>CAWIEF010000001.1:0-358188 GCA_963835135.1 uncultured Alphaproteobacteria bacterium
ACCTCGCTCAGCCCTTGAGGCTGTCCGGCACCTTGCCGCCATTCTCGGCCAGCTTCTGCATCACCGCGCGGTGCAGCGCGATATTCTCCTCCGCCGAGCCATCCGCACCCGCATGCACGTTCAGCTCGTCGCCGAGTTCCTTGCGGGCATTGAGGCTGGAGTCGAGGTCCAGCAGCTTGAGCAGGTCCACGATCGAGGTCTGCCAGTTCCCGCCGCCGCCCTTTTTGGCCGCCATGTCGGTCAGAACGGCTTCGACATCCACGGGCTGAGGCGGGCTGGCGCTGCCGGACGTGCCGGGCGCGACCGACGCCGATGCTGCAGCGGCAGCGGGATCAGCCGGCGTGCTGGTGCTTCCCGGCGACGCCGCGGCGGCGCTGCCGTGATGAAATATCTTTTCCGCAATCGAGCTGAACAGGCCCATCGTCGTCGTCTCCACACAGTGTGAGTGTCGAGCGCGCCAACCCGGACGGAGTTGCCGCGATCCCGGCATGATCCCAGTCTAGCGCCGCGCAACGGCCGCGTTGGCCGCGAACCAGGCATACGTCTCCGCGAGAGCGTCCGGTAGCGAGACCCCTTGACCGATATCGAGGGCGCGCAGCCGGCTCACGTCGTAGGCGCGGCGAAGCTGGCCGTCTGGTTTGCTCCGGTCCCACAGGATGTCGCCTCGATAGCCGGCGATGTCGGCGATCAACTGGACGAGCTCGCGGATCGATACGGTGCTGCCACTCGCAAGGTTGATCGGGCCAGACCCGGCCTGACCGATCCGCCACAACGCCCGCGCCGCGTCAGCGACGTAGAGGAAATCGCGCGTGGGCGTGCCGGTGCCCCACACCGACACGTGCCCCCCAGTGGCGGCGGCACGATGAAATTTCGAGATAAGCGACGGAATGACGTGCCCATGTCGCTCGTCGAAGCGGTCGTGCGGCCCGAACAGATTAGTGCTGATGCAGTAGGCGAACTCGAGCCCCCACTGCTCGCGATACGCCTCGAGCTGGGCGAGCATGGCCAGCTTGGCGTGCGCATAGCCCGCCTCGGATGAGTGCGGGCGGCCAGACCAGGCATCGTCCTCGCGCATCGGCAGCGCGACGGTGTCGGCGTAGATCGCGGCCGAGCCCATCGCCACCAGCTTGCGAGCGCCGGCCCGACAGGCGGCGTCGACCACGTTCGTGTTGATACGGATGTTGTCGAGGAAGGCGTCGCCTTGACTGCCAGCGTTGCCCATGATGCCGCGCACCCGGGCGGCGAGGTGATAGACGATATCCGGGCGATGGCCGGTGAACACGGCCGTCGCCGCCGCTGGATCGCGCAGGTCGGCGTCGCTGCTTGCCAGGGCTACGACCTCTTGGCCCGCTCGGCGCAACTCGCCCACCAGCGCCGTGCCCATCAGACCCGTCGCCCCGGTCACGAGGGCTCTCACGGATCGCAGAATATCATCTCGATGTCCGGGTTCATGTAGGCCACCGCCGTCGACACGTTGCTGACCACGTGCAGCAGCGCGTGGCAGCGCGCCATCACCGAGGCGTCCCGCACGACCTCCCATGCCATGCGCCAACTCCAGCCGGCGCGGTCCGCCGCGACGAGATGCTGCAGTTGGTGGCCGTCCCGGTTCCGTTCGGCGGGGCTGAGCGCGTCGAAGGCGGCGTCCTCGTCGGCGCGGGTGCGGCGAGCATCGGAGAAGAACACGGCGCGGCTGCCGAATGCCTCACGGAACCGGCGCAGCACGCCATCCTGGTCGGTGGCGACGAACACGGTCCATCCCGGCCCGTCCGGATCGCCGCCGCGGCGGCGGACGGCGGCGCGCACCTGTTCAGCATAGACGTCGCTGCCGGCGATCCGCCCGGTGGGCTGCTCGACCGTGTGGCTGGGGTGGCGCACATGGACGGCGATCAGGATGGGAGCGGTCAGGTGCGCGGCGGCGAACGCGTCGATCTCGGCCTGGTGCTCCGGGCGCAACCGGACGTGGCGGGTGAAGACGCGGTGGTATTGCCGGCGGAAGGCCGCGAAATCGGGGCTGAGATAAAGTCGGTAGGCGCGGACATAGGTCATCAGCGGCTCGCGCGCCTCGTTGTGCCGGTCCGCGGGCAGCTCCGCGTGACGCCACAGGAAGGCTTGGTCGTTCATCTCGGCCTCCGTCGCGCCGAAGAGCGGCTGGAACAGCTTGGTCCACAGATTGCCGTCGCCGGGCTGACCGTAGCAGAAGCTGAGGACCGGCGCCTCGAGCCGGCCGAGGAAGCGCCCGACATCCCAATCCGGCAACACGGCGTGGCAGCGATCCTCGCGCTGCTGCCAGACCAGATGGCTCAGATAGGTGTTGAACACCGAGAAGAAGCCGCCGTCATGCGCGGCACAGACCTGGCGTCGAGGCCCGGCGATCGCATCGGCACGGCGGCCGAGGCAGCGTTCGGCCAGCGCCGCCACTGCCGGCTCTGGTAGGTGGGCGGAGCGGAACCGGGCGATGCTGGGGTCGATGAGGGCGGCCGCCGCACCCACGAGGTGAGACACGCTCCAGAGCTGGGCCCGATCGCGCCGGGCCTGGGCGGTGCGCCCTCGATCGGCCCGGACGAAGGCGGCGGCGGCCTCGAGCGCATCGCCGACCGCGGCGCGGTCCGGCTCATGCTGCAAGCCGAATACGCCGCCGCCGAGCTCGGGATAACGGGCCGGGCGCGCCTGGGCGGCGGGAACCATGAACACGCCGGGCGGTCCAGCCAGATCGGCATGGCCGCCGATGTCCGACGCGACGATCACCTTGCCCAGCGCCATCGCGTCGCGCGGCCCGATGGCATAACCCTCGCCGGCCGAGCAGGTCGCGTACACGTCGAACGAGCCGGCCAGTGCGTCCCTCGCGGAAACCGATAGGTCCTCGAGCGAGATGCGCACGTTCGGCGAGGCGAGCGCGCGGACCCGGTCCAGCGTGACGCCGAACGCCAGGTTGCCGTGCAGCACGAGTTCGGCCGTCTCGTCGCCCCCAAAGCGGTCGACGAACGCGGCCACTAGCGTCTCGAGGCCCTTGCGCGGATGGAAGGCGCAGATGCTACCGAAGCGCAGCACCGCACCAGGCGCGCGCACGGGCAGGCCGAGGGAGCCGTCGAGGTCGAGCGGGATCGGCAGGTGCGTGATCGGCCGTTCGACGCCGCTGCGGCGGGCGATGTCGATCAGATGCGGGCTGGCCGCGATCACGGCGTCGAACCGATCGTTCAGGATCGCGACCCACTCGGGCGCTAGCCGGTCGGAGTCGAACAGCAGCCACGCGTAGCGGAGCCGGCCGGGCGGATCGGTCGCCAACTCCGACACGACGTCGCAGAACACGCTGACCTCGATCGCGGCCGGGTCGCGGCAGACCGGCAACACGCGGCCGCTCGGGAGCGTGATGCTCTCGCGGGACTGCTCCTGCGCTTCGGTGGGCAGGAAACAGATGGGAAAGCTGCGGGCCAGCGCCTCGGCCATGCCGGCCCCGATGGCGCCGATCCCGGTTTGGAAGCCAGTGCGGCCGATGACACAGATCTGCGCGCCGGCGCTGCCGATCAGCATCAGCGGCCGAGCAGCGCGTGCAGCGTGCGGCGGGCCGGGCCGGTGATCCGCCACGCCGTGCTGGAGGTCACGCGGCGCAACATGGCGATGGCGTCGTGAGCCTCGGCACGGGCCCGGTCGCGGTCGCCGATGGCGGCGTCGCGCTCGGCTCGCATGCGGTCGCACTCGGCGCGAGCAACATCCCGCTCGCTCGCCGCCGCCTCGAGCAGCGGCGCGAGCTCGGCCCGGGCCGCCTCCCTCTCCCGGGCGCGCAGGCTGTCCATGGTATCCCGCAGATGTTGCCGCTCGATGGCCAATTGAGCAGCGAAGCGGCGGCTCTCGAAGCAGTCCTGCGCCCAACCGTCCCGCTCCGCGATGGCACGCTCGAGCGCATCCGCGGCCGTGTCGTCGTGAGACGCGATGTCGTCGACCATGCGCGATGGTATGCCATCCAGCCTCGGATTGGATACTCGGCGCATTGCCGCGGCGGCTGGACCAGAAAGAGGATTGAGGCCGGTACCGATAGGGGCTAGATCGACTCTTGTTTGCTGACGGCTAAAGTTCAGCCCACCGTCCCCACACCGCGGGGCGAGCTCAAACCAGGACATTTGATCGATGAACAAGATAGTATCCGGCCTGCTCGGCGCGATGGCGCTCGTCACCGCAGCGTCCGCGAGCGTCGCGGCGCCCACGCTGACCGACGGGGCCCAGGTCCAGGCCGCCCAATACGTGCGGTACGGCCACGACCGGCGTGCCTATCGGCACTACCGGCGGCACGGCCCCATCCATCGCCCGCATCTTCTCGACCGCCGCGACCGGCGCGGCTTCCAAGATGGTTACCGCCGGTATTGAGGCCGGGGCGGCGCCGTGATGCGACGCCGTCATGCCGACCGCATCGATACTGAGTGAGCCTCTCGCCGGGCTGCAGGCACAGGCGCAGGGACTGGCCGAGGCCGCCGGCCTCGAACCCCGGCTGATCTCGTTGCAGCCGCGGGCGCCGTGGCGGTTCGTCACGGCGCGGCTGTGGCCGGCCCCGTTGCGGGGAGTGGGGCTGGCCGATCCCGGGGACGACGTCCTGCTCGCGGCGGGCGGAACCGCGGGCGTGGTCGCCCGCGCGCTGCGCCGGCCCGGCCGCCATCTCGTGCAGATCCAGCACCCACGGCAGGACCCGGCCCGCTTCGACGTCGTCGTGGTCAACCGTCACGACGGGCTGACCGGTCCGAACGTCGTCGTCACGCGGACGGCGCTCCATCGGGTGACGCCGCAGCGGTTGGCCGAGGCGGCGGAGGTGTGGCGGCCGCGCCTGGCGCATCTGCCGCGGCCGTTGGTCGCCGTGCTGGTCGGCGGCAGCAACGGGCGGTTCCGGCTGGACGGTCCGGTCGCCGCAGCACTCGGCGCGCAACTGGCGGGAATGATGCGCGCAGACCGGGCCGGCCTTGCGCTGACCCCGTCGCGACGGACGTCGGCGGCGGCGGTCGCGGCCCTGGCGTCCGCCGTCGAGCCACTCGGCGGCTGGGTGTGGGACATGACCGGCGAGAACCCGTATTTCGGGCTGCTCGCGCTGGCCGACGCGATCGTCGTGACAGAGGACAGCGTCTCGATGGTGTCCGAGGCTGCGGCCACCGCAGCGCCGGTGCTGCTGGCCGGGCTACCCGGCAAGTCGCGCCGGATCAGGCTGTTCAATCAGTTCTTGCAGGAGGACGGGCGCGTGCGCCCCTTCGCAGGCCGGCTCGAGATGTGGCCGGCCTCGCCCATGAACGACACGCACGCGGCGGGTCAAGACGTCCGCCGCCGGCTGGGCTATTGAGGCGGCATGCTCGACATCCAAACCTTCGATGCCCGCGCGGGCGGCAACGTCATCTACAAAGCGCTCGCGCATCCGCTGGCAGCCGAAGCGGCAGTAGCCTTCGCGGCAACGCTGCAGGCGCCGCTCGCCGTCTATGATCCGGACGGCGTGGCCACGGCGTTGTGGTCCATGCATCCCGCCATGCCGGCGCCGGCGGCCCTGTTCGTGCACGACGTGGCCCAGATCGGGCACATGCGGGCCGGCGTCGCCGCCGTGCCGCTGACCGATCTCCCGCAATCGACGTGCCGGACCCTGTTGATCGCGGCGTTCGACGCGGGACGGATCGAGGCGCGGATCCGGTTCATGATCCCCGAGGGCATGACCGTCGTCTCGCTCGACCGGCTGAAGCTGCCCGACGAGATGCTGACGCATCGGTCACGCTACCTCGAGAAGACGAATTTCGCGACGAACTACGCGTTCTTCCGCGATACCGGGGAGCCCGGGGGCACCGGGCTGCATACGCAGCTGGTGACGGCCAATTACTGGGCCGGATATGGCGGGACCGACGTCCGGCTCTGGCTCCGACTGTTCGACGCAGCGGGAAAAATCCTCGCCCAATGGGAAGAGGCGACCCCGCGCGGGGTGGGCGGCATCTGCATCGACAGTGCCGATGTGCGGGCCAGGTTCGGCCTCCCGGCATTCACCGGGCAGTTGTTCATCCACGCGATCGGCGCCGCCGGGCACGACATCGTCAAATACGCGCTCGACACCTACGGCACCGGCGACGAACCGAGCCTGTCCGTCACGCACGACGCCAATGCCTGGCCCAGCGACCGCTATGCCGGCATGCCTGCCCCGCGACCCGGCGAGCGCGTCACCTTCTGGCTGCAGAACAGCCATGCCGCGCCGATCCCCGCCGGCACCATCAAGCTCGACCGCATGGGCGCCGAGCGACCCACCGCGCTCGATGTCGAGCTGCCGGGCTATGCGAGCATGCCGGTCGACGTCGCCGAGCTGCTCCCGGACGTCACGTGGCCGGCGCAGATCGAGGTGCGGGCCGGGCGGCACCTGGTGCGCCCGCGCTACGAGGTGACCCGCCAGGGCCGGACCCGCATCGCCCATCTCAACGTCGAACGGGCCGACCTGAAGCCGAACCCCGAGATCAGGTCGCTGCACAACCTCATGGGGCGCGGCTACCTGCTGCCCTTCCCCGTCCTGCCACCGGACCGCTTTCGCAGCATCGTGCTGCCGACGCCGATGGCCGAGACGCAGGCGGACCTGCCGTTGCGACTGGAGGTGTTCGGCCGCGATGGCCGCAAACTGTCCGAGCGCTTCCTGGGCAATCTGCCGCGCGATCACGCACTGGCGGTCGACCTGGAGACGTTGGGCGCCGAGGCCGGGCATGCCGAGCTGGTCTATGACTTCCGCGACGGCGGCCACGCCGACGGCTGGATGCATTGCCTGGTCCGCTACGAGCATCGCGACAGCGGCCACGCCGCCGAAAGCAGCTTCGGCGCGCATATCTACAACACGGCGATGACCTACCGCGACGAGCCGCAGAGCTATTCCGGCCCGCCGCCCGGCCTGTCGACCCGGCTGTTCCTCAAGCTCGGCGACCGGACCCGGCGCAGCTTCGCCGCCCTGATCTACGCCGCGTCCGCGCCGTGGCACCCGCAATCGGCCACCACCCTGTTGCTGCACGATGAGGATGGCGAGGTGATCGCCGAACGCCCGCTGCAGATCGCTTGCTCCGGCAGCGCGCTGGTGTTTCCCCACGAAACGTTCGGCGACGACCTGCTCGACCGGGCCGGCGCCCGCGGCTACGTCATCATCCGCGACGCGACCTGCCGCCTGTTCGGCTATCACGGACTGATGGCCGAAAGCGGCGCCTTTTCGCTGGACCACATGTTCGGGTTCTAGCCAGGACGGCACCAGGCCTCGTCGCGACGGCGTACGAAACCGGGGTTGAACGCCACCGTTGTGTCCCGAAAGGGACTGCTCGATGCCAGGCGACCACTACGACATCATCGTCATCGGCAGCGGCCCCGGTGGCGCGACCCTCGCCCACGATCTCGCCCCGACCGGCAAGCGCATCCTCATGCTCGAGCGCGGCGGCTACCTGCCACGCTCGCGCAAGAACTGGGACGCCAAGACGGTCTTCGTCGATGGCGCCTACCAGGCCACGGAGACATGGTTCGGACGCAACGGCGAGACATTCCATCCCGGCTTGCATTACTACGTGGGCGGCAACTCAAAAGTGTATGGCTCCGCGCTGCTCCGCCTGCGCGAACGCGATTTCGGCGAGGTGCGGCACCAGGACGGCCTCTCCCCCGCCTGGCCGATCGGCTACGACGTCTTCGAACCGTTCTACGCAAAGGCCGAAGCGCTCTACCACGTGCACGGTCAGCGGGGCGAAGACCCAACCGAGCCGTGGTCGAGCGGTCCCTACGCCTACCCGCCCGTCATGCACGAGCCGCGCATCCAGCAACTGAGCGACACGCTGACCGGCGAGGGTCTTCACCCCTTTCACCTGCCGCTCGGCATCAAGCTCGACCAGAACCCGGATGGGTCGGCGACCACCTACAGCCCCTGCATCCGCTGTGACGCCTTCGATGGCTTCCCCTGCGCGATCAATGCCAAGGCCGATGCGCAGGTCATCTGCGTCGATCCCGCCCGCGCCGCTCACCCTAATTTCACCCTGCTCACCGGCGCATACGTGACCCGGCTCGAGACCGACCCATCCGGCCGCAGCGTCACCCGCGTGCACGTGCTGCGCGACCAGCAGACCGAACACTACTCCGCTGACATCGTCGTCGTCGCGTGCGGCGCGCTCAGCTCGGCCCTGTTGCTGCTCCGCTCGGCCAGCGACGCGCATCCCGACGGACTGGCCAACGGCTCCGGCCAAGTCGGCCGCAACTACATGCGGCACAACATGTCCATCGTGATGGCGATCTTGAAGGAGCCCAACCACACCGTCTTCCAGAAGACCTTGGCCCTCAGCGACTACTATTTCGGCGCCCCCGACTGGGAATTTCCGCTCGGCCTGATCCAGATGTGCGCCACCTCGCATGGCGAGCAGATCCGCGGCGAAGCCCCGCTGCCCAAGCTGATGTCGATGGTTCCCGAGATGCCGTTCGACAAGCTGGCGGAGCACTCGATCGATTTCTGGATGCAGAGCGAGGACCTGCCACGGCCGGAGAACCGCATCTATTACGATGGCAACCGGGTCGTGCTCGACGTTGAACAGAACAACACCCAGGCGCTGTCCCGGCTCACCCAAAAGCTGAAAGACCTGCTGACGCCGATGAACGCCTGGCCGACGCTCATCAGCCGCGATCTTTACCTCGGCAAGAATATCCCGATCGGTGGCACCGCCCATCAAGCCGGCACGCTGCGCTTCGGCGCCGACCCGGCCGCCTCCGTCCTCGACGTCGACTGCAAGGCCCACGAACTCGACAACCTCTACGTCACCGACGCCAGCTTCTTCCCCTCGATCGGCGCCGTGAACCCCACCCTGACCATCATCGCCAACGCGCTCCGCGTTGCCGACCGCCTCAGGCAGCGCCTCGCCTGACCAAACCGCCACGATCCATCGGAGGACCACCATGATCGATTGCAGACCATCCGCTCGCTTGATCGTACGCGCACTGACCTTGGCCGCGTCGATGGCCGCCCCGATCGAGGCGGCCCTGGCCCAGGCGCCGAGCGCGCCAGCCGAGATCCAGCCGGGCCATCCCGCGCCGCCGACCACGGGCAGCACCGGCGCGCCGCAGCAGGTCACGCCCCCGCCTTTGCCCGGCGGCAGCGCCGACACCCCGGGCGGAGCCGCGCGAAACGGCGTGATCGCCCCGCCAGCCCCTGCCGCCGACGCCGCCATCAACCGCGGCGCGCCCGCCACCACCCTCGGGACCCCGATCATACCGCCCCCCGGCAGCCCGGGCGGCAACCCGGCGGTCGTGCCGAAATAGCGGTAGTCTGGCATCACTCCTTTGCCGATTTAGCTCGAGGAGGGTTCGATGCCGCTGATTCACAACACCTACGGCAAGGCCCGTGTCCGTGTGATGCGGGTGTATCGCGAAGGCCCGTACAACGAGGTTCGCGAGCTATCCGTTCAGGCCATGCTCGACGGTGACTTCGCCGACGCATACACGCGGGGCAACAACCACCAGGTGGTCGCGACCGACACCATCAAGAACATCGTCAACATCGTCGCCCGCGAGAACCTGCGCGCTCCTTCCGAACACTTCGCCCAGACGCTCGCGACCCGGCTGTTGTCCCGTTACGCGCATGTGGACCGCGCCACCGTCACCTGTCACGAAACCAAGTGGTCCCGCGCCGGCGTCGGCGGCCAGCCGCACCCGCACCACTTCCTGCTCGACGGCAACGGCCGCGGTACCGCCACGGTCGTCGCCACACGCAACGCCATGTCCACGGTCTCCGGCATCACCGGCTTCACCTTCATGAAGTCGACCGAGGCCGGCTGGGTCGGGTACTGGCACGACGACACCACCACCTTGCCCGAGACCACCGACCGCATCGTCGCCACCGCGATGGACGCCAGTTGGACCTGGAACGTCGAACCCGGTGACTACGCCGCGGTCAACGCATTGATCCTGCAGACCATGCTGGCCGAATTCGCCACGACCTACAGCCGCGGGGTGCAAGATAGCCTGTTCCGCATGGGCGAGGCCGCGCTGGCGGCAGTGCCGGAAGTGCAGACCATCTCGATGGCGTGCCCCAACAAACATTACGTGCCAGTCGACTTGTCGCCCTTCGGCCTCTCCGCAGACAACGCGGTCTTCACCGCGACCGACGAGCCGCACGGCCAGATCGAGTGCACCGTCGGCCGTGCCTAGGCCCTAGAACTTCAATTGGCCCAGCGCGGAACTGTCCGTCAGATGCGCGTGACGCAGATGCTGTGCTAGGATGTGCATCAGGGATTGGTGCACATCCTCGACGATCCCGTAGTTGTCGGCCGCGACGTGCAGACTGATGTCGGCCAGCGCCGCCGCGCCGCCGCCGCTGAACCCGGTCATCGCGATCGTCGACACACCGCGCTCCTTCGCCTCGGCCAGCACGCGCAGGATGTTGGGGGAACCGCCCGACGAACTGATCGCGACCAGCACATCCCCTTTCGACGCCATCGAGGATAGCTGGAACGAGAACATCTCTTCAGCGCCGATATCGTTGGTGATCGCCGTGATCAACTCGACTGTCGCCGAGAAGCTGTGCACTTTCGGCCGCAGAGCAGTGTCGCTGCGGATGCCTTTCATATGATCGCAGGTGAGGTGGTTGGCAATCGCGGCTGACCCGCCATTGCCGCAGGAGAAGATCAATGCGCCCGCTTTGGCGCGCTCGGCCAACAACTCTGCGGCGGCGGCGAGCGCGCGGCGATCGACGGTCGCGGCAGCCGACGCCAGGAGCGCGAAGTAATCGTCGGCATACGCGCCGGCATCGGCGTAGCTTTTATTCGGGAAGTATAGCATTGCCGATCTCCGGGCCTCGTCAAACAACAGGATGGCAAATCAGCTTGGATGATAGAATAGGATGCGACTGCCGAGCGGTTCGAACGCGAAACGCACTTGTCGCAGGCCGATCGCTCGCGCGATGTCCTCGTGCCGGTCGGTCGGCGCATAGAACATCATGAAGCCGCCAGCCCCGGCGCCCAGCAGCTTGCCCCCGAGCGCCCCGGCGCCCCGGCCAGCCTGATACCACTCATCGATCGCATCGCTGCTGATGCCAGTCGACATGCTCTTCTTCAGCGCCCAATTCTCGTCCAAGACCGCCCCGAACGCGTCGAGATTGCCGCGCCCCAGCTCGTCCCGGGCGATATAGGCCAGCTCGACCATGCGCTTCATCGCCGCTTGCTTGGCCGGGGCGCTGGCCATCTCGCGGTTCTGGTCGCTGAGGATGGCCGACGCGCTGCGCACGATGCCGGTGTAGAAGACGATGATCCGGCTCTCGAGCAAGCGGCGGAAATCCGCCTGCATGATCACCGGGACGACGTTCACGCTGTCGTCCTCGCGGAACTCGATCACGTTCAAGCCGCCGAACGCGGCCGCATACTGGTCCTGCTTGCCGATCGGCTCGCCGCACAGGTCGATCTCGACATGGCACGCGCGCTCGGCAAGATCCGGCGCGGACGTATGCCGGCCCAGATAGGCCTCCATCACCTGCAGCAGCCCGACGGTGAACGAGCTGGACGAACCGAGCCCGGTGCCCCGTGACGGAATGTCGGCGATCGTGGTCACCTCGACCCCGCCCCGAACGCCCAGCAGCTCGAAGGTCGAACGCAGCAGCCGGTGCTCGACCTGTTCCAGCCGTTCGACCTCCTCGGTCTTCGAATAGGCCAGCCGGATGCCGCCATCGAATTTACGATTGACGTTCACATAGACGTATTTGTCGATCGCCGTGCTGAGGACGGCGCCGCCGAAGCGACGGTAGAACGACGGCAGGTCGCTGCCCCCGCCGACGAAGCTCATGCGTAACGGAGTACGGCTGATGATCATCGGGCGACGCCGACCACCTGAATCAAGAGCGCATTTCCTGCGTGGCGATCTCCGCCACCGCGTGCCGCATGGCGGCATCCGACCCGAGCCTCGGTGCCCAGCCGGTATCGGTCAGGCGCTGCACCGAATAGCGAAAGCGTGGCACGTCGCCCACCCAGCCGCGATCGCCTTCGCCGAAGGCGAGCTCGGCCTGCGGCGCCGCCCGGTCCCGCACCGCTTCGGCGATCGAGCGGACGGTGATGCCGGCATCGGTCGGACCGATGTTGTAGACGAGATAGCGTCCTTCGAACTGCGCGATGTGAAGCATCGCGTCGACGAGGTCGTCGACGTGCAGGTAGGATTTCTGCTGCGTGCCGTTGCCGAGCACCTCGAGCCGATCGGGCGTGGCGCGCAGCTTGCGGAAGAAATCCAGGATCACGCCATGCGTCGCCGGCACGCCGATGACGTTGGGGAACCTGAAGATGTCGGCGCGCGGTAGCCAGGCTTCCACGGCGGCGCGGATCTGCACCTCCGAGGCGAGCTTCATCGCGCCGTAATTCGAGATCGGCTGCAACGGACCGATGTCTTCGTGAATGACCGTATCGCCATGATCGCCGTAGATCGCCGAGCTAGAGGCGAAATGCAGCCGTTTGATGGCCAGACGCTGCATCACTTCGAGCGCGCCGATCGTGGTCAGGAACGTACGGTGCAGGTCGATGCGATGGTCGGCCACCCCGGCCGGAATGTCGGAGTTGGCGGCCAGATGCCACACGTCGTCGATCGTGGGGTCGAGATCGCCGATCGCTGCCGCGAACGCGTCGCTCTCGGCGCAATCGGCCACCCGGAACGCGTAGCGATTGTTCGGCAGGAACTCCGCCACCGCCGCGCGTTCGCCGCGTGACAGATCGTCGACCCCGATCACGCCGTCGCCGGCCGCCAGCAGGCGCCGGGTCAGATTGACGCCGATGAAACCAGCCGCGCCGGTGATCAGATGAGTTCTCATGGCCGCTTGGATCCCGCGTCGCCTCGCTGCTCGCTGACGCCTCGATACAGTTCGACGTGCCGGCGGATCATCGCGCCGAAGTTGAACGCCTCGAGCAAGGCCGCCGCCTGCTCGGCATCGCCGGCCGTGCGGCTCTCCAACGCCGCCATGCGTTCTACGGCGGCCGTGTAGCCCGACGCGTCGCCGAGGTCGAACAGCGTCGCGCCGGTCTCGTTCAATACGAGTTCGACATGTCCAGGGATTCGGCTCAGCGCGAGGTACAGGCCGGCCTGCCCGGCCTCGAGCGGCGCCACTGGCAGCCCCTCCCAGCGCGAGGTGGACACCAGCGCCTTGCACTGTTTCATGACGCTGGCCACGTCCGGAACGGTGCCGAGGAACTCGAAGAATTCGCCGAGCCCGCGGCTGGCGACCTGGTCCTCGTAGCCCGCCCGCGCAGGACCGTCTCCGATGATCAGGAAGCGCAGCTTGCCGGCCAGTCCGCTGGCCTGTGCCGCCGCGGCCAGGTCGATCATCGCGTCGAAGTTCTTTTGCATGTTGAAGCGGCTGAAATGGACCACGTTGACCGGCCAACCGGCTGCCCATGTCTGCAGCGACGGAATGTCTTTCAGTCCGGTGCGGAAAACCTTGATCTTATCGGCCGGCGCGAAGCCCTGCGCCACCGCGACGGTCTTCTCGCTTTCGGTTCCCGCGATCAGCGTGCGGGTCACGCTCGACATCGACCGCTCGTAAGCCCGGTACACCCGCCGCACCAGCGGGCTGTATTGTTGAAAGTGCAGGCCATGGAAGGTGTGGACTGCGGGAATGCCGGTCAGCACCGCCGCCAGTCTCGTATAGACTCCGGCGCCCTTGCCGTGGGAGTGCAGCACGTCGATGCGGTTTTGCTTGGCGAAGCGGACGAAGCGGCGCAGCTCGCCGGGACCGAACGCGCGCTCAGGAATGGGATGGAAGTGGTCCCCGCCGACCAAGGCCTGTAGCCGCGGCGTCAGCGACCCATCGGCCGGACAGGCGACGAAGTTCTCGACCTCTCGCCCCAACCCCTCCATGAGGTTGTAGGCATACAGCGCCCCGCCGGTGAAATCCGCCCGTGCCGTGACATGCAACACCCGCGGCGGCGCCAGGGGCGCGCCCCCGAGCCGTGCGTACCGCACCTCGCCAACCTGGTTCAAATCCATCGCGCCATGACGGATTGCGTTGAGCGATTCATAATGACACGGCGCCTCTCACTCTGTTCGCGCGCCATCATGGCGGCATCCGGACCAAGCCGGTCTTCGCTGCGACAGCGAGTGTCCGCGTATCGTGTATCACGAATTGATACAATGCCGCGAGTAGGTTTTATTAATCCGACCCGTGCCACCTCAGCTTGCAAATCCGGTGTTCCAACACGCGGAACGCAGCCCCGGCGGGAACAACCTGACGTCATTTCGCGTCAAGGTGGTGGCGCGGTCAGCCTACTCGCGTTCGAGCGCCGCAGCCTTACTCGGGAGGCCTGTCTCGGTCGGGTGAAGCAGATGATGCACCGACGTCCGAAGTGTGCTCAGCCGTGGCGTGGCCCGGATGTCGATCCCGCCAATGTGCTTGGAGGCACCGACCATGTGCAGCACCAGCAGCACGACCTCGGCAAGCACCGCCGACATCGCCGCCCCGGTCACACCATAGATCGACACCAGAATGAGGTTTGCGATCACGGCGACCACCGCGGTCGTGCCCAGATACGACACTTTGCGGACCATCTCGGCCTTGGAGATGAACAGCGAGCTATAGGTCATCTGCGCGAAGCTGATCGGCACGGCGATCGCGCGGATCATCACGAGCGAAGCAGCGTCGCCATACTTCCCGCCGTAGAGCAAGGCCGTGAGCGGGTGAGCCACCAGCACCAGCAGGAGGGCCAGCAGCGCCCCGCACGCCGCCATCGCGGGCACGCCGATATGGAACACGGCCACGAACGTCTTGCGGTCATGCTCCGCCCAGCGGCAGATCTTCGCGGCCAGAAATTTCATGTAGATGACATTCGGAATCAGCGACAACGCCGCGAACACGAGCGACGAGGCGTTGTATTCCGCCGCCGCCCTGCTGCCGGCCAGGCGCTCCACCAGCACCAGGCCGCCCTGGAAGTAGATGACGTAGAACAGCGTCATGAAGGCGAATGGGCTCGACTCGGCGAACAGCTCGCGCATGCGGGTCGGGGCCGCCTCGCCCGGCACCCGCCGCTCCCGCGCCTTGCGCCGCAGCGCCAGCAGCGACCGCACCGCCACCGCACTCAACCCGAGGCCGAGCAGACCGTAGCCGGAAATCACGTGTTCCTCGGTCAGCGCCGCGCCGAGCGCCATGAGCGCGACGATCACGAAGCGCCCCGCCTGCGGCGCGGCCTGCAGCAGGGTCAGCGCCCGATAGCGATCCTCGATTTGGAACGACGACGACCCGAGATCGACCGCGATCTGTCCGAACAGGATCAGCACCGCCGCAATCAGCACGACCGGGCTCAACGCCGTCAGCACCCCGCTCGTCGCCAGATAGGCCAGCAGGCCGGCCGCGCTGACCATGGTCGCGCTGCACACCACCAGCGCCGACGGCCGCAGCCAGCGTTCGGCTTGCCATCCCTCCTGGCCGAACACGCGCAAGAGCAGCCAGTTGACCCCGACCGAACCGACCGGTGTGAAGAAGTTGATCGCGACGAGCACGACCGAGAGCCGCCCGAACGCGGACGCCTCGAGCGAGCGGGCCAGAAGGATCTGAGTGACGAACGCAAGCCCGGACGACAGCACCGTCCCGGTGAAGATCATCGATATGACGCCGGCGAACCGCAGCCAGGCGAACTGGGCCTGTCCGAGAACCCAAAACCGGTTGAGGGCCCCATTCAATATCGTCATGAACGGTCAAGACCTCGCACGAACAGCATCGGCATCTCGTCTCCAGGCCGATCGACCCTGGTCGGATGCCGTTCCGGCGGCAGCTTGGAATGCAGCTTGCGAACGAAACCGATCAGGTCAAGCATCCAAAGCCCGGCGCTGTCTTCGCCGACTTGCCGGCCCGGCGCAAGCGATTTCTACCGCACCTGCGAAGAAGCCGGCGAGCCCTCCCGGAACCCGGGCGCCGTGCGGTACGCCTCGTACGAAGGCTTCGCCGAGCCATCCGAATGGCGCAATCCGAAGCAGCATTCCGAGGACGGCACCGGGCCGGCCGGGGCCGGGAAGTCGAGGAAATTATACCAGAATACCGGCCCCAGCCACGCGTAGCGCGCCTCTGCCGCGAACGCATAGACCTGGCGGACCATCGTGGCCTGTGCGCTTTCCGAGATCACCGTGTTGTACTCATCCCGGCCACCGGTCGGCGCGCCGACCTCGGTCACCCAGATCGGTTTGCCGCCGTCGCCGTGCTTGGCCATGATGCTGCGGAAGCTCGGGACGGTGTTGAACATCTTCTGCCAATTGTTGCTGTCCGTATTCGTCGGGAAATTCGGAGAGAAATACGGATGATCGGCAGCGGCGTCGAACGAGTGCTGCGCCCCAGCCTCGTAGAGGCCTTCCAGGAAATGCAGGGCCGAGATGTCGCCGTTGCGGTCCCACGGCTGCGCCAGGCCGCCGAACATGACCGTCGCTTGCGCGTCCGCCGCGTGGATGGCCGCGGACGTCACCTTCAGCAGCGCCGCATAGTCCGCCACGTTCGCTGCAGGCAGCCAGAACGAGGCGGTGTTTTCCTCGTTCCACACCTCCCAATGGTGCACGCCGAGGGGCGCATAGTGCTCCACCAGGTGCGCGGCGAACGCGGCGAAGGCGGCAGTGTCGCGCGGCGGATGATATTTGCTCGACGCGCCGCCGTTGGCCCAACCGGGCGTGTAGTCGACCAGGGCGAGCACCGAGATGCCGGCCTCGGTCAGCGCCCTGATGACCATGTCCTGCTGGCGCAGCTCGTAGTCGTCCGGGCCGTGCGGCTGGATGACGCTCCAATCGAGCTCGTAGCGCATCCAGGTTACGCCGAGCGTCTTCAGGTCGGCGATCCGGCCCGGCAGCGCCTCGGCGGTGACGCTCTCGAGCGAGTTGTCGATCACGCCTTTCAGCGCCATCGGCCCGTCCGCCCGCGCGGCGGTGCTTGCCAGGCAGAACAGCGCGAGCACGGCCGTCCACCGGAGTTGCCGCGCTCGGAGCCGGTTCGATCGATCAGGTGTGGGCAAGGGTGCTCCTGCTGCTGCTGCGCCCCGTCCCATGAGAGCTGTGGCGCGGGATGAGCGGATGGGTCTCATGTTACGCCGGGTCCGTCCAGCCGGCGGCCGCGAGCGCCGGGGTCGCGTTCGTGGCAGCGTTCCTGCTGGCGCACGCGCCGCCATCCCGCTTCGGCACGTTCGAGGTCGTCGCTCGCTGCGTGGCGGTGTCGCTCGCCGCGGTCGCTGCGGCGCCGGTCTGCCTGATCATGCCGCGCTTCCTGGTTGTGTTTGGCGCGGCGAGCTGGCCGAGCGCGCTGCGGTCCGCCGCGCATAACATCGACGTGACCTTGGTCATGATCGTCATTCCAGCCGCCTGCTTCAGCCTGCTCAAGACCAGGCTTGTGCTGCGCACCCTGCCCCGCACGGGATGGATCGCGGCCGATCTCGGCCTGACTGTCCTCGTCGCCATCGCCGCTGCCTTGGCCTATCGCGCGGTCTGGCAAGCCAGCACCGGCCTCGATCCAGGCGGCGGGGTCGTCGATTTCTTCCGGGATCAGCGCCTGCGGGCCGGGGTGCTCTGCCTGCCGCTAGCCGCGTCGGGTTGGGCCTGGGTGTCGGCGGCCGCCTCCCGGCGGGTTTGGCTGCCGAGCGTCGGCTCTGCCTTGGCAGCCGGGCTTTGGGGCGGATTGTTCGCGCCACTCTGAGCCTCGGGTCTCCGGTTAACCCCTCGTTAGCCTAATTCGACGACTATCCGGCCCATTCACCGAGCCGGGGGAGAAGCCTCCTAACTATTGGGGGCCTCTTTGGCGCAAGCAGCGCGAAGTGCCGATTACTCGGCCTTCATCGGCATCAACACGCATTTGAGCGACAACCTCAGCCCGTATGGGAACACGAGGCAGGTCAAGGCCGATCTCGACTATCTCGGCATCAACCAGGTTCGCGACACGAACCCGTTCACGTGGAGCGTGGGCCTGTACGCCGCGCTGGCCCAACTCGGCGTCAAACTCGACATCGCCATCACGCACAATCCAGGCGAAGAGTTGGGTCACGGTGGGATCCAGGCCGATCTCGCGCTCATCCACCAACTCCTGCAGCAGGCGCCGGGCTCGGTGTTCGCGATGGAGGGGCAAAACGAGCCGTGGCAGTTCCCTGACCTGTATAACGGCCAGCCGATTACCACCTGGCCGCTCGTCGGACAGGTCCAGGCTGCAATCTATGCGGCAGTCAAGGCCGACCCGGCGCTTGCTGCCATCCCGCTGCTCAGCCCGTCCATCGGCCCGGGCGACATCGCGGGAGCACCGGCGAGCTTCACGGCCACGGCCGATCTCGCCAATGTTCACGTCTATCCTTACGGTGGACTGCAACCGTCGATCTTCATCACCGCCGGCCTTGCCGGCCAGCGCGTCCTGGCCGGCAGCAAGAGCGCGTGGATCACCGAGTTCGGCTATTCGAACACGCCCGGGGACGCGAGCTACGGCGTCGATAGCGCGACCCAGGCCAAGAACACGCTCAACGGCGTGTTGGACGCGTTCAAGGCGGGCGCCGGCAAGGTTTTCCTCTATCAGTTGTTCGACGAGACCACGAACATTCCCCCCAATACGCCGTTTGGCGCCCTCGGCGTATTCAACGCCGACGGCACCGCCAAGCCGGTCGCGGTGGCGTTGCACAATCTGTCCACGCTGCTCGCCGACCCAAACGCGCCGGCGTCGTTCCAGCCCGGCGGACTGGATGTCAGCGTGAGCGGGTTGCCGGCGACGGCCTCGGACACGCTGTTCCAGAAGTCGGACGGCACGTTCGAGCTGGTGCTGTGGAACGAGGCGACGAACTGGAACCCAGCCACTCAGGCCGAGGTCGCCGCCAGCCCCGTGCAGGTAGCGGTCCATCTGGCGGCCGGCTGGGGCTCGATCTCCGTGTTCGATCCGCTCGTGGGCCTGGCCCCGATCGCCACGCTGGCCAACGCCAGCACGGTTTCGCTGAGCCTGACCGACCATCCGCTGGTCATCCAGATCGGCGGGTCATCGCTTCCCGATCGCAGCCCGGTCTCGAGCGCCCCGATCACCGCTCCCCCGATCACCGCCCCAGCACCTACGGCAGTCTCGACCGCGGCCGTGTACCGGTTCTTCGACAGTGCCAATGGCACGCACTTCTTCACCGCAGACACGTCTGAAGCTTTGGCGCTGATCACACCCGGGTCGGCGCTGTATCATCCGAGCTACATTCCGGAGATGAACGATTTCAGCTCGCTGCCCGCTGCCGCGGCGCAGGGCGACCCGGCGGCGATCCAGATCTATCGCCTGTTCGACACCAGCAACGGCACGCATTTCTACACCGCCAGCGCCAACGAACTGGCGAGCATCATCCAGCCCGCGACCGCCTCATATCGGCCCGACCTCGTCTTCGAGCCCAGCGCCAGCATCTTCGAGCACTCGACCCATCAGCCCGGCGATGTCGCCGTTTTTCGTCTGTTCGACGCGGTCAACGGCACGCACCTGTTCCTCAGCGACGTTGCCGAATACAACTCGATCACGACGCCCGGCAGCGGAACATATCGCGCCGACCTCAAGCCCGAGGGTGTCGGCTTCTACGCGCCATCCGGCGCCTACGAGGTCTGACCGGCCCGCTCGCGCGCTATTTGCCGGACGGCTTGGCCGAGGCGGGACGCGCCTCGGCGTCGCTCAACTGCGCCGGAGCGGTCGCGCCTGCCGAACCCGACATCCAGTTCTTGTCGTCGAGCGTGATGTCGACCGTCTCACCCGGCATCAGGATCGTGTCCTCAGACGCTACCGTGCCGCCCTTTTGCGTGTCCGTCGGCTCGAACACCAAGACGCGCGGCGGATTGCCGCGCTGCTGCACCCGGCCAGACAGGCGAATCTTGTCCGACGCGGTATCGACGGCGTACAACATCTTGGTCAGCTCAATCACCGCATCGCGCAACTGCTGCAGCAGCGTGCTGCGACTGTCATCGATCGCGACTTCCTGCTTGCGGACGTTCTCGCTCAGGTCGTGGCGAAGTTGGGCAAGCCGCGCACGCACGTCGAACAGGCGGGACTGCGTCTGCAGCACGCGCTGCTGGGAGTCGTCGACCCGTGCCATGGTGCCGACCGATCGCTGCAGCAGGCCCTGGTTCCGATTGAGATCGGACGTCTGCTGCTGGGACGACTTGTTCCAGAAATCCTCCTCCTGCACGAGTTGGGCGATCTGGTCCTCCGTCGTCTTACGCAGACGGGCGTAGTAGTCGCTCTCCTTGATCTTGCTCTGCAGGTCAAGCTGGAGCTGGTCGTTTTCGATGCGGATGATTTCGGCCAGTGCGCTCGGACGCACCGAGTTCTT
The DNA here is from genome assembly GCA_963835135.1 of uncultured Alphaproteobacteria bacterium. Taxonomy (GTDB): domain Bacteria; phylum Pseudomonadota; class Alphaproteobacteria; order Acetobacterales; family Acetobacteraceae; genus JAVVHH01. The sequence continues at coordinate 20,253 of CAWIEF010000001.1, forward strand.
CGACATGTCGGTAATGTCGAGCTGCTGCTGGCCGTTGAGTTCGGCTTTCAAGCGGGCGATGCGCGCCTGCTGCTTGACGAGTTCGACGGCCGCGAGCTCGTAGTCACCGCGCGCGGTGGTCGCCTCCAGGAGCGGGTTGCGGCCCTGCAATTGTTGCTGGTCGTAGCCGCCGGCGAGCGCGACCGCGTTGCGCACCGACAAGCCCGGCCGATACCCATACGCACCGGGCTTGAGCACGTCGCCCATCACATACACCGGCCGGTACTCGACCATGTCGACGGTGACATCCGGATTTGCCGCCAGATTGCGGCTCGACAGCAGGCCCTGCATGCGATCGCGGATCCCGGCGACCGATAGCCCGCCGACCGGGACCAGTCCGAGCAGAGGGAACGAGATCGCGCCGTCCGCATTGACCGTCACCCGCCGATGCAGGGCGGGCATGCCGGCGACCGCGATCTCGAGCACTTCACCGCTCGACACCGCATAGTCCGCAAACGCCGGCGGCACCGTCGACCCGATCGCGAGCGCGGTCAGGGCAACCGCGCCAAGCCGGCGCAACATCGCCGAAGGACCCGGACCATGTTGCCCGGCCGCACGCTGTTCAGTCATGGCTCTTCTCCCTGCATTCGGCCGCGTGGTCATAGTGTCGGTTGGCGGCCGCGCCAAGCCGGACGTTGACGAGATCACACCCGTCGGTCTTTGCGTATGGGCAAAAACGACGAGACGTCGTAAGCGGCGAGCGACAGGTATGGAGACGAGCATGTTGGGCCGGGTCATGTTGGGCGTGGGAAAACACGGAAGCGTGCTGACGCGGTCGGTCATCGGTGGAAGCCTCCGTCGCACGCCTGCACTCGCCAAACGCCTGTCTTTGCTGGATGCGGTCCGACTTCGTCAGTTTCGTCGGCCGGCCTACGGGTACGGCATGATGCGCGCCGCGGAAATGGCGAGCCGGCTGGGCTACAAGGAAGTCTCGGCCATCGAGTTCGGCGTGGCCGGAGGCAACGGGCTGCTCGCGATGGAACAAGCGGCCGAGCTGATCGAGGCACGACTGCCGATCCGGTTCCGGATCTGGGGGTTCGACCTCGGCAGCGGCTTGCCGCAACCGCTCGATTATCGCGACCTGCCTTACCATTGGCAGCCGGCCTTCTACCGCATGGACGCCGACGCGCTGCGGCAACGTCTCACCCGGGCGAAACTTGTGCTCGGCAACGTGGCCGAGACGGTCAAAGACTTCGTCACACGGCCGGAAATGGCCGGCGCGCCGCTCGGCTTTGTCTCGTTCGATCTGGACTACTACTCGTCGACCAAGGGCGCGCTGCCCATCTTCGACGTCAGCACCGAGGAGGTCCTCCCCCGCACCTTCTGCTACTTCGACGACATTGCCGGCGAAGCCGAATGCTACAGCGACCGCACCGGCGTGCGATTGGCGATTGCCGAGTATAACGCGGTCGACGAGAAGCGCGTGATCGATCGCTGCCACGATTTCGAAGCGCTGCCGATCGAGCGCTGGCAGGAAAAGATCTCTATTCGGCATGATTTCTCCCATCCCCGCTACTGCGACTATGTCGGCAAGCCCGGAAATCAGGACCTAACGTTGAATTCCAGCGGGTGGTGATCGGAACGACGATCGTAGCCGTCCCGGTGGCAAGGGGCCACCGGGTTCAAGCACCCGCGACGACCAGCTTCGACTCTCGTGCTACTCTGTCGAACGAGATGCGCCGATAGTCGACGTTGGTCCGCACGACCATGGCGATGAACATGAGCAGCAACGGCTCGTTGCCGACCCAAAGCAAAGCCTCGGAGTAATTCACGACCAAGTATAGCGTGAGGAACCCGAACGACCACGGCGTGCCGGGCTGTCGCAGGTAGATCATCATCCAAAGCAGTTTCGATACGACCAGGACAACGCCTACCGCAAACAGCACGACACCCAAAAAGCCAAGATCGAGCGCGAGCTGGATGTAGCCATTATGGGCGTGCGGCACGCCCAGATGCACGTTAGCCCAAAACACCGCGCCCGGGCTGTCGCCGCCGACCCAGAACGCGCTGTATCCCCAGCCCGTAAACGGACGTATGGCGATATGTTTGAAGGCGAACGCCCAGATGAGCGTTCGACCGGAAATATCGGCGTCCTTGCCGAGGAATTCGGCAACCTCTCCGGAGTTTGCGATCGCGATCATGAGCAGGAGCAAGGCGACCCCGGCCAGGAAAGGAATGACCGCGAGCACTTTGGGTGAGGCGCGCAACAGAACGTGGCCAAGCGCCAGCATGGCCAATGCGGAGCCTAGCACCGGAATGACCGCGGTCGAGCGCGCCATCACCATGCATACGATGGACAGCACCGCGCCGAAGACGCGAAGCGCCGTCTCGTAGTTGCTGCCGCGGCCCATGCCGGTCAGCGCCAGCGACGTCAGCAGCGTGAGCGCGCAAACCTCTGCGAAGTGATTCTTGTCCGAGCAAACCCCGCGCAGCCGATGTTCGAAATCGGTCCCCTGCAGCGGCGAGACGATCGCGAGCAGGAGTGAAAACACCAGGATGGAGATGGTCGCCAGGAACACGAGAAGGATGAGCTGCCGCACCGGCAAACGCAGCCCGGTGTAGATGCCGATGATCGACGCTCCAGTCAGCGCCACGGCCCGGCGGATCGTCACCTCCGGATTGACTGACCAAAGCGCGGAGGAAAAGGTCAAGATCAACAGGATGCCAAGCGGAGCACCGACGAACAGCCACGCACGCGGCCGTTCCTTCACCACCAGCGCGATCGCGCAGATCGTGTAGACCGCGAGGAGAAGCATCTGCTTCGATGGATCGCCGTCGACGGACACGGTGGCCAGCATGTGCACCGGGTTGAGAGACGCCGCGCCCTGCGGCTGATCGCCCACGATGAACGGCTCGGCGATGATCACGCAGATCGACATGAAGGCCAGCGCCCATTCGAACGGTGACGCGCTATTCGGCCCGCCCCTGAGCATGGACAGGTTTTGTCCAGGCCCGGAGCGCGGAAACTGACGGATCGACATCGGCGCTACTCGACCGGCGCGGCGCTACGTGACTCCCGGATGACGCTCGACGGCTGCGGTTGGGCTCGGCTCGCACCCCGCCCATACATCTGCGAGTCGACGTAATCGAACTTGGAAAGACGGTTCAGATCGGCTCGGCTGATAGCCACCCCCGCCACCCGGCCACCGCTCTCGGCCAGCATGCGCAGGCCGTGATTGAGCGAGTCCCACGTCGTCTCGCCCCAACGCGCCAGGAAGACGGTGTAGTCGGACAGGAATGCCAGCAACCGCGTTTCGCCGTAGTTCAGCACCGGCGGCGCGTCGATGATGATGACATGGTAGCTCGTCCGCCACTCGTCGATCAGGTCACGCAGGCAAGGAGAGGCCAACGTCTCGAACGGTTGCTCGATGTCGTCCCCTGCAGCCATGAAATGCAAGCGCGGATTCTGCGGATCCTGCCGTATCGCCTCGTTGGTCGTGCGGCCGGCCCGGACGCACGTCGCCAGCCCGGGCGAGCCCTGCAAGCCGTAGCGGCGGGACAGCATCGGCGAGCGCAGGTCGGCATCGACCAGCAGCGTCTTCCTGCCCGAAGCGGCGATGGCCCGGGCGAACGCGGCGCTGGTGGTCGACTTTCCCTCGCGCGGCATCGCGGAGGTGAACAGGAACACGATCCCGTCCGGACCATGGCGCGCCGGCAAGCTCGAGAGCGACGCCTGCAATGACGTGATCGCGTCGTCGAAGACGTGGCTGGGTCCAGATTTGTGCGAGAACGTCGGGAACAGGCCGAGCGAGCGGATGCCGCGGCGAGCCAGTTCCTCGGTGCTCAACACCCGCTGCTGCATGCGGAACTCGGCCAGCAGCGACATCGTCACGGCGGCGCCTAGCCCGACGATGAACGAGATCCCTAAGATGACGGGCACGTTCGGCGAAGCCGGCTGGTCCGGCACCGGCGCATTCGACACGACGAAGGTGCGCATGATCGAGAACCCGCCCTGCTCGGTCAGCGAGATGCCGGACAGCGCGCCCTTGTCTTGGGCGGAGAAGTTCGCCAGCGCATTGGCGGCCACGGCGGACAACTCTGGGTTCTGGGAGGTGTACGAGACGTCGACCAGCGTCGACCGACCGATACGGTCCAGCTTGAAATTCTTCCGAAGCTCGGCATAGCGTTGCTGCATCGGGTTGGACGGCGGCTTGACCGGATGGCGGCCGAGCAGCGCGTCGACCACGGCGCGCGGCCGGGCCAGCATCGACGGCTTGTCCGCAGGCGGAGCACTTTGGAACGGCTCGAACCCTGCGGCTGCAAGCTTGTCGGCAACGAAGCTCATCGCCGGCTGCGACTTCATCAGCTCGAGCGCGCCATCGATGTCGGGTTCCAGCTTGGCCACGTCGCGCGCCTGGTCGGCCGTCATGAGCTCGGGCTGGCGGATGCCGACGATGAGCGTCGCGTGGGAGGTGTACAGCTCCGGCGCCAGCAGGGAATAGAGGAACCCAAGCATGACGAAGGCCAGCAGGATCAGCCCCGACCGCATCCGCCAGCGCCAAATCATGCGCAGCACGCGCAGAAGGCTCGCGCGCAAGTCGGGCGGCGCTAACCGCTCGTCATTGTCGTCGGCAAACTGCCTGACCGTCACGATCGGGGGTTCATTCGGTTTAACGATCACGACGTCTCCGCGAGCAGCCGCAGTCGATGGTAAAGCGTTGGCGCGTCGAGCAACCATGACAGCCTCGCTACGTCTGGTCGGCGATACCCGAGGGGTTCACAGGAGCGGCGCATAAGGAATCCACGACGCTCAGCTTGGCACCCAAATCTGAGAACATCCGTTGATCGCCGTCCTATTGCGCACTGCAACATAAACCACAGAACGACCGAGTTGTGCAACACGAGACTCCATCAACGGCCAGGTGCGACCGGTGGACCAGCGGAACGCCACTTGAATTGCGCGCGTCAAATATCGCGTGTTTCTGTAAACAACAGGTTAATGGGCGCTCTTCCAAGGCCCAGGCCTATACACATGGTAATGGTCAGAGACGCGACGTCGCGCGAACGTGAAATTGCTCAGGCTGCTTCGTGCGCCGGCTCGCCGAGGACGAGGCGAGACCCGGCGGGTTCAGGCAGCGGCGGTCGTCCGCGATCGGCCAGGCAGCGATCGACGAACTTGCGGAAGCGGTCCTGGAACACCGGGAGGTGATGCAGCCGGGCATGCGCGATGATCGTCGCCACGTCCAATGGCGGCCCGTCCTCAAGCCGCTGCATGGCGTCCGCCAGAACTCTCCACCGTCGCCTCGTCGAAGAACACGCCGGAGACGCCCTCCGCGACCGTATCGAGCGCGCCGCCCGCGCGGTAGGCGATGACCGGAGCGCCCGACGCCATCGCTTCGATCGGGACCAGCCCGAAATCCTCCTCGCCCGGAAACAGCAGCGCCCGGCAGCGCGCGTAATGGTCGACAAGGACCTCGAACGGCGCCGAGCCGAGGAAGGTCACATCGTCGCCGCCGACCCGGCGCAGCTGGGCCGCCTGCTCGCCTTGGCCGATCACCACCAGCTTGCGCCCGAGCTTCCGGCAGGCCGCGACCGCCAGATCGGCCCGCTTGTATCCCACGAGTTGACCGACGAAGAGGTAGAAATCCTCGCGCTCGGGCGCGGCGTGGAACAGATCGCAATCGACCGGGCCGCCCACTGGCGTCGCGGTTCGCCGATAGAATTTGCCGATCCGGCTCGCGACTGCCCTCGAATTGGTGGTGAACTCATCCACCCGCGACGAAGCCATGTAGTCCCACATCCGCATGTAGTGCGAGATCAGCTTGAAGGCGTGGCGGACGATCCAGCCGCGGTTGGCGGTGTAGAGGTCCTCCATGCCCCAGATGTAACGCATTGGGCTGTGGCAGTAGCAGACGTGCAGCGCGTTCGGCGCGGTGATGACGCCCTTCACCGTCGAGGCGTCGCTGCTGATGATGATGTCGTAGCCTTGCAGGTCGAGCAGCTCGGTGGCGAGCGGCATGAGCGGCAGATAGGACTTATAAAGACGGTGGCTGAGCGGCAGGCCGTTGATGAAGCTGGTCTTGATCGTCCTGCGCTGCAGCTTCGGTGACAGCGCGTCCTTGCGGCAGACCAGCGTGTGGATGTCGGCGTCCGGGAATATGTCGCACAACGATTCCAGGAACTTCTCACCGCCGCGCATGGTGACGAGCCAGTGGTGCACGAGGGCTACCCGCGGGGATCTCGCTTCGGACATGATCATCACCTCAACTCGACGGAACCCGGCACATGCAATCCGGCGAGCCTCAGCGTATTGCCCCTCCCCAGCGTGGGCGCCCGCGCATTTGTCGGTGCCTGATGACACCATCAAGGCCAAGGGTTCCTAGCCGCGCGTGCCCGTGCTGTCCACCCTGGGCGCCACTCTGCGACGGCAGCGCGACCCCGATCAGCACGGAGCGGCAGGTCAGCCGCGGCGGAAGCGGAGGTTGCCGGTCCCGAGCTGCGCCACGGAGGTGCAGCCCATCAGTTTCATCGCCCGCTCGAGCTCGTGGCGCATCAACTCCAGCGCCCGCTCCACGCCGGGCTGTCCCGCGGCAGCCAGCGGGAACAGGTAGTAGCGGCCCACCCCGACCGCCTTGGCGCCCAGCGACAGCGCCTTCAGCACATGCGTGCCGCGCTGCACCCCGCCATCCATCAGCACGTCGAGCCGGTCGCCGGCGGCATCGACGATCTCGGCGAGCTGATCGAACGACGCGCGTGACCCGTCGAGCTGCCGTCCGCCATGGTTGGACACCACGACGCCGGTGCAACCGATGGATGCCGCGCGCTTGGCGTCGTCGCCCGTCATGACGCCCTTGAGGCAGAACTGGCCATCCCATTCCCGCACCATCGCCGCCACGTCGTCCCAGTCCAGCGACGGGTCGAGCATCTCGGTGAAGTAGTGGCTGATCGACATCGCGCCGCGCCCCATGTCGACGTGGTTCTCCAGTTGCGGCAGCCGGAAGGCGCCCTGGCGGACGTAGTTCACCGCCCACGCCGGCTTGATGGCGAACTGCGAGGCTCCGGCCGCATTCAGCCGGAACGGGATGGCAAATCCTGTCCGCTTGTCGCGCTCGCGATTGCCGCCGGTGATGCTGTCCACCGTCAGCATCATCACCTGCACGCCCGCCTGCTTGGCGCGCGCCATCATCTCGCGGTTCAGCGCGCGATCCTTGTGGAAGTAGAATTGATACACCTGCGGACCGCTGCTGAGGCGCCGGGCTTCCTCCAGGCTCGTCGTGCCCAGCGAGGACACGCCGAACATGGTGCCGTACTTGCCCGCGGCCGCCGCCACCGCGCGCTCCCCGTCATGATGGAACAGGCGCTGCAACGCGGTCGGCGAACAGTAGAACGGCAGGGCGAGCCGCTGCCCCAACACCGTCGTCGAAAGGTCGACCTCCCGCACGCCCTGCAACACGCTGGGCACCAGGTCGCACTCCTCGAACGCGGCGGTGTTGCGGCGGTAGGTGACCTCGTCGTCAGCAGCCCCGTCGATGTAGTTGAAGATCGGGCTCGGCAGGCGCTGCCGCGCCATGCGGCGAAAATCGTGGAAGTTGTGGCAATCCCGCAATCGCATCGCGTGTCCTGACCCGAGCCTCGAAGCCACAACGTCCGCCGCAGCCCTACCGTTGCGGTCGGCGCCGGTCCCGGGTCGGCACGACGAGATGATGGAGGAAGTTCCGAAGTTCCAGCGTGCGGCGTGCCTTGTCGGCCACCTGCTCGTTGGTGCCGAGCCGCCATTGCAGATCGGCTCGATCCGGCTCGGCGTCCAATTCGTCCAGCAGCCCGGCTACCATCTCCACCTCATCGGGCGAGCGGGCCAGCTCCTGCTCGATGATCCCCTTCGACTGCCGGCGCAGCGCGTCGCCGATCTCGCCGGGCGGCAACTCGGGATGATACTGCACGCCCCAGAACAGTCCCGGCCCCAGCCTGACTTCGGCGGCCTGCACCGTCGTCGACGCGTTGCTCGCCAGCAGCGTCGCAGCCGGAGGCAACTGTTCGACCTCGTCGGAGTGGACGCAGAGCGCATCCCAGCTGGCGGGCCGGCCGTCCAGCAACGGGTGGCTCCGTCCCGCTTCGGTCGCGCAGATGCGCCGGGCCAGTCCGGCCTCATACGATCCCGGCTTGGATCGGACCGACCCACCGGCCACCGCCACCGCCACCTGCAGCCCGGCGCACGATCCGAAGCAGGGCGTTTCCGACAGGAAGGCCGCCTCCATGAACCGCTTGTGCCGCCGCACGGCCGGGCTGTCCTCCCACGTGTGCAGCGGCGAGCCGCTCAAGAAGATGCCGTCGTATCGGGCCAGCACATCGCTCGACCACTCCGCGGCGCCCTCCTCGACCGGTCGCGTGAGCTCGACCGTGCAACCGGGCTGCAGGTCGGTCAACGTGGCTGCGAACGTCTCGCCGCTGGACCGCCCGGTGCTGTCCCGCCGCTGCCGCCGAGCCTCCGCCGTCTCGCTTTCGGCAATCAGCAATTTCAAAGGTTTCCTCATGGAGCGAGTGTGGGGAGCATCCCGCCAGCGACAACCGACGCGGTCACGGGGCTGCCGTGCCGCTTGCAAAACTCGTAACGTTGCTTATTATCACGTGCGTGTCGCATCCGTCTGACCTTCTCGTGCTCATCGGCGACGTCGGCCGCCTGATCCGCGTCGAGGCAGACCGCCGGGCGCGGGCGCACGGCATGACCCGGGCGCAATGGCTCATCCTGGTCTGGCTCGATCGCCAGCCGGGCCTGTCGCAAAAGGAACTCGCGGAGAAGCTGGAGGTCGAGCCGATCACGGTCGCCCGTCTGGTCGATCGGCTGGAGATGCGCGGCCTGCTCGAGCGGCGGCCCGATCCGGCGGACCGCCGGGTCTGGCGGCTGCATCTTCTTCCCGGCGTCGAGCCGGTGCTGGACGCCCTCGGTCAGCAACGCGAGGCGTTGTTCGCCCATGTGACCGCGCGGCTCGAGCCCGGCGAAGTCCAGGCCGTCATCGCCGCGCTCACCACCATCCGGGCCACGTTGTCCCGCAATCCAGAGGTCAAAGCTCAAATGGAGGGCACAGTCTGATGTCACAGGCCGTCACGTCGGCGCGCGATCTGCCGCCGAACCAGGCCGCAACGGTCGTGCGGCCGCGCCGGCGCTGGCTTCGTCCGGTGCTGATGCTGGGCGGGGTCGCCGCGGTCGGCCTGGGATCGCTGTATTTCTGGCTGAACGGCGGCCGTTACGTCGACATCGACAACGCCTATGTCCAGGCGAGCCGGATTGCGGTCGCGACGGACGTGTCCGGCCTGATCGCCTCCGTTCCGGTCCACGAGGGCCAGGAGGTCAAGACGGGCGATGTGCTGCTCAGGCTCGACGACCGCCAGTTCCGCATCGCGCTCGAAGCAGCCCAGGCCAACCTGGCGCAGACCGGGCTGATCCTGGCGGCCACCAAGCGCGACTACGAGCGCATGCTTCGCGACGCCGCAGCCAAGGCGGCGCAGGTCCAGCTGGACCAGGCGCGATACGATCGCGTCAACAATCTCGTCCGGGGCGGCGACGTGTCCCGGCAATCCTTCGACGATGCCAAGTTCCAGCTCCAAGTCGATCAGCAGGCGTTGGAATCGGCAAAGGCCGCGGCCCAGGTCCAGCTCGCCCGCCTGGGCGGCAATGCCGACGCGGACGTCACCACCCTGCCCGCATACAAGCAGGCCCGGTCCCAGGTGGACGAGGCGCAGCGGCAGTTGGACCATGCCACCGTGTTGGCGCCCATGTCAGGCATCGTCACCGGCGTCGAGGCGGTCTCGCCCGGCATGTATCTGGGGTCCAGCACCGCGGCCTTCGGCCTGGTCTCGGCCGAGCGCGCTTGGGTCGAAGCCAACCCGAAGGAGACCGAGCTGACCTATGTCCGGCCCGGCGACAAGGTCGATGTCACGGTCGACACGTATCCGGGGCGCGTTTGGGCCGGCCGGGTCAACTCGATCGCGCCGGCGAGCGGCAGCGAGTTCTCGATCCTCCCCGCGCAGAATAGCAGCGGCAACTGGGTCAAGGTCGTGCAGCGCATCATGGTCCGTATCAGCCTGGAGCAGGCCCCGGGCGATCCGCCGCTGCGGGCCGGCATGAGCGTGGTGACCAGCATCGACACCGGCCACACGCGTTCCCTGCGCGACCTCTGGTAGGAGCATCCCGGTGAACCCGGTCAAGCACCGCGGCATCATCACCGTCTGCGCCATGGTGGCGACGCTTATGCAGGCGCTCGACAGCACGATTGCCAACGTGGCCCTGCCCTATATGCAGGGCAGCCTGTCCGCGACCACCGACCAGATCACCTGGGTGCTGACCAGCTATATCGTGGCCGCCGCCATCATGACGGCGCCGGTCGGCTGGCTGTCGGCGCGGTTCGGCCGCAAGAACCTGTTCCTGCTCTGCCTGATCGGCTTCACCGCGGCCTCCATGCTCTGCGGCGTCGCGCGGTCGCTCGAACAGATGGTGCTGTTCCGGCTGCTGCAGGGCGTGTTCGGCGCCGCGCTCGTCCCACTCAGCCAGGCCACCATGCTCGACATCTATCCGCCGGAGCAGCGCGGTTCCGCCATGGCGCTGTGGGGCATGGGGGTAATGGTCGGGCCGATCCTGGGGCCGACGCTCGGCGGCTACCTGACCGACCTCTACAACTGGCGCTACGTGTTCTTCGTCAACCTGCCGTTCGGCGTGCTGGCCACGGTCGGGCTATGGCTGTTCCTGCCGAAGGGCGACGGTAAGGCCGGTCTGCGGTTCGACTTCCTCGGCTTCGGCGTGCTGGCGTTGGGATTGGGCGCCTTCCAGCTCATGCTCGACCGCGGGCAGGATCAGGATTGGTTTGGCTCGCGCGAGATCGTGGTCGAGGCCGTGCTGGGCGGGCTCGGCCTCTATCTGTTCGTCACCCACCTGCTGACGGCCGATCACCCCTTCATCTCGCCCCGCCTGTTCAAGGACCGGAACCTATCGGTCAGCCTGCTGGTCATGTTCGCGGTCGGCATGGTGCTGCTGGCGTCGTCCGCCCTGCTGGCGCCGTGGCTGCAGACGCTGGCCAACTATCCCGTGGCGACAGCGGGCCTGGTGATGGCCCCGCGCGGCTTCGGCACCATGGGCGCCATGATGATCGCCGGGCGGCTGTCGAGCCGGGTCGACCCGCGCAAGCTGATGGCGCTCGGGGTAGCGCTGCTCTCGTGGAGCCTGTGGCGCATGACGGCCTGGACGCCGGACGTGGACCGCTGGACCGTGATCCTGAACATCCTCGTGCAAGGCGCCGGGCTCGGCTTCGTGTTCATCCCGCTGCAGGTGATCGCCTTCGCAACGCTCCCCGCGGACCTGCGCACGGAAGGGACGTCGCTGCTGTCGCTGCTCCGCAACGTGGGCAGCGCGATCGGCGTCTCGGCGGCGTCGACCCTGCTCGCGCGCAACCTGCAGGTCAACCACGCCGAACTGGGCGCGCACATCACTCCGTTCAGCCCCATCATGCATTCCGGCAGCCGCGCGATGCAGATGCTGGCGCCGTCGACGCCCAAAGGCGCGGCCCTGCTGGACCAACTCGTCAACCAGCAGGCCAACATCATCGCCTATCTCGACGATTTTCGCGCCATGCTGATCGTCACCGCGCCGTCCGTGCTGCTTCTCCTGCTCATGAAGCGCCCGCCCACAGCAATCAAACCCGACCCGGCGCATGCAGCCATGGACTAAGCCTGGCTGTCCGCCCTGATCCGTCCGAATAACCCAGCAAAGGCGCTGTCCTCGCGCCAGAACACCGGGGGCTCGCCGATCGGGGCGGCAACGCCGACCGTCCGGCCGCCGGCGAACCGCGTGCCGGACCACAGGTGCACCCAGTCCACCCCTCGCGGCAGGTAAACCGGCCAGGCGTCGGCGCCGGCGCGGATGACCGGCGCGACCAGGAGATCGCGCCCGTACAGATAGCTCTCCTGCAGCGCAAAAGTCGCTGCATCGTCGGAAAAATGCAGGAACAGCGGGCGCTGCGCCGGCAGGCCGGGTTCGGCCAGCGCCGCCCGCGTGTAGGGCCGCAGGGCGATGTGCAGCCGGGTCATGCGGGCGAGATGCGCCAGGATCGCATCGTCGCTATCGACCTGTAGGTTCTCGCGCGGGCGATTGCCCTCGTGCGTGCGCATCACGGGCGTGAACGCGGCCATGTCGATCCAGCGCAGCAGCAACTCCTTCGTGCGGCGCACCCCGAACAGGCTGGTGTAGCCACCGATGTCGGAGTGGTGCGCGCGGTTGCCGACCAGCCCGGCCGAGAGCGCGGCGGTGATGACGGTGCCGATCCCGTCATGGCGGGAGAAATCGACGCACTGGTCACCCGCCCACAGCAACGGGCAGTGCGCCTGCGACCCGGTCGACCCCGACCGCATGAAGAACACCGCGTCGCGATCCCCGATCGATTCTGCGTTGGCGCGGGCCCACAGCCTGGGCCAGTCGTTATGCAGCCGCATCGGATCACCCTGCGCCAAAACGAGGTCCGTCGGCAGGTACTCCCCGAAATCGGCCATCCAGCCCGACATGCCGATGCCGAGCATGGTCTCCCGCAGGATGCGGCGCTGGAACCAGGCGGTCGCGTCCGGGCTGGTGAAGTCGACCACGCCGCAGTCGAACTCGCCGAAATCGACTAGGTAGGTTCCGCCCGACCGATCGCGGGCGAATACGCCGGATCGCTCGGCCTCCGCGAACAGGTCCCCGTCGCGGCAGAGATAGGGGCTGACATAGCCCATGAACCGGGTCGGCAGGGCCGCGATCCGGTCCGGCAGGTCCGGGTAGCGCCGCTCGCTCCAGCGCCAGTTCCAGAACAGCCGCGTGCCGAAGCTGGTCTCGCGCACGCCGGCCCAATCCTCGCACCACAGCGCCGCGACGTCCACGCCCGCCGCTATGATGCGCTCGAGCCGGTCGAAGCTGGCGAGCCCGTCTTTCAACCCGATGATGACGCCGCCGAGGATCCAGTCCGGCAGGTCGGCAGCGCCCCCAAAGCGCTGCGCCAGCGCGCGCACCAGCCCGGCGGTGTCCGGCGCGGCATAGAATTCGACGCGATCCGGGACCGCCCAAGTCTCGATCCCATGGCGGTCGTGACCCTCGAAATCGAGCACCGCATAGGCGGTGGTCTCGACATGCACGGCGAACCCGCGCGAGGACAGGAAGGTGGGCTGGGGATAGTTGGTGGTCCAGTAATCGCCGCCGGCATTGCCCTCGGCGTCGGCCTGCTGGGTGATGGCCGTGGCCTTGTCGCGCCCAACGCCCGGCTCGCTGGTCCAGATCGGGTAGCGACGGCCGCGCAGGTCGAGGTAGGACATCTGCTCGCCCCCGCCCCAGACGTGCTCGCCCGGCGCGGCGACCAGGCTGAGCCAGACGCGGTTCACGCCTGGCGCGACATGCTCGAAGCTGAGCGCGTTGCCTGACAATCGGATGACCGCACCGTCGAACGCGATCCGCCAGCCCGCCCCGTCGCTGGTGACGGTCGCCTGGCGCTGCGGCGTCCGCTCCAGCACGCGGTCGGCGATGGCGAAATTACCGCGATACATCGTGACCAGCGGCTCGCCGCGGCCGAGTTCCAGCAGCGGCCGCTCGTGGCGATGGGCGATCAGGTGGCGGCCATCGAGATGGACGTCGAAGCCGTCGGCCCGAGGGGTGACCTCGATCACCGGGCGAGCAAGGCGCCGTCGAGATCCAGCCGGCGGCCATCGCCAGCGGGGAGCACCGTCTCGATCCGATCGTACGGCAAGTCGTAGTCGCCGGCGGGCGCGGCGCTCAAGGTGACCGTGTCCGGCGTCCATCGCAGGTGGAAGAATACTGTCGTCCGCGGCCCGGCGGCGCTGAAGCCGTCGTCCTCGTGCAGCGCGAAGCGGCTCTCGCCGGCGCCGGGTCCGGGGAAGATCAGCACCCGGCGCGAAGCCTCGTCGTGCAGCCCGTCCCGCGCCGTGGTCGGGATGATCGCGCCGGCCGCGGCGAGCAACGGAAGGCGCTCCAGCGGCGCCGGCACCCGTGCCGTGGCGCCGGCCGCGTAGCGTTCCCCCGTATGGACATCGAACCAGCGCTCCGGCCCGGCCGGCAAATAGACGGTGCGCTCGCGCTCCCCGGGCCGAACGACCGGCGCCCCAAGCAGCAACGGCCCGAGCATCAGCTCGTCGCAGTCGGCAAAGGTGTGTTCATCATGCTCGAACGCCACGAAGGTGGGCTGGATCACCGGCGCGCTCCGCTCCGCTGCTTCCACCATCAAACTGTATAGGTAGGGCACCAAACGGTAGCGCAGCCGGATCGCCTCGACGATCGCGGCGGTGCCCTCGGGGTGCAGGAACGGGCTGTTGAACACGCCGCCGGGCTTCCACGAGTTCATGATGAAACGGGGGTGCAGCAAGCCGCACTGCGTCCACCGGATGAGCATCTCGGCGTCCGGCACCGGCCCGGCGAAGCCGCCCACGTCGTGGCCGGTGTTGTACATGCCGGACAGGCTCATCTGCAGGCCGGTGCGCAGGTTCCAGCGGAGCGTCTCCCAGCTCGTCGTGTTGTCGCCGCTCCAGGTCTGGGCGTAGCGCTGGATGCCGGGGCAGCCCGCACGCGTGATGGTGAAGCTGCGCTGGCCGGGCTGCTCGGCCCGCTGCCGCTCGAGCGTGGCGCGCGTCATCAGCAACGCCTGCACCGCGCGCACGTGCTCGAGCGGGAGCGGGGCGCCGAACCCGTCGCACGTCGCGTCCTCGTCCCACAGCGGGTATTCGTTGTTGTCGTTCCAGCCGGCGTCGATCCCGCTGCCGAGCACGGCCTCGGAGAGCCCGTCTTGCCACCAGCGGACCGCGGCAGGATGGGTGAAGTCGAGATGCGCGCCCTCCCCGTCCCAGAACTGCGTGACGATCGGGCCGTCTGGGCCGCGCACGGCGAGGTCGCGGATATCGGCGTACCGCGGATGGTCGTCGAGCAGGCACGGCTTGAGGTTGGCGACGACCCTCATCCCAGCCGCATGGAAGCGGGCCATCAGCCCGGCTGCATCGGGAAACTTCGCCCGGTTCCAATTGAATACGTAGCGCTTCGGCCCGATCGAGGTGTAGCCGGAGCCGAAATGGAAGCTGCTGATCGGCAGGCGCGCCGCCACGCACTGATCGATGAACGCCTCGATCTTGGCCTGGGCCTGCGGCTCGTCGGCGAGCGCCATCGTCGTCTGTGCAAAGCCCAACGTCCAGCGCGGCGGCAGCGCGGTCCGGCCGGTCAGCGCGAGGAAGCCGGGAGTAACGTCGGCCAAGGACGGGCCGAGCCAAAGATAATAATCCAGATCGCCGTCGCGCGCCTCGTAGCTGCGGAACAGGCCGTAATAATTGTCGTGGGCGCAGCCGAGGTCGAACGCGGCGCTCGCGCCGTTGTCGTAATACAGCCCATACGACGCGCCGGTCGCGCCATCGCGGGTGAGCAGGAACGGCCAATGCTTGTAGAGCGGATCGCCCCGCTCGGGGTCGTAGCCGAGGCTGTCGAGTGCGGCCACCCGCAACCGGCGGCCATGCAGATCGAGCGCCCCCGTCTTGTCGCCAAGCCCGTAATACCGGTCGCCCGGCGTGCGCGCCATGTGATGCGCCAGGTCGGGCCGGTTCGTGGAGAACTCGTGCCCATGCTTGCGGTCAGCGGCGAACACGCGCCCGTCGGGGAGCCTCCACGTGAGACCGAACGGATCGAGCGCTATGTCGAGGGTGAGAGCGGCTGTCCGCAAGAAAACTTGCCCTCTCCCGCTGGCGGGAGAGGGTTGAGTGAGGGTGGGGCCACCCGCTGAAGGCTCGGTCGCGCTGGACGGACCACCCTCACCCCGGCCCTCTCCCGCCAGCGGGAGAGGGAGATCGAGGCGCTCTACGCTGAATGTTGGAATCGGCCAGGCGCGCTCGTCCATCCGGTCGCGGCCCTCCCACGCGGTGTCGTCCGAACCGGGCGCCAGCACGGTCCAGGTCCGCCCGAGCCGAGCCGCGCCGTCCTGCAGGTGCAGGACTCGGACCAGCGACGGACCGAGCACGCTGATCCGGCACGTCCGTCCGCCGCCGAACTCGAGGATGACGCCGCGCTCGGTCCGCGACCCGAGCCGCGCCGTCCGCAGCGGCGTCACAGCCGCCGCCCCTCCGCGTCGAACACATGCAGCGCCTCGGGCGGCAGCGACACCGTCGCGCGGTCGCCGTCGCGGAGCCGGGTCTGCCCGGCGACCACCGCGAGCAACTCCGGCGCGTCCAGCCGGATCGTGCTCGAGGCGCCAAGCTGCTCCACCCCGCCGACGCGGCCTTCGACCGGGTTCACCCCACCCCCCTCGCGCACATGCTCCGGCCTGATCCCGACCGTCACCGCGTCCCCCTCCGTCAACCGCGCCGGCACTTGCATCGGCCCCAGCCCCGGAACGTCGACCACCCCACCGCCGGCCGCCTTGCCTTCGAAGAAGTTCATCCGCGGCGAGCCGATGAACCCGCCCACGAACGCGTTGGCCGGCCGGTTATACAACTCCAGCGGCGAGCCCACCTGCTCGACCCGGCCCGCGCGCAGCACCACGATCCGATCCGCCATCGTCATCGCCTCGACCTGGTCGTGCGTCACGTAGATCATCGTCGTCTGCAGCCGCTTGTGCAGCTGCGACAGTTCCGCCCGCATCCCCACCCGCAACTCAGCATCCAAGTTCGACAAGGGCTCGTCGAACAGGAAGATCCTGGGCTCGCGCACGATCGCCCGCCCGATCGCCACACGCTGCCGCTGCCCGCCGGACAGTGCGGTCGGCTTGCGAGCGAGAAGCTGATCCAGGCGTAGCATCCGCGCCGCCTCCTGCACGCGCCGCTCGATCTCCGCCTTCGGCGTGCGCAGGTTCTCCAGCCCGAACGCCATGTTCTGATAGACCGTCATGTGCGGATACAGCGCGTAGGATTGAAACACCAACGCCAGGCCCCGCCGCGACGCCGACACGTCGTTGACGCGTTCGCCGCCGATCATGACGTCGCCGCGGCTGGCGGTCTCGAGCCCGCAGATGATCCGCAGCAGCGTCGACTTGCCGCAGCCGGACGGCCCCACGAACACGACGAACTCGCCATCCCCGATCGCGAAACTCACGTCGTGGATCACGTCCACGGCCCCGAACGATTTGCCGATCCCGCGCAGCTCGAGCCCGGCCACCTACTTGACCCCCGCCGACGCGATGCCCTGAACGATGTGCCGCTGCAGGAACAGGAACACGACGGTGATCGGCAGCAGCGTCGCCACCGTCATCGACAGCACGTAATTCCATTGCGTCGTCAGCTCGCCCTGGAACGCGTTCAGCGCTAGAGGCAGCGTGAAGCTCTCGCTGCGGGTCAACACCACCATGGGCCAGAGAAAATCGTTCCAGCGCCACATCACCGAGAAGATCGCGAGCACCGCCAGCGCCGGCGCCGAGAGCGGCAGCACGATGCGCCAGTAAATCCGCCATTCGCTGGCATTGTCCATCCGCGCGGCCTCGATCAGGTCGTCCGGCAGCGTCAGCATGTATTGCCGCAGCAGGAACACCCCGGTCGGCGTCGCCACCGCCGGCCAGATCACCCCCCAGAGGCTATCGACCAGCCCGAGCTTCGCGGCGATCAGGTAGTTCGGCACCAGCACGATCGTCGGCGGCACCATCAGCGTCGCCAGAATCAGCAGGAACACAGGCTCGCGGCCGGGAAAGCGGAACTTCGACAGCCCGAACGCCGCCATCGAGTTGACCAGCAGCGTCAGCACCGTCGCCACCGCCGTGATGAACACACTGTTCCACAGGTAGCGCCCGAAGCTGAACCGCTCGAGCAACTCGGTGTAGTTCTCGGTCGCGGCGTGCAGCTGCATGACCCGCTCGCGGTCGCCGGCCGGGACGCGGACCACCGGGCCACCGGCAGCCGGGTCGACCATCTGCGCCTGCAGTCCGATGCGGCGCACCTCGGCCAGCGTTTTGCCGGCCTCCGGGCCCGCGGTGATCTTGAACAGCGGCAGCGGGTTGGCCGCGTTCGGCACGCTGGCCCGCGCCTGCTCCCAGGGCAGCAAGGTCGGCGGATAGACGTTCAGGCCGGCCGGGCTCTTGAACGACGACGCCACCAGCCAGAGGATCGGCCCGAACATCACCAGCACGCCCAGCGCGAGATAGGCGTAGCAGGCCCAATCGGTCCAATCGCCCCGCCGCGCAGTGAGGAACTTACGCACGCGAGCGGCGCATCAGCGTGAGCTGCATCAGCGTGAGCACCATCAGCACGCCGGCCAACAGCAGGGACGCCGCCGAGGCGAGGCCATATTGCCGCACCTGCTGCGCAAAGCCGGTGCTGTAGATGAACTGCACCAGATACGTCGTCGCACTCCCGGGGCCTCCGCCCGTCAGCACCCACACCTCGTCGAAGATCTGCACCGCCCGGATCAGCGCCAGCACCGCCACTACCAGCAGGCTCGGCATCAGCAGCGGCAGCGTGACCCGGCGGAACACCCGCCACGGCGGCGCCGCATCCATCGCCGCCGCCTCGTAGATGTCCGCCGGGATCGCCTGCAGCCCGGCGAGCAAAATCAGCGTGTAGAACCCCATATGCGCCCAGATGCTGACGAACACCGTCCACAGGAACGCCCAGTTCGCCTCCAGCAGCCAGTTGACCGGCGTCAGACCCACCCCCTGCACCGCCGCGTTCAGCACCCCGTCCCGGGCCAGCACCCATTTCCAGATCAGCGCCACCACCACCGGCGAGAGCAGCACCGGATAGAACAGCGCCGCACGGAAGAACCCTCGCCCCCGGATCCTCTGGTTCAGCGCCAGCGCGGTCACCAGGCTGAACAAGACCATCAGCCCGACCTGCAGCGCCACGAATTTGAGCGTGTTCCACACCCCGAACCAGAACAGGTCGATCGTGCAGCTGGTGGGGTCCGTGTAGCTCTGGCAGGCCAGCAACTGCCCGAAATTGTCGCCACCGACATAGGGCCGCTGGCCCGGCAGCAGCCCGGTGCCGCCGGTCAGCGCATAGTAGATGTCGAACCCGATCGGTAGGAAGGTGAACAGGCTGAACACGACCAGGTTGGGCGTGACGAACAGCCATCCCATCCGCCCGCCGGCCAACCGCGCCTGCAACGACCGCAGCGGCCGCTCCGGCAGGTTCATCACCCCCGAATAGAGCGACCAGGCCGCGCCGCGCATCACTACTTTTGGGCGGCAGCGAGGCGGCTGGCGATGTCCGACGCGATCCGCTCGTAGGCCTGGTCGAGCGAGATCTGGCCCGCGATCACCTGGCTCAGCCGATCCGCCGTCGCATCGAAGATCACCCGGTTGTAGCGATAGCCCTGCAGCTGGTAGGCGACCGGCGCCAGCGCCGTGGCCGACTGCGAGAACACCGCCATCGCCTGCTTGCCCGCCGGCGACAGATCATAGCTCAGCGCCGCCGATTGCAGCGCCACGTTCGCCGGCACGTTGACGGTCGCCTCCATCATCTTGCGATACACCGGCTCGGACGCGAGGTAGTCGAGGAAGGCCGCGACCTCCTTGGGGTTCTTGCTCGTCTTCAGCGCCACGTAGGCAGCCCCGCCCGGCATGCCGCTGCAGGCCGCCGGGCCGCACGGGTTCGGCACCGCTTGCCAATCGAAACCGTCGCCGATCTGCTTCTGCATGCGCGAGAGCTGCCAGCTGCCGGACAGGTAGGCGACGATCTTGCCGTTGGCGAACTCCTCGAACGCGTCGCGGTAGCCGCCGCCCGACGCCGCCCAGACGTCGCGGTCGGCAGTGCCGTCCGCGTTCCACGCCACGAACCGGTTGGCCGCCTGTTTGAAGCCGTCATCGACCACGGCCGGCTTGCCGTCGGCGAAATACTGGGCGCCGTAGGACACGGCCGGGCCGCCGAAGCGGTGGCCACTGCGGTCCCATCCCATGCCGTATGGAACGCCCGTCGCCTTGGCCACCTTGCGCAGCGTCGCCGCCCACTCGTCCCATGTCGCCTTCGGCCCGGGCAGCGGCAGGTTGGCCTGCTCGAACAAGCTCGCGTTGACGTACAACCCGGTGATCGTGAGCTGGCTGAGCAGGCCGTAGATCCCGTGGTCACCCTGGTGCGGCCGCATCCAGGCCAGCGTGGCGCCGTAGTTCTGCTCCCAGTAGTCGCGGTCGGGCAGCATCGGACCGATGTCGAGCAGATACGGCGCCATCGTCCCGAAATCGGTCACGCGGGCGATGTCGGGGCCATTGCCCGCCGCCAACTGGACCGGAAGGCTCTCGAGGATCGTCTTGTAGGGCACCTGGTCCACGCTGATCGTGGTCCCCGCATGCGACGCCGTGAACGATGTGGCGAGTTGGCGCAGCACATCGCATTCGTTGCCGTCGGCGTAACAGGTCACCCGCACCTCGGCGGCGTGCAGCGGCCCGGCAATGACGAGCAATCCGAGCGCGAGCCGAGACAATCTCCCCATGGTGCCGCTCTCTTTTCGTTGCGGCCGAGACTGCCGCAAAGCGACCGGTCCGTAAAGCCGACCCACGGCCCGACCCAGCGCGGCCGTCAACGGTCTGTAAACCTTTCCAGCCTAATCTCCCCTCGGGGACTGCACGATGACTTGGGGACGAACGGCGGGGTGACCTGGGGCGACATGCAAGACCTCGTACGCAAGCGCGCCAGGCGGCGGTCGGTCCCAAGCACTTTGCTCGACCGGTATTCCGACCAGTTGGGCCTCATGTGCGAGCGGCAACTCGCCATGACAGCGTTGCGGGCCGCCAAGGAGCAGGCCGAGCGGCAAGCCGAGCAGGCCCGCATGGCCGCACGCGAGGCCATCGCGTCGAGCGATGCGCTCCGCGCCGAAATGAAGCATCGGCAGGAGGTGCAGTCGCGGCTGACACATCTTGCGACCCACGATCCACTGACCGGCCTGCCGAACCGCGCGCTCCTCTCCGAACGGCTGGCCAACGGGATCGAGACGGCGCGGACCAGCGGCCGCAGCCTCGCGCTGCTCTATCTCGACCTCGACCACTTCAAGGACGTGAACGACACGCTGGGACACGCTGCCGGCGACGCGCTGCTCCGGGTTGTGTCGGAGCGGCTGCGCTCCTGCCTGCGGGGAGACGCCATGGTGTCGCGCATGGGCGGCGATGAGTTCGCGCTGTGGGTGCCCGATATCGATGCCGACGGAGCCTTGGCCCTTGCTCAACGGATCCGGACCCATCTTCTGGAACCGGTCACCCTGGTCGGCCACCGCGTCTTCGTCGGCGTCTCGATCGGCTGCACGCTCTGCCCCCAGGACGGCGACGATGTCGGCACGCTGCTGAGCAACGGTGACATCGCCATGTACCGGGCCAAGCAGGATGGCCGCAACTGCGTCCAGATGTTCGACAACGCGCTCGAGGCAGAGGTCCGGCGTCGCGCCTCGCTCGAGCAAGCGCTGCACGAAGCGGTGCCGCTCGATCAGGTGACGGTCGCCTATCAGCCGCAGATCGACCTCGTCAGCGGACGCCTGCTGGGGGTCGAGGCGCTGCTGCGCTGGACCCATCCAGGCCATGGCGCCGTCTTTCCCGATGAATTCGTGCCGATCGCGGAGCGGTCCGGATTGATCAACAATCTCGGCGGCTGGATCCTCCACGAGAGCTGCCGCCAGGTGTTGGCCTGGTCGAACGCCGGCCTCGCGGACCTGCGCGTCGCGGTCAATCTGGCGACCGCGCAGTTCAAGGGCAGCGACGTCCCCCGGGTTGTGGCGCAGGCGCTGTCGGCCACCGGCCTCTGCCCGTCACGTCTCGAACTGGAGATCACCGAGACGGGCATCATGCAAGACATGCGCGACGCCATCGAAGTGCTGCGCGCTTTGGCCGCGTTGGGCGTGACCCTCGCCATCGACGATTTCGGGACCGGGTATTCGTCGCTGAGCTACCTGCGCAAGCTGCCCGTCGACAAGATCAAGATCGATCGGTCGTTCGTCAGCGAGGTCGCGTTGGACGAGGATGCGGCTGCCGTCGCCACCGCCATGGTCGGCTTGGCCCACAGCCTGCGCCTGTCCGTCGTCGCCGAGGGTGTCGAGACGACCGAGCAGGCCGACTTCATGCGCTCGACGCGCTGCGAATACGGACAGGGCTTCCTGTTCGGCAGACCCATGCCGGCTGCCGCGATGCAGGAGCGGCTGGCACGTCGCCAGCCGTTCTTCGAGCGTGCCGGGCCGTCGACCGACTTCGTTTCCCTCCCGACCCGGATCCATGCCCGATGACCAAGCCCATACCGAGCGAGCAAGCGGTGATGCTGCCCACCGAGCTCATCGGCCCGAGCCGGATCGGCCGCGTCGTGTCCGTCTCGGGCGGCCGGGTCGTGGCAGTCCTCGATGCGGACGGCCAGGCCGATGCCTCGCTGCAGGTGGGCTCGCTGGTCAAGATCGCCCGCCCGGACGCCGTGGTGTTCGGCCTAGTGGAAGGGCTGACCATCCCGATGCTGCGCCATGACGACGCGGGCATCGAACCGCGCCTGGCGGAGATCTCCGTCGTAGGCGAAATCCCGGCCGGCGACGACGACCGCCTGTTCCGTCGCGGCGTGTCGAGCATGCCGGGACTGGACGATCCCGTGCAATCCGCGAGCAGCCTCGATACCGAGGCGGTCTTTGCCCGGTCGCGGCGTCAGACCATCAAGATCGGCACCATACAGCAGGACGCGACCGTCGCGGCCCACGTCAAGGTCGACGACCTGCTGGTGCGGCATTTTGCCATTGTCGGCGCCACCGGAACCGGCAAGAGCTGTGCGCTCGCCCTGCTGCTGCAAGGGATCGTCAACGCCAACCCGAACGGACACATCCTCCTGCTCAACTCGCACGGCGAATACGGCACCGCCTTCGGCGAGCAGGCCGAACATCTCACCATCGACCGCTTGCGCCTGCCCCACTGGTTGCTCGAGTTCGACGAGCTGACCGAAATCTTGTTCGGCAACGAACAGCCCACGCTCGCGACCGAGATCTCGGTGCTTCGCCAGCTGGTGCTGAAGGCCCGGCTCGCCCACGCGAACGGCAAGTTCAACACGGCCAACGTCACCGTCGACACGCCGACCCCCTATACGATGGCCGAGCTCACCTACCAGCTCGACGCGGAAACCGGGCGGCTGAACAATCAATCGTCCCTCGGCCCGTTGCTCAAGCTGAAGGGAAGCCTGGCCGCGGTCCAGGGTGACCCGCGCTACGCCTTCATGTTTCCCAACGAGATCTTCCTCCTCGACGATCTCGCCGCCATCCTGGGTCAACTCTTCCGGCTGCCCACCAGGGGCCGCCCGATCTGCCGGCTGGACCTCTCGGGCATCTCGAGCGAAATCCTCAACGTCGTCGTCGCGGTCGTCGCCCGCCTCGCCTTCAGCCTTGCGGTCTCCATCGGGCAGCGCACGCCGCTGCTGCTCGTCTGCGAGGAAGCCCATCGCTACGCCCCACAAGACGCAGCACTGGGCTTCGAGCCCGCCAAGCAAAGCCTGGCACGCATCGCCAAAGAGGGGCGCAAATACGGCATCAGCCTCGGCCTGCTGAGCCAGCGCCCTACGGAACTCGCGGTTTCCATTCTCTCGCAGTGCAGCACGGTCTTCGCGTTCCGTATGGTCAGCACCGCCGATCAGGACGTCATCCAGGCCGCGCTGCCGGACGCCTCCTCCGCCCTCGTCGGCTCGCTGCCGCTGCTCAGCAACGGGGAGGCCATCGTCGTGGGCGAAGGCGTGGCGGTGCCGATGCGCGTCCGCCTCAGCCCGCTCGAGCCAGACCGCCAACCGCGCAGCAACTCGGCGCGCTTCTCAGAGTCCTGGCAACAGGAGGAGCCGGACGAAAAGGTGCTGGAGCGCGTCGTCGACGTCTGGCGCGGCCGGGCGGTGGCCTAAACCCCACGTCTCCCGCTATACCCTCGGCGAGACGGCAAGGAACGATGACGGATAGCACAGCGCCTCGCTTGGTCCTGCACTGGTCGCCCCGCTCGCCCTTCGTGCGAAAGGTGATGGTCGCGGCCATCGAGCTCGGCCTCGGCGACCGGATCGACCGCCGGCCCACCCTGGTCGCGATGGGAGCCCCGAATCTCGACCTTCTGTCCATCAATCCGCTTGGCCGGATCCCGACGCTGCTACTGGCCGACGGCACGGTTCTGGCCAATTCACTCCTGATCTGCGAGTATCTCGACTGGCTCGCCGGCGGCCACCGGCTGCTCCCGCAACCGGGACCGCTTCGCTGGGCGGAGCTGACCCGGCACGCGCTGGCGAACGGCCTGCTGGAAAACCTGGTGCTGTGGCGCAACGAGCGTGACAAGCCGTCCCACGCGCAAACGCCTGCCTGGATCGACGCGTTCGGCACCAAGGTAACCGGCACGCTGGCATGGTTCGAGCGCGCGTCGACCCACACGCCCCCTGGCCCGGCCGGCCTCGCGCACATCACCCTGGGCTGCGCGCTGTCCTACATCGATTTCCGCTTTGGTGCCCTCGACTGGCGCGGCACGCACCCGGCCCTGGCAGACTGGCACGCCACGTTCAGCACCCGCCCCTCCATGCGCGCCACCGAGGCCGTCGACGCCTGACGGGTGTGTTAAGAGCAAATTTCCATTGGCGCTGGCCACGAGAGAAGTGAACTCTCCTCCGGACCTGAACTTCAGAAATCCCGTTCATTGATCGCCAACGGCCCAAGCGCGACATTGATGTTCATGGACACGGCCTCACACACTTCGGACTACGATGCGTTCGGCGACCCGGCCGCTCCCGTCCGGCCACGGTCCAGCGTTACCCGTCGCGCGCGCAACATGGCGGTCGCGGTGTTCTGGTCCGTTGCCCTGGTGCTGATCGCCGGCCGGGTTTACCAGCACAACCTCGCCGCAGCGTCGCACCAGCATCCGATGGACATGGCTTCCCGCTAGCCCGGCCCGGCTGCCGTCAGCCCGCCGTCCACTACGATCTCCGTCCCCGTAACGTAGCGGGCCTCGTCCGACACCAGGAAGCGGACCGCGTAGGCGACGTCCCACGCATCGCCCATGCGCCCGATCGGCACCTGCCGGTTGCGGCTTTCGATTAGCGCCGTAGCATCGTTCGCCCCGAGTTGCGTCAGCAACCGCGCCTCCACGAGCGGCGTGTGCATCAGCCCGGGCACCACCGTGTTGCAGCGGATCCCGTCCTTGGCATGCGTCAGCGCCACCGACTTTGAGAACGCGATAATCCCCGCCTTGCTCGCCGTGTAGGCCACGTGCGAGCGCCCCGCGAGCACCCGCATTCCCGCCACCGACGAGAGGTTGACGATCGCGCCCGACCGCTGCGCCAGCATCGGCGGCAGCGCATATTTGCAGCCGAGGAACGCCGTCTTCAGATTGAAGTCGATCTGGCGGTCCCAGACCGCCTCGCTCATGTCCACCGCCGATCCCGGATGCGACCCGCCGACGTTGTTGACCAGGATGTCGAGCCGGCCAAACCGGTCGAGGCAGGCCTGAACGGCGCCCTCCACCTCGCCGGCAACCAGCATGTCGGCGAGCGCCGTCTCGCACGCCCCGCCCTCCCCGCGGATGATCTGCGCCGTCTCGCGCACCGCCTCGTCGACGATGTCGAGCAGGAACACCGAGGCCCCCTCGCGCGCCAGCAGCACCGCGGTCGCCTTGCCGTTGCCCCAGCCCGGCCCCACGCTCCCCGCCCCCGTCACGATCGCCACCTTATTGCTCAGACTAGCCATGCTCGGACGATCCTCGCGGGGGTTTCGGCTCGAAACGGTAGGGGCTGGCGCTGCCCAGCGCCGGGTCGAGCACGAGGCGGTGCTCCAGCGGCGGGAAGGCCCGGCTCCGGCAGCCCTCCCGGTCGCACAGCCGGCACGACAGCCCGATCCCGACCGCCGCCCGCTCCACGTCGATGCCGTCCGCATAGACCAGCGACGCGGCGTGCCCGATGTCGCAGCCCATTGCGATGACATGGGTGGGCGGCGGCTCGCCCCAACGGGCGGCACGGCCGATGACGGACCGGGCGAAGCACAGGAACGTCGCCCCGTCCGGCAGTTGCGCCACCTGGACGTGGATTCGCCCGGGCTGCCCGAACGCGCCATGCACCACCCAGCGCGGGCACGAGCCGCCGAACCGGGAGAACGGGAACCCGGCCGCCGAGAACCGTTTGCTGACGTTCCCCGCCGGATCGACCCGCAGGAAGAAGAACGGCACGCCCCGCGCGCCCGTCCGCTGCAGCGAGGAGAGCCGCTGGCACACCTGCTCGTAGCTCGCCCCAAACCGCGCCGCGATCCCATCGATGTCGTGCCGGAGCGCCGCCGCCGCCTGCCGGAACGGCCCATACGGCAGCAAGACGGCGGCCGCCGTGTAGTTCAGCAGCCCGAGCCGGATCAGCGCCCCGGCCTCCGTCGAAGTCGGGGCAATGGCCACGATCTGCGCCTCGATCGCGTCCCGCGCCTCCAGCAGCACCAGTTGGAACGCAAGGTGGAACGCCTGGCTGGCCCGCGGCAGCTGCTCCGACAGCGCGAACCGGCGCCTGCCCGGCTCGTACCGGCGCAGCGCGCCCTCGAGCGGACCGACCTCGACCTGCAGCCCGTGCGAGCGGCGCAGGCGGTCGATGATCGCGTAATCCCGGTCGGCCGGAACCGGGGGCAGCGTGCGCGCGATCGCCTCCGCCGCAGCCTCGAGGTCCGGGAAATGATTGGCCCGCTCGTGGATGGCGTCGCGCGCCTCCTCGTTCGGCATCAGCAGCCGCCGGCCGGACGGCAGCGCAAGGCCGCTGCTCTCCTCCCGCGCGACGCGCCAGGCGCGGTAGAGCGCCAGGATGCCGCGCGCGGCCGCCGGGCTGTCGGAGGCGAGCGCGGCCAGGTCCCGCCCGTCCACCTGCTGGTCGAGCAACGGGTCCGCAAACACCTCCCGCAACCCGGCCTCCAACTGCCGCTCCTGGCTCCCGGACAGTGATGCCAGATCGACCTTCAGCGTCTCCGCCAGCTTGATCAGCAGCGCGGCCGTGACCGGGCGCTGCTCGTGCTCGATGAGGTTCAGATAGCTGGCCGATATGCCGAGCTTGGCCGCCAGCCCCTGCTGGGTGAGAGCCTGTTCGGTGCGGAGCCGGCGTACGGCCCGGCCGATGAGCGGAGCGGCCATCGTCGCGACTTTACAAAACGAACGGTCGATTATGTCAAGCCAAAGTTGCCTGGCGCAATCTCCTGTTCATCAACCCGGCAATTTGTCAAAAATCAACCGATTACCAGGCCAGCGTAGCCCCGGCATAGTCGACGAACGCCGAGCCGGGCATCGTCCGATGCTCCTCGATCACGTCCGCGATCCCCTTCACGCTGGTCGCCACGTCCAGATCGGCCCCCTTGCCGCCCATATCCGTCTCCACCCAGCCCGGATGGAACGACAGCACCGGCCGCCCGCCGAAGCTGGCGATCTTCGCCCGGGTCAACGAGTTCAGCGCCGCCTTGCTCGCGCGGTACATCGCCTTGTTGTCCTGCGCAGTCAGCGCCACGCTCCCCATCCGGCTGCTCATGAACGCCACCATCCCATCGGCCTTCACACCGCCCAACAGCGCCAGCGCCGCCCGCACCGGCGCCACCGCATTCGTCATGAACAGGTGCCCGATCCCCTCCGCATCGATCTCCTCGAAGCTGTCCGGCTCGGAGATGCCCGCGTTGACGAATAGCAGGTCGAGATCGGCCACCTGCAGCGCCGCGATGCTCGCCGGATCGGTGATGTCGGCCATCGCCGCCCGGGCTCCCACCGCCTCCAGCCCGGCCCGGTCCGCCTCCTTGCGCACCGTCCCGGTCACCGTCCAGTTCCGCGCCATCAACTCACGGGCCAACCCCAAGCCAAGACCACGCGAGGCGCCGAGGATCAAAGCGTTATGCACAGGCCGTCTCCACCGTTGGACGACGGCAACATCGGCGCACGACGCCGCGCGCGCAACCTCCCGCGCCGCCCGGCCCCTGGCACTAGACGATCATCTTCTCCTTGCGTCCGGACCGCTCCCCCTTGGCAGCGCGCTGCTTGCCCAGCTCCGCCTCGGCCGTGGCGACCATCTCGTCCTCGTGCCGGTTCACCCAGACGACGAACCAGATGATCAGCCCCAGCGCGATGACCCCCAGCGTCAGGCCGATCGGTCCGATGAACGCCTTGATATGGTCGCCGACGAGGTAGGCGGCCATCCCGTAGCCCACCACCCAGCACACGCCGCCGAGCCCGTTCCAGATCAGGAAGGTCGTCCAATGCATGTGCGTCGCCCCGGCCAGCAGCGCCGCGAAGGTGCGCAGGAAGGCGATGAACCGGCCGAAGAATACGACTTTGCCGCCGTGCTTTTGGAACATGTAGTCGCCCAGCGTGATGCGCTTCTCGGTCAGTCCGATCTTGCCGCCCCACCGCACCAGCGCCCGCCGCCCGGCCAGCCTGCCGATCAGGTAGCCCGCGTTGTCCCCCATAACGGCGCCCACCACGGCCCAGGACAATGCCGCATAGACGTTGATCCCTCCCTTCGTCGACGCATAGATCGCCAGGCCGATCAGCAGGCTCTCGCCCGGCAGCGGCAGTCCCATGCTCTCGAAGAAGATCACCACGGCAACGACCCAGGTCCCGTGGCCCTGGACGACGCCGTCCACCCAATCAAGCATCCGCACCCTCCCGGAACCGCCGCCATCCGTCCGCCCGCAGCCCGCAGGCCGGACACGCGCCGCAGCCGAAACCCCAGGCGTGGCGATGCGTACGGTCGCCCAGATAACACGTGTGCGTGAGTTCGATCGTGATGTCGAGCACGCCCAGCCGCTCCGCCATCGCCCAAGTCGCCGCTTTGTCCAGCCACATCAGCGGTGTCTCCAGCACGAACCGCCGCTCCAGCCCCAGGTTGAGCGCCAGCTGCATCGCCTTGACCGTATCGTCGCGGCAGTCCGGATAGCCGCTGAAATCCGTCTCGCACATCCCGCCCACGACCCGGCGCAACCCCCGCCGGTACGCCAACGCCGCCGCATACGTCAGGAACAGCAGGTTGCGCCCCGGCACGAACGTCGTCGGCAGCCCGTCCGCCCCCATCGCGATCGCCACCTCGCTCGTCAGCGCCGTCTGGCCGAGCGCCGCCAGCCCGGCGCCGATGTCGATCACCGTATCCGGACCCAGCCCGGGCCACCGCGCCGCCAGCGCCGCCCGGATCGGCCCGCGGCACTCCAACTCGACCGCATGCCGCTGCCCATAAGCGAACCCGACCGTCTCGACCCGGCCATACCGCTCCAGCGCCCAGGCCAGGCACGCCGTGCTGTCCTGCCCGCCGCTGAACAGCACCAATGCGCCCTCGTCCATCGCGCCCCACCCGTCGAACACCTATCTTGCCGGTATGGACCTGGATTTCAGCGAAGACGAGATCGCCCGCTACTCGCGCCACATCCTGCTCGCCGAGGTCGGCGGCATCGGCCAGGCCAAGCTGCGCGCCGCCCGCGTGCTGGTCGTCGGCGCCGGCGGCCTCGGCAGCCCGGTCCTGCTCTATCTCGCCGCCGCCGGCGTCGGCACCATCGGCCTCATCGACGACGACCACGTCGACCTCTCCAACCTGCAGCGGCAGATCGCCCACACCACCGATCGTGTTGGCGTCGCCAAGGTCCGCTCCGCCGCTGCCGCCGCCCAGGCCATCAACCCGGCCGTCGCCATCGAGGCCCACGAAACCCGCCTCACCGCCGGCAACGCGCTCGACCTGATCGCCCGCTACGACCTCGTCTGCGACGGCAGCGACAATTTCGACACCCGCTTCCTCGTCGCCGACGCCTGCGCCCTGGCCCGCCGCACCCTCGTCTCCGCCGCCGTCCTCCGCTTCGACGGTCAGCTCTCGGTCTTCAAGCCGCACGCCGGCGGCCCCTGCTACCGCTGCCTGCACCCCGCGCCCCCGCCGCCCGGCCTTGTGCCAAGTTGCAGCGAGGCCGGCATCCTCGGCGCGGTGACCGGCGTTTTGGGCACGCTGCAAGCCACCGAAACGCTGAAGGAGATCATCGGCATCGGCGACGGCCTCTCCGGCCGCCTGCTGATCTGGGACGCGCTCGGCGCCCGCATGCGCACAATCCGCCTCCCCCGCGACCCGGCCTGTCCTCTCTGCGGCGACCACCCGACCATCACCGATCTCTCCGCCCATGGCTGAGCCTCTCGGCCTACTGCTGATCACCGGCACTCACGAGCGCGCCCACTACGCCTTCATGCTCGCCGTCGCCGCCGCCGCGATTGGCCGCCCCGTCATCCTCTTCGCCACCAACGACGGCTGCCGCGCCCTTTTGCAGGACTGGTCCAGCCTGACCCAAGCCGACCGCGACGCCTCCGTAATCGCGCAAGGCGTCGCCGGCCTCGACGAACTGCGCGGCGCGGCTTCGGATCTGGGTGTACGTCTGCTGGTCTGCGAGGCCGGGTTGCACATGGCGGGCCTGGCGGCATCGGCGCTGCTGCCCACCGTGGAGGTCTCCGGCATCCCGACATTCCTCCTCGCCGCCGGCGCTGGAGCGATCGTAACGCTCTGATGCGCTTGACCCGGCGGCGATGTCCGCGGCAGGGAGGACGCATGCGTCTCGCCGTCCTTCTCCTGCTGGCCATCCCAGCCTACGCGGTGGCGCAACCTGCGCCGTCCGTGCTCGTGCCACCCCCTGGGATGCGCCCGCCCGTGGCGCCCCATCCGGCTCCGGCCACCGATCACAAGACGACGCCTCCTGCCAAACAATCCCCGGCCCAGCCTGCTCCGCCCAAAACCGGCGTTGCCAAACCGGCTGGTCGTAGGCTCCCCGCCAAACCCACCGCGCACCCGGCCCGCAAGCCGCCGGCCGCGCCCCATGCGCCCGCCGCCGCCCCCGCCCCCGCGCCCGCCCCAGTCGAGCCGCCGCCCGCCGAGCCCGGCAAGGGCAGCAACACCGGCCTGCCGCTCCCGCGCTTCGCCGCGCTCCGCTCCGACGATGTCAACTTCCGCAGCGGGCCCGGCACCCGCTACCCGATCGACTGGGTCTACAAGCGCCGCGACCTGCCCGTGCGGATCGAGCGCGAGTTCGAGATCTGGCGCCTCGTCGAGGATCCGTTTGGCAACAAGGGCTGGGTCAACCAGGCCACCCTGACCGGGCGCCGCACGGCGGTGGTCGCCGGGTCGGAGCGCGTGCTGCACCAGGCGGCCAGCGACAGCGCCGGGCCGGTCGCCACGCTCAAGCCCAACGTCATCCTCCGCCTGCGCGGGTGCGAGGCCAATTCGGAGTGGTGCCAGGCCCAGATCGGGGATTATCGTGGTTACATCAAGCGCAGCGAGATCTGGGGCGTGCTGCCCGGCGAGGTGATCCAATGAACGAAGCGGCGCCACGCGCCATGCACGACCTCGGCGGCGTCTCGCGCTTCCTCTGCGAGGGCATCGACACCGAGCCGCACGCCCTGACCGAATTCGACCGCACCGTCGACGCGCTGCGCCAGATCCTCGGCGCCAAGGCGATCATGAGCGTCGACGAACTCCGGCGCGGCATCGAGGCCATCCCCGAGCCGGACTACCTGCGCCTCTCCTACTACGAGAAATGGATCCGCTCGATCACCGACAACCTGCTCGCCCGCGGCGTGATCACCGAAGCGGAGCTGCAGGCAGCACTCGACCGATGCTGACCCCCGGCGCCGCCGTGCGCGTCCGCGACGACTGGCCCGAGACAAGCGGACCCTGCCACATCCGCACGCCCCACTACCTGCGCGGCCATACTGGCACCGTGCTCCGCCATCTCGGCGATTTCCGCAACCCGGAAGACCTCGCCTTCGCCCGTCCGGCCGCGCTCCTGCCGCTGTACCACGTCGCCTTCGCCCCGCGATCGATCTGGCCGGACGCGGGCGGCAACGAGATCGTGGTCGAGATCTTCGAACCTTGGTTGGAGCCGCTATGACGCGCCTGCTGGAGACCAAAGGCGATCGCCTGCTCGCCGCCGTGCGAATGCTCCTGGCCGAAAAGGGCGTCGCGACCGAGCCCGAGATCGCCGCCGCCATCGAGCGCACCGACCGCGCCAGCCCGGCCCAGGGCGCCCGCATGGTCGCCCGCGCCTGGACAGACCCGGCGTTCCGCGCCCTCATGCTCGAGGATGGCGCCCGAGCCGCCGAAAGCCTCGGCATTCCCATGCGCGGCCTCCCCCCGCTCGGCGTGCTCGAGAACACCGAGACGACCCACAACCTGGTCGTTTGCACGCTCTGCAGTTGCTACCCGCGCGCCGTGCTCGGCTACCCGCCGTTCTGGTTCAAATCAGTCGCCTACCGCGCCCGCGCCATCCGCGACCCGGCCGGCGTGCTCGCCGAATGGGGCACCACCCTCCCCGCCGGCACCGCCATCCGCGTCGTCGACAGCACCGCCGACTACCGCTGGATGGTCCTTCCCCGCCGCCCCGCCGGCACCGACGCCTGGACCGAGCAACAACTCGCCGCCCTCGTCACCGCCGAATCCATGATCGGCGTCACCGTACCGCAAACCTCGTAGGGCGGCTTCAATCCACCACCACGCCCACCGCCGCCCTCAACTCCCCTGCTTCGGCACCCCGGCCAAGAACTCCGCCAGCGGCCTCTGATAGAACTTCGCCATCGACGTCGTCCCGTGCCCCGCCGTCTCCGGGCTCTCCGGGATCAGGTAATACTTCGCGCTGCTCACCCGCT
Organism: uncultured Alphaproteobacteria bacterium; assembly: GCA_963835135.1. Taxonomy (GTDB): domain Bacteria; phylum Pseudomonadota; class Alphaproteobacteria; order Acetobacterales; family Acetobacteraceae; genus JAVVHH01. Next base: position 52,772 of record CAWIEF010000001.1, read on the forward strand.
TCAGCGCCGCCTCCAGCAACCCGGTCTGCGGCGGGTTGCGCTCGTCGTCGGCCGAGTTGATCACCAGCACGCTCGCCTTGATCGCCCCTAACCGCGGCGCCGCGTCGAAATCGCTCGACGCCTCCCACTGATACAAAAAGTCGTTCGCGTCGGCCGTGAACGGCACCGCCTTGCGCTTGGCCAGCGCCGCGTCCGCCGCCTCCCGCGTCGGCGCCTCCTTGGCATACGCCGAGCTGCCGCCGCTGGTCGCGATCCCGAACCACACGTTTGCATTCCGCAGATTGGGCGGCTGCTCGGTGTAGTTGCCGTCGCGCCACGCCGGGTCGGTGCGCACCGCGTCGATGATCATGCGGCGCATCATCCAGTTCCGGCTCGACATCGCGGTCGGCTGGCTCGCCATCGGCACCAGCGCGTCCATGAACTCGGGGTATGACTCACCCCACACCCATGTCTCCATGCCGCCCATCGAGTTGCCGATCACCGCCCGCAGGTGCTGCAGCCCGAGCCCCTTGGTCAGCAGCTCGTGCTGGGCCGCGACCATGTCGTCGTAATCGTAGTGCGGAAAGCTCGCCCGTAGGCCGTCCGACGGCTTGGACGACTGCCCCGCTCCGACCGCGTCCGGCAGGATGATGTAGTATTTCGCCGCATCGAGCGGCTGCCCCGGCCCGAACAATTCGCCCGCGAAGGCCGGCGTCAGCATCCCGGCGCCGGTGCCCGCGGTCCCATGCAGCACCAGCACCGGCTCGCCCGTCTTGGCCCCCACCGTCGTGTAGTGGAGCGTCAGCTCCTTCATCACGCTGCCGTCGTGGAAGCGGAACCCCTGCGCCACGTAGTCGCCCTGCACCGGCGCCGGATACTCGGCCGCCTGCGCCGCCCCGCCCAGCAGCACCGCCGCTGCGAGCACTCGCCACCCCACCGCCATGACGGCCTCCCTCGATTTGGCCCAGCTTAGGCGCACGATCGCGGCTCCCGCAACGTCAGGCCCAGCCCAGCTCCCGCATCGCCCAGGGCGCGTTCCAGATCTTCGTCAGGTGCGCGATCTTTCCGTCCGCGAACTGCATCACGTACACGTAATCCGTCCGCGTGCTCCGGCCGGTCGGCGGCACTGGCCCGCCCGCGCCGGTATGCGTCCCCGAAAACACGCCGAAGACGCAGACGTTGCTCCGTTCCACGTCGGTGGCGAACGACTTCACCTCGTAGCGCCCGTCCGGCATGGAGCCGAGCAGAGCCTTCATCCACTCGGTATAGTCCTCGAGCGACGTCACCCCGGCCAGCGGCTCCGACTGCGCAGAAAACAGCGCCTGGTCCGCGCAATAGGCGCGGGTTCCGGCCCAACCCTCCCCGGTTTCGCAGGCGTTGAAGAACAAACGGGCGGTTTCGGTGATCGTCGCCATCGTTCAGCTCCCGCTATTACGATAGCGATAACATCGACTCGCGTCCCGCGCGAGGACTTACCGCGCGAGGACTTACCGCGCGATGCGCCGCGCGAAGGCCGCAATCACCAGCATCGCCCCCACCAGCGCACCCAGCGCGAGGCGCAGCCCGGCGAACTCCGCCACGCCCCCTATGATCGGCGGCCCGACCAGCATCCCCGCATAGCCGAGCGTCGCCACCGCCGCGATGCCAGTGCTGGCAGCCGGCCCCGCCCGCCCGGCCGCCGAAAACAGGATCGGCGCCACGTTCGCCCCGCCCAACCCGACCAGCCCGAAGCCCACGGCGCCGGTCGCCGGCACCGCCATCGCGAGCGCCACGCCCACCGCCGCCACCCCGGCGCCAGCCTGCAGCACCATGCGCGGCCCGAAGCGCCGCACCCAGCGGTCACCCCACAACCGCGCCGCGATCATCGCCGCCGAAAAGGCCGCGTAGCCGGACGCGCCCGCCAGCGCTCCGAATCCGGCCGCGTCGCGCAAGAACACGCCCGACCAATCCGCCACCGCGCCCTCGGTCAGGAAGGCCAGCAGGCACAGCACCCCGATCCCCAGCAGCCCCCGGCTCAGCCGCCCCGCCCGCGGCACGCCCGGGTCCTGACCGCCCATCGCCGGCTCCGGGTCGAGCACCGCATGCGCCACCACGCAGCCCGCCACCGCGGCGGCCGCCAGCAGCAATCCCCCGCGCACCCCGGCCCCTGCCGCCTCGCACCCCGCCACCAGCACCGTCCCGAGCAGCCCACCCAGCGAGAACGCCGCGTGGAACGACGACATGACCGCCCGCCCCGCATCCTGCTCGAACCGGCTCGCCCGCGCGTTCATCCCCACATCCAGCGACCCGGCCGCCGCACCCACCAGCAGCAGCACCCCCGCGAGCCAGGCCCCGCCGGCGACGAAGCCCGGCAGCGGCAGCGCGACCACCAGCCCGGCCCCTGTCGCCGTCAGCAACCAGCGGGACTTCCGCGCCCCCAGCCAGCCCATCACCGGCATCGCCACCATCGCGCCCGCCGCCACGCACAGCAGCGCCGCGCCCAGCACCCCGTCCGACAACCCGGTCGCCGCCTTCACCCCGGCGACGCTCGCCGCCCACCCGCCATACGCAAGCCCGGCCGCCACGAACAGCAGCAGCGATCCCCGCCCGCGGTGCGCCCGGTACGGCGGACTCAGTCCGCCGCTCGCGTCCGGCGAGTTGCTGTCTCAGCCCACCGCGTCCCAGGCCGGTGCGAACCCCGGATTGACGCAGCGCTGATCCTTCGGCAGCGCCCCGATCGTCGCCCGGTCCGCATCGTCCAGCGTCAACGCCAGCGCATCCAGATTGGCCTGCTGGCTCTCCCGCCGCCCCGCCTTCGGAATCGCCGCCACCCCGTCCTGGTCCAGCAGCCACTTCAACGCCACCTGCGCCGCACTGACCCCATGCTTCCGCCCGATCTCGCCCAGCGCCGGCTGCTCGGCCAGCCGCCCCTGCGCCAGCGGGCAATACGCCACGCTCGCCGCACCCACGGCCCGCGCCTCGTCCACCATCCGGTGCTGCCCGAGCAGAACGTGATACTCGAACTGGTTGCACGCGATCGGCGCCCCGATCTCCCCCACCGCCCGGCGCAGCATCGCCGACGGGAAGTTCGCCACCCCGACCGAGCGCGCCATGCCCTGCTCCTTGATCCGCACCAGCTTGCCCAGCGCGTCGCCCAGATCCATCTCCGGCGCCGGCCAGTGGATGAGATAGAGGTCCACGTAATCGGTCCCCAGCCGCGTCAGGCTCGCCTCCGCCGCCCGCGCCATGTCGTCGCCGGCCAGATGCTGCCACCAGACCTTCGTCGTCAGGAAGATGTCGCCCCGCGCCACCCCGCTCGCCGCGATCCCGCGCCCGACCGCCTCCTCGTTGTCGTACATCTCGGCCGTGTCGATGTGCCGGTAGCCCAGCCCCAGCGCGCTCTCGACTGCATCAGCACACTCCTGGCCCTTGAGCCGGTACGTGCCCAGGCCGAGCTTCGGCATGCGCATCTCGTGCGCGTCGATCGTCTGCATGTGTACTGTCCTATCGCTTCGAGAGATCAACCAGCGCGGCGAACCCCGTCTCGGTTCCAAACGCCAGCTTGCTGCCATCCGCCGACCACGCCAGCGCCGTCACTGGCCCGTGACCGGGCATCGCGATCGGCAAAATCCGTTCGCTCGCGACATCCGCGATGACCAACAGCCCGTCCGTGAACCCGGCCGCCACCATGTCCTGCTGCGGATGGAACGAAACCCGCGTGCACATCACCCCGTCGCCACCCGCCAACTCGAGCGGCGCCTTGCCCATCGGTCCGCCGCCGAAGAACGGCCACAGCACGACCGTATCCGCCCCCGACGACGCCAGCCATTTACCGTTGCGGCTGAACGACAAGCTCTCCGTTTTGGACGGATACCCGCTCATCCGCATGTGCTGCCCATCCGCGAGCCGCCATCCATGCAGCGCGTTCTCCTGCATGCACGTCACCACCGCCTCGCCCGCCGGATGCAGCACGATCCCGGTATGACTGCCCTTCCACTCCAGCACCCGCGGCGTATCCGCCTTCGCGTTCACGAACCACAGCGAGCACCCGTTGTAATGCGACGCCGCGACCCGCTTGCCTTTCCCGTCGAACGCGATCCCCGTGACGCTCGACGGATGGTCCAGGCTCTTCAGTCGCTCGCCTTTCCCCCCATCACGTGCGTCGAACACGTGCACGATCTTCCCCACCGCACACGCCACCAGCGGCGCCTTCGCATCGGTGAACGCCGCCACCTGCTCCACCCACTTGCCCTTGAACACGGCAACATCGGTGACGGCCCCATCCGTCGTGACCCGGCGGAAGCCGCCATCATCCCCGCCCGTCAGCCACCCGCCGCCGGCCGTGACCATCGACAGCACCGCCCCGTCATGCGCCTCGACAGTCCGCCACGCGCCATCCATCGACGCGATCCGCACGGTGCCATCGCCCAGCGCGAACCCGGCGTCATGCCCCACGAACGACGCCGCGACGACGAACTCCCCGATCTCCTGCCCAACCGTCCGCTCGTCGAGCGGATTCTTGAGCGTCTCGCTCAAGCCGCCACCTGACAGCTCTCGAACCCCCGCCGCAACTGCGGCCGGTTCAGGTTGCGCCCGATGAACACCAGCTTGCTCCGCCGCTCCCCCGCCGGCCACGGCCCGATGAAATCCCCGTCCGCGATCATGTGCACCGCCTGGAACGCGAACCGCCGGTCCTCGCCCGGATAGGCCAGAATACCCTTCGTCCGCAGCAGGTCCTGCCCCTTCTCTGCCAGCAGCGCCGAGATCCACGCGTTGAACTTCTCCGGATCGACCGCCCGGTCCAGCTCGAAGCTCATGCTCGAGACGTCCTCGTTGTGGCTGTGCTCGTGCTCCTCATCGAGGAACTCCGGCTCGCGCGCCAGCACCCGCTGCAGGTCGAACGCCCCCTGATCGAGGATCTCGGCGATCGGCAGATCGGCCCGCGTCGTGCGGTGGATGCGCGCGAAACGATTGATCTTGCGGATCTGCGCCTCCACGCCGGCCAGCTCCTCCGCACTCACCAGGTCGGTCTTGTTCAGCACGATCACGTCGGCGAACGCGATCTGCTCCTCCGCCTCCGCACTGTCTTGCAGCCGCGCCGGCAGGTTCTTGGCATCCACCACCGTCACGATCGCGTCCAGCCGCGTCCGGGTGCGCACGTTGTCGTCGACGAAGAAGGTCTGGGCCACCGGCGCCGGGTTGGCCAGGCCCGTAGTCTCGATGATGATCCCGTCGAACTTGCCCCGCCGCTTCATCAGCCCGCCGACGATCCGGATCAGGTCGCCGCGCACCGTGCAGCAGATGCAGCCATTGTTCATCTCGAACACTTCTTCGTCCGCATCGACCACCAGGTCGTTGTCGACGCCGAGTTCGCCGAACTCGTTGATCACCACCGCATACTTCTTGCCGTGGTTCTCGCTCAGGATGCGGTTCAGCAGCGTTGTCTTGCCGGCGCCGAGATACCCGGTCAGCACCGTTACCGGCACTTGCAGATCGGACATGGATTGAGCCTCGTGATGGAGTTCGCTCCCCGATATAGTCGTTCCCGGAGCCGATGGCACCGCGGCCCGATCAAACGGCGGAGAAGTTGAGCCGCAATCCGCCCTCCGCCCACGGCAGTCCCACCAGCCTGCCGCTCCCCGACAGCGTCACGAACGCCGTATCCAGGCCGGCCCCGCCGAAGCAGATGTTCGTCACATAGGGGTCTGGGAAGTCCACCTGCCGCACCAGGGCACCGTCGGGCGCCACCACCGTGATCTGCCCGGTCAGCAGCGTCGCCACGCACACATTGCCCCGCGCATCCACCGCCAGGCTGTCGTAGCGCTGGTAGCCCGCCTGGTTGAACAGCAGCCGCCCGCCATTCGGCGACGGGAAGCCGTGGCGCCGGATGCGGCCGGGGGCCTCCAGATCGAACGCCCAGAGCTGGCCCGCCTCGGTGGTTGCCACATACAGCGTCGTCTCGTCCGGCGAGAGGCCGATCCCGTTCGGGGTGAGGATCGGATGGATGACCTCCGTGATCGCCGAACCGTCGCACTGGGCGTAGTATACGCCGCCATGGTCGCGGTCCCGCGCCCGCGACTTGCCCAGATCGGTGAAATAGAAACCGCCGCCGCGGTCGAACACGATGTCGTTCGGCCCGTTCAGCCGGTTGCCGCCGCACTCCCGATACAGCACGCTCCACGCGCCGGTCTGCAGGTCCAGCCGCTCGATGCGACCGCCGCTATAGTCGGCCGGGGTGCCGACCGGGCGCAGTAGCCCGTCCTTCTCGTGCCAGACAAAGCCGCCGTTGTTGCACACATACAGCGCTCCATCCGGGCCGAGCGCCAGACCGTTCGGTCCGCCGCCCAACTCGGCCACCACCTCCACCGCCCCGCCCGGCCGCACCCGCGACACCGTGCCGCGCGCGATCTCCACCAGCAGGACCGACCCGTCCGGCATGGCCACCGGACCTTCCGGAAAGCGCAAGCCGGTGGCCAGGACATCGAAATCGGTCATGCTCGCTCCATCACTCGTAGGTCGGCTCGGTCCAACCCGGCGGCCAGGGCGGCAGCCCGGCCGAAACCTGGTTCGGAAACTCCGGCGGACGCTTCTCCAGAAACGCCGCCACGCCCTCGGCCACGTCGCCGCCATGCCCTTGTCGGGCGACCAACCGGCTGTCGACCCGGTGCGCCTCCATCGGATGCGCGGCGCCCAGCATCCGCCACAGCATTTGCCGGCTCAGTGCGACGGACACGGGCGCCGTGTGCGCCGCGATCTCGGCCGCGATCGCATGCGCCGCCCCCAGCAGGTCGCCGGGCGCATGCACGCTCCGCACCAGCCCGGCCGACACTGCCTCAGCCGCATCGAACACCCGGCCGGTGACGGTCCACTCCATCGCCCGGCCGATCCCCACCACCCGCGGCAGGAACCAGCTCGAGCACGCCTCCGGCACCAGCCCGCGCCGGACGAATGCGAACCCGAACCGCGCCTGCTCGGACGCCAGCCGGATGTCCATCGGCAGCAGCATGGTGGCGCCCACGCCCACCGCCGGCCCGTTGACGGCGGCGATCACCGGCTTGAGCGAGGCGAAGATGCGCAACGCCAGCTTTCCGCCGGAGTCCCGCAGCGCCGGGCTGTCCCAATCGATGGCGCCATCCGGGCCGAGCACGCCCTCGCGGCGCGACAGGTCGAAGCGGCCGGGTCCCTCCGACAAGTCCGCACCGGCGCAGAAGCCCCGCCCGGCCCCGGTGACGATCACCGCCCGCACGCCGTCATCGGCGTCGGCGCGGTCGAACGCGCCGATCAGCTCGTCCCGCATCCAGGGCGTGAACGCGTTCAGCCGCTCCGGCCGGTTCAGCGTTACCACCAGCGCGGGCCCCTCGCGCTCGCAGCGTATGGTCTCCAATTCACTCACGTCGGAACCCCAGCGGATCGTCGCGGCCGGATGCTGGCCAGACCTCCCGGGAACAGGCATAGGATCGTCAGCAGCACCACCCCCAGCAGCACCTTGTCGCCATAGCTGCCGAGCGAGGCGAAGCTGGTTTGGCCCACCAGCAGCGCCGTGCCGAGCGCGGGAGCGACCAGGATGCGGCGCCCCACCAGGATCACTGCCGTCAGCATCAGCACGAGGAAATAGGTGTCGAACAGGTCCGGCCCGACATAGGCGCGCTGGTACGCATACAACCAGCCCGCCACCGCGCTGATCGGCGCCGACAACAGGAACACCTGCAGCCGCACACGTTGCGGGTCGAGCCCGCTCATCACCGCCAGCCGCGGGTTCATGTGCACCATCAGCGCCGCCTGCCCCAGACGCGAGCGCCGGAACCGCGCCACCACGAACATCGTCAGCAGCAGCAAGCCATATGCATACGGCCAGAGCTGCGCATTCGTGCCCGCAACCATCTTCACCCCGCCCACCGACAAATCCAGCGGCGGCACCCCGACCACCCCGTCCGACCCGCCCAGCGCGGACCAGTTCGCCGCCACCACCGCGCACACCACGCTGGCGGCATAGGTCACCAACGAGAACGCGAACTCGCGCGTGCGCAGCGTCAGCAGCCCCAGCACCAGCGCCAGCCCGGCCGATGCGGCAATCGCCCCGCCCAGCGTCGCCCACGCGCCCCACTCGTGGTCCACCGCCAGCAGCGAGGCGGCATACGCGCCCGCGGCGAAGAACGCCGTGTGCGCCAGGCTGACCTCGCCGAGATCGGACAAGATGATGTCGAGCCCGTACGCCATCACCGCGAAGATCGCGATCACCGTCAGCGTGCCATACACCAGCGCCCCGCCGCCCAACAGCCGGGGCGCGAACCAGCCGAGCACCGCCAGCACGGCCCACCCGAGCCTCATCGCGCGAACCCACCCGCCGAAGCCAACTCGCCCGGCCGCAACACCATGACCCCGATCAGCACGACGAACACCGCCGCCGTCGTGTAGGCCGGCGACACCAGCGCGCCGAAGAACGCGGTGAACAGCCCAAGCCCCAGCCCGGCCGCATACGAGCCGCCCACGCTGCCGATCCCGCCCAGCACGACCACGACAAACGTCATGATCACCTGCTCGAACCCCATCGACGTCAGGATCGGCGTCCGCGGCGCCACCAGGCAGGCCGCAAACGCCACCGCCGCCCCCTCGAACGCGAAGATGCCCATGTAGACCCGCGCCACGTCCAGCCCGCCCAACTGCGTCAGCTTCGGGTCCTCGGCCACCATCCGCACCGACGACCCGAACACCGTCCGCGTCAGCACCAGGTGCAGCGCGACGAACACGGCGATCGTCGCCGCCACCAGCAGGACGTCCTGCGCGGTCAGCCAGACATCGCCCCAACGGAACTCGATCGCTTGCAACGGGCTCGCGAGCATCTGCGGCCGCGGCCCCCACGCGAACCCGGCCGCGCCCTCGAGCAACTGCCCGAAGCCGAGCGTGGCGATCATCAGGCTGACCAGGTTCTGCTGCAGCGTCAGCCGCAGCACCAGGGTCTGCATCAGCGCCCCCAGCGCCGCCCCGGCCAGCACCGCGCACGGCACCGCCAGCAAATAGGGCAGCCCGGTCGTCCGCATGACCCACCAGGCCACGAACGCACCCACCATGTACATCTGCCCATGCCCGAAATTGACCAGCCGCGCCGAGCCGAGCAGCAACGTCCACCCCACCGCCACGAGCGCAAACGCGTGCCCGATGATCAGCCCGTTGATCGTCTGCTGCGCGACGTTCATCCACGCGCCTCCGGCACGATGTTCATGCGTGCGACGTCCCCAAATAAGCGTCCACGATCCGCGGATCGTCCCGCATGACGCCGACCGGGCCGCTCGCCACCACCCGGCCGCGTTCGAGCAGCAGCAGCGTGTCCACCACCTCGGCCGCCGCACGCACGTTCTGCTCGACCAGCAGCACCGTCAGCCCGTCATCCACCAGCCGCCGCACCGTCTGCAACAGCGCCAGCACCAGCCGCGGCGCCAGCCCGATCGACGGCTCGTCGAGCAGCAGCACGCGCGGACCCATGCGCAGCGCCCGCCCCAGCGCCAACATCTGCCGCTCGCCGCCGCTGAGCGACCCGGCCGGGTTCACCCGCCGCTCCTCCAGCCGCGGAAACAGCCCGAACACCTCCGCCACCGTGAACGAGCGGCGGCCCGGCCCATCCGCCGCGCGCACCGCCCGCAGGTTGTCCTCCACCGAGAGCCGCAGGAAGACGCCATGCCCCTCCGGCACCAGCGTGATCCCGCGCCGGGCCCGCTCATGCGCCGGCAGCCCCGAGACGTCTTCGCCGCCCAGCCAGACGCGGCCTCGCACCGCCGGGCTCCCGCGCGACCAGCCGGCGATGGCGTTGATCAGCGTGCTCTTCCCGGCCCCGTTGGCGCCCACCACCCCCGACAGCGTCGCCGGCGCCAGCGCCAGCCCGGGCACCGCGACCGCCGGTAACCCGCCATGGGCGACCAGCAGGTCCTCGACCGCCAGCACCGCGCTCATGCCGCGTGGCCCAGATAGGCTTCCAGTACCTGCGGGTCGGCCTGCACCGCATCCGGCGGTCCGCAGGCGATCGGCCGCCCCTGCTCGATCACCAGCACCTCGTCGGCGATCCCCATCACCAGGTCCATGTGATGCTCGATCAGCACCACCGCGATGCCCTCCGACCTTAGCCGGACCAGCAGATCGCGCAGCCGCGCCAGGTCCGTCCCGCCCAGCCCGGCCCCGGGTTCGTCCAACAACACCACCCTTGCCCCCGGCGCGCACGCCAGCGCGATCGACAGCAGCCGCTGCGCGCCATAGGGCAGCTCCCCCGGCAGCTTGCCGTGCGTCTCGGCCGGCACCCCGAACGCGACCAGATGCTCGCCCGCCTGCGCCTCCGCCGCCCGTCGCCGCCGCGCCTCGACCGGCGGCGCCAGCACCGAAAGCGGCAGCGTCGTGCCCCCACGCTGCCCGAGGATGCCGACCAGATTGTCCCGCACCGTCATCCCGCCGAAGAACGCGTTCTGCTGGAACGTGCGGCGCACGCCGAGCGGCGGCAGCTTGTGCGGCGCGAACGACGTCACGTCCTGCCCGTCCAGCTTCAACCGCCCGCTATGCCGGACCATGTTGGTCGCCGCCTGGAAACACGTGCTCTTGCCCGCGCCGTTTGGCCCGATAATGCCCAGGATGCGCCCGGCCCGCACCGACCACGACACATCCTGCAACGCCTGGAACCCGCCGAACCGGACGCTCAACCCTTCCGCGGCAAAGACCGGCGGTTCAGTCGCCAATGACCAGCTTCCCTCCCTTGACCGTAAATAGCTCGTAGGTGTGCTGGAGCTGCCCGTCGGCCGCGAAATGGGCGGTGCCGAACAGCGTATCGGGGATGTCGTGCCCGCGGATGGCCGTCGCCACGGCCTCGCGGTCGAGGCTCTTGGCGCCATTGGCCGCATGCGCCCAAACCTGCAGCGCCGCCGCCCCGAGCGCGCCGAACTTCTCCGGTTCCTGCTTGAATTGCTTCGTCATCTCGGCCACGAACCGCTGGTTCTCCTTGTTGGAGGCGAACGGCTCCGCGTGCGGGAAGTAGATGTCCGCGCTGACCAGCCCCTCCGCCGCCGCACCCGCCGTCTCCACCACGCTCGGGCTCAGCGTGCCCACCGAGCAAACCAGCGGCGCCGTCATGCGGGCCTGCGCATATTGCTGGATGAACGCCGGCAGCCCCGCCCCCTCGTTGGCGTCGATCACCACCACGCGGTCGGGCTTGGCCGATTGCAGGCTGGTGATCTCGACCCGGAAATCGGTCTGCGGGAACGGGAATTTCTGCACCGTGGCGATCTCGGCCGCCGCACCCTCCCGCTTCAGCGCCGCCTCGATCCCCGCCTGCGCGCCGTTCCCATACGCGTCGTTCTCGGTCACGAACGCCAGCCGCCCAGCCTTGCCCGCGAGATCCTTGCTCTTGCCGGCGAGATACTTGGCGATAACGTCCGAATCCTGCGCGTTCGAGCTGTTCAGCCGGATCGCCAGCTTGTTGGACGCGCTGGTCAAGATTCCGTCCGCCTTCGAGATCGCCGTGATGTCGAGCACGCCGGCGCGCGCCAGGATCGGCTGCATCGCCAGCGTCACCGGGCTGTTCCACCCCTCGATCACCACCGCCACGCCCAAGCCGGCCAGCTCGTTGGCCTTCGCGACGCCCACCGCCGGCGTGCTCTCGTCGTCGCGCACCACCAACTCGATCGGCCGGCCGAGCACGCCCCCATCGGCGTTGATCATGCTCGCCATCGCCGTGATGGCGTTGACCACCTCCTGGCCCTGCCGCCCCGCGCCCCCGCTGAGCGGGAAGATCACGCCCACCTTGACCGCGTCGGCCGCCCGCACCGCCCCGCCCATCCCGATCAGGACGGCAAGGCCAATCAACACGATCCGTCGCTGCATGCCGGCTCTCCTCCCTGGGTGCCGTTTCGGCCTATCCCGCCCGCCACCCTTGCCTATGCTCACCCGCAAGAAAAGGGGGAAGCGGCACATGGAAGGTGCGCTGATCGTTGCGGGTGCATCCGGGATCGTGGGCGGCGCGGTCGCGCGGCATGAGGCCGCAAGCGGCCGCGAGGTGATCGGCCTGTCGCGCCGGGCGCCCCCGGGCGGCGTGATGGCGCGGCACATCCCCGTCGACCTGACCGATGCGGCAGAGTGCCGGGCCAAGCTCGGCACGCTGCGCGGCGTCACCCACCTGGTCTATGCCGCCCTGTTCGAGAAGCCCGATCTCGGCGCCGGCTGGCTCGAAGCCGACCAGATCGCCACCAACCTGCTCATGCTGCGCAACCTGCTCGACGCGCTGGAAGGTGCCGGGTTACAGCACATCACCCTGCTGCAGGGCGCCAAAGCCTACGGCGTGCACCTCGGCCAGATCCCGGTTCCGGCCCGCGAGGATGCCCCGCGCCACCTCCACCCGAACTTCTATTGGGAGCAGGAAGACCTCCTGCGCGCCCGCCAGCAGGCCGGCGGCTGGCGCTGGACGGTGCTGCGGCCGCAAGTCGTGCTTGGTTTCGCCGAAGGCAGCGCCATGAACATGGTCGCCGCCATCGGCGCCTATGCCGCCCTCAGCCGCGCCCGCGGCCTGCCGCTCATCTACCCCGGCCAGGGCCATCGCGTGACCGAGGCGACCGACGTCCGCCTGCTCGCCCGCGCCATCGCCTGGGCCGGCGAGAGCCCGGCCGCCGCCGACCAAATCTTCAACGTCACCAACGGCGACGTCCTCGTCTGGCAGAACTTGTGGCCCGTCGTGGCCCGCCAATTCGGCATGCAGGTCGGTCTGCCGCACCCGATGCCGCTGGCGACCATTATGCCCGGCCATGAGACCACCTGGGCTGCGCTCGTCCAGCAGCACGGCCTCGCGCCAACCACCCTCGCCGGCCTGGTCGGCAGCTCCTGGCAGTTCGCCGACTTCGCCTTCTCGCGCACCCACTCGACGTCCTCCCTCCTGAGCACCATCAAGATCCGCCAGGCCGGCTTTGCCGATTGCATCGACACCGAACAGTCACTCGCCTGGGAGCTGCAGGACCTCCAGCGCCGCCGCATCCTGCCGTCGTGATCGGCCCGCCGCCTCAGTCCATCACCGGAACCCGGGAGGTCTGGTTGTGCGCGCGGGTCAGCTTGCGCAGCAGATCGCTCAACGCCGTCGACTCGTCTCCCGTGAGCGGTTCCAGCAACCGATCCAACGCTGCCGCCGCGCAGCCGTGCAGCGCCTCGAGCCGGGCGCGGCCCGCGTCGGTCAACGCCAGCCGCCGCCGCCGCCGATCCGGCCCCACCACCCGCGTGATGTAGCCGCCCGCCTCCAGCGTCCTCACCACCGTGCCGGCCGTCGAGCGGTCCAGCCCCAGCCGCCGCGCCACCGTGATCTGATCGATCGCCGCCACCGAGCTCACCACCGTCAGCACGCCATACTGCGTCGTCGTCGCCCCCAAATGGGCCGACGCCTCGAGGAAGATCGACGTCGCGATCTGGTGCGCTCGCCGCAGCATGAAGCCCGGCCGGTCATACAGCAGCCGTAGCCCGTCCGTATCCTGATCCTGGGCCCCTCCAGACATCACCCCTCCAATCGTCAGACGTCTGACGATCCTTGACGGGACGGCCAGATGGCGCAAGCATCCAACCCGGCGGCAGCAGATCGCATAGGGCGGGGACGGACCATGGGCACCTTCGCAGGTGACACGCGCGACATCGATCTCGCCGGCTTCATCGAGGCCCAGCCCGTCGGCCGGCGTCAGATCCACCTGTTGCTGATGTGCGGCGCCGTCCTGTTCACCGACGGCTTCGACACTCAGGCCATCGGCTACGTCGCGCCGGAACTCGCCCGCGAGTGGCACCTCGGCCGCGGCGCGCTCGGCTCCGTGTTCAGCGCCGCACTTCTCGGCCTGTTGCTGGGCTCGCTGGTGCTGAGCCCCATCGCCGACCGCATCGGCCGCAAATGGATCGTCATCGGCAGCACCTTCGTCTTCGGCCTCCTCACGCTCGCCACGACGCTCGCGCACGACGTCGGCACGCTCACCGCCCTGCGTTTCCTGACCGGCCTCGGGCTCGGCGGCGCGCTGCCGAACGCGGTCGCGCTGACCGCGGAGATCAGCCCGCACCGGCGGCGCGCCACCATGGTCATGACGATGTTCTGCGGCTTCTCGCTCGGCGCCGCCCTGGGCGGCTTGATCGCCGCGGCCATGATCCCGGCCTTCGGCTGGCGCTCCGTCTTCGTCCTCGGCGGCGTCACCCCGCTCTTCCTGGCCGCCTATCTCGTGCGCGCGCTCCCGGAATCGGCGCGCTTCCTCGCGCTCAAGGGCACCGCCAACGCCCAGGTGAGCCGTATCGTCGCCTGGCTCTTTCCGGGCACGGCACCCCAAGGCGCCCGCTTCACCGTCGCCGAGCCGCCCGCCATCGGCGTTCCGGTGCGCGACCTGTTCGTCGCCGGCCGCACGGCCTTCACCCTTCTGCTCTGGACCGTGTTCTTCATGAGCCTCATGGACCTCTACTTCCTGTCCAACTGGCTGCCGACCGTGCTGAGCGACCTCGGCGCATCCGTCTCCGTCGCCGCGGTCATCGGCGCCATGCTGCAGGTCGGCGGTCTGGTCGGCGTGCTGACCTTGGGCCGGGTCATCGACCGGTTCTCCTTCCGCGCGCTCGCGCTGACCTACGCCGCCGCCGCCATCGCCATCGCCGCGGTCGGGCTGGCGCACGGCTCGGTGCCGGGCGTCACCGCGGCGGTGTTCGCCTCCGGCCTGTGCATCGTCGGCGGACAGACCGCCGCCAACGGCCTGGCCGCGGGCTCCTACCCCACCGCCGCCCGCGCCACCGGCGTCGGTTGGGCGCTGGGCATCGGCCGCATCGGCTCGATCGTCGGCCCGCTGATCGGCGGATGGCTGCTGTCGCTGCATTGGTCCACCGAGGAACTGTTCGGCATCGCCGCCCTCCCGGCCCTGGGCGCCGCCGCCGCCGCGTTCGCGCTCAGCGGCTTGGCCCGCCAGGAGGCCCGCTGATGGCCGACATGGACGTGATCATCGCCGGCGGCGGCCCGGTCGGGCTTGGACTGGCCATCGAGCTCGGCCAGCGCGGCGTCCGCTGCCTCGTCGTCGAGCGCTACCCCCAGCCGCAACCGATCCCGCGCGGCCAGAACCTCACCCAGCGGACGATGGAGCACTTCCACTTCTGGCATGCCGAGAAGGCCCTCCGCGCCGCCCGCACCGTGCCCGCCGAATACGGCATGGGCGGCATGACCGCCTACGGCACGCTGTTGGGCCCATACCACTACGACTGGATGCAGCGCGAACTCGTCCGCCCGTTCTACTTCACCGACAACGAACGCCTCCCGCAATACGCGACCGAAGCCGTCCTGCGCGCCCGCGCCGCCGAGCTCCCCACCGTCACGACGGTGTTCGGCTGGTCCGTCGACACCGTCGCGCAGGACGACGGCGCCGTCACGGTCCAGCTGGCCGAACGCAACGGACCCGGCCGGCGCACCGTCTCCGCCGCCTACGCCGTCGGCTGCGACGGCAGCCGCTCCGTCGTGCGCGAGCAGGCCGGGATCACCGAGACCAAGACCGACCACGACCGGCGCATGGTGCTGCTGGTGTTCCGCTCCGAGGAGCTGCACCGACTGCTGGAACGCTACCCCGGCAAGTCCTTTTACAACGTGCTGCACCCGGACCTGGACGGCTATTGGCAGTTCTTCGGCCGCGTCGACCTCGGCACCACCTGGTTCTTCCATGCCCCCGTCCCGCCCGGCACGACGAAGGACAATTACGACTTCACCGCCCTGCTGCACCGCGCCGCCGGCGCCGCGTTCGCCGCCGAGATCGAGCATGTCGGCTTCTGGGACCTGCGCGTCGCCACCGCCGACCACTACGGCGCAGGCCGGGTCTTCATCGCCGGCGACGCCGCCCATAGCCACCCGCCCTACGGCGGCTACGGCATCAACACCGGCTTCGAGGACGCCGCCAATCTCGGCTGGAAGCTGGCGGCCGTGCTCCAGGGCTGGGGCGGCCCGGACTTGCTCGCCTCCTACGAGGCCGAGCGCCGCCCCGTCTTCCTCTCCACCGCCCGCGACTTTATCGAGCGCGCGATCGAGGCGGACCGCGTCTTCCTCCGCGCCCACGACCCGGCCCGCGACCGTGCTGCTTTCGAGCAGCACTGGGCCGAACGCAGCGGCGGCACCAAGGGTGAGGTGAACGCCTTCGAGCCGCACTACGAAGGCTCCCCCATCGTCGACGGTCCCCCCGGCCAGCCGAGCGCCAAGGGCGGCCACCGCTTCGAAGCCCGGCCCGGCCACCATCTCGCCCCACAGCCGCTGTCGGACGGCCGCAACGTCTTCGACGCGCTCGGCGACGGCTACACCCTGCTCTGCCTCGCCGACGCCGACCCCGCGCCGTTCCGCGACGCCGCCGCGAACTACCGGGTCCCGCTCACCGTGCTGGCCGACACGCCCGCTTGCGGCCGCGAGCAGTACGCCAAATCATTCGTCCTGATCCGCCCGGACCAGTTCGTCGCCTGGGCCGGCGATGCCCTACCCGACGCCGACGCCGTGCTCCGGCGTGTCACCGGGCACTGAGCGCGCACACGCCAACGCCAGCCCGAGCTGCAGGAAGAAATAGCCCGCGAGGGGCATCGCCACCCAGTCGGTGTTGCCCGCGATCGGCCAGAGGTGGATCGCCGTCGCGATGAACAGCCCGGTCCGCAACGGCCCGGCTTCCCGCAACCCCCGCCCGATCGCCAGCAGCCAAGCCACCGCCAGCGCCGCGAACAGCGCCAGCCCCGGCATGCCCCCTTCGACCGCCGCCTGCATGTAGAAATTATGCGGATGCTGCACGCAGATGCCGGCCCCGCCGCCATCGCCGCCGCCCCAGCCGCGGAAATACTCCGGCCGGTCGCAGAGACGCCGGAACCCGTCGAACCCGGCCCCGAACAGCGGATGCGCGCCGATGATCGCGCTCGACCGCGCGGCGATCTCGCCATAGTGGTTGCCGCCGAAATTCGCCATCTGCGCAGAAAACTCCGTTCGCACCCGGTGCGATGCGCTCGGCGACACCACCGGCAGCGCCACCAGCAGCAACGCCGCCGCCAGCCCGGCCGCCATCACCGCCAGACGCACCCGGCGCACCAGCAGCCCGGTCAACGCCAGCCCGAACAGCGTCAGCAGCAACGGCATTCGCTGCGCCACCAGGATCATCAGCGCCACCCCCGCCACCATCGCGCCCAGCGCCCGCCACCGCGTGCTCGACCAGACCAGCAGCGCCGGGAACAGGATCCGCGACAGCACCGGCCCCGCCCGCGGCTTGGTGTACGGCCCCGTCAGCTCCCCGTCGCCCCCCTTCGGCCAGCCGAACAGGTTTTGCCCGAACGCGAACTGCGCCAGGCACTGCACCGCGATGTAGATCACCGACCACCGTAGCAGCCGCGCCACCCAAACCCGCACCCACTCCGGCCGCAGCACCCAGTACCCCAGCGCAGCCGGCAGCAGCACGAACCGCGCCACCCCCAGCGCCTGCCCCAGATCGGTGCGCACGCTGCACAGGACCAGCCAGCCCCACCACGCCGCCCCGAGCCGCACCCAGCCGACCTCGAGCCAAGCCCACTCGCGCCGCACCGCGCACCGCGCCAGGAACAGCACGTCGATCAGGCTCAGCGTCACATCCGCCAGCGCCCGCCCATGCAGCAGGAACAGCAGCAGCAGCAGAACCAGCCCAACCCCAGCCCTGTCTAACCACCAAAGCACCATCTGCCCCCTCTCCCCCCGGGAGAGGGCCGGGGTGAGGGTCCGCCCCACAGAACTCACGGCGACATCTCATAGTGGTCCATCCGCCACGCCACCGGCTCCGCTGCCGCCAGCCGATACCACTCCTCCATCAACGGATGCGCCCGCACCGCCTCGCAATATGCCAGCGTGTCCGCCCCGATCGCCGGGCGATACGTCAGCAACCGCGCCACCACCGGCGCATACATCACGTCCGCCCCTGTGAACGCCGCCCCGAACAGATACGGCCCGCCCCCGCCGAACTGCGCCCGGGTCTCCCGCCACAGCGTCTCGATCCGCTCGACGTCCCGCAGCGCGCCCTCCGTCTGGCCCCGCCCGGCCCCGTCCCGCCCCAACACCATCGGCATCGCCTGCCGCAGGTCGCGGAACCCGGCGTGCATCTCCGCGCTGATCGACCGCGCCCACGCCCGCGCCGCCCTGTCCCCCGGCCACAGCGCCGGATACGCCTCCGCGCAGTACTCGCAGATCGCCAGGCTCTCCCACACCTGCACGCCCCCATGCTCGAGGAACGGCACCAGCCCGCTCGGGGACCGGCGCGACACCGAGCTGCCGGCCCCGCCCCCCTCGAGCTGGATCACCACGTCCTCCACATCCAGCCCCGCCAGCCGCACCGCTAGCCACCCCCGCAGCGACCACGACGAATACCGCCGCGTCCCAAGCAACAACGTCCCGCCCGCCATGCCGCCCTCCAACGATGCGCGCCGCTATCGCACGCTTGCCCGCTCCCCGCCAAAGCGCGATCATCCTCGCCATGAACGAGATCGGCCGCCCCAACAATCTCGACGCCCACTGGATGCCGTTCACGGCCAACCGCACGTTCAAGCAAGCGCCCCGCATGCTCGCCCGCGCCAAGGACATGTTCTATTACACGCCCGAGGATCGGGAAATTCTCGACGGAACGGCCGGATTGTGGTGCGTCAACGCCGGTCACGGCCGAGTGGAAATCATCGAGGCCATCCAGAAACAGGCCGCGATCATGGATTTCGCGCCCACCTTCCAGATGGGCCACCCGATCGCCTTCCAAGCCGCCGCCCGCCTGGCCGAGATCCTGCCCGCCTCGCTCGAGCGCGTGTTCTGGACCAACTCCGGCTCCGAGAGCGACGACACCGCGCTGAAGATCGCACTCGCCTACCAGCGCGCCCGCGGCCAAGCCCAGCGCGTCCGCCTCGTCGGCCGCGAGCGCGGCTATCACGGCGTCGGTTTTGGCGGCATGTCCGTCGGCGGCATCGGCCCCAACCGCAAGCAGTTCGGCGCCTTGCTCCCCTACGTCGACCACCTGCCGCACACGCACGACCTCGCTCACAACGCCTTCACCAAGGGCCAGCCCGCCTGGGGCGCCCACCTCGCCGACGCGCTCGAAAGCCTCGTCGCGCTGCATGGCGACACCATCGCCGCCGTCATGGTCGAGCCCGTCGCCGGCAGCACCGGCGTGCTCGTCCCACCCCAGGGCTACCTCGAACGCCTCCGCGCGCTCTGCACCAAGCACGACATCCTGCTGATCTTCGACGAAGTCATCACCGGCTTCGGCCGCATGGGCACCAATTTCGGCGCCGAGTATTTCGGCGTCGTGCCCGACCTGATGACCATGGCGAAGGGCCTCACCAACGCCGCCGTCCCCATGGGCGCCGTCGCCGCCACCGGCACGATCTACGACACCATCGTCGAGAACAGCCCGGCCGGAATCGAGCTCTTCCACGGCTACACCTACAGCGGCCACCCCCTCGCCGCCGCCGCCGCCATCGCCACCATGGACCTCCACCGCGCCGACGACCTCCCCGCCCGCGCCGCCGCCCTGCTCCCCTACTGGCAAGACGCGATCCACTCCCTCCGCACCGCCCCCGGCGTCATCGACATCCGCAACTGCGGCCTCATCGCCGGCATCGAGCTCCAGCCCCGCCCCGGCCACCCCTCCGCCCGCGCCATGGCCATCCTGCAGCACTGCTTCGACGCCGGCCTGCTGATCCGCACCACCGCCGACATCATCGCCCTCTCCCCACCCCTGATCGCCGAAAAGCCCCACGTCGACCGCATCGTTGAGACGCTGGACCACGCCCTCCGCGCCGTCGCATAGCGCAGCGCCCCGGCTGCGATCGCAGCCGGCGGCGCCGCTCGACGAGATCATGATCGGGGCCATCCGCACTTTTGTGATCGGTTCGACCCGGCCACCCCGTCCCGCCGCACGTAGCTCCAGAGCGTAGAACGCGGGCTGACGCCATAAAACGAAGTCGTGGCGCGGCCGAGGATGCAAGCGGAGCATGGATAAATGGCAGTCATCACGGTCCCGATGAGCGGGCTTCAAGTCTCGGACACCACGCTGGACGACACGCTTCAAGCCGGTCCGGACGTTGTTGCAGGCAGCACGACCTACTTCGAGGTCGACGGCACATCGACACTGAAATCCCTCTTCATCGGATCGTCGATCGAGGTCGACGTCGGCAGCCCGTTCGGCTCCCCCGCGGGATCACTGACCGGAACCGGAAACGTCACCGGCAACAACGATCCCGCCGGCGTGCTTCCCGCGCTCGTCAATAACGGCACGCTCGACATCAACGGCACCATCGCCGTCGCGCTCACCAACAACGGCACCCTCACGGTCGCCGCGGGTGAGCGGCTCGATCTAGAGGGTGATCTCTACAGCGTCGGGGCCACGACGCTCACGGTCGCTGCCGGCGCCGAACTGGACCTCAATAGCCAGAACAGCGCGCTGGTGGCCAACCTCAGCGCGAACGGCACGGTCAAGGTCAGCGGCCCGAGCACCGCGCTGTCCGGCGCGACGACCCTCGCCACCCTGGTCGTGCAGGGTGACGCCGCGAACGCCGCGGCCGGCACGGCCGGCAGCCCCTACGTCGCCAAGCTCGAGCTGGAACAGGCGACCTTTGCCACGCCCATCAACAGCGTCACGCTTGGCCAGGATGCCCAAATCCGCTTCGGCAACGGGCCCACCACGGTGCAGCAGCTTACGATCGCCGGGTCATCCACCGCGGCGGTCCCGCTCGATCTCGTCATCGTCGACGGCACGCTTGTTGTCAGCGGCAGCGCCGCCGTCAGCATGGCCGAGTTCTCCAACGGCGGCACGATCGACTTCACCGCCGCCGGCGGCGCTAGCTTGCAGCGGCAACTGGTCGTCGACGCCAACACGACCCTCCGCAACGACGCTGCCATGACGATCGGCGGTCAAGGCGCCGCGACGACATCCATCGGCGCCGCCAACGCTGCCGCGGGGTCGAGCTTCATCAACGGCGCCGCCGGCCAGCTGACCATCGCCGCCGGCGCCAGCCTCAGCGTCGCCGCCATCCAGAACGCCGGCGCCATCGTCATCGCCGGCAACACCTCGTTCCTACGGCCGATCGCGAACACCGGCACGATCGACGTCACGTCCGGCACCCTCGCACTCGACGCCGCCCCCCAAGGCACCGGAACGATCGCAGTCGAGACCGGCGCCGCCTTGTCGGTCGACACGGCCTTCGCTCAGGGCGGCATCTCGCTTCGCAGCGGAAGCCTCCTGCGGCTTCTGCAGCCATCGAGCTTCGGCGGCACCATCCAAGCCCCGGCCACCGGCGCTGCCATCGAGTTCGCCAACAGCGCCGTGACGTCCGCCACGGTCGCAAACGGCTCGATCGTCGTCACGACCGGAACCGGAACGGTCAGCCTAGCCGAAACCGGCTTGGTCACCGGGACGCCTTTGTCGATCAGCATGGATCAAGCGGGCGACAGCTTTCTGACCATCGCTGCGACAACCCCCGTACCCCCGACCACGCCCGCTGGGGGCACCTCCCCCGGAACCAGCACCCAGGCCCACCCCTCGGTCTACCGCTTCTTCGACGACGTCCACGGCACGCAATTCCTCACCGCGAGCCTGAGCGAATCACAAATGCTCCAGAGCGCACGGCCCGACCTCGTCTACGAGGGCGTCGGCCTCGCATCGGATGACCCGGCCACCGATCCCGCCGCCGCCCCGGTCTATCGCTTCTTCGATGGCCGCTTCGGCACCCATTTCTACACCGCAAGCGCCACCGAGCGCGACACCGTCCTCGCCACCCGCCCCGATCTCGTCAGCGAAGGCGTCGGCTTCTACGAACACGCGACCTCGCAACCCGGCGACGTCGCCGTCTACCGCTTTTTCGAGTCCGGCAACGGCACCCACTTCTACACGTCCAGCGCCACCGAGAGCGCCACGCTCGCCGCCACCCGCCCCGACCTCGTCGCCGAGGGCATCAGCTTCTACACGCCCTCCGCCTGACCCCGCAGACGACGGCGCTGGCCGAGCCGGTCAGCGCCGCTTCAGAACGCCCCGTATTCCGGCGCCACATACCCCAGGATCGAGAGCGCCACCCCCGCCACCCCAAGCCCGGCCGCAATCGCCACCAGCACCCGCGAACGCATGATCGCCGACGCCGTCGCCAGCACGATCCCAAGCTGAAACGCCGCCGACCCGTTGTGATAGGCGTGCGTCTGCTCCGTCGCATGATCCCGGTCGTGCTCGAACTCGTGCGCCCGCCGCGCGATCGCGTCGCGCCCGTCCTTCGGGTCCTTGTCATACCCCTCCGCGTCCGCCCGGAGCTTGGCCACAAGCGCGTCCCGTCGCGCGGTCGCGGCCGGGTCGGGCCCGAACTCCATCGCTGCCGCCAGCGCGGCGATGTCGCGCGCCACCGTCCCTCGCGTCGACTTGGCTTGGAACTGCGCCCACGCATCCGTCGCGTCGATCGCCCGCTGCTGCACCCGGATCTCCGCATGCCGCGCGCCCTGCTCGGCCAGCGCCAGCCCGGCCGCCAGCGCGGCGACCAGCAGCGCCGTCCACTGCGTCCCCTTGCTCAGCCCGTGCTCGCCGCCATGCTCCGAATGCGTCGCGTGCTGATGCCGCTCGAGGCTCTCGACGACCTCGCTCATGCCGCCCGCTGCATCCAGCGTTCGAGCAGATCCAGGTTCCGCAAATTCGCCTTGAACGCCATGTCGAACACATCCCCCACGATCGGCACCGACCCGCCCGCCACCTCGACCGCCACGTTGGCAAGCATCCGCGCCACCAGGCCGTTCGGCGCGCCGAGCCGCCGCGCCTCCCACACCAAATATAACGAAACCAGACCGAGCGCCACGTCGCCGGCCACCGGCGACAGGCCGAGGATGCTGTTCAGCCCGAAGCGGAACCGTGTCCCCGGCAGCCCGAACTGCCCATCCAGCAGCCAGGCGAGCTTGCGCAGCCGGGCCAGCCGGGCAGCGGCGTCCAGATGATGCAGCGTGGTGGTCGTCATGGCAGTCTCCCCGAACGCGACGCTATGTCGGAGCGGTGCGGCCGCCGCACAAGTAAGACCTATTAACTTTTCCCCAGTTCCTTCACCGCCGCCACCGCCGCCGGATCGGCCCAGTCCGCCGACCCCTCCAGCCGCGCCCGTTCCCGCCCCCGCGCATCGATCAGCACCGTCGTCGGGATCCCCCGCGACCCGAACGCCCGCGCCGCGTCGCCCCGCTGATCGAGCAGGATCGGCAGCCCGGTGATCCCCTGCGCGTCGAAGAACTTCTGCACCGCCGCCGCACCGGCGCGATCGGACGAGAGCGGCAGGATCGCCACATGCGCCGGGTCCACCAGCGCGGCGAGCTTGGCCAGCGCCGGCATTTCGGCCACGCACGGAATGCACCAGGTCGCCCAGAAGTTCAGCACCACGCCCTTGCCCGCGTAGTCCTTCAGTGTCCGCACCGCGCCATCGGCCGTCGTGAACTGGAACTCCGGCACCGGCGTCCCACTCGCCGGCAGTTCGTCCATCGACGGCACCGTCGCACGCGGCGCCGCGGCCAGTTTGCGCCCCACCAGCACGGCCGGTAGGGTCGCGCCCGCTGCCGCGAGCAGGATCCGGCGTTTCATAGGGGTCATGGGCTTTGTCCCTCGGTCAAGACGAACAGCGTAATGTGGATGCGAACGCACAATGGGGCGGGCGTTTCGCCAGCGGTCCCTCGGTCATCATGCAGGACATAAATGCCTCGATCGGCTTCGATCGCAAGCTGTGGCGCCAAGACATCGCCGGCAGCCGCGCCCACGCCGCCATGCTCGCCCATGTCGGCGTCATCGAACTCGCCGACGCCGACGCCATCCGCACCGGCCTCGACGCCATCGCCGCCGAGATCGAGGCCGGACGCTTCCCCTTCGTCGACGATCTCGAAGACATCCACATGAACATCGAGGCCCGCCTCACCGAGCGCATCGGCGAGGCCGGCAAGCGCCTGCACACCGGCCGTAGCCGCAACGACCAGGTCGCCACCGATTTCCGCCTCTGGGTCCGCGACGCCATCGACGGCCTCGACGGCCAAGTCCGCGACGTCATGCAGGCCCTCGCCACCCGCGCCGCCGAGTTCGCCGCCGACCCGATGCCCGGCTTCACCCACCTGCAGACCGCCCAGCCCGTCACCTTCGGGCACCATCTGCTCGCCTATGTCGAGATGCTGGCCCGCGACCGCTCCCGCCTGCGCGACGCCCGCGCCCGCATGAACGAGTGCCCGCTCGGCTCCGCCGCCCTCGCCGGCACCAGCTTCCCCATCGACCGTCAGATGACCGCCGCCACTCTCGGCTTCGACCGCCCCACCGCCAACTCGCTCGACGCCGTCAGCGACCGCGACTTCGCCCTCGACTTCCTCGCTGCCGCCGCCATCTGCGCCATGCATCTCTCCCGCCTGGCCGAGGAGATCGTCATCTGGTGCAGCGCCCCGTATGGATTCATCCGCCTGTCCGACGCCTTCACCACCGGTAGCTCCATCATGCCGCAGAAGCGCAACCCGGACGCCGCCGAGCTCGCCCGCGCCAAGACCGGCCGCGTCACCGGCGCGCTGGTCGCCCTGCTCACCGTCATGAAGGGCCTGCCGCTCGCCTACGCCAAGGACACCCAAGAGGACAAGGAACCCGTCTTCGACGCCGCCGCCGCGCTCTCCCTCTCGCTTGCCGCCATCGGCGGCATGGTGCGCGACCTGCAGCCCAACCTGCCCCGCATGCGCGACATGGCCGGCGCCGGCTTCGCTACCGCGACCGACCTCGCCGACTGGCTTGTCCGCGTCCTCCATCTCCCCTTCCGCACCGCCCACCACGTGACCGGCCGCCTCGTCGCCGCCGCCGAAGCCAAAGGCACCGACCTTGCCGGCCTCACCCTCGCCGAGATGCAGCAGGAAGAGCCCGCCATCACCGCCGACCTGTTCAACGTCCTCACCGTCGACGCCTCCATCGCCAGCCGCACCAGCTTCGGCGGCACCGCCCCCACCAACGTCACCGCCCAAGCCCACCGCTGGCGCGAGGCGCTGTCGTGAGGCGTTCAGCGTCATTGCCAGGCGCAAAGCGCCGCGGCGATCCACCGGCACGGACCGCCCTCGCCCTAACCCTCCTTGCCCTCACCCTCCTCGCCGCCTGCGGTAAGAAGGGCGGCCCCGTCCCGCCCGGCCCGCCTAACGAGGTCGTCTACCCCCGCGCCTACCCCTCCCGATGAGCGCCGCCACCCTGCCCGCCAGCGAAGACCCCACGGCCGCCGAGCTGATCGCCGCCCGGCCGCACCTCTCCCTGCACGCCATGGACGGCCTCCTGGTCGAAGACGTCCCCCTCAATGCCATCGCCGACGCCGTCGGCACCCCCACCTGGGTCATCTCCGCCGGCGCCCTCCGATCCCGCCTCCGCCACCTCCAAGCCGCCCTCGCCGGCCTGCCCATCCGCGTCCACTACGCCGTCAAGGCCAACGACCACCTCGCCATCCTCCGCCTGGTGTCCCAGTGCGGCGCCGGCGCCGACGTCGTCAGCGGCGGCGAACTCCAGCGCGCCCTCCACGCCGGCATCGACCCGGCCCACATCGTTTTCTCCGGCGTCGGCAAGCAGGCCGTGGGAACTCCGTCTCGCCCTCGAGCGCCGCGTCGGCCAGATCAACGTCGAGAGCGCCGAAGAGCTCGCCATGCTCTCCGCCGCCGCCGCCCCCACCGGCCACACCGCAACCGTCGCGCTGCGCATCAACCCCGACGTCGACGCCGGCACCCACGCCAAGATCACCACCGGCCGCGCCGACAACAAATTCGGCATCTCCTACGCCGACGCCCCCGCCCTCTACGCCCACGCCGCCGCCCTCCCCGGCATCGACCCGGCCGGCATCGCGCTCCACATCGGCAGCCAGATCCTGTCGATGACGCCCTATCACGCCGCCTACCGCCGCGCCGCCGACCTCGTCCGCACCCTGCGCGCCGCGGGCCACGCCGTCCGAATCGTCGATTGCGGAGGCGGCCTCGGCATTGGCTACCGGGACGACCCGGCCCCGCGTCCCGAAGCCTTCGCCGCCACCATCCGCCACGCCTTCGCCGGGCTGGACGTCGCGCTCGCAATCGAGCCCGGCCGCTGGCTCGCCGGCCCCGCCGGCCTCCTGCTCGCCTCCGTGGTCCTGAGCAAGACCACCGGCAGCCGCCGCTTCGTCGTCCTCGACGCCGCGATGAACGACCTGCTCCGCCCCGCAATGTACGAGGCGTGGCACGGCATCGTGCCCGTTTCCGCGCGCGATGCCGTCGCCCCGACCGAGCCGTTCGACATCGTCGGCCCCGTCTGCGAGACCGGCGACACGTTCGCCCGCGCCCGCGCCCTTCCGCCCCTCGCACCGCACGCAAAAGTAGCGATCCTCGACGCGGGTGCGTATGGTTCGGTCATGAGTTCGACCTACAACGCCCGGCCGCTCGCCGCGCAGGTTCTCGTCGATGGCGGCCGCTGGGCGACGATCCGGGAGCGCCAGGCCCCGGAAGCAATGTGGGCCGCCGAGCGCGTGCCGGATTGGCTCGGGTGAGGCCGCCGCTCCACCCCGCCCGCCTCACCCGAAAGCGCCGGCTCTCGAGTGCCGCGCTTTGGTTCGAACAGCTCTGGCCCGCCATCTGGCCCGCCCTCGGCGTGCTCGGCCTCTACGCCGGCATCGCCCTTCTTGATCTGCCGGCCTACCTGCCCTCCTGGCCGCGCATCCTGCTCTTCGCCGTCGCCCTCGCCGTCGCCGGCGTCCTGCTCTGGCGCGGTCTGCGCCGGGTCGCCCGGCCGAACGCCGCTCTGGCCGACCGCCGGCTCGAGCGCGACAGCGGCCTGGCCCATCGTCCGCTCGCAGCCCTCGTCGACCGCCCCGCCGACCCGACGCCCGAGCAGGAAGCGCTCTGGCGCGTTCACGTCGCCCGTCTCGCCGCCGCCATCCCCCGCCTGAAGGTTCGCCGCCCTCAACCCGGCCTGGCCGGGCGCGACCGCTGGGCGCTGCGCGGCGCCCTGCTCGTGTTCTTGGCCGCCGCCTTCGCCGTGGCCGGCCCCGACGCCGTGCCCCGCCTCGTTCGCGCCGTCACCCCGACCCTTCCGCCCGCCCCCGCCGGACCCGGCACCCAGATCCAGGCCTGGATCACGCCCCCCGCCTACACCGGCCTGCCCCCCGTCCTGCTGCGCCCCGATGCGCCCGAGATCCGCGTCCCCGCCGCCTCCCGCATCACCGTCAGCGTGACCGGAACCACCACCGAACCCTCCTTCTCCCTCGGCGGCGCGGCCGAACCGCTCCGCGCCCTCGACCCGTCCAGTTGGCAAGCCGAGCGCGACCTCGGCGCCGGCCAGGACGGCCGCGAGCGCGTCGAGATCCGCCGCGGCGGCAGCCTGCTCGCGGGCTGGACGCTCACCCTCGTCCCCGACCAGCCGCCCGTCCCGGTCTTCACCGAACCGCCCGCCGCCAACGTCGTCTCCGGCCGCCCGACCCTGCAATCCCGCTTCGCCTGGCAGGCCAGCGACGACTACGGCGTGACCTCGCTGCAGGTCGAGCTGCGGCTCGCCGGACGCCCGGACGCGCCACCGCTGATCCTGCCGGTCCCGCTCGCCGGCTCGCCGAAAGCCGCCCACGGCGTCATCGTCCCGGACCTTACCGCGCATCCCTGGGCCGGGCTGCCCGTCACCGCCCGGCTGATCGCCAAGGACGCCCCCGGCCAGATCGGCCGCAGCGACGCCGCCGCCCTGACCCTGCCCGCCCGCGACTTCCAGAACCCGGTCGCCGCAGCCCTCATCGCCGTCCGCCGCCAGCTCAGCCTCATGCCCGACGAGCGCCGCGCCGCCCGCGCCGTCGTCGACGGCATCGCCGACCAGCCCGGCAGCGTCGACAATTCCACCGGCATCCTGCTCAACCTGCGCGCCCTGTCCGCCCTCCTCGGTCGCGGCCGCGACCAGGAAGCGGTCGACGAGGCGCAAGCCCGCATGTGGACGCTCGCCCTCGCCTTGGAGGAGAACGCCCCCGAACGCACCGCCCAGGCCCTCGAGCAAGCCCGCGAGGCCATGCGCGACGCCGTCGACCCCGACCAGACCCAGACTCAAGCAAAGACCCCCGAGCAGGCCGAGATCGACCGCCGCGTCCAGGAATTGCGCGACGCCATCCAGAAACATATGGAAGCCCTGGCCGAACAGGCCCGCCGCGACGGCACCGAGATGCCGTTCGACCCGAAGCTGCCCCAGATGAACGCCCGCGACCTCGACCGCTTGGCCCAGCAGTTGCAAAAATCCCTCCAGGACGGCCGCATGGACGACGCGCGCCAGCAGATGGCCGAACTCGAGAAGCTGCTCGACGCGCTCCAGAACGCCCGACCCGAGACCGGCGAACAGCGCGACCAGCAGCGTGCCGAGCGCCGCCAGCGCGGCAAGGAACAGATGGACGCCGTGCAGGACATGGTCCGGCGCGAGGGCCAGTTGCTCGACAAGAGCGAGAAGCGCGCTGCCGACCAGGCCGCCCCTCAACAACGGCAGCAGGCCGCCCAGCCCGACCCCCAGCGCTCGGGTGACGCCAAGGCCCAGACCGCCATGCGCCGCGCCCTCGGCGAGCTGATGCAGCGCTTCGGCGACCTCACCGGCGACGTGCCCGCCCCGCTCGGCGAGGCCGACCAGGCCATGCGCGACGCCGGCCAAGCCCTCGCCGACGGCCGTGATGCCGCCGCCGGCGCCGCCACCAAGCGCGCCATCGAAGCCCTCCAGAAAGGCGGCCGCCAGATGGGCCAGCAGGTCGCCCGCCAGTTCGGCACCGGCCAGCAGCCCGGCGAAGGCGAAGAAGGCCAGGGCGAGGGCGAAGGCGAGGGCCAAGCCCTCGGCGGCACCGAGAACGGCAACGGACGCACCGCCGGCCCCCGCCCCGGGCCCAACCCCGGCTCAGGCCAGCGCCGCTCCGCCAACCGCGACCCGCTCGGCCGACCCCTCCAGCAAGGCACCTCCGGCAGCGCCGAAAGCGGCGACGTCCGCGTCCCCGACGACATGGAACAGGCCCGCACCCGCGAGATCCAGGACGAACTCCGCCGCCGCGGCGCCGACCGCACCCGCAAGCAGGACGAGCTCGACTACATCGACCGCCTACTGACGCCTTTCTGACCCGGCCTCACGACCGCCCAGGCCAAGCGCCGCATACGCCCGCGCGCTCGGCGGCCACACCTGCATCACCCGCTCGCGCCCGGCATACAGCCCGCCGATCGCCGTCCCTACGATCGCCAGGCTAACCACCCAGGCCAGCACCAACAGCGCCGGCCCCGGCGCCTCCCGCGTCGGCCGCGCCGGCGGCTCCGGGTCCATGAACGGCAACGGCAGCGGGATCTCCTCGGCCGCCACCCGCTGCGGGGCCACAAGGGCGTCCGGCTCCGGCGCGTCGACGACCGGCGGAACCGCCACGCTCTCGGGCACCGCCTCCTCCGACTCGCCGGCCGGAATCGACCCGATCGGCGTCCAATCGGTCCCACACCGCGCGCACCTCACCACGCGACCCTCGCTCAGTTGGTCGTCGGGAACCTGGAAGGCGGCGTTGCAGGCGGGACAGGCAATCCTCATGCCTGCGTGATACTAGCCCCATCCCAAGCTGAATAGCGGCGCGATCGGCAGCGCCGTCCCGCCCGAGCACCTCATCAAAAGCCTCCGCAAAGGATTCCGCTCCCGCCCCAGGCGTGCCACAACCCGCTGCCGGAAGCGGGACAGAGGCGGCGGAGCGACATGGTGCGGCTGGAGCACGTCGGACTTGAGTTTGGGACGGGTTCATCGCGCGCACCCGTTCTGCAGGAGCTGAGCTTCGAGGTGCCGGAAGGCGGCTTCCGCTGGCTGCTCGGCGACTCCGGCGCCGGCAAGACCAGCCTGCTCCGCCTGCTCTCCCTCTCCGCGCTGCCCACCCACGGCCGCCTCACGCTGCTCGGCCACGAGATCGCCCGCGCCCGCCGCCGCGATCTGCCGCCCTTGCGCCGCCGCATCGGCATGGTGTTCCAGGATTTCCGCCTGATGCCGCACCTCTCGGTCTACGACAACGTCGCCCTGCCCCTGCGCATCGCCGGCCGTCCCGAGGGCCAGATCCGCGTCGACGCCATCGAGCTGCTCGGCTGGGTCGGCCTCTCGCGCAAGCTCGAGTCCCGCCCCGCCGCGCTCTCCGGCGGCGAACAGCAGCGCGTCGCCATCGCCCGCGCCGTCGTCGCCCGCCCCCTCCTGCTGCTTGCCGACGAACCCACCGGCAACCTCGACGAAACGCAGGCCGAGCGCCTCATGCGCCTGCTCCAGGAACTCAATCGCCTCGGCACCACCGTGCTCGTCGCCACCCACAACGCCGCCATGGTCCATCGCTACCCCGCCCACACGCTCCGCCTGCAAGAAGGGCATCTCATCCGCGATGACTAGAAGCCTCCTGCGGCCACCGGGCTTCGACGATCTCGGCGTCAAGCGCGCCCTGTCCGACCGGCTGCTCCCCTCCCTCGTGGCCGCCATGACGTTCCTGGCCGCCCTCGCGCTCGCCGGCGCCATCGGCGCCACCGCGCTGGCCCGCCATTGGCAACAGGGCGCCGGCGGCATGATGACCATCCAAGTCCCGCAGCCCGCCGAACCGGCGTCAACCGGCGGCGCCCGGCTCGACCGTGTCCGCGCCATCCTCGCGGCCACCCCCGGCATCGGGGCCACGCGCGTGCTCGGCGACGCCGAATTGCGCACGCTCCTGCGCCCCTGGCTCGGCGCCGCCTCCGGCGAGATCGCCATTCCCCTGCCGGCGGTGATCGACGTCCGGCTCGCCGGCTCCGGCCTCGACCGCGCCGGCATGGCCGCCGCGCTCGAGACCGCCGCCCCCGGCACGCTGGTCGAGGCGCACGACCGCTGGGTCATGCAGCTCACCATCCTGGCCCGCAGCCTGCAGGCCTGCGCCGGTCTCGCCCTCGCCGTGGTCGCGTTCGTCGCCGTCGCCGTCATCGCGGTCGCCACCCGCGCCGGGCTGTCCTCCCGGCGGGACGCCATCGAGACGGTGCATGGCCTCGGCGCCACCGACCGCTACATCGCCCACAGCTTCGCCCGGCGCGCGACCGTGCTGGCCGGCGCCGGCGCCGCACTCGGCGCGGCGGCCGCGCTGCCGGTGCTCGCCGGGCTGACCGGACTGGCCGCCCCGTTCGGCACCGCCGCCCCACCCGAGGGGCCAGCCGGCATGCTCGCCGCCGTCCCGGTCGGCCTCTGGCTTTCGGTCGCCTGCCTGCCCCCGCTGGCCGCCTCCATCGGCTGGATCACCGCCCAGCGCACCGTCCGCCGCTGGTTGCGTCGCCTGCCGTGAGGTGGGCGCCACTCATGACTTCTGCCGTGAGGTGGGCGCCACTCACGACTCCTGCCGCGAGGTGGCGGTGGTCAACCCTGCTCCTGCTGAGCGTGTGCGCCGCCGCCCTGGTCTGGCTCGCCGGCTTCACCCTATTCGAATATGACGCCCGGCGCGCCGTCGCGCCGCCGCCGCTCGCCGACGGCATCGTCGCCCTCACCGGCGGCGCCGACCGGATCGAGACCGCCCTACGGCTATTCGCCGACGGCCGCGCCCCCCGCCTCCTCGTCTCGGGCCTTGGACACGGCGCCGACCTCAACGAGATCCTGCGCCGCCTTCCGGTCGACCCGGCGTCCCTGGCCAACCAGATCACCCTCGGCCGCGTCGCCACCGACACCGTCGGCAACGCCGCCGAGACCGCCGCCTGGGCCCGCCAGAACGGCCTGCGCTCCATCATCGTCGTGACCGCCGGATACCACATGGCCCGGGCACTGCGAGAGATCGCCCGCGAACTGCCCGGCGTCGAACTGCGCGCCTACCCGGTCCGCCCCCCCGCCCTGCGCAGCCCCGACGACCTCGCCACCCTCCGCCTCCTGGCGAGCGAATACGACAAGCTCCTCGCCGTCTGGTTCGGTCTCAACCGCCTGCTCCCCAAGGGACCGAAACCGTGATCGTGTTGCGCTCGGCCGTCTTCAACGTCTGGTTCTTCGGCGTCACCGCCCTGCTCGGCGCCATCGGCGTCTTCGTCCGTGCCTTCATGCCCCGGCGAACCCTCGCCTTCGCCCGCGTCTGGGCCCGCAGCGTCCTGTTCGGCGCCCGCTGGATCGTCGGCATCGACGTCGAGATCACCGGCCTCGACCGCATGGCCCCCGGCCCGGCCCTGCTGGCCTCCCAACACCAGTCCGCCTTCGACACGCTGATCTGGGTCGTCCAACTGCCCCGCTGCAGCTACGTCTTCAAGGCCGAACTCGCCGGCATCCCCCTGTTCGGCCCGATGCTGGAAGCCTCCGGCCAGATCCCCATCGACCGCGGCGGCTCGATCGCCGCCGTGCGCTCCCTGCTGCGCGGCACCCAGGCCGCCAAGGCGTCCGGCCGGCAGATCGTCATCTTCCCCGAGGGCACGCGAGTCGCCCACGGCGCGGAAGCCGACATCCGCGGCGGCTTCAGCCTAATTGCCGCCCGGACCGGCTTACCGATATACCCCGTCTCCACCAATTCCGGGCTGTACTGGCGTCGGCGGTCCTTCATCAAGCGGCCCGGCCGCGTCCGCATCCATGTCGGGGAGCCAATCCCGCCCACGCTGCCCGGCCCCGCGCTGATCGCCACCCTCAAGCAGCGCTGGCGCGAGGCCGGCTTGGCCGCGCCGTCTGTGGATAACCCCGTGGATGAACCCGCTTAGCCGCAGACGAATCAGCCATTCCCACCCTCTGCCGCCGGCCGAAAACCGCGCCTGCTCCGCCGTACTCGATCCCGTGGCAGCAGCGCCGATCATGACCTTGCCGCAACTCACCAGCCTAAGCCCTTCAAATCGCAAAGAAAGTCAAAATTTCATCACGAGTCCAGAAGTATTCACTGTGACGTTTCCACTGATATGCCTCACCAAAATGTGTATCGCCGCATATCTGTGGACAATTTTCAGAAACTGGGACGAGTCAACAGTAAAAACGGAGCAGGTCCATGTTTGGAACGCGGCAACGCTCGCACAGACCTTATCGGCTCGCCGCTCTTGTATTGATCGCCGTCATCCTCGTCGGCACCGCCCTCTGGGCAGCCGCCTGTGCCCGCCTGGATCGCCAAGCCCGTGCCGCCATCGCGGCCTCCGGCTGGACGCTGCAATCCGGCGCGACACGCTGGAGCGGCTGGCCGGCTGCCGCCGAAGTCACCCTTCCCGACACCGTCCTCCGCTCCGGCCCCGACATCATCCCGCCGCTCACCTGGACCGCGCCTCGCGCCGTTCTCCGCCTCTCCGCCTGGCGCCCGACCGTCCTGACCGCGGCCGCCTCCGGCGTCCAGACGCTCGCCATCGGCGTCGCCCCGCCCGTGCCGTTCCAGGCCAAATCCCTCGCCGCGGCCATCGACCTGACCGCCCGCGACCCGGTCCGCATCGCCGCCTCCAGCCTCGAGGTCAGCGCCCCGAACGGCCCCGTCACCATCGACGCCGCCACGCTCCTCCTCGTCCCCGACGCCCTCTCGGCCGACCTCGCCGGGCTGACCCTGCCCGGCCATGCCGGCCAGCCCATCGCGCCGCCGATCGACCGGCTCCATGTCGACGGCCAGGTCACGCCGCCGATCGAACCGCAGCCGACCGCGGCCGAAACCGCCCAGCGCTGGCGCGACGCGCGCGGCCGGCTGGACCTGACCGCAGTCTCCCTCCGCTGGGGCCCGCTCGACGCCACCGCCCACGGCACGCTCACGCTGGACCAAGCCCTACAGCCCGCCGTCACGGCCCAAGTCACGGCCACCGGCCTCGCCGCCGTCATCGACCAGTTCGCTCAGACCGGCGCCGTCACCCGCTCCAGCGCCACCGCCGCCCAAGCCATGCTGGCGATCCTGTCGGCCCCTTCCGGCGGCGGCCCCGTCACCCTGCCCGTCACGCTCCAGGACGGGGTCGTCGCCATCGCCCGCATCCCCCTGCTCCGGCTCGCGCCGCTCGCCTGGGACTAGACCTCGGACTTCCGAGCGGGCCGCCGGACCGGCCGCGCGCCCTCGGCCGCCGAAACCGGCACCGGGTCACGCAACACGTTCTCCGCCATCGCCAGTTTCTTGACCCCGGGCGGCACCGCGGCCACCCCGGGCGGCACCACCGCTGCCCCGGGCGGTACCACCGCCGACGCGTGCGCCGCGGCCAACTGCCGCCGCAAGCTCTCGACCTCGTTGCGCAGCCACGCCAGCTCCGACGGGTCGGCCGGCGGCGCGGCCGCCGGAGCCTCCTGCGTCGCATCCGGCTGCGGCGCGTCCGCCTCCCCCGCCCGGACGAACGGGTTCCACATGCTCACCGCCCGCTCGAACAGCGCCATGTTGTTGCGGTTCATCTCCTCCACGCCCGACGGCAGGAACGGGCTGAATGTCCGCTCCATCACGCTCCGCACCTGCTGCTGCTGCCGCGCGAAGCTCGTCATCGAATACTCGAGGTAGCGCGGAACCACCCCCTCCAGGCTGCCGCCATAGAACCCGATCAACTGCCGCAGGAACGACGTCGGCAGCATCGCGCTACCCTTGCTCTCCTCGTCGACGATGATCTGCGTCAACACGCCGCGCGTGATGTCGTCGCCCGATTTGGCATCGAACACGACGAAATCGCGCCCCGCCCGGATCATCTCGGCCAAGTTCTCGAGCGTGATGTAGCTGGAAGTCTCGGTATTGTAGAGCCGGCGGTTGGCGTACTTCTTCACGACGACGGCGTTCTTGGCCGGAGCCGGGTTGAATGCCTCTGTCTGCTCCGGCGGTGTCGACGGCGCGTCAGCCATAGGAACCTCGTTGAGATCGTCTGCGACCTTAGCACGCAGTCGCAGCATGCGCGAAACCCGCATTCAGCAACGCAGACCATAGCGGAAAGACCGGTCCGCACTGGTTGCCGGGCGCCCGCCGCTCTATCTACCGTACGCCATCAGGGAGGTCTCGAACATGGAAGAGGTCGTCATCGTCTCCGCCGTCCGCACGCCGGTCGGCAGCTTCAACGGTGCGTTCGGCAGCGTCCCCGCCCACGTGCTCGGCGCCGAAGCCATCAAATCCGCCATCGCCCACGCCAAGCTCGACCCGGCCGACGTCGACGAGATCATCCTCGGCCAAGTCCTCACAGCCGCCCAGGGCCAGAATCCGGCCCGCCAGGCCGCGCGCATGGCCGGCATCCCCGACAGCTCCACCGCCTTCGGCATCAACCAGGTCTGCGGCTCCGGCCTGCGCACCGTCGCGCTGGCCGCCCAGCAGGTCATGAGCGGCGAGAGCGACATCGTCGTCGCCGGCGGCCAGGAAAGCATGAGCCAATCGACCCATGCCGCCTACCTCCGCCAGGGCACCAAGATGGGCGACCTCGGCCTGGTCGACACCATGATCAAGGACGGCCTCTGGGACGCCTTCAACGGCTACCACATGGGCACCACCGCCGAGAACGTCGCCACCAAGTTCCAGATCACCCGCCAGCAGCAGGACGAATACGCCGCCGCCAGCCAGAACAAGGCCAGCGCCGCCCAGAAATCCGGCAAATTCAAGGACGAGATCGTCCCCGTCACCATCAAGGGCCGCAAGGGCGACACCGTCGTCGCCGACGACGAATACATCCGCCACGACGCCTCGCCCGAGACGATGGCCAAGCTCCGCCCCGCCTTCTCCAAGGACGGCACCGTGACCGCCGGCAACGCCAGCGGCATCAACGACGGCGCAGCCGCCCTGGTCGTCATGTCCGCCAAAGAAGCCGAGCGCCGCGGCCTCACCCCGCTCGCCCGCATCGCTAGCTTCGCCACCGCCGGCGTCGACCCCTCCATCATGGGCACCGGCCCGATCCCCTCATCCCGCAAGGCGCTTGAGCGCGCCGGCTGGAAAGCCGCCGACCTCGACCTGATCGAAGCCAACGAGGCCTTCGCCGCCCAAGCCTGCGCCGTCAACAAGGACATGGGCTGGGACACCTCCCGCGTGAACGTCAACGGCGGCGCCATCGCCATCGGCCACCCCATCGGTGCCTCCGGCGCCCGCATCCTGACCACCCTCCTCCATGAAATGACCCGCCGCGACGCCAAGCGCGGCCTCGCTACCCTCTGCATCGGTGGCGGCATGGGCGTCGCCATGTGCCTCGAGCGCTAGCCAGCTGAGATGGGCCGCCCTGCCGGTCAGGGCGGCCCCATCCCCTCCAACACCCGCCGCATGTTCGTCCCCACCCGGCCCAACGCCTCGTCCCACGGCACCAACGCGAACCGCGCCAACTCCGGCACCATCCGCCCGTCCCGCGCCCGGAACAGCGACGTGCACCGCAGCGCCGCGACATCGATCGCCCCCGCCTCCCACCCGAACAGCGCCAGGTCCTTCGCCGGCAGATACCGGTGCACGCCCAACGGCCGCAGATCGCCCGCCTCCGCCACCAGCCCCGCCTCCTCGCGCAACTCCCGCGCCGCCGCCGCCGCGAACGCCTCCCCCGCCTCCGCGACCCCCTTCGGGATGTCCCACCGCTTCGACCCGGTCGCCTGCCCCAACAGCACCAGCCCGCCCGCATCCCGCACCAACACGCCGCAACTGGTTGCCCGCATCGACCTTCCCTTGCCCCGAATCGATCACAGGTCTAACGCCCCGTGAGCGTTCCAAAACCG
The DNA here is from genome assembly GCA_963835135.1 of uncultured Alphaproteobacteria bacterium. GTDB lineage: Bacteria > Pseudomonadota > Alphaproteobacteria > Acetobacterales > Acetobacteraceae > JAVVHH01. The sequence goes on from CAWIEF010000001.1 coordinate 89,263, forward strand.
AATTGCCCCTCGGCGCCGGGGAGGAGGGCGGCCTGGTTGTCGCCCTCTTGGCGCCGCTTCGGAGCTTGCCTGCTCGCCATGACGATCACGACCGCCGCCGAGACACCCCGCCGCACCCTGATCCTATACGCCCCCGCCGCGTCCGACCCGGCCCTGCTCCGCCAGCGCGACCTCCTCGATCCCGTCGCTCCCGACATGGCCGAGCGCGACCTCGTGCTCGTCACCATCCTCGGCCAGCGTCCCGCTTTCGAAGCCGTGCTCGTCGGCAAGGACGGCGGCGAGAAACTCCGCTCCGCCGACCCGATCGGCCCGGACCGCCTGTTCGCCATCATCGACGCCATGCCCATGCGCCGCCAAGAAATGCGCACTCAGCGGTAACCCGCCGCCTGCAACTCGAACAGCTCCGCATACCGCGCCCCCCGCGCCAGCAGCGCCGTGTGCGTCCCCTCCTCCAGCACCCGCCCGCCCTCGATCACCACGATCCGGTCCGCCATCCGCACGCTCGAGAACCGGTGCGAGATCAGCACCGCCGTCCGCCCGTCGCTCAAGCCTTTGAAGCGCTCGAACACCTCGAACTCCGCCCGCGCATCCAGCGCCGCCGTCGGCTCGTCCAGGATCAGCAGCGCCGCGTCCCGCATATACGCCCGCGCGATCGCCACCTTCTGCCACTCGCCGCCCGACAGCTCGACGCCTCCCTTGAACCGCCGCCCCACCATCTGGTCGTACCCGCGCTCGAGCCGCCCCACCACCTCGTCCGCCCGCCCCAGCTGCGCCGCCTGCTCGATCCGCGCCCGATCCTCCCGCAGCGCCACCCGCCCGACCGCGATGTTGTCCCCCGCGCTGAGGTCGTAGCGCACGAAATCCTGGAAGATGACCCCGATCCCCGCCCGCAGCCCATCCAGGTCGTAGTCCCGCAGATCGACCCCATCCAGCAGGATCCGTCCTTCGACCGGGTCGTACAGCCGGGTCATGAGCTTGACGAGCGTGGTCTTCCCCGCCCCGTTCTCGCCCACCAGCGCCACCACCTCACCCGCCGGCACCGTGAAGCTCAGATGCCGCACCGCCCATCCCGCCGCCCCCGGGTAGCGGAACCCGACATCCTCGAACACCAGCCCGCTCGCGATCGCCCCCGGGAACGCCACCCCGTCCGCCGGGGACGTGATCGCCGGCTGCACGTGCAGGAAGTCGAACAAATCCTGCAAATAGAGCGCCTGGCTCGCCAGCGTCGACACCCCGCTCAGCAGCCCGGCCAGCAACCCCCGCAGCCGCAGGAACGACGCCGCCAGGAACGTCAGATCCCCGACGCTCAGCGCCCCCGTCGCCGTCCGCCACGCCAGATAGCCATACGCCGCGTAGTACCCCACCGTCCCCACCGCAGCCAACCCGGCCCCCGCCGTCGCCCGCCGCCGCGCGAACGCCGCATTCTCGCCGCGCAACGTCTCCGACACCGCCCGATACCGCTCGATCAGGAAGCCATGCAGCCCGAACAGCTTGACCTCCTTGGCCGTCCCCGTGCTCGCCCCGGTCTGCCGCAGGTAATCCAGCTCCCGCCGCTCCGCCGTCCGGAACGCGCTCAGCGCATAGCTCTCCGCATTGAACCGCAACTCGCCCAGGAACGCCGGCACCAGCGCCGCCGCCAGCAGCAGGATCAGCCATGGCGCATACGCCGCGATCCCCACCGCGAACCCCACCAGCGTGATGCTGTCCTGCGCCAGCCCGAACAACTGGCTGATCAGCCCGGTCCGCCCGCTCGCCTGCCGCCGCGCCCGGTCCAGCCCGTCCTGGATGTCGCTATCCTCGAAATCCGCCAGGTCCAGCGTCGCCGCATGCTGCATCAGCGTCAGGCTCGTCGCGTCGCTGAACCGGTCCGACAGCAGGCTGTCCACCAGCGTGACCGCCCGCCCCAGCCCGTCGGCCAGCAACGCCAGCACCAACTCCGCCAGCAGCAAAACTCCCAGCCGGCTCTCCAGCACGTCCACCCACGGCGCCTGGACCGCCGGGTGCGCCCCCAGCCGCACCACCTCGTCGATGATCAGCTTGGCCACGAACAGCGTCCCGATCGGCAGCCCGGCCCGCACCAGCCGCAACCCCAACGACCCCGCCGTCAACCCCCGCCCGGTCCGCCACAACATCCCCACGAACGGCGGAATGTTCCGCAACGCCCCCAACCGGGCCTTCGCTGCCATCGGGTCAGTCAACGCGGCGCGACCTCAGCCACGCGGCGAAACCTGCCTCATCGACCTGCCCGGCCGCCAGCCGGACTACTGTCTCGATGATTACCGGCGCCGGCGCCGACACCGCCGCCCCGTTCAGCTTCAGGAACAGCGCACACGCGCTCCAGGCCGTTCGCTTGTTGCCGTCGGTGAACGCATGGTTGCTCGCCAGCCCGAACGCGTAGGCCGCCGCCAGATCGAACAGGTCGACGATGCCAGGGTCGGAAGACGCCCATTTGTTGACCGGCCGCCCCAACGCGCTCTCGAGCAAATCGTCCTTCTGCACCCCATGCGCCCCGCCATACTCGCGCAACGCATGGTCATGCATGAACACCACCGCGTCCGTGCTCAGGAACTCCGGTTCGCTCACCTCTTGGCCAACTCCTGCAACACGTCGGCCTGCTCGCGCACCACTTCGCGCGCCAACGCCATCTGCCGCTCGAGCGTGAGATTGCGCTTCACCAGCTTCACCCCATCCGCCAACTCGATCAGCGTCAGGTCCTGCCCGGCCTCGAACCCCATCCGGATCCGCGTCTCCGCAGGAAAGCTGACCCCGAGCGAGTTACCCTGCCGCCGCACCGTCACCGTCGTCATGATCCACTCCTGTATGACAGACTGTCATACCGCACCCGCACCCCCACTGCAAATTGCTGCGAGTGCACAATCGATCCGCCCCGCCGCTGAAGTGCGTAGTTGCCGCCGACCCACCCTTCGCGGTAGCTCTACGCTCTTCGGCCGGGGGCGCCGTCTCCCCTCCCATCGCCTTGCTCGCCGGGCAAACTGAACGGACCGACACGCACCGCATGCTCAGCCCATTTTCGGCCGATGATCTCGGACGCGTCTTCGATGCGCGCACCCTCACCCGTGGCCGCAGCCTCGTCCTCCTCGGCGCCGTCGAAGTCGCCCTCGACGACGACGCCATCACCGCCACCGTCGACCATGCCGGCCTGCAGCGCCGCACCACCACCGTCTCCTCCCGCCTCGGCCACCGCGTCGTCTTCGACAACACCTGCACCTGCGGCCAGCCGAACTGCATCCATCTCGCCGCCGCCGGCCTCGCCGCGCTCGACCGCTTCCCGTCCCTGCGCAAGGCCACCCAGAAGAACTTCCTCGATTCGCTGACCGACTCCTCCGGCGTCGAAAAGCAGATCCTCGCCTTCGAACTCGCCCCCGCCGATCCCCCCGCCGCCTGCACCGTCACCACCTACCTGATCGGTGAGCGCACCGGTAAGCAGGAGGCCACCACCCCCGCCCGCATCCTGCTCGACAAGACCGGCCCCGAATCCAACCGCATCCTCGCCAAGTTGCTCGGCGGCGGTGACGTCGGCCGCGTCGCCGTGCCGCCCGCCTCGGTCGCCTCCGTTCTCGGCCTTCTCGCCCGCATCGGCCGTGGCCGCTGGCACGCCACCGGCAAGGCCCTCACCCTCGGCGAGGAGCGCGCGTTCCAAGCCAACGTGCCGCCCGACCTGCCGCCCAAATCCGCCGTCATCCTCGGCGAGAGCGGCCCCTGGTACGTCGACGCCGCCACCGGCCAGGTCGGCCGCGTCCGCCTGCGCAACCACCCTATCGCTCCCATCCCCGCCCCGGCGCCCGCATCCAAGCCCGGCTTCAGCATGGCCCAGCCCCCGGTCCGCCCCGCGCCGCACATCGCCGCCCGCCTCGCCGCCAAGCCGGCCCCGAAACTCCCGATCCGTCCCGCCTTCGGCCAGCCCCGCCCGCCATCCCGCCCCGCCCTCCGCCAGATCGCCAAGCCCGTCTCCCGCTCCGGCCCGCCCACCGCCACCGCCGAACCCGTCATCCTCGACTGCACCGCCGTCCCGGTGCTCCAGCTCCGCCGCATGGACTGCCCCGACGATTTCGGCCGCATGACCCAGATGGACGCCCTCATCGTCGATTTCGACTACGACGGCGTCACCGTCCCCGCCGACGACGAGCGCCAGTTCGTCCGCATGCGCGACTCCAGCTTCGTCCGCCGCGACCGCGACGGCGAGGCCGCCGCCCTCACCACCCTGCGCCAGGACGGCTTCACCCAGATGCGCGTCGCCGACGCCAGCTCCGCCAAGGGCCGCATGGTCTATGTCCACCGCGGCCGCGACGCCGCCGAGAAGTGGCGGTCCTTCGTCCACGGCCGCATCCCCGCCCTCGAAGCCCTGGGCTGGCGCAACCGGATCGAGCGCGATTTCGGCCCCCGCACCGTGCAATCCGTCGGCGACTACGACGTCAAGATCAGCGACGCCGAGCGCGGCCGCTTCGCTCTCGATTTCGGCATCGAGATCGACGGCCACCGCGTCCCCCTGCTCCCCATCCTCACCCGCCTGCTCGACCGCGGCGGCATGGACGCCGCCCAGATCGAGGACGGCGACCTCGTCACCAGCCTCGACGACGGCCGCATTCTCAAACTTCCCGCCGAGCGCATCCGCCGCCTGCTCGCCGTCATGGCGGACCTCATCGACGCCGCCCACCGCACCGTCAACGACGAGCTCGTCCTCTCCGCCGGCGAGGCTCCCACCGTCCTCGACCTCGAAGACCTGCTCACCACCCGCTGGGACGATTCCGCCGCCATCGCCGCCTACGCCGAGCAGTTCCGCAGCCCGGCCGAACTCCCCCAGATCGACATCCCCGCCAGCTTCACTGCCACCCTCCGCCCCTACCAAGCCCTCGGCGTCGCCTGGCTGCAGCACCTCCGCGCCCACGACCTCGGCGGCTTCCTCGCCGACGACATGGGCCTCGGCAAGACCGCCCAGACCATCGCCCACCTCGTCGTCGAACACGCCGAAGGCCGTCTCGACCGCCCCGCCCTCATCGTCGTGCCCACCAGCCTGGTCAGCAACTGGACCGCCGAACTCAAGAAGTTCGCCCCCCACCTCCGCGTCGACGTGCTGCACGGCCTCGACCGCCACGAGCGCCGCGCCAGCCTCCATGCGGAGCATGGCTCGGCCGATCCCGCCGCCCACGTCGTCATCACCACCTACACCGTCCTCACCCGCGACATCGACGTCATGGCCCCCCTGCAATGGCACATCGTCGTCCTCGACGAAGCCCAGGTCATCAAGAGCCCGGACAGCAAGGCCACCAAGGCCGTCTGCCGCCTCGACACCCGGCACCGCCTCTGCCTCTCCGGCACCCCGATCGAGAACAACCTCCAGGAGCTCTGGTCGGAATTCGCCTTCCTGATGCCCAACCTCCTCGGCGACCGCAAAAGCTTCGTCAAACGCTTCCGCACCCCGATCGAGAAGAACAACGACGTCGTCCGCCGGGTCCAGCTCGCCCGCCGCATCAAGCCGTTCCTGCTACGCCGCACCAAGGGCGAGGTCGCAACCGACCTGCCGCCGAAGCACACCATCCTGCGCCGCATCAATCTCGCCCCCGAGCAGCGCGAGGTCTACGACACCATCCGCGGCACCCTGTCCGAAGAAGTCCGCGAGCAGATCCGCGGTTTGTCGGCCGCCCAAGGCCGCATCGTCGTCCTCGACGCGTTATTAAAACTGCGCCAACTCTGCTGCGACCCCCGCCTGCTCAAGCTCCCCTCCGCCCGCGCCGTCGAGACATCGTCCAAGCTCGACGACCTCATGGAGATGCTCGGCGAAATGATCCCCGAGGGCCGCCGCATCCTCGTCTTCTCCCAATTCACCTCCATGCTCGACCTCATCAAGCCCCGCCTGAACGACGCCGGCATCGGCTTCGTCGAACTCCGCGGCGACACCCGCGACCGCGCCGAACCCGTCCGCGCCTTCGAGGCCCGCGAAGTCCCCCTCTTCCTCATCAGCCTCAAGGCCGGCGGCCGCGGCCTCAACCTCACCTCCGCCGACACCGTCATCCACTACGACCCCTGGTGGAACCCGGCCGCCGAAGACCAAGCCTCCGACCGCGCCCACCGCATCGGCCAGACCAAATCCGTCTTCGTCTACAAGCTCATCGCCGCCGACACCGTCGAAGACCGCATCGTCGAACTGCAACAGCGCAAGACCGACCTCGCCAACATCGCCCTCAGCGCCGAAGGCGACATCCCCGGCCTCGAAGTCGAAGACCTCGACTACCTCTTCGGCGGCGGCAAGGACCTGCTCGCCGCCGCCTGACGCCGGCCGGTCACCCCGCGGCCAGCCGCTCCAACCGGTCGATCCCCGCCCGGTCGCCCAGCACCGCCGCCAGTTCCCCCGGCGTCAGCGCGGCCAGCGCGTCGTCCAGGCCGGCGGCATCCTCGAGCTTCGCCCGCCCCACCAGCAGCGGCGGATCATACCGCCGCGCCCCTTCCGGCGCCCGCAGCATCGCCCGATGCGCCGCCAGCAGCGCCCGGTCCTCCAACAACCGCGACACCGCCCCGCGCTCCGGCATTGCATACGCCGCCTGCAGCCCGGCCACCGCGCCCAGCACCGGCGGCGGCGGCCCGTCCTCCGGTGTCCGCAACAGCCCCAGCCGCGCCAGCGCCGACGCCGGTCCCCGCCGCGCCGTCAGCGCCGCCAGCGGCGTCGCCAAGCCCAGCCCCAACACCACCGGCAGCATCCACAGGAACAGCGGCACCGAGATTAAGTACGCCGCCACCCCGATCCCGATCCCCGCCAGCCCGTGCGGCAGATACGAGACCGCCACCTCGCCGAACCGGACCCCGCCATCCTCCCGCCGCTGCGGGTTCCACCCGCTGTCCCGCCCCATCAGGATCGACGCCACCGCCATCGACTGCGTCAGCATCGCCACCGGGGCGATCAGCCCCGCCAGCACCGTCTCGATCGCCACCCCGGCCAGCAACCGCCCGCCGCCGCCGAACCGCCGCCGCTCCGGCCCGCGCCACAGCCCGGCCACCGTCGACAGCAGCTTCGGCCCCAGCAACACCCCGATCGTCGTGATGAACAGCCAGCGCGACCGCACCGGGTCGATCACCGGCCAATGCGGGAACAGCGACGGCGCCGCCGAGAAATACTCCGGAACCACGAACCGCGCCTCCAGCGACAGCACCATCCCCGTCAGCAGGAACGCCAACCACAGCGGCGCCGTCACATACGCGCCGATCCCCATCAGCAGATGCAGCCGGCTCACCCAGTGCAGCCCCCGCCCCGTCAGCACCGCCGCGTGCTGCAGGTTCCCCTGGCACCACCGCCGGTCCCGCACCGCGATGTCGATCAGCGACGGCGGCCCCTCCTCGTAGCTCCCCTCCACCTCCGGCAGCATGTGCACCGCCCACCCCGCCCGCCGCAGCAGCGTCGCCTCCACGAAATCATGGCTCAGGATGTGCCCGCCGAACGGCGTGCGCCCCCGCAACGTCGGCAGCCCCGCCGCCTCGGCGAACGCCGCCGTCCGGATGATCGCGTTGTGCCCCCAGTAATTGCCCTCCGCCCCGTGCCACCACGCGATCCCGTGCGCGATCACCGGCCCATACAGCCGCCCAGCGAATTGCTGCATCCGCGCGAACAGCGTTCGCCCCCCCACGATCACCGGCAGCGTCTGGATCAGCCCGGCATCCGGCGTCTCCTGCAAGGCCAGCGCCAGCCGCACCAGCGCCGCCCCGGTCATCACCGAATCTGCGTCCAGGATCAGGAACTGCTCGTACCCGCCGCCCCACCGCCTCACCCAGTCGGCGATGTTGCCCGCCTTGCGCTCGCTATTCTCGGGCCGCCGCCGGTAATACACCCGCGCCCCCACCCGGGACCGCAGCGTCAGGAACGCCGCCTCCTCCGCGATCCAGGCGTCCGCGCGGCGGGTGTCGCTCAGGATGAACGCCTCGAACCGGTCCCCGACCCCCAGCGCCGCCAACTCGGCCAGCATTGCCTCCAGCGCCGCCATCACCCGCCCGGGCGCCTCGTTGTACACCGGCATCAGCAGCGCGGTCCGCGCCGAAAGCGTCGCCCCCGCCGGCACCGTCAGCCGCCGCTCGCCACCCCGCATCACCACGACGAACCCGGCCACCGCGCTCGTCAGCGCCAACGCGATCCAGGCGAACAGCGACACGAACAACAGGACGATCAGCCAGCCGAGCCAGTCCAGCCCGTTGACGCTCAGCACCAGGATCATCTCCCGCGTCGCCGCCGCCGTCACCGCGATCGCCCCGCCCACCACCAGCAGCCGCCGCACCCCGATCGCCCCCGGCGACGAGGCCGGCCGCCGCCCGCCGAACGACCCCGCCCGCAGCGACTGCACCGGCATCGGCAGCGGCGCGTCCGGCGGCACCGCCGCGTCGGGCGCCTGCCCCTCGCTTATGCTGTCCACCGATACAGCCAGGTCTCGCTCACCGGCGTGTCGCCGTTCATCAGCCGCGCATGCAGCTCGATCACGTCCGCATCCGGCACCAGCTCGAACGACAGCCGCCAGCCCCCCAGCTCCGGCGCCGCGATCAGCACCACGTTCTGCAGCTTGCCCTTGTCCGACGTCACGTCCGGGCGCAGCTTCGTGTCCGGCGGCAGCCCGGCCAGCGCCTCCCCCGCGATGTCGAGCACGAACACCCGCGACCCCTTCCCGCTGCCCGCGCCCGTCCGCGTCGCCTGCACCTGCCCGAGCTTGCTCCCCATCGGCGGCGCGTCGCTCCAATGCAGCCGGCACGTGTACCGCACCTCCGATTTCGCCCCCGGCGCCACCTGCGGCCGCCAGAACGCGGCGATGTTGTCGTGCACCTCGTCGCGCGTCGGGATCTCCACCAGCATCACCGCCCCCGCGCCCCAATCGCCGATCGGCTCCACCCACAGGCTCGGCCGCCGATCGTACCGCGCCTCCAAATCCTCGAAATCCGCCAGTCGCCGCTTGCGCTGCACCAGCCCGAACCCGCGCGGCGACGTGTCGCCGAACGAACTGATCTGCAGCTTGGTCGGGTTCGCCAACTGCCGCAGCAACACCTCGCCCCGCCCGGTCAGCATCAGCAAACCGTCCGAATCGTGCACCCCCGGCCGCCAATCGTCGATCCCGGACCGCGCGCTCGCGTCGAAGAAGAACATCGACGTCCCGGTCCCCACCCCCGCCTCGCGCAGCTCCACCCGCGGGAACAGCGTCGTCTCCATGTCCATCACCGTGTCCACGCCCGGCCGCACCGTGAACCGCATCGCCGCCGCGCAGCTCGGGCTGTCCAGCAACGCATGCACCACCAGGCTACCCGTCCCTTTCTGCGGCCGCTCCAGCCAGAACGCCCGGAACGCCGGAAACTCCTCGCCCCCCGGGTCACCCGTCTTGATCGCCAGCCCCCGCGACGACAGCCCATAGATCTCGCCCTTGCCGACCGCGCGGAAGTAGCTCGCCCCCAGGAACACGCACACTTCGTCGTAATAATCCGGCCGGTTCAGCGGCGCGTGCAGCCGGAACCCGGCAAACCCCAGATCGCCCGGAACCGCCGCCACCTCCGGCCCGAAGCTGAACAGGTCGGACCGGTAGCCGATCGGCGTCGCCTTGCCATCCGCCACCTCGTACAAGTCGACCCGGTCCTTGTACAGCCAGCCGCGATGAAAGAACTGCGCCTCGAACCCCAGATCCAGGCCATGCCACAGCGCCTGCTTCGGATCGAACCGGATCGACCGGTAGCCGTCGTACCCGAGCGTGTCGAGCGCCGCCGGCAACCCCCCGTCCGCCGCCGCATACGCCTTGCTCGCCCGCTCCCGCGCCAGCCTACGCACCATGTCCGCATCGAACGGCGCCCCCGCCGCCGCCGTCTCGGCCACGGCCGGCACCGCCTGCGCCAGCGCCCACCGCCGCAGCGCCAAAGATCACGTCCCGCCGCTGCACCACCGCCATCCCCGCTCCCATCTCCGTGAGCGAAATGCGGGAGCCCAAGCAAAGTTGCACCCGTTTTCCACCCCGCCGCTCATGGTCGTTGAACGGCGGCAGAGTAGCTCCCAAACCCGCCGAGCAGGGCAACGTTGTGAAGTTGCACCAAATCGGCTATTTTCTCAGCCGGTGAGCCGTCAATTCGGCACTGACCGGTTTCCACATCTCGCAAGAAAGGAGCCATCACAGAAAGGATGCCCGACTCCGAGATCATTCCTGATCAGACGATCGGCCTAGGCAAGGCGGTCGGTGTGCTCCCGCCGGTCAGCCGTCGGCTGGCCGCCATCATGCTGGCCGACGTGGTGGGTTACACCCGTTTGATGAGTGTCGACGAGGGCGGCACCCGCGAGCGCGTCGCCGTTCTTGTCATCGAACTAATCGATTCGACTCTGCGCGATCATCGCGGTCGGCTTGTCACGAAGATGGGCGACGGCATTCTCGCCGAGTTCACCAGCGCCCTCGACGCCGTCCGCTGCGGACTCGAAATCCAGCGACGGTTGAAGGCGCGGCAAGACGATCAGACCGAGGCGATCAGTCTTCGGATCGGAATCAACACCGGCGACATCATCGTCGACGAGCGTGACATCTACGGACACGTAATCAACGTCGCCGCAAGGCTGCAGAGCGTGGCCCACCCCGGCTCCATTTGCGTCAGCCAGAGTATCTTCGACCAAACGCGTGGTCATCCCGGACTGCATTTCACCGACCGGGGAATGCAACGCCTCAAGAATATCGGCGATCCGATCCGGGTGTTCGATGTCAGCGACGGGCAAGCTCCGGCGATCCGACATCTACATTTCACGAAGCGGACCATCTGGCGCGGCGCCGCTATCGTCGCCGCCATGACCATGACAGGTTTTTACTCGGGATCGAATTACAATCCTCGCCGCGAGAACTCCATCCTCGTCCTGCCATTTCGAAACCTGAGCACCGTCCAGGATGATGATTACTTTGCCGACGCCATCACCGACGACATCACGACGGATCTCTCCCGTCTCTCAAGCGCGTTCGTCATCTCGAGCGCGACAGCCTTGACCTACAAGGGCCGCTCGCTCGACGCGCGTACGATCGGCAAGGATTGCGAAGTCCGTTACCTGCTCGAAGGAACCATCAGAAAGAAAGCAGGAACCGTTCAGACGAACGTACAACTGATCGACGCGGCGACCGGCCGCAGTATCTGGGCCGAACGGTTCGTTTATGATGCTGACAGTCTTCTCAATCTGGAAAAGACGATAACCGGCCGTGTCGGCGCCTCCCTCAACATCCGGGAGAGCAGAGCTCCATCGGATCTCAAGGGAACCAACTTCACTGTCAATAAACAATCTTTGGATGAAAGATTACATGCAATGGCGCTCATCAGCGGCCCTCCCACTCCCGAGAAATACGCGCAGGCCCGCCAGGACGTAGAAGAATGCGTCCGCTTGGACCCCAGTTCCTCCAAATGCTGGTCTCTGCTGGCCCGCATCATCATGAGCGAATACCTAAACAGTTGGAACGACGTCGGCCTGCAGGATGTCGAACGCGCGCAAGATGCCTACAAACGAACCCTTGAGTTGGACCCGGAGGATGCGGGCGCCTATTACGCCGCCGGGCTAGTGTCCAGAGTGCGCGGTGACCACGAACGGTCGCTCGCCGAACTTAAGAGAGCCACCGCCTTGGATCCGAATCTGGTCGTGGCGCACGCACAAATGGCCAACGCCTTCCTCTTTCTCGGGAGAATACCTGAAGCAATCGAGGCAGGTAAGATGGCTCTCAGCCTCAGCCCCCGCGATCCGTCAATCGGTGTGTTCTACTGGGTTATTGGCCGCGCTTACTTCGTGGGCGGTCAGTATCGCGAAGCAGCCGATTGGCTCGGTAGATCGGTAGAGCAACGGCCTAATCTTTGGTTCAACGCTGCGTGGCTGATTAGCGCACGAGCCCTGTCGGGAGAACATGCAGCATCGCGCCAACTCGTCGAACAATTTGCACAGAAATTTCCAACGTACACCGTGGCGCGAATTCGAGAAATCTACACAAAGGAGCCGCAATACAACAACAAAGTCATCGTTGCAGCCCGAGAGCATCTGTTTCAGGGATTGTCGGAAGCTGAACTCAAATGAACCGCCGCGCACTAACAACCGTAAGGGGTCTGCGCACGCCCGCAACATCCAATCCCCTTGACTCCCACCCCCGATAAGTTCCCCTTCCGTTCATGTCCGCCCCCACCACCCCCGCGCCCCTCGACGACGACGCCTACCAGCGCGCCCTCGCAACAATCCTCGACGTCGGCACCGCAATCCTCCTCGAACTCAAAGTCCCCGACCCGGCCGTCCCCGTCACCGCCCGCGCCGCCGCCTTCGACCGCGTCGCCGAGGCCGTCCGACGCACCATCATCCTCTCCAAACACATCACCCAAACCGCCGCCGCCGCACACACCAAACACGCCGCCGCACGCAAGCAGATCATCCGCGCCGTCCAGGACAACATCCAGCGCGCCGCCCCGCCCGCCGACGCCGAAGCCCTCCGCCTCGAACTGCTCGAGCGCGTCGACGCCCCCGAATTCATCGACGACGTCGACAACCGCCCCCCCGGCGACCTCATCGCCGAACTCTGCCGCGACCTCGGCCTCGCCACCGCACTCCCCGGCCTCCGGCCAGCGCTCCGCCGCACCCCCGACGACATCGCCGTCCTCTGCGCCCAAGCCGCCGCCGAACCAGGCTCCGGCCTCCCGCAATGGCTCGCCGCCGCCACCCCACAGGCCATCGCCAACGACGCCGCCCCGCCCCCGCCCGACATCCCCGCCCCCAGCGACCTCCACCTCAGGCAACGCCGGCACCTCTGAACCCGGCCCCGCCGCCCGACCACCAGCCCATCCCCGATTGCCCGCTCCCCCGCCGCACCCCCATGCTGGCGGCCGATCGGAGTCGCACCATGGGCAACAACGCCATCTTCGCCCGCAAAACCCTCGCCCAAACCACCACACCCCGCCCCGGCGAAAGCGAGGTTCACCGCCGGTGTCGGGCCGGCGAACTGGCCACGCATCAACCTCCGCTATAGGCGTCGAGGGCAGCGGCGAGCGGCGGGATCGCGGCACGCACATCCGGCAAGCGCGCGGATGCGCGGTCCAACACCTCCTGCCGCAGCCCAGCCGCCTCCGCGAGAACCGCATCCTCGTCGAAAGCAAGCACCCGGCCCTCCGCGAACACCGCGTCCCCGCCGATGAACACCCGCTCGACGGCCCCGGCATTGGCGTGCAGCACCACGCCCTCGAGCGTCTCGTCCAGCAGCAGCGTCGCGGCCCGGTCCCGCCGCACCAGAACGAAATCCGCCGCTGCCCCCGGCCGCAACACCCCCGCATCGATGCCCAGCACGCGCGCACCGTGCTCGGTCGCCATCCGCAGCACGTCCGGCGCGCGCGGCCAGGCGGCCGGATCGCTCCCGGGCGCCCTGTGCAGCATGAACGCCAGGCGCATCGCCTCCCAGCCATCATGCCGGCCGCCGGTATTGGCGCTGTCGGTGCCGAGCGCCACCGTTAGCCCGGCCCGGCGATGGGCGGCGTACGGCATCAGCCCGCTGCCGAGCATCAAATTGCTGGCCGGGTTGTGCACGATCGTGGCGCCATGGCGGGCGAGGATCTCGCTGTCCGCCGGGTCGAGCCAGACACCGTGGGCGAGCGACAGGTTGCCCTCCAGCAATCCCTGCCGCGCCATCTCGGCGACCACCCCGCCGGACCAGCGATCCCGCCCCGCGCGGCGCTGCGCCCGGGTCTCCAGAAGATGGGTGTGGACCGGAACGCCGTGCCGCTCCCGCAGCCGGCGCCACAGGTCCCAGGCGGCAGGCGAGCAGCGCTGCGGCGCGTTCGGCCCCAGCATCGGCGTCACCCGCCCCGACCCGGCCCGCGCCGCCGCCACGATCGCCCCGAACCGATCGGCGAACGCGTCCGCGTCCAGCGCCGGCAGCCGCGCCATGTCCGCCAGCGCCGGCGGCAACGGCAGGTCCATCAGCGCGTAATCGGACACGTCGTGCAGGAATGGCGCGTAGCCGACCCGCAGCCCGCCCGTCTCGTGCGCCGCCAGCGCCGCCTCGGCCAGCGGGACCTGCGGCGTATGGTCCACCATCGCGGTATACCCCGCACGCAACCGCTCCGCCGCGCCGACCAGGATGGCCGCCCGCAGCGCCGCCGCGTCCAGCGCGCGGCCGTAGATCGTGGTGAACGGCGCCCACAGTTCCAGCGGCAGGCTGCTCTCCGTCCCCCGCAGCAGCCCGGCATACGCATGGGCATGCGCGTCCACCAGCCCGGGCAGCAGCCAACATCCGCATGCATCCATCACATCCGCCGCCCGCGCGCGCAGGGCCGCGCGCTCCTCCGGCGTCCAGGCCAGCGCCGCGATCAGCCCGCCCTCGGCCAGCAGCGTGCCCGCCCGGATGCCATCGGCTTGGACGAGGACGGCGTCGATCGCCAGCGGCCGGGTCATGCCGCGCCCTGCTCCCATCCGTCGAGCGGCCGGGCGACCTCCTGCAGAGAGCGGAGCGCGACCGCGTGCATGGACCGCTAGCGCCCGGTCCAGCGCGGCGCCCGCTTCTCGCGGAAGGCGCGGACGCCCTCCGCGCCATCCTCCGATCGCAGGCAGGCCAGCGTGGCCGGCAGCCGCAGCGCCTGCGCCTCGGCCGGCGAGAGGTGCGCGGTGCGCCGCACGGTCTGCTTGATGGCGCGCAGGCTCAGCGGCGCACAGGCCAGGATCTGCTGCAGCCACCGGTCCACGGCCGTGTCCAGCTCGTCAGACGGCGTCACCTCGTTCAACAAGCCTACGCCGAGCGCTTCGCTGGCGGTGACGCGCCGCCCCGTCAGCATCATGCCCATCGCCGGGCGGAACCCGATCTGGCGTTGCAACAGCACCATCCCCCCATCGAGCGGCAAGCGCCCGACGCGCGGCTCCGGCAGGCCGAACGTGGCGGTGTCCACAGCGACGACGATGTCCGCGCCTAGCATGAGTTCCAGCCCGCCGCCCAGCGCATGCCCGTTGACCCGGGCGATGACCGGCACGTCCAGCGTGGTCCGCAGCGGCAGGCCGCCGAACCCGCCGGGCCGCGACGCCGCCCAATACGCCAGGCCGGTGTCGCCGGGCTCGCGCATGTCTGCGCCCGCGCAGAAGGCGCGCTCGCCAGCGCCGGTCAGCACCACCGCGCGGACGGACGGGTCCGCCTCGATCCGCACCCAAGCCGCCTCCAGCGCCTCGGACGCCGCGGCATCGAGCGCGTTCAGCACCTCGGGCCGATCGATCGTGACCCGGGCGACCCCGTCCTCGACCGTGCAGCTGATGCTCAAGCCAGCACGCCCGCCTGCTTCAGCGTCGTGATCTCGTCCGGCCCATAGCCCAATTCGGCCAGCACGTCCGCGCCGTGCTGCCCGACCGCGGGCGGCGTGTGGCGCAGGGCGAAGCCATGACCGGACAGGTGCACCGGCGAGCCCACCGTGCCCAATCTGTCCCCAGTCGGCTGCGCCGCATCGACCAGCATGCCGTTGATCGCCGTCTGCGGGTCACGGAGCGCTTCGGCCAGGCTGCGCACCGGGGCGCACAGGATGTCCCGCGCTTCCAGCGCCGCGATCCAGGACGCGGTGGTCCCGGTCAGGAAATGCGCCCGCAGCACGTCGTGCAGCGTCGTGCGGTTCTGCATCGACAGCGCGAAGGTGCAGAACCGCGGATCCGCCGACAGGTCCGGCAACCCGACGGCGAGCGAGATCTCCCGCAGCGGGTTCTGCTTGAACGCCCCGACCACCACCAGCGCGCCATCGCTGGTGGCAAAAGCCCCGTTGTGCGGCAGCGCGCCCCAGGAGAAATCCACCCCCCGCATCAGCGCCATCGACGCCTCCTGCATCTGCATCGCCAGCATCGAGTCATACAGCGACACCTCGACCTTCTGCCCCTCCCCGGTCCGCTCCCGGTGCAGCAGCGCGAGCAGGATGCCCTGCACCATGTGCATGCCGGCCGAATAGTCGGCCAGCGACGTCGGATAGATCGTGAGCGGGTCCGTCGGATCGCATTTGCGCGCCATGACGCCGCTCAGCGCCTGGGCGAGGATGTCCTGCCCACCCTTGTGCGCATACGGCCCCGCGCTGCCGTAGCCGGTGCCTTCCGCGTAGATCAGGCGCGGGTACTGCGCGTGCAGCGCGTCCCATCCCAAGCCCATCCGGTCCATCACGCCGGCGCGGAAATTGTTCGCCACCACGTCTGCCGCCTCGAGCAGCCGATGCACCACGGCCTTGCCCTCGGGCGATTTCAGGTCCAGCGCGATCGAGCGCTTGTTGCGGTTGAGCGAGGAGAACACCGGGTTCTGCGGCCCGGCCGGATCGTCGCCGATGGACCAGCGCGAGAGATCACCGGCGCCGATCCGCTCGATCTTGATCACGTCGGCGCCGTAATCGCCCAGCATCTGCGTACAGCACGGGCCCATCATGACCTGCGTGAAATCGACCACCCGCACGCCGGTCAGCGGCTGCAAGGTGCCGGCGGCGGCCGGGCGGGGTGCGAGCATGTTCATGCCGCCTGCTCCACCTTCATCTCCGCACCCGGGTCGGCTCCGGCCGCGACCAGGCGCCGTTGCAGCGTGCCGACGTCGATGCTCCGCACCTTGGTTCCCGCCTCCAGCGCCATGGCCGCCGCGATGCCGGCCGCCTCGCCCATCGCCATGCAGGGCGGGATCTCGCGCGAGATCTTCTGCGCCGGCGGCGTCGCCGAATAGTGCCGCCCGGCCACCAGCAGACCCTCCACCTCGAGCGGCACGAGGGCGCGGAACGGCGTGTAATAGTCGCGGCCCCGCGCGATGCTGTCGGTGAAGCGGCGACGTCCGGTGATGTCCTCCTTGGTCACGACATACTCGCCCTCCAGCATCCTGGTCTGCCGCACGCCGGTCTGCGGCGCGACATCGACCACGTAGCAATCGCGGAACCCGGGCAGATGCGTCCGCACGTGATCCACCATGGCGTGGATGCGCTTGCGGCCCTCGAACTCGGCCCGCGTCAGGTCCGCCACCGTCAGCCCGTCGAGCCCCGTCATATGCGGGCAGTTGCACCACACCACGCCCGGCAAAGGCGTCTTCAGCCACCAATAATCCCACGATCCACCGATGATCCGGCGCGCCTCGAGATCCAGCACCCGGTGCCGCTCCGGCTCCTCGAACTGGAACCGCTCCGCCTCGTCGGTGTCGACCCCGCCCAGCCGGAACACCGTCGTGACCATGTAGGAGTCGCGCGAGAACCGCGCGCCGGCCGAGACCGCCACGTCGAGATCGCCGGTCGTGTCGATCACGACCGGCCCGAGTATGGCCTGCCGCCCCTCCTTGCTCTCGGTCAGCACGCCGGTGATGCGCCCATCCTCCACCAGCGCGCCCGCGAACTGCGAGTGCAGCCGCAAGTCGATCCCGGCCTCGGCCACCATGTCGTCGCTGGCGCGCTTCCAGCCATCCGGGTCGAACGCGACGGCGTAGCAGATCGGGTGCGGCTTGGTGCGCGTGTTGAAGTCGAACAGGCCCCAGCGCGACCATTTGCGGAACATGGCGGGGTCATGGCCGCGCTCGTGCTCCGGCGGATAGATCGCCAGGCCGCGGACGCGCATGCGCTCCACCAGCTCGGCGCACAGCCCGCGCACCGTGATCTCCGACCCGGCGCACATGTCGTCCAGCACGAGCACCATGCCGCCCGAGGCAAGCCCGCCGAGATACGGGTAGCGCTCGACCAGGCAGACGCTCGCGCCTTGCCGCGCCGCCGCCACGGCCGCGCACATGCCGGCGGGGCCACCGCCGACGACGACGACATCGGCCCGCGCGGCCACCGGCACGGTCCGGGCCGGCTCGGAAACGGAGTTCTAACGGCATCGCAGGGAACTCCCGGTCATTGCGGCGCCCAGCGGACGCACGAGCGCTCGATCAGGCGGATAAGAAGGAAGAAGGCGACCGAGAACACCGACCCGGTCACCACCGTCGCATACAGCAGCGCGCTGTCGAAGTTGTAGGTGGCCTGGATGATCAGAGCGCCGATCCCCTCCTGCGAGCCGATCCACTCGCCCACGATGGCCCCCACCGTCGCCGTCGACGCCGCGATCTTTAGCGCCGAGAACAGATACGGCACCGAGGTCGGCACCCGCAGCCGCCAGAACACCTCCCGCTTGGTCGCCGACAGCACATGCATCAGCTCCATCGCCTGCGGGCTGACCGCCTCCAGCCCGCGCACCATGTTCACCAGCGTCGGGAAGAAGCAGATCACCGCCGCGATGGCGATTTTGGGCGCCATGCCGTTGCCCAGCAGCAGCACCAGGATCGGCGCCTTGGCCACCACCGGCACCGAGTTGAGCAGCACGATGATCGGGAAGAACGCCAGCTCCACCATCTTGCGATGCACGAACAGCGTCGCGATCGCGATGGCCGCGAGGTTGCCGAGGAGGAAGCCGCACACCGCCTCGATCGCCGTCGGCACCAGATTGGCCCACAGCACCGGCGCCTTGGACACCAGGGTCGCCGCCACGACCTGCGGCGCCGGCGCGATGAACGGCTTGACGTCGAAGACGGCGATCAGCGCCCACCATAGCGCCAGCAACGCCGCCGCGCCCGCCAGCGGCATGACCCGGCGCACCCACCGGTCCCGCCGCTGCCGTTGCCGCCACGCCGCCCGCGCGTCGGTGTCCGCCACCGCCGCCACGGGCAGCCCGGCGAGGCTCGCCTCCGACGGCATCAGCAGCCTTCCAACGTCGCGCGCAAATGCGCGGCCAAGGCGGTGAACGCCGGCGTTTCGCGCATCGCCAGGCGGCGCGGCGTCGGCAGGTCCACGGCCACCATCTCCCGCAGGCGCCCAGGCCGGGCTGCGAGGACCATGACCTGCTGGCCGAGAAAGGCGGCCTCGGCGATGGAGTGGGTGACGAACAGGATCGTCGTCCCGGTCTCCGCCCAGACGCTCAACAACTCCTCGTTCAGCCGGTCGCGCGTGATCTCGTCCAGCGCGCCGAACGGCTCGTCCATGAGCAGGACCCGCGGGCCACCCAGCAGCGCCCGCGCGATGGACACGCGCTGCCGCATGCCGCCCGATAGTTCATGCGGCAGCGCCTTTTCCCACCCGGCTAGCCCCACCAGCGCCAGCAACTCCTCGGCACTGCGCGCCCCGGCGACGCGATGCCGCCCGACCTGCAGCGGCAGCCGCACGTTGTCGATCACGTTGCGCCACGGCAGCAACGTCGCGTCCTGGAACACGAACCCGATCTCGCGCCGCTCCCGCGCCACCGCCGGCGCCGCTCCGAGCACGCGCACGCTCCCCGTCGTCGGCTGGATGATGTCCGCCACCAGGCGCAGCAGCGTGGATTTACCGCAGCCGGACGGACCCAGCAGCGTCAGGAACGCGCCCTGCGGCAGCGTCAGCGACACATCCTGCAGCGCCGTGATCTCCGACCGGTCGGTCATGAAGCTGACCCCGGCGCGGCGCAACTCGACGGCCGGAACGCCGGTCTCCGTCTCCGGGCGCTGCAGGACGGACGCTTGGATCATCAGCCCAGTTTCGGCCGGGCGCCGGTGGTCGCCTCCAGGATGGACGTGGTCATCACCTCGTCCACGGTCGGCACGCGCTTGGTGAACTGCCCGAGGCCGGCATACAGGTCGATCTGCTCCTGCCACACGGCCCGGTCCATCGCGCCATAGCCGGCCAATTTGGTGTGCTCGTCGAACGAGTAGTCGAGCATCACGTCCGCCGCGGCGCGCTCGTCTGCGGCGACGAGGTTGGGATACGCCTTGACCAATAGCGCCACTGCCTCGTCCCGGTGCTCCCAAGCATGGGCCCAGCCCTTGGAGCTCGCGCGCAGGAATTTCTCGAGCAGCGCCGGCTGCTTGGCGATGGTGTCGGGCGTCGCGTAATACGGGTTGGCGTAGAGCTGCACCCCCGTGTCCCACAGCCGCAGCGTGACCCGGTCCGGCCCCAGCACTTTCAGCGCGGTCGTATTGGTCAGCCAGCCCGTCACGACGTCGACTTGCCCCGTCATGATCGACGTCATGTCGGAACCGATCGTGATGATCTGCACGTCCTTGGCGTCGATGTCGTTCTTCTTCAACAACGCCCGCAGCAGAACCGCGCCGGTTGCCTGGATGCCGACCTTCTTGCCGCGGAAATCGGCCGCGCTGTGCACCGGCGCCCGCGGCAGCGAGAAAAAGGCGTACGGATGCTTCTGCGCCGACACGGCGAAGCAACGAACCGGCAGATCCTGCGACGCCGCCAGCATCAGCGACGGCGAGGACGACACCTGCCCCACCGCGCTACGCCCCGATGCCACGCCGGCGATGCCATCGTTGTTCGGCCCGCCCGGCACGATCTTCAGCTCGAGGCCTTCCTCGGCGAAGTAGCCGAGCTGCTGCGCCACGACCTCGCCGAGCTGGTTGCCGCCGCCGATCCATCCGAGCTGCATCTCGATCGGCTGCAACGACGCAGCACGGGCCGCCCGCGTGCCGATTGCCGTCGCAACGCCGGCAGCCATCAGGGTTCGACGGGGAAGCATCATGGCACGCTGCCTTTCTGTATGCAGCCGATACGCTGCCATGCAGGAGCGATGCTGAATAGCGCTTTCCCGCGCTTATTGCGCCGCCGAGAAAGCAGCGGAGCAGACGAGGCCCAGCCTGGGGGGCACAATTCTTGCTAAAACAATCCCGTTCAAACGGAAGGTCTTTGATGCTCCCCAGCCGCCGTCATCTCCTTCTAGGCGCTCTCGCCGCGCCAGCCCTCCTGAGGCAGGCGCGGGCAGCAACCGTCGTCAAGGTCGGGACGCTCAAGCTGATCCACTCGATCACTCCCCACTTCTATGAGCGCTTCGTGCCGGCGGGTACCAGCGTGCAGATCGTTCCGTTCGAAAGTCCGACCGACAGCAAGGATGCGGTGGTCAGCGGCTCCGTCGACTTCGCCACCTTCGGCATCGCCGCCGGTATCCTGGCCGCCGCACAGCATCAGCCGGTCGTCGTCATCGCCTCGGCCTGCGACAAAGGCATGGCCATCGTCGCCGGCAAGAACAGCACGATCGACAAGCTTGCCGATCTAAAGGGCAAGCGGGTCGCGATCTGGCCGGGTTCGACGCAAGAGGTGTTCGTGCTCGACCGCCTGCGGATGAATGGCATGTCGGTGCGCGACATCACGCCGGTGCGGGTGTCGTTCAGCGAGATGAACGCAGCCCTCGCCCGCGGTGACGTGGACGCCTATGTCGGCGCCGAGCCCGCGCCCTCCGTGTCCGTCAGCACCGGCGTCGGCAAGATCGTGGAGTTCCCGTATTCAACGCCGATGGGCAGCCTCAACATGATCTTGGCCACCAGTCGCGAGACGGTCGAGACGCGGCCAGATCTGTGCAAGCAGATGGTCTCGCTCCAGCGCCAGGCCAGCCTGTTCGCCATGCAGCATCCCGACGAGATGGTCGCGATGACCGTCGCCAAGCTCGGCATGCAAAAGGCCGCGGTCGAGCTGGCCGTGTCGAACGTGGACCTGAACTGGCAGATGACGCCGCAGATGATCCAGCAATCCAAGACGTACGCCGAGCAGATGCTGGCGCTCAAGCAGATCCGCGCCATGCCGGATTTCTCGACGTTCTTCGACACCAAGTTCTCCGACGAGGTCGCCAAGGCGGCCTGATGGGCGTCACGCTGCAAACGACTACGACGGCGTCGCCCCCCAGGGTTCCGGGTCAGCGGCGCTGGCTCGGGCTCGTTGTGCCGGCCGCGCTGCTGCTCGGCTGGTGGGCGGTGACGCGCAATAGCCAGTATGGGCTCATCCCGTCGCCCGGCGAGGTCGTCTCCGCGCTGGTGGACCTCGCGGCCGGGAACGAGGGCGACGCGTTCAGCGGCAGCCTGCCGGGGCACATCCTAGCCTCGGTGGAGCGGGTCTATGGCGCCTTCCTGCTGGCCTGCCTGGCCGCGCTGCCGCTCGGTCTCCTGATCGGGCGGTCCCGGCTCGCCCACGTGCTGCTCGATCCGCTGCTGCAGGTGTTACGGCCGATCCCGGTGACGGCCTGGTTGCCGATGTCGATGATCCTGTTCGGGCTGGGGGCACGCTCGGCGTTCTTCCTGGTGGCCCTCGGCGCGTTCTTCCCGATCCTGGTCAACACCATCTTCGCCGTCCGCAGCGTCGAGCCCCGCCTGTTCGAGGCGGCCGCCATGCTCGGCGTGTCCCGCACCAAGATGTTCCCCGTCGTCGTGCTCCCCGCGTCGCTCCCGGGCATTTTCACCGGATTGCGGCTGGGGCTCGGCTTCGCCTGGGTCGTGATCGTGGTCGGCGAGATGACCGGCGTGCAGACCGGGCTCGGCGCGATGATCATGGACGCGCGCCAACTCTCGCGCACGGACGTGGTGGTGGCCGGCATGGTGGTGATCGGGGCACTCGGATTTCTGTCCGATCTCGCCGTCCAGCGTCTCGGGCGCCGCGCGCTGCGCTGGAGCCCGGCCCATGGCTGAGCCCCTGCTCCGCATCGAGGCGCTTGGCAAGCGCTACGGCACCGTGGACGCGCTGCGCGGCGCCGATCTGCTCGCGCAGCGAGGCGAGTTCATCTGCCTGCTCGGCGCGTCCGGCTGCGGCAAATCCACCCTGCTGCGCATCGTGGCCGGGTTCGAACCGCCGAGCAGCGGCAGGGTGAGCGTGGGCGGGGAACCGGTCAAAGGACCCGGCCCGAACCGCGGCATGGTGTTCCAGGATTACGGCCTGTTTCCCTGGCTTTCCGTGCGGGACAATATCGGCTTCGGCCCGAGGGCGCGCGGCCTGCCCCGGGCGGAGATCGCTCGCCTGGCCGACCGCTTCGTCGCCATGGTCGGCCTCGCCCGCTTTGCCGACGCCTACCCGCACCAGCTCTCCGGCGGCATGAAGCAGCGCGTCGCCATCGCGCGCGTGCTCGCCAACGATGCCGAATTGATGCTGATGGACGAACCGTTCGGCGCGCTGGACGCGATGACGCGCGAGCGGCTGCAGGACGAATTGCTCGGTCTTTGGGCCGAGCGCCGCCTGACCGTCCTGTTCGTCACTCACGCGATCGAGGAGGCGATCCTGCTCGCGGACCGGGTCATCGTCATGTCGCCCGGCCCCGGCCATATCGTGGCCGACGAGCGCATCGACCTGCCCCGGCCGCGCGACGTCGCCTCGCCCGAGTTCAACGAGGTGCGGCGGCGCTTGGCCGCAATGCTGCACTCGGATCACGCAAGACAGGACGCAGCATGATGGACTGGGGCGCCCTGAGCCGGGCGGAACGCGACGCGGCCTACAACAACACCGCCGCCGTCGCCGACAGTGCGGCGCTGAACGCGGCACGCACCGCCGCGTCGGCCACCTGCCGCGCCGCCTGGCCCGGTTCGCTCGACGTCCCGTACGGCCCGCACGAGCGGCAACGCTGGGACATCTTCCCCGCCGCCGACCCGGCCGCCCCCTGCTTCGTGTTCATCCACGGCGGCTATTGGCAGCGGAACCGGCGTGAGGATTTCTGCTGCCTCGGTGAGGGTCTCCGCGCCCACGGCTGGTCGGTCGCGTTGCCCGGCTACACGCTGGCGCCACACGCGACGATGAGCGCCATCGTCAGCGAAATCCACGCCGCGTTGGATTGGCTCGCCCTCCACGGCGCCGAGCATGGCATCGCCGGGCCGGTGCTGCTCTCCGGCTGGTCGGCCGGCGGACACCTGACCGCGATGGGCCTGGGGCACGACCGCGTCGCCGCCGGGTTGGCGATCTCGGGCATCTACGAGCTCGGTCCGATCCGCGACACCTATCTGAACGAGGCGTGCCGCCTCACCGACGACGAAATCGTCGCGCTGTCGCCGCTCCGCCTGCCGCTCGTGCAGAAGCCGCTCGCGATCACCTACGGCACGGCCGAACTGCCGCCGCTCGTCCACGACAGCCGCGCGCTGCACGAACGCCGTGCCGCCGCGCACGTACCGGGCGCCCTGATCCCCGCCGCGGGAGCCAACCATTTCACCATCGTCGACGAGCTGCGCCGGCCGGACGGTCTGCTGGTGCGAGCGGCCATCGAGGCCCTCCGCTGACCTGGTGTCTGCTGCCGATGCCGGTCGACATGGACGCGACAGCGTCGAATTCCTACACTTCGGCATGAGTTTCGAAGGCCCAACGACGCTGCGTGTCGCAATCGCCGGGTTTGGCGCCATCGGCAAGGAGATCGGCCGACATCTGCTCGCCGGCATGCCCGGCCTGTCACTCGTGGCGGTGGGCGTTCGCAATCACGCGGCGGCCCGGGCGGCGCTGCCGGACCATGTCAGCGTCGGCGACATCGGCGCGCTCGCGCCGCTGGCCGACATCATCGTCGAGTGCGCGCCGGCGTCCGTGCTCCCCGAGATTGCGGAGCCGGCGCTGCGGGCCGGCCGCAGCGTGGTGGTGCTGAGTTGCGGCGCGCTGCTCGAGCAACCGGAGTTGATCGACCTGGCGCGTGCGCATGGCGGGCGCATCCTCGTGCCGACCGGGGCGCTGCTGGGGCTGGATGCGGTCGCGGCCGCGGCCGAAGGCACGATCGACAGCGTCACCATGATCACCCGCAAACCGCCGGGCGGTCTGGCGGGAGCGCCGCATCTCGTGCGGCACGGCATCAGCGTCGATGGGCTGACCGAGGCCAAGCTCGTCTTCGAAGGCTCGGCGCGGGAGGCGGCGCGCGGCTTCCCGGCCAACGTCAACGTTGCGGCGGCATTGTCCCTGGCCGGGATCGGCCCCGACCGCACGCGGATCGCGATCTGGGCCGACCCGGCGGTCACCCGAAACGTGCATCGGATCGAGGTCGAAGCCGACTCCGCCCGCTTCACCCTCCAGATCGAAAACGTCCCCAGCGAGAACCCACGCACCGGCCGCATCACCGCGCTCTCGGTCGTGGCCCTGCTGCGCAAGCTGCGCAGTCCACTCGCGGTCGGAACATGACTGAAAGGAAACCGATGCACGCCATCACGCGCCGATCAGCCCTGGCCGCCGCCGCAGCCCTAGCCACGCCGGCCGTCTTGCGGGCTCAGCCGCAGGAATGGGTGATCGGCGCACCGTTGCCGATTACCGGCGGTTTGGCACCGGACGGCGCCAAACAACAGCGCGGGTACCAATTCTGGGCCGATACGGTCAACGCGGCGGGTGGCGTCACGGTCGGCACGCAGCGGATCAGGGTGCGCCTGGTCTTCGCCGACTACCAATCCAACACCCCGCGTGCGGTTCAGGCTGCGGATCGACTGATCACTCAGGACAAAGCGAACATACTTTTCGGCCCGTTGGGCTCCGGCGCGACCAAGGCGACGTCGTCGGTCGCCGAGCGCTACAAAGTGCCGCTGATCGCGGCCAGCGCGTCGTCGGTCGAGGTCTACGATCAGGGCTACAAATACCTGTTCGGCACATTCACCCCCAACGCGACCCTGACGACGCCGCTGGTGGAGATCGTGCGGACGCAAGCGCCGGACGTGGCGACCATGGCGATCCTGGCGCGCAACGACCTGTTCCCGCTTGCGATCGCGCAGGAAATGGAGAAGGCGGCCAAGGCACGCGGCATCGGCGTCACTAGCTTCGACAAATACGCCATCGGCACCATGGACCATGCGAGCGCGATCTCGGCCATGGCCGCGTCGGCGCCGCACTGGGTATTCGCCACCGGCTACATCAACGACCTGCTGCTGATCCGGCGTCAGATGGCGGAGCTGAAGCTGAGCGCCCCGGTGGTCACCATGCTCGCCGGCCCGGCCTATCGCGAGTTCCGCGAGGAGTTGGGCCCGCTGGCCAACGGTGTGACCACTGCCTCCTGGTGGGCGCCGGCCGCCGGCTATACCGGGTGCAAGGGCCCGTGGGAGACGACGGACGCCTTCGTGCAAGCCTACACGGCCAAGCTGGGGGCAACGCCGGATTACGGCGAGGCGTCGGCGGTCGCCTGCGGGGTCGCCGCACAACTCGCCGCCGAAGCGGCCGGCAGCATCGACCCGGTCGCCGTGCGCGACGCCTTGGCCAAACTCGACGCACCCACCTTCTTCGGCCCGCTCCAATTCGGCCCCGACGGGCAAGAGACCGCGCTGAAGCCGCCGGTGCTGCAGATCCAGGACGGCAAGCTGGTCGTGCTCTATCCCGACGAGATCAAGCAGGCGGCCTTCCGTCGCATGGCCTAAGTCCACCGAGGATGATCGCGCAGGTCCTGATCAACGGCCTGCTGCTGGGCGGGCTGTACGCCTGTGTCGCGGCCGGCTTCTCGCTCGTCTGGGGCGTGCTCAACGTCATCAACCTCCTGCACGGCACGCTGGTGGTGTTCGGCAGCTACCTCGCCTGGCTCGCCTGGCGCGACTTCGGCCTGCATCCGCTGGTGTCGCTGCCCGCGGTGGCGGTGATCACGGCGGCATCGGGCGCGCTCGTGCAGATGGTGTTGCTGAACCCGGTCGTCGGAGCGCCGGTGCTGATCACGCTCGTGGTGACGTTCGGGCTCGATCTGATGTTCAATAACGCGTTGCTGCTCGGCTTCGGCGCCGACTACCGCACCATCCGCCCCAACTGGAGCCCGGGGACAGCGATACTGGGCGGGCTGCGCATCCCGCTCGACCGCGCGATGGCTGCCACGGCCGCCTTGGCGATGACCGGGTTGCTCTGGCTGCTGCTGCGCCGATCGTGGTTGGGACGGGCCATCGTGGCGGTGCGCATGGATGGCGACGCGGCCGCACTGATGGGGATCAGGGTGCGCCGGATCTATGTCGCCACCTTTGCGCTCGGGGCGGGGCTGGCCGGTGCGGCCGGGGCGTTGTTGGGTCTGGTGTTCCCGATCTCGCCGCTGGCCGCGGAATCCTACCTCGGCACCGCGTTCACCGTCTGCGTGCTCGGCGGTCTCGGCAGCGTGGTGGGGGCGGCCGCGGGCGGGATCGCATTGGGGCTGATCGAGAGCGTCGCCGGGCTGTATCTAGGGTCGGAGAACGCGTCGATCGCGTCGTTCGTGCTGCTGATTCTGCTGCTCGCCGTGCGGCCCGACGGGCTGTTCGGCCGCAAGGGCTTCGCGTGAAGCCAACTGCCGTCCTGGTGGCCGCGATCGCCGCCGCGCTCGTGCTGGCGGCCGTCGGCGAACCGTATCCGCTCCGTCTCGGCATGACGCTGGCGATGGACATCACGCTCGCGACCAGTTGGAACCTGATCGGCGGCATGGCGGGCTACCCGTCCTTCGCCACGGCGGCGTTCTTCGGCGTGGGCGCCTATGCCGGGGCGCTGGCGCAGGCGGCCGGCCTGCCGTTGCCGCTCGCATGGGCCGCCGGCGGCGTGGCGGCAGGCGCTGTCGCGCTGCTGGTCGGCTGGGTCGTGCTCCCGTTGCGTGGGCACTACTTCGCCATCGCCAGCCTGGCGGTGGTGATCGTGCTGCGCCAACTCGCCACCAACTGGACCGATCTGACCGGCGGCGGCATGGGGTTGAACCTGCCGGTGATGCCCGCCAGCCCGCGAGACTCAGGCCCGGATCTTCTTCGCCGGCCAGGCCGTCGTGGCGCTGATCGCCGCCGGCGCCGCCTTGTTGGTCGCCCACGGCCGGCTCGGTTTCGCGCTCCGCTGCATCAAACAGAACGAGACCGCCGCCGGCATGCTCGGACTGGACGCGCGCGCAGCCAAGGTCGCCGCGTTCGCCTTGTCCGCCGCGCTGGTCGGGCCAGCCGGCGCAATCTACGCCTCCAGCGTCTCCTATATCGAACCGGGCGACGTGTTCGACCTCGTGACGACGGTCGAGCCGATCATCATGGCCATGCTGGGCGGCGTCGGCACCGTCGCCGGACCGATCCTCGGCGCGGGCCTGTTCCTGCTGCTCGAGCAGACGGTGTGGGCGAACTTCTTGTCGGTGCATGCGGCCCTGCTGGGCGGGATCGTCGTCCTGCTGGCGATCTTCCTGCCCCAGGGCGTGCTGGGCGGGGTCCGCCGCGTGCGGGTATG
Source organism: uncultured Alphaproteobacteria bacterium (assembly GCA_963835135.1). Taxonomy (GTDB): domain Bacteria; phylum Pseudomonadota; class Alphaproteobacteria; order Acetobacterales; family Acetobacteraceae; genus JAVVHH01. Next base: position 117,094 of record CAWIEF010000001.1, read on the forward strand.
ACGGCACTGTTGCAGGTCGAGGGATTGGGCGTGCGGTTTGCCGGCCTCCAAGCGCTGGCCGAGGTCTCGCTGCAGGCCCATCCTGGCGAGGTGATCGGCCTGATCGGACCGAACGGCGCCGGCAAGACGACGTTCATCAACGCGGTGAGCGGCGCGGTGCCGTATCGCGGCCGGGTCGCGTTCGGTGGCCAGGCACTGCGTGGGTTGCAGCCGTTCCAGATCGCGCGCCTGAGGCTGTCGCGCACGTATCAGATCGTGCAGCCATTCCCGGCCATGACGGTGCTGGACAACGTCGCCGCCGGGGCGCTGTTCGTGCGCGCCGAACCATCGTTGGCACGCGCCCGCGCCTGGGCCGAGACGGTGCTGGACCGGGTCGGCCTGGCGTCCGCCTCCAGCCGGCCGGCGGGGCAGTTGACCCTCGCGCAGCGCAAGCGGCTCGAAGTCGCCAAGGCGCTGGCGGCGCGGCCGCGCATGTTGCTGCTGGACGAGGTCAATGCCGGGCTGAACGCCTCGGAGATCGCCGAGGCGCTGACCCTCATCCGCGGCATCGCCGCCGAGGGCGTCGCCGTCCTGCTGGTCGAGCATTTGATGCGCGTCGTGTCCGGCCTGTGCAGCCGCGTGGTCGTGCTGCACCACGGCCGGTTGATCGCCGATGGCCCGCCCGCCGCCGTGCTCGCCGACCCGGCGGTCGTCGAAGCCTATCTCGGCGCCCGCTACGCCGAACGCAACCGCGCATGACCGCGCTGCTGGAGATCGAGGCGCTCGAGGCCGGCTACGGCGCGGTCCAGGTGCTCTGGGGCGTCACACTGCGGCTGGCCGAACCGGGCATCGCCTGCCTGGTCGGATCGAACGGCGCCGGCAAGACCACGCTGATGCGCACGCTGTCGGGCCAGGTACGTGCGCGCGCCGGCCACGTGCGGTTCCAGGGCGCATCGCTCGATCGGATGCGGCCGGATCAGGTGCTGGAGGCCGGCATCGCGCACGTGCCGGAGGGGCGCCGCCTGTTCGCCGGCATGTCGGTCGAGGACAACCTCCTGCTCGGCGCCTACACGGCCCGGCGGATCGCCGTGCGCGGACTGGAACGGGCCTACGCCCTGTTTCCGCGCCTGCGCGAACGCCGCCGGCAGGATGCCTCGACCCTGTCCGGCGGCGAGCAGCAGATGTGCGCCATCGCCCGCGGCCTGATGTCCGAACCGAAGCTGTCTGCTGATCGACGAGCTGTCGCTCGGCCTGGCGCCGCGGCTGGTGGACGAACTGGCCGCCGCGCTTGGCCGACGTGCCCGCGAGCGGGACCTCGCTGCTGGTCGTGGAACAGGACGTGGCGACGGCGCTGGACCTGGCGCGCGAAGGCTTCGTCCTCGATCGCGGCCAGATCGTCCTGAGCGGACCGTCGGCCGCGCTGGCCGGCGATCCGCGGATCAAAGAGGCCTATCTCGGGCTCTAGGCCGGCAGGACGAGCTCCGTCAGGACCCGGCGCGTGTCCATCTCGTAATCGAGCCCGACCACCGGCGGGCGGCAGTAATGCCAGTCGATCCCATGGCGCGCGCCGCCTTTGGCCACGATGCCCTCGGCCAGATGCGGATGGATGTCGAACACGGTGTACACCTGGGTCGCCGTCGTGTCGGCCCAGGTGACGCCGGCCGCCGCCATGCGGCTCTCCATGATCGCCATGACATGGGCGATCTTGTCGCGCATGCCGTCCGGGCTGGTGTCGCCGTAGCGGACCGTCCGGTCCTTGTAGGCGCCGGGACCCTCAAGCAACTCGCCGCTGCCCGCGATCACGAACGAGCCCGGTGCATCCGGCGCCGGCACGGCGACGCTGAATGCATGGAAGCTCGGGCCGTCCGGTTTGTGCAACTCGGGACACACGTTGCTGCGGGCGACCGGGTTCTCCTCGTTGCGGAAGATGCCCCACCGCTCCAGCGTGCCGACGTACTCCCGATTGAACGCGGTGAAGCCGGCATCGGTGAACGGGGCGGGGGAGCGCAGCTCGCAGGCGCCGAACGCGGTGAGCGGCAGGTCGGCGGCGCGCATGAACGCCTCGATGCGGCGGAACCCCTCCATCAGCGGGACCGGCTGCATGAACCGAACGCGCTGCATGGCAAAGCCGGGCTTGGCGATGACGCCCGCCGAATATTGGAATGGGCCAGGAATGAACCGATAGCAGTCGCGTTCGATCGTATCCGCCATCCGCATAGGCTCCGTCAGAATGCAGCCGCACAGTCGACACTGGGCCGGGGTTTGGCAAGCGGGTAGCGGGGCAGTCTGGCCCTTAAAGAAATGGGTGAGGAATTGTGGCCGAACGACGGCCTCGTCTGTCCTCGCGTTCAATCCTGCCGCTTACCAGATGTCTGCGAGAGCTTGGTCGAGTTCGGCGTTGGCCGCCAGCGCGGTGACCCTTGCTTGTTTCGTACGCCGCTAAGATGGTCGGGACGCTGATGCCGTGTAAACGCCCGACGCGGGCGAGTTCCGCGAGGTTTACGTCGCCGAAGAGTGCTCGAAGATGTGAGCCGTGGCTATGTTCGCCACGTAGAACCCCGAGGATGGTTTGGTCACCAACCGGGATGGTCGAGGCGTTCTCGATTGCGTTGCGGATGGCTAGGAGGTCGTCCTTGTCCGGGATCATGTCACATCCCCCTTTCATCATCTCGACGACGTGGTTTTGATCGTGGCGATCTCGCAGGGCGCGTCCGGAATGATCGGCGCAGCGACAGTGAGATCAATGTCTCCAAACGGAAGGGTGAGCTTCAGCGCATTGGCCTGCTCCTGGTAATTCGGGGTTACCGCCTCAGCGATTCGGTTCAGACGGGGCGTCATCCAAGAGAGCGCTTGGGCGTCATGGGTGAAGATGTCGATATCCTTGCTGACCCTGTGGTCGAAGCGGAACATCAGGACGGTTCCGCCGCCATGGCGGAAGTCGAGCTTGCCGTGGCCGGCGTCCTAAAGGCTGTCGATGATGCGCAGGGCGGGGCCGATCAGCTGTTTCCAAGTGTTCCGGTCGGGGATCGCTGGCGTTGTCATCGATATGTCCCACGTGGCTTGAACTCGTCGGTTGAGGGGATGCCTCGTGCCTTTCGATCGAATGGAGGCAAAAGGCAGACCCGTCCCCTGAACCGCTCCCCGTATTCTACACCAACAGGCTGATCCCCTCCTTGGGGGTAGCCGCAAAGCTAATGATACGGGGCATTTCGAACTGACCCACTATCGGCAAGCGCCGCATCTTGATCTTGACCGCGTATGCCCCGACGGTGGCGCCGACGACCATCAAGCCGCTGGAGCAGACCGTGGGCATGCCGCTATCGCTTCCTCGCCGAATCGCGCTGCAGGCCGGGGCCGTCCTCTTGGCCCGTCCATTCATCCGGCCGGCCCGTGCTGCCGAGCCGCTCGGCTTCTCGACCTGGTCTGCCGCGGTGGATCAAGTCAAGGCGCACCTTGCGGCCTTCGAGAAGCAGACCGGTATCTCGGTCGCCTATACCAATTCGCCATTCGCCCAATACCGCGAAACCATGATCACCAAATTCACCGGCGGCGCGCCCGTCGACCTGCTGTGGGTCTCGGACGGTTGGTTGCCCGAATTCGCCCAGGCAGGCTGGCTCGCCCCCATCGACCGCTTCAAGCAGTTGACCGCATACGACGCCGTCACCTCCGACTTCTGCAACGAATCGGTCATGTATGACGGCAAGCAATACGGGCTGACCTATTACACCGACTACATGGGCTTCCTCTACAACGCCGACATCCTGCAAAAGGCAGGGTTCGCCGCGCCACCGCAGAGTTGGGACGAGGTCACCAGCCAAGCCGCCGCGATCAAGGCCAAGGGCCTGCTCGACTATCCGGTGTCGATCGGCATGGCGCAGGAGAGTTGGCTGATCGAGTTCATCTCCGCCCTGGTGTTCTCGCACGGGGGGCGGCTGGTCGATGATGCCGGCGTCGCCGTCATGCAGGATCGCAAGACCCAGGCTGCGCTGACGTGGCTGGCGGACGCGGTGCAGAAGCACGGGATCGTCTCGCCGGGCTGCGTCCAAATCGGCGAACTCGAGATCCTCAAGAGCGCCTCGGCCGGGCGGGCGGCGTTCGTCCTGCTGCCGAAGTATCGCCTGCGCGTGCTCAACGATCCTGCGCAGAGCCAGGTCGCCGGGCAGTTCAAGCAGGCGATGATGCCAACGGGCCCCGATGGCTCGCATGCGACGGTCGGCTGGATGCGCTTCTACGGCATGACCCCACACGCGGTCGCCACGCCGGCGCGCGCCGAACAGGCGGCCAAACTCATGGAGTGGTTCGGTGGCAAGGCGGACGGCGAGTATCGCTTCCAGAAGACCGTGCTGAAAGACCTCGCCCTCGGCTTCGGCATCAAATCGCTCTACGACGACCCCGAGGTCCGCCGCGACCTGGCGGCCTACGGCGACCCGGATCTCATGGCCCGGCAGCAAGCGCTCGCGCGCAAGAAAGACACGATCGCGCCCTGGTTCGGCGAGTGGAACGACACCAACGGCACCGCCTGGCAGCAAGCCGTCACCGGCAAGATCGCGCCGGCCGCGGCCTTGAAGAGTGCCGCCGCCAAGTGGACGGAGCTGAAGAGCGCTGGCTGAGCCGTTGCGTCTCGGCATCACCGACGACGAGCGTGCGGCCGCTTCGCTGTTGGCAGCGCTGGCCGCCGTGCTGGCGGCCGTCACCGCGTTCCCGATCCTGTATTCGCTGTGGATCAGCCTCTACGGCCTCAACCTGCGGCGCCCCACCCGCGTGCCCTTCGTCGGCCTCGGCAACTACGTCACCGTCCTGAACAACCCGCAATTCTGGGACGCCGTGGGCCGGACCGCGATCTTCGCCGTCATCTCCGTGTCCGCCATCCTCATCATCGCCACGCTCGCGGCGCTGCTGCTCGATCAAGACTTCCCGGGCCGGCGGATCCTCAGCGCGTGCCTGCTGATCCCCTGGGCCATTCCCTCCGTCGTCAACGGCCTGATGTGGAAATGGATCTACGATTCCACCTACGGCGCGCTGAATGGCCTATTGCTCCAGATCGGCATCATCGATCACGCCGTCATCTGGCTTGGAGCAGCGGACAAGACGATCCCGCTGATCGCCAACGCCTTCGTCTGGAAGGAAGTCCCGCTCGCGGCGATCCTCCTGCTGGTCAATCTCAAGGCGATTCCGCCCGACCTCTACGCTGCCGCCCAGGTCGACGGCGCGCCGGCGCTGCAGCGGTTCCTGCACATCACGCTGCCTTCCCTGCGGCCCGGCTTCCTCCTCGTCGCGCTCTACGAGGCGATGATGGCGATCCGGCATTTCGACCTGTTCTTCCTTTTGACCGAAGGCGGCCCCGGCGGCGCCAGCGACGTCCTGGCTTGGCGCATCTACGTCGAGACGTTCCGCAACCTCTCCTTCGGAACCGGCGCGGCGATGTCGTACATCCTGGCCGTCGTCACTTTGCTCATGTCCTACGGTCTGATCCGTGCCCTCGCGCGCCGCGTCTGATCGCAGGCTTTGGCGCGGTGCCGGGTTGGCGGCGGCGTCGGCCCTGCTGCTGGCCTACGTGCTCGCGCCCGTCCTTTGGCTGCTCTCCTCCTCGCTCCAGACCGAGCGCGAGATCGTCTCCATCCCGCCACACTGGATCCCGGACCACCCGACCCTGCAGAACTTCATGGCCATCGTTACGACCGGGATGGGCTGGGCCGGCCCACCTGCCGGCAGCTTCATTCCGTCCGTCGCCGGCAGCCTGCTGCCGGCAATGGGCAACAGCATGGTCGTGGCACTCGCCGTCGTCGTGCTCAACCTCCTGATCGGGGTGCCTGCCGCCTACGCGCTCGCAAAGATCCGGTTCCGCGGTCGCAACCTGGCCCTCTATGCCATCTTGGCGACCCGGGTGATCCCTGACATCGCGCTGGTGGTTCCCTTCTTCCTCGTCGTGCGCAAGCTCGGCCTGCTGGACTCGCTGGTCTCGCTGGTCGTCACCTATCTCGCCGTGACCGTCCCGTTCTCCGTGTTCGTGCTGGCCAGCTTCTTCGAGCAAGTGCCCGACGATCTCGACCGTGCCGCCCGGGTCGACGGCTGCTCGCGGCTGCAAGTCCTGATGCGGGTCGTGCTCCCCCTCGCCCGGCCGGCGCTGGTCGCGGTCGGTCTGTTCGCCTTCCTGGCAAGCTGGAACGAGTTCTTGCTCGCCCTCATGTTCACCCAGACGCCGGCCTCGCAAACGCTGCCGATCGTCGTCGCCGGCATCACGTCCGACTTCACGGTCAGCTTCTCGTTCCTCAACGCCGCCGGTGTCTTGGCCGTCGTGCCGCCGGTGCTGCTGGCCATCGTCTTCGAACGCTACATCGTCTCCGGCCTGACCGCCGGCGCGGTCAAGGGCTGAGCATGGCGCGCATCCGCCTCGACGCCGTCAGCAAGCGCTACTCCTCCGGCGCGCTCGCGATCAGCGGCCTCGATCTCGATATCCCGGATCAGGAGTTCGTCGTCCTGCTCGGCCCGTCCGGCTGCGGCAAGTCGACGACCCTCAACATGATCGCCGGGCTCGAGGAAATCAGCGGCGGCAGCCTATGGTTCGACGACCAGCGCATGAACGACGTACCGGTGCATCGGCGCGACATTGCCATGGTGTTCCAGAGCTACGCCCTCTACCCCCACAAGACCGTCTTCGAGAACATCGCCTTCGGACTGCGGATGCGCGGGATGACGGACAGCGAGCTGAAGCGCCGGGTCGATGACGCCGCCGAGAAGCTCGAGCTCACGCCGTTGCTCGGGCGCCGCCCGGGCCAGCTCTCGGGCGGGCAACGGCAACGCGTCGCGCTCGGCCGCGCGATGGTGCGCGAGCCCGCCGTGTTCCTGATGGACGAACCGCTGAGCAATCTCGATGCCAGCCTGCGCGTGTCGATGCGCGCGCAGATCCGCCATCTGCATGCCGAGATGCGCAGCACGTTCGTCTACGTCACCCACGATCACGCCGAGGCGCTGACCCTGGCCGACCGGATCGCCGTCATGCGGGAGGGACTCATCGAGCAGCTCGGCACCCCGGACGACATCTACGAGCGACCGGCCAACGTCTTCGTGGCGTCGTTCCTGGGCAGCCCGGCCATCAACCTGATCGAGGGCGAGTTGAGCACCGAAGGGGGGCATCCCTGCTTCCGGCGCGGCGGGGTGACCATCCCCCTCGCCATGCCTCTCGCGCCGTCTGGCCGGGCCGTCCTGCTCGGCATCCGGCCTGAGGATTTCGCCAGCCCAGAGCCCGGCGCACCATGCCTGCACGGCTCCGTCAAGATGCTGCTTCCCGCCGGGTCGGACCAGTTCGTCGAGCTCGACATCGCGGGGGTCACGGTGTTCGCCCGGGTCGGCAAGGAGGCCCGCATCGCGGAAGGCGAGACCCGGGGTCTCGGCCTCAACCCGGCGCGCCTGCATGTATTCGACGCTGTCACGGGCCGGTCGCTCCGGCCGTGACCACGCCGGACAGCCCCATCGGCCAGCGCCTGCGCCGTCGCGAGGACGCTCGGTTCCTGACCGGCCAGGGCCGCTACCTCGACGATATCGTCTTCCCCGGCGCGCTCCACGCCGTCTTCGTGCGCTCCCCCCACCCGCACGCCCGCCTGCTCGGCATCGACGCGGTGGCCGCCCGTGCCGCGCCCGGCGTCGAAGCGATCGTCGATGGCCACGACCTCGCCCGCTGGACCGCGCCGCTGCACATGGCGCCGCCGATCGACGGCTTGCTGCCGACCACCCTGGAGACGTTGCCCACCGCCAAGGTGCGCTTCGACGGCGATCTCGTCGCCTGCGTCGTCGCCCGCACCCGGGCCGCGGCCCAGGATGCGGCCGAGCTCGTCGTCGTCGACTACGAACCGCTGCCCGCCCTGGCCAGCGTGCCCGCCGCCCTCGCGCCGGGCGCGCCCCTCGTCGACGACGCGCTCGGCGCCAACCTCGTCTCCCACCAGGAGTTCTCCGCCGGCGACCCGGCCCACGCCTTCGCCACCGCCCATCGCATCGTCCAAGCCAGCTTCGTCCAGCATCGGCAAACCCATGTGCCGCTCGAACCACGCGGCTGTTGCGCGGAGTGGAACGAAGGCCACCAACACCTGACGCTGCACCTCGGCAACCAGGCGCCGCACCCGCTGCGCACGGCGCTTGCCGCCCGGCTGCGCCTCGAGGAGTCGCAAGTGACGGTGATCTGCCCCGACATCGGCGGCGCGTTCGGGCAGAAGATCGCGCTGGGCCGGGAGGAGCTGACCGTCGCGGCGCTGTCGCGCCAGCTCCGCCGGCCCGTTCGCTGGCGCGAGGAGCGCGGCGAGAACCTGATCGCCGCCGCCCATGCGCGCGAGCAGACCGTACACACCAAGGCCGCCGTCGATCCGGACGGGCGCGTGCTCGCCCTCGACATGCAACTCGTGGAGGATTTCGGCGCCTATTGCTTCTACCCGGCCAACTACATCGCCCGCGTGGTCGCGATGATCCTGACCGGTCCCTACCGGATCGAGAACTACCGCTTCGACGTGCAAGTCGTGCTGACCAACAAGTGCGGCGCGGGCCCGATGCGGGCGCCGATGGCCATCACGAGTTGGGTCATGGACGGCACGCTGGACGCCGTGGCTCGCGCGCTGTCGCTCGATCCCATCGAGGTCCGTCGGCGCAACATGCTGTCCGACGCCGATCTGCCCTACACCATGGCCACCGGCGAGGTCCTGCACGACGTCACCCCGCGCCAGACGCTCGAAGTCGCGCTGGCTTCCTTCGACATCGCTGCCTTCCGCACGCGACAGGCCGCCGACCGCGCCCGCGGCATCCAGCGCGGTCTCGGCATCTGCTCCGTCGTGGAGCCGACGACCTACGGCTCGGCGTTCTACAAGGCAGCCGGTATCGCCGGCTCCGGCCATGAGGCCGCATGGGTGAAGGTCGCGCCGTCCGGCTCCGTCGAGGCCTCGGTCGGCCTCATGGGATCGGGCCAGGGCTACGAGACCGCGTTGGCGCAAGCCGTTGCCGCCGGGCTTGGGGTCCCGGCCGAAGCCGTCCGCATGCGGATGGGCAACACCGACACGGCGCCCTACGGCATGGGCAGCCGCGGCGCCCGGGGCGGCACGGCGGGCGGCTCTGTGCTGTGGCTGGCGGGGCAGAAGCTGCAGCGAAAGGTGTGCCGCATCGCCGCCGCGCTGCTCGGTCTGAACGCCGCGGACGATCTACGCCTGCAAGCTGGACGAGTGGAGCGGCTCCTCGGGGGCGTCTGGGCCGAGACTGGGCTAACCCTCTCGTCCATCGCCCGCGTCGCCTACCTGGAACCGCTTCGGCTCCCACCCGACGTCGAACCCGGCCTTGAAGCCCATTGCGCCTACGATCCGCCGGCGATGACCTATTCCAACGCCGCCCATCTCTGCGAGATTCGGCTGGACGTCGAAACTGGTGCGATCACGCCGGTTCGTTACTTGGTCGCCGAGGATTGCGGCACGGTTCTCAACCCCATGATCACCGACGGGCAGCAGCACGGCGCGATCGCGATGGGCTTGAGTGGCGCACTGCGTGAGAGGGTCGCTTACGACGCCGCCGGCCATAATGTGACGGGCAGCTTGATGGATTACGGTCTGAGCGCCGCCGCCGACTTGCCCTCGATCGAGATCGTCCCCTGCCACACTCGTTCCGCGCGGACCCCGACTGGGAGCAAGGGAATGTCCGAAGGCGGCGTGATGGGAGCCATCGGGGCGGTCACCGCCGCCGTCAACGACGCCCTCAGGCCATTCGACGTCGTGGCCGAAGCCCAACCATTGACCGCAGCCTATATCCAACAATTGTTGGCCTCTGCTGGATCGCCCGAGGGGTCGGCCCCTCCGAACCCGCCTATCCGTGTTCGGCCCCCTTGCCGCAAGTAGCCCTCACGGCGACCCGGTTCCGGCCGCGAGCGCGACGGCTCCACTGCCCATATGGTCGAATGCCTGGTCGAAACTGACGCCATGGATCTCCCAGTGATGTTCGACACCATCCCAGGTCGAACTCCAGTCTCCCGTCCAGCCCATTTCCCTCACGTCGAAAGAGAGCGTGCCCAGCACCCACATCCGGAGGGCGGGCGGGCGGCCCAACGGATTGGGCGGCCCGAGAGTGTCCACTCCCCACGCGGCAAGTTCATCCACGGTCGGGAAATGCACCCCCACGCCAAATCCGCCGGCAATACGCACCAGGGCCGTTCGCATCGCCACGCCCTCCGGTGCCTCGGCCGACAAAAGGAATGGCTCGGGAGCCTTGGTCCGAACGAGGACGATCGGCACGAGCACAGGGCGAGGCTCATGCCAAATCCTCAGGCCCAACCCCTGGATCGCGTCATCGACGGCCCCCGGTCTGAACCAAACCGTCAGTTCGTGGGGTCGGTCGTAAGTCCCTTGGTCATCATGGTGCAACAACGCGGCTCGAGGATCGACGTAGACGAAATGGTCCACCAACGTATCGGCACGCTCCGTCAAGGATGTCACGGCCGCGTTGCCCCGAATGCTCGGCTGTCCGGTCAGCTTCAACAGCACCTGCGTGAGGCAATCCGCGAAACCGGATAGCCGCTGACGCATATCGGTTCCGGTGACGATCGCGGTCGCCCGGTAGAACCCGGCTGGCATGCCATCCTGCTGTGACGACGATGCTCTCGCGGCCGAGGCATGCAACACTGCGGCGGCGCCGAGACCGACCACAAATCGTCGGCCGAAGCCCGGTGGAACATGGCACGTCACGGGGTAGTCTCCTCGAAGCTCGATTCTCGTTCGGCACTCTCACAAAATCCTGCATCGGTCGATCACTGGAAGGGAGGCATTTGAACCTTCTGATTCGCTGTGGTATCGGTTGACCTCCGTATCGACTTGGGGGCAGGTCAACATGCGCAAAACTTTGGTGTTTGCCTACGGATTGGCTTGGCTCGGGCTGGCTGGCGGCGCAGGTGCCACGACGGTGACGGTGACGCCCGGTCCTCAGGACCCACAGTATTTCGCGTCGGAGCCGGCCGGCGCGAATAGCTTCACGCTGAGCGGCATCACCTGGGTCCTAGCGGCCGGGTCCGCCACGACCGAGAAGGGAACGGTGTCTGGCCAGTATGTCGCGCCCTTGGGAATGGGCACGGACACGACGACCGGCACGACCTACATGGCGGTCAGGGGTGGCGGTGCTGAAACGGCGATCTGGGCGACGCCGCAGACCGATCTCACCATTTACTGGGGCTCGATCGATGCCGCGAGCACGGTCTCGATCACGGTTGCTGGCTATACGTTGACCGGGGCGAACCTGGAGGCGGCCTTTGGAGTGGCCGCGGGCTCTAGCGAGGTGGTCATGATCTCGGGTCTGCCCCCCTTCACGCAAGCCAATTTCACGGCGGGGTCCAATCCGTTTGACTTCACCCTCGGCACCGGCCCCGTGTCTGACGTTCCCGAACCGCAGACTTGGACGATGTTGCTCGCGGGGTTGGCCGGCCTGTGCATCATTGGGGTCCGCAGGTCACGCCGATCTGGGCAGCGCCGTCCTGCGGTTGGCTCGCGAGTCGTCACTGGACCGGCTGGCCCATAGCCCGGCGATAGTAGGAGAGGTCCAGGTAGGTCTCGGGATCGGCGTTTGGATCCCCACCTGCGAACTCGGCCCGCAGCCGCAGCGTGGTGCGGAACGCCTCCACGTTCAGGGCAAGGTCTTTGGCCAGACTGCCCCCCGGCCCGACCGCGGCATCTACGGCCGCTCGCGCGGTATCTTGATCCAGCTTGAGATACTTCGCCACGTTCGCGGCAGCCCCGTCCCGATTGGCGGGGTCCGCAGCCCACCGGTAGCCCTCGATCAGTCCCTGCAGATAACGGACCAGCACGTCCCCGTGCGCGGTCGCCCAGCCTCGCATGACCCATACGCCGTCCGCCTGGTATGGCCCGACGACGCTCGTGGCCAGGCCGAGGTCGTGGAACCCGTCCCGGAGCGCCCGCAGGCTGCATGGCGGGTTCAGCATAGCGGCCGCGTTCGCCGGGTCCGCATGCATCGCCTCGAGCCGCAGCGGACATGCGCCGGCCGGCTTGACCGCGTAATCGCTCTTTTGCAGGCCCGCGAGCTCCAACATCCGGTAGGCCAGGAACGCGTAGGCCGTCACCGGCGAATCCACGACGACCGCTTTGCCGTTGAGGTCCGCGAACGACCTGATCTCCGGCCGCACGATCAGCCGATTTCCGCCGTCTCCTCCGCCCGCCACGATGATGACGTCCTGATGGGCGGTCTGCACCAGCGCCACCGCATTGTCGACGCCGGCTTGCGCGATCTCGAAATCCCCGCGGACCAGCCCCTCCCGCTGCGCGCCCGAGGTCGACGTGAACTGGATCTCGACGGCCAATCCCCGCTTGGCGAACAGACCGGTCTCGATCGCGGAATACAGCCCGACGTTCTGCGCCTCGGGGAAAATGTTCACCCGCAGCGCGACCTCGTCCGCTCGCCCGGCAGTTGACCACGCCATGAAGGCGACCACGGCAACGATCGAAAGACGCATGGTGTTCTCCTCGCTAATGCCCGAGATGCTGGTCGAAGAAGCCGGCGATCTCGCTGATCGCCTCCTTGACCTCGGGCACGCGGTCGTCGCGATAGAATTGCGCGTGCGACTGCGCCTCGAACACCTGCAGCCGGGTCTCGACGCCCGCCTGTCGCAGCTTCTGGTTCACCCGCACCGTATTGCTCAGCAGCAGGTCGCGGGTCCCGCTGGTCAGGATCGTGGGCGGGAAGCCGTTGAGGTCGCCGTAGACGGGCGAGAGCAGTGGATCCTTGAGATCATGCCCCTTGGCGTAGAACCTCGTTGCGGCGTCGCAGAACCCGTCGGGCGAGACGAGCACGTTGTCCACCAGGGCGTTGGTGGCGAAGCTGTCGCCCTGCTTGGTGACGTCCGACATCGGCGTCCCCGGAGCGATGGCGCCGGGCATCGGCAGGCCCTCGGCCTTGGCGCGCAGCATCATTTCGAGCGTGAGCGCGCCGCCGGCCGAGCTGCCGAACACGCCGAGGTTCCGCGGCGGCACCATGCGTGCCGCCGCCTTGTAGACCGTCATCGCGTCGTCGAGCGCCCCGGGAAAATACGCCTCCGGCGGCATGCGGTAGTCGACGGCGATCACCTTCATGTGGCCGAACCCGGCGACCAGGATCGCCTCCGGCAGCGCCGCCAAGTGCGGGTTGAGCACGTAGCAGCCCCCATGGACGTGCAATAGCAGCCGATTCCGGTTCGCGTCCGGGATCGTCTCCGGCGTGAGCGTGTAGGTATGAACGCCGTCGATCGTGGACGGCTCGATCGTCACGTGCATGCGCTCCGCCATCGGCGCGACCTGGGTGGCCGTTGCCGCCTCGAGCTGCTTGACCAACTCGGTCCAGCCTTCGGGCGTCGTGGGCGGCGTGTCCCAATTGGTGCGCAGCGTCTGCGCGACGATGGCCCGCATCTCCGGGCTGACGGTATCTGGAACCGGAATGGTCTTGGCCGGCACATCCCGCGGCGCGAGCGGCCCTGCGGTCTGGGCCAAGGCCGAGGAGGTCAACGCGATCCCCAAACCCACTGTAGCCGACAAGATGCGTCTGCGCTGGCCCACTCCGGTCTCTCCCCACGTCTTTCGTTGAGAGTGTCCCTGCCCCGCGCGCGCCGCAAGAGAGCGCGTGTCCCGCCGGAGTTGCCCGGCCCACTCACCCCTCACCCAAATCCCCTTGACTCCCACCCCCGATAAGTTCCCCTTCCGTTCATGTCCGCCCCCACCACCCCCGCGCCCCTCGACGACGACGCCTACCAGCGCGCCCTCGCAACAATCCTCGACGTCGGCACCGCAATCCTCCTCGAACTCAAAGTCCCCGACCCGGCCGTCCCCGTCACCGCCCGCGCCGCCGCCTTCGACCGCGTCGCCGAGGCCGTCCGACGCACCATCATCCTCTCCAAACACATCACCCAAACCGCCGCCGCCGCACACACCAAACACGCCGCCGCACGCAAGCAGATCATCCGCGCCGTCCAGGACAACATCCAGCGCGCCGCCCCGCCCGCCGACGCCGAAGCCCTCCGCCTCGAACTGCTCGAGCGCGTCGACGCCCCCGAATTCATCGACGACGTCGACAACCGCCCCCCCGGCGACCTCATCGCCGAACTCTGCCGCGACCTCGGCCTCGCCACCGCACTCCCCGGCCTCCGGCCAGCGCTCCGCCGCACCCCCGACGACATCGCCGTCCTCTGCGCCCAAGCCGCCGCCGAACCAGGCTCCGGCCTCCCGCAATGGCTCGCCGCCGCCACCCCACAGGCCATCGCCAACGACGCCGCCCCGCCCCCGCCCGACATCCCCGCCCCCAGCGACCTCCACCTCAGGCAACGCCGGCACCTCTGAACCCGGCCCCGCCGCCCGACCATCAGCCCATCCCCGGATTGCCCGCTCCCCCGCCGCACCCCCATGCTGGCGGCCGATCGGAGTCGCACCATGGGCAACAACGCCATCTTCGCCCGCAAAACCCTCGCCCAAACCACCACACCCCGCCCCGGCGAAAGCGCCATGCGCCGCACCCTCGGCGTGTGGAGCATCGTCGCCATCGGCGTCGGCGCCATCATCGGCGCCGGCATCTTCGTCCTCACCGGAACCGCCGCCGCCCGCTACGCCGGGCCCGCCGTCATGCTCTCCTTCGTCCTCGGCGGTATCGTCTGCGCCCTCGTCGGCCTCTGCTACGCCGAACTCGCCGCCATGCTCCCGGTCTCCGGCAGCACCTACGCCTACACCTACGCCACCCTCGGCGAGATCTTCGCCTGGATGATCGGCTGGGACCTCGTGCTGGAATACGCAATGGGCGCCGCCACCGTCGCCGTCGGCTGGTCCGGCTACGCCACCAGCCTCCTCAAGGATGTCGGCATCGTCATCCCGCCGGCGCTCACCGCCCCCGCCAACCTCCCCGCCGCCGCCATCGTCGGCCTCCTCACCCTCCTGCTCGTCGCCGGAACCAGGCAATCCGCCGGCCTCAACAACGTCATGGTCGCCATCAAGCTCGTCGTCGTCCTCGCCTTCATCGCCGTCGGCGTCTTCTCCGTCCAACCGGCCCACTGGCGCCCCCTCGTCCCCCCCAACGCCGGCGAGTTCGGCCATTTCGGCGCCACCGGCATCCTACGCGGCGCCGCCGTGGTCTTCTTCGCCTATATCGGCTTCGACGCCGTCTCCACCGCCGCCCAGGAGGCCCGCAACCCGCAGCGCGACATGCCCGCCGGCATTCTCGGCTCCCTCGCCATCAGCACCATCCTCTACATCGCCGTCGCCGCCGTGCTCACCGGCATCGTCCCCTACGATCAGCTCAACGTCCCCGACCCCATCGCCAAGGCCGTCGACGTCATCGCCCTCCCCTGGTTCTCCCTCATGGTCAAAATCGGCGCGCTGACTGGCCTGACCACTGTCATCCTCGTCCTTCTCTTCGGCCAGACCCGCATCTTCTTCACCATGGCCGAGGACGGCCTCCTCCCCGGCCTGTTCGCCTACGTCAGCCCCCGCCTCGGCACCCCCGTCCGCAGCCAGGTCCTGATCGGCGTCGTCGTCGCGATCTTCGCCGCCTTCGTCCCAATCGACATCCTCGGCGAAATGGTCAGCATCGGCACCCTCTGCGCCTTCATCCTCGTCTGCGCCGCCATCCTCTATCTCCGCCGCAGCGACCCGGCCGCCGCCCGCCCCTTCCGCGTCCCCGCAGTGCCCTGGATCCCCATCGCCGGCATCCTCGTCTGCCTCCTGCTGATGGCCGGCCTCCCCGGCAGCACCTGGCTCCGCCTCCTCGTCTGGATGGCCGTCGGCCTGGTCGTCTACGCCGCCTACGGCCGCCGCCACTCGGCCCTCCGAAACCCCGGGTGAGCTCCCTCTCCACCGTCCAGATCGCCTACCAACTAGCCGACTGGGCCATCCGGCTCGCCGCCCTCGCCATCGTCCCGCTCCGCCGCCGCCCCGCCGCCGCCGCCGGCTGGCTCCTCCTCGTCATGGTCCTGCCCATCCCCGGCATCCTGGTCTTCGCCGTCATCGGCAGCCCCCGCTTCCCCGCCGCCCGCATCCGCCGCTTCCGCACCCTCACCCCCTACTTCGGCGCCCTCGGCCGCCGTCTCTCGGCCCGAGCCCCCGTCGCCCCCAGCCGCTTCGACGACGTCGTCGCGCTCACCCAGCGCCTCGGCCAGCTCCCCCCCGTCTCCGGCAACGCCGTCCAGCTCATCGACGACTACGACGGCGTCATCACCCAGCTCGTCGACGATATCCGCTCCGCCCGACGCTACGTCCTGATCCTCGTCTACATCTTCGCCGACGACGCCACCGGCCGCGTGGTCGTCGACGCCCTGCGTGACGCCGTCTCTCGCGGCGTCGATTGCCGCGTCCTGATCGACCCGGTCGGCTCCGGCCGCTGGCGCCGCTCCCTCACCCGCCGCCTCGCCGACGCCGGCGTCACCGCCCAGTGGTCCCTCCCCTTCCACCTCTTGCGCAGCCGCACCCGCCGCGACATGCGCAACCACCGCAAGCTGTTCGTCATCGACGGCCGCATCGGCTACGCCGGCTCGCAGAACATCGTCGACAAGGCCTTCCGCAAGGGCGTGGTCAACCGCGAACTCGTCGCCCGCGTCGAGGGCCCGCTCGTGGCCGAAATGGAAGCGGTCCTCCGCGGCGACTGGTTCATGGAAACCGACGAGATGCCGCAGGACGACGCCCCCATCCCCGCCGCCGCCGGCGACACCGCCGCCCAACTCCTCCCCAGCGGCGCCGCCTACCCCCTCGAAGGCTTCGAGTCCCTCCTCGTCTGGCAGATCCACTCCGCCACCCGCCGCATCGTCCTCGTCACCCCCTATTTCATCCCAGACGACGGCCTCGTCGGCGCCATGCGCACCGCCGTCGCCCGCGGCGTCCGCATCGATCTCGTCGTCTCCGCCGTCATCGACCAGCGCCTCGTCAACCTGGCGCAATGCTCATACTACGACGAGCTCCTCGACTGCGGCATCCGCATCCACGCCTACCGCGACTACTTGCTCCACGCCAAGAACGTTAGCATCGACGGCGAACTCGCCATCGTCGGCTCCAGCAACGTCGACCTCCGCTCCTTCCAGCTCAACGAGGAGGTAAGCCTCCTCCTCTACGGCGCCCCCACCGTCCCCGCCCTGCTAGCAATCCAGGACGCCTACATCGCCGCCAGCGACCACCTCGACCTCATCGCCTGGCGCGAGCGCCCCTTCCCCCGCCGCTTCGCCGAAAACCTCGCCCGCCTCATCAGCCCCCTGCTCTGAGCCTGAACCGGAACCCCACCGCCCGGTCCGGCTGCGTCGTGATGATCGCCACCGGCCGCACCGGCTCCTTGTCCTCCAGCCCGATCTCGAACCGCTGCACCAGCATCGCCAGCACGATCACCGCCTCCGTCAACGCGAATTGCGCCCCCACGCAAACCCGCGGCCCCGCCCCGAACGGCAGATACGCGAACCGATGCGCCAGCACCGGGTCCCCCGCGAACCGCCCCGGATCGAACGTGTCCGGCCGATCCCACAACCGCTCATGCCGATGCAGCACCCACGGCGCGATCAGGATGATCGCCCCCGCCGGGATCGTCGTCTCGCCGAACCGATCCGCCTCGATCGCCTTGCGCACCAGCGTGAACGCCGGCGGATACAGCCGCAGCGTCTCCTGGATCACCGCCCGCGTGAACGGCAGCGTCTTCAGCACCGGCGTCGCCGCGACCGTCGCCGGGTCGAGATCCCGCACCTCGGCCGCCACCCGCGCCTGGATGCCCGGAACGTTGGCCAGCAGATACAGCGCCCAGAACAGCGTCAGCGCCGTCGTCTCGTGCCCCGCCAGCATCAGCGTCGCCATCTGGTCCCGCAGCTGCGGCCGCGTGAACCCGGTCCCCGTCTCCGGATCGCGCGCCTGCAGCAACAGATCGAACAGATCCCGCGCAGGCCCATCCGGCGCCGAGTGCGGCCGCGCCCGCATGATGCGGTTCATCAGCCGCAGCCACCGGAACCGGAACGCCATCCGGGCGAAATCGCGCGGCGTCGGGATCGCCGTCGGCAGCACCATGTCCAGCAGCGTCGGGTGCCCGAGCCGCAGCCCATACTGCGTCAGCATCCGCCGCAAGCTCGGCCCGTGCGCGTCCATCTCGACCGAGAACATCGAGCGCGACGCGATGTCGAGCGTCAGCAACTGCGCCAGGCCCAGCACGTCCACCGTGCCCGGCCGCACCCCGTCCAGCGCGCACGCTGTCGCCGCCACGACATGCCCGGCCAGGATCGGCATCACCCGCGGCGCCAACGCCGGCCCGACGATCTGCCGCTGCCGCCGCCACGTCTCGCCTTCGCTCAGCAGCAGCCCTGCCCCGGTGATCGGGTGCAGGATCCGGATCGTCGCCGGCGTCCGGCGGTAGTTGCGCGGATTGCCCACCAGCACCCGGTGGATCCCCGCCTCGCCATTCAGCAGCAACCGCGGCACCCGCAGCTCCGACTGCACGAACGTCTCCTCCTGATACGCCGCCCGCGGCCACATGTGCAGCGCATTGGTCCGCGTCGCCCGCGCGATCCCCCACAGCCCGGCCACCGGCGCCGACGGATCGAGCGCGACCGGCGTGAAGAGAGCGTCGGCGCCCACGGAGGTCTCGTTCATGCGGCTGATCTGGCCCTCTCACACCAGCCTCGCAAGCGTCCGCCCATACCGGTCCGTAATGAAGGCTCGAGCGTGGTGCCGCCCGCCCGCCACCAGCGTCCGCCCGCCCACCATCACGCTGTCGATCGCCGCCCGCCCCGCGCTGAACACATACGCATCGAGCCAACGGTCCCCCGCGACGTTCGCCAGATCGGGGTGGCCGCGGTCCAGCACCACCAGATCGGCCCGTGCCCCCACTGCCAGTTCCCCGACCCGGCGTCCCACGCCCTGCGCCCCACCCGACAGCGCCGCCTCGTACAACGACCGCCCGGTCGACGCGCCCTCCCGCGCCGCCAGCACGTTGCGCGCCCGGCGTCGCAACCGCTGCCCATACTCCAGCAGCCTCAGCTCCCCCGGCGCGCTGATCTCGACGTTCGAATCCGTGCCCACCCCGAACCGCCCGCCCGCATCGCGGAACCCGGTCGCCTCGAAGAACCCATCGCCGAGGTTGGCCTCCGTGATCGGGCACAGCCCCACCCCGGCGCCCGTCGCCGCGATCCCCGCCAGCTCGCCCGCATCCGCATGCGTGGCGTGGATCAAGCACCAGCGCGCGTCGATCGGCACATGGTCCAGCAGCCACTCGACCGGTCGCCGCCCCGACCACGCCAGGCACTCCTCCACCTCCCGGGTCTGCTCGGCGACATGGATGTGCACCGGCCCCCCGAACCCGGGCATCCGGCCCAGCGCCTCCGCCCCGACCGCCCGCAGCGAGTGCGGCGCCACCCCGAGCACCGCATCACCCAGCGTCCCGATCGCACGGCCCGCCCCCTCGAGCATCCGCCCGAACCCGTCCAGGTCGTTCACGAACCGAAGCTGCCCCTCGTTCGGCTCCCGCCCGCCGAACCCGCCATGGCTGTAGAGCACCGGCAGCAGCGTCAGTCCGATCCCCGTCTGTCCCGCCGCCGCCGCAATCCGTTCGCAAAGCTCCGCCGGGTTATCGTATCGTCGCCCGCCCGGCGCGTGATGCAGATAGTGGAACTCCGCCACCGCCGTGAACCCGGCCTCGAGCATCTCCATCATCGCGAACGCCGCGATCGCCTCGACATCCTCCGGCGTCAGCCTCTGCAGGAACCCGTACATCACCTGCCGCCACGTCCAGAAATCATCCCCCGCCGGCCCCCGCGTCTCCGCCAGCCCCGTCATCGCCCGCTGGAAGGTATGGCTATGCAGGTTCGGCAACCCGGCCAACGCGATCCCGCTGACCCGCTCCCGCCCCTCCGCCGCTGCGCCGGGGATCACCGCCGTAATCGTGCCTCCCACCACATCGAGCGCGACATCGCTGGCCCACCCCGTCGGCAGCAGAGCGGTCGTCAGAAGAAGCCGGCGCGTGGTCATGCCCGCCGTCCTGACACCCCGGGCGTGGACATGCCAGCGGAACCGTGCAGGCTGTCGCCATGCTGGCCGACACCGTCTGGACGAACGCGCGGCTCCTCACCATGGCGGGTAGCCCCGTCCACGACGGCGCCGTGGCCGCACAGGCCGGACGCATCGTCTACGCCGGCCCGGCCGAAGACGCCCCCGGCGCCGTCCGCAGCGTCGACTGCGCCCGCCGCTGGATCACCCCCGGCCTGATCGACTGCCACACCCACCTCGTCTTCGGCGGCGACCGCGCCGCCGAGTTCGAGCAGCGTCTGGCCGGCGCGACCTACGCCGACATCGCCGCATCCGGCGGCGGCATCGTCGCCACCGTCCGCGCCACCCGCGCCGCCACCCAAGCCGACCTCGTCCGCTCCGCCACGGCTCGGCTCGACCGCCTCCTCGCCGAGGGCGTAACCACGATCGAAGTCAAGTCCGGCTACGGGCTGGACCTCGCCACCGAGCGCCGCATGCTCCAAGCCGCCCGCGCCCTCCCCGAGCAGCGCCACGTCGGCGTCGCCACCAGCTTCCTCGGCGCCCATGCCCTCCCGCCCGAAGCCACTGACGAGGACAGCTACGTCGATCTCGTCTGCGCCATGCTGCCTGAACTCGTCGCCGAAGGCCTCGTCGACGCCGTCGACGCCTTTTGCGAGACCATCGCCTTCAGCCCGGCCCAAATCGCCCGCGTCTTCGCCCAAGCCCGCGCCCTCGGCCTCCCCGTCAAGCTCCACGCCGACCAGCTCTCCAACGGCGGCGGCGCTGCGCTCGCGGCCGAATGGCGCGCGCTGTCCGCCGACCACCTCGAGCATGTCGACGACGCCGGCGCCGCCGCGCTCGCGCGGGCCGGCACCGTCGCCGTGCTGCTCCCCGGCGCCTACTACACCCTCCGCGAGACCCGAGCCCCGGACATCGCCGCCCTGCGCCGCCACGGCGTCCACATCGCCCTTGCCACCGACTGCAATCCCGGCACCTCGCCGCTCACCTCGCTGCTGCTGGCGATGAACATGGCCGCGACCCTGTTCCGCCTGACTGTGGCCGAATGCCTCGAAGCCGTCACAGTCCAGGCGGCCCGCGCGCTGGGGCGCCTGAACGAGATCGGAACCTTGGAGACGGGAAAATGGTGCGACCTGGCGATCTGGGACATCGAGCGGCCGGCGGAACTCGTCTACCGCCTCGGCTTCAACCCGCTCCATCGGCGCGTATGGCATGGGCATGAGGCCGAATAGCCGGACCGTCCGCGCCGCCCGCGGAACCGAGCTCTCCGCCAAGAGCTGGCTCACCGAAGCCCCGCTCCGCATGCTGATGAACAACCTCGACCCGGACGTCGCCGAGCGCCCCGGCGACCTCGTCGTCTACGGCGGCATCGGCAAGGCCGCCCGCAACTGGGAAGCCTTCGACCAGATTGTCGCCAGCCTCCGCGCCCTCGAACCCGACGAGACCCTCCTCGTCCAGTCCGGCAAGCCCGTCGGCGTCTTCCGCACCCACGCCGACGCCCCGCGCGTCCTCATCGCCAACTCCAACCTCGTCCCGCACTGGGCGAATTGGGAGCACTTCCAGGAACTCGATCGCAAGGGCCTGATGATGTACGGCCAGATGACCGCCGGCTCCTGGATCTACATCGGCAGCCAGGGCATCGTGCAGGGCACTTACGAGACTTTCGTCGAGATGGGCCGCCAGCACTATGGCGGCAGCCTGGCCGGCCGATGGATCCTCACCGCCGGCCTCGGCGGCATGGGCGGCGCCCAACCCCTCGCCGCAACCATGGCCGGCGCCTCCTGCCTCGCCGTCGAATGCCAGCCCAGCCGCATCGAAATGCGCCTGGCCACCGGCTACGTCGACCGCCAGGCCCGCGACCTCGACGACGCCCTCGCCATCGTCACCAACGCCACGACCCCCGTCTCCGTCGCCCTCCTCGGCAACGCCGCCGACATCTTCCCCGAGTTGGTCCGCCGCGGCGTCCGCCCCGATTGCGTCACCGACCAGACCTCCGCCCACGACCCCTCGAACGGCTACCTCCCGCAGGGATGGTCGCTCGCCGAGTGGGAAACCAAGCGCGAGAGCGACCCGGCCGCCGTCGCCAAGGCCGCCCGCGCCTCCATGGCCGGACACGTCCGCGCCATGCTCGACTTCCACCGCGCCGGCGTGCCCACCGTCGATTACGGCAACAACATCCGCCAGATGGCGCTCGAGGAAGGCGTCGCCGACGCGTTCGACTTTCCCGGCTTCGTCCCCGCCTACATCCGCCCGCTCTTCTGCCGCGGCATCGGCCCCTTCCGCTGGGCCGCCCTCTCCGGCGACCCGGCCGACATCTTCGCCACCGACGCCAAGGTCAAGCAGCTCCTCCCCGGCCACGCCGCCCTGCATCGATGGCTGGACATGGCCGCCGAGAAAATCCATTTCCAAGGCCTGCCCGCCCGGATCTGCTGGGTCGGCCTCGGCGACCGCCACCGCCTCGGCCTGGCCTTCAACGAGATGGTCGCCAACGGAGAGCTCAAAGCACCCATCGTGATCGGACGCGACCATCTCGACAGCGGCTCCGTCGCCAGCCCCAACCGCGAGACCGAAGCCATGCGCGACGGCTCGGACGCCGTCTCCGACTGGCCGCTCCTCAACGCGCTGCTCAACACCGCCTCCGGCGCCACGTGGGTCAGCCTGCACCATGGCGGCGGCGTCGGCATGGGCTTCAGCCAGCACGCCGGCATGGTCATCGTCGCCGACGGCACCGCCGACGCCGCCCGCCGCCTCGAACGCGTCCTCTGGAACGATCCGGCCACCGGCGTCATGCGCCACGCCGACGCCGGCTACCCCGACGCCATCGCGTGCGCCCGCGAACAGGGCCTCACGCTTCCCTCTCTGGGCATCCCCGCATGAGCAAGCCCATCTACGTCACCTTCCTCAACGGCCCCGACATCGCCGAGCTGGACCTGACCAACCAGGAGATCCTCGACGCCATCGAGACCAGCCTGGCCGCCCAGGGCCGCGGCGAAGCGGTCATCGAGCCGCGCATGCACCTCAAGCCCAACCCGGACGTGCACGGCCACTTCAACGTGCTCCGCGGCTCCCTCGGGGGCGCGATCGGCCTCGCCGGTGTCAAGGTCGTCAGCGATTTCGTCTACAACTACGAGAAGGGCCTGCCCTCCGAGATGGCAGTCCTCAACCTCTTCGACCCCGCCACCGGCATGCCCCGCGCCATTCTCGACGCCAGCCACATCACCGACATGCGCACCGGCGCCATGACCGCGATCGGCGCCAAATACCTGGCCCGCAAAGGCAGCAAGATCCTCGGCCACATCGGCGCCCGCGGCACCGCCTACTGGAACGTCCGCCTGCTCGATCACCTGTTCGACTTCGACGAGATCCGCGTCCATTCCCGCCGCCGCGAGAGCCAGGACGCCTTCGCCGCCCGCCTCTCGGCCGATCTCGGCAAGCCGGTCCGCGCCATGGACGATTGGCGCGGCACGGTCGAGGGCGCCGACATCGTCGTCGAAGCCTCCCGGCTCCTCGAACCGACCCCCCTGCTCAAGACCGAGTGGATCAAACCCGGCGCGCTCGTCATGCCCTACGGCACCATGAGCGCCGTAGAGCTGAACCTGACCGACATGATGAGCAAGCTGGTCGTCGACGATTGGGGCCAAGTCGGCGCCGGCCCCTTCGGCGCGCTGCGCGCCCACGTCAACGCCGGCAAGCTCTCCCGCGAAACGCTCCACGCCGAGATGGGCCAGATCGTCGCCGGCCGCCGCCCCGGCCGCGAAAACGATACCGAAACGATCCTGTTCTGGCACCGCGGCCTCTCTCTCTCCGACATCGCCCTGGGCTTTGCCATGATCCAGAAAGGCGACCGCCTCGGGATCGGCCAACGGCTCCGCTTCGCCTGATGCTGGCCGCCAGCACGCGGATGTACAACGTCGCGCCCGGCGCGACCGCCGCCTGGCGCCGCATGCTGGAGCGCGTCGGCCGGTTCCACATCGTCGAGCACGCCCATCCCGCCCCCTTGGTCGACCTCTGGAAACGCCAGGACCTCGGCTGCGCCTTCATGTGCGGCTGGCCGCTCGCGCAGGAAGCCGGCGCCCGCCCGGTCATCGCCGCCCCGGTGCCCGTCGGGGAGCACGGACCCCGCTATCGCTCGGTGTTCGTGGTGGCCGCCGCATCCCCGTTCCAGGCGCTTCAGGACACCTTCGGCGGCCGCTTCGCCTACAACGCCAAATCCTCGCACTCCGGCTGGAACATGCCCCGCGCACACCTCGCCGCGCGCGGCGGCTGGTACGCCGCCGAGATCGGACCGTTCGGACCGCATCAGCGCGCCGCCGCCGCCGTAGCCGCCGGAGCTGCCGACATCGCAGCGTTGGACAGCCTCGTCTGGGCGCTGCTCTGCCGTCACGACCCGGCCCTCGCCGGCGCCCTGCGCGTCGTCGATCGCACCGCCGATCAGCCGAGCCCGCCCCTCGTGGGCTCCGCCGCACTCGACGAGGCGACCCGCCTGCAAATGCAGGCCGCCGTGATGGCGCTGCCGGCGGAACTCCTGGCAGACCTCTGCCTCTCCGGCTTCGCCCCGGCGACGCTACGGGACTACGACGAAACCCTTCACTTGGTGCCGTAGAGCCGATCCCCCGCGTCGCCCAGGCCGGGGCGGATATACCCGTGCTCGTCGAGGCCGCGGTCCACCGCGGCGGTGAACACCGGCACGTCCGCATGATCCTGCTGCAACACCGCCAGCCCCTCCGGCGCGGCGAGCAGACATACGAAGCGGAGCTGGGTGACGCCGGCCTGCCGCAGCCGGGACAGCGCCGCCGCCGCCGAGTGCCCGGTCGCCAGCATCGGGTCGACCACGATCACGAGCCGGTCGGCGATGTCCTCCGGCAGCTTGAGGTAGTATTCGACCGGGATCAGCGTCTGCGGATCGCGATACAGCCCGATATGCCCGACGCGCGCCGACGGCACCAAATCCAGCATCCCGTCCAGGATGCCGTTTCCCGCCCGCAGGATCGGCACGAAACACAGCTTCTTGCCCGCCAGCGCCGGCGCGTCCATCCGCTCCAGCGGCGTGTCGATCGCGACCATCTCCAGCGGTAGATCGCGCGTCACCTCATACGCCAGCAGAAGGCTGAGCTCGCGGGTGATCTGGCGGAAGGCGGCCGTCGCCGTCCGTTCGCGGCGCAGCAACGTCAGCTTGTGTTGCACCAGGGGGTGATCGAGAACCGTGACCTGCGGCCGGTCAGCCATTCAGCGTCCGGCCCTTGGCGACCTGCAACTCGGCCTCGTCCGGCACATCCGGGCTGAAATAGCCCGCCGCCTTCTTCGCATCCATCTCCACGCTGGCCTCCGGCGGGATCAGCGCCTCCGGAATCGCCACCCGCTCGATCACCTCGATGCCGCTGTCCACGATCGGCGCGTATTTCAGGTTGCTCATCGAGACGAGCCTGTCGATCCGCCTGATCCCGAGCCAATGCAGCACGTCCGGCATCAGCTCCTGGAACCGCATGTCCGTCACCCCGGCCACGCACTCGGTCCGCTGGAAATAGTTCTCCGCCCGGTCGCCCCCCTCCTGCCGCTTGCGCGCGTTGTAGACCAGGAACTTCGTCACTTCCCCGAGCGCGCGGCCCTCCTTGCGGTTGTAGACGACCACCCCGGCGCCGCCCTGCTGCGCCATCTCGACGCAGACTTCAATCCCATGCGTGAGATACGGCCGGCACGTGCAGATGTCCGACCCGAACACGTCCGACCCGTTGCACTCGTCGTGAATGCGGCAGGCGATCTTGGTCTCCGGGCGGCCGAGTTTCGCCGGATCGCCGAACAGGTAGACGGTGGCCCCCCCGATCGGCGGCAGGAACACGTCCAGGTCGGGCCGGGTCACCAGCTCCGGGAACATGCCGGCGGTGTGCTCGAACAGCGCGCGCCGCAGCTCCGCCACCGGCACGCCGAACCGCCGGGCCACGCCGGGCAGATGCCAGACCGGCTCGATCGCCACCTTCGTCACACGGACATCGCCGGCCTGCGTCAGCACCGTCCCATCCGGGACGAGCCGCCCGGCCCGCACCGCCTCGTTCAGCTCCGGCATGTTGATGTGGGCTTTGGTGATCGAGATCGTCGGCCGGATGTCGAGCCCGGCCGCCAGCTCGTCGGCAAAGATCTCCGTCGTCAGATGCCCCCACGGGTCCATCGACACGATCGCCCCCGGCTCCGCCCATTGCGGAAACGGCCCGATGCTGGCGGCGGGCTTGGTGTTGGTCAGGTCTGGCCGGTGCCCCGCCGCAAGCTGCCCGGATGCGACCGCGAGCGCCCGATACACCGAATACGCGCCCGCATGCGCCCCGATCACGTTGCGTTCGGCCGGGTCCGCGATCGTGGCGACCACCGGGCCGCGCGCCCGCCCCTCCCCCGCCCCCCAAACAACCGGCCGCCGCACCACCGCATTGCGCGGGTGCGAGGTCAGCACGATGGGGCGCTTCGGCGCCGGGTTATTCGTTCGGATCGGAAAGTCCATGACCGGCACGCTAAGGATGAGGCGAGGATACGGTCAATGTGTTGCGCGATGGTTAAGCTGCGGCAGCGACCGCTGGAACGTGCGGTGCCCGCCTTTGAAAGCCGTGATCGCCGGAGCGAGCTCCGCCACCGCTTGGGCCTCGGTAGCCGCATCGAACAGGACGAGGTCGGCCGGAGCGCCCACCCGGACCCCATAATCCTGCCGCATCAGGCGCGCCGGCCGCTCCGTGACCATTCTGAAGCATTCCGTAAGCCCCGCCTCGTCGGCCACCTGCGCCACGTTGGCGAACAGGTTCGCGATCCGCAGCAGGTTGCCGTCGCCATACGGCGTGAACGGGTTCAGCACGTTGTTGGTCGAAATCGAGCAGTTCACCCCCTGCGCGAGCAGCCGCTGCGCCGGAGCGACGCCCCGCGGGATGTTCTCGGTCGCGCCGCGGCCCATCAGGAACAGGTCTGTCGCGGGCAGCACCGTCACCGCCACCCCGGCGCCCGCCAGCCGCGCTGCCAACGCGTCGAACTGCGCCGGCGGCATCGCCGAGAGCTTGGTCGCATGCCCGATCGCCACCCGGCCGCCCCACCCGAACGCCTCCGTCATCCGGCAGACCTCGTCGGCATCGGGCTCGGCCGGATCAAGGTCGAAGTCGAGGTGCAGGTCGATATCGAGATCGAATCGCCGGGCCAGCGCGAAGATCCGGGCGATCTGCCCGTGCGAGTCCGCATCGATATACGGCGCGCCCCCCACCAGGTCGCAGCCGAGCTCCAGCGCCTCGACCAGCACCGCCTCGCACCCGGGATCGTCCAGCAGACCCTCCTGCGGAAACGCGCACAGCTGCAGGTCGATTGCCCCGGCATAATCCCGCTTGAGCGCGAGCAGCGCTCGCACGCTGGTCAGCCCGATGCGCGGATCGACCTCCACATGCGTCCGCATCCGGGTCGTGCCGTGCAGGATCGCGCGCTCCAGCGTGCGCCGCGCGCGGTCGTAGACGTCCTGCTCGGTGAAGTCGCGCTTGGCCGCCTTCACCGAGGCGACGGCCTCGGCCAGCGTGCCGAGCTGGCACGTGCAACGCCCCATGATGCCGGACTTGTCGAGATGGACATGCGTCTCTACCAGCCCGGCGCATACCAGCCGACCGCCCGCCTCCTCGGCCGGGCCGTCATGCGGCAGCCCGCGCCCGACCGCGGCGATGCGGCCGTCGAGCAGCCCGATGTCGCCGAGATGGGTGTTGCGGATCACATGGTCGAACGTCACGGAACTCGGCGGCGCAGCAAAAGGATGGCGCCGAGCGCCGAAAGAATAATAACCAGCGAGACCGCGGTCGTGGACGCGCCCAACGCATACAGCACGGGGGTGGTGACGTTGGTGGTCATGCCGAAGATCTCGAGCGGCAGCGTGTTGTCGCTGCCAGCCGTCAGCAGCGTCCGCGCGAACTCGTCCCACGACAGCGTCAGCCCGAACAGCGCAATGCCGATCACGCTGGGCAGGATGATCGGCAGCACCACGTGGCGGAAGCGTTGCCACGAGGACGCGCCCAAGTCGCGCGCCGCCTCCTCCCAGCTTCGGTCGAACCGGTTGAACACCGCGAACATGATCAGCACCCCGAACGGCACCGTCCACGTCAGCTGCGCGCCGAACCCCGAACTCCACCAATCCGTGTCCAGCCCGGACTGGCTGAACACCAGCCCCACCCCAAGGCTGATCAGGATCGAGGGCACGATGAGGC
Organism: uncultured Alphaproteobacteria bacterium; assembly: GCA_963835135.1. GTDB lineage: Bacteria > Pseudomonadota > Alphaproteobacteria > Acetobacterales > Acetobacteraceae > JAVVHH01. The sequence continues at coordinate 145,256 of CAWIEF010000001.1, forward strand.
TCACGAGCGTGAGCGTCAGCAGCGTTCCGGCGCCAGCAAACCGTCGCCGGAACGCAAGCCCGGCCAGCAGCGAGATCAGCACCGTCGCCGTCATGACCATCAGCGCGAGCACGACGGACCGGCCCGCCGCCCCCCAGATGTCGCCCACCGCCTGCTGCGCGAACAGCGAGTGAAACCAATACGTCGAGACGCCCCGCATCGGAAACGTCAGCCCCCCGCCGGGTCCCTGGAACGAGAGCACCATAATCGTCACCGTCGGGCCGTAGAGGAACAGCACGAACAGCGCGAAGCCGGCCAGCAGCAGCGCACGGCGCATCAGAGCTCCTGGCGGATGTCGACCGCCCGGAGGATCGCGCCGATCAGCAGCAGGACGATCGCCAGCAGCACCACCGCATTCGCGCACGCCGCCGGGTATTGCAGCAGCCCGATGCCGTTGGCGATCATCAGCCCGACCGACGCGCTCTGCCCGCCGCTCATCAGCCGCACCGTGGCAAAGTCGCCCATCACCAGGGTGATCACGAACACCGAGCCGATGGCGATGCCCGGCTTGCATAGCGGAACGATGACGCTCCGCACCACCTGGAACGGCCCGGCCCCCGCGTCGGTCGCCGCCTCGATCAGGCTCCGGTCGATCCGCATCATCGTGTTGAAGATCGGCACCACCATGAACAGCGTGTACAGGTGAACGAACGCCAAGATCACGGCGAAGTCGGAGAACAGCAGCCACTCCAGCGGCCTGTCCGCGATCCCCGTCGACAGCAGCGCGCGGTTCAACAGGCCCTCGCGCCCGAGGAACGGCACCCACGCGATCATGCGGATGATGTTCGACGTCAGGAACGGGATCGTGCAGACCAGGAACAGCGCCGTCTGCATCAGCGCCCCCCGGACCACGAACGCCAGCACGTAAGCCACGAAGAAGCCCAGCACGAGCGTGATCGCCCAAACGATCGCGGCGTAGCGCAGCGTGTTCAGATAGGTGCGCCAGGTGACGCTGGAGAACAGCAGGTCCGTGTAGTTGGTCAGCACGAAACGCGGCAGGATGCGCACGCTGTCGTAGTCGAGGAAGCTGACCACGACGATCGCCGCGAGCGGAACGACCACGAACCCCACCAGCAGGAACACCAGCGGCCCGACCTGCGCCGCCGTCAGCAGCGGCCGCATCTAGGCGGCGATGAACTCGTTCCATTTCTGGATCATGTAGCGGTCCTCGTCCATCACCGAGTTCCAGCACGCGACGTGGCTCATGCGGTCCATGAACGCGCCCCCGTCCCGGCTCTCGCCCGGCTTGGCGATCACCTTGCCGTCCGGGCTCGTGATGTCCTCCGTCGTCGGCTTGCCTTCCATCCAATAGCCCCACTCGTTGGCGCTCATGAACTGTTGAGCCGTCTCCAGCACCGCGCTGTAATAGCCCTGCCGGTTCAGATACGCCCCGCACCAGCCGGACAGGTACCAGTTGATGTATTCATAGGCCGCGTCGAGCTGCAGCCCGGTCAGGTGCTTGGCGATCCCCAGTCCGCCGCCCCACCCGCGATAGCCTTCCTCGAGCGGCTGATACACGCACGGAATGCCTTTGGCCCGCACCGCCGTCACCGCCGGCGACCACATGGACTGGATCACCACCTCGCCGGACGCCATCAGGTTGACGCTCTCGTCGAACGACTTCCAGAACGCCCGGAACTGCCCCGCCTTCTTGTTCTCGATCAGGAACGCGATCGTCTTGTCGATCTCGGGCTTCGTCATGTTGCCCTTGTCGCCATACTTGATCAGCCCGGCGCTCTCCATCACCATCGCCGCATCCATGATCCCGATCCCGGGGATGTTCAGGATCGACGCCTTGCCCTTGAACGCCGGATCGATCAGGTCCTTCCAGTTGCGGATCGGCTTGCCGATCAGGTCCGGGCGCAAACCGAGCGTGTCGGCGTTGTAGATCGTCGGGATGATCGTCATCCACTGCGTCGGAGCCGCCGCGAACTTGGTCGACGTCGCGCTCTCGACGAAGCTGACCTTCGAAGGCGCCGTCCCTTGCGCCACGACCGACTCCGGCGTCAGCTTCCCCGTCGTGAAGATCGGCACGATCTTGTCGTACAGCTTGATCTTCTTGGTATCCAACGGCGCCAGCACGCCCGTCGGGAAGATCTTCTTGCACAGGAAATACTCGATGTCCGCCACGTCGTAGGAGCGCGGCTGGGTGACCGCCTTCTGCGTCACCGCGTCCGTGTCCAGCGCCGTCATGCTGAGCGTGAACCCGAGATCGGCCTTTACCTTGTCCGCGATGGCGTTGAGGTTGGAGACCCCGGTCCCGAACTGGCGCAGCGTCACGTCCTTGATGTTCTGCGCCCAGATGGTCGGGAAGCCCGTGATCGCGCCGCTGCCGATGGCAGCCCCAGTGCCGGCGAGAACGGCGCGGCGGGTCGTTTTGCCTGTCGTCATGGGTCGGTCCTCCTTGGCGGGCCGGAGCCTAGCATGGCGGCGGCCCGGCGCTATCGGCAGGGCCGGAGAAAATCCCGCCCTCCAACGCCGTTCGCCCCTGACGCAGGCAGATGCTCGCGCCCATGCCGCCGCTTTGCGCAGCCGCTAGGCGGCAAGGATCCGCGCGCGCGTGACCTCGCCCATGACCATGCCATCGGCCGCGACGATGCGGGCGGCTTCGGCGTGCGCGGTCAGGAGGGCGGAGAGGGCTTCGCGCAGGTTGGTGCCGGGCGCGAGCGCGGGCCCGGGCCCGGGCGCGCCGGTGGGCGCGGTCATGATCGTGTCCACCGTCATCAGCGCCAGGCGGCGGAACGCACGGTCGGGCCCGAGAAACGCGTCGACGAACGGATCGGCCGGCGTCGCCAGGATCGCGGCGGGCGTGTCGAACTGCAGCAGCTTGCCCTCCCGCATGATGGCGATCCGGTCGGCCATCCGCAGCGCCTCCTCCATGTCGTGCGTCACCATCACCACCGTCTTCTTGACCCGGCGCAAGATGGCCTTGAACTCGTCCTGCAGCCGCGTCCGCGCGATCGGGTCGATCGCCCCGAACGGCTCGTCCATCAGCATCACCGGCGGGTCGGCCGCCAGCGCCCGCGCGACCCCGACCCGCTGCCGCTGCCCGCCCGACAGCGCCGCCGGGCGCCGCCTGCGCATGACCGCCGGGTCCAGGCCGACCAGATGCAGCATCTCGTCCACCCGCGCATCGATCCGGGCAGCCGTCCAGCCCAGCAGCCGCGGCACCGTGCCGATGTTCTGCGCCACCGTCATGTGCGGGAACAGACCGACGTTCTGGATGACGTAGCCGATCGTGCGCCGGAGCAGGACCGGATCGCCCCGCGTGACGTCCTGGCCGGCGACGAGGATGCGGCCGGCGGTCGGCTCGATCAGGCGGTTGATCATCCGCAGCGTCGTGGTCTTGCCGCAGCCGGACGGGCCGATCAGCGCGACGGTCGCGCCCTCCGGGATCTCGAGGCTGACCCGGTCGACCGACGGAGCGGCCGCGCCGGCAAACGTCTTCGTCACCCCAACGAGCGAAATCATACTGTTACCATAACGAACAGGCGGCGCTCGATCGCCCCCATCCCGAACTCCGCGGCGATCGCCAGCAGCGCGATCGGGACGGCGCCGACCAGGAGCCGGGAGTAGTCCATCAGCGCGATCCCCGCGGTGATGAAATCCCCAAGGCCGCCGCCGCCGATGAACGACGCGAGCGTCGCCCCCGAAATGACCTGCACGGCGGCGGTCCGGATGCCGCCGAAGATCGAGGGCGCGGCCAAAGGCAGGCGGACGCGCCAGAGGATCTGGCCCCGCCGCATCCCCATGCCGGCCGCCGCGTCGATGAGGTCGGCCTCGACCTCGCGCAGGCCGATCAGGCTGTTGATCAGGATCGGCGGCACCGCCAGCACCACCAGGGCGACGATCGAGGGAACCAGGCCGATGCCGAGCATCGGCAGCGCCGCCGCCAGGATCGCCAGGCTCGGGATGGTGCGGACCGCGTTGACCAGCCCCACCGTGAGCCCGGCCCCGACACGCGTCGGCAGCACCAGCACCGCCAACGGAAAACCGATCAGCAGCCCGAGCCCGAGTGAAATCCCGCTCATCAGCAAATGCTGCCGCAAGGCGGCCAGGAACTCGGCCTGATGGCCGCCGATCCACCGCACCGCGTCCATCACGATCATGCGCGGCCCCCGCGCAGCGCGCGTTCGGCCCGCGACAGCAGCAGATCGGCCGTGATGGCGAGCAACGCGGTCAGCCCGCCGCCGACCAGGATCTTCTCCGGATAGCGCTGGTCGATGCCGGCAAAGATGATGCTGCCGAGCCCGCCCGCGTTGATGTAGGCGGCCACGGTGGCCACGCCGATCACCGTGACGGTGGCGACCCGCAGCCCCGCCACGATGAACGGCAACGCGATCGGGAGCTCGATCTCGACCAGCCGCCGGCCCGGTCCGTAGCCCAGCCCGGCCGCCGCGTCGGCGATGTCGGGCGACACGCTGCGTAGCCCGAGCACGACGTTGCGGGTGAGGATCAACAGGCAATACGACGTGAGCCCGACCACCGCCGGGGCGAAGCCGAGCCCGAGGAACGGGATCAACAGCGCGAACATCGCCAGGCTGGGAATGACGAACAGGATCTCGGTAACCACGAGGATGGCGCCATACGCCCGCGGCCGCCGGGCACTCCAGATGCCCGCGGCCAGCGAGAGGACCAGCCCGATGCCGACCGAAACCACCACGAGCACCGCATGCTGCCACAGCGCAAGCCCGATGTCGCCGAGGTGGTTGGGCGCCCATCTCACGGCCGAACCGTCCCGTCGGCGATCAGGGCGGCCAGGCGCTCGATGTCGGGCCCCGTGCTGCGGTCCTGCGCGAGCGTGGGCACCGCCGCGCGAACCAGCCCATGCAGGCGGCCCGTGCCCTTGCCCAGTCGTGACGGCTGGCGCATGTCGCAGGCCTGGGCGGCGACCATCATCTCGATGGCGACGACATAGCGGAACCGGGCGAGCAGGCCGGCGGTCTTGTCCACGATGGCCGACGCCATCGTGGCGTAGTCCTCGACCGCATCGGCCACCGGCAGCACGATCACCGGCAGCGGCGCGGCCTCGTGCTGCATCTGCGCGAGCAGGGCGGCGACGGTCTTCTGGACGGTCGCGAACCCGTTCTGCCCGGGCGGCGCGAGGAAGCGGGGGAGGTCGTTCACCGCCGGCGACATCAGGCGCAACGACCGGCCAGCCGAGCAGGCTGCCGCGCGGAGCATGGCCTGGCCGAGCGCCTCGATCGCGAGCGCCAGCGCCGTGGGATCGAAATTGGCGTTCGGCAGGGCCTGCTCGGCGTCGATGGCCGGGTTGTCGTCGCTCGAGTTCAGTTCGAGCTCGACGAGGTCGCGGGCGCGCCCCAGCGCGTCGGTCGCCGCGCCGTGGACGGAGGCGAGCACGCGGAAGCTGAGCGGGTCCTGCAGGCGGCGGGCAGCGCCGGGCCGCTGCAGGTCGCTGCCGGCCAGCAGCAGCAAGAGTGCGGCGGCCGCCTCGGCTTGGCCGGGCGCGGGTCGCAGTCGGGCGACGCGCGGATCGAACGGGGCGAGGCTCCCACGGAAGCCCTCGAGCGAGAGCGCGGCGGCGGCAAGGCTCGCCTCGAGCGCGCGGGCCGTGTCGCTGACCAGGAGGGCAGCCGGGCCGGCCGCTGCGGCGTTGGAGGAGACTAAGGCCAAGCCATCCTTCGGCCCCCAGGCCGGGACCGTGATCCCAGCGCGGGCGAGCGCGTCCGCAGCGGGCAGCAGAGCGCCGCCCCACTCCGCTTGCCCCTCGCCGGCGAGCACCGCGGCGATGTGAGCCAGCGGAACCAGGTCCGCCTCGCCGATCGATCCGGTCGCCGGCACCGAAGGCGTCACGCCGCGCTCGAGCATGGCCACCAACGCTTCGGCCATGCCGAGCGAGATGCCGGCGGCGCCGCAAGCCAGGCGCGAGACCCGGGCGAGCATGGTGGCCCGCACGACATCCCGCGGCAGCCGCGCGCCCACGCCGGCGGCACGGGCGAGCGGGATGCGGCGCTGATGGGCGGAGTCCGCCGCCGAAACACAGGTATCGACCGCAGCGCCGAGCCCGGTGGTCACGCCATAGATCGGCTGACCGGCGCCGACGAGGCCGAGCATGGCGGCATGCGCCGCCTCGATCCGCCGAGCCGCCGATGCTCCGAACCCGGCCGAAGCGCCATCGCGCGCGACCGCCCGGACGTCTTCTGCCGTCAGCCGCGCGTCGCCGATCCGGATCAACCTACTTGATGAGGCCCTTGCTGCGCAGGAACGCAACGGCGACCTCCTTCGGCTCGTCCTTGTCGCGCTCCACCCTCGCGTTCAGGTCCCGCATGGTCGTGTTGTCGAGCGCGGCATTCACCGGCTCGAGCACGTCGGCGATCTTCGGGTTGGCCTTCAGCGTCTGCTCGCGGATCACGGGCGCGACGTAATAGGGCGGAAACAGGCCCTTGTCGTCGTCGAGCACAACCAGCTTCTGCTCGGCGATCTGCCAATCGGTCGCGAACCCGTTCGCCACGTCGATCTGCTTGGCGGCCAGCGCATCGTAGCGCAGGCCGAGCTTGGCGAATTGCTTGAACTCCTTGAACTCGATCCCGTAGGTGCCCTTCAGGCCAGGCAGACCGTCCTGGCGGTCGAGGAACTCGGGCCCGGCGCCCATCACGAGGTCCTTCGACGGACCGCCGCCCAAGTCGCTCAGCGTCTTGAGATGGTATTTCGCCGCCGTGTCCGGACGAACGATCATGGCATAGCCGTTGTTGATGTTGGCCGGCTTGAGCCAGGTCAGGGCGAAGGTCTTCTCGTAATACGCCTTCACCTGCGTGAAGACCTCTTGGGGGTCGCTCTTCACCGGCGCTTTCAGCACAGCGACCAGAGCGGTCCCGGTATACTCGGGGTATATGTCGATCTCGCCGGTCTCGATCGCTTTCTGCGCGATCAGCGTGCCGCCCAGGTTGATCTTGCGCTCGACCTTGAACCCGGCGTTCTCGAGCGCCGCGGCGTAGATCTCGGCGATGATGAACTGCTCGGTGAAGTTCTTGCTGCCGATCTTCACCGTCTGCGCGGCCCCGGCGCGCGGCGCGAGCAGCAGGGCGATGGCGGCCAGCATCGATAGGCGTCGAAACAAGACCATCATGCGCTCCCGGAACTATCGCACCCCTTGTAGACAGGCTGGGGCGCCAACGTCGATATCGGCGGTCTGCCGTCAGCGGCTGAGCGACTGGATCATCGCGTCCAGCCCGGCCGGGGTCAGTGGGAACATGCGGTCGCCAAGGAGGTCGCGGACGAGGCGCACGGAGTGGGTCGCGGACCAGGTGGCAGGTGGGACCGGGTTGAGCCAGGCGCTGCGCTGCCAGTGGCTGGTCAGACGCGAGAGCCAAGTGGCGCCGGATTCATCGTTCCAGTGCTCGACGCTGCCGCCGGGCTGGATGATCTCGTACGGGCTCATCGTGGCATCGCCGACGAAGATGGCGCGGTAGTCGGGGCCATACGTGCGCAGCACCTCGGCGGTGGGCACCGTGACGTCGTGGCGGCGGCGATTGGATTGCCAGAGGCGCTCGTAGGGGCAGTTGTGGAAATAGAAGAAGGCCAGACGCTTGAACTCGCTCCGCGCGGCGGAGAAAAGCTCCTCGGAGACGCGGATGTGGTCGTCCATGGAGCCGCCGACGTCGAGGAACAGCAGCACCTTGACCGCATTATGCCGCTCCGGCACCAGTCTGAGGTCGAGCGACCCGGCATTCTGCGCCGTCGCGCGGATCGTGCCGGCCATGTCGAGCTCGGTCGGCGCCCCGTCGCGCGCGAACCGGCGCAAACGGCGCAGCGCAAGCTTCATATTGCGGGTCCCGAGCTCGATCCCGTCATCGAGATCGCGGAAGTCCCGCTTGTCCCACACCTTCACGGCCCGGCGGTGACGGCTCTCGTCTTGCCCGATCCGAACACCCTCCGGATTGTAGCCGTACGCTCCGAAGGGGGAGGTGCCGCCGGTGCCGATCCACTTGCTGCCGCCCTGGTGCCGCCCTTTCTGCTCCTCCAGCCGCTGACGCAGCGTGTCCATCAGCGTGTCGAAGCCGCCGAGCGCCTCGACCTCCGCCATCTCCTCCGGTGTCAGGTGCTTCTCAGCGATGCGGCGCAACCACTCGTCCGGAAGCGCCCGAGCATCGGGGCCCGTCGCCGGATCCTCGATGCCCTTGAACACCGTGCCGAAGACGCGGTCGAACCGGTCCAGGTGGCGCTCGTCCTTGACCAGCGCGGCCCGGCTGAGGAAGTAGAAGTCCTCGACGTCGTAGTTCGCCACGCCGGCCCGCATGGCGGCGAGCAGCGCCAGATACTCGGTGATGGAGGCCGGAACTCCCGCGTCGCGCAGGGCGAAGAGGAAGCTGGCGAACACCGCTATCTGCCGCGGCGGTTGAGGAAAGCGAGACGCTCGAACAGATGCACGTCCTGCTCGTTCTTCAACAGGGCGCCGTGCAGCTTCGGGATGCCGGCGCCGGGCTCTCGCAGCGCCTCCGGAGGCATGTCCTCGATCATGAGCAGTTTCAGCCAGTCGAGCAGCTCGGAGGTGGCCGGCTTCTTCTTCAGGCCAGGCATGTCGCGGACCTCGAAGAATACGGTCAGTGCCTCGCGCACGAGATCGTGGCGAAGGCCCGGGTAGTGGGCGTCGACGATGCGCTCCATGGTCGGGCGGTCGGGGAAGCGGATGTAGTGGAAGAAGCAGCGGCGCAAGAAGGCGTCGGGCAGCTCCTTCTCGTTGTTCGACGTGATGACGACGACGGGGCGGTGCCGGGCGGCGACGGTTTGTTGCGTCTCGTAGACGAAGAACTGCATTCGATCGAGTTCGAGCAGCAGGTCGTTGGGGAATTCGATGTCGGCCTTGTCGATCTCGTCGATCAGCACGACCTGCGGGCCGTCCGCCTCGAACGCAGTCCAGAGCTTGCCGGGGACGATGTAGTTGGCGATGTCGGCGACCTTGGGATCGCCAAGCTGGCTGTCGCGCAGGCGGGAGACGGCGTCGTATTCATACAGGCCCTGCTGCGCCTTGGTGGTGGACTTCACATGCCATTCCACCAGCGGCATGCCGAGCGCGGTCGCGATCTCGCGGGCCAGCACGGTCTTGCCGGTGCCGGGCTCACCCTTGACGAGGAGGGGTCGCTGCAACGCGACCGCCGCGTTGACGGCCACTTCGAGGTCGCGCGATGCGATGTAGCGTTCGGTGCTGCTGAAGCCAGTCGTCATCGGCGGACCATCGAACGGAACACAACGCAAGGTCAATTGCGGACCCATGGCGACCCACCTAAGACGACACGGTGAAAACTGTGGTGATTACCGGGGCGTCGTCCGGCATCGGACGATGCACCGCGTCGGCTTTCGGGGTGGCCGGATGGCAGGTAGGGCTTATCGCGCGAGGCCAGGCCGGGCTCGATTCGATCCGGCACGAGCTTTCGGCGGCCGACGTCGCTTGCGTGACGGTTCCGGCCGACGTGGTCGACCCGGCCGCGCTCGAAGCCGCCGCGGCCACGATCGAGGCCCGGCTGGGCCCAATCGACGTCTGGGTGAACTGCGCCGGGAACGGCGTCTACGGGCGGTTCCAGGACGTGAGCGCCGAGGAGTTCCGCCGCGTGACCGAGGTGACGTATCTGGGCACGGTCAATGGCGTGCGGGTGGCGCTGCGGCGGATGGCGGCGCGGGATGCCGGGACGATCATCAACCTGTGCTCGGCGATCGCCTTTGGCGGCCTGCCGTTCCTGTCGTCCTACTCCGGGGCCAAGCACGCGGTGCGCGGCTTCACCGATTCCCTCCGCCACGAGTTGCGGCATGATGGAAGCCGGGTGCGGCTGACGACGATCTATCCGCCGGCGGTCAACACGCCGTTCTTCAGCCATGCCCCCTCCTACCTGCCGGGGTCGCCGCGGCCGGCCAAGCCGGTCTACCAGCCGGAGATCGTGGCCGACGCGATCCTGCTCGCCGCGACCCGGCCCTATCGCGAAATCCGCGTCAGCGGGGTGACGGTGCTCTTCTCCTGGGCCATGCGGCTGATCCCGGGCGTGGTCAACGCGGCGATCCAGCGCCTCGGGATGGAAGGCCAACTCACCGAGGACGGCAATGCGGCGCGGATGCGCGAACCGACGCTGTTCGCCCCGTCGGATCGGGCGTCCGGCGCCCATGGGACGTTCGGCGGCGAGTCGCGGCGGTTCAGCGTGCAGATGTGGCTATTGCGGCGGTGGCGTTAGGCGCTCGGTGGCGGCCCATACCTCGCGGACCAGCGAAGGGTCCAGCGCGCGCTTGTTCGGCGGCACGGGGCGGCAATTCTTGAAGTAGCGCCCGGTGATGCGGGCGGTGTCGGGCGACATCGCGACATGCAGCGGGGTGTCAGCGCCTTGCTCTTCCGTGCTGAGGAAGGGGCGCATCATGCGCCAGGCCAGACCGATCACGCCGCCGCTGCGGATCAGGCTGGTGGCGACCGTCCCGGGATGGACGACGTTGGCCGTCACGCCCGTGCCGGTCAGCAGGCGGGCCGTCTCGAACGTGCTCATCATCACGGCGAGCTTGGAGCTGGAATAGGCCGACACCATCGTCCAGCCGCGCTCGAGGCCGAGATTGGCAGGGTCGATGCGGGCGCGGTCGGACGTGGAGGAGCCGACCGTGACGATGCGGGACGGGGCGCCGGCAAGCAGGGCCGGCCGGAGTTCCCGCATCAGCAGATGGGGCGCAAGGTGGTTGACGGTGAGAACCAGGTCGTGGCCCTCGGCGGTGCGTTCCCGCCGGGAGCGGAAGACGCCGGCGTTGTTCACGAGCAGGGCGATCTCGGGGTGCCGGGCGCTGATGGTCCGGGCGGCGGCCCAGGTGCTCGGCAGCGAGGCAAGATCGGCCGTCACGAGGTCGATTTCGGCCGTCGGGAGGCGGGCGGCGATCCAGGCGCGGGCCTCCTCCCCCCGCGCTTCGGACCGGGCCGGCAGCACGAGGCGGAACCCAGCCCGCGCGAGCCCTAGAGCAATGAAGCGGCCGATGCCGCTCGTGGCCCCGGTGACGACGGCGACGCTCATTGGGTGAACAGGTCGGAGAACTCCGGGTCGGCGGTCAGTTGTTCGAGCAGGAACTCCAGAACCGCGCGGACACGCGGCGGGAGGTTGCGCTTGGATTGGTAGATGGCATGCACCGGAACGGGCGGGAAGCGCCACTCCGGCAGCACGATGCGCAGCGCGCCGTCGCGGATGTCGTGCCGCACGAGCCATCGGGACAGCGAGGCGAGGCCGAGGCCGGTCAGGACGGCTTCGCGCCGGGCGTCGGAGTTGTCGGTGCGGAAACGCCCGCCGACGGGCGTCTCGACGGGGCCGCCCGGTCCATGCAGGGTCCAGATCTCGCGGTGGGCGGCGCGGTCGTCGATGATGCAGTCGTGGTGGGATAGGTCGGCCGGGTGATGCAGGGCCGGGTTGCCGTCCAGGTAGGAGGGCGCGCCGACGATGACGGGCGAGAACGCGCCCATCTTGCGCACGATGAAGGAGCGCTCGAGCGGCAACTCGCCGGCATGGACGGCCAGGTCGACGGCGTCGTGCACGAGATCGAGCGTGGGCTCCTCATGCACCAGGTCAATCGAGAGGGTCTTGTGCCGCTCGAGCAGGACGTGGATGCGCGGGGCGATGACCACGCGGCCGAAGACCGGCTGACAGCTGATCCGCACCAGGCCGGTGATGCCGCCCTGGCGTGAACCGACCGCGCCCTCCGCCTCCTCGACCGATTGCAGGACCGTCTGCGCCGGGCCGAGGAAATCGCGCCCGTCTTCCGTCAGGCCCACCCGGCGGGTGGTGCGCTGGACCAGGCGGGCGCCCAGATGCTCCTCGAGCGCGGCGATCTGGCGGGAGATCGCGGGCTGGGTGACGCCGCGCTCGCGGGCGACGGCCGAGAACGAGCCGGTTTCGGCGACGCGGACGAACACACCCAGAGCCGAGAGCAAATCCATTATCCCAGCGTAGCAGGGACTAGACGAAGATGTGGAGCATCCAGCAGAGGCTGAGGACGGTGGCGACTTGGCCGGTGCTCATGGCGACGTCGCGCAAGGTGCATTTCGGTTCGTCGGCCGGGAGGTCCAAACTGCAGAGCAGGTCAGCGGTACAAATGGCGAGGTCGAGGGGCTGTTTCTGCATAGTGACCCCCATGTAGTGCGGCGAGTATGGACCCGGAACTCTGGTTCTGCGCCTATCACTTATGCCCTGGGGTATGAGCTGGCGTCGTCATCCGGGTCACGGCCTGCAGGTCGGCGGAGAGATGCCGCAAGCTGTCCTCGCCTTTGTTGAGCACCTTGCTGGCCGTCTGCAGGCTTTCGCGGTCGGCCCGCGTGAGGTCGCGGGCGGTGATGACGACGACCGGGATATCGCGGCAACCCGGCAGGTCGCGGAAGGCATGCAAGAACGCGAAGCCGTCCATGACCGGCATTTCGAGGTCCAGCAGGACGACGCGGGGGCGGCTGACGGCGACCTTGGCCAGCGCCTCGCGGCCGTTTGCGGCCTCGCTGACGGTCCATTCGTCGCGTTCCAGCGCGGCGCGCATGTGCCGCCGCGTGTCGGCGTTGTCGTCGACGACGAGCACGTCGCCCTCGGTGTCGCGGAACGGCTCCATCGTTTTACGGAATATATCCCAGCGGACCGGCTTCGTGATGTGATCAGCCGCGCCCAGCGCGGAGGAGAGGCCGTTATCGTTGATGAAGGTCACCATGACGACCGGGATGTCGGCGGTGTCCGGGTCGGCCTTCAGCGCGCGCAGCACCGTCCAGCCATCGATGCCGGGCATGGTCACGTCGAGCAGGATGGCGCGCGGGCGCAGCGTGCGGGCGAGGTCGATGCCGATACTGCCGTTGGCGGCCGTATGCGGGGTGAAGCCTTCGCGCGCGAGGAACCGGGTCATGATGTCGCGCTGGGCCGGGTCGTCGTCGATGACGAGCACGACGTCGCTGGCCGGCGCGGGGGGGTCGCCCTCGTCCTCGACCGGCTTGGGCAGGTCGATGGGCAGCCGGACGGTGAAGCAGCTACCCTGGCCGGGCTGGCTGGTCACGTCGATGGCGCCGCCGAGCATGGCCATGAACGCCTTGGTGATGGAAAGGCCCAAGCCGGTGCCGCCGAAACGGCGGGTGGTGGAGGCATCGGCCTGGCTGAACCGCTCGAACAACTTGGCGAGTTGCTCGTCGGTCATGCCGATGCCGGTGTCCTGCACGCGGAACACGACATGGGTGGCCTCGCGCTCGGCGGCGAGCGTGATGGTTCCGCCTTCGGTGAACTTGGCGGCATTGCTGAGCAGGTTGAGCAGCGTCTGACGGATCTTGGTGGTGTCGGAGTGCATGCTGCCCAGCGCGTCGCCGATCTGCAGCACGAGGGTGTTGCCCTTCTTACCGATCAAGCTGTCGATGGTAGCGGCGATGTCGCGGACCATGGGCTCGATCTCGAAGTCTTCGGCGAACACCTCCATCTTGCCGCTCTCGATCTTGGAAAGGTCGAGGACGTCGTTGATGAGGCCGAGCAGGTGGCGGGCGTTGCTCTCGATCTTGCCGAGATCGGTTTCGAGCGCCGCCGGGTCGGCTTGGCCGTCGCCCACCTCCTCCTTCAGCATCTCGCTGTAGCCGATGATGGCCGAGAGCGGCGTGCGGAGTTCGTGGCTCATGTTGGCGATGAACGTGCTCTTGGCGAGGTTGGCCTGCTCGGCGCTATCGCGAGCGGCCTGGAGGTCTCCCTCGACCTGCTTTTGCGCCGAGATGTCGATGGCGGCCGAGAGGATGGTCTGATGGCGGCCCTTGATGACGCTGAGGGTGTTGGCGACCCAGACGATGCTGCCGTCGGGGCGCAGGAAGCGTTTCTCGGCCGTGACCGGCTCGCCCGTCTCCAGGAGGCGCTGGAGGATGGCGTCGTTGATCTCCCCGTCGTCGGGATGCGGGATGTCGTCCAGCCGCATGGTGCACAGCTCGGCTTGGGTGCGGCCGACCAGGGCGCAGTATTGCTCGTTGGCGGAGATGATGTGTCCGTCCATGTCCGCTTCGGCGAGCCCGGCGCCGGTCTGGGCGAAGATGCCGGCGAGGTGAGCCTCGCTGTCGCGCACGCTCGCCGCGGCGGCGTCGCGCTCGCGGGCGCGTTCCTGGATTTCCTGCGATGCCCGTTGCAGAGCCCGTCCGACCAGGTTGAAGTCGGCGATCGGCGTGGTCACGACGCCGACGGGCAGACCGAGCCCGATCGCGTCGGCCGCGCGGCGCAGTTGCTGGATGGCTGCGGTGATCCGGCGGCCCGCGAACCAGGCCAGCAGCCCGGCGAACAGCGCCAGGCCCGCCCCCAGGGCGAGCAGGAGCAGCATGGAGTGCCGCAGCGGCGCCGAGACGAAGCTGGCGGGCACGTTGACGGACGCGGTCCATCCAGTCAGGTCCGAGCGGGTGAAACCCACGAGGCTGTAGGTGCCCGCGACGGTGTGGCCGTAGTAGGTGCCGGAGGGGGCGGCGCTGGCGTGGGTCTTGAGGTCCTGCGAGGCGGGGCCGCCGGCGAACTTGTCCTGGTCCTGGGTGCGCGCGAGCACCATGAAGGCGCGGTCGGCAAGGCTGCCCACCCAGCCGGGAAGCAGGTTCTCGCGGTGGAACACATGGCCGAGATAGTCGGGGTCGAGGCTCGCGCCGATCAGGTATTTCGGCTGTCCGCCGACACTGACCGGGGCGGCGATGATCTGGAAAACGTCGCCGGCGGTCGCCGAGCTGGTGAACATGTCGGTCACGGTGGGAGCATTGGTGGCGACGACGCGCTGGTCGGCCGCGGCAAGCTGGGGCGGGACGGCGACGTTGGTGCCGAGGGGCACGCGGGTGGTCAGCAGCGAGTGGCCGGCCGTGTCGCGCAGGCTGATGTGGATGTGCTGGAGGCGCCGCACCTCGGTCACCTGGTCGTAGAAGGCAGCGAGGTCGCCCGATTGCAGGCTGGGCGACGTCCCGAGCGCTTGCAGCGTCGTCAGCACGCCGACGACCTCCCGGTCGAGCGCGTTGGCGAGCCCGCGCGAGGTTCCGGCGGCTGCCTCCTCGGCGCGGTGGGTCTCGGACTCCGTCAGGCGCCAGAACAGGATGGCGACGAAGGCGAGCGTCGGGATCAGCAGACCGAGGCAGAGCAGGGTTAGTTGCGATCGGAGCGAGCGGCTGCGGGAAATACTCATCGACGAGGTGCCTCCACGCGCCACGTCGAGGTTTTGGACCCCAGTCTCAGCTACGTCCAGGCACTAACGCGATTGGGAGGGCGCCGTTCGCCGGTTCGCACGCCTCATAGGTGTCGGCGCTCATGGAGGGGAGAGCCGGAATGGGGGGCGGCTTTGAGGGCCGGGTCGCTCGAGACGGCGGCGGAGGGGAACGCTTGGGGGAGGCCGGAGCCGGCGGGGGCGGCGGCTTGGGCGCAGAGGAGGGCGATGTCGCAGGGGGTGCGGCGGGGGTAGCGGCGCAGGGCCTGGAGTTCGGCGACGCCGAGGTCGCGGCAGAGGCCCTCGATGACCTGGGCGGGGGATTGGTGGGCGAGGTCGCGCTCGAGCTCGAGGCTGTCCATGCGCTCGAGGAGTTCGACGCGGAGCGCGGGGGCGTCGGCCGGGCTGGCCCGATGCTCGATGGCTTCGCCGACGACGCGGATGACCTCCTTGCGCTGCCGGGTGCGCTGGGTGATGGGGTCCTCGGCGGCTGGGGGCACCGTGGGATGTTCGGTGACGTGTTTGGACAGGATGATGGTGCGGCGGACGGCGAGGGCGACGACGTCGAAGGCGCGGGCGCGGTCGCGGACCGAGACGGTGTCGGAGGGGGTTTTCAGTTCCTTGGCGATGCTGGTGCCGACGTCGAGCAGGATGGCGAGGGCGCGCTGGTAGGCGGCGTCGTCGAGCTCGGGGAGGGTATCGGCGGGAGGCATGAACGGAAGGGGAACTTATAGGTCGTGGGAGTCAAGGGGGGGATGAGGTGTCGGAGCTACGGTTCGTGGTTCCACCCTCACCCCGGCCCTCTCCCGCCAGCGGGAGAGGGAGAGGGAGTTAGGGGTTGGGGAACCAGTTGCCGTGGAAGCCGGGAGGGATGGGGTGGGGCAGGTGAACGGTGGCGACGGGTGGGGCGTCGAGGCGGGTGGCGTCGAGGATGACGAAGTCGGTGGTGGCTTCGGCGACGTTGAGGACCAGGCCCATGAGCCAGCCGGCGTCTTCGGCGGCGCCGGCGGGGATGACGATGAATTCGCCGGGGAGGTGGCCGTCGCCGAAGTCCCGGGTCCAGCGCTGGCCGGACTGGAGGTCGTATTTGTAGAGGCGGGTGGCGCCGGTGAGTTGGGTGTTGCCGTCGGGCGGGACGGAGACGGTGTAGATGAAGCGGTGGCGCTGGCCGAAGCGGCGCTCGTCGATGCGGGGGAATTCCTGCGGTGTGGAGTCGATGGTGCGTCGGGTGACCCGCTGGGCCGCCGGGTCGATGGTCCAGCGCTCGAGACGGCCGAGTGCGTCGAGGCCGCTGCCGCTGGCGGTGAACATCGTCGGATAGGCGATCACGTCGAGGATGACAGTGTCATCGTCATCGTAGGCATTGGCGACGTGGAACACGAAGCAGGGATCGACGGCGCACCAGACCATGGAGCCGCCGTCGCGGGAGAGGAGGCCGACGCGGGCGGGGTGGGCCGGGTTCCAGCGGAACGGGAAGGCGTGGCCGCCGAGCACCGCGCGCATGGAGAAGGTGACGGGCAAGTCGAGCACGATGACGAAGCGGGCGGTGATGGCGCAGTCGTGGATGCAGGGCCCGTCGCGGACGGCGATGGAGTGCTCGCGCATCACGACGCCGGCGGGGGAGACGACGACGTGGCGGACCTGGTCCCAGACGCTGCCGTCGTAAGCGATGGCGTGGAGCTCGCCGGTCAGGGGGTCGAGATGGGGATGGCCGCTGAAGGAGCCGGCGAGGCTGCCATCGAACGGGTTGTAGCGTTGGGCGTCGAGCGTCTCGGAGAGCTCGACGGGGGTGCTGCCCGCTTCGACGAGGGCGAAGGCGCGGCCGGCCACGGGGACGACGTTGGTGTTGACGGTGTCGTTGCGGCCGCGGCGGGGTCCGGGGGCCGGGTCGCGCCCGAGGGCGGCGGCGGCGAGGCGGGACAGGATCCACCGGTTGCGGTACCAGCCCGCCTTGCCGTTGTGCAGGGCGATGCCGTGGACCATCCCGTCGCCGAGGAACCAGTGGTGGGCGGCCGGGTCGGGGCGGACCGGGTTGGCGCCCATCTTGAGGTAGCGCCCGTCGAGGCCGGGCGGAATCGTGCCGGTGACAGGCAGGTCGGTCAGAGTGAGTTCCTCGGCCAGCGGCGCGTGGACGCCGACGAGGAAGGGGCTGTCCTGGCGAGGGCGGCGCCAGCGGTTGACAGCGGCGATCAGCTCGACGCCGCGTTCGGCGGCCGCACGGACGGAAAGGGCGCGGAAACTCGGAATCATCCCCTCCTGGCCGTCGGTCAACACCACATTTAGAGCGTGTCAGGTTTTGGATAGGTCGGCGTGGCAGAGTCATTCGACATCGTGGTGGCCGGCGCAGGGCCGGTTGGGTTGGCCTTCGCGGCGTCGCTGGCCGGGACCGGGCTGCGGATCGCGCTGGTGGACCCGCAGCCGCAAGCCGCGCTGGCCGATCCGGGCGATGACGGGCGGGAGATCGCGCTGACGGACCGGACGGTGGCGCTGTTGACCGCGATGGGCGCTTGGGCGGGCATTCCGGCCGAGGCCATCGCGCCGCTGCGGCGGATGCGGGTGCTGAATGGGCCATCGGATTACGCGATGCGGCTCGGAGCGGGGGAGGCGGACGGCATGCTGGGGCGGTTCGTGCCGAACCACTGGCTGCGCCGCAGCCTGCACGCGGTGGTGCAGGCGCAGCCCGGGGCGACGCTCATGCCCGGGCTGTCGGTGGCGGCGGTGCAGGTCGGGCGCGCCGATGCGTCGGCGACGCTGTCGGACGGGCGGGAGCTGAGCGCGCGGCTGGTGGTTGCGGCCGATACGCGGCGGTCGCGGCTGCGGCAGCAGCAGGGGATCGGGGCCGCGTTGCACGACTACCGGCAGCGCATGCTGGTCTGTCCCATGGCGCATCGGCTGCCGCATCACGAGACGGCGACGGCATGGTTCGAGTATGGGCAGACGCTGGTGACGCTTCCGATGAATGGGGGGCGGTCGTCGGCGGTGATGACGGTCTCCGAGCCGGATGCGGGTCGGCTGCTGGCGTTGGCCGATGACGCATTCGGCCGGGAGGTGACCCGGCGCTACCGGGGGCGGCTCGGCGCCATGAGCCCGGCCGGGGCGCGGCACGCGGTTCCGGTCGTGACGGCCTATGCCACCCGCTTCGTGGGCCGGCGGTTCGCGTTGCTGGGGGATGCCGCGGTCGGCATGCATCCGACCACGGCGCACGGCTTCAATTTCGGCATGCTCGGACAGCAGGCGCTGGCGCACGAGGTGCGTGGGGCGGCCGGGGCCGGGCACGACGTGGCCGATGCCGCGGCGCTGGCGCGGTACGAGGCGGCACACCGGGCGGAGACGCGGCTGTTCTTCACCGGGGCGGAGGCGCTGATGCGGCTGTATGCGGCCGGCGACAGCCTGCCGGCGCGGCTGCTGCGGAACGGAGCGCTGCGGCTCGGCAACCTGCCGCCGTTCCGGGACGTGCTGGCGTCGCGGATGCGCGACCCGGACAAAGGCCTGGCGCGCCTATAGCCAACCTGGCCAGGGACTTGCGTCACAACCCACGGTAGTGTGAATGCTGAATGTCGGGGGATCACTCGCGCCGTGCGAGCATCGCTCCCATATCAGAGATGTCCGCTAACCGGCACAAGGCATGGTTGGGCCTCGGGTGAGCCGGGGGAGGCAAGAGGCCTCTTCCGCCCGCTCTCCTCGCGGAACCAGATGAGCATGATCGTTGACAGCGGGTTCGGCCTGCCGTTGGGATGATGCGCATGGCTTCGTTCGAACGGCATGCAGTCCAAGCGATCCGGCGATGAGGATCGCCATCGTCGGGTTCGGCAAGATTGCGCGGGATCAGCATGTGCCGGCGATCGCGGCGCTTCCGGGCCTCGAGCTGGCCGCCATCGCGAGCCCAGATGGAGGCCTGCCCGGCCTGCCGTGGTATGGCACGCTCGAGGCGCTGCTCGAGGGCGAGCCGGGCGTCGATGCGGTGGCGCTCTGCACGCCGCCGCAGGTGCGACGGCACCAGGCGGCGCTGGCGCTTGCGGCGGGCCGGCATGTGCTGCTGGAGAAGCCGCCGGGCGCCACGGTCTCGGAATTGCGGGGGCTCGGCGATGCGGCGCGGGACGCGGGCGTGACGCTGTTCGCGGCGTGGCACTCACGGTTCGCGCCGGCGGTCGAGCCCGCGCGACAGTTGATCGCGGCGAGCGGGGCCGAGGCGATCGAGATCACCTGGAAGGAAGACGTGCGGGTCTGGCACCCCGGACAGAGTTGGATCTGGCAACCGGGTGGGCTCGGGGTGTTCGATCCAGGCATCAACGCGCTCTCGATCCTGACGCGGCTGGTCGACGAGGCGCTGTTCGTGACCGAAGCCGATCTCTGGTTTCCCAGCAATCGGGAGGCACCGATCGCGGCCGAGTTGTCGCTGGCGGACCAGGCCGGGCTGCGGGTTCGCGCGGCGTTCGACTTTCGGCAAACCGGGCCGCAGCACTGGGACATCGCGATGCGGATCGGGGGGGACACGGTCGTGCTCTCCGATGGCGGCGCCAGGCTGAGCATGAACGGACGGGAGCTGGCGGCCGGGCCGGTGCAGGAATACCGCGGCGTCTACCAGCGCTTCCTGCAACTCGCCGAGGACCGGGCTTGCGAGGTGGACGCGGCGCCGCTGGCGCTCGTGGCCGACGCGTTCATGGTCGGGCGGCGGCGCACCGTGGACGCGTTCGAGGACTGATCGCTGGCGCCGAGGCGGGCAGACTGCCTCAAATCGAAGCACCGGCTCCCGGGCTGGCTGTGGCGTCGATTGTCGGGCAGGGGCGGGGCGGTGGCATGTCGTGTGCAGGCCGCTCGGCCGCGCGCAAAAGGAAACCGCATGCAACGGCGTCAGATCACCCGGCTCCTCGGCTCATCTCTGGCGATGGCGGCGGCGCCGTCGCTGCTCCGTCCCGCCCGGGCGGCCGACCCGTTGAAAGTGGGCTTCATCTATCTCGGCCCGGTCGGCGATTTCGGCTGGACCTATCAGCACGACGTGGGCCGCAAGGCAGCGGTCGAGCGGTACGGCGATGCGATCAAAACGACCTTCGTCGAGACCGTGGCCGAGGGTCCGGATGCGGAGAAGGTCTTGAACGACCTGGCCAATGCCGGCAACCAGCTCATCTTCGCGACCTCGTTCGGTTACATGAACTACGTCGTCAACTCGGCCAAGCGGCATCCCAAGACGTTCTACGAGCATGCGACCGGCTACAAGCGCGCGGCGAACATCTCGACGTACAACGTCCGCTTCTACCAGGGCCGCTACGTGCAGGGCGTGATCGCCGGCGCGCTGAGCCAGGCCGGGCTGGCCGGCTATGTCGGCTCGGTACCGGTACCGGAGGTGGTGCAGGGCTTGAACGCGTTCATGCTGGGGATGCGGTCGGTCAATCCGAAAGCGCGGCTGAAGTTCGTGCTGATCAACTCGTGGTACGATCCGCCGAAGGAGGGCGAAGCGGCGAAGGCGCTGATGGACCAGGGATGCGACATCCTGACGCAGCACACCGACTCGCCGGCGCCGCTGCAGGCAGCCGCCGCGCGCGGGATCAAGGCGTTCGGACAGTCGACCGACATGGCCAAGTTCGCGCCAACAGCCGAGCTGACGGCGAGCATCGACAATTGGGCGCCGTACTACATCAAGCGCATCGGCGCCGCGCTGGACGGGACATGGGCGAGCGCCGACACCTGGGGCGGGTTCGACAGCGGCCTGCTGACGTTGGCGCCGTTCGCCAACATGCCGGACGAGGTGAGGGCGCGGGCGGCAGCGGCCGAGGCGGACATCACGTCGGGCAAGAACAAGGTGTTCGTGGGGCCGATCAGGGACCAGTCGGGCGCGGTCAAGGTGGCCGAGGGCAAGGCGCTCGACGATGCCGAACTGAGCAGCATGCAGTGGCTGGCGGAAGGGATCGACGGGAGACTGGGCTGACCGGGTTGTGACCGGCTCGCCCGGCAGGAAGCGACGGGTCGCGGCGCCGCCGACGGGCGGCTCGCGATGACACATCCGCCGTGATGGACGGGCCGCTGCTGACGCTCACCGGAATGACCAAGCACTATCCGGGGTGCTTGGCGAACGACGATGTGTCGCTGACGGTCGAGCGGAACAAGATCCATGCGCTGCTCGGCGAAAACGGGGCCGGGAAGAGCACGCTCGTCAAGATCATCTACGGCGTGACCAAGCCGGACCGCGGCACGATGGTGTGGGATGGGCGCGAGGTCGAGGTGCAGAGCCCGGGCCACGCGCAGTCGCTCGGCATCGGGATGGTGTTCCAGCATTTCTCGCTGTTCGAGGCCCTGACGGTGCTGGAGAACGTCGCACTCGGGCTGCCGAGGACGGCGGAGCGGGCCGGGCTGCGCGAGCGGATCGTGCGGATTTCGACCGAGTATGGGCTGCCGCTCGATCCGGACCGGGTGGTGCACGATTTGTCGGTGGGCGAGCGGCAGCGGATCGAGGTGGTGCGCTGCCTGCTGCAGCACCCGAAGCTGCTGATCATGGACGAGCCGACATCGGTGTTGACGCCGTCGGAGGTGGAGCGGCTGTTCAAGACGCTGCGGCGGCTGGCGGCCGAGGGCTGCTCGATCCTCTATATCAGCCACAAGCTGGACGAGGTTCGCGCGCTGTGTTCGGCGGCGACCGTGATGCGGCTGGGGCGCAACGTCGGTCGTTGCGATCCGCGGGCGAGGACGGTCAAGGAGCTGGCCGAGATCATGATCGGCGACACTCTGCGCAGCCCGGCGCCGCGCACTCCCCTGCCCGGCTCTCCCGCCCCGCGGCTCGTGCTGGACAAGCTCACGGTGCCATCGTGGGAGCCGTTCGGGACGGACCTGAAGGACATCTCGCTGTCGCTGGCCGGGGGCGAGATCGTCGGCCTGGCCGGCATCGCGGGAAACGGACAGAGCGAACTCATGGACGCGCTGTCGGGCGAAATCCTGGCGGGGCGGCCGGAGACGGTGGTGATCGACGGGGTGCCGGCCGGGCACATGGGGCCGAACGAGCGGCGTCGGCTGGGCGGGCGGTTCGTGCCGGAGGAGCGCAACGGGCACGGGGCGGTGACCGCGATGTCGCTGGCGGAGAACGCGTTCCTGTCCGGGTTCGTGCATCTGCGGCTCGTCAAGCTCGGCCTCATCCGCGAGCGGCGCACGCATGAGTTCGCGCGCGAGATCATCGAGCGGTTCGACGTGCGGACCACCGGGCCGACGGCCCAGGCGAAGTCGCTGTCGGGCGGCAACCTGCAGAAATTCCTGGTCGGGCGCGAGGTGCTGCAGAGCCCGAGCGTGCTGGTGATCAACCAGCCGACCTGGGGCGTCGACGTGGGCGCGGCACTGGCGATCCACGAGGCGGTGCTGGCGCTGGCGCAGGCGGGAGCGGCGGTCGTCGTCATCTCGCAGGATCTCGACGAGCTGTTCGTGTTGGCCGACCGCATCGCGGTGATTGCCGGCGGGCGCGTCTCCGCGCCGGTGGCGACGCGCGACGCCACGGTGGAGTCGATTGGCCGCCTGATGGGCGGCGTGGCGCTGAGCGATGCTTAGGCTCGAGCCGCGCGGCACGGAGTCGCCCGTGTGGCGGTATCTGTCGCCGGTGCTGGCGCTGGCGCTGACCTGCGTGTTCTCGGGGCTGCTGTTCGCCCTGATGGGCAAGCCGCCGGTGCTGGCGGTCTATACGGTCCTGGTGGTGCCGCTGCTTCAGCCGGACGGGGTCGCGTACCTGCTGGTCAAGGCGGCGCCGCTGATCATGATCGGGGTGGGTCTGGCGCTGGCGTACCGGGCGGCGATCTGGAACATCGGGGCGGAGGGGCAGTTCACCCTCGGCGCCCTTGCCGCGGGCGGGTTGGCGCTGGCGTTTCCCGACGCGCCGGGGTGGCTGATCTTTCCGGCGATGATCGGCGCGGGGGTGATCGGCGGGGCGGCGGCGGCCGGGCTGGTGGCGTGGCTGCGAATCCGGTTCAACGCGAACGAGATCCTGACGAGCCTGATGCTAACCTACATCATCCAGTATCTGCTGCTGTATCTGGTGACCGGGCCGTGGCGGGACCCGATGGGGTTCGGGTTCCCGCAGACGGCGCTGTTCTCGGACGCGGCGGCCGGGCCGCGGCTGGTGGAGGACAGCACCCTGCATCTGGGGATCGTGGTGGCGCCGCTGGCGGCGGCGGCGGCGTGGGTGATGCTGCACAAGTCGGTGCTGGGCTACCAGTTCCGCGTGCTGGGCCAGGCGCCGCGGGCGCTGCGGTTCGCCGGGTTCGGCGAGGAAAGGCTGGTGTGGACCGCGCTGCTGATCAGCGGCGGGCTGGCGGGGCTGGCGGGAATGTTCGAGGTGTCGGGCACGCTGGGGCAGCTCACCACCACTCTCTCGCCGGGCTACGGGTTCGCCGCGATCATCGTGGCGTTCCTGGGGCGGCTCAACCCGCTCGGCATCGTTCCGGCCGGGCTGCTGCTGGCATTGTCCTATCTCGGGGGCGACGCGGCGCAGATGAACCTCGGGCTGCCGAACGCGGTGACGGCGATTTTCCAGGGCATCCTGCTGTTCTGCCTGCTTGGATGCGATGTCCTGTTGCTCCACCGCGTCCGGTGGCGGCGCGAGGCGGTGGCGTGACGCTTCTCGCCGCCTTCCTGGCCAGCGTCCTCGCGGCGTCGACGCCGCTGCTGCTGGCGGCGGTGGGTGAACTCGTGGCCGAGAAGGCCGGGGTGCTCAACCTCGGCGTCGAGGGGATGATGCTGGGCGGGGCGATCGCGGCGTTCGCGGCGGCGCACGAGACCGGGTCGCCGGTGATGGGGGTCGCCGCGGGAGTGCTGGCGGGGATGGCGCTCTCAGGCCTGTTCGGGTTCGTCTCGTTGACGGTGCGGGCGAACCAGACGGCCACGGGGCTCGCGCTGACCATCTTCGGCCGCGGCCTGTCGTCGCTGCTGGGGGCGGGCTATGTCGGCCGTCCGGCGCCGGTGCTGCGGCCGGTGCTGCTGGGGCAAGACGGATTGGTGTACGTGGCGCTGGCAATGCTCGCAGCGTGCGCCTGGTGTTTGCGGCGGACGCGGCTGGGGCTGATCGTGCGCGCGGTTGGCGACTCGCACGATGCGGCGCACGCGCTCGGGTATCCGGTGCTGCTGATCCGCTATGGGGCGGTGATGTTCGGGGGCGCGATGGCCGGGCTGGCGGGGGCATACATGACGCTCGCCTACACGCCGCTCTGGGCACAGGATCTGACGGCGGGACGCGGCTGGATCGCGGTGGCGCTGGTGACGTTCTCGGCGTGGCGGCCGCTCTGGCTGCTGATCGGGGCTTGGCTGTTCGGCGCGCTGATGTACCTGTCGCTGTATGTGCAGGCGCTGGGGGTGGCGGTGCCGTCGGCGCTGCTATCGGCGCTGCCTTATATCGGGACGGTGGCGATGCTGGTGATCATCTCGCGGGACCGGCGGCGAATGCGGCTGAACCGCCCCGCCATGTTGGGGCTGCCGTTCATGGCCGGGTCGTAGCGGGCCGGATGGACTTGAACGAGGTCACGGCCATCGTCCGCCCGGCTGCCGGAGAGGCGCTGCCATTCGACGCGGTGCCCGTCGATGCGGTGCCGCTGGCCGGCGGAACGTGGCTGTTCTCCGAGCCGCAGCCCGGGGTCGACCGCCTGCTCGATTTGGCCGGACTGGGGTGGGACGAGCTCGAGGCCGGCGCGGCCGGGTTTCGGATTGGCGCGATGTGCACGCTGGGCGCGCTGGGCGGCTTCGCCGGCCCGGCCGAGTGGCAGGGGGCCGGACTGTTCCGCCAGTGCTGCGATGCGCTGGCGGCGTCGTTCAAGGTGCAGGAGGTGGCGACCGTCGGGGGCAATCTGTGTCTGGCGTTGCCGGCCGGGCCGGTGGCGGCGCTGGCGGTCGCGCTGGAGGGGAGTTGCATCGTGCTGCGGTCGGACGGCGCGGCCCGGCGCGTGCCAGCCGCGGCGTTCGTGACCGGCGCGCGGCGCACGGCCTTGCGGCCCGGCGAGTTGCTGCGCGCGATCGAGCTGCCGGCGCGGGGGTTGAGGCGGCGGGCGGCGTTCCGGCGCATGGCGCTGTCGGCTACGGGCCGCTCGGCGGCCCTGCTGATCGGCACCGCCGGGGATGGGTTTGCGCTGACCGTCACCGCGGCCACGACCCGGCCCGTGCGTCTCGCATTCGCCGCCCCACCCACGGCGGCGACCCTGAAGGCGAGCCTGCGGGCAGCGATCCCGGACACGCTCCTGCACGACGACGTCCATGGCGACCCGGACTGGCGGCGTCACGTCACGGAGGTGTTGGCCGAGGACATCCGCCAGGAGCTGTGCCCGTGCGGCTGACGATCAACGGCGAGACGCGGGAGGTGGCGGCAGCGCCGGGGCAGTGCCTGCGGACGCTGTTGCGGGCGGCCGGGTCGTTTGGGACCAAGAAGGGCTGCGACAGCGGCGATTGCGGGGCCTGCACGGTGATGCTCGACGAGCGGCCGGTGCACAGCTGCCTGGTGCCGGCATTTCGCGCCGAGGGGCGCCGGGTCACGACGATCGAGGGGCTGGCGGCCGGCGATGAGCTGCATCGGACGCAGCGCGCGTTCCTCGACGCCCAAGCGTTCCAGTGCGGCTTCTGCACGGCCGGGATGGTGATGACCGTGGCCGGCCTCGACCAGGGGCAGGCGGCCGATCCGGCATCGGCAATGCGCGGCAGCCTCTGCCGCTGCACGGGGTATGCTGCGATCGGCGCCGCGTTGCGCGGGGCGGAACCCGAGGCGGGCAGCCTGGCCGTGCCGGCCGGGCCGGCGATGGTGACGGGCCGGGCGGCGTTCACGTTCGACGTCGACATCCCCGGCCTGCTGCATTTGAAGCTGTTGCGCTCGCCCCATGCGCATGCGCGGATCCGGGCGATCGACACGGGCGCCGCGCGCGCTCTGCCGGGGGTCGTTGCGGTCCTGACGCACGAGGACGCGCCCGGGCTCCTGTTCTCGACCGCGCGCCACGAGAACCACCGCGACGACCCCGACGACACGATGGTGCTCGATCCCGTCATGCGCTTCATCGGCCAGCGCGTGGCGGCGGTGGTCGCGGAGACGGAAGCGATCGCCGAGGCGGGCTGCCGGCTGATCGGCGTCGACTACGAGGTGCTGCCGGCGGTGTTCGACCCGGCCGAGGCGATGCGGCCTGGCGCGCCGGTGCTGCACGCGAAGGGCAGCGAGAGCCGCATCCACGCGCCCGCGCGCAACATCGCCGCCGAGCTGCACGGCGGCTGCGGCGACGTGACGGCTGGGCTAGAGGCGGCCGATGCGGTCTATACCGGCGTGTTCGACAGCCAGCGGATCCAGCACGCGGCGCTCGAGACACATGGCGCGGTGGGGTGGATCAACGCCGGCCGGCTGGTGATCCGCAGCAGCACGCAGGTGCCGTTCCTGACGCGCGACGCGCTCTGCCGGCTGTTCGGGCGCGAGACGGACGGCGTCCGGGTGCTTGCGGCTCGGGTCGGCGGCGGTTTCGGCGGCAAGCAGGAGATGCTGACGGAGGATATCGTCGGGCTGGCAGTGTTGAAGACGGGGCGGCCGGTCAAGCTCGAGCTGACCCGGCAGGAGCAGTTCGAGACGACGACGAGCCGGCATCCGATGCGGGTCGAGGTCACGCTCGGGGCGACGTGCGACGGGGTGCTGACGGCGATGCGGATGTCGGTGCTGTCCGACACGGGCGCCTACGGCAACCACTCGGCGGGCGTACTGTATCACGCCTGCGACGAGAGCCTGGCGCTGTATCGCTGCCCCAACAAGTGGGTCGACGGGCACGCCGTGTACACCAATACGCTGCCGGCCGGGGCGTTCCGCGGGTATGGCTTGCCGCAAACCCTGTTCGCGGTGGAATCGGCCGTCGATGCGTTGGCGCGGCAACTCGGGATCGATCCGTTCGCGTTCCGCCGGCGCAACATGGTGCGGATGGGCGACACGCTGGTGTCCAGCCACGGCCATCCGGACGACGTCGAATGGGGCAGCTACGGGCTGGACCAATGCCTGGACGCGGTGGAGGAGCGGCTCGGGGTGGGCGGCGAGGCGGCGCCGGCCGGGGCGGAGTGGCGGGTCGGGCAAGGGATCGCGATGTCGATGATCCATACGGTGCCGCCGAACGGACACCATGCCAGCGCGGCGATCGTGCCGCTGGCCGATGGCAGCTTCAACTTGACGGTCGGCACGGCGGAATTCGGCAACGGGACGCAGACCGTGCACACGCAGTTCGCCGCCGAGGCGCTCGGGGTGAGGCCCGACGCGATCCGTGTGTGCGCGTCCGACACCGATGGCGGAGGGCACGATACGGGAGCGTATGGCAGCACGGGGACGGTGGTGGCCGGGTCGGCGACGCTGGCCGCGGCGGCCGCGCTGCGGGCGCAACTCGACCGGTTCGCGGCCGAGACGGGGCTCACCGATCCAGGTGCCTTGGCCAGCGAGGCGGGGCGGCGCGGGGTGGTGCTGCGGGGGGAGAGCCAGGTGGCGACCCATCGGCGGTCGCTGGCGTTCAACGTGCACGGCGTGCGGGTCGCGGTGAACCTGCGGACGGGGGCGCTCCGCATCCTGCGCAGCGTGCATGCGGCCGATGCGGGCCGGGTGGTCAACCTGCGGCAGTGCCGCGGACAGGTGGAGGGCGGCGTGGCGCAGGGGCTGGGGGCGGCGCTGCACGAGGAGCTGGTGATCCGCGACGGCCGGGTGATGAATGGGAGTTTCCGCAACTACCACATGCCGGCGTTCGCCGACGTGCCGCCGACGGAGGTGGTGTTCGCGCAGACGGTGGACCGGCTGGGGCCGAACGGCGCCAAGTCGATGAGCGAGAGCCCGTTCAACCCGGTCGCCCCCGCGCTGGCCAACGCGATCGCCGATGCGACGGGTGTGCGCCTGCGTTCGACGCCGTTGCGGCCGGACCGGATCTGGCAGGCACTGCGCGAGGCGGGGGTATCATGAGCGCCGAACCGCTCTGGCTGCGCGACCCGCTCGCCATCCTCGCCGACGCGCCGGGCGGAGTGCTGATCCAAGACGGCAAAATCATCCAGTTGCTCGGGCGCGGCGAGACGCCGGCCGGGCCGCACCGCGTGTTCGACGCCAGCCAGCACGTCGTGGTGCCCGGCCTGATCAACACGCACCATCACTTCTACCAGACGCTGACCCGGGCGCTGCCGGCGGCGCTGGATCGCACGCTGTTTCCGTGGCTGGAGGCGCTCTATCCGGTGTGGGCGCGGCTGACGCCGGACGCGCTGGATGCCGCGGTGACGGTCGCGATGGCCGAACTGCTGCTATCGGGCTGCACGACCACGACGGACCATCATTACGTTTTCCCGGGGGGCCTGGAGGACGGCATCGCGATCGAGGCGGCGGCGGCGGCCCGGCTCGGCATCCGCGCCGTGCTGACGCGCGGATCGATGGACTTGTCGGAGCGCGATGGCGGCCTGCCGCCCGACAGTGTGGTGCAGGATCGCGACACCATCCTGGCCGATAGCGAGCGCCTCATCGCCCACTTCCATGACCCGGCCCCGCACGCGATGCTGCAGATCGCATTGGCGCCCTGCTCGCCGTTCTCAGTGACCACCGGGCTGATGCAAGAGACGGCGGCGCTGGCGCGCCAGCATGGCGTGCTCCTGCACACGCACCTGGCCGAGACGATGGACGAGGCGGCGTTCTGCCAGCAGCGCTTCGGCTGCTCGCCGCTCGACTACCTCGAGACATGCGGCTGGATGCGGCCGGGCACCTGGCTCGCGCACGGGATCCATTTCGACGCGCCGGAGATCGAGCGGCTGGCCAAGGCCGGGATCGGGGTGACGCATTGCCCGTGCAGCAACCAGGTGCTGGCGTCCGGCACCTGCCCAGTCTGCGCGATGGAGATAGCCGGGGTAGCGGTCGGGCTCGGGGTCGATGGGTCCGCGTCGAACGACGGATCGAATTTGATGCAGGAAGTGCGGGCGGCGTTCCTGCTGCAGCGTGGCGCGAACGGGATCGATGCGGTCAGCCACAAGGACGCGCTGCGCTGGGCGACGGAGGGGTCGGCGGCCTGTCTGCGGCGGCCGGAGCTGGGGCGGATCGCGGTGGGGGCGGCAGCCGATCTGGCACTGTTCCGGCTGGACGAGCTGCGCTTCTCCGGGGCGGGCGACCCGGTCGCGGCATTGGTGTTGTGCGGGGCGCATCGCGCGGACCGGGTCATGGTGGCGGGGCGGTGGGTGGTCGAGGATGGGGCGATCCCGGGGTTGGACTTGGGCGCGCTGATGCGGCGGCACGGCGAGGCCGCACGGCGGCTCGCAATCGGCGTGTGACAGTCGCGGCAGGGCCATACCGCGGATCGGCGATTTTGCGTGCCCTGCGCCTCACGCAACGCTGGTAGCGCGTTCAAGCGTGCGTTACTGTATCGGTAATTGAGAGGCCGCACGGTCTCCGATCGGGAGGGCGTGACATCATCCACATCGACGGCGACGTGAACGCGCCAGTTCGTCCGGCCTGACCGGATGTCGCGCCCCATGGTGAACTTGACCGAGCGAGCGGCAGCGCCGGAGGCGTTCGCGGCGCCGTTGCTCGAGGTGCGGGACGTGGCCGTGCGGTTCGGCGGCATCCGGGCGCTGCAGGGCGTGTCGTTCAGCGTCGCGGCCGGGCAGATTTGCGGGCTGATCGGGCCCAACGGCTCGGGCAAGACGACATTGTTCAACTGCATCAGCGGCATCTACCGCCCGCAGGAGGGCGAGGTACGGCTGGGCGGGCAGTCGCTGCGCGGGGTCAGCAAGCACACGATCGTGGACCGCGGGATCGGGCGCACGTTCCAGAACGTCGCGCTGTTCCGCTCCATGACGGTGCGCGACAACATGCTGGCGGGGGCACATCATCTCGGCCGCTCCGGCTTCCTGTCCAACGCCTTCGGCCTGCCACGGGCCAAGCGCGAGGAGCAGGCGGCGCATGAGCACATGGAACGGCTGCTGGATTTCCTCGACCTGCGCGGCGTCGCCGACATCGAGGTGTCGGCGCTGCCGTTCGGGACGCAGAAGCGGGTGGAGATGGCGCGAGCGCTGATCGGGCAGCCGAGGCTGCTGCTGCTGGATGAGCCGGCGGGCGGGCTGAACCATAGCGAGGTGGACGACCTGGCCGGGCTGATCCGCCACGTCCGCGACGAACTCGACACCAGCGTGCTGCTGGTCGAGCACCACATGAACCTGGTCATGCGCGTGTCCGACAAGGTCGTCGCACTCGAACTCGGCCGCAAGATCGCCGACGGGCTGCCGGCCGACGTGCAGACCGACCCGGACGTGATCCGCGCCTATCTCGGAGAGCCCGTCCATGCCGCACCTGCTTGAGGTGGCCGGGCTGCATGCGCGATACGGGGACGTGCGGGTGCTGCACGGGATCTCCTTTCACGTCGAGCAGGGCGGCCTCACCGCGCTGCTGGGGGCCAATGGCGCGGGGAAGACCACCACGCTGCGCGCATTGTCCGGCATGATTCGCACGGAGGGCAGCATCATGCTCGCGGGGACGAAGCTCGATGGGCTCCAGCCGGAGCAGGTCGCGCGGCAGGGGGTGGCGCACGTGCCTGACGGGCGCGGCACGATCCTCGAGCTGAGCGTGGGCGAGAACCTCCAGCTCGGCGCCTACACGCGCAAGAAGGCCGAGGCAGCGGCCGACCTCGAGCGCGTGCTCGACTACTTCCCCAAGCTGCGGCAGCGCTACAAGCAACAGGCCGGCACGCTGTCCGGCGGCGAGCAGCAGATGCTGGCGATTGGCCGCGCGCTCATGCTGCGCCCTCGCCTGCTGCTGCTCGACGAGCCGTCGTTCGGCCTCGCACCGCTCATCATCCGGGAGATCTTCGACATCATGCGGCGGATCCGGGTCCAGGACGGGGTCAGCATCCTGCTGGTCGAACAGAATGCCAGCCTTGCCCTCGATCTCGCCGACCAGGCCTGCCTGCTCGAGACCGGCCACATCGTGGCCAGCGGCGCGGCCCGCGAGATCGCCCAGGACGAGTCTGTCCGCCGCTCGTATCTCGGCTACTGAGCGATGCCCTCACACAGTCACGTACGGTGGGCTTCAGCCCACCCATCAATGGACCGGCGCTCCAACGCGGGGTGGTGGGCTGAAGCCCACCCCACGGGCATAGGCTGATGGACGGGTTTCTGCATCAACTCCTGGCCGGCATCGCCTCGGGCGGCATCTATGCCAGCGTGGCGCTGGCGCTGGTGATGATCTTCCAGGCCACCCACCACGTGAACTTCGCCCAGGGCGAGATGGCGATGTTCTCGACGTTCATCGCGCTCGCGCTGATCCAGGCGGGCGTGCCGTACTGGGCCGCCTTCATGCTGACCGTGGTGGCGTCGTTCGTGATCGGTGCCATCATCCAGCGCGTGCTGCTGACGCCGTTGGCCGGCTCGCCGGTGCTGGCCAGCGTCGGCGTGTTCATCGGCTTGCTGCTGATCTTCAACAGCGCCGCCGGCTGGCTGTTCGGCTACACGCTCAAGCAGTTCCCCTCGCCGTTCGACGGGCCGCCGGTCATGGGCGGCTTCGTGACGCCGCACGACCTCGGGGCGTTCGTCGTGACGATGATCGTGCTGCTCGCGGTCTGGGCGTTCTTCCGGTTCACCAAGCTCGGCCTGGCGATGCGGGCGGCGGCCTACAACCCGGCGTCCAGCCGGCTGATGGGCATCCGCGTCGGCGCCATGCTGGCGCTCGGCTGGGGGCTAGCGGCCTCGATCGGCGCGGTCGCGGGCATGATGGTGGCGCCCGTGGTGTTCCTCGACCCCAACATGATGTCGGGCGTGCTGCTGTATGCGTTTGCCGGGGCGTTGCTGGGCGGAATCGCCAACCCGCTCGGGGCCGTCGCCGGCGGGTTCGCGATCGGCATCATCGAGAACCTGGCCGGAACCTATATCGTCGGCAACGAGCTCAAGCTGACCCTCGCCCTGGTCATCATCGTCGGCGTGCTGATGGTCCGGCCGTCCGGAATATTCGGGCGTACTGTCGTGAGCCGCGTATGAGCGGGGTGCGCGACACGCTGCTGGGCCTCGCCGTTGTGCTGGTGGCGGGCGCGATGGCGTTCGTGGTCAGCGACTACCGGCTGTTCCAGCTCACCACGATGACGATCTACGCCATCGCGATCCTCGGGCTGGCGCTGGTGACCGGCTACAACGGGCAGATCTCGCTCGGCCACGGCGCGTTCTACGCGGTCGGGGCCTACGTGACCGCGATCCTGACGTCGCTCTACGACGTGCCGTACTGGGCGACGCTGCCGGCCTCCGCGGCGGCATGCGCCGCCATCGGGTTCCTGGTCGGGCTGCCGGCGCTTCGGCTCGGCGGGCTCTACCTGGCGCTGACCACGTTCGCGCTCGCCGTCGCGACGCCGCAACTGCTCAAGCACAAGGCGTTGGAGCATTGGACCGGCGGCGTGCAAGGCATCGTGGTCGACAAGCCGGACCCGCCGTTCGGGCTGCCGATCAATGCGGACCAGTGGGTCTATCTGTTCAGCCTGGCGGTCGCCGCGGTGCTGTTCGGGCTGGTGGGCAACCTGGTGCGCGGCCGGATCGGGCGGGCGATGCGGGCCGTGCGCGACAACGCGCTGGCGGCCGAGGCGACCGGGATCGACGTCGCACAGTTCAAGACCCGCACCTTCGCGGTGAGCGCGATGATCACCGGGATTGCCGGGTCGCTGAGCGCGATCGTGGTGGGCTTCGTCTCCCCCGACAGCTTCACGGTGTTCCTGTCGATCACGCTATTCACCGGGCTGGTCGTGGGCGGCGCGGCGACGATCGCCGGGCCGGTGTTCGGCGCGATCTTCATCACCTTCCTGCCCAACGTCGCCGAGCAGGTGTCCAAGGCCGCGCCGGGCGTCATCTACGGCATCGTCCTGATCGCCTTCATGTTCTTGCTCCCCGCCGGGGTCGCGGGCCGCCTGTTCCGCCGCCGACCCGCCCCACAACGATAATCCAACAGGAGGAAAGCCATGTTCCGCCGCACCCTGCTCACCACCGCCGGCGCCGCCCTCGCCACCCCCGCGCTGCTGCGCCGCGCCTGGGCTGCCGACACCCCGGGCGTTACCGCCACCGAAATCAAGATCGGCCACACCGACGCCTATAGCGGCCCGGCCTCTGCTTACGGCGTCATCGGCACCGCGCTGGCGGCCTACTTCAAGCGGGTGAACGAACAAGGGGGCATCGAGGGACGCAGCATCAACTTCATCACCTACGATGACGGTTACTCTCCGCCGAAGACGGTCGAGCAGACCCGCCGCCTGGTCGAGCAGGACGGCGTCGCCTTCACGATGAACGCGCTCGGCACGCCGACGCAAAGCGCCGTGCAGCGCTACATGAACCAGAAGAAAGTGCCGCAGGTGTTCGTCTCCAGCGGCGCCGATAAATGGTCGCACACCAAGGAGTTCCCCTGGACCATCGGCTGGCAGCCGAGCTACCGGACCGAGGCGCAGATCTACGGCAAATACATCCTCGCCAATAAGCCGGACGGCAAGATCGCCGTGCTGTATCAGAACGACGATTTCGGCAAGGACTACCTGATCGGCCTGAAGGACGCGTTGGGCGACAAGTTCGACAAGATGGTCGTCAACCAGTCCAGCTACGAGGTCACCGATCCGACCATCGACAGCCAGGCGGTGGCGATGCAGTCCTCCGGCGCCGACGTGCTGGTCTCTGCCGCGACGCCGAAATTCGCCGCCCAGATCATCCGCAAGATCTACGACCTCAACTGGAAGCCGATGCACTTCGTCACCGACGTGTCCATCTCCGTCGGCGCCGTGATCAATCCGGCCGGGGCCGAGCGCGCCACCGGGCTGATCGCGGCGTCCTACCTGAAGGACAACTCGGACCCGCAATGGAAGGACGACGCGGGGATGAACGAGTGGCGTGACTTCATGAAGAAATACATGCCGGACGCCGAACTGTCGGACTCCAATTACCCGTATGCCTATGGCGTCGGCGCGTCCTGCATGGTTTTGCTGAAGCAGTGCGGGGCCGACTTCTCGCGCGAGAACATCATGGCGCAGGCCAAGAACCTGGCCACGCATCAGCTGCCGACCCTGCTGCCCGGCTGCGTCGTCGGCACCAGCGCGACCAACTCGCACCCGATCCGGCACATGCACATGCAGAAATGGAACGGCTCGCGGTGGGAGCTGTTCGGCGGCGTGATCGAGGGCGCCGGGACCTAGCCCGGCCGCGCCATATCGCCATCTGCCCGCCCGATGTAAAAAGGGCTTCGGAGGGTGGATGGCACGCGAGCAGTATCATCATGGCAACCTGCGCGAGGCGCTGATCGAGGCGGCGCTCGGCCTCATCGCCAAGCGCGGCATCAGCGGTTTCGCCGTGGCCGAGCTGGCGCGCGCGGTGGGCGTCAGCGCGGCGGCGCCGTACCGGCATTTCCGCGACCGCGACGCCGTGTTGGCCGAAGTCTCACGCCGCGGCTTCGAGACACTCGAGAGCGACATGCGGGACGCCGCGGCGTCCCGCCCCGCCGACCCGGTGGCAGCGCTCGAGGCGTGCGCACAAGCCCATCTCGCGTTTGCCGGCAAAGAGAGCCCGGTCTATGGCGCGATGTTCGATCCGCATTTCCCGACAGCTGCTCATCCGGAACTCGCCCGCGCCCGGGATGGCGCCATGGCGGTGTTGCGCGGCGCGGCGCAAACAGCCTGCGACCGCAGCCGCGCGCCCGGACGGCCGCCCGCGCTGATGGTGGCGCTGCATGTCTGGGCACTGACGCATGGGATCGCGTCGCTCTATTTGGGGCCGAGTGGCGCCGGGCAGCTTCCGATGGAGCCGAAGGACCTGCTGGAGGCCGGGCTGCTGGTTTATCTCCAATCGCTGCACCTGGGCGATTGACATGGGCGGGCGGTGATCCCAGGTGTAAATAAGACTTACATACTTAGGAGGCGGTGGTGATCAGCAAAATCGACGAGTTCGGCAAGGTGGGCTGGATCACGGTGGTCGTGGCCGGGTTCTGGCTGGCCTGGCCGGTCGGTCTGGCGCTGCTCGCTTTCCTGGCCGGCAGCGGCCGTTTGCGGGAGATGCGGAACACGGCGCCGGGCACCTGGTTCAACCTGGGCAGCGGCGGCACGTCCGACAGCCGCTGGAATGCCGGCTGGAAGGCGGCCTGGGGCCGGCCGCAGGCGACCTCGTCCGGCAACAAGGCCTTCGACGAATACCGCGACGAGACGCTGCGCCGGCTCGAGGACGAGGAGCGCGAGTTCCAGGCCTTCCTCGACCGGCTCCGCAAGGCGCGCGACAAGTCCGAGTTCGACGCGTTCATGGCCGACCGCCGCAACCGGCCGACCCAGATGCGCGACGTGTCCGAAACCGTCTGACACCGAAAGCCCTCGTCCGCCGTCTCGCGGACGAGGGCTTCTGGTTGCGATCGGCATAGCCCTAAGTCTAGGCTTCGGCGATGCACCGTCGCACCCTGCTTGGCGGCCTCGCCGCCTCGGCCCTGGCCGCGCCCGCCATCGCGCAGGCGGCCAAGACGCTCCGGTTTGTCCCGCAGGCGAACCTGTCGGCGCTGGACCCGATCTGGACCACCGCGACGGTCACCAGCAATCACGGGTTCTACATCTACGACACGTTGTACTCCGCCGACCCGGCGCTGACGCCGAAGCCACAGATGGCCGAGGGGCACGAGCTCTCGGCCGACGGCCGGGTCTGGCGGTTCCGACTGCGGGACGGCTTGCGCTTCCATGACGGTGAGCCCGTCCGTAGCCAGGATTGCATCGCCAGCCTCAAGCGCTGGTCGGTGCGCGAGCCGATCGGGCAGCTTCTGGCGCGCGTGGCCGACCGTTATGTCCCGATCGACGACCGCACGTTCGAAATCCGGCTGACCAGGCCGTTCCCGCTGATGCTCGATGCACTAGCCAAGCCGGACGCGCTGATCCCGTTCATCATGCCCGAGCGGATCGCCAGCACCGACGCGATGAAGCAGTTCACCGAGGTCGTCGGCTCCGGACCGTTCCGCTTCCTCGCGAGCGAGTATGTCAGCGGCAGCCGGGTCGTCTATGGCAAATTCGAAGGCTATGTGCCCCGCCAGGAGCCGGCGGCGTGGGCGACCGGT
Source organism: uncultured Alphaproteobacteria bacterium (assembly GCA_963835135.1). Classification (GTDB taxonomy): domain Bacteria; phylum Pseudomonadota; class Alphaproteobacteria; order Acetobacterales; family Acetobacteraceae; genus JAVVHH01. The sequence goes on from CAWIEF010000001.1 coordinate 181,431, forward strand.
GGCAAGGTGGCGTATTTCGACCGGGTCGAGTGGAACGTCATCCCCGACCCGGCCACCGCGTCGGCAGCCCTGCAACGCGGCGAGATCGATTGGTGGGAACGCCCGCTCAACGATCTGCTGCCAAGCCTGGCGCGCGTCCCGGGCGTGACGGCTAAAATCCAGGACACCGGCGGACGGATGGCGCTGATGCGGCTGAACTGCCTGCAGCCACCGTTCGACAACGTGGCGTTCCGGCAGGCCGTGCTGATGTCGGTCGATCAGGACGAGTATCTGCGGGCGACCTTCGGCGACGACACCTCGCTCTGGAGCGTCTGCCGCAGCATCTATCCCTGCGGCACGCCCTACGCCTCCGACCAAGCGGCCGGAACCATCATGCGCGGCGATCTCGGCGCGGCGAAGCGGATGCTGCAACAGGCTGGCTATGCCGGGCAGCGCGTGGTCATCATCAGCCCGACCGACTATCCGCAGATCGGCCCGCTCGGCCAAGTCACGGCGGACCGCCTGCGGCGCATCGGCATGAACGTCGACCTGCAGGAGATGGATTGGGGCTCCGTCGTCCAGCGGCGGACCTCGCGCGAGCCGGTCGACAAGGGCGGCTGGAGCATTTTCCACACCACCGGATCGTCCCCCGGCTACTCCAATCCCGCAGTCTCGACGCTCGTGCGCGGACAGGGCGACAAGGGCTGGTTCGGCTGGTGGAACAGCCCGACGGTCGAGGAACTGGTCGAGGAGTGGGTCAGCGCGCCCGACGACGCCGCGCGGCACCGCTTGGCCGACGCGGTCGGCCGCCTGGCGTTGCAGGAGGTGGCAACGGTCCCGCTCGGGATGTTCTACACCAAGACCGCGTACCGTGCGGACCTGACAGGCATGCTCGAGGGGCCGGCGCCGTACCCGTGGAGTTTACGCCGCGCTACTTGACCGTCACGTAGCGCAGCGGAAACGAATCGTCGGCGAGTTCAACCAGATCGATGTTCGAGCGCGTCGCCCAGACCAGCACCTGCTGATGCAGCGGGATGGTCGCCACGTCGTCCTTGGCGATCTTGGAGGCTTCGTTGATCTGTTCCTGCCGCTTGGCCTTGTCCGTCTCGACGGCGGACTTGTCGAGCAAGGCGTCGAACTTGGCATTGCTCCAGCCGCCGTCGTTGAACACGCCCCGGGTTCCGTTGCGCGAGCCGAGCAGGTTGAACAACGAGTTCCAGGCGTCATACGTGTTCGGGGTCCAGCCCAGCATGTAGAAGCTGGTGTGGTAGTCCGGGTTGCTGATCTCGGCGAAGTATTTCAACCGCGTTTGCGCAGCCAGCGTGACCTTGACGCCGATGCGGGCCAGCATGGCGGTCACCGCCTGACAGATCGCCTCATCGTTGACGTAACGGTCGTTGGGACAATCGAGGGTCACGCCGAAGCCGTTCGGGTAGCCGGCCTCGGCGAGCAGCTTCTTGCCCGCTTCGGGATCGTAGGGGTAACGGACGTCCTGGCTTTCCTGGTACGCGCCGACGCCGGGACCGTACATCAGTGCGGTCGAGTGCGATTGGTTGCGCATGACGCGCTGGTGGATCGCGTTCATGTCCAGCGCCTGGTAAAAGGCTTGCCGCACGCGCTTGTCCTGGAACGGGTTCTTGCCCTTGACGTCGGATTTCAGCAGCTCGGGCCGGGCGACGTCGAAGCCGAGGAAGACCGTCCGCAGCTCGGGCGTCATCCACAGCTTGATGTTCGGCGCCTTCTCGAGCCGCTGGATGTCCTGCGGCGGCACCGTGTAGATCATGTCGACATCGCCGGACAGCAGCGCGGCGACGCGGGTGGCTGCGTTGGAGATGACGTTGAACGTCACTTCGGTGGCGTTGCCCGACAGCTTGTCCCACCAGGCCGGATTGGCGTGCAGGGTGGTGCGGCGGTCAGGCTCGCGGATGTCGAGGATGTAGGGGCCGGTGCCGTTGGCGTGCCGGGTCGCGTAGTTCTCGCCGGGCTTGGTCAAGTCGATCGGCTGCATCGCGTCATGGGCCTGGCACCACGCCTTGGACATGATGACCCAGCCGGTGATCTCTTCGGTGAAGATCGGGTCCGGCACCTTGGTGATGACGTCGACGGTGAAATCGTCGACCTTCTTCATCTCCTTGACGGCCTGGAAGTAGGAGTTGATCTGGCTGCCCGGCCCGGCCGCCCGCTGCCAACTGAAGATCACGTCGTCGGCGGTGAAATCCTGGCCCTCTTGGAATTTGACGCCGTGGCGCAGGTGGAAGCGCCAGGTGGTCGCGTCCGGCGTCTCCCAGCTTTCGGCGAGCGCCGGCTCGACTTTCAGCTCGCGGTCGCGGCGCACGAGCGGGTCGTAGAAGTTCTGGGTGAACGTGAGGAGGAACGTTTCGCTCCTCGTGTACGGGTCCATCGAATTCGCGTCGCCATCGTTGGCGAAGGTGAATTTCGCGGCCTGCGCCGTGTCGACGGCAAGCAGGAGGGTGGCCGCCAGCAGGGCAGTGTTCGTCCAACGTCTGGTCTTGATCAAACTCGCCTCACGTGCCGGGTGTACATACACTAATTGATGTCGTTCAGGGTGCAAACAGAAAGGGCGGCTTGCACGCCGCCCTTGCTGGCCGATAGTGAAGCCCGCCTACGCGGCGCGGCGGCTGGCGAGGGCGGCTGGAAGGCCCTGGATGCCACGGTCGACGAGTTCGGCATCCTGCTCGGCGCCGAAATCCCGGCTGAGCAGATGTTCGGCGGCCCGGGCGGCGATGTCGGCCGCAGCCTGGCGCACTTCGGTCACGGCCGCCTTTTCGGCCGCGCCGATCCGATCCATGGCCATCCGTTCGCGCCGCTTGGCAGCCTCGGCGGCCTCCTTGCGCGCGGCCTCGGCCACGTTGGCCGCCTCGGTCCGGGCGTTGTCGAGCATGACCTGCGCGTCCTTGGCGGCCTGCTCACGCTGGGCTTGGGCGTCACGGAGCATGGCCTCCGCCTCGGTCCGCAGCCGCGAGGCTTCCTCCAGCTCGGCGCGGATCGTGGCTGCCCGCTTGTCGAGCATGCCGGTGATCGCCGCCCAGATCTTGCGGCCGAAGATCGCGTAGAAAATAAAGAAGGCCAGGCCGATCCACGTGCGCGGATTGGCGAAGAAGCTCTCGTGATGGGGTTCCATGCTCAGCTCCGCGCGGCCATGACGTCGCCGACCGCGGCGTCGACGCGGGCCGGGTCCGGGGTGTGACCGGTCAGGCGTGAGATGACTGCGGCCGCGGTGTCGTTGGCCACCTGCCGCAAGGCGCCCATGGCGGCCTTGCGGGCCGCGGCGATGCTCTGCTCGGCCGCGGCGAGTTGCCGGTCGAGCTGCTCGCCGTCGGCGCGGGCTTGTTCGGCCGCCTCGCGCTTGGCGGCCTCGGAGGCCTTGGCGACCTGGGCCTGGGCTTCGGCCGACGCGGACCGGCCACGCTCGGCGATTTCGGCCGCTGCCCGGTCGGCCTCTTCCTTGGCGTGGCGCGCGCCCTCGAGATCGGAGGAGATGCGAAGCTCGCGCACCGCGAGGACGCTGCCCACCTGCGGCAAGGCCCAGAAGCGCAGCGCCGCGTAGAGCACGGCGAAGATGATGAACATCCAGACGACCTGGGAGATCGTCAGTGGATTGGCGAAATCGAGCTGGGGCATGCGCCTCGCGTCCGGCCGGGGAAGGCCGGCCCGATGGCCGGCCTGCGACGTGTGTCGGAGTTAGGTGAAGAGGATGAGGAACGCGATCAGAAGCGCGAAGAGCGCGACCGCTTCGGTGAGCGCGAAGCCCAGGATGCCAATCGGGAACACGGCGTCACGCGCGGACGGGTTGCGGGCGACCGAGGAGACCATGGCGGAGAAGATGTTGCCGATGCCAACGCCGACGCCGGCGAGGGCGATGACGGCGAGGCCCGCGCCGAGCGCCTTGTAGGCGGCGACGGTGGCTTGGGCAGTGGCGGCGGCGGTTTGCGGGTCCATAACTCTTGGTCCTTTCAGGATGAACGGTTTGTCGTCACGTCCGGGCGATACTCAGTGCAGGTGCACCGCATCGTGGAGATAGATGCACGTCAGGATCGCGAACACGTAGGCCTGGAGCGCGGCCACGAGGAGTTCGAAGCCCTCGAGGACGACGTTGAGCGCGAGCGGCAAGATGCCGAGCGCGCCGGTCACGGCGCCTGCGCCGGCCAGGATGAGGATGAAGGTGCCGAACACTTCGAACATGACGTGCCCGGCCACCATGTTGGCGAACAGACGGATCGACAGGCTGACCGGCCGCGAGAGGTAGGAGATGACCTCGATCGGGATGATCAGTGGCGCCAGCAGCTTCGGCGCGCCCTCGGGGAAGAAGTAGCTGAAGAAGTGCAGCCCGTGGATGCGCAGCGCGACCACGGTGACGATGATGATGACCATGACGGCGAGCCCGGCGGTCACCGCGATGTGGCTCGTGTAGGTGAAGGAATAGGGCAGCAAGCCGAGGATGTTGCCCATCAGGACGAAGAAGAACAGCGCGAAGATGAACGGGAAGAAGCGCTTGCCCTCCGGCCCGATGCTGCCCACGGCCATGTCCATGATGCCGGAATAGGCCATCTCGGCCAGGGCTTGCAGCCGGCCCGGCACGATCGCCTTGGGCTTGGCGCCGTAATGGAGCGTCGCCAGGACCAATGCCCCGCCGAGCACCATCATCAGGTTGGAGTTGGTGAAGTTCACCGAACGCCCGACGGCGCCCAGCGCGCTGTGGAGCTCGAACTGGCCCAATGCGTCGATCTTCGGTGCTGCTTCGGCCGCCAAAACTCAGTCCCCTCTCGTCACAACCCCGGGGTGCGCCGCGATTTGGGCGGCATCATCAGCCGCCACACATTCGCCACCCCGGCCGCACCACCCAGCAGCACGAACAATGCCAGCAACCAGGGCCTGGTCCCCAGCAGCCAATCCAAGCCCCATCCGATCGCGAGCCCGACCGCGAGCGCGGAAACCAGCTCGACCCCGACACGAACGCCGATGCCCATCGGGCTTGGCGCACCGTCCCGGCCAGGTGCCGGCTTCGGCGCTGCCGCCTCCTGCCGTGCCTGCGCGCTGCGCAGACGCTCCTCGAAGGAGCTCTTGTCCCGATCGCTCATTCCCGCCTCTCGCACGCCCATCGGCCGCGCCGCAAAGGCGCGGGTTTGCTAGCTTCGAGGGGTGGGGGTGTCAAGGCTGCGGGCGCAACGTTGCGCGTTTGTCGAGGGATTGTGGCTCTCGCTGCTGGACGGTCACTCGGTATCGAGCGCGTACCCCGCCGCGCGCACCGTCCGTACGATGTCGAGTTCGCCCTCGCCGTTGATGCTCTTGCGCAGCCGGCGGATGTGCACGTCGACCGTGCGGGGCTCGACATGGATGTCGCGGCCCCACACGGCATTGAGCAATTCCTCGCGCGAGAACACCCGCCGCGGATGCTGCATGAGGAATTCCAGCAGCCGGTATTCGGTCGGCCCGAGATGCAGCGCGCGCGCGTTGCGCTGAACCCGGTGGGCGGACTGATCCATGACGATGTCGTGGAACTCGAGCTGGCCGCGGGACGATGGCGGGCCGGCCCGGCGTAGCAGCGCGCGCATGCGCGCCAGCAGCGCGTCCATGCTGAACGGCTTGGTGATGTAATCGTCGGCGCCGGTATTGAGGCCGCGCACGGCGTCCTGATCCTCGCTGCGGGCGGTCACCATGATCACCGGCAGGTCGCGCGTCGCGGGCCTGCGGCGGATTTGCCGGCACACCTCGATACCGGACATCACGGGCAGCATCCAATCGAGCAGCACGATGTCGGGGGGCGATTCCGCGATCCGCGCCATGGCTTCCTGTCCGTCGACGGCCTCCTCGACGTCGAACCCCTGCTTCTCGAGGTTGTAGCGGAGCATCGCGACCAGCGAAGCCTCGTCCTCGACGACGAGGACCATTGGTTTCTGCATCAGAGCGCACCCATCAGATCGCACCTTGTGGCCGGACCACGGCGTAGGCGGCGCTGTCGGTGCCCTTGGGCCGCTCGTCGTCCAGCGACGTGCCGGTCACGGCATAGTGGACGGTCTCGGCGATGTTGGTCGCGTGATCGCCGATCCGCTCGAGGTTCTTGGCGATGAACAGCAGGTGCGTGCAGGGGGTGATGTTGCGCGGGTCTTCCATCATGTAGGTGATCAGCTCGCGAAAGATGGAGTTGTAGAGGTCGTCGATGGCCTGGTCGGATTGCCAGACCTGGACCGCCTTGGCGTCGTCGTTCTCGCCGACGGCGTCGATGACGAGGCGCAGGTTTTCCTGCGCGAGCCGCGCCATGGTGGTCAGTCCGATCAGGCTGAACGGCAGGGTGAACTGTCCGAGCACGATGCTGCGCTTGGCGACGTTCTTGGCGTAGTCGCCGATCCGCTCGAGCTGGGCCGAGATCTTCAGGCCGGCCACGATCTGGCGCAGGTCGCTCGCCATGGGCTGGCGCAACGCCAGCAGCCGGATGACCGCCGCCTCGATCTGCCGCTCGAGGGCGTCGACCGCGGCATCCTGCTGGACCGCCTTGGTGGCGACCTCGGGGTCCTGGCCGACGATGGCGTCGGTGGCCAGCGCGACCTGGTTCTCGACGATGCCGCCCATCTGGGTCAGCATGTCGCGCAAACGGTCCAGCTCCTGGGTGAAGCTCTTCACGATGTGAGGGGTGTCGGACATGGTGCTGCTCCCTCCGCTCAGCCGAAGCGGCCGGTGATGTATTCCTGGGTCTTCTTCTGCTTCGGCGCGGTGAACATCTGGCCCGCCGGCGCCACCTCGATGAGCTCGCCGAGGTAGAAGAACGCCACCTGGTCGGCGCAGCGCGCGGCCTGCTGCATGTTGTGGGTGACGATGGCGATGGTGAACTCGCTCTTCAGCTCGTCGATCAGTTCCTCGACCTTGAGCGTGCTGATCGGGTCGAGCGCGGAGGTGGGTTCGTCGAGCAGGATGACTTCCGGCCGGGTCGCGATGGTGCGGGCGATGCAGAGGCGCTGTTGCTGGCCGCCGGACATGCTGCCCGCGGGACTGGTCAGCCTGTCCTTCACCTCGGTCCACAGCGCCGCGCGGGTGAGCGACCACTCGACGCGCTCGTCCATCTGGGCCCGGGTCAGCTTCTCGTGCAGCCGCACGCCGAACGCGATGTTGTCGTAGACCGACATCGGGAACGGGGTCGGCTTTTGGAACACCATGCCGATCCGGCTGCGCAGGTCGTTCAGGTCGACGCCGGCGGCGATGATGTTCTGCCCGTCCATCAGCACCTCGCCCTCGGCGCGCTGGCCCGGATAGAGGTCGTACATCCGGTTGAGGCAGCGGAGCAGCGTCGACTTGCCGCAGCCGGACGGACCGATCATGCCCGTCACCTGCCGCTCCGGCAGGTCGAGGTTGATCGCCTTGAGCGCCCTGTTGGCGCCATAGAAGAAGTCGAGGTTCCTGATCGCCAGCCGCGGCGTGCCGATGGCGGCGGACGACCGCGCTTGCATCGCGCTCATCGTTCCTGCCGTCGATCCGGCCTGCGAGCCCGCCGTGCTGTCTTGGGTCACCGACATCCTCAATTCCTTTTCCGCAGCGCGAACCGCGCCACGATGTTCAACGCCAGCACCCCGATCGTGATGATCAGCGCCCCGACCCATGCCAGTTGCACCCAATCCTCGTAGGCCGAGCCGGCATACTGGTAGATGGTCACCGGCAGGCTGCTCATCGGGCGCGACATGTCGAGCGACCAGTTGAGGTTGCCCAGCGAGGTGAACAGCAGCGGCGCCGTTTCGCCGGCGATGCGCGCGATGGCGAGCAGCACGCCGGTCATGATCCCGTCGAGCGCCGCACGGTAGCAGACGAACACGATCGTCTTCCACTTCGGCGCACCCAGCGCCATCGCCGCCTCGCGCAATGCGGTCGGGATCAGGCGCAGCATGTCCTCCGTCGTGCGGACCACGATCGGGATCACGATCACCGCCAGCGCCACCGCGCCGGCCCAGCCGGAGAAGCCGCCGAACGGGTTGACCAGGATCTGGTAGACGAACAGGCCGATCAGGATGCTCGGCGCCGAAAGCAGGATGTCGGAGACGAACCGGATCACGTCGCCGAGCTTCGACCCGGCCGCGTATTCCGACAAGTAGGTGCCGACCATCAGCCCGATCGGCGTGCCGATGAGCGTGCCCAGCGCGGTCTGGATGAGGCTGCCGATGATGGCGTTCAACAACCCGCCCTGCGAGCCCGGCGGCAGGGTGATGTGCGTGAACACGCCGAGCGACAACCCCTTGTAGCCGAGCATGAGCAAGGTCACGAGGATCGAGGCCAGGAAGAACAGGCCGATGCCAGCCGCGATCCAGCACAGGGTGCGGACGACCCGGTCCGAGGTGCGCCGGCGTCGCCCGAGCGCACGGGCGACCGCCGCGTCGCGCGCGACCCGCGGCAGCGCCGCGGCGGAACCGCTCATGTCCGCACTCCGGGCCGGAGCAACAGCCGCGAGAGGGCGAGCACGATGAAGGAGATCACGAACAGGATGAACCCCAGTGCCAGCAGCGAGGAGAGCTTCAAGCTGCCGGCCGGGCTTTCGGGGAACACGAGCGCCACGATCGAGGCGATCGTGTTGCCGGGACCGAACAGGCTGGGGGTGATGCGGTTGGCGTTGCCGATGACGAAGGTGACGGCCATGGTCTCGCCGAGCGCGCGGCCCAGGCCGAGCATGATGCCGCCGACGACCGAGGTGCGCGTGTAGGGCAGCACGATCGAGCGCATCACCTCCCAGGTGGTCGAGCCCAGGCCGTAGGCGCTTTCCTTGTAGACGGCCGGCACGGTCAGGAAGACGTCGCGCATGGTGGCCGAGATGAACGGGATGATCATGATCGCGAGCACGACCGAGGCGGTGAAGATGCCGGTGCCGAACGGCGCGCCGGAGAACAGGTCGCCAATGACCGGGAGGTCGCCGAGGTTGTCGATCAAGGGCGGCTCGACATACGTGGCCATGAACGGCACGAGCACGGCGAAGCCCCACATGCCGTAGATGATGGACGGGACGGCGGCCAGCAGCTCGACCGCGGTGCCGACCGGCCGGCGCAGCCAGGCGGGGGCGAGTTCGGTGAGGAAGATGGCGATGCCGAACGAGATCGGCACGGCAAGGACGAGCGCGATGACCGAGGTGATCAGCGTTCCATATATCGCGACAGCGCCGCCATATGTGTTTTGGACGGGGTCCCAGTTGGTGTCGACCAGGAAATTCGCACCGAACTCACGGAAGGCGGGGAGTCCGCCCACGAAGAGCGTGACGATGATGGCGCCCAGGAGCACCAGCACAAGTAATCCAGATCCCCTTGCGAGGAGGGCGAAGACGGCGTCGCCAGTGCTGGCGCCGCGTCTTGGCCGTGGAGGGATGGTTTTTGATGCGGGAGCGGCAGCGAGGGCCTCTGACACGTTGGTTCCTGTAGAAAACGTCGTTTGGAGCCGGTGGGTCCCCGGGCCGAGCCCGGAGACCGCGGGCCGTGGTTACTTATAGGCTAATTGTTGTTTCCAGGTGGAGCGGACCATGTCCTTCACGGCGGCCGGCAGCGGGACGTATTCGAGCTGCGAGGCGATGGCGTCGCCGTGCTCATAGTCCCAGTTGACCCATTTCAACACCAACTGCTCACGGGCGGGGTCCTTGGGATCCTTGGGCAGCAGCAGGAACGTGGCCGACACGATCGGCCAGCTGGTCTTGCCGGGCTGATCGATCAGGCTGACGGCGTAGTCGGCGGCATCCTTCCAGTTCGCGTTGGACGCCGCGGCCTGGAAGCTGGCCATGGTCGGCTTGACGAACTCGCCCTCCTTGTTCTTCAGCTCGGTGGTGGCGAGGTGGTTCTGGCTGGCATAGGCGTTCTCGACGTAGCCGATGCCGCCGCGGACCTGCTTGACGCTGCCGGCGACGCCATCGTTGCCGCGCGCGCCGTTACCGACCGGCCACTTGACGCTGGTGCTGGCGCCCACGCCGGACTTCCAGCTGGCGCTGGCCGAGGAGAGATAGCTGGTGAACACATAGGACGTGCCCGAGGCGTCGGCGCGGTAGACGGGGGCGATCGCGATGCTGGGCAGCTTGACACCCGGGTTCAGCGCCTCGATCTTGGCGTCGTTCCACTTGGTGATCTTGCCTTCGTAGATGTCGGCCAAGATCTCGCCGGTCAGCTTGATCTGGTCGGCCTCGATCCCGGGCAGGTTGACGATCGGCACGACCGCGCCCATCACCATCGGGAACTGCACCAGGTTGTTTGAGGCGAGCTTCGCCGCATCGACCGGCGCGTCGGACGCACCGAAGTCGACCGTGCGGTTCATGATCTGGTTCTGGCCGCCACCGGAGCCGATGGCCTGATAGTTCAGCTCGACGCCGATGGCCGACTTCGCGGCCTCGCCCCACTTGGTATACACCGGAGCTGGGAATGTCGCACCGGCGCCGGTGATCTGCTGCGCGGCAGTCGGGAGGGCGGCGGCGCAGGTCAGCGCAGCCGACGCCAGCACCATGGAAGTGAATTTCATATGAGTTCCTCGTTGAGGCTTGTGTACCGACCGCTGATGTTGCGTCGGCGGTCCAACGGAGCGGGTTGTGACAGCGTTGGACGGCACTCAGGTTGCAGTTCGATGACAGTTTGATGACAGGGACGCCGGCAGCCCGGCATCAAGCGAAGTTCAACCGTTCCTTTCGAGACCTCCTCCGTTACGAAGCATTGCCATGACCGATACAACCATCCGCCGCCCCCTCGTCATGGTCGCTGTCATGGCCGCCATGTTCATGGTCGCGATCGAAGCGACCATCGTCTCGACCGCCATGCCCCAGATTGCGGCGCAACTCGGCAACCTGCGTCTCTATGCCTGGGTGTTCTCCGCGTTCCTCCTCGCCCAGACGTCGACCACCATCGTGTTCGGCAAGCTGGCCGACATGTTCGGCCGCAAGCCGGTGCTGCTGGTCGGCATCGCGATCTTCCTCGCCGGGTCGCTGCTCTGCGGCTTTGCGACGTCCATGTCGGTCCTGATCGGCTACCGCCTTCTGCAGGGTGCGGGCGCGGGCGCGATCCAGCCGATCGTGCTGACCATCGTCGGCGACCTCTACCCGGTGCACGAGCGCGGCCGGGTGCAGGGCTATCTGTCGAGTGTCTGGGGCATCTCCTCCGTGCTCGGCCCGTTGGCAGGCGGGTTGATCACGCAGCATCTGAACTGGGCTTGGGTGTTCTGGATCAACCTGCCGGTTGGCCTGATCGCGTCGGTGATGTTCGTGATTTTCCTCAAGGAGAAGGTCGCCACCGCGCAACGCAAGGTCGACGTGATCGGCGCAGTCCTGTTCACGACCTCGATCGCGGCGCTGATGACCGCGCTGACCGAGATCGGCACGTCGTCCACCAACGTGACCCTCGCGCTGGCGATCTTCGCGGTCACGGCGGCCCTGTTCGTGGTGCAGGAGCGGCGGGTCGATGACCCGATGCTGGCGTTCGGCCTATGGAGCCGCCGCCCGATCGCGTCGGCCAACGCGGCCACGCTGCTGTTCGGCATGGCACTTATCGGGCTGAGCGCCTTCCTGCCGATGTATGTCCAGGGCGTGCTCGGGCGCACCGCGCTGGTGGCCGGTTTCACGCTGACGGCGATGTCGTTCGGCTGGCCGGTCGGGGCGTTCTATGCGACCCGGCGCCTTTTCCCTGCCATCGGCCTGCGCGGCACCATGCTCGTCGGCGGCCTACTGCTTCCGCTCGGGTCGAGCATGATGCTGTTCCTGGCGCCGGGCCTGTCGCCGCTGATCGCAGGGGCCGGGTCGCTGGTGATGGGGGTCGGGATGGGATTCCTCAGCACGTCGGCCATCGTGCTGATCCAAGGCAGCGTCGGCTGGGCGGAGCGCGGCGCGGCGACGGCCTCGAACATCTTTGCCCGCAATCTTGGCAGCACGTTCGGCGCGACGCTGCTTGGCGGCGTGTTGAACGCGAGCCTGGCCGACAATGCGGGCGGAGCGATCAGCTACAGCCAGATCCGCACCTTGCTGGAGCGCCCGGGTCAGGCCCTTGGCGATCTGTCGGTGCAGGCGGCGCTCGGGCATGCGCTGCATCTGACGTTCTGGGCGATGTTCGTGATCACCCTGGCGGGCCTCGCGGCGGTCACCATCGTCCCGCGCATCGCCATCCGCCAGCCGGCCGAGTAGGCCAGCGGTTCAGAAGCCGTAGAGCCGCATGGCGTTGTCGTGCATGACCAGGTCCGCGACGGACCGGTCCCCGACCGCCTGGCGGAACGCGTCGACCAGCGCGGCATACTCGAGCGCCCGATAGTCGGCCTGAACGGTAGAGCCCCGCTGGTCGGCATGGGGCGGCGTGTGCGGCCAGTCGCTGCCCCACACGCAGCGAGTCGGCGCCGCCTGGAGCAGCGCCGAAAGCCAGAGTGGGTCGGGCGTGATGCCGCGCGCGTCGCCCGTCACGCGGTAGGGCGCCGAAAGCTTGATCCAGACATGCGGGAGTTGCACCAGCGCGAGCAGTCCCTGGCCTGCGTCGCTGTCCGGCCGGGCTCGGCCCGGCAGGCCGTAATGGTCGATGACGACCGGCACGTCGGATTGGGCCAGCCGATCGGCGGCCTCGAGCAGCACTGGCAGCTCGGCAATCACCTGCACATGCGCCCGCATGCGCTTGGCCAACCCGGAGACCGCCGCCAAGCGCTCCGACAAGCCCGGCCCGGCAGACGGCCCACTATATAGATTGATGCGGAGGCCGCGTATGCCGGACGCGGCGAGCCGCAGCGCGTCGCCCTCGCCGGTCGCCGCCGGGTCGAGCACGGCCACGCCGGCGCCGCGCGGTCCCAAGGCGGCCAGCGTTTCCAGCAGCAGAGTGTTGTCGGTGCCGTAGAAGCTCGGCTGCACCACCACGAAGCGGGTCACGCCGAGCGGCGCGCCGAGCGCCTCGAGCTGGGCGATGGTCGCGACCGCCGGCGTGTAGGCGCGGTCGGGAATGAGCGGATAGCGGGCCGGGTCGCCCACGACGTGGATATGGGTGTCGACGACCATGAGCCCCCAGCGCGTTATCCGGCTTTGGCCTTGAGCGGCAGGTCGATCTTGATCGACAGCTCGCGCAATTGGGCCGGCGCCACCACGGACGGGGCGCCCATCATGAGATCTTCGCCCTGCTGGTTCATCGGGAACAGGTTGACCTCGCGCAAGTTGGGCTCGTTGGCCAGCAGCATGACGATGCGGTCGATGCCGGCCGCCATCCCGCCGTGCGGCGGCGCGCCGTAGCGGAAGGCATTGAGCATGCCGCCGAACTGCTCCTCCACGGCGCTGCCGGGATAGCCCGCGACTTCGAACGCCTTGAGCATGATCTCGGCTTTATGGTTGCGGATGGCGCCCGAGGCCATCTCGTAGCCGTTGCAGACGATGTCGTACTGGTAGGCTCCGATGGTCAGCGGGTCGCGTTCGTTCAGCGCCTGGAGCTCGCCCTGCGGCATGCTGAACGGGTTATGGCTGAAGTCGATCCGCTTTGTGTCCTCGTTCAGCTCGTACATCGGGAAGTCGACGATCCAGCAAAAGCGGAACGCGCCCTCCTCGATCAGGCCGAGCTCGTTGGCGAGCCGGGTCCGGACGGAGCCGGCGAATTTGGGCGCCTCGTCCGGCTTGCCGGCGGCGAAGAACACCGCGTCGCCCGCCTGCAGGCCGCACGCCGTGCGGATCGCCTCGACCCGGTCCGGCTCGAGATTTTTGGCGATCGGCCCTTTCGCGCCCTCGCCGTCGAAGGCGATGTAGCCGAGCCCGCCGGCCCCCTGCTCGCGCGCCCACTCGTTCAGCTTGTCGAAGAAGCCCCGCGGACGGCCGCCAGCATCCGGCGCCGGAATGGCCCGGACTACGCCGCCCGAAGCGGCGATCTTGGCGAACAGCCCGAAGCCCGAGCCGGCGAACTGGGCCGTCACGTCTCTTATGATGAGCGGGTTACGCAGGTCGGGCTTGTCCGACCCGTACTCGAGCATCGCCTGCGCATAGGGGATGTGCCGCCATGGTCCGGGATCCACCGTTCTGCCGTCCGCAAACTCCTCGAACACGCCGCGGACCACCGGCTCCATGGCGGCGAACACGTCATCTTGGGTGACGAAGCTCATCTCGACGTCGAGCTGGTAAAAGCTCAGCGTCCGGTCGGCTCGGCCCGACTCGTCGCGGAAGCAGGGAGCGATCTGGAAGTAGCGGTCGAAGCCGGCCACCATGCAGAGCTGCTTGAACTGCTGCGGCGCCTGCGGCAGGGCGTAGAACTTGCCGGGATGCAGCCGCGCCGGCACCAGGAAGTCGCGCGCCCCCTCGGGCGAGGACACCGTCAGGATCGGCGTTTGGAATTCGTTGAACCCGGTCGCGATCATCCGCCGCCGGATGCTGTCGATGATGTTGGCGCGCAGGATCATCGCCTTCTGCAAACGGTCCCGCCGCAGGTCGAGGAAGCGGTAGCGCAGCCGCAGCTCCTCCGGATAGGCGTGTTCGCCCGCCACCTGGATCGGCAGCACGTCGGCCGCGCTCTGCACACTGACGTCGCTCACCTGCAGCTCGATCTCGCCGGTCGGCAGCTTCGGGTTGATGGTGCCCTCGCTCCGCATCACGACCCGGCCCGTGACGGTGATCACGCTCTCCTGCCGCAGTGCGTCTACCGTCTCGAAGCCCGGGCTGCCGGCGGGCAGCACGCATTGGGTCAGGCCGTAATGGTCGCGCAGATCGACGAATAGGAGGCCGCCATGATCGCGCTTGCTATGGATCCACCCGGACAGGCGAACCTCGCTTCCAGCGTCCGAAGCGCGGAGCGCGCCGCATGTGTGGGTGCGATAAGCGTGCATGAAACGAAACGCCAGTTTGCGGTGACAGATCGCGCTCTGTATTGAGGCGCCCCATGCCACGCAAGCCCTCGCCCGATTTTCCCACCCCCGTCCTGATCACCGATACCGATACGTTGACCGCGCTGTGCAGCCGATTGCGCACCGACAGCTTCGTCTCGATCGACACGGAGTTCATGCGCGAGCGGACCTATTACCCGGAGCTGTGCGTCGTGCAACTGGCGGGCGAGCACGACGTCGCGGTGATCGACGCCCAGGCGGACGGGATCGACCTCGCCTGCCTCGGAGACCTGCTGGCCGACACGTCGGTGGTCAAGGTGTTCCACGCGGCGCGGCAGGACGTGGAGATCTTCCTCGAGTTGTTCGGGGTGGTGCCGAAGCCGATCTTCGACACCCAGGTGGCGGCGATGGTCGCGGGCTTCGGCGACCAGGTCGGCTACGACGCGCTCGTCTCGGCCACCACCGGCGGCCACATCGACAAGGCGCATCGGTTCAGCGACTGGTCTGCCCGGCCGCTCTCGGCCGCGCAGATCGCCTACGCCGCCGCGGACGTGACCTGGTTGGGTCTGGTGTATCAAACCCTGTGCGAGCGGCTGGAGCGGGAGAACCGGCTGGAGTGGGTGCGCGAGGAGATGGCCATCCTGGCCGAGCCCAGCACTTACCGCGCCGACCCTGAGTCACTATGGGAGCGGCTGCGGCCACGGAGCAGCAACCGCCGCATGCTCGGCCTGCTGCGCGCCGCCACGGCCTGGCGCGAGCGGGAGGCGCAACGCATCAACATTCCGCGCCAGCGGCTGGTCAAGGACGAAAGCCTGCTCGAGATCGCCGCCAGCGCCCCGACCACGGTCGAGGCGCTCAGCCGCATCCGCGGCGTGACGCGGGGCTTGGCGGAGGGCAAGACCGGGGCCGGGCTGCTGGCCGCCCTGCGCGAGGCGGCTGCCCTGCCCGAGGACGCGTTGCCCGCTGCCCCGCGCACGCGCGATGGGGCCAAGCCATCGCCGGCACTGGTCTCGCTGCTGAAGGTGCTGCTGGCGGCCAAGTGCGAGCACCACAACGTCGCCCCTCGCTTGCTGGCGACATCCGACGAACTCGACCGCCTCGCCTCCGAGGACGCGCCCGACATCCCCGTGCTGACCGGCTGGCGCCGCGAGGTGTTCGGCGAGGACGCGCTGCTGCTGAAGGCGGGTAGCATCACCCTGGGCGTCGATGGAAAGCGCATCAAGCTCGTGCGTGTGTGATCGATCTCTTGCTCCGGCCGCGACCAAACGGCACGGTCGGCCGATGTCGCTCGACCGTGCCGCACTGTCGCTTGCCCTCCTGCTGCTCTGCGGGAGCCCGGCTCACGCGGACGATCCGCCGCCATCGCCGGCCCCAGCCAACCAGGAACTCATCTACAAGGGCGAGGCGACCCGCATCCTGGGCCGCACGGTGCACGACCCGAACAGCAACGAGGTGGGCCGCATCGTCGATGTGCTGGTCGATGACCAGGGGGTGCCCAAGGCCGCGCTGATCGATTTCGGCGGCTTCCTGGGGGTCGGCAACCGCCGGATCGCGGTCGCCTGGCGCGCGCTGCACTTCCTGCCGGCAGCGGAGCATTACCAGATCCGGCTCGAAATGACGGCGGACCAGATCAAGGCGACGCCGGACTACAAGCCCGCCCCGCGCCTGGACGCGCCACCGGTGACGATGGCGGTGCCGCCGTCGCCGCCCGGAATGCCCGCCTCCGGCAAATGAGCGGCGCCACCGGCCCTGGTCAACGCGCGCTCGACTGGCACAATTTCTTCGTCGCCAACGTGCAGACCGGCTTCGGGCCCTTCATCGCCGTCTACCTGAGCACGGAGGCCTGGACCCAGGGCGAGATCGGGACGGCGCTCAGCCTCGGCACGATCGCCGGCATGATCAGCCAGTTGCCGGGGGGCGCCCTGGTCGACTGGCTGTACAACAAGCGCCTGGCCGCGCTGGCGGCCTGCGTGGCGATCTGCATCAGCGCCACCATGCTCGCGATCTGGCCGGAGTGGCTGGCGGTGCTGGCGGCCGAGGTGCTGCACGGGTTTGCCAGCGCCATGTTGCCGGCGGCCATCGCGGCGATGAGCCTGGCGCTGGTTGGCCGGGCCGCGCTGGGCGAGCGGGTCGGCCGCAACTCGCGCTTCGCCGCGCTGGGCAACGGCATCGCGGCTGCCGTGATGGGCGCGGTCGGGTCCTATGTGTCCGAAGTCGCAGTGTTCTATCTGACCGCCGCGCTGATGTTGCCGGGCATCGCGGCGCTGTTCTGGATCCCGCAGCGGCGGCCCACGGCGCCCGCCGCCGACGCGGCTCCTGGCAGCGGCTGGCGCGACGCCTTCCGCTTGCTGCTGAGCTGGCGCGTGCTCGTGTTCGCCGCGATCGTCACCCTGTTCCACCTCGGCAATGCCGCGATGCTGCCGCTCGTGGCCGGCGAGGTGACCAAATCGCTCGGCAAGCAGGCTAGCATCGTGATCGCTGCCTGCATCGTGCTGCCGCAGCTTCTGGTGGCATATGCGTCGCCGCATGTCGGCCGCCTGGCAGACCATTGGGGGCGGCGGCCCGTAATCGCTCTCACCTTCCTCGCCGTTCCGGTGCGGGGCGTGCTGTTGGCGCTGTTCGGCGGGGGCAAGTTCCTGCCGTTCATCCAGATGCTCGACGGAATCAGCGCCGCCGGGTTCGGCGTCATGCTGCCGCTGATCGCGGCCGACCTCACGCGGGGCACGGAGCGCTTCACGCTGTGCATGGGCATGTTCGGCTTGGCCGCCGGGCTGGGTGCGACGCTCAGCACGGCAGTGGCCGGACAGCTCGCCGACCGCTACGGCAATGAGACGGCCCTCTGGGTGCTCGCCTCGGCCGGGTTGGGCTCGGTGCTGCTGGCGCTGGCCGCGCTGCCGGAACTACGCCCGTCGAAGATCCGCGCGGTCGCATGAGGCTGCGTCCCTCTGCGCGGTCCATCAAGCGCTTGCGCCGCGGTCCGCTGACGTCGCCGCGGCTTTGGCGGCGGCGGATCGCCATCTGGGGTGGGGCCGTCATCGTGAGCCTCGCGGCCATCGCGTTCGCGCAACTGGCCGATTGGGCCAGTGCCGGCTTCGAGCTCGCGGTCGGCCCCAATCCATGGCTCGCGCTTCTCCTGTGCCCGGCCGGCTTGGTCCTGTCGGTCTGGCTCACGCAGCACGTCTTCCCCGGCGCGCAGGGCAGCGGCATCCCGCAAGTCATCGCGTCCATGCACATCCACAACCCGGCGGTGGTCGCGCGCATCCTGTCGCTGCGCATCGCGTTCGGGAAGGTCATGCTCACCCTGTTGGGCCTGCTGAGCGGCGCGTCGATCGGGCGCGAGGGCCCGACAGTGCAGGTGAGCGCGTCTATCATGCAGGCGCTCGGGGCGCGGCTTCGGCTGCCGCGGGCCGAGGCGCAGCGCGCGCTCGTGCTGGCGGGCGGCGCGGCAGGAGTATCGGCCGCCTTCAACACGCCGCTGGCGGGCGTGGTGTTCGCCATCGAAGAGCTGAGCCACTCCTTCGAAGCGCGCACCAGTGGCACGGTGCTGACGGCGGTGATCATCTCGGGCATCGCGACGCTGTCGCTGGTGGGCAACTACGCCTATTTCGGCACTACGGGCGCCGAGTTCGACCTCGGCTCCGCCTGGCTCGGCGTGTTCGTCTGCGGCATCGTGGGCGGCGGTCTCGGCGGCGGGTTCAGCGAGTGCCTGGTCCGCTTCGCCAACGGACGCACCGGCATCATGGGCCGCGCCTTCTCCCGCCGGCCGCTGGCCTTCGCCGGCTGCTGCGGGCTCGTCATCGCCATCCTCGGCCTGCTGAGCCACGGCGCGACCTACGGCACCGGATACGAGCAGGCGCGGTCGATGGTCGAGGGTCGCGCGGAGCTGCCGGCGATGTTCTTCCTGGCCAAGTTCGCGGCTACGACGGTGTCTTATCTGAGCGGCATACCCGGCGGCATCTTCGCGCCCTCGCTCGCGGTCGGCGCCGGGCTTGGCCAATCATTGACGGCGTTCATGCCGGGGCCGACCGGCGCGATCGTGCTGCTGGGGATGGTGGGCTATTTCTCGGGCGTGGTGCAGGCGCCCATCACCGCGGCCGTCATCGTGCTCGAGATGACCGAGAACCAGAAGATGACCATTCCGCTGATGGCCACCTCGTTGCTCGCCTACGGCGTCTCCCGCCTGATCTGCCGGCGCCCCCTGTATGGAGCGCTTGCCCGCCGGTTCATGCAGGTCTTGGAGCACCGGGAGGGCAGCGCTAAGCCGCCAGCTTGACCTCGAGCACCTTGTCGAACGACTTCCGCCGGCGCTGCAGCAACGACCACGCCAGCCGCGCTGCACCCTCGCCCAGACGTCCGCGGGGCGGCAGCCCGACTGTCTTGAGCACCATGCCCGTGCTGCGTTCGATGTGCCGCCACTGATAGAAGCTTATGGCCCGGCCCATGTAGCCGGCGATGCAGCGCTTGTGATCATAGGCCACGCCTTCCGGCTCGTTGCCGCAATGGTATGCGTAGGCCAGCTCGTCATCCTCGCTTTCCGTGATCCGGCCGCCAGCGATCTTGAGGCGTGAGAACAGACCGAGCTTCTCGCGCCCGAGATAGCGGCGCATGTGGTCGTAGAACAGCTTGAAGTGCCGGTATTCGTCCGCCGCGATCAGCTTGCACACCTGTTTGAGCACCGGCTCGTCCGTCGCGTCCGCCAACGCCGTGTAGTAGCTGCTGGTCCCGGTCTCGACCATGCAGCGGGCGATCAGCTCGCCGGTGCGAGACCCGCGGACGCTCGCATCGACGTCGAGCGGCAGCTTGTAGCCATTGCGGTAGCGCTGGAAGGCCGCGTCGAAATCCCAAGTGGGATCGGCCAAGGTGGCCCATTTGCCCAGTGCGTCCCCGTGTTGGACCTCCTCGATGGCCCAGTTGTCGCTGGCCTGGCGGAAGTCGGGATCGTCGGCGAAGACCCGGCCGAGATAGACCGCGTAGTCGAGCCCGTTCTTCTCGACCATCGCCGCCGCCTTGACCAGCGGCACGATGTCGGGGTCGACCTGGGACGCGGCGAAGCTGTCCCAGGCCACGTCGTTCAAGGACCAGTGTTTCATGACGGATTTCTTACAGTCAGCCCTGGGCCGCGACTATGACCGGCAGGTCACACACGCGGCGCAGCCAGCGTCGGTCGCGACAAAACCGCGTTACGGCGCGCCGGCTGCCGCGATCATGGCGCGGGCGGACTGCATCCGCGCCTGCACGGCGTCGATCGCGGGCACGTTCATCTTGTCCACGGCCGCGTAATCCGCCTCGGCCTGCTTCAGCCGCTCCTCGCCGGTTGCCCGCGAGACCTCCGCGATCGGCGTCGCCTCGTCGGCCAGCACGGTGCAACGCTCCGGGGTGATCTCGGCGAACCCACCGCTCACGTAAAGCTGCGCGGTCGGGCGACCGCCCTCGTGCAGCGTAATCGTGCCGCCGCGGAGCAGCACGATCATCGGGCTGTGACCCGGCAGCACGCCCATCTCGCCTTCCGATGCCGGGATCACGGCCATGTCGACCGGCTGCGACAGCAGCAACCGGTCGGGAGCGACGATCTCGAGCAGCGTCGGCATGGTTAGGCCGCCACCTTCAGCGATTCGGCCTTCTTCACGGCATCGTCGATCGTGCCGACCATGTAGAAGGCGGCTTCCGGCAGGCCGTCATGCTTACCGTCGCAGATCTCCTTGAACGAGCGCACCGTATCGGCGATCGGCACGAAGATGCCCGGGCTGCCGGTGAAGACTTCGGCGACATGGAACGGCTGCGAGAGGAACTTCTCGATCCGGCGGGCGCGTCCGACGATCAGCTTGTCGTCTTCGGAGAGTTCGTCCATGCCGAGAATGGCGATGATGTCCTGCAGGCTCTTATAGGTCTGCAGCACGCGCTGCACTTCGCGGGCAACCGCGTAGTGCTCGTCACCGACGATGCGAGGGTCCAGCGAGCGGCTGGTGGAGTCGAGCGGGTCGACGGCCGGGTAGATGCCCTTCTCGGAGATGGCGCGGTTGAGCACCGTGGTGGCGTCCAAGTGGGCGAAGGAGGTGGCGGGGGCCGGGTCGGTGAGGTCGTCGGCCGGTACGTAGATGGCCTGGACCGAGGTGATCGAGCCCTTCTTGGTGCTGGTGATGCGCTCCTGCAGGGCGCCCATGTCGGTGGCCAGGGTGGGCTGGTAGCCCACCGCGGAGGGGATGCGGCCGAGGAGGGCGGAGACTTCGGCGCCGGCCTGGGTGAAGCGGAAGATGTTGTCGACGAAGAACAGCACGTCCTGGCCTTCCTCGTCGCGGAAGTATTCGGCCAGCGACAGGCCCGAGAGGGCGACGCGGGCGCGGGCGCCCGGCGGCTCGTTCATCTGGCCATAGACCAGGGCGACCTTGCTGCCCTCGGTGGTACCCTCGCCGAGCTTGATGACGCCGGCGTCGATCATCTCGTGATACAGGTCGTTGCCCTCGCGGGTCCGCTCGCCGACGCCGGCGAACACCGAGACGCCGCCATGGGCCTTGGCGATGTTGTTGATCAGCTCCTGGATGAGCACGGTCTTGCCGACGCCGGCGCCGCCGAACAGGCCGATCTTGCCGCCCTTGAGGTAGGGCGCGAGCAGGTCGACGACCTTGATGCCGGTGACGAGGATCTCGGCCGACGTTGCCTGCTCCTCGAAGGAAGGGGCCGGGCGGTGGATCGGGTAGCGCATCTTCTCGCCGACCGGGCCGCGCTCGTCGATCGGCTCGCCGATGACGTTGAGGATGCGGCCCAGCGTCTCGGGGCCGACGGGGACGCTGATCGGGGCGCCGGTGTCGACCACTTCGGAGCCGCGGACCATCCCGTCGGTGCTGTCCATGGCGATGCAGCGGACGGTGCGCTCGCCCAGTTCCTGCGACACTTCGAGCACGAGATTCTTGTCGTTGTTCTTGGCGATCAACGCGTTCTGGATGAACGGGAGCTCGCCTTCGAACTGCACGTCGACCACGGCGCCGAGCACCTGGGTCACGCGGCCGACGTTATTCTTTGCCATCAGTCAATCTTCCTTCGCAGCTTCCGCCGAGGGGGGCGGCAACGATCGTCCGCCAATCGTGGGGGCCTTAGCATCCTTTGGCCCGCAGAGCCAACAGGGGGTCAAGCGGCCACGGGCTCGCCAAGGGACAGCATCAGGCGGTTGGCCCAGTTGAAGAACGACGCGGCATGGATCACGTCGGCGATCTCCAGATCGTCCAGGCCGACAGCGCGCAAGCGGGCGATTTCGGCGTCGCCGAAGCGGGGCGGCGTCGCCGTGAGCGCGGTAGCGGCCGCGACGATGGCGTTCCAGCGGTCGCCGAGATCGGTGCCGACGCCCTCGGCCAACAACCGGTCCACGTCGGCGTCGCGCTTGGAGTAGGTGGCGGCGAAGCGGGCGTGGACGGAGGCGCAGTAGATGCAGCCGTTGAGCCGGGAAGCGGCGGCGGCGGCGAGTTCGCGATCGGCGCGCGGCAGCCCGGCGCTGACGTTGTAGAAGATGTCCTTGTCGGTGCGGGTGCGGGCGCCCAGCGCGTCCGGGTCGCGGGCGAGGAGGCGGAAATAGGGGTTCTTGGCGCGGGCCGGATCGACGAGGCCGGCGCGCTGGCGGTCGGTGAGCTCGGCTTCGGGCACCGGATCGATCCACGGCGCCCAGTCGAGCATGGCGCGGGTGAAGACGTTTGGGCTCTCGCTCATGCGCGGCTCCCGTCAAGCGCTCGCAGCCCGGCGGCGACGCGAAGCTGGAAGGCTAGAAAGGCGACGAGTTGGGAGAGGGTGACGATGCCGGTCGCCGTCCAGCCGGCGGCTTCGAGCGCCCGCATGTGCGCCGGGGCGGCGTCGCGGGGGTGGAAGACGAGCATGTGGACGTGTTCGAGGGCGGCGGTCAGGCGCGGGTCCAATGCGGCCGCGGCAGTGTAGCTGGGGCCGGGCTCGTCTTCGGCGGTGAGTGGGCCGGCGGGGAAACGGCCGTATGGTCCCGCACCGGCAGCGCGCTCGATCTCCTGGTCGAGTGCCGCGACCACCGGCTCGGACAGGGGCGCGCGGTAGAAGTCCATGCCCTCCCGGTGCAGGCCGGCGACGAAGTAGGCGATGGCGGCCCGCTCCGCCGCGCTCATGTCCTGCGGGTCGGCGGGCGCCAACAGCGCGTCGAAGCTGGCCTGGGCGTTGTCGCGGGTGACGGGCTTTTGCCGGCGGATCGTGTCGAGGAACGAGCCGGGCTCGATGCCGAGCAGGGTGTCGATGGCGTCCATCATAGCGCCTCATCGCGAGCCGCCACGGGGCGGCGTGGCAATCCAGGGCGGCAAGAGCGGTGCGTGCCGCCCTGGATTGCCGCGGCGCCGCGCGCCTCGCAGTGACACATCATGCGACTTGGCGGGTTTTCACGTCGGGGCCGATCCAGCCGAGGGCGGGGGCGACGATCTCGGCCATCAATTCGAGGGAGCGGAGGATCATCTGGTGTGGGGGGTCGATGGAGTGGACCTGGACGGAGAGCTCGGTGGTGCGTTCGAGCGTCCTTTCGGCGGCGAGCGATTCGATGACGTCGGCGGGGGTGCCGACGTGGCTGTTGGCCTCGACCAGCCACTCGGCCAGCGTGCCGCCGGAGAGGCCGCGACTGGCGCGGAAGGTCTGCAGGCCCTCGGCGGCCCAGCGCATCGCCTCGGCGCGGCTGTCGGCCACGAAGACGGAGCGGGAAGCGAGCACGCGGGGCGCTTTGCCGCTGGGCAGCGCGCCGTAATAGGCGTCGAGGATCGGCGCTTGGATCTCGTCGATCGTCATGTCGGGGCGGTCGGCCGGGCG
This sequence comes from uncultured Alphaproteobacteria bacterium, assembly GCA_963835135.1. Classification (GTDB taxonomy): domain Bacteria; phylum Pseudomonadota; class Alphaproteobacteria; order Acetobacterales; family Acetobacteraceae; genus JAVVHH01. Next base: position 204,978 of record CAWIEF010000001.1, read on the forward strand.
GGGCTGGGTGCGGGACAGCAGCAGGCCGTCGCCGGCCGCACCCGCGATACGGCCGCCCTCGGGCGAGAAGGTGGCCTGCCAGATGCGGTCGGCCAGGCTGGGGTCAGCGGGGTAGAGACGGTCGCCGCCCTCGAGCGTCTCGCCGCGCCAGGCCCGGCGCAGCACGTCGAGATTGTCGCTCATCAGGCGGTGCCGGGCCGCGGGGTCGAGGCCGAAGGCTTGGAAGGCGGAGAGGTTGCCGCCGGGTCCGACGCCGATTTCGATGCGGCCGCCGGAGAGCATGTCGAGCACGGAGGCGTCTTCGGCGACGCGCAGCGGCATCTCGAGCGGCAGGGTGATGATGCCGGTGGCCAGGCGGATGCGCTTGGTGCGGGCGGCGGCGTGCGAGAGGAAGACCAGCGGGGCGGGCAGGCCGCCCTCGTCTTCGTGGAAATGGTGCTGCGCGACCCAGGCGGTGTCGAAGCCGAGCCGGTCGGCATGAACGATCTGCTCGATGCCGAGGCGGTACCGCTCGGGCGGGGCGGCGCGGTCGAGCACGCGGGAGAAGAAGCCGAGCCGAAGTGGGGTCATGCGGTGGGTCTCCCGTTAGGCGGCGTCACTGGTCTTCTCTCCGCCGAGATAGGCATCGCGGATGCGTGGATCGCGGGCGAGGTCGGCGGCGGGGCCGGATAGCGCGATCGCACCCGTTCGCAATACGTAGCCATATTGGGCGATTTGCAAGGCGAGGCTGGCATTCTGTTCGACCATGAAGACCGAAACGCCCTCGGTCCGGATCGTTGCAATCAGTTCCAGTACGCGGTCGACGTAGAGGGGCGAGAGGCCCATCGTCGGCTCGTCCATGCAGATCAGGCGCGGGCGGCCCATCAGCGCGCGGGCCATGGCGACCATCTGCTGTTCGCCGCCGGACAGCGACCCGGCGCGGTTGTTGATGCGCTGGGCGACCCGGGGGAACAGCGTCAGCATGCGGTCGTAATCGGCGGCGACGGCCGCGCGGTCGCGGCGGGTGAAGGCGCCCATCAGCAGGTTCTCGCGGACCGTCATGGCGCCGAACAGACGGCGCGCTTCCGGGACGGAGCCGATGCCGCGGCCGATGATCTTCGGCGTGGGCCAGCCGGTGATGTCCGCGCCGTCGAACCAGACGCGGCCGGCGCGGGGCTGGATGAGGCCGAGGATGATCTTCATGGTGGTCGACTTGCCGCTGGCATTGCCGCCGAGCAGGCAGACGATCTGGCCCGGGCGGACTTCGAGCGACAGGCCGAAATGGACTTGGACGGGGCCGTAGTAGGTGTCGATGCCGTCGAGGCGGAGCAGCGGGGCGGTCATACCGTGACCGCCATGGGTTCGGCACCAACATGGCGGTGTCCGAGATAGGCTTCCAGCACGGCCGGGTCGTGGCGGACTTGCTCGGGGGTCCCAGCGGCGATTTGGATGCCGTCGTCCATGGTGATGACGCGATCGGAGAGCTGCATGACGAGGTCGAGCTTGTGCTCGATCAGCAGGATGGTGAGGCCGCGGGCCTTGAGGGCGCCGATGATGCCCTGCATCTCGAGGGTTTCGCTCTCATTCATGCCGGCGGTGGGCTCGTCGAGGAGGAGGAGGCGGGGGTGCAGCGCGAGGGCGCGGGCGATCTCGACCCGGCGGCGGTTGGCGTAACTGAGCGAGTAGGCCGGGTTGTCGATGCGGGGGGTGAGGCGGTCGCCGAACAGCGCGAGGATGTCGGTGATCTCGGCCTGCAGGGCGGCTTCCTCGGCGCGGACGGCGCGCGGTCGGAGCATGGCCTCGGCGAGTTCGCGGAGAGCGCCGAGGAGGGGTGGGCCGCGCCGGGTCACGCGGAGGCGGCTGTGGGCGCCGACGGCGACGTTGTCGCGGACGCTGAGGTTGGCGAAGACGCGGCCGTGCTGGAAGGTGCGGGCGAGCCCCTGCCCGGCCAGGCGCTCCGGTGCCCAGCCGGTCACGTCGGTGCCGGCGAGCCGGACGCGGCCGGCATCGGGGCGGTCGTGGCCGCTGAGCAGATTGAACAAAGTGGTCTTGCCGGCGCCGTTGGGGCCTATGATCGACAGCATCTCGCCCTCGTGCAGGGCGAAGCCAATGTCGTTCACGGCGGTGATGCCGCCGAAGCGCCGGGTCATGCCCTCGGCTTGCAGGAGGATGGCCGTCATGCGGTGCCCAGCAGGCCCTGCGGGCGGAAGCGGATCACCAGGAGCAGCACGAGGCCATAGATCAGCATGCGGTATTCGGTGGTGAAACGGAACACTTCCGGCAGGCCGGTCAGCACGACGGCGCCGATGATGGCACCGAGCACGTTGCCCATGCCGCCGAGGATGACCATGGTCAGCGCCAGGATGGAGACCTGGGAGGTCCAGGTCTCGTTGTTGATGTAAGAGTACAAGTGGGCGGAGATGGCGCCGCTGATGCCGGCGGCGAAGCCGCTGACGGCGAAGGCGAGGCCTTTGTAACGGTCGAGCGCGATGCCGTAGGTGCGGGCGGCGACGTCGTCGTCGCGGATGGCGCGAAAGGTGCGGCCGAGATGGGTGCGCAGCAGCCGTGATTGCGCCAGCGCCAGCAGCACCATCACCGCGAGGGCCACCCAGTAGGCGGCTTGTGGGCCGCTGAGGTCGAGCGGGCCGGCCTCGAGCGGCGGCACGCCGGGCACACCCATGGGCCCGCGGGTCAGGCTCTCCCAATTCAGGATGACGAGGCCGACGATCTCGCCGATCCCGAGCGTGGCGATCGAGACATAGTGCGAGCGAAGGCGGAAGGCGGGCCAGGTGAGCGCGGTGCCGAGGGCGGCGGTGATCACGCCCGCGGCGGGGATGCTGAGCCAGACCGGCCAGGAAAGGTCGAGCGCGAGCAGGGCGGAGGCGTAGGCGCCGATCAGCAGCAGCCCGGCCTGGCCGAGCGAGACCTGGCCCAGCGTGCCGGCAACAAGGGTGAGGCTGACGGCGAGGATGGCGTAGAGCCACGCGTTGGTCATGACCTGCATGGCGTAGCCGACGTTCGGCACGAGCGGCAGCAGAGCTGCGGCGATCACAGCGGCGACCACGACCGGCGCGGGGATGCGCCAGGGGCGGCTGGGGGCGATGAAGGTGCCGGTGAGCGGTTCGGGCGGGGCGCTGCGGCGGGCGGCGAAGAGGCCGTTGGGGCGCAGGACGAGCATGATCAGCAAGAGCACGAAGGCGAACAGGTTGCGGTAGGAGGAGCCGAACAGGCCGACGCCGAACGATTCCGTAAGGCCCAGCAACATCGCGCCGCCGATGGCGCCCGGCACGTTGCCCATGCCGCCGATCACCTGGGCGACGATGCCCTTGAGCGTGGCCGAGAAGCTCATCGCGGTATCGATATGGTTGTAGTACATGCCGACCAGCAGGCCGGACAGCCCGCCCAGCCCGGCGGCGATGGCGAACACAATTCGGTTCACCGCATCGGTGTCGACGCCCATCTGGCGGGCGGCCTCGCTATCCTGTGCGGTGGCGCGGACGGCCCAGCCGAGGCGGGAGAAGCGCAGGAAGGCGAACAGGACGGCCGCGCTGACGAGGCCGGTGCCGGCGATCAGGAGGTCGAGGGCTCCGATGGTGCCCTGGCCGATCTGGATGCGCCAGTTCGGCAGCGGGTTGGCCAGCGCCCGCGGGTCGGGCGAGAAGATGAGCTGGACCGTCTGGTCGAGCGCGAACGAGATGCCGATGGTGGCGAGCAGCGGGGCGATGCGGGCGGATTGGGCGAGCGGGCGCAGGCCGATGCGCTCGATGATGACGCCGAGCAGGGCGGAGCCGAGCGTCACGATGAGCATCGTGACTGGCAGCGGCGTGTGCAGGGTGGTGGCGCAGGTCCAGCCGATGAAGGCGCCGACCATATAGATCGAGCCCTGGGCGAAGTTGATGAGGTGGCTGACGCCGAAGATCAGGGCGAGGCCGACGGCGAGTAGCGCGTAGACGTTGCCAACGACGAGGCCGTTGATCGTGTAGTCGAGCCAGGGGCCCATCGTCAGCTACCCACTCATCATCGCGAGACGCCGCTCGGCGTCGTGGCGATCCAGGGCGGCAGGCGAGCTTCGTGCCGCACTGGATTGCCGCGTCACTGCGCTCCTGGCAATGACGGGGCGAAACGTCACGCCGGCGTCTTGCCGTCCCACAGGTCGAACTTGCCGTCGCGGACGATGAGGCGTTTGTAGCTCGCGCCTTGGACGCGTCGCGTGGCCTGGTCGAAGGTGACGCTGCCGTAGATGACGCTGGGGACGTTCTTGATCTCGCGCAGGCCGGTCTCCATGCCCTCGCGCGTCGCGCCCCAGCCCTCCACGAGCTTGGCCCACAGCACGATCGTGTCGTAGGCGCCGGCGCTGAAGCTGTCGGGCTCGGCATCGTACTTGGCGCGGTAGGCCTTGACGAAATCCTGCACTTCCGGCCGCGGGTCGGCGGGGAAGAAGGTCGTCATGACATAAACGCCCTCGACGCCGGGGCCGCCGAGCTCGAGGAATTTCGGCGAGTAGTTCGACGTGCCGGCCACGATCGGCAGCTTGATCCCGGCGTCGCGCGCCTGGCGGCAGATCAGCGCGCCGTCGGCGTAGTAGGAGAGCAGCACCAGGCCGTCGGGGTTGCTGTCGCGCACCCGGGTCAGCGTCGGGCGGAAGTCCTGCTCGGCGGAGAGATAGGCCTCGACGGCGGCGACCTTGATGCCGGCGGCGTCGGCGGCCTTGACGAAGGCGTCCTTGGCGGTGCGGCCCCAATCGGTGTTGAGGTGCAGCACGGCGGGGCGCTTCATGCCGGTGGCGGCCACGAAGTCGAACAGCTTCGGCTGCTCCTCGGCCTGGTTGGTGGAGTTGCTCCACATGTAGGTCCCGCCCTTGGTGAAGTCGGGGTGGGAGTTGGTGAAGCCGAACTGCACCAGCTTGGCGCGCTGGTAGATCGGCGACGCAGCCATTGAGGCGGGGGAGGAGAAGTCGCCGAGTTCGATGACGATTGCCGGGTTGGCGACGAACTTTTGGGCGACGGCGACGGATTGGCGGGGGTCGGACTGGCTGTCCTCGAAGGTATAGGCGAGCGGGCGGCCTTTTACCCCGCCGGCCCCGTTGATGCCATCGAGCGCGAGGTCGAAGCCCCGCTTCCATTGCGCGCCGTATTGCGCGTTGGGGCCGGTGAGCGGGCCGCTGACCCCGGCGAGCACCGGGTCGGCCGCCCGGGCACGCAGCGGAAGCGCGGCGAGCGCGCTGGCGGCCAGAAGGCTACGGCGGTGGAGGACCATGGTGCTTCCTTTCATCCCGAAATGGCGGGTGCGCCGACGCGCACGACCCGATCGGCCAGGCCGCCGCAGAAGTGCCGCATCACGCTGGCCAGCAAGAAGCTGCTTGGGTGTGCTGTCGTCATTGCTTTGCCGCTCTCGATCCAGAGGAGAAGAGGGCGTTTCCACCGTCATTCAGGTACCTGGTGCGCCGGGCTTCGTCAATCGGAACTCGTCATCGCCCCCGGCGCCGGTGGGTTGGCGATCGCCACGCCGAGTCGCAGCATGGCTTCCCACCCTGCCGGAGACCGCCGTGTTCCTGCCAACCCCGACCTTCGACCATGTCGTGGTCAACGCCCGTGATCGCCTCGATGAGGCGCAGGCGGTCTATCAGCGGCTCGGCTTCACGCTGACCCCGCGCGGCCATCACTCGCTCGGGTCATCCAACCATTTGGCGATCTTCGGGACCGACTACCTCGAGCTGCTCGGCCTGCCCGAGGCCTCGACGCGGCCGGACGTCGCGGGCGATCCGATCGGGCTCAACGGGCTGGTGTTCGGCACGGAGGATTCCACGAGCGTCTATGCGGCGCTCACGGCGGCCGGCGTGGCGGCGACCCCGCCGAACGAGTTCACCCGCCCGGTCGAGCTCGGCGACGGCACGTCGCGGGATGCGACGTTCCGCACCGTGCACATCCAGCCCGCGGAGGGCCGGCCGGGGCGGCTGTATTTCTGCCATCACTTCACACGCGACTTGGTGTGGCGCGACGAGTGGCGGCAGCACGCGAACGGGGCGACCGGGATCGTGCGGGCAGTGATCGCCTCAAGCGATCCCTCGGTCCTCGGTGCGCTGTTCGGGCGCATGTTCGGCGAGACGGCGGTTCGGCCGATCGAGGGCGGCGTGCGGCTGGCGGTCGGGGCGCTGGCGATCGAGGTGCTGGACCCGGCGGCCGTCGCCCGCGAGCTGGGCGATGCGGCGTCAGAGGCGGCGGGGCGCGAGCATTACATGGCCGCGCTGACGCTGCGGACGCGGGGGCTGGACCTCGTGCGCGGCGCGCTCGAACGGGGCGGCGTAGCAGCCCGGGCCGAGCCGGGCCGCGTGCTGGTGCCGGCCGCCCACGCGATGGGGTGCCCGCTCGAGTTCGTGCCTTAGTTGAGGTAGGTCGCCCGCAAGGTGCCGATGCCGTCGATGCTGACTTCGACGACGTTTCGAGGCTCCTTCATCACGCCGACGCCGACCGAAGTGCCGCAGCAGATGACGTCGCCGGGTTCGAGCGTCATGTCGAAGGACAGCAAGCTGACGAGTTTTTCCACCGGGAACACCATGTCGGCCACCGGGTAGTTCTGCCGCTCGACCCCGTTCAGGACCGTGCGGATGACGAGGGTTTCGGGCCGCAGCCCGGTGGCGATGGCGGGGCCCATGAGGCCGAACCCGTCGAAACTCTTCGCCCGGGTCCACTGCGCGAAGCTCGGGTCGCGGTTGAGGATGTCGATGGCGGTGAGGTCGTTGATGCAGGTAAAGCCGAAGATGTGGGCTGATGCCTCAGCCTCGCCGACCCGGCGGCAGCGCCGGCCGATGACGATGCCGAGTTCGCCCTCGAACACCACCTTGCCGTCATAGCTTTCGGGACGACGGACCTCCGTCTCGGGTCCGGCGTAGGAGGAGGCGGCCTTGATGAAGTAGAGCGGCTCGGGCGGAGTGGCTTGGCCGAGCTTGGTCGCCAGGGCGTGGAAGTTATTCCACAGCGCAAGCATCTTCGAGGGCCGGGTCGGGGCGAGGAGCTTGACCGAGGCGAGCGGGATGCGCTCGCCGGTGGGGGCCGCGCCCTCGAACATGTCGCCGGTGTGGACGGCGATGGTGTCGCCCTCGAGCTGGCCGAAGCCGTCCGGCGCGAAGCGTACCCAACGCGCCATCAGTGCAGTCCGGCGATCTTGGCGCGCTGCGCTACCAGCGCCAGAACCACGTCGAGCGTCGGCGTCGGCAGATGGGTCAGCCGGCCGAGTTCCTGCACGACGGTGACGAGCGGGTCGATTTCCATGGCGCGGCCGCGCTCGAGGTCCTGCAGCATGGAGGTCTTGTGGGCACCGACCGCGCCGGCGCCGTTGATCCGCCGCTCGACGTCGACGCGGAACTTGATGCCGAGGCTCTCGGCGATGGCTTGGCCTTCGAGCATCATCGCCTTTGACACGGCGCGGGTGGCCGGGTCGTTGGTGATCTGTTCGAGCGTCGCGTGGGTGAGCGCGCTGATCGGGTTGAAGCAGAGGTTGCCCCAGAGCTTGAGCCAGATCTCGTCGCGGATGTTGTCCATCACCGGCGCGCGCAGCCCGGCGGCCTCCATCGCTTTGCTGAACGCTTCGACCCGTTCGGTCTTTTCGCCGCTGGGTTCGCCGATGGGGAACTTGTCGCCGTAGATGTGCTGGATGACGCCGGGTTCCACGACTTCGGTGGCTGGGAACACGACGCAGCCGATGGCGCGCTCCGGCCGCAGCTTCTGCCATTGCGTGCCGCCGGGATCGACAGATTCGAGGGTGGTCCCCTCGAGCGGGCCGCCGTGCTTGTAGAAATACCAGTAGGGGACGCCATTCACGGCGGTGACGATGCTGGTGTCGTTGCTCAGCAGCGAGGTCATGTTGTCGACGACGGCGGGGATCGAATGGGCCTTGAGCGCGACAAAGATGCAGTCCTGCGGGCCGAGTTCGGCCGGGTCGTCGGTGGCGGTGACGCGGGCGGTTTTCTCCTCGCCGCCGATGCGCAACCGCAGCCCGTTCTCGCGCATCGCTTTCAGATGCGGCCCGCGGGCGACGAGGCTGACATCGGCCCCGGCCAGCGCCAGTTGCGCCCCGACATAGCCGCCGATCGCGCCGGCACCGTAGATACAGATTCGCATGTTTCTCTCCGCTCCGCGCGCGCTCTGGACGCTCTTTCGATGCCGGGTTCTAACCATGCGGTGGCGGCGGGGGCAATAAGCGGCGGACAAGGCGTTTGCAGAGCGCAGGAGCGGAGACCGGTCGGGCCTGGTTCCGCTTACGACCACGAGAGCGGAAACTTTTATCGACCAGTGCTCACAGCAGACTTCGAAAACGATCTGTAGACAAAGCTATGTCGCTTGTCCGGCGCGTGCCGCAATCGCTCATCAAGGTCGATATTTTGCAGATCCTCGGCCTGATACCGCCGACAAGCTACGTTCGCTATTGAGTCGTTGCCGTCGGAACGTTCATGACACGAGATCGTCAACCCGATCGGTGCGCTCAGGTTCGAGGCGATTACTTAAACCATCATTGCTGCGCAGTCGAATCTTCAGCCTCGTACTGCGACATCGACCGATTATTCCGACGGTGGACTATTCGTCTGCTACAGAGCCAGGCTGGTGCGATCACGCATGCACTCGTACGATGGCGGGCTCTAGAACTCCTCGACTTTCGTGCAACATGCGAGATCAGATCGAGAACGAGCGGCAGGTGTCTACGCCTGACGAAGCATTGCGAACAATACGTTCGCCATTTTCGAGCGACGGCGAGGCAATGGTCAACGAAGTCGACGGGACGATCAGACAACAGCTCGCTTGACAGTCGATGAGACAGTGCTCGCGCGCTTATCTCTGACGGAATCAATGCTTCATTGTCCCGAGATGCGCATAGCGATCTCCCATCTGGATCGTCAGCTGGGACAGGTCGCGCCTGCTGTTAGTATCGCTCGACAATCGGCGTTAGAACGTAAGAGCTTAGCGCGATGCGCTCTCGGTCGAGTCAGCAAGCGTGCGAGCTAGGCTGCCGCGAAATCGTTCAGCGCTGCTGGCCGAGCCTCAGTTCGCGAATTGCAGGTGGCAATGGGCATGCACTCGACCCAGTGCATTCCCGACTAGCGAGACTACGGCTGCATGCTTTCCACTTATGGAAACGAGGTCGGGAAGACCGGTCGCGTTCCCGAACGGACCGTCCGCTACCACCCCAACCGGACGCTCAGCGCCGCCCCCGCCCCCGCTTCGCCGCTTTCTTCTCCGGGTCATAACCGCCCCCGCCAGGCCCCAGCGGCTCCGGCGTCCGGTCCTTCTTCGGCTTGCCCCCAAATCCCGCCGGTGACACCGGTGGGGGTGGTAGACCGAGGTCGAGCGCTTCGAGCCGCTTGATCTCATCGCGCAGCCGCGCCGCCGTCTCGAATTCGAGGTCGGCCGCCGCGGCGCGCATCCTCTTTTCCAGCTCGGCGATGGCCGTCTTGAGGTCCTTGCCGACCATCTCGGTGACGCCAGCGTCCTTGACCGGTGCGACCGTCACGTAATCGGCCTCGTAGACCGAGCGCAGCGCCTCGCCGATATGGCTCTTGACGCTGCGGGGCGTGATACCGTGCACCTCGTTCCAGGCGTTCTGTTTGGCGCGGCGGCGTTCGGTCTCCTCGATCGCGTAGCGGAGCGAGTTCGTCATCAGATCGGCATAGAGGATGACCCGGCCTTCGACGTTGCGGGCGGCGCGGCCGATGGTCTGCACCAGGCTGGTCTGGCTGCGCAGGAACCCCTCCTTGTCGGCGTCAAGGATGGCCACGAGCGCGCATTCCGGGATGTCGAGACCTTCGCGCAGCAGGTTGATGCCGATCAGCACGTCGAATACGCCCAACCGAAGGTCGCGGATGATCTCGATGCGTTCGAGCGTGTCGACGTCGGAGTGCAGGTAGCGGACCTTGATGCCGTTCTCGGTCATGTAGTCGGTCAGGTCCTCGGCCATCCGCTTGGTGAGCGTGGTGACCAGGATTCGCCCGCCGGCACCGATGACGACCCGGCACTCGGCCAATAGATCGTCCACCTGGCGTTCGACCGGGCGGACCTCGCAGACCGGGTCGATGAGGCCGGTCGGGCGGATCACCTGCTCGGCGAATGCGCCGCCGGTGCGCTCCATCTCCCACGGGCCGGGGGTGGCGGAAACGAAGATCGTCTGCGGGCGGAAATGCTCCCACTCCTCGAAGCGGAGCGGGCGGTTGTCCATGCAGGACGGCAGGCGGAAGCCGAACTCGGAGAGGATGCCCTTGCGGGCCGCGTCGCCGCGGGCCATGCCGCCGATCTGCGGCACGGTGACGTGACTCTCGTCGACGATGAGCATGGCGTTGTCGGGCAGGTATTCGAACAGCGTCGGCGGCGGCTCGCCGGTTTTGCGGCCGGAGAGGTAGCGGGAATAATTCTCGATGGATTTGCAGGAGCCGGTGGTCTCGATCATCTCCATGTCGAAGGTCGTGCGCTGCTGGATGCGCTCGGCCTCGAGCAACTTGCCCTCGGCGACGAAGGTATCGATGCGGTCCTTCAGCTCCTGTTTGATGTCGCGGATCGCCTGGTTGAGCGTGGGCTTGGGCGTGACGTAGTGGCTGTTGGCGTAAATGCTGGCCTCGCCCATCTTGCCGGTGATCTCGCCGGTCAGCGGGTCGAACTCGCTGATGCTCTCGATCTCGTCGCCGAACAGCGTAATGCGCCAGGCGCGATCCTCGAGGTGGCTCGGCCAAACGTCGATCGTGTCGCCGCGCAGGCGGAAGGTGCCGCGCTGGAAGGCAGCGTCGTTGCGGCGGTACTGCAATTCGACGAGCGCGCGGGCGAGCTTGTCGCGAGCGATCTGGCCGCCGGGCTCGAGCCGGACGATCATGTTGCCGTAGGTCTCGACCGAGCCGATACCGTAGATGCAGGACACCGAGGCGACGATGACGACGTCGCCGCGCTCCAGCAGCGCCCGGGTGGCGCTGTGGCGCATACGCTCGATCTGCTCGTTGATCTGGCTGTCTTTTTCGACATACGTGTCGGTGCGCGGGACGTAAGCCTCCGGCTGGTAATAGTCGTAATAACTAACGAAGTATTCGACTGCGTTCTCCGGAAAGAACTGCTTCATCTCGCCGTAAAGTTGTGCCGCCAGCGTCTTGTTTGGCGCCAGGATGAGAGTCGGCCGTTGTGCCGCTTCGATCACCTTCGCCATGGTGAACGTCTTGCCTGACCCGGTTACGCCGAGCAGCACCTGGTCCCGCTCGCCAGCCGTCACGCTCTGGGTCAGTTCACCGATTGCTTGCGGCTGATCTCCGGCGGGCTCGTATGCGGAAACGACCCTGAGCGGGCGCAGCATCGCCTTGGCCGGCTGCTTGATCGGCTGGAAGGTGACCGGGATCGCCGGGTTGAGCTTCGGCTTTCTCTCGAGCGTCGATGACATGATGTGGACATGGCATCTCCCCCGCATTGCCGCAACGAGCGGGTGATGTCGGAGCGCGAATCTAGCTGTCGATCCAACCGGACCGGGCTGCGTTAGAGGAACGTATTACGGCGAGTTGCAATGAACGATCCTGACGTGTCGGCCCGGCGTTGGGGGTTCTGTGACCAGACCAATAAGGTCGCCCTATGGGCGCCGAGCGTAGCGCAGGCCGCGCTGGTACGCTCAAATCGAGCGGAGATGCCGCTCGAGCGCGCCGCTCGAGGGTGGCTGAGCGGCTCGCCGGACCAGCTCGCCCCCGGCGAGCGGTACGGCTTGCGCATCGGGGGGCGGACGGTTCCCGATCCAGCGTCCCGCTCCCAACCCGACGGTCCCGGGGCGCTGAGTGAAGTCGTCGACTCAGGCTCGTTCGCCTGGTCGGACGCGGCGTGGACGGGCCGCCCCTGGCACGAGACGGTGCTCTACGAGCTGCACCTCGGCACCTTCACCGCGGAAGGCACCTTCGTGGCCGCAATCGCGCATCTCGAACACCTGGCCCGGCTCGGGGTGACGGTCGTCGAGCTGATGCCGGTGGGCGAGTTCCCTGGGGCGCGCAACTGGGGATACGATGGCGTGCTGCCGTTCGCGCCGTTCCACGGCTACGGCCGCCCGGACGACCTCAAGCGGCTGGTGGATGCGGCGCATGCGGTCGGCATCGCGATCGTGCTGGACGTCGTCTACAATCATTTCGGCCCGGCGCAGAATGCGATGGCGGACTACCTGCCGGAGTTCTTCACCGACCGTTACAAGACGCCGTGGGGCGGCGCGATCGACTTCGCCCAGCCGGCCGTGCGAGCCTATTTCATCGAGAATGCGCTTTATTGGATCGAGGAGTTCCATCTCGACGGGCTGCGGCTCGATGCGGTGCAGGCCGTGTTCGACGAGGGCGACCGGCACATCCTCGAGGAGATCGCCGAGCGTGTCCGCGCCAGCACGCCGGGTCGGCACATCCACCTGACGCTCGAAAACGACAACAACGATGCACGCTGGCTCGAGCGCGATGCGCAGGGGCGGGCGCTCCACTTCGAGGCGCAGTGGAACGATGATTTCCATCATGTGATGCGGGTGCTGCTGGCCGGGCGGGTCGACGGCTATTATCGCGACTACGCCAAGCAGCCGCTCGACCGCCTTGGCAAATGCCTGGCGCGCGGGTTCTCGTATCAGGGAGATGAGGAATCGGTCCATCGGCCCGGCCTGATGCGGGGCACGACGTCGGACCATCTGCCGCCCGTCGCCTTCATCAACTTCCTGCAGAACCACGACCAGGTCGGCAACACGCCGTTCGGCAAGCGGCTGTGCAGCCTTGCGCCGCCCGCGGCGCTGCGGCTCGGCGCCGCGGTCATGCTGCTAGGGCCCGCCGTGCCGATGCTGTTCATGGGCGAGGAGTGGGCGGCCGCGCAGCCATTCGATTATTTCTGCGACTATGCCGAGCCGGTGGCCGACATGGTGCGCACGGGCCGCCGCGCGGAGTTCGCCCATCTGCCGGAGTTCAGCGACCCGGCGCAGCTCGGCCGGCTCGCCGACCCGAATGCGGCCAGCACGCGCGACGCCTGCGTGCTGGATTGGTCGGCGCTCTCCCGCCCGCCGCATGCGGAATGGCTCGCCTTCCACCGCACCCTGCTCGCCGTGCGGCGTCGGTGCGTGGTGCCGCTGCTGCCGATGATCTGCGGAGGCGCCGGGGGGCACGAGACGTTCGGCGCGACGGCGCTGGCCGTGCATTGGCGGCTGGGCGACGGCCGCACCCTCACCATGGCGGCCAACTTCGGCGACGATCCGACGCCTTGGCCGGACCCGGGCGGCGAGACGCTGTTCAACCTCGGCGACTCCGCTGGCGGCTTGGCGCCCTGGGGCCTGCATCTGGCACTGCGTCCCGCCGCCAACTGATCTAACGTCCGCGCGTTAGCCAGCGGCAGGGTAGGATCATCGATGGACGCGGCGTGGTGGCAGCGGGGGATCGTCTATCAGGTCTATCCCCGATCGTTGCAGGACGACGATGGCGACGGCACGGGCGACCTGCGCGGGATCATGGGGCGGCTGCCCGAAATCGCCGACCTTGGCGTCGATGCGGTCTGGCTGTCGCCCATCTTTCCCTCGCCCATGACGGATTTCGGCTACGACGTGTCGGATTACTGCGGCATCGACCCGTTGTTCGGCACGATGGACGAGTTCGACGCGCTCGTCGTCCGGGCGCATCAGCTCGGGCTCAAGCTGATCCTGGATTTCGTGCCGAACCACAGCTCCGATCAGCATCCGTGGTTCCAGGCCAGCCGGGCGCGGGAGGATGGGAAGGCCGATTGGTATCTGTGGCGCGACGGACGGGACGGTGGGCCGCCGAACAACTGGATGGCCCATTTCGGGGGCGCCGCCTGGACCTGGGACGAGCGGCGCGGCCAGTTCTACTGCCACTCGTTCCTGCCGACACAACCGGACCTCAATTGGCGACACCCCGGCGTGCGCCGCGCCATGTACGAGGCGCTGCGGTTCTGGCTGCGCAAGGGCGTCGACGGCTTCCGGGTCGACGTGATGTGGCTGATGATCAAGGATGCCGAGTTCCGCGACAACCCACCCGATCCCGCGTGGCTTCCGGGCGGGCGCCCGTTCAACCAAGTCCTGCCGCTCTACACCGCGGACCGGCCGGAGGTGCACGAGATCGTCGCCGAGATGCGCGGCGTGCTCGACGCGTTCGCCGACCGGGTGCTGATCGGCGAGATCTATCTCCCGATCGACCGCCTGGTCACCTACTATGGACGGAACGGCGAGGGCGCGCAGCTGCCGTTCAACTTTCACCTGCTCCAGCTCCGGACCTGGACGGCCGACGCCCTAGCGGAGCTGGTCCGACGCTACGAGGGCGCGCTGCCGCCGGGGGCGTGGCCGAACTGGGTGCTGGGCAACCACGACCGCAGCCGGGTCGCCACACGGATCGGCCCAGCGCAGGCGCGGGTGGCGGCGATGCTGCTGCTGACGCTGCGCGGCACGCCGACGATCTACATGGGCGAGGAGCTCGGGATGGTCGATACCCCGATCCCGGGCGACCGCATCCGCGACCCGGCCGAGTTGCGCGAGCCCGGCCAGGGTCTCGGCCGCGATCCGGAGCGCACGCCGTTCCCATGGGACGGCTCGCCGCACCGCGGTTTCACCACCGGCACCCCTTGGCTCCCGGTGGGCACGGACACCCCGCGTAGCGAACAGGCGGGTGATCCGAACTCCATGCTCTCCCTCTACCGCCGCCTGATCACGCTCCGCCGCGAGCATGCCGCCCTGGCGATCGGCGCGCTCGGCCCGCCCACGACGGACGGCGCCGTGCTGCGCTACAGCCGCCATCTCGGGCCGACCCGGTTCGACCTGGCGCTCAACATCGGCGGCGAGGCCGCCGACATCATGACGGCAGGTGGGACCGTGCTGGCCGATACGCACACCGCGGACATCATCACGATCGAGCCTGGGCCGCTTCGGCTCAAGCCGGATCAGGCGATCCTGATCCGGCCCATGACGGCAATCGAGGAACGCACATGACATCGGCAATCACGGCGGGCCGGCCGAGCGCGACCGGCGAGCGCGCGCGCGCGACCCAGACGCCCCCCTGCACCATGGTCATCTTCGGCGCCGGCGGCGACCTGACCAAGCGGCTGCTGATGCCGTCCCTCTACGACCTGGCCAGCGCCAAGCGGCTCGATGATGGATTCAAAGTTCTTGGTGTCGATCTGGCGCAGCAGGACACCGACGGCTGGCGCAAGTCGCTGACCGACACGATGCAGTCGTTCACGACGGACAAGACAGCCGAGTTCTATGTGCCCAAGCTCGACGACACCGCGTGGACATGGGTGACGGACCGGCTGAGCTACCAGGTCGGCGATTTCAGCAAGGACGAGACGTTCGCCGGCATCAAGCAGGCGGTCGGAGATGGCAGCGCGATCTTCTACTGCGCGGTCGCAGCCCGCTTCTTCGGGACCGTGGTCGACGGGCTCGGCAAGGCCGGGCTGCTGACGCAGCGCGACGGCATGTTCCGCCGGGTCGTGATCGAGAAGCCGTTCGGCTCCGATCTCCCCTCGGCGCAGGCGCTGAACGCGCGCCTGCTGCAGAGTGCGGACGAGAGCCAGGTCTACCGCATCGACCATTTTCTCGGCAAGGACACGGTCCAGAGCATCATGGCCGTCCGCTTCGGCAACGGCTTGTTCGAGCCGACCTGGAACCGCGAACACATCGATCATGTCGAGATCACGGCGGCCGAGACCGTCGGGGTGGAGGGCCGCGGCAAGTTCTACGAACCGACCGGCGCGCTGCGGGACATGGTGCCGAACCATATGTTCACGCTGCTCTCTATGGTGGCGATGGAGCCGCCAACCGAGTACGAGGCTGGGGCGGTCCGCTCGGAAAAGGCGAAGCTGATGCAGGCGATCCGTCCGCTGACGCCGGGCGATGCGGTGCGGGGACAGTACGGTGCCGGGACCGAGTTCGGCACGCCGGTGCCGGGCTACCGCGAGGAGCCGAACGTGGCGCCGGATAGCCGCACCGAGACCTACGTTGCGCTGCGGCTGCACATTGAGAATTGGCGCTGGGCTGGCGTGCCGTTCTACCTTCGCACCGGCAAGCGCCTGTCGGGGCGCAAGACCGAGATCTGCGTGCATTTCAAGCCGGCGCCCTACCGCGTGTTCGGCGCTGCACCGACGACGCCCAACGTGCTCCGCCTGCTGATCGACCCGGAGGAAGGTATCGACATGCAGTTTGCAGCCAAGCAACCGGGTCCGGAGATGTCGCTTGGCCGGGTCGTCTCGTCGATGCGGTACAAAGACCATTTCGACGAGACGCCGAACGTCGGGTATGAGACGCTGCTGTACGACTGCATGCTCGGGGACGCGACGCTGTTCCAGCGCGCCGATGCGATCGAGGCGAGCTGGGCGGCGCTCGAACCGGTGCTCGAGTCCTGGGCCAAGGGAGAGGGAGAGATCGAGACCTACAGTGCAGGGTCCAGCGGTCCGGCTGGCGCGGACGCCCTGCTCGCCGCCGACGGCCGGACCTGGAGCAAACTCGTCGAATGACCGCCGGTCTGCCGCGGGGGGCGATCGGCGGTGACGGGGACTGCGGGCTGCACGCGGCCTGGCGGCGCATGCTGGGTCGCATACCGGCTTGACCCTCTTGGGACAGACGCTGGCTGTGGCAGCCGGCGGCGCTTTGGGCAGCGTCGGCCGTTTCTGGGTGGGGCAATGGCTCGCACCGGTCAGCGCGTCATTGCCGGTCTCCACGATCGCCATCAACGTGGCAGGCTCGTTTGCCATCAGCTTCTTCGGGACGCTGACGCTTGCGCAGGGACGATACGGGGTTCCGGAGATCGCGCGGGTCTTCTTCATGGTCGGCGTTTGCGGCGGGTTCACCACGTTCTCGTCGTTCAGCCTGCAGACGCTCGAGTTGCTGCGGACCGGGGCGACCGGACGCGCGCTGGCCAATATCGGGCTGTCCGTGGCGCTCTGCCTGGCCTCGGTCGCGGCCGGCCATGGCCTGGCCGCGCAGCTGAACGGCGCCAAACCGCCGATCGCCCAGCTCGGGCTCGACGAGGACACGTGACGCGGACGGTCCAGATGACCCCGGATAGCCGCTCGTCAATACACGCCAGAACTAAATCGAGGTTGAATTTTAAGTGCTGGGATCGTCCGCGAACTTCGTTGGAGGCGCGGGCTTGTGGCAGGCACGCTGCGCGACCGCAGTGACTTTTGGGAGCAAACCGATGCCGCAATTCGACGCAACGATCAAGCACATCCAGGACGGCGTGAAGGGCTTCACCGTCGCCGCCGCCACCAAGAACATCGAGGGATGGGAAGCGACGCTCGAGAAGCTCGAGGCGCCGGGCGTGAAGACCATCATCAAGGATCTCGAGAGCCTGAAGAAGCAGCTCCATGCCAAGGAGATCAACGGCGAGTCTATCCGCAAGCTGGTGCTGAAGCTCGGCAAGGAGACGGTGACGATCGCCGGCAAGATCGAAGGCAAGACGGCCGACAAGATCAAGGCGCTCGGCGAGGCATTGACCAGCGCTGCCGAGGAGCATGCCGACAAGGCTGCCTAGCGGCTGGTATGGTGGACCGCTCGCGTTGCCCCCCGACAACGCAAGCGGTCCGATACTACCTTGCCCATTACAAGGTGTCGCCGACGGGACCCGGATGGAGATACGAGCCGAGCAGCGATGTAGCGGCATAACTTAATTGCGAGAGCGTGACAACACGGTTTAGGCTTTTTTTTGACACGGCCGCGCCATACCAATCTATTCGGTCGTGGTCTCGGCGGGCGCGCTCGGGTTTGGGGTCGCGCTGGGAGCATTGACCGGGTGCGGACGGTTCATCATGGCGCCGGTCATGGGGATAAAGAAGACGCCGACATCCTTGCGGGACCGCACCTTCCCGTCCTCGTCCTTGGTGTAGACGTAGAGGATCTGGCCGCGTTTGAAGGGCTGGCCGATCGGGATCAGCATGCGGCCACCGGGCTTGAGCTGCCTGAAGAGGTCGGGCGGCGCGTATTGCGCGGCGCAGGTGACGATGATGACGTCGAAGCCGTCCTTGACCTCGGGCCAGCCGAAATAACCGTCGCCGACGCGGGTTTCGACATTGGCGTAGCCGAGCGGCGCAAAGACCTTGCCGACGGCGCGGCCGAGCGGCTCGATGATCTCGATTGAATAGGATTTCTTGACGATGCGGGACAGCAGGCTGCTCTGGAAGCCGCTGCCCGTGCCGATCTCGAGCGTGACGTCGCCGGGCTTGGGCTGGCAGACCTGGCTCATGTAGGCCTGTCCCAAATAGTCGGAGAGCGCCGAGCCATAGCCGAGCGCCCAGGGCTTGGGATCGTCCTCGTAGGCGACGCCGCCCTGTGAGCGGCGGTCGGGATAAAAGTAGTGGTAGTATTCGCGCGGCACCTCCCCGAACGCTTTCATGATGGCCGGGTCGGCGCTGCCGAGGCGCTGGGTAAGGTATGTCTCGATCCGCTTCAGAGCGGCCGGGCGCCGCGCCTGGATGGCGGCGAACTGCGCGTCGGTGATGTCGATCGGGCGGCCGGACTCACGCATGGCGCGCTCGTAGGCATCGCGCGTCCAACCGGTGCCGGCCGAGACCGGGGCTGCCTCGGCCCGGGGCAGATGCGCGATGAACGGCGCCGCTAGAGAGGCGGCGAGGAGTGTTCGGCGCGTGGGTGGGACGGGGATGATTGCCACTGGAGCGACTTTCGATAGGAGGGAAAGGTAATCAAAGCCAAGACGTAGAGCAGGATTGCCGCCATCAGCACGCGGTCGAACCCGTCATGCACGGCGAGCAGATTGGCCAGCGGGGTGGCGACGACCGAGAACGCGCCGTTCAGCGCCCACGCCCAGGGCAGCATCGCCCCCGACCCGGCCCGCGCCAACCCCAACGGGAACGGCAGCCCCAACACGATCGACACCGGAGCGGTCAGCGCAAGCAGGATCACCGCGCGCACCGCCCATGGCGCGCCGATCGTGGCCAGCAGCAGCGGCTCGAGCCCCCACAGCGCCAGGGCGCACCAGGCGACGACGACGACGCAGGCGGTGACGATGCCGCCTGGAATGCGTCCGGCGAGCAGGCTGCCGAAACCGGAGAAGACCAGCATGCCGGTCAGCACGAGGGCGAAGGCGCTGGTGCGGTCGGCGAGGTAGAAGCTGGCCTTCTCTATGAGGAAGATCTCGATGCAGAGAAAGCCGAGCCCGAGGCAGGCAAAGTAGACGATCGCACGGCCGACCGGGACGCGGCCGTCGGAGCCTTGCGCCACGCGCGGGGCGAAGAGCGGGACCGCCAGCACGAGGAGCGCGAGCACGGCCGATTGGGCGAGGACGGCGACGTTGACGAGCTGACCCACCTCCTGCTGCGGCAGGATTTCGAGGCGGCTGAGGATCTGCGGCAAGTGGCCGAGGCGGAGAATGGCGTAGTAGAACGGCCGATCGAGCGTGATCGGGCGCAGGTCGAAGGCCTGCTGCGACCGGCCGGTCTGGCCGTGCAGCACGAGTTCGGCCTCGTCGGCGACGGCGTCCTGGGCCGAGCCGCTGCTCTCGACCTCGCCGCTCTCGAAATCGATGGGCGGAAGGTCGTTGTAGATGTTGGCGCGGGCCGCAACGGGGTCGAAGCCGGGGAAATACGAGACGTCGAAGGAGCGATCGTCGCAGAACTTGCGGACGAGAGCGATCTGCTCAGGGGTCCAAGCCGTGCCCGCGACCAGGATCCGGACATTCCAGGCGGAGCGATAGACGATCACGTGCGCGGCCGGGTCGGCGACGCCGGCGGCGGTCAGGGCGTCCCGCACCGTCGCCAGCACGCGGACGCTGTAGACCGGAAACTCGCGGATGGAGACGGGAATGGAGATGAGCCGGCCGACCCGGAGATCTCGCTCCAACGCTTGGGTCGTGAAGGCGCTGACGTTGACGTCTGCCGCGTCGAGGTAGTCGCCAGCGATGTCGATCAGGTCGTAGAGGCCATCCGGCTGGTCAAAATGATCGGCGGCCGTCATCGGGCTGGCCGAGGAGAGGCGCACACGCGGGTCGGCCACCAGGGCGGGCGCGGGGCCGAGACCATGGGTGATCGCCCCGAGCAAGACCGGGTCTGGCTCGAGCGCCGTGACGTGCGTCGCCCCCAGGGCGAGCGCCTGGGCGATGGCGAAGCCGCCGGAGGCGCCCACGAGCAGGACATTGGCCCTCGGCGCGAGGAGATAGGGCAGCGCGCCCAGTTCGGCGGAGGCGTAATCGGCGGTCGTGGCGCCGGGCTTGGGGAGGGCCGCGATGCGGCTGCCGTCGCGATACAGTCCGAACGATTGCGGCGGCCCGGGGACGCCAAGCATGCCGGCGTTGTTGGAGACGTCGGTATCGACCCGCTCGGTGAAGTCGTCGAGCAGCGCGTAGACCCCGCGCGGGGAGCGTATCTCGGCGACCTGCTTGGCGTCAGGCGTGTGCAGTGGCGCGTAGATCGCCTTGAAATCGTTGTAGTCGGCGCGGTTGTCCCCGAGCAGCAGGGCCTCGCCGGCGATCAGCGCGACGATCGCCGCCGAAAGCGGCAGCGCGCGGCGGGGTGCGGCCAAGGCGAGCGGGACGAGCAGCGCAGCCGGCAGCGAAAACGGGTGCAGCAGGAGCATCAACCCGAGCACGAGCGCCGCGCCGGCCCCGGCGCCGGTCAGGTCATAGCCGTAGACTGTGCCGATCCGCTCGCCGTTGAGCACGAAGCTGAGGCTGACATAGAGGCCGGCGAGGAAGAAGAACGGCAGCAGCGCCGCATAGTACAAGCCGATATTGACGAGTTGCGGCGCGTAGGTGGCCGCATTCTGCAGCTGCAGCGGGTTGAACGGGTTGATCGTGGTGGCCCAATAGCCGAGCGCGGCGGCCAGGATCATGGCCGCCGGCAACCAGGCCAGCAGCGCCGCGCTGCGGCGGACCATGGCATCACGCCCGAGCGCCACCGCGACGCCGCTGAGCGCGAACCCGGCCATGACGATCGAGATGACCCAGTAGCCATACTCCGACCATTTCGCGACGGCGAAATAGCGCGTGAGCGCGATCTCGAACCCGACCGCGGCGCCCGAGACGAGGAAGAGCGGCCAGAGCGAGCCCCTCACAGGCGCCAGACCCGGGTGAGTATGAAGTCCAGTAGCAACGCGTTGAAGCGATCGGCGTCGTCGACGAACAGCGCGTGACCCGCGGTTTGGAACAGGACCGTCTCGGCCAGCGGGTCCTTCGCGGCGAGATTGGCGGCTTGGGCGGCGAAACGCTGGCGGACGAGATAGAGGATGGGCCGCTTGACCGAATAGACCGCGTCTTTCCAGAAAGAGCGCTGGACCGCGTAGTTGCCCAGCGCGGCGGCGACTGCAGGCGGCGTGCGCAGGGCGTCTTCGGTCAGCCGCTCGAGATAGGCCTCGCCGGGGCTGCGGTTGAACATGCCGCGGACGAAGCGGCGCATCTGCTCCTCGCGCCCCAGTCTGGGCCCGCGCGGCGCAGGCACCCGGGAGGCGACGGGAGCCGGCTCCTCGCCGATCGAGTTGTCGATCAGCACCAGCCCGGCGACCAGCCGGTCCCCATATTCAGAGACATAGGCGAGGCTGTCGAGCACGCCCAGCGACCAGCCAACCAGGACAACGGGGCGATTGCCGTTGGCGGCGATCAGCTCGGCGATGTCCTCGCCACGCCGCTGGTAGGTGTAGCCGGACGGCGCGATCTCGCTCTCCCCCTGGCCGCGTGGGTCCAGCGCGAGCACGTGATAGCGCGACGAGAAGACGTCGAGCTGCTGCTGGAAGATCCAGGCCGGCATGGTCCAGCCCGGGATGAACACGATCGTGTTGCGTGCTGGATCGCCTGCCTCGATAACATGCAGCCGGACATGGTCGCTCGTCGTGAACGCCAAGTCGCGCGCGGCCGCGGCGACTGGGGCCAGCAGAAGCGGCGTGAGCGCGAGCGCAGCGAGGGCGTGGCGAAGCAAAGCAAGCCGCATGTAAGGCTTATGGCCGGGTCGCGATGTTGTATGTCAACCTTTTCGGGGCTGAATGGTGCGGTTTAGCGCGAATGCGGCACGTTTTTGGGAGAATGGTGTTGGACGAAGGTGACGATCCCGGCCGCAAGCGGCAGCTCATCGCATCGGTGCTGGTGATCGCCGTTCTGCTGGCGGCTGGGTTGTGGCTGACGGGGGCCTTGCGCAGCGGGAGCGCAATCCAGGATTGCGTGGCAGCCGGCCGAAGCAATTGCGCGCCCGTCGCGCAGTAAGGGCCGCTTGCAACTCGACGAGGCCGATTCGGTTTAGGCCATTCGAGGATTTCGAGAGGGTGGAATGACGGATCATACGGACGCAGAGACCAAGCGGAAGCTCTGGTCGATGATGAAGGATATCGGCACGGCGATGCTCACAACCGAGGACGGCGGCAACCTGCGCGCCCGGCCGATGGTGGCGTCTCAAGGGGAGTTCGACGGCGAACTCTGGTTCTTCACGCGCGCCAGCAGCCACAAGGTCGACGAGGTCAAGAACGAGCACCACGTGGGCGTGACATACGCCGATGCCGGGTCGCAGAACTACGTCAGCCTGTCGGGCCGGGCCACGCTGGTCAAGGACAAGGCGCTGGTGCAAGCCCACTGGGCGGAGTCGATGCGGACGTGGTTCCCCAAGGGGATCGACGACCCGGAGGCGGCGCTTCTGAAGGTGTCGGTCGACGCGGCGGAGTACTGGGACGCGCCGAGCAGCACGATGATTCACGCC
This sequence comes from uncultured Alphaproteobacteria bacterium, assembly GCA_963835135.1. GTDB lineage: Bacteria > Pseudomonadota > Alphaproteobacteria > Acetobacterales > Acetobacteraceae > JAVVHH01. The sequence goes on from CAWIEF010000001.1 coordinate 227,603, forward strand.
TACGGTTACATCAAGGCCCGCTTGACCGGGGAATCGCCGCATCCGGGCGGAAATGAGAAAGTCAGCTTCACTTAATTAACGTTTCGTCGCTAAGACGGTCGCGCTGCCTCGGGCGGCGCGGTCGTGAGCGACGGAGGGTGTTGGGTTGGAAGCGGCGCCACGAGCTGCCACGACGTCGTGGCGGCCGGTTCTTGCGATTGCGGTCATCGCTGTTGCAGTCCGGGTCTATCGGCTGGACGATGTGTCGCTGTGGACCGACGAGTTGTTCACCCGGTTCTACCCGGACGCCGGGCTCGGCTACCTGTGGACCGTGGGACTGCGGACCGAGCCGACGTCGCCGCTCTATTATACTGTGATATGGGCGGTCGAGCGCGCGTTCGGCGCTTCGGCCTGGGTGATGCGGGCGCCGAGCGTGGCCGGGTCGCTGGCGGGGGTGTGGCTGGCCTGGGCGCTGGGACGGGAGCTGTTCGGGCGTCCGGCACCGGCGCTGATCGGGGCGCTGCTGCTGGCCTTGGCGCCGGTGGACGTGCTGTATGCGCAGGAGGCGCGAGCCTATGCGCTGCAGGGGGCGGCACTCGGGCTCGCCTTGCTCGGCTTTGCACGGGCGCTGCGCGGGGCCGGCGGACTGACGATCTATGCCGTCGGAGCGGTGCTGGCGGTGTGGCTGCACCCGACGTCGGCGGCGGCCGTCGTCGCCATGAACATCGCGGCGCTGGCGAGCGCGGCGGGGCGCGGCCGTTTATGGGGCCGCCCTGCCCTGCTACGCTGGATCGGCGTCAACGCCGTCGTCGCCCTGCTCTGCACGCCGTTGGTGCCGGCGATGGTCTCGCCGGGGGGCGGGGCCGCGACGAGTTGGATCCCGGCCCTGACCCGGTGGTCGCTCGAGAGCGTCGTCGGCCAGACGCTAGGCGGCCCCGCGCTCGACGCGCACGCCCAGCGTATTGCGGAGGCGAGCGTGCTGGTGCTCGCCGCGCTCGCGCTGATTCCGCCGTGGCGGCCGGGGCGCCGGGCAATCACGGTGCTTTTGGTGGTGCCCGGGCTGGCACTGGCGATGATGATCGGTCTCAGCGTGACCAAGCCGGTGTTACTGAGCCGGACGCTGGCCTGGCTGCTGCTCCCGCTGGCCGTGGCACTCGGAGGCATCCTGTCGCGCCGGCCGGTCGCGATTGGCGCGGCCGTGACGGCAGTGGCTGCGGCGGCTTTGGCCATGCAGCTGGAGCGGGTCGACGGCTTGAAGGAAGACTGGCGCGGGCTGTTCGCGCGTATGCCGGAGCTTGCGCCGCCCACCCTGATCGTTCTGGCGCCACATTCGCCGCCGGGAGCGGTCGCGCTGTACGCGTCAGACGCGGGCCGGCCGATGCGGCTCGACGATGGCGGGCCGCCGATCCCGGAAACGGTCGTGATGCCGCGCCTGTTCGGGACGGAGACGATCAGCGGCGACGCGTTCGCTCGGGCGGTCGAGGAGGGCAAGTCGGTGTGGCTCGTCTTCCGGCGGCCCGACTACGCCTGGGTCCATCGGGCGATCGCCGCGCTGCCGGCGCCCAAAGCCGTGGTCCAAAGCGAGGCCGGCCCCAACCCGGCCCTCTGGGCGCTGCACTGGTGAGCGCTCGACGGGGCATCGGACTGTTCAATGGAGTCGACGGCAGGCGCATGGACTGAGATAAAGCGTCGATGGAAGCTTTGCTGCGCCCCGAGCCGGTGACGGCGATGGATCAAGTGATCGTTCGCGCACCCGAACTGTGCGTGGTCGTGCCGGTGTTGAACGAGCGGGACAACGTGGCGCCGCTGGTGGCCAAGCTCCGCGAGGTATTGACCGGGCTCCGGTGGGAAGTCGTGTTCGTCGACGACGGGTCGACCGATGGGACGCGCGACGCGGTCGCGGCGATCGGCCGCGACGACACGCGCGTCCGGTTGCTGCACCGGGTCGGGCGCAAGGGGCTGGCCTCGGCCTTCATCGAAGGGGTGCGCTCGAGCCTCGCGCCGTTCGTGGCCGCGATGGACGGCGACCTGCAGCACGACGAACGCATCCTGCCGGACATGCTCCGCGCGCTGCAGTCGGGCCAGGCCGACATCGTGATCGGCAGCCGGTACGTCGCCGGCGGCGGCGTCGGCGAATGGGACAAGACGCGCGCCGGCATGTCGGACATGGCGACCCGGCTGAGCCGGCTCGTTCTGCGCACGCGGGTGACCGACCCGATGAGCGGCTTTTTCATGCTGACGCGGGACGTGTTCGAGCGCGCGGCGCCGCGCCTCTCGGCGATCGGGTTCAAGATCCTGCTCGACCTGATCGCGTCGCTGCCGGAGACACCGCGCATCAGCGAGCTGCCCTACACGTTCCGTACCCGCGTGGCCGGCGAGAGCAAGCTCGATGCTGGCGTGCTGTTCGATTTCGCGCTGCTGCTGCTGGACAAGCTGGTCGGCTCCGTCGTGCCGGTGCGGTTCGTGATGTTCGCGCTGATCGGCGCGCTCGGGTTGCTCGGACATCTGCTGGTGCTCGGGGTCGGCGTGACGATCGGGGTCGAGTTCAGCGTCGCGCAGGCCGTCGCGACCGCGTGCGCGATCGTCGGAAACTTCATCCTCAACAACGAGATCACCTTCAGGGACCGCCGGCTGAAGGGTGTCAGGCGGGTGCGGGGGCTGATCATTTTTGCCGCGGTGTGCACGCTGGGCGCCATCGCCAACCTGAACGTCGCGTTCCTGATGTTCAAAGACGGACACCAGACCTGGCTGACGGCCGGGGTGGTGGGTGCGGCGATGAGTCTGGTCTGGAATTACGCGGTCGGTTCGACGCTGACCTGGAGGCGCTGAGGGTGCGCCTGAGCGATTTCGGCGTCCTGAGCTTCGATTGCTACGGCACCTTGATCGATTGGGAGAGCGGCATGCTGGCCGCTCTCGAGACGCTGACCTCCAAGGTCGACCGAGGACTGGCACGCAACGACATCCTCCAGGCACACGCGGTCCACGAGTCGACGCAGCAGGTCCAGACCCCGGCGAAGCGCTACAGCGATGTGCTCGCCACGGTCTACAAGCGCTTGGCAGAGCAATGGGGCGTGACGGTCAGCCATGAGGAGTGTGCCGCCTATGGCCGATCGGTCGGCGACTGGCCGGCCTTCCCGGACTCGGCCGCGGCGTTGGCCTATTTGAAGCGCCATTTCAAGCTGGTCATCCTGTCCAATGTCGACAATGCGAGCTTCGAGGGCAGCAAGCGACGGCTCGGCGTGGCGTTCGACGCGGTGGTGACGGCCGAGGACGCCGGCTCCTACAAGCCAGCAGGCCGCAATTTCGATTACATGTTCGAGCGGCTCGCATTCGGGCTGGGCGGAGCGGCCGTGCGCCCCGGCGACGTCCTGCATACCGCGGAAAGCCTGTTCCACGACCATGGTCCGGCCAATGCCGTCGGCCTCGCCTCGTGCTGGATCCACCGGCGGCATGCCGATCCCGGGTTCGGCGCCACGAGAGACCCGGGCCAGATGCCGCGCGTGACCTTCCGCTTCACCAGCATGGCCGCCATGGCGGAGGCGCACCGGGCCGAGTTGGCCGCCTAGGCGGCGTTGCGGATCAGGTCGGCGCCGCGCTCGGCGATCATCAGCGTCGTCGCGTAGGTGTTGGCGGACGGCATCGACGGCATGATGGAGGCGTCGATGACGCGCAAGCCGTGCATGCCGTGCACCCGGAGCTGGTCGTCGACCACGGCGCCGGGGTCGTTGGCGGGGCCCATCTTGGCGGTTCCGATCAGGTGGTAGGTGGTCGTGCCGTTCTCGCGGGCGAAGGCGAGGAGTTCGTCGTCGCTCTGCGCGGCGGGGCCGGGCAGCGTCTCGCGGTCGACGAATGGGGCAAGCTCGGGGGTGGATAGCATCCGGCGCACGAGCCGCATGCCGCCCAGCAGGATGCGGCGGTCCATCGGGTCGGACAGGTAATTGGGCTGGATGACCGGGTCGACAAACGGGTCGGCGCTCCGCGCGCGCACGTGGCCACGGCTTTCCGGGCGGTGCGGCCAGGCGCCGGCGGACATGCCGGGATAATCGTCGAGGATGTAGGTCTTGCCCTGCTGGTAGCTGCCGGGGGTGAAGACGCATTGCAGGTCCGGCGCGTCGGCACCGTCCCACGACTTCCAGAACACGTGGACGTGCGACGGTGCGGTGGCCAGGATGCTCGGCGCGCCGGTGGCCCAGCGCAGCACCTGCTGACCCAATCGAGCCCCGCGGGCGAGCTCGTTGAGCGTGGTGGTGCCCGTTTTGGCGCGCATGACCAAGCGGGCCGCGAAATGGTCGCGGAAGTTCTCGCCCACCCCGGACAGTTCGTGCCGGACGGGGATGCCGAGATCGCCGAGCAGCCCGGTCGGGCCGATGCCGGAGATCTGCAGCAGGCGGGCGGTATTGACGGTTCCGGCGGAAATGATGACCTCGCGGCGGGCGCGGACCTCGTGCGGAACGCCGCCCTGCTCGGTCAGATAGCGGATGCCGACTGCGCGTTTGCCATCGAGGATGATGCCGCTCGCCCGCGCGTTGGTGCGGACCTCGACCTGGCCGCGGCGGAGCGCGGGGCGGAGGAACGCGACCGCGGCGCTGACCCGGCGGCCCTTGTAGATGGTACGCTGGTAGTAGCCGACCCCGGCCTGGTCGCCGCTGTTGTAATCCGGGTTGCGCGGGATCCCCATGCCGACGCAGCCGGCGATGAAGGCTTCGGACAGCGGGTGGATCCAGTCCATGTCGGTGACGGGGATCTTGCCGTCGCGGCCGCGCCGCTCGCCACCCGGCCCGACCCGCCGCTCGCTCCGGCGATAGTAGGGCAGCACGTCCTCGTAGCCCCAGCCACGGTTGCCGCGTTGGGCCCAGGTGTCGAGATCGGCCGGCTGGCCGCGGTTGTAGATCATGCCGTTGACCGACGAGGAGCCGCCGAGGGTACGCCCCTGGGTCGTCGCGATGGCGCGGCCGGCGGTAAGGTCGGTCGGTTCGGTCTTGAACTGCCAGGTGTAGGCCGGGTCGAACAGGGTCTTGGTGAAGCCGGCGGGAATGTGGATCCACGGGTTGCGGTCAGGCGGGCCGGCCTCGAGCACGCAGACGGTCGTGCCGGGCGTCTCGGTCAGGCGATTGGCGAGAACGGAGCCGGCCGCACCGGCACCGACGATGACGTAGTCGAAGCTGTCTGCGTGGTCTCCCATGACGTGACGCTAGCGGCCGTGGACAGGCAGGGCTAGTGCCGCCGAGAGCGCGGCGGCCTTGACGCTGACGGTGGTGGGCCCATCGCCGGGTTTGTAGATGGCCGAGCCGATGCCGTATCCGGCGGCGCCGCCCGCGCGCCAGGCAGGGATTGTGGCGGCGTCGACGCCGCCGACAGGGATGAGCATGGTGTCCGCCGGAAGGACGGCGCGAAGGGCGCGGAGCATCGCCGGGCTGCCGGCTTCGGCGGGGAACAGCTTCAGCGCGTCGGCCCCTGCGGCGAGCAGCGCGAAGGCTTCGGCGGGGGTGAAGAAGCCCGGGATGGCGAACAGACCCGCCGCCTTGGCGGCCCGCACGAGCGCCGGGTCGGCGTGCGGGGTCACGATCAGGCGGCCGCCGGCGGAGGCAACGCGGGCGACGTCGGCCTCGGTCATGACGGTGCCGGCGCCGATCAGGACCGAGCCGCCGAACCTGCGGGCGAGCGTCTCGATGCTGCGGAACGGCTCGGGCGAGTTGAGCGGGACCTCGATGATGCGCAGCCCGGCGTCGACCAACGCGGCCCCGACCGCATCCGCATCAACCGGCGGGAGACCGCGGAGGATGGCGATCAGCGGGCACTGTGCCAACAAAGCTTTCACTTCCATCCGGCATTCTCCGCGATGAGGGACAAGCCGGCGGCGGCCATGTCCGGGGGTGCCGTCCGGGCGGCGATGCCGCGCGCCGAGAGTGCGATCGTATAAAGGCGGCAGAGCGTCGGCTCGCCGATCAGGTGGACCGGGGCGGCGAGGGCCATGGCGGCGATCTCGCTGCCGATGAGCAGGCCGGACAAGTAGGAGGCGGCGGCGGCCTCGCCGAGTTCGCCGACCAGGCCGAGGGTGCGCACGCCGAACAGATGGTGCAGCAGGCCGCCGTCGCTGCCGGCCCGCGCCACGCCGCGGGCGAAGGCGTCGTCGTCGGGGGGGCCGTCCGTCATCATGCGGCCGAGAATGGTGTGGGAGCGCAACGCGGCAAAGACCTCGCCGGTCATGGCCGTCGTGAACCCGGTGATGGCGCCGGCGGTGACGGTGGCCCACTTCGAATGCGTGCCCGGCAGGCAATACAGGCCGTCGCCGGCTTGGCCGATAGCGCCCGCGAGCTGCGTCTCCTCGCCTCGCATCACTTCGGGAACCCCGAAGGGATCGCGACAGGTCAGGCCGGGGATGATGGCAAGGGTAGCCCCATCGAACGGCACGGGCATCAGCGCCGCGGCCAGGGCCGTCGGGCTGGCTGGGCACGGGAGGTAGGGCGCCTCGACCCAGCCCTGGCGGCTGCCGATCATGCCCGCCATCAGAACCTGCGTTTCGCCCCCGGCGAGCCAATCGCCGACGAGATCATGCAGCACCGCCGGAAACGCGCTGGGATCGACCCGGGTGATGCCGCTCGGGCTGTCGCGCCGCTCGAGGACCATGCTGTCTCGGATGTGGTAGGCACGCAGGCTGGTGGTGCCCCAGTCGAGACCGATCATTCGGCGAGCGCCCGCATGACGCTGATCAGGTCGGACTTGCCCTCGAAGCCGATGCCCGGCAGGTCGGGCATGAGAATGTGGCCGTCCTCGACGCGGACCTGGTCGGGAAAGCCGCCGTAGGGCTGGAACAGATCGGGGTAGCTCTCGTTGCCGCCGAGGCCGAGACCGGCGGCGATGTTGAGGGACATCTGGTGGCCCCCGTGCGGGACGCAGCGCGAGGGCGACCAGCCGGCTTGGTTCAGGACCTCGAGCGTGCGGAGGTATTCGCACAGGCCGTAGGACAGGGCGCAATCGAACTGCAGCCAGTCCCGATCGGGGCGCATGCCGCCGTAGCGCAGCAGGTTGCGGGCATCCTGATGGCTGAACAGATTCTCGCCGGTGGCCATCGGCGCCGGATAGAACTCCGCCAGGGCGGCTTGCAGAGCGTAGTCCAGCGGATCGCCGGCTTCCTCATACCAAAAGAGCGGGTAGTCGCGGAGCATCTTGGCGTAGGCGATGGCGGTCTCGAGGTCGAAGCGGCCGTTGGCGTCGACCGCGAGTTGGGCGGAGCCGATCTCGGCCAGCACGGCCTCGATGCGGGCCCGGTCCTCGTCGATCGGGGCGCCGCCGATCTTCATTTTGACCACCGTGTAGCCGCGGTCGAGGTAGCGGCGCATTTCGGCGCGGAGGGCGGAATTGTCCTTACCGGGGTAGTAGTAGCCGCCGGCGGCGTAGACGAAGACGCGAGGGTCGGCAATGCGATCGTGCCGTTCGGCGAGGAGGCGGAAGAGGGGTTTGGCTTCGAGTTTGGCTCGGGCGTCCCAGAGGGCCATGTCGAGGGTTCCGACGGCGACGGAGCGCTCGCCGTGGCCGCCGGGCTTTTCGTTGGCCATCATGGCCGCCCAAGCCCGATGCGGATCGAGCATGCCGTCGTGGTCGAGCAAGGATGCCGGCTCGGCCTCGAGCAGCCGGGGCGCGAAGCGCTCGCGGATCAGGCCACCTTGGCCATAGCGCCCGTTCGAGTTGAAGCCGTAGCCCACGACCCGGCGGCCCCGGCGGACTTCGTCGGTCACGACCGCGACCAGGCTCGTCGTCATCCTGCTGAAGTCGATGTAGGCGTTGCGGATCGGCGAAGCGATCGGCTGAGTGATTTCGCGGACATCGACAATGCGCATGGTGCAGGCTCTCTTCGGAGTGCGATCAGTTGATTGGTCGCGCGGGGCGGTCGCGGCGAAGCGCGGGAGCGTGGTCGGGTGCCAGAAGAGTAAGTCGGACGAAGCGTCCGCGCGAGTAGTTGAAGCCCGAGACCACGGCGATTTCCTCCGGCGCCAGGCCGCCCGCACGGGCGTCGGCGAGGACGGCGGCCAGATCGCGGTCGCCGACCAGCAGCGTCGTGACCTCGCCGGAGGCTAGGGCGGCGGCGCCCTCCGCGGCGGTGAGGAACTCGGTATCGGTGCCGGCGAGGAACATCAGGCTCGGCTCGGCGAAGCCCACCGTGCCAAGCCGGCCCGGCGGCAGGTCCGCCACGACCCGCGGGGCAATCCAGAGCGGGGTCAGCCGGGGCAACTCCCAGCCGAGCGCGGTCCAATACAGCAGCGGCATGCAGCAGAGCGCTGAGAGGATCGTGCGGCGCTCGATGTCCCAGCGGGCGGAGCCAGCGCGGCGCAGGAGCGGGACGAACACGGCGGCGGTCAGGCAGGCGGCAACGACCGCGGGAAGGCCGGTGGAGAGCGGCTCGTGCAGAACGATGGGCAGAGCGCCGAGGGCGGTCGCGACGGCCAGGCTCACGAGGATGGCGAGCACCGCGCCCACGACGCCGATGGGGCGGCGGTCGCGGCGCAGCAGCCAGGCGGCGGCCAGCAGGCAGATCGCCGGGTAGAGCGGCAGGGTGTAGTGCGGAAGCTTGGTGGGCACAGCCTCGAACACCAGCCAAGAGGGCACGATCCAGGCGAGCAGGAAACGTGTGACCGGGTCGGTGCGGTCGCGCCAGGCAGCGAGCAGGGCCGCGGGCATCGCGGCCGTCGCCGGGAGCGCGAGAACCGGCAGCAGCAGCAGATGCAGGCCGGGCGGGCCCCAATGGGCGTCGTCGCCTGAGCTGAGCTTACGGCCGAGGTCGCCGCCGACCGCGTCGGTGAAGAATTTGCCGGAGGTGGCGACGCCGATGGCGGCGAACCACGGCAGGATCGCGGCGAGCATGAGGGGGATGCCCCAGGCGGGGCGGAGTGGGCGGAGCCAGCCCCATCGCCGGTCGGCCAGGCCGAGGGTCACGGCGGTGAGGCCTGCCACCATGAGGCCGATCGGGCCCTTGAGCAGGATGCTGGCGGCGAGGGCGAGCCAGAACAGCGCGGCATGCGCGGCGCGCAGGGTGCCGGGCCGGAGATAGGCGCGGGCGAGGACTCCCATGGCGAGCACGATGCTGCCGAGCAGGGCGGCATCGGTCTTCGCGATGTGCGCCTCGACGGAGAGGATCAGCGCGCTGGCCAGGAAGGCGGCCCCGAGTAGGGCCGATTGGCGGCCGAGGAGCGGAGCCGCCAGTTCGAAGGTCGCGAGGACGGCGGCGAGGGCGCCGAGCGCGGACGGGACGCGGTAGGGCCAGATCGGGTTGCTCCGGGCGATGCCGAGCGCACCGGCGGCGGCGGCGAACGGCGTCTGCAACCAGTAGATGCCGATCGGCTTGCGGTTGCGGGCCTCGGTCCCGTTCTGGATACGGACGAAGTCGCCGGTCTCGATCATCTGCTTGGTGCCTTGGGCGAACCGGCTCTCGTCGCGGTCGCCGGGCGGCAGGGCAAAAAAGCCGGGCAGCCAGAGCACAAGGCAGAACAGCACGAGCAAGAGACGCGGCCGGGCTGTCTCGAGCGTGAGGAATCCGGGGCTGTCGTCCCGGCGGGGTGCCGCGTCCATCGCGCCTCCAAGCATTTTTGGCTTTGCCTGTCGACAGGGTGGAGGGCTGGGCTGGTCTCCGTGCTGGTTAACGGTCATGAACGGCGCCATGACACGCGAGCAGAACCGCCCCGCGCCGGCCTCTCCCGCTGATCCGACGCGGGACATCGCGTTCGAATTGCTGAGCGGCGTATTGGATCGGCGGCGCACGCTCGAGGAGGGGCTGGAGCGGGCGGGGGCGGCCGAGCCACGCGACCGCGCGGCGGCGCACCGGCTGGCGGCAGCCGTGTTGCGGCGGCTGGGGTCGCTGGACGCAGTGTTGGAGCCGCTGCTGAACCGGGCGCCGCCGGATGGGATCCGGCATGTGCTGCGGCTCGGGGCGGCCGGGCTACTGCTGCTGGACACGCCGGCACATGCGGCGGTGGGCACGGCGGTCGACCTGGCGCGACGGCGCAAGCTGGCGCCGTTCGCCGGGCTGGTGAACGCGGTGTTGCGCCGGGTCGCGGCGGACGGCGCGGCGGCGCTGGAGGAGTTGGATGGGCCGCGGCTCGATACGCCGGCGTGGCTTTGGGCGAGTTGGGGCGCCGAAGCGCGGGTGATCGCGGAGGCGCATGCCGGCGAGGCGCCACTCGACCTGACGGTGGCGCCGGGCTCGGAGACGCCGGAGGGCGGCGCGGTGTTGCCGACCGGGTCGGTGCGGTTCGCGGCGGGAACGCGGGTGCAGGAGTTGGCGGGATTCGACGAGGGGCGGTTCTGGGTGCAGGACGCGGCGGCGGCGCTGCCGGCGCGGTTGCTGGCCGCCCGGCCCGGTGAGCGCGTGGCCGACCTGTGCGCGGCGCCCGGGGGAAAGACGGCGCAATTGGCGGCAGCCGGGGCGGAGTTGTACGCGGTCGAGCGCGACCCGGGGCGGATCCGGCGGTTAAACGAGAATCTCAGCCGGCTCGGGCTGACGGTCGACGTGGCGCAGGCGGACGTGCTCGAGTGGCGGCCCCCTGCCCTGCTCGACGCGGTGCTGCTGGATGCGCCCTGCAGCGCGACCGGGACGATCCGGCGGCATCCGGACGTGCAGCGGCTGCGGCGGCCGAAGGACGTCGCGGAGTTGGCCGCCGCGCAGGACCGCATGCTGGCGGCGGCGGCGCGGATGCTGCGGCCCGGCGGGCGGCTGCTCTATGCGGTCTGCTCGCTGCAGCCCGACGAGGGAGCGGCCCGGGTAGCCGACCCGGCGCGGTTCGGCTTGCGCGCGGACCCGTTCACGGCGGACGAACTCGCGGCGTTCCCGGAGGCGCGGACAGCCGAGGGGCATCTGCGGACGCACCCGGGGCTCTGGCGCGAACGGGGTGGGGTTGACGGCTTCTTCGCGGCGCGGCTCGTCCGGGCGGAAGGCTGAGGCGTTTCGTTTTTTCGGCAGGCTGCTAGAAGCGGAGGCATGCAGGGACAAGCGTGATCGATACGACAGATTGGACGCGGTTCGGCTCGCGGCTGACCCCGCGGCGGCTGGCGCGCGATGCGCGCCGCGTCATGTCGCGGGTGCCGAACTTGCGGCTGGGACGGGTGCCGGAAGCGCCAGCGCTGCCAGTGCGCGATCCGTGGCCGGGCGATGCGGCGCATGGGGCGCGGATTCTCAAGGGCGAGCTGGCCTGGAACGGGGCCGTGCGCCGATTGGCGCCGGGAAGCTGGACCGATACGAGCGGGCACGAGACGCTTCGGGCGGTGGCGCACGGGTTCACGTGGCTGCGGGATTTGCGAGCCCTCGGGACCGACCCGGCGCGGGCGCGGGCGCGGGCGCTGGTGAACGATTGGATCGCCACGCCGGGCCTCGAGCGACTGGCGGAGCGGCCGGACGTGACGGGCGCGCGGATCACGGCGTGGCTGGGCCATTATGATTTTTTCGTCGCCTCGGCGGAGGACGGCTTCCGGCACCGGTTCATGGCGCGGCTGATCGCGGACGCGCGGACGCTGGCGGCGAGCCTGCCGGCGGACGAGTTGGACGGACGGGCGCTTACCGCGATCAAGGGGCTGATCGCGTCGGCCGTGGCGCTGCCCGACCACGCCGCATACCTGACCCGGGCGCTGCGATATCTTCCCCAGGAGATCGCGCGGCAGGTCCTGCCGGACGGCGCGCATGGAGAGCGGAGCCCGGCGGTCCAGCTGTTGGCGCTGCAGGACCTGACTGAGATTAGGGCGTTGTTGCAGGCGTCGCAGACGCAGCCACCGGCGGCGCTGGCGACCGCGATCGAGCGGATGGCGCCGGCCTTGCGCGCGCTGCGGCATGGGGATGGCGGCTTGGTGCTGTTCAACGGCGCGAAGGAGGCGAGCCCGGTGCTGATCGACCTGGTGCTGACCCAGGCGGGGCGCGGCGGACGGGCGCCGGCCGGGTTGCCGGATGGCGGCTTCCATCGGCTGCAGGCGGGGCGCAGCGTGATGGTGATCGATGGCGGCGCGCCCCCGCCGGCCGGGATCGACCGCCTGGCGCATGCGGGGACGCTGGCGCTGGAGTTCTCGGTCGGGCGCGAACGGGTCGTGGTCAATTGCGGGGGCATGCCGGCGAGCATCGGGGCGTGGTCGGATGCGGCTCGGGCGACCGCGGCGCATTCCACGCTGGTGATCGCGGACACGAACTCGTCGGAGCTGAAGCCGGGCGGCTTGGGCCGACGGCCCGAAACGGTGGACGTGCAGCGGCAGGAGGCGAACGGGGCACATCGGCTCGAGGCGACGCATGACGGCTATCGCCGCCTGCACGGGGCGGTGCACCGGCGGTGCCTGTACATGGCCGAGAGCGGGGAGGATATCCGCGGCGAGGACGCCGTCGAGGCGCCGGAGCCGTTGCCGTATGTCATCCGGTTCCATTTGCATCCGTTGGTGGTGCCGTCGCTGCAGCAGGATGGCGAGACGGTAGTGCTGCGGCTGGCCAGCGGGGCGACGTGGCGGTTCCGGGCGGTAGGCGCGGCGGTCAGCTTGGAGGAGAGTGTGTATCTGGGCGGCGAGCAACCGCGTGGAAGCCAGCAGATCGTGCTGACCGGAGCCAAGGACGGTCAGCAAGTCGTAAAATGGGCCCTCAATAAATTCGCCTAATCGTGGAATCGGGAGAAGTGTCGATGCGTCTGTTGTCTTTACTCGTCTCTGGGCTGTTCGGGGCGGCGCTGCTCCTGCCGCAAGGCGCCCGCGCGGATGATGCGCCGTCATTGACGCTCGAACTGAACAAGATGGAGCCGATCGCTGTGGCCAACGGCGCCGGGCCGGGGTGCCGGGCGTATCTGGTGGCCAATGATCCGGACGGCGGGCCGAAATTCGACGTGCTCCGGCTCGACCTGGTGTTGTTCGGAACGGACGGCGTGATTTCGCGGCGGATCGCGCTCGACGTCGGTCCGGTGCAGCCCGGGCGGGTGCAGGTGCGGCCGTTCGAGTTGCGGGATGTGCCGTGCGACAGCCTGGGGCAGATCCTGGTCAACGACGCCCTGATCTGTAAGGTCGGCGGCGCGGATCAGACCGATTGCCTCGACCGGGTCAAGACGGCGTCGCGGGTGCCGACCAAGCTGGTGCGGTAAACTCATCAGGAGCGGCGGCAGGAGGACGTGCCGCCGCTCAATGTTAGGGGCAGACACTCGCAACCCCTACGCGCGCCACGCGCTACCTGTTCGTTCGTCAGCAAGCGGGCGGCTCAATGCCCAGCTGCAACAACAGGAGACACCATGAGTCACAAGGCCATCCTCCCGGCGGCGTTTGCGCTGGTTCTCGGCATTGCCGGCGTCGCGCAGGCACAGAACGCCGCGACAACGCCCAGCGCACCGGTCACCAGCGGAACCAACTCGGCGACGAACAACGCCGTGAACACCGCGCCGGCCAATAACAGCGGGGCGCCGGTTCCCGGCGCGAACAGCTTCACCGAGGGCCAAGCGCGCGGCCGGATCGAGGACAAGGGTTATACCCAAATCACCGACCTCAAGCTCGACAGCCAGGGTATCTGGCGCGGCAAGGGCATGAAGAACGGCCAAACTGTCGACGTGTCGATGGATTACCAGGGCAACGTCACACCGCAATAAACCGTCTGACCGTCAGGAGCACGCCATGAGCGTCGTCATCACGAGACTATTCGACACCTACGAGCACGCGAGCCAAGCCGTCGGCGAGCTCGAAGCGAGCGGCATTCCGCACAGCGACATCAGCATAATCGCCAACAATCAGGGCGGGACCGTCCCGGCCGGGACCGACAGCGCTTATACCGCCGAGGACCGCGAGAGCGGAACCGGGACCGGCGCGGGAACCGGCGCCACGCTCGGCACGGTGCTGGGTGGCGGCGCGGGGTTGCTGGCCGGCCTCGGCATGCTGGCCATCCCGGGCATCGGCCCCGTGGTCGCGGCAGGCTGGCTCGTCGCGACGGCGGTCGGCGCCGGTGTGGGCGCCGGCGCGGGCGGGTTGCTGGGCTCGTTGGTCGGCGCGGGCGTGAGCGAGGAAGACGCCCATGTCTATGCCGAGGGCGTCCGCCGTGGCGGTACACTGGTGACGGCACGCGTAGACGAGGGCCAGCGGGCCGCAGTCGAGAGCGTGATGGATCGCTTCTCCGGCACCGACGCGTCGGTGCGCGGCCAGCAGTATCGCGCCGATGGCTGGGAGAAGTTCGACGAGATGGCACCGGCCTATCAAGCCGGCGCGACTCCGACGCTGGGCACCACGCCCAGTTCGGGCGCCATGCCGTCCCCGATGGTCGGCGACGTAGCCCCGGCGGTCGACCCGGTGCGGCCGAGAACGACCACCGGCATCTAACCCGCTCGGGCCGGACACGAGGCGGCGCGCCGAGAGGTGCGCCGCCTTTCGTATGTCCAGGACGAACCCATGTGTCGTGGTCAACACGCAGGTGACTGAATGGACGGTAGTTTCAGCAGCCGGGGCCTTGGTCCGACTGCGTACATCAATCGGATCGGCACCGCGGTTCCCGAACATGACGTACACCAGGCCTTCATCGACTTCGCCGAGAGCCTGCTGCCGGAGCGGGCGCGCCGCCTGTTCGGGCGGATGGCCGAGCGGGCGGGGATCGAGCACCGGTTCTCGTGTTTGTCCCCGAGCCAGGATGGCTCGTTCGCGCTGGACAATGACGGTTTCTACACGCGCGGATCGTTTCCGAGCACCGCGGCGCGGATGCGCGCCTACGAGGCCGAGGCGACGGGACTGGCGCTCCGGGCGATCGAGACGTTGGACCTCGACGCCTCCAGCGTCACGCACCTGATCGTCGCGAGCTGCACCGGGTTGACCGCGCCCGGGCTCGATCAGCTGGTGGCGGAGCGGCTGGGGATGGCCGACACGATCGAGCGGACGATGATCGGCTTCATGGGCTGCTACGCGGCGGTCCCTGCCCTGCGGGCCGCCCGCCACATCGTGCGGTCGGAGCCCGCGGCGCGGGTGCTGGTGCTCAACCTCGAGCTATGCACGCTGCATTTGCAGGAGACCAGCGATCTCGAGACGGTGCTGTCGTTCATGCTGTTCGGCGACGGCGCGGCGGCGTGCCTGGTCTCGGCGGAGCCGGGCGGCATCGCGCTGGATGGCTTCCGCGCGCAGCGTCTGCCCGGAACGCAGGACCTGATCACCTGGCGGGTCGGCGATCAGGGCTTCGACATGCACCTCTCGGGGCAGGTGCCCCAGGCGATCGCGTCGGCGCTGCGGCTGGAGCGGGCGCGCAATGACGATAGCTGGCCAGGGGGTTGGCTCGGCGACACGGCCGGGCTGCATTGGGCCGTCCATGCGGGTGGCCGGACCGTGCTGGACGCGGTCGAGCAAGGCATCGGGCTCGGCTCGGACGCACTGTCGCATTCGCGCGACGTGCTCCGCGAGATCGGCAACGTGTCGTCGGCGACGCTGCCGCACGTGTTGTCGCGGCTGCTGGAGTCCGGAGCGAAGGGGCCCGGGATGGCGATGGCGTTCGGCCCGGGGCTCAGCGCGGAGACATTCAGGTTCCGTTTGGTCTGATGCGGTTCAGATCGCGGAGCAGTGCGGGCGAGTGGATGGATGCGCCGGGCCTGGACCAGGCGGATCTGGCGCGGTGTCTGGACGACTTGGCCGCTGTCAACAGCGTGACACTGGCCCGGGCGCCGACGCTGGCCTTCATGCGGCGGGCGGCGCGGGGGCGGACAGCGCTTTCGGTGCTCGACGTCGGCTATGGGCAGGGCGACATGCTGCGGCGGCTCGCGCGATGGGGGCGGCGGCGCGGAGTGTCGCTGCGGCTCGAGGGCGTCGATCTCAGCCCGGCGAGCGCAATGGCGGCGCGGGCGGCCACCCCGGAGTGGATGGACATCACCTACCGGACCGGCGACGTGTTCGACGAGGCGCCGGGGAGCGTCGACCTCATCCTGAGTTCGCTGTTCACGCATCATCTGGATGACGCCGGCGTGGTGCGGTTCGTCCGCTGGATGGAGCGGACGGCGGCGGTCGGCTGGTTCGTCAACGACCTCCATCGGCATGCGGTGGCCTATCACGGGTTCAAGGCGCTCTCCCTCGCGGCGGGGTGGCACCCCATGGTTCAGCACGACGGGCCGGTCAGCGTGGCGCGGAGTTTCCGGCGCGCGGATTGGCTGCGCTTGCTGGATGAGGCCGGGGTGACGGCGCGGGTCCGGTGGCATCTGCCGTTCCGCTACTGCGTCGGGCGGCTGAAATGAGTGTGCTGATCGCCGGCGGGGGCGTCGCGGGCGCAGCGGCGGCCTGTCTGCTTGGGCCCGCCTGCACGCTCGTGGAGCGCGAGACGGGCGCGCACGACAAGATGTGCGGCGAATTCCTCAGCGTGGAGGCGACCGGGTACCTACGGCGGCTGGGCGTCGATCCGGTCGCGTTAGGGGCGGTGCCGGTGGATCGGGTGCGGCTCGTCCATGGGGATCGGGTCGCGGAGACGCGGCTGCCGTTTGCCGCATTGGGGCTGTCCCGCCGGGTGTTGGACGAGGCGCTGCTGGAGCGGGCGGAGGCGCTGGGGGCCCAGGTGGTGCGGGGCCATGCGGTTCGATGGGATCGCGGCGCGGCGGTCGTGGCCGGGCTAGGGCGATTCGGAGAGCACACGCTGTTCCTGGCGACGGGGAAGCACGATCTGCGTGGACTGCGGCGGCGGCTGGAGCGGGCGCCGGAGGATCTGGTTGGATTGAAGATGTATTTGCGGCTGCCCCCGGCCCAGGCCGCGGCTCTGGCGGGATGCGTCGAGGTAATCCTGTTCGAGGGTGGATATGGCGGGCTGCAGGCCGTCGAGGGCGGTGGCGTCAACCTGTGCTTGCTGGTGGAGCGAGGCGTGTTCGCCGCCTGCGGCGAGCGTTGGGACGGGGTGCAAGCGATGCTGGAGACGGTGTCGGGGCACCTGCGCGGGCGGCTGCACGGAGCTGTGACGCTGTTGGATCGGCCGTTGGCCATCTTCCGCGTGCCATACGGGTTCGTGCATCGGGACGAGGCGGATGGCGTGTTCCGGCTGGGCGACCAGATGGCGGTGATCCCGTCATTCTCCGGGGACGGGGTGTCGATGGCACTCCATAGCGCCTTCCGGGCCGTGGCCGCGCGTTCGGGCGACGCCGTTGCGTACCACCGGCGCCTCAGACGGGACGTGTCCGGGCAGGTGGGCCGGGCCTGGGCCATCTACAGGACGGGACGGGCAGCCCCGGGGATGATGGTGGCCGGCGCGCGGCTGTGGCCGGGGGCGATGCGTTGGGCCGCCGCCCTCACGCGCCTGCCCGCGACGGCTTGATGGCTACGGGCCGCCGCCCAAGCGGGTGATGGCGCCAAAGGCGATGCTGCGGGACAGGGCGTCCGTGAGCTTGAGGCCGGTGGCGATGTGCAGGAGGCATTGGATCGGCCCGGCATGGGTGACCACCAGAGTGGTTCCCTCGGAGCTGGCCAGACGGGTCCAAGCGTGGCGGAGGCGGCGGACCATGGCCGCCGCACTTTCCCCGCCGCCAGGCGCGTAATGGACCGGGTCGGCCTCCCAGGCGATGGTCTCGGTTCGAGGCAGGGCGGACCAGGGCTGACCCTCCCACGCGCCATAATCCTGGTCGGTGAGCCGGTCATCGGCGTGCAGCGTGGCGCCAGTGCGCAGGGCGACAATGCGCGCGACCTCGATGGCGCGACGGAGGGGGCTGCTGACGATGCGGTCGACCGGCTCGTCGGTGAGTTGCGCGAGAAGCTTGTCGGCGCCGGTGTCGGCGGGTTCGGCGAGCGGTGCGTCGGTGCGGCCGTGGCAGATGCGCGCGCCCGGAAGCGCGCGCGGGTGGCGCGCCGCGAGGATGAGGCCGCGCGGCACGGCTAGCGGCCGAACAGGCGCGAGAACAGGCCGGGCTTGGCGCTTGGCTTCTGGACGTGAGTCACGTGCGGCGTCCGGGCCGGGGGTCGCAAGGCCGAGCTGATGGAGTAGCGGGCCGTGTCGCCGGCGGCGATCCGCTCCCGCTGAAACGCGACGACGCGGGCCTGGTCCTCGTCGAGGCCCATGAGGCCGGCGGCGAGGGCGTCGGCTTCGGTCATGGCGCCGGCGCGGCGGAGGATGTCGATGCGGCGCAGGACGTCGCCTGGCCATCCCGACGCGGCGCGGCGGCGGAGGTCGGAGGCGTCCTGCCCTCGGTCCTCACGGAGCCAAGCGGCCTGCAGGATCGCTTCGGCCGACGCAACCGAGTCGCCTGCGGCGGCGGCGAGGACGGACCAGCGCAGGAAGCGGTCCGGCTCGGCCGCATAGTCCTCCCGCCGGACGATGGTGGCCGACCCGGGCGGGAGTTTCGCGAGGTCGGGCGCCGCAGCGCCGCATCCCGGGCAGAGGGCGACCCAGCGCTCGAGCGTGGACCGGGCGGGCTCGCCGGGGCGGCCGTCAAGGTCGGGGGCGAGCTCGGCGGCCGGTGCGCGGAACGGCGGCTTGCACGGCGTCCGGCAGATCGCGCAGGACCTCACCGCGCCCGGAGCCCGGTGCGCAAGCGCTGCATCGCGCGCTCCATGCGTGGGCGGGCCTGCGCGAAGCAGAGGCGGAGGTAGCCTTCGCCGCCCGATCCGAAGGCGATACCCGGGGCCAGCGCGACGCCGTGGTCGTGGACGAGGCGCAGCGCGAGGTCCAAGCTATCCGTCAGGCCATCTACCCCGATGAAGGCGTAGAACGCACCGTCAGGCGGGGCGAGGCGAACCCCGTTCAGGCCCTCTAGCCCGGCGAGCGCCATGGCTCGCCCTTCTGCGCAGTGGGCGCGGAAGCGGTCGACGAACGCGGTGTCCGCCAACGCGGCCTGCGCGCCTGCCTGCGCGAACGGAGGGCTGCCGCTCTGGGTGACTTCGACGATCTCGGCCACGGCGTCTCGGGCGCCCTCCGGCAGGACCATCCAGCCGAGACGCCAACCAGTCATCGCCCACGCTTTGCTGAAACTGTTGCAGACGATGACGCGGTCCTGTGGGTCGGCGATGTCGAGCAGCGAGGGCGCGGCCGGGCGGTCGTCATAGACGAGCCGGGAATAAACCTCGTCGGAGATGAGCCACACTCCATGGCGCCGGCACATCGCCAGGATGGCCGCGAGCTCCGCGGGCGTGGCGGTCCAACCGGTTGGGTTGTTCGGCGAGTTGAGGACGAACGCCCGGGCGCCCGCGAGCAGCATGTCCAGCCGGTCGAGATCGAGGCGGAAATGGCCGTCTGCCGCGACGTCCAGATCGATGGTGTGGATTGTTGCACCGCGAAGGCGGGCGGCGTTGGCCGGGTTGGGCCAGGCCGGACCGTGTAAAACGACCTGATCACGAGGATTTGCTCCCGCTCTCACGGTCGCATTCAGGGCGACATTGACGGCCGTCATGCCGGACCCGGTGACCTGGATGCGAGTCTCGGACACCGGTCGCGCATGCAGGGCGGTGAGGTAGTCCGCGAGTGCGTGACGGAGTGCGGGAACACCGCGAACGTCGGGGTAGAGGGCGTCACCGCGCCCGATCGCAGCGACCATCGCCCCAGCAGCGGCGGGCGGAAATGGCTGGTCGCTCTCGCCGAAGCAGAGGAACTCGGTATCTGGCCGGGCGAACGCGGCGCGGGCGACGGTGATGATGCGGGAGGGCTCGAGTGCGGCGATGTCCATCGTCGGCAACCTGCCCGGGCAACAAGGACGAGCGCAAGTTGGCGCTCAGTGTCGATTTGTCAGCGAAACAGTTTCAGCCAGTATCAAAAAAAAGAGAGTTGGATTTCGTTAACGATCGAGGTAGCTGCCTAACCTCTGAGGCTTCGGGCCGAAGTAGAGGAAGGGTCTTCAACAAACAGCACGAAACGTGCATAGTTGAGTCGAGCTGTTCTGCGCGCGACGTTGGAGGCAGCCAAAAGGCTTTTTTCTTGGACTCGGGTTCCCCCACCCGGTCTGGGCTAGATAAAGGTTGATGGAGTATCCAATGAGACTGCACACAAGTTTACTTGCAGCTGCCGCATTCCTCGGCATGAGTTCGGCTGCGTTCGCGATCCCCGTTTCCGGCCAACTCTCGCTGGGCGGTTACGCCGCGGCGATCGGCTCCACCGGAATGGGCGCTGCAACCGGCATCGATTTCGTCGCGAATTCGACTGCAAGCCGCTCGCCGGGCGCTGCTGGCGGCATTACGATGTTCGGTGCGGGCACCGGAAGCTTCGCAGGCTTTAGCTGCAACAGCGGCGCGGGGGCCTGCGGATCAATCCAGGACATCTCCAGCTTCGCAAGCCAAGGCGCGCTGACGAACTTCCTGACGTTGACGTCGGGTGGTACGACGGTGTCGTTCGATCTTACGAAGATCTCGAATGTCAGCAACGACACGGCAAACAACCAGCTCGGCTTCACCGCGACCGGCTTCATCAGCGAGACCGGCTTCGAGAGGACAGCCGGGACGTTCAATCTGACTGCACAGGGCGACAATATCGTCTCGTTCTCAGCAACGACGCTCGCTGCGAACATTCCTGAGCCGACCTCCATGATGGTGTTGGGTGGATCTCTTGCGCTGATCGGGCTGATCCGCCGCAAGAAAGCCTAAATTCATGTTTTGAATGAGCACTGCAGCTGAGCTGCAGTGCTCATTCATCGTTTTGGTTAATCTGACCTTAACGCGTGAAGCAGCCCTTGCCTGAACTTATTAAGGCGTTGCGTTCGCTCGAGCGCCGACCAACGAGATGTGGATGTCCAAATGACGATAAGATCATGGAACGGAACCAACGACGCTTTCACGAACGCAGGCGCGTGGTCGCCTACAGGGGTGCCGACCTCAGGCGACGTCGCGGTCATCAATTCAGGCACTGTCAACCTCTCGACGTCCCCGTCTGGCGTCACGATCCAGGTCAACGAGGCCAACGGGGCAACCGCCTCGACCACGCTGGCCTTGAGCAACGTCGCCCTCGATGCGTCGAACTCGCTCGTGGTGACGAACTCGCAGCCGAGCGTGACGTCCACACCTGCCGTCATCAGCGTTTCCGGCACGAGCACATTTGGCGGGACCGAGTCGTTCTACGGCACGCAGATCAACTTCTCGATCGCAGCCGGGTCGACGCTGGTCAATACGGGCGCACTGAACTTCTACAGTTCCTCCCCCACCACCACGGGTGGTGGAACACTCACCAACAACGGCACGATCGCGTTGCTGGACCCGGCGAACCGGGTGACTGTCCCGGTGTTCGCCGACCCAATCGCGGGCACGGGAACCATCGCGCTCAGCAAGTATGCGGCCGTGCAATTCAACGGCGGTGTTTCTGGCGGCCAAACTCTTGTGTTCAACGATGGTGGCAGCGGCAATGAGACCGCCCAGTTCAATGCGATCGGTAGCTTTGCGGGAACGATCAACGGCTTTTCGTCGAGCGATTTACTCGCCGTCGTGTCGAACACGGGCTATTCAACCGCAACGTATACAAGCACCGGCGCGAGTTCCGGCACGCTAAACCTCTATTCCGCAAGCAGCGCGCTCTTAGGCAGCGTAAACTTCTTGGGCAATTACGCGCTCTCCAGCTTCACAATCACTCCGAACGCGCTGAGTAACGGCGTAACCAACATTCAAATCACGACGAGCGTGATCAACCCGGTCAGCGCCGGCCTTCCGGCAGGATATCAGAACGGGGGTAACGGTGTCGCCGTGTATCGCTTCTTTGATACAGTGTACGGGACGCACTTCTTTACTTCGGATGCGGGCGAGAAGAACACCGTCATTGGAACCCGGCCGGATCTGGTCCAGGAGACGAACGGGTTCGGCGACGTGGCGCAGACCGACCCGAGCGCCGTGGCCGTCTACCGCTTTTTCGACAAGAACTATGGAACGCACTTCTTCACGGCAAGCGCGAGCGAACGTGATTCCGTCCTCGCCACCCGACCTGATTTGAAGTTCGAGCCGAACGGTGTCTTCTACGAGCACTCGACGGCGCAGAGCGGCGACGTACAAGTGTATCGTTTGTTCGACAAGAACACCGGAACGCAGTTCCTCACCGGGGATCAAGGCGAATACAACGGGATCACCACGCCGGGCACTTCGACCTATCGGGCTGATCTCAAGATAGAAGGGGTGGCGTTCTATGCGCCGGCCGGAACCTTCACCTAGCGCTCCAGCGTTGCAGGCCGACGCGTTTGGCTAGACGCTGCACAACGCCGTAAGGCGCTGGTGAAGCCACTCGAGCAAGGGTTGCCACGGCAGCAGGACGGCGTGGCGGTCTTGGCCCGACCGGCCGCGGGCGAGGGCCTCGAGGGTGAGGCGGATGCGGTCGGCCGGGGCGTCGGCGGTGGCGATCGGGAACTGGCGATGGGCAGGGATGTCGGATGCCACGACGTCGAGCCCCATCGCGAGCGCCTGAGCGATGCCGAGGTTGAAGCCCTCCCACTTCGAGAAGTTGGCGTAGAGGTCGGCGGCGACGTAAAGGTCGATGAGCTGCTCGTCGCTTACGTTAGCGAAGACGGTGAGCCCTTCGGCGACCATCTCCTCACGGTCGTCGTGGGAGCCCTTGCCGCAGAGGACGAAGACGAGGCGCTCGGCCAGGACCGGGTCGGCGGCGACGATGTCGTTCTTGAGAGCGACATAGTCGACGATGCCCTTGTAGCGGCGCTCGGCCTTGTGGAACCGGCAGACGTTGAGGATGACGACCTTGCCGTCCAGGCCCAACCGGGCGCGGACGGCGTCCCGGCGGGCGGCTTGCGCGTCGTCCCAGGTCGCCAGATGCGAGTTGCCGAGGCCGGCGACTTCGGCGCGGTCGTAGCCGATCTCGTCCTTGACGGTGGATGTGTTCGTGAGCACGAGATCGGCGAGGCGGTAGGCGAATTGCTTTTCGCCGTCGACGACCTCGCGGGCGTGCCGGTCGGGAAACCAGGCGGGCGGCGGCTCGCCATGATCGAACATGACCCGGCGCGGTGCATCGCTCATGTTCCGGAACATGCCCATATACGGGATCGTGTGCGTGATGATGCAGTCCACGTCGGTCTCGTAGGCGAATGACTGCGCTTCGAAGGAGCCGTCGAGATAGACCCGCAGGCAGCGCTCGTAGGTGATCTCGTTGGCGCATAGCGGCCCGCCGATGAACACGGTCCAGCCTTGGGCCGCCAGGTATTCCGCGTGCTGCTTGATGACGACCGGGACGCCGTGGCCGATCGCATGGACGTCGCTGAGGATGAGCAGGCGCGGATGCGGGTCGACGCGCCGGCGGTGGTGGTGCCAGGGGCGCGGGGCGCGGGGGATGGTGGGCTGGTATTGCCGTTCCAAGCCGAGGCTGGGGCTATAGTAGGGATCCTGGTCGAACAGCGATTTGTATTTGAGGCGGACGTGGGAGCACTCGTTGCGGAAGCGTGCGAGTTTTTCTGGGGTGTCGTCGAAGCCGCGCGACTTCGACTCGTGGTGAATGACGGCGACGTCGCCGAGGTAGAGGTTGCGGTTGCCGCGGCGCAGCGACTCGCAGCAGAGCGCGGTGTCGTTGAAGGCGATCTCGAGGAATTCGTCGAAGCCGCCGATCTCCTCGAACAGAGAGCGGCGGATGGCGATGCAGGCGCCGGTCAGGGCGGCCGCTTCGCGGGTGACGCTGGCCAGGCCGATGTAACCGGGCGAGTTGGCCGGAAGCCCGACGAAGCTGTGTCCAGCCACGCCGCCGATGCCGAGCACGACGCCGGCGTGCTGGATGGTGCGGTCGGGATAGAGCAACTTGGGGCCGACGACGCCGATGCCAGGCGTTGCCGCCCAGCCGGCGAGCGCCTGTAGCCAGCCGGGCTCGACGATCTCGGTGTCGTTGTTGAGGAACAGCAGCACGTCTTGGGTCGCGACCGCGGCGGCGACGTTGTTCAGCCGGGCATAGTTGAACGGGCTCGGGTCGCGGACGACGGTGATGCGCAGTTCGCGGTCGAGGCGATCGAGCAGTTCGAGCGCATCCGGCTGGTCGGAGCCGTTGTCGATGATGACGAAATGGATCTTCTCGGCCGGATACGCGGTGACCGTGCGGATGCTGTCGACGCAGGTGCCGAGCAGGGCGGCATGGTTGCGGGTCGGGATAATGATCGCGACGCTCGGCTCGGGCCAATCAGGGCGCGGCGCCGGGCGCAGCGGCGCATCCGGCGCGGCGGCGTCGCAATGGAACAGCACGCGGGTGACCCGGCCGATGCTGGCCGGGTCGAGATGCTCGGCAAGCGACGCGGCCCACTCCGCGACCGGAGCGGTGGGCGGATGCGTGATCGCGGCGGTGCTGACGCAAACGCAAGCCCCGAGATAGGCCATTCGGCGGTTCAGTTCAGGGGCGAACACCGGCTTGAAGATTGGGCTGCGGCGAAGGCCGGCGTGCAGGCGGTCCTCGTCGGCGTAGATGAGGCGCCAGGACGGGTTCTCGTGCGCAGCATCGGCAAAGGCGAACAGCGTCTCGGGGCGGAGCGTGACGGAGAGGTCGATCACGAGAGCGTAGGGCGCGGCGAGGGTCGCGGCGAACTGGGCGGGCGCGATGGTCGTGAACCGCCGGTCGGCGGCAACGAGCGCGGCGTCGACCTGATTGAGCGGTGCCTCGAGCAGGATGAGCGCGCGCCAGGCGGGGTAGGGCTGAGCCTGCAACTGGGTCAGGAGGCCGGCGAGCGCGGATGCGCGGGCCGGGTCGTGGCAGATGACGACGTTCAGTTCGGGCAGGTCGCCGCGTGCGATGACGCTCTCGATGAGGGCGCGGTCGGCAGAGGTGAGCGTATCGTAGCGGGCGATCCAGGCGGCGTAGGTGTCCTCGTCGACGACGGCGCTGTCGAGCGCCAGGATGGGCGCGAGCGTAACGGGCGGTTGACGGCCGAGCAGGCGGAAGCCGAGGGCCGTTTTGATCCGCTGGCGGGCCTCCTCATCCCGGCCGAGCGTAGCCAGGCGCAGGATCGTGACCCATCGCTTCCAGGTTGGCAGGTGAGCGTAGGGGGTCTCGACGAGGCCGAGGGCGACCAGATCACGCGGGGGCGGCTGTTCGACGAGGTTGAACGCGTAACGGCGGGAGAGCCAGTCGAGGCTCTGCGCCCGAGCGATCGCGACGTCAGCAAGGAGGAGGTCTCGGTTCAGGTCGCTGGGCGCTGGTGCGTGGGGGGTTGGGGCGATGACGAGGGAAAATTTTGTTGCAGGCATGCCCAAATCCAATCTGCAGCCACACACTGCCCCGATCTCAACGAGATTGGGATGCCGTCTAGGCGAGCCGTGGTCAACCCCGTCCCGTCATGAGCCCGCGCGATCGAAATAGTCTGTTAAACATTTGTGCATACAATGGTGGGCATTGCCGTTGCAGAACGCGCGGCCGGAGCTCGGAAGGGTGCGATGTCGCAAAAGAAGATGAGTGTCGAGCAGGAAGCTCGAGCGCGGGCGGCGGATACGTTGCTGGACGGCAAACCGATCTTGGACAAGGGGCTGCTACTGCGCTGCGCCGAGACAATCGAGGCGTTGCGGGCGGCGCTGGATGAGATCGCCCAACAGTCGCAGTCTCGGGGCGGCATATGGGCGCGTCAGCGAGCGGAGCGGGCGCTCGATCCGGAGGGTTGATGCCGGCCCAAACGGCGTTTTCGCTGCCGTCCCGAAGGAATCATGTGTTGCGATGGCCCGCAGGGCAGCGCAAGACGGTTTACCTGGGAATGATCGTCCTCGGGCTTTGTGCGTTCGTGATGGCGGTCTACGGCCTCAAGATTTGGGCCGACTACCGCGGCAGCACTCCAGAACGCCCATGCGCCTTCGGCGATTACTTTGCCTTGTGGTCCTACGGACGGATCGTCGCCGACCATCCGGCCACCGCCCTCTATGAGCCGCGGACGCTGCATGCCTTGCAGGTCGGGCTGGGTATGCGGGACCTCGCGCAGAACCCCTTTCCCTATCCGCCCGTC
Source organism: uncultured Alphaproteobacteria bacterium (assembly GCA_963835135.1). Taxonomy (GTDB): domain Bacteria; phylum Pseudomonadota; class Alphaproteobacteria; order Acetobacterales; family Acetobacteraceae; genus JAVVHH01. Next base: position 253,378 of record CAWIEF010000001.1, read on the forward strand.
GCCATCTTGCTGTTTCAGCCGCTGGCGCTGCTGCCTTACGACATCAGCTACGTCGTCTGGACATTAGCGACGCTGGCACTCTTCGTTTGGGCTGTCGCCGCGACGTGTTCGCGACGGGTCATCAGCGTCGTCGGCGTGATGGTGGCGCCCGTCACGGTGAGCTGCATCGATTCGGGTCAGACCGGTTTGCTCGCTGCGGCGCTGCTGATCGGCGGGATGCGCCTGGCGGAGGCGGACCGGCGTCCGGTGCTCGGTGGTGTTCTCGCAGGCTTGCTGGCCTTCAAACCGCAGCTGGCCCTGCTGGTCCCGATCGCTTTCGCGGCGGCCGGGTCTTGGCGGGCTCTGGGCGCGGCCTGCGCGACGGTGATCGTATGCGTCGCTGCCGCAACCCTCGCCTATGGGACCGCGACCTGGACCGACTGGCTCGCGATGCTGCCCGGATATTCCGACGCATTTGACCGCGACACGATCGGGATCGCGTTCAAGCCCACGGTCCTCAGCAATCTTCAACGGGCCGGCATCGACCTGTCGACCGCCAAGGCGGTCCAGGGCATTGTCGCCATCGCGGTGGCGGTCCTGGTGTGGCGCTGCGTCCGGCGACACCCGGGACGACTCGCCACGGCCGCCGTGCTGGTCGGCACCGTGCTGGCGACGCCGCACGCGTTCATCTACGACTTGCCCATGGTCGCCGCTGCCTTGGTGCTGGTGATCGAGGAACGCCTGGTGGTCAACCCGGTGTTCACCCTCGGCGAGATCATCGTCCTCACAGTCGGGTTCACCTTCCCGCTCCTCATGATGATCAAGAGCGACCTGTCGGCCCTGCCGATCAGCGCCATTCCGTTGTTCCTGCTGTTTCGGCTGACCTTGCGGGGCGATCGCGCGGTGGTGTGAGGCGACCGGTCAGCGCTAAACGACGAGTGGTGGGCTGGAGGTCCGGGCCGGAATCGAACCGGCATTCGAGGATTTGCAGTCCTCTGCATCACCACTCTGCCACCGGACCCCAGCGATGTCGCGGCAGGGGCGCTATATCGTCCGTGACCGGCAGTGCGGTCAAGCGCGCGAGTTGCGCCCGCCGCAGAGCGGGTAGCGCAAGATGGCGCGGGCAGGATATAAGGGTGCCGTGCGACACGCTGGCGTGATCGAGGCTGCGACAATCATTGGGCTGAGCATGGACCTGCCGACGTTAGACTACCGATCAGCGCGCGATCACATGGTCGACTCGCAGATCCGCCCGGACCGCATCGTCGATCCGCGGATCATCCGGGCCATGCGCACGCTGCCGCGCGAGCGGTTCGTGCCGGCCGATCGGGCGAGCATGGCGTATATCGACGAGGACCTCCGGTTGCCGGGTGGCCGCGTGCTGATGGAGCCGCGGGTGCTGGCGCATCTGGTCCAGTCCGCGCGGGTGCGGGCGGGCGAGCGGGTCTTGGTCGTGGGCGCCGGGACTGGGTATGGCGCGGCGGTGCTGGATGCATGCGGCGCGGCGGTCACGGCGCTGGAAGAGGACGAGGCGTTGCTGACCCTCGCGCGGGCGGTGCTGCCGAGCTTCGCGCCGAAGGTGGTGCTAAAGGCTGGTCCGCTCACGGACGGGCTGCCCGGCCCGTGGGACGTGATCCTGATTGAGGGCGCGGTCAGCGAAATCCCGGCGCAGATCGGGGCCACGCTCAACCATCAGGGCGGCCGGCTCGTGACTGTCCTCGCGCAGCGGGGCACACCCGGCGGAGGGTTGGGCAAGGGTGTGCTGGCCGAACCGATCAATCCCGGCTCGCCCCGGATCACATTGCGCGCGCAGCCGCAGTTCGACTGCGCCACGCCGCTGCTGCCCGCCTTCGAAGCGGCACCGGCATTTCAGTTTTGATGCTTCTCGAGACATTCCGTCATGAACAGGACTGCGAAAATGCGTAAAAGGGCGGTTGCAGTGAGCGCGCTGTTGGTTCTCGCTGCGGGTGCAGCGCAGGCGCAGCCGCGGACGTTGCAGGATGCGTTGGCAGCGGCGTATTCCAACAACCCATCGCTCCAATCGGCACGGGCGCAGTTGCGCGCGACCGACGAGGGCGTGCCGCAGGCGCTGGCGGGATGGCGTCCGACAATCGTGCTCTCGACATCGGCGGGATATGCCGACGGATCGTATCAGAACGCCTCGAATGGCCTGACCAACAAGTTCCGCAACAACCGTGACCTGTTCACCGGCCAAGCGACCGCGACGCAGCCGCTGTTTCGCGGTGGAGCGACGCAGGCCAGCACGCGGCAGGCCGACAACCGGGTGTTCGCGCAGCGGGCACGGTTGTTGGCGACCGAGCAGCAGCTGTTCTCCGACACGGTCAACGCCTATGTCAACGTGATCCAAACGCAGCAGGTGCTGCAGCTCAACGCGAACAACGAGCAGGTGCTGGCGCGTCAGCTGCAGGCGACGCAGGACCGGTTCCGGGTCGGCGAGATCACGCGGACGGACGTGGCGCAGGCCGAGGCGGCGCTGGCCGGGGCACGGGCGACGCGCGAGACGTCACAGGGCAATCTGCAAACGGCGCGCGGCACGTATCGCCGCTACGTCGGCGAACTGCCGGAACAGCTGGTCGAGCCGCAGCCGCTGAAGCAGCCGGTGAAGAGCCAGCAGGAGGCGGTCCAACTCGCCGCGAACAACAACCCGAACGTCATCGCGGCGCTGTTCGACGATGCGGCCGCGCGCGACAACATCGACCTCCAGTTCGCCAACCTGATGCCGCAGCTGAGCTTGCAGGCGCAGGCGGCACGGTCGGACAACACGACGCTGGCACGGAACCGGGTCATTGGCGGCCAAGTGCTGCTGAACGCGAGCGTGCCGATCTATCAGGGCGGCGCCGAATATTCGCGCGTGCGGCAGGCGCGCCAATCGGAGCAGCAATCGCGCAAGGCGGTGGATGACATCCGCCGGCAGGTCGTCCAGCAAGCCACGCAGGCGTGGGAGACGCTGGTGGCGGCGCGGAGCACGATCGAAAGCACGAAAGCGCAGATCCGGGCCAACCAGATCGCGCTCGAGGGCGTCCAGCGGGAAGCGATCGTCGGCAGCCGGACGACCCTGGACGTGCTGAACGCCGAGCAGGCGTTGCTGAACTCGCGGGTGACGCTGGTGCAGAATCTGTCGAACCTGATCACCGCGTCCTACACGCTCGCCGCCTCGCTGGGCCGGCTGTCGGCGCGGGACATGAACTTGAACGTGCCGATCTATGACGAGACGGCTTATTACAACGCGGTGCGCGACCGGCTGTTCGGCGTGAGCGACTACGCGCGCGACCAACCAGGCCGGTAGCGATGGCACAGCCGCCCTCCTCGGCCCCGGCCGGCCCCGGACCTGCTGCCGAGCCCGATCCGTCGATGGACGACATCCTGGCCTCGATCCGCCGCATCTTGAGCGACGAGGACAAGGCTGCGAAGCCGCCGACCGAGGGCGTGTTGGTGCTCGACCCCTCGATGATGGTCGAGGAGGGCCAGAATCCATCGGCCACGGTGTCCGAGACGCCTGGATCGAACGCAGGGCAGCCGGAGGCTGCGACCGCGTCAGAGCTGATGGACGCGAGTGCGCATGGCCACTCTGCCGCGCCGACTGAAGTGCAACCCGAGATCGGACTCCCTGTATTGGCACTGACCGACGACACGATAGGCTCCCCCGCTCCGCCCAGCGTCGCACGAGCCGCTCCCGCGGCCACCGTGCCGACGCTGGTCGCGCCGGCGGCGGCGGAGGCGGCGGCCAATTCGGTCGGCGCGCTGATGCGCACGCTGGCCGCGGAGCGGAGTGCTGCCGTCAGCCGCGGCGTGGTCACGATCGAGGACCTGGTGCGCGAGGAGATCCGTCCGCTGCTCAAGGCCTGGCTGGACAATCACCTGCCGCCCTTGGTGGAGCGGCTGGTGCAAGCCGAGATCGAGCGGGTCGTCGGACGCAGTACGGGATAGCGCCGCGCACCCTTGCGCGTCGGCCCCGCGCGGCTAAAGGTCAGCCGATGCTGAGCAAGAGCTTCGACCATGCTGCGATCGAGCAGCATCTATATGCACGGTGGGAACAGGACGGGTCGTTTCACGCCGACCCGCGCGCGAGCGGGCAGCCGTACACCATCATGATCCCGCCGCCCAACGTAACGGGCAGCCTGCATATGGGGCACGCGCTGACCATGACGCTGCAGGATGCTCTGGTGCGGTGGCGGCGGATGCAGGGGCGCGACGCGCTATGGCAGCCCGGCACGGACCATGCCGGGATCGCCACGCAGATGGTCGTCGAGCGGCTGCTGCCGGCCGAGGGCAACCGGACCCGGCAGGAGATGGGGCGGGACGCCTTTCTCGAGCGGGTGTGGCAGTGGAAAGCCGAGAGCGGCGGGGCGATCACGGCGCAGTTGCGTCGGCTGGGCGCGTCGCTTGATTGGCCGCGCGAGCGGTTCACCATGGACGAGGGCCTGTCGCAGGCGGTGCGCGAGGTGTTCGTGCGGCTGTATCGGGATGGGCTGATCTATCGTGACCGGCGGCTGGTGAACTGGGATCCGAAGTTCCAGTCGGCCATCTCGGACCTCGAAGTGGAGAACAAGGAGGTCCGCGGCAGCCTGTGGCACCTGCGCTATCCCATAGACGGCACGGACCAAGTCATCGTCGTGGCGACGACGCGGCCGGAGACGATGCTGGGCGACATGGCGGTCGCGGTGCATCCGGACGACGAGCGGTATCGCGATCTCGTGGGCAAGGTCGTGGTGCTGCCTCTGGTGGGGCGGCGAATCCCGATCATCGCCGACGCGTATTCCGATCCGGAGAAGGGCAGCGGGGCGGTGAAGATCACGCCTGCGCATGACTTCAACGACTTCCAGGTCGGGCAGCGGCACGGGCTGGAGATGCCGAGCGTGCTGGATCGCGAGGGCCGGGTCACGCTGGCCGAGATCGGCGGCGGGGGCGAGTTCTTGCGCTCGTTGGAGGGAATGGACCGGTTTGCGGCGCGCAAGGCCGTGATCGCCGAGTTCGAGCGGCTCGAGTTGCTGGAGAAGACGGAGCCGCACACGCATCAGGTGCCGCACGGGGACCGGTCGGGAGTGCCGATCGAGCCGCTGCTGACGACGCAGTGGTATTGCAACGCGGCGGAACTGGCCAAGCCGGCGATCGCAGCGGTCGAGGACGGGCGGACGACGTTCGTGCCGCAGCAGTGGGAGAACACGTTCTTCGCCTGGCTGCGCGACATCCAGCCCTGGTGCATCAGCCGGCAGCTCTGGTGGGGGCACCGGATTCCGGCGTGGTTTGGGCCGGATGGGGCGGTGTTCGTCGCGCACGACGCGGACGAGGCGGCGGCGTTGGCTCGTGAGCAATATGGGCGCGACGAGGCGCTGACCCAGGACGAGGACGTGCTGGACACCTGGTTCAGTTCGGCGCTGTGGCCGTTCTCGACGCTGGGGTGGCCGGATCAGACGCCGGAGTTGGCGCGGTATTATCCGGGCGACGTGCTGGTGACCGGGTTCGACATCATTTTCTTCTGGGTGGCCCGGATGATGATGATGGGGCTGTACGTGATGGGCGAGGTGCCGTTCCGGGACGTGTACATCCATGGGCTCGTGCGGGACGAGCGCGGGCAGAAGATGTCGAAGTCGAAGGGCAACGTCATCGATCCGCTGGAGCTGATCGGCGAATTCGGGACGGATGCGCTGCGGTTCACGGTGTGTGCGCTGACCGGGCCGGGGCGGGACATCAAGCTGGGGCGGGGGACGGTCGAGAGCTACCGGTCGTTCGTGACCAAGCTGTGGAATGCGGCGCGGTTCTGCGAGATGAACGGGGTGGCGCCGGTGCCGGGCTTCGAGCCGGCGAGCGCGCGGCTGCCGCTGTGCCGGTGGATGTTGGATGCGGTGAACACCGCGGTGGCGGAGGCGACGGCGGCGTTGGAGGCGTATCGGTTCAACGATTATGCGCAGGCTGCGTATCGGGCGACGTGGAACAATTTCTGCGATTGGTTCCTGGAGTTCGCCAAGCCGGTGCTGAACGGTCCGGATGGACCGGAGAAGGACGAGGTCAGGGCGACGGCGGCGCATGCGCTGGGGATGCTGCTGCGTTTGCTGCATCCGGCGATGCCGTTCGTGACCGAGCATCTGTGGGGCGAGATGAAATTCGGGGCGGCGGGCAGCCTGATCCGAACGGCGTGGCCCCTGCCCTTGCTGGTTGTGGATGCGGCGGCGGCGCGAGACGAGTTGGATTGGGTGGTGCGGCTGGTCGGGGAGGTCCGCGCGGTGCGGGCGGAGATGAACGTCGCGCCGTCCGCGTTGGCCCCGGTGCTGCTGCGCGATGCGCGGCCGGAGACGCTGGCGCGGGCGCAGACGTGGTCGGAGGCGATCCGGCGGATGGCGCGGGCGAGCGAGGTGGGCGCGCTCGACGGGGCGATGCCGAAGGGGAGCGCTCAGGCGGTGGTCGACGAGGCGACCGTGGTCATTCCGCTGGCCGGGCTGATCGATCTGGACGCCGAACGGAAACGGTTGGAGAAAGACCGGGCCAAGGCTCTGGCGGAAGCCGAAAAGGTATCGCGCAAGCTGGACAACGCCGATTTCGTGGCGCGGGCGAAGGCCGAGGTGGTTGAGGAGAACCGGGAGCGATTGGCGGCCTACGAGGCCGAGGCTGCCCGGTTGGCGGCGGCAATCGAGCGGATCGCGGCGTGACGGTTGGGCTCTTGGGTCTGGTGGGCTGAAGCCCACCCTGGGAGCTACGGGCAGATATGGGAGCGGACTGATGTTAAAGAAGCGGTGGGATAAGTCGCGGATGCCGTCGCGGCATGTGACGGAGGGGCCGGGGCGGGCGCCGCATCGGTCGTATTACTACGCGATGGGGCTGACCGAGGACGAGATCAACGCGCCGTTCGTGGGCGTGGCGACGTGCTGGAACGAGGCCGCCCCGTGCAACATCGCGCTGAGCCGGCAGGCGCAGTCGGTCAAGAAGGGGGTGATCGAGGGTGGCGGGACGCCGCGGGAGTTCACCACGATCACGGTCACGGACGGGATCGCGATGGGGCACCAGGGGATGAAGTCCTCGTTGGTGTCGCGCGATGTGATCGCCGACAGCGTCGAGCTGACGGTGCGGGGGCATTGCTACGACGCGCTGGTGGGGTTGGCCGGATGCGACAAGTCGCTGCCGGGCATGATGATGGCGATGGTGCGGCTGAACATCCCGTCGGTGTTCATGTATGGCGGGTCGATCCTGCCCGGGAAGTTCAAGGGCAAGGACGTGACAGTCGTTGACGTGTTCGAGGCAGTCGGGCGGCATGCGGCCGGGACGATGTCGGACGAGGACCTGCACGAACTCGAGTGCGTCGCCTGTCCAAGCGCGGGGGCGTGCGGCGGGCAGTTTACGGCCAACACGATGGCCACCGTGAGCGAGGCAATCGGGCTGGCGTTGCCGGGGTCGGCCGGCTCGCCGGCGCCGTATGAGGACCGGGACCGCTGGGCGGTGGAGAGCGGGCGGGCGGTGATGGCGCTGATCGAGAGCGGGCTGCGGCCGCGCGACATCGTGACCCGCAAGGCACTCGAGAACGCGGCGGTGGTGGTGGGCGCGACGGGCGGGAGCACGAATGCCGGGCTGCATCTTCCGGCGATCGCCAATGAATGCGGGATCGATTTCACGATGGACGACGTGGTCGAGATCATGCGGCGGACGCCGTATATCGCCGACCTCAAACCCGGCGGGAAGTATGTGGCGCTGGACGTGCACAACATCGGCGGCATTCCGGTGATCCTGAAGGCGCTGATGGATGGCGGGTTGCTGCATGGCGACTGCATGACGGTGTCGGGCAAGACGCTGGCGGAGAACCTGGCCGACGTCGTGTTCCCGACGGATCAGGACGTGGTCTATCCGGTGTCGCGCGCGATAAGCACAACCGGGGGCGTGGTCGGGCTGAAGGGGAATTTGGCGCCGGACGGGGCGATCGTGAAGATCGCGGGGATGGAGAACCTGGTGTTCGAGGGCACCGCGCTGTGTTTCGACAGCGAGGAGGAGGCGTTCGCGGCGGTGAACGAGCGGGCCTACAAGGCCGGCGACGTGATCGTGGTGCGCTACGAAGGGCCGAAGGGCGGGCCGGGCATGCGGGAGATGCTGTCGACGACGTCGGCGATCTACGGGCAGGGCATGGGTGACAAGGTGGCGCTCATCACCGACGGGCGGTTCAGCGGGGCGACGCGCGGGTTCTGCGTGGGCCATGTCGGGCCGGAGGCGGCGGTCGGTGGGCCGATCGCGCTGGTCAGGAACGGCGACCGAATCCGGCTCGATGCGGCGAAGGGCACGATGGACGTGCTGATCGGCGATGACGAGTTGGCTATGCGGCGGTCGGCCTGGACCCCTCGGGCCACCAATTACAACAGCGGAGCAATCTGGAAGTTCGCGCAGACGGTCGGCCCGGCCCATCTGGGTGCGGTGACGAACCCGGGGGCGCGCGCGGAGACGCACTGCTACGCCGACATCTAGGGTGTGATCCGGCGCACGCGGAAAAGCCGGGGCTAAGCGCATCGTCCTGCCGTTGCAACAGAAGGAGGCAGCGATGCAGGACGAGCCCCGGATCATTGACCATGCGCCCGTGCTGGCAGCAGCGCAGGCTGACGCTGGGCGGGAGGGCGCCCGCTTAGGTACTCATGACCATTGGTCAACTGTGGCGGCTGATCCACCATGCGCCGACAATGACGACGAGCGAGCGCACAGAGTTCGCAGCTTCGATCAAGGCCCGGTAGCATCCCGCTCGCCAAGGAAAGCGAGCGGGATGGAACCAGTCGGCACGAAGAGCGATCGGCCCTACCACGACCTGTTCGGCCGCGTCGAACAGTTCGCCTATGTCGCGGTCGGCCTGCTGCTGATCGCGGCTGCGATCGTGGCCGTCGCCGGCGCGGTGGCTCTGGTCTGGCATGGCATGCTGGACTGGACGAATACGTCGGCGGTCTTCGAGGTCGTCGACCGGCTGTTGTTCGTCCTAATGCTGGTGGAGATCATGCACACGGTCAGCGCGTCCATCCGGACCGGCGGCTTGACGGTCGAGCCGTTCCTGGTGGTCGGACTGATCGCGTCGATCCGGCGCGTGCTGGTGATCACCCTGGAGACGTCGGAGGCGATGCGCGGGCACGCTTGGAGCGACACCGTCTCGGCACAGTTCCACGCCTCGATGATCGAACTCGGCGTGCTGGGCGGGCTGATCCTGGTGATGGTAGTCTCGATCTTCATGCTCCACCGGATCCCGAAGGAATCCAAGCAGACCTGAGGCCGGCTAAGCGAGCGTGACCAGGACGGGGACGTGGTCGCTGGGTTGGGGCTGGTCGCGTTCGTCGCGGTCGGGCGCGACGGACACGAGGCGTTCGGCCAAATCCGGCGAGAGCAGCGCGTGATCGATGCGCAGGCCGAGGTCGCGACGCCACGCGCCGGCTTGGTAGTCCCAGAACGTGTAGGCCTTGCCGCGGGGCTGGACGGCGCGGAGCGCGTCGGTGAACCCTTGCCAGAGCATGGTCCGGAACGCGGCGCGGGTCTCGGGGCGAAGAAGTGCGTCGCCGGCGGGCAGCGTGCCGGGGGCGAAGTCCTCGTCGGTGGGGCAGACGTTGTAGTCGCCGGCAAACACGCAGGGCTCGTCGGCATCGAGCAGCGCCTGGGCGCGGTCGGCGAGGCACTGCATCCAGCGAAGCTTGTAGGCATAGCCGTCGCTGCCGCCGGAGTTGCCGTTCGGGAGATAGAGGTTGCCGAGGGTGACGCCTTCAGCGCGGACCTCGAGATAGCGAGCTTGCGGATCCTCTTCCATGCCGGGGAGGCCACGGCGGGTGACTTCGACCGGCTGCTTGGAAAGGATGGCGACGCCGTTGTAGGACTTTTGGCCAAGAATCTCGGCCCCATAGCCAAGTTCCTCGAACGCTTGAGTGGGAAAGTTCGCGTCCTCGCATTTGATCTCCTGCAGCAGCAGCAGATCAGGCTGATTGCGGCCCAGCCAAGCGACGACGTGCCGCTCGCGCTGTCGAATTGAATTGACGTTCCAGGTGGCGAATTTCACGGTTCCGGCCAGCAGCCTTACTCGGCGGCCAGCTTCGAGACCGGCTCGCCGATGGCGCCGGAGTTGCGGATGGCCGCGATACGGTCGGGGTCGAAGCGTAGGACGTCGCGCAGGATTTCATCGGTGTGCTCGCCCAGCAGGGGAGAGCGCTTCACCTCGGTCGGGCTGTCGGACAGCTTGATGGGATTGCCGACGGTCAGGTAGGAGCCGCGGGTCGGGTGGGGCACTTCGACCAGCGTGCCGGTGGCTTTGAGAGAGTCGTCGGCGGCGATCTCGGCCATCGAGAGGATGGGGCCGCAGGGAATGTCGTGCTGGTTCAGCTCCTCCATCGCCTCGAACTTCGTCTTGGTCATCGTCCACTGCTCGATGCGGTCGAAGATGGATTTGAGCTTGGGCAGTCGGGCGGCAGGCTTGGCGTAGGCCGGGTCGGTTTTCCAGCCGGGCTCGCCGATGACATCGCAGATCGCTGCCCAGACCGGGGCTTGGGTGATGAAGTAGATGTAGGCGTTGGGGTCGGTCTCCCAGCCCTTGCACTTGAGGATCCAGCCCGGCTGGCCGCCCCCGGATGCGTTGCCGGCGCGGGGGACCGAGGCGCCGAACTCGCCGTCGGGATATTGCGGGTATTCGGTCAGCGCGCCGTGCGCCAGGCGCTGCTGGTCGCGGAGCTTGACGCGGCAGAGGTTGAGCACGCCGTCCTGCATCGCCGCGGTAACCTTCTGGCCACGGCCGGAGGTGTTGCGCTGGTAGAGCGCGGCGACGATTCCCAGGGCCAGATGCAGCCCGGTGCCGCTATCGCCGATCTGCGCGCCGGTGACGAGCGGCGGACCGTCGTCGAACCCGGTGGTGGACGCCGAACCGCCCGCGCATTGGGCGATGTTCTCGTATACCTTGCAGTCCTCGTAGGGACCCGGCCCGAACCCCTTGATGCTGGCCAGGATCATGCGCGGATTGATCTGCTGGATGCGGTCCCAGGTAAAACCCATGCGGTCGAGCGCGCCGGGGGCGAAGTTCTCGACCATCACGTCGCAGGTCTCCATCAGCGCCTCGAGGATCCGTTTGCCCTCGGGGTTTTTGCTGTCGATGGTGATCGAGCGCTTGTTGCTGTTGAGCATGGTGAAATAGAGGCTGTCGGCATCCTTGATGTCGCGGAGCTGGCCGCGGGTGATGTCGCCGACGCCGGGGCGCTCGACCTTGATGACGTCGGCGCCGAACCAGGCGAGCAGTTGAGTGCAGGTCGGGCCCGACTGCACGTGGGTGAAGTCGAGGATCTTCACGTCTTGCAGGGCCTTCATACTGCGATCTCCGTCTTCTTCTTGAGGGTGCTGGTTGGGTTCAGACTGCCGATGTTGCCGCTTTCGCTGCCAGCGGCAGGGTCGATGACAGCGTTTATGAGCGTCGGACGGCCGTTGTCCATGGCCGTATCGACTGCGTGCCGCAGGGCGTCGGGCGTGGCGACGTTCACCCCGACGCCGCCGAACGCCTCCATCATCTTGTCGTAGCGGGCGCCTTTGACGAAGACGGTGGTGGCCGGGTCGCCGCCGGCGGCGCCCGTCGTCGGATTGCTGTCGGTGCCGCGATAGATGCCGTCGTTGTTGAAGACGACGACGCAGATGGGCAGGCCGTAGCGGCAGATCGTCTCGACCTCCATGCCGGAGAAACCGAACGCGCTGTCGCCTTCGACGGCCAGGACGGGTTTGCCGGTCTCGATCGCGGCGGCGATGGCATATCCCATGCCGATGCCCATGATGCCCCAGGTGCCGACGTCGAGGCGCTTGCGGGGCTGGTACATGTCGATGACGCCGCGGGCGAGATCGAGCGTGTTGGCGCCTTCGTTGACCAAGATGGCGTCGGGCCGCGCCTTGATGACCTCGCGCAGGACGCCAAGTGCGGCATGGAAGTCCATGGGCGTGGAGTTCTTGCCGAGCTTGCTGGCCATTTTGGCGATGTTGGCGTCTTTCCTGGCGCCGATCGCGCGGATCCAGGCCTCGGGCGGGGGCGCCCAGCCGGTGCCCATGCCGTCCAGCAACGCCGAGAGGACGGAGCCGATGTCGCCGACCAGCGGCGCGGCGATCTCGACATTGCTGTCCATCTCGCGCGGGTCGATATCGATCTGGATGAATGTCTTGGAGCCCGGCGGGCCCCATTGCTGGCCCTTGCCATGGCTGAGCAGCCAGTTGAGGCGGGCCCCGACCAGCATGACAACGTCACTCTCCCTGAGCACGGTCGAGCGCGCGGCGGCAGCACAGAGCGGGTGCGTGTCGGGGAGCAGGCCCTTGGCCATGCTCATCGGGATGTAGGGGATGCCGCTGGTCTCGACGAGCGCCCTGACCAGTTCATCGGACTGAGCGTAGGCGGCGCCCTTGCCAAGCACGATCAGCGGGCGTTCGGCGGATGTGAGCAGATGCAGCGCGCGGTCGACCGCCTCGGGCGCGGGGCGTTGCGCCGGCGCCGGGTCGACGACCTTGACGAGGGAGCGGCGGCCCAAGGCAGCGTCAATGGTCTGGCCGAACAGCTTGGCCGGAAGGTCGAGATAGACCCCGCCCGGCCGGCCCGAGACGGCCGCGCGGATGGCGCGGGCGACGCCGATGCCGATGTCGGCCGCGTGCAGCACCCGGAACGCGGCCTTGCAGAGCGGCTTGGCGATGGCGAGCTGGTCCATCTCCTCGTAGTCGCCCTGCTGCAGGTCGACGATCTCACGCTCGGACGAGCCGCTGATGAGGATCATGGGGAAGCAGTTCGTCGTCGCGTTCGACAGCGCGACCAAGCCGTTCAGGAAGCCCGGCGCCGACACGGTCAGGCAGATGCCGGGCGACTTGGTCAGGAAGCCGGCGATGGCGGCGGCGTTGCCGGCATTCTGTTCGTGGCGGAACGAGATGACCCGCATCCCCTCCGCCTGAGCCATGCGGCCCAGATCGGTGATCGGAATGCCGGGTACGCCGTAGATGGTCTTGACGCCGTTCAGTTTCAGCGCGTCGATCACGAGGTGGAAGCCGTCGGTGAGCTCAACCTCGGGGTCGTCGCTCGGCTTGAGCGCTGCGGACATCGTCTCCTCCGTCGTCGTCTTTATCGCGGCAGGAATTCGTCGAGCGCCGCGTTGAAGGCAGTGGGCCGTTCGGCATGCGCGAGATGGCCGGCGCCGTCCAGTAGAACGTACCGCGCCCCAGGGATCCGGTGCGCCATCCGCTCGCATCCGGCAGGCGGCGCGCTCCGGTCGAGGCTGCCTGCGAGTACCAGGGTGGGAACCGCGATGCGGGGTAGCGCGTCGCGCATGTCGAAGCCAGGCATGGCGAGCACCATGTCGCGGTACGAGCTGTCGGGCACGGCGGCGAAGCTGGCCGTGGCGGCGGCGACGCCGGCCGGGTCGGCGTCGTCGCCGATGGTGTCGCGGATCGCCTCGGGGGCAAGGGTCTCCATGCTGTGGCCGGCATCGAGCGGGCCGAGCTTGGCGGCGACGAAGGCGTCAGCCCAGGCCGGGTCCCGCCCACCGAACACCGCGCTGGTTTGCGACAGGACCACCGCGCGGGCGATGTGCGGCGCTTCGGCCAACAGCCGCTGCACGATCATGCCGCCGAGGCTGTGGCCGACGAGGATCGGATGGTCCAGGCCGAGCGCCTTGATGAAGCCGGCGAGTGCCGCGGCCAGGGCCGTCATGGTGACCAGCGGCAACGGCGCCGATCCCGCATATCCCGGCATCTCCCAGGCGAGTGCGCGGTAGCGCTGCCCGAAATGGGCGAGTTGCGGCTGGAACACCGCCGCGCCGCCGCCTATGCCATGCAGGAAGAGGATCGGCACGCCCTGCCCCTCCTCGAGATATTTGATACCGGCGACCTCGCGGACCTGGCGGTAGTCCATGAAGCCGATCTGATGCGCCGGCTGGACGACCGGAACCTCGTGCTCGACCGCGGTCATTGTGCTGGCAGCATATGGTAACCGCCGTCGCGGATTTCGACCATGACCTGGCTGTCGGCGCTGGCGCCGCTGTGATCGGCGGGGGTGAGCGAAAAGATCGCCTCGGCGCCCGGCAGGCCGGTCACGTGCTCCATGGAGTCGCGCAGGGCGGTCCGGAACGCGGGAGTGCCGGGCGGTGTCCCGGCTTCGGCCGACCCGGCCGACACCAGCAGGAACGCGTCCCACATGGTCGCGCCGAACAGCGAACGGGTGCCGGGGCCGAACTTGCCCTCGTAGGCTTGGACGAAGGCCAGCGCCGGCGCCTTGACCGGATGGCCGGCCGGCAGTTGCTCGGCGACCAGGACGGGCACCGACGAGAACATCACGCCGTCCAGCGCCTTGCCGCCGACCCGCAGCGCGTCCGGCCCGGCGATGCCCTGCACGGTGTAGATCGGCCCGGAATACCCCCGGTTACGCAGCTCGATGATGGGCGTGGTGGCCGGGGAGGACGACGCGGCGATGAACACCGCATCCGGCTTGGCGGCGATGACGCGAAGCACTTGCGGGGTCACACTGGTGTCGGCGGGATTGTAGCGGACGTCGATCACGCTCTCGATCCCACGCTCGTTCGCCTGCGCCGACAGGGCCGCGATGTAGCCATCCCCGAGCGCGTTGGCGAAGCCGATATGGGCCAGCCGCTTGGCCCCGTCCCGCAGCATGCGATCGACGATCTGCACGGTCGCGACCCGCTCGCTGGGGATCAGCTTGAACGCCCAGCGCCGGTTGCCCTCCGGCGGATCGATCGCGCTCGACGATCCGGCCAGGCTGACGAACGGCGTGCCGGACGAGCCCGCGGCGTCGAGCAGGGCCAACGAGTTCGGTGAGGTGGACGGGCCCAGGATCGCGTCGACGTGCTCCTCGTCGATCAGCTTGCGCGCGGCGCGGACGGCGGCAGTGGTGTCGCTGGCGTCGTCCAGCACCACCCAGCGGACGGTCTGGCCGGCGATCGACTTGGGCAGCAGCTCGATCGTGTTGCGCTCCGGGACGCCGAGCCCGGCGCCAGGTCCGGTCAGCGACAGCACCGCCCCGAGCGTCATCTGCGCCTGGGCTGGCGCGGCAGCGGCGAGCCAGGCGAAGCAGGTGGCGGCAACGGGGATCGGACGCATCCAGCACTCCATCGGATGAGACTCGACCCTAGCGCCCCCGGCCGCAGGCTCCAACCGTCGCGTGTGAGTGATCGCCGCGCGGGAAACGCGCCCCGGTGATGGATCGTTTGCCGCCGCATGACTCAAAACACCGACGATCGCTCATCGCTCTCCCGCCGCCTGATGATGGGAGCGGCCGGGTTGGGGCTGGCCGCGGCCGTCACCGACACGGCCGCTGCGCAAACCGCTGCAGCACCCGAGCCAACCGGACCAAAGCTGACCGACCCGCGGACGCAGTATCCGACACCGCCGTTCCAGAAGCAGTCGCAGCCGTGGCCCGGCTTGGCCAGCCAGATGAATCCGCCGCCCGACCATGGCGAGAAAAGCTATCGCGGTTCCGGCCGGCTCGCGGGCCGGCGGGCGCTGATCACCGGCGGCGATTCCGGCATGGGCCGGGCCGCCGCCATCGCGTTCGCCCGCGAGGGGGCCGACGTCGCGATCAACTACTATCCGAGCGAGGAGCCAGACGCGAAAGAAGTGGTCGCACTTATCCGGGACGCCGGCCGCAAGGCGGTGGCGATCCCCGGCGACCTCCGCTCGGAAGAGTTCTGCCAGCGTCTCGTCGCCACCGCGGTCCAGGAGCTGGGCGGGCTCGACATCGTCGTCTCGAACGCCGCCCGGCAACAGCAGCATCAATCGTTCCTCGACCTTTCCTCCGAGGATTTCGACGCGACGATGAAGACCAACATCTACGCGCCGTTCTGGATCCTGAAGGCGGCCGTGCCGCACATGCCGCCGGGTTCGACGATCGTGGCGACGACCTCGGAGCAGGCCTACGACCCGACGCCCGAGCTGTACGATTACGCGCAGACGAAGGCGGCGACGATGAACTTCGTCAAGTCGCTGAGCAAGCAGTTGGCTTCGCGTGGCATCCGGGTGAACGGCGTGGCACCCGGCCCGATCTGGACGCCGCTCCAGGTCAGTGGCGGCGCGACGATGGACAAGCTCGCCAAGTTTGGCGGCATGACACCGCTCGGCCGACCCGGTCAGCCGGCGGAACTCGCTTCCATCTACGTCCAGCTGGCGGCCAGCGATGCCAGCTACGCGACCGGCCAGGTGTATGGTGCGGCGGGCGGCTCGGGGCAGCCCTAGCCTTCGATCAGTGCGTCCAGTTCTCGGTGCGGCCATAGCGGAAGTTGTCGGCGTAGACCTTCGGCTTGATGGGATGCTTGGGCGGCGGTTGCTCGATTTGGTACTCGATCCCGTTCGCCTCGGCATACGCCACCGCCTGATCGCGCGTGTCGAACTTGAGGGCGACCTGTCCTTGGGTGAAGTCGCTGCCCCACCAACCCATCAAGGGTTCGGTCACTTCCTTTTGCGGCTGCCAATCGAGGATCCAGGTGCCGACGGTGGCGGCGCCGGACTGGGTCACTGTTCTCGGGCGCATGTAGATGCGGGCGCGCATAGGCTCTCCTGGCGGTCGATGGCTCGCCCTTATAAGGGAGTGTGGCCGCGCCATGCCAGGCTGCGGCGGTTCAGTTCCGGCAGCAGGTCCGGCGCCTGCAGAACACGGTGTCCCAGCGCGATGGCATCGTCGAGCGTTGCGGGCGAGATATGCCGGATGGCGGGGCGGGCGATCACATGATGCCACACCCCGCCGACCGCGTTGTCGAGCAGCACGCGCATGAAGCAGTGATCGAGCCGGATCGGCCAGCGGCGCCCGGCGGCGACTGCGGGCAAGGTGACCCGCGTGAGCTCCAGCCACCGCCCGACCCGGCGCCGCTGATCCTCAGCTTGACCATCGACGCCCAAGACCAGGCCCGGCTGGACCGGCTCCGCGACGCCCATTTCCCGCCCGAGCGTAACTTTCTGGCTGCCCATGTCACCCTGTTCCACCACTTGCCGGGCCCCGAACACGAAACGATCATCGCCGCGCTCGCGTCCGAATGCGCGGACACGACCCGGTTTGCCGTCCGGGTCGCCCGGGTGCAATCGCTGGGACGCGGCGTCGCGCTTGCGCTGGAAGCCGAGCCGTTGATCCAGCTACGGGCCGGGCTTGCGCGGAGATGGGCGGATTGGCTGACGCCGCAAGACCGGCAGGGCTATCGTCCGCACGTGACGATCCAGAACAAGGTCGAGCCGGCGGTCGCCAAGCGGCTGCTGGCCGAACTGTCGGCGGGCTTCGCTCCGTGGACCGTGGCAGCGACCGGGCTATCGCTTTGGCGCTACCGCGGCGGCCCCTGGGAGCCGGCCGGGTCGTTCGATTTCTCCGCCGCCTCCGATCAGCTGGTCGGGGAGCCCGCAGACGGCGCCTGAGCCGAAGCCGAAGCTGCGGGGACGCGCTCGGCGGGCAGCGGGATGAACTCCTGGTCGTCATTGGGCACGGTGGCAAACCGCCTGGCCCGCCAGTCCTGCTTGGCCTGCTCGATCCGCTCGCGCGAGGACGAGACGAAGTTCCAGAACAGATAGCGTGGTCCGTCCATCACCGCGCCGCCGAGCAGCAGCAGGCGCGCGCCGTGCGGACCGGCGCGGAGCGAGACGGCGTCGCCGGCGCGGAACAGCAGCATCCGGCCAGCGCCGAAGCTGATCCCGGCAACCTCGACGTCACCCTCGACCAAATAGGCCGCGCGCTCCTCATGCGCATCAGGCATCGGCAGCCCGGCGCCCGGCGCCAGCACGGCGTCGGCATAGAACAAGTCGGATGGGGTGCGCACCGGGGCATGCAGGCCCCAGCCATGGCCGGCGATCAGCCGCAGCCGCGCGCCGCCGTCCTCGGTGGTGGGTAAGGTGTCGGCGCGATGGTGGACGAAGCCCGGGTCGGTCTCCTCGAACCGCTTGGGCAGCGCCACCCAGGATTGGATGCCGAACAGCCGGTTGGCGTGAGTGCGGGAGCCCAGCGCGGTGCGCTCGGAATGGGTGATGCCCCGGCCTGCCGTCATCCAGTTGACGTCGCCGGGCTCGATCGATTGGTCGGTGCCGAGGCTGTCCTTGTGCTGGATCGCGCCGTCGAACAGGTAGGTGACGGTCGAGAGGCCGATATGCGGATGCGGGCGGACATCGAGGCCGCTCCCGGTCAGGAACTCGCCGGGGCCCATCTGATCGAAGAAGATGAACGGACCGACCATCTGGCGCTGCGTCGCGGGCAGCGCACGCCGAACCTCGAAGCCGCCGATGTCGTGCGCGCGGGGAAGGATCACGTCATCCATGCAGGGCGGCATGGTGTCGCTGGGGCAGGTCTCGACGCTCATGCGGGCTGTATATCAGGATTGGGTGGGTTAGGCTCAGGCATGAGCGAGCGAATTCTGATCTGGGGTGCCGGCGCGATCGGCGGGACGGTGGGCGCGTATCTGAAGCGCGCCGGCCATGACGTGACGTTCGTGGACGTCGTGGGCGAGCACGTGGCGGCGATCGCCGGTCCCGGATTGTCGATCACCGGGCCGATCGACACGTTCCGCACCGCCGCGCCGGCGTTCACGCCGGAGGGGACCGAGGGCGAGTGGGATGCGATCTATCTATGCGTGAAGGCGCACCACACCGCGGACGCGACGCGGGCGCTGGCCCGGCATTTGACGACGGACGGCTATGTGCTGTCGCTGCAGAACGGGCTCTGCGAGAGCGTGATCGCGGAGGTCGTGGGGGCGGACCGGGTCATCGGCGCGTTCATCAATTTCAGCGCGGATTGGCTGGCGCCGGGCGAGATCCTCTATGGCGGGCGGGGCGCGTTCGTGCTGGGCGAACTCGACGGACGCACCACGCCGCGGCTGACGGCGCTGCATGCGATGATCCAGGCTGATTTCGAGCCTGGAGCCATCATCACGGACGACGTGCAGTCGTACCTATGGGGCAAGCTGGGCTACGCGTCGCTGCTGTTCGCGCAGGCGCTGGGGATGCTCGGGATCGCGGACTGCCTCGCACGGCCCGAGTTGCTGCCGCTGTGGCGCGAGATGGCCGGCGAGGTGCATGCTGTCGCAGAGGCCGCCGGGGTGGGGCAGCGCGGCTTCAACGGCTTCGACCCGGCGGCGTTCGCGGCAGGGGCGAGCGAGGCGGATGCACGGGCGTCGGTGGACGCGATGGTGGCGTTCAATCGACCGGCGGCGAAGACGCATTCCGGCATCTGGCGCGACCTGGCCGTGCGCAAGCGGCGGACCGAGGTGGACGTGCAGATCCTGCCGATCGTGCAGGAAGGCGCGCGGCTCGGGGTTCCGACGCCGAAATGCGCGAACGCTGGTGGCGATGATCCACGAGATCGAGGACGGGAAGCGTACGCTGGACGATGGGAATTTGCTGGAGCTGATGCGGGGGTGAACCGGCTCAAGCCAAGGCGACCTCTACGAGGTGGCGAGCTTGGGTGAGGGCGGCAACGTAGCGGTTCTGGCCGCGGAGCAATTCGGTCTGCGCAACCCGGCGCATGTGGGGGTCGGCGTAGCCGGGGAGGTCGGCGGCGACGGCCAGGGTGGGGAGCTTGGGGACGGTGTAGGCCGGGTCGTGGCGGAAGCGGGGCTCGCGCGTGTAGTTCACCGGCACGAGGATGCGGCCGAGCGCGTGCAACACGGCATTCTGCGTCTCGGCGGGCGCGGCGGCGAGGCCTTCGAGGGCGGCCAGTAACGCTTTGGTGGCGTCGCGCGCGGGCGAGAGGTCGGCCAAGCCGGCCGCGGCGGCCTCGTAGGCGTCGATGGTTTGGAGGAACTCGCCCGTGGTCGCCGCCCAGTCGAACGGCAGCGTCTCGGCGTTGGCGATGCGGAGTGCGGCCAGGAGATAGATCTTCATGTCGATCATCAGCCGGTCGGGGTCGGCGATCTCGATCGTGTCGTTTTCGGTGTGCCAGGCGATGTTCGCGCCGCAGCCGGAGACGTCGTAGTAGCCTTTCTCGGCGCGGACGTCGTCGGGCATGGTCGAGCTGAGCATGAACAGGCTCGGCATCCCGATATTGTTGAAGCTGTAGTCGCCGGCTTGCGGCGGGCGATGGGTGGCGACCACGGCGTCGGGGACGATGTCGCGGATCGCGCTCTCGGCCAGGGCGGCGCACTCGGTGAAGGCGCGGGTGTCGTGATACGAGGTCGCCCAGCGGCAGCCTGGGCTGTCGCAATTGATCTGGGCGAGGCAGTTGGCGTCGAGGTCGGCGGCGAAACGGTCGGTGAACCAGGTCGACCCGGCATAGCGGCCGGTGCTGTGGCCGGGCCACCAGGCGATCTTGACGCCGCGCTTCAGCCCGGCGCGATTGGCCCAGAAGATGCGCGCGAGTTCGAGCAGGGTCGCGTCGCCCGTCGCGTTGTCGCCGACGCCGACTTCCCAGCTATCCAAATGGCCGTGCACCAGGACGTAGCGGTCGGGGTCCTCGCCTCCTGGGGCGCCGGGGATGCTGACGACGGGGATCTTTTGTGGAAACCAGCCCTCGACCAGGTCCGTGCGGATGGTCGCCTCGCCGCCCTCGGCCGCCAGCGCCATCAGGCGCTGCCCGTCGGGGCTGTTGACGGCCACGACGGGGATGGACGGTTTGCGCGGCCAGTCTTGCAGGTCGGGGCTGCCCCAGATTGTGGTGCAGGTGCCCCAATGCACGTCGGTGCCCGGATTGCAGGCGATGAGGCCGACACCGCCCCACTCCTCGACGAGGCTGGTGAGCGCCGGATTCCCAAAACCCTGCATCACGACGATGTTGCCTGCGACCAGGCGGCGGACCTCCTCGACCGAGGCAATGCTGCCGCCGAACAGCGTGGCGATATCGCGATTGTAGGAGCGCAGCGCCTTCGGGTTGGCCTTGAGCGCGACCAGCTTGGCCGTGCGGCCGCCGGGGACCGAGAGCGACGAGGACGGCGGTTTGGCGCGGCAGGTCACGCCACCGGCCATGACGGAGGCGCTGTATGGGATGGACAGGTAGATCTCCGGCTGGTGCACCTCGACGGGGATGCCGGCGCCGTGCAGGCGGGCGACGAGGATGTCCATGGCGCGGTTGACGTCCTCGGGGCGCCAGCGCGGGGTGGTGCTGAACGTCTCGACCAGCGCCCAGGGCAGGTCAAGGCTGACTTGGTCGAGCAGATGGGCTTCGGCATCGGTGATCGGCATGGCCGAAGTGCACCATCGAACGCCGCCATGGGCAAGCGGCATGCGATGTGCATGAATGCGGCGTCCAAAAGGAGCCCTGCCTCATGCGTCTCGCGTTGCTGGCGACCGCCCTTCCCGCCCTGCTGATTTCCGCCGCACGCGCGCAGCCTGCGGGTGACCTGGTCAGGCCGCTCGCGCTGCTCACGCTGCCGCAAGCCGTCTCGCCGCAGGAATACAATGCAGCCGAGCTGGTGGCCGACGCCTGGAAGCAGCTCGGGCTGACCGTGACCGTCCGCCCGCTGCCGAGCCAGCAATTCAATCAGGTGGTGTGGTACGAGCGGCAGAAATGGGACGCGACGACGTGGACCATGGTCGGGCGGCCCGAGCGGAGCGACCCTGACGAGCTGACCTACAACCTGTTCGTCTCGGCCAATGCCGCCAACGGCTACGACTTCGTGGGCTATATCAGCCCGGAGTACGACCAGCTGGCGCAGGCGCAGCGGCAGGAGCTGGACCTGACCAAGCGGCAGGGCCTGGTGCAGAAAGCGCAGGAGCTGGTCAACCACGACCAGCCCTACGGCTTCATGGTGCATCCCAAGAGCCTGGTCGCCTTCAATCAGACGATCTGGGACCCCAAGAGCACCGTGGAGGAGGAAGGCCTCGGAATCCGCAATTTCTGGACCTGGATCAACCTCACCCCGAAGACGGCGCAGAAGGACATCATCGTCAATTCGACGACGGTGCCGACCAACATCAGCCCGTTCAACATCCCGGGCGCGCAGGGCTCGTGGGCGACAGAGCTGATCTGGGACCGGTTCATGCGCATCGGGCCGGACGGGCTCCCCAAGCCCTGGGCGGCCGAGACCGTGACCCGGCCCACGCCGACCACGGTCGAGCTGACGTTGCGGGACGGGATGACCTGGAGCGACGGCCAGAAGGTGACGATCGACGACGCGGTGTTCAGCCTGCAGGCGCCGGGCTTCAGCGATAAATCGCCGATGTACAAGCCGTTCGTGGCCAAC
Organism: uncultured Alphaproteobacteria bacterium; assembly: GCA_963835135.1. Taxonomy (GTDB): domain Bacteria; phylum Pseudomonadota; class Alphaproteobacteria; order Acetobacterales; family Acetobacteraceae; genus JAVVHH01. Next base: position 275,466 of record CAWIEF010000001.1, read on the forward strand.
ATCGCCAGTGTCGAAAGAACGGGCGACAAATCGTTGCGGATCACGCTGAAACGGCCGGATGCGGCCTTCCTGGTCAGCTCGCTATCGAAATTGAACCTCGCGCCGAAGCATGTGTGGCAGCCGATCTTCGACGATCTCGCCACCAAGCCGCAGACGGCCGAGAGCATCATGGAGCCCAAGCCGGTGGGGTCCGGGCCGTTCCGCGTGGTGTCGATCAACCTGGCCGAGCAGATCGTGCTCGAGGCCAATCCGGAGCATTGGAGCAAGCCGAAGGCGGGGCGCTTCATCATGCGCATGATGCCCAACATCGAGGCGACGCTGGGCGCGCTCCGGAGCGGCGAGATCAACGTCCTGACCGACTACACCGGCGATCCGCAACTGCTGTATGGCCTGGGCAAGTCGGACAAGGCGATCGTGGTGTCCGACAGCCTGGACATCGGCTTCAAGTTCGTCGGCTACAACCAGCGGCGGCCGCCGTTCAACGACGTGGCGTTCCGGCAGGCGCTGTCGGCGGCGATGGACCGCGAGACGCTGGCGGCGGATGCGTGGGGCGACGCGGCGGTGCCGGCCAATAGCTGGGTCTCGCCGGCGCTGAAATTCTGGGCGGTGCCGGACATCCTGAGCCAGATCCCGGGAAAGAACCTGGAGGGAGCGAAGAAGATCCTCAAGGATGCGGGGTATGTGCTGGTGGATGGCAAGCTGCACTATCCGGCCGGCGTGAAGGAGACGACGGCGGCCTATCAGTGACTTCCATTCGTCATCGCGAGGAGCGCAGCGACGACGCGATCCAGGGCGGCGCGAGCAGCCCTTGCCGCTCTGGATTGCTTCGCTGCGCTCGCCATGACGGTGCCGGGCGGGCGTAAACGTTGCGCCGCCTGCTGTTCGAGCGCCTGCGGCATCTGCTGTTCGTGTTGTGGGCGGTTGCCTCGTTGGCGTTCCTGCTGTTCCGGTTGGCGCCCGGCGATCCGACGCTGAACTTCATCACGCCGACGTTCACGGACGAGACTCGGGCGGCGTTGCTGCATTCGTTCGGGCTGGATCGGCCGCTCTGGCAGCAATACTTCATCTACCTGGCCAATCTGGTGCGCGGCGATCTCGGGATGTCGTTCCTGCAGGGGCGGCCGGTGATCGCGCTGCTGTGGGAGGCGCTGCCGAACACCATCGTGCTGACGGTGGTCTCGCTCGGGGCGGCGTATGCGGTCGGCATCGTGGCGGGGGCGTTCCTGGCATTCCGGCGCGGCGGCGTGGTCGAAGCCGTCGCGATCCCGGCGGCGCTGGCGACACGGTCGGCGCCGGAGTTCTGGCTGGGCATGCTGCTGCTGACCGGGCTCGCATTCCAGACCGGATGGTTCCCGACCGGCGGCGCGGCCAGCCCCGGCGCGCCCGATCTCGGGCTGATGCCCCGGCTCGTTTCGGGCGATTTCTGGTGGCACCTGGCGCTGCCGGCGCTGACGCTGGCGCTCTACTTGCTCGGGCTGCCGTTGTTGATGATGCGGGCGACGATGCTCGAGGTGCTGTCGGACGAGTTCATCGTGATGGCGCGGATGAAGGGCTTGTCGCGCTGGTCGATCGTGATGCGGCACGCGGCGCGCAACGCGCTGCTGCCGGTGGCCACCGCGTTCGCGCTCGGGCTGGGGGCGAGCATCGGCGGCAACGTGGTGGTCGAGACCGTGTTCGGCTGGCCGGGGATCGGGCGGCTGCTGGTCAACGCGGTGCAGGGCGCGGATTACCCGCTGGCGGAGGGTGCGTTCCTAATGATTGCCGCCGCTTTGGTGCTGATGAACACGTTGGCCGATCTGGCCTACGCGGCCCTGGACCCGAGGGTGTCGGTCGGTGCGCGGCGTTAAGGCTTCTCTCGCGCTGCTGAGGGGCGAGCCGTTCGCGGCGGTGGGCGTGACCATCTATGCGGTGATCGCGCTGGTCGCGGCGCTGGCGCCGGCGTTGGCGCCGCACGATCCGCAAGAGATTCTGCGCGTGGGCCGCCGGGTCGCGCGCTATATGCCGATCTCGCCGGAGTTTTGGCTCGGCACGACGTCGAGCGGGCGGGACGTGTTGAGCCAGGTCATCTTCGGCACCCGGGCGGCGCTGCTGGTGGGGCTCACGGCGGCGGTCGCCGTGGTGGCGATCGGGACGTTGATGGGGCTGCTGTCGGGCTATCTCGGCGGCTGGGTCGATCGCCTCGTGACCCGGCTCGCCGACGTCGTGCTGGGGCTGCCGTTCCTGCCGTCGATGCTGGTGCTGGCGGCGCTGACGCGGCCGGGGACGGCCGTCATCATCGCGAGCGTGGCGATGCTGCTCTGGCCCAATACGGCGCGGGTGATCCGGGCGCAGGTGTTGAGCTTGCGCGAGCGAGCCTGGGTCGATGCGGCGAGGATGACGGGATGCTCGCCGGGTCGGATCATGTTCGTGCACGTGCTGCCGCAGGTGCTGCCGCTGGCGGCGCTGTATGGGTCGGTGGCGATCGGTTGGGCGATCCTGGCGGAAGCCTCGGCGTCGTTCCTCGGCTTCGGCGACCCGGCCACCGTCAGCTGGGGCGTGATGCTGCAGGAGGCGTATGCCAATCAGGCGCTGTCGCGCGGGGCATGGAACTGGTTCGTGCCGCCGGGGATCGCGATCGTGCTGATGGTGTTGGCCGGGTTCCTTATCTCGCGCGGGTCGGAGAAGCTGCTGTTCCCGAAGCTGGCGGAGCAGTGAGCCTGCTCGCGGTCGAGGATCTGTCGGTGCACTACCGGACGCGGAGCGGGCCGGTGCGGGCGGTCGATGGCGCCTGGCTCGCGGTGCCGGCGGGCAGCATCACCGGGCTGGTGGGGGAGAGCGGCTGCGGCAAGTCGACGCTGGCGCGGGCGATCATGGGGGTGCTGCCGGACGTGGCCGTGGTCGCAGGCGGGCGGCTGATGTTCGAAGGGCGGGACCTCGTGGCAATGCCGGAGCGCGAGCGCAAGACGCTGCGGTGGCGGCGGATGGCATTCGTGCCGCAGACGGCGATGAGCGCGCTCGACCCGGTGCAGCGGCTGCGCGGGCATTTCCTGGAGGTGCTGTGCGAGCGGGGCGGGCTGTCCCGCCGCGATGCGTCCACGCGGGCGGCGGAGCTGTTCGACCTGGTAGGGCTGCCGCCGGAACGCCTGGCGGACTATCCGCACCAGTTCAGCGGCGGCATGAAGCAGCGCGCGTCGATCGCGCTGGCCCTGGCGCTCGAGCCGGCGCTGGTGATCGCCGACGAGCCGGTGACGGCGCTCGACGTGATCGTGCAGCGCCAGGTGCTGGACGTGCTGCTCGCGCTGCAGGCGCGGCTGCGGCTGTCGATGATCCTGGTGACGCATGACATGGCGGTGGTGGCGTACACCTGCGACCGGGTCGCGGTGATGTATGCGGGCCAGGTGGTCGAGGCGGGGACGGCGCGAGCGGTGCTGGAGCGGCCGCTGCATCCCTACAGTATGGGGCTGACGCACGCGTTCCCGGATCTCGAGGGCAGCGAGGCGGCGCTGGTGCCGATCGAGGGCTCGCCGCCGTCGCTGCTGACGCCGCCGCCCGGCTGCCGGTTCGCGCCGCGGTGCCCGTTCGCAGAGGAGCGGTGCCGCCAGGCGTCGCCGCCAATGGCCGAGGCGGACGGGCATGCGGTGGCGTGCTGGCGCGCGGACGACGCCGACGCGCTGCGCGCGCTGGCCGCGCGGCCGGCGGTGTGGGCGGCGATGGCCTCTTCGTCACTGCGAGGAGCGTAGCGACGTGGCAGTCCAGAGCGGCACGGGCCGCGCTTGCCGCCCTGGATCGCCACGCCACCCAAAGGCGGCTCGCGATGACGGTTTGGCGTGATCGAAGCTCGCAATCTTTCGAAATCCTACGGCCCCGTCCGCGCGATGGTCGACGTGTCGTTGGCGGTGCGGGAAGGCGAGGCGCTGGGGATCGTGGGCGAATCCGGCTGCGGCAAGACGACGACGGCGCGGACGATGCTGCGGCTCGAGGAGCCCAGCGCCGGCACGCTGCGGTTCGACGGCGCGGATGTCACCCACCTGCGGGGCGAGGCGTTGCGGCGCTTCCGGGCGCAGGCGCAACTCGTGTTCCAGAACCCGTTCGACGCGCTCAACCCGCGCTTCACCATCCGACGGTCGCTGCTGGAGCCGTTGCAGAATTTCGCCGTGCCGAAGGCCGAGCGGGCGGCGCGGATCGAGCGCGTGATGGAGCGGGTGCTGCTGCTGCCCTCGGCGCAGTGGTTGGACCGGCGGCCGCACGAGCTCTCGGGCGGTCAGTTGCAGCGGGTGGTGCTGGCCCGCGCGCTGATTCCGGAGCCGAAGCTGCTGGTGGCCGACGAGCCGGTGTCGATGCTCGACGTGTCGGTGCGGGCCGGCATCCTCAACCTGCTGCGGCGGGCGCGGGACGAGTTGGGGCTGGCGGCGATCTACATCAGCCATGATCTCGCGCTGATCCGCACCGTGTGCGAACGGACGGCGGTGATGTATCGCGGGCGCGTGGTCGAGACGGGGCCGACGGGCCAACTGATCGCCGCGCCGCACCATCCCTACACGAAAGCGCTGATCGCGGCCGTGCCGGTGCCGCGGGTCGATCAGGACCGGGCGCCGCTGCCGATCCGCGGCTCGCTGTCGGACCCGCCGCCCAGCGAGGCCGGCTGCGCCTTCCGCAACCGCTGCCCGGCCGCCTTTGCCCGCTGCGAAACCGACACGCCCGTCTTGCGCGCCACCGACCCGGCGCGCACCGTCGCCTGCCACCTCGGAGATTCCGTCTAATGTCCTGCGATCCCGTGACGTTGGAGATCATTCGCGGCGCGATCCGGGCGGCGCAGGCCGAGATGGAGGCGCTGCTGGAGCGCACGGCGATCTCGGCCTTCATCCGCGAAAAGAAGGATTTCTACACCGCGCTGTTCGATGCGGACGGCGTCATGGCGGTGGGCTCCAACGTGCCGATCTTCGGCGACATCTGCGGGCCGGTCTTCGAGAGCTTCGCGATCGAGACGATCCGCGAAGGCGACCTGTTCTGGTACAGCGACTGCTACGGCAGCCGGGGCGCGGTGTCGCACTCGAACGATCAGGTGTTCCTGGCGCCGGTGTTCCATGGCGGCCGGCGCTGCGCGTTCGTGATGGGCTGGGCGCATTTCTCCGACGTGGGCGGGCTGCGGCCCGGGTCGATCAGTCCGGACGCGACCGACATCTTCCAGGAGGGCATCATCATCCCGCCGACGCGGCTGATCGATGCGGGGCGGACCAACGAGGCGGCGCTGGCGATCTTCTACCGCAACTCGCGCCAGCCGGAGGCGTGCCGGGGCGACACGGCGGCACTGATGGCCAGCGTCGGGCTGGGCGTGCGCCGGATGGCGGAGATCGCCGGCCGGTTCGGACCGGACACGCTGGCCGACGCGCTGCGGCAATTGCTCGCGCGCACCGAGGCGTTGGTGCGCCGCCGGCTGCGGGAGACGTTCCCGGTGGGCACGCATCGGTTCACGGACAGCATCGATGGCGACGGGCATGGCAGCGGGCCGCTGCACATCCGCTTCGCGCTGACGCGGACGCCGGACGACCGCTTCATCTTCGACGCCAGCGAGACGGACGACCAGGCCGCCGGGCCGGTTAATTTCCTGATGAACCGCGACGTGCCCGGCATGGCGCTCGGGCTCTTTTTCCTCGGCGGCGACCCGGCCGAAGTGTGCAACGCCGGCGGGCCGCGCGCGCTCGACGAGGTGATCCTGCGCGAGGGGTCGCTGCTGCGGCCGCGCTTCCCGGCGCCGCTCGGCATGCGCGGGCTGACGATGATGCGGGTGCTGGCGGCGCTGAATGGGCTGATCGACGCGGCCGGTGGCGCGGCGCCGGCGGCGCATTCGGCGTATGTGATCACGCTGCTGCGCGGAACGGCGGGCGGCGCGCCGTTCCTGATGTCGGACGGGCTGGGCGTCGGCTACGGCGCGCGGGCGGACGCGGACGGGATCGACGCGGTGTATTTCGTCGCGCAGGAGAACTACCCGGTCGAGTTCCTGGAGATGGGCTACCCGGTGCAGTTGGCGGCGTATGGTATCCATTGCGATAGCGGCGGGGCCGGCGAGTGGCGCGGCGGGTGCGGGATCGTGCGGGAATATGTGATCCTGGCCGAAGAGGCGGTGCTGGCGGTACGGATCGACGGCGTCACCAACCCGCCCTGGGGCGCGAGTGGCGGGCATTCAGCAGGCGCTGGGCGGGCGGTGATCAATCCGGGCCGGGCGGACGAGCGGCTGCTGCGGCCGCTCTCGGATGGCAACCAGCTGCGGCATGGCGACGTGTTGCGGATCGAGACGGGCGGCGGCGGCGGCCGGGGCGACCCGTATGGCCGGCCGGCCGAGGTTGTGGCGCGCGACGTGGCGGGCGGCTTCGTCTCGCGCGAGGCGGCCCTGCATGACTACGGCGTTGTGCTGCTGGGCGACGGCAGCGTCGACAAGCCCGCGACGGCGGTCCGGCGGATACTCAAAGTGGCGGCATGAACGGCAAGCTTTCCGTCGCGATCGATATTGGCGGCACCTTCACCGACGTGACGCTGCAGGATGCGGCGAGTGGGCAGGCGTGGCGGGCGAAGACGCCGTCGGTGCCGAGCGATCCCAGCCAGGCGTTCATCGCGGCCATCGGGCTGGCCTTGGAGGCGGCGGGTGCAGGGCCGGCCGAGATCGGGCGGGTGCTGCATGGCACGACGGTGGCGACCAACCTGATCCTCGAGGGCAAGGGCGCGAGGACGGCGCTGGTGACGACGGCCGGGTTCCGGCACGTGTTGGAGATCGGGCGGCAGGACATCCCGCGCCGGGCCAATCTGTATGCGTGGCGCAAGCCGGCCCGGCCGGTGCCGCCGGCGCGCGTGTTCGAAGTCGTCGAGCGGGTGGCGGCGGGCGGGGCCGTGCAGGTCGCGCTGGACGAGGCGAGCGTGCGGGCGGCGGCCGAGGCGTGTCGCGCAATGGGCGTCGCGGCCGTGGCGGTCTGCCTGCTGCACAGCTTCGCCAACCCGGCGCATGAGCGTCGCGTGGTCGAGCTGCTGCGGGCGGCGCTGCCGGGCGTGGTGGTCACGGCGTCGGTCGACGTGTTGCCGGTGGCGCGGGAATACGAGCGGACGCTGGCGACCGTGTTGAACGCGACGGTGATGCCGGCGGTCTCGAGCTACGTGGCGCGGCTGGCGGAGCGCACGGCGGCGGCCGGGATTGCGGCGCCGCTGCTGCTGATGCAGTCCAACGGCGGGGTGGCGGGCGTGGCGGCGATCAGCCGGGCGCCGGCGGTGACCGCGCTATCCGGCCCGGCGGCCGGCGTGATCGGCGCGCGGGCGGTGGCGGCGGCTTGCGGGATCGGCGACCTGATCACGGTCGACGTGGGCGGGACGAGTGCGGACATCTGCCTCATCAAGGATGGCGCGGTCGGGCTGACACAGAATGGCCGGGTCGGCGAGTGGCCGCTGCCGTTGCCGATGGTGGACATGGTCACGGTCGGCGCGGGCGGCGGATCGATCGCGCGGGTCGAGGCCGGGGCACTCGGGGTCGGGCCGGCAAGCGCGGGCGCGGTGCCGGGGCCGGCGTGCTACGGCAAAGGCGGCATCGCGGCGACGGTGACGGACGCGCATGTCGTGCTCGGGCACCTGCCGCCGTCGCTGCTCGGCGGGCGGATGCAGCTCGACCCGGCGGCCGCCGCCAGGGCGGTGAGCGACGGCGTGGCCGGGCCGCTCGGGCTGGATCTGCACGCGGCGGCGCGGGGCATTCTGGCGATCGCCGACAACAATATGGTGGGCGCGATCCGGGTCGTGTCGGTCGAGCGCGGGCACGACCCGCGGGATTTCGCGCTGGTGCCGTTCGGGGGCGCCGGGCCGCTGCACGGGTGCGCGCTGGCGGCGCTGCTGGGCGTGCGGACCGTGCTGGTGCCCCCTGCGCCGGGCGTGCTGTGCGCGGAAGGGCTGCTGGCGGCCGATCTGAAGGCGGAGTGGAGCCGGACGCTGCCGACCGCGGGCGAGGTGACCGATGCGGAGGCCTGGGCGATCCTTGAGGAATTGCACCGCGGGGCCGAGGCATGGATGGCGGCGGAGCAGGTGCCGGAAGCGGACCGATCCACGCTCGAGATGGCGCTGCTGCGGTATGCGGGTCAGGGCGGGGAGTTGGCGGTGCCGTGGGGTGGCGGGATAGCCGCGGCGGTCGACGGGTTCGTCGCCGCGCACCGCAGCCAGTATGGCTTCGTCATGGCCGCGCCGGTCGAATTGGTGACGTTGCGGGTGGAGGCGACGGGGCGGCTGCCGTCGCCGGTGCTGCCGACGCTGGAGCCCGGGCCGATGCCGGCGCCGCTGCGCACGCTGCCGGTCCATTTCGAGGGCGGCACGGTGGCGACGCCTCTTTACGAACGGTCGTCGTTGCCGGCGGGAGCGGTGTTCGCCGGGCCAGCGATCCTGCTGCAACTGGACGCGACGACGCTGATCCCGCCGGGTTGGACGGCCGAGGTGCATCGAAGCGCGGCGGTGATCTTGCGGGCGGGGTGATGCTCCTCGCGATGACGAGTTGAGGGGGATTGATGATGGATGGCTGGGACGAGGTATCGGGCGAGCGGCTGATGGGGCATTGCGCAGGGTTCGCGCGCTACGAGAAGCTGTCAGGGTCGGTGGCCGAGCTGGCGAGCCTGCGGGAGATCGAGGCCAAGCTGGCGGCCGACGGGTTCCGCACGGCGGTGCTGATGCATGATGCTTATATCAGCCTGCCGGGTCCTGCCTCGGTGGTGGCCGGCGGGGTGGCGCTCACCGCGATCACGCATTCGTTCTCGCAGGCTTCGCCGGAGGGCGGCCTGACGGCGCGGCTGGTCGATCTCGGCGCGGGCGGGCCGGCGGAGTTCGCGCGGGACGATCTGCGCGGCGCGATCGTCATGGTCGACGGCATCGCCAGCCCAGCCGTCGCGGCGCGGGCGGCGCAGGCGGGGGCGGCCGGGCAACTTCACGTCAGCCCGCACGAGCACCTGCACGAGATGTGCATCTCGCCGGTCTGGGGCAGCCCGTCGACCGAGACGCTGGCCGAATTGCCGCAGACGGTCGCCTGCACGATCTCGCTCGCCAACGGCACCGCCTTGCGGCAGCAGAGGCCCGAGACGGTGACGCTGCATGCGAGCGTCGACACCGGCTGGCGCGAGACGCCGATCCTGCAGGCGGACATGGACGGGCCGGACCCGGACGGGCCGTTCATCCTGTTCACCGGCCATCACGACACCTGGTTCTACGGCGTGATGGACAATGGCAGCGCCAACGCGACCATGCTCGAGACCGCGCATGTGCTGGCCAGCCAGCGCGCGTCGTGGCGGCGCGGGTTGCGGCTGTGTTTCTGGTCCGGCCACTCGCATGGGCGGTATTCCGGGTCGAGCTGGTATGTCGACACGCACTGGGCGGAGCTGGAGCGGCGCTGCGCCGTCAACGTGAACGTCGACAGCACTGGCGGCATCGGCGCGACCGTGATGAACGAGACGGCGGTGCCGGCGGAGCTGTTCGCGTTGGGGGCCGACGCGGTCCGGGCGGAGACGGGGGCCGACCTACTCGGCAAGCGGCCGAACCGCAACAGCGACATGTCGTTCTGGGGCATCGGCGTGCCGTCGATGTTTGGCAGCATGAGCCATCAACCGCCGGGTCCGGTGGCGATGCGCAATCCGCTCGGCTGGTGGTGGCATACCCCACACGACACGCTGGACAAGGTGGACGAGGGCCATCTGGTGCGCGACACGCGGGTGTTCGTGCGCGCGATCGGGCGGCTGCTGACGGATGCGGTGCTGCCGCTGGCGTTCGGCGCGCATGCGGAGGCGCTGATGGCGGAGCTGCAGGCAATCGAGGCGACGCTCGATGGGCGGCTGTCGCTGCAGCCGCTGCTGCTCGACGCGGCGGCGCTGCGCGATGCGGTGGCGGGCGCCACGTCGGACCGGGCGCTGATGGCGATCTCGCGCGCCCTCGTGCCGGCCGACTACACGCGGGGCGACCGCTTCGCCCATGACCCGGCGTTGCCGCTCCCGGCCTGGCCGGTGCTCGACCCGATCCGCGCGCTCGCCCGCGCGGAGGGCGACGATGCGATCCGGTTCGCCCGCGTGGGCGCGATGCGAGCGCGCAACCGGATGCAGCACGCTCTGCTCGACGCCACGCGGGCGGCGCGGACGGGCTAGGCGATCAGACGAGACCTTCGTGCTTCATCGCGGTCTCGACGGCCGGCACCTTCATCATGCGGTCGCGGAACGCGGCCAAGGCGGCCGGCGGTTCGAGGTCGAACCTCTTGGCCCAGAGCAGCATGACGAACAGGTAGCAATCGGCGACGCTGATCTGCGAGCCGAACAGGTAGTCGCCCTGCATCGTGCCGGCCAGATAGTCCATCCGCTTGCGGATCAGCTCCGCCGCCTTGCTCTTGGCGTCGGCGTCGGCCCCGGCGAAGAAGGGCTTGTAGCTCTTGTGCAGTTCGGTCGAGATGAAGGCGAGCGCCTGCAGCAGATGGGTGTGGCCCATCGGCCCGGTCGGCTTCAGCGCCGTGTCCTGATGCGCGATCCAGTCGAGGATCGCGATGTTCTCGGTGATCGTCTCGCCGGAATCGAGGGTCAGTGCGGGGACATAGCCCTTGGGGTTGATCTCGGCATAGTCGGCCCCGTGCTCGGTGCGCTTGGCTTTGAGGTCGACCTTGACGTGATCGAAGGTCAGGCCCGCCGCGTGCAGGGCGATATGGTCGGCGAGGCTGCAGGCCCCTGGCGCATAAAACAGTTTCATCGTTGTCTCCATGGTGGCGGAGAGTGCAACGCGTGGCGAGCCGGTGAGGTCCCACGACATGGCACGCCGCTTGTATGGCTTCCATCCGCAATCAGAGAGGACGACGATCGATGAGAACCCGCACGAGACGAGCCCTCCCCTTTGCCGCCGCGCTGATGCTTTCTGCGGCATTCGGTGCCGAAGCCGCTACCCGCGGCGGCACGCTCGTGTTCGGGCGCGCGATCGAGAGCCAGTATCTCGACCCGGTGCATACCGCGCAGAACGCCGACATCTGGCTGGCGCTGAACCTCTACGACACGCTGTTGCTGCCGGCCGATGACGGCAAGGGCGGCACCGAGCCCGGTCTGGCCACCGGCTACACGACGTCTGACGACGGCAAGACGGTGACGTTCACGATGCGGCCGGACATCAAGTTCGCCGACGGGTCGCCGATCGAGCTGAGCGACGTGAAATGGTCGCTCGACCGGGCGCGCAGCAAGGAGACTGGCGGCGAGTTCGGCTTCCTGCTGGGCTCGATCGGGTCGATCGAGACGAAGGCGCCCGACCAGGTCATCCTGCACATGGCGCACCCCGACCCCGTGATCATCCAGGCGGTCGCGACCTTCAACGCCGGCATCATGCCGGAGAAGCTGGTCATGGCCGCGCCGGGCGCGGATCTGGAAGAGAAGAGCAAAAACTTCGCCGAGCACCCGATCGGGTCCGGACCCTTCGTGCTGAGCTCCTGGAAGCGCAACAGCGAAATGATTATGGAGCGGAACAAGTTTTACTGGCACACCGCCGCCGACGGCAAAAAGCTACCGTATCTGGACACGCTCAAGTTCGAGATCATCCCAGACGACGCGACGCGCATCCTAAAGCTGCGGGCCGGCGAGCTCGACGTCGTGGAGTTCGTGCCGTACTCGCGCGTGGCCGAGCTGAAGGCCGATCCCAAGCTGAACATGGTGCTGTTCCCGGCCGCTCAGGTGAACTACTTCACCATGAATGACCGGCCCACGTTGAAGGACGGCAGCAAGAACCCGCTCGGCGACGTCCGCGTGCGGCAGGCGCTGAACTATGCGACCAATAAGGATGCGCTGATCCAGGTGGTCTCATACGGCACCGGCACGCCACAGAAGAGCTACATGCCGATGTCGACGCCGTATTCGTACGGGCCGGCGCCGCTCTATCCCTACGATCTGGCCAAGGCGAAAGCGCTGCTGCAGGAGGCCGGCTACGGCAGCGGCTTCGAGCTGTCGTGCATGATCCTGGCGGGCAGCGCCGACGACGCGGCGAAACTCGCGGTCCTGCAGCAATTCTGGGCGCAGATCGGCGTCCGTCTGAAGCCCGAGACGCTGGATTCCGCGACCCGGCTCGCGCGCTACAATGCGGCCGACTTCCAGATGCGCACCGCGCTGTGGACCAACGACATCAACGACCCCAGCGAGATCACGTCGATCTTCGCCTATTATCCGACCCGGCAGAACAACCGCTCCGGCTGGGACGACAAGCGGATCGACGAATTGTTCGACCAGAGCCAGTCCGAGCTCGACCCCAGCAAGCGGGCAGCGCAATACAAGGAGATCCAGGAGCATTACGCCGCAGCGGCCCCGATCGTGTTCGCGATGGAGGTGCCCTACCCCGTCGCGATGAGCAAGAAAGTCCATGACTTCGTGCAGATCCCGCTCGGCAACAACATCTTCGTAAATACTTGGAAGGATCAGTAGCCACGCGTCCCATTCGTCATCGCGAGCCGCCCCTTGGCGGCGTGGCGATCCAGGAGCGGGAAGAACGTTCCGCGCCGCCCTGGACTGCCGTGTCGCTACGCTCCTCGCAGTGACGGGTAGGCGATCATGGGCCTGCTGACCGCATTAGGCCGGCGCTTGCTCCAGGTGATGCTCACCGTCGTCATCGTCGCGCTGCTGATCTTCGGCCTGATGCGGCTGCTGCCCGGCGATCCCGCGCTCGTGCTGCTCGGGGACCGGGCGACCGACGCGCGGATCGCCGCCGTGCATCGCGACCTTGGGCTCGATGAGCCGATGGTGGTGCAGTTCGGCGCGTTCCTGGTCCGGACCGTGCAGTTGAAGCTGGGCGACTCCATCACGCTGCATGTGCCGGTCTCGCGGCTGATCGTCGATGGGCTGCCGATCACGCTGCTGCTGACGGGGATGGCGGCCGTGTTGTCCCTGCTCATGGCCGTGCCGCTGGCGTTCATCGGTGCGCTGCGGCCGAACGGATGGGCGGACGCGATCATCCGCATCGTCGCGCAGATCAGCCTGTCGATGCCGGTCTTCTACATCGGCTTGGTCCTGTTGATCACGCTGGCCGCCGGGCTGCACTGGTTCCCGGTCGGCGGGATCGGGTCGGGCTTCTTCGACGACCTCTACTATCTGTTTCTGCCGGCGATGACGCTGGCGCTGTCGCTGGCGGCGGTGCTGCTGCGCAACCTGCGGCAATCCTTGGCCGACGTGTTGAACGCCGAATACGTCGGCTTCGCGGTTGCCAAGGGGTTGCCGCAACGGCTGATCCTGGGGCGGCACGTGCTGCGCAACGCGATCATCTCGACGGTGACGCTGCTGGGCTTGAACATGGGCTCGCTGGTCGGAGGCGCGGTGATCACGGAGTCGGTGTTCGCAATTCCCGGAGTCGGGCGCTTGCTGATCGACAGCATCTTCGCCCGCGACTATCCGGTGGTGCAGGGCCTGAGCATGGTGCTCGCGGTGATGGTCAGCATCGTGTTCCTGCTGACCGACACGGTGCAGGCGCTGCTCGATCCGCGGCTGGCGCGATGAGCGGCATTGCCGCGCGCCGGGTCGCGTTTCGAACGCGGCCGGCAACGGCGATCGGGCTTTTCATCCTGGCTCTGTTCGCCGCGTGCGCGGTGGTGCCCGGCTTGATCGCGCCGTACCCACCCGACGCGTTCGACTTCACTGCGCTGATGCAACCGCCCTCTTGGGGGCATCCGTTCGGCACCGACAATTTCGGCCGTGACATCCTCTCACGCACCATTTGGGCCTCGCGCATCGACCTGCAGATCGCGGTATTCAGCACGGTGTTCCCGGCGCTGTTCGGCACGCTGGTCGGCAGCGTGCTGGGCTATGTCGGCGGCTGGCCGGATGCAGTGTTCCGCCGGATCGTCGACGTGTTCATCACCATCCCCTTCTTGGTGATCGTGATCGCCATCGTCGCCGTGCTGGGGCCCGGTCTTCGCAACATGTATGTCGCGATCTCGGCGGTGAACTGGATCATCTATGCCCGGCTGATGCGCGGCGAGGTGCAGGCGCAGGCGCAGCGGGAGTACGCCGCCGCGGGCCGGGTTATGGGATATGGGCCGGTGCGGATCATCTTCCGGCACCTGCTGCCAAACTCCATCTCGCCGATCCTGGTGTATTGGATGACGGACATGGCGCTGGCGATCCTGCTAGGGTCGTCGCTCGGCTATCTCGGGCTCGGGGCGCAGCCGCCGGAAGCGGAATGGGGCGTGCTGATCGCCGACGGCAAGAACTTCATGAACACGGCCTGGTGGATGTCGATCTTCCCCGGCATCGCGATCGTGATCGCCGGGACCGGGTTCAGCCTGCTCGGCGACGGGCTGGCCGGCTGGTTGCGGCGCAGGCAATGAGTTTGCTCAGCGTGCGGGGGCTGCAGGTCGCGATCGGGGCGGCGCGGCCGGTGGACGGGATCGATCTCGACGTCGATGCCGGCGAGGTGCTCGGGATCGTGGGCGAATCCGGCTCGGGCAAGAGCATGACGCTGCGGGCGATCCTGCGGCTGCTGCCGCCGACAGCACGAACGGCGGGCGACGTCGCCTGGCAGGGGACCGACCTGTTGGCGCTGCCGGAGGCGCGGATGCGGGCGGTGCGCGGCGGCGAGATCGCGATGGTGTTCCAGGAGCCGATGTCCGCACTCAACCCGGTGCTCACGATCGGGCTGCAGATCACGGAGTCCCTCACGGTGCATCATGGCATCAGGGGCGCGGCGGCGCGGGACCGGGCGGCCGGGCTGCTGGACCAGGTCGGCATCCCCGATGCGCGGCGCCGGCTGTCGAACTATCCGCACGAGTTCTCCGGCGGCATGCGGCAGCGGGCGATGATCGCGGCATCGCTGGCCGGCGGGCCGAAGCTGCTGCTGGCCGACGAGCCGACGACGGCGCTGGACGTGACGATCCAGGACCAGATCCTGAAGCTGCTGCTGCGGCTGAAGGACGAGCTGGCGATGAGCGTGGTGATCGTGACGCACGATCTGGGCGTGGTGGCGGGGACATGCGACCGGGTGGTGGTGCTGTATGCCGGGCGGGTGATGGAGTCCGGCCCGGTGGAGGCGGTGTTCAGCCGGCCGGCGCATGCCTACACGCTGGGGCTGCTGCGCTCGCTGCCCGGCACGGCGCTGGCGCATTCGCGGCTGGGCGGAATTCCGGGCACGCCGCCGGACCCACGGGCGATCCCGCCGGGCTGCCGCTTCGCGCCGCGCTGCGCGTTCGCCGTCGATGCCTGCCGGGCGGGCGACAAGCCGCTGATGCCTGTCGGACCCGGGCGGCTGTCGGCGTGCATCCGGGCCGATGCGGTGCAGGCGGCATGACGGTGCTGCTGCGGGCGGACGATCTGGAGCGGGCGTTCCCTGTGCGCCTGGGGCTGCGCGGGATGTTCCAGCGCGGGCCGAAGCCGATGGTCCGCGCGCTGGCGGGGGTCTCGGTGCGCGTCGTGCGGGGCGAGACGCTGGCGGTGGTGGGCGAGTCCGGCTGCGGCAAGTCGACGCTGGCGCGGGCGCTGGTGCGGCTGGTTCCGCTGGATGCAGGGCAGATCGTCTATGAAGGCGAGGACGTACGGGCGCTGCGGGGCGACGCGCTGCGGCGGTACAACCGCCGGGTGCAGATGGTATTCCAGGACCCGTACGGGTCGCTGAACCCGCGGATGACGGCGGGCGAGATGCTGGGCGAGGTGCTGCGCGTGCACCGGATCGTGCCGGCGGCGGCGGTGCCGGCACGGGTGGCCGAGCTGCTGGCGCTGGTGGGCCTGCCGGCCGATGCGGCGGAGCGGCTGCCGCGGGCGTTCTCCGGCGGGCAGCGGCAACGGCTGGCCATCGCCCGCGCGCTGGCGGTGGAGCCCACGGTGCTGATCGCCGACGAGATCGTGTCCGCGCTCGACGTGTCGATCCAAGCGCAGATCCTCAATCTGCTGCTCGACATGCAGGCGCGGCTCGGGCTCGCGATGCTGTTCGTCTCGCACGATCTGCGGGTGGTGCGGCACCTCGCGCACGAGGTGGCGGTGATGTATCTCGGCCGGGTGGTGGAATACGGCCCGGCGGACGCGGTGTTCGACCGGGCGCAGCATCCGTATACGCAGGCGTTGTTGCGCGCCGCCCCGGTGCTGACGCCGCAGCGGCGCACCACCGAGACGGCATTGCGCGGCGAGTTGCCGAGCCCGATGCGGGTGGTGCCGGGCTGCCCGTTCCATCCGCGGTGCCCGGCGGTGTTCGATCGGTGCCGGACGGAGCCGCCGGCGCTGCTGGTGCGGGAGGGGCACGCGACGGCGTGTCATTTGATGGATGCGGGCTGACCAATTTGGTTCTAAAGCATCATGCGCGAACTCACGTTCGCGCATGATGCTTTAGCCTTTGTTTTGCAAAGCATCTCTGCTCGGCAAGCTGATTCGACCTTTCCGAGCGATGCTTTAGTCAGCAACAAGAACGGTCGGGAGGCGCTGGAATGGTTGCTTACATCGTCGCCAACATCGAAGTCAGCGACCCGGCGCCATTCGCGCGCTACCGCGCGGAGGTTCCTGCCATCATCGCGCGCTTTGGGGGCCGCTACCTGATCCGGGCGAACGAGCCGGAGCTTGCCGAGGGTGCACAATTCTTCAAGCGACTGACGGTCATCGAGTTCGCAACGATGGCAGCGGCGCGCGCGTTCTATGACAGCGACGAGTATGCGCCCCTGAAAGAGATGCGCATCGCGGCGAGCACGTCCGACCTCTTGTTCGTTCCGGGCTATGACGGCTAGCGCATGAACATCGATCTCACCGGCCGCCTCGCGGTCGTGACAGGGGCGGCGCAGGGGATCGGGCGGGCGATCGCGACCGGGCTGGCGGCGTGTGGGGCCAGTGTGCTGGCGGTGGATCGGGATGCGGCCGGGCTGTCGGCGGTGGCGTCGGAGCGGGTTCGGACTGCGGCGGTGGACGTGACCGACGCGACCTCGATCGCGGCGGCGTTGGGTTCGCTCGGGACGGTCGACATCCTGGTGCACAGCGCGGGCGGGGTGTGTGGCCAGGTTGGGCAGGCGGCCGAGAACGTGACAGCAGCGCAATGGCACGCGATC
Organism: uncultured Alphaproteobacteria bacterium; assembly: GCA_963835135.1. Lineage (GTDB taxonomy): Bacteria > Pseudomonadota > Alphaproteobacteria > Acetobacterales > Acetobacteraceae > JAVVHH01. The sequence goes on from CAWIEF010000001.1 coordinate 292,465, forward strand.
CTCGCCGTGAACCTGACCGGCGCGTTCCTGATGGCGCAGGCGGTGATCCCTGGCATGAAGGCCGCCGGCGCGGGCCGGATCGTGACGATTTCGAGTGGCGCCGGGATCGGCGTGAGCCTGACCGGGATCCAGGCCTATGCGGCGGCCAAGGCGGGCGAGATCGGACTGACGCGGCAGCTCGCGCATGAGCTGGGGCAGCACGGGATCACGGTCAACAGCGTGGCGCCGGGCTTCGTGCGGTCCAATCCGTCGTCCGAACGCCAGTGGCAGGCTTATGGCCCGGCGCGGCAGGCGCAGATGCTCGAGCGGATCGCGATGCGCCGGCTCGGCACGGCGGAGGACATCGCCAACATGGTGCTGTTCCTGGTCAGCGACCATGCGGCGTGGGTCACCGGGCAGGTCATCAGCGTTGATGGCGGGAAGTAGTCAGGCGCGGGCGGCCTCGGCGAACAGGGCGGTCCAGGCGCGCAGGCCGTCGTCGAACGAGCTGAGGCGGAAGAACTCGTTGGGCGCGTGGATCTGCTCGTCGGCGATGGCGTAGGAGAGCGTCACGGTCTCCAGGCCGAGACTCTGCTTGACCATCGGCGAGACCGGCAGCGTGCCGCCGATGCCGACGCGGACCGGCTTTTGGCCGTGCACCTGCTCGATCACGCGCTCGACCACGGCCAGGAAGCGGTCGTCCTCAGGGACCGCGTAGGCCGGCGTGCCATCGCGCAGCCGGTCGATCTCGAGGTCGGCATAGGGCGGCAGGTGGGCGCGGAGATGGACCTCGACGGCATCGTAGACGTGGTCCGGCACCTGGCCCGGGCCGAGGCGGCAGGTGAGCTTGGCGTGGGCCGCGGCGGGGATCACGGTCTTGCCGCCGGGGCCGGTGTAGCCGCCCCAGACGCCGTTGACCTCGATCGTGGGGCGCAGCCAGAGGCTCTCGAGCAGGCGAACGCCGGGCTCGATGGCGCCGGGCCGGGCGCCGATCTCGGCGAAGAACGCGGCCTCGTCGAAGCCGAGCGCGTCCATGCCGGCGATGTCGGCGTTACCGGGCGGGCGAAGGCCGTCGTGGAAGCGGGCGACGGCGATCCGGTTCTCGTCGTCATGCAGCGTCGCCAGCAGCCGGGCCAGCGTGGTCGCGGCGTTGCCGACCGGGCCGCCGTAGCGGCCGGAGTGCAGGTCGCGCGCCGCCGTGCGGACCGTGATCTCCATGCTGAGATTGCCGCGGCTGTTGACGTTCACGCTCGGGCGACCCGGTCGCCAGCGCCCGCCATCGGCCGAGATCAGCACGTCGGCGGCGAGCAGGTCGCGGTAGCGGTCGAGGATCGTGGGAAGCGTGCGGCTGCCGATCTCCTCCTCGCCCTCGAGCAGGAACTTGACGTTGACCGGCAGCGAGCCCGTCGTCGCGAGCCACGCCTCGGCGGCCGAAACCGCAATCCAGAGCGGCGACTTGTCGTCCGAGGCGCCGCGGGCGACGATACGGTCGTCGACGATCGTGGGCTCGAAGGGGGGCGAGTGCCAGAGCTCGACCGGGTCGGGCGGCTGGACGTCGTAATGACCATAGACGAGCAGCGTCGGGGCGGTCGGCACGCCAAGCCAGGCGCCATAGACAGCCTTGTGGCCGCCGCCATCGAGCAGTTGCACGTCGTGCATGCCGATCCGTTCGAGCCGGGCGCGCAGGATCTCGGCGGCGGCGGCGATGCCGCCGGCATAGGCCGGGTCGGTGGAGACGCTGGGGGCGCGAATGAAGTCCAGCAGCTCGTCGAGCAGGCGCGGCCGGTTGTCGGTGAGCCAGGTGTCGATGGTCATGCGGTGATCTCCGTGCGCAGGCTTTCCCAGCGGCGGCCGGTCTCGCGGCCGCCCGCCCAGTGGCCGTCGGGGGCGTAGAGATAGGGCGGGCGCGGCGGGCCGGAGCGGACAAGGCCCGAGCCCTGCAGCCGCGCGCGGGCGATCGGCACGTTGTAGTCGACGAAGTTCTCCAGTTTGCCACCGGGGAACATCGGGGCTTGGGCCCAGGCCATGCGGGCGCAGATATGCTCGGCCCGGGTCCAGTCGCGCCGGCCGACGGCGTCGGCCAGCACGACCAGCGGCTCCGGCCCGTCGGCGACATTGCCGCTCCAGCAGGCGACGGCGTCGTCGGGGAAGGCGCGGGCGAGCGCGGCCCAATGGGCGTCGACCGGCAGCACACGCATGCGGCCCGCGACGGCGCGAAGGTCGTCGGCGATGGCGGGGCCGCCGATGTGCTTGGTGGCGACGATGGCCGGGTTTCGGCTGAGTTCGGCGTAGGTGGCGGTGTCGATCTTGGCCTTGAAGGCGAATTGGTTGTCGTAGACGATCAGCTTGACACCCGGGAGCGCCTCGGCGACGTCGTCATAGAAGCGGACGATGTCATGCGGGTCGAGCGACATCCACATCGGGCGTCCGAGGAACAGGCCATCGGCGCCGAGTTCGACGAGGGCACGGCCGCGAGCGATGGTGTCGCGCGTGTTCATGGTCGTCGCGCCCGCGAACAGCAGGCAGCGGGCGCCGACCGACTGCACCAGGCAGTCGGTGAACGCCTGGTGCTCCTCCCAGGTCAGCGACGCGCCCTCGCCGAACGACCCGGCCGTCAGCAGGATGCCGACACCCGCGCCGACCACCATCTCCGCCATGCGCGCGGTCTCGGCGAGGTCGATCGACTGGGTGCAGGACCAATGGCCGGCGTCGGGCGTGGAGGGCGTGGGCAGCATGCCGAGCACGCCGGCGATATGCTCGAGCGTCACGCGGGCGGATTTCGCGGTCATGGAAAAACGCGATCCATGTTCAGCAGCCCGGCCGGGTCGACGGCCCGCTTGAGGGAGCGCACCAACGCGAGCTCCTCCGGCGTGCGCGACAGATGCAACCAGGCGCGCTTGGCGGTGCCGATGCCGTGCTCGGCCGAGATCGACCCGCCGCGGGAGGCGACAGCGCCGTAGACCAGGGCCTCGATGGCGGCCTTCGCGGCTGCCTCGCCCTGTTCGGGCAAGGTCGCCAGCACGTGCAGGTTGCTGTCGCCGACATGGCCGAACAGGGCGAGCGTCTCGTCGGGGTAACTCTCCCGCATCGCGATGCGGACGGAGTCGGCGGCGTCCTGCATTCTATTGCGCGGCACCGAGACGTCGAAGCCGAGCATGCGCGGGATATGGTGGTGGTAGTCGTAGGGGCTCTCTCGCAAGGCCCAGATCTGCTTGCGCTGGGCCTCGCTCGCGGCGAGCACGGCGTCCAGCACCAGGCCGTCCGTCATGGCCGCGGCCAGCAGCGTTTCCAGGGCGGCATCGTCGCCGGTGGACTCCAGCAGCAGCCAGAGATCGGCGCCGCGCCGCATCGGCGGTCTCACGCCCACGAGGTCGATGGCGAGATCGATGAACTCGCGCCACATCGCCTCGAAGGTCAGCCAGCCGCCGGGCAGCGCGTGGGCGCCACGACGAAGCAGGCCGAGGGCGGCCTGGAAATTGGGCACGCTCACCACGGCGGTCTGCACCGCTCCGGGATTGGGCTGTAGCGCGAACACGACCCGGGTGACGATCCCGAGCGTACCCTCGGCGCCGATCAACAACTGCGTCCAGTCCAGCCCGGCGTTGTTCTTGGTCATCTTGTTGAGCCGCCGCAGAATCGTGCCGTCGGGCAGCACCGCCTCGAGGCCGAGCACGTGGCGCCGGGTCATGCCGTAGCGGACGACGTGATTACCGCCAGCGTTGGTCGACACGACCCCACCGACGCTGCACGAGCCGCGCGAGCCCAGATCGATCGGCAGCATGAAGCCGGCCGCGTCGGCCGCGTCCTGGGCATCCTGCAAGGGAGTGCCGGCAAGGACGGTGAGGGTCGCGCACTCTGGGTCGACCTCCTCGACGCCCCGCATCCGCTCGAGCGAGAGGGCGACTTCGCCGGGCTTGGGATGGGCGCCGCCGGCCAGGCCGGTGAGGCCGCCTTGGACGACGACGCGGGTGCCATGCTGGTGGCAGAGACGCATGATGTCGGCCACGTCCTGCGTCGTGCGCGGGAGCAGCAGTGCGTCGGGCTGGGTCGGCGCCAGGCGGAGCGCGTCCTGCGCATGACGCGGCGGCACGTCGTCGCCGACGCGGAGCAGCGCGGGATCGAGTTCGGCAAAGGCGTGGTCGGGTCTAGTCAGCATCGGGGGTCCCCCATAGGGCTCCATCGTCGGCCGCGTGCAGCGCGACGCTCGTGCCGGCTGCGGCGCTTCGCCGTAGGCGAAGGATGACGCGCACGGCCTGCGGGGTGTGCACCTCCGCCAGCATCGACGTCACCGCTGCGACGACGCCCCGCGCACACGGCGCCTCCGTCCAGCTCGCCCCGCCGCAACGACGGCACAACTGCCGGGCCGGGAACACCGTGTAGCCGCAGGCGGCGCAGGCGTGCAGCGTGATCATGCCGCGAGGACGACGGCGTTGGCGCACATGCCGTAGCGATATTGCACCATGCCGTAGCCGGCGACCACCGCGTGCCGGGCGTGTGGCACTTGCCGGTCGCCGGCTTCGCGGCGCAGTTGCGTGATGGCTTCGACCAGGCCGTGCATGCCGCCGGCCGCGCCCGCTTGGCCGGCCGAGAGTTGGCCGCCGGAGGTGTTCAGGGCCAACGCCGGGAGCCGATCGGCGACGAAGCGCCGGATGTCCGAACCGGTGAAGCCCAGATCGTGCAGTTGGGAGAGCACCATCACGGGATAGTCGTCGTAGATCGAGACGACGTCCATCGCCGCCGGGTCCAGCCCCGCGTCGCGCCACAGCGCGGGCGCTAATTCCGGCAAGCCCGTGCGCCAGCCGTCGCCATCCTGGTGGTCGACGTTGTAGCAGGCGCCGAGGGCGGCGATCCTGATCCCCGTTCCACCGCCGCGCAGCACGATGGCGTCCGCCCCTGAGACCACCGGCACGCAATCGTAACGGCAGAGCGGCTCGGCCACGAACGGGGCGGCCATATACTCCTCGAGGGTCAGCTCGGTGCGGTAGGTGGCCGCCGGGTTGCGCATGGCCCAGGCGCGCTGGGCGATGCAGATCGCGGCGAAATCGGCGCGCCGCAGGCCGTGCGCGGCCGCGTATCGCTGGGTGACGAGCGCGAACAACGCGTTGGGGCCGCCGAAGCCGAGCGGGGCCAGGCGATCGCGCGCGGTGCGGTTGTAGGTGTCGACGAGACGCTGGAAGTCACCTGGTTCGAAATGATCGGCCGACAGGATCACGACCGTGCTGGCGTCGCCGGCTTGGATCGCCCGGGCCGCGTGCTGCAGCATGTCGATGCCGCTGGCGCCGCCGAGGGCGTCGTCCATACACCAGCGCAATGTTAGGCCGAGCTGCCAGGCGACGTCGATGGCGTGGTCGGGCGGCAGGGTGAACGACGCGACGGCCAGGCCGTCGACCTCGGCATGGGCGACGCCGGCATGGGCGATGGCGCGCTGGAAGGCGGCGGCGAGGAGGGAGAGGGTGCTGCCGCCGGGTCGCCGCCGCTGGTAGGCGATCTCGGCGCAGCCGGCGATGACGATGCCGGAATAGTCGGCCATCTCAGCGCGCCAGCCGGTAGCCGGCGGCGTCGCGGTCCCAGGTGCCGGGCACGACGCCTTGCTCGCGCAGCTTGAATTTCTGGACCTTGCCGTTCTCGGTGACCGGCAGCGCTTCGACGAACGCGACGTAGCGGGGAACGGCGAAATACGCCATCCGGGCCTCGCAGAACGCCATCAGCGCCTCGGGCGCGAGGCTCTCGCCGGGCCGGAGCACGAGGGCGGCCATGACGTCGTCTTCGGCCAGTTCGGAGCGGACCGGGAAGGCCGCTGCGGTGGCGATGGCGGGGTGGCTGAGCAGCACCTGCTCGACCTCGAACGACGAGACGTTCTCGCCGCGGCGCCGGATCGAGTCCTTCAACCGATCCACAAACCGAACGTAGCCGTCCTGGCGCCGGACGACTCGGTCGCCGGTATGGAACCAGCCGCCCCGCCACGCCTCGCGCGTCTTGTCCGGCAACCCGAAATAGCCGGTCGCGAACGCCAGGGGTTCGTCGCTGCGCAAGGCGAGCTCGCCCGAGACGCCGTCCGGCACGTCGTTTCCATCCTCGTCGAGCACGCGGGCCGTGAAGCCTGGATACACCGGCCCCATCCAGCCCGGCACTTGGCGGTCGAGCGTGGTGCCGATGACGAAGTTGGTCTCGGTCGAGCCGAACCCATCCACCAGGCCGATGCCGAAGCGCTCGGTGAAGGGCGCGTGCAGGTGGCCGGGCACGCCGGGCGCCAGCGCGATGCGGGCGCGATGGGCGCGGTCGTGCGACGCGGGCGGGCGCGCGAGCAGGATCGGCACCATGGCGCCGAGCACGAAGGTGACGGTGGCTCGGTGCTCGACCAGCGCGCTCCAGAAGCTCGAGGCCGAGAAGCGAGGCTCGACGATCAGGCTGGCCCCGTGCAGCAGCGCCTGAAAGAAGGCGTTGAGCGCGTTGGTGTGGAACAGCGGCAGCGTCGTGACCAAGACGTCGCCCGGCACCAGCCCCAACAGGTCGCCGGTGATGGCGCCCCACCAGAAATACTGCGCATGCGGGCAGCAGACCCCTTTCGAGGGGCCGGTGGTGCCAGACGTGTAGAGCACGGCGATGGTCGTTTCGGGCTGGATGCCGGCCGGCGGGAGCGTCTCGGCGCCGAGCGGCGGAAGCGTTTCGCCGATGATCCAGACGCGCTCGACTACAACATCGACGTGCCGATGCAGATCGGCCTCGACGATGAGCAGCTTCGCGCCGCAATCGGAGAGGATGTGGCGAAGCTGCGGGCCACGGGCGGCGGTGTTGATCGGCACCGTGACGGCGCCGAGCCAGGCCGCCCCGAGGAACACCTGCAGGAACTCGCTCCGGTTGCCGCACATCAGCGCGACGCGATCGCCCGGACCGACGCCGGCGCCCCGCAACATCGCCGCCGAGCGCGACGCGATCGTGCAGCAATCGGCGACGCTCCAGGCGGTCTCCCCGGCCTTGAACAGCGTGCGACCGGGTTGGTGGGCCGCCTGGCGCTGCAGCATCGCCGGAAGCGTTCGTTGCGCTGGCGCGAACTGGGCGATGAGGCTCGACAGGCTGGCCAACGGCGCTCCGCACTTGGGCAAAAAATTAAAGCTAAAATCCTATGCAAAATCCAGCCAAAGGTGAAAGGATACGCTGCGATGCCCATGAATGGCCCGAACCGCTTCGGACTCTTCCTGACCGCCGAGCCCGGCGCGCCCCCGTATTCGGCGGCCGATCTGAGGACGATCGCGACCGGGCTGGCCGGCATCCCCGGCGTGCTGCACGCACATCTCTACACACCCGCGACGGCCACCGACCCGTATCTGGACGACGGTGCGCCGCCCGCGCTGATGCTCGAATGCGCCTTCGACGCGATCGAAGCGCTCGAGGCGGCGCTGGCCGCCGATGGGGCGCTGACGCGGCTGTGCGGCGACGTGCCGATGTCGCAACAGGCGATGCTGCTGCGCGACTTTCCGGTGCCGGGCCGACCGCCCGGCGAGACGTGCTGCAGCTACGTCGTCACCTACGAGGGCGAGGCCGAGGACGCGAACGCCTGGCTGTCGCACTACCTCGCGCATCACCCGGCGATCATGGCGGGCTTCCCGGACATCCGGGCCATCATGGTGGCGAGCCGGATCGATTGGTGCAGCGGCGTCGGCTGGACCCGCGCGCGGGCTTTGCAGCGCAACCGCGTCGTTTTCGACGACCCGGCGGCGCTCGACGCGGCGCTGGCCTCGCCCGTCCGGCACGAGATGCGCGCCGATTTCCACGCGCTGCCGCCATTTTACGGCCGCACCACCCACCACGCGATGCACACGCGCACCATCCGAGGAGCCTCTGCATGACGGACCTGACCCGGCGCGCCACGATCGGCCTGAGCCTCGTCGCGGCAGCAGGCGCCATCGCGCCGGCTCGGGCTGGCGAGGACTCGCTGACGATCGCCTATCCGTTCGACATCCCCACCTGGGACCCGACCGCATCCACCTTCACGGGCGCGCAATCCATCTACAAGGCCGTCTTCGATTCGCCGTTGCACTACTCGCCCGACCTGACGCTGCAGCCACGGCTGATTGCGGCGTGGGCGTTCCAGGACGCGGAGAAGAAGCGTCTCGAGATCACGTTGCGCGACGGCGTGCTGTTTCAGGACGGCACGCCGCTCTCGACCGAGGACGTCAAGTTCTCGCTGATCGACCGTCCCGCAAAAGACCCGTCGCTGCTGATCCGACGCATCCTGCCGGCGCTCGACGGGCTCGAGATCGTCTCGCCGAGCAAGGCGGTGATCGTGTTCAAGAACCCGTCGCCGGCCGCGCCGATCTACCTGGCGTTCCTCGCGGGTTATTTCGTTCCGAAGGCGTATATCGAGCGCGTGGGCGAGGCGGAGTTCAAGCAGAAGCCGATCGGCGCCGGACCCTATAGACTGGCGCAGTATGAACGCGGCTCGCGCATCGTACTGGAGGCGTTCGACCGGTATTGGGGCGGCGCGCCCGCGATCAAGACTGTGACCTTCCAGGTCATCCCGGACCCGACCGCGCGCACGGCCGCCGTCGAATCGGGCCGCGCCGACTTGGCCGTGCAGGTGCCGCTCCGCGAGATGACCCGGCTCGGCAAAGTGCCCGGGCTGGTCGCCGAAGCGGCGCCATTCTCCGAGATCGTCATGCTGATGACGCCGAGCTACGTGCCGGCGATGCAGGACGAGCGGGTCCGCCTGGCGATGCAGCTCTCGATCGACAAGGCGGCGATCTCCAAGGCGTTCTACGGCGGCCTGGCCCGGCCGCTGAGCGTGTTGGCGACGCCCGGGACGCCCGGCTACGTCGAGAACTACAGCTTCCCCTATGACAAAGCGAAAGCCGCCGAGTTGCTGAAGCAGGCCGGGTTCGGCCCGGACAAGCCGGTAAGCTTCCCGTTCCTGGCGACCAACGGCTCGTTCCCGAACGATTTCGACGTGGCGCGCGCCATCGCCGGCATGTGGAAGGCGATCGGTATCCAGGCCGACCTGCAGGAGATCACGTTCGCCAAATACCTCGAATACAACCGCTCGGCGACGCTGCCAGGGCCGGCGCTGTACAGCTGGGCCAACCCGACCGGCGATCCGGACAATTACACCGGCAAGATCCTCGACGCCTCGCTCCCCTTTTCCGCCTGGCGCGACCCGGCCATCGGCGAGCGGGTGCACCAACTCATGGCCGAGCCCGACGACGCCAAGCGCAGGGCGGGCTATCAGACGCTGAACAGGGAAGCCTCGGAGCACGCCTGGGCGCCGCCGCTGTTCCAGGCGGTGTTCACGCTGGTGCACAAGAAGGCGCTGAGGACGGTCACCTACGAGGGCGGCTACATCATGCCGGCGGAGTATTCTTGGGTCCGGTAAGTTCTGCCTCCCTGCTCCCTCTCCCGCCATCGGGAGAGGGCACGTTGTGCTCGGTATGAAGTGATCCGCCTCGCCGTGGCGATCGTGCTGCAGCGGCTGATCACCGCCGTGCCGATGGTGTTGCTCGTGTCGGTCGTCGTGTTCGTTATCCTGCGGGCGATCCCGGCCGATCCGATCGGGATGCTGATCCCGCCCGGCGCGTCGGCGGCTGACGTCGCGGCGTTGCGGGCCGCGTTCGGGCTCGATCTGCCGATCCCGCAGCAATATTGGGTCTGGCTCAGCCACGCGCTGCGGGGAGATCTCGGCCAGTCCATCATCTTCAGGGTGCCGGTTACCGGCCTGCTCGCGGCGGCGGTTCCGGCCACGATGGAGCTGTGCCTCGCCAGCCTGGGGCTGGCGCTGCTGTTCAGCGTGCCGGGCGGGCTCGCGGCCTATAGCCAGCGCACCCGCATCGGCCAGGCGCTCGCCGATTTCGCTATCGTCGTGACGATGTCGATCCCATCGTTCCTCTGGGCAATCCTGTTCATCCTCGTGGTTGGCGTGGCGATCCCGATCCTGCCGTTCACCGGCCGGGTCGGCGGCGACACGGTGCTGCCGCACCTGACCGGCCTCCTGCTGATCGACTTCCTGCTGCTCGGGCGCTGGCGGGACTGGGGCGACGCGGCGCTGCACCTGGTGCTGCCGTCGCTCTCGCTGGCGCTCAGCTTCGCGCCCTCGGTCGTGCGCGTCCTGCGCTCGAGCCTGATCGACGCGGCGCAAGACGACTACGTAACCTACGCCCGGCAGCGCGGCGTGCCGGAACGGCAGGTGCTGATGCGGCACATGACGCGCAACGCGGCGTTGCCGACGGTGACGCTGATCGGGGTGCAGTTCGGTTTCCTGTTCGGCGGCACGCTGCTGGTCGAGCTCATCTTCTCGTTCCCGGGCCTCGGCAATCTGATCGTCACGGCAGTGCGCAACCACGACCTGCCGGTGATCCAAGGCGCGGCGCTGACCTTCTGCATCGCCGTGCTGGTCATCAACGCGGCGGTCGACGCGATCTACGTGCTGCTCAACCCGCGCCTGGCGCGGCCGGCATGAAGCTGGGGCTCGGCCTGGTCTTGCTGGCGGCGCTGGTCTTGGCCGCCCTGTTGGCGCCGACGCTCGCGCCGCACGACCCGCAAGCCCAAGACATCCTCAACGCGCTCGCGCCGCCGGCGTGGGAGCCGGACGGCGCCATGACCTATCCGCTCGGCACCGACAGCCTCGGGCGCGACATCGTCTCGCAGATCCTCTACGGCAGCCGTACGGCGCTGATCGTGGCGGCGGCGGCGGCGTGGGGCAGCATGATCCTGGGCGGGGTGCTGGCGGTGGTGGCCGGCTATTTCGGCGGGCGGATCGACTGGGCGATCACGCGGATGGTCGATCTCTGGATGTCGTTCCCGCCTGTGGTGTTCTCGCTACTGCTGATGGTGGGGCTCGGGACCGGGGTGTTCCATGTCGTGCTGGCGATCGTGCTGGTGGATTGGACGCGGTTCTGCCGGGTCGTGCGGTCCGAGGTGATCGTGGTGCGCAGGCGGGATTACGTGGTCGCCGCGCGGCTGCTGGGGTTCACGCATCTGCGCATCATCCTGCGCGAGGTGCTGCCGGCGACGATGCCGCTGCTGGTGACGATGTTCAGCCTCGAGATGGGCGTGGCCGTCATCGTCGAGGCGACGCTCAGCTTCGTCGGCCTCAGCGTCGGCGCCACGGTGCCGGCCTGGGGCACCATGATTGCGGACGGGCGCGGCGCGGTGCATGAGGCGCCGTGGGGGCTGATCGCGCCGATGATCGCGATCTTCACCGCCATCCTCGCCTTCAACCTGGTCGGCGACGGGCTGCGCACGGCGCTCGATCCGCGGCTGCGGGCGCGTCGCGGCTGATGGCCGACATCCTCTCGCTCGAGGGGCTGACGCTCGCGGCCGGCCCGATCCAATTGCTGCGCGAGATCAGCCTGACCGTGCGCGCCGGGCAGACGATGGGGCTGGTGGGCGAGTCCGGCGCGGGCAAAAGCATGATCGGGCGGCTCGTTTCGGGTTTGGTGCCGCCGGGCTTCGCAATCACGGCGGGGCGGCTGCGCGTCGAGGGCGCCGACCTCACGCGCCAGACGCCGGCGCAGCGCCGGGCCTTGCTCGGACGGCGGATCGCGTTCATCCCGCAGGAGCCGCTCTCCGCGCTCAACCCGGTGCTGAGCATCGGCCGGCAGTTCGGCGACCATCTGGCCCGGCTCGCCATGCCCGCGCGCGAGGCGGCGCGCTGGCTCGACGCCGTGCATCTGCCCGACCCGGCCGCCCTACTGAAGCGCTATCCTCACGAATTGTCCGGCGGCCAATGCCAGCGCGTGCTGATCGCCATGGCCTTCAGCAGCGACCCGGCGCTCATCGTCGCCGACGAGCCCACCACCGCGCTCGACGTGCTGACCCAAGGCCGGATCCTGAGCCTGCTGAAGGAGCAGCAGGACCGGCACGGCGCGGCGGTGCTGTTGATCACGCACGACCTGCAGATGGCGGCGCGGGTGTGCGACGACGTCGCCGTGCTCTACGGCGGCGACATGATCGAGCGCGGCCCCGCCAACGCCGTGCTACGCCGGCCGGTGCACCCCTACACGATCAGCCTCCGCCGCAGCGCGCCGTCGCTCGACGGACCGCGGACGATCCTGCCCAACCTGCCGGACCAGATGCCGAGCCTGACGGCGCTCGCCGGGCTGCCCGGCTGCCGCTTCGCGCCGCGTTGCCCGACCCGCGCCTGTTCGGCCGACCTGCCGCCATGGCGCGAGCTTGGCAGCGGGCACGCCGTCCGCTGCGCGGCGGCCTGTGCCGGAACCGCCGCGCCGGCCGATCCCGATACGCCGACGCCGGGCCGGCCGGTGTCGGCGGGCGTGGTGCTGGAGCTGGCGGGCGTGTCGCTACGCTACCCGGGGCGCCGGTCGCTGTTCGGCCGCCGGGGCGCGCCGGTCGACGCCGTCCGAGACGTGGACCTGCGCGTCGCACCCGGCGAGTTCGTCGGCATCGTCGGCGAGAGCGGAAGCGGCAAGAGCTCGATCGCGCGGCTCGTCATGGGGTTGGAGCGGCCCACGGCGGGCTCGATCGCGCGGCCACAGGGCGAGCGCGTGCAGATCGTGTTCCAGGACCCGCAATCCGCGCTCAATCCGCGGCGCACCGTGCTGTCGTTGGTGACGCAGGCGCTCGAGGCAGCGCGGCAGCGGGTGCCGTCGCAGGAGCGCCTGGCGACGGCGCGGCGCCTGCTCGACGAGACGGGGTTGCCGGAGGCGTGCCTGCAGCGGGTGCCATCGCAGCTCTCCGGCGGGCAGCGCCAGCGGGTGAACATCGCCCGCGCGCTGTGCGTGTTGCCGAACCTGCTGGTGGCCGACGAGATCGTGTCGGGTCTGGACGTCTCGGTGCAGGCGCAGGTGCTCAACCTGCTGCTGCGGCTCGGTCGCGAGCACGGGACCAGCCTGCTGTTCATCTCGCACGACCTCGCCGTCGTGCGTTACCTGTGCTCGCGCGTCGCAGTCATGTACCGGGGCGAGATCGTCGAAACCGGGGAGACCGAGACGATCTTCGGCACTCCCTCGCATCCCTACACGCGCGCGCTGCTCGGCGCGGTCCGGGCCGTGCCGGTCGAGGAGACGCAAGCTGTCGCCTAAGCCGCTCGACCGCTCCTCGCATCTCGCCCTCGACCCGGCCGGCATCGTCGTCACCGAGTTCGAGTTCGCGGTGTGGCGCTTTTCGGCCGCCTTTGTCCGCTGGCAGGGCGACTGCATGTCATGCGCGACGCCGAGCGGCCTCAGCGGCCAGGACGCGGCGATCCTGCATGTGATCCGCATGCGCGACGTGCCGAAAACCCTGTCCGAAATCGGGCGCCTGCTGAACCGCGACGACGTCGCCAACATCCAGTACAGCCTCAAGAAGCTGCTGACGGCCGGGCTGATCGAGAAGGCGGAGGCGGCGTCCAAGAAACAAACGAGCTACGTCGCTTCGGCCAAGGGGCTTGGCGTGACAGCGACGTATAGCGAGCACCGCCGCAACATCCTGCTGGCGATGATCGAGCAAGTGCAGGAGAAGGTGCCCGACATCGCCGAGGCGACACGCACGCTCGACCTGCTGATCGGCATCTACGACCAGGCGAGCCGGATTGCCGCGACGTACCGGTTGCCGGACGAGTGAGTTTGCTTGACTTCGCGCGAGCGGGACCAATAGGCTAAATTAAAGCTAATTTTCAGTTTGAAGGACCGTTCCGATGGCTGGCTCATCGATCTCCATTCAAGCGCCCGATGGCACGTTCCACGCCTATCTCGCGGTGCCGGAGGCGGGATCGGGGCCTGGGATCGTGCTCCTGCAAGAAATCTTCGGCGTGAACACGAACATGCGCGCGGTGGCCGATCTCTATGCCGAGGAGGGTTACACCGTGCTGGCGCCCGATCTGTTCTGGCGCATCGAGCCCGGCGTGGAACTCGGCTGGTCCGAGGCCGACCTGCAGAAGGCGTTTGCCCTCCGCGCGACGTTCGACGTGGCCGCGGCGCTGTCGGACATCCGTGTCACGGTCGACGCGCTGCGGGCGCATCCGGCCTGCACCGGCCAGGTGGGCGCGCTCGGCTTCTGCCTCGGGGGCCTGCTGGCGAGCCTGGCCGCCGCGCACTGCGGCGTCGACTGCGCGGTGGGCTATTACGGCGTGGGTCTCGAGAAGCATCTGGACGTGCTGGCGGCGGCTTCCGTGCCGCTGACATTGCATTTCGGCACCGAAGACGATCACGTGCCGCCGGACGCGCTGTCGGCCATCCGGGCCGGGCTTCCCCGCGCGGAGATCTTCACCTACCCGGGCGCAGGCCATGGCTTCGCTTCCCAGGGCCGCGCCAGCTTCGACAAGGCGGCGACGCTCATGGCGCATTCGCGCTCGATCGCGCTGTTCCGCCGCGTGATGGGGCCGCATTACGATTTGAGTGCGCTGTGGGACAAGCACTGCGAGTACGAGTTCGGTCATCGCGACGTGGCCAAGACGATGTCCACCATGGTTGCCGAACCCTACGTCAACCACATCCCGACGCTGACCGGCGGCGTCGGGTACCGCGAACTGTACCGGTTCTACAAATATCACTTCGTCGACTCGAACCCGGACGACACCAAGCTGGTGCCGATCTCGCGCACCATCGGCGCGGACCGGGTGGTGGACGAGATGCTGTTCAGCTTCACCCATGACCGCGAGATCGACTGGATCCTGCCGGGCGTGAAACCGACCGGCAAGTTCGTCGAGGTGCCGCTTTTGGCCGTCGTCTGCTTCCGCGGCGACAAGCTCTACAACGAGCACATCTACTGGGATCAGGCTTCGGTGCTGGTGCAAATCGGGCTGTTGGACGAGGCGCTCTACCCGGTGGCAGGGCGGATTCAGGCACAGAAGCTGCTCGACCCGGCGCTGCCGTCCAACGCACTCAATCCCCGCTGGTCCCGCAGCGCCGAGGCGCCGCTCGCGGCAGAGTAGTGCCGGGCTTCCAACTCGGCGTCTTCTCGGCCAATGCGGATGGCGGGCTGACGCTGACGACGGTGCCGGAGCGCTGGCGGGCCGACTGGGCGGACATCGTGGCCGTCGCGCAGATGGCGGACCGGGCCGGGATAGAGTTCTTCCTGCCGATCGCCCGCTGGAAGGGGTATGGCGGCGAGACCGACGCGCGCGGCCTGTCATACGAGACGCTGACGCACGGGGCGGCGCTGGCGGCGCTGACGGAGCGGATCGCGATCTACTCCACCGTGCACGTGCCGCTGGTGCATCCGGTGTTCGCGGCCAAGGCGATCGCGACCATCGATCACGTCTCGGCTGGCCGGGCCGGGCTGAACATCGTGTGCGGCTGGAACCAGCCGGAGTTCGACATGTTCGGCGTGACCGCGGTGCCGGACCGGTATGCGCAGGGGCGGGAATGGCACGAGATCTTTGCCCGGACTTTGACGGAGGGCATGCCGTTCGATTTCGCGGGAGAGTTCTACCGCTGCCGCCGGGTCGAGAGTGCGCCGCGGCTGGTGGGGGGCGGGCTGCCGCCGATCATGTCGGCCGCGTTCTCACCGCCGGGCCGGGAGTTCGCGGCGCGGACGAGCCAGTTCCTGCTGACGACGCTGCACGACATCGACGAGGGCCGCCGCGACATCGACGACATCGACGCGCGGGCCGAGGCGGTCGGGCGCCGCCTCGGGGTGATCGCGACGGCGCATGTCGTTGCGCGCGACACGGCCGATGAGGCGGAGGCGTATTACGAGCGCTATGCGGTGACGCTGGCCGACCATGTTGCTGTGGACAACCATATGCGGATGAAGAAGGAGATGGCCCATTCATACGACGAGCGGGCGTTCGATCTGTATCGCAAGCGCTTTGCGGGTGGGACCGGCACGTATCCGCTGATCGGGACGCCGGACATGATCGTGGCCGAGATGGCGCGGATGCAGGCGGCGGGGTACGCGGGGACGACGGTCAGCTTCTGTAACTTCCGTGACGAGCTGCCGTATTTCATTGCGGAGGTGATGCCGCGGATGCAGGCGGCGGGGTTGCGGGCTTAATCCGGCAGGATCGCGGTCGCCTCGATCTCGACCAACGCCAGCGGTTCGACGAGTCCGGCCACCTCGATCAGCGCCATCGCCGGGTAGTGCCGGCCCATGACCGCGATATAGGCCGGGCCAAGTGCGGCGAGCGAATCGCGATATGTGTCGATGCTGCGGACGTACCAGGTCAGCCGGGCAATGTGCTCGGCTGCGCCGCCTGCAACCCCCAGCACCGCGAGTATGTTGCGGAGCGCCTGCTCTGCCTGCGGCACGAAGCCGTTCGCAAAAACCTCGTCGGCGTCCCAGCCGATCATGCCGCCGGTCAGCACCATGCGGCCGCGTCCCAGCATTCCGTTCGCGTAGCCCTTCGGCTTGCGCCAGCCGGGCGGCTGCAGCGTGGTCAGCATCAAGCGTCCTCTCCCCGGGTTTCGGCGATGCGGCGCAGCGCGCCGCGTTGCAGCTTGCCGCTCTGGGTTTTCGGTAGCTGGTCCACGAAGACGATTGCGCGAGGGTATTTGTACGGAGCGATCGCCTGCTTGACGTGATCCTGCAGCGCTTCGGCCAGCGCGGGCGCGCCGATCCACCCCTCCGCGAGCACGACATAGGCCTGCACGATGCGGCCGCGCTCCGGGTCGGGCGCGCCGACCACGCCGGCCTCGAGCACGGCGGGATGCGCCAGCAGCGCCGCTTCGACTTCCGGGCCGGCGATGTTGTAGCCGGCGGAGACGATCATGTCGTCGTTGCGCGCCTGATACCAGAAATACCCGTCCTCATCCCGGATGTAGGTGTCCCCGGTGATGTTCCAGCCATCCTCGACATAGACGGACTGCCGGGCGTCATCGAGGTAGCGGCAGCCGATCGGGCCGCGCACGGCGAGGCGCCCGGGCGTGCCGGGCGGCACGTCTCGGCCGTTGGCGTCGATGACCCGGGCTTCGTAGCCCGGCAGCGGCTTGCCAGTGGCGCCCGGCCGGATCTCGTCCTCGCGGGCGGAAATGAAGATGTGCAGCATCTCGGTGGCGCCGATGCCGTCCATGAGTTGCAGGCCGGTGGCGGCGAGCCAGGAGTCATAGATCGGCTTCGGCAAGGTCTCGCCGGCGGAGACGCATTTGCGCAGACTGGAAAGGTCTGCGCCGGCGGATTTGGCCAGGATGGCGCGATAGGCGGTCGGCGAAGTGAAGCAGATGGTGGCGCGGTATTCGGCGATGGCGGCGGCGAGGTCGGCCGGGCCGGCGCGCTCGAGCAGGATGCCGGCCGCGCCGATGCGGAACGGGAACAGCACGAGGCCGCCGAGGCCGAAGGTGAAGGCGAGCGGCGGGGATCCGATGAAGCGGTCGTCCAGCGTCGCGCGCAGGATGTCGCGCGCGTAACAGTCGCAGATGATCAGCAGGTCGCGATGGAAGTGGATGGTGGCCTTGGGCAAGCCGGTGGTGCCGGAGGTGAAGCCGAGCAGGCAGGGGTCGTCGGCGCGGGACGCGACGGGGACGAACGGGGCCGGGGCAGGGGGGAGAAGGGCACCGAGTTCGCCGCCTGCGGTGCCGGACCAGGTAACGAGCCGGGCCGGCCGGGCGGCGCGGGCGAGCGCCTCGTCCATGTCGTCACGCAGCCCGGTATCGCACAGGACCAGGCCGATGGCCGCCTTGTCGAGGATTTGCACCAGCTCGTGCGCCCGGAGCAGCGGCATGGTCGCCACCACGACCCCGCCCGCCTTGATCACTGCCAGGTATAGCGCAACCATCGTGGGATTGTTGGCCGAACGCAGCAGCACCCGGTGTCCCGGCACCATCCCGAGCGCGCCGGTCAGCACGTGGGCCATGCGGTCGATCATGGCCGCCAGTTCGGCGTAGCTCCATCGCACCCCAGGCGCGATCAGCGCGACGCGGTCCCCCCTCCCCGCTTCGACGTGGCGGTCGACCAGTTCGACGGTGGCGTTGAGGTGCTCGGGGTAGCCGAGCCGGTCGAGGTTGATGAAGGCCGGAAGCGTGTCCGGATGCGGCATCCGATCGCGCACGAAGCTGTCGCAGTCGGGCATCACGGACCCCCGGGAGACGTCATCGCGAGGAACGCAGCGACGCGGCGATCCAGGGCGGCGAGCGCGGTCCGCGCCGATGGACTGCCGCGTCGCTCCGCTCCTCGCAGTGACGAGACAGGGCGATGACAGGCGGGGCGCGCCATCTCAACTCCCCTCGAACACGGGGGTGCGCTTTTCGGCGAAGGCCTGGAACGCTCGGTGGAAGTCGCCGGTGGTCATGCAGAGCGCCTGGGCAACGGCCTCGGCGTCGATCGCGGCCTCGACGCCCATGGCCCACTCCATGTGCAGCATGCGCTTGGTGACACCGTTGGCGTAGGTCGGCCCCTCGGTCATGATCTTGGCGAGAGTCGTGGCTTCGGCCAGCGCGTCCCCTTTGGCGGCGAGGCGGTTGAAGAAGCCCCAGCGCTCGCCCTCCTCGGCGGTCATGAAGCGGCCGGTGTAGAGCAGTTCGGAGGCGCGGCCCTGGCCGATGAGGCGCGGCAGGATCGCGCAGGCGCCCATGTCGCAGCCCGCGAGCCCGACCCGGTTGAACAGGAACGCCACCTTGGCGCCCGCGCCGGCCACCCGTAGGTCGGACGCCATGGCGATGATGGCCCCGGCGCCCGCGCAGATACCCTCGACGGCGGCGACGATCGGCTGCGGGCAGGCGCGCATCTCCTTGACCAAATCGCCGGTCATGGTGGTGAAGGCGTGCAGCCCGGCGGTGCCCATCTTGGTCAGCGGCTCGATGATCTCGAACACGTCGCCGCCGCTGCAGAAGTTGCCGCCGGCGCCGGTGATCACGATGGCGGTGATGCCGGTCTCGGTGCGCCAGGCACGGAAGGTGTCGCGCAGTTCGGCGTAGCTCTCGAAGGTGAGCGGGTTCTTCCGCTCCGGCCGGTTCAGGGTGATGGTCGCCACGCCGGCTTGGAGCGAGAGCGCGAAATGCTGGGGCGCGGTCATGGGGCCTGCTCCGGATGGATGGCGTCGTGCACGGATCGCTTGAGGCCGCCGAGCCGGGACCACAGCGCCGCCTGGTCGTCCGGCGCGACGCCGGCCAGCAGTTCGGCCACCCAATCGCTATGCGCCTGGGCCATCTTGCCGAACGCCCGGCGGCCGCGCGGGGTGAGCCGCACGCGGACGGCCCGGCGGTCGCGCTCGGAGACCAGGCGCTCGATGGCGCCCTCCTGCGCGAGGCGTTCGACCAGGCCGGTGACGTTGCCGGTGGAGACCATCATGCGGCGCGAGACTTCGCCGAGCAGGATTCCCGCCGGTGCGCGCTCGAGCTGGGCCATGAGGTCGAAGCGCGGCAGCGTGGTGTTGAACTGCTCGCGCAGGCGCTTGCGGATCTCGGCTTCAATGAGGTTGGCGCAGGTGAGCAGGCGGAGCCAGAGGCGCAACTCGGTGCGATGGCGCTCAGGGTTCTCCTCGACCTTGCGTTCGGCGTCGATCAGTTCGGCCCGCGCGCTCATGTCTCGCCGCCGGCGATGGCGAGGGCTTGGCCGGTGATGCCGCTGGCGCCGGGCCCGGCGAGGAACAGCACGGCGGCGGCGACCTCGCCGGGCTGGATCAAGCGGCCGAGCGGGTTGGCCTTGGTGAAGTCGGCCCGCAGCGCGTCGCGGGCGCGGCCGGTCTTCTGCTCGAGGCGGTCGAGCGAGGCGGCGATCAGGTCGGTGTCGGTGTAGCCAGGGCAGACCGCGTTGACGGTGATGCCGGCGCCGGCGAGTTCGAGCGCGAAGGAGCGGGTCAGGCCGAGCACGGCATGCTTGGCGGCGGTGTAGGCGCCGACATAGGCGTAGCCCTTGAGTGCGGCCATGGAGGCGACGGTGATGATGCGTCCGTGGCCGCGCCGGGTCATACCGGGGGCCAATGCGGCGATGGCGGTCAGGACCGGCTCGACGTTGAGCGCCATCATGCGGCGGAGCTGCGCGATGTCGAGGCGGGCGAGCGGGGCGGTCTCGGCGCCGCCGGCGTTGTTGACGAGGATGTCGACCGGGCCGGCGTCGCGCAACGCGGCTCCGAACGCGTCCGTATCGGTCACGTCGACGCCGATGGCGCCCGCCGCGCCGAGCGCCGCCCGGGCGGCTTCGGCGGTGTCGGGCGTGCGGGCATGGACGGTGACGTGGTCGCCGTTGGCCACGAACGCGGCGGCGATGGCATGGCCGATGCCGCGCGACGAACCTGTTACGAGCACGTTCATCGTTTAAGCCTAAACTTGTTCATCACGACGGCGCAATCTGTCAGCGGCGAAACCGGCGGTGGCGGCGTAGCCTCTGACGATTGCCTCGCGCTCGGAGTACGACAGGATCGTTTCGACGTTGGAGAAGCCGGCCGGGGCGCGTTTCTCCACCTCGTCGATCACGCGCTCTGGGCCGCCGCCGCGGTTCAGCTGGACGATCTCGGCCGTCTTGGGCCGGCGCTCCTGCTCGTAGCGCCACAGGGCTTGGCGCGGGTGCTCGGCGGTGGTCAGCGCGTCGGCCAGGGCGCGGGCGTCCAGGATCGCCTGCGAGGCCCCGTTGGAGCCGACCGGGTACATCGGGTGCGCGGCGTCGCCGAGCAGCGTCACGCGATCGAAGGTCCACCGCGGGAGCGGGTCGCGGTCGCACATCGGGTACTCGAAGGCCTGCGGCGTGGCCTCGACGAGGCGCAGGATGTCGAAGCCGGGGATGGCGAAGCGGCGGGCGAACGGCAGCACGGTGGCGCGCGGCGCCGGGCGGGACCAGCTCTCCTTGGGCGGCGGCGCCAGCGCCGAGGCTGTGACGACGTTGACGACCCAGTTCATAAGCTGGCGGCCGCCCTCGGCGTCGGCGATGGGATACAGCACGAACTTGGCGCCCATGCCGCCGCCGATCGCCATGGTGCGGCCATCCAGCCAGGGCTCGGACTCGGTGGCGCCGCGCCACATCATCATGCCGTTCCATTTCGGCGCGCCTTCGTCGGGGTAGAAGTGGTGGCGCGCGACCGAGTGGATACCGTCCGCGCAGACTAGCACGTCGCCGCGCGCGGTATGGCCGGCATCGCCGCTTCGCGTGTCGGTAAAGTGCGCGGTCACGCCACCCTCGTCCTGCATGAAGCCGGCCAGACTCAGCCCAGTGCGCACCGAATCGGGGCCGAGGCGCTCGAGCACGGCATCGTGCAGCAGCTTCTGCAGGCGGCCGCGATGGATGGAGAATTGCGGCACCGTGTGGCCGGCGTCGATGCCGCGGGCCTCGCGCCAGACTTCCTGGCCCCCACGATTGTAGTAGATCAGCGTGCGGGTGCGGATGCCGGTGCGGTCGAGCGCCGGCAACAGGCCGAGGTCGGCGAGTTCGCCGATCGCGTGCGGCAGGGTGTTGATGCCGACGCCGACCTCGCGCACGGTCGGTGCCTGTTCGTAGATGGCGGCCGCGATCCCGCGCCGGTGCAGCATGAGCGCGGCGGTGAGCCCGCCGATGCCGGCGCCGGCGATCAGGACCCTCATGCCGGGGGCGGCAGGAAGTCGACCTCGTGCTGGGCGGCCAGAGCGACGACGTCCGGGATGGCGGGCGTGGGGCCGAGATTGTGCAGGGCCCAGAACAGATCGTAGAGGCGCCGCGCCGGGCTGACCCAGAACAGGCATTTCACCTCGCTGTCGCTCTTGTTGAACAGCCCGTGCGGCACGCCTTGCGGCAGGCAGACGAGATCGCCGGGCTCGGCTTGGCCGGGTTGGCCGTCGAGCAGGACGTCGAGTCGGCCGGACAGCAGGTAGACGAACTCGTCCTGGTGCGGGTGGATATGCGGCGGCACGAAGGTGCCGGGTGGGAAGGTGGCGTGCCAGGAGAGCGAGTGCGCGCTGTGCTGCTTGGGCACGTAGGTCTGGCCGAGGATGTTCCAGCTGATCCCGTCGAGGCCGGCATTGGCTTTGGCGACGCCTATTTGCATCATTATCTCCTGCTGGGCCCTCTCCCTCCGGGAGAGGGTGTAAGAAACCGGTCCTTGATCGCGGGCGTCGCCCGCAATTCGGCGGTGGTGCCGGTCCAGCCGACGCGGCCTTTCTCGATGACCACGTGGCGGTCGGCGAAGCGGGTGAGCGCGTCGACGTTCTTGTCGATCACCAGGATCGCCTCGCCGGACGCCTTGATGGCGGCCAAGCAGAGCCAGATCTCCTCGCGCAGCTTGGGCGCCAGGCCCTCGGTCGCTTCGTCGAGCACGATCAGGCGCGGGTTGGTCAGCAGCGCGCGGCCGATCGCCAGCATCTGCTGCTCGCCGCCCGAGAGCTGGTTGCCTAAATTGCGGCGGCGCTCCTGCAGGCGGGGGAATAGCGCGTAGATTTTGGCCAGCGTCCAGCGGGCGCCGCGTTGGGTGGCGACCAGATTTTCCTCGACCGTGAGCGTGGGGAAGATCTGGCGGCCCTCGGGCACCAGGCCGAGGCCGTGCCGCGCGATGACGTGCGGCGGCCGGCCGGTGACGTCTACGCCATCGATGCTGACCCGGCCTGCGCTCGGCGTCAGCAGGCCAAAGATCGACTTCACCGTCGTCGTCTTGCCCATGCCGTTGCGGCCCAACAACGTCACCACCTCGCCCGCGGCCACGGCTAAGTCGATGCCGAACAGCACGCGGCTGCGGCCGTAGGCGCTCTCGAGGCCATCGACGCGGAGCATCAGGCGGCCTCCTCCTCGCCGAGATAGGCCTCGCGCACGGCCGGGTCACGCCGGACGGCTTCGGGGGTCCCGGTCGCGATGATCCGGCCATAGACCAGCACGCTGACGCGGTCTGCCAGCGCGAACACCGCCTCCATGTCGTGTTCGATCAGGACGATGGTGTGGGTCGCCTTGAGCTGCCGCAGGAGCGCGATCAGCATGGCCAACTCCTCCGGGCCGGCGCCAGCCAGCGGCTCGTCGAGCAGCAGCACGCGCGCGTCGGTGGCGAGCGCGATGGCGATCTCCAGCTGGCGCTTCTCGCCATGCGACAGCGTGTCGGCGCGGCGTGCGGCACGATCGTCGAGGCCGACGCACGCGAGCGCGGCCATGGCGGTATCGTTCAGCGCCGCCTCGCGCGCGACGCGGCCGAAGAACCGGAAGCTCGACCCGGCGCGCGCCTGCACGGCGAGGGCAGCGTTCTCCAATACCGAGAAGCCCTCCAGCACGGAGGTGATCTGGAACGAGCGGGCCAGGCCGCGCCGCACCCGGCCGACCATCGGCAGCCGGGTGATGTCGGCGCCGGCGAGATGGACGGTGCCGGCATCGCTGGGAAGCGCACCGGAGAGCTGGTGGATCAGCGTGGTCTTGCCGGCGCCGTTGGGGCCGATGATGGCGTGCAGCTCGCCCGCTTCGATGGCGAGGCTGACGTCGTCGGTGGCGACGAACGCGCCGTAGCGCTTGCGCAGGGTGCGGGTCTCGAGCGCGATCATGCTGGCGAGACCCGGCGGGCGATCCCGGCGAGGCCGCCGCGGCCGAACAGCACGAGCAGAACCATCAGTGCGCCGAGGCCGAGCCGCCAGTGCTCGGAGGCTTGCGCCAAGCCGTCCTCGAGCAGCAGGAATACGACCGCGCCGCCGATTGCGCCGATAAGCGTGCCCTGGCCGCCGAGCACGACCATGACGATCAGCTCGCCCGATCGTTGCCACGTCATGTAGGCGGGGGAGACGAACTCGGCTTGATCGGCGAGCAGCACGCCCGCGACCGAGGCGAGCGCACCGGCCAACCCATAGGCGGCGAGCCGGTAGCGGAACGGCGCGAAGCCGACCGCCTGCATGCGCACCGGGTTGTCGCGGCTGCCCTGCAGCACGCGGCCGAAGCGGGAGAGCACCACACGCTGCAACAGCGCGAAGGCCAGGACCAGCGCGATCAGCGCGACGTAATACAGTCCGGCATCGCTTCGCAGCAGCGTGGCGCCGAACAGCGTCGAGCGGTGCGGCAGGCTCATGCCGTTGTCGCCGCCATAGGCGGACAGCGAGACCATCAGGAAGAAGATCATCTGCCCGAAGGCGAGCGTGATCATGATGAAGTAGACGCCCGAGGTTCGCAGCGAGATGGCGCCGGTGACGAGCGCGAACACCGATGCGGCGACGATCGCGGCGGCGAGTTGCAGCAGCAGGTCATTCAACCCGGCGCTGGCCAGCATGGCGACGGCGTACGCGCCGATGCCGACGAAGGCGGCGTGGCCGAACGAGACCAGCCCGCCATAGCCGAGGATGAGGTCGAGCGAGAGCGCGGCCAGGGCCAGGATGACGATGCGGGTGGCGTTGACGAGCAGGAACGGTTGGCCGATGGCGATGACCACCGGGGGCAGCAGCGCGAGCGCGGCGAAGAGGGCCAGCGCGGGCTTCAAGCGGCGGCGGCTTTGCTGGGGAACAGGCCGGCGGGGCGGATCGCCAGGATCGCGGCCATGAGCAGGTAGATCAGCATGGGGGCGAGCGTGCGGCCGGTTTGGGAGGCGGAGGCCGGGTCGAGGACGGAGCGGAGCAGGATGGGGCCGAAGGTGCGGCCCAGCGTGTCGAGCAGGCCGACCAGCAGCGCAGCGACGAAGGCGCCGCGCACGGAGCCGACGCCGCCGATGACGATCACGACGAACACGGGGATCAGCACGCCATCGCCCATGCCGGGATCGACCGACAGGATCGGCGCCACCATCGCGCCCGCGAACCCGGCCAGCATCGCGCCGAGGCCGAAGACGAGCATGAACAACCGCCCGATATCGACGCCCAAGGCCGAGACCAGCGGCGCATGCGTCGCGCCCGCGCGCAGCAACATGCCCGCCCGCGTGCGGTGGACGAGCAGCGACAGGCCGATTGCGGCGGCGAGACCCGCGGCGATGATGGCGAGGCGGAAGATCGGGTAACGCAGCGATCCGATCAGCGGCAGCGAGCCGGTCAGCAGCTCCGGCATCGGCACGCTGAGCGGTGCGGCGCCCCAGATCAGCTTGACGCCCTCGTCGACCATCAGGATCAGGCCGAAGGTGGCCAAGACCTGATCGAGATGATCGCGAGCGTAGAGATGCCGGAACACGAGGCGTTCGAGGATGATGCCGACCCCGAACGCGGCCGGGAGCGCGAGCAGCAGCCCGATGACGAAGCTGCCACTCCAGGCGGAGAACATCGCCGCGAGATACGCCCCGATCATGTAGAGCGCGCCGTGCGCCAGATTGATGAGGTCCATGACGCCGAACACGAGCGTCAACCCGGCGGCGACGAGGAACAGCAGGATTCCGAACTGCACGCCGTTGAGCGTTTGCAGGAAGAAGAGGTTCAGCACGTCAATTTGTCATCGCGAGTCGCCTCTCGGCGGCGTGGCGATCCAGGGCCGGCACGAGCGGTCCGGGCAGCTCCTCGCAGTGACGCCATCGTCACATCTTACAGTCCTTGCCGTAATTGTCGGCGTAGTCGCTGAAGATCTTCTTGACGATCTCGGTCTGGTATTTGCCGTCGGGCCGCTTGGCGGCTTTGACGAGGTAGAAATCCTGGATCGGGTAATGATTCTTGCCCAGCTTGAACGCGCCGCGCAGCGATGAGAACTGCGCGGCCTCGAGCCCGGCGCGGAGCGCGTCCTTGTTGGCGAGATCGCCATGCGCCGCCTTGATCGCGCTGTCGATCATCTGCGCGGCGTCGTAGCCCTGCATGGCGTAGGTTCCCGGCACGGCGCCGAACTTCTTCTCGTAAGCGGCGACGAACGCCTTGGACTGCGGGTTGTCCAGGTTCGGCGCCCAGTTGGCCCCGCCCAGGAAGCCCACGGCCGCATCGCGCTGCGCCGGCAGCGTCGTTTCGTCGACGGTGAAGGCGGACAGGAACGGGATGCCCTCCAGCCCGGCCTGGCGGTATTGCTTGACGAGGTTGACGCCCATGCCGCCGGGCATGAACGCATAGACGGCATCGGGCTGCGCCGCCGCGATCTGCGCCAGCTCGGCCGAGAAATCCAGTTGCCCGAGCGGAGTATAGATCTCGTTGACGACCTCGCCCTTATACGAGTGCTTGAACCCGGCGAGCGCGTCCTTGCCGGCCTGATAGTTCGGCGCCATCAGGAACACGCGCTTGTAGCCCTGATCCTGTGCATACTTGCCGCTGACTTCATGCGGCTGATCGTTTTGATAGGACGAGACGAACAGGTTCTTGTTGCACTCCGCTCCGGCGAAGTTCGACGTGCCGGCGTTCGGGCTGATGAGGAAGGCGCCCGCCCCGGTCACCGGCCTGGCGATCGCCTGCAGGATGTTGGAGAAGATCGGGCCGACGACGAAGGCCGCATGGTCGCGCTCGACCAGTTCGCGCGCCTTGGTGGCGGCCACGTCCGGCTTCTGCTCGTCATCGACGGAGGTGACGGCCGTCTCGACCCCGCCGAGCTTGCCGCCCAGGTCGTCGAGCGCGAGCATGAAGCCGTTGCGCCCCTGCTCGCCGAGCACCGCGGCCGGTCCGGAGAGCGTGAACATCAGGCCGACTCGCAGCGCCGGGCTCTGCGCCGATGCCGTGCTACTCAGGGCGCTTGCAGCCAGTAGGCAGATGGCAGCTCGGATCGCTCGCACGGCATGTCTCCTCAGGGCAAATTAGTTTACACCTAAGACATTCCGGGGCAACAGCATTGCGCGCGGCACGCGACAAGGAGTGGGCATGAGGATCACGGTGATCGGCGGTGGACCGGGCGGCCTGTATTTCGCCCTGCTGACCAAGAAGCGCCGGCCCGACTGGGAGATCGAGGTCGTCGAGCAGAACCGGGCCGACGACACGTTCGGCTTCGGCGTCGTGTTCTCCGACGAGACGCTGGGCGAATTCCTCTCGCGCGACCGTCCTTCGTTCGACCGGATCCGCACCGAATTCCGTTACTGGGACGACGTCGCCGTGCACAAGCAGGGCGTGGAGATCCGTTGCGCCGGCAACGGCTTCGCCGGGATCGCGCGCATGACGCTGCTGCGCATCCTGCAGGAGCGCTGCCGCGAGGAGGGGGTCGTGCTCCGTTTCGGCGTCTCCGTCGCGCCGGACGCGCTGCCGGACGCCGACATCATTGTTGCCGCCGACGGGGTCAACTCGCGCATCCGCGAGCAGTTCCGCGACGCGTTCCAGCCCTCCGTCGTGCTGAAGTCGAACCGGTTCTGCTGGATGGGCTCGACCCGGCCGATGGGCGAATTCAACTATTTCTTCCGCGAAACTGAACACGGCATCATCTGCGCCCACACCTATCAATACGAGGCCGGCCGCTCGACCTGGATCTTCGAGATGGACGATGCCTGCTGGCGCGGGCACGGCTTCGACGCGATGGACGAGGCGCAGTCCAAGACCCGGCTTGAGCAGCTCTACGCCGACGAGCTGGCCGGCCATCCCCTGTTGCTGAACCGGTCCAATTGGCGGCAATTCCCGCGCATCTATTGCAACGAGTGGTCGCACGAGAACATCGTGCTGCTCGGCGATGCCAAGGCGTCGGCGCACTACTCGATCGGGTCCGGCACCAAGCTCGCGATGGAATGCGCGATCGCGCTGTCGGACGCAGTGGTGGCCAAGGCCGAGACGGACATCCCAGCTTCGTTTGCGGCCTACGAGGAACAGCGGCGCGCGCCCTGCCAAATCATCCAGCACAACGCCGACGTGTCGCTCGCCTGGTTCGAGCACATGAACCGCTCGTGGGACATGAGCCCGGAGCAGTTCGCCATGGTCGTGATGTGCCGGGCCAAGTCGATCACCTACGACAACCTGCAGGTCCGTGACCCGGAGTTCGTCGCCCGCGTCGATGGGGCCTTCTACGAACGGCTGTATCGCGAGACCGGCGACGACTACCGGGAGAGCCGGCCGACCCCGATGTTCACGCGCTTCAAGCTGCGCGAGATGGCGGTCGAGAACCGGGTCGCGATGTCGGCCATGGCGCAGTATTCCGCCGACGCGGACGGCAACCCGACCGATTGGCACTTCGTGCACTACACGTCGCACGCGCTAGGCGGGGCCGGGCTGGTGTTCACCGAGATGACGTGTCCGTCGGCCGATGCGCGGATCACGCCGGGCTGCACCGGGCTGTGGACCGACGAGCACGAAGCGCGGTGGAAGCGGATCGCCGATTTCGTGCACGCCAACAGTAAGGCCAAGCTGGTGCTGCAACTCGGTCACGCCGGGCGCAAGGGCTCGACGCAGCTCGGCTGGCAGACGATGGACCAGCCGCTCGCAGAGGGGAATTGGCCGATCTATTCCGCCTCGCCGCTCGCCTACCACGAGGGCGTCAGCCAGGTGCCGAAGGCGCTCGACCGGGCCGACATGGACCGCATCGTCGCCGATTTCCGGCAGGCGACGCTCCGGGCCGACCGCGCCGGCTTCGACATGATCGAGCTGCATTGTGCGCACGGCTACCTGCTGGCCTCGTTCCTGTCGCCGCTGACCAACCGGCGCGACGACGCCTATGGCGGCTCGATCGAGAACCGGCTGCGCTTTCCGCTGGAGGTGTTCCAGGCCATGCGCGACGTGTGGCCGGCGCGAAAGCCGATGTCGGTGCGGGTGTCGGCGACGGATTGGGTCGAGGGTGGGATCAGCGAGGCCGATATCTTCGCGGTCACGGCGGCGTTCGCCGAGGCTGGCTGCGACCTGATGGACGCCTCGGCCGGGCAGACGGTGGCGGATCAGAAGCCGGTCTATGGCCGCATGTTCCAGGTGCAGTTCGCCGAGGCGATCCGCAACGTGCCCCGCATGGCGGTCATGGCGGTGGGCGCGATCACCGAGGCCGGCCAGGTCAACACGATCCTGCACACGCGCCGGGCCGACCTGGTCGCGCTGGGCCGGCCGCATCTGTGGAACCCGTATTTCGCGCGAGAGGCGGCGGCCTGGTATGACACCCGCAACCAGCACTGGCCGAAGCAATACTGGGCCGGACGCGATCAGGCGCACCGCGAACTGCCGAAGAAGCGCGAGCAGGAGGCCATCCTGCGGCGCAAGGCCCGGCCCCGACCACACGCTGGACCGTAGCAGGTTGATCGCACGGCTTTTGCCGGACGTCCGCAATACCGCTAGAAGCCAGCGCGGATGGCAGGGACGGTTCGGGTCCCGGTAACGTTGGGGGTAGCCGGCTTGACGGACGAACCAGGACAGGACGGCGAGACGCCGCCCCGACGCAAGTTCGACGACGTCGCCTCGCTGTTCGGCACGATCGTGCCCACGCCGGGAGCCGCCCCGCGCCTGGTGAGCGGCTTTCGGGCGCCCACGCCGCCGCCGCCAGCCCCGGCCCCCGAGCCGCCCGCTCCCGTGCCGGCACTGCGCACCGCCGTGGAGCGCACGCCCGAGCCGCGGCCCGAGCCGAAGCCGGCGCCGCGGCCGCGTCCGACCGAAGTGCCCTGGCCCGACGCCTTCGAGCCCCGCCCGAACTTCCGCCGGCGCGAGCCACGCAACTGGACGTGGTTGCTGCTGATCCCAGTCGGCTTCATCGCCGCCGTCGGCATCACCACCCTCGACCCCCGCACGATCCGGAACTGGCTCGAAACCCACGTCCTGCATCGGACGCCGATCGCGGCGACGACCGAGGCCCCGCTGCTCTCCCCTTTCCCGAGCGATCCCGCCCCCGCCGCGGCCGCTCCGCCCGCAGAGGCGCCCAACCCGTATCCGGCGATCCCGACCTCCCCGGTGCCCGTGCCGCCCGGCGCCGAGGTTTCGCCGCCTCCCGTCGACCCGGCCGAAGCCGCCGCCAACGCAGCCATCCCGATCCACATCACCATCCAGTATCGCCGAAACATCCCCGGCTCGGACGGGGAGGCGCGACGGATCGCCGCTCTGCTGCAGAGCTACGGCGGCAGCATTGAGCTGCATCCCAACGTCGCGACCGTGCGGGTTCCCACCATCAACTACTACAACCCGTCCGACAAAGCCGCCGCCGCGGCTCTGGCGACCGCGCTGTCCAACGAGGCGGCCAACTGGACCGTGCGCGCCGGCACCGGCAAGAATCCACCCGGAACGCTCGACATCTGGCTGCCCTGACGGCCGAGTTGCAGGCAGGGGTTGCAAACGGGGTTGCCGAGCGTGACGGCTTCGCGCAAAGTTTCGGCATGCGCGCTCTCCTTCCGTTCCTCCTCGCCGTTCCGATCGTCGTATCTGGCTGCTCGGGGGAGCACGTGGTCAGCACGGCGAACGGGTCCGCGTATCAGGTCGATTGCGGCGGACTGTTCAGCACCAAGCTCGACTGCAACAAGCGCGCGCAGGAGATGTGCCCGTCCGGGTTTGACCCGCTGACCTCCCCGCCGGGCACCCTCGTCTTCACCTGCTCGCGCCGCCCGATCCCCGCCACGGCGCCGATCTGACGTCTATGTCGATCATCGATCTGATCCGCCGCGACCAGTCGATGCTGGAAGCGATCCGGCATGATCTGCACGCCCACCCCGAGCTCGGCCTCGAGGAGCACCGCACCGCCGACATCGTGGCGCGGCAGCTCGAGAGTTGGGGGCTCGACGTCACCCGCGCCGTCGGGCGGACCGGCGTCGTCGGCACGTTGCGCAACGGCACCGGCAACCGCGCGCTCGGCCTGCGCGCCGACATGGACGCGCTGCCGATGCAGGAGATGACGGACCTGCCGTTCCGCTCGACCGTCCCGGGGAAGATGCACGCCTGCGGCCATGACGGGCACACGACGATGCTGCTGGGCGCGGCCAAGTATCTCGCCGAGACCCGCCGCTTCAGCGGCACCGTGCATTTCATCTTCCAGCCCGGCGAGGAAGGCTGCGGCGGCGCGCTCGCCATGCTCGAGGACGGGCTGTTCGACCGCTTCCCCTGCGACACGATCTTCGGGCTGCACAACCGCACCGGCATGGATGTCGGCACCGTCGTCATGCTGGATGGCGTCGCCATGGCCGGTGGCGGCTTTTTCGACATCACCATCACCGGACAGGGCGCCCACGGCGCGCAGCCGGAAAAGAGCGTCGACCCGGTGCTCACCGCGTGCCAACTCGCGACCGCGCTGCAATCCGTCGTCTCGCGCACCGTCAACCCGAAGGACCCGGCCGTCCTCAGTATCACCAAGATCACCGGCGGCGATGCCTACAACGTCATCCCGCAGACGGCCGTGCTGTCCGGCACCGCGCGCTTTTTCTCCCGCCCGGTTGGCGAGTTGATCGAAGCGACCGTGCGCCGCCTGGCCGACGGGATCGCGACCGGGTTCGGCGCGACCGCCTCGGTCGACTGGCGCCTGATCTTCGCGCCAACCATCAACTCGGCCGAACCCGCCGCTGCGGTCCGCCGTGCCGCCGAAGCGCTCGAGGGCCCGGCCAACCTCGTCACCGACAAGCCCCCGGTGATGGGCTCGGAGGATTTCGCCTTCATGCTGGAGAAGGTGCCCGGCGCCTATTTCAACATCGGCAACGGACCCGGCTTCAGCCCGCACAATCCCGGCTACGCCTTCAACGACGCCGCCATCCCGCACGGCGCCGCCATGTTCGCCCAGATCGTCGAGCAGGAACTAGCCGCGTAGCTCCCGCGCCTTCGCCACCACGCACAGGATCTCGAACAGGATCGACGCGCCGCTGAACGCCGTGATGCCGCCGACGTCGAACGGTGGGCTCACCTCCACCAGGTCCGCGCCCACGACGTCCAGACCCATCATGCCGCGCACCATGCGCTGCGCCTCGATCATGGTGATCCCGCCGGCCTCCGGGGTGCCGGTTCCTGGCGCCCAGACCGGGTCGAGGCTGTCGATGTCGAAACTCATGTAGCATGGGCCGTCGCCCACGACACGGCGGGCCTCCTCGACGGCATAGCGCCAGCCCTTGTCGTACAGCTCCTCCATGGGGATCACCCGCATCCCCGCCTTCTCGCTATAATCCCACATGCCGCCCGGCACCGTGCTGCTTCCGCGCAGCCCGATCTGGATGACCCGGTGCGGGTCGAGCAGGCCGTCATCCATCGCGCGGCGGAACGGCGCGCCGTGGTGGTAGCGCGAGCCCATGTAGTCGTCGCCGGTGTCGCCATGCGCGTCAATATGGATCATCCCGACCGGCCGTTCGGCCGCCACGGCGCGCAGGATCGGCCAGGCGATCGAATGATCGCCGCCGACCGTCACAGGCGTCACCCCGGCGCTCACGACCCGGCGGTAGAACGCCTCGATCTCGCTCAGCGCGCCCTGTAGCTCGTACGGACGCTCGATCCAGCAATCGCCGAGATCGCGCACGCGCGCGGTGTCGAACGGGGCCGCCCCGGTCGCGGCGTTGTACGGCCGCAGCAGGCTGGATTGGTTGCGGACCTCACGGGGACCATGCCGTGCGCCGGGCCGGTTGGTCACGCCGCCGTCGAACGGCACGCCGATCAAACCGATGTCCACCTCGTTCAGGTCTTGCGCATAGGGGGTGCGGAAGAAGGTCGGGATGCCGGTGTAGCGCGGCTGGCGCTGCGGGTCCTGCATCGAGGGATAGTGCTCGGCGGGCTTAAGCTGATCCATGGCCGCGCGTGTAGCCGATACGGCACCACGAGGCGAGACGCCCGGCGATAACTATCCGGCGGCGGCGATCTGTTTGACGCGCCGCGACAGGGCACGCCGCGCCCGCGCCGCGTCCGTCCCGAGCACGATCAGCGCCGCGAACTCGGCCGGCCGCCTGATCGCCTCCCGCATCATCGCGCCCGTGTTGATCTTGCCGTCGGGATCGAGTGCGACGAGAGCGGCCTGCGGAAGCGACCGGCGTGCCGGGTCGCAGATGGCGCGGAGGACGGCGAAGGGGAGCGCATGCCGCCCGGCCGCTTCGGCCACCGCGGCGCTCTCCAGATCGACCGCTGCCGCGCCGGTGCGGAGGAACAGCGCTTCCTTCTCGGCCGCCGTCGCCACCACCGCGCCGCCGCTGAACATCGCGCCGCCGACCTGCCCGAGGCGAGCCGCCAGCGGTGGGTGTGTTGGCCAATGGCCGTCTTGCGATAGGACCACGTCCGGAACCACTAGGGCGCCCGGCCTCAACTCCGGATGCAACCCGCCTGCCAGGCCGAAGCTGATCAAGCTGCGGACGCCTTTGCCGATCAACCGGCTACAGGCCGCCGCCGCTCCTTCCGCGTCGCCGCCCCCGACCTCGACGATGCCGCCGAGCCGACGGGCGATCCGGGCCTCTGCCTCGAGACCCACGACGATGCCGAGATCGTCAAAAACCGTACGCAACCCGGGGCGTGTTGGCCCGGCGCAGGTTCCGGAACCGCGCCAGCGCCATCAGCGGGAAGAATAGCCGATACCCGTGATATCGAAGATAGAACACCTTCGGGAAACCGACGGCCGTGTAGGCCTTCTCCTCCCACTCGCCGTCTGCCATCTGCGTGCGCGCCAGGTAATCGGCGCCGCGCTGCACGGCCGGCCCGGTCTCGCCCGCCGCCATCAGTCCCAGCATGGCCCACGCGGTCTGGGAGGCCGTGCTGCTCTTGTACTCGCCCGCCGGCGCCGCGTCGTAGCTTTCCTCGTCCTCGCCCCAGCCGCCATCGGCCCGTTGCTTGGACAGCAGCCACGCCACCGCGCGCCGGATCGTAGGGTCCGCATGGTCCAGCCCGGCCGCGTTCAGCGCGATCAGCACCGACCACGTGCCATAGATGTAGTTGGTGCCCCAGCGGCCGAACCAACTGCCATCCGGCTCCTGCTCGCGACGCAGATAATCGATCGCACGCTGCATGACCGGATCATCGCTCGGAATGCCGATCTGCGCCAGGAACGAGACGCAGCGTCCAGTGACGTCGGCGGTGGGCGGGTCCAGCAACGCCCCGTGGTCGGCGAACGGGATGTGGTTGAGCGCGTAATGCGTGTTGTCCGCGTCGAAAGCGCCCCAGCCGCCATTGGCGCTCTGCATCCCGAGGATCCAGTCGCGGGCCCGCTCGATGCTGTGCTGATGCGCCGGGTCGCCGTTGCGATGGAGCAGCATGCCGACGACAGCGGTGTCGTCCACGTCCGGGTAATGGGCGTTGTTGTATTGGAACGCCCAGCCGCCGGGTGGTGCGTTGGGCCTGATGTCGGCCCAGTCGCCGCGCACCTCGGTGATCTGCTGGTCGACGAGCCAGTCGCATGCGGCCTGGGTGCTGGGGGCCGCGCCCATCGCCTCGGCCACGGCGTGGCCAGCCAGGCTGGTATCCCAAATCGGCGACAGGCAGGGCTGGCAATAGGCCTCGTCCTCCGTCTGCACGAGCAGTTTGCGTATCGCGGCCCAGGCGACCGCGGCGTCGGGGTGCTCTAAACCCATGCCGAGCGCGTCGAAGAACATGACCGTGTTGGCCATCGCCGGATAGATCGCGCCGAGCCCGTCCTCGCCGTTCAGCCGTTCCTGCACGAACGCTGCGGCCATGGCGATCGCCCGCGCCCGCGAACGCGTGGGGAACAGCGGCTCGGCCCGGCGGACCACCACGTCGAGCGCCTTGAAAAATCGGCCCCAGGCCGACCGGTATGGCCCGCGAACCCAGTCGCGCACCGTGTCCGCCGGTTGGACGAACAGCTCCGGGATCTCGACCCCGTTCGGGTTG
This sequence comes from uncultured Alphaproteobacteria bacterium, assembly GCA_963835135.1. Classification (GTDB taxonomy): domain Bacteria; phylum Pseudomonadota; class Alphaproteobacteria; order Acetobacterales; family Acetobacteraceae; genus JAVVHH01. Next base: position 326,727 of record CAWIEF010000001.1, read on the forward strand.
CGCGCCTGCGGCTGCAGCGCCATCAGCCCGAGCAGCGGCACCAGCACCGTGCGCGACCAATAGGAGATCTTCGACAGATGGAAGAAGAACCACTTGGGCAGCAGCATGATCTCGACCGGCATGCAGGGCGCCGCCCGCCACGGCACCTGGCCGAACAGGGCCAGCTGCACGCGGGTGAACACGTTGCAGCGCGCCGCGCCGCCGGCGCGCAGGATGGCGTCGCGCGCCCGGACCATGTGCGGCGCGTCCACCGGATCGCCGATGCAGCGCAGCGCGTAGTAGGCCTTGACGCTCGCCGACAGGTTGAACACCCCGTCATGGAACAACGGCCAGCCGCCGTGCTCGCCCTGGATCCGCCGCAGGTAGACGCCGATCTTGCGCTCCAGCGGTGCGTCGATCCGGTCCATATAGTGTTCGAGCAACACGTATTCGGCCGGAATGGTCGCGTCCGCCTCGAGCTCGAACACCCAGTGACCATCGGATTTCTGCCGCTTGGAGAGTGCATTGGCAGCACCCTCGATGGAGCGGTCGAGCGTCGGTTCGACGGTAGTGGACCGGGTCAATGGCTCATACGTCAAGGTTTCACTGGGCATTCAAGAACATCTACTCGCGTCTCTGACTCAAAAATCCCTGGCCGCGCCGTGGCCAGAAGGAACTCGGCCGCGGTTCGGCCAGAACGAATGGCTCCCTCGATGGTCGACGGCAAACCGGTTGACGTCCAATCACCGGCCAGCACCAGATTGCGGAGCTTGGTCCCAGAGGATGGCCGTTTCCGGTTCTGCTCCGGTGTCGCCGAGAACGTCGCACGTTTCTCCCTTAACACGCGCCAGAGTGGGAGCGGTTCAGGTAGAGCGAGCGCTGTGCGCACTTCTTGCCACACATGTTGCGCGACGGCCACTGGCTCCATCGCCGAATACCGATTGGCTGCCGAGATCGTGACGCTGACCACGCCGGGTTTGACGAACACCCACTCCGCCAAGCTTCCGACCATCCCCATGAAGCCGGCCTGCTCGGGAACGGCGTCGGGCGGCACGTCGAGTCGGAAATGCACGTTCAGGATCGCCTCGAATGCGTCGGGGCCGCGCACCTCTGGCAGCAGCGCGGTGGCCACCGGCGACGGCACGGCGAGCACGATGGCGTCCCGTGCGCCGAGCGGCTCGTCCCCGAGCGCGGTCGCGCGTCCATTCTCGCGCTGGATTGCCGCGACCCGGCTCGAGAGCCGGATGGCCGCCCCGCGCGCCCGCAGCCACACCACCGCGGGATCGATGAACGATTCCGACAATCCCTCCCGCGGGAAGGAGGGGATGCATGCCGCCCCGCCATCGCCGAGGCTTTCCGCAACGACAGCGGACAGCAACTGGGCGCTCGCCGTCTCCGGTGGCGTATTCAGCGCCGCCACCGCCAACGGCTCCAACAGACGCCGATATAGCGTGCCCGGGCGCAGCACATTGGCCACCGTCGCCTCCGGCCCGGCCCGGCGCAGCGCGATCAGTTGCAGGTAGTCGCCCACCCGCGTCCCCGGCACGCGACGGCGCTTGTCGAATATCCAGAACGGGAACGGCCCGCGATTCGGCCGCACCACCCAGCGCTCGCCGCTCTGCAGGTCGATGAAGGGAAAGGCGGGAGTGGCCGGGCCGGCCAACGTGCCCCGCGCGCCAACCTGGTCGAGGAAGGCGAACGCCGCCTTGTTGCCGGAGAGCAGCAGGTGGTTCCCGTTGTCGATCCGGCATCCGAGCTCGCGGTCGAAATACGATCGGCACCGGCCGCCGGCGGCCGGCCCGGCCTCGTGCACCGTCACCCGCACGCCCCGCTCCACCAGCGTCAGCGCGGCCGCCAAGCCGGCCAGCCCGGCGCCCACCACGTGCACATGCGACCAGCTCATAAGGCGTAGCGCAGCGCGATCCGCAGCTTCTCCAACTTCGACAGGCCCACCCGCTGATGCAGGTCCGACCAGCCGCGCTGCTGCATGCGGTCCAGCAGCGCCGCGTAGGTCGCGCCCATCAGGCGTGCCGGCCGCATCGCTCGTTTGTCGCAACGCGCCATGGCCGCCTCTGCCTGGGTGAAATGCCGGTGTGCCGCCGCCGCCATCCGCGCGCAGAGCGCCGGCAGCGCCACATGGCCCAGCACCGCGTCCGGATCGGCCGGCATGCCGGCATCCTCCAGCCACTCGCGCGGCAGGTAGAGTCGTCCGCGCTCCGCATCCTCCGCCACATCGCGCAGGATGTTGGTGAGCTGCAGCGCACGCCCGAGATGCCAGGCCACCTGGTCCGCCTCCGCCGACGGATCGCCGAAGGCCCGCACCGACAACCGGCCCACGGCCGCGGCGACCCGGTCGCAATAGAGGTCGAGCGTGGCCAGGTCCGGCGCCACGATCGCCGTCTCCGTGTCCATCGCCATGCCGTCGATCACGGCGAGGAAGTCCTCTTGGCGCAAGCCATAGGCGGCCACGGCCGGCAGCAGCACCCGCGTCACCGCGTCACTGGCCCGACCGGCATAGAGCGTCTCGACCCGCTCACGCCAGTGCGCCAGCCCGGCCAGCTTGTCGGCCATCGGCGCGGGCTCGTCCGCCACGTCGTCGACCAGGCGGCAGAACGCGTAAATCGCGTACATCGCCGTCCGCCGGTCCCGCGGCAGCACGCGCATGCCGCGGTAGAACGACGTTCCGGCCCGGCGAACGATCGCCTCGACCTCGCGAATGTCCTCCCGATCCGCCCCCAGCGGCGTCACGTCGCCCACCTCAGCGCCCCGAGCAGCGACCCGGCGACGTCCGCCTTGGCCAACTTGACCCGGCTGGCCAGCGGATCGCCACGGCGCAACCGCCGGGTCAGACGCTGCGCCAAGCCGATGATCACGCCCACCTCCAGCCGCAGCCGCCGATCCTTGATCTGTTGCGGAAACCGGGCGGCCTCGGCGTTGAGTGCGTCGACCTCATCGAGCACCTGCTCGAACACCCTCCGCAAGCCAGGCGTCTCCGCCGGCCGCGTCACATCGACGACCGCCGCTCCCGATCCGTCGAGTAGATCTTGCGGTAGGTAGGAGCGGTCGAGGGCACGGAAGTCCTTGCCGCAATCCTGGAGGTGGTTCAGCACCTGCAGCGAGGCACAGAGCGCGTCGTTCGCCGGCCAGCAGCTCCGGTCCTCGCCGTGCAGCTCCAGCACGTGCCGCCCGACCGGCATGGCCGAATACCGGCAATAGTCCAGCAACTCCGCCCAGCTCGCATAGCGGGTCTTGGTCGCATCGCGGCGGAACGCCACCAGAAGCTCCTGCGCATGCACCGGCGAGACCCCCGTCGCGGCCAGGCTCTCCCGCAACGTCACCGCGCTCGGAGAGCCCTCGTCGGTCCGCCCGAGCAACACCGCCTCCATCCGGTCCAGCCGCGCGACCTTGTCCGCGGCGGCCAGGTCCGGGCTGTCGGCGATATCGTCGCCGTTGCGCGCGAAGCTGTAGAACGCATGAACATGGGGGCGCAGCGCCTTGCGGATCAGCACCGATCCGACCGGGAAATTTTCGTCCCCGCGGTCCTTGCCCGACCACGTCTCGACAGAACTCAAGGATGGATCTCCTGATAGGCCCGGCCTTTCCAGACCACGCCGCGACCGCGATGGTGGTCGACCGCCGAGCCGATCGTCGCCAGCAGATAGAAGGTCGCGATCGCCGGCAGGCCGAGCGCCCAAGCAGGCGACTGGCCGAACCGGCGCAGCGTCGGCAGATACGACATCGTCGACCCGGCCCATGCCGCCGCCGCCATCCACCGCGCCGCCCCATGCCCGGACAGCGCCACCGCCGGCGGCGCCAGCCAGATCAGCGCCAGCCCCAACACCGTCCCGAGCAGCAGTGCGGGCGAGAGCCGCAACTGCACATAGGCCGTCCGCGCCACCATCCGCCAGATATCCGCCGGGCCTGGGTAGGGCCGCAGGCTGCGGGCGACCCGGCTATGCCCGAGATAGATGGGCCCGCCTCGCTTGATCCGCGCCGCCAGCGTCACGTCGTCGATCAGCGCGCCGCGCAGGCTGGCGATGCCACCGATCCGCTCCAGCGCCCCGCGCCGCACCAGCATCGTCCCGCCAGCGGCCGCGGCCGTACGGCGGGCCGGGTCGTTCACCCACGCAAACGGGTAGAGCAGTTGGAAGAAAAACACGAACGCCGGCACCAGCGCCCGCTCGGCCGGGCTCGCCGCCCGCAAGGCGACCATCTCCGAGACGAGATCGAGCCGGTCGCGCTCCGCCTTGGCGACCAGGGTCGAGACATGCGCCGGGTCGTGCAAGATATCGGCGTCGGTCAGCAGGAGGAGCGGGGCCGTGCTGCAGGCGACGCCCTGCTCCACCGCCCAGAGCTTGCCACTCCAGCCCGCCGGCCGCTCCGCGCCGTCGATCACGGCGAGCCGCTCGTCGCCGATGGCGCGGGCGAGCGCCCCGGTGCCGTCCGTGCTGCGATCGTCCACCACGATGATCCGCAGCGGCCCGGCATAGTCCTGCGCCAGCAGCGATCGTAGCGACGCGTCGATCCCCTCGGCCTCGTTGCGCGCCGGGATCACCACATCCACCGCCGCCGCATGGATCGGCCGCGCCGGCGCCAGCACCGGCCCCGCCTGCCAAAAGCGGCCATGCAGCAGCAACAGGTAGGCCCAGGCCAGCAGCGCCACCGCGGCGAGGACGATCATGCCTTCAAGCGCCCATCCGCCCGGAACCAGGTGACCGCGTCCGCCAGCGCGTCGCGCGCCGGCCGGGGCGCATAGCCCAACTCCGCCATCGCCTTGGCCGAGCTGAAGAACATCTGCTTCTTCGCCATCCCCAGCATCTCGCGCGTCACCATCGGCTCGATCCCGAACACCTTCGCCGCGCCCTCCATCCCGAGCGCCAGCGGGATCAGCGCCTTGTGCGGCAGCCGCACCCGGCGCTGCGGCTTGCGCCCCACGACGTCGTCGATCATCAACAGGATCTGCTCGAGCCGCATATCCGTCCCGCCCAGGATATACGCCTCGCCCACCCGCCCGTGCTCGAGCGCCAGCAGGTGTCCCTCCGCCACGTCGTCCACATGCACCACGTTCAACCCGGTATCGACAAACGCCGGCATCCGCCCTGCCGCCCCGTCCAGCACCATCTTGCCGGTCGGCGTCGGCTTGATGTCGCGCGGCCCGATCGGCGTCGACGGGTTGACGATCACCGCCGGCACGCTCTCGTCGCGCACCAGCCGGCGGACCTCCTGCTCGGCGAGGTATTTCGATTGCTTGTAAACCCCGATGACCTTGGCCGGGTCGACCGGCGTGTCCTCCGTCCCGGGCGTCCCATCGCCGATCAGCCCGAGCGCGGCCACGCTGCTGCAATAGACGATCCGCTCCACCCCGGCATCGCGCGCCGCGAGCAGCAGCGCCCGCGTGCCGTCGATATTGGCCTGCATCATCGGCCCGGGCTCCGGCACCCACAACCGGTAATCGGCCGCCACATGCATCACGTAGCGGCATCCCGCGACCATGGCCGCGAACGTCGAGCTGTCCCGCAGATCGCCCTCGGCCAACTCGGCCGGCAGGTCGGCGACGTTCCGCCGATCGCTGCCGGGTCGCACTAGGAGCCGCAAGCGATGGCCTCGCGCCAACAGGGCCCGTGCGACGGCGGAGCCGACGAAGCCAGTGGCGCCGGTGACGAGCGTGAGGGCGGGGGCGGGCGAGTCGGAATCGTGCGGCACCCGCGCCCTATATCCCAAGCCGCCCCGCCTGGTGTAGTGGCCGGGGCGATGCGTCGCGTTTCCGTCCTGCTGGCCCTGCTCGGAATCGCGCTGGCGGCAGCCCTGGTCCTGCACTTCGACGCTTGCGACGTTGCGCGGGCCATGATGTCGATCGGCTGGGCCGGCGCGTCGCTCCTGCTGCTGTTGCAGGGCGGCTTGTTCTGCGTGCTGGGCCTTGCCTGGGCGACCATCCAGCCCGGCATCCGCCCCCGCCTGCTGATCTGGGGCCGCATGGTGCGCGACGCGGCGACCACATGCCTGCCCTTTTCGCCGGTCGGGGGCTACCTCCTCGGGATCCGCGCCGTCTCGCTGCGGGGCCCGGCCTGGACCACCGCCGCTGCCGGCACGGTGGTCGACGTCACGGCCGAACTGACGGCGCAACTGCTCTACGCCCTCTTTGGCGTAGTCGTACTCCTCTTCGCCCGGCCCGGCTCCGACCTGATCCTGCCCGTCGGCATCGGCGCCGCTGTTGCATTGACGCTGCTCACCCTCGCGCTGTCGCAGCGCGAGCATTTCGGCCGCGTCGGCGGCGCTCTGTCGACCCGGCTGCTCGGCCGGCAGGCGGTCCATGCCGCCACTCTCGGCCACGAAGCCCAGCGCCTCTGCGCCAACCACGCCCGGCTTCTTGCCGCGGTCTGCCTGCACCTGACCGGCTGGTTGGCTACCGGCATCGGCACCTGGCTCAGCCTGCACCTGCTCGGGCTGGCGACGGCGCTCATCCCCGTGCTGGCGCTCGAGGCGCTGCTCGATGCCGTCGTCGCGATCGCGTTCGTGGTGCCGGGGGCGGTCGGGGTGCAGGAGGCCGGCTATCTCGGCCTCGGGGCCGTGTTCGGCGTTCCGCCCGACCTCGCGCTCAGCGTCTCCCTGCTCCGCCGCGCGCGAGAGGCAAGCTGGGGCGTGCCGATCCTCGCATTGTGGCAGTGGCAGGAGCTTCGCCGCCTATGACCGATCTCGCGGACGGCGTCGTGGTCATCGGCGCAGGCGTGGCCGGCCTCGCCGCGACCCGGCGGCTACGCCAGGCCGGCGTTCCGGTCACCCTCGTCGAGGCCGCCTCGCGCATCGGCGGCCGCGCTCACACCACGGGGTTCTGCGGCGCGCCGTTCGACCTTGGCGCCACTTGGCTGCACGCCGCCCAGCGCAACCCGCTCGTCGCCCTGGCTTTGCCCGAAGACCATCTTCGCAACAGCGACATCGGGCGGTCCGAGCGCGTCTTCATCGCCGGCCGTCCGGCGACAGAGGCCGAGCGCGCCGCCTACGCCGCCGCGTGGGACCGGCTTGACGGCGTCGTCGCCCCCGCCCTAGCCGGCCCCGACGTCAGCCTCGCCGCCGCGATGGCCCCGATGGCTGCCGACCCATGGGCCAGCACCGTTGCGCTCTGGGAGGGCGCGATCATCGCCGCCGCCGACTCCGACGAGCTGAGTTTGCGCGACTGGCACCGCAACGCGCTCGACGGCCCGAACATGCAGCCCGGCGATGGCGTCGGCGCCTTCATCGTTCGCCGGCTCGCGACGGAGGCCACGTTGGACACGCCCGTCACCACCATCGATTGGGCCGGCCCCGGCGTCCGCGCCGAGACGCCGCGCGGGACGATCCACGCCGCTGCCGCGATCGTCACGGTCTCCACCGGCGTGCTCGCGGCCGGGTCGATCCGGTTCTCCCCGGCCCTCCCGCCAGACGTCCAGGGCGCCATCGACGCGCTGCCGATGGGCCTGCTCAGCAAAATCGCGCTGCCGCTGCCCCGCCCGCCCGGCTTCGACGCGGACTCGCTGCTACTGGACCGAACCTGTCCCATCACCTTCAACGCCTGGCCGCACGGACGCCCGTACGTCACCGGCTTCGTCGGCGGCCGCCTCGCCTGGTCGCTCGCCGCCGACCCGGCAGCGGCATCGCGCTTCGCCCATGACGCCCTGCGCGACATGACCGGCTTGCGTTCAGCAGGCCAGCCGATGCTGAGCGCATGGGGCACCGACCCGTTCTCTCGCGGCGCCTACGCCTACGCCCGACCGGGCGATGCCGACCAGCGTGACGTGCTCCAAGCCGCTTTCCCCGCCGAACGCTTGACTTTTGCCGGCGAGGCCGTCCGCACCGACGGCCTCGCCGGAACGGTCGGCGGCGCCTACCTCAGCGGCGCTGCCGCGGCGGAGCGCCTGCTCCGCTAGGCGGGCTCGAAGTCGAACGCGCCATCGGTGGATTGCCAGGTCTGCACGGTCAGCACCTTGGCGCCCTGCTTGCTCTCGTGTGGGCCATGCACCACGCCCGCCGCATGGGTCAGACAGTCGCCGGCGCGCAGTGTCCTGCCACGATCGACGAGGTCACCGTCGAGCACATAGTGCATCTCGGACCCTTTCTGGTGCTTGTGCGCCGGGATCGTTCCACCGGCTGGCAGGTGCACGATCGTCGTCACGACGCCCTTGGCTTGGTCTTCGTTCAAGATCTGGATTTTGAACTCACCCGTGGCGCCCGGGATCTCGAACACTGTCGGCTCGATCGATCCACTCGGCACCATAACGCTCTTCGTTTCGCTCATCGCCCGTCCTAGCTCTAGACGGACGGCAACGCCGCGCTGCGCCCCCGGTTGTGCTTGCGGGGCGCGGGCTGGAGGGATAGTGAAGGCCCGGTGGGCGGGCGTAGCATAATGGTAATGCGGTAGCCTTCCAAGCTACTGACGTGGGTTCGATTCCCATCGCCCGCTCCAGCCCACCAGCCCCCTCGTCAGTCGGTGAGCGCGGCGTTGACCATGTCGCGCAGGACCGACCGATACGGCACGCGCTGCTTCGGCGACTGCATCATCCACACGACGACCAGGTCACGCGCCGGGTCGACCCACATATAGGTACCGCCGGCGCCGCCCCAGTACCAGTCCCCGGTATCGCCCGGAAACGGGGCGACGCCGGTTTGGGTGCGGACGGCGACGCCCAACCCGAAGCCATAGCCGACGCCTGGGATGTAATAGGGCCCCGGCTTGACGCTGCCGAGCTGGTCGGACGTCATCATGCGCACGGTCTGCGGGTGCAGCACGCGGTGCCCGTCCAGCGCCCCGCCCTCGGCCATCGCCTGCAGGAAACGCGCGTAATCCTCGGCCGTGGAGGTCATTCCGCCGCCGCCCGACTGCATCTTCACCGGGTGTCGGGGATCGCTGAAGTCGGCGTTGACGCCGAAGTTCCGGTCGTCGGCGAACGGCTCCGCGATCCGCCCCTGCCGCGCCGTGTCCGGCACCCCGAAGCCGGTGTCCGTCATACCGAGCGGCCCCAAGACGTGCGCCTTCTCGTAATCGTAGAGCGACTGCCCCGACACGACTTCGACGATGCGGCCCACCACGTCGATGGCGTAGCTGTAGTCCCAGGTCGTTCCCGGTTGGTAGCCGAGCGGCAGCTTGGCCAGGCGCGAGACGAAGGTCGCCAAATCCGGATCGCCCTCGTCCAGCTTCGCCTTGACGTACGCTTTCTTGACCGGGGTATCGCCGAAGAAACCGTAGGTGAGGCCGGCCGAGTGCCGCATCAGGTCCTGCACCGTCATGGCCGACGCCGCCGGAACAAGCTTCATTCCGTCCGGCGCGTCCGCCTCCGGCACCCCCACCTGCATCGTTTTGAACTCCGGCAGGTATTTGGCGACCGGATCGTCGAGCCGGAGCTTGCCTGCCTCGATCAGCGTCAGCGCCGCCACGACCGTGATCGGCTTGCTCATCGAGTAGATGCGGAAGATGTCGTTCACCCTCATCGAATCGTCCGCCGCGACGGGCTTGTTGCTCGCCTGGGTCGAGGGGGCCTGCGGGTCGCGGCTGCCGAAAGCGTGCTCGTAGCCGACCTTGCCGTGCCGCAGGATCAGCAGCACCGCCCCGGGAATGACGTGATCGGCCACGTCATGATTGATCTGCGCGGTGATGGCGTCGAGCTGGTGCGGATCCAGTCCGATGCTGGCCGGATTGGCCCGCGGCAGATCGGCCGCGGACGCGACGCTCGACACGGCGGCGAACACGCCGGCCAACAAAATTCGCCTCATTCACTTCCTCCCACGCGGCCGTTTTGCGCCGCTGAGGCGACGGTAGGCCGGCCGATTTGCGCCAGCAACCGATCTCAGTGCCGGATCAGGTAATATTGGATCGGAATCGGGAAGGTGATCCGGTCGTCCCGCATCTCGTTGGTGAACGGCGGCAGTTGCGCGTTCCGCCAGGTCGCCAGCGCCGCCATGTCGAGCCATTGCGAGCCGGACCGCGACAGCACCTCCACGCTCTCGACCCGGCCGGACCGGTTGACCGTGAGTTGCAGCGTCACCGCCCCTTCCTCGCCATTGGCCGCGGCCTGTTCCGGATAGAAACGGTGCCGCAGCCAGTATTGCAGCAGGCCGCGGTTCCAATCGGCCGATGCGTTGGCAGCGCGGATCTGCGCGTAGGGGTCCGACGACGCGGGCCCGTTCCGCTCCCGGGGCGGCGAGAGATCGAGCGAGCGGGACGCCACTGATCCGCGCGCCGCGGGGCGCGGCGCGGCCGGGCCTAGGCTCAGGTCCATCGGACTGGACAGCGTGCCCAGGGCCGGACGCGGAGCCGGCCGCGCGGCCGGGCGAGCGGCGCGCGGTTGTGGCTCGCTCGGCGGCAGCGGGGGCGGAGGCTGCGGCATAATCGGCTTGGGCGTGGCCGGCGCCGTTTCTTCGGACGGCAACTCGAGCCGCACGGCGGGCGGCTCGGGCGTGGGCGGGAGCTCGAGCGGCGTCGGCAGCGGGATGGTCGCGGCGTCGGTGGGCAGAGCGGGCACCACCGGCGGCGGGGCAGCCGTGGCCGGAGCGGGTGGCGCGGTCTGGGCCGGCGCCGGGCTCGGCATGGGCGGACGCGCCGCCTCCGGCGCCGGCGCCGCCGTCGGTACCGGTGGCGGCGCCGCATCGGCCGCCGGCGGTGGGGCGGTGGCGGCGGTCGGGTCCGGCGTCGAGAGCGGCGTCGGCGCAGGCGGACCCGGCAGCGCGTCCGGCGGTGGCGTGATATCCGCGGGCTGGGCCGGCGGCAGGGGTCGGGGCTGCCGAGCGTCGGTGGGGGGCCCGCCGCCACTGGGCCCCTCGAACACTAGGTCGTACGATGGCGACTGCCCGCCATCCGGAGGCAAGCGCCGGACGGCGTAGCCGAGCAGCGCCAGGATCACCAGCCCGTGCACGACGGCTGATGCGGCAAGGCCCCACCGCGGGCCGTCGCCTGCCCTGGCGCCCTCCTGGGGCAGGGCCGGCACGAGCGGCGTCGGCTTCATCGGACTGGGTTCATCGCGGCCCTCATATATGGTCCCGGCGCCGGTGGCGGAAGCATTGCTCCATACGGAGTGCGGGGTGGGGCCACTTGACACGAACGGCCGCGCGCCGTTTCTACGCGCCTTGCGCCGGAAGTTGCGCCGGGGCTGCGGTGACGCAGGCGGGCGGCTGTCGGTTCTGCAGGGGTGTAGCTCAATTGGCTAGAGCGCCGGTCTCCAAAACCGGAGGTTGAGAGTTCGAGACCCTCCACCCCTGCCAATCATGGTGTTAGGTGTTCGAAGTGGCGGTTAATCCGGCGAAGTTCCTCCGCGAAGTGCGGCTCGAAGTCAGCAAGATCACCTGGCCCTCCCGCAAGGAGACCATGGTGACGACGGGGCTCGTGTTCGCGCTGTCCGGCATAGCCGCGGTTCTGCTGTTCGCGGCCGACCAGTTGATCGGCATCGGTGTGCGCGCCTTGTTCGGGGTGGGGTCGTAGGAAAAAGTTATGGCCAAGCGTTGGTATGTCGTGCACGTCTATTCCGGCTTCGAGAAGAAGATCGCTCAGCAGGTCAAGGAACAGGCGGCCCAGAAAGGCCTGGCCGACCTTGTTGACGAAGTGCTGGTGCCGTCCGAGGACGTCGTCGAAGTCCGCCGCGGCCAAAAGATCAACACCGAGCGAAAGTTCTTCCCCGGCTACGTGCTGGTGAAGATGGAGATGACCGACGATACGTGGCATCTGATCAAGGATACGCCGAAGGTCACCGGCTTCCTCGGCACCAAGACCCGGCCCTCGCCGATCCCGGAATCCGAGGCCGAACGCATGCTCAAACAATCCGCCGAGGGCGTCGAGCGGACGCGTCCGGCCGTCCTGTTCGAGGTGGGCGAGCAGATCCGCGTGGCCGACGGCCCGTTCACCAGCTTTAATGGCGTGGTCGAAGAGATCGATGAAGAAAAGGGCCGCGTGAAGGTCAGCGTGTCGATCTTCGGGCGCTCGACCCCGGTCGAGCTGGAATACGCCCAAGTCGAGAAGGTCTAGGCGCTCGGGAGCACCGCTGCGCGGACGAGCCGGCCCAGCGACGACTCGGCGCCGGCAAACGCGAACGGACTGGCCGCGAGATAGCCGGCGAGCGTGCGGCGGACCAGGAGCAGCTCCTCCAGCGGCTGCCGCAGGCAAGCATGCTGCAGGACGCTGCTGCACCCATGCACGAAGACCAACTCCGCGCAGCCACGTTCGATGAGCCACTCGATCAGATAGGCACGGTTGAGCAGCGACGGGCTGAGCGTATTGAACGCCGGGTTGTTGAGCTGGTAGAGCAGGCAGGCCGAGCCAGGCTCGCCGAAATAGCCGCAAGTATAGCTGACGATCTCGCCGCCGGGTGCACGGACGACGCTGCGGAACGGCCGGCCGGTCCTCTCCACATAGGCCTCGAGCCGGCGCGAGAGCGAGACCGCGATGCCCTTCGGCCGGGTCTGCCGGCCCAGCGCGGCACGGTCGCTGCTGGAGATCAATGCCGGGCCGGTCGACGTCTCGACGGTGAGCCCAGCCTCGACCGCCATCTTGCGCACATGGCGGATGTTGCGCCTGGTGTGCCGGCCGAAAGCGGCCAGCGTGTCCTCATACGTCGGCTTGAGCGGCAATAGGTCGCGCGCGCCGGCCGCGCGCTGGACGACGATCCAGGATGGGAGCCGCTCGGTCTGCACCTGACCCGCGACCGCCTGTTCGGGCGCCGTGCGGGTGATCTTGAGCAGGGTGGCCCCGATCTCCCCGGCGAACTCCTTCAACCGAGGAACCGGGGCCGGCCCGGTCGCCCCGAGCAGCACGCCCTCATGCAGCCCGGTCGAAAACCCGAACATCTTGTAGGCGAATGACAGCAATAGCCCGTCACCGACATCGGAGCGGTCGAACGGTCCGATGCCGAACTTGGCGTGCGTATAGCCGAGCCTTGCCGTCAAGATGCGCTCATCCGCCGTAGACGTGCCGGCGGCGCACGTGATGCCCGGGTGGACTGTCATCGCTTCGGAGCACATGGGCGGGTCAGGGCGGAAGGACGCACGACGACATCTTTTTCCGGACGATAGTTAATGTCACGTCACAGCGCTATGAAGAAAGTTCGCGAACTTACCCTGGCAAGCGGTACTCACCTGCATGACGCTTTGGTTTCGCGACATGGACGTCATTGGAGACACTGTCACAAGAACGAGATTGGATCGACGTCGACATCGATCCGAGCCGTTCCGGACGGGCGTATCCCCGCCAGCCATTGGCGCACGATGGGCTGCACCGCCACATCCCGCCGCGTCTTGAGCAACAGGCGGCGGCGATGACGTCCGCGCAAGATGGCGAAGGGCGCCGGCGCCGGGCCGAGCACCGTGAGGCCGTCGCCCCGCGGCGCGGCCCGCCCGACGTCGCGCGCCAACTCGTCTGCGGCCTGTGCCGTATCGGCGCTGATAATGAGTGCGGCCAACCGGCCGAAGGGGGGCCAACCGCCCGGACGGCGGATCTCTGCCTCCGTCTGCATGAACCCGGCCAGATCACCCTCGATGAGCGCCTGCATCACCGGATGGTCGGGGCTGAACGTCTGCAGCAGCACGCGCCCGGGCGCCTCGGCGCGGCCTGCCCGCCCCGCAACCTGATGCAGCAGCTGCACCGTCCGCTCCGCCGCCCGAAGGTCGCCGCCGGCCAGCCCCAGGTCGGCGTCAACCACCCCCACCAGCGTGAGATGCGGGAAGTGCCAACCCTTCGCGACGATCTGCGTTCCGATGATGAGATCGACCTCGCGGTTCTCGATGCGGCGGGCCGCTTCGGCAGCCGCGTGCGGTCCGGTCAGCGTGTCGCTTGCCATCACCAGCAGCCGCGCCTCCGGGAACACCGACGCGGCCTCCTCGGTGATCCGCTCCACGCCCGGACCGATGGGCACGAGGCTGTGCGGCGCGTCGCAGGACGGGCAGGTCGGCGGGATCGGCTCGGTATGGCCGCAGTGATGGCACGCCAAGGCCCGCCGCGCCCGGTGCTCGACCAGCCACGCGGTGCAGTTCGGGCACTGCATCCTGTGTCCACAGGTCCGGCACAGCGTCAGCGGCGCGTAGCCCCGACGGTTCAGGAACAGCATCGCCTGCTCGCCCCGCGCGAAGGTGGCGTGCGCCGCCTCGACCAGTTTGGGCGACAGGAAATGCCCCCGCTCCGGCGGAAAATCGCGCAAGTCGATCGCCTCGACCGCCGGCAGGCTCGCTCCGCCATGCCGCGCCTCAAGCGTCACTCGCCCATATCGCCCGACCTCGACATTGGCCAGCGTCTCCAAGCTCGGCGTCGCCGACACCAGCACCGCCGGCGCGTCCGACAACCGGGCCCGCACCACCGCCATGTCGCGCGCGTGGTAGACGACCCCGTCTTCCTGCTTGAATGCCGTCTCGTGCTCCTCGTCGACCACGATCAGGCCGAGATCCGGAAACGGCAGGAACAGCGCCGACCGCGCGCCGACCACCACCGGCGCCAGGCCCTCCGCCACCGCCCGCCACGTGATCCGGCGTGTGCGCGATCCTAGGTCCGAGTGCCACACGGCCGGCGCCACCCCGAACCGCCGCTCGAACCGCTCCAGCCATTGCGACGACAGCGCGATCTCCGGCAGCAGCACCAAGGCCTGCCGCCCCGCCTGCAGGCTGGCGGCAACCGCCTCCAGATAGACTTCCGTCTTGCCCGACCCGGTCACTCCATCCAGCAGCGTCACCCCGAACGCCCGCGCGGCCACCGCCTCGCGCAGCGCCTGCCCCGCGGCCGCCTGAGCCGCGGACAGCACGGGGCCGGCGCGGTCCGGGTCGGGGCGGTCGAATGGCGGCTGCGCCAGCAGCAGCGCCGGTTCCAGCAGCCCGGCCTGCGCCATGCCGCGCACCACCCCCGTGCTCACCCCGGCCTGCCGCGCCAAGTCGCCGGTGCTCCGCGGCACGCCGTCGACCAGTGCCTGCGCCACTTTCGCCCGTGCTTTGGTCAGGTCCCGCGCGCCGGGCCGCAGCCGCCAGCCGGCCGGAGGCGTCTGCGGCTGTAGGGCGTTGACCCGCAGCGCCATGGCCAGCACCTCGCCGGGCATCGCCAGCGTGTAGGCCGCCACCCAATCCACGAAGCGCCGCAGCGACGCCGGCATCGGCAGCACGTCCAGCACCGCGGTGATCGGCTTCA
Organism: uncultured Alphaproteobacteria bacterium; assembly: GCA_963835135.1. Lineage (GTDB taxonomy): Bacteria > Pseudomonadota > Alphaproteobacteria > Acetobacterales > Acetobacteraceae > JAVVHH01. Next base: position 341,824 of record CAWIEF010000001.1, read on the forward strand.
GCTTCGCGTCCTCGACGCTGGCGTCCGGCGCGCCGTCCCACACGACGCCGACCTCCTCGCGCCGGTTGAGCGGGACCATCACGACGTCGCCCGGCTCGGGCTCCTGCCCCTCCCCCACGGCGTAGTCGAACGGACCCCGGAATGGACGCGGGAGCAGAACGGGAACGCGCTTCCGAGGCGGCGCATCACCGAGTAGGCTCCGCGTGACTGTTCCCGGTCCTGGGCGGAGAAAGACCATAATCCTGGATGACGCAGCGCTGGCACGATTGCAACGGGAGGCGCCCGACGAGGATGGCGATCGCCTGATTGCCGCTTTCCTGCGCGCCAACCCCGGCTGGCTCGCCGCGCATCCTGAGCTCTATGCCGTGCTCGATCCACCGCGCCGGCTGCATGGGGAAGCCATGGCCGACCACATGGTCGCCATCATCGACCAGGCGCGGCGGCACGGCAACGATGCCGCCGCGGGTCGCCGCGCTGCCGAGGGGTTCACCCAACTGGTGCAGGACGCGGTCCTCGCCCTGATGCGCGCCTCCGACCCGGCCTGGTGCCTACAGAACGACGTTCCGGGCCTGCTGCGCGTCGAAAGCGTGCGGCTGTCCGTCGAGGGCGGTCTGGCGGGCGCGGCGACGATCGAGGCCGGCATGGTCGATGCCGTGCTCGGCCAACGGTTCGCACTGGTTCGCGACGCGGGACACGACAGGGTGTTGCACGGCGAGGCGGGCCCATTGACGGCCCGCGAGGCGCTGATCCGCGTGCCGCTCGCCTCCGCTCCGGCCCTGCTCGCGATTTCCGCGCGCGATCCGTCCGGGCTCGATGGGGCTAGCACGCAGGCGCTCGTGTTCCTCGGCCAAGCCGCGGCCGCCGCGCTCGAACGCGCGTGACGGCGCGGGAGGCCGTCCAGACCTATCTCGACTGGATGTTGCGCGAGCGCCGCGCCGCCGCGCTGACCGTCAACGCCTACCAGACCGACCTTGGCGGCTTCCTGGCCTTCCTGACCGACCATCTGGCGCACGAGCCGACGCTCGCCGACCTGGCCGGCCTCGGGCAGGCGGACCTCCGGGCCTGGCTCGCCGCCCAAGCGGCTACTGGGACGACGAACGCCACCCGCGCCCGCCATCTCTCGGCCGTGCGCAGCCTGTTTGCTTACCTCGCCCGCCACCACGGGATAACCAACCCGGCAGCCTCACTGCTCGGCCGTCCCCGCGTCCGAGCGCCCGCACCGAGGGCTCTCACGCCCGCGCAAGCGACCGGCCTGGTCGAGGCGATCGGCGCCGAACACGCCGACCCGCGCTGGCAGGCACGCGACACCGCGCTGTTCACACTATTGTATGGCGCCGGGTTACGGATCGCCGAGGCGCTCTCGCTCGACGTGGGCGCGGTGGAAACGGCCACCGGCCTGCGTGTGCTCGGCAAGGGCAGCAAGGAGCGCATCGTGCCGATGCTTCCCGCGGTGCGTCAGGCGCTGGCGGACTGGATACGGCTGCACCCATCCGGAACCAAGGACGCGCCGCTGTTCATCGGCGCGCGTGGTGCCCGCCTCGATGCGGCGGTCGCGCGCAAGACGATGCGCGACTACCGCCGGGCGGCGGGGCTGCCCGAACACGCGTCACCGCATGCCCTGCGGCACAGCTTCGCGACACACCTGCTCGCGGGTGGCGCGGATCTCCGCTCCATCCAGGAGTTGCTGGGCCATGCCAGCCTATCGACCACGCAGCGGTACACCTCGGTCGACGCGGCGGGTTTGCGGGAGGTTTGGTCCCGCACCCATCCGCGCCAGGACTGACTAGTCCTGAGGCTTGACGCTGGTGTTCTCGGCCTCCTCGAGATCGTGCACGACTTCTTCGACCGCTTCCGGGTCGAGCGCCTTGGCCTTCTGCACCAGCTTGGCCGCAGCCTTCTCGTCGCCCTCGACCAGGGCGTCGAGCGCCTGCTCGGTCAGGTCCAATGCCTTATCATGCTTGTCGTCGGACATCATGCTCTCCTCTGCTTCGATAACAGAGCGCAGCCGGCGCAGTTAGGTTCAGTCCAGTATAGGAACGATTATCTCGCTATGGAGCAAGCAGACCGGTTCGGTATCGGTATGAGTTGCAGCTCGGACACAAGTACACTGCTAACAAACACGTGAACGGGATTGCTGCAGCATTTGTTGCTCATTGACTTTAACGTTATCTCACTAGGAAGCGTCCCGCCGAGGATGCACGACAGGAGGAAACGATGGGTTCTGTGACACGCAGGCTTCTTCTTGCGAGCGCCATGGCGTTCGGGCTCCCCTGGAGCGCGTCCGCAACCACTTATGCCCTGAGCACCACGATCCCGATCCCGGGGAGCACGCTGGGTTCGTTCGACATCAGCTATGTCGATTCGGTCACCGGCATCTACTACCTCGCGGATCGGACCGATGCGAGCGTCGACATCATCAACGGCGCGAACAACCAATTCCTGGGCAAGGCGGGCGGCTTCGTCGGCGCTGTGACCATTCCTCCCAGCACGACGGTCTCCACGGCCCGGTCGGGCCCAGACGGCGTAGTGGTCGTCAACAATGGCACCACGGCGACCCTGTATGCCGGTGACGGGGGGAGCACGCTGCGCTCGTTCAACGTGACGAACCCATCCAATCCGATCGCCGGCGGTACGGTCTATACGGGCGGCGCCCCGTTCCGGGTGGACGAGATGGCCTACTCGCCCCTGAACCAACAGCTCTTCGTCGCCAACAACGCGAATTCGCCGGCGTTCGGGTCGCTCATCAGCACGTCGACAGCGCTTGCCCCGGCCCTGACCACCAGCCCGGTTCTCGTGCCGGCCCAGATCCCTGCTGGGGGACTGGAGCAACCTGTTTGGGATCCGGCGACCAAGACCTACTTCGTCTCCGTCCCCAATTTCGCCAACAACGACGCCGGCGGCGTGCAGGAGTTCGACAGTGCCGGTAAAGCCCTGCGGACCTACAATTTCTCCAACATGGGCATCGCGGCCTGCGGATCCGCCGGTTTGGCGCTCGGGGCCAGCGGCAACTTGGTGGTCGGCTGCTCGGCCACGGGGTCGCAGACGATCGTGCTGAACCCGTCCGGCACCGGTTCTATCGTCGCCAACCTGAAAGCGGTCTCCGGCTCGGACGAGCTTTGGTATGACGAGGCGAACGGCAACTATTATGTCACCGGCGTGAACGCAGCCGGTGACCGGGTCATCGACGTGTTCAGCGACGCGAGCTATGCGCTCCTGCAATCGATCGACCTGACCTCGCTCGGCGCCGGAAAGAGCAACCTTCACTCCGTCGCCGTCGACGTGCTGAACGGCAACATCTTCGTCCCGCTCACTGGCACGAGCGACGACACCCTATGCCCTGGCGGTTGCGTCGCGGTCTTCGCCGAGGTTCCGGAGCCGGCATCGTTGCCGGTCCTGGTGGTCGCTCTGACCGGTCTGGCCGGCTTGGCCGGCTGGCGGCGGTTCGGTCGGGAAGGCTGACGCTTCCGACCCCGCCCAAGCGTCCGATGTATAGATGGCGGCGCGCAGGCGCCGTCATCCCGTTCCGGACGATAAATCTCGAGCGGCCTGGATCAGCGCCTTCATCCGCTTGACCACGCCTGGCAGGCCGTCGAACACCGCCTGACCCATCAAGAAGTGACCGATGTTGAGTTCCTCGACCTCCGGAAATGCGGCAATCGGCCGGACGTTGGCGTAGGTCAGGCCGTGGCCGGCATGGCATTCCAAGCCGAGGCGACGCAACTGCACCGCACCCGCATGCAACCGCTGCAATTCGCCCGCATGACCCTCGGCATAGGCGCCGGTGTGAAGTTCGACGACCTCCGCCCCGAGATGCGCCGCCGCCTCGAGTTGCGCCGGGTCGGGAGCTAGGAACAGCGAGACTCGGATGCCGGCCTGGCGCAGCGCCGCAATCTTCGGGCCGAGCGATCCCGCCTGGTGGACGGCATCGAGACCGCCTTCCGTCGTCACCTCCTCGCGACGCTCCGGCACGATGCAGCAGGCCGCCGGGCGCAGCCGGAGCGCGATGCCGACCATCTCGTCGGTCGCCGCCATCTCGAAGTTGAGCCGGATCTCCGGCGACGAGGCGAGCCGTTCAAGGTCACCGTCGCGCACGTGCCGCCGGTCCTCCCGCAGGTGGGCGGTGATTCCGTCCGCCCCAGCGCCGACCGCGACCAGCGCGGCCGCGAACGGGTCCGGATGCGCGCCGCCACGCGCGTTGCGGATGGTGGCGACGTGATCGATGTTGACGCCTAGACGCGCGCTCATGCGGATGCTCCCATTCGGTCGGCCAGCCGGAGCGCCGCAATAAGGCTGCTCGGGTCGGCCACGCCTTTGCCGGCGATGTCGAACGCCGTTCCGTGATCAGGGGACGTGCGGATGATTGGCAGGCCGAGGGTGACGTTCACGCCGTTGACCATGTCGATGGTTTTGAGCGGGATCAGCGCCTGGTCGTGGTACATGCAGATCGCCACGTCGTAGCCCGCCCGTGCCGCCGGGGTGAACATCGTGTCGGGCGGGTAGGGCCCGCTCAGGTCGAGGCCGTCGGCGCGCAGCAGGTCCATCGCAGGGCCGATGATGGTCTGCTCCTCGGTTCCCATCGCGCCGCCCTCACCCGCATGCGGGTTCAGCCCGGCGATGCCGAGCCGGGGATGGCCGATCCCAAACTGCCGCTGCAACGACAGCGCGGTGATCCGGGCAGTGGTGACGATCAAATCGGTCGTGAGCCGCTCGAGCGCCGCTCGCAGGCCCAGATGCACCGTCACCGGCACGACGCGGAGATGGTCGTTGGCGAGCATCATGACGGGCATCGCGGCGCCGGTCAGCGCGCCGAGGAACTCGGTATGGCCGGGATGGGCGAACCCGGCTTCGTAGAGTGTGGCTTTGCTGATGGGGTTGGTCACGACACCCGCGGCCCGGCCGTTCTGTGCGAGGCGGACGGCGGCTTCGATGCTGGCGATCACGGCCGCCGCATTGGCCGGATCGGGCCGACCGGGGATGGCGGCGGCCTGGAGCTCGACGGGGAGCACCGGCAGGGCATTCCCGAAATCACCCTCCCCGATCGCGCCGACGATCTGGATCGGAACATCCGGATCGATCTCCTTCAGCCGCCTGGGGTCGTCGAGCGCGGTGAAGAAAGGCCCCGACTGACGCAATACCGACCAGGCTTTCAGCGTCAACTCGCCGCCGATGCCGGCCGGGTCGCCCATCGTGAGCGCAAGCATCAGGCGTTCAGGAACACGGGTTCATGGCGGATCGGGAAATTGACCGAGTTGGCGATGAAGCAGCGGGCGTGCGCATCTCCGTGAAGTGCCGTCGCCCGCGCGACGTCCGATCCGGACTTCAGCTTGATCTCCGGCTGCAGGACGACTTGGCTGAACCGCCCCCCGCCATCGGCATCCTCGACCATGACGCCTTCGGCGATGTCTTCATAGGCCTCGACCACGATGCCCTCGACGCAGCAGAGATGAAGATACCAGAGCATGTGGCAGGACGAGAGGGAGGCGACGAGCATCTCCTCCGGGTTGTAGCGGGCGGGATCGCCGAGGAACTCCGGGTCGGACGATGCCGGGAGCGGCGGCTTGCCGCGGACCACCACCTCGTGGGTCCGCTGATAGCTGCGATAGCTGGACGTACCCGAACCGGTGTTGCCGGTCCAGGTCACCGTCACGGCGTAGCTGTGTTCTTTGGCCGCTTTGAACGCCATCGGGCCGCCTTCCTAGATGTGGATGGCGCGGCCCTCAACGGCCATCGCCGCTTCTTTAACGGCCTCGCTCAGGCTTGGATGCGCATGGCACGTGCGGGCGATGTCCTCGCTGCTGGCGCCGAACTCCATCGCGGTCGCGATCTCGGCGATCAGCGTGCCGGCATCCGGACCGATGATATGCGCGCCAAGCACCCGATCGCTCGCCTTGTCGGCCAGGATCTTGACGAAGCCATCGGTGCTGCCCATCGCGCGGGCGCGGCCATTGGCGGTGAACGGAAATTTGCCGACGGCGTAGGCGATGCCCTGCCGCTTCAGCTCGTCTTCGTTCAAGCCAATGCTGGCGACTTCCGGCCAGGTATAAACCACCCCGGGGATCACCCCGTAATTGACGTGTCCCGCCTGACCGGCGAGCAGCTCGGCCAGGGCGACGCCCTCCTCCTCCGCCTTGTGCGCCAGCATCGGTCCGGCGATGACGTCGCCGATCGCGTAGATACCGGGGATGCTGCTGGCATAGTGCGCATCGACCTCGACCCGGCCTCGATCGTCCCGCTTCACGCCGAGCGCCTCCAACCCGAGCCCATCCGTGAACGCGCGGCGCCCGATCGACACCAGCACGACGTCGGCCTCGATCGTCTCGGCGTCGCCGCCCTTTGCCGGCTCGACGGTCAGCTTGATCTGGTTGCCGCTCGTGTCCGCAGCGGTCACTTTTGTCCCGAGACGGAACTTGAGACCCTGCTTGCCCAACACACGCTCGAACGTCTTTGCGATCTCGGCATCCATGCCGGGGACAAGGCGGTCCAGGTACTCGACCACGGTCACCTCGGCGCCGAGCCGGTTCCAGACGCTGCCGAGTTCGAGCCCGATATAGCCGCCGCCGATGACGACCAGCTTGCCCGGCACCTGGTCCAGTTCCAGCGCGCCCGTGCTGCTGACGACGCGCTTCTCATCGACTGCGACGCCGGGCAGCGGAACGCTCTCGCTGCCCGTGGCGAGCACGATGCTCTTGGTCTCGTACTCGGTGCCATCGACCGAGACCTTGCCTGGGGCGGTGATGCTGCCCGTGCCCTTGAGCCAGGTGACCTTGTTCTTCTTGAACAGGAACTCCACGCCCTTCACGTTGGCGCCGACCACCTCGCCCTTGCGCGCGTGCATGCGCCCGAGATCGAGTTTGACGCTGTCGATCATCACACCGTGCTCGGCGAAATGATCCCGCGCCTCCGCGAAGTTCTCCGAGGATTGCAGCAGCGCCTTGCTGGGGATGCAGCCGATGTTCAGGCACGTGCCCCCCAGCGTCGCCCGCTTCTCGACGCAGGCGGTCTTCAAACCCAGCTGCGCCGCCCGGATCGCGCACACATAACCGCCGGGTCCACCACCGATGACGATGACGTCGTAGTATTCAGCCATGTTCTACAGACCCAGCAGCAAGCGTCGCGGATCCTCGACGCCCTCTTTGACCCGCACGAGGAAGGAGACCGCCTCCTTTCCATCGACGATCCGGTGGTCGTACGACAGCGCCAGATACATCATCGGCCGGATCTCGACCTTTCCTCCGATGGCCATCGGCCGGTCCTGGATCTTATGCATGCCCAGGATGCCGGATTGCGGCGCGTTCAGGATCGGCGTGCTCATGAGGCTGCCGTAAACGCCGCCATTGCTGATGGTGAAGGTGCCGCCCGAGAGCTCCTCGAGCTTGAGCTGGCCGTCGCGGGCGCGCTTGCCGAAGCCGTTGATCGCCTTCTCGATCTGGGCGAAGCCCATCTCGTCCACATTGCGGATCACCGGGACCACAAGGCCGTTCGGGCCGCCGACCGCCACGCCCATGTGCACGAAGTTCTTGTAGACGATGTCGTCGCCGTCGATTTCGGCGTTGACCGCCGGAAACTCCTTCAGCGCGGCGATGCAGGCGCGCACGAAGAGCGACATGAAGCCGAGGCGCACGCCACCGTTCTTCTTCTCGAACGCATCCTTGTATTCGGCGCGCAACGCCATCGCGGCGCTCATGTCGACCTCGTTGAACGTGGTCAGCATGGCGGCAGCGTTTTGCGCCTCCTTCAGCCGCTGGGCGATCGTGCGGCGGAGCCGGGTCATCTTGACGCGCTCCTCGCCGTCCTGCGGTTCGCGCGGGGCGCGTGCGGCAGGAGCGGGCGCCGGCGCGGCGGGGCGAGACAGGAACTCCAACACGTCGCCCTTGGTGATGCGGCCATCCTTGCCGGTGCCATCGAGCTGCGTCGCTTGCAGGCTGTGCTCGGTCATCATCTTGGCGGCTGCGGGCATGGGCAGATGCGCAGGCGGAGTGGGCGCGGCAGCGGCCGGCGCGGACGTGGCAGGCGCGGACGTGGCCGGCCGGGAGACCGGGCCGCGCGGCGCGGGCGGCGGATTGACGCCGGCACCGGGGTTCGCGGCGGGCGCGGGTGCCTTGGCCTTGGCGCTGCCCGCTTCGACCGTGCCGAGGATCGTGCCGACTTCGACTTCGGCGCCCTCCTCGGCCTGGATTGCGCCCAGCACCCCGGCTTGGGGCGCCGGCACCTCCACGGTGACCTTGTCCGTCTCGAGTTCAACCAGCGGCTCGTCCGCCGCCACGTTCTCGCCGGCCTTCTTCAGCCAGCGCGCAACGGTCGCCGAGCTGACGCTCTCGCCGAGGGTCGGGACCTTGATGTCGATGCCCATGATCGGCTCCGCTACTTCGCTCACGAATTGAGGCCTAGCGCATCCCGCACGAGCGCGGCCTGCTGCTGGGCATGAACTTTGGCCAGGCCGGTGGCCGGGCTCGCCGCCTCGTCCCTGCCGACATAGATGGGCCGCTTGGCTGCTCCGCCGAGCGCCGTCAGAACCTTTTCGAGCCTTCGGTCCACGAAGGTCCAGGCGCCCATGTTGGCCGGCTCTTCCTGGCACCAGATGAGCTCGGCATTCTTGTACGGGCCAAGCACCTTCGGCAGCGTGATCTCCGGGAATGGATAGATCTGCTCCAGCCGCACGATCGCGACGTCGTCGAGTTTCGCATCGCGCCGGGCCTGGAGCAGGTCGTAATAAACCTTTCCCGAGCACATCACGACCCGGCGGACGTTCTTGGCAGCCGCGATCGGATCGACCTCGTCGATCACCGTCTTGAACCCGGTGCCCTCGGCCATGTCGGCGACCGGACTGACCGCCAGCTTGTGCCGCAGCAGCGATTTCGGCGTCATGATCACCAGCGGCTTGCGGTAGTTGCGCTTCAGCTGGCGGCGCAGCGCGTGGAAGTAATTGGCCGGCGTCGTGATGTTGGCGACGACCATGTTCCGCTCGGCGCAGAGCTGCAAATAGCGCTCCAGGCGCGCGCTGCTGTGTTCCGGGCCCTGGCCCTCATACCCATGCGGCAGCAGCAGCACGAGGCCGCTCATGCGCAGCCACTTCGTCTCGCCGCTGGCGATGAACTGGTCGATGATGACCTGGGCGCCGTTGGCGAAGTCGCCGAACTGCGCCTCCCACAGCACGAGCGTCCGCGGATCGGCGAGGGTGTAGCCGTATTCGAAGCCGAGCACGCCCTGCTCGGAGAGCAGCGAGTTGTAGATCTCGATCTTGGCCTGATCGGGCCTGATGTTGTTCAGGGGAACATATTCGTTCTGGTTCGCCTGATCGACCAGCACCGCGTGGCGCTGGCTGAACGTGCCCCGCTGACAATCCTCGCCGGAGAGGCGCACCCGCGAGCCGTCGGTCAACACGCCGCCGAACGCGAGCGCCTCGCCAGTCGCCCAGTCCACGCCCTCGCCGGTCTCGAACATGGCGCGCTTGGCCTCGAGCTGACGGGCGATCTTCGGGTTGAGCTCGAAGTCGGCCGGCGGCGTATAGAGGGCGCGGCCGATCTCCTGCAGGCGGTCCTGGCTCAGCGCGGTCGGCTCGTCCTGCCGCTCCTCGTCGCCGTCGCCCTCGCTGAGGCCGGACCAGTGACCCTCGAGCCAATCCGCCTTGTTCGGACGATAGGATTGAGCGGCCTGGTAGGCGCTCTCGAGCTTGGCCTGGAAGCCGTCCCACATGTCCTTGGAGGCATCGGCGCCGAGCGTGCCCTCTGCCGCCAAGCGATCGGCATAGAGCGCCCGGGTGGTGGCCTGCTCCTTGATCGCGCGGTACATGATCGGCTGCGTGAATGCAGGCTCGTCCGTCTCGTTATGGCCGTGACGGCGATAGCATACGATGTCGAGCACGATGTCGGTGCCGAACTCCATGCGGAACTCGGCGGCGAAGCGGGCGGCGAACACGACCGCCTCGGGCTTGTCGCCGTTCACGTGCAGGATGGGGCTCTGGATCGACTTCGCGACGTCGGTGCAATACAGGCCGGAAAAAGCGTGCGCCGGAACGGTGGTGAAGCCGATCTGGTTGTTGACGATGACGTGGATCGTGCCGCCGGTGCGGTAGCCGATCAGCTGGCTCATCGCGAGCGTCTCGTAGACCAGGCCCTGGCCGGCGAACGCGGCGTCCCCGTGCATCACGATCGCCATCACCGAGCGCCGCGCCTTGGTGTCCCCCGACGCGTCTTGCCGGGCCCGCACCTTGCCGATCACGACCGGGTCGACCGCTTCGAGGTGCGACGGGTTCGGCTGCAGGGAGATGTGGACCATCTTGCCGGCAATCTCGACATCGGTGCTGGTGCCGAGATGATATTTGACGTCGCCCGAACCTTGCACGCTGTCCGGTTGCGAGCTAGCGCCGCCGAACTCGCTGAAGATGGCCGTGAATGGCTTGCGGACGACGTTCACGAGCGTGTTCAGGCGGCCGCGATGCGGCATGCCGATGGCGATCTCGCTGACGCCGGCGCCCGCCGCGGTCTCGATCATCGCGTGCAGCGCCGGGATGGTGATCTCGCCGCCCTCGAGGCCGAAGCGCTTGGTGCCGACGAACCGCCGCTGGCAGAACGTCTCGAAACCCTCGGCTTCGGTCAACTGCGTCAGGATGGCCGTCTTGTCCGCCGTGTCGAGCCCGCGAGTCCAGGGCGCACCCTCGATCCGCCGCTGGATCCAGGTCTTCTGCTCGGGATTCTGGATATGCATGAACTCGACGCCGATCGAACCGCAATAGCTGGTCCGGACGATGTCGAGGATTTCGGTGATGGTGGCCAACTCCCGGCCGAGGACGCCGTCGATGAAGATGGCGCGGTCGCGGTCGCCGGGACCGAAACCATAGGCGGCGGGGTCGAGTTCAGTATGCGGGGCTGGGACTTGCAGGCCAAGCGGGTCGAGCTGCGCCTCGAGGTGGCCGCGGACGCGGTAGGCGCGGATCAGCATCAACGCGCGCAGGCTGTCGAGCGCGGCGGCGCGCACTTGCTCCGGGCTGGCGCCCCCGGCGGCAGCGCTCTTCGCCGACGGCTTGGCGGGCTCCGGCTCGCCGATATCGAACCGCCGCGGCGCCCAGGACGCCCCGCTGGCATCCTCCAGCACGCCGCGGGCTTCATCGTTCAGGACGCTGAACAGCTCGCCGAAGCTGGCGTCCACGCTCGCCGGGTTGCTGACCCACCGTGCATAGAGGTCGGCCATGTATGGGGCATTCGCGCCATTCAAAACCGAGGCGAGAGAGTCGACGCCGGGCATAGCTTGTTCCTTAAACCACGTTCTCAGGTCCGCGGTCGCGCACCGCGATGCCCACTACATAAGTACTGGGCAGGAGAGCTGCGACGCTCTCCTGCCATGCGCGTCGTCATCCAAGGATCTTCCGGCTCGCATCGACCAGCTCGCGCACTGCGCCGCAGCTTTTCTCGAAGGCCGCCTTCTCCTCGGCACTCAGCTCGATCTCGACGATCCGCTCCACACCGCCCGCGCCGATGACGACCGGAACGCCGACATACATGTCGTGCATCCCATACTGGCCGTTAAGGTAGGCGGCTGCGGGAAGCACGCGCTTTTTGTCGAGCAGGTAGCTTTCCGCCATGGCGATGGCGCTCGCCGCCGGGGCGTAGAACGCGCTGCCCTTTTCGAGCAACTTGACGATCTCGCCGCCGCCGTTGGCCGTCCGCTTGCAGATCTCGTCGATCTTCGACTGCGTCGTCCAGCCCATCTTGACCAGGTCGGGCACCGGGATGCCGGCGACCGTGCTGTATCGCACGAGCGGCACCATGGTGTCGCCGTGGCCACCGAGCACGAACGCCGTGACGTCTTCGACGGAGACCTTGAACTCGTGGGCGAGGAAGAGACGGAAGCGCGAACTGTCGAGCACGCCTGCCATGCCGACCACCTTCTCCGGCGGCAGCCCCGACTTTTGCTGCATGACCCAGACCATGGCGTCGAGCGGGTTGGTGATGACGATGACGAAGGCGTCCGGGCAATATTGCTTGATGCCGTCGGCGACGGTCGCGATGACGCCGGCATTCTTGCCGATCAGGTCGTCGCGGCTCATGCCGGGGGTGCGCGGGAACCCGGCGGTGACGATCACGACGTCCGAGCCCGCGATCGCCGCATAGTCGCTGCCGCCGACCATATGGCTGTCGAAGCCGTCGACCGGGCCGGATTGCATGATGTCGAGCGCCTTGCCCGCCGCGACGCCGCCGAACACGTCGAACAGGGCAACGTCGCCCAGCTCCTTTAGCCCGATGAGGTGGGCGAGCGTGCCGCCGATGTTGCCAGCGCCGATCAGCGCGATCTTGTTACGTGCCATGTCGGATTCCCGCATCCAGGAGTGTCGCGCCCAACCGGGCGTCTGAAAAGGCTCTGCGCCCAGCCGGGCGCCCGGCCGTCCGGAGGGTGCCGGTTGCTAGCCCATGTCCGCCGGAGGGGCAAGAACCTGATCTCATGTCAGATGGGGAAGCGCCAGATACTCTTGACTCTGCATCTCGACCAAGCGCGACGCCGTGCGGCGAAATGCCGCCGCCCCCTCTCCCGCCTGATAGAGCGTGTCGGGCGGCGCCGCGGCTGACGCCACCAGCTTGACCCGGTGCTCGTACAGCTCGTCGACCAGAGTGATGAACCTGCGGGCCGCGTCGTGGTTCTCGGGGGAGAGCTGCGGCACGTCGTCCAGGACCAGCGCCTGATAATGAGTGGCGAGCGCGCCGTAGTCGCCGGCGCCGAGCGCCTGCCGGCAGAGCGAGTCGAAGTCGAACCGGGCGACGCCGCCGGCCGCGATTGGAACGGCGAGGACATGCCCGGAGACGAGCAGCCGCTCCGGCTTCGGGGTGGCGCGGTCGGCGAGGCGGCTGAAGGCTTGATCCAGGGCATCCCGCGCCTCCGGCCCGGCCGGAACGTGCCATGTGGGCAAGGACCGGAGGCGTTGGCGGCGGAAATCGCGAGTGCCGCCCAGGACCAGCACGTCCAAGTACTGTTTGATCAATTCGATGAACGGCAGGAAAGCGTCGCGGCCGGGTTGGCCGGCGAAAAGGTCGTCCGGGGCGGTGTTGCTTGTCGCGACCACGACGACGCCGCGGGCGAACAGGGCTTTGAACAAGCGCCCCAGGATCATGGCATCGGCGATGTCGTTGACCTGGAATTCGTCGAAGCAGAGGAGCGATGCTTCGGCTGCGATCGTGTTGGCGAGCGGCGGGATCGGATCGTCCGAGCCAGGATCAGCCAGACGCTCGGGTTGCCGGCGCCAGGCGTGGATGCGGCGATGCACCTCTTGCATGAAAGCGTTGAAATGGATGCGACGCTTCTTCTCGACGTCGGCCGCCGCAAAGAACAGGTCCATCAACATGGACTTGCCACGTCCCACGTCGCCGACGAGATACAATCCGTGCGGGTAGTCCTCGGGGATGTCGTCCAGCGGCTTGCGGCGGAGGAAACGGCTCAACAACCCTGCATTCGAGGCGTGCTGCGTGGGCGCATACCCACGCACCCGGTTCCATAGCAGTTGCAGCCGTTCAGCAGCGAATGCTTGCGCCGGGTCCGTCATGAGCTCGCCCGCCAAGAGCTTGGCCCGGAAGGCGGGAAGTGGGCCGCCATCCAATGTCGGCGTCACTGAGATCGTATCGGCATGGTCTGGGCGACACCCTTCGCCGGTTCTTGGTTCGAACTCAAGTCGTGGCGACCCGCGATATGTAAGTTGCAACGCCATCGGCGTCGCCGATATGAAGCGCATCATGATGCAGCTTGATTACCAAAAGCTTGACGCCACGCCGGTTGCGCCCGAGCCGTTCCGTCACGTGGTCATCCCCGAGTTCGTGCCGTCCGCGATCCTGTCCGACGTAGTGGGCGGATTGCCCAAGCTCGAGAAGGGCGGCTCGTTCCCGACCGGCGGGCTTCGGCTCGGCGCCGCAGCGCGTGCGCTCATGGAAGAGCTCGAAGGGCCGCGATTCCGCGCCGCCGTGGCCCGCAAATTCGACCTCGAACTTGACGGCGCTCCGGTCATGGTCACGCTGCGCGGCCAGTCGCGCGAGAAGGACGGCCGCATCCACACCGACAGCACCGCCAAGCGCGTGACGGTTCTCCTGTACCTGAACCCCGACAGCGAAGCATGGGCCAAGCAGGAGGGGTGCCTGCGGCTGCTGCGCCGGCCGGACGACCTCGATGACTACGCCGTCGAGGTGCCGCCGGTGAACGGCACCATGCTCGTCTTCCCGAACGGCCCGACCACTTGGCATGGCCACAAGCAGTTCGTCGGCCGCCGCCACGTCGTCCAGCTCAACTACATGACGACGGACGACAAGGCCCGCTACGAGCTTCGCCGGCACAAGATCTCGGCCTTCCTCAAGCGGTTGACCCTGGCCGCATAGGGCGCCTACTCCCGGTTCAGCACTCTGTCGGTGATGAACGTCGACAATCCTCCGGCGACGAAATCCCGCTTGAGCTGCGCCTCGTCGTATTCCCTCTCGACCCATGTCAGAAACGGCAGGCGCCCCTCCGCCTGCTCGGCGTAACGCAAGAAGAAGGCGTCGAGCACGCCGGTGCGGGCGCGGTTGAAGTGGCCGAACCGCCAGGACAGCTGGGCGAGCGCCTCGCGTGAGGTGCCGCCGTCGAACATGATCGCCAGGCCGGATGCGAGCCCGGCCCGGTCGGCGCCCGACTTGCAGTGCATCAGCGCCGGAAAGCGCAGGCTGTCCCACAAGCCGGCGAAGCGCAGGATGCGGTCGCGATGGGGTGCGCCGCGGCTCTCGAACGCCATGTCGACATGCTCGAGACCAAGCTGCACGGCAGTCTCGCGGGAGAGCGCGTCGGAGCCGCAGAAGCGGGGGCCACGCAAGTTGACCAGGGTTTGCAGATGAAGCCGCTTGGCCGCCGCCCTGAGATGGCCCGGGGTCGGGTGGTTGGAACGGTAGAGGCGGCCCGGCAAGACCTCGGAGAAATTCGTCCAGACGGTGCGGAACACCGCATGATCGACGAAGAGGCTGTCGCGCCAGGCGTCTAGACGCCCGGCACGGGTGGTCAGGTCACCATGGAAGGCCATGGTCGCAGGACATCAGCCCTTGCGTTCGACGAGGAGTTGCTTGATCTCGCCGATCGCCTGGGCCGGGTTGAGGCCCTTGGGACAGGATTGCGTGCAGCTCATGATCGTATGGCACCGATAGAGCTTGTAGGGGTCCTCGAGCGCATCCAGCCGATCGCCCGTATGCTCGTCGCGGCTGTCCGAGATCCAACGGTAGGCCTGCAACAGGACGGCCGGGCCGAGATAACGGTCGCCGTTCCACCAATAGCTCGGGCACGACGTCGTGCAGCAGAAGCAGAGGATGCACTCCCAAAGGCCGTCGAGCTTGGCGCGCTCGTCCTTGCTCTGCAGCCGCTCCGCATCGGGCGGGGGCGGCGTGTCGGCCTTGAGCCAGGGCTCGATGCTGCGAAGTTGCGCGTAGATCTGCGACAGATCGGGCACGAGGTCCTTGACGACGGCCATATGCGGCAGCGGGTAAATGCGGACCGCACCCTCGACGTCGTCATGCGCCTTAAGGCAGGCGAGCGTGTTGCTGCCGTCGATGTTCATCGAGCACGAGCCGCAGATGCCCTCACGGCAGGAGCGCCGGAAGGTCAGCGTCGGGTCGACCTCGTTCTTGATGTAGATCAGCGCGTCGAGCACCATCGGCCCGACCTTGTCCATGTCCAGTTCGAACGTGTCGATGCGCGGGTTCTGCCCGTCGTCTGGGTTCCAGCGATAGATCGAGAAGTTCTTGACATTCTTGGCGCCGGCCGGGGCTTTGTAGGTCTGCCCCGCGCTCATGCGGCTGTTCTTGGGAAGGGTGAAGACGGCCATAGTGGTCCTTCGACAGCGTCAGTAGACGCGCTTCTTGGGGGGGAAGACGCTCACTTCGTTGGTCAGCGTCTGCATTTTCACGTCGCGGTATGCCAGGTCGACCTTGCCGTCGGGATGCAGCCAGGCGAGCGTGTGCTTCATCCAGTTCTCGTCGTCGCGATCGGGGAAGTCGTCATGGGCGTGCGCACCGCGGCTCTCCTGCCGGGCCTCGGCGGAGACCATGGTGGTCATGCTGTTGTCCATGAGGTTGCCGAATTCCAGCGCCTCGAGGAGATCGCTGTTCCAGATCAGGCTGCGATCGACGACCCGCATGTCGTCCATGCCGGCCCAGAGCGTCTTCATCTTCTGGACGCCCTCTTTAAGGCTTTCGCTGTTGCGGTAAACCGCGGCGTGCGCCTGCATCGTCTTCTGCAACTCGAGCCGCATGGCGGCCGTGTTGGTGCTGCCCTTGGCGTTGCGCATGCGATCGAAGCGGTCGAGCGCATTGTCGCCGGCCTTGGACGGCAGCGGCGCTTGGCTCGCCCCGGGCTTGAGGATCTCGGCCGCGCGAT
>CAWIEF010000002.1:0-752572 GCA_963835135.1 uncultured Alphaproteobacteria bacterium
GGTGGGTGCTGTAGGGTTCGAACCTACGACCCGCTGATTAAGAGTCAGCTGCTCTACCACCTGAGCTAAGCACCCGCGCCACGGCGGAAGCGGCGCTATAGCAGCCTCGGCAATGCCTGCAAAGGGGCGAACCGTTCACCGATGCGCCACCGGCGCATGGCTGGCAGAGCGTCGGCCCGGTTAGGCGGCCGCCACGATGATACGGTGGTATGCGCGGTCGAAATAGATGAGGCCATGAGCCTCGCCGCCCGATTGAAGGGCCTCGACCTCACAGAAGAATACCGTGTGGGTGCCCACTTCGGTCGATTGCGCGATCCGGCAATCGAACGATACGACCGCACCCTGCAGGACCGGCGCGCCCGTCGCCAGCGTCGTCCAGGTCGCCGCGTTGAAGCGCTCCTCTTGGCCAGCCCCCGTCATGCTCGCGAAGATCGGGGACAGATGCTCCTGGGATGCACTCAGCGTGTTGACGCAAAGAATGCCGTTCGCCTTGAAGGCGTCGTTCGCATCGCTGTCACGGTTGACGCACAGCAGAAGCGTCGGTGGATCGTCGGTCACGCTGCAGACGGCCGAGGCGGTCAAGCCGCGCCGGCTTTTGCCGTCCGTCGTCGTGATGATGTTGACCGCCGCACCCAAACGCGCCATCGCGGCGCGGTAACTCGCTTTGTCTACCAAAACCCTAGCCCCATTTCTGTCGGCAGTATGGGGATGAGTGCGGGCTCCGGGTAGGGGCGAAGGCGGACGTCCTGTCGGGACGCCCGCTGGGGTCTGCTACTTGTCGAGAGCGTCTCGCGCCGCATCCTTGACGCCGCCGACCGTGCTCTTGGCCGAACCGGCGACCTTGTCCGCTTTGCCCTCGGCCTGAAGCTTCTCGTCGCCGGTCACTTTGCCGACGCCTTCCTTGACGTTGCCCTTGACCTTGTCCCAGGCCCCTTCGACGCGGTTTTCGTCAACCATGAAGTCCTCCAGACGGCAGCCATGCCGTCTATTCAAAACGTCGACCCCACGCGGCGGTTTCATGCCGCCGACAGGGGGGGCGCCACCGCCTCGAGCGAACGCTTTTCCGCATCCGTGCCCCACACATATGCCACCGCACCTGCCACCACCATCAGCGCACCCCCGAACAGGTAGCCGAGCAGAAGCTCTCCCCTCGAGCCGGTCTGAATCAGCGCCCCGAACACGCTCGGGCCGGCGACCCCGCCGACGCCGGTGCCGAACGCGTAGAACAGCGCGATGGCAATGGCGCGCACCTCGAGGGGAAACGTCTCGCCAACCGTGAGATAGGCCGACGACGCGGCGGCCGAGGCGAAGAAGAAGATGGCGCTCCAGGCGATCGTTTGTCCGGTCGCATCGAGCCAGCCCTCGGAGAAGGCCCAGCCGGACAGGGCGAGCAACACACCCGCGAGCGCATAGGTTGCCCCGATCATGACCCGGCGCCCGATGCTGTCGAACAGCCGCCCCAGGACAATCGGGCCAAGCAGGTTCCCGGCCGCGAACGGGAGGATATACCAGCCCACCGTCGTGCCCGACACGCCATAGAACTTGGTCAGCACGAGAGAGTACGTAAAGAAAACAGCATTGTAGCAGAACGCTTGGGAGGCCATCAGCACGATGCCGACCAAAGTACGTTTGCGGTAGGTGGTGACTAGGACGCGCAGGCTCGGCAGGAACCAATCGCCCTGATGCCGCCGCAGGCGCAGCGTCTCCGGTGGCACGGGCGGAAGCGGGGCGCCGGTCTCCTCCGCGATCCGCTGCTCGATCCCGTCGACGACGCGGTTGGCCTCCTCCGGATCCCCATGGGTCATCAGCCAGCGTGGGCTCTCGGGGATCCACTGCCGCAGGAAAAGCACGCTCAGCCCGATCAGCCCGCCCACGATGAACGCCGCACGCCAGCCATATTCGGGAGACACGATAGCCGGGTCGAGCACGACGAGGGCGCTGACGGCGCCGAGTGCCGCGCCGAACCAGAAGCTGCCGTTGATGCAAAGGTCGGTGAAACCCCGGCGGCGGGCGGGGATGAGCTCCTGGATGGTCGCATTGACGGCGGCATACTCGCCGCCGATGCCCGCCCCGGTGATGAAGCGGAACAGGGCGAACGCCCAGAAATTCCAGGCGAGCCCCGATGCGGCGGTTCCAACGAGGTAGACCAGCACGGTAATGCTGAACAGGCGCTTGCGGCCCCAGCGATCGGTGAGCCACCCGAAGCCGAGCGCGCCCACGACCGCGCCGGCCAGGTAGGCGGAGGCGGTGATACCGAACAAGGCGCTGTTCAGGCCGAGGCTCGGGCTCTCGGTGATCGCGCTGGCGAGCGATCCGACCAGCGTGACCTCGAGCCCATCCAGAATCCAGGTGATGCCGAGGGCGACGACGACCAGCCAGTGGAACCTCGCCCAGGGAAGCCTGTCCAAGCGGGCGGGGACATCGGTGGTGAAGATGTCGCTTCCGGTGCTGGCGTCCATCCAGGCGCAACGATCCCGTCGGGGTCGAGTTGCTTGCCGTCGTGCTCCGACGTTTACGACGCGCGTGCAGGCGCGCTACAGCCGACCCGGGAGCGTGCGGTGGATCGAGTAAAGCTTATCGCGCTGGCGTCGATCGGGGTTGGGACGGTCGTGCTCGGGTTGAAGACCGGGGCATGGTGGCTGACCGGCAGCTCGGCATTGTATTCCGACGCGCTCGAGAGCGTGGTGAATGTGGCCGCGAGTATCGTGGCGGCGGGTGCGCTGTTCTACGCCACGCGGCCGGCCGACAAGAATCATCCCTACGGACATGACAAGGCAGAGTTCTTCGCCGCTGTGCTGGTCGGCGTGCTCATCATCGTGGCGGCGCTGTCGATCTTCGAGAATGGGTGGGCCACGTGGCGCCAGCCTGAGCCGCTCCGGCTGCCCTGGATCGGCCTGCCGCTGAACCTGGTGGCGACAGCATTGAACGGAGCGTGGGCGATCGTGCTGGGGGAGGCGGGGCGGCGGAGCCGGTCGGCCGCGCTCAAGGCGGATTCGCGGCATCTCTGGAGCGATGTCGCCACGTCCGGCGGCGTCCTCGCGGGTGTCGGCGTGGTGCTGGCGACCGGCATCTTCTGGCTCGACGGCGTGGTCGCGATCGCGGTCGGGCTGCACGTGCTGTGGTCCGGGTGGGGCGTGGTGCGCGAGAGCGTCGGCGGCCTGATGGATGAGGCGCCGAGCGAAGACATCATGGAGCGCACCCGCGAGCTGCTCAACCGCAGCGCCGAAGGTGCGATCGAGGCGCACGACCTACGGATGCGGCTGGCCGGGCGGATGACATACCTGGAGTTTCACCTTGTTGTCCCTGGCACGATGCAGGTGGCCGACGCGCATGTGATCTGCGACCGGGTCGAGGCGGCTTTGAAAGCGGAGACGCCGGGCCTGGTGGTGACGATCCACGTCGAACCCGAGGGGAAGGCCAAGCACAGCGGAGTTTTGGTTCTCTGATGTGCTGATCGCGCGGCAAAGACTGCTGGCGCCGGGCCGCAGGGCCGGACGTGCTCGCGACACGGTCGCCATCGCGACCTCGGCCGCCCTGCATGCGGCGGCGCTCGGCATCCTGCTCCTGCCGCCTGGCCGCGCGCTACCACCGTCGCCGCCCCCGCTGGAGATTGAGCTCGTCCAGCAGCAGGCGGCGCGTCGCGGGGCGCCACCACCGCCCGCGGCTCCACCGGCAGAGGATCGGCTTCCGTCCCCCGCGGCGGCGCCGAGCCTCCCCTCGCCGCCACTCCCGCCGGCGCCGCAAGCAACAGCGCCCGCCCCGGCCGCCCCGCCCTCGGCTCCTGCGCCGCACCGCCGCACGCAGGCTGCCGCTCCGGAGGTCAACCTGGGCAACTCTGCCGAGGACCTCGATCCGCTGAGCGTCACCGGCGACAACGTCGTCCCGCCCGGCCCCGACTCCCGATATCGCAACCTGCCGCCGCGATATCCCGCTGCCGCCGCGCGGGTCGGTGCGGAAGGGACGGTGCAGCTCGTGGCCCGGATCGCGCCGAATGGCTTGCCGCTGTCGGTCGGCGTGGTCGCGAGCAGCGGCAATGCCGACCTGGACCAGGAAGCCAGGCGGGCCGTGTCGCTGTGGCGGTTCCGTCCGGCGCGCGAGGGCGGCCGGGCGGTGCCGTTTGATTATGTCGTCAACATCCGCTTTGCCCTGGGCGATCGTTGAGCTGCCTGCTCAGAAGAACAGCGATTTGGGCCAGCGCGCCGAGCGGTAGCGGAGCTGGTCGTCGGATGGAGGCGGTGTGTAGCCGAACTCCTGCTGCTGTTGCGGGACGAGATAGGGGTCGGCCCAGCAATTCACCACGCCGATCGTGCGGGTGCAGAAGGGTTGCCGTGGCGGCGTGTCGTCGCGCGGCGCGCAATACGTCTTGCCGCTGTCCAGCCGAACGACGGAGCAGTCCCGGCCGGTGATGGCGGACACGCCGATGTCGCCGAGCCCGCGCCCCAGCACCGTCACGCTCGCAATATCGGTTGCAACCAATCCTACGGCAGGCGCGCACCCGCCGAGTGCTGCCAGGACCAGAAGGAGCGCACATCGCATGGCCGTATGACACCACTAAGTTATGAAGGAGTGGTTACGGCCGTTTGCCCTCCACTAAGCGCGCCAGTATGGTCCGCCCGATTTCGGGGGGTGCCGTGCCGGATATTTTTGACGAGGTGAGCGAGGATCTGCGCGCCGAGCGGGCACGTCGCCTGCTGCAGCGCTACGGCGTCCTGCTGGTCATCGTCGTCGTTTTGGTCGTCGCCGCCGTGGCGGGATGGCAGGTCTGGCAGTCGCGCCAGCGCGCCGCCCGCGACGTCGTCGCCACCCAATTTTTGGCCGCCATGCAGCAGCAGGCTGCCGCCGCGACGAGCCCCGAGCGCGGCCAGGCGCTTGCCACCTTCGCCGGCATCTCGAAAGACGGGCCGGCCGGGTATCGCTCGCTCGCCCGGTTGCGCGAAGCCGCAGCCAAGGCAGGCGCGGGCGACCTTCCCGGCGCACTCGCGCTTTGGGATCAGGTTTCGGCCGACGAACAGGCCGACCGCAGCTTGCGCCGGGTCGCGGACATGATGTGGGTGCTGCACGAGGTCGATACCGGCGAGCCGGCCCTTGTCGAGGGACGCATCCAGCCGCTGGCAGCACCCGGCGAGCCATGGCGTCCGCTCGCGCTGGAGGCGCGCGCCTGGCTCAAGCTGCGCACGGGCGACGCCGCAGGGGCCGAGGCCACGCTGCGCGAGATCATCGCGATTCCATCCGCGCCGCCCGGCGTCAGGGCCCGCGCCAATGGACTTTTGACCCGGTTGGGCGTCGCGCCCGGGCCGGCTGCCCAGGATCAGCAAGGATGACTCTTCGCCGACGCGCGGCCCTGCTCGGGCTGCCGCTTGCCGTTTCGGGATGCGGGCTGTTCGACAGCATCCTCGGTGACAACAAGACCAAGCTGAGCGGCAAGCGCGAGGCGGTCCTCGGTTCCCGCGGCGGCCTCGAAGTCGATGCGGCCGAAGGCCGGACCGTCGCGGTCCCACCGCCGGTCGCGGTCGCCGCCTGGACCGAAAGCGGCGGCAACGCCACGCATACGCTGGGCAACATCGCCGTGACCGGGCTGCAGCCAGCCTGGACCGCCAGCGTCGGCTCCGGCGGCGGCTACCGCGCCAAGTTGACCGCGCAGCCGCTGATCGCCGGCGGCGCCGTCTACACGATGGACAGCGACGGACGGGTCTCCGCGTTCGATCTCGCCACCGGCAGCCGCCGCTGGCGCACCGACACCGAGGCCGACGACAGCCGCAGCAGCAACATCGGCGGCGGCATCGCCGTCCAAGGCGAGCGCATCTACGGCACCACCGGCCGCGGCGACGCGCTGGCGCTCGAGGCTGGCACGGGCAAGGTCCTGTGGCGCAAGAACATCGGCGTGCCGGCGCGCTCCGGCCCAACGCTCGCCAACGAGCGGATGCACTTCACGACCATCGACGACCAGCTCCTGGCGCTCAGTCTCGCCAATGGCGAGCGCGCCTGGGGCTACACGGCCGCCTCGTCCAGCACGACCGTGCTGACCGAAGCGCCTCCGGCCATCAGCGACGGGTTGGTCGTCGCCGGGTTCGGCTCGGGCGAGTTGGTGTCCGTGCGCGCCGACAGCGGCGTGCTGGCCTGGAGCGACACGCTCGCCTCCTCGCGCGGTCGCAACAGCAGCGTCGACCTCTCGGCCATCCGCGGCCTTCCCGTCGTGGACCAAGGCCGTGTCTACGCGATCGGCGTGGGCGGCCTGATCCTCGCGCTCGACGTGCGGTCCGGCCGGCGCCTCTGGGAGCGCGAGGTCGGCGGCGGGCAGACGCCGTGGCTCGCGGGCGATTGGCTGTACGTGCAGACGAGTGGCCAAGCGCTCGCGGCGATCAATGCCGGCGACGGCCGCGTGCGCTGGCTGCAGGACCTGCCGCGCTGGGACAACCCGGCCAAGGAGCGAGACCCGATCTTCTGGGCCGGGCCGCTCATGGTCAACGGCAAGCTGCTCCTGGCCGGCACCAGCCAGATCGGCGTCTCGATCAACCCGGTCGACGGCCGCATCATCGGCACCCAGACCCTGAGCGGCGCCGTGTCGGTCGCACCCGTGGCCGCGTCCGGCACCGTCCTCATCCTCTCCGACGACGGCACGCTCCAGGCGTTCCGATGACCCGCGAGCAGGCGGAGCTGCCGGCCGGACACCTGCCCGTGGTGGTGATTGCCGGGCGGCCGAACGTCGGCAAGTCGACGCTGTTCAACAAGTTGGCCGGACGGCGTTCGGCGATCGTGTCCGATACGCCGGGCGTCACGCGCGACCGCAAGGACGCCGAAGGCTTGCTGCGCGGCCGCCGGGTCCGGCTGGTCGATACGGCAGGGCTCGAGGAGTCCGCGCCGGAGACGATGGCGGGACGCATGCGCGCGTCGTCGGAGACGGCGGTCGCGGCGGCGGACCTCGTGGTGTTCGTGGTCGATGCGCGCGCCGGGCTGACGCCGGCCGACCGTCACTTTGCCGACTGGCTGCGGCGCCAGGGCCGGCCGATCCTGCTCGTCGCCAACAAAGCCGAGGGGCGGGCCGGGGCCTCGATGGCGCTCGAAGCCTACGCCCTCGGCCTTGGCGAACCGCTCGCGGTGTCGGCCGAGCACGGGGAGGGGCTCTCCGACCTAATGACCGAGATCGCCGACCGCCTGCCCGACCCGGCGGACGCCGGCGAGGCCGCCGACAAGCCGCTGAAACTGGCGATCGTCGGGCGTCCGAACGCCGGCAAATCGACGCTGCTGAACCGTCTGTTGGGCGAGGAGCGGATGATCACCGGGCCCGAGCCGGGGCTCACGCGGGACGCGGTGGCCGTGCTGCTGCAGGACGCGGTCGGGCCGATTGAGATCGTCGATACGGCCGGGCTGCGCAAGAAGGCCCGCGTCGAGGAGACGCTCGAGAAGATGTCGGTCAGCGCCAGCATCGAAGCGCTCAAGATGGCCGAGGTGGTCGTGCTGACGGTCGATGCCGCGCTCGGCCTGCACGAGCAGGACTTGCAGATCGCCCGGCTCATCGAGCGCGAGGGGCGCGCCTGCGTGCTGGCGTTGAACAAATGGGATGCGGTGCCCGATCGGAGCGCGGCCAAGAAGGCGATCACCGATCGGCTGGAGACCAGCTTGGCGCAGATGAAGGGCATTCCCGTCGTCCAAATCTCGGCGCTGACCGGGGCCGGGCTCGACCGCCTGATGCCAGCGGTGCGGGCCGTCTACGAGACGTGGAACAAGCGCGTCGGCACCGGCGAGTTGAACCGCTGGTTCGAGACGGCGCTCGAGCGGCACGCCCCGCCGCTCGTCGAGGGACGGCGGCTGAAGCTGCGCTACATGACGCAGGCCAAAGCCCGGCCCCCGACTTTCATCATGTTCGGCACTCGCGCCGAGCAGACGCCCGAGGATTACCAGCGCTACCTCGTCAACGGCTTGCGCGAGCGCTTCGACATGCCCGGCGTGCCGATCCGGCTGCAGCAGCGAGGCACGAAGAATCCATACGCCGACGAGTAAACCGGGCGTGCGCTTCCGGCGTTGCGCGTCTGGAGGCCATCATGTCCAAGACTGCCGAGAAAACCGACCCCAAGCTCTGGGAGAAGGTCAAAGAAAAGGTCGAAGCCGGCGACAAGGGTGGCAAGCCCGGTCAATGGTCCGCCCGCAAAGCCCAACTGGCCGTCCACGACTACAAGGAGGAGGGCGGCGGCTACAAGGGCGAGAAGACGGCCGACAACCACCTCGCGCAATGGACTAAGGAAGACTGGGGCACCAAGTCCGGCCAGAAGAGCGAGGACACCGGCGAGCGCTACCTGCCGAAGAAGGCGCGCGAGACGATGAGCGACGCCGACTACAAGAAGTCCACCGCTCGGAAGCGTGCGGACACCGCCAAGGGCAAGCAGTTCTCCAAGCAACCCGAAGGAGCGGCGAAGACGACCCGGAACGCTCGCCTGGAAGAGCTGCCCGTCGCCGAACTGCGCAAGAAAGCCGCTTCGGCCCACATCGAGGGCCGCTCAAAGATGAAGAAGGCAGACCTTCTCGCAGCGCTCGAGAAGGCATGACCGACCACGACCCCCAAGAGACCGCGAGGGAGTTCCACGACGCGGTCAACATGACCCCGTCAGACTTGAGGAAATGGCTGGTTTCCGAAGACAGCCGCTCCGTCGGGATGACCGCGGGCGGCGAAAAGGTAACCTCACCCGGTGACGGCGAAGCGGTCGGCCATCACATGGGCGAGCGCATCGTCGCCATCAAAACCACCAAGCACGCCGACCTGACCGAGGCCGACTACGCCGACATGCGCAAGGTCACCGGCTACATCCACCGTCACATGGCCCAACGGCCCGGCGGCGACGTCTCCGACACGCGCTGGCGCAAATCCTTGATGAACTGGGGCCACGACCCGCTGAAGTAGCTTGCAAATCTCGAACTGCTGTCGCAAGCGTCGCGCCAACGACTTTGGGGAGACGGCAGCATGGACCTCGAGAAACAGACGCTCCAACGCGTCACGCTGCGGCTCGTGCCGTTCCTGATCGTCTGTTACTTCATCGCGTATCTCGACCGGGTCAACGTCGGCTTTGCCGCGTTGACCATGAACCGCGATCTCGGCCTGTCGCAGACGGCCTATGGCCTCGGCGCCGGAATCTTCTTCTTCACCTATTTTCTGTTCGAGGTGCCGTCGAACCTGTTCCTGGCCAAGTTCGGCGCCCGGAAGTGGATCGCGCGCATCATGATCACGTGGGGCGTTTTGTCCGGGGCGATGGCGTTCATCCAGGGCGAGTGGAGCTTCTACATCGTCCGCTGCCTGCTGGGCGCCGCCGAGGCCGGGTTCTTCCCGGGTATCATCTTCTATCTGACGCTCTGGTTCCCGGCCGCCTACCGGGCCCGGATCCTCGGCTACTTCATGGCCGCAATCCCGCTCTCCTCCGTGCTCGGTCTGCCGGTGTCCGGCGCACTGCTCGGCATGGACGGCGCGGCCGGGATGCACGGCTGGCAGTGGCTGTTCATCATCGAGGCGGTCCCGTCCATCATTCTCGCCTTCGTCGTGTGGTTCTACTTGACCGACCGCCCGGCCGACGCCGCCTGGCTTCCCGCCGATGGCCGCACCTGGCTCATGCGCCGGCTCGCCGCCGAGGAGCAGGTGCGTACCGAGGCCGAGCACTTCTCCGTCGGTCAAGCGCTGGTCAATGGCCGCGTGCTGGCGCTCAGCCTGGTCTATTTCGGCGTCGTGGCCAGCCTCTACGGGCTGAGCTTCTTCCTGCCGCAGATCGTCAAGCAGTTCGGAGTCTCGACCCAGCAAAACGCCTTCATCTCGGCCGCCCCGTTCGTCGTCGGCGTCGTCGCCACGCTGGTTTGGGGCCGGCTGTCCGATCAGACCGGCAACCGCAAGGGGATGGCCGCCACCGCGCTGCTGCTGACTGCGGCCGGGATCGGGGCCGCCGCTCTGCTGAACGACCCGCTGCTCAAGATGGCCGCGTTCTGCGTCGCCGCATTCGGCATCTTCGGCACGCTCGCGGTGTTCTGGACGTTGCCGACGTCGTTCCTCTCCGGCGTCGCCGCGGCGGGCGGGATCGCCGTGATCAATTCGATCGGCAACCTCGCCGGGTTCGCCGGGCCGTATGCGATGGGCGCGATCAAGGACGCGACCAACTCCTATCAGGGCGGGCTGTTCCTGCTCGCCGGCCTGGCCGTGATCGCCATGCTGATCGTGCTGGCGCTGCGCCATGATCGTCATCTCGAGGCAGCGCCGGAGCTGACCGCCGCGGCAGCCGAGTAGATGGACCTGCGCAACGCCGCCGCGATCGTCACCGGCGGCGCCTCGGGCCTCGGAGCGGCGACCGGCGCCGCGCTGGCCGAGGCGGGGGCCCGGGTCACACTGCTCGATCTCGATCGCGAACGGGGCGAGGCTCGGGCCGCATCGCTCGGCGGCCGCTTCGCCGCGGTGGACGTGACCGACGAGGCAGCGGTCGCGGCGGCGCTCGACGCGGCCGAGCAGGCGCAGGGCGTGGCCCGCGTGCTGGTCAATTGCGCGGGCATCGCCCCGGCCTCTCGCGTGGTGACCCGCGAGGGCCAGCCACACGCGCTGGCGCTGTTCCGCAAGGTGATCGAGGTGAACCTGATCGGCACCTTCTGCGTCACCGCCGCCTTCGCCGCCCGCCTCGCCAAGGCCGACCCGGCCGGCGAGGGCCGCGGCGTGGTCATCAACACCGCCTCGGTCGCCGCCTATGACGGCCAGGTCGGCCAAGCCGCCTACGCCGCCTCGAAAGGCGGTGTCGCCGCGCTGACCCTTCCGCTCGCCCGCGACCTTGCCCAACACGGCATCCGCGTGATGACCATCGCACCGGGCCTGTTCCTGACACCGATGCTCGAGGGCCTCCCCCAAAACGTTCAGGACTCCCTCGGCCAGCAAGTTCCGTTCCCCAGCCGCCTCGGCCGACCCGCCGAATACGCCCAGCTCGTCCTCTCCATCATCGCCAGCCCCATGCTGAACGGCGAGACCATCCGATTGGACGGCGCCCTCCGCATGGCCCCGCGCTGAACGCTTCGGACGGAACCCGACGCGAATGGTTGAGCTTGCTGCTCTGGCGCCTCACACGCGAGAGCTCTTGTTTTTCGATGACCATACGGTCCAGTGTGCGTGAACGATCGCCTCATGAGACGGCTCTCAGGATGCGGTCACAAGGAGGGATCCTGATGCGTCTCAACCCGCTTGCAGCCGGCCCGCTCGTATCCTTGGCGATCTTGGCCGGGTCGGTCGCAATCGCTGCGGCGGCGCCGATTTTCTCTGGAACGACTCCCGGCTCGACTAGCATCATGCTGGCTGCTGGGACCTATGACATCGTTGTCGCCGGCGCTGACGGCAATCAAGGTGCGCAAGGCGGCGCCCCTGGTGGCCTGGGCGCCGTAGTCGAGGGCACCTTCACTTTCGCGTCCACCAAGACGCTGAGCATTCTGGTCGGCGGCCAGGGCGGCATCGGCAACGGGGGCGGCGGGGGCGGTGGGGGCGGCAGCTTCGTGGTCGGACCGAGCAACACACCGCTCGCGATCGGTGGCGGAGGCGGCGGTGGCGGCATCTTCAGCGTCGGCGGCAATGGCGCCGCCGTTGTCACCAGCGGCGGTGCGGGTGGAGCCGGCGGCTTCGGCGGCGGTTTCGCTGGCGGCGGCGGGGGCGGGGGCGGACTCACAGGTGACGGCGGCGCAGGTGGCGCCAGCTTAGGCGGCGCCAGCGGCGTCGGCGGGCTCTCGTTCATTAACGGCGGCCTGGGCGGAAACGGGGGTGATATCTATGCTTCCGGAGGCTTCGGCGGTGGTGGATCGTCTTATGTCGGCGGCGGCGGGGGCGGCGGATACAGCGGTGGTGACGGGGGCACCGGCATCTTCCAGACAGGCGGCGGCGGCGGCACGTCGTTCAACGCGGGGCTGAACCCGCGTTTCAGCCTCAACCCCGCCGTGGCATACGGCGCCCGCGGTAGCAGCGGCTCGGTTACGATTAGCCTCCTGCCGCCCGTCGCCGTCCCCGAGACAGACAGCCTGGCACTCCTCGGCGGCTGCTTGATTGGAATTTTCACGATCAGAGGTTGGTTCGGCGTTAGCGGCGGTCGAGGCACCACTTGAACGGTTCAGCCCCGACGTAGCAGGAAGTCGCGCCCGACCAGCCGGTAGCCGAGCATGACGATCACGATCGTCACGCCGAGCAGGAAGAAGCCGAGCGCCGCCAGCGCCTCGAAGCTGCCGTTCTCACTCAGATCCAGCATCATCACCGCGATCACCCGCGTATGCGCCGAGACCAGGAAGATCGCCGTGCTCAACTCCCGTGTGGCCGGGATGAACACCAGCAGCCACGCGCCCACTAGGCTCGTTTTCAGCAACGGCACCACCACCCGCGACACCGCCACCAGCCGGCCTCCCCCCAGGATGCGAACGGCCTCCTCCATCTCCGGGTTCAGCGCCCGCACCGCGGCCAGGCAGCTCGAATAGGCGATCGGCAGGAACCGGGCCGTGAACCCCAGCACCAGGATCGTCGCCGTCCCATACAGCGCGATCGGCGGCGGCGCCCACGCGCTGTAGAACCCGATCGCCAGGACGATCCCCGGCACTACCAGTGGCAGCACGCACAACATTCCGAGCAACGGTCCCCACCGCCCGGCCAGACGCCGCTGCACCACGTAGGCCACGGTCAGGGCCAGCAGCACGGCCACGCAGGCGGTCGCGGCGGAGTAGGTAAAGCTGTGGATGATGGTCTCCCGCGCCGTCGGGTCCTCGATCAACAGCAACCGGAAATTGGCCAGCGTCAGGTTCGAGAGCGAGAACCCGCGGCCCCAGGCCGTGCTGAACGCCGCCTGCGCCAGCGCGATATAAGGGAGGACCACAGCCATCGCGACCAGGAACAGCGCGTAGCCGAATACCACCCATCGCCATGCGCCGATCCGCTGCAACTCCCGGCTGCCACCTTTCCCGGTCAGCGAGACGTAGCTCCGCCGCCCCAGCACCCGGCGCTGCAGCGTGAACAACACGACCGTGATCAGCACCAGCGGGATCGCATACGCCGCCGCGACCTCCGCCTGCACGGGGAACTGGAAGAACCCCCACAGTTCCAGCGTCAGCACATGGATGCGCGCCGGCAGGGCCAGGATGGCCGGGGTTCCGAACAGCGCGACGGTGTCGAGGAAGACCACGATCGCGCCGCCCAGGATCGCTGGGGTGACCAGCGGGAGCGTGATGCGGAAGATCGTCCGCAGCCCCGAGGCGCCCAGGATATTCGCCGCCTCCTCCATCTCCGAAGACACCCGCTCGAGCGCATCGGTGGTGAAGACGAAGATGTATGGAAAGCCGTAAAGCGCCGTCACCCAGACCAGCCCGGCGAAGCTGTAGACGTTCGCGAACCCGCGTCCCGCCCCCGTCACCGCCATGAACGCCTTGTTGATCCACCCTGCATTCGGCCCGGCAAGCAGGATCCAGCCGATCGCCCCGAGATAGGATGGCGTGATGAACGCCCCCAGGATCAGCGGCCGGATCAGCCGTTTGCCCGGCATGTCGGTCCGCGCCACGCCCCACGCGACCGGCACGGCGAACACGATCGCCAGCACCGTCACGCTGCCCGCATACAGCAGCGAAACACCGAGCGCCCGCAGCCGGAGCGCGCTGCTATAGGCCTCGACGTAGTTGCCGAGCGTCCAAGCGCCGGTGTCGCCGTCCTGTAGGCTGGCGATCACCAGCTTGGCCGCCGGCACCACGATCAGGAACAACAGTGCGCAGAACGCCAGCACCAGGATCGCTGCCGACGGTTGTGGCCGCCACCGCCGCCGGGTCGCGCCGACCGCGAGCGGCGCGCTTCGGGCGAGGCTCAGCTAAACGTATCCTTCCACTTCGCTTTCGCGTCCGGGAGCATCGCCTCGACCTCGTCGAGCGTCGGCGAGAGCGTCTTCAAGCCCGCCAGCGCAATCACTCCCTTCGGGGGCGCCACGTCGGTGCGCAGCGGCACCTCGAAGTTCTCAGCCAGGATGTGCGAGTATTCGGGGCCGCACGCGAAGTCGAGGAACAGCTTGGCCGCGTTCGGGCTCCTGCACCCCGCGATGATCGTGGTCGCCGATGGCACCACCAGCGTGCCCGAGGTTGGGTAGTTCACCGCCAGCGGATTGCCCTTCGCTGCCGTCCGCGCCACGGCCGCGATGTTGACCAGCCCGACGAGACGCTCGCCCGAGTTCAGCACCGTGATCGAGTCGTCGAACGACCGCCCGATCAGCGGGTTGAGAGCGTTCAGCTTGGTGAAGAAATCCCAGCCGTAGAGCTTGGTCATCGCGACGGTCCAGTTGCCGACCACGCCGCTATAGACCGGGCTGCCGAACGTCTCCTTGTCCTTCCACTTCGGGTCCGTCAGCTCGGACCAATCCTGCGGCGCCTCGGCCGCAGCGAGCTTGGTGGTGTTGAACCCGATCGCGCCGACGCCGAGCCAGCCGGGAAAGTAGTCGCCCTTCGGGTCGAGTTGGCGCAGCGCCGGCACGATCCCGGCCGCGTTGGGCGGGTCGAAGTGCAGCAGCAGCTTCTTCTTTTGCAGGAATGCCATGTGGCTGAGGTCGGTGGAGCTGAAGATGTCGGACTCGATCCGGCCGCCCTTCATGTCCTGCAGCAGCCGCTGGAACGCGACCTGCGACGTCGTCTTCGTGGCGTTGACGGTGATGCCCGGCCATTTCTGGCTGAATGCGTTGCCGATCTGGGCACAGATGGTCTGGTCGAGGAAGCCCGAATACCAGGTGATCTGGCCTTCCTTCTTGGCGGCCTCGTAGATCGGCTGCAGATCGCCCGCCTGGGCCAAAGCGCGCTCGCTCGCCAGCGCCGCCGCGCCCGCCGCCATCGATGCCAGCATACTCCGCCGCGACAACGTCATGCCCGCCTCCCTCGATCTCGTTGGCGCCAGCTTGCGGCAGGGGCCGAACGGGGTCAACGCGATGGAGCCTCTCCTCCAAGCAACGTGTCGAACCCTCGCAGCCGCCCGCTCCAGCTATATGACCGCTCGATGAGGCGCCGCGCCGCTTGACCGATCGCGGCCGCTTCCGGTCGCGCCGCCTCCAAGCACCGTGCTGCGAAATCGGCCGCCCCGTCGGCGAGAAGCAGCTCGACCCCGGCGGTGGCGTCGATCCCCTCCAGCGCATCCGGCGTGACCACGACCGGGCGGCCCATCGCCATAGCCTCCAACACCTTGTTCTGGATGCCGCGCGCGATCCGCATCGGCGCCACCGCCGCCGTTGCATGGGCCACATAGGGCCGCACGTCCGGCACCCGCCCCGTCACGAACACCCCCTCGCCCGCCAGCGCCCGCACCTCGGCCGAGGGGCTCGACCCGACGACATGGAACTCTGCAGCGCGGCTCTGCCGGATGATCGGCAGGATGTCCGTCGCGAACCACCGCACCGCGTCGACATTGGGCGGATAGTCCATCGTGCCGGTGAACACGAAGTTGAGCCGGTCGGTCCGATAGGGCGCCGCCTGGGCGATCGCCGGGTCGAAATAATTGAAATCAACGCCGCTCGGCACCGCGCGGATCTTCCCGGCTTCGGCAGGGCGCTGCGCCCGGAACAGCGCCGCCTCCTCGGCCGACACGAACGTGCTCCAATCGAACTCCCGCGCGATCCGCCCCTCCAGCGCCGCGACCCGGCGCCACTCCCGACGATGCACCAGCCGCATCGGCCCAGCGCCCGTCTCGGCATACGCCCGCCACTTCTCCGAATCGACATCGGCCAGGTCGCACAGCGTCACCGTCGCCGTGCCAGTCCGGCCCAGCACATACGGCGCCATGTTGGACGAGCAAACGAAGATCGCCTCCGGCTGCACGTCCCGCACCGTCTGCCGCACCCATGCCGCCAGCCCACGGTCACGATAGAACGTCACGCTCAGCGGCTCGCCGGTCAGCACTCCCGTCAGGCACGTCAGCTTCGCCCGCTTGCGGTCCAGCCGCGCGAAGTGCGAGGTCGCGCATAGCGCCGCCACCGTGTCGACATGCGGCTCGTCCTCCGGGTCGTCGACGAGGCAGCCGAGGTGGACGGCGAAGCTTTCACGCAAATGTCGCAAAATCTGCAGCGGTCTGATTTTCTCGCCTTTGATCGGCGGATAGGGGATGCGCTGGGTCAGAAACAAAAGATCGCGCATCGCCGGCCCGCATCAAGTTGCACGAACACTCCTATGCGCAACCGGTTCACACTGCCAGTTCCCCAACGGTCAGACTTGCCGCGGACGAGCCGAACCTGGCATAGCCCGGCCATGGAATTCCTCGCGCCCTTCCTTGACGAAACCGTCGACGCCTTCATCGCCTTTCGCGACGGCGCCGATCACCGCCGGACCATGGAAAAAATGGCGGACTCGATCGTCGAGTGCTTCCGGTCCGGGCGGAAGCTGATGATCTGCGGCAACGGCGGCAGCGCCGCCGACTCTCAACATATCGCCGCCGAATTCATCTCCCGCCTGATGTTCGACCGCGCCCCGCTGCCCGCCTTGGCGCTCACCACCGACAGCTCGAACCTGACCGCGATCGGCAACGATTACGGCTACGAGAAGGTGTTCGAGCGGCAGGTGCTCGGCCTCGGTCAGGAGGGCGACATCCTGATCGGAATTTCCACCTCCGGCACCTCGAAGAACGTGCTCCGCGCCTTCGACGCCGCCAAGACCAAGGGTGTGATCTGCTTCGCCTTCGCCGGCGCCAACCCTGGCCCGATGCGCGAGCACTGCCAGAGCGTGCTGGCCGCGCCCTCGACCAAGACGGCGATCATCCAGCAGATCCATATCACCGCCGCGCACGTCGTCTGCGCCCTGGTCGAGCGGACCATGTTTCCGCAAGGCTGAGCCGCTCGATGTCGGTCACGATCAAGCAAGCCGCGATCCTCGTCGGCGGACTCGGGACCCGGCTCGGCGCGCTGACCGCCAACACGCCCAAGCCGCTGCTGCCCTGCGGCGACCGGCCGTTCGTCGCCTGGGTGCTCCGCGAGCTCTGCCGCTTCGGTATCGAAGAAACGCTGCTGCTGACCGGCTATCTCGCCGAAGAGGTCGAACGGATGCTGCCGGAGATGGCCGCCAGTCTGCCGAAACCGATGCGCCTGATCTGTTGCCCGGAACAGGGCCGGGCGGGCACCGGCGGCGCGCTGCACCAGGCCCGCGCCCACCTCGCCGACCGATTCCTGCTCTGCAACGGCGATTCCTGGCTCGATTTCAACCTGGCCCGCCTGCTCGCCGACGCCGCCACCGACGGCGACGACGTGGTGCTGCGCATGATCTTCCGCCATCTGCCGGATGCGAGCCGGGCTGGCGTGGCCGAACTCGACGGCGACCGGGTCACCGCGTTCCACGACCGCCCCCTCGTTGCCGGCCAGCCCGGCTTGGCCAATGCCGGCTTCTACCTCCTGCGCCGCAGCGTGCTCGACCGCGTGTCGGACCCCTGCTCGCTCGAGCGCGACGTCATGCCGGGGCTCATCGGCGACGGGGCCGTGCGCGGCACGATCGGCGACGGCTACTTCATCGACATCGGCATCCCCGCCGACCTCGAGCGCGCGCAGACCGAGCTGCCCGCGCGCCTGCGCCGCCGCGCCTTGTTCCTCGACCGCGACGGCGTCATCAACCACGACCACGGCTGGGTGGGCGAGCAGGAGCGGTTCGAGTTCATTCCCGGGGCCATCGACGCCATGCGCGCCGCCGCTGACGCGGGCTGGCACGTCTTCGTCGTCACCAATCAAGCCGGTATCGCCCGCGGCAAATACGACGAAGCCCAATTCGCGACGCTGTCCGCCTGGATGATCGACCAGATCCGCGCCGAGGGCGGCAACGTCGACGACCTCCGCTTCTGCCCCACCCACCCGGAGGCCCCACTCGAGGCCTACCGCCGCGCCGACCCCCGCCGCAAACCCGGCCCCGGCATGATCCAGGAATTGATCGCCGCCTGGGACCTCGACCCGGCCCGCTGCCTCCTCGTCGGCGACCAGCCCACCGACCTCGAAGCCGCCGCCGCCTGCGGCATCCCTGCGCACCTCTTCCCCGGCGGCAATCTCGCCGATTTCGTCAAACCCCTCCTCGCCGCTTAATCTCGTCGTCGCCCGACCAGCCCAACCCGCGCAGCGCCTCCACCATATGGGCCGGCACCGGTGCCTCTGCCGTCACCGGCTCGGCCAACGGCAGCGTGATCGCCCGCGCCAACAGATGGAGCCGCCCATCCGCCCGGCCATAGACAGGGTCGCCCACCAGCGGGCACCCAAGATGCGCGCAATGCACCCGAACCTGATGCGTGCGTCCCGTCTGCGGCAGCACCTCCAGCCACGCCAGCCCGCCGCCGCGCCCCAACACCCGCCACGCCGTCCGCGCCGGCTGCCCCGCCGGGTCCACGACCATGCGCCACCCGCCTGGCCGGCTCGTCTTCAGCAACGGCGCGTCCACCTCCCCGGCCTCCTCCGCCGGCCCGCCCGAGACCACCGCCCAATACACCTTCCGCACCGCCCCGGCCGCGAACAGCGCCTGCGCCTCGACCAGCGCCGCCCGCCGCAGCGCCACCACCAGGCACCCCGCCGTATCAGCGTCCAACCGATGCACCAGCCACGGCCCGCTCCGCCGCCGCGACAGCAGCGGAAACCAATCCTCCACGCTCGCCCCACCCCGCGGCCCCGCATGCACCGGCAATCCAGCCGGCTTATCCAACACGACCAACCCATCGCTCCGGAACAACAGCGGTGGCACGTCTGAAGCCCGCTCCCCTCGGGAGAGCGTCGGATGAGGGCCGTCCTTCCGCATCCCAAAAGGTTGACACGCCCCGCCCCGCGGCGGAAGCACGCCCATGCCCGATGACCGCATCTGTGGCCTCAACGCCGTCGCCGCACTCTTCGCCCGCCGACCCGATGACGTGAACCGGCTCTTCTATGGCGACACCGTCAAGGCCCATGCCGGCCCATTCTGCGCCATCATGGCCCGCCGCCGCCTACCCTATCGGCTGCTCCCGCCCGACGAGCTCGAGCGTGTCGCCGGCACCACCCATCATGGCGGCATCGTCGCGCTGGCCAACCCCCGCCCCATCGCGCGGTTCGACCCGGCCCATCCGCCTCGCCACAAGCTCCTTCTCGCCCTCGATGGCATCGGCAACCCGCACAACCTCGGCGCCATCGCCCGCAGCGCCGCCTTCTTCGGCGTGCCCGCGCTCATCCTACATGACACCGCCGACCAGGCATTCCCGTCGGATGCCGCCTACCGCGTCGCCGAAGGTGGGCTCGAACAGCTCGACCTGTTCCTGACGCCCGACCTCCCCGCCATGCTGAAGGCCGTCGAACCGTTCTATCGCACCGCGGCGGCGACGCTCGCCCCGGATGCCACGGTGCTTGCCGCCCTGCCGCGCGATCGCCCCGTCATGCTCGTCCTCGGCAACGAGGAGTTCGGCCTGCTCCCCGAAGTCGAAGCCGCATGCCGCCGCCGCATCCGCATCGCGTCGCTCGGCCCGGTCCAGAGTTTGAACGTCGCCCAAACTGCGGCCATCCTGCTTCACGATTTATCGAAATAGAGGTCTCCTTGCGTATCCACCTGCAGAGCAAGCCCAGCGCGACCAACTTCCCTCTCACCCCAGCCAATTGGGACAAGGCCGCCCACTCCGCGCCAGATGTCGCGCAGGGGCACGCCCTCTCGTTCGGCGAAACGCCGGAAAGCTTTACCGCCGGCATGCAGGATGCCGAAGTGCTCGTCGCCCATACGGCCGCGGTCGCCGAGGGCCTGCCGCCCTCGCCCAAGTTGAAGATGATCTATGTGACCTCTGCCGGACTGGATAAGCTCGCCCCGTTCGACTGGCTGCCCGATGGCGTCGCTTTGCTGAACAACCGCGGCACCCATGCGGCCAAGGCGGGCGAATACGGCCTGATGGCGATGCTCATGCTCATCAACCGCATGCCCGCCGTGCTCACCCACCAGCGCGCCGGCACTTGGACCATGATGCACGGCTCCGTCCTCGCCGGTCATCGCGTCGCGTTCGTCGGCCTCGGCACCCTGGGTGGCAGCGCCGCTGCCCACGCCCGCGCCTTCGGTATGCACGTCACCGGCGTGCGCACCACCGCCACGCCGCACCCGGCCTGCCACGACGTCATCGGCATCGACGCGCTCGAGAGCATCCTGCCGCAAACCGAGCTCCTCTACCTTGCCACCCCGCTGACCCCGGCCACCAAGGGCCTGCTCAGTCGCGACCGCATCGCCATGCTGCCCCGCGGCGCCGGCATCGTGAACGTCGGCCGCGGCAGCCTGATCGACCAGGACGCGGTGCTGGACGCGCTCGAGTCCGGCCATCTCGGCGGCGCGGTGCTGGACGTGTTCGACCCGGAGCCGCTGCCGCCGGGCCATCGCGCTTGGACGACGAAGAACCTCGTCATCACGCCGCACAACTCGGCCGACGATCCCAACACCTACAACGATCGCAGCCTCGAAATCCTGTTCGAGAATCTCCGCGCCCACCGCGACGGCGCGCCGCTTCCCAATCGCTTCGACATCGCCCGCGGCTACTGACCTATGCGCGCAGCCGCCCTCGCACTCTCCGTCTTACTCGCGCTCTGCGGCTGCGCCACCGCCCAACCGCCGCCCGCCGCACCCCGGCTCTGGTATGTGGGCCTCGGCATGTTCGACGAAACCTGGTCCGAGAACGACGTCGCCGCCCTTCCAGCAGCGTTGGAGCGCGGCGCGCCCGCCTTCCGCGTCGTCCCCGCCATTTTCGCCAACGCGGACTCCAGCCGCTACCCCGCCGTCGAACCCGGCGCTGTCGCCGCCACCCTGTCCGGCGTCGCCGCGACCGCCGGTCCGGATGACGTCGTCCTCGTCTACGTCAGCACCCACGGCGCCCCCGGCCTGCTCGGGCGCAGCGCTCATGGTGACGAACTCGAGCCGATCGACCCGGCCGCTCTCCGCGCCTGGCTCGCCCCGCTTCGCGACCGCGACACGGTCCTGATCCTCTCCGCCTGCTTCTCCGGCTCCTTCATCCCGCCCTTGGAGGCGCCGCACCGCATCATCTTCACCGCCGCCCGCGCCGACCGCACCTCGTTCGGCTGCCAAGCCGGCGCCGAACACACCGTCTTCGGCGACGCCCTTCTCCGCGCCATCCGTCAACCCCGCCAGAGCCTGCGCACCATCGTCGCCGCCACCCGCGCCACCGTCACCGCCCGCGAACGCGCCCTCCGCGTCGACCTCCCCTCCCAACCCCAACTCTCCATCGGCCCCGCCGCCACCCGCCTCTACGACGCGCCCATCTTCTGACCGAGAACAGCCACGCTCTCCGTCGTTGCGAGGAGCGCAGCGACGCGGCAATCCATCGGCACGGATCGCCTACGCCGCCCCTGATCAACATGCCGCAAAAAGCGGCTCGCGATGACGGTCCGCGAGGCGACCTACTGAATGAACAGCCGCCGCGACCCGTACGATAGCCAAACCCGGTGCGTCGCCAGGAAATCAGCCCCCAGCAGCGCGTCGATGTCGTTCGGCAGGTTGACCGCCGTCACCAGCACCGGCGTGCGGACCGGCACGTCCCCCACCCGCAAGTCCCGCAGCCCATGCAGTTCCGCCGGTAGGATCTCGCCCCCCGCCCCGCGCGCCCGCACCTCGCTCCCCGGCACACGTGTCCCCGCGCCGATCCCGGCTCGCTGCGCCGCAGCCGCCGCGATCACCGTCCGTTGCGCCCCGGAGTCCAGCGAGGCGCTCAGCGTCCGCCCGTTGATCGTGATCGGGAAGAACGGGTGCGCGCTCAGCGATCGCGTCGTTTGCAGCGCCGTGACGCGTCCACCCCAGGGCGGCCGTAGCCCGTCGCATTCCGTCCGATCATACAGAACCAGCCGACGGTTCGGCACGTCGAGGTCGAGATCGAAATCCGACAGCAGCGACGCGCCCAGCAGACCATCCGCCTCGACCCCGCCCACGGTCAGATCGACCGGTCCGACGAGAACGCGCGGATAGCTCAGCGTCGCCCCGCCCAGGCTCATGCTCTCCAGCCGCGCATCGCCGGTGCGCATCTCCTGGCTGATTCCGCGCATCGAGCGCGCGAAATCGTATTTGCTCGTCACCCCCAGCCGCTTGGCCGCCGCCACTCCGATAATCGAGCTCTCCGCCCCGGTATCCACGATCAGCCGCGCCGGCTGCCCATTGATCGTCGCACTCACCATCGGCAACCCGGCCAACGTCACCGCCAGGCTCGCCCGCCGCCGCAGCGTACATGTCTGCTCCGTTGCCGCCGTCGTCTGCGCCTCGACCCGCTCGGGGTCGATCACGCCCATCACGAGAGGCGTCGGAGCGCACGACGCAAGCAGGCCCGCAGCCATCAGGACTCGCACGAGGGATGTTGTTCGACGGCTCATCCCACCGGTTGTGCGGAGGTCTCCTCCTGTGCGCAAGTGCAGGTCAGGTCAGACGCGACCCCTCACCTCGTCCGCGGCACGGACTAAGCCTGGCGGCGACGCATCGCGAGCAACCCGAGCAGTGCAAC
Organism: uncultured Alphaproteobacteria bacterium; assembly: GCA_963835135.1. GTDB lineage: Bacteria > Pseudomonadota > Alphaproteobacteria > Acetobacterales > Acetobacteraceae > JAVVHH01. The sequence continues at coordinate 22,445 of CAWIEF010000002.1, forward strand.
CGGCAGCACCAGCACGCTGGACGGCTCCGGCACGGCGACATTGGCGCTCACGGTCGTCGTAATCGTCGGCGCGGTATCGAGCGCGGCGTTGGCCCTCGTGCGGTCGAAGAAATTGAAGCCAGTCTGCCCGGCCGGAACGACCGAACCGGTCGGCGTGCGTAAATTGGACAGGAAGTACGTATAGGTGCCGCCGATGTCGGCATCGAGCGTCGTGATCGCGTTCGTCGACGTGTTGTAGGTCAGCCGGAAGAAGCGGTCCGATGAAACGCCGTTGATGACCGCGCTGCCCGATTCGATCACGGTGTGGGCCGGGTTCGCGAACGTTATGCTGAAAGACTGGATGACGTTCGTCGCGGCCGCGCCGTTGGCTTCCGTGATCACCGTCGGCGCCGTCGCGCCGTTGTAGGTGAAGCTGCCGACGGCGGTGTAGCCGTTGAGGCCGGTGTAGTTGATCGCGACTGTCGTTGCATTGGCCGGAAGTGAGACCGCCGCGATCGAGGCGATGACCAAGCCAGACATGAGTTGCGTGAGCGTCATTGCACCATTCCGAGGTTCGAGCGACTGACCCATTAGGCCGCCGCCGCGAAACCTTGATTGAGTGCGCGTGACGGTTGTACGACGTCTCGCCGGGCCGAACGCGGTCTACTCCGCCGCCTCCGCATAGCTCTCCAGGGGCGCGCAGGTGCACACCAGGTTGCGGTCGCCGTAAACGTTGTCCACCCGCTTGACCGGCGGCCAATATTTTGAGCCTCGCACCCAATCGAGCGGAAAGGCCGCCGCATCCCGGCTATAGGCATGCGCCCACGCCGTGCCCGCGACCTCGGCCAGTGTGTGCGGCGCGTTCTTCAGCGGGTTGTCCGCCCGATCCATCCGTCCCGCGCCGATTGCCGCGATCTCGTCGCGGATCGCGATCATCGCGTCGCAGAACCGGTCGATCTCCGCTTGTCCCTCGCTTTCGGTCGGCTCGACCATCAGCGTTCCCGCCACCGGCCAGCTCATCGTCGGCGCATGGAACCCGAAATCCTGCAGCCGCTTGGCGATGTCCTCGACGCCCACGCCCGCCTCGGCCTGGAAGCCGCGGCAGTCCAGGATGCACTCATGCGCCACCAGCCCGGCCGCATCCGTATACAGGATCGGGAAATGCTCGCGGAGCCGCGCCGCGATGTAGTTGGCGTTCAGGATCGCCACCTGCGTCGCCCGCTTCAGCCCAGCCGGCCCCATCATCCGGATGTAGGCATACGAGATCGGCAGGATCCCGGCGCTCCCGAACGGCGCCGCCGCCACCGGCCCAAACCCGGTCGCCGGTCCCGCATCGTCCCGCGCCGGATGGTTCGGCAGATGCGGCGCCAGATGCGCCGCCACCCCGATCGGCCCCACCCCCGGCCCGCCGCCGCCATGCGGAATGCAGAACGTCTTGTGCAGGTTGAGGTGGCACACGTCCGCCCCGATCCGCGCCGGGCTCGTCAGCCCGACCTGCGCGTTCATGTTGGCGCCGTCCATATAGACCTGGCCACCCCGCGCATGGATCGTCGCGCACATCGCCCGGATGCCGTCCTCGAACACCCCATGCGTGCTCGGATACGTCACCATCAGCGCCGCCAGCTTGTCCTGGTGCTGCTCCGCCTTCGCTTCCAGATCGGCCGTATCGATGTTCCCGGCCCGGTCGCACCCGACGACTACCACCCGATACCCCGCCATCACCGCGCTCGCCGGGTTCGTCCCATGCGCGCTGCTCGGGATCAGGCACACGTCCCGGTGCCCCTCGCCCCGCGCCGCGTGATACGCCCGGATCGCCAGCAGCCCGGCATACTCACCCTGGCTCCCCGCATTCGGCTGCAGCGACACCGCCGCGAACCCCGTGATCCCGCACAGCCAAGCCGACAGCCGCTCCGTCAGCACGCCATAGCCACGCGTCTGCTCGGCCGGCGCGAACGGATGCGCGTCCGCGAATCCCGGCAGCGTGATCGGGATCATCTCCGCCGTCGCGTTCAGCTTCATCGTGCACGACCCCAGCGGGATCATGCTCCGGTTCAGCGCGACGTCCTTGTCCTCCAGCCGCTTGAGATAGCGCAGCATCGCGTGCTCCGCGTGATGCGCATGGAACACCGGCTCGGTCAGGATCGGCGAACTCCGCAGCAGCGCCACCGGCAAGGCGCCCGCCGTCTCGCCCAGGTCGCCCCCGAACACGGCCGCCAGCCGCTCCAACTCCTCCCGCGTCACCGTCTCGTCCAGCGAGACCGCCACGCCCCCGCCCGGCAGCGCCCGCAGATTGAACCCGGCCTCGGCCGCCCGCGCCAGCAGTGCCGTCGCGCCCGGCCCGTCCACCGCCACCGTATCGAAGAATCCGTCATGCCGCAGCGTGAACCCGGCGCGCACCGCCGCCCCGGCCACCAGCCGTGCCTGAAGGTTGACCCGACGCGCGATCCGCTTCAGCCCCTCCGGCCCGTGCCACGCGGCATAGAACCCGGCGATCACCGCCAGCAGCACCTGCGCCGTGCAGATGTTGCTCGTCGCCTTCTCGCGCCGGATATGCTGCTCGCGCGTCTGCAGCGCCAGCCGCAACGCGGGCGACCCGGCCGCATCCTGGCTCACCCCCACCAGCCGCCCCGGCATCTGCCGCTTGAGCGCATCTTTCGTCGCGAAGAACGCCGCATGTGGCCCGCCGAACCCCATCGACACGCCGAACCGCTGCGCCGACCCGACCACGACATCCGCGCCCATCTCGCCCGGCGGTGTCAGCAGCACCAGCGACAACAAGTCCGCGCACACGATCGCCAGCGCCCCGGCCGCATGCGCTGCCGCGATCTCCGCCCGGAGGTCGCGCACCGCCCCGGTCGTCCCCGGATACTGCAACACGACCGCAAGCGGGGCCGCCGCCCCGATCGCCGCGACGTCCCCGGCCGGAACGTCGATCAGCGTCAACCCGACCGGCTCCGCCCGCGTGGCCAGCACCGCCCGCGTCTGCGGATGCAGGTCGCCCGCCACGCATACCGCGCGCGACTTCGACCGGCTGACGTTGAACGCCATCGTCACCGCTTCGGCCGCCGCAGTCGCCTCGTCCAGCAAGCTGGCATTGGCGATCGGCAGCCCGGTCAAGTCGACGATCATGGTCTGGAAATTGAGCAGCGCCTCGAGCCGCCCCTGGGCGATCTCGGCCTGATACGGCGTGTAGGCGGTATACCAGCCCGGATTCTCGAGCACGTTGCGCCGGATGACCGGGGGCGTGTGCGTGCCGTAATAGCCTTGTCCGATCAGGCTCTTGATCGGCGTGTTCTGCAGCGCCAATCCCCGCAACTCGGCGATCACGCTTGCCTCGTCGATCGGCCCGGGCAGGTCGAGCCCGTCGAGATCTCGGATCGCCTCCGGAACCGTGCGCGCGGCCAGCGCGTCGAGGCTCGGCGCCCCCACGACGGCCAACATCGCCGCGATTTCCGTCTCGGTTGCCGCCACATGCCGCGCGATGAAGCTGTCACGCCCCTCCAGCACGTCGAGTTCGTCGAGGTGACTCATGCCAAGCTCTCCACGAAGGCGCCATAGGCCGCCTCGTCCATCAGCGCGTCGAACTCGGTGGCATCGTCCAGCTTGATCTTGAAGAACCAGCCCTCCGCTTGAGGCGCGCGGTTGACGAGCGCCGGGTCGTCGACCAGGACGGTGTTGCGCTCCGTCACCGTCCCGTTCAGCGGCGCATACACGTCGCTGGCGGCCTTGACGCTCTCCACCACGGCGCAGGGTTGGCCGGCTTCGACCGCCCGCCCGGCGTCCGGCAGGTCCACATAGACGACGTCACCCAGCGCCTGCTGCGCATGATCGGTGATCCCGACGGTGGCGATGTCGCCGGACAGGCGCACCCATTCGTGGTCGTTGGTGAACCGGGTCTGAGCCATGATCTCGCTCCTTACTTGGCGTAGCTGGTCGGAACGAAGGGGAGGGCGGCGACTTGGGCGGGTTGCGTCTCCTTGCGGATCAGCAATCCCAGCGCGGTCCCGACCGCGGCCAGCTCGGTCCGGACGTATCCCATGGCAATCGGCGCTGCGAGCGTTGGGGAGAAGCCTCCTGAGGTGACCCCGCCCGCGGCCGTGCCGTCGGGGGCCAGGATGACCGTATCGGCCCGCGCGGGGGCGCGGCCGGTCGGGCGGATACCGACGCGCAGCCGGGTCGGCCCGTGTTCGAGCTGGTCGCGGATCGGCAAGGCGCCCACGAAGTTACCCTGCTCGCGACGCCGCTTGCTGATCGTCCAGCTCAGATTGGCCTCGACGGGCGTCGTCAGCTCGTCGATGTCGTTGCCATACAGGCACAGCCCGGCCTCCAGGCGCAGGCTGTCCCGCGCCCCGAGCCCGGCCGGCAACACGTCCGGATGCGCCAGCAGCGCCTGCGCCAACGCCTCGGCGGCTTCCTCACGCACCGAGATCTCGAATCCGTCCTCCCCGCTGTAGCCGGACCGGCTGATCCAGACCGCCGCGTCCCCGATAGTCGCCTCCACGACACCCAGGAACCGGAGCGCGGCCGCTGCCGGGCACAGCGTCTGCATCACCGCCGCCGCCGCCGGTCCCTGCAACGCGAGCAGCGCCCGCTGCGGATGCTGCTCGAGCGTCACCCCGCTCGGCAGGTGCTCGGCCAACGTGTGACCGTCGATCTCCTTGCGGCTGGCATTCGCCACGATGACGAGGCGCTCGCCGTAATTGGCCACCATGAGGTCGTCCACGATGCCGCCGGCCTCGTTCAACAGCACGGTGTAGCGCTGCCTGCCGGGCGCGAGCCCCTCGATGTCACTCGGCACCAGCGCCTCGAGCGCCTGGGCCGCGCCTTCGCCCTGCAAGCTGAACTGGCCCATGTGCGAGACATCAAACAGCGACGCTTTGCTGCGCGTGTGCAGGTGCTCCGCCATCACGCCCGGCCCGTATTGGACGGGCAGCGCGTAGCCGGCGAACCCGACCATCTTGGCCCCGAGGCTTCGATGCAGCGCATCGAGCGGAACCGTGCGCAGCTCCTCCGGCGGTTCGTCTTCGATGTTCAGAACAGGTTCAGCCATGGGGTACTCCCGACACGAAAGGTCACCCTCCGGCAGGCGCCGGCAGGCGTGACCCCCCTCTGTCTGGGAACCTGAGAGATTCAGCAACGCCTCCCAGCGCCGCTTTACTCCGTCGGTGCGGCGGCAAGAGCCCGCCGGCTTTCCAGAGGTCCAATCCCGAAGCGGTCCTGGAAGCCTGAGCGTTTCCGGGGGCCGGTTGCGCCTTCGGCGGCCGGCACCGTGTGCGCCGACACTCTCCCGCATGGGAAGGATTTGAACGTCCGCACCATGACCGAACGGACCGCTCGGATCAACCCACTACCAGGCCGGGGCCACCATCTTCCAGCCGTGCGGTTGGGTATGGGTCGCGGCGTCGCCTTGGTGATCCATCACCGCGTAACCACGCCCGCTGACGGTCTGGATGAGACTGGCCAGCCCGCAGGCCGCCAGGGATTGCCGCAGCCGCGCCACGAACATGTCGACCTGGCGCAGGTCTCGGCCATGCTCGGGTCCGAACAGCCACGCCATGATGGTTTCCTTGGTCATTGGCAGATTTCGCCGGCTGATCAGCAAGTGCAACAGGCCGAATTCCGCCGCGCTTGCCGCAATGATCTGGCCGCCAGCTTTAACGGAGCGCTGGTCGATATCGAGCGACAACGAACCCCAGCTCAGGACGCGGCTCTTTTTGTCCACAACCGCAAGCAGTTCCACGCTCAGCTCCAATACAACCTGCACGTGCATTAGAACGCGTTTATAGACGGCCGTGCAAGCCTTTTGGCAGTGGTCCCACACGCCAGATTTACCTCTTGGAAAGCTTTTCTTTGATCACGACTTTATGATTTTCGTGTAAGTGATTGAAAATCCCTGGGCGCGACGAAACGCCGTTAACCTTTTGGTAAGAAAAAAAGGTGAAAGTCGCTTCACGGCAGGAGCCCCGGAGGTCCGGACCAAGCTCTCGACCCATGGAGGTTGCTTCAAAATGGTGCAAACTTTCTCGATGCATCACGCCCAGGAGTCCACGACCGCAACCATCCGTGCCCTCAGTAGTCTGACGCGCCGCGATGTCGATGCCGTCCGCGCCACGATCCGCGTCACTGCGTGCTCCTACGCTGCTCACGAGCACGACGATTATGACGGGTATCTCTCGCTATTGCTTACACCCGCCGACCAGACCCGTCCCTCCTACATGGTCGGCGGCCGAACCGGCGCGGTCGAACTCGCCGAGCTCCAGGGCGACGACATGGCCTTGCTCGGCACCTTCGCCAGCATCGGCGCGGCTATGGCGGTGCTCAGGCCCGCGCTCGAACGCAACTGCCCCGGCAGCATCTCGCTAACGACGGCTGCCACTGCCGCAAGCCTGCGTGCCCAACACGGGACCGACGCGGGTCTGCACGCCGCCATGCGGGCCGACGCCAGCCTCGACCGGCCGGGCTGGGCCGCCATCCTGCGCACGATCGACGACCACGGCGCACCATGAGGCGGGCGCTCGCCCTCGCTCTGACCTTCGGCGCGCCCATCGCCCTGGCCGCCGCACCGCTCCCTCCCGCGAAGCTCGTGCTCAATTGCTACGTCGCCCAGTCGGGCGATCTCGCGCTGGGCCAGTTCGTCAGGCACCTCGAGATCTTCCCCGACCGCGGCATCGTCAGCATCTCCGACGGTCTCGGCGGCGCCCCGCCCCAGTTCATCGGGAACGGCAAGCTCGTCACCTTCGACGCCGCGCATGTCGTCTACGATTTCGCCTCGCCCCGCTCCGGCGGCCGTACCGAGATCGACCGCAAAACCGGCGCACTGCTCTATTATGGCGACCGCGCCGTGGTCCGCGGCTCCTGCCAACCCTCGGAACTGTGACCGGCCGCACCTATGCGCGACTCGGCGGCGTCTGACCTACTGGGACCATGGCGCTCGACCCCGACACCCCCGATTACGGCACCGTCAAGCTGACCCACCACGCCACGATGGGTGAGCGCGCCGAAACGCTCCGCCGGCGATCTGGCCGCAAATCCTCGCAGCCCGAGTGCCTGGTGATCGGCCATGCCTGGACCGAAGAACCCAGCCGGCATGGCGGCTCGATTTGCATCGTCTGCCAAGTCGTGCGGTTCCCCTGACCCTTGCGCGGACGACCGCGCTGACCTAGCGTCCGCGGATGACGTGTTGGATGAAGTCGCGAATTAGCATCACGGCCGCCTGAGGCGCCGTGTCGTCCTTACGGTCGCGGTGACGGGCCGTGTTCGCCAATCATCCAGCGAAAGCCAAATACCATGGTCCAGTCCGTGACCTTTGACCTGCTTGCCCATGCCGAGCCAGGGCTACTGCCTCGCGTGCTGGTGCCGTTCGCCCGTCGCGACCTCGCCGCCGATCAGCTCCGTGCCCGCCGCTTCGGCGACACGATGCAGGTCACCCTCATGTTCGACGCGATGCCGGGCGAAATGGTCCGTCTCGTCGAGGGCAATCTGCGCCAGATCGTCGGTGTGCACCGCGTCGAGGTCACGCTCCGGGGCCATGTGCGCGCGGTAGCCTGAACGGCGAGCAACTTGTATAAGCCCGGCATCCGCGCCCTTAGCTCAGTAGGATAGAGCGGCGGCCTTCTAATCCGCATGTCGGGGGTTCGAATCCCTCAGGGCGCGCCACCTTAAAGCAGCCGGACAAGACGGTCCCATTCGGCGATGGCGAGCGTTTCCGCCCGCCGGTCGGCGGCAATGCCGGCACGGTCAAGCAGCGCTTCGCCGCCCAGAGCGCGCAGGCTGCCCCGCAACATCTTCCGACGCTGCCCGAACGCCGCGGCGGTCAGCCGCTCCATCGCGCTGAACACGTCCGCGGGCGGCTGCTCCGTGTTCGGCGTCAGCCCGACCACGGCCGACCACACTTTCGGCGGGGGCGTGAACGCCGCCGGGGGCAGCCGGAGCCATAACGCCGCCGCGCAGGTCCACTGCGCAAGCACGCTGAGCCGGCCGAAGCCGCTCGTGTTCGGCGCCGCGCAGATCCGCTCCGCCACCTCGAGCTGGAACATCAGCGTCATCCGCTCCCATGACCCGGCCTGCCGCAACCATCCCACCAACAGCGGCGTCGCCACGTTGTACGGCAAATTCGCCGCCAGCTGCCGAGGCGCCGTGCTTAGCGTGGCCAGATCCAACCCCGTCGCATCCGCCTCCATGACGGTCAGCCGATCCGGATAGTGCGCCTGCAGGTCCGCCAGCGCTGCGATCGCCCTCCGGTCCAGCTCCACCGCGAGCACCCGTTTGGCTCCGACGGCGAGCAGCGACCGCGTCAGCCCGCCCGGGCCCGGCCCGACCTCGACCACGTCTCGCCCGGCCAGGTCCCCCGGCAGCCGGGCGATCCTGAACGTCAGCCCCGGGTCGAGCAAGAAATGCTGCCCGAGCGAGCGCCGCGCATCGAGCCCGTGCTTGGCGATGACCTCGCGAAGCGGCGGTAGGTCCTCGCCCGTCGTTCCGCTAACGGGCGGCGACGCCGTCCACCCGCATGTCCATCACCGCCCGGCGGCGCAGATCGCGCTGCAGCTGACGCGACGTCAGCTCGACGCGCTCGCTCAACAGACGATTGCTGATCTCCTGCCGGGCCGGCGCCCCATCGGTCTTGACCTCGCGCGAGCACACCATCACCACCGCAACGCCGTCGCTCGACACCAAGGGCCGGCTCGCTTGGCTGATCGGTAAGGTGCCGATCAGCTGGCGCAGCGGCACCGACCCCACTCCCTCCAGCCGGACCTCGCCCGGGTCGGACGGCCGCGTCTTGCCCGCCCGTTCGTTGGCGGCTTCCATGTCAGGGCACGACTTTGCGGTCTTGCTGATCTGCGCCGCCTGCTCGACCGCCTTTTTCTGCTGCTCGGTCGGAGCGGCCGGGTTGACCGCCGACGTGAACGGGATGAACACCTGCCGCAGGTTCAGCACCGTCGATTGGTCCTGACCGATCACCCGCTTGCTCGCCAGGGTGACGATGTCGATCCCGCCCGGGACCCGCACCGGGTTGCTGACCGCCCCCGGCGGCATCTCGCGGACGACGGCCGCCACCTCGGGATCAAGCTGGCTTGCCCGCACCCAGCCGATGTCGCCACCCTGCAACGCGGTCTGCGCCTGGCTGAATTGGGCCGCCACGACCGGGAACGGCGCGCCCCGGCGCAACTCGCCGATGACGGTTTCGGCGAACCGCTGGGCGTCGCCGGCTTTGGCCGGGTCGTCGATCGGGATGAAGATCTCGCCCACGTGGTATTCCGGCTGCCCGGTCTGCGCCTTGAACAGCCGCTGCTGCTCGGCGACGTCGGCGTCGGTGATGTCGCCCTTGGCGCCTAGTTCCTCGCGCAGCACCTTCTGCCAGCCCAACTGCACCCGGACCTGATCGATCAGCGTGCGGAGCGCCACCCCGCGCCCCTGCAACGCCGTTCCCAGCGCGCCCTTGGCCATCCCGTTACGGCCTTCGATTTCGCTGATCGCTTCGGCGATCTCGCGGTCGCCGACCACGATCTTGCGCCGCTGTACCTCTTGCAGCCGCAGCCGCTCGTCCACCAATTGCTTGAGCACCTGCGGCTTCAGCCGGTCCAACACCTCCGGCGTCACCGGCAGCCCGGTGCTCAAGGCGAACAGGCGACCACGCGCGGTGACGTCCCCGGAGGTGATGGCGTCGCCATTGACGACGGCGACGATCTTTTCCGAACTCATTGGCTCGGCCGGCGCAGCCGGCGCCAGCGGCGGCCGCCTTTGCGCCGCCGCCGGCACGATCTGCAGGGCCGCGGCACTGCCGACCACGGCAAGGGCAGCACAGAGGAGAAGCGGGCGGTGGCTTGGCATGGGGCGCGTCCTGATCTGCGGCGGTTCAGAACGCGTTGAAGCCGAACTGTCCGACGGTCTTGAAGGTCACCTGGAACAATACCAGCGTCGCGCCATTGTCACCATTCAAAGATGTGTAACGCCGGCTAACGTTGGCATCTAGGACCAGACATTCGTTCTCATAGGTCGCGCGCACGCCAGCGGCCACCATTTTATTGAGCGCCAGATCGCGGCGGGCAAATCCCGAGAAGCGGTATTGGTTGAAATTACCTGTCGCCGACAACGTCACCTCGTTGCGCGGCTGGTAATAACTCGCCGGGATCGTCGCAGTATCGTAGAAGGTGTATGGGTTGACGTCCGAATACAGGTAGCCGGCGCTCAAGCGGAAATGCTCGTAGCCCGTGCTGCCCTGCACATCGGCGAACCGCAGGCTCAGGTTGCGCCGGTCCAGCCGGGTCCGCCCGGTCAGGTCGAACCAGCTTGCCGGGGTGAAAGTCGTTCGAGTCACGATGTCGGACGCCCGATGCTCGAGGCCGCTGCCAACCGGGAACGTGTCCGACGCTTTCGAGCGGAAACTCTGCCCGACGAGGTTGTCCAGGCTCATGCCGCCCGCGGTCCAATTCACGTGCAGCCCGGCATTGATCCGGCCGCCTCCCTCCTGCCGGTCGATGCCAGGATACTTGTTGATCGAAAACAGGTTCTGGTCGGTGAACTCGAAGTCCAGGCTGTCCTCGTTCGGGATCGTCTTGCGCTTCAGCCCCGCCGTGTATGGTCCGACGATCGCCTGAACGATTGGCTCGATCACCTGCCGCCCCTGGCCTTCCCGCAGAAACGGCCACCTCACCTCGAGCGCCACATTCGGCTGCGCCTGGGCCGTCGTCGCCGACGTCACCGGCGCGTAGTTTGGCGGCTCGTTCAGCGCCGTCGCGTGATAGGCCGCAGCATCCGCCTGCACCGTCAGGGTCCACTGCTGTCCCAGGGTGTTCTGGAATGGCCGGTCCCAGCGCAGCGATGAACTCAACCGCTGCGTGCTGGTCCCGGTGTCGCGGATGACGTTGAAGTCCTGGGTGTTGTAGCTGAACCGGCCTCCCAGCGCATCGGGCTCGCCGAAGAAGCTGTAGGTGTAGCGTGGCAACACATAGGGCAGGCGCGACTGCCTGATGCTCGACACCAGCCCCTGATAGGCCTGTGAATCGAGGCGGCTGTACGCCCCGGTGCCGAAGCCTTCGATGAAGACGTTCGAGGTCAGGATGTCGGCGTGATTGTTGAACTTGTAGTCGCGCAGGTAGACCGAGGACGTCGCGCGGTTCAGGTTGAAACCGTAACGCCAGGTGTCGTTGTACGAGAAATTGCCGTCCGAGAAGATTGCGGCCTGGCCCTTGCCCTGATCGTAGCCCAGCCCGAGGTCGATGTTGATCGCGCCATCGTTGAACCGCCGTCGATACAGCGAATCGACGTTCAGATACTGGTCGGTGTTGAACGTCGGCGTGAACGTCGCGTCCGATTGGTCGTCGATCGCCCAGTAGTAGGGTGTCTGCACGAACTGCCCGAGGTTCTTCACGTGCCCGTAGGACGGGATCAGGAAGCCGCTGGCCCGCTTCACCGATGGGTCGACATGCCAGAAATACGGCAGCCAGCCGACCGGAATGCCGTAGATGTCCAGCACCGCGTCGCGATACTCGATGCGATGATTGACCTGGTCTTGCACGGCATCGCGGGCCCGGATCTGCCACAGCGGCGACTTGGTCGGGTCTTTCGCGCAGAGATTGCACGTCGTGTAGATCGCGCGGCTCATCTCGTTGACCTTGCCCTCGGTCCGCCGCGCGCCGTTGGCCACCAGCCGTCCGTTCTCGGCGAGGATGGCGCTCATCTCCCGCAGCACGCCGTCCCGCATGCCCTGGGTCAGCTCCGCGTAGTCGCTGAACAGCACCTGGCCGTCCGGCTCGATCATGGTGACGTGACCCATCGCCGCCACGACGTCGGTGTTGCGGTCGAAGGTGATCCGGTCGGCCCGGATGATGTGATCGTTCTGCCAGGCTTCGACGTTGCCGGTCGCGGTCACCAGCCCGTGGTCGCGGTCGTAGCTCACCTGGTCGGCCGTGAACGCGACCGGGTCGTTGCGCGTGATCGGCTTGGCCGGAGGCCCGGGCGCACGCCGACGGGTGAACTGCGCCGCCGCCGGGTCGGTGGCGGCCATCATGCCCAGCCCGGCTAACGACAGCAGGAGCAGGCGTCTGATCCACGGCACGTCGGTCCTGCGGGTCTGGCGGGGCATGTCGCTCTATACAGTCCCCCTGCCGGGGACAAAAGCGCCCGGCGGCTTTCCCGCCCGCGTGGTAGCGTCACAGCCACAAACCCATTGATATCAGCCCCAACGCCGCACGCGCCGGTTGCGCCGGCCGGGGTTTTGCGCCAGTCCTCGCCAACAATGGATCCGGCGCCCTTCCACCGATACCTGATCGTCTTCGCCGCGACCCTGATCGGCATCATCGCAGTGGTTTGGGCCTACACCGCCGCCCTCCCCATGGCCTTCATGGAAAGCGGCTACGCGTCGTGGACGGCCAAGAGGCACCTCCTGCACGACTGTCAGCTCGGCCAGATCGCCTTTTTCGGCGACTCGCGGCTCGAGGCCGGTCTCGAGCCCGCCAGCCTGCCCATCCCCGCGACCAATTTCGGCTTAGCGGCCGGCACCGCCATCGAGACGCGGGTCGCCATCGACCGCGCGCTCACCTGTCCCACGCTGCCGCGCCAGGCCGTGATCTCCCTCGCGCCCGAGCATTTCGGACCGGTCAGCCGCTTTTTCTGGACGCTCTCCATCCGCTACGGCTTCCTGTCAGGCGGCGACGTCCTCGCCATCGAGCGCCTTGCGTCCGATCTCGGCGACACGGAAAGCCTTGCCACTCCCACTCCTGACGGTCTCGGCGGCCGGGCGCGTGATTGGTTTTATGCGGCCGGATTCCCCTCGCTCTCATTCGGCAATCTCGTCCAGGGCCGCATCTTTGGGCGCTACGGCGTCAACCAGGCGCGCCTTGCCTCGGTGACCGCCGACCGCGGCTGGGCGCCTTACGTCGGCGGCAACCCGGTCCGCCCCGAACATCCCGAACGCTTCATCGTCATGGCGCTGCAGCAGGCCGAGCTCGAGGCTGCTCTCGCCGCGCTCCGCACCAAGGGCGTTCCGGCCGCGCTCCTGATCATGCCGTTCGCCGCGACGCACGGCGAGACCGACGCGACGTTGACCGCTTACCACAGCTACCTCGCCGGCATTGCCGCCCAAGCCGGCGCCACCCTGCTCGACGGCATCCCAGTGTGGCCGCCGCAGTTCTTTGCTGATGGCACCCATCTCGATCCCGCCGGCGCTCGGGTCTTCACGACCAAGCTCGCCGCCTGCCTCCACGACGGAACGGTGCAGGCCCCCTGCGATCTCAACCCATGAGACGGATGCGCATCAGCGAGCGCTAACCGTCCTCGAGATGCAGCAGGAGAGCAACCGCCAGCATCAACCCAGCGCCGGCCGGCGCCCAGGCCGCGAGCGGCGCGGGCAACGTCCCGGATTGCCCGAACTCCTCCGCCACCTTGCTCACAACGAACAACAGGAACCCGGCCGCCACCCCGCTCGCGATCATCTGGGCCACGCCGCCCCGCCGCGTCGCCCGCATGCTGAACCCGGCCGCCACCAGCGCCATCGTCCCCGCCAGCAGCGGCAACGCCAGCAGTGCTTGGAAATGCAGCCGGTGCCGGATCGCCGAAAAGCCCGACCGCTCCAACAATCCGATGAAGTCGGGCAGCGCCCACACGCTCAGCGTGTCAGGGCTGGCAAAGCTGTCCTGCACCCGTCCGACCGTCAGATCCGTGGGCAGCGTCATCGTTCCGATCGTCTCCGGCAACTTATCCGGCAACATGCGATTCGCGTTCTCCAAAAGCCAATCGCCGCGTTGCAGCACCGCCCGGGTCGCCTCGACCCGCGCCAGCAGCCGGTCCTGGTCGTCGAGCCGGAACACGCTCACATCGTTGGCGATCAGCGTCTTACGGTCGATCGACACGGTCCGCGCATGCAGGATCGCCACCCCGCCCGGCTGCAACTGGCGATCCGACTGGCGCAACCACAACTGGCCGCCGGTCAGCGCGGTCGAGCCGGCCGCCGTCTTGAGATAAGCATTGTCGAGCGCCTCCGCCCGCGCCAGCATCGCCGACGCCAACGGGCTCACGGCGCCGGTCGCGATGGCGCCCAGCATCATCGCGCACAGCAGCGGCGCCGAAAGGAAGTGCCACGCCGACACCCCCGCCGCCCGCGCCACGATCAACTCGCTCGATCGAGTTAGGCGCCAAAACGCCAGGATGCCCCCGAGCAGGACGGCGAACGGCAGGATCTGCATGGCCACAAACGGGATGCGCAATCCCGCGATCTGCACCACGAGCCCGAACGTCGCGTCCGGCTTGGTCGCCGATCGCCGGAGCAGCTCGATGAAATCGAACAGCGAGACGATCCCTGCGAGCGCCGCCAGCATCGACAACACCGCCGCCATGAACTGTCGCGCAATGTAGAAGCTGAGAGTCACGGCCATCCCGCCTTCTACTCCCCCAGCCGCTCCGATACACTCCCCCCGGGCAGCCTCTCCGGCTCGGTGACGGCTGCGGCCGCACCGCACCGCCTTCGGAACCAGCCATGGCCGACATCGGCTTCTACCATCTCACCCGGACGACGATCGAACAGGCGCTCCCCGCTCTGCTCGGCCGCACCCTGGCGGCGGGCGAGCGCGCCGTCATCCTGTGCGCCACCCCCGCCCGCGCCGACGCGCTGAGCCAGACGCTGTGGGACTGCAAGGACCCGGACTGGCTGCCGAACGCCACCGCCCGCACCCCCGCCGGCAAGCAGGCCCCCGCTCTCCAACCCATCTGGCTGACCGACGCCGAGGAGCGCCCCAACGCCGCGCGCTTCCTGTTCCTCCTTGATGGCCGCGAGGCGCCTCTGCACGATTGGCTCCGGATTTTCGACCTGTTCGACGGCTCCGACCCGGCCTCCGTCACCTCGGCCCGTCTCCGCTGGACGACGGCGAAAGCTGCCGGCCACGACCTGACCTACTGGAAACAAACGGATCGCGGCTGGTCCAAGAGCTGACCGTCGCTCGTCGAGGGAACCACCCATGCGACAAGCCTACGTGCACGGCTACGACCCGGTGGAGGGTCGCCGCCTTCAAGATCAAGCTCGCACTCTGCAAGCCTTGCTCCACCACGACACCGCCTACTCCGCCGGTAGCCGGGTTTTGGAGGCTGGGTGCGGCGTCGGAGCCCAGACGATCCCGCTCATCCAGGCCAGCCCTGAGGCGAACATCACCTGTCTCGACATCGCCGCCGAGTCACTTCTTGCGGCCGAGGCACGGGTTGCAATCGCCGGACTACCGCGCCCTACTTTCCAGCAGGGCGATATCCGGGCGCTTCCGTTCGACGATGCCGTATTCGACCATGCCTTCATCTGCTTCGTGCTCGAGCACCTGCCCGACCCTGACGCGGCGTTGACCGAACTATGCCGCGTTGTGCGGCCAGGCGGCACCTTGACCGTCATCGACGGCGACCACGGCTCCACGCTGTTCCATCCCGACGACCCGAATGCCCGTCGCGCGATCCAATGCCAAGTGGAGCTGCAGCGCCAAGCGGGTGGCGACGCGCACATCGGCCGTCGCCTCTACCCGTTACTGACATCGGCCGGGTTGCACTCCGTCCAGGTCTCGCCTCGGCTGGTCTACGTCGACGCGAGCCGCCCGGCGTTCGTGCAGGGGTTCATCCGCGACACCTTCACCGCCATGGTTGCAGGGGTCCGTGACGAAGCCGTCCGGAGTGGACTGATCGATGCCGCCAGCTTCGATGCCGGTATCCGCGCACTTCTCCGCACGACGGAGCCGGACGGCGTTTTCTGCTATACGTTTTTCAAGGCAATGGGCGTGAAGCGCTGAACCTTCGCGATGCCTCAGGTCTCGGTAGTGTCATGCTGGGGCTTGGGGGGACGCGCCTGCCCGTTCAGCGGCGCGGGTGCCCATTCGTCCGTGATCAGCCCTTGCTGGGCGCTGATGTCGTTCAGCTCGGCCGATGTCGGCGGGCGCGGGACGCCGTCCGCTTTGCCGGGCCAATCGTTCGAAATGTCGTCCTGCATGCCAACTCCAGCGCTTTGGCGTTTAAAGTCGCTGCTGGCCGCGGGTTCCAACTGAACGTTCGAGTGGCCGTGCCGTTAGCACCGCTCGGATCGGAGGGGGATGGCTGTGGCGGATGCGGCAGGGTGGGTGGCGTTGGCGGCGACGTGCATCGCGGCGCTGATGACGGCATCGAACCTGGGCGTGCGTGTCACAGGATGGGGTTTCGTGGTGTTCACCCTCGGTGCGGCCGCTTGGGTCACCGTTGGCCTGTTCACCCACCAGACGCAGTTGCTCTACTCCAACCTCTTCCTCCTCGCAGTGGACATCTTCGGCTCATGGCGATGGCTGGGCCACCGCGCTCGGATCGCAGACACGGTGGACGCGGAGCAAAGACGCAGTGAACGCCGCGCCGGCGAGCCGCTCTTTTCGGTCGCGACACTCGATGGCATGCCGGTCAGTTCGGCTGATGGCGAGGTTGTGGCGCACGCCGTCGACGCGCTGGCAGCCTGCGGCGGCGGCGGTATCGATTACTTAATCGTGCGAGTGGGTGGGGTCGGCGGCATCGGCAAGTCGTTGCACCGGCTGCCGTGGTCGGAGGCGTCGATCGTCGACGGCACGATCCGGACGAAACTCGGCAGCGACACGATCTCACGCCTGCCCGAGGCGGCCGAGAGCTGAGTCATCCGTCGTTCACGGCCGGGCACCATGCCATGTCGAGCGCGCGTTCCTTGGATCTCGCCGACGCGGCACGATTCCGGCCACTACGCTTGGCTTCATAGAGGGCCTGGTCGGCCGCCTGGATCAACGTCTCGGGCGCTTCGCCAAGCTCACCGGGTGCGCCGACGGCAAGCCCAACGCTCACCGTGACCCAATGCAGCGGAGAGGCGGCATGGGTGAGTTCCAAGCGCCTGACCGCCGCGACGACCCGCTCGGCCAGTTCCAGCGCTTTCGCCGGGTCGATATTAGGCGCCAGCAGGGCGATCTCCTCGCCGCCGAACCGTGCTGTGACGTCCAAAGTCGATCGAGCCTCGCCCGCGACGGCTTGTGCGATCCGGCGCAGGCAATCATCGCCGGCAAGGTGGCCATAACTGTCGTTGAAGAGTTTGAAATAGTCGACATCGACCATCAGGACCGCAAGCGAGCCACCGGACCGGCCGGCCCGGAACCACTCGCGTTCCAAGGCTCTGTCGAAGCAGCGCCGGTTGGCGAGCCCGGTGAGAGGGTCGCTGAGCGTCATTTGCTCGAGCTTGGAGTCGCGAGCCTGGATTTGTTCGACCGCCCTGTTCAGGGTCTCTCCCAACACCCTGAGTTCGCTCACGCCGAGCGTCTGCAGGGCGACGCGGGCTTCGAGATCTCCACCACTCAACCGCAGCGCCATTCCGGCGAGCACCGAGAGCGGCCGCACAATCGAGATCTCGGCGACGCACCAGGCGACCAGGATGCCTGCCAACAGGACGGCTCCGGTCGTGAGCAGACCGAGCACGAGCTGCTGATTGGCATACTCGAGGACCGCCGATTTTCGCATCCTGACCAGCACCGTCGAATGCAGGCCTTGGTCCGACGGCAACCATCGAAAGGCGACGATCTCGGTCTGGCCACCATCGTCGGCGGTCTCGATCGTTCCCCCCGGCGAGGTCCTCATTGCGGCGATCAGCCGCGGCGACAGTTGGTCTCCGGTGACTTGGCTCGAGGAGGCGGAATGCGCAATGATGGAACCGGAGCGGACATCGACGATTTGCACGGATGCGCCGGTCGACTCGGAGAGTTTGGTGGCGATGTCTGAGAACCAGGACAATTTCATCAGCGCGCTGATCGCACCCTGGCTTTCGGTGGAGCCGGGTTGCCGCAAGCCGGACGCGACGATGACGCCCAGATAGCCCTTGGCCCGCGAAATCAATAGGTCGCTCACCACGGTCGCTGGGGCGTCTGGAGCCGTCGCCTCCTGAAACCAGGCGCGATCGGCCAGGTTGTATGTGGGTGGGATCGGCTGTGCGCTCGTGCACGCGACCGACCCGTCCGCGCGCTCGACCGCGATGAGGTCCACGCGAGGGTGCTCATTGGTAATGTCGCGCAGGAGCTGGTGGCACTCGCCTTGACTGGCGTTGACGATCACCGGGACGCGGGTCAGAACGCGGGTCAGGTTCGACGCTTCGGCCAGCGAGTCGTTCTCCTGTGCGGCCGCGAGGCTCGCGAGTTCCTCCGCGCGGGTCACTGCGCGTGCGATGGCGCGCTCGCGCGTTTGGGCCGAGGCCCATAGTTGATAGCCAACGGTCGGCGCTGCGAGCGCGACAGCCAGCACGGCAAGACGTAAGCGGATGCCAGACACTACATTGTCGCCCGAGCTACCCGCCTACACTGCGGCATCGCGGTTAACGCGAGGTGAAGCCACGCAAAACCGCGAGGAGGACGCGTGGACCGCCCCTTGTCCGACCTTGCGCGGTCTCGGTAGGCTGCGGGCGGAAACGCTCAGTCGGGAGAACGCATGCGCCATCACAAGATCGCCGCGATGGGCGGCGACGGGATCGGGCCGGAGGTCGTCGATGCCGCCGTCGAGGTTCTCAAGATATGCGCCGAGCGTGACGGCCAATTCACCCTTGACTTCGAGGCGTTCGACTGGGGCTCGGACTACTACAAGACGCACGGCGTCATGATGCCTGCGGACGGCGCCGATCAGCTCCGTCGGTTCGACGCCATCCTGTTCGGGGCCGTGGGCGCGCCGGACATCCCGGACCACATCACGCTCTGGGGCCTGCGCCTGGCGATTTGCCAGCCGCTCGACCAATACGCCAACGTGCGCCCGACCCGCATCCTGCCGGGCATTACCAGCCCGCTCCGCCACGTGTCCGGCCCCGAGCTGGATTGGGTCATCGTGCGCGAGAACTCCGAGGGCGAGTATTCCGGCGTGGGCGGCCGCGTGCATCGCGGATTGCCGATCGAAGTCGCGACCGACGTCTCCATCATGACCCGGCCCGGCGTGCAGCGCATCATCCGCTACGCCTTCCAACTCGCCCGGTCCCGCCCGCGCAAGCTGCTGACCGTGGTGACGAAAAGCAATGCGCAGCGCCACGCGATGGTCATGTGGGACGAAATCGCGGCCGAGGTGGCGGCCGAGTTCCCGGACGTGACCTGGGACAAAATGCTGGTCGACGCAATGACCATGCGCATGGTGATCAAGCCCGAAACGCTCGACACCATCGTTGCCACCAACCTGCATGCCGACATCCTGTCCGACCTCGCGGCGGCACTCGCCGGCTCGCTCGGGATCGCGCCGACGGCGAACCTCAACCCCGAGCGGGATGCCCCCTCCATGTTCGAGCCGATCCACGGCTCGGCGTTCGACATCACCGGCAAGGGCGTGGCCAACCCGGTGGCGACGTTCTGGACCGCATCGATGATGCTCGAACATCTGGGCGAGAAGCCGGCCGCAGACCGGCTGATGAAGGCCGTTGAACGCGTGACGGCCGACCCGGCCCTGCACACACCCGACCTTGGCGGCACGGCCACCACGAAGCAGGTCACCGCCGCGGTGTGCAACGCACTGCGCCAGGCCAACGATTGACGCGCGTCACAGCGCCTTGGCCATGTAGACCCGCTTGAAGCCTCTCTCCTCGGCACGATGCGTCTCCACATAGCCGAGGCGCGAATACAGGGCGATGTTCTCCGTCATGGCTTCGTGGGTATAGAGCTTGAGCCAGCGATGGCCGCCCGCGCGTGCCGAATGCTCCGCGAAGAGCAGCATCGCGCGGCCCAGCCCTTGACCGTGCGCCTCGGGGACGACGGCGACGTTGTCCAGCAGCATCCCGTCTGGTTTGGGGATCAGCACCAGGATCGCCTGGACGGCGCCGCCCCGTTCGATCAGGTGCACCCGACCGTCGCCGATCAGGGCGGCGTAGTCGTCCAGCATGGGCCCGGGCTCGCGGCCGATCCGGCTGATGTATGGCGTGTAGGCCCGGCGAACGACGCTCTCGACGGCGCCCACATCGTGCAGCGTCGCTTGTCTCGGGGTGAATGCCATGTCTCGAACCTCGTTGAAGCCCGGCACGCAGCACCAATTTAGCGCGGGATGCCAGCGTCGAGGATCATCCTGACCCTGTTCGTGCTCTTCTACGTGGTGCCGCTCGCGACCTCGGCGGTCCTCTATTGGAGGACCGGTATCGGCGGCGACTGGTGGACGGCCGATCGCTCCAGCGCCGGGCTGCTGCCGCCGGCCGCGCAGTCGCGCGATGCGGCGGTGCGGGTGTATGCAGCGCCGACCGTGCGGTGGCGCGGTATCTTCGCCGTGCATTGCTGGATCGTGCTCAAGCCGGAAGGCGCGCCGACGTACACGCGCTACGACTACACGGCTTGGGGCGAGCCGATCCGCCGCAACGGCTTCGAGCCGGATGGCCGTTGGTTCGGAAGCGTGCCGCAGACTGTGTTCGCCGCCGACGGCCCGGCGGCGGCCGCGCTGATCCCGCGCCTTCAGGCCGCGATCGACGCCTACAAATTCCGCAACGTCGGCGACTACCACGCCTGGCCGGGTCCGAACTCGAACACGTTCGTCGCCGCCGTGCTCGCAGCGACGCCGGAAGTCAAGGTTGCTCTGCCGCCGAATGCGATCGGCAAAGACTATCCCTATGACGGACGCTGGCTGCGCGGCACGCCGTCTGGCACCGGGTTGCAAGTGACCCTGGGCGGCTATGCCGGCCTCACCCTCGGCTGGGTGGAGGGAATCGAGGTCAATCTCCTGGCGGCCGTTGCCGGGATCGACCTCCGGCGCCCCGCGATCAAGCTGCCCGGATTGGGCCGGATCGGTCTGTCCGCTCGTTCAGGGCCGCCAACGTCGCAGCAGAAGCGCATTGCCGACGACGCTGACGCTGCTCAGCGCCATGGCTGCGCCGGCGATCACCGGATCGAGCAAACCTGACGCGGCGAGCGGGATGCCGAGCACGTTATAGACGAACGCCCACGCCAATCCCTGCCGGATCTTCGCGTAGGTGCGCCTGGAGATGTCGAGCGCGGCTGGAACGAGCGCCGGGTCGCCGCGCATGAGGGTGATGCTGGCCGTATGCATGGCGACGTCGGTTCCGGTCGCCATGGCGATGCCGAGATCGGCAGCAGCCAGGGCGGGCGCGTCGTTGATGCCGTCGCCGACCATGGCCACGACGCGGCCCTGGCTCCGCAGCCGGGTGACCGCGTCCGCCTTGGCGTCCGGCAAGACGTCGGCGATGACGGTCGCAATGCCCACGGCCGATGCCGTCATTTTCGCGGCGCCTGGACCGTCGCCGGTCAGCATCACCGTGTCGAGTCCCGACGCCTGCAATGCCGCGACTGCAGCGGCGGCGCCGGGCTTGGGCTTGTCGCCGAACGCGATGAAGCCGAGCAGGCGGCCGGACCCGCCGAGCCAGGAGAGCGTCTGCCCGCCGGTCTCCAACGCCGCGGCACGGGCCTCCAACGCTCCAGTCGCGATCCCTTGCTCCTCGAGCAGCCGCCGGTTGCCAAGGACGTAGCTGACCCCGCCCACATCGGCCGATACGCCCCGGCCGGCCAAGGCGCGGAACGCCGTGACCTCGCCCGGCACAACCGCGCCATCGGCTGCCGCCCGGGCCCGGACGGCGCTGGCGAGCGGGTGCTCGCTGCCCGATTGCAGGGCTGCCGCGAGGCCTAGCACCAAGCGCGGATCAGCCCCGCCAACCTCGATCACCTCGGGACGGCCCTCGGTCAGCGTCCCCGTCTTGTCGAACACGACGGTCGTGACGGCATGGGCCAGTTCGAGCGGTCCAGCATCCTTGATCAGGATGCCGTGCCGGGCTGCCACGCCCGTGCCGGCCATGATCGCCGTGGGCGTGGCCAACCCGAGCGCGCACGGACAGGCGATCACGAGCACGGCGACCGCGTTCAGGATCGCGCCGGTTGCCTCGCCGGTCGCCGCCCACCAGCCCACGAGGGTGGCCAGCGCGATGACCAGAACAACGGGCACGAACATGGCGCTCACGCGGTCGACCAATCGCTGGATCGGCGCCTTGGACGCCTGTGCGCCCTCGACCAGGCGGACGATCTTGGCGAGCACGGTCTCGGCGCCCACCGCCTTGGTCTCGATGACCAGCATGCCGTCGGTGTTGATCGAGCCGCCGGTGACGTTCGCGCCCGGCGCCTTCCCGACCGGGAAGCTCTCGCCCGTCAGCATCGATTCGTCGACGCTGCCGCTGCCCTCGACGACGACGCCGTCGACCGGAATCCGCTCGCCGGGGCGCACGACGACCAGATCGCCGATCCCGACCGCGGCGAGCGCCCGCTCCACCTCGGCGCCCCCCCGGCGCACGCGGGCCGTGTCGGGCCGCAGATCCATCAGCGCCTTGATCGCCGAGCCGGTCCGCCGCTTGGCCCGCGTTTCCAGCCACTTGCCGAGCAGGATGAAGGTGATGAGCAGCGCCGAGGACTCGAAGTAGAGGTGCGGCGGATGGTCCGGCGCGGCGGTCAGCAGCAGATAGACGCTCAAGCCCCACGCGGCAGACGTCCCGAGCGCCACGAGCAGGTCCATGTTCCCGCTGCCCGCCCGCACGGCCTTCGCGCCCGCGACATAGAACCGCCAGCCGAGCCAGAACTGCACCGGCGTCGCCAGCGCGAACTGAGCCCAGCCCGGCAGCATCCAGTCGGCGCCGAAGAGGCCACCCGCCATGCCGAGCAGCAGCGGCGCAGACAGCGCGGCCGCCCCGACCAGCCGCCACAGATCATGCCGGTCGCGTGCCACCACCGTATCCTGCTGGCGGGGACCGGCACTCGCGGGCTGGGCCGCATAGCCGGCGCGCGCGACCGCGGCGCTGAGGGTTTCCGCCGTCACCGATGGATCCAGCATCGTCACGCGCGCCTTCTCGGTCGCGAGATTGACCGACGCCGAGCCTACGCCCGGCACCGCCGCCAGCGCCTGCTCGACCCGCCGGACGCACGAGGCGCAGGTCATGCCCTGCACTGCCAGGTCGATCTCGGGCGTAAGTTTTTCTCTGGTCAGCGCATTCATGCGTTGTCAGATGGGGCGATCACATCCGGATTGCCACGTGGGACAGCGCCTGCTCGAGATCGGCGATCAGGTCGCCCGCCGCCTCCAGCCCCACCGATAGCCGGATCAGCGTCGGCGGACAGTCCGATCCAGGTCCCTCCGTCGTGAGCCGATGCTCGGCTAGGCTCTCGGTCGATCCCAGGGACGTCGCCCGACGGAACACGCGCAGTTTGCTGCACACGGCCAGCGCGTCCGCCGCCGCCGCGCCGGTCTGGAAGGACAGCATGCCGCCGAAGCCGCACGCGAACTGTTTGGCCGCAATCGGGTGCGATAGGTTGGCCGGCAGCCCCGGATAATGGACCGCGCTGATTGCGGGATGCGATGCCAGGAACTCCGCCACCTGGAGGCATGAGGCGGAACATCGCTCCATGCGCAGCGCCAACGTCCGCATGCCGCGCAGCAGCAGCCACGCTTCGAACGGCGGCAGTACGCTGCCGTGTTGCGTCCTCGCCTCGGTGATGGCCTGCCAGCAGTCGTCATCGTGCGCCGCGACGAGCACCCCGGCGAGGAGGTCGCCGTGCCCGTTGAGGTATTTCGTGGCCGAGTGCAGCACGAGATCCGCGCCCAGCCGCAAGGGCGTGCACAGGATGGGCGTCGCGACGGTCGCATCGACCAGCAATTTCGCACCGGCTGCGCGCGCCAGCGCTGCCAGCGCAGCGATGTCCGGCACGCGCCAGAGCGGGTTGGTCGGGCACTCCGACCAGATCAGCCGCGTCTGCCCAGGCCGCAGCGCCCGGCGCACGGCGTCCAGATCGGTCAGGTCGACCTGGTCCACCGCCACACGCCACCGCGCCCCGAATGCGCGGAAGATGCGCGCGAACTCGTAGTAGGTCGCGCTGTCGAACAACACGTGGTCGCCGGGCCGCAACGTCGCCAGAAGCGCTTGCGGGATGGCGGCGGCGGAGGTGAACGCAGCGGCAACGGCGCCGTGTTCCAGCGTGGTCATCAGAGACTCGACCAGCAGCGCGGCGCTGTTCCCGGACCGCCCGTAGGAGCTCGCGACGTCGGTCAACGCCCCCTCCGGACGGCTGGTCACCCCCAAGTGAAGGGGTGGCACGAGCGCTCCTGTCGGCCCATCGCTGAAGTGGTCGAGCTGGGCGAGGATCGTGGCGGGAGTCATCGGCGGCAAGCTATGCCTTGGATTTGAGCATTGTCGATCCGGGCCCTGCCGCATACCGTGACGGTATGACGACATCCCCTTCCATGACCGACCGGGTGAATGACCTGGCAGCGTTGCTCGAGCAGCGGATCGAGGCGATCGAGCCCGCGCTGATCGCCACGAGGCGCGACATCCACGCCCATCCCGAGCTGGGCATGGAAACGCCGCGAACCGCCGCCCTGGTCGCCGCCGAGCTCACCCGGCTCGGCCTCTCGCCCCGCACCGGCGTCGGCGGCCACGGGGTCACCGCCGAGATCGAAGGCGGCGCGCCGGGGCCGACGCTGCTGATCCGCGCCGACATGGACGCGCTGCCGATCGCCGAGCAGACCGGGCTCGACTTCGCCAGCACGATCCCGGGCCGGATGCATGCCTGCGGCCACGACATCCACACGGCGACGCTGCTGGGCGTGAGCGAGGTGCTGACAGGGCTCGCGCCGCGGCTGCGCGGCCGGGTTCGGCTGGTATTCCAGCCGGCGGAAGAGACACCAGAAAGTGGCGCGAAGGCCATGGTCGAAGCGGGTGCCGCGGACGGGGCGGATTACGCATTGGCATTCCACAACCGGCCCGAAATGCCGGTTGGACAGTTCGGTTACACAAGGGGCGCAGCCGGCGCGTCGGCGGACGAGTTCGACGTCGTGTTGACCGGACGCTCCGGCCACGCGGCCCGGCCGCAGGCGGCGTTGGATCCGATCGTCACCGCCGCCTCGATCATCATGCAGTTGCAGACGGCCATCTCGCGCACGATGAACCCGCTGCAATCGGCCGTGCTAACCGTCGGGCACATCGAGGGCGGCTCGACCCACAACATCATCCCCGACACCTGCACCTTCCGCGGCACGGTGCGCTGCCGCTCGGAGGAGTCGCGCGACACGATGGAGGAGACGTTCCGCCGCATCGTCACCAATGGCGCTGCAGCGATGGGGGTCGCGAGCGACATCACCTATCACCGCGGCTGCCCGGCGGTGATCAATGACGACGGCGTGGTCGACCAGACCATTCGCGCCGTCGCTGCGCAATTCGGCGATGACAAGCTCGAACAGCTGCAGGGCGGCTTTGGGGCGGAAGATTTTTCCTATTTTTCCCAGCGCATCCCGTCCTGCCACCTCCTCGTCGGCGCCTCGCAGCCCGGGCGACAGGACCGCGTGCACAATTCCGACTACCAGCCCGACGAGCGCTGCATCGCGGCCGGCGTCGCAGCGCTGTCGCGGGCAGCGCTGGACATCCTCTCCTGAGAAAGGTTTCGACCATGCGGCTCACCCGCAAGAACTTCATCGCCGCCGGGCTGGTCACGGTGGCGGGGCTCGCCCGTCCTGCGATTGCCAAGGAATGGACCACGGTCCGCGTCGCCACCGAAGGCGCGTTCCCGCCGTTCAACTCCACCGCGCCGGACGGCACGCTGATCGGCTTCGAGCCCGACATGTGCGCCGAACTCGGCAGGCGGCAGAAGATCGCCATGCCGCTGCTCGCCCAAGCCTGGGACGGCATCATCCCTGGCCTACAGGACGGCAAGTACGACGCGATCAGCGACGGCATGTCCATCACCGCCAAGCGGGAGGAGGTGATCGCCTTCTCGCGGCCCTACACCAACAGCGGGTCGGGCTTCACCGTGCTCAAGGACGGCCCGCTCGCCGCCATCCCCGGCACCGGCGAGCGCGTTTCGCTGGATGACGAGGCGGCGTCCAAGGAGGTGGTGGCAACCCAGGCCAAAGTCCTGGCCGGCAAGACCGTCGCCGTGCAGGTCGCGACCATCCAGCTCGACCTGCTGAACAAGTATTTCAAAGACGTCGTCACGATCCGCACCTATGCGGCCGGGCCAGACACCTATCTCGACCTCAAGAACGGCCGGGTCGACGCCGTCCTGTCGTCGACGACCAACGCCGCCCCGTTCATCAAACGCTCGCGCGGCGAACTGGCGCTGGCCGGCACTGCGTTCACCGGCGGCGTGCTGGGCCGCGGCTCCGCATTCGGGCTGCGCAAGAGCGACACGGAGCTGAAGGCGATCATCGACGCCGGGCTGACGTCCATGATCGACGATGGCTGGCTGAAGACGCTGTCGATGAAGTGGTTCGAGTTCGACGTGACGCCGCCCAAGGCCTGAGGGCCGGGTGTTCGACGACCTGGCTTTGCTCGGCTTCGGGCCGGAGGGCTGGGGCCGCGCGCTGTTCGGGGCGGCGCTGACGACGGTCGCCGTATCGGTGTGCGCGTTCGTGATCGGGTTGGCGCTGGGCGTGCTGCTGGCCTGGGCGGCGGTGGGCGGCGGGCGGCTCGCGCGCCAGGCCGCGTATGGCTACGGCGTGGTCCTGCGCGGCGTGCCGGATCTGCTGGTGATCTATCTGTTTTATTTCGGCGGTCGGCAGGTGGTCGCTGCCCTTGCACGGCTGATTGGCATCGACGGCCCGGTCGACATCAGCGGGTTCGTGGCCGGAGCGCTGGCCATTGGGCTGATCTCGGCGGCCGGACAGGCGGAGGTGCTGCGCGGGGCATACGGCGTGATCCCGGGCGGCACGCTGGAGGCCGGGCTGGTCGGCGGCATGGGGCGTTGGACGCTGTTCCGCCGCGTGATCGTGCCGCAAGGGACCGTGACGGCGCTGCCCGGGCTGGGCAACCAGTGGCAGGGCGTGATCAAGGAATCGGCGCTGGTGTCGGTCACCGGGCTGGTGGAAACGATGCGAGAGGTGACGATCGCCTCCGGATCGACCGACCTGCCGTTCCTATTTTACGCCGCTGGGGCCGCGATCTTCCTGCTGATCACCACGGTCTCCGGGTTCGTGTTCCGCGCCGCGGAGTGGCGGGTGCGCCGCTGGGCGCCGCTGTAAGTGGACCAGAGCTTCCTCCTCGACGTGCTCCGAAAACTTTTGGCCGGGCTGCCGCTGACGATTGGGCTGACGATCCTGGCGCTGGCGGGCGGGGCGGTGTTGGCGCTGGCGCTGTCCGGGCTGCGGGCCAGTTCGCGGGCGGGTGCATGGATTGCGGACGGCTACGTGTTCGTGTTCCGCGGCTCGCCGCTGCTGATCCAGATCTTCATGATCTACTACGGCCTCCCGCAATTCGGCTTCGTCCGGCATGGCGTGCTCTGGCCGCTGCTGCGCGAGCCCTATGTCTGCGCCGCGCTAGCGTTCATGCTGAACGACGCGGCGTACACGTCCGAAATCCTGCGCGGCGGCCTGCGTGCGGTGCCGCGCGGCGCGGTCGAGGCGGCCATGGTGGGCAATATGGGCCGCTGGACGACGCTACGCCGGATCGTGCTGCCGCTGGCCATCCGCCAGGCGCTGCCGGCCTACGGCATCGAGATCACCAGCATGATGAAGGCCACTTCGCTCGCCTCCGTCGTCACGCTGATGGACGTGACCGGCATCGCGCGCTCGCTGGTGTCGGAGACCTACCGCGCCATCGAGGTGTTCGGCGTAGCGGCGTTGATCTACCTCGCGCTCGTCACCGCCACGACGGCCGGCGTGCGCGCGCTCGAAGGGCATCTCTCGATCAAGGCGGCGGCATGAGGCAAGCGGTCCGGCTGCGCGGCATCCACAAGCATTACGGCCGGGCCCATGTGCTGCGCGGCATCGACCTCGAGGCGAACACCGGCGACGTCGTGTCGATCATCGGCAGCAGCGGCTCCGGAAAGAGCACGCTGCTGCGGTGCATCCCCTTTCTCGAACAGCCCGATTCCGGCGAGGTCACCGTCGGCGACGCCAGCCTGCGGAGGGAGACCGGCGGGACGCTGTCTCGCGTGGAAAAGGCGGCGATCCGGGCGATCCGCGGCCGCGTTGGGTTCGTGTTCCAGAATTTTTGCTTATGGCCGCATTTGACCGCGCTGGGCAACGTGATGGAGGTGCCGTTGCATGTCCAGAAGCGGCCACGGGCCGAGGTGCGCGAGGAGGCGGAGGCGCTGCTCGACAAGGTGGGCCTCTCGGCCCGGCGCGACGCCTATCCGGCACATCTGTCAGGGGGGCAGCAGCAACGCGTCGCCATCGCCCGCGCTCTGGCGATCCGCCCGGAGGCGCTGCTGTTCGACGAGCCGACCTCCGCGCTCGACCCGGAGTTGGTCGGCGAGGTCCTGACCGTGATCCGTGGCCTGGCCGAGGAGGGCCGCACGATGATCCTGGTGACGCACGAGATGACGTTTGCGCGGCATGTCTCGAGCAGGGCCATCTTCCTGCATGGCGGTGTCGTCGAGGAGGCCGGCTCGCCCGAGCAGGTGTTCGGCGACCCGGTCTCCGACCGCTGCCGCCGCTTCGTCGCCGGCCTGGCGGCGGGCGCCGTGCGGTGATCCCCTAGTACCCGACCAGCAAGAGATCGAGCGCGCCCATGATGTCGTCGCTGCGGTCACCGAGGGACAGCACCGGCGATCGAAGCTCGTTGGCCAGCAGTGTGCCGATGAACTGCGTCACATCACATGCACCTTCAGCCAACCCACACGGCTGGCCAGCGCCGGCGATTCAGGCTTAACCCCTCCGCGACGTCGATGGCGGGTTGAGGACAGCATGGAATACGAGCGCCACTTCAAGTTCTTGATCTGCGCGCCGTCGTTCAACGACGCCGATCTGGACTGGCTGCGGCTGCAGGAGATCGTGCGCGAGACGGAGCGGCTGGGGTTCAGCGTGCTCGTCGCGCGCAGCACGGACGACGCCGAACTGGCGATCCAGACCGATGCCGCGATCGGCTGCATGGTGGTGGACTGGGGCAAGAAGGGCGTGCTGAGCAAGCCGGCCGGGCTGATCTCGCTCGTGCGCAAGCGCGGCCTCGAGATGCCCATCATGCTCATGCTACGCCGCAAGCGGCTCGAAGATGTGCCGGTCGAGGTGCTGAACCACACCGACGGAACCATCTTCCTCTCGGAGGAGACGCCCGGCTTCGTCGCGCTGAACCTGGCGAGCCGGCTGCGGAACTATGCGGCGACGCTGAAGACGCCGTTCTTCGGCGCGCTGCTCGACTACTCCGAGCAGGGCAACCAGCTCTGGACCTGTCCCGGCCACAACGGCGGCATCTTCTATAGCCGCAGCCCGATCGGCCGCATCTTCACCGAGCATCTGGGCCCCGCGATCTTCCGCGACGATCTGGACAACTCCGTCGTCGAGATGGGCGACCTGCTGACCCATGAGGGCCCGGCGCTCGAGGCCGAGAAGGCGGCGGCGCGCATCTTCGGCGCGGAGCGGACCTATTTCGTGCTCAACGGCACCTCGTCGTCCAACAAGATCGTGCTCGGCGCGCTGGTGGCACCCGGCGACCTCGTGCTGTTCGACCGCAACAACCACAAGGCGGCCCATCACGGCGCCCTGCTGCTCGGCGGCGGCATCCCGATCTATCTGCCGACCGACCGCAACGCCTACGGCATGGTTGGCCCGATCGACTACGAGGCGCTGGACGAAGCCCGCATCCGCGACGCGATCCGCACCAACCCGCTGGTCACCGATCCGGAGGCGTGGAAGGCCGAGCGGCCGCTTCGCGTCGCCGTCATCGAGCAGTGCACCTACGACGGAACCATCTACGACGCCCACTTGATCCTCGAGCGCCTCGGCCATCTCTGCGACTACATCCTGTTCGACGAAGCCTGGGCCGGGTTCATGAAATTCCATCCGCTGTTCGCCAAGCGCTTCGCCATGGGGCTGAACACGCTCGACGCGAACCAACCCGGCATCTTCGCCACCCAGTCGACGCACAAGCAGTTGGCGAGCTTCTCGCAAGCGTCGCAGATCCACGTGCGCGACAACCACATCAAGGGGCAACGCCGCCGGGTCGAGGCGCGGCGGTTCAACGAAAGCTTCCTGCTGCATGCCAGCACCAGCCCGTTCTACCCGATCTTCGCCTCGCTCGACGTCGGCGCCCACATGATGAAGGGCCGCTCGGGCATGGTGCTGTGGGACGACACGATCCGGCTCGGGATCGAGTTGCGCAAGAAATTGCGCATGATCCGCCGTGAATACGACGCCAGGGAGGCCGACCCGGCGCGGCGCTGGTTCCCGGACCCGTTCGTGCCCCACACGGTCCGCTGGAGGGCGCCGGGCGAGGAGACCGCGCGCGAGGTGCCGTGGGAGGATGTGCCGACCGACGACCTGGTCGCCACGCCGGAGTACTGGGCGCTGGCGCCGGGGGAGAGCTGGCACGGCTTCAGCCGGATCGCGCCGGGTTACGCGATGACCGATCCGAACAAGCTCACGTTGCTGATGCCCGGCTTCGATCGGGTGACTGGGCAGTATCAGGAGCATGGCGTGCCGGCGGTGCTGCTGGCGGAGTATCTGCGCGAGAACCGGATCGTGCCGGAGAAGAACGACCTGCACAGCATCCTGTTCCTGCTGACCCCGGGGGTGGAGAGCAGCAAGGCCGGCACGCTGCTGAGCTGGCTGGTGACGTTCAAGCGGTTGCACGACGAGAACGCGCCGCTGCAGGACGTGGTGCCCAATTTCGTGCGCAAACGCCCGTCGCGCTACCACGGGTTGGGATTGCGCGACCTGTGCGGGCAGATGCACCGGTTCTACCGCGAGCGGGACATCAGCCGGCTGCAGCACCAGCAATTCGATGCGGACTACCTGCCGGACCTGGTCATGAGCCCGCAGCAGGCGTCGCAGCTGCTGACGCGCAACAAGGTGGAATATCTGCCGATCAGCGAGATCCACGGCCGGGTCGCGGCGACGCTGATGCTGGTCTATCCGCCCGGAATCGCGCTGGTCGTGCCCGGGGAGCGGATCGGGCGCAACTCGTCGCCGATGGTGGACTACATGCTGGCGTTCGAGGCGCTGGAGAACGCATTCCCGGGCCTGAGCACGGAGATCCAGGGCGTTTATCGCGAGACCCAGCCGGGCGGCGAGATACGGTTCTACACCTACGTCATCGCCCGGGAGAACGAGGGCGCTTAGAGATCGGACCGTGTCGGACGAGCCCAAACCACCCTTCCTCAGCCTGCCGGGCTTCTATCCCGACGCCATTCCGTATGCGCTGCGCACGGCGGCCGCGCTGATCCTGGCGTATGGGGTCGGCTTTTACGCCCAACTTCCGGCGGCGAGTTCCGCGGGGATTACCGTCGGCATCATCGCCCAGCCCTCGGCCGGAATGGCGCTATCGAAGGCGTTCTACCGCGTCGCCGGCACCGTGATCGGTTGCATCGTCAGCATCGTCTTCGGCGCGGCCTTCGGGCAGGACCGCACCATGCTGCTGTTCGCATTTGCGCTCTGGATGGGGCTCTGCTCCGCCGCCGCGACGATCCTGCGGGATTTTCGCTCCTACGGCGCGGCCATCAGCGGCTATACCGTGGCGATCATCGCCATCGGCGGGATCGATGATCCGAACGGGCTGCTGCTGGCCTCGCTGAACCGGACCGCTGCCATCCTGCTCGGCATCGCCTCCGTCGCGCTGGTCAACTCGCTGTTCGGTGGGGTGCCCGCGCTGGATGGGCTGATCGCCAAGCTGCGCGGCGAGCGTGACAAGGTCACCCGCTTCGTCGTCGACGCGCTCGAGGGCCGCGAGATCCCGGACGATCTTACGCTCACGCAGCGCGTGGCCAGCATCACCGGGCTGCAGACCGACGCGACCTATGCGGCGGCCGAGCAGATCAATGGCCGCCGCCGTAGCCGCGGCGCCCAGGTCGCCATCGGATCGCTGCTGACGGCCGTCTCGGCCAGCCGCACCATTGCCGGCGTCCTCTCCGGTGAGACCAGTCCGGCGGTCCGCGACTATTTGCGGGCCGCGGCCGCGAGCCTGCACGATGGCACCGAGATGCCGGCCGCGCCGAGACCGGACGGCCCGTTCGACGCGTTGCTGGTGGAGCGGGCGACTTCGGTGCTGCTGCGCATGGGCCATGTCGACGCCGGCATCGCGGTGCTGACGGGCGGCGACGCGCCGCTGCCCGAGATCGTGCTGCGGCAGACCCATGATTGGCCCGCCGCGTTCTTCAGCGCGGTGCGCACCAGCATCGCGTTCGGACTGACCGCCGCATTTGGCGTGCTCGCCGGCTGGCCGAGCGCCACGCTCATGCTGATCCAGCAGGCTGCCTTCGTCGGCCTGCTAGGCGCCAATCCGACGCCTACCCTCGCGAGCAAGGGCTTCATCATCCCGCTCTTCCCCATCGCGCTGGTGATCGGGCTCGTCGAGTTCGCCGCCCTGCCGCTCACGTCGGGCTTCGGGCCATTCGGCCTGCTCGTCGGCGGAACCATGTTCGTGACCGCCCTGCTGATCCGACACAAGCGGCTGGCCTCCTTCGCCGGCGCCGCTCTCATCTACGTCACTCTGCTGCTGTCGCCGACCAACCCCGCCAGCTTCGATCTCGAGAGCTTCATCAACACCACGCTGCAGGTGTTCCTCGCGACGGTGTTCACCCTGCTGACGTTCCTGCTCATCTTGCCGGTGTCGCCAAAACGTCGCCTGTACCGGATGGTGGCAGCCGTGGCGCGAGATCTCCGCGCGTCGCTCCGGGCGGAGAGGCCGGCGCAGGACCCTGCCATCGCCCAAGCCCGGCTTTACGATCGGCTGGTCCGCGCGTTGACGTTCCTCGGCAGACCGACCGGCGCGCGCAGGGCGCTGCTCTCCCACCTCTATCACCTCGGCATCTCCGACATCGCGCTGAACCGGGCCCGCACCGGTCTGCACGCCATCAGTCGCTCGGCGCGAACCGATGACGGCCTCGATCCCGCGTTGGCGAGCGCCTGGCAGGCGCTCGACCGGGCCGACTTCCCCGGCATGCTCGATGCCGCGCGCACGTTGCTCTCCACGCCCGGCGTTTGGCCGAGCGTGCCGGGGCAACAGGCCGTCTCGGGCTTGACCGACCTGGCCTACCAGGAGGGGGCTCAGCATCGCGTGACCCGCTTCTACACGCTCATGACGAGCTGACCCGATGTGGCGCGAAACCAACATTTTCGGCATCTACATGTCGCCGCTGATCGTTTACTCGCTCGTCGCGTTGCTGCTCTGGCTGCCGCTGCGCTCCGCGATGTTCCGCTTGGGACTGCACCGGTGGCTGTTCAACCCGGCGGTGGCGCAACTGGCCCTGTATCTCTGCCTGCTCGCAGCCCTGGTCACCTGGTTTTAGAAAGCCTCATGCTGTCTGCCTCGCGCCGTGCTTTTGGTATCCTAGCGACCGTGCTCCTGCTGGCCGCCGCCGGCTTCGCCGGCGTCCTGATCTGGCAGCACTACCTGATCGCGCCATGGACTCGGGACGGCACCGTCGAGGCCTACGTCGTCAATTTGGCGCCGGAAGTCTCGGGCCGGATCGTCAAGCTGGCGGTCAAGGACAACGACGCCGTCCATGTCGGCGACGTGCTCTACTCGATCGAACCGATCGACTTCGAGATCGCCGTCTCCAATGCGGAGGCGACCGTCGCCTCCCGCAAGGCCGACATGGAAAGCAAGCAGCACCAAGCGGAGCGCCGCGCGACGCTGACCACGCTCTCGACCTCGAAGGAGGAGCAACAAACTTACGAGGCGACGGCCGACATGGCGCGGGCGGCCTATGCCGGCGCGCTGGCACAGCTCAACCAGAGCCGGATCGACCTCGAGCGTACCGAGGTCCGCTCTCCGGTCAACGGCTACGTGACGAACCTGCAGCTCCGGGTCGGCGGCTATGCCACCAAGGGCGCCAGCAACCTCGCGCTGGTCGACACTGACAGCTTCTGGATCAGCGGCAATTTCGAGGAGACCAAGCTCGCGCAGATCAAGCCGGGCGACCCGGCCGTTGCCCAACTGCTCGGCTTCCACGACCCGGTGTATGGTCACGTCGACAGCATCGCCCGCGGCATCAACACGCCGAACAGCGCGCCGGGCACGCTGGGCCTGGCGTCCGTCAACCCGGTCTTCACGTGGGTGCGCCTCGCGCAACGCATCCCGGTGCGCGTGCAGATCGATCGGGTGCCCCCGACCGTTTTGCTCTCGGTCGGCCTAACCGCAACCGTCTCGGTGGGACCGGACGCGCACGAGGGCAGCTTGCATGGCTGGCTGTCGCGGGTCCTGACGATGGGCCGAAGTTAGCGCCGCGTCACCGCGGCTCAGAGTTGGCGCCGCGTCGCAGCGCTCAGACGTGGAAGCTCTCGCCGCAGCCGCAGCGGCCCTTCTCGTTGGGATTGATGAAGGTGAAGCCGCTCGTCAGCGCCTTGACCTCGTAGTCCATCTCCGTCCCGATCAGAAATAGGCTCGCCTTACGGTCCACCAGAACGGTCAGCCCCTGGCTCGTGACGATCTCGTCGCCCGGACCGGGCCCCGGCACCCAATCCATCGTGTACGACAGGCCGGAGCAGCCCTTCGTATTGACGCTGATTCGCAGCAACATACCCTGGCGGCCATTGGCATAGAGCGAGCGGAGGCGCTCGGCCGCGGCGTCGGTCAACCGCATCAGCGGGGGCAAGGTGCGCGGCGTGCGGGGCTTTGTGGTGACATCCAACATGGCTGTTGCCCTCAGAACATATTGAGGCTGAGACGGGCGTCTTCGGTCATGCGGCTTGGGTCCCAGGGCGGATCCCACACCGTGTCGACCGTGCAGGCCGAGACATACGGCACTGCCATGATCGCATCGCGCACCATGATCGGCAGCTCCTGCGCGCTCGGGCAGCCCGGCGCCGTCAACGTCATCTCGACCTTGACCGCGTTGGCGTCGTCGACCTCGACCGCGTAGATCAAGCCCAACTCGTAGATGTTCACCGGGATCTCCGGGTCGTACACCGTCCCGATCGCTTCGATGATCGCGTCCTCGCTCGGCTTACCGGCCGGCATCCCTTCGGGTGCCCAGCTCTCGACAGTCCCGTCACTCACTGGTCGCCTCCTTGCTGCCCTCGATCGCGGCGAGCAGCGCGCGCCATGGTAGCGTTACGCACTTCACCCGCGATGGAAATTCGTGGACCGCTGCGAGGGCCTGCAACCGCGTGTCGCATTCCTCGCAGCGTCCGGTCCGCGCCATCGCCTCGACTTCACCGGCCAGGCCCCGCACCCGCTCGGCGGTCTGGCCCGCCACCGCCTCGCACATGAGGTCGGCGCTCGCCAGGCTGATCTCGCATCCGCGAGCCTCGAACGACGCTTCGGATATGGTGTCGGCCGCCCGGCGGATGAAGACCTGCACCCGGTCGCCGCACATCGGATTGTCGCCTTTGGCCGACCCATCCGCGTCCGCGAGCCGCCCGGCGTGGATCGGGTGGCGCCCATGCTGACGGATGGTGTCGCTGTACAGGGCACGGACGTCACTGGAGAAGGCGGGGTCGAACATCTAGGCGAAGAACTCGCGCACGCGGATGAGGGCGTCGACCATGATGTCGATCTCGTCCGTGGTCGTGTAGATGCCGACGCTCGCGCGAGCCGTGCTGTCCACGCCCAGGCGGCGCATCAGCGGCTCGGCGCAGTGATTGCCGGCGCGCACCGCGATCCCCGCGCGGTCGAGCAGCGTCGCCACGTCATGCGCGTGGGCGCCCTCCATCGTGAAGCTGAACACGCCGCCGCGGTCCTGGGCGTTGCCGAGCACGCGCAGGCCGGGGATGTCGGCCATCCGGCGCAGGGTGTGTTCGACGAGGTCCGCCTCGTGCGCCGCGATGGCGTCGTAGCCGATGGCCTCGACGTAATCGATCGCGACGCCGAGCCCGATCGCCTCGAGGATCGGCGGGGTGCCGGCCTCGAATTTGTGCGGGATCTCGGCCCAGGTGCTGCGCTCGAAGCTGACGGAGCCGATCATGTCGCCGCCTCCCATGAACGGCGGCATCCGCTCCAGCAGCTCGCGCTTGGCGTACATGGCGCCGATGCCGGTCGGGCCATACAGCTTGTGGCCGGTGAACACGTAGAAATCGGCATCGAGCGCCTGCACGTCGACCGCGCGGTGCACGACGGCCTGGCTCCCATCGAACAGCACCTTGGCCCCGTGCTGATGCGCCAGCGCAGCGATCCGCGACGCGGGCGTGACGGTGCCGAGCACGTTGCTCATATGCGTGACCGCGACCAGCCCGACTTTGCCGTCCTCGAGCAGACGCTCGAACGCCGCCATGTCCAACTCGCCGCCATCCGTGATCGGGGCGATCCGTAGCTCGATCCCGCTGGAATCACGCAGCATCTGCCAGGGCACCAGGTTGGCGTGGTGCTCCATCTCGGAGATCACGACGGCCTGGCCGGGCTGCATGACGCCTCGACCGTAGCAATGCGCCACCAGATTGATCAGCTCGGTCGAGTTCTTGGCGAAGACGATCTGCCGCGGGTCCGGCGCATTGAGCAGCTTGGCGACCTTCTCGCGCACGCCCTCGTAGGCCTCGGTGGTCCGCTCGCTCATCCAGTGCAGGCCGCGATGGACGTTGGCGTATTGCGTTTCCATCGCTTCAACGAGCGCTCCGATGACCTGGCGCGGCTTCTGCGCCGAGGCCGCGCTGTCGAGGAAGACGAGCGGCTTGCCGTGCACCATCTGCCCGAGGATCGGGAAATCGGCCCGGATGCGCGCGACGTCGAACGGGGGGCGGGTAAGGGCGTTCATGGCGTCCGCCGCTCCCACCACGCTTCGACCGCGGTCTCCAGCATCGCCCGCGCGTCGTCGTGGGCGATCGGGTCCAGCGCCTCGGACAGGAAGGCGCGGACCAGGATCGAGCGCGCCTGCTCCTGCGGGATGCCGCGCGAGCGCAGGAAGAACAGCTGGTCGGCGTCGAGTTCGCCAACGGTCGCGCCATGGCTGCATTTGACGTCGTCGGCATAGATCTCGAGCTGCGGCTTGCAATCGATCTCGGCGTTCGGGCTCAGCAGCAGCGCCTGGTTCATCTGGTACCCATCGGTCTTCTGCGCGACCCGGGCCACCTCGATGCGGCCTTGGAACACGCCGCGCGAGCGGTCGGACAACACGTTCTTGATGGTCTGCCGCGAGGCGCAGCTTGGCGCGTCGTGCGCGACGATGGTGGTGATGTCGCCATGCTGGTCGCCGCCCAGCAGTTGCGCGCCGTTCAGGTGCACCGCCGCGTTCGGCCCCATCAGCCGCGCGTGGATCTCCGTCCGCGCGAGCCGGCTGCCGAGCGTCAAAATGAAGGCGTCATAGGTTCCGGCCTCGGCGATCTCGGCGAACCCGGTCTGTACATGGTACGCCTCGGGCAATTCCTCCTGCAGGCGGATGTGCGCCAGCGTGGCACCCCGTCCCACGACGATCTCCTGCACTGCGTTGTGGAGGTAGGTGCCCTCGCCGCGCGCGACCTCGACGATGGTGAGGCGCGCGCCGGGCTCGAGCTCGATTCGATGGCGCGGGTGGAAGGCAACGGGGCGGTGGTTGTCCATCCCGATCGACAGCAGAACGATCGTGCCTGCATCGACGCCGGCAGCCACGTGCAGCCGGACGCCGTCATCGGCCATCATGGTGTTGAGTGCGACCATGGGCTCCTTGGCCCCCGGCGCGCGGCCGAACACCGGATGGTCGGCGAAGGTTTCGAGGGTGATGCTGTCTGGCGGCGTCGACAGCGCCGGCTGGTAGCGACCGTCGACCAGCACGAGACGCGGCGCGTCCAGCGTCGGCGCCACCTCCGGCGCACTGTCCACGGCCGTCAGCGGCTCCTCGAAGCTCGCCGAGGCCAGGCCGCGCAGCGACGTATAGCGCCAGGCCTCGTCGCGCACCGTCGGCAGCCCGGCCGTCTTGAACAGAGCCGCCGCCGCGTCGCGCACGGTCACGTCGCCCGGCAGCCGGTCCCGCAACCCCTCGAACCGGGCGAGGAACGCGTCCGCGCCCCCGAGTACTTCGCTGTTCATGCCGCGTCCGCCACCACTTGGCTGTAGCCGTTCGCCTCGAGTTCGCGCGCCAGTTCAGGGCCACCGCTGCGCACGATGCGGCCCTGGCTCAGCACATGCACCCGGTCCGGCACGAGGTGATCGAGCAGCCGTTGATGATGCGTGATCACGAGGGCGGAGAATTCCGGCCGGCGGAGCGCGTTGACGCCGTCGGCCACGATGCGGAGCGCGTCGATGTCGAGCCCGCTATCGGTCTCGTCGAGGATCGCGAGCTTCGGTCGCAGGATCGCCATCTGCAGCACCTCGTTGCGCTTCTTCTCTCCGCCGGAGAAACCAACGTTGACGTTGCGCTTGAGCATGTCGTCCGGGAAATGCAGCCGCTTGCTCTCCGCGCGCGCCAGCCGCAGGAAGCCTGGCGCGTCCAACTCGCCCTCGCCGCGGGCGCGGCGGATCGCGTTCAACGCAGTGCGCAAGAAGTTGGCGTTGTTCACGCCCGGCAACTCGAGCGGCGACTGGAACGCCAGGAACAGCCCGGCCGCCGCGCGCTCCTCCGGCTCCATCTCGAGCAGGTCCTGCCCGTCGAACGCAACCTCGCCCCCGGTCACCGTGTAGCCCTCATTGCCGGCCAGCACGTAGCCGAGCGTGCTCTTGCCCGAGCCGTTGGGCCCCATGATGGCATGCACTTCGCCGGCCGGCAGGTCGAGGCTGATGCCGCGCAGGATCGGCGTCTCCTCGACCGAGGCGCACAAATTGTGGATACGCAACATCAGCCGACGGACCCTTCCAGCGAAACGGCGAGCAGCTTCTGCGCTTCGACCGCGAATTCCATCGGCAGCTCCTTCAAGACGTCCTTGCAGAAGCCGTTGACGAGCAGACCGACCGCATCCTCTTCCGAAAGCCCGCGACTGCGGCAGTAGAACAGCTGATCGTCGGCGATCTTCGACGTCGTCGCCTCGTGCTCGACCGTCGCACTCGGATTGCGGCTCTCGATATAAGGTAC
The DNA here is from genome assembly GCA_963835135.1 of uncultured Alphaproteobacteria bacterium. Lineage (GTDB taxonomy): Bacteria > Pseudomonadota > Alphaproteobacteria > Acetobacterales > Acetobacteraceae > JAVVHH01. The sequence goes on from CAWIEF010000002.1 coordinate 61,195, forward strand.
GGTATGCGCCCCGCACTGATCGCCGATCAGCAGCGAGTCGCACTGCGTGAAATTCCGCGCCCCCGACGCCTTGGGCAGAATGCGGACCAGTCCGCGATAGGTGTTGTCCGACCGGCCGGCGCTGATCCCCTTGGAGACGATGGTGCTGCGCGTGTTCTTACCGATATGGATCATCTTTGTGCCGGTGTCGGCCTGTTGGCGGTTGTTCGTCACGGCGACGGAGTAGAACTCGCCGACGCTGTCGTCACCTTGGAGGATGCAGCTCGGATATTTCCAGGTGATGGCCGAGCCAGTCTCGACCTGCGTCCAGCTGATCTTGCTGCGCTTGCCGCGGCAGGCGCCGCGTTTGGTGACAAAGTTGTAGATGCCGCCCTTCCCGTCGCTGTCGCCCGGATACCAGTTCTGCACGGTGCTATATTTGATTTGAGCGTCGTCGAACGCGACCAGCTCGACCACGGCGGCGTGCAACTGGTTCTCGTCGCGCTGCGGCGCGGTGCAGCCTTCGAGATAGCTGACATAGGCGCCTTCCTCGGCGATGATCAGCGTCCGCTCGAACTGCCCGGTGTTGCGGGCATTGATGCGGAAATAGGTCGACAGCTCCATCGGGCAGCGCACGCCCTTCGGGATGTAGACGAAGCTGCCATCGGTGAAGACGGCCGAGTTGAGCGCGCTGAAATAGTTGTCGCCGGCCGGGATGACCGAGCCGATATACTTGCGCACCAGCTCCGGATGCTCGCGGATCGCGTCGCTGATCGGGCAGAAGATCACCCCGACCTTGGACAGCTGCTCCCGGAACGTGGTGGCGACCGATACGCTGTCGAACACCGCATCGACAGCGATGTTGGAGCCGGACGGCGGGCTGAGCCGCCCATCATCCTCCGCCTCGGCCTGCACGCCGGCCAGGATCGCGCGCTCCCGCAGCGGGATGCCGAGCTTCTCGTACATCGCCAGCAGCTCGGGATCGACCTCGTCGAGGCTCTTCGGCGCCGGGCGCTTCGGAGCCGCATAGTAATGAATGTCCTGATAGTCGATCTTGGGATAGCCGATCTTGGCCCAATTCGGCTCTTCCATGGTCAACCACAGCTCATATGCTTTCAGCCGCCAGTCAAGCATCCAGCCAGGCTCGTCTTTCTTGAGCGAGATCATGCGGATGGTCTCGGGAGACAGGCCCTTCGGCGCGATCTCCATTTCGATGTTGGTCTCGAACCCGAATTTGTAGCCGGATTGCGTGAGCGTCTGGACGGTATCGAGTGTTTCAGCGACTGCGGGCATACGGACCTACTCGGCTGGGATGGCCGGCTGGGAAGCCGGGGCAAAATGATCGGGCACGGCCCGGACGGCGACGATGTCGGCGATGGAAATGGTGCCGAGCGCCTGCATGACGACCTCGTTCACCCGATCCCAACCGCCGCTGCAACTACACGAATCCTTGGCCTGACAAGGGGTGCGCGCGCCTTCGACGCAGGCGGTCAAATGCACCGGACCGTCGATTGCGGCAACCACGTCGGCCACCTGGATCGCGGTCAACGGACGCACTAGGCGATACCCGCCGCGGGCGCCGCGCTGGCTGGCGACCAAGCCGCCCGAGGCCAATCCCTTGAGCACCTTGGCCACCGTCGGCTCCGGCAACCCGATGGCCGCAGCAATGCCCGGCGAGGTCTGCACGCTCTGCGCGCAAGACAACCGGGCCAGTACCACGACGGCATAATCAGCCAGTTTCGACAGTCTCAACATTGATGGATTGCCTAAGCGGACTAGACCAGTCCAGATTGATCGGATGTGATACTCCGAGCGGCTTTGGTCAACCCCTAACCTTGCGCCGACCCCCCGGGCTGCGGCAACAACGCGCGCTTGGTGGGAGTGGCGCGCGATGGGCGAGCATCATGAATTGCTGATCCGGGGCGGCGTCTGCGTGCTTCCCTGGGGTGAGGCGGACGCCGACATCGCCGTGTCGGACGGACGCATCCATTCGATCGGCGCGTTTCCGGACGCCAGCGCCGATCGCGTGATCGATGCCGCCGGGCTGCACGTCTTGCCGGGGCTGATCGATCCGCATGTCCATCTGCGCGACCCGGGCGACCCTGCCGTCGAGAGTATCCCGACCGGCACCAAGGCGGCCATCCTCGGCGGCCTGACGGCGGTGTTCGACATGCCGAATACGGCGCCGTCGATCACCAGCGCCGCGCAGATCGGGTGGAAGCAGGACTATGTGGAGCGCGTCGCCTGGTGCGACATGGGGCTTTATGTCGGCGGCACGCGCGCCAATACGCCCGAACTCGGCAGGTTGGAAACCGAGCGGGGCGTGTGCGGGATCAAGGTATTCGCCGGGTCGTCGACCGGAGACCTGATGATCGAGGATGATCCGTCGCTAGAGGCGGTCATGCGCTCCGGCCGGCGCCGGATCAGCTTCCATAGCGAGGACGAATACCGGCTGCAGGAGCGCAAGCCGATGTTCAAGCGCGGCGACCCGTTCAGCGACCATGCCGTCTGGCGCGACGTCGAATGCGCCTTCCTCGGCACCCGCCGCCTGATGGCCCTCGCGCGCAAGACGGCGCGGCCCGCGCACATCCTGCACGTCTCGACGGAAGAGGAGCTCGACTACCTCCGGGGGTATCGCGACGTCGCCACGGTCGAGCTGCTGGTCAACCACCTGACGCAGTGGGCGCCCGACGTGTATGAGCAGCTCGGCGGCTACGGGGTCATGAACCCGCCGATCCGCGACCGCCGGCATTACGAGGCAGCCTGGCGCGCCGTGGCGGACGGCACCGCCGACACGATCGGCTCCGACCACGCGCCGCACCCCCGCGCGGCCAAGGAACGCCCGTGGCCCGACACCGCCGCCGGGTTGACGGGCGTGCAGACGCTGGTGCCGCTGATGCTGGACCACGTCAACGCCGGCCGGCTCACGCTCGGCCGCCTGGTCGACCTCATGTGCGCCGGCCCGGCCCGCGTCTACGGCGCCGTCGGCAAGGGCCGTCTCGCCGCGGGCTACGACGCCGATTTCACACTGGTCGACCTGCAGCGCCGCCGACGAATCGAGAACGATTGGATCGTCAGCCCCTGCGGCTGGACGCCGTTCGACGGCACCGAGGTGACCGGTTGGCCCCAGGCGACGATCATCCGCGGCCGGGTCGTCATGCAGGACGACGAGGTTCTGGGGGAGCCGTCAGGGCATCTCGTGCGGTTCGCCTCTTAGGGCGGATGCAATCCGCAATCACCGGGCCAGGCAATGTGTTATCGTCGTGAACGGAGGCGAGCATGGCCGACCCAATTCATCTGACCGACGCTGTTGCGATCGATCGAGCCGTGATTAGGAGGTCGGGCGGTAGCCGAACCCACCACCCCCAGGCGTCTCGATCACGAACACGTCGCCCGGCGCCAGCTCCGCTCGGCTGCGGCCAGTCATCGGCTTCACGAGACCAGGTCGTTCGACCCATTGCCGGCCCGGCGCCCCGTCCGCGCCGCCCTGCAGGCCGAACGGCGCGACCTCGCGGCGGCTTGCCACGACCACGAGCGTCATCGCCTCTTCGAACCTGATCCGCCGTACGGACCCGTCGCCCCCGCGATGCGCGCCCGCGCCGCCGGAGCCGTGCCGGATGCCGAACCGCTCCAATACGACCGGGTAGCGCAGTTCAAACACCTCCGGGTCGGTCATGCGCGTGTTCGTCATGTGGGTCTGGATGGCAGACGCGCCGTCGCCGCCGGGCCCGGCGCCCATGCCGCCGCAGATCGTCTCGTAATACTGCCGGGTCGCATCGCCGAAGATCACGTTGTTCATCGTCGCCTGGCTGCAGGCCAGCCGGCCCAACGCGCCGAACAGCGCGTTGCACACGGCCTGGCTCACCTCCGTATTGCCCGCCACCACCGCCGCCCCCGGCGCGGGAGACAGAAAGGTGCCAGGCGGGATCACCAGAGTGATCGGCTTGAGGCAGCCGTCGTTGAGCGGGATATCTTCGCCGACGAGGCAGCGGAACACATACAGCACGACGGCCCGCGTCACCGCCGCCGGGGCGTTGAAATTGGCGGGCGATTGCGGACCCGTTCCGGTGAAATCCACCACCGCCGAACGGCTCGCCCGATCCACCCGGATCGTCACCCGCAATGGCGCGCCGTCGTCCATCGAATAGTCGAAGCGTCCGTCCCCGATCCGGTCCAGAACCCGGCGCACGCTCTCCTCGGCGTTGTCCATCACGTGCCGCATGTAGGCCCGCACCGTCGGCCACCCATACTGACGCTCGACCCGGCCCAACTCCTGCACGCCGCGCGCATTGGCCGCCACCTGCGCCTTGATGTCGGCCACGTTCACGTCCGGGCTCCGCGCCGGATAGCGCGCACCGGCCAGCAGCGCCCGGAACGGCGCCTCCTGGAACTCGCCCTCGGCCACGAGGAGAAAGTCGTCGATCACCACGCCCTCCTCTTCGAGCGTCCGGCTGTCCGGCGGCGTGCTGCCCGGGGTGGTGCCGCCGATGTCGGCATGGTGGCCGCGGCTGCCCACGAAGAAGCGGATCTCCCGGCCCTCGGCGTCGAATACCGGCGTGATCACGGTGATGTCCGGCAGATGCGTGCCGCCGTTGAACGGATTGTTCAAGGCGACCACGTCGCCGGGCCGGAGCGACGCGCCACGGCTGCGCAACACCGTCTTCACGCTCTCGCCCATCGCGCCGAGATGGACCGGCACGTGCGGCGCATTGGCGATCAGGTTGCCGTCGCCGTCGAACAGCGCGCAGGAGAAATCCAGCCTTTCCTTGATGTTGACGCTCATCGACGTGTTCTGCAGCACCGCGCCCGTCTGCTCGGCCACGTTCATGAACAGGTTGTTGAACAGCTCCAACAGCACCGGGTCCGGCCGCGCTGCGTCCGCAGCCACTCGGCCGGCGATCGCCTCGGTCCGTCGCAGCATGACGTGATCCCGGGCCGTCACCTCGGCGGTCCAGCCGGGCTCGACCACCGTCGTCGCGTTCGCCTCGCGGAGCAGCGCCGGGCCAGGCAGTCGGTCGCCGGCCAGGAGCGCCGTCCGCTCGAACACCGGCGTGTCGTGCGCCCGGCCACCGCTCCACATCGAGACGGTGTCGACCGGCTTCGGCGCGCCACTCTCCCGGGCTGGCAGCGCCTGCTCGGTGACCGACTCGCCCGCCGCCACCGCTTCGACCGCGACCAACTCGGCCACCAGCGCCCGGCCCGGCGTCACAAACCCGAACCGCGCCCGATGCGCGTCGGTGAACGCCGCCTCGATCGCGACCCCATCGCCCTCGAGCGGAATGGGCAGCGCCGCCTCCGTTCCGGCATAGCGCAGGTGCAGGGTCCGACGGACGGTGGCGGCGGCCGGGTCCGCTCCCTGCTCCAGCAAGGCTGCGAGCGCCGTATCGGCCAGCCCGCCCGCGACCCGGCCCGCCTCGGCCAACGCCGCCGCCGACCATGGCAGCTCCACCGCCTGCTCGCGCAAGACCGCCTGGTCCGCCAGCCCCATCCCATAGGCGGACAACACGCCCGCATACGGGTGGATGAACACAGTCTGCATGCCGAGTTCGTCGGCAACCAGGCAAGCATGCTGGCCCCCGGCCCCGCCGAAGCATTGCAGCGCGAAGCGGGAGGCATCGTGGCCCTTCTGCACGCTCACCTGCTTGATGGCATTTGCCATGTTCGCCACCGCGACACGCAGGAATCCCTCGGCCGCCTCGCGCGGGTCAGCCTTGCCCATCTCGGTCGCCAGCGTCGTGAATTTGGCACGCACCGTGTCGGCGTCGAGCGGCTGGTCGCCGCCGGGTCCGAAGATGGCGGGGAAATGCGCCGCTTGGACCTTGCCGACGCACACATTGGCGTCCGTCACGGTCAGCGGGCCGCCGCGGCGGTAGCTCGCCGGCCCCGGGTTGGCGCCCGCGCTGTCCGGCCCGACGCGCACGCGCGCGCCGTCGAAATGCAGGATGCTGCCGCCGCCGGCCGCGACCGTGTTGATCGCCATCATCGGCGCCCGCATGCGCACGCCGGCCACCTCGGTCTCGAACGCGCGCTCGAACGCGCCGTCATACAGCGCCACGTCGGTGCTGGTGCCGCCCATGTCGAAGCCGATGATGCGGTCGAGCCCGGCCATCCCCGCCGTGCGCGCTGCGCCCACGATCCCGCCCGCCGGGCCCGATAGGATGGCGTCCTTGCCGCCGAAGCTGTGCGCCTCGGCCAGCCCGCCATTGCTCTGCATGAAATACAGCCGGGTGCCCTCGAGCTCGGCCGCCACCTGATCGACATACCGTCGCAGGATCGGTGACAGATAGGCGTCCACCACCGTCGTATCGCCGCGCGGCACCAGCCGCAGCAGCGGGCTGACGGCATGGCTCGCCGAGACCTGCGCGAACCCGGCCTCGGCCGCCAGCTCGGCCAGCCGCCGTTCCATCGCGGGATATTTCCAGGCGTGAATCAGCGCGATCGCGCAGGCCTCGATCCCGTCCGCCCGCGCCGCCCGCAACGCGTCCCGCGCCGCCGCCTCGTCCAGCGCCTCGAACACGCGCCCATCCGCCGCGACCCGGCCGCCCACCTCGGCCACGCGCTCGTACAGCATCGTCGGCAGCGTCACTTCGAGGTCAAACAGACGCGGCCGCGCCTGATTGCCGATCCGCAGCACGTCCGCGAAGCCGCGGTTGACCAACAGCAGCGTCCGCTCGCCCTTACGCTCCAGCAGCGCATTGGTGGCGACCGTGGTGCCCATCTTGACCTGGTTGATCAGCCCGGCCGGGATCCGCTCATCGGCCGGCACGCCCAGCACTTGCTTGATCCCGGCGATGGCGGCATCGCGATAGCGGTCCGGGTTCTCGCTGAGCAGCTTGTGCGTGGACAGCGCCCCATCGGGCGCCCGCGCCACGATGTCGGTGAAGGTGCCGCCGCGATCGATCCAGAACTGCCAGCCCGCCATGCTACAACGCGACCTGGACCTTCATCGCCTTCGACCGGTCGCCCGCCAGTTCGAACGCGCGCACCGCATCGTCGAGCGGGATGACTTCGGTCAGCAGCGGCGCCACGTCGATCGCGCCTCTGGCCAGGACACCGACCGCCCACTCGAACTCGCGGTCGAACCGGAACGTGCCGCGCAGCTCAATCTCCTTGGCCACGACCGCGTTCATCGGCAGCGTCATGTCGCCGCCGAGGCCGACCTGCACGACGATGGCGCCGGGTCGCGCGACGCCGATGGCGGCCGTCAGCGCCGCGGCACTGCCGGAAGCCTCGAACACCACGTCGAAATAGCCTTTGCCGGCCTGGAACCTCTCGAGCCCGGCCGCGTCGCTGCGCACGTTCACGGTCGTGTCCGCCCCGATACGGCGCGCGATGGCCAGCGGCGCATCGGCCAGATCGGTCGCGACGATCTCGCGCGCGCCGGCCTGCCGCGCCACCAGGATCGACAACGCCCCGATCGGCCCGACCCCGGTCACCAGCACGCGCTGGCCCAACAACGGCCCGGCCTGCGTCGCCGCATGCAGGCACACCGAGAGCGGCTCGGCAAAGGCGGCATGCGCCAGGCTCAGCCCGGGCGGCAGCTTGACCGCCTGCGCCTCCGTGCATGCCAGCATCTCGCGGAAGCCGCCCTGGACGTGCGGAAACCGCATCGCGCTGCCGAAAAAGCGCATGTCGAGGCAGTGCCGCGGCGTCCCCTCGAGGCAATACTCGCAATGCCCGCACGGGTTGCTGGGGTTGACCGCGACCATGTCGCCGACCGCTACGCGGGTGACGTCCGGCCCGACCGCCGCGACCTCGCCGGCGATCTCGTGGCCGGGAATCAGCGGCTCGCGGATGCGGATCGCGCCGAACCCGCCATCTTGGTAATAATGCAGGTCCGACCCGCAGATCCCGCCGTTGCGGATCCGCACGTGCACGTCCCGCGCACCCAAGGGCGGCAACTCCGCTTCGCCGATGCGCAGGTCGCGCGCCCCGTAGATGATAGCCGCGCGCATCAGAGCACCACCGACATGCCGCCATCGACGTAGATGATCTGCCCGTTGACGTAATCTGCCGCGCGCGAAGCGAGGAACACGCAGGCGCCCACCAGTTCGTCCGGCCGCCCCCAGCGCCGCGACGGCGTGCGCCCTTTCACCCAAGCGTCGAATTTCGGGTCGTCCATCAACGCCTGGTTCATGTCGGTGCTCATGTAGCCCGGCCCGATCGCGTTCGCCTGGATCCCATGTTCGGCCCATTCGGCCGCCATCGCCTGGGTCAGCAGCTTGATCCCGCCTTTGGCGACCGTGTAGGGCGCCACCGTCGGCCGCGCGAACTGACTCATCAGTGAGCCGATGTTGACGATCTTGCCCGATCCGCGCGGCACCATCCGGCGCGCCGCCTCGCGCCCGATCATGAAGGCGCTGGTCAGGTTGGTGTCCAACACCCGGCGGAAATCCGCGAGGTCGAACTCCAGCATTGGCTTGCGGAGCTGGATGCCGGCGTTGTTGACCAGGATATCGACCGCGATACCCTCGCGGTCGAACCGCTCGAACGCCGCCAGGATCGCCGTCTCGTCGGTCACGTCGAACGCCGCGCTATGCACCGTCGCGCCCGAGTGGCGCAGCGCTACGGCGGTCGCGTCCAGGCGCGCCGGGTCGACGCCGTTCAGGATCACGGCCGCGCCAGCCTGCGCCAAGCCCTCGGCCATGCCACGCCCGAGCCCACGCGACGACCCGGTGACCAGCGCCGTGCGCCCGGTCAGATCGAACAATCCTTGCATCGCGTCTCCTCCACTGGGACGTCACTGCCGCCCGACTTCCACCGGGTGGGCGCGCGCGTCAATAGCGGCGGGCGCGGGATGGATTGCCATGAAACAATCGGCCCGCTGACGCGTGTGTGGTAACAGAGACAATGAATACCGACGCCGAGCGCTACTACGCCGTCCTTGAAGTTGACCCGGCTGCCTCCGACGAGGTCATCCGGAGCGCGTTCCGACGCCGTGCCAAGGAGCTCCACCCTGATTCGCTGTCGGGGGATGCAGGAGCATTCATCCTGCTCAAGCGCGCCTACGACACGCTCATCGATCCCGAAGGTCGCGCCGCCTATGATCGGGCGTGTCAACCTGCGCCGCCGCTGCGCCGATCCGACCCGGTGGAGGCCTCTCCCATCCGACCCCGGCGCGGGCCGCCGTTGCCGCCGCGGTCCAAGCCGTCCCGCTTGGGTGGGGTCGGGTTCGTGCGCTATGTGATCGCGTTCCTGATCATGGCCGCGATCTCGCTGGGCGGGGTTCAGGCGATGATTCTCTGGACAGCGGCGCCGCCCTCGATCCAATCGCGCGCCACCGTCGCGCCGCCTGCGCCGGGCGCCGCGCCCAGCCCTGCACCGGCGATCGAGCCCTCGACCGCGCCAGGTTCGTCAAAGTCAGGCTTCTGGGATCCGACACCTCCCCCGACGGGGAAGAAGGCGCCGTAACGGCCGCCGTCGCTGGCTTAGCGGCTCGCCATCTCGGTCAGCTTCAGGTTCGCCGCCGCGGCCTTGCCGCGCTCCATGACGACGTCATAACTGACATTCTGGCCATCATTGAGGCCTTTCAGACCGGCAGCCTGCACCGCAGTGATATGCACGAAAACGTCCTTGCCGCCGTCTTTCGGCATGATGAAGCCGTAGCCTTTGGTCGCGTTGAACCACTTTACCGAACCTGTAGCCATGAGCGTCGCCTCTCAAGCGGGTAGCCCGGCAACGGTGCCGGCCGTTCAAACCTCCTTCTCGGCCACCAACTCCCCATCGCTGCAGGACATGCTGGACAAAAAGTAGAATGTTCCGCCAGTGTGCAGACCTGAGGCAGGCAAGTCAATCAAATCTTCGTCAAACTAAATATTTGTAATTGAAGCACAAAAAAGGGGTGGGCCTCGCAGCCCACCCCCGCCTTCTTACGGCGCTGACAGACGTGGACTTAGAAGTCCATGTCTCCCATCCCGCCCATGCCGCCGCCCGGAGGGCCGCCAGCCGAAGCCTTCTTCTCAGGACGGTCGGCGATCATCGCCTCGGTCGTGATCAGGAGGCTCGCGACCGAGGCCGCATCCTGCAGGGCCGTGCGGACGACCTTGGTCGGGTCGATGATGCCGGCGCCGACCATGTCCTTGAACTCCGCCGACTGCGCGTCGAAGCCATAGTTATAGTCGTTGCTCTCGAGCACCTTGCCGGCGATGACCGCACCGTCCTCGCCCGCGTTCTCGGCGATCTGCCGCAACGGGGTCTGGACCGCCTTGCGGACGATCTCGATGCCGAACTTCTGGTCCTCGTTCTCCGGCTTCAGGTGGGCCAGGATCAGGCTTGCGCGCGCCAGGGCGACACCGCCGCCCGGAACGATGCCTTCCTCGACCGCGGCCCGAGTCGCATGCAGCGCGTCGTCGACGCGGTCCTTGCGCTCCTTCACCTCGACCTCGGTCGAGCCACCCACGCGGATGACGGCGACGCCGCCGGCGAGCTTGGCCAGACGCTCTTGCAGCTTCTCGCGGTCGTAGTCCGAGGTGGTTTCCTCGATCTGCGCGCGGATCTGGTTGCAGCGGCCCTTGATGTCGTCCGCCGAACCGACGCCCTCGACGATCGTCGTGTTCTCTTTCTCGATCAAGACGCGCTTGGCCCGGCCGAGCATGGCCAGCGTGACGGTCTCGAGCTTGATGCCGAGATCCTCGGAGATGACCTGGCCGCCCGTGAGGATCGCGATGTCCTCGAGCATCGCCTTGCGGCGATCGCCAAAGCCCGGCGCCTTCACGGCCGCGACCTTCAGGCCGCCGCGCAGCTTGTTCACCACGAGCGTGGCTAGAGCCTCACCCTCGATGTCCTCGGCGATGATCATCAGCGGACGGCCGCTCTGAACCACGGTCTCGAGCAGCGGCAGCATCGCCTGCAGGCCGGACAGCTTCTTCTCGTGGATCAGGATGTACGGCTGGTCGAGCTCGGCGACCATCTTCTCCGCATTCGTGATGAAATACGGGGAGATGTAGCCGCGGTCGAACTGCATGCCCTCGACGACGTCGAGCTCGGTCTGGATGCCCTTGGCTTCCTCGACGGTGATGACGCCCTCGTTGCCGACCTTCTGCATGGCCTCGGAGATCATGTGACCGATCTCGCTCTCGCCATTGGCCGAGATCGTGCCGACCTGGGCCGTCTCGGCCGGGGTGGTGATCTTCTTGGTGCGGCTGGCGAGCTCCTCGACGATCGCCTTGACCGCCTGGTCGACACCGCGCTTCAGGTCCATCGGGTTCAGGCCGGCGGCCACACCTTTGGAGCCTTCGCGGACGATCGCCTGGGCGAGCACGGTCGCGGTGGTCGTGCCGTCACCGGCGATGTCGTTGGTCTTGGTCGCGACCTCGCGCAGCATCTGCGCGCCCATGTTCTCGAACTTGTCGGCGAGCTCGATCTCCTTGGCGACGGTGACGCCGTCCTTGGTGATGCGCGGCGCGCCGAAGCTCTTGTCGATGACTACGTTGCGACCCTTGGGGCCGAGCGTGACCTTGACCGCATCGGCGAGAATGTCCACGCCGCGCAGCATGCGCTGACGGGCATCACTGCCGAACCGTACGTCCTTAGCTGACATCGTTTGTCTCCTTATTCAGTTGTCGAAAGGGGCTCAGGCGGCCTTCTGGACCGGCGCGGCCGACCCCTCGATGATGCCCATGATGTCGCTCTCCTTCATGATGAGGAGCTCTTCGCCATCGAGCTTAACTTCGGTGCCCGACCACTTGCCGAACAGCACGCGATCGCCGGCCTTGACGTCGAGCTCGACGACCTGGCCCTGCTCGTTGCGCGCGCCCGGGCCGACGGCGATGACCTCGCCCTCCATCGGCTTCTCTTTCGCGGTGTCGGGGATGATGATCCCGCCGAGCGACTTCTCTTCGGCAGTGATGCGCTTGACCACAATACGATCATGCAGGGGACGGAACTTCATAGGAGCGCTCCAGATTTTTGAGGCCCGAGACACGGGCGTTAGCACTCTCGATCGGAGAGTGCCAAGCGATGTAGGGGAAGGTGGCCCGCGAGTCAACCGCGTGGCAGCAGTCAGGCCGCTCTAGTGCTACGACGCTGAAATCGCGCGAAAATTAGTGACTTGCTAACGAAATATACTGCACCATCCCTGTATCGGCACGGTGCCGAGGAGATGACCCCGTTTACCCTGGGAGTGCTCGGGAATGGCGTTTTTGCAGATCAAGGATTACCGCCTCACCACCGCTGAGATCCTCTATCACTACCCTGACCATCCCGCGCTGCTGCAGACCTATGTCTGGCAGAACATGGATATCGCGCCCGACTATCCGGAACTGCATCGGTTCCTCGAGTTCTGGCGGCGCAACCTCGACGGCAAGCTCCATTCCATCCGCGTCGCCTGCGCCGAGATCATGCGGACGGGCGGCTTGCGTCATGCCGATCACCTGCGCCTCATGAACTAGAGCGCGGGAACCGGCCGGCGTCGCAGCAGCGCAACGCCGAGCCCGACCGAGACGAGCAGCAGCGCGGCTGCCAACCCGAACTGGGTTGCGCTGGAGAGGCCGGCCCCGGCGCCTGCCAGGGCGAATACCACGGTCTGCGGCAAATACCCGATCGCCGAGGCCGCCAGGAACGGCGCGGCGGCCACGCCGGACACACCGGCGACGAGGTTGAGCAGGATGTTGCTGCCGACGGGCAACAAACGCAGCGTCAGCGTCGCCGTGAATGCCTGACCTGTGAGGAAGCGATCGACCCGGTCGAGGCGGCCCCCTTCCCGCCGACCCAGGAACGACAGCGCCGCCCCGCGGCCGAGCCAACGGGCCCAAAAGAAGTCGATCGCGCACCCCGCCACCTCGGCCACCGCGGTCAATACCGCACCCGGCCAAAAGCCGAACGCGTATCCGCCGGCCAACGCGACCACCTGCCGCGGCACGCCGGCTGCACACGCCACTGTGCCAACGACCACGAAGACTGCAGGCCCATGCGACCCGGCCGAGGCCATCGCCGCCCTCGGATCCAACCCGCTCTCCCGCAGCGCCACAGCCGCGGCGGCGAACACGAAGAGCATCGCCGCCGGCTTCCACAACAGCCGCGCCACCCCGATCACGGCATGTCCACTTCTGGCCGCCGCCACCGCCGCTGCAGCCACGCGACCCCGGCCAGATCCACGATCCCCACCGCCAGCCTGTCCAACGTGCCGTACTTCGAGTGACCGCGCAGGCGAGGGCGGTGGTTGACCGGCACGGACCGCACCCGCCCGCCGGCCCGCATGAACAGTGCCGGCAGGAAGCGATGCATGTGATCGAAGTGCGGCAGGTCCATGAAGACCGAGCGGCGAAACAGCTTCAGGCCGCATCCCGTGTCCGGCGTCGCGTCCCGGAGCAGCGTGGCCCGCACCCGGTTCGCCACCCGCGAGGAGATCCGCTTGATCCGCGTGTCCCGCCGCGTGGTCCGATGCCCGGCGAACAACACCGGCGAGGTCTCGTTGTCCGCCTGCGCTTGTTGCAGCAGGCGGGGGATGTCGGCCGGGTCGTTCTGCCCGTCGCCGTCGAGCGTCGCGATCCAGGTTCCCGACGCGACCCGAACCCCGGTGACGATGGCCGCCGACTGTCCGCAACTCGCCCGATGGCGGCGGATCGTGAGCGTCGGCAGCTCGCCCTGCATGGCGCGCAATTCGTCGAGCGTCCCATCGGTGCTGCCATCGTCGACATAGACGATCTCATGCGCCACATGCCGCAGCGCGTGCACGATCTCCTCGATCAGCGGCCTGATGTTCGCCGCCTCATTGCGGACGGGCACCACGACCGATAACAGCGGCGCATCATGACCATCCGAACGCACCTGCTCTGGTCCGGGTCTCTGCATCGCACGCGCGGTAGCATCGCCCTGTCCTCATTCGCAAGGCCGGGCGCTCTCGCAAGACCGCCGGGACCGCGTATCTGTGCTGCAGACTGTGCGTTCAGGAGCCCGAAACGATGATCACCGCCGCCGCTACCAGCCTCCGGACGACCCGATCGGTCGCCAACGAGCGCTCGCGCCGGCCGGTGGCGGTCTGGCTGTTCTGCGTCTGCCTGATGTTGCTGGCGATGATCTCGCTGGGCGGGGCTACAAGGCTCACCGGGTCCGGGCTGTCCATCATGGAGTGGGCGCCGATCATGGGTGTCGTCCCGCCGCTCTCGGCGGCCGAATGGGACCGGCTCTACGCGCTCTATCAGCAGACCTCGCAGTACGCCCTCGTCAACCACGGGTTCGGCCTCGACGGCTTCAAGTCGATCTTCTGGCTCGAGTGGACGCATCGGCTCTGGGGACGGCTGATGGGCCTCGTGTTCATCGTCCCGTTGGTCGTGTTTGCCGTGCGCGGCCAGATCTCCGCGCGGCTCGGCATGCGCCTGTTCGTCTTGTTGCTGCTCGGAGGCCTGCAAGGGGCGGTGGGCTGGTTCATGGTCGCCAGCGGCTTTGCGGCCGGCAGTACCGCAGTGTCGGCCTACCGCCTCGTCATGCACTTATTGTTGGCGTTGACCCTCTACGCCGCGATCCTGTGGACCGCCCTCGAGACCTGGAACCCGGCGCGCGTCATCACCACCCCCGGCCGCCGCCGCCTGCTCGGGACGTTGTGCGCCACGGTCGCACTGACGATCGTCGCCGGCGGCTTTGTCGCCGGCTTGAAGGCCGGGTTGATCTACAACACCTTCCCGTTGATGGGTGGCTCTCTCGTGCCCGCCGACTACGCCGCCCTGCACCCGCTCGCGCGCAACCTGACCGAAAACCTTGCCGCGGTGCAGTTCGACCACCGCCTGCTGGCGACCGCCACCGCTTTGTTCGCGCTGGGCACCGCCGTGGCCGTCTGGCCTCGGTCGGGCCGGAGCGGACGCGTCGCCCTGGCCGCCATCGCAACACTGGTCTGCTTGCAGTACACGATTGGCGTTGCCACGCTGCTGATGGTTGTGCCAGTCGGGCTCGCCACACTACATCAGGCCGTGGCCATTCTCCTTCTTACCGCGGTGATCGCGGCGTTTTTCCTCCATCACGTCGTGCCCGGGACGCCCGGCCGATAGTGCCGCTCATTATTGAGCGGAATCTCCCGTCTGGACGTTTGCACGCTGGCAGTCGCGGACCTCATCCGTCACACTAGGATACGCATGACGCAATCTTCCCTTCTCACCGCCCTGGCAGAGACCGACCGCCTGTTCTTCGATCGCCCCGGCGCCTCGCTGGACCAGCCGACGGCCGAGAGTATCGTCGCAGAGACACTGTCCGGCATGGACGACGGCGAGTTGTTCCTCGAATACCGGGAGTCCGAGAGCATTTCGCTCGAGGAGGGGCGCATCCGCAGCGCCGGTTTCGACACGCATCTCGGCTTCGGACTGCGCGCGGTGCTCGACGAGGAGGCCGGCTACGCCCATGCGGGGGAAGTCTCCGAGGCTGCGCTGCGGCGCGCCGCAGCGGCGGTCGGCGGAGTTCGCGGCGGCCGCACGGGCCGGGCGGCCGAGCCGCCGCGGGCGACGAACGCGCGGCTGTATTCGGACGCCAACCCGCTGACCACGACCGAGTTCGCGGACCGCACCGCCGCGCTCTCGACCCTGAACGACTATGCGCGCGGCAAGGATGCCCGGGTCAAGCAGGTCATGGCCAGCATTGCGGGCGAGTGGCAGGCGGTGCAGATCGTCCGGGCCGACGGCACCCGGGTGGCCGATTTGCGGCCGCTGGTCCGCTTGGGCGTCTCCGTCGTCGTCGAGCAGGACGGCCGGCGCGAGAGCGGCAGTTTCGGCGGCGGCGGCCGCTTCGGCTATGGCGCGCTGCTGGACGAGGCCTATCTGCGGGCGGCGGTGGACGAAGCGCTGCGCCAGGCGCTGCTCAGCCTGGATAGCCGGCCGGCGCCGGCCGGCGACATGCCCGTCGTGCTCGGCCCGGGCTGGCCCGGCATCCTGCTGCACGAAGCGATCGGCCACGGTCTCGAGGGTGACTTCAATCGTAAGAAGACATCCGCATTCTCGGGACTTATGGGCCAGCGGATCGCCAGCAAGGGCGTGACGATCGTCGACGACGGCACCATTCCAGACCGCCGGGGGAGCATCACCGTCGACGACGAGGGCACACCGGGCGGCCGCACCGTTATGATCGAGGACGGCATCCTGACAGGCTATATCCAGGATCGGCTCAACGCCCGGCTGATGGGCGTCAGCCCAACGGGAAACGGCAGGCGTCAAAGCTACGCTCACGTGCCGATGCCGCGGATGACGAACACGATCATGCTCGGCGGAGACGCCAAACGCGAGGACATGATCCGCTCCGTCAAGCGCGGGCTGTACGCCGTCAATTTCGGCGGCGGCCAGGTCGACATCACCTCCGGCAAGTTCGTTTTCTCGGCCAGCGAGGCCTACCTGATCGAAGACGGCGTGGTGACCGCCCCCGTGAAAGGGGCGACCTTGATCGGCAATGGTCCCGACGCGCTGCAGCGGGTCGAGATGATCGGCGACGATCCAGGGCTTGACCCCGGTGTCGGCACCTGCGGCAAGAACGGCCAGGGCGTGCCGGTCGGGGTGGGCCAGCCCACCCTGAAGCTGTCGAGCCTCACCGTCGGCGGTACCGCTCCTTGAGTGTTCGGGCGGGTATCGTCTGCCTCGGTCTGCTGGCGGGCTTGATGGGCCCGGCTCACGCCGGACCGGTCCCGTCCGCAGCCTGCCCCGCCGTCAAGCTCCCGCCGATCGCGCTGCCGCAGGTGCGCCGGGCCCTGGCCAGCGGGCAGGAGGTGACGATCGTCGCCTTTGGCAGCTCGTCGACCGAGGGCTCGCACGCCTCCGACATCCGCCATACCTATCCCGCTATCTTGCAGGATGAGCTCGAGGCCGCCTTGCCCGGGGCCCACGTGGCCGTCATCAACCGCGGGATCGGCGGTCAGGACGCCCCAGAGATGATCCTGCGCCTCGAGGCCGATGTGCTCGAGACACGCCCGACCCTGGTGATCTGGCAAGTGGGCGCGAACGGGGCCATGCGGGGCAACGATCCAAGCTCGTTCCAGAACATCGTCGAGGAGGGTGTTCGTCGCCTCGAACGCAGCGGCGCCGACGTCATCCTGATGGACAACCAGCGTTCGCCCGCCGTGCTGGCGTCCCCGAAGCACTCGGAGATCGACCAGGCTTTGGCCGACGTCGCCCGCCGTGACGACGCGCGCCTGTTTGCCCGCGGCCGGCTCATGGAGTTGTGGCAGGAGGCCGGCCATCCCTACGGGGAGTTCTTGGCCGATGACGGCATCCACCACAACGACCGCGGTTACGCGTGCGTCGCAAAAGCGCTCGCTCAATCCATCGTCGACGGGTTGGGGCCGCAAACCGGCCGGCTCAGCGCGTCCCAGTAGGCCGTCTCAGCCCTCGACTGGCGCGACGTCCTGGATGCCGGCCCGGCGCAGCCCTTCGGCCAGCCGGTCGGTCACCTGCCGATCCTCGAACGGGCTGGCGGCGACGAACTGACCCAGGCCGAACTCGGGCTCGAACGCCAGGAGCCGCCGGCGCACCATGGTCGCTTCGGCGTCCTTGCCCAGTTGCCCCAGTGCCGCCAGGTATACCTTGCATCCCGGCGCATACTCCGGGTTGAGCTCGTTGACCGCCCGGCCGTACTCGGCCGCCCGCTCGAACTCACCGCGCAGGAACGCCAGCAGGCTGAAGCCCACGTCATATTGGAACGCGAATGGGTCCCCCGGGGAGAGTTGCCGATAGCGGCCGAACCGCCTCTCGGCTTCGTCCAGCTTGCCGACGTACAGATTTGCAAAGCCGGACAGGGCCCAGGCCATCGCCAGGTTCGGGTTGAGCGCCAGGGCGCGGTCGTGCAGCGACAAGGCTTCCGGCAGGCGGTGCTCCAACACGGCGCGGACATGGCCGGCGACGGTGAAGCTGCGGGCATTCTGCGGATCGAGGGTGATGCTGCGTTCGGCGTGCCGCGCGGCTTGCTCGGCGAGGGCGGCGCGATCCTCGGCCCATCCGTGTTCGTCGAGGAAGCTGCACCAATAGGCCAGCCAGGTATGCGCCGGCGCCAGGTCGGGCTGCCGTTCGACCGCCCTGCGCAGGGATGCGCCAGACTCCATAAATTGCTGCCGGTCGGAGCGGCTCATGCCGGGAAGCGCCCGCAGCATCAGCTCCCAGGGGCCCGCCTCGGCCGAAGACACCTGTGCCGCGCGGCGGCTCTCCAGCCGTAGCACCTCAGGATCGATCTGCGCCGCGGTTTGCGACGCGACTTCGTCCTGCAACGTGAGCAGGTCGTCCATCGTGTGGTCGAACCGCCGCGTCCAGACGACCTGATTGCCGTCCCGCAGATCAATCAGCCGAGGCGCGATCCGGATCCGGTCGCCCACACGTTGCACCGTGCCGTCGATCAGATAGTCGAGCCCAAGCGCGTTGCGCAGCGCCGTGTCGTCACGCCCGTCGGCAACGGTTTGCATCAGCGAAGACGTTGACACGATCGACAGCCAGCGGAAGCGACTCAACGCCGAGGTGATCTCCTCGGCCAGGCCCATGGCGAGATGGTTGTGGGCCTGGTCGGTGCCGACCAGGCTCAGCGGCAGGACGCCGATGCGAGCACCGGTGCGCGATGCCGACGGCCGCGGCTCCACCCTGGGCTCGCCGAGCAGCGAGACCGGCGGTGGCGTCGGGGTCGGAGGACGCACCGCCTTGCCGCTGCGGATCTCGGCCAAGAGCGCCTGAGTTTCCGGCGAGGGTGCCGCATCGAGCAGATCGCTCAGCACGGCGCGGCAGCGGTCGTAAGACTGGATGGCCATGCCGCGCTCACCGCGTTCGGCATGGGCGCGCATCAGCGCGCGCCAGGCGCCCTCATGCGCGCGATCGATGGCCAGCAGCTGCTGTGCCACTGGAATGAGCGTCTCGGGCGCGACCTGCTCGTTGAGTAGCGCCTCGGCAACGCCCCGCGCCCGATCACGCAGGCGCTCCCGCTCGCTGTGCAGCCAGATGTCGAAGGCCGGATCGACGCCGTCCAGTTCCTCGAGCAACTCGCTATCGAGGAGCGCCAGCGCTCCGGGCGAGGCAGTCGTGGCGCGCAGCACCTCGTCCACATCGACCCACACGACCCCGGGCCGCAGGACGAGACTGTCGCGGTTGATGGTCAGGATCTCGGTCCCGGCGGGCGCAAGCACCTCGAGGAGGCGATGGATTTCCTGCCGCAACGACGCCCGGGCCTGCTCCTCCGGGCGGCGGCTCCACAGCAACTCGGCCAGCCGCGAGCGCAAGACCGGCCGCGGCGCGGAAAGCACGACGATGGCAAGCAGAGCCCGCGTTTTCCGGCCCGGTGGAAGCACACTCTCGCTGTTGACGGTCCAGGCTTCCATTTGGCCGATCAGCCGCAGCCGGACGGCAATATTGTCGACGTCGCCGTAGCCGTGCCCGTGGATGTGCTCGTGAGCTATCATTCATGCGCCTGCCATTCCCTGACCATAACCCGGGAACGGTGGTTTAACGCAAGACCGATGTTTAGGGCTCAGTTCTTACCGACTAATCACACCAGTTCCACTCTTGCTGTTACGTCTTACTTTTTACACGGCCGCGTCCATCAGCATCTGCCCTGCATCGCCAGCCCATTCTGCCTTGTATTTGGCCAACCAATGCTCGGCCTGGGTGGGCTCCCCGGCCGCAACAGCTTGAATTGGGGTCAGGTAGGTCGCCTCGTCGAAGCCATTTGCATCCAGGCAAGCACGGCGACGAAGACCTTCACCCGCGATCACGACTAAGTCACGAGCCAGGCGGCGCAACGTTCCGGTTCCAATTGGCGCATCCAGTGCGAGAGCGGGAACTATGGATCGCAACCGAAGGTAGTTATTCCAGGGCAGTTCCCTCATGAGCGATTCTGCGGCCGAGAGTGCGACATCGTCGTACAGCAACCCGGTCCAAAACGCGCTTTGCGCCAACATCATGTCGGGCCGCCCAGCATCGGCGCCGCGCATCTCGAGAAACCGCTTGATCCGCACGTCGGTAAACGCCGTGGTCATGTGGTCGGCGAAATCGCCGAGCGTCGCCCTGATCCCGGGCAGATCCGCAAGCCCGTTCGTCATGTAGCGCCGGAACGATTGTCCTGCCACGTCGTGATAGACGCCGTCGCGCAGCACGAAATACATCGGCACGTCCAACAGCCACTCGACATAGCGCTCGAAGCCGAACCCATCCTCGAACATCACGGGCGGCATTCCGGACCGCTCGTTGTCCGTATCGGTCCACACCCGGGCCCGGCTCGACAGGAAGCCGCTCGGCTTACCTTCGATGAACGGCGAGTTGGCGAACAGGGCCGTCGCTACCGGCTGGAACGCGAGCGAGACGCGTAACTTGCGGACCATGTCCTGCTCTGACGCGTAGTCCAGATTGACCTGCACGGTGCAGGTCCGGGTCATCATGTCGAGCCCGAACGAACCCTTGAGCGGCATGTAGCGACGCATGATGCCATACCGCGCCTTGGGCATGATCGGCATCTGGTCCCGCCGCATCGTCGGATGGAAGCCGAGCGGCGCGAACCCGAGACCGAGCGGATCGGCCGCGCGGCGCAAGTCGGCGAAATGCGCCTCAAATTCCGCCTTTGTCTCGTGCAGCGTCTGCGCCAGGCCGCCGGAGAGTTCGAGCTGCCCGGCCGGCTCGAGCGACACCGAGGCCGACGTCGCTGCGCCAAGACCCTTGAGCGCGATCGGCACGCCCCGCTCATTGATCGGTTCCCACCGGCCGGGCTCGGCAAGGCCGTCCAGCACGGCGCGAATCCCGTTCGGTTCGTAAGCCGGCGGCACACCACTGTCGCGACGGAAGCCGAATTTCTCATGCTCGGTGCCGATGCGCCACTCGGCCTTCGGCTTGCAGCCCTCGGAGATGTAGTCAGCCAGTTGCTGCACCGACCCGATCGGCGTGTCGTCAACGTCGCCAGGATTGGACATCGGGACGCGGGTTTCCTTCTCTGCTTCGACAATGGGCCGGCCGTCATGAGCAGCCCGGCCGGACGACAACAAGCCGGGCTGCGGGAGCCCGGCTCGGGGAGGCGAACACAACACTTTCGCGCCCGTCGGCGTCAAGGCAGGGTGGCTTGATAGCAGCCCACCGCCTATAGCCACGGCTGTGACGAGTTGGACCGACATCCCTGCCACCGGCTGGATCGCGCGGCTGCCGCCCAAGGCGCGCGCGTACGCCGTCCTGGGGCGCTTTGATCGGCCGATCGGTGCCTGGCTGCTGTTCCTGCCGGGCCTCTGGTCGATCTTGATGGCCCGGCAGCCGATGCAGCCCACGCTGCGGTTGCTGCTGCTATTCGGCATCGGCGCGATCGTCATGCGCGCGGCCGGTTGCGTGGTCAACGACATGTGGGACCGCGACATGGACCGCCAGGTCACGCGCACCGCCTCGCGCCCGCTCGCCAGCGGCGCGGTTCGCATGCGCGAAGCAGCTGTCTTCCTGACGGTGCTGCTGGGGATCGGGCTGGTGATCCTGGTGCAGCTGAACCCGCTCGCGCGACTGCTCGGCGTCGTATCCCTGCTGCTCGTCGCACTCTATCCCTTGGCAAAGCGGGTCACCTGGTGGCCGCAAGCGGTTCTCGGGATCACCTTCTCCTGGGCTGCGCCGATGGGCTACGCGGCCGCGACAGGGGGCCTCGATGCCGCCGCTGCGGCGCTCTACGCCGGTGCGTTCTGCTGGATCCTGGGATACGACACCGTCTACGCGCATCAGGATCGCGAGGACGACGCGCTGATCGGCGTCCGCAGCACCGCCCGGCTGTTCGCCCGCTCGACCAAACCGTTCCTGGCAGCCTGTTACACCGCGACCATCGCGTTCGTCGCCCTGGCCGGCTTGCTGGCCGGCCTCGGTGCGACCTTCTACATCGCCTTGCTGCTCCCGGCCGCGCTGCTGGCCTGGCAGGCCAGCACACTCGACGTCGACGACCCGGCTGGCTGTTTCGCCCGGTTCCACCTCAATCGTGAAACCGGGCTGCTCATCGGCCTGGCCGTCTTGCTCGGTACCGCTTGGGCATGAGCCCGGCCGAGTTCGTGGCCGCTCACACCGCGATCGGCACGGCCCCGCTCGTCCCCGAGATCCGGCTGCATCTGGCCTTAGAGATTACCCCGATTTGGCAGGCGACAGAGGCGTGGCTCGATCGTGAAGGCGTCGCCCCGCCGTTCTGGGCGTTCGCGTGGCCCGGCGCGCAAGCCCTTGCCCGCCGCGTGCTCGACGATCCCGCCCTCGTCCGCGGCCGCCGCGTGCTCGATTTCGCGGCCGGCGGCGGCCTGGCCGCGATCGCCTGCGCCATCGCCGGAGCCGATCCCCATACCGCTGAACTCGATCCGCTGGCCACTGCGGCGGCGCTGGCCAATGCCGCACTGAACGGAGTCGATCTCGCCGCGCACACCGGCGACCTCGTCGGCAGCACGGCGGGCTGGGACCTCATCCTTTGCGGTGACGTCTGCTACGAGGCGCCCATGACCCGGCACATCATGCCGTGGCTCCGCGCGCTGGCCCGCGACGCCGAAGTCTGGATCGCTGACCCAGGCCGCGCCTACATGCCGACGGGCGGGATGACGAAACTGGTGACCTACGACGTTCCGACGACGCTGGAACTCGAGGATCGCACCAGCCGCGAGACGACCATTTACCGCCTGCTCCCGGCCTGACGTTTCGGCCCGGCGCTAGGAGGCCGCGACGACTGCCGGTGACTCGGCTTCAGCGTGGCGCGAGCGCTGCTTGCCGACTGTACTCTTCAGCAACTCGGCATCGAGTTGCGCGCCGATCAGCACGACCGTGCTGGATATCCAGATCCAGGTCATGAACCCCACGACCGCGCCGAGCGACCCGTAGGTTTTGTTATAGTTGCCGAAATTGGCGACGTACCACGAGAACAGCACCGAGACGGCCATCCAGCCGAGCGTCGCGAACCCGCTTCCCCACGTGATCCAGCGCCACACCACCTTGGTGCGGCACGGACCGAAGCGGAACAGCACCGCGAGCAGGACGCTCAGGCCGAACAGCAGCAACGGCCAGCGAAGCCAGAATAGGACGGTATCGAGGACCGGCCCCAACCCGACGAACGCCAGCACCGCCGGCACGACGACGATGCCAGCCAGCGCCAGGACCATGAACACGACCGTGCCGAAGGTGCACAGCAGCGTCAGCGAGGTCAGCGTGATGAAGCTTCGCTTCTCCTTGATGTCGTGCACCTGGTTGAGCGCATTGAACATCGCCTTCATCGCCTGGTTCGAAGTCCAGAGCGAGGTCGCAAGGCTGATGATCAGCGCCCAACCCAAGCCGCTGCTGGGGGTCGACGTCAGCGCTTTCAGCTCGTCGGTCAGCAACTGGGTCCCGCCGCCGGGCATGACGACCGACAGGGTATTGACCTGTTCGGAGATCGTCACCGGATCGGCGAACAGTCCGTAGAGGGCGACCAGCATCGCCATCCCCGGGAAGATGGACAGCAGCGTGTAAAAGGTCATGGCGGCCGCTTGCGTCATCAGATCGTTTTCCGACACCTCCGACAGCACGCGTTTGATCAGCGGCCAGGTCCCAGGCGGCGAGGCCGGGTTGGCGATGGTTCCGACGGCCGGTCCCTTCGCACGTTGCTTGCGGTTGGGCCAAGAGCTTCCGTCCTGCGCGACGAACAGTCCGACTAAGGCCAGGACAGCGAGAACGACCGGGTTTTCGAGTTTCGTCCGCATGCACACCCTCTTGCAACGCGACTTTGTAAGTCAGCGTGCACAGAATGGTTGCGCCGAATCCATGCAACTCACATCGATGACATCACTGCCGGGCCAAGATCGGTCTGTTTGGCGGCTGGATGGGCCTGGTTGCGAAAGCGCAGCTCGCCATCCGGTGCGGCATCCGGGGTGCCGATCCCGAACAGTTCGAGGCGCGAGCAGCAGGTGATGGCGACGACGCCGCGCGCGGCCGGGTTGGTTAGGAATTGCCGCGCCTCGCCCTCGAGTTCGAGCTTCTCGCGCAGCAGGCGCCACTCGAGCCGGTCGGTGTCCTCGATGAACATCGCGAGAATGCCGGGTCTCGTGCCGGTCAGGCGCTCCGGCGCGATCTCACCCATCCGCCGGCGCACCGCGGCGGCGACCTCGTTCTGCTGGCCGGCCCGCGCCGCGAGAACGAACAGCCCGCCATCGCCGGCCGAAACCGCGAGATGCGCCTCCGGCCCGAACTCCTCGCGCAGCCTGGGCATCAGCCCCAACTCGTCGGCTTGCGCGGCCGCCAGCATGAGCGGGTCCAAGCGCAACACGAGCGCCTCGTCGCTGTCGGCGCGCCGCTGCTCGATGAGCATCTGCGTGATCCGGCGATGCAGCGCGGGCAGAAGCCCGGTCTCCTCGGACCCAGGCAGTTTCAGGCCGAGTGGGAAGGTGAGTTTCAGCAGGTAGCGGCCGGGATGGGCGCGCAACCAGGTCTGCAGCTCCGGATCGATCTGGTCGACCAGCCGGAACCAGGCGCCCCGGTGCACGCCCCGCCCGTCCTCGGCGGATACCACGTCGCAGGCGATCTCCGCCTCGGCATTGCCGCGCCGGATCATCAAGTCGAATGGCGCGCCATCCTCGAACCCGGCGAACCCTACCTCAAATTCGCGCGATCGATGCAGCGCGGCGGTCCGCATGAGGTGGAACGCCGGGATGAGGCAGTGGCCAGGCATGAGGGCCGAGGCGAGCGTAGCCCGCAACCGGGCGCGGCCGGGCGGAGACAGCTGCTCATGCAGGAGCACCGCATCCGTCGCGTAGCGGGCGATCTGTTGCTCCGCCTGGGTGAGGACGCGGATGGCCCTGCCGCGCGAGAGCCGGTCGATCACCAACTCGATCGCGTGGAACTGCAGCGCGCCCTTGCTCTCGCGCGTCGAGCGTGCGCCCCGAAGCGCGGCGGTCCGGGCCTCCCAGGCCCGGGTGCCACAAAAGCCGATGAACTCGGCCAGCGCTGCCGAAATCTCGCCTGGCCCCACGATCAGTTCCGCGGGAGCCGTGCGAGCGCGGGTGCAGCCGGGTTCTGCGCCCGATGCCGCAGCAGATGGTCCGCCAAGACACATGCGACCATTGCTTCTCCGACCGGAACCGCGCGGATGCCCACGCACGGATCATGGCGCCCCTTGGTTGCGATGTCCACGTCCGCCCCGCTCCGATCGACTGAGTGCAGAGAGGTCAGGATCGAGCTGGTGGGCTTGACCGCGAAGCGCACCACCACGGGCTGCCCGGTGCTGATGCCGCCCAGGACCCCGCCCGCATGGTTGGCGGAGAACCGCACCGCCCCGGCCTGCATGCGCATCTCGTCGGCATTCTCCTCGCCCCGCGCCGCGGCCGCCGCAAACCCATCGCCGATTTCGACGCCCTTGACCGCGTTGATGCCCATCAGCGCACCCGCCAGATCGGCATCGAGTTTGCCGTAGATCGGCGCCCCAAGCCCGGCCGGCACGCCGTCCGCCACCACCTCGATCACCGCGCCGACGCTCGACCCGGCCTTGCGGACCTCAGCCAGATCTTGCTCCCACAAGCGTGCCGTTTCGGCGTCCGGCGCAAAGAAGGGGTTGCGGTCCACTTGCGCCCAGTCCCAGCGCGCCCGATCGATCTTTCGCGCGCCGATCTGCACCAGCGCCCCGCGCACCCGGACCTCCTCGCCCAGCACGAGCCGCGCAACCGCGCCCGCGGCCACCCGGCTCGCCGTTTCGCGCGCCGAACTGCGCCCGCCGCCGCGATGGTCCCGCACTCCGTACTTCAACTCGTATGTGAGGTCCGCATGACCCGGCCTGAACTGCTGCGCGATCGCTCCATAATCCTTGCTCCGCTGATCGACGTTCTGGATCTCCAGCGCGATCGGGGTGCCCGTGGTCCGGCCCTCGAACACGCCGGACAGGATACGCACGGTATCCGGCTCCTGCCGCTGCGTCGTGTAGCGGGACTGCCCGGGCCGGCGCCGGTCGAGCCAGGGCTGGATGTCGCTCTCCTCGAGCTTGAGCAGGGGAGGGCAGCCGTCGACCACGCAGCCGATTGCCACGCCATGGCTCTCGCCCCAGGTCGTGACGCGGAAGAGGTGGCCAAAGCTGTTGTGGCTCACGGCTCCGCCACGTTGATGTCGGGCGCCGCCGGGTTCTTCATGCCGACGATGTGGTAGCCGCTGTCCACATGGTGCACCTCGCCGGTCACTCCCGAGGCAAGCGGGCTGAGCAGATACAGCCCGGCGCCGCCGACGTCGTCCAGCGAGGTATTCCGCTCCAGCGGCGAGTTGTACTGGTTCCAGCGTAGGATATAGCGGAAATCGCCGATGCCGCTGGCCGCCAGCGTCTTCATCGGCCCGGCCGAGAGCGCGTTCACGCGGATGCCCTGGCCGCCGAGATCGGCCGCCAAGTAGCGTACCGAACTCTCCAGCGCGGCCTTGGCAACGCCCATGACGTTGTAGTGCGGCATGACACGCTCGGCCCCGAGATAGGACAGCGTCAGCAGCGAACCACCCGCGCGCATCATCGGCACCGCCCGTTGCGCGACGGCGGTGAACGAGAAGCAGGAGATGTCCATGGCGGTCAGGAACGCCTGCCGGGGGGTGTCGAGATACTTGCCGCGGAGATACTGCTTGTCCGCCCAGCCGATCGCGTGCAGCACGAAATCGATCGTGTCCCAGGCGTTGCCGATCTGGTCGAACGCCGCATCGATGCTGGCATCGTCGCTGACGTCGCACGGAAACACGAGCTCGCTGCCGATGCCGCTCGCCAAAGGCCGCACCCGTTTCTCGAGCGCGTCCCCCTGGAAGGTGAAGGCCAACTCCGCCCCTTGAGCGGCGCACGCGGCGGCAATCCCCCAGGCGATCGATCGCTCGTTGGCCACGCCCATGATGACGCCGCGCTTGCCCGCCATCAGCGTGCCGCTGACAGACCCGCTCATCGGTTGGGGCGCTTCTGGCATGGGGGAAGGTACCTTGCAGTCGGACAGGCGGGCGTGGTGACACAGCCGAGACACGAGGGAAAGGGGTTACGACTTCCGCCCAACGTCATAGGTTCCATCGATCACCGTTCGCCGCGAGGTTTCCATGCCCGACACCGCCCTGCCGCACGCTCCGACGCCGTCTGCCGGCATCCCGGACGTGGCCGACCCATTCCGGCTATTCGAGGCGTGGATGGAGGCCGCGAAAGCCAGCGAGCCGAACGATCCCAACGCTCTCGCCCTGGCCACCGCCACGCCCGACGGCCGCCCGTCCGTCCGCATGGTCCTCCTGAAGGGCGTCGACGACGGGGGCTTCGTCTTCTACACCAACTACGAAAGCCGCAAGGGAGGTGAGCTGCAAGCCAACCCGCATGCCGCCCTGCTGTTTCATTGGAAGAGTCTGCGCCGCCAGGTCCGCGTCGAGGGGCCGGCAAGCCCCGTGACCGACGCCGAGGCCGACGCCTATTTCGCCTCTCGCGCCCGCATGTCCCGCCTTGGCGCGATCGCGTCGGACCAGTCGCGCCCCCTGCCGTCGCGCGCCGAGTTCGAACGCCGGGTCGAAGCGCTCGACGCGCAGTATCCCGGCGATGCGATCCCGCGGCCGGTCCATTGGTCCGGGTTCCGGGTCGTGCCGGAGAGCATCGAGTTCTGGCAGGACATGCCGTTCCGCCTGCATGACCGCCGGGTGTTCACGCGCGACGGCCAGGGCTGGCGCAAGACCGCGCTGTATCCGTGAGCCGGGCGCCTGCTATGACGCTCGCAAACTAACGCCGGAGGGATGTCATGCCAATTCGCAGATTGCTCCTGCCGCTCACGGGCACCGCCGCAGGTGAAGCCGCCCTGACCAGCGCGCTGCTGGTCGCCCGCATGTGGAACGCACATCTCACCGCGCTGCACGTGCGCATCGACAGCCGCGACGTCGCGCCGCTGGCCGGCGAGGGCCTGTCCGGCGCGATGATCGAGGAGATGATGTCGGCCACCGAAAAAGAGAGCAGCGAGCGCAGCGACGCCGTCCGCAGCATGTTCCAGCGCTTCGTCGCGCAACATGGCGTCACCGTCGCCGAACCGACGGCCCGGGGCGCCACGGCAAATTTCCATGGCGTGACCGGCCGAGAGGAGGACCTCGTCGCCCAACTCGCCCGTTTGGCCGACCTGACGGTGGTTCCGCATCCGGAGGCGGGCGACGACGTCAGCAGCAGCGACGCGCTGCATGCCGTGCTGTTCGACAGCGGGCGCCCCGTGCTGATCGCGCCACGGAAAGCGCCGGCTGCGATCGGGACCCGGATCTGCATCGCCTGGAACGGCAGCGCGGAGAGCGCGGCGGCCGTTCAGGCGGCGATCCCCTGGATGCAGCGGGCCGAGGTCGTCCGCATCCTGTATTCCGACGACTATCAGCGGCGCGGACCCGGCGCCTCGGAGGTCGTCAGCTATCTCGCGCTGCACGACATCCAGGCCGAAACCTTCAAGTTCAAGAGCATCGACCGGGAGGTCGGCAAGGGGCTGCTTGCGGCGGCCAACGAGTTCGGCGCCGATCTGATGGCGATGGGCGCCTACTCGCATTCCCGCATCCGCCAGCTCATCCTCGGCGGCGTGACCCGGCATGTGCTGGAGCGCGCCACCATCCCGGTCATGATGAACCGCTGAGCGAAACCGGACACGCCGCCTTACGTTCTACTCACATGGACACGAGCGATCTCGACGATGGCGATCTGTGCGAGCTTGACCGCCTGATCAACGACCCGGACGTGCCGATGCAGGCATCGCGCGTGTGGGAACTGTTGGAGAAGGTCTCGTCGCGCTCGCCGCAACAACAGGGCTCATAGGCGGGGTTGGTCGGGGCGAGAGGATTCGAACCTCCGGCCTCCTGCTCCCAAAGCAGGCGTACTACCAGGCTGTACTACACCCCGGACCACGCCCTTCCTATGGAGCGGTCCGGGTGCGCGCGCAAGCGTCGACCTCAGCCGTTGCCAAAGATGCGTTGCTCGACCTTGTCGCCGACATGAATGCCGAGCCGCCGGGCCGTTCCGGCCGCCACCTCCAGCGTCGCCCGCACCGGTCCGCCGCTATCGATCGTCGCCAGGCTCTCGGGCGTCGTGTTCTCGGCGATGCGGCGGATCGAGCCGTCCTCGGTTGATGAACAGCATGTCCAGCGATGAGACCGTGTTGCGCATCCACATCATACTGTCGCGCGGGCTGCCCCAATCGAACAGCATTCCGCCATCGGCCGCCACGGTCTTGCGGAACATCAACCCGATCTCCTGCTGCTGCGGCGTCAACGCCATCTCGACGTTGAACTCGTGCTTCTTGCCGTCGCGCGTCACGACGGCGAGCTTTTCCTTCGGGAGCTCCGGCTGCGGGGTCTTGATGTCCGGTTCTTGGGCGGTGGCGTGCATGGCGGTGGCAACGCCCAAGAGGCCGAGGAGAAACAATCTGCGCTTCATGCATCGAGCCTTTCGCGGAAAGTGATGGACGCCACGCGCTTGACCTCGTCACGTACGGGTCCTTCGCGCGGTTCGTCTCGGATGGTGGTGAACCAATGCAGGGGCGGATTGCGCCCCGCCGCGCGATTGTAAACAAGGCCGCGCAAGATCGCTTCCGCCGCCGGCGTCGTCCGCGGCGGGATCTCGATGCCGTTCAGCGTAGCCCATACGCCCGCCCAGCACCGGCCGACCGTATACGGGTTGTAGCCGCCCCCGCCGGTAACGACGACACTGGGCGCCATGGACTGGACTGAGGCCGCGACCGCAAGGTGCGCGTTGTTGCTCAGCGACAATTTCGCCAGCGGGTCCTCCTCGAGCGCGTCCGCACCGCATTGCAGCAAGATCGCCTGTGGCCGCCGCGCGGCGATCAGCGGCAGCACCGCTTCGTTCATCACCCAACGCATCTCGCTGTCGTTGAACCCGGCCGGCACAGGCAGGTTGCGGGCCGAACCCGCCGCCCTATCCTCGACCCGGCCGGTGAACGGCCAGCGTCCCTCCTCATGCACGCTGATCGTCAGCACCCGGTCGTCATCGTGGAACGCATCCTGGACGCCGTCGCCGTGGTGGGCGTCGATGTCGAGGTAAACAACGTTGTCGAGCCCGGCGGCGAGCCAGGTCATGATCCCCAGCACGGGGTCGTTGAGGTAGCAAAACCCGCTCGCCCGCGCCGGCCGCCCGTGATGGGTGCCGCCCCCCGGGCAGTGCACGACCCGGCCCTCGAGCGCCAGACGACAGGCCAGCATCACTCCGCCGGCCGAGATCATCGGCCGACGGTAGATCTCCGCATACACCGGGTTGCCCTCGGCCCCGATGCGGAACCGTTCGCGATCCTCGTCCGACACGGCCTGGTTATCTTCGGCCCGCCGCAGCGCGTCGACATAGGCCGGGTCATGGAAGCGCAGCACGTCGCCGAGATCGGCCATCGGCGCCGAGCGGAACTGGCTGTCGTCCAGCCAGCCCATCGCACGGCACAGGTCGGTGCATGTGGTCACCCGCGGGATCGCCAGCGGATGCGTCGCGCCGTAGGTCGACCGCCGGTAGATCTCGCTGCCGATGTAGAGGGGCGTGTTCAGCCGGCACCCTCGACGATACGGAAATCGCGCTCGACGCCGCCCCGCAGCGCGTCGAGCGCGGCGCCGTACTCCGGGCTGTCATGCGCCGTCCTCGCCGCCTCGACGCTGTCGAACTCGACGACAACGGTGCGCCCGGCGATCCCTTGCTCGTGCGCCTCGACCGCTGGGCCGCGGACGATGAACTTGCCGCCATGCTTCTCGATCGCCGGGCCGGCCAGCTTGGCATAAGCCCCGAGCTTCTCCTGGTCGTGCACGGCCCGGTAGCAGCTCACCCAATACCCCTTCGCCATCCTCGTCCTCCCTTGTCGCTGCCGTATGGTCTGAAACGGACCGCCGCGCTTGTAAAGCGGCCTAGGTCCGCTGCGGCATCCCGTGTGGGACGACCGTGCTGACGATGCTAGCGTCCAGCGCTTCGTAGCCGGCATAGTCGATGGTTGCGTAGAGTTCGGCCCGGGTCTGCATCCGGTCGACCTGGTTCTGCGTGCCGCCATCGGCGCAAATCGCCGCGTAGAGCCTCTCCTGTGCCTTGTTGGCCACCCGGAGGCTGCTGACCGGCCAGATCACCATGCGGTATCCCATGTCCTCGAACTCGGACGCGGTGAAGAACGGCGTCCGCCCGAACTCCGTCATGTTGGCCAGCAACGGCACGCCCGGCATCCGGCGGGCGAAGTCGCGGAACATGTCAGCCGAGTGCAGCGCCTCGGGAAAGATCGCATCCGCACCCGCATCCATGTACCGCTGTGCGCGCGCCACCGCGCCGTCGATGCCCTCGCTCGCCGCCGCATCCGTCCGGGCGATGATGTAGAGATGCCGCCGCGCCTTGCGCGCCGCGGCAACCTTGGTTGCCATGTCCTGCGTCTCGGCCAACCGCTTGTCGTTCAGGTGGCCGCACTTCTTCGGGAGCAACTGGTCCTCGATCTGCACCGCCGCTGCGCCCGCATCCTCGAACGAGCGCACCATCGCCATCACGTTGAGCGCCTCGCCGTAGCCGGTATCGCCGTCGACCAGCAGCGGCAGCCCGCTCGCCCGGGCGATCTGCCGGACGAAGAAGCACACCTCGTCGACCGTGATCATGCCCAGATCCGGCAGCCCCATGCTGGCCGTCATCGCCGCCCCGGACAGGTAGAGCGCCGCAAACCCGGCCGCCTTGGCCTGCAGCGCCGCCATGCCGTTGTGCGCCCCCGGGATCTTCACGATCCCGCCCGCGTCCACCAGCGCGCGGAAGCGCTCTCCGGCCGGCTCGGTGGGACAATCGGCGGCGACGAGATACGTCATACGGCTTACTCCAGCTCCAAAACACGCAGTTCCCGATGCTTTACCAGCGTGCCCGGTAGGTTGCACCCCGGGCAGGGCACCACTAAACGTCCACGAACCGATTGGAGTGCGGACTCGATGGATATGACAGGCGAGCGGCTGATTCCCGCTCCGCGACAGCGCGTATGGGATGCTTTGAACGATCCGGCCGTCCTGAAAGACTGCATTCCCGGCTGCGAAAGCCTCGAGAAGACCGGCGACAACGAGCTGCGCGCTACCGCAGCCATCAAGATCGGCCCCATCAGCGCCCGCTTCACCGGCAAGGTGCAGCTCACCGACCTCGATCCGCCAAGCTCGTACCGGATCAGCGGCGAGGGTCAGGGCGGCGTCGCCGGCTTCGCCAAGGGCGGCGCCAACGTGAACCTCGCCGACCAGGGTGCCGAGACGCTGCTGACCTACGTCGTGAACGCCCAGGTGGGCGGCAAGATCGCCCAGCTCGGCGCCCGCTTGATCGACGCGACGAGCAAGCAGATGGCCGGCCTCTTCTTCGACCGCTTCTCCGCCCACCTCGCGCCGGTGCCAGCCGACGCGCCGGCGGCGGTGGAGACTGCCGACTGGGGCAATTTCGGCAAGGCCGGCCCGGCCACCGTCGACGACAGTGCCGCTGCCGTCATGACCGACGGCCCGGTCGGCGCCATCGCCGCCATGACCGGAAACGCCGCCAGCACCATGCGGCCGGCGGGCGCCTCGGTCACCCCCGCTCCGATGCCGAAGCTCAGCATCCTCGACCTCATCCCGGCCGAACCATTCGGCCTGCCCCGCGTCGCGATCATCGGCATCGTGCTGTGGCTTTTCGTCGTCTTCCTCGTCTTCAAGTCGTATGTCGGGCTCTGAGCCGGCCGCACCGTCCAGCGTCTCCGCCACCGCCGAACTGCTGGCCGCGGGCGGATACATCGCCGACCCGGCGCTCGCGACCACCGTCCATCTCGCGCTCACCATGCGCCGCCCGCTCTTCCTGGAGGGCGAGCCGGGGACCGGCAAGACCGAGATCGCCAAGGTCTTGGCCGCCGGTCTCGGCCGCCGCCTGGTCCGTCTGCAGTGTTATGACGGCATGGATCTCGCCGCCGCCGCCTACGAGTGGGACTATGCCAAGCAGCTCATGACCATCCGCCTGGCCGAGGCGGTGGGCGAAACGGACCGCGCCAAGCTCGGCCGCGACATCTTCTCGCGCGAGTACCTGCAACCGCGCCCGTTGCTCTCGGCGATCGACCCTGACCTCACGCCCGCGATCCTGCTGATCGACGAACTCGACCGCGCCGACGAGCCGTTCGAGGCCTTCCTCCTGGAGCTGCTGGCCGACTACCAGATCACGATCCCCGAACTCGGCACGATCAGCGCTAGGACGCCGCCGGTCGTCGTCCTGACCAGCAATCGCACCCGCGAGGTCCACGACGCGATCCGCCGCCGCTGCCTCTACCACTGGGTCGACTATCCGACAGCCACCCGCGAACGGGCGATCCTGGCGGCCAAGGGGCCAGGCCTGCCCGAGCGTCTGTCCGCGGACGTCGTCGCGTTCGTGCAGCGCCTGCGATCGATGGATTTGTTCAAGCTACCGGGCGTGGCCGAGACGATCGACTGGGCCGGGGCGCTCCAGCATCTCGACAAGCACGAGCTTGACGCCTCCGCCGTCGACCAAACGCTGGGCGTGCTCCTGAAATACCAGGACGACATCGCCCGCATCCGTGGCGCCGAAGCCGCTCGCATCCTCGACGAGGTCAAGGCCGCTTGACGGCAACCGCAATCGCGAGTGGGACCCCTTTCCCTCCGGGAGAGGGAGCAAAAGCTGGGGCAGGCGGGACACTTCCGCTCAATGTCATGCACTTCGTCCGCCTGCTCCGCCGCGCCGGGCTACCGGTGGGCGCAGCGGCCTCCACGACCGCCGCCCGGGCTCTCACGCTGATCGACATCGGCGACCGCCGCCAGGTCCACGCCGCGCTTCGAGCCCTGCTCACCAACCGTCACGAGCACCAGGAGATCTTCGACCAGGCGTTCGCGCTGTTTTGGCGCGACCCGGCCGCCGCGCTCCAACAAGCCGCGCTGTCCATGCTGAGCGAAAAGGTCGCGACCCCGCCTACCGCGCCGACGCCGGGCCAGCGCCGGGTCGCCGAAGCGATGGCGCCGCCGCGCGAGACCGCCAAACCGCAGGAGGAAACGCCCGAGCTCGACGCCGTGATGACCGTCAGCGATCGCGAACTCCTGCAGGCGATGGATTTCGAGCAGATGTCCGCCGCCGAGATCAGCAACGCCAAGGCAGAGATCCGCCGGCTCCGGCTCCCGCTCGACCTGCGCCGCACACGCCGCCTCCGGCCGGACTCGCACGGCCCGCGCATCGACATGGCCGCCACGCTGCGGCGCTCGCTCCGCCGCGGCGGCGAGCTGACCGAGCTGGCGCGCGCCCGGCCGGTCGTGCGCCCGCCCCCGCTCGTCGTGCTGTGCGACATCTCCGGCTCTATGGCCCGCTACGCCCAGATCCTGCTGCACTTCCTGCATGCCGTCGCTAACGACCGTGCCCGCGTCCACGTCTTCCTGTTCGGCACCCGCCTGTCGAACATCACGCGCCAGCTCAAGAACCGCGACCCCGAAGTGGCCTTCCAAATGGTCGCGCATGCCGTGCCCGACTGGTCCGGCGGCACCCGCATCGGCGAGGCGCTGGCCGAATTCAACCATCGCTGGGCCAAGCGTGTCCTCGGCCAGGGCGCGGTCGTGCTGCTGGTCACCGACGGGCTCGACCGCGATGGCGCCGCCGGGCTGGCCGAAAACATGGATCGCCTGCACCGCTCCTGCCGCCGGCTGATCTGGCTGAACCCGCTGTTGCGTTGGGATGGGTTCCAACCCAAGTCACAGGGTATCCGCGCAATGCTGCCCTTCGTCGACGACTTCCGCACGATCCACAGCCTCGACAGCATCCGCGCGCTCATCGACTTGCTGTCGCGCCCTGCCCAGCGCCGCGACCCGTGGAGTGCAGAATGACCCCGACCGAAGACGTCCTCACCACCGCCCAAGGCTGGCTCCGCGCCGGCGAGACCGTCGCGCTGGCCACCGTCACCGAGACGTGGGGCAGTTCGCCGCGACCGCCCGGCAGCCAGATGGCCGTTACCGCGTCGGGCCGCATGGCCGGCTCGGTCAGCGGCGGATGCATCGAGGGAGCGGTCGCCGACGTCGCCCGCGCCACCATGGACAGCGGCACCCCTCAACTGCTTGATTTCGGCGTGACGGACGAGCAGGCGTGGGACGTCGGCCTGGCCTGCGGCGGCAAGCTGAAGGTGTTTGTCGAGCGCCTCGGATGACTCCCGACCGGCTCGCGCGCCTGCAGGACGCCCGCGCGGCGGGCCGCCCTGTCGTCCTCGCGACGCGGCTTCCCGCCGGCGAGCAACTCCTGCTTCCCGGCGACCCGGCGCCCGATGCCCTCCTCGCGGCTGCCACCACCGTGCTTCGCCAGGACCGGAGCGCCGTCGCCGAAATCGACGGCCAATCGTGGTTCCTGCATGCCCACAACCCGAAGCTTCGGCTCGTCGTCGTCGGGGCCGTCCATATCGCGCAGGCCCTCGTGCCCATGGCGGCCCAGCTCGGCTACGGCGTCACCGTCGTCGACCCGCGCCGCGCCTTCGCCACCGACGAGCGCTTCCCCGACGTGACGATCAGCACCGAATGGCCCGATGACGCCATGGACGCGTTGCGCCCCGACAGCCGCACCGCCGTCGTCACGCTCACCCACGACCCGAAGCTCGATGATCCGGCCCTCGACCGCGCGCTCAAATCCGAGGCCTTCTACATCGGCGCCCTCGGCTCCCGACGCACTCACGCCAAGCGGCTCGACCGCCTGCGCGAACTCGGCCACGGCGACGACACCATGACCCGCATCCATGGCCCGGTCGGCCTCGACATCGCCGCCGTCACCGCTTCCGAGATCGCCCTGTCCATCCTCGCCCAGATCGTCGAGGTCCGGCGCCGTCTCCCATGAAGTTCGGCCGCATCCGCCTCGAAGACGCCGCCGGCGCCATCCTCGCCCATACCCAACGCCTCCCCAGCCGGGTCCTCAAGAAGGGCTCCGTCCTGGACGCTCCCGCCATCGACGCCCTCCGCGCCGCCGGCATCCCCACCATCATCGCCGCCCGCCTCGACCCGGCTGACGTCACCGAAGATGCGGCCGCCGCCCGCCTTGCCGACGCCCTCGTCGCCCCCGGCCTCAAGCGCACCGGCGCCGGCACCGGCCGCGTCAACCTGATGGCCTCGACCGCCGGCCTGCTCCGCGTAGACGCCGCAATCATCGACGCCATCAACGCCGTCGACGAAGCGCTCACGCTCGGCACCCTGCCCGACTATGCCGTCGTCACCACCCGCGAGATGATCGCCACCATTAAGGTCATCCCCTTTTCCGTGCCGGGCTCCGTCCTCGAGCGCGCCATCGCCGCCATCACCGGCCCCGCTCTCAGGCTGCACCCCTTCCGACCGCTCCGCGTCGGCCTGGTGATGAGCACGCTCCCGGGCCTCAAACCGTCCATCCTCGCCGGCACCGCGGAGGCCACAGCCGCGCGTGTGCAGGGCCTGACCGGCACGATGCTGCCCGCGGTCGAATGTCCGCACGACGAGGACGCCATCGCCGGGGCACTCGATCGCCTCGTCGTACAGGGGGCCGACATCCTCCTGGTTGCCGGCGCCAGCGCCGTCGTCGACCGCCGCGACGTCGGCCCCGCGGGCATCGTCCGCGCTGGCGGCGAGATCCTCCATTTCGGCATGCCCGTCGACCCCGGCAACCTGATCTGCCTCGGCCACATCGGCCCCCGGCCCGCCCTCGTGCTGCCCGGCTGCGCCCGCAGCCCCAAGCTCAACGGGATCGACTGGGTGCTCGCCCGCCTCTTCGCAGGCCTCCCGCTCGGCGGCGCCGAACTCGCCCGCATGGGCGTCGGCGGCCTGCTTAAGGACGTCGCCGCCCGTCCACTGCCCCGCGCCAAAGCCGCGCCCAGCCACGCCAAGTCGGTCGCCGCCATCGTGCTCGCCGCGGGGCAGAGCACGCGGATGGCGCCGCAGCACAAGCTGCTCGTCGCCGACCGGGCCGGCAAGCCGATGATCGCCCGCACGGTCGACCACGTACTGTCCAGCGGCGCCCGGCCGGTCATCGTCGTGACGGGCCATCGCGAGCCCGAGATCCGTGAGGCGCTTGGCCGGCGCCCGGTGACGATCGTGAGCGCGCCCGACCACGCGGCCGGGCTCTCGGCGAGCTTACGCGCTGGCCTCGCCGCGCTGCCGGAGAGCGCTGTCGCGGCACTCATCTGTCTCGGCGATATGCCGCTCGTCACCGGCCGCATGCTCGACCGGATCATCGAGGCCCACGATGCCGACGAGGGCCGCCTCATCGTCGCCCCCACCGGCAACGGCGCGTTCGGCAATCCGGTGCTCTGGGATCGGCGTTACTTCCCCGACTTGGCCGCCCTCACCGGCGACCGCGGCGCGCGCTCCCTGCTCGAACGGCACGCCGAAACGGTCGCAACGGTCGAGCTCGGCGAGGCCGCCCTGCGCGACTTCGATACCGTCGAAAGCCTCAGCGCGCTGCGGTGACCCTCCGGCGAGCCAGGCCGAGCAGTCCCACGAGGCCGACCCCGAGCATGGCCATGCTCGACGGTTCCGGAACGTTGAGCGCCGTCTCGAAGCCGCTCGCCCAGAGGGCCTGCACCCGCGCCGTCGGGTGGATCGAATCCCAGTAGTAGAATTGATTGATGTTGATGGCGTTCGGCCCGCATTGCGGGCTCGTCGAAGCACTCTTCGGCGTGTTCGTGTAGCAGCGGTCGGCCGTGTCGGTGAACCCGAGCGTGGCAGCATTGGCGAGCTGTGCTGCGTTGTAGTTGTACAGGTCGAACGTCGTCACGCTCGTCGCTGCGGGAAGCGCCAGCGCGGCCAGGCCGCTGGCGAGCATCTGGTCGTATTGCTGGCTGTAGAGCGTGGCAGCGGCCGCGAGCGCGGCGTTGTCCTGCGTAAATTCCGGGATCACGCCGACATTCGGCACGTTCACGACGAAGAATTTCTTCGCGCCCTCTGCCGCGAGAGTTTGGATCTGGGCGAGTTCCGTCTGCACGCCCGCCATCACCGCCGCGGTGCCGGTGCCATTCAGTGCGGCATTACGCACGTCGTTGCCGCCGATCTCGATGGTGTAGAGCGCGTTCGGATCGGCCACTCCCGCCGTGTAGGCGCCGAAGGCGGCCACCTGTGTCGGAAGATCGATCCCGAACGCCGAAGCCGCCGATTGCGCTCCAGCGACCGCGTAGTTGGTGCCGGGAACGAACGCGCTGCCGTTGTAAAGGCCAAACAGGTCGCGAAAGCCCGTGACCCAGAGCGAGGGGGTCAGGGTGAGACCAAGCTGGCTGGCGAGCAGCGAGACCGCGACGGGCCCGTTCGTGAAGCTGTTCTGGTAGCTGGGCGGGTTCGGCAGGTTCTGACGGTAGAACACCTCCGCCAGGTTGCCGTTGTCGGAGAGGCTGTCCCCAAAGACGTATTCAGCGCTGTAGGGGGACGCTCGAACGGGGGAAGCGAGCAACGCCGCGATCCCAATCGTAACACAAACAGAACGACGGAACGGCATGCGTGCACTCCTTCAGGCTGGTGCGTCAAAGACGCGGTTCGGATCGACCACAGTCGGCAGCCGCGCCCGTCTTGCTAAAACGATCACTCGCTTACGATCAAGCGGTATATCGTCTCACGTTTTTAACGGCGGCGCCGCCTTCGCGATTTCGTCTCAGTTCCTAGACGACGGCGCAAATCATTGCTCTACTTCCGGCGCTCTCATACTTTGCACGTCGTGATCAGGTTCATCCTACGCCGCACCCTTCTCGCCCTTCTCGTCGCGGCTACGGTTCTCGTTCTGAGCTTCTCCTTGACCCACCTCGCCGGCGACCCGGCCCTTGCCGCCGCCGGACCGCAAGCCACCGCCGAGGACCTGGCGATCATCCGCCGCGACAACGGTCTCGACCGGCCGCTGCCGATTCAGTTCCTGACCTGGGCGGGCGCTGCCCTGCGGGGCGATCTCGGCCGGTCCTACCTCTATCGCACCCCGGTCAGCACGCTCATCAGCGCTCGCCTGCCGATCACGCTGCGGCTGGGTCTACTCGGCATCCTGTTCGCCGTCGCCGTCGCGCTCCCGCTCGGCATCGTCGCCGCGATGTTCGAGG
The DNA here is from genome assembly GCA_963835135.1 of uncultured Alphaproteobacteria bacterium. Taxonomy (GTDB): domain Bacteria; phylum Pseudomonadota; class Alphaproteobacteria; order Acetobacterales; family Acetobacteraceae; genus JAVVHH01. Next base: position 100,028 of record CAWIEF010000002.1, read on the forward strand.
GCACGCCCATTGACCGTGTCGCGATGCTGCTGGCGCTGTTGGGCCAAGCTCTCCCGTCCTTCTGGCTGGCCCTGCTCCTCATCATCGAATTCGGCCTCCGCCTGCAGTGGTTCCCGATCGCCGGCCTCGACGACTGGACGGGCTATATCCTCCCGTCGCTCGTCCTGGCCTTCTCGGCCGTTCCCGCCCTCATGCGCCTGACCCGCTCCGGCATGATCGACGCGCTCTCGGCCGATTACATCCGCACCGCCCGGGCCGGCGGTTTGTCGCGCGCCAGCATCGTGCTCCGCCACGCGCTGCGGAATGCCGCCATGCCCGTGGTCGCCATCGCCGCGGTCCAGCTCGGCTTCATGCTGGGCGGCTCCATCGTCATCGAGAGCGTGTTCAATCTGCCCGGCATCGGCTACCTGGCGTGGGAGAGCATCAGCAAGAACGATTTCCCGGTCGTCCAAGCCGTCGTCCTCCTCCTCGCCATGATCTATATCGGCCTGACGCTCGGCGCCGACCTGCTCAATGCTGTGCTCGACCCGCGCCTGCGCACCGCGTGAGGCATCTCACCGCCTGGCTCGGCGCGGCCATCATCGCCGCTGCCGTCCTCGTCGCCCTGTTCGGCCCCAGCCTGGTCAAGAGTCTGGTCCACGCCGACCCGTTCGCGCAGGATCTCATGGGCCGGCTACAGCCGCCGGTCTGGCTCGGCGGCACCGAGGCGCACCCGTTCGGCACCGACCAGCTTGGCCGCGACTACCTCGCCCGCCTCGTCTACGGTGCCCGCATCTCGCTGCTCATCGGCCTGTGCGCCGCGCTGACCAGCGGCCTGATCGGCACGACTATCGGCATCCTGGGCGGGTTCTTCGGCGGCTGGGTCGACGAGATCGTCATGTTCGTCATCACCTGCCGCCTCAGCATACCGCTCATCCTCGTCGCCCTCGCGCTCGTCTCCGCCATCGGCAGCTCGCTGACCATCGTGGTGCTCACGCTCGGGTTGCTCCTCTGGGAGCGCTTCGCCGTCGTCGCACGCACCACGACGATGCAGATCCGCGGTCTGGACTACATCGCCGCCGCCCGCGCGGCCGGCGCCTCGGTGCCGCATCTGCTGCTCCGCGAGGTGCTGCCCAACATCGCCCCCGCCCTCGTCGTCGTCGCCACGCTCGAGGTGGCACTCGCCATCCTGCTCGAGGCGATCCTCTCCTTTCTCGGCCTGGGCGTTCCATCGCCGCTGCCGAGCTGGGGCCTCATGATCGCGGAGGGCAAGGACTATATGTTCTTCGACCCCTGGGTCATCATGGTCCCAGGCGTCGCCCTGTTCACCCTCGTCCTCGGCGTCAACCTCCTCGGCGACGGCCTGCGCGACATCCTCGGCGCCAAGCGCGATGCCTGACCCGGTGCTCGAGGCAACGGCCCTGCGGGTCGGCTTCCCGCGTCAGGAGGCCGTCCGCGGCATATCGCTCACGGTCGAGCGCGGCGAGACCCACTGCCTGGTCGGCGAGAGCGGCTGCGGCAAGTCGATGACCGCGCTCGCGATCATGGGCTTGCTCCCCGGCGCCGCCCGCCGCACCGCCGGCCAGCTCCGCTTCGAGCAGAGCGACCTCCTCGGCCTCTCCGACCGCCGCATGGGGCAATTGCGCGGCGATCGCATCGGCATGGTGTTCCAGGAGCCGATGACCAGCCTCAACCCGGCCTTCACCATCGGCTCGCAGATGATCGAGATCTACCGCCGGCACCGCGGCGGCAGCCGCGCCGCCGCGGCCGCGCGCGCCGCGGCTTCGCTCGCCCGGGTCGGCATCTCCGGCCCGGAACGGCGCCTCGGCCAGTTCCCGCACCAGCTGTCCGGCGGCCTGCGCCAGCGGGTGATGATCGCCTCCGCCCTGCTGTGCGACCCGTCCCTCCTCATCGCCGACGAGCCCACCACGGCGCTGGACGTCACGGTCCAGGCTGACATCCTTCGCCTTCTCCAGCGCCTGCAGCGCGACCTTGGCCTGGCACTGCTGCTGATCACGCACGATCTCGGCGTCGTCGCCCGCATCGCCGACCGCGTGAGCGTCATGTACGCGGGCGAGATCGTCGAACACGCGCCGGTCGCCGCCCTGTTCGCCCGGCCGAGCCACCCCTACACAAGCGGCCTGCTCGCCAGCGTGCCCGTTCCAGGAAAGACCCGGCGCGACCAGCCGCTCGGCAGCATTCCGGGCACCGTCCCACGGCTCGCGCCGGGCTTCACCGGCTGCCCGTTTCGAGACCGCTGCGCGCATGCCATGCCCGTCTGCGCCGAGGAGATCCCGTGGCGCGAGGCCGAGCCTGGCCATCGCTACCGCTGCGTTCTGCCATGACCCGATGACCGCGATCATCGACATCCGCGACGTTGCCCGCCGGTTCGGTCCCGTCACCGCCGTCGATGGGGTCGACCTGACGGTCGCCGAGGGCAGCGTCATGGGCATCGTCGGCGAGAGCGGTTGCGGCAAGAGCACGCTGGCCCGCCTCGTGCTGGGCCTGCTCACGCCCGACCGCGGCAGCATCAGCGTCGCCGGCCAGCGGCTCGATACGCTCGACCGCCGCGCCCGTGCCCGCCTGATCCAGCCGATCTTCCAGGACCCCTACGCGTCCCTCAACCCGCGCCAGCGCATCCGCGACATCGTCGCCCTGCCGCTCCGCGCCCAGGGTGAGCGCGATGTGGCGGACCGGGTGCTCGCCATCCTCGGCCGCGTCGGTCTCGCCCCCGACATGGCCGACCGCTTCCCCCACCAGCTCAGCGGCGGCCAGCGCCAGCGCGTCGCCATCGCCCGCGCCCTCGTCCTGCGGCCGCGCATCATCGTCTGCGACGAACCCACCAGCGCGCTGGATGTCTCCGTCCAGGCCCAGATCCTCAACCTGCTCGCCGAGCTACGCCGTGACTTCGGCTTGACGCTGCTGTTCATCAGCCACAACCTCGCCGTCGTCGAACACATCGCGACCGACGTCGCGGTCATGTATCTCGGCCGCATCGTCGAGCGCGCCGCCGTGGACCACATCTTCTCCGACCCGGTTCACCCCTACACCAAGGCCCTCCTCGCCAGCGTGCTGACCCCGGAACCCGGCCTCGGCATTCCCAACTCTGGTCTGGGCGACGCCTATCCCGATCCGGCCAACATCCCTCCGGGCTGCCGTTTCCACCCCAGATGTCCTGTCGCCGTCACCCGCTGCCGCACCGAAAGCCCGGCCGGCTTGCAAAAGGGCCAACGCCTCGCCGAATGCCTCCTGGTCGCCGACTGACCAACCCAACGGTGGCAGCCGCGTTGACGCCACGCGAGAGGAGCATGACGATGGCCTATGAACTGCGCGTCGGCACCGCCACAACCCGCTTCGACAGCGAGCCCGAGGCCGTCGAAGCGGCCAAGCAGGCGCTGCGCGACGATCCGGATGCCGAGCCGGAAGTGATCGATCTCGAGACCGGACGCCCCGCCGCACCCGGCGCCAGCCGTCAGTGGCGGGACGACCTCAAGAACACGGTCGGCTTCTGACTACTTCCAGCTACTCAGGTAGAACCGCGGCAACTCGTCCCTGAACGGCTTGAAGTTCAGCTGCTTGCTGAACGCGTAGGTCGACACGTAGGTGAACAGCGGAATATAGTCCGCCTGATCGGTGATCATCCGGATCGCCGAGCTGTAATCCGCCCGCCGCGCGTCGAGATCGGTGGTCGCGCCCGCCTCGACCACCAGCTTCGTGATAGCCTCGTTGCGGGTGTAGTCATGCGCCCCGCCATCGAAGAAGTAGGGCATGAACGCCGACGCATCGTTGATCGAGTAGCTGCCCCAACTCCCCGCTTCGAGCGGGTTCTTCCCCTCGATGCTCCGCTGGATCACCGCCCCTACCTGCAACTGCGTCAGCTTCGCCCGGATCCCGACCGCGCTCAAATAGCCCTGGATCGCCTGCATCCAGGGCGGAAGCAGGTACCCGACCAGTTCCGTGTCGAACCCCTCCTTGTAGCCGGCGTCCGACAAGAGGGCGCGCGCTTTGGCCGGGTCGTAGTCGTACTTGCCCGCGACCGCCGCGTCACAGCCGAACTGGGTTGGGAAACACGGCGTGTCGAGCACGCGAGAGCCCGGCGGCATGAACTGCTTGGCCATCGTCTGCCGGTCGAGCGCGTAGATGATCGCCTGGCGCACCTTCGGATCGACCAGCGGGCTTTTCCCGCTCCGCCCCGCAGCATCCGGCGTCATGTAGGCGACGCGCATGCTCTCGCTGGTCGCGGTCTGGACGTTCGGCATCGCCGCCAGCTTCGGCAGCTGGTCTGCGCTGACGTTCCACACCCAGTCGGCCTGTCCACTCAGCAACTGTGTCAGTTCGCCCGTTGCGTCGGCGACCTCCTTGATCATCAGGTTCTTGATCGCCGGCTTGCCTTTCGGCCCGTCGAAATAGGCCTCGTTGCGCACCAGGTCGATTTCGGTCACGCCATCCACCTTGGTGATGGTGTACGGCCCGGTGCCGATCGGATGCTGCGAGAACTCGGCGCCGACCCGCTCGCGGTAGGCCTTCGGATAAATCGGCAGCACCATCCCGAGATATTCCAGGGCGGCCGGGAACACGCGTTTCAGCTTGATCCGCACATGCAGGTCGTCGACCTTCTCCGCCCCGGCGATCCAGGTGTAGTTGCTGGGCACCGCGAGCTGCTTGTCGGTCATCACCAGGTTGATGGTGTAGACGACGTCATCGGCGGTAAACGGGCTGCCGTCCTGGAACTTGACGTTGGGCCGCAGCTCGAACTCGATGGTCGTGTCGTCGACATTGCGCCAGCTCGTCGCCAATTGCGGCTTGAGCGCGAAGGTCTCCGGATCGCGATAGACCAGCGTGTCCCATACCTGATGCGACACGATCAGCCCGGTCCGCTGCGAGTTGTAGTAGAAGTCGACGTTCGGGATCGCATCCCGCCACGCGATGCGCAGCGTGTCCGCACTCTTCTGCGCCCACGCCGGCGCCAGCCCCCAGCTCGTCGCCACCAAGGCCGCACCTAGAAATGCACGCGTCCGCATCGCCGCTCCTATCCCATCGTCGAGTTGAACAGGCCGCCATCCAACAACAGGTTCTGCCCGACGATATAGCCTGATGCGGCGGCGCACAGGAACGCGCAAGCTTGCCCGAACTCGACCGGGTCGCCCGCCCGGCCGGTCGGCCAAGATTTGGCCCGCGCCGCCAGCTCGTCCTCGATGCTCCGTCCCGACGCCTTGGCCGCCCCGGCCGTCGTCGCTTTCAGCCGATCCGTCATAAACGGCCCGGGCAGAAGATTGTTGATCGTGACGTTGTGTTGCGCCACCTGCCGCGCCAGCCCGCCCACGAAGCCCGTCAGCCCGGCTCGCGCGCCATTGCTCATCCCCAGCGTCGGGATCGGCGACTTCACCGACGCCGACGTGATGTTCACGATCCGCCCGAAGCGGCGGCCGATCATGCCGTCGACCACCGCCTTGATCAGGAAGATTGGCGTCAGCATGTTCGCGTCCACCGCGCGGATCCAATCCTCGCGCGCCCAGTCGCGGAAATCGCCCGGCGGCGGCCCACCCGCATTGTTGACCAGTATGTCCGGATCGGGGCACGCCGCCAACGCGTCCGCCCGCCCCGCCTCCGTGGTGATGTCCCCGGCCACGACCGTGACCGTGCTCCCCGTCGCTCCCCTGATCTCGGCCGCCGTCTGCTCCAGCGTCTCCCGCGTCCGCGCCGTGATGGTCACCGCCACGCCTTCTTGCGCCAGCGCCATCGCGCACGCCCGCCCCAACCCCTTGCTCGCCGCACACACCAGCGCCCGCTTGCCGCCCAGTCCCAGATCCATGCCCGGCCCTCCTCCGTCGACGCGATCATGGACAGGGATGCCGCCCGCCGCTAGACCGCGCCGATGCGATACCTCCTTGCTGCCGGCATGCTCCTGCTCGCACCGAAGCTTGCCTTGGCTCACGCGATCCTCGTCCAGAGCCAGCCCGCCGATCAGGCGACGATCCAGCCGGGCGAGCGCACCCTCGTGCTGCGCTACAACAGCCGCATCGACCACCAGCTCTCCCGGCTGACGCTGCAGGGCACCAACGCCCAGCTGGTCCTCCCGCTCGACCCGAAAAGCCCGGCCGACACGCTCAGCGCCACCGTCGACCTCACGCCCGGCACCTACCTCGTCCATTGGCAGGTCTTGGCCACCGACGGCCATATGACCCGCGGCGACGTCCGCTTCACCGTCAAGTAGGTCTATGATGTCGCTGCTGGTCGACGTCTTCGGCTATCTCGACATCATCCTGCACGGCCTGGTCATCGTCGGGCAGAGCATGATGGTCGGCAGCGTACTCTTTATAGTGTGCCTCGCCCGCCCCTTCGAGCATCGGCTGCCGGAAGGGAGCGAGATCGTCCGCCGCACCGCCCGTCTCGGCGCCTGGAGCGCCGTCTTCTTCATCGTCTGCGAGGCGCTCGCCCTCGGCTTGCAACTCTCCGTCCTGCATACCACGCTCGACCTCCCGCTTGCGGCGCTGATCCCCGCCAACTTTGCGCTGGCCGGGCTGATGGAGATCGCGGCCGCCGCCATGCTGGCCGCAGCGCTGTTCCGCGAGCGCCGCACCCCGTGGCTGTTTCTCCTCGCGCTCGCCGCGATCGTGCTGGCTGGCGCCGTGATGACCACCCACGCCGCCGCCCGCCTCGAAGACCGCCGCCTCCTCATGGCCGCCAGCATCCTGCACATCCTGGGCGCGGCCATCTGGATTGGCGGCATCCCTGCCTTCGTCCTCTCGTTCCGCCAGCTCCATGCCCCCGCCGCCATCCGCCTCGTCGGCGCCCGCTTCTCCCGCATGAGCATGGCCGGCGTCGGCTGCATCCTGGTCTCCGCCGCCGTCTTCAGCCGGTTCTACATCGGCTCGCTCGAAGGGCTATACGGCACCGCCTACGGCGTCATGGTCGCCGCCAAGGCCACCATGTTCGGCGCCCTGCTGCTGTTGGGGCTAGGCAACTTCCTCGTCGTCGAACGCCTTCGGCGCGACCCGGCCACCTCCATCCTCCGCCTGCGCCGCTTTGCCGAGGTCGAGATCGGCATCGGCATCACCATCTTCTTCGCCGCCGCGTCGCTGACCAGCGTGCCCCCCGCGGTCGACCTCACCCAAGACCGCGTTACCTGGCACGAGATCGTCGAGCGCAACATGCCGGAATGGCCGCGTCTTTCGTCCCCGGACCACGACACGTTGGCGCTGCCCGCGCTGCAAGCCCAGCTCGACCGCGAAGCCGCAGAGCAGCGTCATCCCGCCGCGTCAGCCTTCACGCCGGGCTCCGGCGAGCTGCCCGCGCGCAACGCCGAAGACATCGCCTGGTCCGAGTACAACCATCACTGGGCGGGCATCTTCGTGGTGGCCGTCGGCATCCTCGCCCTCATGCACCGCGCTGGCGTGCGATGGGCGAAGCATTGGCCGCTCGCCTTCCTCGGCATGGCCGTCTTCCTGTTCATCCGTTCGGACCCCGAAGTCTGGCCGCTCGGCCAAATCGGCTTCTTCGAAAGCTTCCGTGACGTGGAGGTGCTCCAGCACCGCACCTTCGTCCTGCTGCTGGTCGCCTTCGCCCTGTTCGAGTGGGGTGTGCGCACCGGCACATTCAGAACTCCACGCGCCGCCCTCGTCTTCCCGCTGCTGACCGCAGTCGGCGCCGCATTGCTGCTGACGCACAGCCACGCCATCGCCAACGTCCGCGAACAGCTGCTCATCGAGGTCTCCCACACCCCGCTGGCCATGGCGGGTGTCGCTGCCGGCTGGTCCCGCTGGCTCGAACTCCGCGCCGACGGACCCGTGCGCCGCTGGGCCGGCTGGGTCTGGCCCAGCGCCCTCGTCGTGGTCGGCGCCATCCTGCTCAACTATCGCGAGGCGTCGACGTCGATCCAGCCGGGCGCGCCACCGGCCATCGCCAGCAGCATGCCGGACACGCGCGGCTAAACATCCAGTTGCATCGCCCGGGCCTGCCGTGGTTCGGTTTCGGAAACCAAAATCAACCGAGGAGCCCAAAATGCAGAGCAAACACCCAGAAACGCTCGCGCTCCATGCCGGCTGGCGCAGCGACGCTGCCACCAACTCCGTCGCGGTCCCTATCTACCAGACGACCGCCTACCAATTCGCCGACAGCGACCACGCCGCGCGCCTGTTCGCGCTGCAGGAACTCGGCAACATCTACACCCGCATCATGAACCCCACGACCGACGTGCTCGAGAAGCGCGTGGCCGCGCTCGAGGGGGGCGCCGCCGCAGTCGCCGTCGCGTCCGGCCAAGCCGCGAGTGCGCTCGCAACGCAGAACCTCGCCCATGCCGGCGACAACATCGTCGTCTCAACCGACCTCTACGGCGGCAGCTACAACCTGTTCGCCAACACGTTCAAGGACATCGGCATCGAGGCCCGCTTCGTCGATCCGAAGGACCCGCAAGCCTTCGCCCGCGCCACCGACGACCGCACGCGGGCCTACTACGCCGAGACCCTGCCCAATCCGAAATTGGAAGTCTTTCCCATCGCCGAGGTCGCCGCCATCGGCCGCGCGCTCGGCATCCCGCTGATCATGGACAACACCGCCGCCCCCCTGCTCGTCCGCCCCTTTGACCATGGCGCGGCGGTGGTGATGCACTCGACGACCAAATACATCGGCGGCCACGGTACCAGCATCGGCGGCATCATCATCGATGGCGGCAATTTCGATTGGGCCGCCCACGCGGCCCGGCAGCCCGCCCTCCACCGCCCCGACCCCAGCTATCACGGCGCCGTCTGGGTCGAGGCCGCCAAGCCGCTCGGCCCCATCGCCTACGCGCTCAAGCTCCGCGTCACGCTGCTGCGCGACCTCGGCCCCTCGCAGAGCCCCTTCAACGCCTTCCTCACGCTGCAAGGCTTGGAGACCCTGCCGCTTCGCATGCGCGAACACTGCCGCAATGCCAGCGCCGTCGCCGACTACCTCGCCGGCCACCCCGAAGTCGCCCGCGTCATCCATCCAGCGCACCACAAGGGCGTCGCGGCCGAGCGCACCGCCAAATACCTCACCAGCGGCACCGGCGGCTTGGTTGGCTTCGAACTCAGGGGCGGCGCCGACGCCGGCCGTGCCTTCATCGACCGCCTCCAGATGGTGTACCACGTCGCCAACCTCGGCGACGCCCGCACCCTGGCCATCCATCCCGCCAGCACCACCCACAGCCAGCTTGCGGCCGAGGAACAGCTCGCGACCGGCGTCAGCCCGGGTTACGTCCGGCTGTCCGTCGGCATCGAGCACATCGACGACATCATCGCCGACCTCGACCAAGCGCTGGGCGGCGCTGAACAGCGTCTCGCCGCCGAGTAGTGGTCGCGCTCGAGGCGCTGAACGGAGCCGATCCCACCGACTTCGCCGCCGCCCTCGATGGAGTCTTCGAGCATGCGCCCTGGGTGGCCGAACGCACCGCCCGGGGCCGGCCGTTCGCCACGGTCGCCCGCCTCCACGACGCGCTGATGGCGACCGTGGAGGCGGCGGCCCCCGACCAGATCGTCGGCTTCCTGAATGCTCACCCGGACCTCTCCGGACGTGCCATCCCGCCCGATCTGACCGCGGACTCGACCGCCGAGCAGGTTGGCCTCTCGATGTCCGCAGCACCCGGCGCGGTCGACCTCCCCTCCCTCAACCGCGCCTATCGCGACCGCTTCGGCATCCCATTCATCATCTGCGTCGCCCGCCACACTCCCGAGAACATCCTGCGCACCCTCAGGGCCCGCCTCGCGGCCGACCCGGCGCAAGAGCGCACCATCGCTATCGCCGAAATCCGCCACATCACCCGGTTGCGCCTCGTCGCGCGCGTGTCCGGCCCCGGCCCGCCTGTCACCACCGGCCATCTGAGCACCCATGTCCTCGACACCGCCCGCGGCCGTCCGGCGGCCGGCTTGGCCGTGAGCCTGCACCAAGAGGACCGTCTGCTTCTGACGACCGCGACCGATGATGACGGCCGGATCGGCGAGATCCTCCCGGCCGGCCCCCTCCGCCAGGGGCGCCACGCCCTCACCTTCGCGACCGAGGCGTATCTCTCGCGCCAAGGCCAGCCGATCTTCTATGGAGCGATCCCGGTCCCGTTCCTGATCGCGGACTCGGAAGCCCGCTACCATATCCCGCTTCTCCTCTCGCCATTTGGCTACAGCACCTATCGCGGAAGCTGATAAGAAACATTTCCTCGCCAAGGGGTTAATTCTACGGTCCGCTCCCTCGGCGTCGGAGCGACCATGCGATCCATTCCTTTCGTGACCAATCGCCCTCCTATGACGGGCGGCTTCGGGCCTCCTCCGCCCTGCGGAACACCGGAGTCGCTCACCTTCGGAACGCTCGCCACCTTGCCCTCCGCCAACCCGGCCCGGCCCGGCCAGCTTGCCGGGGCGCTCGCCCTGGGCGGCGCCGTCGACTGCTCCAGCCCGGGCACCGACGCCGCGCTCGTCGCCTACCTCAGCCGGGTCCTCGCCGCCGCCGTCCGCGCCGACCAGACCCCGATCGTCATGGTTCACGGCTACAGCTACAGCTTCACCGACGCCATCGTCCGTGCCGCCGACCTGTGCGCCTGGTTCGAGGCCGGCGACTTTCCCCTTGCCCTCGCGCCGATTGCGTTCACCTGGCCGTCGGTCAACGGCCTCTCGCCTGACAACTACCTCGCCGATCGAAGCCGTGCCGCCGCATCGGCCAACGCATATTGCCGGTTCATCCTCGCCTTCGCCGCCGCGGCCGCCGCTTGCGGCAACCCGCGCTGCCTCTATCTGGCGCATTCCATGGGCACCTGGATGAGCCAGAACGGGCTCCGCGCCCTCGCCTCCACCGGCCCGAACGGCACTCTGCGCGCCGATCTCTTCGACCAAGCCCTGGTGATGGGAGGCGACGCCGATACCGACGCGCTCGAGCCGGGCCAGGGGCTCGATCAACTGGCCCGAATCAGCACGTGGCTCACCGTCGGCGTCAACCGCACCGATTTCGCGACCGGAGTCACCGCAACCGATATCCTCAAGCGTCCCCGCCTGGGCTCCTCCGGTCCCGCAAGCGTCGCCAAGCTACCACGCAATGCGCGCATCCTCGACTACACGCTGGCCGTCGCCGCCGATCCGACGCCCATTCCGCCCGGCGAGACCACCTGGAACTACAAGCTGCACCAATACTACCGGACCAATCCCGCCATCCGCGACGACATCGGCGCGATCCTCTCGGGCGCTCCACCTGACGATATCGACAATCGCTTCACCGCCGCGCAGATGAAGAAAGCCGGTCAGGCCAGCATCCTGCCCGGCCGTCTCTATCTCAATCCCGGACCCGCCCCGGCGCCCGCCGATATCGACAACCCTGACCGGCGCGGGTGACCGCCGATGCCCTTCGCGGATTATTGTCTCACGCCGTCGAACGTGCTATAATGTGCGCATGCGTAAAGGAACCTGCCCGGTTAGATACCGGGCGTGCATTTGAGAACGGCCAGACATCCGCTGAAAAGCGGCCCAGATATGGCTGTTACCATCCCATGCCAAACAGGTTTCCATGCTTTCCGTTCCGGGCTCGGCCCGACTGACCTATCGCCAACTCGGCGGACCCGAGTTGGACCTCGTTCGATCGCTCGATTTCCCGGCTGACCAGATCGACCGCTACCTCGGTTCGCTGGACGACATCGTCGATACCGTTCGGCGCGGCCTGGCCCATCACCTCGTCGGGGTCGAGGAGGAGGGCGATCTCGTCGGCTTCTACGCCATCCATCCGGACCGCCGCGACGCCAGCCGATGGTGGCTCGGATGGTTCGGCATCGATCGTTGGCACCAGGGAGGCGGCCGCGGCGCCCGCGTGATCGCTGCGATCATGACCCGGCTCAGCCGCATCCCGGCCTGCCGCGAAATCCGGCTCCTCGTGGCTCCGGACAATGCGGGTGCCCTTCGGCTTTACCGCCGCGCCGGGTTCGTGCTGCACAGCCTCGCCCGCGAGACCGGCGAGTTCGTCATGCGCCGGGTCCTACCACTCGCTCGCCCCTCGGGCGAGGTGCCGGCCCGCTTTTGGGCCAACGCGATCCTGATGGCCGTCGTCGATGCGCGCTCCTGCCGCATGGGGCTTCCGGTCTCCGCCAAACTCCACGGCGAGGTGGCTCATCCCCCTTGAAGCACTTGCTTCAAGGCACCCCTTGAAGCGCTTGCTCCAAGCCCAGCCGCCCCGCCAGGTCCTGGATGAATTGCCACGCGACCCGACCGCTGCGCGATCCGCGTGTGACCGACCACTCCACCGCCCCGGCGTGCAGCGCCTCCCGCCCGATCGGCAACCCGAGCTGGTCCGCGTAGCCCTCGACCATCGCGAAATAGGTCGGCTGGTCGCAATTGTGGAACCCGATCCATAGCCCGAACCGATCCGACAGCGACACCTTCTCCTCAGTCGCCTCCGACGGATTGATCCCCGTCGACCGCTCGTTGTCGATCATGTCCCGCGGCATCAGGTGCCGCCGGTTGCTCGTGGCATAGAACAGCACGTTGGCCGGCCGCCCCTCGATCCCACCGTCCAGCACGGATTTCAGCGCCTTGTAGTCGGCATCCTCCCGCTCGAAGCTGAGGTCGTCGCACAACACCACGCACCGCCTCTTCTGGTCCCGCAGCAGGTTGAGCAGCGCCGGCAGGGTCCCGACGTCTTCCCGGTGGATCTCGATCAGCGCCAGCGCTCCGGCCGCCGCAGCGTTGACCGCCGCGTGCGCCGCTTTGACCAGGCTCGACTTGCCCATGCCCCGCGCACCCCAGAGCATCGCGTTGTTGGCGGGCAGCCCGGCCGCGAACCGCTGCGTGTTCTCCAGCACCAGCGCCTTCTGCCGGTCGACGCCCTGCAGCATCTCGATCGCCACCGCCGACACGCGCTCGACCGGCATCAACCGCCCGTTCTCCGGATGCCACACGAAAGCGTCCGCCGCCTCCAGGTCAGCCCGCTCCGGCCGCGCCGGCGCCAATCGCTCCAGCGCGTCCGCAATGCGTCCCAGCGTGTCCAACAGCGCAGTGTCCATGATCATCCCGTCTACCGCGTGCCTTGACGCCAATCGGCGCCTAACTATGGTCCCGCCGCACGACAGGCAACCCAGGACGTTTCATGCTGATCACTCCCGCTTACGCTCAGGATGCCGCCGGCCTGCTTGGTCCGGCCGTGCAGTTCCTGCCGCTCGTCCTGATCTTCGGCGTCTTCTATTTCCTGCTGATCCGCCCGCAACAGACGCGGCAGCGCGAGGTCAAAGCGTCGCTCGCAGCGCTCCGCCGCGGCGACCGAGTCGTCACCGCCGGCGGCATCCTCGGCACCGTCCAGCGTGTCAAGGAAGGCTCGGACGAGGTCGAAGTCGAGATCGCTCCCACCGTCCGGGTCACCGTCCTGCGCGATACCATCTCGTCCGTGATGAAACCCGTCGCCGCCAACGATACGAAGTAGCTCTCGTTCCCCTTCCGGGAGAGGGCCGGGGTGAGGGTTCGGCCCCGTGAACACCCTCACCCCACCCTCCCCCGAAGGGAGATGGCTTTACACGAGCGATCGTTACTTCAGCTTCGATTCCGCAAATTCGTAGTTGGCGATCTTGTCCAGCCAGTTGCTCACGTAATCCGGGCGCCGGTTGCGGAAGTCCAAGTAGTAGCTGTGCTCCCACACGTCGATTCCGAGTAGCGCCTCGCCGTCGCCGGTCGCAACCGGGTTGCTGCCGTTCGGCGTCTTGGTGATCTTCAGCTTGCCATCGCTGCCCTGCACGAGCCAGGCCCAGCCGGAGCCGAACTGGCCGATCGCGGCGGCCTTGAAGTCATCCTTGAACTTCTGCACGCCGCCGAGATCGCTCTCGACCTTAGCCTGCAACTTGGGCGGCATCTGCCCACCGGTCGGCGACATGTTCTGCCAGAACAGGATATGGTTCCAATGCTGCCCGGCATTGTTGAACACCGGCGCCATGTCGGCCTTGCCGTTGCTCATCGTGATGATTTCCTCGAGCGACTTGCCCTGGAGCTCGCTGTTCTTCTCGACGAATCCGTTCAGGGCCGTGACATAGGCCTGGTGGTGCTTGTCGTGGTGCAACTCGAGCGTCTCCTGGCACATGCCACGCTCGGCCAGAGCCCCATGCGAGTAGGGCAGCGGCGGCAGTTCGAAAGCCATGACGTCTCCTTTCTGTGATGACGGGGCGCAGAGTCCTCGCCCAGCCCCACCGGGTCAAGCTTGCGCGCCATGATTACGGCGACCATGTCCCAGCCATGAGCACACTCTCTCGTGTAGGCGAACTCGCCCGCCAGCACGACCCGGACCGGTTCTTCACCAGCCTGTTCGCTCCCGAGGCGGCCCGGCCCGCGCTCTGGGTTCTCTACGCCTTCAATCACGAGCTGGTCCGCGCCCGCGAAAGCGTGCGCGAACCCATGATGGCCATGATCCGCCTGCAATGGTGGCGCGAGGTGGTGGAGGGTGCCCGGCGACGGCACGAGGTGGCCGAGCCGTTGAGCGAAGCGCTGCAGGCGGGCGCATTGCACGCTGGAGATTTGCTGTCTTTGATCGATGGGCGGGAGGCGGACCCGCCAGAAACCGATGCGCAATGGATCGAGCACGTCCAGACCACGTCCGGCACGCTCGCTGTGGCCACCGGGCGCTCCCTCGCCTGCGAGCATCCTGCGATCCGTGCCGCCGGCGCGGCCTACGGTGCGGCTGGCGTCCTTCGCAATCGCGCGCTGGCCGGCTCCGGACCGATCGCCGCTCTGGCCGACACCGGCCAGAGATGGTTGGCTGACGTCAGATCGGCCAGCATCCCGCGGTCCGGCATCGCGGCGTGGCTTCCCGCGGTGTTGGCGGCGCGCGACCTGCGCCGGTCCGCGCCGGTGAAGGTTCGCGGTCTCGGCGACAAGCTCGCCGTCACTGCCGCTGCGGTCAGGGGGCGCTTGTAGACAGCCAGCACGCTACTCGCCCCATCCGCAGCCCCGAAAACATGACCGAACTGTAATACCTGTCCAGGTGATCCCGGCGTACGTCCCACCGCCTTGAACCGGAGGATCACCAAAATGGTTTCGCCACGAACAGCATTGCTCGCCGGCGTCGCCGCGCTGAGCATCGCCGGCGCTGCGCGCGCCGAAGCGATCAAGCACGTCCTCGTGCTCAGTGTCGACGGCATGCACGAAGTCGATCTGCGCCGCTATGTCGCACACCATCCGACCAGCGCACTGGCCAAGCTCTCGCGTCGCGGCACTACCTTCAGCAACGCCTACACGACGCTGCCATCGGACAGCTTTCCTGGCATGATCGCCCAGTTCACCGGCGGCACGCCGAAGTCGACCGGCGTCTACTACGACGCCTCGTACACCCGCGACTACTATCCGGCGGGCAGCAACTGCACGGGTCCGATCGGCACCACCACCTTTTACGCCGAACCGATCGACAAGAACCTCGACGACATCACGGCCGGGGGCGTGCTCGGCAAGGCGCTGACGCAGATCGATCCGGCCAAGCTGCCGCTGCGCATCATCGGCGGCGTCTGCCAGCCGGTCTATCCGCACGACTTCCTCCGCGTGAACACCGTCTTCGAGGTCGTCCGCAACCATGGCGGCCACACCGCCTGGTCCGACAAGCACCCCGCCTATGAGATCCTGAGCGGGCCGTCAGGGACCGGGATCGAGGACCTCTTCGCGCCCGAAATCAATGCGCAGGTGACGACGGCAGTGCCTGGGCAAACCACGTTCCCGCCCGGGACCGATTACACCCAGTCGTACCAAGCAGTCCGCGCCTATGATGATTTCAAGGTCAAGGCCGTACTGAACGAGATCGACGGCCTCGACAGCACCGGGACGCAGCTGACCTACTATACGCCGGCCGTCTTCGGGATGAACTTCCAGGCCGTCAGTGTCGGCCAGAAGCTCGCCCATTCCGGTCCAGGTGACGCCCCGGGCCTGGTCGGCGGCTATGTCGACGCCAGTGGCACGCCGGGTAACGCACTCAGCCTGCAACTCGACTTCATCGAGCAATCGGTCGGCAAGATGCTCGCCGCCCTGCAACTGCGCGGCATCTACGACGAGACCGTCGTCATCATCAGCGCCAAGCACGGCCAGTCGCCGATCAATCCCGCCGCCCGCCGCGCCATCAAGGATTCGTTCGGCACCCTGCTGGCCAACGACGGTTACGCCACGGACACGTCCGATGACGCCTCGCTCATCTGGCTCGATCCGAACAAGCGAACGCCAGCCCTCTACAACGAGGCGCTGGCCGACCTGCTCGCCAATCGGGAGGCGCTCGGGATCGCCCATATCCTGACCCGCGCGGAACTCGCGCAGATTTACCGGAACCCCTTCCGTGACACCCGCGTGCCGGACTTCTTCATCATCTCCGACTATGGCGTGATTTATACCGGCGGCTCCAAGCTGGCCGAGCACGGTGGCGCCGCGTATGACGATCGCCACGTCGCGATGCTCGTCAGCGCGCCGGGCCTGTCCGGCAGGACCGTCGACCAGACGGTGTTCACGACGCAGATCGCGCCGACGATTCTCGGCGCTCTCCGGTTGAACCCCGAAGAGCTGGAGTCAGTGGTCGAGGAAGGCACCCAAGTGTTGCCGGGCCTGAGCGGCCGGCGCTAACCGCCGCCCGCGAGCGCCTGGCTCGACGTGCCAAGCCCGGCCCTCGGACGAGGGCCGGGCTTGGCTGTCAGTGGGCGCTGGCGCCCGTTGCTCCGATCCCGGTCTGCGAGCGGATATACTGCGCGTCGAACTCGGCGGCCTCCGCATGAGCCTGGCGTGAACGATCCACTTTCGACACCAGCCAGCATCCGAAGAAGGCCAACGGCATCGAGAACAGCGCCGGGTTATCGTAGGGGAAGATCGCGGCCGCATGGCCGAGGACCGTCACCCAGATTGCCTTGCTCAACACGGTCAGCACGACCGCGGTGATGAGACCGAGCCAGCCACCCACGCTCGCGCCGGTCGTCGTCAGCCCGCGCCAGTACATCGAGAGGATCAGCACCGGGAAGTTGGAGCTCGCCGCGACCGCGAACGCCAAGCCCACCATGAACGCGATGTTCTGCTTCTCGAACGCGACGCCGAGGAAGATCGCTAGGATCCCGAGCGCCACCGTCGCGACCTTGGACACGCGAACCTCGGCCTGTTCGTTCGACCGTCCGCGGCGGAACACGCTGGCGTACAGGTCGTGGCTCACGGCGCTGGCCCCGGAGAGGGTCAGGCCCGACACCACGGCCAGGATGGTCGCGAACGCCACGGCGCAGATGAAGCCGAAGAACACATCGCCGCCGACCGCGCGCGCCAGATGGACGGCGGCCATGTTGGCGCCACCCTTCAGCCCGCCCCCCGCGACCAGGTAGATCGGATCGGTGCTGACCAGAACGATGGCGCCGAACCCGATGATGAAGGTCAGGATATAGAAGTAGCCGATGAAAGTCGTCGCCCAGAATACCGACTTACGGGCCTCCTTGGCGTCGCTGACGGTGAAGAAGCGCATCAGGATGTGCGGCAGCCCGGCGGTGCCGAACATCAGCGCGATGCCGAGCGAGATGGTCGAGACCGGGTCGGCGACGAAGCTGCCCGGCGCCATGATGGCCTGCTTCTTCGGCGAGACCTCGACCGCCTTGGCGAACAGCGCCTGCACGCTCCAGCCCATCGTGTGCAACACCATCAGCGCCATGAAGCTGGCGCCGCCGAGGAGCAACACCGCCTTGATGATCTGCACCCACGTCGTCGCCAACATGCCGCCGAAGGTGACGTAGCAGATCATCAACACGCCGACGATGATGACGGCATAGAGGTAGGGCAAGCCGAACAGGAGCTGGATCAGCTGACCCGCGCCGACCATCTGCGCAATGAGGTAGAACGCGACGACGACCAGCGTCCCCGTCGCCGCCAGTGTCCGCATCGGCGTCGGCGCCATGCGGAACGACACGACGTCGGCGAAGGTGAACCGCCCCAGGTTGCGCAGCCGTTCGGCCATCAGGAACATGATGATCGGCCATCCGACCAGGAACCCGATCGAGTAGATCAGCCCATCATAGCCGTTGGAGTAGACGAGCGCCGAGATGCCGAGGAACGACGCTGCCGACATGTAGTCGCCCGCGATCGCCAACCCGTTCTGGAACCCGGTGATCCCGCCGCCGGCCGTGTAGAAATCGGCCGCCGACCGGGTCCGCTGCGAGGCCCAGTATGTGATCCCGAGCGTCAGGATCACGAAGCCGACGAACATGACGATCGCCGTCGTGTTGACTTCCTGTTGCTGCACCGCTCCGTCGAGCGCCCCGGCGGCGTACGCCGCCCCGGCGCCGAACGTCATCGCGCCGACGCCGGCGACGACACGCCTCACCAACACCGCCGTCATGGAACAGTCCTCCGCCCGGCCATGCTCGAGACGAGCTGGCGCGTAAGTTCGTCGTACTCGCCATTGGCCTTAACCACGTAGATTCCCGTCAGCACGATCGCCAGGACGATGACGCCCAGCCCGAGCGGAAAGGCGAGCGTCACCACGCCCCAGACGGGCGTTGCGACGAGCTTCCCACCGAATGCAACGAGAAAGATGAACGAGAAGTATGCGATCAGCATGATCACGCACAGCGTCCAACTGAACACGTTTCGCTTCTGCTCGAGTTCGCGAAAGCGCGGATCTGCTTTGATGCGAGCAATCTCTGCCGCGGTCATATTTCCTCCAAGTCTCGATTCACGCGCGCGGCACGATTCTTTGTGCCTCAGTTGTTGCCGTTGTTGCACGTTTCATCAACTTGTCGCAAGTACTCGCCTAATGAGAAAGTGCGAGCACGGGGGGCGACGATGAGTGAGGCCGCTTACGACGCCGAGTATGCCGCGTGGCAGGCCGACCCGGTCGGCTGGTGGGAGAGGCAGGCCGAGGCGCTGCTCTGGCGGCGGCGCTGGAGCAGCGGCTTCGACCCGTCGCTTGGCGCGTTCGGGCAGTATTTCGCCGGCGGCACCCTGAACTTGAGTGAGAATTGCCTCGATCGACACGTCGAGGCCGGGCGCGGCACTCAGGCGGCCCTGATCTGGGACAGCGCCATGGAGGGCGCGGTCGAGCGCCTCACCTATCGCGAGCTTCGCGACCGCGTGGCGCGTCTGGCCGGGGCGTTGGCCGCGCGCGGTGTCGGCTATGGCGACCGGGTCGTCATCTACATGCCGATGGTGCCGTCCGCCGTGGTTGCCATGCTGGCCTGCGCCCGACTGGGCGCCATCCACTCCGTCGTGTTCGGCGGTTTCGCCGCCGCCGAACTGGCCAAGCGCCTCGAAGACGCCGCCCCGAAGGCCGTCATCTCCGCTTCGTGCGGCCTCGAGCCCGGGCGGCTGGTGCCCTACAAGCCCCTGCTCGACGCCGCCATCGAGCAGAGCACGCATAAACCCGCGGTTTGCCTCATCCTGCAGCGTCCCGCGCTCGCGGCGCCGCTCGTGCCCGGCCGCGACGAGGATCTGCTCGAGGCCGAAGCCGCCGCCTTGCCGCACGATGCGGTCCCCGTCGATGCCACGGATGCGCTCTATATATTGTACACCTCGGGGACGACCGGTAAGCCGAAGGGCGTGGTCCGCGACACCGCCGGCTACGCCGTCGCGCTGCACCGGAGCATGGAGATGATCTACGGCATCCGACCCGGCGACGTGTATTGGTGCGCCAGCGACGTCGGTTGGGTGGTGGGGCACTCCTACATCGTCTACGCGCCGCTTCTGGTTGGCGCGACGACCGTCATGTACGAAGGCAAGCCCGTCGGCACGCCGGATGCCGGCGCGTTCTGGCGCGTCTGTGCCGAGCACGGGGTCAAGGCCCTGTTCACCGCGCCGACCGCCTTGCGCGCGATCAAGCAACGCGACCCGGCCGGCGCCCTGGCCCGCGCGCACGACCTCTCGAAACTCGAAACGTTGTTCCTGGCCGGCGAGCGCTGCGACCCGCCGACCGCACTCTGGGCCGCCGAGACGCTCGGCATCCCGGTCGTCGATCATTGGTGGCAGACCGAGACCGGGTGGCCCATCACCGCCGGTTTCCGCGGCTTCGGTCTGTTCCCGTTCAAGCCGGGCTCCGGCGGCCGCCCGTGCCCCGGCTACGACCTGCAGGCATTGGACGACAGCGGCGGCGTCCTGCCCCGCGGCGCCTCGGGCAACCTGGCGCTGCGCCTGCCGCTGCCGCCGGGCTGCGGCCCGACGCTGTGGCAGAACGAGAGCGGCTATCGCGCCGCCTATCTGTCCGACTTCCCCGGTTGGTATCGCACCGGCGACGCCGGCCAGATCGACGCGGATGGCGATGTCTGGGTGATGGGCCGCACGGACGACATCATCAACGTCGCCGGCCACCGTCTCAGCACCGGCTCGATGGAGGAGGTGCTCGCCAGCCATCCGGACGTGGCCGAGTGCGCCGTGGTGGGCGCGGCGGACGCATTGAAGGGGCAGACTCCCATCGGGCTCGTCGTGCTGAAGGCGGGGGTCGCGCGGCCGAGCGCCGACATCGCGGCCGAACTGGTGACGCTGATGAGGGATCGGATCGGCCCGGTCGCCGCCTTCAAGGACGCCCGCATCGTCGCCCGGCTGCCGAAGACGCGCTCCGGCAAGATCCTGCGCGGCAGCATCCGCAAGATCGCCGACGGCGAGGCAGCCGCCGTGCCGCCCACCATCGAGGACCCGGCCGCCCTGGACGAGATCAGGGCGGCCTTCGCCAGCAGCTAGGCCTGCATGGACGCCACGAGCTGCCTGGTGTTGTAGCGAAGCAGGTCGAGATAGGTCGGGGCCGGGCCGTCGAGCGCGGAAAGGCTGTCCGAATACAGTTTCGGCCCCACCGTGAGATGCGCCTCGCGGGCCAGCGCTTGGGCGAGGCGGGGATCGGTCATGTTTTCCAGGAACACCGTCTGGATGCCGTCCCTCTTCGCCGCCCGTGCCACGCGGGCCAACGCGCGGGGCGAGGGTTCCGCCTCCGGTACTGATACCTTCGATCGCGATGAACCGAATGCCGAAATGGGCACCGTAATAGGCGAACGCGTCATGCGTGGTCAGGATCGTGCGGCGCTCCTTGGGCACCGCCGCCACCGCTTGCGCGATCTCGTCGTCGACGCGCTTGAGCTCTGCCATGTAGTCGGCCGCCGCGGCGCGGAAGCGCGTGGCATGGGCCGGGTCGGCCTTGGACAGCCCGGCCGCGATCGTCTGCACCATCTGCCGGCCCAACGCCGGGTCCTGCCAGATGTGCGGGTCCGAGACGGTCGCGCCGTCCTCCTGCAGGCTGCGCGGCTTGATCCCGGCACTGGCGACGACGCGCACGCCCTTGAAGCCCGCCGCCTGCACCATCCGGCTGAGCCAGCCCTCGAGCCCCAACCCGTTCTCGACCATCACCGCGGCGTCCCGCAGCTCGGTCAGGTCACCCGGCCGGGGCTCGAACGCGTGCGGGTCGCCGTCGCGCGGCACGAGCGAGGCCGTCCGAGTCGCGTCGCCCGCGATCCGGCCGACCATGTCCTGCAGGATGGAAAACGACGCGACCACGGGCAGCGCCGTGGTCTGGGCTCGGGCCGCTCTCGGCAGGAGGGTGAATGGGGCGAAGAAGGTCGCGCGACGGGACAGCATGATATAACGTATCAAGTTGCTTCCGGCGCAGCAAGTCTGCATCCTTGATCCATGCCGCCCGATTCGATCGCGCTGCCCGGTCGTACCGCGCCGATCATCTGGCGGCGGAGCGCGCGCGCCCGCCGGATCAGCCTGCGGATCGAGCCGCGCCGCGGCGGCGTCATCGTCACCCTGCCGACTCGCGCCTCCATCGCCTCCGGCCGCGCCGTCCTGCAGACCTATCGCGATTGGGTGGCCGAGCGGCTGGATCGGCTGCCCGCTTCGGTCGCCCTCGGCGATGGGGCGACCATAGCCCTGGACGGGATCCCCCGGCGCATCGTCCATCGCGCCGACGCGCGCGGCACCGCCTGGCTCGAGGCGGGCGATATCCACGTCGCCGGCGACGCGGCCTTCATCGGCCGCCGCGTGGGCGACTGGTTGCGTGCCCAAGCCCGCAAGCAATTGGGCCAGTTGGCGCGGGAGAAGGCGCAGGCCGCCGGGTTGCCGCTGCGCCGCGTGACGATCAAGGACACGTCGAGCCGTTGGGGCAGTTGCACCGCCAACGGCACAATCATGTTCTCCTGGCGTCTCGTAATGGCGCCGGCGTCGGTGCAGGATTACGTGGTGGGCCACGAAGTTGCGCATCTCCGCCATATGAACCATAGCCCGGCGTTCTGGACCTTGACGGACCAGTTGACCCCGCATCGCGGCGCCGCGAATGCGTGGCTGGCGGCACACGGCGCGGGTCTGATGCGTGTCGGCTGAATCGCAGTGCCAAGGGCAGCATGGGCCATGGGCTCGTGTCAGCAGCGCCCCGCTATGGGATCGCCCCGAGGAGAGGGTGGTCGAGGAATGCCTGAGCCAAGGTGAACAGGGTGAGCGCCGTATAGGCAGCTGCAAAGATGACGACCGCTACCGTGTCGCGGCGGGTGCCAAGGCGGCCAGCGAACGCCCCGACGACCGGCAGCACCTGGCCGGCGTGCATGCCGAGGAAATGTGGCGGCCGCCAATCGCCGCCCACGGTAGACCATCCGAGCACCGGCAGCCCCGGTTCGGATGCGAAGTGGTCTGCGAAGTGGCTGCCGGCCACTGCCATGACGATGCCGGTTGCCGCACCCAGGATGAACGTCAGGGCGAGGCCGAGGACGAGAGACAGCCGGAAGGCCGGGGCAAGTCGGGGGTCGCCGTGGCGGCGGAGCGAGAGGGCCAGGGCAAAAGCCGTATAGCTCAGCAGCATGGCGCCCACGCCCATCAGCGCCCATAACGCCCGGTGCAGGGGGTCGGTGGTGTTCCAGTGGGACGCCTGCCCATGCGCGGCCTGCCACGTGATGTAGACCGCCTCGTAGAAGCTCGTGACCACCGCGACGGGCACGATCCAGCGGAGCGCCCGAGTAGCGCCGGGGTGAGGCGTCAGATACCCGGCGCACCAGGCCAGCGTCAGCAGGAAGACAGCCAGCGACGCCTGGAACTTCATTGGCTTGACCCACTGGTTGACGCCATCGAACGCCTCGGGGTCGAGCATCGCCGCGAGGCCGGTCGGCACCATGGCTGCCAAGAACATCATGCCGAGACCGGCAAGCACCGGCTGGCGGCGGATGATCACGCTCAGAAATCCCGCCGGCGCACGCATGCGCCCGGTCGTGATGATGGCGGTGGTCATGGCTGGGCGTCCTTGAGTCGTTCGTGCGGGGCGCAAGTTCGGAAAAGCAGGAACAGCAATAATCCGGCCGGGCCGAACAGGAAGGTCAGTGCGAAACACGGCAGCAGCAGCCAGTGTGGAACGCCGCTGCGAGCTCCCTCTCGGGCGATCCAGCCGCCGACGAACAGATCGAAGGCGAGGTAATGCAGCCATCCGGCGACGAGCAGGCCGTCATCGGCGAACAGCATCCGGACTTGCGCGATGGAGCCGAAGCCGCCCGGCGACGCGCCCCAGCGCGTGGCGATGAGCGCCGCATAGGCCACTGCAAGCAAGGCGGGGATCACCAACCCGGCCGCCCAGCGCAGCCGAGGCGCCCAAGCACGGGCCAACGGCGCCGCAGCCAGCAGCACCCACCCCATCAGGGCCGCGAGATTGCCCGCGGCGAAGACGCTGTCCATGGTGAGGGTCATCGCTTGGCCTCCCGCGGCTCGAAGATCAGGCTGGCCGAGGCGATCACGCGTTGCTCGCCGACCTTCAGGGCGGCATCCACGAACCTGGGTGGCCCGAAGCGCAGCGGTGCATCGCGTGAAAAGCCGATGCCCTCCTTTGGAATGCCAAGCAAGGTCCGGTTGATCCCGCCATCGTCGTTGGCGTCGTGGTGAACTAGGACGCCGTAGATTCCGGGCGGCACGTTCTTGACGACCGCGATGACCGTGCCGGCATGGGCGGGCACGCGTGCCCCGAGCGCACAACTCGGCTTGATCCATTGCGTTTCCGAGCAAACAGCCACCCGGACGCTGCCCCTGGAATTGGCGACGTCGAGCACCCGCACCTCAACGTCGGCGGCTTGGGCGATGCTCGCTCGAGCTGCCAAACTCGCCAGGGTGCAGAACGCGGCGGCGAAGCGGATCGTCGTGCGGACGCGGAGGGTCATAGTGTCACCACCAACTTCTGGGCGGAGACGCCGCGCTTATGTGCGTCCATGGCCGCTTGTATCCGGTCGAGCCCGTGGCCTACGACCTTCGGAGCGGGTGCGGGAACGTAGCGGCCCTCCGCCAGTGCTGCAGGCAGGAACTCCGCGTAGATCAGCCGGCCGAGATCGTTGTCCACCAGCGCAGAGCCGAAGATGAATTTCGTGCGGACGCCCCAGGCTCGCGATGTGAGCGTCAGCCGAACGTTCGCGGAGATCAGCCGCGCCATGGTTGGGACCAGCCAGGCCACCCGGTTGCCGCGAACGGGCGCGTCGTCGAACGAGATCGGCGGCGTCGCCATGGCTACGAACTTGCGGCCCGCGCAGGTGCGCAGGATGGCGACACAGGAAGCGGCCGACCCGTGGCCGATGGCGAGCGCGCCGGCGCAGGTGCGGTCGCGGAACGCGTCCGTGACGTCGGCGAGGATCGTCGTTCTCCGGCGGTCAAACACCAGGGCGGCGCCCAAGGATTTCACATATTCGAAGTTCCTCAGGGACGCGGTTGCGATCACCTCGTAGCCTGCGGCGACGGCCAGCTGAATGGCATTGCTGCCGACGCTCGTGGAGCCGCCCCAGACGAGCAGGGTCTTGCCCGTGGGGTGCGGACGCGCAGTTGGAGGATCGAGCGCCAGCATATCCGTGCCGAACAGGCCACAGGCGGCCGTCGAAAGCCCGAGCGGCAGGACGGCGGCGTGTTCATATCCAATCGTGTCCGGAATGGGCGCGGCCATGTGTTCCAGCAGCAGGGTGTAGGTCTGGAAGCCGCCCTCGGCCGAGCTGTTGCGCGACTTGTGGGCGCCGGCTGCGTGGCCGAGCACACGATCGCCAACTTTGAAGCGCGTGACGCCGGCGCCGATCTCGACGACCTCGCCGGCCACGTCCGAGCCGGGCACGCACGGATAGGTCAGCCACGGATAGATGAAACCGCCAATGGACTGGGTCAGCCAGTCGACCGGGTTGATCGCGATGGCCCGGTTCCTGATGAGGACCTGGTTTTCACGCGGGGCCGTGTAAGGGGCCGGTTTGAGTTCGAAATCGGCGCGCTTGGCCGATAGCCAGACGGCGGTGTTGGAGAGCATCGCGGGTCGCCTTTCTTGGGTGGGTCGCAGCGCGGCTGTGCAGCCGGCCTCTAGGCCGCATCGAGAGCGGCCGGGCCGACCTGGAAGGTCGCGGCGGGTATGGCGTCTGCCGGCAGGGCCGCGCCATGGCTGCGGACCATCGCGAAGAGCTGGCGGACGCCGTTGATCAACTGCAGAACGGCGACCGCGTCAGCCAGGCTGATCTCGCTTGGGGTGAACGTGAGCATTGCAACGATCCCTTCGGTTGTGCCGCTTGCGCAGCGTGTGACCCTGGGATAGACGGCTGGAGCAAGACGATCCATGCGCGCACGTCTGTCTTATCGTCGCGATCGTCCGGGAGGTTCGTATCGACCCATTGTCTCAGGTGCTGTCGCTGCTCAAGCCGCGCAGCTACATGTTCCGCGGCCTCGATGGGGCTGGGCACTGGTCACTGCTGTTCCCTCGAATCGAGGGGATCAAGTGCTACGCAGTGCATTCCGGTCAGTGCTGGCTGTCTGTCGAGGGCGTCGCCGACGCGGTACGCCTTGCCGCTGGCGACTGCGTGCTGCTGCCCGGCGGAACGTCGTGTTGCCTCGCCAGCGACACCACGCTGCTGCCCATCGATGCCCGGCCCGTCTTCTCAGCGGCGCCGGAAGGCGGCGTCGCCGTGCTGAACGGCGGCGGGGAGAACTTCGGTGTCGGCGGGTTCTTCGCCTTCGACGGCGATCACGCCGATATCCTGCTTGGGATGCTACCTCCGCTCGTTCACATCCGCAGCGACACAGACAGGGCCGTGCTGCACTGGTGCCTCGAGCGCCTGATGCAGGAGTTGCGCGAGCCGCAGCCGGGAAGCGTCCTGGTGGCGGAACACCTGGCCCATCTGTTGCTCGTCCAGGCCTTGCGGCTGCACATGGCCGACCGGTCCAGAGCTGGTGTGGGGTGGATGTTCGCTCTGGCCGACAAGCAGATGAACGCTGCGCTCACTGCGATGCACGGTGATCCGGCACGGCGGTGGACGTTACAGAGTCTGGCCGAGGTCGCCGGCATGTCGCGATCGGTCTTTGCCCAGCGCTTCAAGGACAGTGTGGGCTCGTCCACCATGGACTATCTGACACGCTGGCGCATGCTTCTGGCCGGCGACAGGCTGACGAATGCCAGGGACTCGATCGCCGTCATCGCCCCGTCGCTCGGCTACGAGTCGGAAAGCGCGTTCGGCGCCGCGTTCAAGAAGGTGATGGGCTGCTCGCCCCGGCAATATGGCCGCCGGGACGCTCCGCTCGAGGCGTCATCTGCCGATAGACTCACCGCCGCGAGTAGATCGACAGCTTGAGTGCCGGGTCGTCATTGGTCTGGAAACTCGCATACTCGTATCGGACGGTTCCGAGCACCGGATGGTGCAAGGTTTTGGTGCCAGAGACCGGCACACCGACCCCATGCTCGGACCACCAGCCGTCGAACTCCGGACACCGTGCGCGGATGCTGTCCACGAGGGTGGCGAACGCCGGGTCGCCGAGCCACAGATCGTGCGCGGCGCGGAAGAGCGCCATCATGCGTTGCGCCTCCTCGGCCCAGGTCCGGCCGAACACCTGCTTCGCGGCCGGACCGGTCAGCATCCAGTGCAAGACATTTCGCTCCTCGGGCGCCAACTGACCGAAGTCGCCGAACAGCGCCGTCGCCGCGTCGTTCCAGGCCAAAACGTCCAGGCGCTGCCCGACGAGGTAAGCCGGTTGCGGGATGCTGGAGATGATGCGGCGCAGCACATCGGGCATGGTCTCGCGCCGGAATGGCTGCCGCCCCCCGGCCGCTGCGAGCGAGCGCAAATGGGCCAACTCCACCGGGTCGAGCCGCAGCGCGCGGCCGAGCGCCTCCACCGTCGCGGCCGAGGGCGAGACGGCACGGCCCTGCTCGAGCTTGACGTACCACTCGGCGCTGATGCCGGCGCGCTGGGCCACTTCTTCGCGTTTGAGGCCGGGCGTGCGGCGCTGCCGGGCCGCCACGCTGGCTTTGTCCGGGTCAATGCGCGTGCGGCGCGACCGCAGGAAGTCTCCGAATGGACGATTGCCGGCCATGCTCGTCGCCTAGGGTGGTATCACCACATACTAGTATCAGACCGGTTCTCCTTACGCCTGTCCTACACGCCATGTCCGGCTCTCGATATCTAGGGAGACCGCACATGAAGGCCGCTGTCCTACACAATTTCGGCGAGACGTTGAGTGTCGAGCAGGTGCCCGATCCGGCGATCGGGACGGGTGAGGTGCTGGTGGATGTCGCCGCAGCACCGGTGCTGTCCTACACGGGCGAAGTGCTGAGCGGCGCGCGACGATACCTGTTGCCTACGCCAGTCGTGCCGGGCGCCGGCGCGATCGGCCGGGTGCGTGCGGTCGGTCCAGACGCCACCCGGCTGCAGCCCGGCGATTGGGTGTTCTGTGATCCCACGGTGCGGTCGCGCGACGGCGCGCCCACCCCTGACATCACGCTGCAGGGCGCCAGCGCCCGCGGCGAGGGCGGGCAGAAGCTCCAGCGCTATTTTCGCGATGGCACCTTCGCCGAGCAGGTCCGCATCCCAACCGAGAACGCGGCACCGATCGGCTTGATCGACCCGGAACACGCTGCACGCTGGTGCGCCGTCGCCACGCTGCTGATCGCTTATGGCGGCTTGCTGGCAATGGATTTCCGCCCCGGTGAGACGCTGCTGGTGAGCGGCGCCACCGGCAATTTCGGCTCGGCGACGGCGGCACTGGCGTTGGCCATGGGCGCGCGCTGCGTCGTCGCGCCCGGCCGCAACGAGGCGGCGCTCGGCGACCTGCGGGCCCGGTTCGGCGAGCGGCTGGTGCCGGTGCGGCTGACTGGCGATGGTGCGGCGGACACCGAGGCGATGAAGCGGGCGGCGCCGGCCCCGATCGACGCGGTGCAGGATTTCCTGCCGCCTTCGGTCGGGGCGAGGGTGACGCGCGCGGCCATCATGACGCTGCGGCAGGGCGGCCGGGCCGTGCTGATGGGCGGCGTCGGCATGCTGGGGGGCGAGGACTTGGCGCTGCCCTATCCCTGGATCATGCGCAACCTGATCACGGTGCGCGGCCAATGGATGTATGACACGGCCGCCATACCGGGCCTGGTGGGCCTGGTGCGCGGCGGGCTGTTGGACCTCGGCCATTGGGCGGTGACGGCATTTCCGCTGGACGCCGCCAACGATGCCGTGGCGCACGCCGCGGCCAACGCTGGGCCATTCAAGCTGACGGTGCTCGAACCGTAGCCGCGCCGCCTGGAACGATCACCGGTGCTGTGCTCGGCCGAGGGCCGCCCTGCCGTCGGTGCCGGCAAACTCCTTCGCGGCGGCCAAGGTGCACAGCCGCTCCGTCAGACGATACGCCGTCAGGAACCCGGGAACCGGCAAGCATTCGAAGCGCGAGTGGAAGTTCAGCCCGCCGGTGAAGTAATTGGGGGTCGGGATGCCGCGGGCCGACAAGGCCGAACCGTCCGTGCCGCCGCGCAGGGGGACGGTGCGCGGTGCGACGCCCACGGCCGCGAAGCCGCGTTCCAGCAGGTCCAGACAGCGACGGTCGTTGCCCAGGCTGCTGCTGATGTTGCGATACAAATCCTCGATCCGGCAGGTGATGCGCGCGCGGGGGTGTGCGGCCTGGGTTGCCTCCACGGCGCCCTGCACCAGCCCTTTGCGGCGCTCGAGGCCCGCATCGTCGAAATCACGCAACGACACGCGCAGCCGCGCCACGCTGGCATCGGACGTCATATCGGTGAACCAGCAATACCCTTGACGGCCGTCCGTGTGCTCGGGCGTGTCCGCCGGGTCGAAGCGTCCGATCAGCTCGGTGGCGACCAGCAATGGATTGACCAGCACGCCCTTCGCGGCGATGGGATGTGCGGACACGCCATGGATTTCGATCACCGCTTGCGCGGCGTTGAACGTCTCGAAGACGAGTTCCCCGACCTCGCAGCCGTCGATGGTGTAGGCCCAGTCGACCGGAAAGCGGGTCAAGTCCAGCAATTTGGCGCCGCGCAGGCCGATCTCCTCGTCCGGCACGAACGCGACCACGATGTCCCCGTGAGGCGGCGCCTCCCGCACGAAGCAGTCCAGCAGGTCCAGCAGGATGGTCACCGCCGCCTTGTTGTCGGCGCCGAGTACGCTGGTGCCGTCGGTGACCACGATCTCCTGTCCGACATAGGGTCGCATCTCCGGGTGCGCGGCCATGCGCATCCAGATGTCCAGGTCCGGGTTCAGGCAGAGATCCTCACCGGTGAACACGACCCGGCGCGGGTGGACATGCGGAGACAGGCCCACGTCCACCGTGTCGATGTGCGCGCAAAAGCCGATGCGTGGCGCGCCGGGCACGGTGCCGGGCAGCCGTGCGGTCAGCACGGCATGCTCGTCCAGGTGGACGTCCGCCAGGCCGAGCGCGCGCAGTTCCGTCTCCAGCAGCCGCGCCATGGTCCACTGGCTTGGTGTGCTCGGCACGCCGCCACTGCGCCCATCGCTCTGGCTGCTGACGCCGACATAGCGGAAGAAGCGTGCGAGCAGGCGCTCTGTCTGTTCGCTGTCGGGCTGGCGTAGCGTCACGTGTCGATGTCCGGGCGATTGAGACACCAGTATAGGACCGGTGACCCACACGTGAAGTCGACACGGGCTGTTTCGCCGGCTCTGACGCCCGACATCCATGATCATGGCCAGCGGTTGGGCCCCGGATGGGGCGGTGCAGGATCAGGTCGACGACACCGTCAAGGATGGCGTGCTCCGCGCTCGCGCCCGCATTCCGAGCGGGGAGGCCCGCACCCACTGCGCCGAGTGTGGCGACGAAATTCCGGCGGCACGTCGTCAGGCCGTCCCAGGCGTACGCACCTGCGTGCCGTGCCAGTCCGAGCACGACAGCCGCCCGACGGCGTTCGGCATCAACCGCCGGGGCAGCAAGGACAGCCAGCTCAAATAGGTCAGACCGTCGCCACCGGTGTGGCCGGCGAGCCGACGGCGCCCGGCAGGCGGAGCGGCGGCGCGGTGAGCAGGAAGCGGTTGCGCCCATGTTCGCGCAGCCAAGCGGCCAGCGGCGTCAGATACCAGATCTCACCGAGATGGACGCCCAGCTTGAACAGGCAGTGCTCGTGCAGCGGGAGGCTGGCGCAATCGTCGCCACCGGGTTGCGCGGGCACGGCCTCGACGGCGTAGTTGTCCGCGATCAGGACGGCGAGCCCGGTCTCCGTCACCCATTGCAGCAATTCATGGTCACGCCCGTTGAGCACCGGGCAGGCATGGTGCAGCGCATACGGGTCGGGCGTGCCGCCCATGTCCATCAGCATCTGCCCGAAGCCGGTGTGGAAGCAGACCATGTCGCCCTTCTCCACCGTCACGCCGTCCACCTGCATGATCCGCTGCAGGTCGGCGAACGTCACCAGCTTGCGCTCACGCCCGTAATGCGCGTGCAGATCGATCATCACCGCGCGCCCCTGGACGCAGGTTTCCGCCATGGTCTCAATGCCGAGTGCCCCGGCGCGGCTGGTCGACTTGCCCGGTCCGGAGGGCACGCCGGCATCCCGGACGTCGCTCGGCCCGACGATGTGCTCGCCGCCGCGAAACCCGTTGTAGAACACCCGCTCACGCCGGCCGTCGCCATCGGCATCGAACAGGCTGCCGACATGGGCGAAGCTGTCCCACTGGGTCGAATATTGCAGGTACATCACGGTGAGGTCGTCGCAGAACACGTCGGAGTGGCCCGAAGCACCGGTGTCGCAGACGAAGTTCGGCACCCCGTCCCGCAGCGTGGGCCGCAGGACCGGCGGAAAACGGCGAGGATTGAGGTCGTTGCCCCCAGGCAGATCGAGCGGTAGGCTGAGGCAAAACGTCTGCCCCGTCTTCACCTCCGCGATGCCCTGCAGCACCTTCTCCGGCGTGACGTAGTTCATCCGTCCGCGCTGGTCATCGGGCCCGAACTCGCCCCAGTTCGACCCCGGCGGCCGATGCTTGAACCGTGGCGACGGCATGGTGCGCTCCCGCGAACGACGGCTAAGGTGCTGCGGCGTCGGAGATCCGGCGCCGCAGCCTGTTTGTTAGGACGCCGGCTTGATCTGGCCGCGGATCTCGCCGCCCGGGTTCTGCTGCGTATGGACGTTCACGTATTCCTTGCCCGACTTCAGGTTCGAGACCTGGTCCGGGGTGAGGTCGACCGTGCCCTTGATCGGGGTCGCCGGGTTGGAGAACGGAACCATGACGCCGGCATTGGCCCCCGCCTCGGCTGGACCATGGATGTGGGCGGCCGTGGCGGGGCCGGTCAGGTCCTTGTAGGTGATTTCATACGTCAGCTTGGCGCCGTCGAGCGTCATCGTCGCCATGCCGGTTCCGGACGAGGTCTTGGGCGGAACTTCCTGGGCGGTGTTCAGCGTGGCCTGATATTTCTGGGCCAAGGCGGGCAGGCTGGCCACGCACAGGCCGGCCACGAGAAGAGTGCGAAACATGGTGTCCTCCAACGATTGATTGCCGATCGGAGCCAAGGCGGGCCGGTGCGCAAAGCCGCGTTGCAAGCAACGCGCGGACCGGTTTGAGGAAAGCGTGCATGATCGGTCCATGCAAGAACGTCCACTCGGGCCGGAAGTTGACGCAACCCCGCGCCCATTGCCAGCGAGAGTTGTCATCCGCGGCGAATATGCCGTCTTGGAGCCACTGCACCGGCGTCACGCGCCTGACCTGTGGCAGGCCGGACAGGCCGCGGGCGGCACTGCAAGCTGGGACTATCTCGGCTACGGCCCATTCGCCTCGGCCGACGCGTTCGCGGCCTTCATCGCCGATTTCGCCTCCACCCACGACCCGGCCGCCTGGGCGGTCCGGCCCATCACCACCGGGATCGTCACCGGCTGGCTGACGCTGATGGACATCCAGCCCAAGAACGCGGCGATCGAGATCGGGCACATTTGGTTCGGCCCGGCGATGCAGCGCACCCGTGCCGCGACCGAGGCGATGTTCATGCTGATGCGGCTCGCCATGGACGAACTCGGCTACCGGCGCCTGGTGTGGAAGTGCAATGCGCTGAACGCGCCGTCGCGCCGCGCCGCCGAGCGGCTTGGCTTCACCTACGAGGGCACGCTCCGCGCCCACATGATCGTCAAAGGCCGCCGGCGCGACACCGCGTTCTTCAGCATCCTGGACGACGAGTGGCCAGCGTGCCAAGACGCCCTCCTACGCTGGCTCGATCCGGCCAACTTCGCCCCGGATGGCACCGCCCAGCGTAGCCTGACCGCGTTGCGCGCGGGCTAGTCCGTCGCGGACCCGAGGTCCGAGACGCCACGCTCGAGTTCATGTCGCAATTCCTGCGGTAATCACGTATTCTCGAGCATCGTGTTGTGGGCATGGCTCATGCGTAAGCAAGCTTGATGAAATTGATCCGTCCTTTGTTGATCTGCGCGGTAGTGGCCGGCGCGGGCTATGCCGCTTGGCAATTCACCCGGCCGGCCAAGCAAACCGTCCAGGCACCGGTTCCGGTTCCGGTCTCCGTTGCCGAAAGCAAGCAGGACACGCTGCCGATCTACCTCACGGCAATCGGCAACGTCCGCGCATTGAACTCGATCGACATCCACCCGCAGGTCGGCGGCGTTCTGCTGGACGTTTCCGTCAAGGAGGGCGACATGGTCAAGAAGGGCCAGGCCCTTGCCGTGATCGACCCTCGGCCGTTCAAGGCGGCGTTGGACAAAGCGCAGGCACAACTGACGCAAGACCAGGCACAGCTGCAGAACGCGCAGACCGATCAGAAGCGATACAGCGCGCTCGCTCAGCGCGACTTCGCCTCGCGCCAGCAGGTCGACACGCAGAACTCGACGGTGAACCGGTTCCAGGGCGTGGTCGCCGCCGATCAGGCGTCGATCGACGAGGCCAAGATCAACCTGGGGTATAGCGTCATCCAGGCCCCGATCGATGGCAAGGTCGGCTTGCGCCGGGTCGATCCCGGTAACGTGGTCCAGGCGAACAGCACCGGCGCCGGCATCTTCTCGGTCGTGCAGGAGCAGCCGATCTCGGTTATCTTCAGCCTCGCCGAGACGGACCTCCCGACCGTGCGCGACGCCATGCGCAAGGGCGAGCTTGCAGCGCTGGCCGACGCTCCCGGCAGTGACCGCGTGCTCGATCGCGGCGTGCTGGCCACGACTGACAACTCGGTCAACAGTGACTCCGGCACGATCCAGATCCGGGCGAACTTTCCCAACCCCGACATGATGCTCACGCCCGGGCAGTTTGTGGACATCCGGCTGCAAGTGGGCGTTGCCACGGGCGTGATCGTTCCTCACGTTGCCGTGCAAAACGGTCAGGACGGGCTTTTCGTTTTTGCTGTCGACGCCACCAAGACAGTGAAGCGGCAGAACGTGAAAGTCTCCTACGACAATGGGAAGCAAGCAGTGGTGTCGGATGGGTTATCGGCGGGCACGACCGTGGTGACGGCCGGTCAATCGCGGATCAGCGATGGCACCAAAGTTGCTTTCAACGACGACGGCGCCACCTCGGCGCCCCAACGGAGCGCCGCCCGATGAACGTCTCGGCCCCTTTCATCAAGCGGCCGATCGCGACGTCGCTGATCATCGCCGCCATCTTCCTGGCCGGGTTGGCCGCTTATCCGTTCCTGCCCGTCGCTCCGCTACCCTCGGTCGAGTTCCCGACGCTCACCGTCACTGCCAACTACCCCGGCGCGAGCCCGCAAACGATGGCGACCGCGGTGGCCACTCCGCTCGAGACACAATTCGGCCAGATCCCCGGCCTGGCACAGATGACGTCGGTGAACGTCTCCGGGTCGAGCCAGATCACCATGCAGTTCGATCTGGCCCGTAGCATCGACGCGGCGCTGACCGACGTGCTCGCGGCCATCAACGCCGCGGGCGGACAACTGCCGAAGGACATCCCGAACCCTCCGACCGTCCGCAAGACCAACCCGGCTGACTCGCCCATCCTCATCATGGGGGTGACCTCGGACGTGTTGTCGCTCCCGGAGGTGGACAATTACGCCGAGAACATCCTGGCGCAGCAGCTGAGCCAGGTGACGGGCGTGTCGCAGGTCCTGGTCGGCGGCCAACAGACGCCGGCGGTGCGCGTTCAGGTCGATGCCGGCAAGGTCGCCGCGCTCGGCCTGACGCTCGAAGACGTGCGGGCCGTGCTGAGTTCGTCGACCGCGAACGCCCCGAAGGGTCTGATCGACGGTCCGTCCCAGTCATATTCGATCTACGCCAACGATCAGCGGACCAAGGCGAGCGAGTACAACGACGCTATCATCTCATACCGCGGCAACGGCCCCGTGCGGGTCCGCGACATCGGCCAGGCGGTCGATGGGCCGCAGAACGCCAAGCTCGCTGCGTGGCAGAACAACAAACCCGCCGTGCTGCTGCTGGTCTTCAAGCAGCCTGGCGCCAACGTCATCAGCACCGTCGACGCGGTCGACGCCAAGCTGCCGCGGCTGCTGAAGAGCATTCCGCCCGACATCAAGGTCGAGCTGGTGTCGGACCGCACGCAAACCATCCGCGCCTCGGTCGACGACGTGGAGTTCACGCTGCTGCTGTCGATCGGGCTGGTCGTGGCGGTGATCTTCGTCTTCCTGCGCAGCGTGTGGGCCACCATCATCCCGAGCGTGACCATCCCGGTCGCCCTCGTCGGCACGCTCGGCGCGATGTATGTCCTCGGCTACAGCCTCGACAACCTCAGCCTGATGGGGCTGACGATCGCGGTCGGCTTCGTGGTCGACGATGCGATCGTCATGCTCGAGAACATCGTCCGCCACATCGAGGAAGGGATGCAGCCCTTCGACGCGGCCCTCAAGGGCGCCGGCGAGATCGGCTTCACCATCGTCTCGATCAGCGTGAGCCTGATCGCCGTGTTCATCCCGTTGCTGCTGATGGGCGGCATCGTCGGACGGCTGTTCCGAGAGTTCGCCATCGTCGTGTCGATCACCATCATCGCGTCGGCCGTCGTCTCGCTGACGCTGACGCCCATGATGGCGTCGCGCTTCCTGGTGTCTGAACACGGCCGCAAGCACGGCCGCATCTACAAGCTCGTCGAACGGATGTTCGAGGCCCTGGTCGGGTTCTACGAACGCACGCTCGACATCGCGTTGCGCTTCCGCTTCATCACGCTGATGATCTTCTTCGCCGTCGTGGCGACGACCGGAGCGCTGTTCTACGTCATCCCCAAGGGCTTCTTCCCGGCGCAGGACACCGGCATCATCATCGGCGTGACTGACGCAGCGCAAGACGTGTCGTTCAGCGCGATGAAGGACCTGCAGCAAAAGGTCAACAAGTTCATCCTCGACGACCCGGCCGTGGCCGGTCTGACCTCGTCGGTGGGTGCCGGCGCAGGCGGGCAGACACAGAACAACGGCCGGATGTATGTCCAGCTCAAGCCTTGGAGCGAGCGGTCGGACACGGCAAGCCAAGTGATCGCCAGGCTGAGCGCCAAGGCGCAAGGGCTGCAGGGAATCCGCCTGTTCATGCAGCCGGCCCAAGACATCAGCGTCGGCGGCCGCCTCTCGCGCACGCAATATCAGTATACGCTCTCTGACCCGGACGGCGACGAGCTGAACACCTGGGGCCCGCGCGTGTTGGAAAAGCTGCGGCATCTGCCCGAACTGGCCGATGTGACGTCCGACGCTGCCGGGACCGGGCTGACCATGACGCTGACCTACGACAAGGAGGAGGCGGCGCGCTACGGGATCCAGCCGGCGATGATCAACTCGACTCTCTATGACGCGTTCGGGCAGCGGCAGGTGGCGCAGTATTTCACCGGCCTTAAGGCCTACTACGTCATCCTCGAAGTCACGCCGAAGCAGCAGGGTCTGCTCGACACGCTCCGCAAGCTCTACGTGAGGTCCGCCACGGGCGGGCTGGTGCCGCTGTCGACGATCGTGCACGAGAGCACGGCGCCGGTGCAGCCGCTGGTGGTCAACCACCAGAGCCAGTTCCCCTCGGTGACGATCTCGTACAACCTCAAGCCAGGGGGATCGCTCGGCGACTCCGTCACGGCGATCCAGCGGGCGCAGGCTGACCTGGGCGTGCCGGCGACGGTGACCGGCGCGTTCCAGGGGACGGCGCAGGCGTTCCAATCCTCGCTCGCCTCGCAGCCCTATCTGATCGCGGCCGCCCTAATCGCCGTCTACATCATCCTCGGCATTCTGTACGAGAGCTACATCCTGCCGCTGACAATCCTGTCCACCCTGCCGTCGGCAGGCGTCGGGGCGCTCCTGTTCCTGCTGGCGTTCAAATTCGACCTGACCGTGATCGCGATCGTGGGCATTATCCTGCTGATCGGCATCGTCAAGAAGAACGGCATCATGATGGTGGATTTCGCGATCCATGCGGAGCGCAACGACGGAAAAAGCCCGTACGACGCCATCCGCGAAGCCTGCCTGCTGCGGTTCCGTCCGATCCTGATGACCACGATGGCGGCGCTGCTGTCGGGTCTGCCGCTCATGTTGGGGACAGGGGCCGGGTCGGAACTACGGCGGCCGCTCGGCTTTGCGATGGTCGGTGGCCTGGCGCTGAGCCAAATCCTGACGCTGTATACGACCCCGGTCGTCTATCTCTATCTCGACAAGCTGCAGAGCTGGCTGATGCCGGCCAAATCGCGGCAAAACTCGCGGGTGCAGAAGGCAATGACGCCGGCCGCTGCGCAGCCGGCCGAGTAGAAGTCAGGCGCGGCGGCTCAGGCGCTTGGCCGCGGTCGCCCGGTCGCCTTTGGCGGGGTGGACAGCGCCCGCGCGCCCCAAGCCGAAGCGCGGCATGTTGACGTAGATCGCTTCTGACGCGCCTGCCGGAACCACGAACGTTTCATGCCAGATCCCCACGTCGCCGTTGGTTCCGACGGCACGATTGAACGCCTGCCACGCCGAGAGATGCTGCTTGTCGGCCGCGTGAGCATAGGCACGAAGGTGCTCGGCGCTGCGCCAATACTGCAGCAGTGCCGGACTGAGTAAGCCCGGCAGTGGCCGCGAGGCAAGCAGGCCGATCTCCGGCTGCGCCGTGAGTTCCTGCAGCATCCGCACCATGGCCCGGGCGATCGGCAGCCACTTCCAGACCTTCCATGGCCGGTTGACGCGCATCCCGATCAGGAAGACCACGAACTCGCCCTCCACTTCGGCGCAAACCCGTTCGTTCACTCGGTCGGTCACGCGAGCTCCGGCCCATGGCGGCCCTTCTCATATCACGGCTCGAAAACCAGTTGCACGCGGCTGCTCGGATGGCGGGTCAGGCTGAACTCGATCGGGCGGCCGTCGCGGTCGACGTTGACGTTCTCGCACACGAGTAGCGGCCGATGACGTGGCGCCTCCAGCAGGTCGGCCTCGCTGGCCGTCGGCATCCGCGCCGTCACGCGGGTGGATCGTCGGATGTAGTCGTCCACGCCGGAGGTCCGCAGCGCCGCGGTGATGGTGCTCGTCGTCCGGAGGGCATCGGCGATGCCGGGCAGCCGTTCGACCGGGAAATGGTGGTCCGTCAGCGAGATCGGCACGCCATCCGCCAGCCCGATCCGCTCCAGCAGGATGAGCGGCGATCGGTCCGGCAGGTCGAGCGCGGCGGCGGCGGCGGCGCTCGCCTCGATAGGCCGGAGCCGGAGCACGTGGCCGTCGGGCACCCGGTTCTGCCGCCGGATCCGCTCGGAGAAGCGCGTTCGCGTCGAGATCTCGTAATGCAGCAAATCGTCGGCAACGAAGGCGCCCTTGCCCTGCTCGACGCGAACCTGGCCACTGCGAACCAATGTATCGAGCGCCCGGCGGATGGTGTGGCGGTTCACGCCGAACCGCGCCGAGAACTCCGCCTCGGTGGACAGGCGCGTGCCGGGGGCGAGGCAGTCGGCCTCGATCTCGCGGGCGAGCGTCGCCGCGATCTGCCGCCATCGCGGCACGCGGCTGGCGAGTGTCTCGGAACTGTCTTCACTCATGGCTTGACCCTAGACAATTCCACGTTTAGTTGTCTAGACAAGTTCGGAGGGCTGAGTGTCGGATACGCAGACATTGGAGCGGCAACACTGGATGGCCGTCCTGGCGAGGGCGGACGCGGGCTCGTTGGAGCGCGCGGGCGCCGGGCTGCTGCCGGATTATGCGTTGATCCGCGGGCCGGACGCCGGGCTGGTGATGGTGCGGGGACGGGCGGGCGGCAGCGGCGCGCCGTTCAACCTCGGCGAGGCCACGGTCGTGCGCTGTACTGTGCGAAGCGCGTCCGGCCATATCGGCCACGCCTATTGCCTGGGGCGTGATCTGCGGCATGCCGAGCTGGCCGCCGCGTTCGACGCCGGTCTGCAGGATCCGCGCTTGCGTCCGCCGCTGCAGGAGGCGGTCGGCGCGATGGCCCAGGCTCAGGAAGCGGCCCGCGCGCAGGAAGCCCGGCGCGCAGCCGCGACGCAGGTGCAGTTCTTCACGATGGCGACCATGCGCACATGAGCGACCTCCATGCCGGCTTTGCCGACCCGGTGCGCGACAGCCAAGCGGTGTTCCGCTCCGTCATGGACGCGATGGCCCGGCCTGGCCGCATCCATCGCGTCGCCGGCCCTCTCGCGCCACCGGCGCCGCTCGATCGATCGACGGCCGCGGTGCTGCTAACGCTCGTCGATGGCGAGACGCCGCTCTGGTTGGACGACCGAGCGGCGGCCGCTTGGGATTGGGTGAGTTTTCACTGCGGCGCGCGCAGGGCCGAGCAAGAACAGGCCCAGTTCGGGGCGGCGCTGGACCCGGTGGCGCTCGATCGGTTCTGCGGAGGCACCGACGAAGAGCCGGAGGGGTCGGCGACGGTCATCCTGCAGGTCGCCGGGTTCGCCGCGGGCGAGACGCTGCGCCTGGCCGGGCCAGGCCTGGCGGCGGAGGGTTCGCTGTCGGTGAATGGCTTGCCGGACGGCTTCGTGGCGTTCTGGACGTCCAACGGACGGCTGTTTCCGCGCGGGATCGACGTGATCCTGTGTGCAGGGGACGCGATTGCGGCGCTGCCGCGAACGGTGAGGATCGCCTGATGGCGTATGTCGCAGTCAAGGGGGGCGAGCGCGCGATCGACGCGGCGCATGCGTGGCTGGCGCATGAGCGGCGGGGCGACCCGGCGGTGGCCGCGCTCGAGGTCGAGCAGATTGAGGGGCAACTAGGCCGGGCGGTGGACCGGGTCATGGGCGAGGGGTCGCTGTATGACCGGAGCCTTGCGGCGCTCGCGATCCGGCAGGCGCAGGGGGACCTGATCGAGGCGGCATTCCTGGTCCGCGCCTATCGAACGACGCTGCCGCGGTTCGGCGCGTCCATCGCGGTCGAGACGGCCGACATGGCCGTGCGGCGGCGGGTCTCGGCGATCTTCAAGGACCTGCCGGGGGGACAAGTGCTGGGGCCCACGACGGACTACACGCACCGGCTGCTGGACTTCGCGCCGGCTGCGCCGGGCGCGCCGGCCGAGGCCGACGCTGCGAATGGGGCGATGCCGCCCGCGTTCGCGATCCTGGGACAGGAAGGCTTGGTCGAGCCTGATCCGGCGCAGAACGGCGATCCGGCGGATCTGACCCGCGAGCCGCTCGCGTTCCCCGCCGGCCGGGATGCACGCCTGCAAGCGTTGGCCCGGGGCGACGAGGGCTTCCTGCTCGCGATGGGCTACTCGACGCAGCGGGGCTGGGGCGGCACGCACCCGTTCGTCGGCGAGATGCGGGTCGGGTCGTGCGAGGTGGTGCTGGAGCCACCGGAGCTGGGCTTCCCGATCAGCATCGGCGACCTGGTGCTGACCGAATGCCAGATGGTCAACCAGTTCGCGGGATCGAAGGTTGCTCCGCCGCAGTTCACGCGAGGCTACGGGCTGTGCTTCGGCCACGCGGAACGGCGGGCGATGGGGATGGCGTTGGTCGACCGCGCGTTGCGGGCGGAGGAGTTGGGCGAGACGGCCGACGCGCCGGCGCAAAAGGTCGAGTTCGTGCTGTCGCATTGCGACAACGTGGAAGCGACCGGCTTCGTGGAGCACCTCAAGCTGCCGCACTACGTCGATTTCCAGAGCGAGTTGGAGACGATCCGGCAGATGCGACGGGAGGCGGCTGCGGCGCCGCTCGCGGAGGCGGCGGAATGAACGGGGGCTACAACTTCGCCTATCTCGACGAGCAGACGAAGCGGATGATCCGCCGGGCCATCCTGAAAGGCATCGCGATCCCCGGCCATCAGGTGCCGTTCGGCAGCCGGGAGATGCCGCTGCCGTACGGATGGGGCACCGGCGGAATCCAGGTGACGGCGGCGGTGCTGGGGCCGGACGACGTGCTGAAGGTCATCGACCAGGGCGCGGACGACACCACCAATGCGGTGAGCATCCGGCGCTTCTTTGCGCGGACCGCCGCGGTGCGGACGACGACGCGCACGGTCGAGGCCAGCGTGATCCAGACCCGGCACCGGATTCCGGAGACGGCGCTGCGGGAGAATCAGGTCATCGTCTACCAGGTGCCGATGCCGGAGCCGATGAGCCGGCTGGAGCCGAGCCGGGCCGAAACCAAGCGGATGCACGCGTTGGCCGAGTACGGGCCGATGCACGTCAAGCTCTACGAGGACATCACGCGCTTCGGGCATGTAGCGACGAGCTACGACTTCCCGGTGATGGTCAACGAGCGCTACCTGATGTCGCCGTCGCCGATCCCGGCATTCGACAACCCGAAGCTGGACCGGATGCCGGCACTGCAGCTGTTCGGCGCCGGGCGGGAGAAACGGATATATGCCATACCGCCCTACACGGCCGTGCGCTCGCTGGATTTCGAGGACCATCCGTTCCAGCCGCGCCGCGCTGCGGCGACATGCGCGCTCTGCGGGGCGGGCGAGAGCTACCTCGACGAGGTGGTGACGGACGATCGGGGCACGCGGATGTTCGTCTGTTCGGACACGGATTTCTGCGGGGAGCGGCGCGGTGGGTAACGCCGCCATGCTGAGCGCGCAGGGTCTCGCGTTGCGCTTCGGGCCGATCGTCGCGCTGGACGACGTCGCGGTCGAGCTTTGGCCGGGCGAGGTGCTGGCGATCGTCGGCGAGTCCGGGTCGGGCAAGACGACGCTGTTGAACGTGCTGGCCGGGCGCTCGAGGCCGGACGGGGGCGCGATCACCTACCGGGACCCGGAGGGGACGGCGCATGATCTGCTCGCGATGGGCGCGCCGGCGCTGCGGGCGCTGCATCGCTCGGACTGGGGGTTCGTGCAACAGAACCCGCGGGACAGCTTGCGCATGCGGGTGTCGGCCGGCGGCAACGTCGGCGAGCGCCTGATGGCGGCCGGGGCCCGGCATTACGGGTCGATCCGCTCGACCGCGGCGGACTGGCTGCGGCAGGTGGAGATCGACCCGGCGCGCATTGACGACCTGCCGACCACGTTCTCGGGGGGCATGCTGCAGCGGCTGCAGATCGCCCGGACGCTGGTGACGCATCCGCGGCTGGTGTTCATGGACGAGCCGACCGGGGGGCTCGACGTGTCGGTACAGGCGCGGCTGCTCGACCTGGTGCGCACGTTGGTCGCGCGGTTGGGCATCGCGATCGTGCTGGTGACGCACGACATCGCGGTGGCGCGCCTGCTGGCGGGCCGGATCGTGGTGATGCAGCGTGGCCGGGTCGTAGAGACCGGGTTGACCGACCAGGTGCTGGAGGACCCGCAGCATCGGTATACGCAGCTGTTGGTGAGTTCGGTGCTTCAGGCATGATCATGGTGGAGGCCACCGGCCTGACCAAGACGTTCGTGCTTCATCTGCAGGGCGGAACCCGCATCCCGGTGCTGGACGGACTGGATGCGACGCTCGAGAGCGGCTGCTGCACCGTGCTGGCCGGGCCGTCGGGGGCGGGCAAGTCGACGCTGATGCGGGCGCTGTATGGCAGCTACCGGGTCGATGGCGGGGCAATCCGGGTGCGTCACCGGGGCGCGTGGGTCGATATTGCCCAAGGAATACATGGTTGCGATCCGCGGCTGGTGCTCGAGGTCAGGCGGGAGACGCTGGGGTACGTGAGCCAGTTCCTGCGGGTGGTGCCGCGGGTGTCGGCCCTCCAGATCGTGGCGGAAGCGGCGCCGGGCCAGGACGGGCGCGAGCAGGCCGAGGCACTGCTGCTGCGGCTGAACATTCCGCGGCGGCTGCATGGGTTGCCGCCGGCGACCTTCTCGGGCGGCGAGCAGCAGCGGGTGAACCTGGCGCGTGGCTTCATCGGGGGGCACCCGATCCTGCTGCTCGACGAACCGACCGCGTCGCTGGATGCGGAGAACCGGGACGTGGTGATCGGCCTAGTGGCCGAAGCCAAGGCGCGCGGGACGGCGCTGGCCGGAATTTTCCATGACAGCGCAGTGCGAGACGCGGTGGCGGATAGCGTGCTGACGATCTCTCCCCTAAGCATCGCGGCATGACGATTCTGACGAATGCCCGCCTCGTTCTCGACGGCGAGGTGATCAGCGGCACCATCGTGCTGGATGGCCTGGCCATCGCCGAGGTGCAGCCCGGCCGGAGCAACGCGCCGGGCGCGTTCGATCTGGACGGCGACATCCTGATGCCGGGGATCGTCGACGTGCATACGGACAATCTCGAGCGGCAGGTGCAGCCCCGCAGCAACGCGCGCTGGCCGTCGCGTTCGGCGATGCTGACGCATGACGCGCAATGCGCCGTGTGCGGCGTGACGACCGTGCTGGACGCGCTCTGCCTGGGCGATCTCGGGTTCGACAAGGATCGGATCAAGACGTTCCATGACGGCGTGCGGGACCTGGATGCTCTCGATGGGACCGGGCTGTTGAAGTCGGAGCATTACCTGCACCTGCGCTGCGAGATGCCGGCCGGTGACGTGATGGAACTGCTCGAGCCGGTTGCCGACCATCGGCTGGTGCGGATGGTGAGCTTGATGGATCACTCGCCCGGCGTGGGGCAATACGCGGATCTGGACCGGTATCGGGCGATGCGGCGGCGCGAGGGGCTCGCGGCGGAGACGATCGAGCGCCGGATCGGCGAACTGCAGGCGCAGCGTGCGCTGATGCGCGACGTGAACCGGCA
This sequence comes from uncultured Alphaproteobacteria bacterium, assembly GCA_963835135.1. Taxonomy (GTDB): domain Bacteria; phylum Pseudomonadota; class Alphaproteobacteria; order Acetobacterales; family Acetobacteraceae; genus JAVVHH01. The sequence continues at coordinate 143,123 of CAWIEF010000002.1, forward strand.
GCGGCTGTTGCAGCGGATGGCTGGATCAGGGGTGGTGCTGGCGAGCCATGACGACCGCACCGAGGAGGAGATCGAGGAGAACCATCGCGATGGCATCCGGATCAGCGAGTTCCCGGTGTCGATGATCGCGGCGAAAGCGGCGCGGGCGCGCGACATGCAGGTGATCGCCGGGGCGCCGAACATCGTCCGCGGCGGGTCGCATTCGGGCAACGTGTCGGCGGCCGCGCTCGTGCGCGAGCGGGCGGTGGACGGGCTGGCGAGCGATTACGTGCCGGCCAGCCTGGTCGAGGCGGCGTTCGCTTGTGTCGAGATGACCGGGATCACGCTTCCGGAGGGCGTGTCGATGATAACGGCGGCCCCGGCCGCGATGGCTGGGTTGGCCGATCGGGGCCGGATCGGCCCGGGTCTGCGCGCCGACCTGGTGCGCGTGCGGGAGCACGAGGGGATACCCGTCGTGCGGCAGGTGTGGCGCGCGGGGGAGCGGGTCATCTGAGCGTTCGGGTCGCGATCTATTACGCCCCGGAGCTGGACGATCCGCTCTGGGCGGCGGGGTGTGCGTGGTTGGGGCGGGACCCGGAGCGGGGCGCGGAGGTGCCGCAGCCGGCGCACGAGGGGATCGCTGCGGTCACGTCGGAGGCCCGTGTGTATGGCTTCCACTGCACGCTGAAGCCGCCCATGCGGTTGGCGACCTCCTACGGTGCGTTCCGAGACGACGTGTCGGCGATGGTGCAGTCGCTACGGCCGTTCGCGCTGCCGGCATTGGCGGTGGCGGACCTTTCGGGGTTCCTGGCGGTGAGGGAGACGGCGCCCAGCCCCGAGCTGCAAGCGTTGGCCGATGCGTGCGTGGCGTGGCCGGACCGGCATCGAGCGCCGCCCGATACGGCGGAGCTGGCTCGGCGGCGGGGCAAGGGACTGGCTCCGGACGCGGATCAGTTGTTGCTGCGCTGGGGATATCCTGGCGTGTTCGGGCGGTGGCGGTTCCACATGACGCTGACCCGGCGGCTGAGCGACCAGACGACATGGCGGGGCGCGGCGGAGCGCCATTTCGCGGGTGCGCTCTCGCAGGCGCGGCGGGTGACGTCGATTTGCCTATTCACGCAGGCGGGGCCGGGCGCGCCATTCTTGCTGGCTGAACGGATCGCGCTGCCGGGTTAGGCGAGCCGGGCCTTGCCGTTGTCGATGACCTTGGCGCCGCGGGCCTCGACGCTGGCCCGGAACGAGACGACGTCGTCCTCGCGCCAGAGATCGACGGTGACGGCCTCGCCGGGAAAGACGGGGGCGGAAAAGCGGACGTCGATGGCGCGGAGGCGGGCCGGGTCGTAGTCGCAGTAGGTGCGCAGGATCGCATGGCCGACGAGGCCGTAGGTGGCGAGGCCGTGTAGGATGGGCCGGTCGAACCCGGCGGCGCGGCCGGCGTCCGGATGCGAGTGCAGAGGGTTGAGGTCGCCGCTGAAGCGGTAGATCAAGGCCTGGTTGAGGAAAGTCGGCAGCGTGCAGCGCCGATCGGGGGCGCGGTCGGGCAGTTTATGCGGGGTTCGGGGTTGCGCCGGATTGCCGCCGAAGCCGCCGTCGGCGCGGGCGAAAGTGCTGCGCCAGAGATGGGCGACGGGCTCGCCGGACTCGTCGTCCATCAGGGTCGATGCAGCGTAGATGATGGCGCCGCGCCCAGGGCCCTTGTCGACGACATGGGTGATGCGGCTCAGCGAGCGGAAACGGCCACGGGCGGGCATGGGTTTGAGAAGCTCGAGGCCCTGTTCGCCGTGGACGATCATCGCGCGGTTGACGCCCGAGCGCGGGTCGGCCGCCCAGGACGGCCCGAGGCACATGCAAGCCGGCATGGTGGGCACGCCGAGATTGTCCTCCTCGCGGACGAAACGGAGTTGGTCCAGGTCGAGCGGGTCGGCGCCGAAGCCGACGCCGAGGGCATAGAGGGCCATGTCGCGGCGCGTATAGGTCTGGACGACAGTTTCGAACGGCCAGTCGAGCAGCGCCTTTGGATCGATCATCGTTCCCCCTTTACCGCAGCTTACCAGCTCGGACTGCGGTGCCAGAGGAAAACGCTGCTGCTTCGAAGCGGCTTTTTGCGGTCCGAAGGCGGGCTTAGGCCGTCAGCGAGGCCGAACCGCTCGAGCCCAAGCCCTGGGTCTTGGCGTAGGCCAGCAGCGAGGAGGCCAGATTCTGGAACGGATTGGTCGTGCCGTTGCTGGACGATACGGCCGTGGACGTGGCCGAGCCGTCGGTCGGAGCCGGGTCATCGCCAAGCTGCGCAGGAGATGGCGAGCCCGAGTGGTGATGGTGGTGGCCGTGAGCACCGGACGTGTTGAGGCCCTGGGACACGGCCTGCAGATCGTTGGCGATGGTGCTGGTCGGATCTGTCGATGGGCTGGCCGTGCCGGACGTGCTCGCCTGGAGGTCGACGAACAGCTTCTGCACGGCCGAGCTGAAGCTCGCGCCGGTGCTGCTGCCCGGCGCCGTGCTCGGCGTGGAAGCGGCGGCGGAGGACGCGTCGAACGAGGTGCTGCTGGCACTGTTGCTATTGCTGTTGCTGTTGCTGCCCGTTACGCTTTTGTACAGGTCGTAGAGCTGGGAAGCGCCGGCCGAGATCAAGCTGGCATACATTATCGTCTCCTGCACGGGAGTGTGCGGGACGAGAGGTGCAAGCGCCAGGCCAGCGGCCCGCGACACGTCGTCAACGGCTTAGCGCAGGACGCGCGCGGCAGAATGTGCCGGGCGGCAGTTCATGCCGGATCAGGCGCGGTCGCGCCGGCCGGATCAGGCGCGGTCGCGCCGGCCGGACCAGGCGCGGTTCGCGCCGGACGGCCCTCGATCGGGTAGGCCGGGTCGTTGAAGCCGGGAACGGCGTGGTGGCCCGGAGCGACCCGGGCATCGACGAACGCCTCGTCGTCGGCAGAGAACGGCGCGTCCAACGCCTCGAGATAGCTGTCCCATTGGGCCTCTGTACGGGGACCGCCGATGATGCCCGTGACGAACCGGTTGTTGAGCACCCAGCCGACGGCGAACGCGGTGGGAGACCGGCCCGTGCGTTCGGCATGGGTGGCGATCTCGCGGGCGAGACGGAGAGAGTGGGGGTCCATCTCGGTTTGCGCCAGGCGTCTGTCGCCGCGCGCCGCGCGGGTCTCAGCGGGCGGCGGCGTGTCGGGGTCGTATTTGCCGGTGAGGATGCCCCGGCCGAGCGGCGAATAGCTAACCACGCCGAGGCCGTAGAAATCGCAAGCCGGGAGGTGCTCGGTCTCAGGCGTGCGGTTCAGCGCGTGGTAGTACGGCTGGCTGACGACGGGACGGCCGATTCCCATGGCGTCACACAGCGCGCAGATCTCGGCGACGCGCCAGGCCCGGTAGTTGGACAGGCCGAAATAGCGGATCTTCCCGGCGCGGACGAGGTCGCCCATGGCGCGGACGGTCTCGGCGAGCGGCGTCGCGTGGTCCTCCTTGTGGAGATAGTAGATGTCGATGTGGCCGGTCGCGAGGCGCTCGAGGCTGCGCTCGACGGCGCGCATGATCCATTGACGGGAGGTGCCCTGCCCGTTCGGGTCCTCTGCGCCCTTGTTGGCGAGCTTGGTGGCGACGATCCAGGCGTCCCGGTCGACCGCGATGGCCCGGCCGACGATCTCCTCGGAGCGGCCGCCAGTATACGCGTCCGCGGTATCGATGAAGTTGACGCCGGCGTCGCGGGCGCGGGCGATGATGCGGGCTGCGGTCGGCTCGTCCGTCGGGCCGCCGAAATTCATGCTGCCGAGGCAAAGACGCGAGACGCGCAGGCCGCTTCGGCCAAGGTTCCGGTAGATCATGCGGCATAGCCCCCGTTGGACGCCGGACCCTGCTCAACTTCGACGGATCATTCAAGACGACCAGGCGCCGAATAGGGACGGCCAGGGTCCGTTCGCCGCCATGCTGCTCGCCGACATGGGCGCGGAGTCAGGCGCCAGTGCACCAGCGTGAAGGGTGGCTCGGCATCGTCGTGCGGACCGAACACCGCTTCGACCGCGGTGCCGACGGTGACGGGCTCACGCGTCAGTGCCCGCTGAAGCGGGGCGGGCGCTTGGCGGCGAACGCCGCACGGCCCTCGGCAAAATCCGCCGTCCCGTACAGCAGCCCCTGCGCGTCGGCTTCCGCCTTGAGGAAGTCGTCCAAACTGTCCGTGGCGCGGCCGAGCAAAGCCTTGGCCATCGTGTTGGACAGCGGCGACCGTTCCGCGATGTCGCCCGCGAGCGCCTGCGCGGTCGCCAGCGCCTCGCCCGGCGGGGCCAGCACGTCCACGATACCCTGCCGCTCGGCCTCGTCGGCGTTCAGCGGCTTGCCCCGCAGCATTAGCAGCTTGGCGCGCCCGAGCCCCATCCGGCGCGGCAGCGTCCAGGCCGCGCCGAGGTCCGGCACGAGGCCGATCCTGTTGAACGAGCAGGTGAAAATCGCCTGACTGGATGCAACGACCACGTCGCAAGCCGCCGCCAGCGACAGCCCGGCGCCGGCGGCGTGCCCCTCCACCGCCGCGATCACCGGCGTGTCGCCGCCGACCAGCAGACGGATGAGCTGCTGGATGACCGCCATGCGGGCGCGGCCGGTCATGCCGCCCGCGTCGTTCATGCCGGAGATGTCGCCGCCGGCGCAGAAATGCCCGCCGGCGCCGGTCAGCACGATCGCGCGGCAGGCCGGGTCGGCGTTGCCCTGCTCGAGCCCGGCAATCAGGGCCGCCTTGAGCGCCGGTGCCAACGCGTTGCGGCGGCGCTCGTAGGACATGGTGAGCGTCAGCACCGCGCCCTCCATGCTGGACAGGACGGTGATCTGTTCTGCGTGATCCATGTGCGGCTCGTCTCCTTCATCCGGTTCGACTGATCGGCGCGTCCATCGTCACGACCCGTTCGATGACGGGCAATTCGGCTCCGCGGTGGTGTCGGCGTGAAACGTGACGAAACTGTCGAGCGGCTCGCGCGGGGCATGCAGCGCGTTCGTCGGCTCGGCGGGATCGGCATATCCGAGCGCCATGCCGCACACGACCGTTTCGTCCGCGGGAATGCCGAGTTCATGCCGTAGGATGTCGGGGTAGGTGGCAATCGCCGCCTGCGGGCAGGTGTCGAGCCCGAAGCCGCGGGCCGCGACCATGATGTTCTGCAGGAACATGCCGTAATCGAGCCAACTGCCCTGTTGCATGTCCTTGTCGATAGTGAAGATGAGAGCGACCGGCGCCCCGAAGAACATGTAGTTGCGCGCGCGTTGCCGGTCGCCGGCGGCCCGGTCGCCCTTGGCGACACCGGCCAGCCGGTACAGCTCCCAGCCCACGGCGCGGCGCCGCTCGAGGTACGGAGAGCGCCAACGGACGGGGTAGTATTCGTACTCCCGCTGCTCCGGCCGTCCGGAAGAGAATGCGTCACTCAGCAGGGCGGCGACACGGCCCAGCGTCGCCCCGGTCAGGACGTGCAGTTTCCAAGGCTGGATGTTGCTGCCGCTCGGCGCCCGGCTGGCGATCTCGAGCAGCGTCTCGATCGCCTGCCGCTCGACCGGCGCCGGCAGGAAGCCGCGGATACTGCGGCGGCTCGTGATGGCGTAGGACACCGCCGTTCGCAACGTCTCCGCGTCGATGAAAGGGGCTGCCCGCACTGCTCGATCGCCTCTGCCCTCAGATTGTGCGTCTCACAGATGCATGTCGTGGGTCACGAGTCCATCCGCACGAAGATGGGTCGCCAGATGGCCGAGGTGGTGTGCATGCGGCATAGTGCGCGGTCATGACCGACCATCGCCCGACGCTGTCCGCCCCAGATGACGACCCGTATCTCTGGCTCGAGGAGGTCGAGGGGGAGAGGGCGGTCGCCTGGGTCGACGCGCAGACTGCTCGGACGCGGGAGCGGATCGCCGATCAGCGCTGGGCGGCGGATCGGGATGCGCTGGCGGCGCTGCTGGACCGGCCGGACAACCTGCCCGTTCCGACCCGGCGCGGGGGCTTGCTCTACAACTACTGGACGGATGCCGCGCATCCGCGGGGGCTGTGGCGGCGGACCACGATGGGCTCGTTTCTCACCGATGCGCCGGCATGGGAGGTATTACTGGACCTCGACGCCCTGGCAGCGGCGGAGGACGTCGCTTGGGTGTGGCATGGCGCGACGACGCTCGCGCCGGGTCATGAGCGCGCGGTGATCAGCCTGTCGCGAGGCGGGAGCGACGCGTCCGAACTGAGGGAGTTCGATCTCACGGCGCGGGCGTTCGTCGAGGGCGGCTTCCGGCTCGAGGCGTCCAAGGGCGGCGCGGACTGGGTGGATCGGGATACGCTTCTACTGTCGAGCGCGCTGGGGGGCGAGACCGCGTCGGGGTATCCGACGACGGTGCGGCTCTGGCGGCGAGGCAGGGCGCCGTTCGCGGACGAGCCGCTGTTCGCGACCGAGCCGACGCATATGGGCGTTTGGGGCGGGGTGGACCGGATCGGCGGCCGGCTGGTGTTCAGCGACAAGCCGGGGTTCTTCGACACTGAGGTATGGCTGGGCGATACGGCGGGTGGGCGGCAGAGGCTCGAGGTTCCGCCGGATAGTTGGGCGAGTTGGGACGGCGATTGGCTGGCCGTGCGGATGCGGACGGCGTGGACCGTGGGCGACCGGACCTTTGCGCCCGATACGGTCGTCGTGACGTCGCTGGCCGCGTTCCTGCGGGGCGAGCGGGATCTCACGGTGGTGTTCGAGCCGGGGGAGCGGCGGGCGTTGCAGCGGTTCTTCTGGTCCGCCGCCCGGCTGATCCTGCATGTGCTCGACGAGATGCGGCCGGAATTCATCGCGCATGGGGCGCCGGAGTGGGCGCCCCGATCGATCGGCGGATTGCCGCGCCTGGGAACGGTGAACGTCTGGCCGTTGGACCAGGAGGAGGACGAGGCGGACGGGACGCTGCTGGCCAGCGTGCAGGACCCGGTAACGCCACCGACGCTGATGCTGATCCCACCGGAACTCGGGGCGCCCCGTGTGCTGCGGCGGCTGCCAGCCGGCTTCGATGCGGCGGGTCTGGTCGTGACGCGGCACGAAGCGATCTCGTCGGATGGGGAGCGGATTCCGTACGTGCAGACGGGGCCGGAGCGGCTGACGGGCGATGCCCCGGTCCATCTCGGGGGCTATGGCGGGTTCGGCATCTCACGCCTCCCGGGCTACGGGCTGGGCATCGGAGCGCTGTGGCTGGAGCGCGGCGGAACGAGCGTGGTGGCCAACCTGCGGGGCGGCGGGGAGTTCGGGACACGGTGGCACGAGGCGGGGCGGCTGGCTGGCAAGCGGCTGAGCCACGACGATTTCGCCGCGGTCGCGGCGGATCTGGTCCGGCGAGGGGTGACGCGCCCGGGCCGGATCGCGGCGGAGGGCGGGTCCAATGGCGGGCTGCTGATCGCGAACATGCTGACGCGGTATCCCGAGCGCTTCGGCGCGCTGTTCTGCACGATCCCGCTGATCGACATGCGGCGATATCATCGCTTGTTGGCAGGCGCGAGTTGGATGGCGGAATACGGCAACCCAGAGACGGACGATTGGGACGCGTTCCTCGGCGCCATGTCGGCCTATCACGCGGCAGAGGCCGGCCGGCCGTATCCGCCGATCCTGCTGGCCACGACCCGGCGCGACGATCGGGTGCATCCCGGGCATGCCCGCAAGATGGCCGCCAAGCTGCAGGCGCTGGGATATGACGCGCTGTTTTACGAGCCGGCCGCGGGCGGCCATGGCTTCGGGACGACGAACGCCGAGATCGCGGGGTTCGCGGCGCTGGGTTACGCGTTCTTGCGGCGGGCGATCGGGTGGGACAGCGATGACCGTGGCGTCAGCGCCTCGTGACGCCGTGCGTCGGCCACGGGCAGGTCAGCGTCGAGCGCGCCGGTGCGGCAGGCGCGGGCTCACTGCGGGCGTGGCACCGCGGCTTCGGCGCGCCGGACGATTTCGGATGCGAGCCGGTGGGATTCGTTTTCCGACGAGCGGAAATGGGCGCCGGCCCAGATTCGCGAGTTGGCACATTCCTCCGCCGCTTTGGCAAAGCCGGGGAAGACCCGTCTCACGGCGCTACCTTCGCCCGGCCCCTGCGCATGCTGACCCATCCCGATGTCGTCCTTCTCCGATCGGCCGGTCAGTGCGAGGTAGACCAGAGGACCGGGGACATCGGCGAATGCGTGTTCAAGCAGCTCCGCGCCGGTAAAACAGTCGGACGCATGCCCGGAGGGGTATTCCGGATGCGGCGGCGTGTCGATGAGTGGCAGCCAGCGGTCCTGCCCCGCGACCATCTGCCTGATGGCGGTGACGGGTCTCCATCGTGACGCCTGTTCTTTCCCCGTCCACACCAGGATCGCGCTATCCGCCATGGCCGTGGTGAGCTGGGACATGAGCCGTGCATGTTCGGCGAGCCCGCCCCTGCGCGGATGGGCCTCGAGCAGCGACGCCCCGAGTGCGACGAACCCGCGCTGCGAACTCTGGTAGGCCCAATACAGCGCCGCCTCCGTCTGCGTCGGCGTCCGCTCGCCGGGCGCGTCGCCGCCCACGAGCATGACCTCGAGCAACTCCTGCTTGAATGCCTCCGAACCCGGCGCCGGCGGCGGCAGGTTCCGGAACTCGGTCGCGCTGGCGAACAGGAACGGGCGTGTTTCGGTGGTGCCGCTGGTGTCAAACTCTTGCGGAGTGGGCCGCCACTGGCCAGGGGTGTTGCCAGCCACGAAGCGGTGCCGGCGCTCGAACCCGTCGTCGCGACGACGGGCGACCGCCGCGTCGGCGATGACGTCGCCCAGCGCCAGCCCGGCCCGAGCCGACGCGCTGTCGCCGATCCCGCGGTAGGCCGCGCGCAACAGGCGATCCGCATCCGGTTGGCTGTCCGGATGCAGCCAGATCAGCACGCGGCGGGCGGCCGCGGCCATCGCCGCCTCCGGCAGCGCGGTCGCACCCGGCTCAGCTTGCGTCGCCGGATACCAGCGTCGGTATGTCGGCTGCGCTGCGTTCCACGCGTCGTGCATGGCCTGGTGCATGATGGCCAGGGTGTGCCAATTGGCGGAGCCGTGCCCGAGACTGTCGGCCAGCCGGGTCCACTGGGTTACGCCATCGGCGCGGCAAACGGCCGGCCACAAACAGCTCAGGCCAAGCAAGGCGGCCATCGCTCGCTGCCGAAGGCTGCGTGGGTCTCTGGCCCTCATCGGTGTCTCGCGGGAACTAAGCCACATCATAGCCGCCGTGCTCGTCTCGACCGGCCGGAGCATCTATCAATTCGCACTCGCCGTCGATCGTGGACCGCCACTTGAATGGCACTTGGCCGACGCGTGCGCTCGCGTGCGCTCGCATCCGCATCACCCTGATTGATGCTGCTCCATAGCCGTCTGGCCGCTGTGGTCAGGTGACATGCTGCCGTCCGCTGATCGGAGCGTCAGCCCGATCAGGACGGGCATTGCGAGCAACACCAGCGGGAACTGCAGAAGCAGACCGGAGATGATCGCGATCGCCAGCGGCTGCTGAATGGCCGAGCCCTGCCCGATCGCCAGGGCGAGAGGCATCAACGTCAGGATGGCAGCCAGCGTGGTCATGGAGATCGGCCGCAGACGGTTGCGGCTGGCCTCCCGCAATGCCGCGCGCGGCGCCATGGTGTGGGACAGCTCGGTAAACTCGGACACCAGGAAGATCGCCATCTCGGTGCCGATGCCAATGATCATCGTCATCCCCATCAGGGCAGTGATGTTGAGGTCGACACCGGTCAACCACAACCCGGTGAACACGGCGGTGGTCGACAGAAGCGAGCACCCTATGATGATGACCGGAAGCCAGAGGCGCTCGTAGAGGAACAGCAATAGGATGAACTCCGCCACCAGTGCGGCGACGAAGACGCGCGCGAGACCGGCAAAGGCGATCTGCTGCTGCTGGTACAGACCACCCAGCTCGTAGCGGATACCGGGCGCCAGCATCCCGGGTTGCGACAAGGCCGTTTGCACATCGGCCACCGCGGCGCCGATGCCGCGACCTTCGATCCGTGCCGTCACCGCAATCATCGGCTGGAGGTTGTCGCGCGAGATCTCGGGCTGGCCGCTGACCATCACGAGATCCGCCACGCGGCGCAGCGGGAAGACATGGCCGTCGGCCGCGCGGATCGGCAGGGCGGCCAGATCCTCCTGCCGCATCTGCATCGCGTCGGGGATGCGGACGCGGATGTCGACGACCCGGGTCGGTTGCGGCATCTGAGCGGCGACCGTGCCGGTCAGCGCCGTATTGACCGCCTTGGTCACCTCGTCGGGCGTAACCCCCTCGAGGCCGGCGCGGATCGGGTCGATCCGCAGATCGAGCGCGTCGCCGGCCAGCTTGACCCCGTCCTTGACCTCCACGACGCCAGCGATCTTGGCGATCGCAGCCGCAACCTTCTTCGCCTGCGGCTGCAATGCGCTGCTGTCGGCGGCATAGAGCTTGATCTCGACCGGTTGCGGCACTGCCGTGAGGTCGCCGATCAGGTCTTCCATGAGCTGGGCGAGTTCCACCGTCACGCCGGGAACGCTGGTCTGCACGTCGGCCAGCACGGCCGACATCACGGCCGGGGTGGCGCGGGCGTGGTTCGGCTTCAGGCGGACGAAGTAATCGCCGTGATAGCTTTCGCCGAGATCGCCGCCGAGCCCGGTGCCGAGACGGCGCGAGAACGTCGACACCTCCGGCTGCGCCTTGAGGATGGCGTCGATCTGGCTGACCTCGCGATCCGTCTCGGTCAGGGAGGTGCCGGGCTTGCTGTAGTAATCCATGATGAAGCCGCCCTCGTCGACCGGGGGCATGAAGCCGGTCGGGACCGCGCCGGAGGCGAAATAGCCGATCACGAGCAGAGGAGCTGCCGCCAGGAGCAGCAGCCAGGGGCGACGGAACAGCCCATCCAACACGCGTCCGTGCTGGCGGCCGACCCAGCCCTCGTTGCCCGCCGCGCCGGGGTCGTGCCAGCGCTGGAAATCGATCAGCGTGCGCGAGAGCAACGGCACCACGAAGGCGGTCATCAGGTAGGAGATCACCAACGCGGCCGCCATGGTGATCGAAAGGGCCTTCGAGAATGCCCCGGTGACGCCGCTGAGGAAGCCAAGCGGAACGAATACGATCACCGTGGCGAGGCTGGAGCCGGTCAGCGGCTCCAGGAATTCGCGCATGGCCGGCAGCACGGCCGCGCGCCCGTCCGCGCCCGCGCGCCCGGCACGCCGGGCGATGTGCTCGATCATGACGATCACGTCGTCGATCAGCAGGCCGACGGCGGCGGCGATGCCGCCCAGGGTCATGATGTTGAAGCTCATGCCCATCAGGCTCAGCACCAGGATCGACGCCGCCAGCGTCGCCGGCACGACCAGCACGGCGATCAGCGTGACCCGGAAGCTGCGCAGGAAGGCGACCAGCACGAGTTCGGCGAGCACCAGTCCGATTAGCACCGCATCGCGCACGCTGCTCGCCGACTGCGAGACCAGCTCGCTCTGGTCGTACCAGTTCACCAGGCGCACGCCCTTGGGCAGCGTGAAGCCGGCCAGTCGCGTGGCGACGTCCCGCGCGATCTGGACGACGTTGCCATCCGGCTGCTCGTAGACGTTGAACAGCACCGCCGGGCTGCCGTCCTCGGCGACACGGACCCATTGCGGCACCACGCCGTCGCGCACCGTGGCGACGTCACGCACGCGGACGATGCCGTTCGGGTCCGACCGCAAGACCGTAGCGCCGACCTCGGCCACTCCGGCTGGGCTGCGATCGGCCAGCACCAGAAACAGCTTGGCCCGATCCTGCAACTGCCCGACCGCTTGCAGCACGTTGCCGGCGGTCAACGCTGCGGAGAGGTCGGACAGGGACAATCCGTACTGGGCCAGGCGATGGGGATCGGCCTCCACCTCCACCTCGGCCGTCTCACCGCCCTGAACGTCGACGCGGGCGAGGCCGTTGATGGATGACAGCAGCGGCACGATCTGGAACTCGGCCAGATTGCGCAGCGCCACCGGCGAAGGCGCACCCGACGCGCTGTCGGCTTGCAGGGCATAGGAGACGATCGGGAACACGGTCGGGTCCATCCGCCGGACGTTGTAGGCAGTGCCCGTCGGCAAGGTCGGCAAGATGCGCCCGATGGCTGCATCGACCAGCAGCGTGCTGGCCACCATGTCCCGTCCCCAGCCGAAATCCACCGAGACCTGGGCCGAGCCCCGCGCCGTGCTCGAGCGGACGTCCTGCACGCCGGGAACGGTGCGGACGGCCTGCTCTACCTCGCGCGTGACGAGCAGGACGGTCTGGTCGGCGGGACGGCTGCCAGCGTCCAGGTCGACCACCACGCGGGGAAACGAGGTCTGCGGGAACAGGCCGACGGGCAGCGTGGTCGCCGACCAGCCACCGGCCAAGGCCAAGGCCACGGCGATCAGCACGAGTGAACGCGCGTGCTTCCCCACGAACTCGGTGAACGGCATGGTCAGGATCTCTGCGGGTCGACGCGAACGGCGGCGCCGTCATCGAGCTGCGCCGCTCCCTGGACCACAACGGGACGCGAGGGGTCCAAGGGGCCTTGCACCACATCCGTGGCCGCCGTGCTGCCGGACAGCATGACGTCGACGCGCACGGCCTTGTCGTTTTCAACCTGGAACAGATAAGCGCCTTTGCCATCGACGAGCACCGCATCGCGCTTGACGGCCCAGCCCCGGATCTGGCCGACCTCGATCGTGGCGCGGAACGCCTCGCCAGAGACCGCCGCGCCCGGCGGCAGCACGACATCGGCGTCCAACAGCCGCGTCTTCGGATTGAGCACCGCGTCCACTCGCGCCAGCTTGGTTTGCAAGGTCTGGGGCCCCGACCCCGGCTGGAGCCGGTCGAGCTGCGTGGGCTGGCCCGGCTGCAGGCGAAGCCGTACGGCCGGCTCGACGCCGACCGTGACGACCAGACCATCGAGCCGCGTCAGGGTGATGAGCGCCGTGCCGGGCGCCACGCGATCGCCTTGCGCGACCGGAATCGAGGCGACGATGCCGTCGAAAGGCGCCAGCAGGCTCTGGACCGCTTGACCGGCGCCCTCGCGGCGCAGGGCGTCCAGCGCAGCCTGCGCGTCGGCCTGCGCCTTGTCGGCTTGGGCGAGCTGGTCACGCGTGGCGAGTTGCTGCGCTAGGAGCTGGGCGGTGTGGGCGCGCTCGGTGCGGGCGAGCGCAACGGCGCTCACGGCCTGTTGGTAGGTGCTGGCCGCAGCGGCGGAGGGGCCGAACTCGATCAGGTGGTCACCGCGGTGGACGAGCTCGCCCGGTGTCACGGCGATGCCGATGACCCGGCCGTCCTGCTGCAAACTGAGCGTCAGACCGCCATCGACGGAGGGGCCGACCGTGCCGTAGGCGACGACGGTGTCGGGGATACTCCCCTGTGTGGCCGGCGCGGTCTGCACCAGGACGCTGGGCGCCGGGTCGGCATCGGCGCGGAAGGGGAACGCCACGGCCACCATGGCCAGGAGCCACCGGCGTCTCATGGCGGGTCCAGCTCGATCGTCGGCATGCCCACGCCCGTCAGGGTGTCGACGGCGATCCGCTGGTCCAGCAAGGACTGTTCCATACCCAAAACCTCCTGTTCCTTGGACAATCGTGCGGTGATCAGGTCCACGTAGCCGCGTTCATCGAGATTGCCCGCGGTGAAGGCGGCAACCGCGGCGTCGCCGGCGCGCCGCAAGGGCGCCAGGTCGCGCCGCGCGGCCGCGATTTGTCCGGTGAGCAGATCCATCTCCGACAGCATGGCCCGCACCTGGCCATCCGCGGCGGTCAGCCGCGCGGCGTATTCGTCGTGCAGCTGCTGCCGGGTGGCGCGCTCGATGGCGATGTTGCCCTGGTTATGGTCGAAGATCGGCAGTTCCAGCGTGATCTGCGGCCCGATGTTGCGGACACCGGAGTTGTCGCTGCCGCCGGTGACGCCGACCGTGAGATTGGGAAACTGGGCCAGGATCGCAGCGCGCACCTTCTCGTCCTGCGCGCGATACCCGAGTTGCAGCGCGACCAGGTCGGGCCGCCGCCGTGGCAAGGTCGGAAGGTCACGGATCACCGCGTCACGGTCGAACGGCGGCAGGTCCGGCTGCTCGGCGAACGGCACCATCACGTCGGGCGAAAGGCCGAGCAGGGCATTGAGCTGATGCCGGCGCTGGAGTTGCTGCCGCGCCAGGTCGGTGCGCTGCGTGCGGATGGCCTGCGTGGCGGCGATGTCGGGGGCGACCGCGGTCAGGGTGAGATTGCCGGCCGCAAGTGCGGCTTGCGCCGCGTTGAGCCGCCGGGTCAGCAGGTCCTGCGTTGCCGTGAGCAGGCGGCGGTCGCGCTCGCCGACGATGAGGTCCACGGTCAGCAGCCGGGCCTGGCCGGCGGTCTGCCACTCCTGCCAGAGGATTTGCGCGTTCACCTGTCGCGCCCCCGCGTCCGCGCTGCGCCGGCGGGCGGAGAGCGTGATGAGCGACTTGATGTCGTAGCTCAGTCCCGCGTTATAGGCGGTGGTGTTGCCCACGCCGGCGGCAAGCGGCAGGACGGCCCCCGTCACGCTCGGATTGGGCGGCAGCCCGGCTTGCAGCAACTGCGCTTGCGCGACGCCATTCTGCGCGCGGGTGGCCACGAGATCCGGATTGTTCTCGGCCACCAGGCGCGCGATCTCGTCCACGCCCAGAATGGGGGGCATCGGGCCGCCGGAATGCCGGAGGTCGGCCAGGCTGGACGCGAGCGCCGGCCGCTCCGGCAGAGGCAGCGCGGTGTAGTGCGCGCAGCCTGCCAGGCCGAGGCCGAGCAGGCCGACGCAAGCGGCGCGCTTGTACGGCAGGATCGAGGATTGTGGCATGGATGGCTCCAGGTAACGGCCCCGACCTCGGCACACGGTTGCGCACAGATTGAGGTTTCCCAATGTCGTCGCCGCGCTCGCCCACATTGGCGATTTCCAACCTGCCGTCGACTCCCTCGCAACCTGATCTCCGCCACCCTGAGACCGACATCAAGGAGCCATCAATGTCAGACGCGTCGCCGACGGATCGAGCGCCTTCGCTCGGGAGCTGGAGCGTTCTCGCCAACAAGGTGCCCGAAGTCACGCTCGCGTTCTGGGTGATCAAGATCATGTCGACCACGGTCGGCGAGACCGGAGCGGACTACCTGGCCGTCCATGTCGGGCTAGGCGTCGCCACGACGGACGTGATCATGGGAGTGCTGTTGATCGTCATGCTCGGCGTGCAGCTCCGCCTGCCACGCTACGTGCCCTGGGCCTATTGGCTCACGGTAGTCCTGGTCAGCGTCGTCGGGACGCAGATCACGGACTTCCTGACGGACAAGCTCGAGATCAGCCTTTACACCAGCACCGCTCTCTTCGCCGTGCTGCTCAGCGCAGCGTTCGCCGTTTGGTTCGGCGTTGAGAAGACGCTATCGATCCACACGATCACGACCCGGCGGCGCAAGTCGTTCTACTGGGGTGCCGTCCTGCTTACCTTTGCGCTCGGGACCGCTGCCGGCGACCTGGCGACCGAAGCGCTCGGCCTCGGCTTCAACGTCGGTGTGCTGGTGTTCGGTACGGCGATCGCGGCGACCGCGGGCGCCTTCTACCTCGGCGCGAATGCCACGCTCACGTTCTGGATCGCCTACATCCTCACGCGCCCGCTCGGGGCGTCGCTGGGCGACCTCCTGTCCCAGAGCCAGGACTACGGCGGCTTGGGGCTGGGCACGATCGTCACCAGCCTCGTCTTCCTCTCCATCATCACAGGGCTCGTCATCGCCCTGACCATCGATCAGCGCCGTCCGGCGATCGTTCGCCAACAGCCCTGAGCCCCCCTTTCTCAACCGTCCACACCAGGAGACCAGTCCCATGCGGCGTACCCTTCTCATCCTCTCCGTCTTTTCCTTTGGCGTGACATGCGCGCCGTTCACCGGCATCGGCCCGACGCCGTTCACCCTTGTCGCCCCGGCGAGCGCCGCGTCCCGGCTCGGTGATCTCCAGCAGTTCCGTAAGATCGCCCTCGACACTGCCGCGCTGGTCGATCAGGGCGACCTGACCGGGGCGAAGACGCGGATCAAGGACCTCGAGACGTCATGGGACGATGCCGAGGCCGGGCTGAAGCCCCGCGCTGCCGCGGACTGGCACGTCGTGGACAAAGCGATCGACAAGGCGCTCGAGGCGTTGCGCGCACGCACCCCCAAGGCGAGCGAGTGCAAGCAGGCGCTGGATGACCTGCTGCGGACCATGGATCAGTATGGCGTGTGAGCTGACGAGAGGGCGGATCCGGTGAAGGTGCTGGTGGTCGAGGACGATGCGGAGACGGTCTCCTACATAGCCCGCGGCCTGGAAGAGCTGGGCCATCTCGTCGACCGAGCCAGCACCGGGCCGGATGGTTTGATGATGGCGATCGGCGGCGGGCACGACGTGCTCGTCGTCGACCGCATGTTGCCCGGCCTCGACGGACTCGGCCTGGTGCGGGCGCTCCGGGCCGCCGGGCTCAAGGCGCCAGTCCTGTTCCTGACGGCCCTGAAGGGCGTGGGCGACCGGGTCCAGGGACTGGACGCCGGGGCCGACGACTACCTAGTCAAGCCCTTCGCCTTCGCCGAGTTGCTGGCGCGCCTGAACGCACTGGCGCGACGGCCGCCGCTGTCCGACATGCCGACCGCGCTTCGAGTGTCGGACCTCGAACTCGATTTGCTGAAGCACAAGGTCACCCGCGGCGGCGAGCAAGTGGATCTCCAGCCGCGGGAGTTCCGCCTGCTCGAGTTCCTGGTGCGCCACGCGGACCGCGTGGTCACGCGCACGATGCTGCTGGAAGGCGTGTGGGAGTTCCACTTCGATCCCAAGACCAACATCGTCGAGACCCACATCAGCCGCCTGCGCGGCAAGCTGTCGCGCGGCGGGCGGGATCCCGAGCTGATCCAGACCATCCGCGGATCCGGCTACGTCCTGCGCAGCCATGCCTAGGTTCCGCCTGCGGCGCATGCTCAAAACGGCAAGTTTCCGGCTTGCCGCCGTGTATGTCGGCGTTTTCACCTTCTCTGCGCTCGTGCTCGGTGCCGCAGTCTTCCTGGCGGCGCGATCGGCCTTGGAAGAGCAGATGCAGATCAGGATCGAAGGTGAGGTCACGTTCCTGGTTGCCGAGTATCGGGCACAGGGACTCGAGCACCTGATCGCGCTCGTCAACTCGCGCGGCCGTGGCGTCACCGCGTTGGATTATGCGCTCTGGGGGCCGGACGGGAAGTCGCTCGGCGGTGAGATCCCGGCTGCAGCCGCGACGCGCCCGGGTTGGGCGACGGCCAAAGTGCTGGAAGGCGCGGCCGAGCGGGAGCGGACGTTGCGGGTGCGCGTCCTGGTGACCGACCTGGGCGGAGGCTACCTGCTCGCGGTGGGTGACGATCTCGGCCGCCGAGACGAAGTCGAGGAAGCGATCGCGACGGCGTTCTTATGGACGCTGGGCTTGGCCGCGGTGCTCGGCATCGCAGGCGGCATCCTGTTGAGCCGGGCGTTCCTCGCCAGGGTCGACGTGATCGCCAGCACGGCCGAGGCGATCATCGGCGGCGACTTGGCGCAGCGCATCCCGCTGCGCGGGACAGGCGATGATTGGGACCGGCTGGCCGCCACACTCAACCGCATGCTGGATCGCATCGGCACCCTGATGGACAGCCTGCGTCAGGTCAGCACGGACGTGGCGCACGACCTGCGCACGCCGCTGTCGCGCCTCTACCAGAAACTCGAGGATGCGCGTCGCCATGCGCGATCGGCGTCGGACTACGAGGCCGCGATCGAGGCCGCGGTCGCCGAGGCGGAAGGCTTGCTGGAGACGTTCTCGGCGCTCCTGCGCATCGCGCAGGTCGAGGGCGCTTCGCCGCGCGCCGGCTTCCGCGACGTCGATCTGAGCGCGGTCGCCGAGAACGTCACCGACGCCTATCAGCTCGACGCCGAGGACGCGGGGCACCACCTCGTCGCCATGGTGCCCGCGGGCATCCAGATCCGTGGCGACCAGGAGTTGCTGACGCAGGTGCTCGCCAACTTGGTCGAGAACGCGCTGCGGCACACCCCAACCGGCACACGCATCACCGTCAGCCTGACGGAGGAGGTCGGTCGCGGCGCATGTTTGGCGGTGGTCGATGACGGCCCCGGGATCGGCACGGGAGATCTGCCCCGCGTCGTCGACCGGTTCTATCGCGCCGAGCGGAGCCGGACGACGCCCGGCAACGGGCTTGGGCTCAGCCTGGTCGCCGCCGTGGCAGACTTGCATGGCGCCACGTTGCTCCTGGTGCCGGCCGAGCCAGGGCTCCGCGTGGCCCTTACATTCCCGGCCTAGGGTAAAGAGCTAGAGCAGCGCTTCGCGAAGGTTCCGCATCATGTCGGCCACGCGACGCGCCTGATCGTTGCGGCGTTGGGTGGGACCATGATACGGCCCTGACATGAGCGGCGGTATGCTGGGAGACGTGTCGCCGATCACGATCGGCCTTTCGGCGGCGGTCAGCGTCGTGACCGGTTATGTGGGGACGCTGCTGAACTTCCGCCGGCAGCGGGACCGGGCGCGGCGAACCTACGGCCTGGCGATCCTGTCCGAGATCAAGTCGCTGCAACGAGCGTTCCGGCATTATCACGGCGTGCTGGGCGACGAACCGCCCGAGACGCGGGCCGCACGGCTGCCCGGGCTGCGACTGACGACCGCGGATCTCAACGTGTTCGGGTTCAACTCCGGCAATATCGGCCTGTTCTCGGTCCGCACCGCGGTCGAGGTCATCGACCTGTATAGCCGCGTTCGCGGACTGATCGCCCAGTCGCAAGCGCTGACGGGCGCGGATGCGCCGGTATCGGAGGCGGAACTCGGGGCCGAACTCTACGATCACCTGCGCGCGGTGGTGCTGGTCCGCCAGCAATGCCGTGCGGTCGCGGCATTGCTGCGATCGGAATTGCCGGTTCTGCCGGAAGAGCGGGTCCGCTACCTGCGTCGGCGCCTGCGTGTGCTCGTCCGCAGAGGTCTGCGAGCCGCATGGGGCGGCAAGCGGGTCTCGCCCCTGCCGACAACGGCCGTCTGATCCACGACACCAGCTTGGAGGAGTGCCCCATTGGCGTTCGCATGCACGATCCCCGCGCAGCCCACGGTCCAGACCGACGATCGCGACGTGCGCATCACGCGCTGGGATTTCGAGCCGGGCGCGGTCACCGGCCAGCACACCCATGGCTGGCCCTATGTCGTCGTCATGCTGACCGACGCCGTCATGCGGGTCGATGACGGGCGGTCGATCACGGAGACCCGTCTGGCGGTGGGCGCGGCCTACCACCGCCCGGCCGGGGTGTCGCACGATGTGATGAATGGCGGGGCCGGGCCGATGGCGTTCGTCGAAGTGGAGTTCAAGCGGGCGGGCGCGCTCGTCTTCGAGTAGCATCCAGGCTCAACGCCCATCTCTCCAGGAGGCCGTCCATGCGTCTGCTCACCGTCTGCCTGATCGTGGCCATGCTCGGCGCCCGCAGCCCGGCGCGCGCCGACGACGCCGCCTCGCTCTCGGCCGCCGATCACCGCGCCATCGAGCAGGTCATCACGTCACAGTTCGACGCCTTCCGCCACGACGCCGGCGATGCGGCGTTCAGCTTCGCATCGCCCACCATCCAGACGATGTTCGGCGACGCGCCGCACTTCATGGCGATGGTGCGGCAGGCATATCCGCCGGTGTATCGGCCGCGCTCGTTCACCTTCGAGCAACTGGTCACCATCGATGACCGGCTCGTCCAGCGCGTCATGATCATCGGCCCCGACGGCACCGAAGCGCTCGCGCTCTATACGATGGAGCGCGAACCGGACGGGACATGGCGGATCGACGGCTGCACGCTCACCAAGCCGGACCGGCTGAATACCTGACCGCTCCGCCACCCATCGGCCTGCCCGGTCGGCGGGCTGAATCTCCCTCATCGAGCAAGCCTCGGCGCAGCCTCATGCACGGTCATCGCCTCGGGCTCGGTCACGATGGACCCGCTGATCAAGGCGCAAGCCTGGTCCGAATCCGAGCGCGCCGCCGAAATACGCTCTATGCATGCGCGGTTGCGCCAGGCGCGCGCGGTCGTGGTCGCGGGCGGCGGCTCGGTCGGCGTCGAGACCGCGGCGGAGTTACGCGAAACCTTCCCGCGCCTCGACGTGACGCTGGTCCATGGCGGCGATGCGCTGCTGGACCGGGCACCCAGCAAGTTCGGCGGCTGGGCGGACAAAGCGCTGGGCGCGTCCGGTGTCTCCATCGTGTTGCGGGACTGGATCACCAGATCGAAGCCCGGCGCTCAGCCAGAGGATGGGACGGTCCGCACGCGCACTGGCAAGATCATCGCCGCCAACGTGGTGATCTGGGCCGGCGGGGTCAAAGCGGTCACCGATTTCCGTGTCGAGGTCGTGGCCTGCAGCGGTCGCCGCCGACGGCCAGCTTAAGGTCGACGCCTATCTTCGCCTCGAGGGGCATCCGAGGGTTTTCCTCGCGGGCGATGTCACGAACCTCCCCGAAGGCCGCCTTGCCATCATCGGTGGCCTGCACGCCAAGTCGGTCGCCGCCAACCTGAAGACGCTCGTCACCGCGAGGGACCCGGGCGCGGTCAAGCTGAAGGCCTACACGCCGGGTAGCGACGCTTGGCCGCACCAATGGCCTGACGTCCCTGCCGTTCGGCCAATTCCATGCAGGTGTCCTGGCCCGCAAGATCAAGTCGCGCGACATGCTGGTCGGCATGTCGCGCAGAGCCGTTGCCGTCCCAGCCTGACCGGCGATTGGCCTACGGGTGGCCGCCGATGCTCGTCCCGGGCGCCGCGCCGAGCGAGCTGCTGCTGACGCCGCTGCCGCCCACCGACGTGCCCGGGGCTGCGCCCATTGACTGGCTGCTGGTGCCGCCGCCGATCGCGGTCCCGGGCGCCGCACCGTAGGACCGCCCGGCCCCCATCGCCGACGCCGAGGGTGCGCTGCCGAGCGAGGTGGCGCCACCTGCGGAGTTGGGCAGCGTCGTGCCCTGGGCCGATGCAGTGTTGGCTGCGGCGCCGGCCAGCAGCGCGACCGCGAGTGCGAACGCTTCGATTGCCTTCATGATCGGGAACTCCTGGGTGATACCGAGCCATCTGGGGACCGCCGCCTGTTTCAGCAGCAGCCGTTCGGCCATAAACTCGCGCGCCGCCCGTCCAGTTCCATGACATGCCGAGGACCCTCCGCCGATGGCCGAACTCGCCTGCACCACCGCGCTGACCGTGCCTGCCGATCTGCTGCATCGGCAGATCACCACCGTGTTCGAGACATGGGGCATGTCGCCGGCCGATGCGGACACTGCGGCCACCGTCATGGTCGACACCGATCTGAGCGGCGTTGATTCCCACGGGATCGGCATGCTGCCACAGTATCGCAAGCTGTTCGTCGAAGGCCGTCTCGTCCCGACCGCCACTCCCGTCACGATCCGGGACCGCGGCCCCGTGATCCTGATCGACGCCCGGCACGGCATCGGCCATGTCGCGTCGGTCCAGGCGATGCGCGTCGCGATGGACAAGGCACGCGAGCACGGCATCGGCGTCGCCGGCGTCACCGGCTCGAACCACTACGGCGCCGCCGGCTGGTATGCGCGCATGGCCGCGAACGAGGGCTTGATCGCGCTTTCCATGACCAACGTCACCAACCACTTCCTGGTGCCCGTCCGTGGCACCGAACCCGCCCTGGGGACCAATCCGATCGCATTCGCAGCCCCGACCGACGATGCGGCACGCCCCGTGCTGCTCGACATGGCGACCACCACCGTCGCTTTCGGCAAAGTCAACATCGCCCGGCGGTCACGTAAACCGATCCCGCCCGGCTGGGCCCTCGACCGGCACGGAGGGCCAGAGACCGACTCCCAAGCCGCCTACGAGGGACGCCGGCTCGCAGCCCTCGGCGGCACACGGGACCTTGGCGCGCATAAGGGCTACGGGCTCGCGCTGATGGTCGAGATCCTCTGTGCCACCCTCACCGGCGCGAGCCTGGGCAAGCTCGACACCGGCCATTTCTTCCTTGTGCTCGACCCCTCGGCATTCCGGAGCCAAGACGAGTTCGACGCCGATCTGGACGGTCTGCTGGGCCGGTTGCGCGCGATCGTTCCCAGCGATCCGGATCAGCCCGTGTTGATCCCAGGCGATCCGGAGCATGACGCCGTGGAGCAGCGCCGCCGAGACGGCATACCGATCGTGCAAACGCTGCTGGACGAGGTGCGAGCCGTTTGTGCGGAAAGCGGCGCGGCCTTCCTCCTGAATGCCGGCAGCAACGCGTAGCGTTCGGCTAGGCGCCAAGCTCCCGCCGCACGATCGCCGCGCCGTCCACCATGGCCTTCAGCTTGGCGAACGCGCGATCGCGGGGCAGGTATTTCATGCCGCAATCCGGCGCGGCCACGAGTTTTTCCGCCGGATGGAACCGCAGCCCGGCACGAAGCCGGGCCGCCACGTCCTCGGCCGTCTCGACCGCCGCCGAGCCCAGATCCAGCACACCGAGCAGGATCGTCTTGTTCGAAAGCTCGCGCAGCACGCCTAGGTCGAGCTTCGGCTGCGCCGCCTCGATCGAGATCGCCCCGGCCGTCGTGTCGGCCAGCTGCGGGAGGAACGAATAGCCGGCGCTCGGCTTGTCGCCGACGATCGCGGCATAGCCGAAGCACATGTGCACCACGGTCGTGTCCGGCAGCCCTTGCAGGGCACGGTTGATGGCGCGCACGGCGTAGCGGCGGGCCGCGTCCGGCCGGGCCTGCATCCACGGTTCGTCGAACTGGATCACGTCCGCCCCGGCCGCCACCAGGTCGTGCGCCTCCTCGTTCACGGCGGCGGCGTAGGCCATCGCGGCCTCCTCCTCATCCGCATAATACTCGTTCTTGGCCTGCTGCGTCATGGTGAACGGCCCCGGCAGCGTGATCTTGGCCCCACGGTCGGTGTTGGCGCGCAGGAACGTCATGTCCCGCACCTCGACGGGCGCCCGGCGGCGGATCGGTCCGGTGATGCGGGGAACCAGCACGGGGCTGCCGGAGCGGTTCGGCACGGCCGCCGGATTGTGCGAATCGATGCCGTCGAGCGAGAGGGCGAACCGGTTGGAGTAACTCTCCCGCCGGATCTCGCCATCGGTGACGATGTCGATCCCCGCCCGCTCCATGTCGCGGATCGCGACGATCGTGGCGTCGTCCTGCGCCGCCTCCAGGTAGGCCGGTGGGATGCGCCAGATCTCCGGGGCATGGACGCGCGGCACGCCCTGCGTCCGCAGCGCATCGTGGTCGACCAGCCAGGCCGGCTGCGGGTAGCTGCCGACGGTGGTGGTCGGAAGAAGTTTATGCATGGCCCGGTCCCTACGCGTCGAGCGCGATGTTCCAGAACGTCGCGAAGCCGTCCAGCACGCCGCGGACCGTCTTGCGGTAGGCGGTCGGTTGGAAATATTGGCCGAGCGGCACGAATGGGACGGTGTCGAACACGCGATCCTGGATCTGCCGGGCTGCCTGCTGTTGCGAGGCCAGGTCCGGCGCTGCCAGCCAGGCGTCGCGCAGATGCTCCAGCTCGGGGTCGGTCGGCCAGCCGAACCAGGCCTTCTCACCCGTGCCGCGCAGCATGAGCTGGCCCGCGGGGGTCGCCATGTCGGCGCCCGAGCTGAAGGTGAAGAACAGGCTCCAGCCGCCCTGGTCCACCGGGTCCTTCTTCGCGCGCCGGGTCAGCAACGTGCCCCAATCCATCGCCTGGTAGTCGACGTTCATGCCGAGGCGCCGCAGCATGTCCGCCCCGACATCGGCGAGCGCCTTGAGGTTGGGAAAGTCGGTCGGCACGATCAGCGCGACCCGCTCGCCCTTGTAGCCGGCCGTCTCCATCTCCCGGCGCAGCGCGGCGAAATCGCGCGGCGCGGTGATCGCCGAGAGCCCGGCCTCGTTGGCCAGCGGCGTGCCGGGCGTGAACACGCCCATGCGGCGTGTGCCATAGCGACGTGTCGTCACCGAGCATGGCCGTGAGATAATCGGACTGGACGATGGCGTGCAGCACGACGCGGCGGATCGCCGGGTTGTCGAACGGTGGCTGCAGCCAGTTCATGCGGAGCAGCGCCGCCTGCCCGATCGGGTCCTGCACGCGGGCGGTTATCCTGTCACTGCGGCGCAGCACCGGCAGCAGGTCGGCGGACGCGTACTCCCACCAGTCCGTCTCGCCCGCCTGAAGCGCCGCCGCGGCGGTGGATGGGTCCGGCACCGTGGTCCATACGACCCGGTCGAGATGCACGATCTTGGGCCCTGCCGTGAAGTCGGGCGTGCCCTCGGCCATCGGCACGTAGCCGTCGAACTTGGCGTAGGCCACCCGGGAACCCGACACGCGCTCGTCGGCCAGGAAGCGGAACGGGCCGCTGCCGATGATCTCCGTCACCTGAGTGTTCGGGTCGGTGTGGGCCAGCCGCTCCGGCATCATCGCCGGCATGTAGACGCCCGATTTGGCGAGCGCGTCCGGCAGGAGCGGGAAGGGATGCTTGAGGCGGAAGACGATCCGTTTGTCGTCCGGGGCATCGAGGCTGTCGGTGACGGCAAGCAGCGTCTGGCCATAGACGTCCTTGGCGCCCCAGCGGCGGATGCTGGCCACGCAGTCACGCGCCAGCACCGGCGTGCCGTCATGCCATCTCAGGCCGTCGCGCAGCGTCAGCGTCCAGCGCTTGCCGTCGTCCTCCACGCACATGCCCGGCGACCATCTGTCCCGACGCCTGCAGCCTGCCGTTCAGGCCATAGAGCGTGTCGTAGACCATGTAGGCGTGATTGCGCGTGACGTACGCGGTGTTGAAATGCGGATCGAGGATCGAGAGGTCAGCCTGCGGGATGAACCGCAGCGTGTTCGCGGACTGCGCACGCACGATTGCGGGACGCGCCAGGCTGGCGGTCGCGGCGGCAAGCAATGTCCGGCGCTTCATGGCAGCGTCCCTCTCGAAAATGCGCAACGATGGTTAGGTGGTCGCTGCTGGCGTGGCAAGGCTCAGAGGGTGACGCCGCGTCCGCTGCGGAGCACGCTCGCCAGGCACGCCAGGGTGCCGAACGCCGCAGCGATACAGAGGGAGGTCGTCGTCCCGCCGCTGGCGACTAGCCCGAATACGAGTGCGACCAGGGCCACCCCGCTGGTCTGACCCAACAGCCGGCTCGTCGCCTGCATGCCGCTCGCGCCTCCCGCACGCGACGGCGGCGCCGAGGAAATCATCGTCTTGTTGTTCGGCGAGTTGAACAGGCCGAAGCCCAACCCGCACAACGACATCCGCCAGCCGATGTCCCAGAGCGCGGGGTGCTCGGGCAGCACGGCCAGCAAAAGCAAGCCGGCGACCATCAAGCCTTGACCCAGGCCCCCGAGCAGCCCGGGCGAGAAGCGGTCCGCCAGCCGGCCCGCCGCCGGCGCCACGATCATCACCGTCAGCGGCCACGGCGTCATCAGCAACCCGGTCTCGCCCCGCCCAAAGCCGAGGCCGCGCTCGAGGTAAAACGGCAGCGTGACGAACGCCATGCTTTGGGCCGCGAACGAGAACGTCGATGCGGCGACCGACAAGGCGAAGATCGGCCGCCGCATGAGGTCGACCGGAAGCAGCGGATTGGTGCGCGAGACCTGCCGCTTGACCAGCACGACGCCAGCCGCGAGCCCCCCAACCATCTCGAGCACCGCATAGACGGCACTACCGCCATGGCCGAACGCCTCGATCCCGCTGATGAACAGCCCGAACGTCACCGCGTTCAGCGCCGCGCTCCCCCAATCGAACCGGTGCGACGCCCGCGGCGTGAACGGCAGGGTCTTGGCGCCGAGGATCAGGATCAGCGCCCCCAAGGGCACGTTCACCGCGAACAGCCATTGCCAGCCCGCCACCGACAGGATCGCCGCCGCCACGCTCGGCCCGAGCGCCGATGACGCCGAGCCGACCATGACGTTGACCCCGAACCCGCGCCCCAGCAGGTGCCGCGGGTAGATGAACCGCACCAGCGCGCTGTTGACGCTCATCAGCCCCGCCGCCCCGAACCCCTGCGCCACTCGCGCGATCGTCAGCTCCGTCAGCGTGTGCGACATCGCGCAGGCCAGCGACGCAACCGTGAACAGCGCCACCCCGATGCGATAGACCCGGCGATAGCCGACGATCTCGCCCAGCGCGGCCAGCGGCAGCAGCGAGATCGTGACGGCGAGCTGGTAGGCGTTCACCACCCAGATCGACTGCGCCGCCGACACGTCGAACTCGGCCGCAAGCGTAGGCAGGGCCAGGTTGGCGATCGAGCCGTCCAGCACGGCCATCATGAGGCCCAGCGCCGTCGTCACCACCGCCCAGGTCCGGGCCGGCTCGGGCAGCCCGTCCTGCTCGGCGTCGCGCTTGGCGGAAAGCGATGTCACGCGGTCTCTCCGAAGTTGGAACTAGACCGTGTCGTGGATGCAAATCCCATTCCTAGGGCGTCCGGCACACACTGGAGGAAGCCGCGTGGAACTCGCCAACCCCCTTGTCGGCACGGCAGGTGCCCTCTACTCTCATAACGTTCCCAATCCGAGCCTCAGGAGGGCTGGATGCAAAGCTACAACCAGCGCCACCCGAGAGGCCCTGTTTCCGCCCTGCGATAGGTTTCTCGCAGGGCAGCGCCGCCGAAGCCAGACTGCTTCCGTTCCGGACTGCCCTCGTTGCATCCGCCATGTTTCCGCATGGCCGGCGTTCGAATGGATTTCTCATGGCACTCATCGGCTTGCGCGGCCTCGGCATGGTCACGCCCCGCCCGCTCTTTCGCAACCTCACCATCAATCTCGGCCCCGGTGACCGGGTTGGGCTGGTCGCCGGCAACGGCGCCGGCAAGTCGACCCTGTTGCGCTGCGTCGCCGGTCTGACGGAGCCGGACGAAGGCAGCGTCGTGCTCGCGCGCGGAGCCAGCCTCGGCTACGTCGAGCAGGACGTGCCCCCCGCATTGCTGGGTTTGACGCTCGCCGAGACCCTCCGCCGGGCCTTGCCGAAAGCCGGCCGCGAGCAGGAAGCGTGGCGCGTGGGCGCCGTGCTCGACGAGTTCGACACGCCGGAGGAGCTCTACGACCGGCCGCTCGGGTCACTCAGCGGCGGGTGGCAACGGCTCGCGCTGCTCGCCCGCGTCTGGATCCGGCACCCCGACGCCTTGCTCCTCGACGAGCCGACCAACCATCTCGACGCCGAGAAGATCGCGCTGCTCGAACGCTGGATCGGCGGCCCCGCCGCGCGCGTGCCCATGCTGATCGCCAGCCACGACCGCAGTTTTCTCGACACCAGCACCACCGCCACCCTGTTCCTCCGGCCCGGCGTCAGCACCCTCTACGCCCACCCGTATCGCACCGCCCGAACGCTCCTGGCCGACGATGACGCAGCGCAGGAGCGTAAGCATGCCAAAGATGCGCGAGAGGTCACCCGATTGCGCCGCAACGCCGGCGAGTTGCGCAATATCGGGGTCAACAGCGGCAGCGACCTCCTCCAGAAGAAGTCCATGCAGTTGCGCGAGCGGGCCGAGCGGCTCGAGGCGACGCTGCGCCCGGCGCATACGGAGAAGGCCGGCAGCATCCGCCTGGTCAGCCGCGAGTCCCACGCCAAGGTTCTGGTCGCCCTGCGGGACGTGGACGTCACGACCCCTGCGGGCGACGTGCTGTTCCGCATCGCCACGTTGGACGTCCGCCAGGGCGACCGCCTCGTGCTGTTGGGTCACAACGGCGTCGGCAAGTCGCAGCTGGTGCGCCTCCTGCGCCGAGCCACGCGCGAGGCGGTGGCGGGCGTCCGGATCAGCCCGAGCCTCGTCCTCGGCTACGCCGACCAGGGCATGGCGCACCTACCGGACGAGCAGACCCCACACCGCTTGATCTCCCGTTTCAAGGGCATCGGCGATGGGCAGGCCACTCGCTTGCTGGCCAGTGCCGGGTTGGCACTGGAGGCCCAGGCGCTGCCGATCGGCCGCTTGTCTCCCGGCCAGAAAGCGCGCCTGGGGCTCCTCGCGCTCCGCCTGACCGCGCCGAATTTCTATCTGCTCGACGAGCCGACCAACCACGTCGACATCCCCGGCCAAGAGCAGCTCGAGGCGGAATTGCTGGCGCAAGAAGCCACCTGCGTCTTGGTCTCGCACGACCGCAGCTTCGTCCAAGCGGTCGGGACGCGCTTCCTCGAGATCGCCCGAGGACGCATCAGCGAATTAGCCGTCCAATAGCCGTATCGGTCGGGGTTGACGGTAGGGCACCCAGGTTGTCCGTCATCGCGAGGCGCGCAGCGCTGCGGCCATCCATCGGCAAGAGCAGTCCGTGCCGATGGATCGCCGCGCCGACAAGGGGCGGCTCGCGATGACGGAACCAGCTAGGGCCGCACCGCCGGCGTCTCCACGGGCAGGCCGTTGGCGCGCGACCCCAAATAGAACTCGAGATCGGCCAGGTCGGGCGAGTCCGCCGCGAACGGCTCCGCACGCACCCCGGTCAGGCAGTTGCGGAGCCGTCGATACAGCGAGCCGAGCGACTGCCACTCCAGCCGATACAGCGGATAGCCGTTCGGCTGACCCTGCGGGATCAGCGCCCCGGCCAGGCGTTGCCCAGCCAGGCCATCGTGGCACTGGGCGCAGGACAGGTTGAGCTGGCCCATGCGCGTGGTGAAGATGTCCCGCCCGTGCGCGGCGAACGGCGCCGCCGGCCCGGACGTGTCGACCGCCACCGTCATCCCGCGCGATTGCTCACCCACGAACGCGCTGATCGCCAACAAATCGTCACTGTCCAGCGCCCACGCGGCTTCACCTTGCCGGGTCGTGCGGCAATGATTGATGCGCTGCTCGAGCGTCACAGGGCGCCCCACCGCCGCGTCGAAGGACGGATACCGGGTGGACACGCCGCGCATGGCAACCGCTGCTCCGTGGCAACTGGCGCAGCTTCGGCCCGTCGCCACGCTCGCCTCCTGCCAAAGCCCCCCGCCCTGCTGCACCCACAGGAAGCCCGGATTCGCGGCGTCGTCGTCCTGCATGGCGCGGATCGACGGGCTCGCATCCTGATAGCCCGAGCGAGAAGCGGCTGCCGTCAGGACCAGCGCGGCGAGCAGCAGGCAGGACCGGATCATACCACCTCGATCGCCGCGAGTTGGGTTTGCACCGTGCCGTCGTCGTCCACCCAGCTCATGGTCAGCGTGCCGCTCGCCTCGGCCACCACGGAAAACGCGAGGAACGGGTTTGCCGAGATCGCCGGGAACAGGTCGAGGCTGATCACCTCCTCGCCGCCCAGCGAGCACGTGAACCGGTTGATGATCTTGCGCGGGATCACCGCGCCGTCGATCCCGCGCCGCTGACCGCTCTCCATCGGATGCGAGATCAGCACCTTGACGTCGAACGGCTTGCCCTTCGCCGCCTGCTTCGGAACGTTGACCAGAACGCGCGCCATGGGGCCTCCTATTCGATGCAGGCGGCAAGCGTGACCAGCAGGTCCACGCTGTCGGTCCAGCACCGCCCGTCCGCGCATTTCGCCACCGCGATCACCGTCTGCGACGTCGCCAGGCGGATATGCGTCTGCAGCCAGGGGCGTCCGGAGCGGGGCCCGAACGTGGCCGTGATCACATGCGGCAGGGGGTTGCGCTCGGCGAACACCGACAGGCTGACCACCCGGTCGGACTGATCCTCGACCGAAGCGGTCATCGACACCGCGTTGCCGTTCTCCACCAGCTGCGGCAGGTCGAGCTTGACCCGGCCGGGCGTCAGCGTCCCATCCCCGACCAGCTCACGGATCAGCGCCGCCACCTCCGGGGGCGTCGCGCGCGCCCGGCCCGTGCCCGCCAGCAGGATGCCGGACGCGCCGATCAGCACGCGGCGGCGGGGCAGGGCGATCACGGCGCCCGCAGCGTTACGAGGAACGCGACGACGTCCTCGATCTGCTCCGCCTCGAGCACCGGCCGCCCGGCATAGGCCGGCGCGACCCGCGTCAGCCCGGCGGTGGCATAGAAGCGCGGCATGACGGTCTCCGGGTTCACGGCGCTGGCGTCGACCAGCCGCAACCGGATCTGGCCCTCGCTGAGCCGATCGCCAACACCCTCCAGCGACGGGCCGATCGTTCCCTGGAAGCGCTGCTCGGGAAACGGGCCGGCGTGGCAGAGCAGGCAGGTGCTGCCATGCAGGTCCAGCACGATGGCACGGCCGCGTGCCGGGTCGCCCTGATGGCCGGTGAGCGGCGCATCGATCCGGTCGCCGTCGATCCGATACGGGATGAGCGCGCCGCCGGTGACCAACGCCGCGGCGGCGAGCAGGTTAACCGCCCGCGTACTAACCGAACGTCTCGGACGTGATCGTCTGGAACCAGGCATCCGCGTAGTTGGCCTCCCGGGCCCGGAATTCGGGCGGGGCATTGATCGGGCTCAGCCCGGCGGCGCCGAGGCTGTCGGTCAGCACGCCGTCCTTCGGTCGATACACGCCGGCCACGGAGATGGCCGTGTTCGGCGCCAGCATGCTGTAGCAGGTGTTCATCAGCAGCGGCTCCTCCGCCTTCGCCTCGGCCAGCAGCGCCACGACCGCCGCCGCGCAGACCTTGGCTTGCGCGTTGGCGGCGAAGGCGGATTTCGGCATCGCCCCGGCAATGGCCGCGTCGCCGATGACATGGATCCCGGGAACGAGGCGCGACTCGAACGTGACGGCATCGATCGGGCACCAGCCGGTACGGTCCGCAACACCCGCCGCCGCCGCGATCTTGCCCGCACGCTGCGGCGGGATGACGTTGGCGACATCGGCCGCGTGATCGCCGAAATCGGTCTTGAAGCTGCGGGTGGTCGGGTCGACGCTGGTCACGGTCCCGCCATCCGACTGGGACACGCGTTCGACCAGCCCCGGATACAGGGACGCCCACCCGGCCTCGAAGAGCGGCTGCTTCGAGAACGCGTCCTTGGCGTCCAGGATGATAAGCTTCGACCGCGGCTTTTTTGTCTTGAGGTAATGCGCGATCAGGCTCGCCCGCTCGTATGGCCCGGGCGGGCAGCGATACGGGTTGGCCGGCGACGAGATCACGACCGTGCCGCCGTCGGGCATCGCCTCCAATTGGCGCCGCAGCAACTCGGTCTGCGCCCCCGCCTTCCACGCATGCGGCATGATTTCGGCCGCATCCGGGCTGTATCCCGGCAGCTTGTCGTAGGCGATGTCGACCCCGGGCGACAGGATCAGCCGGTCGTACGGCAGCGCCGTCCCATCCGCCAGCGTAACCCGGCGCAGGGTCGCGTCCACTCCGGTCGCCACGCCCCGCACCAGCGTGACGCCATCCGCCGGCTTGAAGCGGAAACGCTGGGCGGACAGATCCCGCAGCCCGGCGATCACCTCGTTGCTGTAAGGGCAGGCGACGTATTCCTGCTCGGCCTCCACCAGCGTCACGTCGATGCCGGGTCCGTAGCGGCGCACGAACCGCGCGGCCGTCGCGCCGCCGAAGCCGCCGCCCACCACGACCACGCGCGCCGTCGCCGCTTGCGCCCGCGCCACGAACGGCATCGCCAGGCTCGCGCCGATGACATGCCGCCGCAGGATCATCCGCGCTGCTCCGAGACCCAGGCCGCGATCGTCGTGATTTCCGCGGGCGTCAGCGGCTTCATCAGCCGCCCCATCAGCGTCGACGGACGCTCGCCGCTGCGAAACGCCAGCATCGATCCCGATAGCGCATCGGCGCTCTGCCCGTTGATGGGCAGCGCCGCCGGGCCGTGGCACCCGGAACAGCTCGCCGCCCCAGGGGGTGGTGCAGGCGGCGGCGCCGCCGCTCCCAGCATGATCGTTGCCGCGAGCAGAAGCGGGCGCATCGGTCAGGCCTTGCGCAGAGCTTGATCTTTGAGCGGCAATTGCCGGATGCGCGTGCCGGTCGCGGCGAAGATCGCGTTCAGCACCGCCGGCGCCGCCACGCCGATCGTCGGCTCGCCCACGCCGCCCCAGAAGCCGCCCGACGGCTGCACGATCGTCTCCACCTTCGGCATGTCCGCCATCCGCGCCACCTGATAGCTGTCGAAATTGCTCTCGACGGCCCGCCCCTTGTCGATCGTGATCTCGCTATACAGCAGCGCCGACAGCCCGTAGGCGAACGAGCCGTCCACCTGTGCGTCCACCTGGTCCGGGTTCACCACATGCCCCGGGTCGGTACCGGCCACGATGCGCAGGATCTTGAGTTCACCCTTAGCCGAGACCGAAACCTCCGCCACCGCCGCCACATAGCTGCCGAAGCCACAATTCTGGCAGATGCCGCGATAGACGCCCTCCGGCAACGGCGTGCCCCAGCCCGCCTTCTCCGCGACCGCGTTCAGGATCGCCAGATGCTTCGGGTTCTTGCCCATCATCGCGCGCCGGAACTCCAGCGGGTCCTTGCCCGCGGCTGTCGCCATCTCGTCGACGAAGCACTCCATGTAGACGGCGTTTTGATTGACGTTGACACCCCGCCAAAACCCGACCGGCACGTGCGTGTTGCGCATCGCCATGTCGATCAGCAGGTTCGGCACCGCCATGTAGCCGTATTCCGCCGCGTTCATGCCCTGGAACATGACCGGGTCGGTGTCGTCCTTGATCGACGACGGCGAGAGATACGCCAGGATCGACTGGCCCGAGAGCCGCATGTGGATGCCGGTCACGTTGCCCTGCGCATCCATGCTTCCGGTCAGCTTGCACTGGGTGATCGGGCGGTAGAACCCGTGCTGCATGTCCTCCTCGCGGGTCCAGATCAGCTTGATCGGACGGCCCGGGATCTGCTTGGCCAGCATCACCGCCTGCCGCGTGTAGTCCTGCTGCCCGCGGCGGCCGAACCCGCCGCCGAGGCTGATCTTGTTCACCTTGACGTTCGCGAGCGGCACCCCGCCCGCCTCCGCCGCGGCGGCCAGCGAAGCGTCGCCGTTTTGCGTCGGCACCCACACCTCGACCCGGTCGCCCTCGACCAGCGCTGTCGCGTTCATCGGTTCCAGCGTCGCGTGGTTCAGGAACGGCGTGCCATAGCTGGCCTCGATCGTCTTGGCCGCGCCTGCAAACGCCGACGCGACGTCACCCTGCTTGAGGCCCACGCCCGCCTGCTTGGCCTCGAGCCCCTCGGCCAGCACCTTGGCGATGCTGGCGCTGCTCACGTCGCCATTGCCGCCCTCGTCCCAGACGATCGGCAGCTTTTCCATCGCCAGCTTGGCCTGGATGAACTTGTCGGCCACCACTGCGACCGCGTTGTCGCCCACCGCCACCACGTGCCGCACGCCGGGCATCGATTGCACGGCGGCGGCGTCGAAGCTCTTCAGCTTGCCGCCATAGACCGGGCTCTGCGCGATCGTGGCGTTCAACATGTTCGGCAATTGCAGGTCGATCGCGAACACCTGGCGGCCGTTCAGCTTGTCGACCGTGTCCAGCCGCTTCACCGGCTTGCCGATGATGGTCCATTGCGCCGGGTCCTTCACCGCGACGGTCTCTGGCACCGGCAGCCGGGATGCGGCGGCGGCCACCTCGCCATAGCGCAGCGTGCGCCCGGTCGGCGCGTGAGTGATCACGCTTGCCGCGGCAGTGCACTCGCGTTCCGGCACCGACCATTGCGCCGCCGCCGCCTGCACCAGCATCGCCCGTGCGGCAGCGCCGCCCTTGCGCACGTAATCGACCGAGCCGCGGATGCCGCGGCTGCCGCCGGTCGACATGTCGCCCCAAGCCCGCTTACGCGCCAGGTTCTCCTCCGGCGCCACATACTCGGCGCGGACGTGCTTCCAATCCGCGTCCATCTCGTCGGCGACGAGTTGGGCGAGCCCGGTCATCGTGCCCTGCCCCATCTCGGAGCGGGCGATCCGGATCACGACGGTGTCGTCCGGATGCACCACCGCCCAGACGCCTACTTCACCGGAGGTCGCCGCCTGCGCCTGCGCCGTGCTGAGCCCTGGCGGCTTCATGCCCAGCGCGAACGCGCCCGCGGCGGCCGAAACGACGAAGTGCCGACGATTGAGCTGCATCATGCGGCACCGTTCGCGGCAACAGTATGGATCGCGGTCCGGATCCGGTTATAGGTGCCGCAGCGGCAGATATTGCTCATCGCGTCGTTGATGTCCGCGTCGGTCGGCTTGGCGTTGCTCGCCAGCAGCGCCGCCGCTGCCATGATCTGCCCGGACTGGCAGTATCCGCATTGCGGCACCTCGAGCGCCAGCCATGCCTTCTGCAACGGGTGGCTCAGCCCGTCGCTCGACAGCCCTTCGATGGTGACGATCTTCGCATCGCCCACCGACCCGGCCGGCACCGAGCAAGAACGCACCACCTGCCCGTCGACATGCACCGAACACGCCCCGCACTGCGCGATCCCGCAGCCATATTTCGTCCCGGTCAGCCCGGCATATTCGCGCAACACCCACAGCAGCGGCGTCTCCGGGTCGGCGTCGATCGCATGGGTTTGGCCGTTTATGGTCAAGCTCAGCATGGCGTGTCTCTCCGGCGGGGGTCCAGAATTGCCGCTATGCTTAGCCGAATACGGCGGCTAACTCCTCGGCAACTAGGTCAAGACTGTTGCGCTTTCTCGGCACGCCCGCAAGGGCGGGGCGCGCTGCATAGTCTCCAGTCGCCCGGGCGGAGGCGCAACCGCGTCCCTTGTTGCCGCCTCTGAACGCGGCTACCGTCCGCAATATGCCATGCCTACGGCTGATGCGGCGTCTTGCGAGCGGCCTGCCCGGCATGCTGCTGGCAACGCTTTTGCTGGTCTCCCGCCTGGTCGCCCCGTCGATGGCGATGCCTGCGGCCGACCCGGTCGACGTCGCCCTGCAGACCATCTGCCATATCGACGCATCGGGTCAGCCCGCGTCGCCGGACCGCCCGGATCATGCGGAGTGCCTGCTCTGCCCGGCCTGCCACCTCGTGTCGCAGGCCGTGGTGCCGTCGCCCGCCGCCCCGAACGTTCCGCCGCCGCCGGTCGCGCACGTCGGCGCCAGCACACCGTGGCCGCCCTCCATCGGGCCGCCCCGCCGCGCCCGCGCCACCGCACAACCGACCGGACCACCCAGCAGCTCCGCCTGAACGCTCGCCCGCGGCCCGTCGTGGCCGCGCCTGCCGTCCTGCTGTCCCGAGAACGACCGGCCGATCCATCCCAGAAGGAGCTACCATGACACCGTTCAGAGTCGCCGGCCTGTGCGCCGCGCTGGCCACCGCCTCCATCGCCCACGCGCAAACCCCGCAGCCCCAGGTCCAGGTGTCCAACGCCTGGTCCCGCGCCACGCCCGGCGGGGCCTCGACCGGCGCCGTCTATCTCACGCTCGCCAGCCCGGGGGGCGACACGCTGACCGGGATCAGTTCGCCCGCCGCCCAGGCCGGATCGGTGCACGAGATGACGATGGACGGCGCCGTCATGCGGATGCGGGCGGTCGCCGGCGGTCTGCCGCTGCCGCCCGGTCAGCCGGTCACGCTGCAGCCAGGCGGCTACCACATCATGCTCGAGGGCCTCAAAGCGCCGCTCAAGCAGGGGCAAACCATCCTGCTCCACCTCACCTTCGCCAAATCCGCGCCGGTCGACGTGACCGCCACCGTCGCCGCCATCGGCGCCACGGGGCCTCGATAGGAGAACACATCATGCGTCGCATCATCCAGGCCGCGGTCGCCACGCTCTGCACCACCGGCGTCGCCCCGCCCGCCTTCGCCCACGCCCACCTGCGCGCTCGCCGCGTTCACCATTTGCTAATCTCCTCCCCCTACCCTTAGTCTACGACATCCGGCCGGGCCGACCCATCGGTCCCGTTGTCCGGGTTCATGCGAGATCTTCGCATCGGCGCACTCGATTACGAGTGACCGAGCGCGTCAGAGATCCGCCGATACCGCTCGCCTGTCGAGCCGAAACATTCCTGTCTGAACGACTTGGCCGCTTTACTTGGCGGCCCGCGGGCAAAATGGCGCACTTCCTCAAAACATCGGCGCGGTTACTTGCCGCAGGATGGCAGTGCTTTGACGAATTTTGCTCTGGAGGGCCCGGTTTGGAGCAAGCCGGTCGTGACGTGGAGTTTCGCTGCCGCTGGCAACGCGGCGTTCACCGGCGCGATCGACCCCGCATACCAAGCCGCCATCCGCGCTGCCGCCGCGCAGTGGTCGGCCGTGGCCAACATCGCGTTGCGCGAGCTGCCCGCTGGCACGAGCGGCGCCGACATCACGGTCGGCTGGGGTTCGTTCGGCGGCACGCAGATCGGCCAAACCGAGTATTCCTACAGCCTCGGCACGCCACCCACGTTCCAGACCGGGATGACGATCCATATCGAAGATCCCTCGCTCCTGCCGATCAGCACTGGTGCCAATGCGACGTATCGGGGCACCGCGACGACACTCTCCCAAGTCGCCCTGCACGAGTTCGGCCACGCGCTCGGTCTCGGCCTCAGCAACGACCCGGCCTCCGTCATGAACCTCCGGCTCGGCCCCAGCAATACCGCCATCAACGGCTCCGACCTGGCCGGCATCGCCGCGCTATACGGTGCCAAGGCGAGCGTCGCCCAGATTGCCCCGTCCACCCCCGGCTCGGACACCGTCACCGTGAGCGGCGGCGACATCGGCATCTACCGGTTCTTCGACAGCCACAGCGGAACGCAGTTCCTGACCAGCAGCGTCGGCGAAATGAATACCATTTTCTCGACCCGGCCCGACCTCAAGTTCGAAGGCCTCGCGCTGGCCGGCGTCGCTACCGGCGCAACCGACCCGAACGATGCCCCGGTCTACCGCTTCTTCGAGGCCGCCAACGGCACGCACTTCCTCACTGCGAGCAAAGCCGAGGCGGCCACCATCGCCGCAACCCGCCCCGATCTGATCGCCGAGCGACCCAGTTTCGACGAACACATCACGCAGGAGGCCGGCGACGTCCCCGTCTATCGCTTCTTCGACATGAATGCCGGTACCCATTTCTTCACGGCCAGCGACGGCGAGCGCACCGACCTCTCAGCGAGCCGGCCCGATTTGACCTATGAGGGCGTCGCCTTCTTCGCGCCCGCCGCCGCATGATCCACTGACCCGGCGACCGCCGCGCCCGCATCAACCCGCTTGCAGGTGGTCCCGCAGCGTCCGACCCGAGTATTCGGTGCGAAACAGGCCCCGCCGCTGGAGTTCCGGCACCACGCTCCGGCAGAACTGCTCGAACATGCCCGGGAACATCGTCGGCGACAGCACGAAGCCATCGCACGCCTCATCTTCGAAGATCGCCTGCAGATGGTCCGCCACGCTCTGTGCGGTCCCGACGACGAGCCGTCCCTCGCCGCGCTTGGCCGCCGCCTGCTGCAGGGTCAGACCTTCGGCCCGCATCGCCTGCCGCAGCACCGTCTCCGACCCTTTCATCCCCTGGTTGCCCTGCAGCCGCGCCAGCGACGCCTCGTCGGTCACCTTCGTCATGTCGGCGCCCAGATTGCTGGATGCGGACGCGCGGTTCAGCTCCGGATCGATCAGGCTGTTGAGATACTCCGCCCTTTCCTGCGCGATCGACTCGGTCTCCCCCAGGACCACGCTGGTCGCTGGAAGGATCGCGCATGTCTCGGGCGCACGGCCGACCAGTGCCATCCGGGCATGCATGTCTTTATAGAAGGCGCGCATGTCGTCGCGACCATGTTGCGCGGTGAACACGACCTCGGCCCAGCGCGCCGCGAATTCCCGGCCGCGATCCGAGCCCCCCGCCTGCATGATCACCGGGCGGCCCTGCGGACTGCGCGGGATCGACAGCGGCCCGCGCGTGCTGATCCAACGGCCCCGATAGTTGGCGTAGTGCACCTTGGCCGGGTCGGCCAGCACGCCGGCCGCCTTGTCCAACACGAAGGCATCCGCGTCCCAACTGTTCCAGAGCGCGAAGCACGCCTCCAGCATCTCGTCGGCCCGGTCGTAGCGCTCGTCGCGCGGCGGCAGCGCCGCCAGCCCGGCGTTCTGCGCCTCCAGCTCGGTCGCCGACGTCACCACGTTCCATGCCACGCGCCCGCCGCTCATCGCGTCAAGCGAGCCGAGCCAGCGCGCGAGGTGATAGGCCGTGTGGAACGAGGTCGACAGCGTCGCCCCGAGCCCCAGATGCCGCGTCGCCGCCGCCATCACCGGCAGCACCACGGTCGGATCGAGGAAGCTGATCTGCCCGCCCCGCCGCACATAAGCGTCGTAGCTGCCGCCATGCAGGTCATACAGCCCGAAGAGGTCGGCAAAGAAACAAGCATCGAACTTCGCCGCCTCGAGCACCCGGGCGATATGCTGGTAGCGGGCGGGGTCGAGGATGTCGTCCAGCGTCGATTCCGGGTGCCGCCATCCGCCGTTGTGCAACGCCGTCGGCCCGGTCTTGAGATAGGCCACCAGGTGCATGCGCCGCGTCGTCATGGGCGCGATCTTGGCTCGAGCCTCCGACGCGCCGCGCCGTGCCTGACCCGCATACCGCCTCCGCCATCGGTCCTGGGCCACCTTCGGCGGGCGAGGGACCGGCCACAAGCCCTTTCCGCGCCTGTGACATCGATCACGGCTTGGTCGCTGTTGCCGGAATAAAACCGGGGCCGCGTCGATCACCAACACGGCAAGGCTGCAGCCCGCGACCCGAGGTGAGGAAAATCCATGACCAATATCGCCATGCTCGTCATCTGTTTGCTCGTCGGCATGATCATGCGTGCAACCAAGCGCATGCCGGAGAACGCCCATGTCGCGATCAACGGCTTCATCATCCATGTGGCGCTGCCGGCGCTGATCCTGGGTCAGATCCACGGCTTGCGGTTATCGCCCGACCTGATGTTTCCGGTCGCCATGCCTTGGCTCCTGTTCGCCATCAGCGCCGGGCTGTTCGCGGCACTCGGCCGCATCATGCACCTGTCGCCCGGCATCACCGGTGCGCTGATCATGACGGCCGGGTTGGCGAACACGTCCTTCGTCGGACTGCCGATGATCGAGACGTTCTATGGCGTCAGCAATCTGTCGACCGGCATCCTGATCGATCAGCTCGGCACGTATCTGGTATTGAGCACGCTCGGCATCACCGTCGCCTGCATCTACTCGTCCGGCACGGCATCGTGGCAGGAGGTCGCGCGCCGGATCGTCACGTTCCCGCCGCTGATCGCCCTGGCGCTCGCGCTCGTGCTGCTGCCGATGGACTATCCGGCCTGGCTGTCCGGCGTGTTGCGCCGCCTGGGTGACACCCTGGCGCCGCTCGCCTTGGTGTCGGTCGGCCTACAGCTCCGGCTGAACCAGATGGCCGGCAACAAGATGCCGCTCGGCATGGGGCTCGGGTTCAAGCTGGTCCTGGGGCCCCTGCTGGTCGCGCTGCTGTACGTCCACGCGCTCTCATGGACCGGCGAGACGGCGCGCGTCACGATCTTCGAGGCGGCCATGGGCCCACAGATCGGCGGCGCGATCGTCGCGATTCAATACGGCCTGAGCCAGTCTCTCATCACGCTGATGGTCGGCATCGGGATCGTCCTGTCCTTCCTGACGCTCCCGCTATGGTATGCCGCGTTGTCGCTCGTGTAGCCCCTCGCCGAACCGGGCTATCGCGAAGCTCGGCTCCGCGGCCCGCGCCGGGTCGGCGGCCAGCCGAGCCAATTCCTCGCCCAGCGCCGGCGAGTGCTTGAACCCGTGCCCCGAGCAGCAGGAGGCCACCAGCACCCGCCCGTCTTCGCCCAGCCGGTCGATGATGAACCCCGAATCCTGCGTGACCGTATAGAGGCAGGTCGCCGTCTTGAGCAGCTTGTTGCCTAACCCGCGCAACCGCCCGGCCATGTGCCGTTCATACGTCTCGGTCACCTCCGCCTCGGACACTTCGCGATCGACCCGGTCCGGATCGACGTGCCCCACATACCGCTCGGTCCCGGCCTTCACGCCGGTCGTGCCGGGCAGCATCGGGAACCCGTACAGATAATCCTCCTCGCGCGCGCCATGCATCCAAATGAACGGCGGGCAGCGCGCCGGGTCGTAGAGCTCGGGCTGGTCCGGATCGAACCACAGGAACGTCTGCCGCTCCACGCTCGTCACCCGCGGCGCGGCCCCGCCGGCCAGCCCCGGCAACCACGCCCCGGCCGCCAACACGACCCGGCCCGCCTCGATCCGCCCCCGGTCGGTCACCACCGCGACACCACTCCCGGACGGCGTCATCGACAGCACGGTCTCCCCAGTCCGCACGGCCGCGCCAAGCCCGCGCGCCAGTCGAAGCTGCAGCGCCACGCTCCGCTCCGGGAACAACACCCCGGCGCTCGGCTCGAAATACGCCCGCTCCTCGTCGCGCACCGCGAACTGAGGATACCGCCGCCGGATCTCCGCGCTGTCCAGCACCTCGTGCGGGATCGCGTGCGACTCCGCGATCGCCAGCGTGCTGCCCAGGAACCCGGCCTGCCCATGGCTCGGCGCTCCGTCGCCCTCGCCGATCACCAGCAGCCCGATCTGCGCAAACAGCGTCTCCCCCGTCTCCGCCTCCAGCTCGCGCCAGATGTCGTGCGACCGCCGCGCCAGCGGCACGTAGGCCGGCCCCTCCGCGATCGACAGCCGCGTGATGCGCGTCTCGCCATGCGTGGAGCCCCGATCGTGCGGCGGATCGAACCGGTCGATCCCGACGGCTCTGATCCCCTGCAACGCCAGCCGGTGCAGCGTCGCACTGCCCACCGCGCCAAGCCCGATGACGACGACGTCCGTGGTCTGTGTGGTCATGCCGGCATCGAAGCCGTGCGTCCCTGGCCGGTCAAGCTCTTGCTGCAGCGCACCACGGTGCTTACCCTGCCCCGATGAGCTGCGCTCCCTTCCATCTCGCCTGGTTCCTCCAAGGCTCGAGCATCCAAGCCTGGGGCGCCGACTGGACCGGCAACATCAGCGAAGAATGGATGGACGCCGGCATGTTCCTCGACTTGGCCCGCAATATCGAGCGCGCCGGCTTCGACTACTTGCTGCTCGAGGATTCCATCTACGTCGGCCAGAACTGGCAGAACAAGCGCGACATCTTCCTCGAAAACGGCATGTCGATCCCCCGCCAGGAGCCCACCGTCATCGCCAGCCTCATGGCCGCCGCCACGACCCGGCTCGGCATCGTCCCCACCCTCTCCACCTTCGCCTACCACCCGTATCTTACCGCCCGCATCGTGGGCACGCTCGACCAGGTGTCGGCCGGCCGCGCCGGCTGGAACATGGTCACCGGCAGCTCCGACTTCTCGGCGCAGAATTTCGGCCTCGACGCCCTGCCCGAACACGACCAGCGCTACGAGATGGCGCACGAATACATCGACGTCGTGACCCGCCTCTGGAACTCCTGGGAGCCCGGCGCCATCGTCGCCGACCGTAAATCGGGCATCCTGATCGACCCCGCCCGTGTCCACACCATCGATTTCAAGGGCCAGCATTACGCCAGCCGCGGCCCGCTCAACTCCGGCCCCGCCCCACAGGGCCGCCCCGTGATCGCCCAGGCCGGCGGCTCGCCCAAGGGCCGCCAGATCGCCGCCCGCTACGCCGACACCATCGTCGCGCACCCGAAGGGCATCGCCGCGATGAAGGAATACCGCGACCAGGTCCACACCCATATGCGCGCCTTCGGCCGCGACCCCGCCACCTGCAAGGTCCTGTTCATGGCCGTCCCCGTCCTCGGCGAGACCGAGGCCCACGCCCTCGAACGCGCCGACCGCCGCGCGACCTGGGCTGCGAGCCATCTGGACCAATGCATGGCCCAGATCGGCTGGACCACCAACATCGACTTCTCCGGCCACGACCTCGACGCCCCCGTCCAGGAGCTGACCACCAACGGCCACCAATCCAGCCTGACCAACTTCATCCGCAAGGCCGGCGGCAAGACCCTGCGCGAAGCCGTCATCGCCCATAGCAGCGCCGGCGGCAGCATCGATTTCGTCGGCACCCCCGACAGCATCGCCGGCCAGATGGCCGAAGTGATGCAGGAGATCGGCGGCGACGGCTTTCTCATCACGCTCGGCAACGCCAGCCGCCGCAGCGTGGCCGAAATCACCGATGGCCTCGTGCCCGCCCTCCAGCAGCGCGGCCTCGTCCGCAAGCAGTACGCACACCAGACCTTCCGCGAGAACCTCCTCGAGTTCTAAGCGCGAGGCCGATCCAGGAATCCTAGGGCAATTCCCTGAACTTCGCCGCCGGATGCTCTGCGGGCACCATCCGCCCGCCCCCGAACAGCTTTTCCCGCAACGTTCCCGGCGCATACCGCTCCTTGTAGACGCCCCGCCGCTGCAGCTCCGGCACGACCAGCTCCACGAAATCTTCGAAACATTCCGGCGTCACCGTCCGTGACAGGATGAAGCCGTCCACGTCGGCCTGCTCCACCCACGCGATCAGTGCGTCCGCAATTTGCGCCGGGTCGCCCACGATCGGCGTCTGCCGGCTGCCGAGCACCATCCGGTCGAGCAGCTTGCGCTTGGTCATCCCCTGCTGCGCCATCGCCGCCAGGTTCGACGTGATCGCGTTGCTCTCGCCGCCGATCGGCTCGTCCATCCCGAACCGCTCGAGATCGATCCCCATCGACGCCGACGCATGCACCAGGGCGGCCTCCGGCGCGGCATACCGCCGGTAGTCGGCCAACTTCGCCTCGGCCAGCGCCGCCGTCTCGGCCACGATCACCGTCGCGCCCACGAACGCCAGCACGTCGTTCCGCGCTCGCCCCGCATCCGCCGCCGCCGCCCGGATCGCCTCCACATGCGCCCGCACCGCCGCGTGCCCCTGCCCATTCAGGAACACACACTCCGCATGCGCCCCCGCGAACGCCCGCCCCCGACCGGAGGACCCCGCCTGAAACAGCACCGGCACCCGCTGCGGCGACGGCTCGCACAGATGCACCGCCTCCATCCGGTGATACCGCCCCTCGTGCCTGATCGTCCGCACCAGCGCCGGGTCGGCGAACCGTCCGCTCTCCTTGTCGCGCAGCATGGCCCCTTCGGCCCAGCTTCCCTCCCACAACGCATAGACCGCGTTCATGAAATCGTCCGCGACATCGTACCGGTCGTCATGCGCCCGCTGTCGGTCCTGCCCCATCGCTCGGGCGGCGCTGTCGAGATATCCGGTCACGATGTTCCAGCCGATCCGCCCCTGTGTCAGGTGGTCCAGCGTCGACATCCGCCGCGCAAAGGCGAATGGCGCCTCGTAGCTAAGGTTCACCGTCACACCGAAGCCGAGGTCGCGCGTCGCCGCGGCCATCGCCGGCACGAGCAGCAGCGGATCGCCGACCGGCACCTGCACTGCATGCTCGATCGCCGCCGCCGGGCTGCCGCCGTGCACGTCGTAGACCCCGAGCACATCGGCCAAGAAAAGCCCGTCGAACAACCCGCGCTCGAGCAGCCGGGCGAGCCCGGTCCAATGCGCGAGGCTGGTATAATCGGCCGAACGGTCCCGCGGATGCCGCCACATCCCCTGCTGGATGTGCCCGACGCAGTTCATGTCGAAGCCCATCAGGCGCATCTGCTTCAAGGCTTGCTTCCCACGCACGCACCCGTCATAGCCGAGGCAAACATACGGGAGGAAATCGGCGTGAAAATCCACCTCGTCGCGGCCATGCTGGCGGTCGCAGTCCCCGCCTTGGCGCAGGAAGACGGCTTCTCCGCGCTCGAAGCACCGCAGAACGCGGCCAACGCCAAGCCCGGGCCGCGCACCGTGCCAGGCCGCGCCATCCCCGTCCCGGACGAGCCCGGTCTGTCCAAAGCCGCGCAGTCGTTGGTCGCCGCGCCCTATCGCGGGCCGGCCTGGGACGCCAACCCGGCCGACCCCGACGCCTGGCGGGCGCTGGTCAAAAAGCTCGCCGACGCGACGCTGGAGCCCCTGGCCAAGACACGTAAGGCGCTCGACGTCACGATGGAGCAGAGCACGATCGGCGGCGTGAACTGCTACGTGTTCACCCCCAAGTCGATGCCGGAGAACCACCGCAACCAACTCATCCTCAACCCCCATGGCGGCGGCTACGTCTACGGTCCGGGCGTCTCGGGCACGGGCGAAGCGATGCTGATGTCCGCTCTCGGCGGCTACAAGGTCATCGAGATCGACTACCGCATGCCGCCCGACGCGCCCTATCCGGCCGCAATGGACGACGCGATGGCCGTCTACAAGGAAGCCATCAAAACCACCGATCCCAAGCGCATCGGCATCGTCGGCACGTCCACCGGCGGCGGCATGACGCTCGCGATGATCCTGCGCGCCAAAACCGAGCACCTGCCGCTGCCGGCTGCCATCGCGCCCGGCACGCCCTGGTCGGACCTCACCGAGACCGGCGACACGTACAAGACCAACGAATGGCTCGACAACGTACTGGTCAGCTACAGCGGCTACCTCACCCACGCCGCCACGATCTACGCCAACGGCCACGACATGAAGGACCCGCAACTCTCGCCGATCTACGGCGACTTCCACGGCTTCCCGCCGGCGATCCTGACCAGCGGCACCCGCGACCTGTTCCTCAGCAACACCGTCCGCACGCATCGCAAGCTGCGCGAGGCCGGCGTGCCCGCGACGTTGCAAGTCTTCGAAGGCCTCTCGCACGCGCAGTACAACTTCGACCCGGCCGCGCCCGAGACCGCTGAAGTCTACGGCGAGATCCGGATGTTCTTCGACCAGTACCTGGCGCCGTAGCGTGGCGGGTTTGCTCGAGGGCAAATCCGCCCTGGTCACCGGCGGCGGCAACGGCATCGGCCGCGCCACCGCCCTGGCCATGGCCCGGGAAGGCGCGCGCGTGGTCGTCGCCGACATCGAGGCCGACACCGCGGCCGCGACGGTCGCCGCAATCAACGAGGCGGGCGGCCAAGCCATCGCCAAGGCCGGAGACTTGACCCGGTCGGGCGACGTCGCCGCGCTGATCGACACCGTCACGGCGGCCTACGGCCGGCTCGACTGCGCCTTCAACAACGCCGGCATCGCGCCCTACCAACTCGGCATGCAGGGCAGAAAGACCGCCGAATGGGACGAAGCGGCCTGGGACCGGATGATCGAGATCAACCTTAAGAGCGTCTGGCTCTGCATGAAGCACGAGCTTCCCGCCATGCAGGCGGGCGGCGGCGGCGCGATCGTCAAC
Source organism: uncultured Alphaproteobacteria bacterium (assembly GCA_963835135.1). Taxonomy (GTDB): domain Bacteria; phylum Pseudomonadota; class Alphaproteobacteria; order Acetobacterales; family Acetobacteraceae; genus JAVVHH01. The sequence goes on from CAWIEF010000002.1 coordinate 187,925, forward strand.
ACCGCGTCGATCGCGGGCCTCGTCGGCCTACGCGTCTCATCGGCCTACGTCGCGGCCAAACACGCGGTAAACGGGCTGACCAAGGCGGCGGCGCTCGAATACGGCACCGAGAACATCCGCATCAACTCAGTCTGCCCCGGCTACGTCGAGACCCGCATGACCACGACGAGCCGCGCCATCTTCGGCGAACACCTCATCAATTCGACGCCCCTGGGTCGCCTCGGCAGCCCCCCGGAGATCGCCGAATTGGTCGTCTGGCTCTGCTCCGACCGCGCCAGCTTCGTCCACGGCGCCACCTACGCCGCAGACGGTGGCTGGACGGCGGCTTGACGTCCAGCCCACCTAGAACTGGTTCATCGTGTTGTGGGCGCCGCCCGCCTTCAGCGCCGCCGCTCCCGCGAAATATTCCTTGTGGTCGTCCCCGATGTCCGACCCGGCCATGTTCTGGTGCCGCACGCACGCCACGCCCTGCCGGATCTCCTGCCGCTGCACCCCCTTGACGTAGCCGAGCATCCCTTCCGCCCCGAAATACGCTTTGGCCAGGTTGTCGGCCGCAAGCGCCTCGGTGTGGTAAGTCGGCAGCGTGATCAGATGATGGAAGATGCCGGCCCGCTTGGCCGCATCGGCCTGGAACGTCCGGATCCGCTCGTCCGCCTCCGCCGCGAGCGCCGTGTCGTCATACGCCACGCTCATCAGCTTGGATCGATCGTACGCCGACACGTCGTTCCCGTTCTCCACCCAGCTGTCGTACACCTGCTGGCGGAAGTTCAGCGTCCAGTTGAACGACGGCGAGTTGTTGTAGGCCAGCTTGGCATTCGGAACGACGGCCCTGATCCGGTCCATCATCGACGCGATCTGCTCCACATGCGGCTTCTCGGTCTCGATCCAGAGCAGGTCCGCCCCGTTCTGCAGCGACGTGATCCCGTCCAGCACGCACCGGTCCGCCCCCGTGCCGGCGCGGAACTGATATAAGTTGCTCGCCAGCCGCTTCGGCCGCAGCAGCGTCCCACCCCGGTTGATCAGCACATCCCCGTTGCCCGCCGTGTCGACCGTGACCTCCTCGCAGTCCAGGAACGAATTGTATTGGTCGCCGAGATCGCCCGGCGCGTGACTGACCGCGATCTGCTTCGTCAGTCCGGCCCCCAGCGAGTCGGTCCGCGTGACGATGATCCCGTCTTCGACCCCCAACTCCAGGAACGCGTATCGGATCGCCCTGATCTTGGCGATGAAATCCTCATGCGGCACCGTCACCTTGCCGTCCTGGTGGCCGCACTGCTTCTCGTCCGAGACCTGGTTCTCGATCTGCAGCGCGCAGGCCCCGGCCTCGATCATCTTCCTGGCCAGAAGGTAGGTCGCCTCCGCGTTGCCGAACCCCGCGTCGATGTCCGCGATGATCGGCACCACGTGCGTCTCGTGGGTGTCGATCTGCGCCTGCAGCTCGGACGCGATCCCATGCTCCCCCCGCGCCCGGGCCGCATCCACCGCCCGGAACAGATTGCCCAGCTCCCGCGCGTCCGCCTGCCGCAAGAAGGTGTAGATCTCGGTGATGAGCGCCGGCACCGACGTCTTCTCGTGCATCGATTGGTCCGGCAGCGGCCCGAATTCCGAGCGCAGGGCCGCCACCATCCAGCCGGACAGGTAGATGTAGCGGCGCTGGGTGGTGCCGAAATGCTTCTTGACCGCGATCATGTGCTGCTGCGCCACGAACCCGTGCCACGCGCCCAGCGACTGCGTATAGGCGGTGGGGTCCGCGTCGAACGCCGCCATGTCGCGCCGCATGATCCCTGCGGTGAACCGTGCGATGTCGAGCCCGGTCAGGAACCGGTTCTGCAACCGCATCCGCCCGACCGCCTCCGGACTGATCGCGTTCCACGTGCCCTTCTTGCTCTCGATCAGCGCCGAGACGCTGTCGACGGTCTGCTGGACGCTGGTTGCGGCCCGCGGCAGGCGCGGCGCGCTGCCGGAGAAGCCGTCCGGCGCGTAATTGATCGTGGACATATCGGCCGTTCAGTTCGCGTAGTGGGCGTCGTCGTGCGTCGCGCTGCTCGGGGTCGAGATCAGCGCCGGGTTGGCGACAACTGGGTAGGCCCGCCGCTCCGCCGCCGGGTCACGCGCCCAGTGGTGATCATGGCACAGTCCTGCGTCGTGGTCCGGTGTCACCAACGCGGCCATTGCGGTCGTCGTCAGCATGTCCGATGAAGAAGGATGGTTGATACTGGCCATTGTCGTGAACTCCAGACGCTTGTCTTCGATGAACACTATTAAGGGCATCGAGCCGCAAAATTGAAACATGTAGACCAGTCTGAGGCCGGTAAGGGTGTCAAGCTTTTACTTGACGGATATTTACACCCGTAAACCCCGGTAAAGCCGCGGTTGAACCCGCGCCGCCATCGCCCGATATTGTCTCCCAGCAGGAGACCAGCGCCCCGGAGGCCATCGCCATGACCGCCCTCTCGATCCTCGACCTCGCCCCCGTGCCCCAGGGCGCCTCGCCCGGTGACGCGCTCCGCCGCGCCCGCGACCTCGCCCGGCACGCCGAACGGCTCGGCTACAACCGCTATTGGATGGCCGAGCACCACAACATGACCGGCATCGCCAGCGCGGCCACGGCGGTCGCCCTATGCTTCGTCGCCGAAGGCACGTCCCGCATCCGCATCGGCGCCGGCGGCGTGATGCTGCCGAACCACTCCCCCCTCGTCATCGCCGAACAGTTCGGCACGCTCGAGGCCCTGTTCCCGGGCCGGGTCGACCTCGGCCTCGGCCGCGCGCCCGGCACCGACGGCTACACCTGGCGCGCCATGCGCCGCGACCCGGGCAGCTCCGACCGCTTCCCCCAAGACGTCCTCGAGCTGCAAGCGCTGCTCGGCCCGGTGCAAGACGGCCAACACGTCAAGGCCGTCCCCGGCATGGACAGCAACATCCCGCTCTGGATCCTCGGCTCGAGCACGTTCGGCGCCCAGTTGGCCGCCGTCCTCGGCCTGCCGTATGCCTTCGCCTCGCATTTCGCCCCCGGCTCGCTGATCCAAGCCCTGCGCATCTATCGCGAGACGTTCCGCCCCTCCGCCCAGCTCGCACGCCCCTACGCCATGGTCGGATGCAACGTCGTCGCCGCCGACACCGACGCCCAAGCCCGCCGCCTGTTCACCTCGCAGCAGCAGAGCTTCACCAACATGCTCCGCAACACCCGCGGCAAGCTCCTGCCCCCGATCGACGACATCGACGCCTACTGGGAGCCCCACGAGAAGGCCCAGGCGTCCTCCATGCTCGCCCGCTCCTTCGTGGGCTCTGCCGACACCGTCGGCCGCGGCCTCGAGCGCTTCATCGCCGAAACCGGCGCCGACGAACTGATGGTCGCCTCGGCCATCTTCGACCAAACCGCTCGCATCCACTCCTACGAGGTCCTTGCCGCCGCTGCCGCGTCGTTCGGCCTCAAGCAAGCTGCCTGAACCGGCGATGAGCGACACGCCCACGCCAAGCAAGCTCACCCGCACCAAGCAGCGCTGGGCCGCGGAAGGCCGGTTCCTCACCGGCCAGGTCGCCCGCGAGGGCAGCGACCGGCTGCCGCCGGGCCAGCACCTCGTCCGCGACTGGCCGGTGCTCGACCTCGGCACCCAGCCGCATATCACCCCGGACCAATGGCGGCTGCGCGTCTTCGGCCTCGTCGACGAGCAGATGGAATGGACATGGGAGAGCTTTCTGGCTCTCCCGCAGCGTGAGGCCGTGTCCGACATGCACTGCGTCACCACCTGGTCCCGCTACGACAATCGCTGGTCCGGCGTCGCCACGAGCGACCTGCTCGCCCTGGTCGGCCCCAAGCCGGACGCGCACTACGTCATCCTGCACTCCTACGACGGCTACACCACCAACCTCCCGCTCGAAGACTTCGCCGCCCCCGGCGCCATGCTCGTCCATGCCTGGGACGGCAGACCGCTCACCCGCGAGCACGGCGGCCCGGTCCGTGTCCTCGTGCCGCATCTCTATCTCTGGAAAAGCGCCAAGTGGCTGCATCGCATCGAGCTGATCGCGGCCGACCAGCCCGGCTACTGGGAAGAGCGCGGCTACCACGATCGCGGCGATCCCTGGACCGAACAGCGCTACGGCGAGTGAACCGGCGCGGCTAAGCCCGCCCTCGCCGCACGCCCAGCACCACCGCCACGCTCACCAGCACCAGCCCCGCCGCATCAGCTCCCCCCAACTCCTCCCCGAGCAGCGGCACCGCCAGCACCCCGGCCACGCCCGGGACCAGCGCCGCCACCAGCGACACCCGCTCCGCCCCCAGCAGCATCAGCGCCCGTGTGAACAGCACGACCGACAGAACCGTCACCAGCGCCCCCTGCATGACCGCCTGGAACGCGATCGCCGCGACCGGCACCTGCGGCAGGTGGCTCGGCAGCGCGATGGCCCACACCGGCAAATAGAGCAGCCCCGCCCAGATTCCGACCGTGCTCACCACCTGCCACGGCGTCACCGCCCAGCGCCGCGCAAGTATCGTGAACCCCGCCCAGGAGATCACCGCCACCAGGAACAGCAGGTCCCCGCGCCATGCGCCCGCCCGCGCCGGCTGCACCGCGGCCGCGTAGCCGAGCAGCCCGATCCCTCCCACCAGCACGACGAGGCTCTGCAGCCGCGCCGCGCTCCACCGCTCCGCGCCCAGCAGCGCCAATCCGAGCGTCACGAAGAACGGCAGCATCCCCGACATGATCACCGCCGCATGGGCCGCCGGCGCGTAGCTGAACCCGACATAGGCCGGCAACGGAAAGCAGAGCCCGGCCAGCCCCACCACCGCGACGCCGCGACGCCAGTCGAGCCCCCGGCCCGGCCCGGCGATCCAAAGCCCGAGCCCCACCGGCAGCGCCACCGCATACCGCAACGCCGCCAAATCCCACGGCGTCAGCCGCACTCCCGGCGCCAAGGCCGCCCACCGTCCGGCCAGGCTGAACCCCGACCACAACACCACGACCCCGCCAGCACACGCGTATCCCAGTATCAGCGCGCGGGTGACCGATGGGCGAAGCGGCGCGTCCGACATGCGCCAGAGCATACAAGCTGAACCCAACTCTGACATATCGCCTCAACGCTGGTCTGCGCAGCGCAGCAACGGTTGGCCCTGGCGCCCAGCCACCGGGAACGGCAATGTCCTCCGTGGCAAGGGTTTCGACATGAACTGGCACTCCGATCATTGCATGGCGTGGCTTCTCTCGGCCGGTCCGCGCGCGAGAGAAGCGGCCGCCATTCTCGCCACGTCCCCGGCCGCGCAACGCAATGAGGCGCTGGTCGCCGCCGCACGCGCCCTCCGGCACGCTGCACCGGCGATCATCGCCGCCAACGAGGCCGACGTCGCCGCCTTCCAGGGCACCTCCGCCTTCCGCGACCGCCTCCTCCTCACCCCCGATCGCCTCGAGGCCATGGCCGGCGGCCTCGACGTCGTGGCCGCCCTTCCGGACCCGCTCGCCCGCACCCTGGCCGAATGGACCCGGCCCAATGGCTTGCGCTTCAGCCGCATCCCGCAGCCGCTCGGCGTGATCGGCATGATCTACGAGAGCCGCCCCAATGTCGGCGCCGACGCCGCCGGGCTCTGCCTCAAATCCGGCAACGCCGCCATTCTCCGGGGCGGGTCCGACAGCCACCGCTCCGCCGCAGCCATCCAGCAGGCGATGCACGCGGGCCTTGCCGCCGCCGGGCTGCCCGAAGACGCCGTGCAGTCGCCCCCCAGCCCGGAGCGAGGCTATGTCGCCGCCATGCTGGCCGCCGCCGGGCAGATTGACCTCATCATCCCCCGCGGCGGCCGCTCCCTCGTCGAGCGCGTGCAGGCCGAGGCCCGCGTGCCCGTCCTCGCCCATGCCGAAGGCCTCTGCCACACCTACGTCCATGCTGCCGCCGACCCGGCCATGGCCCGCGCCATCCTCGCCAACGCCAAGATGCGCCGCACCGGCGTCTGCGGCGCGACCGAAACCCTCCTGATCGACGCCGCCTGCGCCGTCTCCCTGCTTCCGCTCCTGGTCGACGATCTGGCGGCCCTCGGCTGCGGCTTCCGCGCCGACGGCCGCGCGCGCGCCATCGTCCCCACGCTGGCCGAAGCCACCGACGCCGACTTCGCCACCGAATGGCTCGGCCCCACCCTGTCGATCGCCGTCGTGGACGGCGTGGACGCCGCCCTGGCCCATATCGCCCGCTATGGCAGCGAGCACACCGAGTCGATTGTCACCGAGGACGCCGCGGCAGCCGAGCGGTTCCTCGCCGGGGTCGGCAGTGCCGTGGCGCTCTGGAACGCGTCGACCCAGTTCTGCGACGGCGGCGAGTTCGGGTTCGGCGCCGAGATCGGCATCGCGACCGGCCGCATGCACGCCCGCGGCCCGGTCGGGCCCGAACAGCTCACCACGTTCCGCTACATCGTCCGCGGCGCTGGCCAGGTGCGTCACTGACGCATCTCCGATCCATGGCGTCCTTCGATGACGACATGGCGCACGAGGCCGCGCGCGACCCCATCCCGCGCTGGGGCGACCGGCGACGCCTGCGCGTCGGCCTGCTCGGCGGCTCGTTCAACCCGGCCCATGCCGGTCACCTCCACGTGGCCACCCTGGCTCGCCGCCGGCTCCAACTCGATCAGATCTGGCTCCTGGTCTCGCCCGGCAACCCGCTCAAGCCCCGCGCCGGCATGAACAGCCTGGCCGACCGCCTCGCCAGCGCGCAGGGAATTGCCGACGGCCGCCGCATCGTCGCCACCACCATCGAGGCCAAGCTCGGCACGCGCTATACCTACGACACGCTGCGGGCGCTGCGCCGCCTGTTTCCGAACATCCGCTTCGTCTGGCTGATGGGGGCCGACAATCTGGCGCAACTGCCCCGGTGGCAGCACTGGACCGATATCGTCCGCATGATGCCGTTCGCGGTCATGCCGCGCCCGGGCTATAATGGGCATGCGTTGGCTGGTAAGGCTGCGCACCGGTTTTGCCGCGCCTTTCGTCCGCCGCACACGGCGTCCGCACTGGCCGGCTCTCCCGGGCCGGCTTGGACGTTCCTGCCGGCGCGCCAAAATTCCCTGTCGGCCACCGAGCTGCGCAAATCGAAAGTAGGAGTGACGTCATAGCCAGGAAGCCGCCGCAGGACCCGGCCGCCAAGCCGCCAGCCCGCCGTACCTCGAAGACCGGTGTCGCCACCGCCGGCCTGGCCGAAGCCGCCAAGGCGCCGGGGACCCCGCGCAAGAAGGCCGCCGTCGCCGGCCCCCGCTCGCGCAGCAAGCCCGCCCCGCCGCCGCCCTCGGCCAAGGAGCGCCTCGACAAGCTGCAGGCCGTCATCGTCGAGAGCCTCGAGGGCGACAAGGGGGAGGACGTCGTCGCCCTCGACCTCGCCGGCCGGGCTGCCTTCACGGACCGCATGATCATCGCGACGGGCCTGGCTGACCGGCAGATCAGCGCCATGGCCACCCATCTCGAGGAGAAGCTCGCCGAGGTCGGCATCAAACGCGTCCAGATCGAGGGCGCCGGCGGCTCGGATTGGGTGCTGATCGACGCCGGCGACATCGTCGTCCACCTGTTCAAGCCTGAGGCGCGCGAGCTTTATGGCCTCGAACGGATGTGGGGCGCCGAGCTGGACGAGCCTGAGGCGGGTTAGCTACCGCCGCCGCGGGTGCGGGCGCAGATTGACGCTCGGCACCGGGTCGAGGCTGACATAGCTCGTGCCATTCCAAACGTAATGATCATCGTCCGAGAGGATGTCGTTCCGGCCTCGCGTCTTCTTGGCCGAGATGGTCAGCCGTCCCGTCGCGCTATCCAGCACCCGCTGCCATCGCCCGTGTTCGAACGAGTACACCGACGTCGCACATCCCGCCGACCCGCACTCCTGCGTCGATTGCAGCTGCACGAACAGCGCCGGTTGCGCCCCGCCCAGCACGCCCCGGCCCGTCAGCACCAGCGGGGTGTCCCCTCGCGAGCGGGCGGCGGCGAGATCGTCGGCCGACAGCCGCCGGGCTGTGGCGTCCGCTTGAGTGCCGGCATTGTCCCTCAGGGTCACCGGGGCTGCCGGACCGGGCCGCGCCGGCGCCGCGGCGCCGAGCAGCAGCGCCGCGCAGGCGACCAGGGTGACTCGCGCATTCATTGGCATGGACGCTGATTACATGCTGCTGATCGCAGTCGGCAAGCTCCGGCCGGGCCCCGAACGCACGCTGTTCGACCGGTACGCGGTCCGGCTGCGGCCCAAGCTCGCCGTGCGCGAGATCGGCGAAGCGCCCGGCTCCCCGCTCGAGGCCAAGCGCCGCGAGGCGGCTGCCATGCTGGCCGCCCTGCCGCCCGCTGCCTTGGCCATCGCCCTCGACCTCAAAGGCCAATCCATGACCAGCGAGGCGTTTGCCGGCCAGCTCGCGCGCTGGATCGCACAGCCGCATCCGCTCGTGTTCCTGATCGGAGGCGCCGAGGGACTAAGCGACCCGGTGCTCGAACGCGCGGCGGTCCGGCTGGCGCTCGGACCGATGACGTGGCCGCACATGCTGGCGAGGGTTTTGCTAGCCGAACAGCTGTATCGGGCGCAGTCCATTCAGGCCGGACATCCCTACCATCGCGCCTAATGTCGAGCGAGAAAATAAAGCAAGACAAAATCTATCAAATGTTGTATTGCTTCCAAGATTAGCGTGCCTTGTTACCCGGTCGGAAAACGAGGTCGCGCTACAGTGGACGATGATTCTCCATCGCTTCTTACACAAAAGTTAATTTCTCGTGCAAAACTGAGCGCGAGGGAGATACGAATTGTCGACAGCGTCCCCTATCAACTTCGCGACGTTGCCGCCGATCAGGACCTTGCCCGGGAGGGTGACCGGCCAACAACTTGCATTCTGCTCGTCGACGGCTTCGCCGCCCGCTACCGCACCCTGGCAGACGGCCGCCGACAAATCCTGTCGTTCCATGTTGCCGGCGATTTCATGGACCTGCAGAGCTTTACGCTCCACCGCCTCGATCACAGCATCGGCACGCTGACCGGGGTTCGCATCGCCACCGTCTCCCATGGCAGCATCGCCGACATGCTGGTCGAGCCGCTCCTGGCTCGCCTGTTCTGGCACGAGACCCTGGTCGAAGCCGCCATCTTCCGCGAATGGATCGTCAATGTCGGGCGGCGGAGCGCCTACCAGCGGGTCGCACACGTCCTCTGTGAACTCGTCACCCGCATGGAAGCGGTCGGGCTGGCCCGCGACGGCATCTGCGACCTTCCGCTCACCCAGAGCGAACTGGCCGACGCGACCGGGCTGTCCACCGTGCATGTGAACCGCGTGATCCAGGAGCTCCGCCGCGAGAACCTCATGACGCTGCGCAGCCGTACCTTCTCCGCGTTGAATTGGAGCGGCCTCAAAGTCGCGGCGGAGTTCGACGCCACGTACTTGCAACTGGGGCCAGCCGCCTCCGATCCCCCCTGATGATCATGCCATCGTGCATACATCCGCAGCCCGGCCCGAGCGTTGCAGCTTACGGAGGGCACCATGGATAACGGCAACGAACAGCTGATTCGCGAACGCGCCTACGCCTTGTGGGAGAAAGAGGGCTCGCCGGACGGCCGGGACGCGGAGTTTTGGGAGCGGGCGCGCCTGATGGTCGAAGCCGACGCCGCTCCGGCGTCCGCAGGGTCTCCCGCATCCGCATCGGATCGCGCGGTCGACGTCGCAATGGATGAGAGTTTCCCGGCGAGCGACCCGCCTGCGTTCACCGCCGACCGCGGCGTCGTCACGCCGTAGGCGGTCCTCCTGGCGCGAGGGTCTTGTCGGGAAACCGGCATGGCGCCGCGGCGACGCAGCGCCAGCACTCCGGACGGCGCGCCTTGCAGACGTAGCGGCCGTGCAGGATCAGCCAGTGGTGCGCCGGGCGCAAGCTCGCGCTGAGGAATGCGCCGCACCAGCCCATCCTCGACCTCGCGCACGGTCTTGCCGGGCGCGATCCCGGTGCGGTTGCCCAACCGGAACACATGTGTGTCGACCGCCATCGTCGCCTCGCCGAACGCGACGTTCAGCACGACGTTGGCCGTCTTTCGCCCGACCCCGGGGAGCGCCTCGAGCGCGTCACGCTGTGCGGGCACGATGCCGCCATGCCGCTCGACGAGAAGGCGGGAGAGTTCCGCCACGTTCTTCGCCTTGGCCTGCCACAGCCCGAGCCGCTTGATGTGCGGCGCAATTCCGTCCGCGCCCAACGCCGTCATGGAGGCCGGATCCCGCGCCGCGGCGAACAGGCTCGCCGTCGCCTTGTTCACCGAGGCGTCCGTCGTCTGGGCCGACAGCACGACCGCGACGAGCAGGGTGAACGCGTCGGTGAAGTCGAGTTCGCTTTGGCCCGCCGGATAGATCTGGGCCAGGGCATCGATGAACGCGACCACTCCGGCCTGTGTCATCCTCGGCGTTTTGCGCGGAACCTTGGCCATGTCGATGCCTATTGCGGTCCACATCGCCGGCGCGCAAGAACTCGCGGCACTAGCACGCCGGCGAAAGCTCACCACAATGGACGGCATGACGGTTCAAGCGAGCAACCCGGTGCTCTTCGAGGCGGTCATCGTTCCGCATCGAAGCCTCGGCAGACGCGGGATGCGGTGGCTGATCGGGGCACTCGCGTCGTTGAGCATTCTAGTGGCCGTTGGGCTATGGCTTGCCGGCGCCTGGCCGGTGATCGGGTTCACCGGCCTCGAAGTGGCGCTCGCCGTGTGGCTGCTGCGACGGCACGCCGCGATCGAGGGACACTCCGAGGTCCTGCTGCTGTCCGATGACGGCCTGCGGATCATCCGCACGCAGCGCGGAACCCGGTCCGAAATGCAGGTGCCGGTGCACTGGCTCCGCTCGACGCTGGAGGAGCGCCCGGGTCGGACGCCGGCGCTCATGCTGCGCGCCACCGGCGTTGCCGTCGAGGTCGCGACATGGCTAGGGGAGAGCGAGAAGCGAGATCTCGCGCAATCGCTTGCGGAAGCGCTGGACCGCCAGCGCCATCCGATCTTCGATAACGCGCAACTCCGGGCGTAACCCGGCCGTCGCTAGAGGTCGGTGGGTCCCATCGACTTGATGAGGTCGAACACGCGTTTGCGCACGGCTGGCTCGTTGATCCGATAGTAGGCGCGGACGAGTTCCAGCGTTTCACGCCGGTTCAACATCTCGTCGGTTCCGAAGCCATCTTGGCCCTCGGCGAAACCACTCGACGATCGAGTGGTCGCGTATCCGCCGTTCGTACCGGCGAGCGGCTCGGGCATGTCGTCGAAGAAAAAGCTGATCGGGACGTCCAATACGCGCGATAGGTCGAACAAGCGGGACGCACCCACCCGGTTCACGCCACGCTCATACTTCTGAACCTGCTGAAATGTCAGACCAAGGGCCTCGCCAAGACGCTCTTGTGACATTCCCATTAAGGTTCGCCGCAACCGGATCCGGGCACCAACATGCGCATCGATAGGACTCGAGCGGCTCTCGCGCTCAGCACCGCCGGTTGTGGCGCCAGCCGTAGCAGGGGTGTCGCTCATGAATGTTCCTTCCGCCTACTATGCGAAGCTGAAGAAAACCTTAACAACACAACCAGCAGGAGTCAACCTTCGTGACAATCTTATCAATACATCCCAATTGTGGGACGATTACACGTCCCGTCTCAATCCTATCGCCAGCCATAACACTGACATCAGGCCCGGAATCACCAAACCCCATCGTGAAAACGACGTAGCAGGGCGCGCACCCGGAATCGGCAACACCAGTGTTCCGGCGCGATTCAGACCCAGTCGGCCCTCCTCATGCCCCCGCGCGTCAAACACGACCGAGATGCCGGTGTTGGCGGACCGGACCAGCGGCAACCCTTCCTCGACCGCCCGCATCCGGGCCGCCGCGAGATGTTGGCGAGGCCCCGTCGAGTTGCCGAACCAAGCGTCGTTGGTGATGTTGACCATCCATTGCGGTCGCTTGCTCTCGTCGATCACCTGCGCCGGGAATACCGCCTCGTAGCAGATCAGCGGTCCGAATGGCGGAACGCCCGGCAGCGCCAGGGTCGCCGGCCCGCTCCCAAACGCAAGATGGCCCGGCACGATCTGGATCGCCAGCGGAACCCAACTCGGGGCGTATTCACCGAAGGGCACGAGATGCCACTTGCTGTAAGTCGCTTTGAGCTCGCCTTGCGGGTCGAGCGCCACCAAGCTGTTGCTGGGGGCGTCGTTGGCCGAAGGCGGCTGATCAAACGTCAGACCACCGACCAGCGCCGCCAGGGCCGGCTTGGCCGCCTCCGCGATCGCCAACCGCGCCTCGACACCCTGATCACCCTGCAAGGCGAAAAAGGTCGACGTCTCCGGCCACACTACGATCGAGCGGTGATTGCCCGCCTCGGCCACGCCGGCCCGCGTCAACGCCAGTTCCCGCTCGAACGCGGCGAGCGCCGCGTCCCGATCCCATTTCTGCCCCTGCGACACGTTCCCTTGCACGATCACCGCGTCGATCCCCGGCGGCGGCGCAGCCGGCTCCGAGATCCGGTGCCAGCCCAGCCCAGCCCACACCGCCAGCACCGCGGCACCCCCAGCGGCCCAGCGCCAACTCAGCATGGCTGCCCCGGCCAAGGTCACCGTCAGCAACGTCAGCCCCGGCGTGCCGATCCAGGCCAGCGGTTGCAGCATGACGTCGCCGGCCACGCCCGGAAACGCCCAAACGCTCCCCCAAGGGTTCCACGGGAAGCCGGTGCCGACATATTGCCGCGCCAGGTCGAACAAGACCCAAGCGCCCGCCAGCACCGCGACCCGGCGCCACCCGGGCCGTGCCCGCTTGGCCACCGCGCAGGGGGCCGCGATAAACAGCGCCAGCAACGCCGACAACGCCGGAACCGCAAAGGGCACGAGCCACCAATAACGCGCCGATTCGAGAACGATCGCTTCGGTGATCCAATACAGGCCGAAGACGTGGTGCCCGAGACCGAAGAAGAACCCGCGCCGAAACGCCCCGCCGAAGCCCCGCGCGCCCTCTATGAGCGCCAGCAACGCCGGCACCGCCAGCACCAACGCTGGCACCAGGTAGACCGGTGGCAGCGCCGCCGCCGATACCGCGCCGAAGCCGAGCGCGCACAGATCCGCGCGCCACCCCCGCGCGAGTTGCACCCGTGCAAACAGACGCTCGCCGATCATGCTCGGACGAGGCGCTCCGCCGGCACTGCCCGCCCCGTCAGCACCGCCGCGATGCATTCCGCCGCCATGACGCCCATGTTGACGAGGCTGCCATCCGTGACCCCCGCCACATGCGGCGTCGCGATCACGCTGGGATGCCGCCGCAACGGATGTCCGGGCATCGGCGGTTCATCCTCGAACACGTCCAGCCCGGCGCCGGCGACATGCCCGCTCTCGAGCGCCGCCAGCAGCGCCGCCTCGTCGATCAGTCCGCCGCGCGCCGTGTTGATGACCGTCGCCCCGACCGGCAGCATCGCCAATTCGGCGGCTCCGATGACATGGCGGGTGGCCGGGCTGTAGGGCAGGTGCAGCGAGAGCACGTCCGATCGTCGGAGCAGCGCAGCCAGGTCGGGCATCATGGCCACCGACCCAGACGCGCCCGAGCGGGTGAACGCGGCCACATCCATCCCGAACGCGCACGCCAAGTTCGCCACCGCATGGCCGATCTCACCGCACCCGAGCAGCCCGAGGCGCAGCCCGGCGATGTCGCGCACCTTGTCGCTCGCCAGCCGCCATTCGCCCGCCGCCACCTGCGCCGACAATGGCGCGAGCCGCTTGGCCAGGGCCAGGATCATAGCCATCGCATGCTCGGCCACCGCCCGCGTGTTGCTGCCGGGTGCCCGCGTGACGAGGATGCCGCGGCGCTCTGCTTCGGCCACGTCCACGTCGTCCACCCCGACGCCGTGCCGCGCGACGATGCGCAACCCGGGGGCAGCATCCATCACGGCCGCCGTCACCGGTCCCTGCCGCGACAGGATCGCCACCGCGGCGACGTCACGGGCCAAGGCGGCGATCGCGGCGGGCTTGGGAAACGGGTCCATATAGTGGATGCGCGCGCCCGCGCCCTCCAGCACCGCAACCGCCTCGGCAGCGAGGCGGGGGGAGGTCATGATCACATCCATGGTGCTCTCAATCCTGGCTGCGCCGCTCGTAATGCTTGCTGTAGCGCTCGGTCACGAGGTCGGTCTTGACGACGATCGCCACGTCGACAGTGTTGAATTGCTGGTCGATCACCGCCCCGTCTCCAACGAAGCCGCCGAGCCGGAGATAGCCTTTGATCAGCGGTGGAAGGGCCTGACTGGCGCGGCGCGGGTCGTAGGCGGCCGGGTCGAGCCGGCGCATGTCGACGTAGCGCGCGGGCAGCGCCTTGGGCCGCAATGCGGGAGGCGCGAGGTGGTGGCCATACAGATAGGTGAGTTCGGCGGCCATCGCGTCGGGATCGGTGCCGTTGAGGCTGGCGCACCCGAACATCAGATCGATCGCGTGCAGGTCGATATATGCCGCGATGCCGCGCCAGAGTAGCTGCATGACCGCCCGCCCGCGATAGCTCGCATCCACGCAGGAGCGGCCGAGCTCGAGCACGCCGCCGGGGAAGTTGGTGATGGCGCGGATGTCGTACTCGTCTTCCGAGTAGAACCGCCCCACGCTGGCCGCGGCCTCGCGCTGGATCAGCCGATAGGTGCCGACCACGCCGGCACTGCCACTGCCGAGTTCGTGGTCGAACACCAGCAGATGGTCGGCCGAGGCGTCCCAGGCGTCGACGTCGCGGCGGGCGGCGGCGGTCGCTGGTGCGGCGGTGGCGCCCATCTCGTCATAGAAGACGCGGTAGCGCAGGGCCTGGGCCGCATCGACCTCGTCGGCACTGGCCGCCAGCCGCACGCCGAGCTTACCGGCCCGCAACTCCCTGAAGCTCGACGGCTTGCGGCGCGGTCGGTGCATGGTCACGACGGCGTTGATGGCGCCCTGGCTCCGTCCGGCCACGTCACGCGCCGTGCGAGTCCGGCGCCGGACGCGACATGTCGGTCGGTCGAGCCATGTTGCACGCACAAGCGCTGGATGCGCGATTCCATGGTGTTCCTAAAACGCTTCGTCCGTCCGCCATCGGCGATAGCCGATACCGGCCATGCCTGTCCAATCGACACGGAACGCATGGCCGCCCTCGAACCGGATCAGGGCCGCAGCGGCGGTCCGGCCGCGCCCGTCAGCGGTTGCGCGGCTTCGTCCCAAGCCCGATCTTCTTGGCCAGGGACGAGCGATGTTGGGCGTAGTTGGGCGCGACCATCGGATAATCAGGCGGCAATTGCCACTTCTCGCGATAGTCTTCCGGCGTCATGTTGTATGATGTCTTGAGGTGCCGCTTCAGCATTTTCAGCTTCTTACCATCTTCCAGGCACACGATGTGATCCGGAAAGACGGACTTTCGCACCGGCACGGCGGGGGCTTGCTTCTCCGGGACGACCTGCTCCCTACCCACGCCAGCGAGGGTGCGATAGACATCCTGGATCAGGGTGGGCAGGGTCTCGGCGCCGATCGCATTGTTCGACACGTGCGCCGATACGATCTGCGCAGTCAACTCGAGTACGTCTGTACTGCCCGGCTCAGCCATGGTCCACCCCTTCAACTAAATCCATGACTGGTTATATACTCTGCCAAACGATCAGTCCGCAATCCAACGACGCCCGATTATTTACAAGGTCGGATTATGCCGCAGACGATGATTCCAGTTTACAAAGCCGACACGAGCTTGGACATTACGCGCGATCACTGTCCAATGACCTATGTGCGGGTCAGACTAGCTCTCGACAGGATGAGCAGCGGCGCCGTTTTGCTTGTCTCGCTCGCCGGAGACGAGCCGAGGAGGAACGTTCCAATGGCTGCCGCGGACCAGGGCCACACGATCCTGGGCCAGGACGACGGCCCGGATGGGATCACCCTGCTTTGGATCCGAAAGGGATAGTCGCGCAGAACACGAGCGCGTCGACCCGGCCCGGGTAATATCCCCGGCGCCGCCCCACTTCGACGAAGCCGCAGGCCTCGTACAGCGCGCGCGCCGCATCGTTGCGCTCGGACACCTCCAGAAACATCATCCGCGCGCCACGAGCGGCCGCCTCGGTCAACGCGCAGACGACGAGGGACCTGCCGAGGCCGACCCGGCGCACCGTAGGGTCGACCGCGAGTGTCAGGATTTCGCTCTCGTCAGAGGCGGCCCGCGCAAGGATGAACCCCCCGGCTTCGGCGACGAAGCCGAACGCGCCGGGCAAACCGAGTTGCAACAGGATCGCGTCGGGGCCCCATCGCTCGCCCGGCGGGAAGCATGCAGCATGGATCGACGCCATCGGCGGGGCATACGCCGCGCTGGCCGGCTCGATCGGGCTCAAGCCGGCGCCGGACGCCCTGCGGCGCCCGGGCGTGCCGCAGGTGGATCGACGTAGATGGGGTGCGCGGGCGCCGTTCGGCCCGCCAGCGCCGCCCGCGCGATGCCGAGCGGCTCCGGCAGCGGCGCCGCCAGCAGCCGGATGTCCGCCCCCCGCTTCGCCAAGGCTTCGCCGACCAGGAGGGCCGCATCGCCGCCCAGCGCGACCGGGCCGTCCGGCAGCGGCAGCGCAGCGAGCCCGGCCGTCTCCACCGTGCCATCCCGTTCGATGAACACCCGTCCGCGCTTGCTGTCGACCGTCGCCCAGACGGGCAGGCCGTCGGGCGCCGACAGGGCCGCTCCGACCGTCACGCCCAGCACCGGCACCTCGGCGGCCAACCCCAGCCCGTGCGCGAGTGCGATCGATGCGCGCAACCCGGTGAAGCTGCCGGGGCCGACGATGACTGCGACCATGTCCAGCGAACGGCCGTGTCCGGCAAACAGCTCCGCCACGAGGGAGGGCAGTGCCGCCACGTCACCCTCGACCCGCCGCGCGTCGAGCAGCCGATCGTCGTCGACCAACCCGGCGGAGCAGGTCGCCATGGAGGCGTCGAGCGTCAAGACGCGGGGCATCGGTCGTGCCTACAGGAGGCGGCACGCCTCGTCGAAGCCGAGCCGAGGCGAGCGCTGCCCTGCTTCGGCCGGGTCGCCATGGCCGAGGCAGACCAGGAAGTTGCTCTTCCATCCATCGGCCGCCAGGAATTCCTGATCGACCCGGTCGTTGTCGAACCCCGACATCGGGCCGCAATCCAGCCCCGAGGCGCGCGCCGCCATGATCAGGTAGGCGCCTTGCAGCGTCCCATTCCGCATCGCGGTGATCGACGCGAGCTCGTCGTTGCCAGCAAACCACGACCGCGCGTCGGCCTGCGGATAGAGGTATGGCAACTGCTCGTAGAACTCTGGGTCGGTCGCGACGATGGCGACCACCGGGGCGGCCATGGCCTTATCGACGTTGCCCGCCGACAGGGCCGGGCGTAACCGCTCCTTGGCCGCCGGCGTGCGCAAGAACAGGATCCGCGCCGGAGACGAGTTCGCCGAGGTCGGCCCCATCTTCATCAAGTCGTACACCGCGCGCAACTCGTCGTCGGACACCGGCTGCTCGAGCCAGCGGTAATGCGTGCGCGCGGTTCGAAACAGGGTGTCCAGACTACCCGGGTCGATCAAAACTCGACCTGCTCCACCGCCACGACCTCGGGCACGTAATGCTTGAGCATGTTCTCGATCCCATGCTTCAGCGTGGCGCTCGAGGAGGGGCATCCGCTACAGGCGCCCTGCATGTGCAGCCGCACCACGCCGTCACGGTAGCCGCGGAACACGATGTCGCCGCCGTCGCCCGCCACCGCGGGACGGACCCGGGTGTCGAGCAGGTCCTTGATCTGGTCGACCACCTCCTGGTCTTCCGGGGCGACGTCCTCGGCGATCGCGTCGCCGTTGCCCTCGATGACCGGCCGCTCGGCCACGAAGTGCTCCATCAACGCGCCGAGCACCTGCGGCCGCAGCGTCGCCCAGTCGGCGAGATCGGACTTCGTGATCGTCACGAAGTCACCGCCGAGGAAGACGCGCGCGACCCCGGATAGGCCGAAGAGCGACTGCGCGAGCGGGCTGCGGCCGGCGAGGTCGGGGCCGGCGAAGTCGGCCGTGCCGGACGGCATCACGTCGCGACCGGGCAGGAACTTCAAAGTCGCCGGGTTGGGTGTGCCCTCGGTCTCGATGAACATGGCATGGAACCTTTCAGAACGTGGCCGAACATTTGGCCAGCCGGAGGGGCGGTGCAAGAGCGGTGATGAATTGTGCTATGCCTGCCGCATGGATCTGACCCGCCGCGCACTCCTTGGGGCGGCCGGCACGCTGCCACTAATGCGGGTGGCGCATACGGCCGAAGCGACGCCGGCCTACCGGCTGACCCTCCTTCATCTAAACGATTTCCATTCGCGGCATGAACCGGTCAACGTCCGCGCGCTCTCCTGCACCGGCGGCGACGGCTGCTTCGGCGGCAGCGCGCGGCTCGCGACGGCGATCCGGGCCCAGCGGGAGGCGGCGCAGTCGGCTGGCCGGACCGTCGTGCTGCTCGATGGCGGCGACCAGTTCCAGGGCAGCCTGTTCTTTACAAAGTACCATGGGATGGCCGAGTTGGCCGTCCAGCACGCCGTCGGCATCGACGCGATGGCGGTCGGCAACCACGAGTTCGACCGGGGGCCGGCGGTGCTCGCGGCCTACGCCGAAGCCGCACGGTTCCCACTGGTGACCAGCAACGTGGATGCGGCCGGCGAACCGGCGCTGGCCGGCCGGTTGCGCCCCTGGGCCGTCCTCGAGCGCGGCGGGTTGAAGCTTGGGCTCGTCGGGCTGACGACGCTGGAGACGCCGACCGGGTCATCGCCCGGCCGGACCGTGCGGTTCGAGCCGCCAGGACCGGCGCTCGAGCGGGCCATCGCAGGCGTGCGGGCCCAGGGTGCGCAGATTGTCGTGCTGCTGTCGCATATGGGGGTGCTGTTCGACCGTGCGCTCGACGTCGCAGGCGTCACGGTCGTCATCGGCGGGCACTCGCACACGCTGCTGTCCGACACCGAGCCCGGCGCGTTCGCGCCCGACGCGCAGCCCAACCCGGGCGGAGCCCTAGTCATGCAAGCCGGCGCCTATGGCCGATATCTCGGGCGGCTGGACCTCGATCTGGCAGCCGATGGCAGCGTGCTCGCGCATGGGGGCGACTGCGTCCATGTCGGGCTGGACGTGCCGGACGACCGGGAGGTGGCCACCATCGTCGCGCGGTTCGCCGCGCCCCTCGACGCGTTCCGGCACGAGATCGTCGCCACGCTTCCCGAGGCGCTCGACATCTCGACCTGCCGGTTCACCCAGTGTGCGATCGGGCAGTCGATCGCGGCTGCGATGCTCGCGACGGCCCATGGCGGGCAGGTCGCGCTGATGAATGCGGGTGGCATAAGGACCGGGTTGCCGGCAGGAGCGGTGAGCCGCGGCCAGATTCTGGAGGCGCTGCCGTTCGGCAACACGGTTGCCACGGTCCAAGTGACGGGCGCCGATCTCGAGGCTGCGCTGCGGCATGGGCTCAGCCAACTCGGCCGCGGCGGGTTCCCGCAATGGGCCGGCTTGCGCCTGGCGGGCATCGGCTTCGAGGTGCAGACCGCCGACGGCTGGGCGCCGCTCGACCCGGCCGCGCACTACTTGGTCGTGACCAACAATTTCATCCGCAACGGCGGCGATGGCTACGTCATGTTCCGCGACCGGGGGATCGCCGCCTACGATAACGGGCCGGGCCTGGACGACGTCTTCGTCGACGCGCTGGCATCATCAGGCCCGCGTTAGGCCTACTCGGCGGCCTGTTTGAGGTTGTGCCGGGTGCGGATGCGGCGGATGCGGCGGGCGTCGGCTTCTAGGATGCGGAATTCCAGGCCGCTCGGGTGGCTGACGACCTCGCCGCGCGTGGGCACCCTACCGGCGATGGTGAACACCAGGCCGCCGACCGTATCGATGTCGGCGGCCCGCTCGTCTTCGGTGAGCACCGTGCCGAGCCGCCCCTCGAACGCCTCGATCGACAGCCGCGCGTCGATGTCGAGCGCGCCGTCCGGCCGCTCGACGATCAGGGGCACGGCCACCTCGTCGTGCTCGTCGGCGATGTCGCCGACGATCTCCTCGACGAGGTCCTCGATCGTGACGAGGCCATCGATGCCGCCGTATTCGTCGATGACGAGCGCGAGATGCACCCGGGCCTGACGCATCTGCAGGAGCAGATCGAGGATGGGGACCTGCGGCGCCACCATCAGCGGCCGCCGCAGGATCGGCTCGAGCTGGAACTGCTCGGGCCGGCCGACATAGCCGAATACGTCCTTGATGTGGACCATGCCGACGATTTCGTCGAGCTGCTCGCGATAGACCGGGAGGCGGGAGTGCCCCTCGAGCCGGATCTTGGCGAGCAGTTGCTCGAGCGAAAGATCGACCGGGATCGCCACGATATCCGCCCGCGGCACCATGACGTCGTTGGCCGCCCTCCCGCGCAGCCGCAGCACGTTGGCGAGCAGCACGCGCTCCTGCCGGTCTAGCTCGGGCAGCACGCCTTCGGCATGGACCTGGTCGGCCGATTGCTGCACCAACTCGGCGATGCTGTCGCGGACATTGTGCTCGGCCCCCCGTCCGAGCCACATGCGCATGCGGCCCAGCATGCCGCCCCGCTGCATCGATTGCATGCTCATGCCGGCCGCCACGGGTTGGGCACGCCGATGCGATGCAGCAGGCGCGCTTCTTCCATCTCCATGCGGCGGGCGTAGGCAGGATCGTCATGCTCGTGGCCGCGCAGGTGCAGGGCACCGTGTACGATCAGATGGGCCAAGTGATGGGCCATCCGGCGGCCCTGGACCTTGGCTTCGCGCCGGACCACGCCCAACGCGAGCGCGATGTCGCCGCTCTCGAAGGTGAGGACGTTCGTAGGCTTGTTGCGGCCGCGGTGCTGGGCGTTGAGCCGCTGCACCGTCAGGTCGGAGGCGAGGAGAATGGTCCCGGCGCCTCCGGCGACCCGGGCGGCCCGGCGCGCGATCCGCTCGACACCGGGGACGAAGGCGCGCCACCGCCGGTCGTCGACGATGATGTCTGGCGTCGTATCTGGCCCCGCCGCGAGGGCGGGGCCGCGTCTACTGTCCGGGTCCATGGTGTGAGAGGGCCGTATCCTGTTTGGCGTCCTGCCGCGCATCGGTGCGGGCTTGTGCGCGCTGGTCATACGCGTCGACGATCGCCGCGACCAGGGGGTGGCGCACGACATCGCGGGCGCCGAAGCGCGTGATGCCGATCCCGGGGAGGCCTTCGACCGTATCGAGCGCGTCGCGCAGGCCGCTGCGTTGGCCGGAGGGCAGATCGACCTGGCTGAGATCGCCGGTGATCACCATGCGGGTGCCCTCGCCCATGCGGGTGAGGAACATCTTCATCTGAACCGGGGTGGTGTTCTGCGCCTCGTCGAGGATCACGAACGCGTGAGCCAACGTCCGGCCGCGCATGAAGGCGAGCGGCGCGACTTCGATCTCGCCGGTGCCCATACGGCGGATCACCTGATCGCCCGGCATCATGTCGTGCAGCGCATCGTAAAGCGGCCGCAGATAGGGATCGACCTTCTCCTTGAGGTCGCCGGGCAAGAAGCCCAGGCGTTCGCCGGCCTCCACCGCCGGGCGGGACAGGACGATCCGGTCGACCTTGCCGGCCTGCAGCAGCATCACGCCCTGCGCGACCGCCAGATACGTTTTGCCGGTGCCGGCCGGTCCGATGGCGAACACCATCTCGTTCTTGGCCAGCATCTCCATGTAGGCCGCCTGCTTGGGCGAGCGCGGGCCGACAGCGCCCCGCTTGGTCAGGATCGCCGGCAGGTCAGCCAGCGGCAGCCGCGGGTCGCCGATCGTGTCGGCCATGCGGATCGCGGTATCGACATCGGCGCGGGAGATGCCCTTGCCCGTCTCGAGCCGCTTGTAGAGCGCGTTCAGGGCTTGCTCGGCGGCCTGCACCTTTTCCGTGTCGCCGTTGATCGCCACCCGGTTGCCGCGCGCAGACAGGCGGACCTGCAATCCCTGTTCGAGCCGGACGAGGTTCCGGTCGTGATCACCGAGAAGCAGCGGCAGCAACGCATTGTCGCCGAATTGCAGGGTCACCGCCTTCTGGGGGCGGTGGGATGCGGGTGCCGGGTCGGCGACGATGATGTTCAAGCGAGCATCTTCTCCAGATCGAGGGTTCCAAGCAGAGAGTTGGGGCGGGCACCGACGATGCGCACTCCCGTTTCCGATCCAATCAGCGCGAGCGGACCAGGAACATGCACCGGCTGCAGATAGGGCGTGCGGCCGGAGAGTTGACCGGGCTTGCGGCCCGGGCCGGTGAACAGGACGGGGAGGGTCAGTCCCTCGGTCCGGAGATTGAACGTTTGCTGCTGCTCGCGCAGGAGCGCGAGCAGTTCCTGGAGCCGGGCATCCTTGACGGCCTCGGCAACCTGGCCCGGCGCACCGGATGCCGGCGTACCCGGGCGTGGCGAATAGGTAAAGCTGAACGCCTGCGCAAAGCCCACCCGGCGCACGAGGTCGAGCGTCGCCTTGAAGTCGGCGTCCGTCTCGCCGGGGTGACCGACGATGAAGTCGGACGAGAGGGCCATGTCGGGCCGGGCGGCCCTCAGCCGGTCGACCAGCCGCAGATAGTCCTCGGCGGTATGCTTGCGGTTCATGGCGGCGAGCATCCGATCCGATCCGGACTGCACCGGCAGGTGCAGGAACGGCATCAGCGCCGGTACGTCGCGATGGGCCGCGATTAGGCTGTCCGTCGTGTCGCGCGGGTGCGACGTCGTGTAACGCAGCCGCAGCAGGCCCGGCAGAGCGGCCAGCGCCCGGATGAGCTGCGCGAAGTCCCAGGTGCCGCCATCGGGCCCCGCCCCGTGCCAGGCATTCACGTTCTGCCCGAGCAGCGTGATCTCCCGCGCGCCCCCGGCCACAAGGCGGCGAGCCTCGGCGATAACGGAGGCAGCCGGCCGGCTGCTCTCGGCGCCGCGCGTGTACGGCACCACGCAGAAGGAGCAGAACTTGTCGCACCCCTCCTGCACGGTCAGGAATGCGGTGACGCCCTGCGGCGCGACCGTCTCCGGCAGATGGTCGAATTTGTCCTCGACCGGGAAGTCCGTCTCGATGACCGAGCCGCCCGCCCGGGCCGCCCGGGCGACCATCTCGGGCAATCTATGGTAGGTTTGCGGCCCCAGCACGATGTCGACGTACGGCGCCCGGGCCAGGATCTCCGCCCCTTCGGCCTGCGCGACGCAGCCGGCCACGGCGAGCACCGTCTTGCGTCCTGCGGCCTCCCGCGCCTGCTTGATCACGCGCAGACGGCCCAACTCGGAAAACACCTTCTCCTCCGCGCGCTCACGGATATGGCAGGTATTGAGGATGACCATGTCGGCATCGTCCGGCAGGGGCGTTGGCCGGTAGCCGAGCGGCGCCAGGACGTCCGCCATCCGGCCGCTGTCATAGACATTCATCTGACAGCCCCAGGTGATCACATGCAAAAGCTTGGCAGACCCACTCACAATGTCCCGATCCCTCGCACCAACGGTGGGTGGATGCGGCGGGGCGGGGCGGGGGTCAAGCGCGCGTGCTGCAGGGGCGTCCGTATCGGTTAGGTGACGGCTATCCTGGCGATATTGGGCGTCGTCCTGTCAAGTGAAAGGACGGTTGCTGCGGCATTTGGAGTCCGGCCTTGCCGAAGCGCCGCATTGCCCGCCGAGATGATGGTCCAGACTGCCTGGGCGATGGCCTTGCGGGTGGGATGGTCGCGGGGGTCGACCGGGTCGTGCAGGATGATCGTGGCCCGTAGGTGACGGTGGCGCGCCAAACGCCAGAAATGGCCGCCGAGCTCCATGTCGCCATACCAGGACGAGACCGGGCGCGTGCTCCGCCGTGCTGGCAGGTAGTCGAGGCGATCGAACACGATCGAGACCGGCTGTATCAGCGGCAGCACGGTCCCGCCGACGCCTTCGACCACGGCGAAGAACGGCGAACGGAAGGGCAGCACGCGCGTGCCGTCGGAGCTGGTGCCTTCGGGAAATAGGATGAGGTCGTCACCTCCCAACAACCGTGCCCGCATGGAGTCACGCTCACGGCCGGTTTCATTGGGGCGGCGGCTGACGAACACGGTCCGGCCCAGCCACGCGATGGTCCGCACCAACGGCCAGGTGCCCACCTCGGCCTTGGCCACGAAGCACGCCTCCAGCGTTCCGCCCAGCACCGGCACGTCGAGCCAGGACGTGTGATTGCAGGCGAACAGAACGGGCCTGCCCACCGACGCGGCCTGGCCGATCACGCGGCGCTCGACGCCCAGCACGCGGCAGATCCCGGCCCAGTACACGCGTGCCAGCCATTTCTTGCCGCGTCCGGGCAGTAGCAGCAGACCCGTTTGCAGCGCCGCGCATGGAAGCGTCCACAGCAGCGCCAAGATCACCCGTCGCGCCCAGCGCAGGCGCTGCACGGCGACCGTCGCTGCCGGCAGGGTCTGGGTCGCGGCTGCACTCCGATCCAGCGGCGGCGATCGGCGCGACAGTGTCATGCGGCCGGCTTACCAAGCCCACCCTCACGGAACAATGTGCTATCCGCTTGAGGCAGCCCGGGATAGTGCTTACAGCGCTCGCTTGCGCCGCGTTGGCGCCTCGATTGATCTCGACCGAGGAACTCACGGCTTCGATGCGCCACCCGTCTTCCCCTCGGCGCGTCCTGGCTGCCGCGCTGCTCGTGACCTCGCTCGTCAGCCCCGAGTTCGGGCGCGCGGCCGATCCGCAGCCCTATAGCGTCGACCTGCCGACCACCAACGAGCCTCCGCTCGATAGCGCGCTCCGCGCCAGTTCCGTCCTGCTGACGCTGCGTGAGACCGCGCCGGTCGGCCCGTTCGCGCTGATCACGCGCGCCCGCGAGGACCGTGGCCGGCTCGAAACGGCGCTCAACAGCTTCGGCTATTACGGCAGCACGATCGCGATCGACATCGCCGGGCGCTCGATCGACGACCCTGGGCTGCCATCCGTGCTCGACGCCGCCAGGGGAGACGTTCCGGTGTCGATCCGGGTTAACAAAGGCCCGGTCTATCATCTGCGCCGGGTCGAACTGACCGGACATCCGGACCCTGTCGCGAACCGAGCCCTCAAGCTGAAGCCCGGTGACCCCGCGATCGCAGCCGACGTGCTCGCCGCCCAAAATCGCATGCTGCAGGCGCTGCGCGAGGATGGCCACGCGCTGGCTAAGGTCGACACGCCGGTGGCCGTGCTGGTCCCGCCGGCGACGGGCCTCGACGTCAGCTACAACGTCCAGCCCGGGCCCCGGGTCGATCTGGGCCCGATCACGCTTACAGGGCTCGACCGCGTCAACGAGAGCTACGTCAGGCGACGCCTGCTGCTGCACCGGGGCGAGCAGTTCGACCCGCGCACGATCGACAAGGCGCGCGAGGACCTGGCCGCGGTCGGCGTGTTCTCCGCCGTGACCGTCGACGCGCCGGACCACCTCGATCCCCAGGGCCAGTTGCCGCTCACGGTGCGTCTGGTCGAGCGGCCGCGGCACGTCATCGGCGCCACGGCGGCCTATTCGACCGACCTGGGCTTCAGCGCCGGCGTGACCTGGTCACACCGCAACCTGTTCGGCAACGCCGAGCGGCTCGACCTCGGCGCCGCCATCACCCAACTCGGCGGTAGCGCGTCGACGGGGGCGGGATACGACGTAACCGCCGTTCTCACGCAGCCGGATGTCTTCATCCGCGATCTCGACTTCATCTACCGCCTCGAGGGCATCAAGGAGAGCCTGGACGCCTACAGCCGGACGGCGCTGCTCGGCGGCGCGTCCGTCCGCCGCCGCTTCACGCCGGAACTGTCGCTCACGGCCGGGTTGCAGGCGCAGCAGTCCAGGGTCACCCAAGAGGGCGTCACCCGCGACTATACGCTCCTGCAAATACCGATCACGGCGACCTACGACACGACGGGGCTCGAGGGGCTGCTGGACGCGACGCACGGCATCAAGGCCAGTGGGACGATCACCCCGTCCGATTCGCTCCGCGCACCCGGCGCGCAGTTCGTGATCCTGCAGGCCACCGGTTCGACCTATGTCGATTTCGGCAGCGCCGGGCGCAGCGTGCTCGCCCTTCGCGCCTCGCTGGCCTCGGTGCAAGGTGCCACGGTATTTCAGTTGCCGCCCGACCAGCGCCTGTATGCCGGCGGAAGTGCGACGGTGCGCGGCTACAAATACCAGTCGGTCGGGCCCAAATTCGCCGACAACAAGCCGACGGGCGGCACGTCGCTGGGCGCCGCCACGGTCGAGTTCAGGCAACGCTTCCTGTCCAGCTTCGGCGCCGCCGTGTTCGTGGATGCGGGCGAGGTCTCGACCAGCAGCGCGCCGTTCAGCGGCAATCTCCGCCTCGGCGCGGGCGCGGGGGTTCGCTACTACACGCCATTCGGCCCGATCCGCGCCGACATCGCCGTGCCGCTCAACAAGCAGCGAGGCGACGACGGGTTCGAGATATACGTCGGCATCGGCCAGGCGTTCTAATATGACTGGTTCCTGACATGCGCGTCCTCAAGCCGGTTTTTCTTGCAGCCTTGGCGCTGCCCACGCTCGCCGTGGGCGCGCAGGCCGCTCTGGGCATCCCAAGCCCGACGCAGCTGATCCTCGATCTCGTCGGCAAGATCACCGGCGGGGCCGTGACCGCGACGGGTGTCTCCGGCTGGCCGAACGCGCTGCACGTGGATCGGTTGGAACTGCGGGATGCCGAAGGGGCCTGGCTCATCGCCGAGGACGTCACGCTCGATTGGCACCCATACCTCCTGGCGACCAAGGAAGCGGCGATCGACAAGGTCACCGCCGCCCGGCTGAGCGTTCCCAGGCTGCAGGCTGCGGGCCCGACGCCGGCGGCGCCGTCCTCCGGCCCGCCCTCGTTGCCCGTCAGGATCGACGTCAGATCGCTGCACGTGGACCGGGTGGAACTCGGGGCGCCCGTGGCCGGTGTCGCGGCGGCGCTCTCGCTCGAGGGCAGCCTGGCGCTGCCGACGCTGCTGACGCCGACGGCGCACCTGCACGCGGTCCGGCTGGACCCGCCGGGGGGCGACTACCGCGTCGACGCTGAGGTGACGGACCCGGCGATCGACGCGACCATCGCCATCTCCGAGCCGCAAAACGGGTTGATCGCGCAACTCGCCCATTTGCCCGACCTCGGCGCGCTCGCATTGGATGGTAAAATCCAGGGCCCGCGCACGGCACTGGCCACCACTCTCGCGCTCGGCGCCGGGCCGCTCAGGGCGGCGGTCAGCGGGACGGTGGATCTGCCGGGCGAAACGCTCGACGTGCATGTGACCGGGAGCGCTCCGGCCATGAAGCCTGCGCCGGAGGTGTCCTGGCAATCGATCGCGCTGAAAGCCGACGTGAACGGGCCGTTCAACACGCCGGACGCCGCTGGCCATTTCCAGATCGATCAGCTGGCGGCAGCGGGCGCGGCGATCCGCCAGCTCACCGCGGACCTCTCGGGCAACGCGGGCCAGGTCAAATTGCATGCCGCTGCAGCCGGGCTGCAGGCGCCTCTGCCGGACCCCAGCTTCCTTGCCGCGTCGCCCCTGATGCTGGACGCCAGCGCCCGCCTCGACGACCCGGCCCGCCCCGTCACGTTCACGCTCGCCCATCCGCTGTTTTCCGCGACCGGCCGCGCCATCACGGCGGGGAGCCCGAGCGTGGGGATGGACCTGACCGTGCCGCAGCTCGATCCATTCACGCAGCTCGCCGGCGTCGCGCTACAGGGCCATACGAGCGTCCACATCGACGCCGCGCAGCTGCCGGACAGCACGTTGAGCCTGACCGGCGACGGGACGCTGGCCATCAACTCCGGCCTAGCCCCGCTGCCGGGCCTGATTGGCGGTCATGCCAAGGTCGGCGTGACGATGCGCCAGCATGGGCAAGACCTGACCATCAGCAGGATGACGGTCGACGGGAGCACGGTCCAACTCGCGCTGACGGGCGGGCAGGCCAACGGCGCGCTGACGGGAACGATCAAGGCGGCATTGTCGGATCTCAGCGTCGTCGCATCCACGCTCGAGGGCAACGCGACCGCCGCCGTCGACCTGTCCGGCACGCAAACCGATCTGGCCGTCACTGCACACGCGCAAGGGGAGGTCGGCGCGCCCGGGGTGCCGCGAGGCCCGGTGACGGTAGACGTGGCCGCCAAGGGATTGCCGAGCGCGCCGTCTGGCACCATCAGAGCCGAGGGCCGTCTCGCCGGCGCGCCGCTGCAGCTCGCGGTCGACGCGCAGCGCAGTGCGGCAGGCGCCGTCAACGCTACAATCGACCGCGCCGATTGGCGGAGCCTGCATGCGGAGGGTGGGTTGCAACTCGCGCCGGGCGCCACGCTGCCGCTCGGTCACCTGCACGTGCGCATGGCCCAATTGGGCGATCTGCGCCCGTTCGTCGGGCAAGCGCTCGCGGGCGCGGTCAATGCTACGCTCGACTTGCTGCCCGGGGAGATCAGGTTGCAGGCTGATGCGACGGGGGCCGGGGTGCCGGGCTCGCGGGTCGGCGCGGCGAAAGTGGACGCACGGGTGCACGATCCGCTCGGAACACCGGTCGTGACGGCCAACGCCGACGTTGCAGGGATCGATGCGGCAGGGGTGACCGGGTCGGCGAAGGTCGGCGTGACGGGCCCGCAATCGGCGCTCGCGGTCCGGACGGAGGCCGCGCTCACGCTCTCGGGCACGCCGGCGCAGATCGACGCGGCCGCCGTGCTCGACGCTTCGGCCAAATCGGTCCGGCTGAACACGCTGCGCGTCGCAGCCAAGGGCCAGACGGCCCGCTTGCTCGCGCCCGCGACGGTCCGTTTCGGCGGCCCGGTCGCCATCGATCGGCTTCGTGTCGGGCTGCAGAGCGCCGTGCTCGACGTGGCCGGCGAGCTTTCGCCGCGGCTCGATGCGACGGTGACCGTACGTGCGCCTGCCAGCCTCGCTGAGATCGCATCGCCCGACCTCAAGCTGGCCGGCACGATCGCGGTGGATGCCAAGCTGACCGGGACGCCGGCGCTGCCGGGGGGAACGGTTCGGCTCAACCTGGCCGGGCTGCAGATGCTGAACGGCACCGGGCGCGCCATTCCACCGGCCAGCCTGACCGCGACCGCGACCCTCAATGGCAAGACCGCCCAACTCGACGCGCGCCTGGCCGCCGGGTCGGCCCGGCTCACCGTGGCCGGGCAAGCGCCGCTCGGCATGGGCGCGCTCGCACTCCGCGCCACTGGCGGGCTCGATCTGACGCTGCTCGATCCCATTCTGACCGCGAATGGCCGGCGCGTGCGGGGCCGCGTCACGCTCGACGGCACGGTCGCAGGCACGACCGCCGCGCCACAGGTGACCGGCACGGCGCAGCTCGCATCCGGCGAGGTGCAGGATTTTACCCAGGGCCTGCGCATCACCGACCTTTCAGCCACAATCCGCGGCGAGGGCAGCACGGTGCGGTTGGTTTCGCTAAACGGCCGGGCCGGGCCGGGCACCATCGCGGCCAGTGGAACGGTCGGCGTCACCGCGCCCGGCCTGCCGGTCGACTTCAGCTTGCAGGCGCGCAACGCCCGGCCGCTATCATCGGACACGCTGCAACTGACGGCCGATGCCGACCTGACCGTCCGCGGGCACGCCCAAGGGGACCTGCAGGCGGGGGGACGAGTCCTGATCCGGCAGGCCGACATCCGGATCCCGTCGGGTCTGCCGCCGTCGATCGCCACCCTGAACGTCATCCGCCCCGGTCAGGCCCGGGCGGCCGCTCCGCCGCCCGGGCCGGCACCCAGCATCGGGCTCGATCTGGTGGTCGACGCGCCGAACCAGATCTTCGTTCGCGGACGGGGAGTCGATGCCGAGCTGTCGGGCGAGCTGCGCATCCGCGGCAGCGCCTCGAAGCCGCAGGTCGCCGGCGGGTTCGACTTGCGGCGGGGTGCAGTCAGCCTGGCCGGGACCAATCTTTCGTTCAGCCATGGCAGGGTCGGCTTCGATGGCACCGGGGCCGGTGGCAAAATCGACCCCACGCTCGACTTCATCGCCGAATCGAGCACGACCAGCGTGACGGCGACGCTCACGATCGGCGGCTACGCCAGCGCGCCGACCATCAAGCTGACGAGCACACCGCCGCTGCCGCAAGACGAGGTGCTGTCGTATCTTCTGTTCCGGCGCAGCTTGAAGGAGATCGGGCCATTCCAGATCGCCTCGATCGCCGCATCGCTCGCGCAACTGACCGGGGTAGGCGGCGGGAGCGATCCGCTCGACAAGATCCGCAATGGGCTCGGGCTCGACCGGCTCAGCGTCGGCGGCAACTCGACCGGCTCCGGCGCCTCCGTCGAGGCGGGGCGGTATGTGGCCAGCGGCGTATATGTGGGCGCCAAGCAGGGCACAAGCAGCGACTCCGGTACCGGAGCGACGCTGCAAATCGACATCACCAAGGGCTTGAAGGTCGAAACCGATGTCGGCAGCGGCAAGGGCGGCAACTCGGTCGGGCTCACCTATCAATATGAGTATTAGTGCCATGGTCCGCGTCGTTGCCGTCCTGCTTCTCCTCTCCGCTGGTGCGGCGGCCCAGCCGTCCCCCGGCGACAAGACGACGGCGCACTCGATCAAGGTGCCGTCCGGGACGTTCGAGTTCGACGCGTCCGTCGCGACCACCAAACTCGCGGACCCAAAAGGGGCCGTGCAGGCGGAAATCGTCACCACGGCGTTCGTCGCTAAAGGGACGGACGTCCGGCGCCCGATTACGTTCGCGCTCAACGGTGGCCCGGGCGCGTCCTCCGCCTGGCTCGACTTCGGAGCGATCGGCCCGTGGCGCGTGCCGCTCGGCGCCCCGGTGATCCCGAGCGCCGCGCCCACCCCGATCGACAACGCCGAGACCTGGCTCGACCAGACCGACCTGGTGTTCATCGACCCGCCCGGCACCGGTTACAGCCGCATCACTGGCGGCGACGAGGCGCGTCGCCAGTTCCTGTCGGTAGACGGCGACATCGATACGCTGGCCGTCGTCATCCGCCGCTGGCTTGAGGCGCATGGGCGGCTGCTCTCGCCCAAATTCATCGTCGGCGAAAGCTATGGCGGGTTCCGCGGCCCTAAGCTCGCGCGGACGCTGCTGGACAAGCAGGGGATCGGCATCAGCGGCCTCTTCCTGATCTCGCCGGTGCTCGACTTCAATGGCCGCGATGCGCCGTGGAACCCGTTTCGCTACGTCGTCACCCTGCCCAGCATGGCAGCGGCCTACCGCCACGCGAACAGCCGGTCCGAGATCGCCGATGTGGAAGCCTATGCGACCGGCGACTTCCTGGCCGATCTGCTTCGCGGCGAGAGTGACGCGGATGCGGACGAGCGGCTCACAACCCGCGTCGCTGCCATGACTGGTCTCGACCCGGCGCTCGTACGCCGGCGGTTCGGCCGCATCGGGCTCTCGACGTTTCTGCGCGACCGCACGCCGGGGCGGGTTGGCTCCCCCTACGATGCGACGGTCGACGCGGCGGACCCGTTTCCGGCCGCGGCCAACGACAACTCGCCCGACCCGATCCTCGATGGCCTGAGGGGTCCCGTCACATCCGCCGCGTTGTTCGTTTACAGGACGTGGCTCGAATGGCAGCCCGAGGGTGCACCGAACCGGCAGTATGAGCTCCTCAACGAGCAGGTGGCGCATGAGTGGGATTATGGCCGACGCATGAGCCGGCCCGACGCCTACTCCGACCTGCGGCAATATCTGGCGCTCGATCCCATGGCCCGCGCGGTGGTCGCGCACGGCTTGACCGACCTCGTCACGCCGTATTTCGCGGACGCGCTGCTGTTGCGGCAAACGCCCGACTATAACGCCAAGCAGCAGATCTCGCTCGCCGCCTATGCTGGCGGACACATGTTTTATTC
Organism: uncultured Alphaproteobacteria bacterium; assembly: GCA_963835135.1. GTDB lineage: Bacteria > Pseudomonadota > Alphaproteobacteria > Acetobacterales > Acetobacteraceae > JAVVHH01. Next base: position 219,649 of record CAWIEF010000002.1, read on the forward strand.
GCGCGACGACTCCCGCGCCGCGCTCCATCGCGACGCCGCCGCGTTCTTTGCTGGAGCCAAGCCTTGAGAGCGTTCCTCGGCGCATCGTGTCTGCTCGCACTTGCCGCGTGCGGCTATGACCCACCGCCGCACACCGACACCGCAAGCCCGGCCTATGTCGCCGATCGCGATGCCTGCGAAGACAAGTCGGCCAGTGACGTGAACCGGGTCAATGCCAAGACGGGTCTGGCGTGGTTCAGCTCGCCCGTCCGTCGCTGGGGTCAGATCGCCGACACGACGCAGGCTTGCATGGCCGGCAAGGGCTATGGCCGCGTCCGCTGGTGTACGGCAGAGGAGCTGCGCAGCGGGAGCCGGCAGGGCACTATGATCGTCACCTCATCGGGGGTGCAGTGCTCCGATCCGCCGACCCGTCCGTGAGCACGTCCAGCCGGTACTTCTCCGCCCGCGATTGGGCATAGGGCACCAGCCGAGAGGAGGTTTGTTCAATGAATAGGGTCGCCGCCTCGTCGCCGGTGCACGCGCCATCGGTCGGCCCGAACCAATTCACCAGCCCCACCACGCCACCCGGGGCCAAGGTCTCGACCGTCTTGCGGGCGACGAGCCGGATACCATCCAGGCCAAGGTAATACAGGACTTCTGAAAAAAGGATGAAGTCGAATTGGCCAGCAGGCCATTCGGATCGCAGGTCCATGTTGGCGAACGACACGCCTGGACACCGCTCCCGCGCTTGGTCGAGCGCGATGTCGGACACGTCCACCCCGAGCAGCGTGTCGCAGCGGTCTGCCAACTGCCGGGTCAGGATGCCGATGCTGCAGCCGATCTCGAAGCCGCTCGCAAACCGCCGCGGAGGCAGGGCCGCAAGCGTGGCGGCGTATTTGTCCCGCTCGTAGTCGCTGGTCGCAAACCGCCAGGGATCTGGATCCCTGGCGTAGAGCCGCTCGAAGTAACCGGGGTCCGCGTAGCCCGGCTCCGCCACTAAGCCGCGGCCCGGATCGCTGCCGCGCGGACGGTGTCGTCCACCATGGAGTCGAACGTGGCGAAATTCTTCTCGAACCGGTCGACCAAGTCGGCAGCGGCCTTGTCGTAGGCTGCTTTGTCGGCCCAGGCCAACCGCGGGTTGAGCACCTCGTTGGGAATGCCGTTCACGTCCTGGGGGAACATAAGCCCAAAGAACGGATCCCGCTCGAAACGCGCGCCTTTCAGGCTGCCATCCAAGACCGCTGCCAGCAGAGCCCTCGTATGCTGGATGCTCATGCGCTTGCCGGTGCCGTAGGCGCCGCCCGTCCAACCGGTGTTGACCAGCCAGCAATCGGAGCCGTGCTTCTTGACCAGCTCAGCCAGCATCGTGCCGTAGACCTCCGGCCGGCGTGGGATGAACGGCGCCCCGAAGCAGGTGCTGAACGTCGCCTGCGGCTCTTTGCCCATTCCCTTCTCGGTTCCGGCAACTTTGGCCGTATAGCCCGAGAGGAAGTGATACATGGCCTGCGCTTCCGACAGCTTGCTGATCGGGGGCAGCACCCCGAACGCGTCTGCGGTCAGCATGACGACGTTCTTCGGATGCCCCGCCCGGCCCGACCGGTCGCAATTAGGAATGAACTCGATCGGATAGCACGAGCGCGTGTTTTCGGTCAGCGAACCGTCGGTCAGATCGAGCACGCCGGCCTCGTCGGCCACGACGTTCTCCAACACGGTGCCAAACCGATGTGTCGCCGCGAAGATCTCCGGCTCTGCCTCGGCGCTCAGGTTGATGACCTTCGCGTAGCATCCGCCCTCGAAATTGAAGATCCCATCCGGACCCCAGCCATGCTCGTCGTCGCCGATCAACGGCCGGTTCGGATCGGACGACAATGTCGTCTTGCCCGTGCCCGAGAGGCCGAAAAACAGCGCCACGTCACCCTGCTGGCCGTCCGCCCCGCGCGCCACGTTGGCGCTGCAATGCATCGGCAGCACGCCTTCTTCCGGCAGCTTCCAATTCATCACGCCGAAGATCGACTTCTTGATCTCGCCGCCATACTCGCTGCCCGCGATGCAGATCACCTTACGCGTGAACGACACGGCGATGGCCGTGTTCGACCGCACGCCGTCGATGTCCGGCTCGGCCTGCAGGTTGGGGGCATGCAGGATGACCCAATCCGGCTTGAACGCCTCGAGCTCCGCGGCGGGGGGCCGGATGAACATGTTCCGGGCGAACAGCGTATGCCACGCCTCGGTGCTGACCAGCCGGACGCACACACGGTGCGCCGGGTCAGCGCCGGCGTAGAGGTCCTGGGTGAACAGCTCGCGCCCTTGCAGATACGAGAGGATGCGCCCACGCAAGATGTCGAAGCTAGCGGGCGCCAGCTTCTGATTGCCCATCCGCCACCAGACGTCGCTCTCGATCTCCGGATCGGCGACGCTGAATTTGTCCTGCACAGAGCGGCCAGTATGGACGCCGGTCTTGACCACGAGAGCGCCGTCGGTCGACAGCCGTCCTTCGTCGCGGCGCAGGGCGTGGGTCACCAGCTGCGACGCGTTGAGGTTGGCGAACACCGGCCCGTGCGGCAACACGCCGGTCCGCTCCAGCGCTCGGGTGGCGTCCAGATTGGAGAGAGGGATCAACGGGCTCACTCGATTACTCCTGCTATAATCGCGTGTCGCCACGGACTTATTGCGTTCTGGGGCTCTTCTTAACGGACAGCGGTCAGGCCGGTCCAGCACCCGTCTCAAAATTCCGTGCTGCACTCGCGAGACGGATCAACTCGCCAGGAACGGCATCTGCGCCGGAGTTCGGCGCCGACCACGGTATGCGCAGCGTGGCGTCCTCGCGCGCCAAATCACAACCGTCGACGTCGCATGCCACCATGCGCCAGCCTGATCCGACGCCGCCTTGTGCGGATGCAATCGCGTCCAAATCCTCCTTGTGATCGCCGTTGCACTGCGCGATGACGTCGTTCTCCGCATCGGCCATGGTTCTCACAGAAGCGTCATCGGCTGCCAGCTCGGCTTGATCGAAACGATGGGCGCTGGCGAAGCCGCCCACAAATTGGCCCGTCTGGCTGCGGAAGCGCCAGAGCTGGAAGTCACCAAGCCCGGCGTAGAAGGCCGCATAGGGATGCAGCGTGACCCAACGTGCCTTCAGCGCCGGGTCCGGTTCGCGCGAGGCCGTGCCCATCACGCTGAGACGTGGCGCGGTCTGCGGGTTGGGCCCTGTCGCAGCTCCCATCACCATGATCGAGCATCGCGGCTCATGCTGGAGATGCCTCGTATGCGGCGACAATCCGGACAGCAACATGAGCATAGAGCGATCTGGCGCCGTCGCCGGGGTGACCAACGAGGCGAAGGGTTGCCCGTCGGCGACCGTCGCGATGGTGGCGGCCCGGCTGGCCCGGAGCAACTTGATGGCGGCCCATGCCGCTTCCACTTTCACGTTGTCTGCCACCGAGTTCACTCCATTGCGCCACAATCTTGCGCTAGGAGAGGCTATCGAAGCCAAGGTCAAGCCATGAAACAAACGATTGCGCTCGTCGATGATGACCGGAACATCCTGACCTCGGTGTCCATGACGTTGGAGCAGGAGGGTTTTCTGGTCCGCACGTATACCGACGGCGAGAGCGCCCTGCAGGGGTTGACGGCCAAGCCGGTCGACCTTGCCGTCCTCGACATCAAGATGCCCCGGATGGATGGGATGGAGCTGTTGCAGCGGCTCCGCTCACGCAGCGCGCTCCCGGTTATCTTCCTGACGAGCAAGGACGAGGAAGTCGACGAGCTGATGGGCCTCCGCTTGGGAGCGGACGACTACATCACCAAGCCGTTCAGCCAGCGCCTCCTGATCGAACGCATCCGGGCGTTGCTTCGGCGTAATGAGACCAGCCGCGCCGAGGGCTCCGGCGCCGCCCCGGGCGGCGTCATGGTCCGTGGCGAGCTAACGCTCGACGAGACCAAGCACCAATGCATCTGGCAAGGCAACGACATCCAGCTCACGGTCACGGAGTTCCTGCTCGTCAAGGCATTGGCGGCGCGCCCCGGGATGGTCAAGTCGCGCGACCAACTCATCGATGCCGCCTACGGCGACAACATCTACGTCGATGATCGCACCATCGACAGCCACATCAAGCGCGTGCGCAAGAAGTTCCGCACGAGTGACGACACGTTCGACCACATCGAGACGCTGTACGGCATCGGCTATCGCTACAAGGATCACTGAGTACGCCCCATGCCCGATAGCGGCTACGTACCACCGATCGTCGAAGCCCGGTTATCGACACCCCGTCGACGGTGGGTGTCCCCGCTGCTGCGTCGCATCCTGCTCGTCAACGCCCTTCCACTCGTCTTGCTCGTGGCCGCGCTCCTCTACCTCGATCAATTTCAAGCCGGCCTGCTCGAAGCCGAGGTCCAGGCCTTGCGAGAGCAGGCCAGGATCTACGGCGGCGCGCTCGGTGAGAGTGCCGTGCGCGAGGCGGATGGGGACAATGGGCAGCTTCAGCCTGACTTGGCGCGCCCGCTTCTCCGGCGCCTGACCGAGCCGACCCCAAACGCGCAGGCTCGGCTCTACGCACCGGATGGCACCTTGATCGCCGACAGCCGCGTCCGCGAGGGAACCGGAGGGGCTGTCGTGACGACGCCGCTTCCCCCGGCCGTCGAACGCGGTGCCATTCTCGGCACCATCGGCTCGATCTACGATCGCCTGCTATCGATCCTGCCACGGCCCGCCCATGGCCCCGTAGTGGAGGTCAGCCCGAACGGCGCCGGCGCCGAGTGGCAGCCCAACGTCCGCGAGGAACTGCGCATGACGGGCTCGAATGCCGGTCGCGAGATGCCGCCCTATATTCGTCGCACGTCGGACGACCGGCTTCTCGTGACCGTGGCGGAGCCGGTTCAGCGCGGGCGGCAAGTCATCGGCATCGTGTTGCTGACCCGCGACGCACGCGAGGTGGACGACAGTGTGCTGGCAGTGCGCGTCAGCATCCTCGGGCTGTTCGCGCTCGCGTTCGTCCTCACCGTTGCGCTGTCGCTTTACCTCTCGCGGACGATTGCCCGGCCGATCCTGCGGCTGGCCAAGGCAGCGCATGACATGCGCGAGGGCAAGGGACGGGCGGGGAGCGTTCCCGCAGGATTGCTGAGCCGCTCGGACGAAGTCGGCGAACTCGCCGTTGCCCTGGCTGACAGCGCCGGCGCGCTCTGGCAGCGGATGGACGCGACCGAGCGCTTCGCCGCGGACGTAGCGCATGAGATAAAAAACCCCCTCAGCTCCATCCGCAGCGCCATCGAAACATTGCGGCGGATTGACGACCCGGCCCAGCAACGTCGCTTGCTGGCCATCATTGCGGAAGACGTCATCCGACTCGATCGCTTGATCAGCGACATCAGTGATGCCAGCAGGGTAGACGCCGAGTTGTCTCGCGCCGCGCCGGAAGCGATGGATGTTGTCCCGTTATTGGCAACACTCGGTGAGATCCACGACGCCACACGCAAGCAGGCCGACCCAGTGATGGTACTCGACCTGCCGCCCGGCCCGCTCAAGGTATTGGCGGTCGAGGGCCGTCTTGTCCAAGTACTGCGCAACCTTATCGGCAACGCAAGCAGCTTCTCTCCTCCTGGCGGGACCATTCGGCTGCGTGCGGCCGAAGCAGGCTCGACGGTCGAGATTGCGGTCGAAGACGAGGGTCCCGGCATCCCGAGCACCAAACTGGAGCATGTATTCGACCGCTTCTATTCTGAACGGCCGGCCGGCGAAGAGTTTGGCAGACACTCAGGACTGGGCCTCTCGATCAGCCGCCAGATTGTCGAGGCGCTTAAGGGACGGATCGCGGCCGAAAATCAGGTGGACGACAGCGGGCGGATCCTGGGCGCCCGCTTTACCGTTCGCTTGCCCCGCGCCGCATGATCCGCGGATGTTTCACGTGAAACAGCTCACTTCAGCGATAAACTACCCGCTTCCTTTTCGGTCTAAACCGGATCACAAGGTCGTGGGAGATGCTTATCCATGCGAGTTGTGCAGCCCGCCGGGGCGCCGGAGTTTTGCTCACAGGCCCGCCTGGTTCGGGCAAATCCGATCTACTCCTCCGACTCCTCGACCGAGGCTTCACGCTGGTCGCCGACGACCAAGTCGACGTCTGTAGCGGCACGGCGCAACCACCGCCGGCGCTGGCCGGATTGATCGAAATCCGGGGCATTGGCGTCGTGGAAATGACCTATACCGCCCCGGTGAACCTCGCGCTTTGCGTGAAGCTCGAGACGCCGGAGCGGCTGCCATCGGCCAGAGTGAGCCTGCTCAGCATACCGCTCGTCACCATCGATCCAAGCTCGGCGTCCGCTGCCCAAAAGGTTGAGGTGGCGCTCGACTGCGCGCTTGGCCATGCGCAGCAGCGCGTGGGCGCCTTCACCGCATGGTAAAGTCGTTTGTCGTGGTCAGCGGGCTGTCGGGAGCGGGCAAAGCCTCCATCCTGCGTGCGCTGGAGGACATCGGTTACAACGCTATCGACAATCCGCCGCTGACCCTGCTCGAGACGTTGGTCGCGAGAGCGGATCAGCCGACCGCCATCGGCATCGATTGCCGAAGCCGGGGCTTTGACGCCGAGGCCGTGCGGAGCGCAGTCGCGCGACTGAAGGTCGTGCCCGGGGCCCGGGTTGATCTAGTGTATGCCTGGGCTGAAGAGGCGGTATTGCTCCGCCGCTTCACCGAAACTCGGCGTCGACATCCCATGGCACCACAGGGCCGCATCATCGACGGCATCAAGGCCGAGGTGGTGTCCACCGGGCCGCTTCGCCTTGATGCTGACCTCGTCATCGACACCTCGGAACTGCCGCTGGCAGAGCTGCGACGCCGCATCGAGCAGCGCTTCCGCGCTGGCTCGAGCGAGGGCGGCACTATGCCGGGCCTTACTCTCGCGATCATGTCATTCGCGTTTCCAGCGGGCCTGCCCCGCGAAGCCGACATGGTGTTCGACGCCCGTTTCCTTAGGAATCCGCACTACGACCCTATATTACGCCCGCGGACAGGGCTCGATCGTGATGTCGGGACCTATGTCGAGGCTGACCCGGATTTCGCCCGCTTCTTCACCGGCATGAAATCACTTCTGACGCTGGTCGTGCCAAGATTTGTCCAAGAGGGTAAAAAATATGCAACCATTGCGGTCGGGTGCACCGGCGGCCGCCATCGCTCCGTCCATATAGCGGAGCGGCTCACGGGCGAGCTGAAGGAAGACAAGGTATTGGGCATGGAAACGGTAGAGGTCACTGTCGTGCATCGCGAATTGGAACGTCTCGCCTTGGCTGTCCGCCCACAGGCTTCCCCGACCCGGCCCGCGGACAAAGGCTAAGCAGTTTTTTCATGATCGGTCTCGTTCTAGTAACCCACGGCCGCCTCGCTGACGAATTGCGCTCCGCCATGGAGCATGTCGTTGGCACGCAGCGGAACGTCGCGACGGTCTGCATCGGGCCAGATGACGACATGGATAGCCGTCGGACTGAAATCCGTTCGCTGATCGAGAGTATCGATACTGGTGACGGCGTGGTCATTCTGACCGACATGTTCGGTGGCACGCCCAGCAATCTGGCCATTTCCATGATGAGCCGAGATGGCGTTGAGGTCCTGTCCGGCGTCAACCTGCCCATGCTCGTCAAGTTGGCCAAGGTCCGCTCTGCTCAGACACTCGCCGAGTGTGTCGAGTGCGCCCAAGTCGCGGGCCGTAAATACATCGCTGCAGCATCGCACGTCCTACCCTCGTGCACCAAGGCGCGCTGCGGGTGACTGACGCACTGCCGGAAGCAAGCGCGACCGCACTGACCCGCAGCCTCGTAATCGTAAATCGGCGGGGACTTCATGCCCGTGCCGCGGCCAAGTTCGTCACTCTGGCGGAGCGGTTTGGCGCATCCGTCGACGTCGTCCGCGACGGACAGACCGTCTCGGCCCGCTCCATCATGGGGTTGATGATGTTGGGCGCAGGCAAGGGGGCGAGCATCCTGCTCAAGGCCGACGGCTGGGACGCCAAAGAAGCACTCGACGCGCTAGCGGCTCTCGTCGAAGCCGGGTTCAATGAGCAAGACTGACGACGACGTCTCGCACCATCCTGCCTGCTCTGCAGCCGCGGGCGACGTTGCGCTTGCAGAGTGCAAGCTCATCGGCCTACCCGCCTGCGCCGGTGTCGCCGTAGGGGTCGTCTTTCGCGCCGTCGAGGCCAAGCCACATGTCACGCGAAACAAGATCCACGCCGAAGATGTAGCAGCCGAGACGGCGCGATTTGACGCTGCCATCCTGCAATCCCGCCGCCAGCTTCTCAAGTTGCGGGGCCGGCTCTCCGTTCTGCCAGAGGAGAGCCAGGGTGAGATCGCGCCTCTCATCGACGCCTATCTCCAGATGCTGGGTCCGTCCCGCCTCGTCCGCGGCGTCCGCCAGCGTGTGCACGATCGCCTCGTGTCGGCCGAGACGGCCGTAATGGAGGAGGCGAACGACATCGCGGCTGCGCTTGCCGCCATCGCCGCCACAAACCCCGCTGCCGCCGGCGGGCCCGGCCCGCAACGCCAGGCTGACGAGGTCCGCGAGATCGGCCGCCGCCTGGTCCGCAATCTCACCCGTGCACCCTTCCGCAGCTACTCCTCGGCGCCGCAAGGCTCCATCCTGGTGGCCGAAGCCCTGCGCCCGTCCGATGCTGCCCTGGTGGACCCGGCCCGCATCGCAGGGGTGGCAACCGAGGAGGGCGGCACCGACGGGCATACCGCCATCATCCTGCGCGCGCTTGGCATCCCGTCTGTGTTGGGCGCCCCGGGCCTCGTTCAAGCGGCCGCGTCGGGCACGACCATGCTCGTCGACGGCTCATCCGGCATCGTCACCATCCGTCCGACGGCCACGACCCTGGCAGCCGCGCGCCGCGCCGTGGCCGCCTTTGCCCGCGAACGCCAGCAACTCGGCCGAATGCGGCGGCTGCCCGCGGTCACTCTGGATGGCGAGGCGGCTGATCTACAGGCCAATCTCGAGCTTCCCGTCGAGCTCGCGCTCGTCGCGCAATGCGGCGCAAGCGGCATCGGCCTCCTGCGCACCGAATTCCTCTTCATGAACCGCGACACCGTGCCGACCGTCGAGGAGCAGGAGACCACCTACCGCAACGTCATAGAGACCATGGCAGGCGATCCCGTCACCATCCGTGTCCTCGACTGGGGAGGCGAGAAGGAGATCGAGGCGCTCGTCGCGGCCGGCTTGGTGCCCGAAAGTCCCGACGCCAACCCGGCCTTGGGCTTACGCGGGGTCCGCCTGCTCCTCCGCCGGCTCGAACTGTTCGAGGCGCAACTGACCGCCATCCTCCGAGCCGCCAGAGCGGGCCCGGCTCGCGTGATGTTGCCCATGATCACGAACGTGGGCGAGTTCTGCGCCGCCCGTGACGTGTATCGCCGGGTCGCGACGGCGATGCGTGAACGGGGCGAGCGCCTCCCCGAACCACTGCCTCCGCTCGGCTCGATGATCGAAACACCGGGCGCCGCCCTGTCCGCCGACGCCCTCGCGACTGAGGCGGAGTTCTTCGCCATCGGCACCAACGATCTGTGCATGTATACGCTCGCCGTGGACCGGAGCGAGCTCGACGTCGCTCACCTGTATGACCCGCTACACCCGGCCATCCTCCGCCTCATTCAGATGACTGCCGAGGCGGCACATCGGAGCCATATCCCGGTGTCCGTCTGCGGCGAGATGGCCGCCAACCCGGCGTTCACGCCCCTGTTGCTCGGCCTCGGAATCCGCAGCTTCTCAACCAACGCGTCGGCCGTGCCCCGCGTGAAACAAGCCGTCCGCAGCACGACCATCGACGATTGTCAGCGCCTGACCTGGCAGGTCATGAAGCAATCCGATCCGGCGCGCACCCGCGACTTGCTTGACCAGTTCGGGCGCTGACGCTTCGTCCATCTCGGGTTTCGGGCTAGAACGTCTCCGCACCACAACGATGCGGAGACGCCGATGTTGAAGTTCTTCTACAGCCTGGCACCGAACCCGATGAAGGTCGCGCTCTTGCTGGAGGAATCCGGGCTGGATTATGAGCCGATCCCCGTCGACACGCGTAAAGGCGAACAGTTCGCCGCCGACTTCGCAAAGCTCAACCCCAACAACAAAGTCCCGGTCATCATCGACGGCGATGCGACGGTGTTCGACAGCAATGCCATCCTCCTCTACCTCGCCGAAAAGGTCGGCCGCTTCGTGCCGGAGCACACGCCGGCGATGCGGGGCGAGCTGCTCTCATGGTTGATGTTTGTCGCCAGCGGCGTGGGTCCATACGCTGGTCAGTGCGTCCACTTTCGCCATTTCGCGCCTGAACCCAAGGAATACGCGGTCCGACGCTACCTGTTCGAAGCCCAACGTCACTTCGGCATCCTCGACGCGCGCTTGACCGGCCGCGACTTCATGGTCGGCACGGACTACAGCATCGTCGATATGGCCGTTTGGGGCTGGGCGCGTATGGTCCCGTTCGTTCTCGGCGAGGATGCCTGGAGCGGGCTTCCCAATCTCAAGCGCCTCTTCGATTGGATCAATACGCGGCCGGCTGCCCAACGTGCTGTGGCGCTCAAAGATCGCCACACCTTCAAGGCCGAGATGGACGACGACGCTCGTCGCCTCATGTTCCGCCACACTCAAGCAGCTTGAGCCAACCTGCCTCGGGCATGTGTCCCGAGGCACTCGCTTGCCTCAGCCCTCGCTCTGTCCGGCTTCCGCCTCACCGCGCAGACGCTTGAAGCTGCGCCGGCTGAACGGAAGCATGCTCACGTAGATCAGGCCCGCGCCGGCCAGCGCGGCCCATGGATCCGCAACCAAGACTGCGGCGAACGCGCCCACCCCAAGGAGCAGCGGCAAAGCGTACTCGCTACGCACCTTGAAGTTCTTGAAGCTCCAGACGGGCAAGGTCGAAACCAGCAGGAGCGCCGTCCCGATCAGCACGGCGGCGCAAAACAGCGGGTGGCGCGGCAGGTACTCGAGCCAGTGGAGGCCGAGTGTATGTCCCTCCAAGCTCATGAAGAGCGGGAACAGTACCAGCCCGGCACCAGCCGGCGCCGGCACCCCGGTGAAGAAATTATAGGCGTATGCGTGCGAGATCGGACGCGGGGCATCCAGTGCCGCGTTGAATCGGGCAAGCCGCAGCGCCATGCACACCGCGAAGATGAGGCACGGCACGAATCCGAACCCGCCAGCCACTTGAAGCGACCAGATATACAGAATGAAGGCAGGCGCGATCCCGAAGCAGCAGAAATCCGCCAAGCTGTCGAATTCAGCGCCGAACCGCGACGTGGCTTTGAGCAACCGCGCGAGACGCCCATCCAGCCCATCGATGAAAGCCGCCACGAGAAGCGCCACGGCCGCACTGCCGAACCTGCCCTCCAAGGCGTAGCGCATACTGGTCAGCCCAGCGCAGAGGCCGAGCAGCGTCATAATGTTTGGGATCATGCGGTTGAACGACATCCCGTTGAAGCGCGGCCGTTGTCGCGGCCGCAGACGGGTCCGCAGCGCCGTCACTGTCGGCCGTCTTGCTCCCTCGCTCACATGCGATCCGCTTCGGCAATCACAGTCTCACCGCCGATCATATACTGACCCGGACTGACCAGAGGCTTGACGCCCTCGGGCAAATATAGGTCGGTTCTGCTGCCAAAGCGAATGAGACCGAACCGGCTCCCCGTTTGGACCCGATCCCCTTCGCGCACGGAGCAGATGATGCGGCGTGCGATGAGGCCGGCAATCTGCACAACGGCCATGTCGCGACCGTCCGACAAACGCAGGGCGATCGCATTCCGTTCGTTGCTTTCGCTGGCTTTGTCCAAGCTGGCACTCACGAACGCGCCACGCCGATACGCGACCCGGCTCACGACGCCGTCGATCGGGACCCGGTTAATGTGCACATCTAGGACGGAAAGGAAGATCGCCACACGCCAGCGCGGGGCAGGTCCAAGCCCCAATTCTTCCGGCGGAACACTTGGCCCGACCAACACGACTCGCCCATCGGCTGGGGCCACGATCGTGCCAACCCGGCTCGGCGCCACCCGCTCCGGATCACGGAAAAAATATAGGCAGAACAATGCGAATGCTAAGCCGACCCAAATGAGCCAAGCGCCGACCAATAGCCCGATGACCCCGACAAGCACCCCGGCCGCGATGAAAGGCCACCCTGCTCGGTTCGGCGGAGACATCACAAGCCGCAGATCGTCTATTACACGCATGAGCGTAATCTATAGTCGTTCAGGCTGGTCCGATAGGCTCGCGCTGCACGCCACGATCTCGCAACCCAGAGCTTGATATCTAGTGGTTCCTGCCCCGACCCGTCTTCTTCTGCAGTTCGTCGATCTTCAGCGAAGCATCGGCTTTGCTGAGAGATGGATCGAACGCCTCCCCCGCCTCTTCCGATAATGTCTTTAAATAGCTCGCCTGGGCACCCGTCATGGTCTCGTCACCGGTGACCCAATCGTGGGGGTCCTTCTCCGTGTTGGACGGGAGTGATTCCGGCGCATCACCGGCCGTCTTTGGATCGCTGGGGGGCTGTTTGTCGCTCATGTTTCTTGAACGCGGTGTCGGCGCAAGCGTTGCGGGTCACCGTTGATACGGCACCGGCAACAACGACCGGATCGGCACGCGACGCAATCCCTCCGCCGTGGGGACGATCACCATTGCCTCACGGTCGTAGTCGAGCAGGTTCTCCCGGCACGCCCCGCAGGGCGACACGACCGCGATTTCGCGGAAGCTCTCGTCCGGCTTGGGATGCCGAACCGCCACCGCGCATTCGATCGTGCCGTCACCGTCCATCACGACGCGCCCCAGTGCGACCGCCTCGGCGCAGATCGACAGCCGTCCGACGGTGGCGCCCAAGTGCACTCCCGTCCAGATCCGCCCGTCCCGGCTCCGGACCGCTGCCGCAACAGTGTGCCAAAACGGCCGATAGTGCCGCACTAGAACCGCCTTGGCGGCCTCTATCAGGTCGAAGTCAGCGTGCTGGAGCGGAGTGGCTCCAGGAAGCGGCTGGACTGGGACTTGGTCGAGCAAGCAATCAGCCAGCGGCGTCGGAATCCTCTTCCGCGTCCGGAAGCGTGGCCATCGAATTCGCGACGACGCCTGATTGGTCGCGGACGCGCCGCTCGATCAACTCGGCCATCTCCTTGTGGTCGCGCAGGAACTGCTTGGCGTTCTCACGCCCTTGGCCGATGCGCGTGCTGTCGCAGCTGAACCAAGCACCGCTTTTCTCGACCACATTGACCTTCACGCCAAGGTCGACCAATTCACCGACTTTGCTGATCCCCTCGCCATACATGATGTCGAATTCGACTTGGCGGAACGGCGGTGCAAGCTTGTTCTTGACCACCTTCACCCGGGTCTGGTTGCCGACGACTTCTTCCCGATCTTTGATCTGCCCGATCCGGCGGATCTCCATGCGGATCGACGCATAGAACTTCAACGCATTGCCCCCGGTCGTCGTCTCCGGGTTGCCGAACATGACGCCGATCTTCAACCTGATCTGGTTGAGAAAAATCAGCATTGTCCGCGACTTGGACACGCTGCCCGTCAGCTTCCGCAGAGCCTGGCTCATCAGCCGCGCGTGCAGGCCGACATGGCTGTCACCCATCTCGCCCTCGAGTTCAGCTCGAGGCACCAGCGCCGCGACGCTATCGACCACCAACACGTCAACGGCACCCGATCTGACCAACGTATCGCAAATCTCGAGTGCCTGCTCACCGCCGTCCGGCTGGCTCAACAGCAGATTGTCGACATCGACCCCGAGCTTGCGGGCATAGATCGGGTCGAGCGCATGCTCCGCGTCGATGAACGCGCAAACACCACCGCGCCGCTGCGCCTCCGCAATGGCATGCAGCGCAAGTGTCGTCTTACCCGAGCTCTCCGGCCCGTAGATCTCGATGATACGGCCCCGCGGCAATCCCCCGATCCCGAGTGCCAAATCCAGACCGAGAGACCCGGATGGAATGACCTCGATTTGCTGATCCCCGGCCTTCGCGCCCATCCGCATGATGCTGCCTTTGCCGAAGGCCCGCTCGATTTGCGTCAGCGCTGCATCGAGCGCACGGTTTTTATCCATCGTGGGTTCCTGTACAGAGTCACGCAGTCGAGACGGCCGATCGGCTTCGGCCGATGTCAGGCTGATGACCGCCATGGTGTCACACCTCCCGGTTGCGCCGCAACGCTGTCGACGTCGCGCATACGCACATGCATAGGCGCTTCAACGACGCGCATCAAGAACGAAAGAGGAACTCGAGGCCGGTTAGCTTGGAATGAAGCCCTGGACGAGCGTGCCGGAAACCAATCTCCATCCATCGACCAGAACGAAGAAAATCAACTTGAACGGTAAGCTGATCGCACTGGGCGGAAGCATCATCATACCGAGCGACATCAATGCACTACCGGCAACCAGATCGATTACGAGGAACGGGAGATAGATCAGGAAGCCCATCTCGAACGCCCGCCGCAACTCGCCGATCATGAACGCAGGCACCAGCGAACGCCATTGGGCCTGATCCGGCGAGGTAATGGCCGGTAGATTACCGAGGTCTTGGAAAAGCTGCAGGTCTGCGCTGCGAACGTTCGCCACCATGAACTTGCGGAACGGCTCGGCGGTCAACCGCAGCCCTTCCATTTCGGACACTGCTCCTGACGTCAACGGAACAACGCCTTGGGTCCAGGCCTGATCGAGCACCGGCTGCATGACGAAGAAGGTGAGGAAGAGGGCTAGCCCGATCAGCACCGAGTTTGGCGGCGTCCCCTGCGCGCCGACAGCGCTCCTAAGCAAGGACAGGACGATGATGATGCGCGTAAACGCGGTCACCATCACCAGCAAGCTCGGCGCCAAGGACAGCACGGTCAGTAGCGCGGTCAGTTGCATCAAGCGCCCGGTTGCGCCCGCCTGCCCTCCAGCACCAAGGTCGATATTGACTGACTGTGCAAACGCAACGCACGGAACCAGCAGCAATCCCAGCGCGGCGATGCCGACCTGGGCAACCCGGCGCCGGGTCATCGCGGCAAGTCCTGACCCGGTAGCCAGCCCAGCAGCACGTCACTTCCGCCGCCTACGAGCAGCAGCAACTCTCGCCCGTCGCAGCTGATGATCCTTAGCGACCGCGTCCGATCGATGGCCATCGTCTCGCGAATGGCCAATCGCTGGCCAGTTCGCGCCCGGGCTAATCCAGTCGCTACCGCCAGGCGGCCAGCAAGCACGACCAGTGCTACAACCGCAACGAGAGCGACGACCGCGGTTATGAGGCTTGTGTAAGGAATTTGCATCGTTCGGCCTTTTTGCCGTGAGTGGTCATGCGGCGTGTTCGCGCATGCTGGCGTTCAATGCGTCCAATCCGGACACCAAACGCTTGAGTTCCAGCTTGAGGAACCCCGTCCTCGACGTCGGTAGATCCAGCGCTTTTGCGCAGAGCAAGCCGATGTGATCTTGCAATTCCTGGACGTCGACGTGGCGCTGGCTCGCAACCAATGCTTGCGCCACGGCGATCATCCGCGCCGTCTGCTCCGCGAAGGCCAGCACCTCAGCCTCAGGATCGAAGTCCGATCCGGACGCAGGGAATGGGAGAGGAGCAGCGGTCTGCATGCGGAGACTATGTCGGTAAAGGGTTAGCGAATGGTTACTCGCAGGGTTCACCCTTCATTAAGCATTTCCCGCCATCTTCCCTGCACCGAGCACAAGGAGAAGTGCGGATGGATCCGACCGATATCGGCCTGTTCCGGCTGGCAGAAAAACGTCTGAACTGGGTTGAGCAACGCCAACAAGTGCTCGCCCAAAACATCGCGAATGCCTATACGCCCGATTACAAATCGCGCGACTTGTCGCCGTTTCAGTCCAGCCTCGCCGAACAGGGTGCCCCCATGGCCCGCACCGATCCGGCACATCTGGAGCCAGCACACTCGGTGGCTGACGGAAAGGTGCAGCCGGGCCACGGCAAGGCACCGGACGGCAACACCGTCGCGATGGAAGAGCAGCTCGGCAAGGTGGCTGACACGGCAAGCACACAGGAGCTCGTCACCAACCTCTATCACAAATACCAGGGCATGTTCCGCATGGTCCTGGGCCGCAGCGGATAGGCACCATGGACATCAGCAAGGCCATCGCGATCTCGGCCTCGGGCATGGACGCCCAGACTGCGCGTCTGCGGGTCATCGCCGAAAACCTGGCCAACCAGGACTCGACTGGTTCGACACCGGGCGCAGAGCCCTATCGGCGGAAGACGATCAGTTTCGAGGACCGCCTCGACAAAGCCATCGGTGTCGACACGGTGCGTGTCCGTAATGTCGGCACGGACAAGAGCGACCTGCCGAAGCGATACGACCCGTCACACCCTGCAGCCGATGCCGAAGGCTATGTCCGAACCCCGAACGTGAACTCGTTCGTCGAGATCATGGACATGCGCGAGGCGCAGCGCGGCTACAGCGCCAATCTCAACGTGATGGAGGTCACCCGAACCATGCTCACCCGAACGATCGACTTGCTGAAATGAGCACCATCCCCACCCTTACCGTCACGCCCTCGTCAGCCACGGACGCTTATGCGCGGGTCCAAAACGGGTTGCTTGACGCCTCGTCGGACGCGAGCGGTAACGGCTTCGGCGATGCGCTGGCCCGTGCCGTTCAGGGCGTGGCCGAGGCCGGCCACAAAGCGGACGCCGAGTCGATCAAAGCGATCTCCGGGCAAGGGAATCTGACCGACGTCGCTACGGCCGTCACGCGCGCTGAACTCTCGATGCAAACCGCTCTCGCCATTCGCGACAAGGTCGTTCAGTCATATCAGGACATCACTCGGATGCAGATCTAGTGACCGAGACCGAGATGGCCGGCGCGTTGCGCGATACGCTTTGGGTCGTTCTGAAACTGGGCGGGCCCATTCTCATCGCCGCACTTCTCGTCGGCCTCATCGTCTCGCTGCTGCAAGCGGTGACGCAGATCAACGAAGCGACGCTCGTGTTCGTGCCTAAATTGCTCGTTCTGTTCGCGTCGCTCGCCTTGCTCGGACCTTTCATGGTCTCGACCCTCGACACGTACACACACTCACTGATGAGCCGAATGATTACCGTCGGCGGTCAATGACCGACGCCGACATCATCGCCGGATTGCCGAGCCTCGTTTTCGCACTCGCCCTGGTGCTTTGCCGGGTGGGCATGGTGGTCATGCTGATGCCCGGGCTGGGAGAGATCGAGGCGCCGCCCATGGTGCGCGTCGGACTAGCCCTCGGCTTGGCAATCCTTCTCCTGCCCAGCGTCGCCACCCGCGTCCCGACCGTTCCGAATGGTGTAGCCGGGCCCCAGATGATTGCGGCCGAACTACTCACCGGTCTCGCCCTCGGCTGGTTGGCGCGCCTACCCGCGCTTGCGCTCGGGATGGCGGGGGCGATCATCTCCCTGCTGATCGGACTTGCCAACATTCTGCAGCCGGACCCGGCGCTTGGCGGCCAATCGACCGCGCTCGCACGCCTCTTCGGTATCGCGGCACCGGTGTTGATCCTTGCCACCGGCCTCTACACGCTTCCGCTCTCGGCGTTAGCCGGCAGTTACAACCTGATCGGACCCGGCGGAGTTCTTCCGGCCGGCGACGCGGCCGAGATGATGATCAAAGTGGCCGGCGATGCCCTCGGCCTAGCGTTACAGCTGTCAGCGCCATTTCTCGTGGCCGGCATCGTGTTTCAGTTCGCGGTCGGGCTCGTCGCCCGCATCGCCCCGCAAATCCAAGCGTTCACGATCGCGGCTCCAGGCCAGATACTCGGCGGTATGGTTCTGCTTGGCCTACTAGCGTCGCGCATGCTCTCGACGTGGGAAAGCGGCGTGTCCATCAGCTGGGCGATGTTGCCGGGCTCCTGACCGATGGCGGACAGCGAAGACCGCACACTCGCAGCAACCGACCACCGGCGTCAGCAGGCTCGGGACGAAGGGCAAGCGGCAGTGTCGCGCGAGATCGTCGCCGTGAGCGGCTTGGCCGCCGTGACGCTCCTGCTCGCGATCATGGCGCCTGGCCTCGTCAGCTCGTTGGGAAAACGCTTGGTCCCGATGCTGGCGAACCCGGCCGCCGATCCGAGCGCCGCCCTCCGACAAGCAGGCATGGCCATCCTTTTGACCGTTCTGCCGATCGCGGGCGCGACAGCACTGGCGGGGAGCGCCGCTGTCCTGCTTCAGACCGGTTGGCTGTTTCATACGCACGCGCTCATGCCCGATCTTGCCAGGCTGGACCCTCGCCGTGGGCTGAAGAAGGTGTTCGGGATCAGCAACGCGGTCGAGGCGGCGAAAGCGCTCGCGAAAGTGTCGGTTGTCGGATGGGCCGTGTGGCACGTCGTCTCCGGCGCTCTTGCAACGATCGCCAACACGCTCTCGCTTACGACGCCCGCCATGCTCGATCGCCTCGCCCGCGACACGTTGCACGTGTCGATCACCGTTTTGGCGTGTCAATGCGCGATCGCGTTGTTCGATGTCGGCTGGACTCGGTTCCGGTTCAACCGTCAGCTCCGCATGTCTCTCGAAGACATCAAACAAGAACAAAAAGAGATGAACGGCGATCCACGCCTGAAGGCGAAGATCAAGCAGATGCGAACCGCTCGTGCGCGCCGCCGCATGATCGCCGCCGTCGCCAAAGCCACCGTCGTCGTGACCAACCCAACCCACTATGCGGTCGCACTGAGCTACGACCGTGGCAGCCGCTCCGCCCCCAAGATCGTCGCCAAAGGCATGGATGAGCTTGCCGCAAGGATCCGTGAAGCCGCCGAGAAGCACGGCGTCCCGCTCGTGCCCAACCCTCCGCTTGCCCGGGCACTGCATACGCTCGAGCTCGACGCCGAGGTTCCGGCGGAACATTTCAAAGCAGTCGCCGAAATCATCGCATTCGTTTGGCGCTTGAGGACGCCCACCCGCGCCGCTTCCTAGCCTCTGGAAACCAGCTTCCAACCGCGCCACTCTATCGAAAAGAGTAGGGAGCAGCGAGCCTATGGATGTCGGGACCAGTCCCAACCGGGACAGCTGTGCTGCAGCAGCCAATTTCGATGCGCTGATCGTCGGCGCCGGGTTTGCAGGATTGTATCAGCTCCATGTCCTTCGGGACAAACTGAAGCTGAATGCCCGCGTCCTCGAAGCAGCCGATGGTGTGGGTGGCACCTGGTACTGGAACCGCTACCCGGGCGCGCGCTGCGACTCCGAGAGCTTCTACTACTCCTATAGCTTTTCGCCCGAACTCGAGCAGGAATGGGAATGGACCGAGCGCTATCCTGAGCAGCCGGAGATCCTCCGTTATCTCAATCACGTCGCCGACCGGTTCGACCTCCGCCCCGACATCCAACTCGGCACTCGCGTAATCGCGGCCAAGTTCGACCGCCTGACGAACCGCTGGACTGTTTTGACGGAAGCCGGCGACCGCTACACCGCGCAATTCCTCATCACAGCCGTCGGCTGTCTCTCGACCGCGAACCTACCGCGCATCCCCGGCGTCGGCAGCTTCCAGGGTGAGACCTATCACACCGGACTTTGGCCCCATGAGGGGGTCGACTTCTCCGGCAAGCGCGTCGGCCAAATCGGCACCGGATCCACCGGAATCCAGGCCGTTCCCGTGATCGCCGCAACCGCGAAGCATCTGACCGTGTTTCAGCGCACGCCGAACTACAGCGTCCCCGCCCGAAACGCCCCCATGTCGGCTGAGGAGCAGCGCGCGATCAAGGCAAACTACCAGGCCATTCGCGACAAAACCCGCTCGACCTCAAACGGTCATCCCTGGGACATTTCGCCCGACAGCGCGCTCGATCTGGACGACACGACCCGGCGCGCCCGCTATGAGGCGGCGTGGGAGAAGGGGGGCCTACGCTTCCGCGCCGCCTTCCGCGACGTGCTCACCTCCCCCGAGGCCAACGAAACGGCCGCCGAATTCATCCGCGAGAAGATCCGGCACATCGTCCGCGACCCCGTCACCGCCGAACGTCTCACCCCGCGCGATCACCCTTTCGCCGCCAAACGCCCCCCGATCGATACGGCGTATTTCGAGACGTTCAACCGCGACAACGTCACTCTGGTCGACCTCCGCAGCACGCCGATTGAGGCGATCGTCCCAGAAGGCGTCCGCACCAGCGCGCACACTGTCGAACTCGACGTCCTTGTCTACGCGACCGGATTCGACGCGATGACGGGGCCGCTGCTCGCGCTCAATATCGAGGGCGAGCACGGTCGGACATTGCGGTCCGAGTGGGGAGCCGGTCCGATCTCATATCTCGGTCTGCAGATCCCGGGGTTTCCAAACCTGTTCACCATCACTGGCCCCGGCAGCCCCTCGGTCCTGACAAACATGCCGACTGCGATTGAGCAACACGTCGACTGGATCGCCGAGTGCATCGCCCACATGCGCCAGGTCGGAGCGACGCGGATCGAGGCCGAGCCGGCGGCGGCCGAAGCCTGGAGGGTGGAGACGACCCGCGCTGCGGACGCCACCCTGCTCCCGATGGCCTCGTCATCCTGGTATCTCGGCGCCAACGTTCCGGGCAAGCCACGCGTCTTCATGCCGTATGCGGGCGGGATGGCTCACTATGCCGAGATGTGCCGCAAGATCGCGGCGGACGGCTACCCGGGCTTCAGCTTGTCATCTTGATCAGTCCTGCCCGTCGACCGTCTGGATGACCTCGAACCCCTCGAACTCAGGGTGCCCGGCATACATCGGCTTGGTCCCGCCAGCGCCGCGATGCGCGGCCCGGAACGCCTCCGACGTCGTCCAAGCTTCGAACGCTGGCCGATCACGCCAGATCGTGTGGGACGAGTATAGGATGTGGTCGTCCTTGGCTGGGCCGCGGAGCAGATGGAACTCCACAAAGCCCGGAACGGACGCGAGATGGGAATCTCGATTGAGCCAAACCTGCTCAAAATCCTGCTCCGCACCCGGCAACACTTTGAAACGGTTCATCGCGATGAACATGGCTCGACCCTTCTCCGACTGCGTGACACATGGCCCCACCCCGCCGGGTTTCACCACCCCGCGCGGCGCCGCACGTCCGTCCAGCAACGGAACCCGACCCGGCCCGTTCACATCCCACTCACGCGGCACCCACATGCGAGGCGTCATGGTCGCAATCGTTTCCGGATTGCTTTCGGCCGGCTGCTCCGTCTTCGGCATCCGCAACGAGCAAACCCCGGCCTACACGGTCGAACGGACGATCGGCCCATCCGGCTACGGCGTCGAGCTTCGCCGCTACGGTCCGCGCCTGGCCGCCGAAGTCACCGTTTCCGGCAGCGAGGGCGAGGCTCGGAGCAGAGGCTTCCAGACCCTCGCTGGCTACATCTTCGGTGGCAACACCGCCAAGACGTCGATTGCGATGACCGCGCCGGTTGCTCAATCGAAGGCGCCGTCGGGCCAGTCGATCGCCATGACCGCTCCGGTGAGCCAATCCCAAACCACCGACGGCCAATGGCGGATCCGCTTCTTCATGCCGGCCCAGTACACGCCCGAAACCCTGCCGCGCCCGAACGACACCTCCGTCCAGATCGTCACCGTTCCGCCCGAGCGGATCGCCGTGCTGCGGTATTCCGGCAGCATCGGCGCGGCCCCGGTCCATGAGGCGGAGCGCCGCCTGTTGCAGGCCCTCGACGGCAGCGGATTGAGCCCGGTTGGTGAACCGTTCACATGGTTCTACGATCCGCCCTGGACGCTGCCGCCGCTGCGCCGCAACGAGGCCGCCGTGCTCGTTCAGCCCGGCTGAAACCTCATGTGCGCCAAACGTTAGGGCAGGAGGAGAACCGACATGAAACAGCCGCACACCGAAAAGGCCATCGACCACACGGACGACGACCAGAATACGGGAAACCACAAGAAGCCGGGCGCCAAAGAGGCGGGGGGCGCCGACAAGTTCGGTGGAACCCGCAAGGGCGCCGAGAACGTGGAACCGACCAAGTCGTAAGTCGGTGCCGGCCGCGCCGGGTATCGAACACGTCGCGGCCGGCTTGGCCGCGCGCTTCCCAGGCCCCGGTGGCGCCTGCGCCGTCGTGCGCGACGGGCACGTCGTTGTACGGCACAGCTGGGGCTGGGCTGACGCCGAGCGGCGCATTCCGTTCACGCCGCAGACGCTGTTTCGCATCTGCTCGATTACCAAGCAATTCACCTGCGCCACCGCTCTCGCCACGGTCGGCGACCTCGCTGACCTTGATGCCGGGGTCCGTGCCCATCTCCCCAGCCTGGCCGTGCCGGCGCCCACGGCGGCGCATCTCTGCCACAATCAATCCGGCCTGCGTGACTATTGGGCGGTGGCGATGCTGCACGGGGCGCCTGCGGAGTCCGCCTTCGGCGAGGTCGATGCCGCCCGGATCATCCACGATACGCGCACCCTGCAGTTCAGCCCCGGCACCCGCTACTCCTATTGCAATCAGAACTTCCGCATCCTCTCGAACCTGATCCAGCAGCGGTCCGGCCGCTCCTTCGGCGAGTTGCTCCGGGCCAAGCTGTTCGACCCGGCCGGTATGCAGACTGCGCTGCTCGCCGCCGATACGACCGCGTTGCCCGATGGCGCGACAGGCTACGAGGGCAGCCAAGCTACCGGCTTCCGGCCCGCCAGGAACCGGATCGTCTGGACAGGAGACGCCGGTATCGCTGCATCGCTCGACGACATGATCGCCTGGGAGCGCAGCATCGACCGCACGCGGGACGACCCGGCCGCGCTCTATAGCCGGCTCTCCGCCCCGGTCGCATTCGCGGACGGCACAGCCGCGCAATATGGCTTCGGCCTCGGCCGCCACACCCTGCATGGCCGGGCGGTGACCTCGCATGGCGGCGCGTTGCGGGGCTGGCGGAGCCACCGTCTGCATGCCACGGCCGATCGTCTCTCCGTCGTGGTCCTGTTCAACCACATGGCCGAGGCGCATCAGGCGGCCCGCGCGCTATTGGCGGCCGCTCTCGGCGAAACGGACGAGCCGCCGGCTCCTGCGGACGCAGCGGCGGCTCTGCCGATGGGGGCCTATGTCGAGCCCGAGACCGGCCTCTCGGTCCGGCTTGAGCCGGGACCGCCCGGAAAACTGCTCCTCCGCTACGATCGCTTCCCTGAAGCGCTCGCCTTGAATGCCGACGGGTCCGCCGGGTCGGCCGACGCCGTCCTGATCCGCCCCGATGGCAATACGGTCTGGATGGATCGCGCCGCCGACCACCAATCGACCCGGCTCATCCCACAGGCGGCACAGCCGGTCCGCACCGACGTCGCCGGAACCTACCGGTGCCAGGAACTGGGCGCCGAACTGACCATCGTTGAGGCCGGAGGCACGCTGTATGGCGCGTTTTCCGGCGTCCTCGGTCGGGGCCGGATGGAACTGCTCGACCTCGTCGCCGCCGACATATGGGCGCTCCCGTGCCCCCGCGCCCTCGATCACACCCCGCCGGGGGACTGGACCCTCGCCATCCACCGTGGCGCGGATGGGCGGGCAGCCTCGATCGGTGTCGGCTGCTGGCTCGCGCGCGGTCTTCACTACGACCGCGTGTCGTAGCCCTACATCGCCAGGTAGCGGCTGCGCACGTCCGCGTTCGCCCGCAACCCGGCGGCGTCGTCTCGATACACGATCGTCCCCTTGTCGATGACGACCGCGGCAGAGGCGACGCCGAGGCAGAAATGCATGTTCTGCTCCGCAATCAGGATGGTGGACCCCGCGCGCCCCAACTCCCGCAGCAGATCTCCGATGGCACTCACCACGATCGGCGCCAGTCCCTCGCTCGGCTCATCCAGCAGCAGCACCGTCGGGTTGCCCATCAGCGCGCGCCCGATCGCCAGCATTTGCTGCTCACCTCCCGACAGCCGCCCGGCCGCGCGGCTCCGCAACCGCTCCAGCAACGGAAGTTGCCGCCAGATGCGCTTGACGGTCCAAGCATCCTCGCCACCGGGACCCTTCTTGGCCGCGATGGCCAGGTTGTCCTCCACGCTATGGTCGGGGAAGACCTGCCGGTCCTCCGGCACATACGCCAGGCCCATCCGCGCCATCACGTAAGGCCGCGCGCCCGTCACATCGCGACCGCCGAACCGGATCCGCCCCGCCCGCGCCGGCAAAAACCCCGCAATCGCCTTCATCGTCGTGCTCTTCCCGGCCCCGTTGCGGCCCAACAGCGCCAGCGTCGATCCCTGCTCCAGCGAAAGGCTCATCCCGAACAGCACCTGGCTGGCGCCATAGCGGACGTCGAGTGCGTCGATCTCGAGGGCGGGGCTCACCCGTGCGCCTCGTCGCCGAGATAGGCGGAGATGACGGCCGGGTTGGCCCGGATCTCGTCCGGGGTTCCCTCGGCCAACACCCGCCCGTAGCACAACACCCTGATCGTGCTCGCGATCTTGAACACGATGTCCATGTCGTGTTCGATGAACACCAGCGTCAGCCCGCCGCGCGCCCACAGGCGCTGCACCTGCTCGATCATGCGCCAGCGCTCGTCCGGGCCCATCCCCGCGGTCGGTTCGTCGAGCAGCAGCACGCTCGGCTCGAGCGCTAGGGCCAGCGCGATATCCAGCAGCTTCTGATCTCCGTGCGACAGCGACGATGACACGGTCTCCGCTTGATCCGCCAAATTGAGCAGCTCGGCCACCTCGAGTGCCCGCGTCCGCGCCCCGCGCGGCGGGAAGCGGCGGCCCAGCCCGGCCCATTCGCCCCGATGCGCCGCGACCGCCGCCATCAGGTTTTCGACCACTGTCATGGTCGGAAAGAAGCTTGCCACCTGGAACGCGCGCCCGATCCCATGCCGCACGATCTTGCTGCGCGACAAGCCGGTCAGCCCGATCCCATTCAGCCGCACCGCGCCGCCATCCGGCCGGATCGCGCCCGAGATCAGGTTGAACAACGTGCTCTTGCCCGCCCCGTTCGGGCCGATCAATGCCGTCAGCGACCCACCTGGAAAACGCAGCGTCACATCGTCGATCGCCGCCACCCCGCCGAAGCGCTTGGTCAGCCCGGCAACTTCGAGAGTCACACGAACCGCCACGAGCGGACGACATCGAGCACGCCGCGCCGGAAGCCCAGCACGACCAGGAGGATCACGCACCCCAGCACGAGCCCATGGTACTCGGTGAACCGGCCCACGACATCGTTCAGCGCGAGAAGGATCAGCGTGCCGGTCAGCGGCCCCAAGAAGCTGCCGATCCCGCCCAGCATGACGGCGAAGATCGCGTCGCCCGAGATCGTCCAGTTCGCCTGCTCGGGATACGCACCCGAGACGAACAGCGACCCCAGGATCCCGCCCAACGCGGCAAAGATCCCGGCGATCACGAACACCGTCAGCTTCGCCCGCGCGACCCCGATACCCAGGAACGCCGCTCGCGTCTCGTTGTCACGGATCATCCGCAAGCTCGTCCCAAGCGGACTCTGCATCACGTGCCGCATCAGCCATAGCCCGACCACCGCGACGACCACGCTGGCAACGTATAGATTGACGTGCTGGCCAAGATTGAAGCCGAACGGAGCCCGGCGCGGAATGCCGCCCTGCAGTCCCTGGTCACCGCCGGTCAGCGCGGACCACGCGATGATGATGCTATAGACCAACATCTGCATCGCCAGCGTCGCGAACGCGAAATAGATCTGCCGCAGCCGGATGCAGATCCCGCCGACGACGACCGCGACCAAAGCCGCAGCCGCCAGCGTCCCAATCGCGGCCACCGGCAGCTCCACCTCGCTCCGCTGCATCGTCAGCGCGAAGCAATACGCGCCGAACCCGTAGAACAGCCCGTGTCCGAACGAGACCAGCCCGGTCCCGCCCACCAACAGGTTCAACGACGTGGCGAACAACGCCGTGGAAGCGACCCGGATCGCAAAGTCGAAGAAGCCCGGGCTCTCGACGACGAACGGCACCGCGAGCAACACGGCAAGCACGACCGCCGCCACGACGAGGTCACGCATTCAGACGACCTCGCGACCGAACAGCCCAGTCGGCTTCAGCACGAGAACCAAGATCATCGCGAGGTAAATCAGCCCTTCGGTGAAGCTCGGGAAGCCGATCGTTCCGAAGCCGCGGATCATCCCGATCCCGAGTGCTGCCAGCAACGCACCGCCGATCGATCCCATGCCGCCGATAACCGTCACGATGAAACTCTCGATCAGCACGGAAAAGCCCATCCCGGACGTGAGTGAGCGCACCGGAGCCGCCAGCCCGCCCGCAAGCCCGGCCAGCGCGCCCCCGAGCGCGAAGACCAGCGCGAACAACGCGTTGGTGTTGATCCCGAGCGCGGACACCATGGCCGGGTTATGGGCGGAGGCGGTGATGATCTTGCCCCACCGCGTCTTCGCCAGCCCAAGGCCCAGCGCCGCCGCGATGGCCAGTGCGATCCCGATCAGCAGCAGGTAGAACGGTGGCACGATCCCACCCCAGATGAACAGCGGCGGCACCCGGAAGCTCGGCGGCATGCCCATCGCCATAAAATCGGCGCCCCACACCAGCTTGACCACGTCGTCGAAGATCAGGACGACCGCGTAGCAGACCAACAACTGCATCAGCACGTCCTGCCCATAGACCCGCGCGATCAGCAGCCGCTCGAACAACATCCCGAACACCGCCATCGCCAGCCCGGCTGCAACGACCGCCACGCCGTAGTGCCCGGTCCATCCCAATACCGAGTACGCGACATATCCGCCCAGCATGTAGAACGTGCCATGCGCGAAATTGACGATCTTCAGCACACCAAAGATCAGCGTCAGCCCCGCTGCCACCAGGAACAGCAGCAGCCCGGCGATCAACCCGCTCGTCGTCTGCGTCACCACGCACGCGGCACTGGTCACGCACCCGGCCAGCGCGTCCAGATCCACCGCAAGCGCCTCAGACGTAGCCCATCGTCTTCTTCCAGTCGGCCTCGAGTTGAAGGATCTCAGTCCAGCTTCCGGGCTGGATGTCGATGATGAACGGCAGTTTCGGCACCGTCTTGCCCCAACCGATCGCGTAATCGACGATCGTGTGATCGTCGCGCATCGTGATCTTGCCCGCCACGCCGAACGGACAGTCGATGGTCAGCCCGGTCATCGCCTCGGTCATCTTCTTGGTCTCGGCACTCCCCGCCTTCTTCGCCGCCGCTTCGAGGAACATCCAGCCAGTCGCGTTCTGCCAGGACCAATTGGTCGGATACTGATCCGTCTTCTTGCGGTACGCCTCACCCCAGGCCTTGTTGGCCGGCGTGTCCGGAAGGTTCTCCAAGTAGCGCGAACCGGCGTGCATATCGGCCGGCAGCGCCTGCACGGCCGTCAGCACCGGGTAGTCGCCCAAATTCGGGTTGAACATCGTCATCGCGCCGAATAGCCCGTAGACGTTGCCCTGGTTGACGAACGCCGACAGATCGCCCGCGAACTGCAACGAGAACAGCGCGTTCGGCTTGGCTTGCAGCAGCTTGGTCAGCACCTCGGTGAAGTCGGGCTGACCCAGTTTCGGCCAAGCCTGGGTGATGATCTCGACGTCAGGCTTGAACTTTTTCACGAACTCGAAAAATTGCGTCGTCGTATCGTGGCCATAGGCATAATCCGGCGCGCAGGTAGCCCAACGCTTCCAGTTCTTTTCGGTGGCGACCGCCGCCGCGTATTTGCCGCCGACGATACTGTCGTGCACGCCTTGCCGCGCGCACCGGAACGCGGTCGGCGCCCGCAGCTTCGGATCGGCCGTCAGCGATGACGTCTCGCTCGACGTGTGCATGCACAGCACACCGAGATCGCGCACGACCTCCTGCACGGCAAATGCGCCGGACGACGCCTCCGCGTCCACCAGGATTTCGCATCCGTCGCTATTGATCAGCTCGCGGGCGACGCGGGCGGCCTCCTGCGGCTGTCCCTTGCTGTCTCGGACAATGAGCTCGATGGTTCGGCCCGCCAGCCCGCCTTGGGCGTTGATCCGGGCCACCTCGATCTCCGCCGCGGCGCGCTGGGAGGTTCCAAGCAGCGCGATCGGGCCGGACAGGATCGTGTTCATCCCGACCCGGATGGTCCCGCTCTTGGCAGTCCCCTGCGCTCGCGCGACCGCCGGCAACGCCAGCGCCCCGCCCAATACCGCTCGCCGCGAGACTCCCGCCATCGTTGCCTCCCCGCACCCGGTCACGCGTGCCGGGCTTATGCGAGGAGACTATCGCAGCGTTACTTCGCGCGCACAATCATTGCGGCGGGCGTGCCGAAGCCGCGCCTCTAGGTATTCATCGCGTCGAAGAAGTCCTGGTTGGTCTTGCTGTACTTCAGCTTGTCCAACAGGAAATCCATGCCGTCCGTCAGCCCCATCGGGTTCAGAATTCGCCGCAGCACCCACATCTTCGAGAGTGTGCCGCGCTCGACCAGCAGCTCCTCCTTCCGCGTGCCGCTCTTGGTGATGTCGATCGCCGGGAACGTCCGCTTGTCCGAGAGCTTGCGGTCCAGCACGATCTCGCTGTTGCCCGTGCCCTTGAACTCCTCGAAGATCACCTCGTCCATCCGGCTGCCGGTGTCGATCAGCGCGGTCGCGATGATGGTCAGCGACCCGCCTTCCTCGATGTTGCGGGCCGCGCCGAAGAACCGCTTCGGCCGCTGCAGCGCATTGGCGTCCACGCCACCCGTCAGCACCTTGCCCGAGCTCGGCACGACCGTGTTGTAGGCGCGCGCCAGCCGCGTGATGCTGTCCAGGAGAATGACCACGTCGCGCTTGTGCTCGACCAGCCGCTTGGCCTTCTCGAGCACCATCTCGGTCACCGCCACGTGCCGCGTCGCCGGCTCGTCGAACGTGGAGGCGACGACTTCGCCCTTCACGGTCCGGCTCATGTCGGTCACTTCCTCGGGCCGCTCGTCGATGAGCAGCACCAGCAGGAACACCTCCGGATGGTTCGCCGCCAAGGCCGTGGCGATGTTCTGCAGCATGACCGTCTTGCCGGTGCGCGGCGGTGCCACGATCAGCGCCCGCTGCCCCATCCCGATCGGCGCGATCAGGTCGATCACCCGCGGCGTCATGTCCTTGCCCGGGCCTTTGGCCACCGACTGGAAGTTCTCGACCTCCATCTTCAGCCGCCGCTCCGGATAGAGCGGCGTGAGGTTGTCGAAATTGATCCGGTGCTTGACCGCGTCGGGCGGCTCGAAGTTGATGGTGTTCAGCTTCAACAGCGAGAAATACCGCTCGCCATCCTTCGGCGCCCGGATCTGCCCCTCGACGGTGTCGCCGGTCCGCAGCGCGAAGCGGCGCACTTGGTTTGGGCTGATGTAGATGTCGTCCGGACCCGGCAGGAAGTTGGCCTGGCTGGAACGGAGGTATCCGAACCCATCCGGCATGATCTCGAGCGTGCCTTCGCCGTAGATCGCCTGGTCGCTGTCGGCCAGGTTCTTGAGGATCGCGACCATCATATCCTGCTTTCGCAGGCTCGATGCGTTCTCGACGTGGAGGGATTCAGCGTAACTCAGGAGATCGGCCGGAGGTTTGGCCTTCAACTCGGCGAGATGCATTCGGTCGCCTTATGGGATGGGGATAATCGCGCCGCTCGCTACTGCTGGACGCCGACCCGATGGGGGAGAAGGATGATCCGGGCCAGGACGGCCCTCATCGCGACGCCTCCAGTTGGCATCCTGGCACGCCGCCGTCAAGTGCTAGAATGGCTTGGCGATCACCATGATCACCGCGATGACCATGAGGACCGTCGGGACCTCGTTCGCATACCGGTAGAATCTATGGTCCTTCTGATTGCGGTCTTGCAAGAAATTCTTCCGCCACTTGCTGCAAGCCCCGTGGAAGCCCGACATCAACACGACCGCCAAGAACTTCACGTGCCACCAATTCAGCGGCCACCACGATACGACGCCGGGCGTCAGCACCAGCACGAGGCCGAAGAGCCACGTCGCAATCATGGCCGGCGTCATGATCTGCTTAAAAAGCCGGCGCTCCATGATCTTGAACCGCTCGCTCTCCACCGATCCCCGCGGCAGTGCGCAGTGATAGACGAACAACCGCGGCAGATAGAACAGCGCCGCCATCCAGGCGATGACCGAGATGACGTGGAACGATTTGGTCCAGGGATAGGCCGTCGACAGCGCCGACCAGATCATGCCGCTTGCCGCATCGCACGTCGCAGCAGCACCGGGACTTCGGACAGCGACCGGATGATGGTTCCGCCCGCCGCCAGCTGCGCCGCGCCGTCCCCCTGCGGCACGAGGCAGAGGCACGCCATGCCGGCTGCCACCGCCGCCTGCGTGCCAGGCACGCTGTCCTCGATCACCACGCACGCCCCCGGTGGAACGCTCTCGGCGGCGGCCGCGCTCAGGAACACGTCCGGCGCGGGCTTGCCGCGTCCGACGTCGTCGGCGCTATGCGCTCGCGGGAAAAGATGCATCAGGCCAGTCCGGCTGAACTTCGCCTCCATCTCGCGCATGCTGCTGTTCGACGCGACGCGGATGGGCAGCCCCATGGCCTTGATCGCCGCCAGCGCATCGGCCACCCCGGGCATCAGCTCGAGTTCAGCCGCCAGAACGGCGATCAACCGCGCCCGGATCGCCTCCACCCAGCCCTGCGGCACATCGCGCCCGATCCGGGCCGCGATCACCGCCGGCATCGCTTCGAGCCGGAAGCCGACGAACTGGCGCATGCTCTCCGCCTCGTCCATCTCCCAGCCGAGCTTGGTGACTTCCTCCGCGACCGCCCGATTGGAGGGACCTTCGCTATCGACCAGCACGCCGTCGCAGTCGAAAATCACCAGCTGCACCGGCAGCCGCGGCGGGAAACTCATGCGGTCACGACCAGTTGGGGGGCCAGCTCCGGCGCCACGCCCGCCTTGGCGTGCGGGCAGTCGCCGAAGGGCTTCGGACAGGTCCGGCCACCTACGAAGCTGCACAGCCCCGGACCGCGCCCGAGCGCCGCCTCGGTCAGGTCGGCGAGCGCGTCGATGAAGGCCGGGTCGCTGTTCTGGGTCGGTGCGCGGAAATAGCCGGTGATCCCCGCCTTCTCCGCGAGTTCACGATACTCGACATCGAGTTCGACCAGCGTCTCCGAATGCTCCGACACGAAGGCGATCGGTACCACCAGGACGGCGACCTTGTCGTGGACGGCGCGCTCGATCTCCTCCTCGGTGCTCGGCCCGATCCATTTCTGCGGCGTCGCCCGCGACTGGTAGCACACGGCCGAATCCAGCTCCGGCATCGCCAGCATCCGGACCACGCCGGCCACCGTGCGCTCGACCTGGAACTGGTAGGGGTCACCCTGCTTGATGATGATCTCCGGCAGTCCGTGCGCCGAAAACAGCACGCGCAGCCCGATCTCCGGCGCCAATTTCGCCCGAGCCTCCTCGTAGCTGCGCCGCACGATCGCCGTCGTCGCCGCAAGGAAGGCCGAATCCGAGTGGTAGCAGCAGAGCGTCGTCGTCGGCTTGGCCAGCCCGACCTGCGCCGCCGTCTCGCGCCATTCGGTAAGGCTGCTGCCCGTCGTCGTGGTCGAGAAATGGGGGTAGAGCGGCAGCAGGAGGATCTCGTCCGGGTCCCAGGCCTTGACCTGCCGGGCCGCCTCGAGGCTGAACGGATGCCAATACCGCATCGCGACGAAGCACTTGATGCCCGAGACCCGCGCCTCGAGCGCGCGCGCCTGCTGCTCGGTCAACTCCAGCAGCGGGCTCTTCCCGCCGAGGATCGCGTAGTTCTCGCTCGCCGCCTTGACCCGCAGCGTGGCGATCAACCGCGCCAGGAACGGCCGCACGAACGGCGGCACGCGCAAGATGGCCGGATCGCGGAACAGGTTGAGCAAAAACGGCTTGACCAACTCCATCCGGTCGGGGCCGCCGAGATTGAACAGGACGACCGCTATCTTGCGCTGCGACATACCCGGCAACGTGGCCAAGCTGGGACGTTCGTCAAGCGGCTCCTTAGGCTGCGCGGACATAGCGGACCAACTCAGCCACGTGCTCGGGCGGCGTCTGCGGCACGATGCCATGGCCGAGGTTGAAGATGTGCGGCCGCCCCCGCACCGCAGCCAAGACGGCACGCGCCTCCTGCTCCAGCGCTGAACCACCGGCTACGAGCGCCATCGGATCGAGATTACCCTGGGTCGCGACGCCGGCCGGGACGAGCGACAACGCGACGTGCAAATCCGCGCCGGTGTCGAAGGCCACCCCTTGCAGCCCGGCGCTCGAGGCATACGCCGCTGCGCCCAGGCCGGCCAGCCGCGGAAACCCGATCACCGGCACGCCGGGATGGCGGGCCTTCAACGCCTGCACAATGCGCCGCGTCGGCGCCGTCACATACCGTTCGAACAACCGGGGCGACAGCACGCCCGCCCAGCTGTCGAATACCTTGAGGACCTGCGCTCCCGCATCGACCTGCGCCGACAGATACTCGATCGTGCTCTCCGTCAAGATGTCGATCAGCCGGTCCAGCAGCTCCGGCCGCCCCTGCGCCATGGTGCGCACGCGCGCGTGCTCCTTCGAGCCGCCGCCCTCGACCATGTAGCAGGCCACGGTGAACGGACCGCCGGCAAAGCCGATCAGCACCGTCTCCGGCCCCAACCCCTCCCGGCACCGCCGGACGGTCTCCAGGATCGGCTCGATCGCGCCGGCGACCCGATCCGGGTCGAGCGTCGCCAACCCGGCCTCATCCTCGAGCCGCGGCAGCACCGGACCCTCTCCCTCCTTGAACTCGAGCCCGTAGCCCAACGCCCATGGCAGGATCAGAATGTCGCTGAACAAGATGGCCGCGTCGAAGCCGTAACGCCGGATCGGCTGCAGAGTGACCTCGGCCGCGAGCTTCGGCGCCGTGCAGAGCGCGATGAAGTCACCCGCCTCCGCCCGCACCTTGCGATACTCCGGCAGATAGCGGCCCGCCTGCCGCATGAGCCAAATTGGCGGCGGCCAGACCTCGTCTCCGGCAAGGACGCGCATAACGGGGTGAGACATTACGATCCTTCTTAAGAGAATCTTAAAGCTTTGGAGAAGTGGAGATAGGCGCTGTGAGACCAGGGGTACCCGGTAACTCCCGCCTTGTCCCTCCCTTATCCACAGCAACGTCGCCTCGCAAGGCTTTGAACCGCCCGGGGGTCCGCAAAGGCCCCGCAACGAGGGGCCGTGTTAAGGCAAACCATCCCGCGTACCCCGATCCAGCACATCCATCCACGCCCGTCCCCACCCAAGCGGCAGCAACCCCTGCCAAACCCGGCTTATCCCCGTTATCCTCGCTCCCATGGAGCATCGCATCGACTTGCACCTGGTCTCTGACGCGACCGGCGAAACCCTCAACAGCATTGCCCGGGCGACCGTGTCGCAATTCGAGCACGTGAACATCCAATACCATCGGTGGAGCTTGATCCGGACCCGCTTCCAGCTCCATCGCGTGCTGGAAGGCATCGAAGCCGATCCCGGCCCTGTCCTATCGACGGTGATCGACAAGGCCTTGCGGGACGATCTCGAGAAGACGTGCCACCGGCTCGGCGTGCCCGTCATCAACGTGCTCGACCCGGTGCTCACGCTGTTGCAGGACCATATCGGCGAGCAAGCCCAGTCGCGACCCGGCCGCCAATACGTGCTCGACGCGGACTATTTCCGGCGCATCGACGCGATGCACTACGTCCTGGCGCATGACGATGGGCAGGCGCAGGCCGGGTTGGCCGAAGCTGATGTCGTCGTCGTCGGCGTGTCGCGCAGCAGCAAGACGCCGACCTCCTTCTATCTCGCCAATCGAGGCGTCAAGGCGGCCAACGTTCCGCTCGTCCCCGGCACGCCCGATCCGCCAGGCCTCGAGGAGCCCCGGGTGCCGGTGGTCGGCCTCACGCTCGATCCGCTCGCGTTGATCGAGATCCGCCGACATCGCCTCAAGCTGATCGCACGCGGCGGCGACACCGGCCGCGTCCGCAGCGAACAATCCGATTACGTCGACGTCGAGGCCGTGAAGGCCGAGCTGCTCTGGGCTCGCCGCCTATGCACCCGCCGCGGCTGGCCGGTGATCGACGTGACCCGGCGCTCGATCGAAGAGACCGCGGCGACAGTGCTGCAGCTGATGGACGCCTGGCATGAGCGTCGTCGCAAGACCATCACGCCACCCCTGCCCGTGCCATGATCTTGGCCAGCCAATCCACGGCCCGCGCGGCAGTGTTGCGGGCGGCCGGCTTGGCATTCGAGCAGCGTCCCGCCCGGATCGACGAGGCCGCGGTCAAGCAGTCCTTGCGCGAGAGCGGGCCGGACGAGTGTGCGCTGACCTTGGCCGGGCTGAAGGCGGCCCGGATCCGCAGCGACGACGACGTCGTGATCGGGGCCGATCAACTGCTGGTCTGCGGCGACGAGTGGTTCGACAAGCCCGCCGACCTCGACGCCGCCCGCGCCCAGCTCCTGCGCCTACGCGGTCGCACTCACACTCTCGTCACCGCCGTCGTCTGCCACCGCGGCGGCCGCGAGATCTGGCGGCACGTTGCCCGCCCGACCCTTTCCATGCGGTCGTTCAGCACCCCGTTCCTCGAGAAATATCTGGCCGCGGAGGCAGACGCGCTCTTGTCCAGCGTCGGGGCGTACCGGTTGGAGGGCTTGGGCATCCAACTGTTCGACGCCATCGAGGGCGAGTATGCTGCCATCCTCGGCCTGCCCCTGCTCGCTTTGCTCGGCTTCCTGCGGCAACATGGTGCGCTCGAGGCGTGAGACCGGAAGGGTAGGGAGCGAAATGGCGAACAAGGTGTATCCGGATGCCAAGGCCGCGTTGGCGGGCTTGCTGCACGACGGCATGCTCATCATGGCCGGCGGCTTCGGCCTCTGTGGCATCCCGGCGGCCCTGATCGAAGCCATTAAGGAGAGTGGGGTCAAGGACCTCACCTTCGTGTCCAACAACGCGGGCATCGACGACGCCGGGCTGGGCGTGCTGCTGCAGACCCGGCAAGTCAAGAAGATGATCAGCTCCTACGTCGGCGAGAACGCCACGTTCATGAGGCAGTATCTGGCCGGCGAACTCGAGATCGAATTCAACCCGCAGGGTACGTTGGCCGAGCGCATCCGGGCCGGCGGCGCAGGCATCCCCGCGTTCTTCACCCGCACCGGCGCCGGCACCAAGATCGCCGAGGGCAAGGAGGAACGCGAGTTTAACGGCCATCGCTACATCATGGAAAAGGGCTTGTTCGCCGACCTCGCCATCGTGCATGCCTGGAAGGGCGACACCGAAGGCAACCTGATCTACCGCCGCACCGCGCGGAACTTCAATCCGCCGATGGCCACCGCCGCCAAGGTCACCGTTGCCGAAGTCGAACACCTGGTTCAGCCCGGCGAGATCGACCCCGACCACATCATCACGCCCGGCATCTTCGTCAAACGGATGATCGAAGTCGCTCATCCCGAGAAACGGATCGAGCAGCGGACCGTCCGCAAGCGCGCCGACGCGGCCCCGCCGCCAGCCGCCGCCGGCGCTGAATCCCTTCCAGCATAGGAGCGACCAGAATGGCTTGGACCCGGGACGAGATGGCGGCCCGCGCCGCCCGCGAACTCGAGGACGGCATGTACGTCAATCTCGGGATCGGCATCCCCACCCTCGTCGCCAACCACATTCCCGACGGGGTCAGCGTTCAACTGCATAGCGAGAACGGCATGCTTGGCATCGGCCCGTTTCCCTACGAAGGCGAGGAGGACCCCGACCTCATCAACGCCGGCAAGCAGACCGTCACGATGCTGCCGACGACCAGCATCTTCGACAGCGCGCAGAGCTTCGGCATGATCCGCGGCGGACACATCGCCATCAGCATCCTTGGCGCCCTGCAGGTGGCCGAGAACGGCGACCTGGCGAACTGGATGGTGCCGGGCAAGATGGTCAAGGGCATGGGCGGTGCGATGGATCTCGTCGCCGGCGTCGGCAAATGCGTCGTATTGATGGAGCACACCGCCAAGGGCGCGCCCAAGATCCTCAAGCGGTGCACCCTTCCGCTCACCGGCGCCGGAGTCGTCAGCCTGATCGTGACCGATCTGTGTGTTCTCTCGGTCGACCAGCCGGGACACGATGGGCTGACGCTGCTGGAGGTGGCGCCGGGCGTGACCGTCGAGGAGCTACGGTCCAAGACGGAAGCCGATTTCCACGTCGGCGCCGCGGCACACGGTCAGGCTGCGCCCGAGCGGCGCGTCTCGGCCTGAGGCTCCGGGCGGCACGGGCACACGGGGGATTGCCGTCGGCCGAGCACGACGGTATATGCGCGCCTTCCCGCGCGGATGGGGCTGTAGCTCAGTTGGGAGAGCGCCTGAATGGCATTCAGGAGGTCAGGGGTTCGATTCCCCTCAGCTCCACCATCGCCCGCGGGCAAGATATAGGTCTAGACACGGTCAGAGCGGCATGGACCACTCATAATAGAGTGCCCCGAATGGGCCGCCGCTCCCGCCCGCGCTGATGCCGGAGCCAGGCGGCGCCGCCGGATCGTCGATACGCACCACGCGACCGGAGCAGCGCTTCTTCAAATCCTCGGTCAGTGAGGGCAAGGGCATGTTGCCCCACCGTTTGGCGACCGCCATGACGTGGTCGACCGGGATGAACGCCACGAGCTTGGGAGAGGTCATCATCTCCAGGCCCTTGGCCTTCAGCGTGGCGTTGCCGCTGCCGTGGTGGCCGACTTTGTAGAACACCGTGCGGCGCAGCAAGTCCGGCGTCGTCACCTGTTCGCCGCCGGCTTGC
Organism: uncultured Alphaproteobacteria bacterium; assembly: GCA_963835135.1. Taxonomy (GTDB): domain Bacteria; phylum Pseudomonadota; class Alphaproteobacteria; order Acetobacterales; family Acetobacteraceae; genus JAVVHH01. Next base: position 256,141 of record CAWIEF010000002.1, read on the forward strand.
CACGTCAGGGCATGCCACGAGAGCCAGTTGCCGACCTGCGCATCGGCGGGGAACAGCAGCACCTCGCCCGTCGCGACCACCTCGATCGCCAGCGCGACGCTGGTGTTGTTGGTGGCGCTGTCGAGCGCCAGCGCGAACTCGGCGGTCCCCGCCCGCCAATCGTCGTCGATCCGCCGCCAGGCCACGTCGGTCGCCGGGGTGGGCGTCTCCGAGCCGACGTAGCGGTGCCGGACGAAGTCGGTCAGCGCGCCAGGCGGCGGGTGCTCGCCCATCAAGTCCGCCAGCTCCGCCGACCATGGGGCATCGAACGGCCGCCACCCGCCATTCTGCTGCAGCGCGCCGGGCTGCACGCCATCGAGGTGGTAGACCTCCGGGACCGAGTCCGTCTTCATCAGGCTGGCGCGGTCGAGCGGCGGGCCCAGCACGTAGAAGCGCAGCTCCGGACTGGCCGGGAGCGAGACCATCTCGCCGGGGCGGACGTAGCGGACGCGGTCTTTGGCGACCAGGCTGCGCGGGAACGCCATGGCCTGCGCCGTGTCGCCCAGGCCCTTGCCGTCGGTGCTCACGCCAAAGAAGCCGAGCGCCGATTCGAGCTCGGCCGGAACGGCCGCGGACCCGCCAACGGCCAGATGTGCCGAGGTCTGCGCCAGGGCGCTGAGCCGTGCCTGGCGGTCGGCACGGATGGACTTGGCGTCGTCGTCGTCCGGATCTTCCGTCCACGCGTACCAAACCTCGCCGACCGAAAGCTTGCCCTCGGATGGCGCGCCCGCGGTAGCGAAGCGATCGGACGCGAGCTTGAAGCCTGCCACGTGGTCGTAATGCTCGTGGGTGACAACCAGCACGTCAACGTGCCCGCCGGTCTCGGTGATGACGTCGGCCACCACGGTGCTCAGGATCTGGCCCGCATTCTTCGTGCCCAGGATGACGCCGCAATCGAACATCATGTGGAACGGCGTGCCGCCGGGCCGCAGCAGCGACAGCAGCAGGCAGTCGCCCAACCCTTGCCGATACATGCGCACCCGCGCCGTGGCTTGCCCGGTCATCGCGCTCACCCCTTCGCCAGCGCCGCATGCATTGCGGCAAACGGTTCGTTGGCGGCCGCTCTCGCACAGTAGCAGAGATGCGGATCCTGGCCCGGCCCTTGGCTGTAGCCGCGCACCTGCGCCGCCCGAACCGGGTCGTTGGCGGGGCGGATGATGGCGTAGCGGATCGGCGGCGTGCCGTGGCTGCTATCCAGCAGCAGAGTGCAGCCGCCGCGCAGCGGGAACGTCCCCCGGCTCGGGTCATGCGGGTCCACCGGCCAGTCCATGCGTTGGGTGATCACAGCGACGATGTCCGTGCGGCGCTCGCCGTCGACGGTGGTGCGCTGCGCCGGGCGCACGGAATGGACCTCGAACCACGGCGTGCCGTCGGCGCGCCGGATGCTGAAATCGAGGCCGACGGAGGCTGCCATGTCGGCGTCGAAATTCGCACACATCCAGTCGTGCAGGCGCGCCGCGTTGCGCTTGGCGGTCTCGAACGCCTGCCGTCGGTCCGAACCGCCGTAGGCCGCGAGGTCGAGCTTGCGCAGGAAATCGTCGAGCCGGGTCGATTGCACGGCACCCACCGAGGCTTGCCAGAGCAATCCGTCCGGCGACACGCTCGGCACGTCGTCGGGGTAGATGCCGCGTTTGGCGAAGGCTTCGGCGAAGGCGACCCGGTAGCCCATGCCATGGTCGGGCGCCTCGTCCGCGTCGGCGGTGACGATCGCGCGCAGGTAGTCGCCGAACGTGGGGTCGACCGGCGGCATGTAGTCCAGGGCCCGGATGGCGGTCGTCAGGATGCGCTGGGCGACCTCTACCGCGGCGGCGGCCAGTTCCTCGACCAGGTCCGGGTGGATCGCGCCCGCCGACAGCACGCCGCTTCCGGCAGTGGCCAAGCGGATGAGCCCCTGGGTCCGGCGGCGGTAGATGGCGGTGAATGCCTCGAACATCGCCGCCACCAGGATGGCGCCCCGGTCATGCGCGTCGGCCGTGTCGCGGTAGTTTTGCAGCGGCGCCTGATAGTCCTCGGAGTCGCCGGTGGCTTTTTGGCCGGTTCCTTCCGGCAGCGCCATCCGCAGCGCGCGCGTGTTGTGTAGCGACTGGCCAAACTGCCGGGCCATGTCGGACAGGATGGACCCGCGGGTCAGGTCGCCCCGCAGCCGGCCGAGCTCGTAGCGCAGCAGCTCCGGAAAGGTGAAATGCTGGAAGATGGCGACGATGTCGGCGAACGCCTCGTGGAAGGCGAGCACGTCGGGGTTGGTGTCCTCTTGGAACCGGCGGTGCAACCCGTCCAGCAGGGCATGGGTGGTCTCGTGCGCGACGATGTCGTGCGACAGGCAGGTGAACACCACTTGCCGCCCGCGCGACGGGCCGAGCACGTCGCCGTAGTAGCCGAACAGCAGCGCCTTGCGCTGCGGGCTATAGAAGGCGTTGCGCTGCCGCAGCGCGTGCGGATAGACCCGCAGCCGCTGCACGTAGCCGTTGCCGGGCGCGGCCTGCCACTTCTTGTCGGCGTCGAAATTGCCGCGCCGTTCCGCCCAGAGCGCCTTGCGTCCGAGCGCGACCTCGAAGTTTCGGATCGTCCGCATCACGACGGCATACACCGTCTGTTGGTGGAACTGCGGGTTGCCCTCCGAGGGCGCGATGCCGTCCTGCGCGAGCAGGTGTGGGTCGCCCAGGTCGACCATGGGATAGGCGACGCCGCTGGCCGGGTCGACATCGACGACTTCCACATACTCGCCGATCGGGCCGGGCTGTAGCGTCTCCCACGGCACCTCGACGGTGGCCAGGTTGATCAGCGCGGTATCCAGGCGCGCGCTGCCGATCGGGTCGGTGGCGAAGATGCGCAGCCGGCGGCGGTTGGGCGCGGGAATGGAGATCTGGCGCGGGACGGTGTCGGTCGGCCGGATCGGGACGGAGGTGGGGAGCACCGGCTGCCGGGGCGCCGTCCAGCCCGGCGTAGACCGGCCGACGACGCCCGCCAGATAGCTCCGCAGCGTGTCCGACGCCTTTCCCTCGTCGAGCAGCGCCGTCATGGCGCTCCGCCGCGCTTGATCGGAGATGGTGCTGGGCGGGGCGTCCGGCTCTGGGACCGCGTCCTGAAAGCCGGGTGAGCTGAGCGCGAGCTGGGTGATCTCGAGCCGCAACATCTGTTGCCGGACGTCCGACTGGCCTTGCGCGCCGGGGCCGATCCCGAACACGCTGGTGAGCAGCTTGAGGAAGGCAAAGCTGGCCGAGTCCTCCGGTGTTTTCACCAGATGGTTCGCGTCAGGCACGATCCCCAGCGCGTCGGCCGCGCGCAACGGGCCGCGCCCGAAGAACGGGTCGGGCGTCGCCGCGGGCTGTCCGTCGCGGAGGCCGAACAGCGCCGCCCGCACCGCCTCGACACGCGCGGGGCCGCGCGGATAGGCCTGGCCGTGTTTGGCCAGCCAGAGCGCGGCCGCGGCCGCAACCTGCGGCGTGGCCGAGGACGTGCCGTTGCCGTCCCGGTCGATCACGTCGGGACAGCCGAAGCGAAGCCATGGCGTGTTCGGCGTGTATGCGGCCATCGCAGTCGCCATCTTGCCGGCCGGACCGATGCACCCCTCCATCGGGCCGCGCAGCCCGAAATAGGGGTGCCGCCCGGCCATCACGCCGCACGCGGCGATGACCCGGCCGAAACGGGCCGGGTAGACGATCAGGCTGGTGGGCAGGCCGCCGAAGCTGTTGCCGGCAGCGCAGACCAGCACCACCCCGGCCTCGTATGCGGCATTGACGGCGTCCGCCCACGCCGCCGAGGGCAACCCGCCCATGCTCATCGACAGCACATCCGCGCCGATCTGCTGGGCGTAGGCGATCCCGCCGGCCACCGTGCTGGTGCGGAACTTCACCACCGAGTCCGCGATCCGCACCGGCACGACGCGGACTCCCGGGGCGCCGCCGATCACGAAGCCCTGCGGGACCAAGCCCTCTGCGATCCGCATCCCGCCTGCGTCACCACCGGCGAGGATGCCGATGGTTCCGGTGCCATGGCCGCGGTTCGTGAGCATCCCGGCCGGCGACCGATCGGCCGCGTCGGGCCCATCCCCGAGCAAGTTCTTCTCACGGCCATGGTCGAGGCGAGCGGGCAGGGCTCGATGGGCCGGGTCATAGCCGGTATCGAGGTGAACGACCGTGATCCGAGCCGCCGCATCGTCGCTGATCTGCGCCCGGGCCTTCGCCAACTGGCTGAATTGATCCCCCAGATGCCAGCCGAACTCCGGGCCGTTATCGTAAGGGCTGCCTTTCTCGGGCGCCGGATCGCACGCCGGGGCCGCTTGCGCCGCAAGCGTAGGCGCCGCCGGCGCGTAGGCCTGCCATGTCTGCTCCAGATCCGGCTCGGCGGCCAGCACCTCGGCGGCGCCGAGCCCAAGGCCGGCCGACACTGCGTCGTGCGCGATGTCCCAAGGATGCGCGCTGGCTGCGGTGAGCGAGTCGCGCCGCGGCTCGAGGCGGTACCAGGACGCCGTCGCCGAGGCCAAGCCGGCCGCGCCCGCCGCCGGGGCGGGGACTGTGAACAGGTGAGTGAGACCGGCGGAGCCGGACCCGGTCAGCCCTTGGCCTCCCGCCTGCCCGCTCACCTTCAGCAAGACGCTCATGCCCGGCATCCCCGACCCTCTCGACACTCTCGTTACGATAACATTTCGTAACAAGTTCGCAAGGGCGTTTCCGGCGCAGCGCCGCTACGGCGGCCCGAAGTAGGCGATCCGCCAAATCGTCCCGTTGCCGTCCTCGGAGACCAGCAACGCCCCGTCGGCCGCAACCGTCACGCCGACCGGACGACCCCAGACCGTGTCATCGTCGATGACGAAGCCGGTGAGGAAATCCTCATAGGTTCCGGTTGGGATCCCATCCCGAAGATGGATGCGGACGAGCTTGTAGCCGGTCCGCTTGCCGCGGTTCCACGACCCATGCAGCGCGGCGAACGCGTCACCCTGATAAGCGGCGGGGAATTGGTGGCCCGCGTAGAACGTCATTTGCAACGACGCCGAGTGCGGCTGCAAGAGGACGTCCGGCTCGGTCATCTTGCCGGCCAGGTCGGGCCGCTCGCCACGGTGGCGCGGATCCTCGCGGTCACCGATGAAATACCAAGGCCAGCCATAATACGCCCCGGCCCGCACGCGCGTGACGTAATCGGGCGGCACGTTGTCGCCGAGCCCGTCGCGCTCGTTGGTCGAACACCAGAGGTCGCCGTTGGCGGGCTGGGTGGCGAGACCAACGCAGTTGCGAATCCCGGTGGCGAACACCTGCTCGTCGCTCCCGTCCGGGGCGAAGCTCAACACGTCGGCGCGAGCGGTCTCGTTGCCCCAAGCGGCGCCCAATGGCGCCTGTTCGCGCCAAGCCTCGAGCCCGCTGGGCGGAGCGCGTCCGAGTCCCTCCGCGACGTTGGAGCCAGACCCGACCGAGACGAACATCCGGCTGCCGTCTGGCGCGAACGCGACATCCCGCGTGCTGTGGCCGCCGCTCGTGCGGGACAACTCGCCTACCACCGTGTCCGGCGCTGCGCGGGCGACCGTGTCGCCAGCCTGGTAGGCATAGCGCACGACCTGGTTGTTCAGCGCCACGTAGAGATAGCGGGGATGCGGTCCCGGTGGGTAGAACGCGAGCCCGAACGGACCGCGCAGGCCGGAGGCGAATACGGTCTCGTCCGCCACATGCGATGCGCCGGCGGGTGCCCGCAGCACCCGGATCCGGCCGGCGGCCGTCTCGGCCACGAAGACGTCGCCGTTCGGCGCGGTGCGAAGCAGCCGCGGGCCTTGCAGCCCTTGCGCAAACAGCGACACGGCGAAGCCCGGCGGGGCGCGCAGCACCGCGCCGTCCGGCCGGCGGACGATGTCGGGCGCGTTGCTGGACGAGCGCGACGCATACGCCGGCGGTAGGTCACCGGGTCGGATCAAGCGTTCCACTCCCGGCGCGTCGCTGCGCCAATCGCCGAATGCGGCGCTGCCGGTCAGCACAGGCCCGACCGCCGGCGGCGACGGCGGGAGCGGGGCCTCCGGCAGCCCCCCGGCCTTTTGCCGCCCTGCGTCGAGGGTGCCGAGATACGCGATGACCGCGCGGCGCTGTGTCGCGTCGGGCGTTTGCAGCGCCATGCTGGTTCCGGGCACCGAAGCCGCCGGGTTGGCAAGGTATTGGTCGAGACGGCCCGGCGTCCAGGTGAACCCGGCGTGACGTAGGGCGCTCGAATAGCCAAACGGGGTCACACCCGCCTGCCCCCCTACGACACCGCGGAGCGCGGGACCCTGCGCGCCCTCGCCCTGGTCGCCGTGACAGACCGAGCACCGTTCCTGGAACAGCACCGCCCCGTCGATCGGCTTCGCTTCCGAATGCGCGCCGCCCAAGCAGGCGGACACGGCAACGCCGGCCAGGTACATCGCCCTGGCCGGCGTCATCGGTCGTTCGACAGTGAAGCGCCGTCCAAAACGGCACCGCCCTCGTGAATGACGACTAGCGGTTCTTGAGCCAATCCCAAATCAACGCGGCCGTGGGTAGCAGCACGATCGCAAAGAAGATCCAGTCAAATGTTTGGGTCATATCGGTGCCAGCTTGCGACATATTGGTCACTCCATTCACATGAGCCCTACGAGTCACCGGATTAGTGGTTTCGACGCTGAAACCTCACATTTGGTTCAGCCCGGTGCAGCCTGCGCCTGCTCGATGGACCACCGCACCGTCCATGGGGCGAAACGGCCGTCAGCCGCGACGCTGCCTTCCAGCCAAACGATGCGACCCGAAGCGGGCGAGAAGCCCGCGACCGGCACATCGGACAGGTTGGCCGCCAAGACCAGCCAACCGCCACCGTCGAGCAGCCAACGGACTTCGACGGCGCCCGCCTGCACTGCCGTATAGCGCCCGCCGGTGCGGATGCCGGCGCTGATCGGCACGACAGTCTCACGCCGCGCCGTCAGGACACGGCGATACCAGGCCAGCCATTCGGCATGGGGTGGCCGCGCCAACTCATCCCAATCAAGTTTCGCGGAAGCGAAGGTGCTGTCCGCCTGCGGGTCGGGGATGCGGTCGCGCTGCGCCGGGTCGTGGAACTCAGGGAAGGCAGCGAACTCGGCCCGCCTGCCCGTGCGGACCGCCTCGGCCAGCTCGCCTTCGAAGTCGCAGAAGAACGGAAACGGCTTGGTCGCACCCCACTCCTCGCCCATGAAGAGCATCGGCGTTTGCGGCAGCAGAAGGTAGGTGGCGGCCACGGCTCGCATTGCCTCGGGAGAGGTGATCGTGTTCAGCCGCTCGCCGAACGCCCGGTTGCCGATCTGGTCGTGGTTCTGGATGAAGGCGACGAAGGCGCTGGGTGGGAGGTCGGCGCTGGGCTGGCCGCGCGGGCTGCCCCGATACGGCATGATCTGCCCCTGGAAGCCGAACCCTTCGGCCAACGCCCTGCCCAGCAGCTCGGTATTGCCCTCGTAGTCGGCGTAGTAGCCGGTGCGCTCGTGGGTCGCGGCGGTGTGCAGGACGTGGTGGACGTCGTCGTTCCACTGAGCCGTATGATAGAGCGGCGCGTCACCCGTGCGCTGCAGCCGAGTCGGGTCATTTTCCTCGTTCTCGAGCAGCAGGTGCAGCGGCCGCGTGACCGACGCGCGCACGCGCTCGGCGAGCTCCTCCAGCAGATGCCGGTCGCTGTCGTCCATAATCGCGTGCACGGCATCCAGCCGCAGACCGTCGAGATGGAACTCCTCGATCCAATACAGGGCGTTGCCGATGACGAACTCGCGCACGGCCGCGGCGTGCTCGCCATCGTAGTTGATTCCGGCGCCCCAAGGGGTTTTGTGCCGGTCGGTGAAGAACACCGGAGCGTAGACCGGGAGATAATTCCCGTCGGGGCCGAAATGATTGTAGACGACGTCGAGAAGGACGGCGATGCCGCGCGCGTGAGCAGCCTCGACCAGCGCCTTGAAGTCCTCCGGCCGGCCATAGCTGGCGTCGGGTGCGTAGAGCAGGGCCCCGTCGTACCCCCAGTTCCGGCGTCCCGGGAAATCGGCGACCGGCATGATCTCGAGTGCGGTGACGCCCAGTGAGGCGAGATGGTCGAGCTTCTCGGCCGCCGCCTTGAACGTGCCCTCCGGGGTGAACGTGCCGACGTGCAGCTCGTAGAGCACGACTTCGCTCCAGGGGCGGCCGGACCAGCTCTCCGTCCAGCGATAGGCCTCGGGGTCGATCACCTCGCTCGGGCCATGAACGTCGTCCGGCTGAAAACGGGAGGCCGGGTCGGGGACCATGAGGCCATCGGGCAGGCGATACCGGTAGCGCGTTCCGGCCCCCAAGCCCTGGACGAACAGCTCGAAGAAGCCACCCGGTTGCCGCCGCATGGGCATCGTCTGTGTCGCGGTCTCCAGGGCGACGGCGACGTCATCGCAGCCCGGCGCCCAAAGCCGGAAGCGAACGCCCTCCGCCTCGACGGTCGCGCCCTGATCGAGCTGCTTGGGAAAATGTGTCATTGCTTACGGATAGTCATGAAACGTGATCCCTTTTGGAAGTTTGATTGTTGATCTCAATCAAACCAGAGAAAGTCCAACTCGACGCGCCCGCATCAACGTATGTAAACCTCACGCCGAAGTGCACGTGATCGCGAGCGTGCTCAATGATTCGTCAGATGGAGATACGTCGGGTCGAACTCGGCCGCATGGGCAAGCCGGTCCCAATCGTTGATCTGGAACGTCCGGCCGCGCCATGTGATCAGGCCTTCGCCCCGCAGGTCCTGCGCGACCCGGTTCACATGCACTGCGCTCAGCCCGAGCGCGTCGGCCATCGCCCCCTGGGTGATCGGCATCTGGATGCATCGTCCCGGAGCCAACCCGACAACATCCATTCGGGTCACGATCTCGCAGAGAAGATGGGCGATGCGGGCGTGCGCGTTGCGGCGTCCGATCCCGACCAACCACTCCCTGAACACGGCGCCGTCGATCAACGTATCACGCCAAAGGGCCACGCCGATGCGCGGAAACTCCAGGATCAGAGCGCGGATGCTCTCGTGGGAGATGAACCCCACCTTGCTCGCCGCCAGCGTCGACAGGTTGTGGTCCATGACGGGCAAATGAAGGCTCAGCAGGTCGGGCGTATCACCGGGGATATGGAACGACACGATCTGCCGGAGACCCTGGCCCACGACCTTGTAGCGCTGCGCGAAGCCGTCCAACAGCAGGCAGCACTGGGACGGCCGATCGCCTTCGCGAACGATATCCTGACCGGCTGCCAGCTCACGGACGTGCACGGGCAGGCTGCCCACCGCGACCTTCTCCTGGTCCGTCAGGGTAGAAATGGTTTCGAGTTTCCGGACCAGCAGCTCGATGCCTGACATGGGCAGGTTCAACGCCACTGGTTGTTCCTCGGGCCGAAATTCCGGCGACGAGGCTGGGCCGACGCGGTCTCGGTGAGCAACGAACCACGGATGTGGGCGGCGGGCGTGGAAAACATCAGCATCCTATCGGCTCGACACAATCTTGGCGGTATGGCGGAAATGCAAGGACCCGGCGGAGCAGCAAACGCTGTCGAGGTGCCGCGTTTCGATCTTGTGATCGGCTCCGCCACTTCCCGCCGCCCCGTTCCGCGTTGACCCGATGCCAGCGGCGTGACGTCGCCCGCTGTGTCGAGGCGAGATCGGAGAGTGCGATGCTGCAATACGTATCATTCAAGATGAGGGTGACTCGATGAGGGCGCTTGCCTGGCACGGCAAGGGCGACATCCGGTGTGACACGGTGCCGGATCCGACGATCCAGCATCCGCGCGACGCGATCATCAAGGTGACCGCGTGCGCGATCTGCGGCTCCGACCTGCATCTGTTCGACGGCGTGATCCCGTCGATGAAGTCGGGCGACATCGTCGGGCACGAGGCGATGGGAGAGGTCGTCGAAGTCGGCAGCGAGAACACCAAGCTCAAGAAGGGCGACCGGGTCGTCGTCCCGTTCACCATCAGCTGCGGCGAGTGCTTCTTCTGCAAGCGCGGCTACTTCTCAGGCTGCGAACGGTCCAACCCCAATGCCGAGATGGCGGCCAAGCTGTGGGGCCATTCCCCGGCCGGGCTGTTCGGCTACTCGCACCTGCTCGGCGGCTTCCCGGGCGGGCAGGCGGAGTATCTGCGGGTGCCGTATGCCGATGTCGGGCCGATCAAGGTCCCGGAGGGCCTCACCGACGAACAGGTGCTGTTCCTCTCCGACATCTTCCCGACCGGCTACATGGGCGCCGAGTTCTGCGACATCAAAGGTGGCGAGACCATCGCCGTGTTCGGATGCGGGCCGGTGGCGCAATTCTCTATCCGCAGCGCCTTCCTCCTCGGCGCCGAGCGCGTGATCGCCATCGACACCGTCCCAGAACGTCTGCGCATGGCGGAGGCGGCGGGCGCCATCACCATCGACTTCATGAAAGAGGACGTCTACGAGCGGATCCAGGAACTCACCCATGGCCGCGGCGCCGATGCCTGCATCGACGCGGTCGGCACCGAACCCCATACGACGGCGAGTTTCGACTCCATGCTGGACCGCGCCAAGGTCGCGACCTTCCTCGGCACCGACCGGCCGCATGTGCTCCGCCAAGCTATCCACAACACCCGCAACTTCGGCATCGTGTCCATCATCGGCGTCTACGGCGGCTTCGTGGACAAAATCCCGATGGGTAGTGCCATCAACCGCGGCCTGACGTTCAAGATGGCACAGACGCCAGTGCAGCATTACCTGCCGAAGCTGCTCGAGCGCATCGAAAAGGGCGAGATCGACCCGTCGTTCGTCATCACCCACACGGCGCCGCTCGAGTCTGGGCCAGACCTCTACAAGACGTTCCGCGACAAGCAGGACGAATGCATCAAAGTCGTCCTCAAGCCCTGATCAGGAGATCGCATCATGGCAGATCACACCAAGCCTTTCGCCATCGTCACCGGTGCCTCGGCCGGCATCGGCTACGAACTGGCCAAGCAATGCCTCGACAACGGCTTCGACATCCTGATCGCGGCTGATCAGCCCGCCATCGAGGACGCGGCGAGCCGGCTGCGCGGGTCCGGCGGCAGCGTCGAGGCGGTGCAGGCGGACCTATCGCAGCCGGAGGGGGTCGAGACGCTCTACGCCGCGGCCAAGGGGCGCCCGGTCGGGGCGTTGCTCGCCAACGCCGGTCGCGGCCTCGGGCGCGGGTTCCTCGATCAGGACGTCGCCGACTGGCGCAACGTGATTGACACCAACTGCCTCGGCACGCTGCTGCTGCTGCACAAGGTCGGGCGGGACATGCGGGCTGCCGGGTCGGGGCGCATCCTGATCACGGGCTCCATCGCCGGGTTCATGCCCGGGACGTATCAAGCCGTTTACAACGCGAGCAAAGCCTTCCTCGACAGCTTCTCTTTCGCCCTGCGGCACGAGTTGTCGAACACGGGTGTGACCGTGACATGCCTCATGCCCGGGGCGACGGAGACCGACTTCTTCGAGCGTGCCGACATGATGGACACCAAGGTCGGCCAAGCCAAGAAGGACGACCCGGCCATGGTCGCCGAACTCGGCTTCAAGGCCATGATGAACGGCGACGGCGACGTCGTCACCGGCTGGCACAACAAGCTGCAAGCGGCCATCGCGCATGTGGCCCCGGCCGGACTAGTGGCTGAACTGCACCGCAAGATGGCTGAACCCCAGCACTGAACGAGACGCGGTCATCGACGGCTCAGGCGTCGATGACCGCCAGCGCCAAGGTGTCGTCCTGCGCCGTCGAACCCAGGGAGGCGATCGCGTGTCGCATTGCCGCCTCACCCGCCGCCCAGCGATCGGCTAAAGTCGCGCGCGAGAAGTCGAACGGTTTCAGCAACCCGGTCTCGTCCGCGCCCCCATGGTACCCGATCGTCACGACGGTGGCGCGACTCTCCCGCGCTTCGGTGAGCATCGCGGCAACTTCGGGATCGTCGCGCAACTCGCTCGGCAGCCGGGCCGCGAGCTTCCCGAGCAGGCCGCGCAGGTGGTATTCCCGCCGCCGTCCATCCAGGATCCGCTGCGTTTGATTGCCGAACGCGAGGTCGCCGGCGCGGCTGGCCGAGGCGCCCAGCGTATGCGGCCGGCTGCCTTGGCGCGCGAACAGCTCGACGATGAAGCACAGCACCTCGCGGTCATCGCTCTCGTCGAGCACGAGATCGAGCGGCGTGTTCGCCCCAAGGCATCCATCGGCCAGCAGCCGCCCCTCGACCTCGACCGGCGCGAACAGCGGCAGCAGCGCGCAGGAGGCCAGCACATGCTGCCTCTCGATACGCTGTCCCCGTCCTGTGTCGAACACCACCCGCTCTCCGGTGACGACGTCCGTGCAGGAGATCGCCACGCGCACGGCCCCGCTGTTCAACAGATCGAAATCGACCAGTTCGGTCAGGCGCTCAGCCATCGGCCCGAGGTCGAACAGCGCAGGCACGTCGATCGCGCCGATCGGGAAGACTGGTGCCAGCCGCGGCCGGAACAGGCCGGAGCGGCCAAACAATAGCGTTTGGAAGGCGCTTGCATCGTTCTGGACTTGCCGGAACAGCCCGGCCGGAACGGGCATCGGCCAGAGCGATGCCGCCGGAAACGGGTCCGCCGCCTCCCAAAACCGTCGCAGCCGCTCGACCCGGCGATCCGGCTGATTACCGGCGATCAAGGCCGCCGTGACGGCGCCGATCGACGAACCCGCCAGCCACTCGGGATGCAACTCGGCTCGCTCGTGCAAAGCCGCATATGCCCCCGCCTCATACATGCCGAGCGCGATGCCTCCGCCCAAGACGAGTGACACCGCGCGCCCGCCCACGGAGGCGGGCCGATTCTCCGGCCCGTCAGAAGGCGGCAATGCAGGCCACGCCAGATATCATCAGCAAACCACCCACCATCCGACCGAGACCGGCCTTGTGCACGTCGAAACTCATCAGGCCGTAATTGTCCAGGATCAGCGACGTCATCGTCGATGCGGTCACGATCAGCGCGACGAACAAGCCCGCCCCCAGTTGGGGCGACGCGAACACCGTCGCCAGCACGAAGGCCAAGCCGAACAGCCCGCCCAGCCACGCCCACCAGGGCGCCTGAACCAGCTGCGTCCGGGCCGGCAACGGTGCGCCCGCTACCCCTGCAACCAGCAGCGCTGCGGTCAACGTGATCAGGCTGACGAGGACCACCGTCCAGAGCGGTGCGGATAGCACCTTCTGCAGCGTGGCATTGCTGCCCGACTGCAGCGCGCTTCCAACACCCGCCGCAATCGCCACCAGCAAGAACGCCGCCTTCATTGCGGCGCAGGCTCCGAGGGCAGCGCAGGCCCGCGGAACTGGTCGAGGCCCGTGCCGCTCGCGAGCTTCACCGGTTGGCCCGTCCGCGCGCTGTCGTAGATCGCCTCCATCAGCCGGTGATCCTGCACCCCCTCCTCGCCCGGCGTGTACGGGCGGCGGCCGGTCAGCACGCAATCGGCCATGTGGTCGAGCTCGAGCGCGAACTGGTCCTTGTGTGGCAGGACCAGTTCGTTCTCGCTCGTCATGTCCTGCTCGCGCGACATCACGGTCAGGCGCTGGCCGACATATTGGAAGGCGTTCGGCATGTCGATCGCGGCCCTCTCCAGGTTGAGCCGCTGGTGCTTGTCGTCCCGCCCGCCATAGCTGGTGAAGCAGTTGGCGATCACCCCGGACGGGAAACGGAGCATGAACGAGACGGTCTCCTCGACCTCCGCGAAGCGCGGGTCGTTCTGGGGCGAGTTGATCGTGGCGTAGATCTCCGCCGGCTCCTCACCGGTCATGAAGCGGGCCGTGTTAAGGCAATACAGGCCGATGTCGAACAGCGAACCGCCCCCCGCCATGGCCTTCTTGTGCCGCCATTGCAGGGCGCCGTCGCTGGCGACCGTCTGCGTGTTGATTCCGGTATAGGCCAGGAGGCCGCCATAGGTCCGCTCCCGCACGAACCGCATCACCCGGCGGTTGTACGGCTCATACTGGATGCGGTAGGCGACCATCAGCTTCACCCCCGCCGCTGCGCACGCATCGACCATCGCCTGCGCATCGGCCGCGCTGGTCGACATCGGCTTTTCGCTCAGCACGTGCTTGCCCGCCCGCGCGGCCCGCTCGCAGAACTCCCGATGCATCGCGTTCGGCAGCACGATGTAAACCGCTTTCACCTCCGGATTGTCCCGGATGGCGTCGAACTGCTCGTAGCTGTAGCAGGCGGCTGGATCGATCCCGTATTGCTGCGCCACGAGCCGCATCTTGTCGGGCGAGCCCGAGACCAGCGCCACCGGGCGGGCTTTCATGGAGCGCCCGAACGCTGGAAGGATCTGCTCGATGGCCAACCGCCCCAGTCCGACGATGGCGAACCCGACGCGCTCCTTCGGCGGCAGCGGCGCTGGCGGCGGACCGGATGGGGTGTCGGCGGGATCGCGCCAGGGCGGGAACTTGATCGTGCCTTCGGCGACGCTGCCCGTGTCCACCGGGCTCGGCGGCACGAACGGAGCTGCCGCCGCGGCCGTGCTCACGAGCACTCCGGCAACACCGGTACCCGCCAACCCGAACAGCGTGCGCCGGTCCATCGCGCCGGGTCGCTTGGGCGTCCATACATCCATTGATCGCGATCTCTCGACTAGGTCCAGCAGACGGCCCAACGGCCGGCCGCGGTTCGCGGAGCATCGGCCGGCCGCTGAACCGACGGTCAATACGGCGGTCGGCGGAGCCGGTTGCGATCACAACGGCGGCAGGCGAGACGCCGCGGTGCAGCACGGTTTCCGAGTTGACCGGGGCTTGGCGAGGTCACAACACTTCACAGGCGTTGCGACCTGATCGAGGGTGGAGAGTGTTGACCGTCCGTGGCCGTCCCTAGCGCGGTGAGCCGCCCGCCCATCCGCTTCGACGCCGAAGCCGTCGGACCCCTCTCGGGTTGCCGCGTGCTCGATCTGAGCCGGCTGGTCGCGGGCAACATGCTGTCGCTGCAACTGGCCGATTTCGGGGCCGAGGTCATCAAGGTCGAGCCGCCGGAAGGCGATCCGCTCCGGGCCTGGCGCGATGGCGGCCAGCAATTGTTCTGGAAGACCTACAGCCGCAACAAGCTGTCAATCGTGCTCAACCTCCGCCAGCCGGACGCGATGGCTGCGCTGCTTCGGCTCGTCGACACCGCCGACGTCTTCGTCGAGAACTACCGGCCGGGCACGCTGGAGGCGATGGGGCTCGCGCCACAGGCCCTGCTGGCCCGCAATCCGCGGCTGATCATCGTCCGCATCTCGGGCTTCGGCCAGACCGGACCCTACGCCAAGCAGCCCGGCTTCGGCACGCTCGTGGAGGCGATGAGCGGGTTCGCCGACCGGACCGGCTTCCCGGATCGCGAGCCGGTGCTGCCGCCGCTGGCGCTGGCAGACATGATCGCCGGGCTGTCAGGCGCGATGGCGACCGTGACGGCGATGTTGGCGCGCGAGCGTGGCGGGGCCGGGCAGGTGATCGACCTGTCTCTGCTGGAGCCGATCTTCTCGACGCTCGGCCCGGAGGCCGCGATCTATCGCCACACCGGACAGGTCAAGCAGCGCATGGGCAATGCCTCGAACACGTCGGCGCCGCGCAACATCTATCGCTGCGCCGATGGCGGCTTCGTGGCGCTGTCGGGTTCCACGCAGGCGATGGCCAAACGCATCTTCGCGACGATCGGCCGTCCCGGGATGATCGACGACCTCCGCTTCAGGACCAATACGGACCGGGTGCGCAACCGCGGGCTGATCGATGCCGCCGTGAGCGCCTGGTTCGCCGAACGTCCGCGCGACCAGGCGCTCGCCGCCATGCGCGCCGCCGGCGTCACCGCTGGCCCTGTCTACGACATCGCCGATGCGATCGCCGATCCGCATTTCCAGCAGCGCGAGGTGCTGGTCGACGTGGAGGATCGCGATCTCGGCTCGATCCCGGTGCACAACATCGTGCCGCGGCTCTCGGGCACGCCCGGCGTGTGGCGGCACCCGGCCCCGATGCTCGGCGAGCACACCGATGCGCTCCTTGCCTCTATCGGCTTCGACCCGGCCGACATCGCCCGCCTTCGCGCCGAGGGCTCGGCCGCGTGATCCGCTCGCTGCTCTACGTGCCGGCCCACGTCCCGCGCTTCGTCGCCCGCGCGCACGAGCGCAGCGCGGACGCCATCATCCTGGACCTCGAGGATGCCGTGCCGCCCGCCGACAAGCGCGCGGCACGGGCGGCGCTGGCCGCCGCGGTGCCGGCGGTCGGGCGCAGCGGGGCGATGGTGTTCGTGCGCATCAATGCCGATACGGCGCAGGCGGATGCGGCCGCGGCATGTCACGCGGGCGCGGCCGGGGTGCTGGTGCCCAAGGTGCAGTCGCCGGACCTGCTGCGTGCACTCGCGGCCGGGCTGGAGGCGGAGGAGCGCGGGCGTCCCCCGCTGCGCTTCATCCCGCTGCTGGAAGACCCTGGTGCCGTGCTGGACGCGCGGACGATCCTGTCGGCCGGGCCGCGGATCTTGGGGGTGGCACTCGGCGGCGAGGACTTGGCGACGGCAATGGACGCCGAGCCCGGGCCGGAGATGCTGCGACTGCCGACGATGATGGTGCACTTGGCGGCCAAGGCGGCCGGCGTCTTGTCGTTCGGGCTGCTGCGCTCGATCGCCGACTACACCGACCGTGAGGGGATCGCGGCCAGCGCGCGGGAGGCGCGGGCGATGGGGTTCGACGGCGCGTCCTGCATTCATCCGGCCGTGGTGCCGCTCCTCAACGACGCCTTCGCGCCGAGCCCAGCGGCGTTGGACCGGGCGCGGCGGATGATTGCAGCATCCGAGGCTGTTGGAGGCGCTGCTTTTACCTTTGAGGGCAAGATGGTGGACCTGCCGATCATCGATCGCGCGCGCCGCCTGCTGGCGCGCGCACGCCTTTAACTCGGCCTACACCATTCTCGCGTAGAGCGATTGCGTCACCCACGCGAGCGATCCGTGCAAGCCATCCTCCTGCGGCAGCAAGCATCTTCCGACGAAGCCGGCCGGTGAGAGCGATCCTCTTCCTGATCGTCGGTATCGCCGCCGCGACGCCCACGGTCGCGCAACCCGCGCCGGGGCTGCGGCTCGAACTGACGAGCGGGCCCGTTCCCGCGCTCGAGGATCAACGGGCGGCCTGCGATGCCCGTGATGTCCCGGACGCGCCGGCTCGCGCTGTCCGCCTCGCCGACGGCACCGTGCAGCTCTACGCCACCGATCGCGAGAACCGGGTCAGCACCGGGCCCGACCTGCTTCACGTGCGGCATCGCTGCGCCGTCGTCTACCGCGGCGCCGGCAATGACGACCCCGGGGCTTACGACGACCGGGCCTGGCTCGCGAGCCCCTGGACGCCGGACGGCCGGACCATTTGGTCCATCGTCCACAACGAGTTCCACGGCCATCTTCGCAAGGCGCTCTGCCCGACCGGGCGCTACATGGATTGCTGGTTCAACGCTCTGACCCTGGTCGCCTCGCATGATGGCGGCCAGAGCTTTCAGCGCGCACCGGACAACGCTCTCGTCGCCGCCCTCCCGTATCGCTACGACCAGGTCGGACTGGGCCACCATGGCTACTTCAACCCGAGCAACATCGTCAGCCTCGATGGACACCTCTATATGTTCGCGTTCGCCACCCATGCGAATGCGCAACGCGGCGGCAACTGTCTCCTCCGCACCCGCGCGATCGATCAGGCCGCGGCCTGGCGGGGGTGGGACGGCGCCGGCTTCACCGTCACGTTCGCCAATCCTTATGCCGGGCCTGTTCAACCCGAGGATCACGTCTGCGCGCCGGTCGACCTCGGCGCGCTGCGCTGGCCGGTGACGAGCCTGGTCCGCCACGCTGCCACAGGGCTCTTCCTCGCTTTGATGCAGGACACGGCTCCCGGTGGCGGGGTTTATTACGCCACCAGTCCAGACCTGCTGCGATGGTCCGCGCCCGCTCTGCTGATGTCCGCCGTCGGTCTCTCGGCATGGACCTGCGGCGGCCCGGACCCGGTCGCCTATCCGTCTCTCCTGGACCCGGCGAGCACCGACCGCAATTTCGAGACCGTCGGCACCGAGGCGCTCCTGTTTGCGACCCGGTTCGATCCGGAGAGTTGCCGTCCCACCGCGAGACGCACCCTGATCCGGTGGACAGTCCACATTCGTCGTTGACGCGCCTCAAAAGTTTCATCGGGTTCTAAAAAAAAGCCGACTTTCGGGCCGCTACTTAAGTCCGCGTTAAGGATTTTCGGTCAAATATTCATCCCGGGGCTGAGCAGAATGTCGGCTTAATTCTTCATAGGGGCGACATATGGCAACCATTCCTGGTGGCAGTTTTTACACGGACTCGGCCGATCACTCGACGATGCATGGCAGCGGCGGTGCGGACATGTTCATGGTTTCCCACAACTTCGACACGATTACTGGAGGGGATGGTCACGACTACTTCAGTATGGACGGTCACCACGAGACGCTATACACCGGAAACGGCAACGACGTCGTTTTTTCCTCGGGGCACCACGACTACATTAGCCTAGGCTCGGGCTATGACTACGTCGAGAGCTCCGGCTCTGGGCACGACACCATGATGGGTGGCACCGGCGACGACACGATGATCGCGTCGGGCGCGCACAACTTCCTCCACGCTGGCACCGGCAACGATTACCTGCAGGGCGGCACCGGCGGCGACACGATCATCGGTGGCGGTGGCAGCGACACGCTGGTCGCAGGCAGTGGCCACGAGATGCTGATCGGCGGCTCCGGCTCGTCGCTCATGGTCGCCGGCGAGGGCAACGACACCATGATCGGTGGCTCCGGCTATGACCGCTTCGAGTTCCACAGCGGCGGCGGCCAAAATGTAGTCATGGGTTTCCACGATGGCGACATGTTGCAGATCGAGCGCAACATGAACGGTCTGAACATCAACTCCGCCTCGGACGTCGCCGCACACGTGCAGGACGTGCACGGTAGCGCGGTGATCCAACTCGGTAGCGAGACCATCACCCTTGTTGGTATCAAGGCCGAGGATATCCACAATAACCCATCCGGATACTTTACGGTCCACTAAGACTTGGTGCCGGCCGGGCTGTGTCACCCGGCCGGCACACGGTTTGACTGACTCTGTTCTCTGGTCGCGCACTGACTGGCCCGAGGACGCCGACCCCGACAGTAGGGAATCGTATGCTACTGAACCGCTTACCATTGGCGATGCTGCCGCCCCGGGCAATCTTGCTCGCGGCCGACGTCATCCTGCTGTTGCTGCCGAAAGAGGCGGACGCCGAGGCGCGATTCCTCTCGGGCCGTGAACCCCCCTACGGCACCGTCGCAGTCCAATCCATGTCCGCATCGTTTCAGATCGCGGCGATGCGCCTCTCTGACTATCGCGCTGCGCCCGGAGACGCGTCGTTCTCCTTCACGTTCGACCCCGCTCAGGATGCCGACCAGGTCGATCCGTTCAACACGATCGTTCTTGGCTCCGATATCGCCGAGCTTGCGGACGAATTGGATCAGCCATCGCAGCGCCGTCTCCTGGCGTTCTTGCTCGGCTTCTGTGGCAAGGCTTTCACTCTTTCGGGCAACCCTGATTTCGCGGCGTCCTGCCGGCGCCTCGCCGAACTCTGCATCCCGACCAGCGGCACGGCCGAGCTGGTCGCCACGGTGACCGGGTCATGGACGGTCCTCGGCGGTCTGGCCGGGTTGCCGGCCGGATCTCTTTTCATTCTGAGCCATGATTGCGTCCGCCGGAGTGCCGCACCACCGCTCGCCGGCTTTCCATCGTTGCGCTTGGTTGAGCGGGTCGCGCCGGGCGACGTTCTACTCGTCCAGGGCGAGCAGCCGGTCCAGTCTACCGTCGGCGCCGCCCGCCCTGGCCTCCCCGATCTCGTTCGCTCCCCACCCGACGCGGCCGGGCTGCGGGCGGCATGCCTGCGCGCCCTCTCCCCTGTCTGTCCGCGCGTGGGCGCGCAGGTCCGCGAGGCCGCGCTCCTTTCGCCCGCCGCTCCACGCCGGCACGACGATGTCAACCGTCCCGTCGGTGGCGGCCTGGAAGCGGCGTTCCCCGACGGAGAGGGTCGTCTGTTTCTCCGTGGCTGGGTTCGGGATCCGATGCGCCTGGTGGCGTCGGTCGAGCTTGTCGGACCACACGGCACCGCCCAGCTCGAACCGCATCAGCTGCACTGGTTTCGCCGGCCAGATCTGGAAAAACACTATGCCACCGCGGCATTCGCCGATGGCGACGCTCAGCTAGGCTTCGTCGCTTACGTGGACGACCCCTGCGCCGGTCAATCCCTGCAGCCGACCCTTGTCCTACGGCTGCATTCGGGCGCCCGGATCGAAATCCGATCCTCCCTGCGCCACCCGGAAGCCGCCGCGGCGCGCGCGGCCATCCTGGCGAGCGTGCCGCCCGACGAGGTGACCGACGCCATGCTCGACGATTGTATCGGGCCAGCCGCGGCTGCCTTTCATCGCCGCACGCTCCAACAGCGCGGCACGCCCGAACAAATCCATATCGGCGCGGTGCCAGTCGATCCCCCCGTCAGCATCATCGTCCCGCTCTACCGTAACCTCAGCTTCTTGCGCTTCCAGGTCGCCGCCTTCGCCCGCGACCCGGAGTGCCGCGCGGCCGAGCTGACCTTCGTGCTCGATAGTCCGGAGCAGCGTCGCGAGGCCGAGCACCTTCTTCGTGGCCTGTACGCCATGCACGGGCTGCCGCTCACGCTGCTGATCATGCCGCGCAATCTTGGCTATGCCGCCGCAAACAACGCCGGCGCCGCCTGCTCTCGTGCGCCGGCGCTGCTGCTCCTGAACTCCGACGTGGTTCCGGCCCGACCACTCTGGCTCGGGCGTCTCACCGCCGCTCTCGCGCAGCCCGGCGTGGGTGCTGTAGGCCCGAAGCTGCTGTTCGATGACGAGTTCGATCCAGCACGCCGGCCTGTTCTTCCAGCGCGATCTCGATGGCATGTGGCTCAACGCCCACTACCACAAAGGTATGCCGCGTGCGTGGCCTGGCGCTACAAACTCCCGGAGGGTTCCCGGCGTGACCGGCGCGGCGCTGCTCGTCCGCCGACAGCTATTCGAGGCCGTCGGTGGGATCTGCGAAGATTACATCGTCGGTGACTACGAGGACTCGGATTTCTGCCTCCGGCTAAACGCAGCCGGCGCCCAAACGCTGTATGTGGCCGAGGCCGAACTGTACCACTTCGAGCGCCGGTCCATCGGCCTTCACAAGGGATACGTCGGCACACTCGCCTGCCGTTACAATCGCCGGCTCCACCATCAACGCTGGGATGAAACCATCGCCGGGCTGATGGCGCAGTCAGAGTTCGACTCGAAGGCGGTCGGAGCCGATGCATGACTGACATCGCCACCCTGCGCGCTCACCTCAGCCGCAACCGGTTCATGCCGGTGCCACCAAACAACCTGCATTACGTAGGTGATGGAGATTACCGCGCGATCGGTGCCGAGTTCCTTGAGCGCTTGATCCAGGATGCCGACCTCACTCCGTCGGACCGCGTGCTCGACATCGGCTGCGGCGTGGGTCGGCTCGCCCTGCCACTCACACAGTTTCTCGAGACGGGCAGCTACGACGGTGTCGACCCGGTCGCCGCCGGAGTTGCCTGGTGCGCCTCGACCATCACTCCGCTCTACCCGAACGTGCGCTTCGAGCACCTCGACTTGCGGCATCCCCTCTACAACCCGGGCGGAGCGCTCGACACCGCCAAAACGCGTCTGCCGTTCGCCGATGCCAGCTTCGACCTGATTTGCATGATCTCCGTCCTCACCCATCTCGAGCGGCCGGAGGCGCTGCACTACGCGTCCGAAGCCGCCCGGCTGCTCGCGCCCGGCGGCCGCTGCTTCGCAACGGCCTTCCTGATGAACCCGCCGGCCCGCGCAGCCTTGCAGCAGGGTGATCGCTCGTTGAAGTTCGACCCTGCCGCCCCCGGTCCGCTTTACTTCGCCATCCCTGATGCGCCGCTGGCCGCAGTCGCCTACGACGAGGACGTTCTGATCGAACTATTCCTCCGCCACGGTCTCCGCCGACGTAAGCCCGCCGGCTACGGCTGGTGGAGTGGCCGGGCCGGAAGCAGCTTCCAAGACATCTGCATCTTCGAAAAGGCGCCCGTCTGATGCGCGTCATGTTTCTTCTCCACGCGCATCCGGACCTGCAGGCGGGGGGCACCGAGATATTCGCCCGCGACCTGTTCAGGACCCTGCGCGCCCGCGGCGTGTCCGGCCTGTTGCTCGCCGGCACCGCCGCGCACCAGCGGCCCGCAAGCCCCGGCACGCCGTTCCAGGCAGTCGGCGGCGCCGCCGACGAAATCCTCGCCTGGACCGGCGGCTTCGACCCGTTCTTCCTCTCGCAGATCGATCTACACGGCATGAGCCAACCGCTTGCCCAGCTCCTTCGAGAGCAGCAACCGGACGTGATCCACATTCACCATGTCATGGCGTTGGGCGTCGAGATCATCGGCCTGATCCGCCGTTGCCTGCCGAACGTCCGTCTCGTCATGACCCTTCACGACTATTACGCGCTCTGTGCCAATGACGGACAGATGGTCACGCAAGCCGGCGCGTTATGCCACGCCGCGAGGCCTGACGCCTGCCGGTCCTGCTTCCCCGAACGTAGTTTGACCGACTTCAAATTGCGCGAACTTCACATCGGGCAGGCGCTTGCTCAGGTCGACCACTTCATCGCGCCGAGCCGTTTCCTGCGCGACCGGTTCATTGCCGCCGGGTTCGCGCCCGACCGCGTCTCCGTGGTCCCAAACGGTTTTCCCTCCGTCGATCCCGTGCCCGCCCGGCACGCTGTCCGCCGTGACCGCTTCGCCTTCTTTGGCCACATCAACCGCTTCAAGGGCGCCACCGTGGCCTTGGAGGCCTCCGCCATGCTGTCGGGATACGGCGTGCAGCATGGCCTGTCCCTCTTTGGCGGCACGGATCACCAAACTGAGCAGACACTGTCCCGCTTCGCTGCTGCGCGCGCGAAGGCGCCGGATGCAACCTACCGCGGACCCTACCGGCGAGCCGATATGCCGCGGCTCATCGCCGGGGCCGACTGGGTCGTGTTCCCCTCGGAATGGTGGGAGAACGCGCCCCTGGTCATCAATGAAGCCTTCCAGCACTGGCGCCCGGTGATTGCCAGCGCCATTGGCGGTGCGCTCGAGCTCATCGACGATGGCGTCAATGGCCTGCATTTTCCCGTGGGCGATGCCGCGTCCCTTGCGGCTGTCATGCGCAGCGCAATCGAGGATCCCGGACTTTGGCAGCGCCTGGTCGACGGTATCAAGGCACCGGTGACGATTGAAGAGTCCGCATCTCGGCACCTCGACCTGTATCGCGACCTGCTCGCCGCTCCGGCTCGGGCATTGGCGGCATGAACGCGTTCCAACCCCGTGCCGTGATCTCCGACCCGGCCCCACGGGCGCATCTCATATCGGTGTGGCGAGTGCAGCCCGGCGCACTGATGCTTCTCGGCCGCGCACCGGGACCGATACCCAAGGCCGGCTCCGCGCGCATTGCAAGCTTCGGTGGAGCGCCCGGCATGTTTCGGGCGGAGTTTTGGCCGCTTCAGGACGAGCCGGGCTACGCCTTCGTTGCCGCCGTGCGCCTACCGCAAACCGTCGACCGCTCCGACAATGCAGAACTGGTTCTGCGCGGCGCTCGGGGCGGCGATCGCGACCTCCGTATGGCGCTCGTGGTCGCCTCTGCCGAAGCCGCTTTCGGCAAGCAGGTCGCCGCCAGCGCGGGAGCGCATGCCGCCCGGCTGACCCGTTTCATGCTGGACGTCATGCGGTCTGACGATGGCAGCGACATGCGCCAGCCCAGCGCAGTGCTCGACGCGTTCTTGACCCACGCAGCACGGGCCGACGGCTGCGTGGAATTGATCATGCATGTCCCGCAGCGGTGCGTCATGCTCCAGGGTTGGGGTATGCAGCCCGCCGATGCGGTCGAGATCATGCTGCCGGGCTCCGACCTTGCTCGCCACGCAGCCGGCTTCGGCGACTTCGCCCGCAGCGATGTCGGGGCGCCGGCAACTGGCAACATCCTCGTACTTCCGCCCGACCTTGCAGGCGCGATGACGTCTCTGGAGAAGATCTATCTCCTCACCGGCGAGGACCTGCTCTGCCGCCATGTCGTCGAGCCCCGCATTCTCGACGTCGAAGCAAGCATCGGCCAAATCCGTCATCTCCTGCCCCGGCTGAACTGTTCCGCGCCGCTGCGTGCGTTGCTCCGAACTACTCTGCAACCTCACTACGACGGACAGGATACGCTGAACGCGGCCGGCCGGCCGGTCCGCGCGGCGCTGGATACGGCCTTCGTTGCTCGAGGCGGCGGCGCTTATCTATCTGGCTGGCTGTTCGATCCAGCCTGCCACACGGCCGAACTCCACCTCTGCGCCGACGGATTCGCCGAGCAGCTGAACGACGGTTGGGTTCGTGTGCTCCGCGAGGATGTCTCTGCCGCGTTTCGCGCTGACCCGGCGTTTACTATTCCACTCAACGACGAAGCCGGGTTCACTGTGGCAATCCCGGTTGCGCCACCACCGGATCAGCCGGCCTATCTCCGCTTCACTTTCACCGACGGCGAGTTGGCGTTCGTGCCGGTCCGCTTCGCAGACGCAAGTGCTCCCTCCAGCTTGAGGTCGTTGCTGTCGAGCGTCGATCTCCACAAACCGTCCGCTTTATCCGTCATCACACAACATTTGGCGCCCTTCCTTGCCCAAGTGCGCTCGCGGGCGCACGAGACGTCCGGCCGCATCATCCATCGTGGGCCGCTCGAGCGCGCCCGCGCCGTCGTCGTTCCATTGAGCACGCCAAAGATGCCGCGCTCCTTGATCTCGAGCTTCCTGCTGGACCCGGTGGCGGGCGACGAGCAGGTCATCTTCGTTTGTGGTCCTGAGTGGGATCAGGTACGGCGAGAAACGCTGATCGGACTCATCCGCTTCTACCAGCTGCCAGCCAGCGTCTTAGAGGTCGGCTACTCCCTGCGGTCGGCCGACGCGATGCGCGAGGCGGCAAGTTTGAGCGAGGCGGACAGCTTCCTGCTAACGTCGCCCGGCGTCGTCGGCAGCGCGCCGGGCTGGCGCGGGTCACTGCACCAAGCGGCCGGCAACGACCACGTCGCATGCCCGACCGTGCTGTTTGAAGATCGCTCGCTCCGCTTCGGTGGCCCAAAGAGCGTTCTGTTCCTCGAGCGCGCACCCTTCGTCACCATACACGAGCCATTCGCCGGCGCGTGCGCCGACCTCGCCAGTGCTGAAGGATCACACGACGTCGGTGGCGGCACATTCGCCTGCTGTCTCGTGCAGCGTTCGGCGCTCCCGGCGCTGGAGCATGCTTCACGTTTCATGACCGATGCGGGGCAGGAAGCGGCGTTTTTCCTGTCGTTGCGTGAGCTGGAAATGAAGAGCTCGTGGGTGCCATCCGTCCGGGTCTCGGCGCCTGAGGAAGAGGCCAGTCAAACACAACCGGCGCTGCCGCTCGTCGATGGTTGGATGTTACGAGACAAGTGGGGCGAGGCAGCGTCATGCGTGTCCTGATCATTTCGCACGGCCACCCCAGCTACTCCATCGGCGGCGCTGAAGTCGCCTCGCACGCGCTTTTCCGCGCCATCGATGCCCATCCCGATCATCAGGCACACTACCTATCACGCGCGCCCGCCTCGATCCGGCGCCACGCCGCAACTCCGCTCATGAGCCTGCGTCACGGTGAGCGGGAAGCGTTCCTGCATACCGGCACTTGGGATGAGTTTTGGCTGTCCAACGGCGGTTTGGAGGAGCTTGCCGGCGCATTCGGATCATACCTGGAACGCATCAACCCCGATGTCGTCCACTTCCACCATGTCATCGGACTCGGCGTGGAAGCGATCGCGCTGGTCCGGCGCGTGTTGCCGCGGGCGCGCCTGGTCATTACGTTTCACGAGTACCTAGCGATTTGCGCCAATCACGGTCAGATGGTCAAAACCGGCCGTCACGCGCTGTGCACGAGCGCCTCGCCCTCGCTCTGCAACGTCTGCTTGCCGCAGCATAGCCCGGCCGATTTCTTTGCCCGCGAGGAGCATCTCAAGGCGCACCTGCTCCTTGCCGACGCCTATGTCTCGCCGAGCCGCTTCCTCCTTGAGCGTTACGCGAACTGGGGCTTGCCGGAAACGCGTTTCCGGGTGATCGAGAATGGCGTCGACGGAACAGCGGTACCGGCCCGGCCTCTGACGCGAGACGGACGCCGCGACCGTTTCGCTTTCTTCGGCCAAGTTACCGAGTTCAAGGGACTGCCCATCCTGCTCGATGCCGTCAGTCGCGTTCCCGATGACCTATGGGGCCATGCCACGCTCAGCGTCTTCGGCGGCAATCTTGAGTTCCAGCCTGAGGCGTTTCAGCGCCGGTTCCATGCGCTGGTGGAAGCGGCGGGGCGGCGGGTTCGCTTTCATGGCAGTTACCGGCAAGAGGAACTCCCCGGCTTGATGTCGGAGATCGACTGGGTCGTTGTTCCCTCCATCTGGTGGGAGAACTCACCGGTTGTGATCCAAGAGGCGTTCCTACACCGCCGGCCGGTCATCGCAAGCGGTATCGGGGGTATGGCGGAGAAGATCCGTAACGGGATCGACGGCATGCACTTTCGGGCCGGCAGCCCAGAAAGCCTGGCCGACAAACTCTCACGTGCACTCCAGGAAGACAGCTTGTGGGCCGAACTCTCCGCCGGGACGACATCACCACCGGACCTCCAGACCTTCGCATCGGAGCACCTCGACCTGTACCGGCGGATGCCCGGCCGATCCGAAACGGCACCCGCTTCTCCGTCTAACCTCAACGCCGCTGCGTAAAGATAAGGAAGTTAGCCCATGAAAAAGATCCTGGTAATTAGTCCTTCCGGAGAAGTCTATGACCACGACTGCGTTCGATGGTACTCAGACCTCAATTTCAATAAGGCCCCTGATCACTACCATAACATTGGCGATGCTTTCGTTTTTGACAGTTCGCTGAAATTGCTGTCGTACTCGCATCTGGCACCCTTGAAAATCAGGAACCCAACTGATGCGGACATCGAGCGCTACAATAACGAGTATGATTACGCCTTTTTGAGGGGGTCCAACTATCTGCACAAGGATATGGATTGGGAAAACGCTCCCTCCGTTTTGTCCAAGCTAAAAATTCCGGTAATTGCTTTCGGGATCGGTGCGCAAGCGCCCTCCAAAGGGCCATTGGTGCTCAGCCAGGCCACTCGGCGCATGTTGTCCCTCATTGCCGAGCGTTCGGTCTCGCTCGGAGTCCGAGGAGCCTATACCGCCGATGTGCTCTGGAGCCTCGGTATCCGCAACGCGCGAATCATTGCATGTCCGACTGTGTTTCGGAACAACGATCCGGGACTGCGGATCGACCTTCCTCCACTCGAGACGGTCCGCGAGGTCGCGTATACGCTACGACGCGAAGTTGATGTGACATATGCGAAGGATCTTCGCCGCTACCTTGATATGCAGCGCGAAACGATTCTCGACCTGGCCAGACGATTCGACCTTGACGTGCTGGCGCAAGGCGAGGTCGAAGAGAAGGGCGTCCTCTGGGGCAACCCCGCTCAAAAGGCTGCTGCGGTCGAACGATTGAGACACGAGGGCTGGTTGCGTGGGCCCGGTGACCCGCTGGAAGCTCTGTACGCGACCAATCTGTTCTACTCGGACTCAGTCGCAGATTTCGAGCGGAAATTGTGCCAGAAGCAACTCGTGCTGGGCTACCGGCTGCACGGAAATCTCTTGGGGCTCGCGAACCGTGTTCCGTCTGTCTATTTTACATACGACAGCCGCACAGCGGAGTTCGCTGAGACATTACAGATTCCAAGCTTCGACGTGTTCTCGGGTAAGACGTTCCGTCTGGAAGATTACTGGGACCAGTCACTATTTGAGCGGTTCAATCGCTGCTATTATCAAACCTACCGGGCAATGCGCCTGTTCCTGAACGAAAACGGCATCGCACATAAGATGCATGATGAAACGGCAGTAACTCGACCGATTGCGAGCATGGCCGCATGAGCCAGGCCGTTTGCGAAGCCCCGGCAGATGGAGCGCGGTCCGAGGTCGTCGGCTACGTCGAAGCGATGACGGGGACGGCCGCGCTTGGCTGGGCGTGGTGCCCGGGCTTCAGCGAGAGACTCAGCGTCGAACTGCGGCTCGGCGACAGAACCGTAGGCCAGTCCCGCGCCGACGGTATGCGGGAAGACTTGGCCCGCAGTGGCATCGGAGACGGGCGGCACGCCTTCACCCTGCCCATCCCTGACGCATTACGCGCCCGGATCGGCGAACTGCGTGTGTACGTCGTCCGCGACGGCAGTGAGGCGGTCGCACTCGACGCCCCGCCACCGCCGGCAGACGCGAATGCTGACCGCTTGCTCCATCTGCAACGTGCTGTGGATGCGCTGATCGGCTCGCAGCGGCTGATGCATCGCAACTTGCAGGCGGCGCTGTTGCAGCAAACGCCATCGCTCAAAGGCGCGCTGGCCGACATCGCATCCGCGCAAGCCGCTTTGCAGGAGAACATCGCCACCGTGGAACTCTTCGCCGTACGCCTTGAACAGGCGCTCGCCACTCGCGAGGCGCAGGTTCGGCCTACGGTGCCGGGTCGCCGCGGGTTGATCGTCGTGACGACGATCTCCAGCCTTGCCTTGCTCAGCTCCTGCTGGGCGTTGTGCCGGGTCATGCTGGGCTGATGGCGATGGCAACGGGCGCCAAGCGAGCCGACAGCACCCTCGTCGTTGCCAGTCTGAGGCGCTTAGCGGCTCGAAGCCTGTGGGCGATTGCGGCGTTGGCGTGTGTCTGCAACCTGGGCACGCTCGCCGTTCCGCTGTTCAATATGCAGATATTCAATCGTGTGTTGCCCACCCGCGACCTTGCCACCATCGGCGCGCTCGCCAGCGGCTTGACCATTTGTTTGATCATGTGGGTGCTGCTCGAGATGCTGCGCAGCGCCGCCCAAGAAATCTTGGCCGCCAAATTCGTCGGCGCCCTGTCGCTTCCGCTGATTCAAGCAGCCGCTCTGGCGCCTCGCCCCGACACGAGTGCGAGCGAGGGCCTCATCGATCTCGAGACCTTGCGAACGTTCCTCGCCAGCCGCGCCTGCATGGCCCCGTTTGACATTGCGTGGGCCCCAATCTTTCTCCTTGCTTTACTCACTCTGCACTGGGGTCTAGCGGCACTTGCCCTCCTTTGTGTCGTCGTCCTTGTGGCCATGAACGTTCTGGGCGACCTCGTATCCCGGCGCGCCATGTTGGAGGCGAACCAGGCCTCGGCCGCCGCGATGCGCAGTGTTGCGGACGGTGTGAACGCAGCCGAAGCCGTGCTCGCCCTGGGAATGTTGCCGACGTTGACGCGTCGGTGGCGCGCCGGACAACGTCGGGTGGCCGGCTTAGTGCAGCGTGCTCTCCTGCGAGCCCGCGCCGTCTCGGCAGTGACGAACACCTTGCGTATGGCGATGACCGGCGCGATGGTCGCCCTCGGTCTCGTCTTGGCGCTGGGCGGATTGTCCAGCAGCGGCAGCATGGTTGCCGGCAACATGATCCTCGCGCGGCTATTGATGCCATTCGGGAGCGTCGCGGCTACTCGTCGCCAATGGGCGGATGCGATAGCGGCATGGAAGCGGCTGAGCACGGCGCTGGCACAGCCAACGCCGTGTCGCTACGTCGAAGCGCTGCCCGCCCCTTCTGCCAAGATCGTCGTCGAGAGCTTGACGTACTTGCCCCCCGGCGCTGAACGCCCGCTGCTCCGTGGCGTCTCCTTTGCTGTCGAGCCGGGAAAGGCCGTCGCCGTGATCGGCCCCTCCTCGGCCGGCAAGAGCACGCTCTTGCGATTGATCGTGGGTATCGTGCCGCCCAGCGCGGGCGGTGTGTATCTAGACGGCAGCAGCACCTATCTCTGGGAACGCGAGGACTTCGCCCAGTACGTCGGCTACGTCCCGCAACGCCCCACCCTGCTGGAAGAGAGCGTTGCGGACAACATTGCGCGCATGCAGCCCCACGACTTCGCGCCAGTGATTGCGGCGGCCAAGCAGGCCGGCGTGCACGACGTGATCGCAGGGCTCTCCGCAGGATATTCGACGAAAATCGTGGGCAACCTCCTTTCCGGCGGACAGCGGCAACGCCTGGCATTGGCGCGCGCCCTCTACCGCGAGCCGAAACTACTTGTGCTCGACGAGCCGACAGCCTTTCTCGATCAGGCAGGTGAGGACCACTTCGTCGAGTTGCTGAGCAAATTGCGCCGAGAGGGCGTCACTGTTCTGATCGCCACCCACCGTCCAGCATTGCTCAGGGCTGTGGACGAGGTGTTGGTCCTACGCGACGGAACCGTTTCGCAGTTTGGCCCGGCAGCGGAGATTGGCGACCACCTCCGCAAGCGCCCGTTCAAACTCGTTTCAAACCTGTCAAACCATGCGGCGGTCTCATGACCCTGCACCGTGTCCGCCGAACGTTGCTCGGCGGCTGTGCCCTCGCCCTAGCCCTGACACTCCTCATCGATGCCACGGTGCTCGTCGTGCCTGTCTACGACATGCAGCTCTACGATCGAGTGTTGATGAGCCACAATATGGACACCGTGCTCGGATTGTCGCTCGCATGCGCGATCGGCCTGATGTTCTATGGAGTCTTCGAGTATCTTCGCAGCGCTGCATTCTTGGCCATCGCCGATACGGTTGCCGAGCGATTGAACGGCCCGGCGCTCGAGGAGGGTATTCGCCGTGCGGCTGGCGGGGACAAGCGGGCCGGTCCACAATTGGCGCGCGATGTTCACGAGATCCAGACCTTTCTCGGTTCGGGCGCGATCGCTCCGCCGCTGGATGCACTCTGTGCGCCGCTGTTCATAGCCGTGTTGTTCATACTGCATCCGGCCTTTGGCTTCCTGGCGGTGGCCGGCATTGCCGCCCTGATCCTGACAGGGCTCGCCAGCGAGACGTTGCTGCATCCGGCCCTACGCCGCGCTCAGGAGCGCCGTCGCGCAGCAGATCATGCACTCTCGCGTAGCCTGGCCCAGGCGGAGCTTACCGAGGGTCTGGGCATGCTGCCGGCGATCGCGCGCCGGTGGTGTGCTCGCTACACCGATGCCGTTTTGCACGTACGCCAGGCCGCCACGCTCGGCGAACTGATTACAGGTCTGGCCCGCTTGATACGGTTCGTTCTTCAAGCGGCCGTCATGGCGCTGGGCGCGGTTCTGATCATCCGCGGGCAGACGACGCCGGGCAGCTTGATGGGCGCGAATCTGCTGATGAGCAAGGCTCTTGGCCCGTTCGACCAGCTCGTTGCGAGTTGCCGGAGCTGGCTGCTGGCCCACGATGCCTGGCAGAGGATTACCGCTTTGCTGCCGACGACGGCTGAACCGCGCGCGCCTTCGATCGACGATGGCGCTGCGGCCGGACTCGTGGTGCGGGATGCCGATGTGCAATCCGAAAGCGGCAAGCCGCTTCTGCAGGACATCAACCTGCACATCGCACCCGGAACCCTGGCCGTCGTGACCGGCCGAAACGGCAGCGGCAAGACGACGCTGCTGCGCCTGCTCGCCGGCGTCGCCACTCCGGTCTGCGGCTCGGTGCTGCTCGATGGTGTCTGCCTGCGCGGAGGTTCGGGGGTGGGCTACTTGCCGCAATCGGTCAGTTTGATGGATGCCAGCATCGCCTCCAACATCGGCCGGATGCAGGATGATTTGGCAGGCGTGATCACGGCCGCCCGCTGCGCCGGTGTGCACGAACAGATTGGACGCATGGCCAGCGGCTACGAAACGGCGCTCTCCAGTGACGGCGTTAATCTGTCCGGCGGCATGCGCCAACGGGTTGGATTGGCGCGCGCGCTCTTCGGCGCGCCTCGGCTGCTGCTGCTCGATGAGCCCGATGCCAGTCTTGACGGAGAGGGCGCCGACGCGCTGATCCGTGCCATCAGGCAATGCTGCGCTCAAGGGGCGATCGCGGTCGTTATCAGTCACCGGCCCGCGATGGTGCAAGCGGCCGATGTCCTGATCGAGATGTGCGACGGCCGAGTGAGCTTATCCCCGACACTGGCGCAAACGTCCGCCATCCAGCTCGAGATGGCCTGAGGAGCTCACATGTCCGAAGCGATGAAAACGCGCACGGGGACGCTCTGGATGGGCGAGGCCGAGCAGATTTTGCCACAGGTTTCGCTGCGCCGGGTCGCGTTCCTCAGTCTGCTGGTGGTCGTCCTCGGTCTTGGGGGTGTCCTGACCTGGGCTTGTCTGGCCACCGTCGACAGCGCAGTGCCGGCGAACGGCGTCGTGGTTGCGAGCGGAAAACGCAAGACCATCACCCTGCTCGAGGGAGGAATCCTCCACGAGTTGCTTGTTCACGAAGGGGACCATGTCGTCGCCGGGCAAGTGCTGTTCCTGCTCGATGATGTTCAGGTCAGGGCTGCCCGCGACCAAGCCAAGGTGCAGTACTGGGCTGCGATCGCCAAGATGAACCGGCTCGCAACCGAGGCTGTCGATGGGCGTGACCTCACGCTGCCAGCCGATCTGCGGGACGCGGCGTCGGTTGATCCTGCCGTTGCTGCCGCAGTGAGCGCAGAAACACACCAGTTTCAGGTCCGCTGGGACGCGCTCGACGCCTCCGTCCGGGTCCAGGATCGTAAGATCGCGCAGCAGCGGGCCCAAATCGAAGCAATTCGTGCTCAGATCGCCTCGGCGGGAACCCGGCTGAGCCTCACTCAGGAAGAACTCGAAGGCGTCAACTTCCTCTTGTCGCGTGGTCTTTCGACCAAACCGCGCCAATTGGACCTCCTTCGCACGAAAGCTGAGTTGGGTGGTCAAATAGGACAGCTTGGCGCGCAGATGACACAAGCCATGCAGGCGATTGCACAGATCGAGTTCGAAACGATGAGCACGGCGGAAAGCAGGAGGGCCGACATCTCGCGGGAACGCGCGGAAACGCAGTCTGCTCTGTCCGACGCCGACCAGCGCCTGCGCGCTGCGGCGGACCAACTGCAGAAGCGAGAGATCGTTTCGCCCGAGGCAGGGACCATAACCGACCTGAAATTCTTCACGGTTGGGAGCAGCATCGTTGCCGGCCAGCCGATCATGGACCTCGTGCCCTCCGAGCAGCATCTGCTGATCGAGGGAAACGTCGCGCCCAGCGAGGTCGAGCACTTACGCGTCGGCCAAGTCGTCAACGTACGGCTGACGGCATACAAGGCCCATCGCGTTCCGGTCATCAGCGGCCGCCTCACATATGTCGGCGCCGACCGCCAAATGGATGCGAACAATCAGCCGGTTTTCTTGATCCGGGCCGAGATCGACACCGGGGCGCTGAGCGACAAGCCGGGCGTCGTTCTTGCGCCCGGCATGCCCGCCGACGTGATCGTTATCAATGGACGCCGTTCGGTCCTGAGTTTCCTGGCCAGCCCCATCACTGACAGCCTGTTCCATGCGATGCGAGAGGAATAGGTCCGACCCTCTCTCACGCGTCTAGTAACCGGGGAGTCTGTGGAAGCGAGCTCGCATGCTCGTCCTCACGCTCGTGTCCGTTGATCGGAGGTGCCGCGCTCAGTCATCGCTCGTGTTATCACCCTCCAAGGAGGCCGGGATGGCACTGGACCAAAGCGCGATCGAGATCCTTGAGCAGGTCTCGACAGCGACCCTAACCACGATCCTGTTGAAACACGGCCTGCGCAACGTGTGGATGCGCGGAACCAAGCCGTTGCGTGCGGGCCAAGGGCGCTGCGTCGGTGCCGCATTCACATGCCGCTTCGTGCCCGCACGCGAGGACCTGGCGACGCCCGCCAGTTGGGCCGCACCGATCTCCACGCGAGCGGCCATCGAAGCGATGCCGGAAGGCGTCGTTGCCGTGATCGACGGGCAGGGCGTCACGGATGCCGGCGTGTTCGGGGATATCCTGGTGGCGCGCATGAAGAAGCGCGGCGTGACAGCGATGGTCACCGACGGCGCGGTGCGCGATGCCGCCGGCGTGCTCGGCGCTGGCTTGCCGGTCTGGTGCAACGGCGTTGCGGCCCCACCCGCGGTGGCGGCTCTCACCTTCGTGGGCTGGCAAGACCCGATCGGCTGCGGCGGCGTCGCCGTGTTTCCGAACGACATCGTTGTGGCCGACGACGACGGCGCGGTGCTCATTCCGGCGGCTTTGCTGGACCAGGTCCTCCTTGACGCGCCGGAGCAGGAGCGGATGGAGGCCTGGATCATGGCCGAGGTCGACCGGGGCGTCGCCCTGCCTGGTCTGTACCCGATGAACGCGGAGACCAAGGCCCGCTACGACGCCTTGGGAAACGACCCAGGACGGCGGGTTCCCGGTAGCCCCGGCTAACTGCTTGGTCCGCCACCTCAGGCGCGGTAGCCTACGCCGGAACGACGACCATGGAGGATACCGTGTTGCCAAGGCCGCCTACGCGCCGGCGCCTCATCGGCGCGACTGCATTGGCCGGCGTTGCCGCCCTCACAGGCGCGGCGACCGATCTGCCGGCCCCCGAAGCGCCGCCCGATCTATGGTCGGCGAGTTACTGGGCGACCAAGCAACGGGACGGCGAGGCAATCCGCCTGGCAATGTACCGCAAGCGCGCTGGCGAACCCGCCCCCGGCGCCCCGCCACGCCCGCTCCTG
The DNA here is from genome assembly GCA_963835135.1 of uncultured Alphaproteobacteria bacterium. Classification (GTDB taxonomy): domain Bacteria; phylum Pseudomonadota; class Alphaproteobacteria; order Acetobacterales; family Acetobacteraceae; genus JAVVHH01. Next base: position 290,653 of record CAWIEF010000002.1, read on the forward strand.
CTCCTCGTGCATGGCTCGTCCCCAGCAGCGCTGGCCAGTTTCGACCTGTCCGTTCCCGGCCCTGCCGAATTCTCATTGATGAACGTGTTCGCGCGACTCGGTTACGACGTGTGGACGCTCGACCACGAAGGCTACGGCCGGTCGTCACGCACGAGTGGCAACTCGGATATCGCCAGCGGGGTGCAGGATCTGATCGCCGCGACCGACCTCATCCGTGCGGAAACCGGGCTGCCGGTCCAGCACCTGCTCGGCGAGTCGTCGGGAGCGATCCGGGCCGCGGCCTTCGCAGCGGCCAAGCCCGAGCGGGCCGGCCGGCTCGTCCTGAGCGCATTCACCTATACGGGCGCCGGGTCGCCGACGCTGGCCAAGCGCGCCGAACAGACCGAGTTCTACCGCACCCACAACCGCCGCCCCCGTGATCGCGCGATGCTGGAGAGCATCTTTACGCGCGATCATCCGGGAACGACCGATCCGGATGTCGCCCGCGCGTTCGTCGAGAAGGAAATCGTCAACGGCGACAGCGTGCCGACCGGAACCTATCTCGACATGACGGCGAACCTGCCGATCGTCGACCCGGCCCAAGTGCTGAGCCCCGTGCTCCTCGTCAAAGGCGAGTACGATGGCATCTCGTCGTTGCAGGACCTGCAGGATTTCTTCAACAAGCTGCCGAACGGCGACCGCCAACTCTCCATAATCAAGGGCGCGGCGCATTCCCTGATCGTAAGCCGGGCGCATCGTGCGTTCCAACACGTCGCACAAGCCTTCCTGGCGGTCCCGGACCTGCCCGCTAGTGGTTGAGAACCTGCCAGACCCGCTGCGCGGTCAGCGGCATGTCCAGAGCATCGACGCCGGCCGGCCGGAGCGCGTCCATCACGGCGTTGACCGCGGTCGGCAGCGAGCCGACCGTGCCGGCCTCGCCGATCCCCTTGGCCCCGATGCGGTTGGACGGAGACGGCGTGAGCACGAAGCGGATGGTCACGCGCTGCGCCAGTTCCTCGGCATGCGGCATGGCGTAGTCCATGAAGGAGCCGCTTAACAATTGGCCATGCTCGTCATACCGGCACGTCTCGCCGAACACTTGGCCCAGGCCCTGCCATAAGCCTCCCCAAATTTGTCCTTCGGCCAACGTCTCGTTCACGACGACCCCGCAATCGTCCACCGAGACGTAGTGCAGCAGCTCGGTCTCGCCGGTGTCCGGATCGACTTCGACCTCGGCAACATGCGCGCCGGAGGGGAATGCCCGCGGCGCCGGCAGTTCGACAGTGCTGTCCAACCCGCCGGGATGCCGCGCGGCCAAGTCGAGCAGCCCCACGGTGCGGTCAGTGCCGACGATGCGGTATTGCCCGTCGGCATAGTCGAGGTCGGCGATCGCGACCTCGAGGGCGTCGGCCGCCAGAGCCTTGCCTTTCTCGATCGCGGCCGTGGCTGCCGCCTGCAGGACCGAGCCTTGTGACATCATCGAGCGCGACCCGAACGCGCCTGCGCCCTTCAGCGCCGGGCCGTCCGCCCGGCCGGCGCATAGGGTGATCCGGCCCGGGTCGATCCCGAGCACATCGGCGGCCAGTTCTGGCAGGACCGTCTCGTGGCCCTGCCCCGAAGCGATGGCGACGTCGTGCAGGAGAACGGTCCCGTCGGCCGCGAACGTGATGGCCCCTTGGTCGGCCGGAGCGACGCCGCCGGCCGGCTCGATGAACAGCGCCAGCCCAATGCCGCGCAGCCGGCCGCGGGTCCGCGCGTCGGCCCGCCGTGCCTCGAAGCCGGCCCAATCCGCCTCCTTCAGTGCCGCATCCAGCAGCGCCCCGAAATCCGCGCTGTCGTAGGAGCATGGCATGGGCGCGGTGCTGATCTCGTAGGGGAACGCGTCTGGCGTGATCAGATTGCGCCGCCGCAGCGTCACCCGGTCGAGACCCGTCTCGTAGGCCGCCTGATCGACCAGGCGCTCCACGGCATACGCCATATCCGGTCGGCCCGCCCCGCGGTAGGCGGTGATGGGCACGGTATTGGTCACCGCCAAGCGGTTGCGGCCATAGATCGCCGGAATGCGATACGCGCCACCGGCCATCAGCGCCGCGTTCAGCACGTTGGTGCTCGGGCCTGCCGCCGACGGGTGTGCGCCGATGTCGCAGATCCAATCGTGGCGGATCGCCAGGAAGCGGCCGTCCGCATCCAGAGCCAATTCGCCCCGCATGCGCACGGCCCGGCCATGGTAGTCGCTGACGAACGTCTCCGACCGGCTCGCGACCCATTTGACCGGCTGCCCCGTGATGCGGGCCGCCAGCGCGAGCGCGGCATATTCCTGATAGGCTGCACCCCGGATCCCGAACGCGCCGCCGACATCGCGCGCATGCACGCGGATGCGTTCTTCCGGCACACCGGTCAGTCCCGCCATGCCGTCGCGCATCCCGGTCATGCCCTGGCTGGCACTCCAGAGCTCAAGCACGTCGCCATCCCACGCGGCGAGCGCTGCCTTCGGCTCCATCGGATTGCCGACGACGCGTGGGCTGTCCATGTCCAGCAGCACGCGATGGGGCGCGCCCGCGAAGGCTTGCTCGACGGCGGCAGCGTCGCCGTAGTCGAAGTCGAAGCACAGGTTGCCCGGAATGGTGTCGTGCAGCGTCGGCGCGTTCGGGGCGAGCGCAGCCGGCCCGTCCGACACCGAGTCGAGGCTCTGGTACTCGATCACGATCGCCTCGATCGCGTCATCCGCCTGTGCACTGGTCGCGGCGGCGACGATCGCGATCGGCTCGCCCACGAAGCGGACCCGCCCTGTGGCCAAGGCAGGGCTCGGCGGGGAGCGCAGCGGGCCGTCGCGGCCGGGGAACGGCAGATGCGCCGTGCCTCGGGTGTATCCCGCGGCCGCCATGTCGGCGCCCGTCAACACGGCGCGCACGCCTGGCGAGGCCAGCGCCGCGCTGACGTCGAGCGAGACGATGCGGGCATGGGCGTGATCGGATCGCAGGAAGCGCGCGTAGAGTTGCCCTGGCCGGTTCCAGTCCGACGCATACTGCCCGACCCCGGTGAGGAGCCTCTCGTCTTCGCGCCGGCCCCTGTAGGTATGTCCCACCTTCAAACCTCGATCCGCTGTTACTTCGGGGCGCCGTCGCACTGGGCCTTCGTGCAAATGGGCTGGGGCCAGGATCAGGCAAGGAAAGCTAGCGGTCGAGCCAACCCAGCAGCGCCGCATGGAAGCGGCCCGGATCCGAGATCTGCGGCGCGTGTCCCAGGTCGGGAAATTGCACGAGCGTCGCATGCGGGATGGTCGCCGCGGCCTGCCGCGCCAACACCGGGTAGTGCCCGAGTGTCGCCTGGATGTCTGGCGGCGCCAGATCCTTGCCGATCGCGGTCGTGTCCTTGTCGCCGATCACCAACAGCGTTTCGGGCGTGATCGCTCCCAGTTCATACACGACCGGCTGGGTGTAGATCATGTCGTAGAGCAGCGCGGAGTCCCATGCGACCGCCGCCTTCCCCGGCCCGGCGTTCAACCCGGCCAACATCTGCACCCAGCGGTCGTACTCGGGTCGCCACGCCCCGGCATAGTAGGTCGCCTGCTCGTACCGCTTGATGCTGTCGGCACCGGTCTTGAGTTCCCGCGCATACCACTCGTCGACGCTGATCGACGGCACGCCCTTGGCCTTCCAATCCTCCAGCCCGATCGGGTCGACCAACACCAGGCGGTCCGTCGCCTCCGGGTACATCAGCGCGTAACGAATCGCCAGCATGCCGCCGGTGGAGTGTCCGATCATGACCGCATGGTCGATCCCGAGCGAATGCAGCAGGGCGCGCGTGTTGCGCGCCAGCGCCTGGAACGTGAACTGGTACGCATGCGGCTTGGTCGATTTGCAGAACCCGACCTGGTCCGGCGCGATCACCCGGTATCCCGCGCCGGTCAGGGCCCTGATCGTCCCCTCCCACGTCGCGGCGCAAAAATTCTTGCCGTGCAGCAGCACCGCCACCCGGCCATTCGCCGACGCCGTGGCGCCGACATCCAGGTAAGCCATGGCGAGGTCTTGCTCTTGCGACGGAAAACTGAACGTTTGCACCGGGAAGGGGTAGTCGAACCCCTGCAGGTCCGGGCCGTACGGCTGCGCCTCGGCCGGCGCGGCGAGGCCGAGAGCGATGATCAGCCAGAACGTCCTCATGCCCAACCGTCCTGTGCGCGCGACGCCGCCAGAATGGCCTCGACAACGCGTTGAACCTCTAGCGCTTCGGCCAGCGTGGCAAGCGGGTGTGGCTCGCCGCGCGTCATCGCCGCCACCCCGGAGAGTTGGCGGTGGAGCACGAGCGGACGGGCGCGGTCTTGCGGCATGGCGGCCGGGTCGGGCTGCCAGGCCCCATGCACATGCCGTTCGGCGATCGACCAGTTTCGCAACCGCCAGGCGTCATCGACGGTGAAGCTGTTGCTATCCTCGGCATCGGTCGTCCCCACACCACCCGATATGCGGAGCGCCACGCTGCCAGCCCGCAGCCGCGCGCTGACCCGGCGCTCGCTGCGGCCCGGCTCGGGGAATTCGGTCTCGGCCTCGTGCAGGACCAGCGGGCCGAAGAGGCGGCGCGCAAGGAACAGGAAGTGCGAGCACACCTCGCGCGTGAAGCCGCCCTGCTCGCGTCCGTCCAGCCAGCCGGCTGCGGCGTGTTGCCAGCCGCGCGGCCAGGTCGCGAAGTCCACCGCAATGACCGCACGCTGCGGCGCTGTCCCGTCGAGCCAGCCCGCGAGGGTCGCCACGGCCGGTGACGACGCGAAGGGGAAGTTGACCGCCGCCCGGGCGGCGCCGGCACCGTCCACGAACGACTGGGCTGCGACGGTATCGACCGCGAGTGGCTTTTCGCAGAATAGCGCCTTGCCTGCCGCCAGCACCGCGCTTGCGTGCGGGAGATGGGTGGCCGGCGGGGAGGCCACATAGACGCAATCGGCGGCGTCGATCACCGCTGCGGCGCTGGCCATGATCGGAACGCCGGGCAACGCGTCCGCAAGCCGGGACAGGGCGGCCGCGGATGGGTCCCACACCCCGGCAATGCCGACGACGTCCTGCCCGCCGGCCGCACGGAGAAGCCGCTCGCCCATGATCCCCCCGCCGAGCACGCCCATTGCAACCTGCGCCATCGCACCGTCTCCCGATCGTATCTCAGCGATGACTCGAGCCGACCAGCTCAGCCCGCAGCACGCGCCGGCCCACCTGCCGTGTGAACCGCATCGTACCTGCGGGCGGCACGGCGTCCAACTCGTCCCAGCAGGCGTCGCGGGCGATGACGACCACGAAGGGCGCGGTCTCCTCGGCGCCCCCGAACCGGCGGGGCGGCGAGAACACCGTGCCGACGCTCTGCACCAGAACCGGGCGATCCTGGCCCACGACGCGCACCAACCCCTTCACCCGTAGCAGCCGGTCGCCGAGCACGCCGGCCAGGTTATCGAGCCAGCACGCCAGATCGTCATAGGCGAGCGGACCGGACGGGCGCGCCAGCGCGACGGTGATCCGCGGGTGGACCGCGCTCGGCTCCAACGGTTCGCGGACCGGTCCGCCCGCCAGTGGCGCAAAGGCACGATCCGCGCCGGCGACGAGTTCGGCCAGAGGGTTCAGCCCGGCCGCTTCAGCCAGGGCGGCCTCCCTCCGAGCGGCGTCGACCGTGTCGATCTTGGTGACGACGATGCGGTGAGCGGCCGCCCACTGCGCGGCCGCCTCGGCGAAGGCCGACACCGCGAGCCCACGCGCCGCGTCGTACGTCGCGACCACCGACACCCGCATCCGGTGTTCGGCCAGCCCGGCAAGCTGGCGCAGCACCGGGCCGGGCTTCGACAGCCCGCTGGTCTCGAGCACGATGCGGCGCAGCGGGCCGGTGGCGCCGGGTCGCTCGGCCCAGAGCAGGGCATCGACGGTGGTCTGCAGGTCGTTGCCCATCTGGCAGCAGATGCAGCCGTTCGACAGCGTCGCCATCGGCACGCCCGAGCCGGTTTCCCGCAGCAGGGCGCCGTCCAGCCCGACCTCGCCCGCCTCGTTGACGATCACCGCCGTGTCCGCAGCCTCGGGGCTCGGCAGGAAATGGCGCAGCAGCGTGGTCTTACCCGAGCCGAGGAACCCGGTCAGGACGACGAAGTCGGTCACCGGGCTACTGCGCCGCCTCGGCCGATGGCGGCCGGAACCGCGCCGGGACGTCCTCCGCCCAGCTCTCGCGCACCAGCTCGCGCACGTCCGACAGCAGTTCCTCGGTGTCGTAGACGACGCCGTCCTTGATCGTGAACCGCAGCCCGCGGTGCCACTCGACGCGGTTGGCCGCCTCGTTCAGCCGCATCGCGCCGGTGCCGTACAGCAGCTTGAAGTCGACCAGCGGGTTGTGATCGTGCACCAGCAGGTCCGCGCGCTTGCCCGCCTCCACCGTGCCGGTGTCGTCCTCGATCCCGCACAGCGCCGCCCCCTGCGACGTCGCCGAGCGGATCACCTCGAGCGGGTGGAACCCGGCTTCCTGCAGCAACTCCAACTCCCGGATGAAGCCGAAGCCGTAGATCGAGTAGATGAACCCGCTATCGCTGCCGGTGCAGACGCGGCCGCCGCGGTTCTTGTACTCGTTGATGAACTGCATCCAGAGCCGGTAGTTCTCTTTCCACTCGACCTCGTTCTGCGTCGACCAGCGCGTCCAATACGAGCCATGGCCGCCCCGTTGCGGCTGGAAATACTCCCACATGGACTTCCAGGTGTAATCCTTGTGCCAGTCCGCCTGGCGGGCGCGCATCAGGTCGCGGTTGGCGTCGTAGATCGTGAAGGTCGGCACGAAGGTGAAGTCGAGCTCGAGGAACTGCTCCAACACCTGGTTCCACTTGGCCGATCCCGGCTTGGCCGCCTGCCCGAACATCTGGCCGGAGACGGAAAAGCGGAAGTATTCGTCGTTGTAGTCGTAGTCGAGCGGGAAATCCTGCACCACCCGGTCCTCGAACAGTGCCTCGGGCAGGCCGTAATAATGCTCGGCGCTGGTCAGCCCCCATTTGGCCGTGGTCAGCGCGTTCATGCGCGTCACCGCCATCTGCGCGTGATGGCAACCCGACCGCAGCCCGAGCTGCCGGCACTCGTCCAGCGCCGCCTCCATGATGGCCGGCGGCGCACCGAAGAACTTGATGCCGTCCGCCCCGCGCGCCTTCACGCGGCGCAGCCACGTGCGCCCCTCCTCGGGCGTATGCACCAGCTTGAGCATATCGTTGACGGCCGGGAAATAGCAGTAGGCCAGCATGCGCGGCGCGGCGATCGTGTTGGCTGCCGAACGGGCCTTCTGGTCGGCCATCCAATCCAGACCGTTGAACGACCCCATCTCCCGGACCGTGGTCACGCCATGCGCGAGCCAAAGCTTGTAGACGTAGTCGACCGGCGGCACCCAGCCGTTGGCGGCGTGGTAGGCGACCCCGGCATGGGCGTGGCAGTCGATGAAGCCCGGCGTCACCCACTTGCCGGCACAGTCGATCTCATGGTCTCCGGCCGCGGGCCGGTTTGCGGCATTGGCGAGGTTGCCAGTCACCTTCTTCAGCAGCGTGATGCGCCCGTCCTCGATCACGATGTCGGTCGGCCCGATCGGCGGGGCGCCGGTGCCGTCGATGACGGTCGCGCCGCGCAGGACCAAGCGTTTGAACGGCCCGATCCCGCGGTCCCGCCCGGTCGCGGGCTGCAGGGGCGGCTGCCCGGCGGCAGCGCGGCCGAGGCCCAACTCGTTGCCGGGTGCATCGGGGTCGGCGTCGATCATCGGATCACCTTCAAGGCGGGACGATTTTGCCATAGCACTGCCGTGCCGTGTCGTCCCCAGCGATCGACCGCGCAAGCAACGGAGCATCGCCATGAGTCGCACTCTCGCCGCCGCCGACGTGTTCGGCTTCCTCAGCGTCGCTCAGCCGCAGGTCACGCCGGAGGGCCGGCGCATCGTCGCGATCGTCACGCGGCGAGATGTCGAGACCGATCGCAGGGTCCCGTGGCTCATGCAGACGCATGATCGGGTCGCCTGGGTCGACGTGCCAGGCACCGAGGGCGTGCTGACGGCGCGCCTCTCGCCAGACGGCACCCGCATCGCCACGATCCGGCGGCTCGGCGCGACGCACGAGGTGGCGGTCCATGCGCCTGACGCTGAGGCAAAGGTGCTGCACCTCTCCACCACGCCGATCCGTGAGGTGGCATGGTCGCCGGACGGGCTCAGCCTGGCGTTCCAGGCCAGGGTGGATGCGGCGCTCCCGCCCTGGCTCGGTTTGCCGGCCGCGCCGGCCGGCGCCACCTGGGCCGAGCCGCCGCGTCACACCGACCGCCTGCTGCACCGGCATGACGCGATGGGCGAACTGCCGGAGAGCGTCTTCCATGTGTTCGTGTGCGCCGCCGACGGCAGCGAGCCGGCGCGGCAAGTCACGGCCGGATCCTGGCATAACGGTTTTCCGCATCACGTGCCCCCCGGGTTGGTGTGGACCGCGGACGGCGCCGCGCTGCTGATCGCCGGCAATCGGCGGGCGGATTGGGATCGCAAGCCCGGCGAGACCGACATCCACTCGATCGAGCGTGCTGGTGGCGCTGTCCGGCGGCTGACCGACATCCCCGGCCAGACCGCCCACCCCGCACCCTCACCCGACGGGGCCCTGATCGCCTTCACCGCGATCCACGACCGCGGGATGAGCCACCACCTGCGCCGGCTGTTCGTCATGCCGACCGGCGGCGGCCCGGCCCGCGAAGTCCTGCCGGGCTTCGATCGCAGCATCGGCGACATCGCCTGGGACGCGGATGGCGCCAGCCTCGTCGTCACCTACGACGATGCCGGAGAAGGTCACATCGCCCGTGTCCGCTTGGCCGATGGCGGGCTCACCATCCTGGCCCGAGACGCCAGCGGCGGGTCGATCGAGATGCCCTATGCCGGCCATGGTATCTCCGTCGCCGGCGATGGCACCGTGGCCTACGTCCGTTCGGCGGTCGACGTGCCGAGTGACGTCGGCCTGATCGAGCCGGGCCGCGCGCCGCGCTCGCTGACGGCGTTGAATACCGGGCTGGCGGAGGCGGTCGGCGGCTTCCGGGGCGCGGAGCCGTTCTGGGTCGAGGGCGGCGAGGGCCGGCGTGTGCAGTGCTGGCTGCTGCTGCCGCAGGGTCCTGGCCCGCATCCGGCGGTGCTGGAGATCCATGGCGGTCCCTACGCCCAATACGGGTTCCGCTTCTCGATCAAGCATCAGGCGATGGCGGCGGCCGGCTACGCGGTGCTGTACTGCAACCCGGCCGGGTCGACCGGCTATGGCGAGGCGTTCACCGACGCCTTGCACGACCGCTTTCCGGGCCCGGACTGGGACGACCTGATGGCGGCGGTGGACGCCGTCGCGCTTCGGGCGGACATCGATGCCGACGCCCTGTTCGTCAGTGGCCAGAGCGGGGGCGGCGTGCTGACGCTCTGGACCGTCGCCCACAGCCATCGGTTCCGCGGCGCGGTGGCGATCAAGCCGGTCGTCGATTGGTCGTCCTGGGTGCTCGGCAGCGACATCGGCCCGTCGGTCGGACTGCGCTGGATGGGCGATACCTTGCCCTGGGAGGATCCGGAGAAATACCGCGCGCGCTCCCCGGTCACCTACGCCGCGGCGGTGCGCACGCCGACGCTGCTGATGGCCGGCGAAGCGGACACGCGGACGCCGATGAGCGAGACGCTGCAGATGTATTCGGCGCTCCGGCTGGCCGGCGTGGACGCGCACCTGATGCGCTTTCCCGGCGCGTCGCACAGTTCGTCGGCCATGCGGCCCTCGCTATTCGCCGCCGAGATCGCCGCCACCATCGGCTGGTTCGACCGGCAGCGCGGCGTCACGCCACACGATCGTACCGCACCCGTTTGACCCGGCCGCCGCTCGCGCGCAACGCACACACCCGGCCATCCGAGCGCAGCGCCCGCACGTCGAGCCAGGCGCGATGCAGCGTGCCCGGCATGTGGATGCGGAACAGATCGGCGTCGATCGCCTCGACCTCCCAGGCCGGCCCCGTCACGACCGGCCCGTGCGCGACCACCATGAGCGCGCCGTCCTGCTCACGGATGGTCCACTCGGTGGCCATCTCGTCGCTGCGATACGTGCCGGCAAGGTCGTCCGGCAGGCCCGCGGCGGCCGGCGCGCGGCGCCATAGGCCGATCGTTCCCGCGTCCTGCTCGACCTCGACCGCGTCGTCGCCCGCCGCGCGCACGGCGAACAGGCTGCTCGCCCGCGGCGACGCCATCCGCCCCTCCTCGGTCGCCTCGGCCGCCATCGGCAGTCCGTTCGTCGTGAGCGACATCGCTTTGCCGTCCAGCGCGATGTCCAGCGTCGTATCGGTCACGTCGTCGATGTAGCGGCCGGCGAGCGTCGCCAACGCGTCCTGCGGCGGCGGGGTGGGCACGGCGTGCACGCCCGGCCGCCCGTCCAACGCCGCATCGAGCACGCGATGCGCGATCAGGTTCGGGTCCGCATCGTGGGCGTTGGCCATCGCGATGACCGTGACGTCCTCGCCCGGGGCCATCAGGAACTCCGTCCGGTAGCCGGGCCAAAGGCCGCCATGGCTCCACGTCTCGACTCCGCGATAGGGCCGTGCGACCAGGCCGCGCCCGTATCGGTTCGGCTGACCGTTGTTGAACGGGCACTGCACCATCAGCCCGTCGAGCCATTCCGCTCCGATGCGTCGCGTGGCGAAGTTGCGCGCCCACAGCGCCAGGTCGGCGATCGACGAGACCAGCCCGCCCTCGCCGCCCAGCGGGAACGCATGCGCGGCCCGCGACCAGCCGCCGTCGGCGCCCCGGAGATATCCGGTCGCCAAACGCTCGATCACCTCGGCCGTGCTGGGCGTCACCCGCGTGTCGCGCATCCCGAGCGGCGCGAAGATGCGCTCCTGCAACACGTCGTCCAGGCTGCGGGCCGTGAGGCGCTCGACGATCAGCCCGAGCAGCAGGAAATTCGAGTTGCTGTAGAGGAAGCGCCCGCCAGGGTCGAAATTGAGCGTGTGCTGGCGCGCGATGCCGTCGAACAGGACCTGCGGCCCGATCGGCGTACCGAGATCCCCGCCGCCATGGCGCACGATTTCCAGCATGTCGCGGATGCCGGACGTGTTGTGCATCAACTGCGCCACCGTGATCTGGTCGGCGATCGCGGGCAAGTCGGGCAGATAGGTCCGCACCGCCGCGTCGAGCGCCAAACCGCCTTCGGCCTCCAGCATCAGGATCGCCGCACAGGTGAACTGCTTGGAGACCGACGCGATGCGGAAGCGCGTGTCGGGCCCGATCGGGACCGCGTGCTCGATGTTGGCCAAGCCGGCATGCCGGTGCACTCTCAGCGCGCCGCCGAGCACGACGCCGACCGTGACGCCGGCGCCGGCGCCGGCCCAGGGCGCGAGCAAGCCGTCGACTCTGCGTTGCAGCAGCAGGTCATTGAGATCGGTCACGCATTTTCCTTTCTTGCACCCGTGCAGCGGCACACTTTTTGCTGCAGGCTGGGGTGGTGTCTATCGCCAAAACAGGAGCGATCCCCTCATGAACCCATTCGCCGCCGCGTCGATGGTCGCGCTCAGCCTCGCTCTCCCGGTTGCTGCCATCGCCGCGCCGCACGAGCAACTCGTCGTCGGCATGACGGCGTTCTCCTCGAGCCAGCACCCCTACATCGACCCGGTCATCGTCAAGAGCTGGACCCTTGGCTTCGTCAGCAGGCAGGTGACCTATTTCACGCCCGACAGCTGGACCAACACCTGCGCGCTCTGCACCGAGCTGCCAAGCATCGAGAACGGTCGCGCGAAACTGGAGACGCAGCCGAGCGGCAAGCCCGGCATATCCGTGCACTGGACCTTGAAGCCTGACCTCAAATGGGGCGATGGCGTCCCGCTGACGGTCAAGGACATCGCCTACACCGTCAAGGTCGGCGGCGACCCCACCACCGGCTTCCCGGACGCCCGGGTGTGGGGCCGCATCTACAAGGCGGACGTGATCGACGACCAGAACATCGTGCTCCACCTCGACGAGGTGACCCCGCTGTTCAATCGGATGGGCAAGCTGCTGTCCGAGCACATCGACGGCCCGGCCTACGCCGGGGCCAAGGTGCCGGGCGACTACGTCAAGCAGAACGCCTACAACCGGTCGCCGACCAACCCGGGCCTCTGGAACGGCCCCTATCTGATGTCCGCCAACGACGGCGCCTCCCAGATCGTGTTGGAACCGAATCCCCACTGGAGCGGCACGAAGCCCGCCTTCAAGCGCATCGTCATCCGCTCGATCGGCGACACGGCCGCGCTACAGGCCAACCTGCTCTCCGGCGACATCGACATGGTTCCCGGCGACGGCAACGGCCTGTCGCTCGACCAGGTCATCGCCATGCAGAAGCAGCATCCCACCGAATTCAACTACGTGTTCAACGATTCCGTCACGTTCTACCACCTCGACGTGAACCTCGATAACCCGATCCTGCGCGACCCGAACGTGCGGCGGGCCATGCTGATGGCGATCGACCGCAAGGCGATGTCCGACCGCCTGGTCGGTGGTCGCTACAAGCTGGCCGCGACCTGGGTGCCGCCGAAGGAGCCGATGTTCGCCGAGGGCATCCCGATCGTTCCCTACGACCCGGCCGGCGCCAAGAAGCTGCTGCAGGAGGCCGGATGGACGCCCGGCCCCGACGGCATCCTGCGCAACGCCGCCGGCGACCGCTTCTCCATCGAGTTGAGCGCGACCACCGAGTCCAAGCTGGGCCTGTTGATCCAGCAGGTGGCGCAGGACCAGCTCAAGCGGATCGGGATCGAGACGACCATCAAGAACGAGATCCAGCGCACCTTCTTCGGTGACACGCTCAAACGCCGCAAGTTCGGCGGCCTGGCCCAATATACCTGGCTCTTCAACGTCAGCTACTCGCCCCTGCAGCTCTATGCGATCTCGAACATACCGACCGAGGCCAACGGCTGGGGCGGCAGCAACTACATGGACTGGCGCAACCAGGAGTTCGAACACGCGCTGCAAGCCTCGGCCACCGACCTGGACCCGGCCAAGCAGAAGGCCGATTGGGCCGAGATGCAAAAGATCTACGCCCAGGACCTGCCCTCGCTGCCGTTGTTCTTCGTGCCGCAATCGCATGTCATCCCGCTCTGGCTGAAGGGCTACGTCCCGGCCGGAATGACCGACTACCCGAGCCTGCGCGGCGAGGAATGGCGCGCTGAGTGAGAGCGTCATTGCCGTTCGGGGGCTGCGGGTCGGCTTCCCGCGCGGCGGCGTCTGGCGCGAGGTCGTGGCTGGCATCGACTATGAGATCAGCGGCGGCCGGACCCTCGGCATCGTCGGCGAGAGCGGCTGCGGCAAGTCGATCACGTCGCTCGCGCTGATGGGCCTGGTGCCCGCGCCGGGTCGGGTGTCAGGCTCGATCCGGTTCCGCGGGCAGGAACTGGTCGGCCAGAGCGAGGCGGCCTGGCGGCGGCTGCGGGGCGACGGCATCGCCATGGTGTTCCAGGAGCCGATGACGGCGCTCAACCCGGTCATGCCGGTGGGCCGCCAGATCGCCGAAGCCATGGTCATCCACCGCGGCGAGGGCTGGCAGCAGGCGGGAGGCGCCGCCATCGACCTGCTCGACGCGGTCGGCATCAACTCGCCGAAGGCCCGTGCCGCCGCCTATCCGCACCAGCTCTCCGGCGGCATGCGGCAACGGGCGATGATCGCCATGGCGCTCGCCTGCGAGCCCGCGCTGCTGATCGCCGACGAGCCGACCACGGCGCTCGACGTCACGATACAGGCGCAGATCCTCGATCTGATGCTCGACCTGCAGGAGCGGACCGGGATGGCGATGCAGTTCATCAGCCACAATCTGGCCGTGGTGTCCGAGATCGCGCACGAGATCTGCGTCATGTACGCCGGCCGCATCGTCGAGCGCGCCCCGGCTGACGCGCTGTTCGCCGACCCGCTGCACCCCTACACGCAGGGCCTGATCGCGACCGTGCCGAACCCGGATCACCGCGTGACGAGGCTGCCGGTGATCCCCGGCGGCGTGCCCAACCTCGTGGCAGGGCGCGGCTGCCGCTTCGCCGACCGTTGCCCGCGCGGCGACGCAGGCTGCTGCGAAGCGGAACCCGAGCTCGTCGAGTACGCGCCCGGCCATGCGGCTGCCTGCTTCAAGGCAGGCCGCTTGTGAGCGAGCTTCTCGCCATCGATCACCTGCGGGTTGATTTCGAGGTCTCGAGCGGCCGGTTCGGCGGACGCAAGCAGACCCTGCAAGCGGTCGCCGACGTCAGCTTCAGGATCGCCGAAGGCGAGGTCCTGGCGCTGGTGGGCGAAAGCGGCAGCGGCAAGTCGACGCTCGGCGCCGTCGTGGCCGGGCTTCAGGTGCCGACGGCGGGCGCGGTGCGGTTCCGCGGCCGGCCAATCGGCCGCGAGGCCCGGCGCAGCATCCAACTCGTGGTGCAGGACCCGTTCAGCGCGCTCGACCCCCGCATGCCGGTGTCGGAGATCATCGCCGAGCCGCTGCGCATCCAGCGGATCGGCTCGCCAGCGTCGCGGCGGGCGCGGGCAGCGGAGCTGGTCGGGCAGGTCGGCTTGCCCGCCGACGCGCTCAACCGCTACCCCCACGAGTTCTCCGGTGGGCAGCGGCAACGCATCGCCATCGCCCGCGCCCTGGCGCCGGAACCGGCACTGATCGTCGCCGACGAGCCGCTTTCGGCGCTCGACGTCTCGATCCAAAGCCAAATTCTGAACTTGATGAAGGAGCTGCAGGAACAGCGCGGGCTCTCCTACTTGTTCATCAGCCATGACCTGGCCGTGGTGAACCATCTCGTCGACCGCGTCGCCGTGCTCTATCTCGGCCGACTCATCGAGATCGCGCCGCGCGAAGAGCTGTTCGTCACACCGTCGCATCCCTACACCCAAGCCTTGCTCGCCGCCGTCCCGCGGATCGGCCGCAACCGCGCCCGGGCCACCCGCGCGATCAAGGGAGAGATGCCGAGCCCGCTCGATCCACCGCCGGGCTGCGTGTTCCACCCCCGGTGTCCCAAGGTCCAGCCGGTGTGCCGCGAGATCCCGCCCCCGCTCGAACCCGCCCCCGCCCGGCCGCAGCAACACGCTGCCTGCCATTTCAAAGATTGATCCGGCCATGGCGCGCTTCCTCCTCCTCCGCCTGCTGCAGGCCTGCTTCGTCCTGCTCGTCATGAGCTTCGTCATCTACAACCTGATCGGCCTCATGCCGGGCGACCCGATCGACCTGCTGATCTCCGGCAACCCGGGCGCCACCCCGGAATCGATCGCCCAGCTTCGCGCCATCTACGGCCTCGATCAGCCGCTGATCTTGCGCTACTGGCACTGGCTGGCCACCGCCGCGCAGGGCGACCTCGGCTTCTCGCGCGTGCACAGCCAGCCGGTGCTCGAGGTGCTGCTGCCGGCCCTGTGGCAGACCTGCAAGCTGTTGCTCACCAGCTTCGTGCTGAGCGTGCTCCTCTCCACCGCGCTCGGCATGATCGCCGCACTACGGCCGGGCGGCTGGGTCGACAACACCATCGGCCTGTTCGCCTTCGCCGGCATCTCGGTGCCGGTGTTCTGGCTCGCGCTGATGATGATCCTGGTGTTCGCCGTGCAGTGGCACTGGTTCCCGGCCAGCGGCATCTCCGATGTCGGCAACGGGACCGTGTGGGATCACGCGCGGCATCTCGTCATGCCGGTGATCGTGCTCTCGCTCGCCAACACCGGCGGCTTCACGCGCTATGTGCGCGCCAGCATGGTCGAAGTCATGCGCATGGACCTCGTCCGCACCGCGCGGGCGAAGGGCGCCGGGCCGTGGCGCGTGATCGTGGCGCACGCCTTCCGCAACGCGCTCATCCCCATCGTCACCGTCTGGGCGCTCAGCTTCGGCGCGCTGTTCGGCGGCGCGCTCGTCACCGAGACCATCTTCGCCCAGCCCGGCATGGGCAAAATGATCTACGACTCCATCATGGGCAACGACTTCAACCTCGCTCTCTCCGGCCTGCTGTTCGCGACGTTGGTCACGCTGATGAGCAACCTGGCGGCCGACCTCGCCTACGCTTGGCTCGACCCGCGGATCAGCCTGCGATGAGCGCCACCGTGCCCGAGCGGGCCATCGGCGCCTGGACGTTGCGTTGGCGCCGGCTCCGGCAGCACCCTTCTGCCCTCATCAGCCTGGCGATCCTCCTGGTGCTGGTCGCCTTCTGCCTCTCGGCCTACCCTTATGCGGCGCTGCGCGACATCGACCCGTCCAGCACGGACCTGCTGTCGCGGTTCGACCCGCCCTCGTTCGAGCATCCGCTCGGGATGGACGATGCCGGGCGGGACGAATTGCTGCGCTTGATGGTCGGCGGGCAGATCTCGCTGCTGATCGGCGTGCTCGCGACATTGATCGGCGGCGTCATCGGGATTGCCGTGGGCGTGTCCGCGGGCTATCTCGGCGGCCGGCTCGACGCGCTGCTGATGCGCGTGACCGACGGCGTGATCGTGCTGCCGCTGCTGCCCTTGCTCATCGTGCTGGAGGCGGTCGACCTCACCAAGCTGGGCTTCAGCCCGTCCTTCGCCCATTCCGGCGCCGCCGCGTTCTGGCGTATCGTGATCGTCATCTCGCTCGTCGATTGGACGGCCGTGGCCCGCCTGGTCCGCGCCGCGACTCTATCGATCCGCGAACGCGACTTCGTCCGCGTCGCGCGGGCGAGCGGAGCGGGGCCACTTTACATGGTGGTCACGCACATCCTGCCCAACGTGGCGACCCCGATCATCGTCGCCCTCACGCTGACGGTCGGCCGCGTGATCCTTCTTGAGAGCGTGCTCAGCTTCCTTGGGCTCGGAGTGGTGCCGCCGACACCATCCTGGGGCAACATGCTGAACAACGCGCAGGAACTGGTCACCACCAACCCGGCGCTCGCCGTCTACCCCGGCCTGCTGATCTTCATCACCGTCATCGCGGTCAACTTCCTCGGCGACGGGCTGCAGCACGCCTTCGACCCACGCTCCTGATGACGCCAAATCGTCACCCGAAGGGTGACGATCCAACGGCCCCGTCACCCGAAGGGTGACGATCGAACCGCCCTACTGCCTACTTCAGGTGTTGCGCCAACAACTTGTTCATCTCGAACATGGTCACCTTCTTCTTGCCCATGACCTTCTCGAGCTTGTCGTCGGTCAGGATCTCGCGGCCGTCGTCCGGGTTCTGCAGCTTGTGCGCCTTGATGTAGACCCACACCTTGCTCACCACCTCGCCCCTCGGCATCGTCCCCTCGCCGACGATGGCCGCCAGCTCGGGCGAGGGCTGCAGCGGCTGCTGAAGGGCGTTCGGCTTGCTGCCGGCTTTGGGCTTCTCGATCTTGGCTCCCTCGGGAGCATCCTTCTTAGCTGGAGTCTTCGCCATGATGCTGACCTTTCTTCCGCGACCTGCCTAACGGTTTAGGGCGTAAAAGCGTTTCACTGCAATCGCCGGGCTACCGCAAAGGGAAGCCGAGCCGCACCAGCGCGTCCCGCATGCGGTCGCGGCCAGAAAGGGCGGCCACCTCGCCCATCCGCGCCATCACCCGGGCCGTCCAGCGATACGACGAGCGCTCGGCGGCCGCGCTGAACGCCTCGAGCGCGCGGTCATAGCCCGCCACGCCCCCGGCCTCGCTCGCGCTGCCATACCGCTCCCGGTGCAGGACGACCGATTGCGGCAACCTCGGCTTGACCATCGCCGGCACCCGCGCGTCAGCGTATCCGACGCAAAGGCCGGCCACGCCGACCGCGCCCGAGGGCAGGCCAAGCACCGCGGCGACGGCCTCGACGTCGTTGCGCAGCGCGCCGATATAGACCGTGGCCAGGCCCAGGCTCTCGGCCGCCACGGCCGCGTTCTGCGCAGCGATGGCCGCGTCCAGTGCCGCGACCAGGAACGTCTCCAGGTAGGGCAGGGCGTCCAGGGTTCGCCCGGCCGCCGCCCCCACCCGGTCCAGCCGTGACAGGTCCGCGACCCAGACCAGGAACAACGGGCACTGTTCGATATGCGCCTGCCGCCCGGCCACGGCCGCGAGCGCGGCCTTGGTCGACGGATCGGTCACGGCCACGACCGACCAGGTCTGCATGTTCGACGACGTGGCAGCGGATTGCGCCGCGGCGACCAGCGTCTCCAATGTTCCCGCCGGCAGCGTCTCCGCCGTGTAGGCGCGCACGGATCGGTGCTGCAGCAGCGTGCCGATCACCTCGTTCCACGGCCCGGCGGGCAGCGCCTCGGCCTGCCCGCCATACCGGGCGTGCAAGGCCTCGTCGCGGATCGGGCGTGTGATGTCGTCCATGTCATGTCCTATGCGGGAAGGCCGTATCGCCGGAGGAACCGTCCCACCCCGCATGACTGGAGACGCACCGGATCTCGTCGGCTACTTGAGGTCGAGCACCAGCACCTGCTTGAGCTGGTCCGCGGTCAGAGGCGCGGCCATGAACTTGAACCGGACCGCGTCGTCCATGACGGCCTCCAGGCCGACAATCGGCTCGGGCGCGATCGCCGCCTTCGGGAAGAACGTGTCCCGCGTGTCCCGCGCCACGGCTTCGGGCACGCCGGCGAAGGCCGCGTAGTCCCTCAGCACGGCATCCTCGGCGTACATCGCGTCGATCGTCTCGCGATACGCCTGCATGAAGGCGACCAACAACGGCCGCTTCTGCGCCAGCACCGCGGCATGGGTCATGAGCACCCGGATCGTCTGCCCTTGCGCGGCCGTGACGTCGCTGCCGCGGAAGATCGCCCGGATCTTGCCGTCCCGCAGCGCTTCGACCCCGAATGGTGCGGCCGCCCAGCCCGCGTCGATCTGGCCCGACATGGTCTGCGTGAACGTCGCGGGCGGGCTGCCGGTCGCGACCATCCGGAACGGCACGCCGAATTGCGCGAGCGCCATCCGGCCCACGCTGTCGGTCGAGGAGCCGACGGTGGAGAAGGCGACCGTCTTGCCGCCGAGATCGGCGACGGTCTTGAGCGGCGAGGCCGCCGGCACATACCAGTAGAGGTCGGCCGCCCCCGTCGTCTCCGCCCCGATGATGCGCACCGGCGCCCCTTTCGACGCCGCGCCGATCACCCCGAGCGTGCCGGCGGCCACCCCGATGTCGACCGAGCGCGACAGCACCGCCTGCTGCGTCTCGCCGCCGCCCGCGGTATACAGGATCTCGAGTTCCAAGCCATGCCGGCCGAAGATCCCCGCGCGCTGGCCGAGTTCGGCCACCGCGGTATCCCAGTTCCCGCGCTGACCCACGGCGAGCTTCAGCGTTTCCGCCCAGCTTGGCCCCGAGAGCATGAGCGCGAGCAGCCCGCCGAGGAGGAGCCGCGCCATCCTTACTTCTCGGCCCGCTTGTTCTGGACCAGCGTGGCGAACTGGTCCGGGCGCAACGGCGCGGCCAGGAACTTCAGCGCCACCGCCTCCTGCGACAAAGCGTCGAGTCCGCGGATGCGGTCGGGCTCCATGTTGGCGCGCGGGTAGAACTCGTCGCGGACCTGCTTGGCCAGCGCGGGCGTCACCCCCGCCCACTTTGCATATGCGTCCAGCGCGGCCGGGTCGGAATACAGCCAGGCCAGCGTCTCGCGATAGGCCGCCATGTACCGGTCGATCATGTCTGCCTTGCGCGCCACCGCGCCGGCATTGGCGATCATCACGCGCACCGACTCGTCGGCGAATTCCGGCACGTCGCTGCCGCGCCCGACGATGCGGGTCCGTCCCGCCTGGGCCGCCTCGACGCCGAACGGCGGGGACGCCCAGCCGATGTCGATCTGGCCCGACATGGTCTGCGTGTAAGTCGAAGCCGGGCTGCCGGCAGCCACCGGATTGAGCTTGATGTTGAACACGCGCTGGAAGCCGCGGACGACGAGGTCGGTCGATGATCCGGTCGTCGAGTAGGCGATGCTCCTCCCGTCCGCGTCCTTGATCGACTGGATCGGCGAGGGGCCCGGCACATACCAGTAGAGGTCATGCGCGCCGACCATCGAATTGCCGATGATCCGCACCGGTGCGCCCTTGCCGAACGCGCCGAGCACGCCGTAGGTGCCGACGCCGATGCCCACGTCGACGCTCCCGGAGATCACCGCCTGTTGCGTCTGCCCGCCGCCCTCGGTGTAGAGGATCTCGAGCGTCAGGCCATGCGTCCTGAAGAACCCGGCATCCTGGCCCAGCTCGGACACGCTGTTCTCCCAGTTCCCGCGCTGCCCGATCGCCAATTTCAGCAGATCGTCCGCCCGGGCAGACGGGGCGAGTGCAGGCAGCACGAGCAGAGCGGCGAGCAGGCAACGGCGGCGCATATCAACTCTCCCTGACGGCCGTCGCCCCGGCAGCCCGGCGCGCGGCATGACCGATCGCGATGTTGATCGCCGCGGCGAAACCCACCACGACGATCAGCAACCCATACATCCGCGGCATGTCGAACCGCGCATACGCCTGCATCACCGCGAACCCGATGCCCTGGTTCGACAGCTTGGTCTCCGCCAGCAACACGCCGATCAGCGCCACGCCGAACCCGAGCCGCGCCCCGTTCAGCATCGGCGCCACCGCCGCCGGCACATACACCTTCATCAGCGTCTGGTCGGCCCGAGCCCGGAACGAACGCGCCACCCGCAGCAGCACCGGGTCGACCCCTCTGACGGCCGCTGCGGTGCTCAGCAGCACCGGGAAGAAGCACGACACCGCGCCCATCGCCACTTTCGATCCCGGCCCGACGCCGCAGAACAGGATCAGCACCGGGAACAGGATGATCTTCGGCGTCGGCGCCAACCACGTCATCCAGCGTTCGAGTGCTGCGGCGAGGAACGCCGAGGCCCCGAACGCCAGGCCCAGCGCCACGCCCAGCGCTCCGCCGATCGCCAGCGCCGCCGCCAGCTCGCCGCCGCTGACGGCCGCGTTCCGCCAGAACCCCGCATCGGTCACCACCGACCACAGCCCGGCCGCCAACGCCTGCAGCGGCGGAACCACGTCGCGGAACAGCAGCCCCGACATCGCCAGGGCCTGCCAGGCTCCCAGCAGGACGACGGCTGCCACCAGCCGCGGCACGAATGTCCCGGACGGCATCAGCCCCTCCGCCGCAGCCATCGCTCGCCCCCGTCGAGGGCGACGAAGAACAGCACGCTGACCAGCACCACGAACCCGATCGCCGCCCAGGTGCCGGCCAGGTCGTAGCGCTCCGACAAGTCGTTGATCAGCGCGCCGAGCCCGCCGAGATTGATCAGGAACTCGACGCCCACGACGTTGATCAGCCCGAACATCAGCGCCAGTCGCAACCCGGTGAACACGCTCGGCAGCGCGGCCGGCAGCAGCACCCGCCGGAACTCCGCCGCCCGGCCCAAGCCGAGCGACCGCCCCACCGCCAACAACACCGGCCGCACCGCGGCGAACCCCGCCACCGTCTGCAGCACCACCGGCGGCAGCGCCGAGGCGAACGCGATCACCACCACCGTCAGCGAGGACCGCCCGAAGAGCACCAGGAACAGCGGATAGGCCAACACCAGGGGCGCCGCCGCGAGCACCGCCACCCAAGGCTCGAACGAACGCCGCATCAGCGGCCACCGATACAGCGCCGCGCCCAGCCCCGTCCCCACCAGCGTGGCCAGCGCGCCCGCCGCGAACGTTTCGGCCACGGTCACCAGGAAGCGCGACGCGACATGTTCCTCGCCCAGCAGCCGCGGCAGCGCGCCCGCGATCTCCGTCGGCCGCGGCACCGTGTATTCGTCCACCACTCCGGCGCCGATCGCCCATTGCAGCAGGACGATCAGCAGCGCGATCAGCCCCAGCCCCAGCAATGGCGCGACGGCCGATCTCACCCGCCCGCGTCCCGCAGGCCGCGCGAGGCTTCTTCGCGCAGATCGGCCCAGAGCGACGCCACCGCCGCGCCGAACGCCGGGCTGGTCACCGCGTCGCCCGTGCGCGGCCGCGGCAAGTCGATCGTGACGAACCGCTTCAGCCGCCCGGGCCGGTAGGTCATCACCAGCACCCGGTCCGACAGCTGCACCGCCTCGGTGATGCTGTGCGTGATCAGCAGCGTCGTCTGCCGCAGCTCCTGCTGGATCTGCAGCACCTTGTCGCCCAGCAGCAGCCGCGTCTGCTCGTCGAGTGCGGCGAACGGCTCGTCCATCAGCAGCAGCCGCGGCTTGGCCGCGAGCGTGCGGGCGATGCAGACGCGTTGCCGCATCCCGCCCGACAGCTCCGACGGCATCCGCCGCTCGAATCCGCGCAAGCCCGACCATGTCGATGAACCGCCGCGCCCGGTCGTGCCGCTCGCTTCTCGCCAGCCTGGCCAGCTCCAGGGGAAACGCCACGTTGTCGATCACCGTCCGCCACGGAAAGCAGGATTCCTCCTGGAACACGGTGCCCACCGCCGGATGCGGTCCGCGTACCGGCATTCCCTCCACGCTGACCTGCCCGCTG
This sequence comes from uncultured Alphaproteobacteria bacterium, assembly GCA_963835135.1. GTDB lineage: Bacteria > Pseudomonadota > Alphaproteobacteria > Acetobacterales > Acetobacteraceae > JAVVHH01. The sequence continues at coordinate 312,963 of CAWIEF010000002.1, forward strand.
GTCGGCGTCTGCAGCCCGGCGATGATGTTGAACAGCGTCGACTTGCCGCAGCCGGACGGCCCGATCACCGACACGAACTCGCCGGGCCGTATGTCGAACGACACGTCGTCCACCGCCGTCACGCCATCCGCCGGCGTGCCGAAGCGTTTGGTCACTCCGGCCACCGCCAGCATGGGCGCGCCCGTCGCGGCGTCCGGCGCCAGGTCCGCCAGGGTCGCGCTCACGTGTCGTGCCGGACGAGGGCGGACGCCATCGCCGGCGTGTAGCCCGGCGCCACCCGCACGTCGACCACCGCCACCGCGCCGGCCTCGACCGCGGCGATCGCCTCGGCGAACACCCCGGCCAGAGCGGCCATGTCCTTGACCGGCCCGAACCCCAGGGCGCCCTGCGCCCTCGCCAGTCCGGCGATGTCCAACTCGGGGTCGGTCATGCGCTGGCCGATCCACTTGTTCTCCACCGGCCGGCCGCGCTCCCGCGCCATCCGCTCCTGGTGCACCTCGTCGTTGAAGAACGATTGGTTGTTGGCGACCACGATCAGCAGCGGGATGCGGTAGTGCGCCGCCGTCCACAGCGCCGTCACGCCCATCAGGAAATCGCCATCGCCGCAGATGGACACCGGCAGCCGCCCCGACCCGCGCAGCGCGAGCGCCGCCCCCACCGAGATGCCCGGGCCGCCGCCGATCCCGCCGCCGCCATCCGAGCCGAGGAAGTCGAGCGGATGCCGGAACGGCCAGAACGCGCCGTCCCACGACAGCGGCAGGTGCAGCAACGACACCGCCCGGTCGCCGACCGCCTCGAACAACGAGGCGGCCAGATGCGGCACGGCCAACGCAGCGGCCGGGTCGGGCCGGGGCGCATCCCAGGTTGTCGCCATCGCCTCACCGGGCGGCAGCGCCGCGAGCAAGGCCGTCACCATCGCGTCTGGATCGGCTGCGGCGAACAGGTCGACCGGGGCCAGCGCCTGGTGATCGGCGCTCCAGCCATTGTGCAACACGTGATCGAGCGAGACCTGGATGACCCGCCCGCTAGGCGCCGCGCCGCCGAACGCCGCCTTGAGGGTGCCGCCGAGATCGACCCAATCCAACGAAAGGATCACGTCGGCCTCGCGCAGCGCCGCCGCGGTCTCGGCCGCGGGAAACACGCCGGGCATGCCGACATGCAACGGGTGGTCGGTCGGGAATGCCGCGCCCACCTTCAGATCGGTCGCCACCCGCGCCCGCAACGCCTCGGCCAGTTGCACCCGGCGCGCCCAGTGCGGCTCGCCTCGCCCGACCCGCCCGGCCAGGATCACCGGCCGGGCGGCCGCGCGCAACATCTGCGCCGCTTGCTCGACAAGCGCGGGATCGGGCCCGGCTTGCACGCGCGGCATGAACCGCGCCGGGTCGAGCGTCGGCAACGCCTCCGGCAGCGGCGCTTCCTGCATCGCGGCATCGAGATTGACGTAAACGGGGCCGCATGGCGCGGTCCGCGCCAGCCAAGCCGCCCGGAACAGCGCCTCTCGCGCCGCGGCCGGAGAGGCGGGTTGCGCATCCCACTTCACATAGGCGCGCACGATCGCGCCCTGATCCTGCGCGGTATGGATCCAGTCGATCCAAGGCCGCCGCCGCGCCGCATCCACCGGCCCGGTCGCGCCCAGCACGATCACCGGCATACGGTCGCACCACGCGTTGAAGATCGCCATGGTCGCGTGGAACAGCCCGACATTGGAGTGCACCGCCGCCAGCATCGGCGTGCCCGTCACCTTCGCCCACCCCTGCGCGATCGCGACCGCGTGCTCCTCATGCAGGCAGAGCAGCATCTGCGGCGCCGCGTTGCCGAGATGGTTGACCAGGCTGTCATGCAGGCCGCGATACGACGCGCCGGGGTTCAGGGCGACATACGGAATCTGTAGATCGCGCAACGCCTCCGCCACGGCATCGCTGCCGAACCTCTGGTGGCCGGCGGGCGACCCGGCCGGCCGCTCGAGCCCAGCCGCACGATCCGTCTCGCCAGCCTTCGGGACCATGGTGTCGGGCATTCCTCTTCCCCCAGGCGTCGAGCCGCACGGCCTTCTTACTTGGATTGACCGTATACCCCCGATCGGCCTATCGTCAATGCGAACGAGACACCATGAATAAACATCAGCAAACGATCCGGTGATCTGTCATGGATACTGTTGAAATCCAAAATATCTTCGACATGCCAGGACATCTGATCCGCCGGGTCAAGCAAGTCTCCACCGCGCTATTCATCGAGGAATGTGGCGAATTCGACTTGACCTCGGTCCAGTTCGCCGCCCTGCAATCCATCGACCGCAACCCAGGCGTCGACGCCACGCGGCTGTCCGCCCTGATCGCGTTCGACCGGTCGACCATCGGCGACGTCCTCGACCGGATGGAACACAAGGGCTGGATCCGCCGCGCCTCCGCCCCGGCCGACCGCCGGATCAAGCTGATCGACCTGTCGCCCGCCGGCCGCGCGCTACTGCACCGCGTCGGTCCGGCGGTCCAGCGCGTGCAAGAGCGCATCCTCGCGCCGCTCGACCCGGCCGAGCGGCGCGATTTCATCCGCATCTTGCAACGACTGGCCGACCCGAGGAACGCGGCGGTCTAGGAGAGAAATGATGACCCCATCCCCCGACCTCCTCGCCGACCTCGTCGCGGCCAATCACATCCTGTTCGATCAGGGCGTCGTCGACGCCTTCGGGCACATCAGCGTCCGCCACGACAAACGGCCGGACCGCTTTCTCCTGGCCCGCAACATGGCGCCCGGCAACGTCACCGCCGACGACATCATGGAGTTCGATCTCGACGGCAACCCGGTCGATGCCGCCGGCCGCAAAATCTACCTCGAGCGCTTCATCCACGGCGAGTTGTTCCGCGCCCGGCCCGACGTCATGTCCGTCGTCCACTCGCATTCCCACAACATCGTCCCGCTCAGCACCGTCAAGGGCGCGCCCTTGCGGGCGATCTTCCACATGGCGGGCTTCATCGGCGAGGCCGCCCCCGTCTTCGAAATCCGCGATGCCGGCGGCGACGGCACCGACTTGCTCATCACCGACAACCGGCTCGGCGCCGCCCTGGCCGCCGAATTCGCCCATTCCGACATCGCGCTCATGCGCGGCCATGGCTCGACCGTGGTGGCGAACTCCATCCCGCTCGCCGTCTACCGCGCCGTCTATGCCGAACTGAACGCCCGCTATCAGGTGCAGGCCAGCAGCCTCGGCGACGTCACCTATCTGACCGCCGCCGAGGGCCGCGCCTGCACCGACCGCGTCGAAGGCCAGGTGCAGCGCCCCTGGGAGTTCTGGAAAGCCGAGGCCGCCAAGCGCCGGGCCGCCTGATGCAGTTCCATCTGAACGGCTACCGTCCGGGCGACCCTTCCACGGCCGAACCCCGCCCACCCCGGCCGGACCGCGGCGACGTCGACGTCCTGATCGTCGGCTGTGGCCCCGCCGGCCTCACGCTCGCCGCCCAACTCGCCGCCTTCCCGTCCATCTCCACCCGCATCATCGACCAGAAGCCCGGGCCGCTTCAGGTCGGCCAGGCCGACGGCATCGCCTGCCGTTCGATGGAGATGTTCCACGCGTTCGGCTTCAGCGACCGGGTCCTGCGCGAGGCCTATTGGGTGAACGAGACGACCTTCTGGAAGCCCGGCGTCATCGACGGCACCATCGCCCGCGGCGGCCGGGTCCAGGACACCGAGGACGGCCTCTCCGAGTTCCCGCACGTCATCCTCAACCAGGCGCGCATCCACGACTTCCTGCTCGACACCATGCGCAGCGCCCCGGCCCATCTCGAGCCGGACTACGCGACCGGCTTCGTCGGCCTCGATCTGCCGCCGCAGCCGGGCGGCCCCGTCACGGTTCGGCTCGAGCGCGGCGATGGCAAGACCGAGACGCTCCGCGCCCGCTTCGTGGTCGGCTGCGACGGCGCCCGCAGCCAGGTCCGCCGGGCGTTGGGGCGAACCTTGAACGGTGAGTCCGCCAACCAGGCCTGGGGGGTCATGGACGTCCTCGCCGTCACCGATTTCCCCGACATCCGCCTCAAGACCGCGATCCATTCCGCCAGCGAGGGAAGCCTGCTCATCATCCCGCGCGAGGGCGGCTATCTCGTGCGCATGTATATCGAGCTCGACAAGCTGGGCGAGCAGGAGCGTATCGCCGACCGGGCCATCACGCTCGACCGGCTGATCGCGGCGGCGGGCCGGATCCTGCGCCCCTACACGCTCGAGGTGAAGGACGTCGCCTGGTGGTCGGTCTACGAGATCGGCCAGCGCCTGTGCGCCAAGTTCGACGACGTGCCGGAGGGTGACGACCGCATCCCCTGCGTCTTCATCGCCGGCGACGCCTGCCACACGCACAGCCCCAAAGCGGGCCAGGGCATGAACGTCTCCATGCAGGACGGCTTCAACCTCGGCTGGAAGCTTGCCGCGGTCTTGACCGGGCGGAGCAAGCCCGCCCTCCTGCGCACCTACTCCGCCGAACGTCACGCGGTCGCGGCCGAGCTGATCGACTTCGACCGCGAATGGGCGGCCATGTTCAGCGCCGCGCCCAAGCGGGCCGGGCTCGAGGGCGGCGTCGACCCGGCCGAGTTCCAGCGCTACTTCGTCCAGCAGGGCCGGTTCACGGCCGGGGTCGCGACACGCTACGCACCCTCCATCATCTCCGCCGAGCCACGCAACGAGGATCTCGCCCGGGGCTTCCCGGTCGGCATGCGGTTCCACTCCGCGCCCGTCATCCGTGCCGCCGACGCCAAGCCGGTCCAGCTCGGCCACGCCGCCACGGCGGACGGACGCTGGCGCCTGTTCCTGTTCGCAGACGCCAGCGACCCGGCTGATCCGGCCGGCCCGCTGCACGCACTCTGCACCTTTCTGGCATGCCCGGCCCGCGGCCCGATCGCCCGGTGCACGCCCCCCGAGGCCGACATCAACTCCGTGATCGACGTCCGCGCGGTCCTGCAATCCAGGCATGAGGACGTCGTCGTCGGCGCGCTCCCCGCCCTGCTCCGACCCCAGAAGGGCCGCTTCGGCCTCGTCGACTACGAGAAGGTGTTCTGCCCCGATGCCCGGGCCGGAGACATCTTCGACGCGCGCGGCATCGATCGCGCCAGCGGCTGCGTCGTCATCGTCCGGCCGGACCAATATGTCGCACACGTGCTCAGCCTCGAGGCGCACGACCAAATCGCGGCCTTCTTCGCTGCGTTCGAGCGGGACTGATCACGCACGCCAATCGGGAGAGCACAATGGACTTCAACCGCCTTGGTCACTCGGGACTGCGAGTGCCCGCGCTCGGCTTCGGAACGGCGACGTTCGGCGGAGGCAACGAGTTCTTCCGCGCCTGGGGATCGACCGACGCCGGCGGCGCATCCCGGCTGGTCGACGTCTGCCTCGATCACGGTGTCAGCCTGTTCGACAGTGCCGACGTCTACTCCGCCGGCTTGGCCGAGGAGATCCTGGGCAAGGCGATCCAGGGCAAGCGGAACCGCCTGCTGATCTCGACCAAGACGACGTTCCCGATGGGGGATGGGCCGAACGATTTCGGCTCGTCCCGCCAGCACATCCTCGACGCCGTCGACGCCTCGCTGGCCCGGCTCGGCGTCAGCCACATCGACCTGCTCCAGCTGCACGGGCAGGACTACAACACGCCGGTCGAGGAGACGCTGGCCACGCTCGACCAACTCGTCCGCGCGGGGAAGGTGCGCTACGTCGGCTGCTCGAACTTCTCCGGCTGGCACCTGATGAAGTCGCTCGCCGCCTCCGACCGTCATGGCTATGCGCGGTACGTCGCGCACCAGGCGTATTACTCGTTGCTCAATCGAGACTACGAGTGGGAGCTGATGCCGCTCGGCCTCGATCAGGGCGTGGGCGCCGTGGTCTGGAGCCCGCTCGGCTGGGGCAAGCTGACCGGCAAGATACGCCGCAACCAGCCGGCGCAGCCGGGCAGCCGGGCGCACGACATTGCCGGCACCGGGCCGCAATACGACGAGGAGCGGCTATTCCGCATCGTCGACGCCTTGGACCGGCTGGCGGGGGAGACGGGCAAGAGCATTCCCCAGATCGCGCTCAACTGGCTGCTCCGCCGGCCGACGGTCTCGACCGTGATCGTTGGCGCCCGCAACGAGGAGCAGCTCGTGCAGAACATCGGCGCGGTCGGATGGCAGCTCACCCCCGCGCAAGTGGCCGAGCTCGATGCCGCCAGCGAGGTGACCCCAGCCTACCCGGTCTGGCACCAGCGCGGGTTCCCCATGCTCCACGAACGGGCCGCGGGCTGAAATCCTCTCCATGACCATCGCCATCATCGGCGCCGGCATCGCGGGCCTGGCCTGCGCCGACGCTCTCGCCGCGGCCGGAGTGGGCGTCACCCTGTTCGACAAGGGGCGCGCGCCCGGCGGCCGCATGGCCACCCGCCGGGTCCCGACCCCCGCCGGCGAAGCCGCGTTCGATCACGGCGCGCAATACTTCACCGTCCGCGCCCCAGCGTTCCGCACCCGGGTCCTGCAGTGGCAAGCGGCCGGCTTGGCCGCCCCCTGGCCCGCCGCCGGCCCGGACGCCTGGGTCGGCACGCCGAGCATGGCCGCGCCCGTCCGCATGATGGCCCGCGCCCACGACGTCCGCTTCCCTGTCCAGGTCGATGCGATCGGCCGTGACGGCCCGCGCTGGTCGGTGGGCGGCGCCTCGTTCGACACCCTCGCGATCGCCCTTCCCGCCGAGCAGGCGGCCGCCCTGCTCGGTCCCGTCCACGCGGACTTCGCCGAACGCGCGGCGGGCACGCCGGCCGCGCCCTGCTGGACCGTCATGGCAGCCTTCCCGGCCGCACTCTCCGGCCCGGACATCCTTCGCGAGGACGGCCCGATCGGCTGGGCTGCCCGCAACACGGCCAAGCCCGGGCGCACCGGGCCGGACGCCTGGGTCGTGCAAGCCGGGCCCGAGTGGTCGCGCCGTCAACTCGAGCGCCAACCCGCCGACATCGTCCCGCTCTTGCTCGGTGCGCTCGCGACCCGCCTCGGCGCGGTCCTGCCAGCGCCCTTGGTCGCCACCGCTCACCGCTGGCGCTATGCCCGCTCCGGCGCCCAGGGCAGCCGATCATTGTGGGACCCGGCCGTGCGCCTCGGCCTCTGCGGCGATTGGCTGCTTGGGCCGCGGGTCGAGGCCGCCTGGATGTCCGGCACCGAACTCGCCGCCGCCATCCTCGCCTGACGCCCGCCCCGGCATTTTTTCTACGCACTTTCGGGGCTTAAACACACGACGAATTAACTTAAGTGGGGTAGTGGCAGCGCTGTGTGAGCACGAGGGTTAAATGGATCAACGGGGCGACTGGCGGCTGACGGACGCGCTTGACTACGAGCATGGCCGCGGCGACCCGTTCGCTGCGGCCGTCCGCGCGACGCGCATGCCCATGGTCATCACCAACCCTCGCCTGCCCGACAACCCGATCTTGTTCTGCAACGAAGCGTTCCAGGACCTGACGGGCTACGGCCGCGAGGAGATCATCGGCCGCAATTGCCGCTTCCTTCAAGGTCCCGAGACCGATCGGGCGGTGGTGGCGGGCATCCGCTCGGCTATCGCCGGAGGCACCGACATCGAAGCCGAGCTCCTGAACTACCGCAAGGACGGTAGCACCTTCTGGAACGCCCTCTATCTCAGCCCGGTCCGCGACGACGCCGGCGACATCCGCTACTTCTTCGCCTCCCAACTCGATGTGACGGCGCGCGTGACCGCCGAGCGCAAGGCGATCGAACGCCGGGTCGAAGTCGAACGCGAGATCGCCGACCGGACCGCCGACCTCGAGCATGCGCTAGAGGCGAAAACGCTGCTGCTGCAGGAGCTGGATCACCGCGTGAAGAACAATCTCGCGATGGTCGGTTCCCTGCTTCGCCTCCAGGCTCGCGTCTCCGGCGACCCGGGCGTCGCCGCACGCCTGGAGGAAATGCTGCAGCGTGTCGATGCGCTTGGCTCCGTCCACCGCCGGCTGTATCAGACGGCCGAGCTCACCCGCTTCGATGCGGGAGCTTTTCTGCACGGTCTCGCGGCAGAACTGATCGCGGCGGCCCGCGTGCAGGTCCGTCTGGAAGCGGACATCGAGCCGATCGAAATAGCACCGAGCGCCGCGTCCGCCCTGGGCCTGGTGCTCAACGAAGTCCTGACCAACGCCGTCAAGCACGCCTTTGCCGGCCGCGCCGGAACCCTCACGCTCCGCACCCGCACGCACGCCGGTATCGCCATGATCGACATCGTCGATGACGGACCCGGCGTCTCCAGCGCCGCACCCAAGGGCTTGGGCCGCACCCTCATCGAGCGGCTGTCACGCCAGCTCGCCATCCAGGCCACCTGGACCGATCTGGCCCCCGGCACCCGGGTCAGCCTCGAGTTTCCGGTCGATCGACCCGCATGACCCGGCCGATCGCTCCACTCGGCATCCTCATCGTCGAGGACGAAGCCCTGCTGGCCATGGATCTCGAGGCCATGGTCGAGGATACCGGGCACACCGTCATCGCCGAAGCATCCTCCCTGCCCGACGTCGCCCGGCTCGACGACACGCTGGATCCCGATATCGCGTTCGTCGACGTCCAACTCGCCAAGGGCAGCAGCGGCCTGGACGTCGCCCGCCTCATCGGCATGCGCTGGCCCGGCACGATCATCGTGTTCGTGACCGCCAATCCCCTCAAGCTGCCGCCCGATTTCGCCGGCGCCCACGGGGTGATCGCCAAGCCGTTCTCCCGCAACGGCCTCGTATCGGCCATGCACTACATCGCCGAGATCGTCATCGATCCGCCCCCGGTATCGGCCAAACCCGCGAGCTTCACCGCCTCCCGCGCCTTCGCCTCGGCCTGGGCCGCCGACCAGGCCCGATGACGCAGCACGCCCACCAGCTCGGCATCCCGCAGCCCGGTCCGGTCGTCGCAGCCGTCGAGCGGTTCGCCGCGACGCTGTCGCCGGGCGATCCGTTCGTCGCCGGCATCGCCGACGCCAGCCTCCCCGTCGCGATCAGCGATCCCAACCTGCCCGACAACCCCATCATCTACGTCAACCCAGCGTTCGAGCGCCTGACGCGTTATCCCGCCAGCCAAGTCCTCGGCCGCAACTGCCGCTTCCTTCAAGGGCCCAAGACGAGCAACGAGGATATCGCCCGGGTCCGGACCGCGATCGCCGAGCGGCGGCACGTCGCGGTGGACTTGCTCAACTACCGCGCCGATGGATCGTGGTTCTGGAACCGCCTGAGGATAACGCCGGTGCCGGGGCCGGACGGGGAGGTGCGGTACTTTTTCGCCTCCCAACTCGACGTGACGATCGAACGCGAGCGGGTGGCCGAACTCGAGGCCGAGCAGCAGGGTCTCATGTCCGAGAACCAGCGCGTTCGCCGTGAGATGCTCGACGCCCAAGCCCGCCTCGATCTGGCGCTCCAGGCCGGCCAGCTCGGCACCTGGAGCTACGAGCCCGTCAGCGGCCACCTCGAAGTGTCCGCCGCGGTCAAGCGCCTGTTCGGCGTCGCGCCCGCCGACGCGCTCAGCTACGACGATTTCCTCGCCAGCATCCACGCCGACGATCGCTCGCGCGTCGTCCAGGCCATCGCCGAGACGATCGAGATCGGGACGCCATACGAGATTGAATACCGCATCGCCACTCGAACCGGCGTGCGCCGCTGGATCGGCGCCTACGGCGCCCGGCTCACCCGGCGCGACGGGAGCCCGCTGTCGATGGCCGGCTTCGTCACCGACATCAGCGCCCGCAAGGATGCCGAGGAGCACCGTGCCCTCCTGGCCGACGAACTCACGCACCGGGTCAAGAACACGCTGGCCACCGTCGGCGCCGTCGTCAACCAGAGCCTGCGCACCGCCGCCACGCTGGCCGATGCGCGCGATGCTATCGGCGGCCGGATCGCCAGCCTCGCCCATGCCCACGATCTCCTGCTCCGCGACGAGACCGCCGGCGCGCCGATCGGCGACATCGTCGAGCGGGCGCTGCAGACCTTCGATGATGGGACCGGCACCCTGTTCACCGTCGACGGGCCCGACCTGCGGCTCGATCCTGGCGTGACGCTCGCTCTTTCGATGGCGCTTCACGAACTGGCGACCAACGCCGTCAAATATGGCGCGCTGAGCGTGGCGGGGGGGCGCGTCACCGTCCGCTGGAGCATCGCCGACTCAGGCGAGGGCCGGCGCGACTTCGTGTTCCTGTGGCAAGAAGCCGGCGGCCCTCCCGTCACGCCCCCCACCCGGAGCGGCTTCGGTTCACGCATGATCGACCGCCTCATGGCCAAGCACATGCGCGGCAAGGCCGAAACGTCCTATCTGCCGGACGGCGTGCAATTCCGCCTCGCGGCCAAGCTGTAGCGAGCGCCCTGGTCGTCGGGTGAGCCCGGCCCGATCGGCGAGCCTTGCCGTGGCGCAGCCCCGTCCATACAGTCGCACCCGCTGCTTCCCGTCGTTCCGTCACCGGGCAAACCGCTCCCATGAAGGAGAACCGAGATGAGTGAGGTTGGGCTGGACATGCCGCAATGCCGCGTGGTCGGCGAGGGCGAAACATTCGTCGGCCGCCAGGCGCTCAACTACTCCGTTGGCATATCGGCCGAGACCGTCGGCGCCCGCGGCATCCACATGCAGCTCGTGCGCATTCCACCGCGTGCGCGCGCCAAGGCGCACAAGCATGAAGGCCACGAGACGGCGATCTACGCGCTGAGCGGGACGTCGCACGTCTGGCACGGCGAGCGCCTCGAGCAGCACAGCATCGTCCCGCCCGGGACCTTCATGTACATCCCGGCGAACGTTCCGCACCTGCCATACAACCCGAGCGACACCGAAGAAACTGTCGCCGTGATCGCGCGCACCGATCCCAACGAGCAGGAAAGCGTGGTGCTGCTGCCCGAGCTCGAAGCCCTCGTTCCGCCCGGCCGCTAAGCAGGCGTCCAGCCGGCAGGATCGTTCGTCGCGGTGCTCGAATAACCATGGGGAGGCCGCGGCCTTGAGTAACCGACATGACCCTCAAAGATAAGGCGTTCATCGTGGGGGCCTTCGAGCACCCCACGCGAAAGGCGCCGGACAAATCCGTCGCCCAGATCCATGCGGAATCGGCCATTGGCGCGCTGGCGGACGCCGGACTGAGCAAGGATGACGTCGACGGCTATTTCTGCGCCGGCGACGCCCCGGGTCTCGGCCCGCTCGCGATGGCCGACTACATGAACCTCAAGCTGAAACATCTCGACAGCACCGATCTCGGCGGCTGCTCCTACATCGCCCACGTCGCCCACGCGGCCGAGGCGATCATGGCCGGCAAGTGCACCGTCGCGCTGGTCACGCTCGCCGGCCGTCCGCGCAGCGCCGGGCACAGCGGAACTGCCCCGCGTCCCGTCGTGGCCGACGTGCCCGACGCGACATGGGAGGTGCCGTTCGGCCCGGTGACGGTCAATATGTATGCGATGTGCGCGGCCCGGCACATGTTCGAGTTTGGCACGACCGCCGAGCAACTCGCCTGGATCAAGGTCGCCGCGAGCCATCATGCGCAACACAATCCGCACGCGATGCTGCGCGACGTGGTCACCGTCGAGCAGGTGTTGGCGTCGCCCGTGGTGGCGGACCCGCTGCACCGGCTGGATTGCTGCGTCGTCAGCGATGGCGGCGGCGCGCTCGTCGTGACCCGGCCCGAGATCGCCCGCACGCTCAAGCGGCCGCTGGTGCGCCTGCGGGGCGCGGGCGAGTCGATGAAGGGCCAGAGCGGCGGCGACGTCGATCTCACCTATTCCGGCGCCGTCGTCTCCGGCCCGATCGCCTTCGCCGAAGCCGGCGTCACGCCCGCCGACATCCAATACGCCTCCATCTACGACAGCTTCACCATCACCGTGCTGATCCAACTCGAGGACCTCGGCTTCTGCGCCAAGGGGCAGGGCGGCCGGTTCGTGGCCGACGGCAACCTGATCTCGGGCAGCGGCAAGCTGCCGTGGAACACTGATGGCGGCGGCCTCTGCAACAACCATCCCGCCAACCGCGGCGGCATCACCAAGGTCATCGAAGCCGTCCGGCAGCTCCGCGGCGAGGCGCACCCGGCGGTCCAAGTCCCGAACTGCGCCCTCGCCCTGGCGCACGGCACCGGCGGCCTGCTCGGGAGCCGCCACGGCTCCGCAACCCTCATCCTCGATCGCGAGTGACGCCATGTCGGACCCCAATTTCCCCGCGCCGCCGCCAAACCCCGAGTCCCGCGCATTCTACGATGCCGCGGGAGAGGGTCGCTTCCTCGTGCCGCGATGCAGCGCGTGCGGCCGCGCGCACTGGTATCCGCGCTCGCAGTGCCCGTTCTGCTTCGGCCCGGTCACGCTCGAGCCGGCTTCCGGCAAGGGCGTCATCTACAGCTTCAGCATCATGCGCCGGGCGACGCCGGTGACGACGATCGCCTACGTCACGCTCGAGGAAGGTCCGACGATGCTGACCAGTCTAGTCGATTGCGACGTCGACGCGCTCCAGATCGGCCAGCCGGTGACGCTCGTCTTCAGGCCGACGGTCGACGGCCCCCCGGTGCCCTGCTTCACCCTCTAGGGCGCTATCACCGTCATTGCGAGGCGCGCAGCGCCGCGGCAGATCCATCGGCACGAATTGCCTCGGCCGACCTAATCGTCCGCATGGCCGGCCGTGTTGCCCTGGCCACGCCCGGCGGACCAAACCGGATCGGGTTTGCGCCACATGGGCTTGTCGCGCATGGCGGCCGCGAGTGCCTCGGCCTGGACGTCGAGGAAACGTTCTCCTTTCGCCGCCGTGGCCGGGCGCGGGTCGCCGCGGACGCCGGTCACCGGAGCGCGCTCGGAAAAGCTCCAGAACCGACTGAAGCCCTCGTATTTCGGCACCGGCTCCGGCCGCTGCCGGACCGCCTCGTCGAACTTGTCTGACCGGACCAGCTCGGGCGCGACCGCCAGCATGACCGAGGTCTCGCCCTCGCAGGCATGCGCCGGCGTCTCCTGTGTCTCCGCGATCTCGGCCACGCGGTCCCGGGTCAGATACCAGGGCGTGCAGGCGATCACCGCCAGCCCATACTCGTGCGCCAGTTCACGCGCCGCCACGCTCAGCGGATCGACGTTGCCGCCATGGCCGTTGACGATGAGCAGCCGCGCGAACCCGATCGCCCGCAACGACCGGACGACGCCGGCCAGCACGCCGCGTAGCTCGGTGAAGGTGAGGCTGATGGTGCCGCCGAACGGGAGGTGGTGCTCGCTCATCCCGGTCCACAGCCCGGGCAGCACCAGCACCGGCATCTCATCGGCCACCAGGCGCGCGGCCCGGACCGCGGCGGCGCTCGCGCTGGCCGTATCGGTGATGACCGGCAGATGCGGACCGTGCTGCTCGAGCGAGCCGATCGGCAACACGGCCAGCGCGTCGCCTCGCGCCGCAACCGCGCGGATCTCCGGCCCCGTCAGCTTGGCCCACTCCACCTCGTTGCTCATCGTGCCCTCCTCGATCATACCGGCCCATGAAGTCACAAGCGGAGAACGAGGCGCAATGCGCAAGCAGATGAAGCTTGGATTGTCGATGCGCTACCTCGGCTACCATGACGCCGCCTGGCGTCATCCGGACGTGCCCGCAGACGGCTCCTCCGACTACGAGCACTTCCTGCGCTGCGCCCGCATGGCCGAGGACGCGAAGTTCGACATGGTCTTCTTCGCCGACGGGCTCGGCGTCCGCGCCAACGACAACCCGCCGGGCTCTCTCAGCCACTCCAACCGCAACGTCGAGCTGGAGCCCCTGACGCTGCTCTCGGCCATCGCGCCCATGACCAAGCACATCGGCCTCGTGAGCACGGCGTCCACGACCTACAACGAGCCCTACCACATCGCCCGCAAATTCGCCTCGCTCGACCATATCAGCGGCGGCCGCGCCGGGTGGAACATCGTGACCTCGTGGTCCGAGCAGGAAGCCTGGAACTTCAACCGCGCCCAGCACCTGGATTACGACACGCGCTACGAGCGTGCGCGCGAATTCGTCGATGTGGTGACCGGGCTGTGGGACAGCTGGGAGCCCGACGCCTTCCTCCACGACAAGGCCACCGGTCAGTTCTACGACCCGGCCAAACTCCACACCCTGCATCACAAGGGCAAGCACTTCCAGGTCCGCGGACCCCTGAGCGTCAAGCCCACCCCGCAGGGCCGGCCGATCCTCGTGCAGGCCGGCGCGAACGCGATGGGCCAGGAGATCGCGGCCGCCGACGCCGACGTAGTGTATGCGTCCAACAACGATTTCGCTGCCGCCAAGGAATACTACGCATCCGTGAAGGGCCGGATGGCGAAATACGGCCGCGACCCGGACCTGCTGAAGATCATGCCCGCACTCGTGCCGATCGTCGGGCGCACCGAAGCCGAAGCGCAAGCCAAGCTCGAGCAACTACAGGCGCTGATCGACCCGCTGGCCGGGCTGGCGCGCGTGCACGGGCTGATGGGCGACCTGTCCGGCCACGACCTCGACGGCCCCGTGCCGGAGCCGGTCAACGCCAAGATGCGGTCGATGGCCTATAGCTGGTGGGAGCGTTCCAAGCGGGACGGCCTGACCATCCGCCAGATGTACAGCGAATACGCGATCGGCGAAGGCTTCCGCCTCATCGGCACGCCCTCGCAGATCGTGGACACGATGCAGCAGTGGATGGACGACGGCGCGGCAGACGGCTTCAACATCACGCCGACGCACCTGCCGGGCGGCATGGCCGACTTCTCCGCCCTCGTCGTCCCGGAGCTGCGCCGCCGCGACCTGATCCGCCTGGACTACGCGGGCAAGACCCTCCGCGAGAACCTCGGCCTCCCGCCCTACCGCACCCGTTGGACGAACCCAGCCTAATCCCCAGTCCTACCCCGACATCCGAGCAGCCTTGACACCTGACCGCCTACTTCGCCGCGATCTCGAGATGGCGTGGTTGGCTCTGCGGAGAGCAGGTGATTGATCGCTCGGTCGGCATCCACCAGACCTCGTCGGGGTGGAATTCAAGCACCATGGACCAATCGAAGTCGCAATCCCTGTTCGCTAGCCACATCAGTTCCTTTACCCCCGGCCGCAGCACGGGCCCAAAGAATGAGTACGTGAATGAATCTCCTATGATCAGCACTCGCCGGCCGTCCGCGAGCCCCCCCGCCTCGCGATACGGCGCCTGATCGACCGGCTCCGCAATCGGCCGATGCGGCGGTCGCAGCGGCTCCACCTCCTCGCTGAACTCCTCCTCCAACCCCAGCATCTTTGCCTCATCGCCGCCGAGTTTCGGCGCCGGCGCCCCGAGCACGGCAGCCGGATCCACCCGCCATCCCGCCCCGCTCCAGTCGAGGATGGCGTTGACGGCCGCGACCGCCCCCCTCGGCGTCCAGTGCGTGTCATGGCGGTGATAAGTCGCACCCGCCGCTACCGACGCGTGAAGCGCCGGCCGTAGATCCAGCGCCGAAACCCCTCGCGCCGACAACGCTTGCAGCATCAAATCATATTGCGTCGGCGAGCCATGGTTCCGGGCCCAATCTGGCAAAGCCTCGAGTGCAATCGTCGCGTTGTTGGTTGCCGCCACCGTGATCATCATCAACCCGAACAGCCCCAACACGTACGCCGCGGATAACGCCGGCGACCTTACCGGCTGCAACCACGATACCAGCCTCGACCATCGCACCACGGCCAGCACGACCCCTAGGCAAAGCGGCAGCAGCACCGCCGCCGACAGCGACGGATGAACGGCAAACCCAACCGCACCAAGTCCGTTCGCCCCAAGCAACCCCATGTAGAACCGCTTCGCCCCCGCCAAATCAACCTTCGATCCCGCGACGCTCGACTGACCCCGCCCCAGTTAGCCTGAACCGTCGGCCGCGCCGACGCAGGCCTCGACGAACTCACCAACCCGCTCATCCCCGACCCCACAGTCTGGATCGCGCGCCGCCATCCACCGCCGCCAAGCAGCCCCCATCAGCGCCGCCCCGATTCCCCCTTGCCATCGCCCGTCGATAATGTTCCCTTTCCGTTCGTGCTCCCGCCCGCCGCCCTCCGCCTCGCCGACCGCCTCATCAACGCCCTGATGACCCTTGTCGACGCCATCGCCGAGAGCCTCGCCCCGCGCACCGCCCCGGTCGGCCCCGACCACGTCGCCCTCTTCGTCCGCCTCTCCACCCTCATCAACATCCTCGTCCGCATCAACTCCGGCAGCACCGGCACCCCGGCACAACCCAAGCCCAACACCACGGCCGGCCGCCATCCCGAGCCCCCGCGACCCGATCGCCACCCATGCCAGCAGCGCCGCCCCGGCTGGATTCTCGCCGCCCTGCCCGACGTCGCACCCGCCGTCGCGACCGACCTCGCAGCCATCCTCGCC
Source organism: uncultured Alphaproteobacteria bacterium (assembly GCA_963835135.1). Lineage (GTDB taxonomy): Bacteria > Pseudomonadota > Alphaproteobacteria > Acetobacterales > Acetobacteraceae > JAVVHH01. Next base: position 329,247 of record CAWIEF010000002.1, read on the forward strand.
GACCCGGCCTTCGCCACCCTCCTCGCGGCCGCGCCCACCCTGCAGCACGCGCTCCGCCCCTTCCTGCGCGGCCTTGGCCTCGGCGCACGCCCCGCTCCGTCCCCGTCATCGCCCGACGCCCCGCCCCGCCCCCGAACTGCCCCGCCGCTCAAACCCGACGTCACGGCCCCGCAACCCCACGCCGCGCCGCGCGAACCGGCCGAACCGCGAACCTATTCTCCAGCCCCAACACCTTTGCACGTGCATCTCATTCCGCTTAAGCAACGAAATGCGTTTACTCCGCGCACCGGAACGTATCGAATGTCGCTCGCAAGTCGCTCGAACGCTCCACCAAGTCGCGACGGCCGAAGTAAACCCATCACCCTACAGCACGTGGGACAGGAACTCGCGCGTGCGCGCCTCGCGCGGCGCAGCGAGGACATCGCGCGGGTGGCCGCGCTCGACGACCAGGCCATCGGCCATGAACGCCAGGTCGTCCCCAGCCTCGCGGGCGAACGCCAGCTCGTGCGTGACCACGATCATCGTCATCCCCGACGCGGCCAGGTCGCGCATGACGGCCAGCACCTCGCCCACCAGCTCCGGGTCGAGCGCCGAGGTCGGCTCGTCGAACAGCATCAGCTCCGGGTCCATCGCCAGCGCCCGCGCGATCGCAACCCGTTGCTGCTCGCCGCCTGAAAGCTGCGCCGGGTAGCTGGCAGACTTGCCGCCGAGGCCGACCCGCTGCAGCAGCTGCATCCCGCGCTCGCGCGCCTGCCCCGCCGGCACGCGCTTCACGCGGATCGGTGCCTCGACGATGTTGCCCAGCGCCGTCATGTGCGGGAACAGGTTGAACTGCTGGAACACCATGCCGACCCGGCGGCGCATGCGGGCGATCTGCCGCTCCGGCAGCTCATACAGGCGTCCCCCGCGCTCGCGGTAACCGACCAGCTCGCCCGCCACCCAGAGCCGCCCGGCATCGATCCGCTCCAGATGGTTGATGCACGACAGCAGCGTGCTCTTCCCCGAACCGGACGGGCCGATGATGCACATCACGCTGCCGGCCGCCACGTCGAGGTCGATCCCACGCAGCACCTCGCGCGCGCCGTAGCGCTTGCGCAGCCCGCGCATCATCACGATCGGACTCATCCGGCGTGCCGGTAATGCCGCTCGAGCCAATGCTGACCGGCAGAAAGGAGGCTGACGATGAACAGATACCAGAGCGAGGCGACGATCAGCAGCGGAATGGTCTCGTAGGTCCGCGCATAGATCAGCTGCGCCGTGTAGAGCAGGTCCGCCATGGCGATGACGCTCACGAGCGAGGTGCCCTTGACCATCGAGACGACCTCGTTGCCGACCGGCGGGATGATGACGCGCATCGCCTGCGGGAACACGATGCGGACGAAGATGGTCGCCGGCCCCATGCCCAGCGCCTTCGCCGCCCGGGTCTGACCCGGCGGAACGCTCTGGATCCCGGCGCGGATCACCTCGGCCGTATACGCCGCCTGCGCCAACCCGAGCCCGGCCAAGGCGGCGGTCAGCGGCGTGATCACCGCGTTGGTGCTCTCGCTGAACAGCACCGGCCCGAACGGGACGGCCAGGACAATCCGCGGATAGAGCGCGCCGAAATTATACCAGAAGATCAGCTGCACCAGCACCGGCACGCTGCGGAAGAACCAGATATACAGCCAGCCGAGCGTCGAGAGCAGCCGGTTGCCGGAAAGCCGCATGACGGCGAGCAGCGTCCCGAGCGTCAGCCCCATGACCATCGCCAAGGCGGTAAGTTCCAGCGTCCGCGAGAGTCCGGCGAGGATCTGCGGGTCGAACAGGTAGGCCGCGACGACAGGCCATTGGAAGGACGGGTTGGTGGACACGCTGTAGGCGACGCCCCCGGCGATCAGGATCGCCACCACGCTGGCCGCCCAGGTCCAGGGATGCCGCAGCGGAACGACGGTTTCGGACACCCCTTACTTGGCGACCGTCGTGGGGTTGAGCGGCACGGTCTTGATCGCGCCCTCCTGCAGGCCCCACTTGACGATGACCTTTTCGTAGGTGCCGTTGTCGATCAGGTGCTGCAGCGCGGCCTGCATCGGCGCCGCCATCTCGGAGCCCTGCGGCAGGCCGATGCCGAGATAGCTGCGGTCGGTGTAGCTTCCGACGACCTTGGTGCGGCCTTTCGACTGCGTGACGAAATAGCTGACCGCGGTCGAGCCTAGCCAAAACAGATCGGCCCGGCGGCTCATCATCGCCTCGACCGCGCCGTTGCCGTCGTTGAACGCCAGGGCGTTGATCGGCTTTTTGCCCTGTGCCGCGCATTTCGGCTGATGCTCATCGGCAAACACCATCTCGCGCGAGCCGCGCGTGGTTGCCACGCTGACGCCGCAGAGGTCGTCGAGGCTATCGACTTTGATCGGAGTGTCCGCCAGCGCGGCGAACAGCTCGTTGGCGATCAGCCAACCAATCTGGTCGATGACCTTCTCGCGCACGGCGGTCACCCCCATCTGGCCGATCGCGGCATCGAACCGCTTGGATTGCAGCCCGGGGATCAGCGTGTCGAACGTCGTCGGGCGCAGGTCCAGCTCGAGCCCGAGGGATTGCACGGCCGCCCGCGCGAGATCGGTTTCCCAGCCGACCATCTCGCCCTTCTCGTTACGGAAGTTGTCCGGCGGTGAACCGAGCGCGACCGCGACCGTGAACGGCCGTTTAGCGACGTCCGGCGGGACCATCTTGACCAGGGCCGGGTCGGGCGTCTGGGCCAGGGCCGGGTCGGCGCCGGGTTGGTCCGCGGCCCAGGCGGGAAACGCCGCAAGCAGGGCGATGGCGGCAAGGATCGATCTCATGCGCTCTTGCGCTCCGTCTGTGAGGTGCGGCCGAAGGTCGATCGGGCGCCGCGGCTGCGAAAGGCCGGGCGGTCCAGCCCCATGCTGCCCCGGAACGTGCCGTCGCCCTCATAGCGGGTCTGGAACAGGCCACGGCGCTGCAACTCCGGCACGAGCCACTCGAGGCACTCGATCGCGGGGTCCGGCAGGAAGGGCGGGATCAGGTTCCAGCCGTCACAGGCGGCACTCTCGAACCAGTCCTGCATCTGGTCGGCCGCGTCCGCGGGCGTTCCAACCAGGACGTTGTGGCCGCTCGCACCCGCCATGATCCTATACAGCTTGGCGATCGTCATGCCGGGCTGGCGACCCATGGCGGCCAGCGTCTCGTGGCCGCTCTTGAGGGCGTTGGTCTTCGCCAGCGGCGGCGGCAGCGGGCCGTCGAGCGGCAGGCCGGACAGGTCGCCATACGTCTCGGCCAGCATCGGCAGGCCCACCTTCGGATGCACCATGTCCTGCATCTGCTCGAACCGGTCATGCGCCTCCTGCCGCGTGCGCCCGAGCACGGGCAGGATCCCGGGCATGACGAGCATGGAGGCCGGGTCGCGCCCGCGTGCGGCGCCATGCGCCTTCACGCTCGCGTAGAACCGGGCGGCGTCCTCTTTGGTCTTTTGTGCCGTGTAGATCAGGTCGGCGATGCGGGCACCGAGATCCTGCCCCGGTCCCGACGACCCGGCCTGCGCGATCACTGGATAGCCCTGCACCGGCCGGGCAACGTTGAGCGGTCCCTTGACCCGGAGCTGGCCGCCCTCGTGGTTCAGCGTGTGCAGCTTGGCCGGATCGAAATAGCGGCCGCTCGCCTTGTCCCGGACGAACGCGTCGTCCTCCCAACTGTCCCACAACCCGAATACCACATCGACGAACTCCTCCGCTCGCCGGTAGCGCGCCCCGTGCTCCACATGCGCGTCGAGCCCGAAATTGTACGCTTCCTGCTCGCTCCACGACGTCACCACGTTCCAGCCGACCCGGCCGCGGCTGATGTAGTCGAGCGAGGCGAACTTACGGGCGATGTGATACGGCTCGTTGTACGTCGTGCTGGCGCTCGCGACGAAGCCGAGCCGCTCCGTGACCGCGGCGAGCGCGCCGATCAGCGTCAGCGGCTCGAACACGTCGATCCGCGGATTGTAGGAAAGCTCGTCGTCGTCCTTGGCGGAGTGCCTGACCGCGATGCCATCGGCCCAGAACATGAAGTGGATGCAGGCCCGCTCCGCCGCCGCCGCCATGTCTTTCCACATCTGGATGTCCATGGCCGCGTCTTCGCGTGCGCCCGGCATCCGCCATCCGGCAACATGCGCCCCGTTGGCCACGATGTTGAACCCGAGCTTCATCTGGCGAGTGTTCATTCGCGCTCCCGCCGGGCAAGGCTTCGGCATTCTCGCCGACGGCCGGCTCGGCCCCGTATCCTCAATCGGGCCCATAAAACCGCCCCATGATCAAGGGCCGACGTGCCGCAGCCCCGAGGGTCGGTCTACGCCATCGAGGTGAGCTCGGACGCGGCGCGATCCCAATCCCGGATCATGTCCGCAACCGCGCAAGCTGGACGCGGTATGCTGAACAGGTACCCCTGCACCTCCGAGCATCCCTCCTCGCGCAGCCAGGCCAGCTGTTCGGCCGTTTCGACGCCCTCGGCCGTCGTCCGCATGCCCAGGTTCTCGCTGAGCCCGATCATCGTGCGGACGATGACGTCGGCGCCGTCGGTAGTCGCCAGGTCGCGGATGAAAGACTGATCGATCTTGATCTTGTCGAATGGGAAGCTGCGCAAGTAACTTAGGCTCGAATAACCCGTGCCGAAGTCGTCCATCGCGATCCGAACGCCCAGATCCCGCAGCCCATGCAGCGTTTCGAGCGTTGCTGCGCTGTCTGCAAGCAACACCGTCTCGGTGATTTCCAGCTCGAGCCGGCTGGCGGGTAACTTGGTTGCCTCGAGCGCCTGCCTGACCGACTCGACTAGGTCGCGGCCCCTGAACTGCGCCGGACTGACATTGACGGCGACCTTGACGTGGTCTGGCCAGGTCAGGGCCTCCCTGCACGCGCGCCGCAAGACCCAGTTGCCAAGCGGCACGATCAGCCCGATCTCTTCAGCGATTGGAATGAACTCGGCCGGTGACACCATGCCCCGTATGGGATGGACCCATCGTAGAAGGGCCTCGAAGCCGCCGATCCGCTCACGTTGCAGGTCGTAGATCGGCTGATAGTGCAGCTCGAACTCTTGATTGGCCAACGAGGACCGCAAGTCGAGCTCTAGAGCCCGGCGCGCCTGCAGCCGGGCATCCATGCCGGGCTCGAAGAACCGCCAGATCCCCCGACCTTCCGCCTTGGCTCGGTAAAGCGCCACGTCCGCGTTCTTCAGTAACTTGGCACCGCTCGAACCGTCGTCCGGCGCGAACGAAATGCCGATGCTGGTTCCGATGACGACATGATGGCCTTCGATCTCGAACGGGACGGCAAGCGCCTCGATGATGCGCCGCGTGAGGACTGTCGCATCCTCCGGCCGCTCGAGCGGGGCCTGCACGATGGCAAACTCGTCACCGCCCAAGCGGGCCACCGTGTCGACCTCGCGCACGCACGCGTTCAACCGGGTTGCGACCGCACGCAGCAGTTCATCCCCGATGGGATGCCCGAGTGTGTCATTGACCGCTCCAAAGCGATCCAGGTCGAGCATCAAGACGGCAAAGCCGGTCCGCTCGCGCCCGGCTTGAGCCAGGGCCTGCTCGACCCGCTCGCTCAACAGAACGCGGTTGGGCAGGCCGGTCAGCGCGTCATGATGGGCCATGAACACGATCTGCGCCTCTGCCCGCCTGCGCTCGGTGACGTCCTCATAGGTCGTGACCCATCCGCCATCGGCCATCGTTCGGCGTGACACGGCAATGATCTGGCCCGGGCTGACCTCATGGAACTGGGTTTCCACAGACTCCGACGGGGTCACGTGACGTCCGGTGGCGAGAAGCAGGTTGGAGATGCTTTCTCCGGGGTAGTTGCCCGCGGCGACGCTGAGCGCCAGCACCTCGCGAAGGTACAATCCCGGGGTCACTTGCTCTGGCGTGAGCCGGAAGATCTCGCAGAAGCGGCGATTGACGACCTTGAGGCGCTGTTCCGCGTCATAGAGACACAGGCCCTGCGACATGTGGTCCAGCGCGGCATCCAAGCTCAGGTTAGCCGCCTCCAGCCGCATGGATTTATCGCGTAGCGCCGTCACGTCCGTGAGCACGGCCACGAAACCGCCGTCGCGGGTTGCACTGCGGCCGACCCGCAGCCAGCGGCCGTCGAGAAGGCGGACCTCGCCAGCATCGAGCGCAGCCCCAGACAGGCGATACAACAGGCCGACATTGTCACTTGAGGGCCCGGCCGCGGCATGTATCGCGTCGAAAGCGGCACCGGGCCGTAGCAGGTCAGCATCGTTGCCCAGATATTCCCGAGCCTGTGAGTTGGCCAAGGCGATGGCGCCTTGTGCATCCACGACGATCACTCCCTCGCGCGAGGCCTCGAGCGCGTCGGCGAGGCGCGCCTGTGCGGACCGGCGTTGCGCCACCTCTCGTTCCATCATGGAGCGGATGTTGTCCCGCATGGCGCGCATGGCGATCAGCAGCGCGCCCAGTTCGTCTCGACGACCGCTCGGAAACTCGCCGTCGAGGTCGCCCCTCGCGATGCGGCCTGCCATCGCAGAGGCGGCCGCGACCGGCCGGATAATGCGACGTGCGAGGAGCCAAGCGATGACAGCCGACAGCATCAGCGCCGCGGCCGTCCCGGCCAGGCTGATGTTCCAATCCCTTGCCACCGCCCTGCGCGCGTTTTGCCGGTATGTGAAGCCGTCTCCGGCGATATAGTTGATCAATAGGCCGATCTGCTTGCTGACGAACTCGAGCATGCTGATCGAGAGCGTCCCACGTCGTGACATTCGGTTCCGCGTCCGCCAGCAAGCGGCGTCGCTCTTCGTTCCACGCTGCGGCCGCCCGCTGCACCGTCAGTGCGGCCGTTTCGGCCCGGGCGGATTGCGAGCGCTCGGCCGCAATCGCAAGATCTTGGCTCATTGACTTGGCCAGACCCTCCACCCGTTCGTCGAGCGCCAGCTGCGCGTTGGTATCGCCGACCAGCACCCAGCGACGCGCCAGGGCTGCTTCCATCCCAGCGAAGTCCGCCGCCGCCGCGCGGGCATAGTTGATCGACATCAGCGATTTGTCGAACGTCTCGCTCACCAGGACGCCGGCCTGGCTGATCCCTAATGCGGCACAGAAGCCGAGCGTGCTGGTGATCGCGCTCATGATGAGGAACGCAACCAGGATCTGCATGCGCAGTGTAGATGCCCGTGAAGCAACGCCGTTGAATAGCAGCGCAACATTGAGGCTCGGCAGCGATATGGGCCGTCTAGGCCCTCTGAGCAGCATCGGCGATCTGCAACCTTCCACTAATGCGCAGATGATGCCATGCGGTGATTAAAGATGTCTTAACCGGTCTGTTCTAGATTGGCTCCACCAGAACTCTCGGCTTGGAACGATATGCAGCCCAAGATTGGTAAATGACAGTGGTATTAAGACGCCCGGATTGGAGGCAGATCTTGGCGCTGCCGATTTGCACAGTATTGGGCTCAGTCGCCCTCGCGGCCGTCCCCAACCATTTTGTGTCGCAAAAGGACCAGACGTTCACTCCGGGCGAACTCGCCATCAAACGGGCGGAAACTGTCCAAATCGTCAACGATGACGGTGACTTGCTCCATCATCTGTATATCGACTCCAAACAGCTCGAGTACCGATTCCGGTGACCAGGAGCCGGGGGCCAAGGTGAACATCACTTTCCCAGCTGCAGGGACGTTCGACGTCCTGTGCGGCATTCACCCGAAGATGCGGCTGATCGTGCACGTCGAGTGAGGCCGGGCCGCCGTCAGAAGATGGCCGTGCCAAACATCGCCGTGTGAGCGGCGTAGTAGATCGCCAGGAACCCGGCGAGACTCAGCCCGTATCCAACCGGCGCGAGCAGCGGGCGCCAGCTCCTGCCGCGTTTGCGGCTCGGTGTGTTGTCTGCGGCAACGGCGATCAGCACGGCGATGATTGCGGAGTGCCCGATCGCATCCAGTTTGCCGAACTCGGAGATGGCGGAGATGAAGATGCCGGCCAGCATGATTGCGGCCGATCGCCGGACGAGCGGTGTCCAGAGCAAAGCAAATGCGAGGGTGAACTCGATGACGCCGGCCGCTCGCATGAAGAACGCGATGTCGTAGTTCATGCTCATCGCCGGATGGGTGATGAAGATCGGGAGCGTCCACTCAGGATACGCCCATTTCTCGATCGACGCCCACATGAGGGTCACGCCCGCTGCCCAGCGGAGGACATCGAGCGGCCGTAACCCGAAGAATGTCCGCTGCAGCCCGGTCAGCGCGAGGTAAGCGGCGACTCCCAAGAAGATTGGGTAATCCATCAGGTGGAACATGCCGTACTCATTGATTGCGATCCCGTAGAGCGCAGCGATGGCGAGGCCCGAGATCGGCAGGGTCCGACGCCAGATCAATCCTGCTGCGACGGTGATCTGCAACCAGGAGATGTACGGGGACGCCGATTTCAGCTCCGGCGTGAGGATCACGCCTCCCATCGTCCAAATTGCCACGAAGAAAAAGCCGCACGTTGCGCGCATCAGGATTTCGGTATTTCGCTGCGGAACCGAAGTCACACTATTGATGGCGCGCAACAAAGCGGCGCCCACAATGGTATTCTCCAAGAAGCATCCAGCCAACAACACGAGCAACGCCAAACCAGTCAGTTGCTCGAAGTCCGGGCACAGGACATTGGCAAGTGTCTGGGGTTGGCCAGCGACGTCGTAGGCGCAGAACCACTTAACATGTGCGCTCGCCGAGCTTGGATATGTTACACAGACGGCAATCGTGAGGATGGAAATGAACGTTGCCGGGCAACGCAAGCCTCTGACGCAGCAGTGCATGACACCTCCTTAGATTGCGATACGTCTCATCAACACCTCCAATGGTTGCGTACAACTTTTAGTTAGTAAAGGGTTAATTTACGATCGCATAACGCGAAAGCCACGCTGTGTCGTCTCAGCCCCAGATCCGGTCCGGCAGAACCGAACGGTGTAGAAACGCGTTACCATCCGTGTAGCGAGCAGGCGGCGATCTCGGCTTAGCCCGGCGGTGGATCCGCCCGATGCCGCCATCACCAGCTACGAAATGGGATCGCAACAATGTTTGTTTTGATATTGATCAGCTTTTGTTAACCATTGGCCCGCATGATGTGACCAGTCTACGGTTGGAGACGTTCGTGATTGCCGCACTCAGCTCGATTCTTTTGGTTTCAGGGGCGTGCTTCGCCTACGCGGCGCTCTGTCGGCCGAAGTGTCAGGTCATGTTTGAACGGTGTGGCGGCGCGCTGATGGTGACCGGCCTAGGTCTGTTGGGCACCGGCTTGGGACTGCGACCCTAAGCCGCGCCGGCTGCCGTTCCCATCAAGGTGTGGCTGGCACCTTTGCCGGCGAGTCACTCGTCAAACTCTTCATGAAGCTCAGCAGGTCGGATTTCTGCTCATTGGTCAGTCCGAGCGGATGGATCAACTCAGACAGGCTAGGACGAACCATCCCGCCGCGATCATAATGATCGATCACTGCCTCTAACGACGGCACTGAGCCGTCGTGCATGTAAGGCGCCCGCAGAGCGACATCACGCAGCGTTGGCGTCTTGAACGCGTAATGTAGTTTGGTGGAGGTCGGAAAGTGCTCGCCACGGCCGACGTCGTCCCCTTGGCCGACGCCGATATCGTGGAAAGAGCCGTCCGTGAACGCCCAGCCACTGTGACATCCGGAGCAACCGGCCCGTCCGTTGAACAGTTCGAAACCGCGGATCGCGGGCGCGTCGAGCGCGGTCCCATCGCCCCCGATCCAACGATCGAACGGAGCATCGCCGGACACAATGGTGCGCTCGTAGGTCGCCAGCGCCGCTTCGACAGTCTCCTGTGTGATGCCAGCCGAGCCGAACAGGTCAGCGAAGGCCGACACATAGTCAGCCTTCGCGCTCAGCCGATCGATGGCCTGGTCTGCGGCAAGATTCATGTTTCCCGACCCGGTAATCGCGACGAACCCGACCGACTCGATATCTCTGAACCGCCCTCCCCAGCCCAGCCGGGGCAGCCAGGCCACGTTCAGCATGGTCGGCGCGCGCCGGGCCATAGGCGTATTGTTGTCGCCGATTGCAAGCGGCAGGCCATCACCCCAGGCCAGGCTGGGCTTATGGCAGCTCGCGCACGAATAGCTCTGCGAGGCGGAGAGGATGGGATCGAAGAAAAGCTTCCGGCCCAAGGCGGCTTTTGCTGCGGAAAATGGATTGCTGGCAGGAAACGGTATCTCGGCCGGACGGAGGTAGAGACCGCGCGACGGCGCGGGAACAACGTCCGGCGCGCTCGCGAAGCTCGGGATTGCTGCCAACAACAGTAGGCAGACGCCGAGAAGCCTAGAGGAGTGATGCCACACCATCAGGCCTACTGTGTATGGGGGTAAGCTTACGAAACCCTTAACGAGAGCCATAGGCGCGGAGACTACTGATCGTTCTCGGTCTCTTGCTCGCGCCGGTACGGGTCGACGATCGGCGGCAGCAGGGTGCGGCGTTCATCCCGGCCGGACGCGTCCCCGCTCGGCTGCACGAGCCGCGGCCCGGAAGGGCCCACCAGCTCGACACCCTGCGCTCCGATCGCCCTGACCCGCTCGTTGCCGACCGCGTCGCCCTCCCGCACCGTGATCGTAGGGTTACCCGCGAACAGCGCGATCTTGTCCTGACCGGCGATGACGATGCCCATCAAGCGCGGGGACCCGGCGGCTTCGGACGCAGCCGCCGGGCTCCCGGCCACGATCATGAGGCTCGGGATCGCACCGGCGAGACTCCGCCAGAGGCGCGCATCAGGCACTGCGCAGGCGCCGCCGTGTCCGCGCCATCCCAGCCAGGCCAACCAGCAGCACCGCCGCCGAGGCCGGTTCCGGGACGTCGACGAAGTTGCCGAAGCCGAAGCCATTCGGGTCGGACGTGCTGATCGTCAAAGACGAGACACCGCCGCCGTAGAAGCCGAAGAACTGCGATGCGGTGACCCCGTCGATGCCGCCCGGCAGCGAGGCGCTCGTGGTTTGGCCGGTTGCCAGCGTCACCGTCACGGTGAACGGGCCGCCTTTGGCGCCCGAAGCATACGGAGCGCCCACCGCATCGGAGAACGGCGCGGCCTCAAAGCCGAGTGCGCTGATGCCGCCGCCGAGCGCGATCGTCAGCGTGGTGACCTGGGTGCCGCTCGCGTCCTGCGGGATAAACACCTCGCCGCCAAAGCCGTCCGCGAGGAGGAACGGGAAGCCGTTCTGCGGCATCGTGACCTGCGCGGGCGTCGAAAGGCCGAGCGAGGTCCCGTCGCCCAGCGCGATCGTGCTGGTGGTTGGCAGGATCAGCTGCGTCAGGTCGTAAGTTCCCGGGCTCGGCGTGCTCGTGACGGCCCCGGCTGCACCCGCCTGGAAGGCGGCTAGGCTGGTCACCAGCGTCGTGGCCGTCGCGGACGAGGCCCAAGCGGCGGACACGGCGACCAAGGCGAGCAAGGTGGATGTGCGAGTCATGCAAAACTCCATGTGTGAACTGGTGTCAGGCCGCGGCAGCCGGCCCGATCTCGTCGAACAGCAGCAGCCGCCCGGCATTGCCGAGACCCAGGAAGGTGCTGAGATTGTGCAGCAGGGCGGCGATGATCGCGCCCTCGGCCCCGAGAACGCCGGACGCGGCCAGGCCGACCAGCGCGACCGTCCAGATCAGCCCGATCGCCACGTTGACATGGATCGTGCGGCGGCAGCGGCGGCTCAGCCGGATCGCCGTCGCCAGGCGGCGCAGATCGCTGGTCATCAGCACCAGGTCGGCCGAGGCGAGCGCCACGTCGGTCCCCTGCGCGCCCATCGCCACGCCGACGGCGCCGGCCTTCAGCGCGAGGCTATCGTTGATGCCGTCCCCAACCACCATCGGGCGCAACCCGGCCGCGATCTCGGCCATGACGCGCCGCATCTTCGCCTCCGGCAGCATCTCGGCATCGACCTCGCCGATCCCGAGCTCGGAGGCGACGCGCTTGGCCACCGCCTGGCGGTCGCCGGTCAGCAGGAGCTGCCGACGGATGCCGAGATCATGCAGCGCCCGGGTCGCCTCGCTGGCTTCCGGCCGCTTCTCGTCGGCGAACAGCAGCCAGGCGAGAAAACGGCCGCCGTGGCTCACGCCGGCGATCGGCCCGTCATGCGGCGGGACCGGCGGGGTGGCGATGCCGAGGCCGCGGAACAGCTCGGCGCGGCCCAGGGCTCCCTCGCTCCCATCGACCTCTGCGGTTACGCCCGAACCGCCACTCTCGCGCACATGCAGCGCCTCGAGCCGTGGCATCGAGGCCGCGCGGGCCGCGGCGCGGCTTACCGGGTGGCTGCTGGCCGCCCCCAAAGCGGCGGCGATCGCAGTGGCGCGGCGCGGATCCACGCCGGCCACGGTCCGCACCTCGGCCAACGACAGCTCGCCCGTCGTCAGCGTGCCAGTCTTGTCGAACACGACTGCGTTGACCTCGGCCAACTGCTCGAGAAAGGCCGCTCCTTTGATGAGGATCCCGTGCCGCGCCGCAACCGAGATCGCCGCGATCGACGTTGCCGGCGCCGCCAGCACGAGCGCGCATGGGCAAGACGCAACCAGCACCGCGAGCGTGGCCGCGGTGTCGCCGCTGCCGAGCCAAGTGCAGGCGGCGATCATCAGGACGAGCGCGAGGTAGTGACCCGCATAGCGCTCCAGCAATCGGGCGACCGGCGGCTTGGCCCGTTCCGCCGTCCGCATCAGCGCAATGATCTTGCCAAGCGTCGTCTCAGCGCCCAAGCCGGTGATCTCGAGGTCCAAGCGCCCGTTCGTGTTGATCGACCCGGCCAGCGCGGTGTCGCCCGGCCCCACGTCCACCGGAATGCTCTCCCCGGTCAGCGACGCCATATCGAGCCCGGCCTCGCCGGCGCGAACTCGACCGTCTGCGGGCACCCGGCTGCCCGGCAGCAACTCGATGCGGTCGCCCAGGCGCAGCGCGACCGAGGGTATGGTCGAAACCGCGCCGCCCGGTTCGAGGCGGCGCACGGTGGTTTCGGTGAGCCGGGTCAGCGCCTGGATCGCCTCGCGCGAGCCGAGCAGGCTCCGTTCCTCGAGCACGTGGCCGAGAATCATGATGATCGGCAGCACCGCCGCCGTCATCAGGTCGCCGCTGGCCCAGGCCGCCACGAGCGCGACAGCGATCAGCCGATCCGTCACCCCGTGTAGGCTCGGGCGCAGCAGGCTGTCCCACGCGGCGGCCAACACCGGCACGGCCACGAGCAGCGCCGCGACGCCGGCCACGAGATCGGACAGGATGCGTTGGTCGGGAAACACCGCCTGCCACAGCACGGCCAGCACGAGCAGGCCGGACGCGAACATCGCCAAGGTGAGCTTCGCGCCCAGCAGCGCGCGCTCGAACCGGGCGAGCAGCGGGCGCGGCGTCTCGAGCGCGACGGTGGCGCTCATGGGCTCGGCAGCTCCGCCGGCACGATCACCCGCCCGCCTTGCCGGTCGACCAGCACGACTTTGCCGATGCGACGCATGATCGCGCCGATCCGCTCGCGGTAGAACTGGTCGAGCATGGTCGAGCGTGCCTCGGCGGTCAGAGTGGCCTGGATGGCGGCGATGCTCGCCGTCTGCACGCGCGCGGTCGCCACGCGCTCGGCGCTGTTGGCACGCGCCTCGGTCAACACCTGGTCACGCGTGCGATCGGCCGCCTGTTTGCTGCGTGCCGCCTGGGTCCGGGCTGTCGCCACAGCCTGTTCGGCCAGCTGTTCGGCGACCAGCACGCCATCGAACGCGATCTTCGCGTCCGGCGGGAGCGCCGGCTCGAGATCGATGCGGCTGACCGTCACGCCGAGCGACGAGCCCTGTTCGGCGAGTTGCGCCAGCCGGGCGTTCATCGCGTCGGCCACGTCGCCGCGCACGGCCTGCCGGCGCTCGGTCCGGCTTGCCTCCGCGGCGCGGGTGACGAGGAAATCGTCGAGCGGCCGGGTCGCTGCGACGTGAACCGCGATTGTCTCGAACAGGCGGCGCAGCGCCGGCTCGACATGGTCGCGGGCCACGAAATACGCCGCTCCGTCGCTCACCTGATAGGAGACGGTGGCCGCCAGGAGGACAACGCCGCCATCGCCGGTCAGGTAGCTGGCCGCATCGGGAGGCAGGGTCGCGCCGCTCGCCTCGGTGTAGATGTCCTGCAAGCCAGCCTGGCGTGCGGGCGCCGCCGTCCGCAACGTCAGCAGGCGGTCGCGTCCCGGCAGCAGGACCACCTCGCCCATCGGCCGCGGCCACGCCACGGTCAGCCCGGCCCGCTGCACACGCGCGATGCGGCCGAACTGCAGCACCACGGCCTGGCTCTCGGGCGGAACCTGCCGCCAGTTCGAGACCGCCCAGACGACAGCCAGCACCAGCACGCAGGCCGAAACCGCTTTGAAGCCGATCGAGATGGATTGGGCGACCGGGCCGTCCGATGGGTCCGTCACGGGATCGCGCCGACGGTGCGGTTCGGCGACACGCTCGGTGATGAAGCGCCCGCCGCAGCGGGCGGCCGGGTCAGCATATCGAACGGGACCACGTCGGTCCGCAGCACCATCCGCGTATTCGGCCCGACGACGCTGGTCAGCGTGTCCATCGAGCGCAGCAGCGTGTAGAGGCCCGGGTCGGAGCGGTAGGCGGCGGCCTCCGTCTCGGCGGCGTCTCGCCGCGAAGCGGCCTCGAGATCGGCAGCCTCGGTGCGCGCCCGCGCCACCAGGATGCGGCCGTCGCGGACCGATTGCGAGCGGATCTCGGCCGCCGCACGCAGCCCCTCCGCCGTGCGCGCGGCCGCGACCGTCTCGCGCTCGGCCCGCATGCGCGTGACCGTCGCGGCTAGCGTCGCCTCCGGCAAGCTGAGGCGCTCGATGCCGAGCTGCAGCACCTGGATGCCGAACACGGACAGCACCTGGCGCTCCACCTGCTCGCGCAGGCGCGCCTCGAAGGCGGGCAGCTGCCGGCGCTTCTCGTCGGTGTCGATCAGGTCCGCAAGCTCGAAGCTGCTGGCCGTGACCTGCAGGGCCGAGGCAACCAGGCTGCGGATCTGGCGGGCGGCTTCGTCCGGGTCGTTGCGCACGGCGCGGAGGAACTGGCGGATGCGTTCCGGATCGGCCGGCACCTGCCACGCCACATAGGCCTGGACCAGCACCCGCAGCCCGTCGCGGGTGCCGACATCCTGCAATCCGGTGGAGCTGGTCCGCAGCCGCAGGTCGACCGGGATGACGCTCTCGATCGGCGTCGGCAGCTTCCAGGCCAGGCCCGGTCGGACCAGCACGCGTGACAAGTCGCCGAACCGGGTGATCACCGTCGCCTGCCCCGCCGCCACCATGACCGAGGCGGAGGCGAATACCGCGCCCGCGCCGATCAGCCCGGCCAATGCGAGGCGGACGGCGAGGCGGCCGCCGCGATTGCCGGGTCGCCCCGGCTCGAGCGGGTCGTGATGGGCGGCGCCGCAATGGTCGTGGCCGTGGGAGTGGAACATGCCGAGGGTCCTAGTCGTCGCCGGCGGTGCGCGCGGGCGGGGCACCGAAGGATCGGAGGTCGATCGAGGGCGCATCCGCACCGGTCAGGTCGCGGTCGACGATCACCAGCGGAGCATTCGCGAGCGCCGCGCCGACTGTCGCAAGATAGCGCTCGAGGCGGAACGAGGCCTCGCCCGCCGCCGCCGCCGCCCGGTCGGCCGAAAAGACCCGGCTGGCGACATCGGCCGCGCCGACGGTCTCGGCCGCGGCGCCCTCGGCGGTCAGGACCAGCTCGGCCGCCTGCTGTCGGTCGCGGGCGGCGGCGGCCAGGGCACGGCCGCGCTCGGTGGAAATCGCGGTGTTGGCCACGATCTCGGCCGCTTGCACCGCGTGATACGCATCTGCGGCGGCTGGCGGCGGGTGGATGGCCTCGATGGAGATGCCCAGGAGCGAGATGCCGCTATCGAACGCGTCCAGCGCCGTTTGCAGCCGGGCCTGCAGACCCTCGGTCAGCGTCTCTCGGCCCGCGCCCAGCGCATCGGCCAGCTCCATGCCGGCCAACTCGCGCACCATCAGCCGGCCCGCCTCGGACCGGACCAGTTGATCGGGCAACTCGACCGCATACGCCGCTTTGCGTGCCGAGGCCTCGTCGAGGCCGACCTGGTAGAGCACCGTCATATCGACGTTGACGGTCTGGAAGCCTTGGCGGCCATCGCTTTCGCGGCTGGCCAGCAGGTAGGATATCTCCGACGGGTGCACCTGGTCCCACAGCCGGTCGGCCGTTTGCGGGGCGGGCGCTTCGGCCGGGCTGTTCGGTTCGGCGGGCGCGCCACCCCGGAGCGGGACGGTATGGACCAGCCCGTAATCGACCCGGCGCACGCGGCCCAGCGGCCAGGGCAGCCCGAGATGGGCGCCGGGTCCCCAGACGGCCACGGGCTCTCCAAGGCGTTCGTAGATGCCGCGGCGGTCCTGCTCGACCAGCGTCACTCCGGATAGGCCCCAGGCGATGGCGCCCAGGGACAGCCCGATCGGCATCGCAGCGGAACGCGCGAAGCCGATCGCCCAACTGCGCGAGAAGTCGATCCCGAGATGGGCGTAGATCGGAGCGGCCAGCCCACCCGCCGCGAGCCGGCCGGGCTGCAGCAGCCTGGCGGACAGGCTTGCCACGGCGGCACGGGCGCGCGTGGTCGCGGGCGGTGGCAGGAACCAGGTGGCGAGTGCGCGCAGCGACAGTTCGGCGGCGATCACCGCCAGCGCCGCCCCGACAACGCTCGCCGCTGGCGCCATGTAGGGGATGCCGACAGCCACGCCGATCTGCAGCAGCCCTGCGGCCGGAAGCGTCAGCACCGGGACGTAGAGCAGCGCGCGCAGGTCCGGCGCTTCCGGCACGCTGGCCGGGCTGATGGCGTTGACCATCCGCTCGGCCACCAGAAGCGGAAAGCCGAGCACCATCGCAGCGATCCCGACCACCATGTCATGTGGTCCCGCCAGGCCGGCTTGATCCCGACCGGCGAAGAGGAGCGCGAGCGCGCACACGCCGATGCCGGGCACGATCACGCCCTGCGGCCGCCGCGCGAGGCGGCCAAGGCGGGTGCCCCACCCGAACGTCGCCCGCGCCGCAGCCATGAGCCGCGTGGCCAGCAGCCCGGCAAGTGGGACCAGCACCGCCGGCGTCGCGAGCCAAGCCACACCACGCATCCAAGGCGCCGCGAACGCCTGAGCCGCCAGCAGCGCCACGGCCACCGCCGCATACGCCACGGCCAGCGCGCCGAGCAGGCGGGCGGACCGCTCCGCATCGACCCACGGCAAACGGTCCATCAGCGATCCGGTGGACCCCTCAGGGTCCGAGGCCTGCGGCGAGATCGCGTTCAAGGCGCCAGCGGTGTCAGCCCACCGCTACTGAGCACACAGCATCGACCGCGGGTTCAGCGTGATCGCGCAACGGGCCACTTTGGACGACGAGAGATTGTAGGCGTTGACCAGATAGCCGGAGGCCGTCGCGTCCATGACGGTAAAGCCGTATTCGGAGCGGTCGTTGGTGGCTTGCACCATCACCGTCGGCGTACCCGTCACCCCCGGGAGGGCGTAGCTCGCGCCCGCATTGGTGCCGCTCGTGTCGGGCGTGAAGGTCTGCGGCTGCGCGCCGCTCTGGTTGTCGAGCAGCGTGCCGGAATTGCCCACCACGAGTTGCGGCGCGTAGTCGGACTTGAAGTCCACGACCTGGAACTGATGGTCGTGTCCGGAGATGAGCAGCTTGATCTGCGCGGGGACCGAACCCGGCGTCAGCATGTCGAACACCGATTGCTGCGTCGCGTCACCGCCGAGGAGATTGCCGTTCAGCTTGGCCGGACGGATGTCGTAGCTGGCCTTGTGCGTGATGTAGAATACGTTGCGATTGGCCAGCGGAGCCAGGACGGCCGAGAGTTGCGCCTTGTAGATCTCCGGTAGGGTGCGGCCGTCGGTAGAGCGGATCGTGGTGTCCGGCGCCGTCGTGTTGCTGTCGCTGCTGTCGAACATCAGCAGCGAGATCTTACCGGCCTGCACGACGTAGGGATCGGTGTAGTCGTACGGGGTGAGCGGCCCCTTGGCGCCCGGAGCGCCCATCATGGGAACGTAGGGCCCGGTGCAATCGACCGCCGCCTGATCATAGCCATGCACGTCGAGCAGGCGGAACCAGCCACGGGCGCCGCGGTTGCAGCTCTCGTGATTGCCGCGCGAGATCGCCATCGGCGCCGCGGCGATCAGGTTGGCCGCCGGGCCGAACCAGTCGGCTTTCCAGGAGTCCCAGTTGTCGAACACGGCGTTGTTGATGCACCCGCTGAACCCAGTCGGGCAGGGCTGCTCGCGGTAGAAGAAGTCGCCGACATGGATGATCAGATCCGGCTTGAAGGTGGCGGCGTAGTTGGCCACGTACTGCAGCGGAAACTGGGTCGGGTCATTACAATTCTGGCTCGCGGCGACGGTCGCAGCGACCCGGCAGCCGGTGTCTCCGATGACCAGGATGCGTTTCGGGTTCGTCACGGGCATCTTGAGCGAGACGCCGCTGACGGTGACGGTGGTATGTCCGAACGCCGGGACGGATGCTTCGCACATCAGCACCGGGAAGTAGGTCTTCGGCGCATCGGCCGGGGTCGTGACCGTGCCCCGCGGCGCGAGCTGCAGCGCGACGCCGTCGAGCGAAGCGACGGGGCAGCCGTTGCCGGGCGTGTCCTCGATCGCGCGAATCAACGCGGTGTCGCCGGGGCCATATTGGACCCACTGGTTCACGACAGCTGCTTCGGCCTGGCTGGCGCAGAGAACCGCGCTGGCTGCCAACAGCCTGACTGCTTTTTGGGACAAGGCTTTTCTCGCAACAAACTTGAACGTTTATAGGAAGCCGGCGAAGCGCGGACATTGACCGTTTCATGACGCTTTGCAGCCTTAGAGTTCGCGTCTTGCGCGCGGCGCGGCCGCCCGCGTCGGCTTTCCGCCGCCCGTCCGAGCGCCACGACGCCTTGGTGACCTGCTCGTCGCCTGAGCAGTTGGCTCGGACGCAGCATGTTTCGGAAGCCCTCGACACGCCGGCGCCGCCAGCGTGCCCCTGGCACGAGCGTTGTCAGTGGCTCGGTCTTTGCTTATCCGGAGACTGTCCCGAGAGGAGAATGACCGTGCGCTCGCCTTACCTTGCCGCCTTCATCGCGTGGATGATCCCGGTTTGCGCGGGGGCGCAGTGCACCAGCAGGGTCGCCGCCGCCGACCTGGTCACGCCGGGGACGATCCAGCTCGCCATCAACCCGACCTTGCCGCCGCAACAATTCGTCGACGACAAGGGCGAGTTGCAGGGGCTCAACGTCGAGCTGGGCCGCGAACTCGGGACGCGGCTGTGCCTGAAGACCGAGTTCGTGCGTATGGATTTCCCGGCCATGGTGCCCGCGCTGAAGGCGGCGCGGTTCGACGCGATCGATACCGGCATGTTCTGGACCGAAGAGCGCTCGCGCCTGATGTACATGGTTCCGTACGCGCAGCAAGCGATCGGCGTGTTCGCGATGGCGTCGTCCAACCTGGCGGTCAAGTCGTTCGACGATCTGGCTGGCAAGGTCGGCGCCATCGAGATCGGAACCTACCAGGAGCGCAAGGCGAAGGAGGCCAACGAGGATTTGGTCAAGCGGGGCCTGAAGCCGCTCGACCTGCGCACGTTCAGCACCGCGACCGAGGCGACGGCGGCGTTGCGGGCCGGGCAAGTGGACGTGGTCATCATCGTGGAGGACGCGGCCCGCGCGATCAGCAAGCAGCGGGGCATGCAGCTGCTGCTGACGGGCTTCGGCGGCACCGACATCACTTTTGGTTTTCGCAACAAGACCGTCGCCGAAGCCGCTGTGACGGCGTTCAAGCAGATCCGGGCCGACGGAACTTATGACAAGATCTTCGACCAGTTCGGGCTGGCCAAGCTGAAGGGTGACTTCGAAATCCGTGGACCCGGCCCGCAATAAACTTCCAGCGCCATGTTCGATTTCGGCGCGTTCCTCGGCTATTTCGACAACCGCTTCCTGCTCGGTGGCGCAGCGATCACCGTCGGGCTCACCTTGGCATCGCTGGCGGGTGGCCTCGTCCTGGGAATGCTGCTCGCGCTGCTGCGGGCGCAGGGCGGGCTCGTAGGCCGGGCCGCGTCACTTTATGTTTGGGCGTTCCGGGGCACGCCGCTGCTGGTGCAACTCGTCATCATCTACACCGGGTTGCCGCAGGTCGGCCTGAAGTTCGGCGTGCTGGTCTCGGCCCTGCTCGCGCTGACGCTGAACGAGGCGGCCTATCTGAGCGAGATTATTCGGGCCGGGTTCTCGGGCGTCGCGCCGGGACAGTGGGACGCGGCCAAGGCGCTCGGGTTCGGCCGGATCGCAACGATCCGCCTGGTCACGCTGCCGCAGGCGTTCCGCATCATCATCCCGCCGCTCGGCAACAGCGTGAACGGGCTGCTCAAGGCGACCAGCATCACATCGGTAATCTCGATGGAGGAGTTGATGCGGCGCAGCCAGATGATCATGCAGCTCAAGTTTGACGTGCTGGAGGTCTACTGCGTGGCGGCGGTCTATTACCTGGCCCTGACCACGCTCTGGGATTTCGTGCAGCGGGCGCTGGAGCGGCGGTTCGGCCGTGGCTACGCGATCGCCGCTGTGCCGGTGGCAGCCTCGGCGTGAGCGCCTGGCACGGCGTTTATCCGAGCACGGTGCTGCCGATGCGGGCCGACTTCGCGCCCGATTGGGACGCCTATGCCGCGCATACCGCCGCGTGCGGGCTGTGGCCCGGGATCGCCGGCGTGCTCTGCAACGGTCACGCCGGGGAGAACGCCCTCATCACGCCGGCCGAGAAACGGCGCGCCGTGGCGGAGACGGTGGCTGTCGTCGGGGCGAGCCGGAGGGTGGTCGCGGGCGTCAACCAGGAGAGTAGTCTCGAAGCGGCGCGCGAGGCGGCGGCTGCGATGGAGGCGGGGACGGACGCGATCATGGTGTTCCCGCCAAACGGTTTCGCGCTCGCGCCCGACGCGGAGATCGCGGTCCGGCACCACGACATCATCGCCCGCGCCGTCCCTGGCGCGCCGCTGTTCCTGTTCCAGGCGAGCCACGCGGCCGGCCACCTCGCCTACACGCCCGAGGTGCTGGATCGGCTGCTGGAGGTACCAGGCATCGTCGGGATCAAGGAGGGCGGCTGGGAGGTGAACCGCTATGACGCGCTGCGCCGCCGGGTCAAAAGGCGGCGCCCGGAGGTGGCGGTGCTGGCGAGCGGCGACGAGCATCTGCTGGCCTGCATGGTGCATGGCAGCGATGGCAGCATGGTGTCGCTGGCCGACATCGTGCCGGGCGACATCCTGGAGCTCGACGCTGCGGTGCGCCGGTCCGACCTGGTGACGGCGCGCATGCTCCATGTGCGGATCGAGCCGCTGGCGGACGCGATCTACGGGCAGGAGCCGGGCGGCCGCGCCACTGCCCGCATCAAATGGTGCCTGGCCCGGCTCGGGCGTATTCCCGACCCGGCCCTGCGTCCGCCCGCGAGCCCAGTCGGCGCGGCGGAGGCGGCCATGCTCGATGCCGCGCTGCGCGAGGCCGGGCTATAGCGCAAAGGCGGGCGGCAAGGGCGCGCCGGTGCGGATCGCGTCGGCCAGCATGCGACCGATGATGGGCCCCAACGTGTAGCCGTTGCCCGTCATGGCGTGAAACAGGCCGGGCTGGCCGGGGGTCGCGCTGATCAGCGGCGGGCGGCTCTGGTTGGGAGCCAAACCGGTCCAGGCGCGGGCCATGTGCAGCGGGCGCAAGCCCGGCAGGGCGCGGCAGGCTAGAGCGAGGTTGCCTTCGATGCTGTCGCGCCGAACCTGCGCCGCACCGTTGCCGTCGAGCGTGCCGGGCCAGCCGCCGCCGATTAGGACGTGGCCGCCATCGCCCTGCTTGAGCGAGAGATGCCGGCCGGTCCAGGCGACCAGTTGGCGCAGCATAATCGGCCCGGGTGCGGTCGCGATCACTTGCTGGACTAGCCCGTGCCCCGGTACGTCGACGCCGGCGAACCGGCCGACCCGCATCGCCTGAACGCCGGCCGTGTTCACGACCGTTCCGGCCCTCACCCCGCCCGCCGCCGTCCTGACCAACCAACCCGAGCCGGCGCGCTCCAACCCGGTGACCTCGACCCCGCCGGCGACGCGCACGCCGGCCCGGCGCGCGAGAGAGAGCAACGCCATGGTGCCGCGCAACGGGTCCCCTTGCCCCTCGGGCGGGCAGAGCGACGCGCCGGCGAACGCACCGGCCAGGCCAGGGGCGATCGCGCGCAGCTCTGCCGGCCCGACGACCTCGGCCGGAATGCCGCGCGACCGCTCGAAGGCGGCTTTGGACCGCAGCAGCGTCATCTCGGCGCCCGTCTCCGCCAGGATGAGGCCGCCCTCGGTGCGCAGACCCAGGTCTTCTCCGGCGTCGGCCGCCAAGGCCCGCCACAGGGCGATGCTGGCCGGACCGAGCGGCAGCGCCTCCGCCATCGGGCCACCGCCGTCGGCCGCATACACATAGGGTACGAGCTGGACGTGCAGGCTGCCCGCATTGGCCGTGCTGGCGGCCACGCCGGGCTCGCCGCGATCGAGCAACAGCACGTCGCTGCCGTCGCGCGCCAGGTAGAGCGCCGTTGACAGGCCGAGGAGGCCGCCGCCGACGACGACGATCTCGGCGTCGCCCGGCGGCGCGGCGGGGGCGGCGGTGGTCCATCGCAGCAGCGGCGGCGCCGCCACCACGTGGTCCGACGGGTCCGGCCGGTCCGCCAGGATCGCGGCGGCCGGGACAGGGCGGAGCGGCAGGCGCGGCGCGGCGAACCCGGCCTCGCTCGTGGCGCCGGTCATCCGGACCAGCGTGGCGCCGCAGAAACGGCCGGCGCACAACCCCATGCCGGCGCGAGTGGCGCGTTTGAGCGTGGCGAGCGAGGCGGCGCCGCCAGCTATCGCCCGGCGGAGGGCGCCCGCTGTGACGGCTTCGCAGCGGCAGACCACGGTGTCGTCTGGAAGAGCCTTCGGGTCGAGTGGACGGGCGGCGAAGCCGTGCCACAGGGCGCGCTGGAAGCGCTCGGCGCGGCGCAGCGCGGCGCGCGGCGGATGCGGCGTGCGATGACCGAGGTCGTTGGCCGCGGCGAGGCCGGCGATGCGGCCGCGATGCAGCGCCACGCGTGCACCGCCCATCTGCGCCCCGTCGCCGACGGCGAACACGCCCGGCAGGCTCGTGCGGCCGTCCTCGTCGGTCACGGTCTCCAATCGCCCCGCGACGGTCCGATGCGCCGCCCCGAGCGCCCGCGCCATGCCGGTCTCGGCCTGGAAGCCCCAGTTGGTCGCGACGGCGTCGGCGGCGATGACGTCGCTGCCGTGCGGCCCTTCGATCGCCAACGCCTCGACCCTGTCGCTGCCGAGGACGGCCGTGGGCCGCGTCCGCCAAAGCACCGGCACACCCGCCCGGCGCAGGCATCGCATGATGATGAGCCCATCCCAGGCCCGGGCGGGCGAATGGCGGGCAAGGTCGAGTCCGGCAGGCTCGGCCGCCGCTTCGACGACGGCGGCCACCGCCCGCCCGCCCGCACGAGTTCAGCCGCCACCTGCAGGTTCAACGGTCCGTTGCCGGCGACCACGACCCGCTCGCCGGGGCTCACGCGATAGCTGCGGACCAGTCCTTGCAAGGCTCCGGTGGTCATGCAGCCCGGCAGCGTCCAGCCCGGCAGCGGCACCGGCAACTCGTGGGCGCCGGTGGCCAGGATGAGGCGGCGGGGCCGCACCGTCCACCGGGTCTCGCCATCGGTTGCGGCGATCTCCGGACCGGGGAACGCGCCCCATGCCATGGCTCGCAGCGTCGGAACGGCTGCGGCGCGGACGCGGAGGCGATCGGCCAGGCGGCTCTGCGGATCAGCGACGGCGGCCGGCTTGAAATACTGGCCGCCGAGCGACGCGCGCTCGTCGAGCAGCAGCACGTCGGCCCCGGACTCCTGCGCGGCGATCGCAGCGGCCAGGCCGGCCGGGCCACCGCCAACGACCAACACTCCGGGTTCAAGCTGCCGGGCTGGGAGCGCGGCGTCATTCTGCGTCGCCAGCTCCGGCCCGATCCGCATGCCGTCGCGGACCATCGTCATGCAGGCGCGCTGGCCGGCCTTGCCATCGATGGTAACGATGCAGTCGAAACAAGCGCCCATGCCGCAATGCACGCCGCGGGGCGCGCCGTCGGCATGCTGGCGCACCGTCAGGCGCCCGGCGCCGGTGAGGGCGGCCGCGACGGTCTCGCCGGCGCGCGCCGGGACGGGCTCGCCCTCGACATCGATGAAAATGGAACGGCGCGGCCGCTTGTCGATCAGGCGCATCGGCGGCAGGGTCGCATGGTGCCCGTACCGCGGCAAAGGGTAAGACATCATGGCCGAGCCGTTCCGCGGCACCTACACCGTCCTGGTCACTCCGTTCAGCCCGGATGGCGCGCAGGTCGACCTGGCGGCGCTCGAGCGACTAGTCGAGTTCCAAATCGCCGAGGGGATCAACGGCTTGATCCCGCTGGGTTCGACCGGCGAGTTCCTGTCGGTCGACCGCGAGGAGCGGACGGCGATCGTGACGACGACGGTGCGGGCGGCACGGGGCCGGGTCCCGGTTCTGATCGGCACCGGCGCGGAAGACACGCGCGAGGCGGTGCGGCAATCGCGCGAGGCCGACGCGCTCGGGGCGGACGGCGTGCTGGTGATCCCGCCCTTCTACAGCGTGCCGACGGACGATGAGCTCTACGTCCATTACAAGGCCATCGCCGATGCGATCGGCATCCCCGTCATGGTCTACAACAACCCGGCGACCGCGAACGTCGATCTCGGCCCGGCATTGCTGGCCCGGCTCTCGACGATTGCGGGCTGCCGCTACGTCAAGGAGAGCACCCTCGAAGTGACGCGGGTGCGCGACATCGTGGCCGCGGTGGACGGGCGGATGGACGTCTTCGCCGGCGTGCTGGGCTACGAGAGTGCCTGGCTGGGGGCGGTTGGCTGGGTCGCAGTCTGCAGCAACGTCTTGCCGCGGCTATCGGCAGACATGTTTCGGGCCGCCGCGGCAGGCGACCGCGAGACGGCGTTGCCGCTATATCGTCGCCTGGCGCCGCTGCTGCCCTGGGTGGGCGGACCGCGCTACGTCAGCGGGACCAAGGCGGCGCTGGAGATGACGGGCCGGCCGATGGGCCCGCCGCGGCCGCCGCGGTTGGCGCTGCCGCGCGAGGACTGGCCGGCGCTGCAGACGGGTACTGGATGGGCTAGCCTGATGCGGTATGATGTCAGACGTGATTTTCGCGGCTATGGCGCGATGCCGCCGGACCCGAAATGGCCGGGCGGCGCGCGCGTGGCGGTCAACTTCGTCATCAATTACGAGGAAGGGTCGGAACTGTCCTACCCGGATGGGGACGGCGTGTCCGAGTGGGGCGTGTCGGACTCCACCGGCCAGGCGGCGGCGTTCGGACGCGACCTGGCGGCCGAGAGCATGTTCGAATACGGCTCGCGCGTCGGCTTTTGGCGCCTGCGCCGCCTGTTCGTCGAGCGTGGCCTGCCGCTGACCGTGTTCGGCTGCGCACTGGCGCTCGAGCGCAACCCGGAGGCGGCAGCGGCCATCCGCGAGGCCGGCTACGACGTGTGTTGCCACGGTTGGCGCTGGGTGAAGCACTTCCAGCTCTCCGAGGCGGAGGAGCGTGAGCACATTGGTCGGGCCGTGGCCTCGCTGCAGCGAACCATCGGGCAGCCGGCCGGTCGGCTGGTACTGCCGCTATGGGCCGAGCGTGAACACGCGGCGGCTGCTGCTCGAGGAGGGAGGGTTTCTCTACGATAGCGACAGCTACGCGGACGAGCTGCCCTGGTGGGTGACGGTCGAGGGGCGCGGGCACCTGGTCGTGCCCTATTCGCTCACGCATAACGACGGCAAGTTCCTGGGCAGCGTCGGAACGGCGGACGACTGGTTCGCGTTCATCCGGGATGGCTTCGACATGCTGTATGCGGAAGGGGCCGAGACGCCGAAGATGATGTCGGTCGGGCTGCACATGCGGATGATCGGCCACCCGGCCCGGGCTGCCGGCCTGGCGCGGTTGCTGGACCATATCGCCGGGCACGACAGGGTTTGGGTCACGCGCCGGTTCGACCTCGCGCGGCACTGGATGGCAACCCATCCCTATACCGGCGCCGGGCTCAACGAATGATGGCGCGTGCACCTACTTTGTCCCACGGGTCGCTGTGCTGGAGCGGCGAGCGCTGGTGAGGATCTGATCGATGGCTATCCTACTGACCGGCGCCACCGGCTTCGTCGGCCGCAACATCGCCCGCGCGCTGCTGGACCGTGGGGAAGAGGTCGTCCCGTTCGCGCCCGATTCGCCCACCGCGCCCGGCGACATCCGGTCCGCCGCCGATCTCGATCGCGCCTTCCGCACGGCGCCGATCGATCGCGTGATCCACGCGGCTGCGCTGACGCCGGATGCGAGCGCCGAGGCCGAGCGGCCGGACGTGATCGTGGACGTCAACATCGGCGGCACCGTCCAACTGATGCAGGCAGCCCGGCGCGCGGGGGTCAAGCGCGTGCTCGGCCTCAGCTCCGCCGCGGTGTATGGCTATGCGGCCGGCGCGGATGGCTGGCTCGACGAGGACACGACGCCCGCCCAGCCGGCCGCGCTCTACGGCACGACCAAATGGGCCGCCGAACGGATCGTGCATCGCCTCGGCGCGGTGTACGGGCTCGAGACGGCGACGGTCCGTCTCGGCGCCTGCTTCGGGATCAACGAGTACGCGACCGGGGTGCGACCGATGCTGTCGCCACACTGGCAGTGTGCGGAGGCGGCCCGGGCCGGGCGCGAGTGCGTGCTGCCCCGTCCCATGCTGGCGGATTGGGTCGATGCGGTGGACGCCGCGGCGGCGATCGCCGACCTGCTCGCCACGCCGGCGCTTCCCTCCCTGACGTTCAACCTCGGGGGCGGCGTGGTGACGTCGGTGGCGTCCTGGTGCGAGGCGCTGGCCGCGATCTATCCGGGGTTCGTCTGGCGCGTCGACCCGGCGGCGCCGACGGTGCGGTACGGCATGGAGCGGGACCGCTCGCCGATGGACACGTCGCGCCTCAGGGCGACGATCGGGACGGCGCCGTTCACGGACAGGCTCCCAGCGCGCGCCGCGCGCTATCTCGCCTGGCGGGACAGTCCCGACGGCATCGCGCTCTGCGGCGCTTGAACCGCGCTCAGGCCCTGATCCGGGCGGCCCCTGCCGCCATGGCGGCAAGCCCGTCGATCATCGCGCCGGACGCCCGCTGCCAGGCCTGGTCGGCACTGCTGGCCGGCACGGGCGCGGCGCGGTCGAACCTGCACAGGCGGTCGATCGCGGCCGCCAGGCTTTCGGCCGTCGGGTCGCACAGCAGCGCCATCGGCTCGTCGGCCAGTTGTTCCGGCAGGCCGCCCACGCGCGTGGCGACGATCCAGCGGCGGGCGGCGATGGCGGTTGCAGCCACGCCGCTCTGACTGGCCTCGCGATACGACAGGACGAAGGCGTCCGACCAGTCGATCAGTGCCGCGATCTCGTCCTCCTCGATCCACCGGTTCTCGACGGCGACGCCGGGCAATGTCCGCAGCCGGTCCAAGATCGGGCTCTCCGGGCCGCTGCCGACGACGCGAACCTCGACGTCGCACCGCGGTCCGAGCAGCGCCAGGCTGTCGGCGAGCAGGTCGAGGCCTTTGTACGGGATCAACCGTCCGAAATGCAGCAGCCGGAGCGGACGGTCAGGGCTCAGTCGCGGCAAACTGGCCCCGTGGTGGAACGGAGGATGCGCGCTCTGGACGATCGTCTTGCCCGGGGCGAGGCCAAGCGCGCGCATGCGCCGTTCCACGTGTCGACTGAGCGCGAAGGCCCCGTCGGCGCCGCGCAACAGCAGGCGCTGTAGCCAGAGTTGGGCCGCAAAACGGTCCCCCGGGTGGAGGTCCGCCTCGTGCACCACGACCGAATACGGAACCCCCGCCAGCCGCAGCGCTGCGGCCATGACGAGGTCCATCGCGGCCGGCATGGCGCAAACCGCGACGTCGACTTGCTCCCGCCGAAGGAAGCGGGCGAGGTGCAGCGTCAGCACCGGCGCCATCAGCATGCGCTGCGCATACGTCGAGAGGCTGCTGTAGGTGCGGACCGGGAGCGCGCAGCTTGGCGGCTGGTGCGCGCGCAGCAGTTCCGCCCCGGTGGACAGGCTGAGCAGCGCCTCGGTCCCGGGTACGGCGTTGAAGGCGCGCACCAACTCGGCGGCGTAGCGAGGGCCGGCGCCGCGGCGGCCCCATTGCCAGACCAATACTCTCAACCGGCACTCTCGGCACTGATGCGGATGGCGCGCTGCGGCAAGAGAAGGTCGGCAACGACGCACAATGCAGACATTCGAAGGTGGTATCAGGTTTGCCACCCGTCGTCTCTCCGAGCGTCCCGATTGTTGCAGGGCGAGCCCGCTGCTAGACCGGCCTGATGTGGCTGCCCGACGAACCGCTCTACCTGCCCTTCGAGGCTGGGCCGTTCCGGATGAGCATGGGGCTGGTGGCCCGCGATCCGGACGATCTTATCAGCCTCGACCGGCGCTATCCGAGCGAGATCGAGCAGCGGCGGGCGCTGCTGGCCAAATGGGGATCGGACGTCGCCGCCGCCGAGCCCGGCGCGGAACCCGCCTGCCGCGAGATGCTCGGCCGCCTGATCGACATACTGCCGTCGCGCTACCCGGCCGTGTTCGCGCCGTCCGGCGGCGGCGTGCACAACCGGGTCACCGGCGAGACCTGGGGCCCGGATGCCGACCCGCTCACCGCGGCGGCGCTTCTGGTGCAGGAGGATGTGTGCCTGCTGGAACTGCGGGAGGGCACGCCGTATCTGGTCGCCGGCACGCTCTGCTTCTCGCCGGGCTGGCGGCTGCAGGAGAAGCTGGGCCAGACGCTCGGCGTGGTGCACGGCAAAGTGCCGTTCTTCGCGGACCGGCTCGGGCGCCCGTTGGACCGCCTAATGCGGCATTTGCAGCGCGGCAAGCTGGTCGAGCGCTTCAACTGGGGCCTCTACGACACCGACGCCCTGTTCCGGCCCGGCCGGCATTTCCGCGCCGAACACGACCCGGACATAACGCCCGAGAACGCGTTCGACCGGCTCTATCTGCGGGTCGAACGGCAGACGCTCAGCGTCCTGCCGCTGACCGGCGCGGTTCTGTTCACGATCCGCACGCACGTCTATCCGCTGCGTCGTGTGCTTGCGGTCGAGGCGGCAGCGGAGCGGCTGGAGGAAGCCGTTCGCGTCCTGCCGCCCGAAATGGCCCTCTATAAGAGCATCGCGCCGTTCCGCGAGGCGCTGCTGGCGGCGCTGACCCAAGTCTAGGCAACTCCCCGGTCAGTCATCCGAGCCCGGACGGTAGCCGAGCAGTTCTGGCCGATACTCGAAATGCATGGTGTCGTCATGCGCCCAGCGTCCGCCCCAGATGAACCCGTGCCGCTCGAACACGGCGACGATTTCGGGCGGGATCCGGTTAGCAAACGGGATCGGCCCGCGTCCGGACCACGTCCAGCGCCAATACTCCGAATAGGCCGGGTTGATGTCGATGGCCGCGCCCCAGGAATGCATGCTCGTCCGTCCGGTCCCAGCCACCGATCGGCAATTATAGGTGCCGCCGAGCGGGTGGAGGAACTTCATGTCCTCCTCCGGCAACGCATCCAACTCGCGCGAGATGGCCGCGAGCGCGCGGTCGACCCCGTTGACCGAGGTGATCGAGACGGCATGCCCCCATCGCTGCGGCAACCAGGTCACCCGAACCAGCTTCGGCGCGACCTCCCCCGCCCGGCAATCCCCGTACATCTTGTCGAAGAACGCTTCGTTGCGGGCACGGCCGGGGTCGTCGTGCGGCGCGAGCAGGGGTGCGCCGGCGGGATAGTGCGCGGCCAGTTGGTCGGCGATGGACGGGTGACGGAGGACCTCGTCCTCGCTCCGCCCGGCATCGACTATCCCAAACGGCATGCGGGTGCCGTCCCGCCAGATCAGGTTCGTCCCGTCGAACCCATCGAGCGCGTCCGGATAGGCGCGCACCAGATCGGCCGGCGTGGCCGCACCGGCCGGGCCGTTTGCGAGCAAAAGAATGGATAACCACAGGGACCGCATCGCGTTATCCTGGCCGGGATGAGACACGGATTCCAGGCGGAAACGGCAACGTCGGGGTTGGGCAGGGTCCCGAGACGCCTTGCCTTGATCGCGCTGCCCGCCCTGCTGCACGCGGCTTGGCCCGATCCGGCGCGAGCCGAGGCCAGCTTCGCCGCGTTCCTTGCGGACGTGCGCGCGCAGGCGATCGCGAGCGGGGTCGCCGCCGCCACGGTGGACCGCGCGTTCGCCGGGCTGCGGCCCAACGCCAAAGTGCTCGAACTGGACAGCTACTCGCCAGAACGCACCCAGAGCTGGGCGCATTACCGCGCGACGCGGGTGTCGGACGTTCGGGTCGCCGCCGGCCGGCAAGCGATGCAGGCCAATCGGGACGCCCTCGCGGCGATCGCGCGCCGCTACGGTGTTGACCCGGCCATCGTCGTCGCGATCTGGGGATTAGAGACCAATTACGGCGGCTACACCGGGGGCTTCTCCGTCATCGAGGCGCTCGCGACGCTGGCCGCCGATGGCCGCCGGGACGGGTATTTCCGCGGCGAGCTCATTAACGCCCTCCGCATCCTGGACGCCGGCAACGTCACATTGCCGCGCATGACCGGGAGCTACGCGGGCGCCATGGGCCAGCCGCAATTCATGCCCAGCTCCTACTTCGAGTATGCGGTCAGCTTCGATGGCTCGCCGCGGCGCGACATCTGGGACAATCGGAACGACGCGCTTGCCTCGATCGCCAACTACTTGCTCCGATCCGGCTGGCACGCCGGCGAGCCCTGGGGACAGGTGGTGCGCGTGCCTGACCGGCTCAGCATCGGCCGGGACAGCCGCGACGACCGCCGCCCCGTGTCGGCATGGATGCAACTGGGCGTGACGCGGATCGATGGCGGCGCGCTGACCGCTCCGGCCCTGGCCGCGGCCCTGGTGCAGCCGGATGGCCCGGGGGGCGAGACCTATCTGGCCTATCCCAACTTCGCCGTGATCCGCCTCTACAACCATTCCGACCTCTACGCGCTGTCGGTCGGGCTTCTGGCGGACCGGATCGCCCTCCCATCGTGACGACGTAGCGGCTTCAGCGGATCTTGGGTGAATGAGAGCCGACCTGGCGGCGCATCACGACGAGCCCGGCGCGCAGATGCGGGCAGAGATCGCGCAGCAGCCCGGTGTCTGGCAGCACATCCTGCTCCGGCGAGGCGAGGTGGCGGAGATCGCCGGACGCGTCGCGGCAGTCCGGCCCCGCTTCGTGCTGCTGGCCGCGCGCGGCACGTCCGACCACGCCGCGCTCTATGCGAAATACCTGGTCGAGATCACGCTCGGTCTTCCCGCCGGGCTGGTCTCGCCATCCTCCCTGACCGCCTATGGCGCACGTCCGGCCCTGCGCGACGTGCTGCTGATCGCGGTCAGCCAGTCCGGCGGCTCGCCGGACCTGCTGCAGACGGTCGAGGCGGCGCGGCACGGAGGCGCCCTGACGCTGGCGGTGACCAACGACGCCGCCTCGCCCCTGGCAACCGCGGCAGCGCTGCACCTCGACATCGGGGCCGGGCCCGAGCGGGCAGTGGCCGCAACCAAGTCGTATACGGCGCAACTGCTGGCGCTGTACCTGCTGCTCGATCATTGGCGGGGCGGCACGGGCGCGGCGGCGGACGCTTTGCCGGACGCCGGCCATGCCGTGCTGGAGCGGGCCGGGCGCGAGATGGCGGCCTGCGCGGCCCGCTACCGCTTTGCGCAGCGCCTCGTCGTGACCGGCCGCGGCTATGCTTACCCGACTGCGCGGGAGGCGGCGCTCAAGTTGATGGAGACGAGCTACGTCTCGGCCCAGGCCTTCTCCGGCGCCGATCTGCTGCATGGACCGGTGGCAGTGCTCGATTCCCAAGTTCCTGTGCTTGCCGTGGTCCCGGCCGGCGTGGCCGGGGCGGCGATGGCGCAGGTGTTGCCGCGCATTCGGCAGGCGCGCGCCGATCTGTTCGTGGTCGGCAGCAGGCAGGCGGTCGCCTCCGCCGAGAGCGGGTTCGCGCTGCCGGACGGCGTCGACGAGGCAGTGTCGCCGCTGCTCGAGATCGTGCCATTCCAATATCTCGCGCTGCATCTCGCGGTGGCCAGGGGAGAAGATCCAGACGCGCCGCGCGGCCTGCGCAAGGTCACCCGAACCACATGATCCTCGCCGCCCCGCGCCTGCTGATGCCGGATGGCAGCTGGACCGGCCCGGCTGCGGTGAGTGTCGCCGACGGCCTGATCCAACGCGTTCACGCAGCGCCGCCGCCCGAGGCCGAACGTCTGGCTTCCGGCGCGCTGACCCCCGGCCTGCTGGACATCCACAACAATGGCGCCTTCGGTGTGGATTTTGCGACCGCAGACCCGGCCGGCTGGCGCCGCGTGCGGGCCGAGCTCGCGCGGCGCGGCGTCACCGCGGTCCAGCCGACGGTGATCACGGCGCCGCTCCCCGCTTTGCTCGACGCGATGCGCCGCATCGATGCCGCCACGCACGACGACGCAGGCGCCCGCATCCTTGGCGCGCACATGGAAGGCCCCTTTCTCGCCCCCGAGCGCCGCGGCGCGCATCGCGCCGACTGGGTGCAGCCGCCGACCGAAACTGCGCTGGACACGCTGCTCGGCGACGCCGCGACCCGGCGCGTGTTGCGGACCGTGACACTCGCGCCCGAGCGGGACGGCGGCCTCGCGGCAGTGCGCCGCCTCGTCGCCGCGGGGATCGTCGTCTCGGTGGGCCATTCCGACGCGACGGCCGTGGAAGCGATCGCCGCGGCCGCGGTCGGCGCCACAATGGTCACCCACGTCTTCAATGCCATGACCCCGCTCCACCACCGCGCGCCCGGCGTAGCCGGCGCGGCGCTGACCGACCGCCGGCTGTGGTGCTGCCTGATCGTCGATGGGGCCCATGTCGACCCCGTCGTCTGCCGCCTGGTGTTCCAAGCCGCGCGCGGCCGCGTCGTCGCCGTGACCGACTCCATCGTCGCGGCCGGTCTTCCTCCCGCCACGACGAGCGAGTTCGGGGGACAACCGGTCGTCGTGGACGCGACCGGCCTCTGTCGGCGGCGCGACGGCACGATCGCCGGCGCCGGCATCGTGCTGGACGAGGGTGTGCGGCGCATGATCGCACTGGGCATCGATCCGGCGGTCGTGCTGCATGCCGCGACTGCCGCCCCCGCGGCCGCGCTGGGACGCGACGACCTCGGGCGGCTGCAGGCCGGCGCACTCGCGGACCTGGTCTGGTGGGACGACGATTGGGTCCCGCGCCGGGTCTGGATCGGCGGCCAGGAAGTGCTTCATGCCGGATAGCGTGCTGGCGGTCGACCTGGGCAAGACCGGCTGCCGCGCCCGCCTTTGGATCGACGGAGAAGCCACCTCTGCCGAGGGGCCGGGCGCACCGGGCCTCGCCGCCCCACAGGGCGCCGCTCTTGCACTTGGCGCCATCCTGCAGGTCGCCGCACCGCTGATCCGGGCGGCCGGGCTGGCACGGCTGGAGGCGGTCGGGGTCGGTGCGGCCGGAGCGCTCGCCCATCCGCTGGCGGCTCAGGAATTGGCCCGGCAGCTGTGCGCCGCGTTGCCGGCCGGCCGTGCCGCGGTCGCGAGCGATGCGACGACATCCCATGCCGGCGCGCTCGGCGGCGGGCCCGGTGTGACGCTGGCGATCGGCACCGGCGCGGTCGCCCTCGCGGTCGACGCTTCGGGGGAGATGCGGCGGTCCGATGGATGGGGGCCCTGGCTCGGCGACGAGGGAAGCGGCGCGTGGCTTGGGCTGAACGGCTTGCGCGCGGTGCTGCGGGCGCACGACGGCCGCGGGCCGCCCACCATCCTGGCCGACGCGGCCGCGGCGCGGTTTGGGCCGCTACCCTCCCTCGCGGCGCAGATGGAGAGCGATGCAAACCCGCCCCGGTTGGCCGCCAGCTTCGCAGCCGACGTCGCCGCCGCAGCCGAAAGGAGTGACCCGGTCGCCGTCGCGCTGCTCGGCCAGGCACGCGTGGCACTCGAGTGCGCGGTCCGGTCCGTCGTGCCCGAGGGGGCCATCGGCGTGAAGCTGGCAGTGACCGGCGGGCTTGCCGCTGTGGACGCAGGTCTCGTCCGGCCGTTGTTGGACAGGCTCGGCCCGACCGCCGCGCCCGTCGATCCTCTCGGCACCTCACTCGATGGCGCGCGCCACCTCGCGCTCGATGCCGGAACTGTGCATGAGCCGGCAATCTGCCGGGCGCGGGCCGCCGCAGCCGCACCCGACCGATTGGACCTGCTGGCGACCGAGGGCATGCGGCCGGGCCTGGATGACCTCGACCTGCGCTCGCCCGGCGAGATCGTCCGGCTCGTGCTCGCGGCCGAGCGGGACGCGCAGGAGGCGCTGGCGCGCGCGGCCGACCAACTCGCGGCGGCGGCGGACGCGGTCGCGGCGCGGATGCAGGCAGGCGGGCGGCTGTTCACGTTGGGCGCTGGCACACCCGGGCGCCTGGCCGTGCTGGATGCGGCGGAACTCGCCCCGACCTACAGCGCGCCACCTGGCCTGGTGATCGCGCTTCTGGCGGGTGGACCGGCCGCCATGCTCGAGGCCGCCGAAGGCGCCGAGGACGATCGGGCGGCCGCAGCCGCCGCCATGGATGCGCACGGTCTCGGTCCGGGCGACGCCGTCGTCGGCATCGCCGCCTCTGGCCGCACGCCCTATGTGATCGGTGGCCTCGCGCACGCCCGCTTCCGCGGCGCGCTCACCGTCGCCATCGTCAACAACCCAGGCAGCCCGGCCGCCGCGGCCGCCGAACTCGCGGTCGAGATCCTGACCGGCGCGGAGATCGTGGCGGGCAGCACGCGGATGACCGCCGGGACCACCCAGAAGATCGCGCTGAACGCGCTCAGCACGGCGGCGATGATCGCACTCGGCAAGACCTATGGCGCCCGGATGGTCGATGTGCGGGCGACCAACGAGAAGCTGCGCCGCCGGGCGCTCCGGATGGTGCAGGAGATCACCGCGGCCACGCCCGACGCCGCATCCGCCGCGCTCGCGGCCGCGGGCGGCAGCGTCAAGCAGGCGGTCGTGGCGCTGCTGGCCGGCGTGGACGCGGACGAAGCCGCCCGGCGCCTCACCCGATCCGGCGGCCGCGTCCGCGACGCCCTTCTTCCTTCGATTTGAAAGGGGTCTGCCCGATGCGGCTGCTCGATCTCGCCCTGATCTTCTTGGGCGCGCGCTGAGATGGCGGCGCGGTGGGCGCTTGGCCTGATGACCGGGACGGTGCTGGACGGCAATATCGACATCGCCATGCTGCGGACCGACGGCGGCACGGTCGACGAGTTCGGCCCGTGGACGCTGGCCGCGTATCCGGCCGAGACGCGGGCGCTGCTGGCGGAGGCATTGGCGGCCGGGTCGCGCTGGCAGTTCGATGGGCCAGAGCCAGCGGTGTTCTGTGTCGCGGAGGATGCCCTGACCCGGGCGCAATCGGCGGCGGTGACCGCCTTCCTGGCCGAGCACGGGATCGCGCCGGCCGAGATCGAGGCGATCGGCTTCCACGGCCAGACCGTGCTGCACCGGGCGCCGCGGCCCGGGCGGATCGGCGACACGCGCCAGCTCGGCAACGGCGCGCTGATGGCGGTCCTGACCGGGATCGACGTCGTGCACGATTTCCGCACCGCCGACGTGCGCGCCGGCGGCCAGGGCGCGCCGCTGTCGGCCAGCTATCATGCGGCCCTGTTGCAGCGTGCGGCGCTGCCAGCCTCGACCGCGGTGCTCAACCTGGGTGGAGTGGCAAACGTGACCTGGCGCGGCGACGCCGGACAGCTCGTCGCCTTCGACACCGGCCCGGCCAACGCGCCCATCAACGACTGGGTCGAACGGGCAACCGGCGAGCGGATGGACCGGGACGGCCGCTTGGCCCGCGCCGGCCGGGTCGATGAGGCGCGGCTGAGCCGACTGCTCGAGCACCCCTACCTCGCCGCCCGCTATCCCAAATCGCTCGACCGGTTCGACTTCCCGGCCGGCATGGCCGACGGGCTGAGCCTCGAGGACGGCGCGGCGACGCTCACCGCGTTCACCGCCAGCGCGGTCGGCCGCGGGCTCGACCTCCTGCCGCAGCGTCCGATCCGGCTCGTGGTGTGCGGCGGCGGACGGCGCAACCCGGCGCTCATGGACTCACTTCGCGCCCGTGCCGCGGTGGAGCCGGTCATGGCCGAGGACCTCGGGTGGCGCGGCGATGCGATCGAGGCGGAGTGCTTCGCCTGGCTGGCCGCCCGCCGCCTCCGCTCGCTCCCGATCAGCTTCCCGACGACGACCGGCGTGTCGGCGCCCCTCACCGGGGGCCAGGTCAGTCGAGCGTCGACCGTTTGATGCCCCTGTCCGGCGCAACCGTATAGTTCCGCGACGCCAAGTTGTAACACTTCTACGCTCGAAGTGGCGGATGCTTCGACATACCTTGCGCCCGGGCGGAACTGGAGCAGTCGAGTGTCGCAATCTGCGCTGAGTGCCGGCAACCGGCTGGTCGAGTCCAGGCCGTCACTCGACAAGAAGCCGCATGTGGGCGGCGCCATCATGTTCTTCGTCGTGCTCGCGGCCGGGCTGGCCTACGCCGCGTTCAGCATCGTCTCTGACGTTCAGAGCGTCGGCGAGCACAACATAGCCACCGGCGCCATCATCATGCTCGGGCTTGCGCTGCTGATCGCCCTCGGCTTCGAGTTCGTCAACGGGTTCCACGACACGGCGAATGCGGTCGCGACCGTCATCTACACCCACGCGCTGCCGCCGATGGCCGCGGTGGTCTGGTCCGGCTTCTTCAACTTCCTCGGCGTGCTCACCTCCAGTGGCGCCGTCGCCTTCACCGTCGTCAATCTGCTTCCGGTCGAGCTCATCCTGCAGGTCGGCAGCGGCGCGGGATACGCGATGATCTTCGCCCTGCTGATCGCGGCCGTGATCTGGAACCTCGGCACCTGGGCGTTCGGCCTGCCGAACAGCTCGTCGCATGCGCTGATCGGTTCCATCATGGGCGTCGGCCTCGCCAACCAGTTCATGGCGCCCGCCGGGCAGGCGACATCGGGAGTCGATTGGAACCAGGCCTATGGCGTGTTCCGCGCCCTGCTGTTCAGCCCGCTGATCGGCTTCGTGCTCGCCGCCCTGTTGCTGCTCGTGATGAAATTCGTGATCCGGTCGCCGTCCCTCTACCAGGCGCCGGAGGGCAACAAGCCGCCACCGACGGCAATCCGCGGCCTGCTCATCCTGACCTGCACCGGCGTCTCGTTCTTCCACGGCAGCAACGATGGCCAGAAGGGCATGGGTCTGATCATGCTGATCCTGATCGGCGCCGCGCCCACCGCCTACGCGCTGAACCGCGCCCTTCCCGAGGCGACCACACCCGCTTTCCTGCAAGCCACCGCCGATGCCGCCGGCGTGCTCCATGCCCACGCCGGCGACACTCCGTTGCCTGACCCGGGCGTCGCCCGTGCGACGGTCGGCGACGCGCTCAAGAACAAGCAGGTCAACAACCCGACCGTGTATGCGGCCATCGCGTCGCTCACCGACGACATTGCCAAGCAGGTGAAGGGCTACGGCGCCATCAAGGCGGTCCCCGCGCAGGCGACCTCCAACGTGCGCAACGACATGTATCTCGCCTCCGACGCCGTGCGCGTCATGGGCGCCAAGCCTGAGGGCTTCAGCGACGGCGACATGTCCAAGCTCAAGTCGCTCCGCTCCTCGCTCGACAGCGGGACCCGCTTCATCCCGATCTGGGTGAAGGCCTCAGTCGCGCTCGCGCTCGGCCTCGGCACGATGGTGGGCTGGAAGCGCATCGTCGTCACCGTCGGGGAGAAGATCGGAAAGACCCACCTGACCTACGCCCAAGGCGCGTCGGCCGAGATCGTTGCCGCGGCCACGATCGGCCTGGCGGACGCCTACGGCCTCCCGGTCTCGACCACGCACGTGCTGTCGAGCGGCGTGGCCGGCACGATGGCGGCCAATGGCTCGGGGCTGCAGTGGAGCACGATCCGCAACATGGGGTTGGCCTGGATCATGACCCTGCCTGCCGCCATGGCGATCGCTGGCGGCCTCTACGTGATCTTCCGTCAGCTCTTCTGACCCCCGATCCAGCCTCAAGCGTCACACGAGTGTCATCGAGCGGCAACGTGCCCGCAAGATCGTGGTGCTAACCGCCCTGCGATGACCAAAAAGAACGTGTTGATGATCGTCGTCGATCAATGGCGAGGCGATTGCGTGCCGCATGTGCAGCGGAGCCAGGGACACTCTCCCATCCTGAAGACCCCGAACCTCGACCGGCTCTGCGCCGACGGCACCACCTTCAGCAACCATGTCACGACCACGGTCCCCTGCGGCCCGGCCCGCGCGAGCCTGCTGACCGGCCTCTACCAGATGAACCATCGCGCCTGCCAGAACACCATCCCGCTCGACAGCCGCCATGACACGCTGCCCCGCGCCCTGCGCCGCGCCGGCTACGAGCCCGCACTGGTCGGCTACACCACCACGGCGCCGGATCCCCGCACGACCGGGCCGAAGGATCCCCGCTTCACTCAGCTCGGCGACACAATGGACGGGTGGCGCGCGGTCGGCGAGTTCGGCCCCGGGCACGACGCCTATTTCGGCTGGCTGGCGCACCAGGGATACAAGCTGCCGGCCAACCGGGACGATATCTGGTTGCCCGAGGGCGAGGACGCGGTTCCCGGCGCAACGCACCTGCCCGCGCGCATCCCGGCATACCTGTCGGACACGACGTATTTCACCGAACGCGCGCTCTCCTACCTGAAGGGGCGCGACGGGCTGCCCTTCTTCCTGCATCTTGGCTACTACCGCCCGCACCCGCCGTTCGTGGCCAGCGCGCCCTATCACGCCATGTACTCTGCCGCCGACATGACACGCCCGGTGCGCGCCGCCAGCGCGGCCATCGAGGCGGCGCAGCACCCCTTGCTCGACTTCTATCTGCAGAACTCGCTCAACCAGAAGTTCTTCCAGGGCGCGGAGGGCATGGTCGCCCATCTCGACGAGGGCGCCGTCCGCCAGATGCGCGCCACCTATTTCGGCATGATGACCGAGGTGGATGACCAGATCGGCCGCGTCCTCGCCTGGCTCGACGAGACCGGCCAGCGCGACGAGACGCTGATCGTGTTCACCTCCGATCACGGCGAGCAGCTCGGCGACCATCATCTGCTCGGCAAGGTCGGCTATTTCGACGAGAGTTTCCGCATCCCCCTCGTCGTCGTTGCCCCCGGGCAGCCGGGTGGCCGCATCGTCGATGCGCCGACCGAGAGCATCGACGTCATGCCGACGATGCTTGACTGGCTCGGCGCCCCGATCCCGCAGGCCGTCGACGGCCGCAGCGTCATGCCGTTCGTCCGCGGCGAAACGCCCGCCGATTGGCGACGGGAGCTGCATTACGAATACGATTTCCGCGACATCCACTACTCGCGCGCCGAGACCGCGCTCGGGCTTGGTATGGAGGACGCCAGCCTCTGCGTCATTCAGGACGCGGCCGGCAAATACGTGCACTTCGCCGGGCTGCCGCCGTTGTTCTTCGACCTCGAAACCGACCCCGACCAGTTCCACAATCGCGCCGACGACCCGGCCTATGCCGCCCGCGTGCTCGACTACGCCCAGCGCGCCCTCTCATGGCGCCTGCGCCATGCCGACCGAACGCTGACCCATTTCCGCTCGACCCCCGGCGGACTCGAACAACGTGAACGGAGCTGACCATGCATCGTCGTTCTTTACTGACCGGCGCCGGCGCGCTCGCGTTGCCACGCATCGCGATCGCGCAAGCCGATCAGCGCCCGACCATCACCGTCGCGGTCCAGAAGATCTCCAACAGCAACACGCTCGATTGCCTGCGCGAACAGTCCAATGTCGGCACCCGCCTGGCCACCTTCTTCGTCGAGCGCCTGATCGACCTCGACTACCAGGGCCAGCTCCAACCCGTCCCGGGCCTGGCCACCGCCTGGCGCCGCATCGACGACAAGACCGTCGAGTTCGACCTGCGCCGCGGCGTGCGGATGCATGATGGCCGCGAGTTCACCGCCGACGACGTGATCGCCAGCTTCAGCCCCAACCGCATGTTCGGCGACACGCACCCGACGTCGCAGGGCAAGACGCTGCCGCTCTCGGCCGAGATGATCACCCGCCGCACCAAGGAGCTGCCGGCCGAGATCCCGCCCGTCGGCCGCCGCTTCTTCCCCGCGCTCGACCGGGTCGACGCCGTGGACAAGTACACCGTGCGCTTTTTCAACGCGACGCCGGACGTGACGCTCGAAGGCCGCCTCTCGACCACCGCCGCCGGCATCGTCAGCGGCCGGGCCTTCGACGACGCCTCGTCGTGGCTCGCCTATGCCCGCAAGCCGATCGGCACCGGCCCCTACAAGATCCGCGACTACGTCCCCGACGTGTCGCTGACGATGGATGCGCATGACGACTACTGGGGCGGCCGACCGCCGATCAAGACGCTTATCCTGCGTCGAGGTGCCCGAGACCTCGGCCCGCATCAACGGCCTGATCACCGGCCAATATCAGTTCGCCTGCGACCTGCCGCCCGACCAGATCCCCGGCGTCGAGGGCCATGCCGGCTACCAGGTGCTCGGCGGCACGATCCCGAACATGCGCCTGACGACGTTCGACATGCATCACCCGACCTTGCTCGACCCGAAAGTCCGCCTCGCGATGGCCCACGCGATCGACCGCAAGGCCATCGTGGACAGCCTGTGGGACGAGCGCACCGGTGATCCCCGCCGGGCTGCAATGGCCGTTCTACGACAAGATGTTCGTCCAGGGCTGGACCGTGCCGCAATACGACCCGGCCCGCGCCCGCGCCCTGCTCAAGCAGACCAGCTACAAGGGCGACCCGATCCCCTACCGCCTGCTGAACAACTACTACACCAACCAGGTCGCCAACTCGCAGGTCCTGGTGGAGAACTGGCGCGAGGTCGGCCTCAACGTCGCCATCGAGATGAAGGAGAACTGGACCCAGATCCTCGAGCGCGGCAACAGCCGCGGCATCCGCGACTGGTCCAACAGCGCCACCTTCAACGACCCGGTCTCCTCCATCGTCTCGCAGCACGGCCCCAACGGCGAGCAGCAGCAATACGGCGAGTGGACCAACGCCGAGATGAACACGCTGTCCTACGAGCTCGAGACCTCGACCGACATGCCCCGCCGCCACGCCATCTTCGCCCGCATGCTGCAGATTTGTGAGCGCGAAGACCCGGCCTATACCGTGCTACACCAGAACGCGACGTTCACCGGCAAGCAGAAAGCGACCAAGTGGCGCGCAGCTCCCTCCTTCGCGATGGATTTCCGGGCCAAGAATTGGGGGTGAAGCTTCCGTCCTTGCGAGGAGCGCAGCGACGCGGCAATCCAGAGCGGCACGCACGGTCCTGGATCGCCGCGGCGCCAAGCGGCGCCTCGCGATGACGTCGTTGCTGAGCATCAAAAATCTCACCATCGCCTTCAGCGGCATCCCCGCCGTGCACGGTATCGACGTCGATGTCGGGCGCGGTGAGAGCCTCGGCATGGTCGGCGAGTCCGGCTGCGGCAAGTCGGTCACTTGGCTCGCGGCCCTCGGCTTGCTGCCATCGGCCACCATCGGCGGCAGCGTAAGGCTCGATGGCCAGGACCTGCTGGGCGCGCCGGCCCGCACTCTCGACCGCGTCCGCGGCGGCCGCATCGGCATGATCTTCCAGGACCCGGCCACCGCGCTCAACCCGGTCCACCGCATCGGCCGCCAAGTGGCCGAAGCGGTGCGGCTGCATCGCGGTCTCACCGGTGCGGCAGCGCGCGCCGAGGCGCTCCGCCTGCTCGATCAGGTCGGCATCCCCGGCGCGGCCACCCGCATGGCCGCCTACCCGCACGAGATGTCCGGCGGCCAGAACCAGCGCGTCATGATCGCCGCCGCCCTGGCCGGCCAGCCCGACCTGCTGATCGCCGACGAACCCACCACAGCGCTCGACGTCACCATCCAGGCGCAGATCCTCGACCTGCTCGCCCGCCTCCGCCGCGAGACCGGCATGGCGCTGGTGCTCATCAGCCACGATCTCGGCGTGGTGGCCGACATGTGCGACCGGGTCTGCGTCATGTATGCCGGCCGCATCGTCGAGGAGGCCCCGGCGGCCGCCATGTTCGCCCGGCCCGCCCACCCTTATGCGACCGGCCTGCTCGGCGCACTGCCGCCGCTCACCGGGGCGCGCCGCCCGCTGGCCGCCATCCCCGGCCGCGTCCCGGAACCCTGGGCCATGCCGCCCGGCTGCGCCTTCGCCCCGCGCTGCCCCCGTCGCATCGCCCCCTGCGACGCCGCGATCCCCGCCCTGGCCGCCGTCGCGCCCGCCCGTCGCGCCGCCTGCCTCCGGCCCGCCGCATGATCCCGTCACTGCGAGGAGCGCAGCGACGCGGCAGTCCAGGGCGGCACGGACCGCCCCTGCCGCCCTGGATCGCCACGCCGTCAAGAGGCGGCTCGCGATGAAGGCGAAGATGTTGCTCACCCTCGACCAGGTCTCCCGCGCCTACGCCATGCGCTCGGGCTGGGTGGGCCGGCCGAGCATCGTGCGGGCCGTCGATGCCGTCAGCCTCTCGCTCGCGCCGGGCCGCACGCTCGGCATCGTCGGCGAGTCCGGCTGCGGCAAGTCCACCACCGGCCGCATCGCGCTCGGGCTCGAGCCGCCCGATGGCGGCGCCGTCCAGTTCGACGGCGCGCCCATGCCGCCGGTCGGCTCGCCCGC
The DNA here is from genome assembly GCA_963835135.1 of uncultured Alphaproteobacteria bacterium. Lineage (GTDB taxonomy): Bacteria > Pseudomonadota > Alphaproteobacteria > Acetobacterales > Acetobacteraceae > JAVVHH01. Next base: position 371,930 of record CAWIEF010000002.1, read on the forward strand.
TTGGCGGACCATGCGCCGCCGCCTGCAACTGGTGCCGCAGGACCCTCTGGGCGCGCTCGACCGCCGCCTGCGCGTCGACCGTCAAATTGCCGAACCCCTCGCGATCCACAATATCGGCGAACGTAGCGACCGGATCGCCGCGCTACTCGACGACGTCGGCCTCCGCCCCGATCAAGCCGCCCGCGTACCGCACCGCCTCTCCGGCGGCCAGCGCCAGCGCGTCGTGCTCGCCCGCGCGCTCGCCACCGAGCCCGACCTGCTCGTCTGCGACGAGCCCGTCTCCGCGCTCGATGTCTCGATCCAGGCGCAGATCGTGAACCTGCTGATGGCGCTGCAAGAGCGCCGCACCATCGCGATGCTGTTCATCAGCCACGACCTGCGCATCGTCCGCCAGGTTAGCCATGCCGTTGCGGTCATGTATCTCGGCCGCATCGTTGAGCAGGGCGACCCGGACGACGTCTTTACCCATCCAGCCCACTTCTACACGCGGGCGCTGGTCGGCTCGATCCCGGGCGCCGGCCGCCGGGTCGTGCTCCAGGGCGATCCGCCCAACCCGGCGCAACGGCCGGCAGGCTGTGCGTTCCACCCCCGCTGCATCGCCGCCGTCGCGCGCTGCCGGGCAGACACTCCAGCGCTGAAACCGCTCGCCGGCACGGACCGCCTCGTCGCCTGCCATGTGGCCCACGATGAGGTCGAGCGCGCTCCCGCTCGGCGCGAGCTACACTACGCGCCATGATTCTGTCCCGCCGCACCCTGCTCGCCGCCGCCGCCCTGCCGCGCGTCGCTGTAGCGCAAATGGACCAGCGCCCGTCGCTCACCATCGCCGTGCAGAAGATCGCCAACACCGGCACGCTCGAGCCGCTGCGCGAGCAATCCTCGAACGCCAGCGAGCACTACCTCGCCGCCCTGCTCGAAACGCCGATCGCCCGCAACCAGCAGCACTGGCTCGAGCGCCAGCCCGGCCTGGCCGAAAGCTGGCGCCGCCTCGACGACCGCACCGTCGAACTCACGCTCCGCCCCAACGTCCGCTATCACGATGGCGCCACGCTGACGGCCGAGGACGTCGCCTGGAACTTCGGCCCTGAGCGCATGTTCGGCGCCGCGCTGCCGCCCGATATCCCGCCCGTCGCCCGCCGCCACTGGCCCGCGCTGGCCCGCGTCGAGGCCACCGGCCCGCTCACCGTCCGCTTCATCAGCGCGACGCCGGACATCACGATGGAGGGCCGCCTGTCGGCCGGCGGCAGCGAGATCGTCAACCCGCGCAGCTTCAGGTCACCCTGGATCGACTACGCCCGCGCGCCGAGCGGCACCGGCCCCTACAAGCTCCGCGAGTTCCGCCCCGACGTCTCGCTGACCCTCGACGCGCACGACGATTATTGGGGCGGCCGGCCCCCGTTCAAATCCCTTCGCTTCCTCGAGATCGGCGAGGCCGCCGCGCGGGCCAACGGCCTGCTCTCCGGCGAGTACGACCTCGCCTGCGATATCCTGCCGGACCAGATCGCCGGCATCGAAGCCACCGGCAAGCATCTCGTCCGCGGCGGCCCCGTTCCCAACCACCGCATCGTCAATTTCGACATGCACCACCCGGCCCTGGCCGACCCCCGCGTGCGCCGGGCCATGGCGCACGCGGTCGATGGCCGCGCGCTCGTCGATGCGCTCTGGGCCGGCCGCACCCAGGTGCCGCCCGGGCTGCAATTCCCGTTCTACGGCCCCATGCTCGTCGCCGACTGGACCGTCCCGGCGACCGACCCGGCCACCGCCCGCGACCTCCTGCGGCAATCCGGCTACAAGGGCGATCCAATCCCATACCGTATCCGCAACAACTACTACGTCGCCGAGACCGCCACCGCCCAGGCGCTCGTCGCCATGTGGCAAGACGTCGGCCTCAACGTCGAGATCTCTGTCCACGAGAACTGGTCCGGCGTGCTGGCCAAATCGCCCCAGCGCGGCCTGCGCGACTGGTCCAACTCGGCCACCTTCGACGACCCGGTCTCATCGATCGTGAACCAAGAGGGCCCGAACGGCGCCCAGCAGGGCGTCGGCGAATGGACCAATGCCGAGATGAACCGCCTCTGCGGCGCGATGGAGACCAGCACGGACCTCGCGGCGCGTCGCGCGATGTTCGCCCGTATGCTACAGATCTGCGAGCGCGACGACCCGGCCTATCTCGTGCTGCACCAGAACGCCAACTTCACCGGCATCCGCAAGTCGCTGAACTGGCTCGGCACCGCCTCCTTCTACGTCGACCTCTCGCCCCGCGGCATGGCCTGAGATGGCGCACTTCCTGCTGCTGCGGCTCGGCCGCGCCGGGCTGACCGTCCTGCTCGTCGTCACCTTCGCGTTCGTAGTCCTCCGGCTCTCCGGCGACCCGGCCCTGCTCATCCTCTCGCCCGACGCGCCAGCCGAATCCATCGCTGCATTCCGCCATTCCTGGGGCCTCGACGAACCGATCTGGGTCCAATACCTCCGTTATTTCGGCGCCATCGCGCATGGCGATCTCGGCCAGTCTATGCGCGACGGCCGGCCCGCGCTCGACCTCGTTCTCGAGCGCATCCCTGCCACGCTGGCACTGACGATCCCCGCTTTGCTGCTGAAGGTCGCACTCGGCGTGCCCGCCGGCATCTATGCCGCCCTGCATCGCAACACGGTTGTCGACCGCGTCGTCATGGCGGTGGCGACGGCCGGGTTCACGGTGCCGTCCTTCGTGCTCGGCCTCGTGCTGGTGCTGGTGTTCGCCGTCCAGTTGCGATGGCTCCCGTCGGGGGGCCAGGACGGGTGGCGCAGCGCGATCCTGCCCGTCATCACCCTCGCGCTCGGGGGCGCGGCGATCCTGGCCCGGTTCACCCGTTCGGCGATGCTCGAAGTGCTGGGCCAACCGTACATCCGCACCGCCAGCGCGCGCGGCGTGCCCTGGGCGGGCGTGGTGTGGCGCCATGCGTTGCCGAATGCCGCGATCCCCACCGTGACCATCGTCGGCTTCATGGTCGGCAGCCTGATGGCCGGGGCCGTCGTGGTCGAAAGCGTGTTCAGCTGGCCTGGGGTCGGCCGCCTGCTCGTGGTCGCCGTCTCCAACCGCGACCTGGGCGTCGTGCAGTGCATCCTGTTGCTTGTGGCGACGACGATGGTCGGCGCCAACCTGCTGGTCGACCTCCTGTATGGCGTTCTAGACCCCCGCCTGCGCGCCACCCCAAGGACCGCCTGATGTCCGGCTCCAGCCTTCTTCTCCCTCTCCCTCCGGGAAAGGGCCGGGGTGAGGGTGTGGCGAGCGGAAAAGCCACCCAACCCTCTCCCCGAGGGAGAGGGCTCAGAGAGCGACTAGCCCCCACGACCGTCATCCTCGCCGTCCTCTGGCTGGCCGCCATGCTGGTCACCGCCCTGTGCGCCGATCAGCTCCGGCCGTTCAGCATCACCGCGCTCGACCTCAAGCATCGCCTCTCGCCGCCGATCGGCTTCGGCGGCGTATGGCTGCATCCGTTGGGCACCGACGAGCTCGGCCGCGACGTGCTCTCCCGGTTGATCGCCTCTATCCGCGTCTCGCTGCTGATCGCCTTCGGCGCCACCGCGATCGGCACCATCATGGGCACGACCCTCGGCTTCCTGGCCGCGCATTTCCGCGGCTGGGTCGAGCAGGTCGTGCTCGCGCTGATCGACTTCCAGGCGGCATTGCCCTTTCTCATCATGGCGCTGGCCGTGCTGGCCTTCTTCGGCAACGCGCTGACGCTATTCGTCTGCCTGATGGGCTTCTATGGGTGGGAGCGGCACGCGCGCATCGCCCGCGGCCTGGCGATCGCGGCGAGCGGGCAGGGCTATGCGGCGAGCATCCGCCAGCTCGGTGCCGGGCCGTGGCGCATTTACGGGCTACACGTCCTGCCCAACGTGGCGTCGACGCTGATCGTCTCGGCTACGCTGTCGTTCCCGGAGATCATCCTGCTCGAGAGCGGGCTATCCTTTCTGGGCCTCGGCGTGCAGCCGCCGCTGACGTCGCTGGGCAACATGGTCGGCTATGCCCGCGACTACCTGCAGCGGGCCCCGTGGATCCTGCTCTCTCCCGGGCTGGTGATCGTCTCGACGACGCTCTGCATCGGCGTTGCCGGCGACTGGCTGCGCGACCGGCTCGACCCCACGCTCGATTGACATCACCGACATTGCGTGGACTCGGCCCCGTGGTGCAGTTCAATGCCAGGAGAACGATCGATGGCGTCGACAACCCAGATCATCTACCAGCCCTACGTGGCCGGTCCCCGCGGCACGCTCAAGCCTGGTCCGGCAATCGCCTGCCGCACGGCCGAGGACGGGTTGCGCCGGGCCGAACGTGCCCTGAGCGGCGGATCTATTCTGGGGGCGCAGGTCGTGCGGATGACCCACGACGACGATGCCGGTGAATTCGGCGACCCGCAGTTCCTGGGCACGGTCGGGCGGGTGCCGGAGACCGAATAGGCCGATCTGCCGCGACCCGGCGAACGGCTGAGCCGTCAAAATGGCGGGAGCGCTTTCCTGTATTCCAGCAGATTACGTTGGAAAAGCTCGGTTTTTTGTGGTTGTCCCAAGATTGTGAGCGGCCCTCCGCCCTTTCATATTGCATCGCACCACAGAAATCATTTACCGTCCGCTCACTATTCGCTCTGAGTTCGAGTGGCTCTGGGTCACACCTACAACTATGGGCTGTATTGATGAAGATTGTTCGTCCGGCTTCCGACTATTCTTCCTCAATGTTCTCGGCATACACGGTCCAATCATCTGTTCCAGAGCGGGAGAAGATGAGTTTGTTCAAGGCGTCGAGCGCCAAAGTCGTGGCCGATCTGGTTCTATCGGCAATATTGATGCTGATACTTGCACCGGTCATGATCATCATCGCCCTGCTGGTCGGCCTCGATGGCGGTCCGGTGCTCTATCGGCATCTTCGCATTGGGCGGGGTGGCCAGCGCTTCCACTGTCTCAAATTCCGCAGCATGGTCATGAGTGCGGATCAAGTTCTGGCCGCTCACCTCGCCAACAATCCGGTCGCGCTTGAGGAATGGGCGGCGACCCAGAAGTTGAAGCATGATCCGCGTGTCACCCAGATTGGCCGCTTCCTGCGCGCCACCAGCCTCGACGAACTGCCGCAACTCATCAACGTCCTCAAGCTCGAGATGAGCCTCGTCGGACCCCGGCCGATCGTCGAGCACGAGCTCGCCCGCTACGGCCGCAACGTGAGCTACTACCTCAAGGCGAGGCCGGGCGTGACCGGCCTCTGGCAGGTCAGCGGCCGCAGCAACACCTCCTACTCGCGCCGGGTCGCGCTGGATGCGTGGTATGTGAAGAACTGGCGGTTCTGGAGAGACATCGTTATCCTCTTCCGCACCGTGTCCGTCGTCGTACGGCGCGACGGCGCGCACTGACCGGACCCACTAAGCCGCAAACGCGTCGGTGTAGCCGAACAATCCGACGGCGCCCCCGGTATGCAGGAAGACGACGTTCTCGCCCTGTTTGAACGTGCCGGTTCGGATGAGGTCGATCAGGCCTGCCATTCCCTTGCCAGAATAGACCGGGTCCAAGAAAATTCCCTCCGTCCGGGCCAGCATTTGGACCGCCTCGACCATGCCGGGCGTCGGGCGGCCGTAGCCGGGTCCGACATAGTCGCAATTCGCTTCGACGGCCTCGGCCGGTAGCTCACGCTCGACCCCCAGCCGTTCGAGTGTCGCGCGGGCCAGCTTCAGGACGGCGGCCTCCTGCTTGTCCTTCGGATTGCGCACGCCGATCCCTAGCACCCGGATCGGGCTCGACATCGCGTGCAGCCCCGCCACCAGCCCGGCTTGCGTGCCCGCACTGCCCGTCGCATGCACCAGCCGGTCGACCTTCAGCCCCATGTCGTTGGCCTGCTGCACGAGTTCGGCGGCAACTGCGGCGTATCCCGTCGCGCCCACGGCGTTCGATCCACCGCCCGGGATGACATAGGGCTTGCCGCCCGCGTGCCGAAGCGTGGCGCCGACCTCGTCGATTGCCGCCTGCATGTCGCTGCCGCCCGGCCGGTACTGGACTTCGATGCCCATGATGTGGTCGAGCAGCACGTTGCCGCTGCCGAGATAGGCCGGGTCGTTGGTCTCGATCCGATGCTCGAGCACCGCCGTGCAGCGCATGCCGAGCTTCATCGCCACGGCGGCCGTCTGCCGCACGTGGTTGGATTGCACCGCCCCTTGTGTCACCAGATGGTCCGCGCCCTGCGCCACCGCCTCGCCGGCCAGGAACTCGAGCTTGCGGACCTTGTTGCCGCCGAGGCCCATGCCGGTCAGGTCATCCCGCTTCATCCAGATCTGCGGCCCACCCAGAGCGCGGGTCAGATTGGGCAGCAGTTCGAGCGGCGTGGGCGCCTGGCAGAGCTTCACGCGGGGAAACTGGGCTAGGTCCATCAACGAACTCCGTGATCGCGCTTGACGCGACCCTTGCACCCGCACCATTTAAATTCAATCTGTGGCGAACCCGCACGGAAGGCCCGCGACCATGATCTTGAGAAAGCGAGATTGGGAGATCAGCGAGCGGCTGGTCACGCCGGAGGCCATCGTTATGGGCCGGCGCGCGGCGGTGGCGGGTGCGGCGGCCGGGCTGATCCTGCCGCGGGCGGCGCGCGCGCAAGGTGCGCCGATGGCGCCGCGTTTCTCAGACGCGGGCCGGCCTATTTCGCCCGAGAGCGACGCCACGACGTACAACAATTACTACGAGTTCGGGACTGACAAGTCGATCTCGCGCGCCGCGCAGCGGCTGCCGATCACGCCGTGGTCCATCAAGATCGACGGCATGGTCGACAAGCCGATGACGATCGGCCTCGACGACCTGCTCAAGAAGGTCAAGCTCGAGCAACGCGTCTACCGGCACCGCTGCGTCGAGGCGTGGGCGATGACGGTGCCGTGGACCGGGTTCCAGATGAGCGAGCTGATCCGCATCGCCGCGCCGACGTCTGCGGCCAAATTCGTTGAGATGGAGACCCTTGCCGACCCCAAGACGATGCCCGGCCTGCGCCTCTCGATCATCGACTGGCCGTATCGCGAAGGCCTGCGGATGGACGAGGCGAACAACGCCCTGACGTTCATCGCCACCGGCATGTACGGCAAGGACTTGCCGAAGCAGGATGGCGCGCCGATCCGGCTCGTTGTGCCGTGGAAATATGGCTTCAAATCCATCAAGTCGATCGTTCGCCTGACGTTCACCGACAAGCAGCCGGTGAATTCCTGGCAGTCGACCCAGCCGAGCGAATACGGCTTCTGGGCCAACGTGAACCCCAACGTGCCCCACCCGCGCTGGAGCCAGGCCAGCGAGCGACTGCTCGGCACTGGCGAGCGCGTCCCGACCCAGCTGTACAACGGTTACGGCGCCGAGGTCGCGAGCCTCTACAACGGCATGCCGCCCGACAGATTGTTTATGTGATGGCGGCGCGTATCTTCGCCGTCTTCGCGGCTATTTTCCTCGTCGCGTCCGTGGCGATCGGTGCACTCACCCCGCCGGGCCTCACGCTCGGTCAGGGCTTGGTGATGTACGACCGCGAGGGACTGACCTGGTTGCGCGAACACAGCCTGACCTGGCTGTGGAACTGGGTCGAGGTTCCGTTCATGGTGCGCCCGCTCTGGCTGATCCCGGCCTGCCTCGGACTGATCTGCGTCGGCATGGCGACGACGCTCAACATCGGCGACGCCTCCCCGCGGCGTCGCCGGAGCTGAACTAACCGCGGGCGGTGTAGATGCCGCCCTGATACTTCTCGGCGACCGGATTGCCGCTGAGCTTGCCGAGGACGGCGTTCTCGTAAACGTCGGCGCTGTCCTGCGGCGCCCATCCGATCGCCTCGCGGTCGTCCTTGCCCCAGAAGCTGCGCGCGTTGTTCGACGCCCCCCACACCAGCGAATAACCGACCGACGGGGCGGTGCCGCACGCCATCATCATGCGGCCCAGATCGGCATAGGACAGCCAGGTCGAGAGCATCCGCTCATCGACCGGCTCCGGAAAGCACGAGCCGATGCGGACGAACACGGTCTCGACCCGGTGCTTCATCCAATAGAGCTTGCCCAGCACTTCGCCGAACGCCTTGGACGCGCCATACAGGCTGTCCGGCATCAACGAGCAGTCGTCGTCCAGCCGTTCGGTGCGCTCGTGAAAGCCGATCGCATGGTTGGAGCTTGCGAACACCACGCGCGCCTTGGCCAGCCGGGCGCCCTCATAGACGTGATAGAGGCCACGGATGTTGGCATCGACAATTGACTCGAATGCCCACTCGTCGGTTGACGCACCTCCGAAATGCAGAACCAGGCCGCAGCCCTCGACGAGGCGGATGACCTCCAGCCCGTCCGCCAGGTCGACCCTGCGGAAGCTCGCTCCGGCCGGAAGCTCGTCCGGAAACGGCGTCATGTCGGTCAGACGGAGCGTCCAGCCCTCGGCTGCCAGCGTCTTGGTCAGGAAACGGCCGAGATTGCCGGACGCGCCGGTGATCAAGACGGGTTTGTCGGGCTTGGTTGGCATCAATGCTTCCTCAAAGGTTCAGAATGTCGCGCGCGATCGCGATGACCCGGTGCGCTTCGCTCCACAGGCCATACGGCGCAAGATCGTCCAACGGCGCGAACAACGCGTCGGACACGTCGGTGCCAGGGGCCGGGTCGCCCCCTTGCCACCGGGCGGCGAAATCCAGGATCGTGTAATGGTATTGCACACGGCCGCCCTCGTCATGGTGGATGCTGTCGACGTTCGCGGCCAGATGCAATGGCCCGGCCTCGAGCCCGGCTTCCTCGCGCAACTCGCGCCGGGCTGCGTCGGCCGCGGTCTCCCCAAGTTCCTGCGCCCCGCCCGGCAGCGCCCATTGACCGAACGAGGGTGCCTTGGCCCGCCGCACCAGCAGCACCGCGCCCGGTTTGAGCAGCACGATGCCGATCCCGACCAAAGGCCGGTTCGGATACTCCCGGTCACCCACGCGCTTGTTGTCGCTGCATGCTGCACTCATAATGTGGTCAGGCGCCGGTCGAGAAGCGCTGAACGACCTTTTTCTGGGAGCACGACATGTCCGTTACCCGCCGTCTGTTGATGGGCTCGATGCTCGCAGCCCCCACGCTGCTCCGCGCTGTCGCGGCCGAGCCAAGGACCCTCAAGATCAGTCATCAATTTCCGGGCGGCAACGCCGAGACGGGCGATTTCCGCGACCGCCTCACGCGGAGATTTGCCGAAGAGGTCACCAAGCAGACCAACGGCGAGCTCAAGTTCGAGATCTACCCGGGCTCCTCGCTGATGAAGACGGTGGCGCAGTTCTCCGCGCTTCGGCGGGGCGCGCTCGACATGTCGGTCTATCCGCTTGCCTATGCGGGCGGCGAGGTGCCTGAGGTGAACATCGGGCTCATGCCCTGCCTGGTGACGACCTACGAGCAGGGGATGGCGTGGAAGAACGCCAAGATCGGCGAGGAACTGACCGCCCTGCTGGACAAGCGTGGGGTCAAGGTTCTGACCTGGATCTGGCAGGCCGGCGGGATCGCCTCGCGGGCGACGCCGGTGGTGATGCCGGACGACACCAAGGGTTTGAAGATCCGCGGCGGCTCGCGTGAGTTCGACCTGATGCTCAAGCAAGCGGGCGGCATCATCAGCTCGGTGCCGTCCAACGAGATCTACGCGGCCATGCAGACCGGCTCGCTCGACGCCGCCGTGACGTCGTCCACCAGCCTGATCTCGTTCCGGCTGGAGGAGATCAGCAAGGCGGTGACCACCGGCTCGAAGGGTAGCTTCTGGTTCATGTTCGAGCCGCTGCTGATGTCCAAGCAGATCTTCGACAGCCTTACGCCGGACCAGCAGAAGGTCATCAGCAAGGTCGGGGCCGACATGGAGCCGTTCGCGCTCTCCGCCGCCAAAGCCGACGACGAGGAACTCGCGAAGGTCTATACCAAGGCCGGCGCCACCGTCCGCGACATGGACCAGGCCGCGATCGCCAAGTGGCGTCCGCTCGCCGAGAGCACCGCGTGGAAAGACTACGCCGACAAGAGCGCCGCCAATGCCGGGCTCCTCAAGGCCGCCGAAGCCGTCACCGCGTGAGCACTCATGGGATCGACGCGGCCGCCGGGTCGATCCCCGCGGCCGACGTGCCGCGCTTCGGCGTGCTGGGCGCGGTGCAGACCGCGCTGGGCGCCGTCAACACTCTGCTGGCCGTGCTATCGGCCATCGCGATCGCGGCGGCGGGAGCGGTGCTGACATGGGAGGTCATGGGCCGCTACTTCTTCGCCATCCCCAGCGACTGGCAGGACGAGTTGAGCACGTTCTTGCTGATCGGCGCGACCTTCGGCGCCGCCGGCTGGATCCAGGCCCGGCGCGGTCATGTGGCCATCGACGCGCTGACCCACATCCTGCCGCGCGGCATCGACGACGTGCGCAAGGTCCTGGCCGATCTGCTCAGTTGCCTGTTCGTCACCTTCTTCGCCTGGAAGAGTTGGGCGCTGTTCTACGAAGCCTGGGACGAGGGGCAGACCACGCCGTCCGCTTGGGGCGCGCCGCTCTGGATCCCCTATGTCTGCATGGCAGTGGGCATGAGCCTGCTCTCGCTGCAACTCCTGCTCCAAGTCGTCGGTAGCCGGCATCGGAGAAGCGAGCCGGCCCATTTGGCGCCATCGCCGCCGCTGTCGAACTCGATGAACACATTGCAGATCGGCCTGATGTATGGCGGCGCCACGCTGGTCGCGTTGTTCTCCGGCATGCCGATCGCCTTCGCGCTTGGCGGCGTGGCAACGCTGTTCATGGTCGGCTTCATGCCCGTCGCGTCGCTCGATACCGTCGCGCAGAATGTCTACGAGGAGCTGGCCAGCATCACGCTCCTGACAATACCGCTCTTCATCCTGAAAGGGGCCGCGATCGGCAAGTCGCGCGCGGGCAAGGACCTCTATGACGCACTGCACACCTGGCTGGGCCGGGTTCCCGGTGGATTGGGGGTCGCGGTGGTGATCGCCTGCGGCCTGTTCGCCGCCATGGCCGGCTCCAGCCCGGCCACCTGCAGCGCCATCGGCAGCTCCGGCATTCCTGAGATGCGCCGCCGCGGCTATTCCCCCGGGTTCGCAGCCGGCCTGGTCGCCGCCGGTGGCACGCTCGGCATCCTGCTGCCCCCGAGCATCGTGCTGATCCTCTATGCCGTCGCCGCCGAGCAGTCGCTCGGCCGGCTGTTTTTGGCCGGCATCGGACCGGGCATCCTCCTGGTGGTCCTGTTCTCCGGCTACGCGATCATCCATTGGCGCCAGGAGTTCGCGGCGGCAACGAGCGATGCCAGGGGCGGTGGTGACCGCAGCGAGATCCTCCGCCAGGACCGCTACACGATGCGCGAGCGCCTTGCCGCTCTGCCGCGGGTGGCGCCGTTCCTCATCCTGCTCACGGGTGTCATGGTCGCCCTGTATGGCGGCATCGCGACGCCGAGCGAGACGGCCGGGCTGGGCGCCGTGCTGGCGCTGGTGCTGATCGCGATCGTCTACGGCGCCTATCGCCTCGGCGACCTCAAGCCCATCTTCGCCGGGACGCTCGGCGAGAGCGGCATGCTGCTGATGATCATCGGCATGAGCCTGCTCTACTCCTACGTGATGAGCTACCTGCACATCAGCCAGGACGCCGCGGGCTGGATCGTCGGGCTGCATCTCAGCCGCTGGCTCCTTCTGCTCGCCATCCTCCTGCTGGTGGTGGCACTCGGCTTCTTCCTCCCGCCGGTTTCGATCATCCTCATGACCGCGCCGATCATCCTGCCGCCGCTGAAAGCGGCCGGTTTCGATCTGGTCTGGTTCGGCGTGGTCATGGCGGTGGTGATGGAAATGGGGCTGATACACCCCCCGGTCGGGCTCAACATCTTCGTCATCAACCGCATCGCGCCGGATATCGGGCTTGGTCCGATCATCTGGGGCACGCTGCCGTTCGTCATCCTCATGGCGATCGCCGTCGTGATCCTGTCCGTCCTGCCCGGGATCGCCATGGGACTGCCCAACCTCGTATACGGCTGATCATGGACAGGCATGATGTGGACGCCGTCGTCATCGGCGGTGGGATCGCGGGCGCAACCGTCGCGGCGCATCTCGCCGCCGACCGCCGCGTCGCGCTGATCGAGGCGGAGGAGCAGGCCGGCTATCACACGACCGGCCGTTCGGCGGCATTGTGGATCCTGAACTACGGGCCACCCGACGTGCGATTGCTCACCGGGCTCTCCCGCGCCTTTTTCGAAGCGCCGCCGCCTGGGTTCACGGAGGTATCGCTGCTGCGCCGGCGGGCGCAGCTGATGCTGGCGCGGGAGGATCAGGCGGCAGACATGGCGGCGTATTTGGCCGAGGCGAAACAGGTTCGCCAAATCGAGCCACACGAGGCCGAGGCGATGTTGCCGGCGCTGCGCCCGGGCTACGTGGCCCAGGCCGCGACCGAGGACGACTCGTTCGACATGGACGTGGCGGCGCTCCACCAAGGCTTCTTGCGCCAGCTCCGCTTGTCCGGCGGAGCGATCGCGCTCCGCCATCGCAGCAGCCGCATCGAGCGCCGCGAGGGTCGCTGGGAGGTGGACACGAGCGACGCTGGCAGTTTCCGCGCGCCCGTTGTCGTCAACGCGTCGGGCGCTTGGGGCGACGAGGTGGCGGCCCAGGCCGGCGTTCGGCCGATCGGGCTCGTGCCGAAGCGCCGCACCGGCTGCATCATCGACCCGGCGCCGTGGCCTGTCGCGGACTGGCCCTCCGCCTACGACATCGGCGGCGAATGGTACACCCGGCCCGAGGCACGGACGCGCTTGATGGTCAGCCCGGTCGACGAGACGCCGATGCATGCGCACGACGTTCAGCCCGACGAGCTGGACGTCGCGCTGGCGATCGACCGCATGCAGCGCGCGCTTGACATTGATGTCCGCCGAGTCGAGCGCAGTTGGGCCGGACTGCGCACCTTCACGCCCGATGGGAGCTTGGCGTTCGGTTGGGCGCCGGGCCAGCCCGGCTTCTTCTGGTGCGTCGGCCAGGGCGGCTACGGCATCCAAACCTCGCCCGCCGCTGGGCAACTGATCGCGGACGTCATCGCCGGGCGCGACCCGGGCCCGGCAGGCGCAGCGCTCGCCGCCATCGACCCCGCACGTTTCAGCTCCCCGGTAATCGCCGCTTAAACTTTAGCCGACATACTGCCGCAAAAGCACCGGGAGGGCATGGTGCGCGGCAAAACGAAGGTATCGGTCCCGCTATGACGTCGCTTCCGAACGCGATGGCGGCGTGTGCCCGCCAGACCGCAGTGGAGCAGCGCGCGCGCTTGCTGGAGGCGGTTTGGGATGATGTCGTGGGCGAGCGTCGAGCCGTGCAGCAGGGAGCATTGCCGGCCCGGCTGCTCACCGGCCGTGAGAGCGGCCGCGCGCGAGTGCGACGCTACGCGGCCGACCTGATCTGCTGTCCGGACGCTGTGTGGCGTGTCGCGCGCGACCGTGTCGGGCAGCATCCTGGGGCGGGCTTGCTGGAAGCGCCCGTTCTGGCGGCTTTCCTGCCCTGCCTCTGCCGCCTGCTGCTCGGAGAGCAGCTTGCCCTGGCGTCCTTGCCGACCTGGTGGTTGGGTGACACGCAGATACGGCGTCGTCTCGCGTCGGACAGCCGACGTTTCTCCATCCGCGATGCCTTCGATCCGGACAGCCAGTCCGTCGACCTGGCCGATTTGGCTGCCGAGGAGCGGCATCGGTTGCAGAAGCTTGTCGAGGCCGACCCCTCGAGCTTGGTCGTAGTGCTTAGTCTCAAAACGCGCTCATCGAGCCAGCGTGTGACCTACGATACAGATTGTGGCGCAGTCGAAGTCTATTGTTGAGGTCGATTGTAAGCCCACATTAACGATCTACTAAGTTTTGGAAATGATAATAGACGTTCTTCAACTCGATCAGAGCCCGGAAAATCCGATGTCCACCACCCTTCAGACCTACTCACAACGGTCCAGCTGCCACGAAATACTCGCTAGCCGCTTACTGCAGCTTGCCCATGATACCGACCGGGTCGGGTTGCACCGGGAGGCAACCGCCTTGGCGCTCTTCGCCGCTTCGGTGCGTGATGGCCGGGTCGTTGCGGTTACCGATGCGTAAGGGCAAACGCCAGTGCGCCGCACTCCCCTTCAAGGAGGAGGGTGGTGAGACACTGGTGATGCTGATCACGAGTCGGGAGACGGGGCGCTGGATCCTGCCGAAAGGTTGGGCCGAGAAACGGCTGACCGAAGCTGAGCTCGCCGCCAAAGAGGCTTATGAGGAGGCCGGGATCATCGGTGACGTCAGCCCGGCCCCGATCTCGTGCTATCATTACACCAAGCGCATGGAGGTCGAGAACCGCGAGTGCGCCGTCAACGTCTATCCGCTTCGCGTCACCCAACTGCTTGATGTCTGGAAGGAGGCGCATCAGCGCCGCCGGGAGTGGTTCACTCTTCCGCAGGCCGCGCTGCATGTGGATGATGGCGAACTCGTCACCATCCTGCTCAGCCTGGCTGCTCCGAGGACGCTCTCGCGGTATGTCGCGCCCGCGGCGCCGCGGTCACCTGAGTTGCTCGTGGTCTAGCAGCGCCGCCTAAGCCGTCGTGATCCGGTCGAGTTCGGCCAGGTCGTCAGGGGCGAGCGTGTAGGCACCGGCCGCGGCGTTCTGCTCGATCTGCTCCGGCTTGGTCGCGCCGGCGATGACACTCGAGACTGGGTCGCGCGCGAGCAGCCACCCGATGGCCAGGTGGAGCGGCGGCACGCCCCGCGCCTCGGCCAGATCGATGACCTTCTCGGCCTTCGCCCAGTTCCGCTCCGTCAGATAGCGATCAGCCAAACGCTGCGTCTTGGTCAACCGGGCCTGCTCCGGCATCGGCATGTTGCGACGGTATTTGCCGGTGAGGAGCCCGCTGGCGAGCGGAAAATACGGCAGCAGGCCGAGGCCATAGGCGCGCATGGCCGGCATCAGCTCCGGTTCCGCGGTCCGGACGAGCAGGGAATACTCGTCCTGGCATGAGACGAAGCCGGACAGGTTCAGCGTTTTTGCGATCCACTGCGCCTCGACCACCTGCCAGGATGGCAGGTTCGAGCAGCCGTAATAGCGGATCTTGCCGGCTCGCGAGAGGTCTTCCAGCGCGCGCAACGTCTCCTCGATCGGCGTCAGCGGATCGGCACGGTGCAACTGGTAGAGGTCGATCCAGTCGGTTTTCAGCCGGCGCAGGCTGGCCTCGACGGCCGCGAAAACGTAGCGGCGCGAACCGCCCTGGCTGTCGCCGCTATCGTCCATGGGCATGCCGAATTTGGTGGCCAGCACGATGCGCTTGCGCGCGTCGCCCAGCACCTCGCCCATGCACGTCTCGGACCCGCCGCGCTCGCCGTAGACGTCGGCGGTATCAAATAGCGTGACGCCGACATCGAGCGCCTTGTGGATGACGGCGCGGGTCGCATCCAGATCGATGCGGCCGCCGAAATTGTTGCAGCCCAGCCCAATGGCCGACACGCGGAGGCCGGAGCGGCCCAGGTTCCGATGGTCCACCGGCCTAGCCTTTCGCCATGTCGCCGAGCTTGATCTGCGTCAGCATGGCCAGTTCGTCATACAGTGTCCAATCCTCGACGATCTTGCCGGCGACGATATGCAGGTGCGTGACCCCGAGCACGAAGATGCGGTGGCCGGTGGGTTTGCCGAGCAGCGCCCAGCCTAGATGGTGGCCCTCCATCGTCCAGCGGATGGCGACCTTCTCGCCGCCCTCTTCGGACGCGACGGAGCAGATATGCTGCGGCGTGTAGGCGCAATCCGGAATCGAGCCGACCAGCGCCATCGTCTGATGCAGCACCCCAGCGCGCCCGTAGATCTCCTTCATCAGCGGCCCATGCCACTGGACCTGCGGCGCGTAGATCTCCTTGATCCGGCCGAACATGCGCTTGTTGTAGATGTCGTGGAGGTCTTGCAGCACGCGCGCCTCGGTCTCGGTGTGCGCGAGCGAAAGGTCGGGCTCGGCGTCCGGCGGCGCCTGGCCGGGCAGCCGCCCCGTCTCGCCGATGTCCAACGGCCCTTGACCGGCGGCAATGAGGTCCGCCGCCCGCGCCGAAGCGACCGCATGCGGGTCCACGCCCAACTGCTTCAGCAGCCCCATGCTGTCGCTGACGATCCACTCGCGGTAGATGCGGTTTTCGACGATCATGCAATCGGCCACGGTCCGGGTTGTGAACGGGCGCCGGGTCGGCGGGCCGTACGGGCCGTCCTGCGTGTGCCGGCCCGAGCCGGTCACGTAGTGGGACGTATAGAACCCGTCCACGTCGTCGCCGCGCCAGATCACGTGCGTCGCCATGCCGCGCCGCTCGGGAAAGGTAACGAGGCGCTGGATGGTGTCGCGCACAATGTCTTCGCGATTGTAGATCGTGCCCAGCGGATAGTAGACGACCGCGTTGTGCGTGTAATGACTGTAGATGAGGCCGACGTCGCGTTCGTCCCAGATGCGGTGCGTGCAGCGGACGATGTAGTCGACGATGTCGGTATAAACCGGATCGAACCCACGCATGCTGTGGGCGCGCGCCCGCTGGCTGGGCACCAGATCGGTGTAGTCGCGGCGCTCGACCTGCAGGACGGACGCAGGCTCTTCGATCTTTTGCGGCTCAGCCACGGTGACATCCTTCGACGGCTCGGGAAAGCATTTGAGCGCGATCGGTTCTCGCCGTATAGAGGGTCCGCATTCGAATGCGGGAGAAGGATCGATGGCAACCAGAGTGACCGCGGACGCGGCGCGCCAGCGACACATCAAGCGGTCGGACATGGTCGCCTGCAAGGTGGCCTTCATCGATTGCAAGATGCCGGGCTCGGAGAACAAGGAGAACTACTCCCTGGTCGGCGCCGGCGTGACGCAATCGAGCGATCAGGTGGTCAACATCACCGAAGCCCACGGGTTCAGCCTCGGGGTCGCCGCGATGCCGCCGGGCACCGTCAACAATCTACACATCCATTTCACGGCCGAAGTGTTCATGATCCAGCGCGGCACCTGGACCTTCCGTTGGGGCGCCAATGGCCAGGACGGCACGATCGAGGGCAAGCCGGGCGACGTCGTCTCGATCCCCACCTGGATCTTCCGCGGCTTCACCAATACGGGCGCCGAGGACGGCTGGATTTTCACCGCGCTCGGCGGCGACGACACCGGGGGGATCATCTGGCACCCCTCGATCCTCGAGACCGCCGCGCAGTACGGGCTGTTCCTGACCCGGCAGAACATGCTGGTCGATTCCGATCCGGGAACCGACGCGCAGATGCCGGCGCTCAGCGAGGAGCAGATCGCGCTGTTGCCGCGCTACTCGACGGCCGAGATGGCGCGCCGGGTCGTGCCCGCCGAAGCCCGCGACTGGTCGGACAAGGCGCTGCTCGACTCGGTATTGCCAGGTCACGCGAGCGAGCTGGCGCCCGTCATCGGCCACGGCGTGACCGAAGACCGCGCCCACGCGGCCCCGATCGGCAACCCGCACGGCTTCTCGATCGAGTGGCTGCGGCTGCAGCCCGGCAACCGCGTCGGGCGGCACCTTCTGGCCGAAAAGCAGGTCATCATCGTGTTCAAGGGCGCGCTGCGCATCGAGCTGAACGAGGGCGACGTGGTGGCCGACATCGGCACCGGCGAGTGCTTCTCCGCCCCGCCCGGAACATGGCGCAGCTTGGTGGCTGTCGGCGACGGGCCGGTCGAGGCCACGCTGATCACCAGCGGCGACGCCCGCAAGCGGATCACCTGGTCCCCGGAGATCGTCCGTGAGGCAATGGCGCATGGCGTCGGCCTCGATCATGACGGCCATGTCGCGCCGCTGGCGCTGCTGCCGCCGCCGACCCTGGCTGCGGTGACGGCGCTGATGTCGGCGCGCTAGAGCCGGGCCGAACCGCGCTCGACCAGCCGGCCGGGCAGCAGGACGCGCTGAGCGCGTTCGCCCGGCGCGTCGAGGCGGCGGACGAGCATGGCGGCGGCAGCGCTGGCGAGCTGATCGATCGGTTGCTGCACCGTCGTCAGGTCGTAGCTCTGATGGGCGGCTTCGGCGACATCGTCGAACCCGATGACGGACAGGTCGCCGGGAGCCGTGAGCCCGAGGTCGAACCGGCACGCGTCCAACACGCCGAAGGCGAGCGGGTCCGTGACGCAGAACACCGCGTCCGGCGCTCCGGCGCGGCGCACATGCTCGAGGAATGTGGTGCGGCCGCCCGCGTAATCGGGGCCGGAGGCGAGCACCGTCACCTCGCCGGGTGCGACGGCGGCCAAGCCGGCCAGGAACCCCTCGGCCCGCTCGCGGTTGACCGGCCAGTCGGCCGGTCCGCCCAGGCAGACGAACCGGCGATGGCCCGCTTCGTACAGGCGATGGGCGACGAGCCGCCCGGCCGCATCGTGATCGGTCGCCACCCGGTCCACGTGCGAGAGCGCGATGGGACGGTTGAAGAACACGACCGGCACTCCCCGCTGGAGAAAGGGGCGCACCTGCTCTTCGCCTAGCGTTGCCGCGACAATCAATCCGTCGAGCGGGTAGGTCTGTGCCGCATGCGCCGCAGCATGGGCCGCTTGGTCGTAGTCGGCGCTGACGGCAAACAGCAGGAGCTGCTTGCCAGCCTCGGCCAAGGCCCGGCCGATGCCGCCGACGATCGCCGGGTTGGCGCGCAGAGTAAAATCCGTGACGATGACGGCAACCAGGTTGGAGCGCCGCGTGATCAGCGAGCGGGCGAGCGCGTTCGGCACATACCCCAGCTGCGCCGCGACCGCCTGGACGCGGGCCCGCGTGCTGGCCGACATCTCGCTGTCCGGCCGGAAGCAGCGCGACACGGTCGATTGCGCGACGCCGGCCGCGACCGCCACCTCGTAGGAGGTGACCCGGCGGCCCAGCGGGACTTTGAGCTTGGGCGACATGCCCTTCCAATGGCAACGCGCTCGCCGGCGTGCAAGCGGGGTTGTCAGCGTGGAGCAGCGGGTTTTAACTCCGCATTCGAATGCAGAGATGGAAATGCCTAAATCTGACGGCGAAGACCTGCTTGCCACCGCCTTTGCGCCCTACCGCGATCCCCGCGACTACATCCTGAGCTGGACCGACGCGATCTGGATCGATCGCGGGCTCGGCCGGCTGACCGAGCATTACGACAAGCGCGTCAAGGTCCACACCGCCTATGGCGAGACGTATGACTGGGACCACGTCGTCAGCAACTCGCTGCAGAAATTTGCCGCGTTCCCGAACGGTGGCGGTGGCCACGGCGAGGACGTGATTTGGGAGCAGCGGGGCCGCAACGGCTTCATCAGCTCGCACCGGGTGTTCAAGTCCGGCACGCATACCGGGTTCTGGACCTATGGCCCGCCGACCGGGCGCGACTGGGTCTCGCGGACGGTGGCGCACTGCCTGGTGCAGGACAACCAGATCCTCGAGGAGTGGCTGGTCCGCGACGAGTGGGCCGTGCTCGAGCAGCTCGGCCTCGATCCCTATGCGATCGCCGCCGATCTCGCCATGGCCAGCCCGGTGCTGGGCGGCGGGATGCAGGCGGGGGCGGATATCGGCGCGTTCGCCGGCCGCATCGCCGACCCGGCCCGCGCAGGCGTCTCTGGCCCGCGCCCGCCGCGCCATGAGCCGGAATGTGCCATGGTCCAGCGCTTCTTTGAGGAAGTCTGGAACCAGCGCCTGTTCAACCGCGTGCCGGCCTATGTCGATCGGCAGATCGTCTGCAACTCGGTGCGGCTGAAACGGGTGCAAGGGATCGACCCGTATCAGATCGAGCTGATCAACCTGCTCGCCTCGTTTCCGGATTTCCGGGTCGAAGTCCGCGATATCGCCGTGCTGGATGGGCCGGAACTCGGGCTGCGCATCGCGGTGATTTGGGTGCTGCGCGGCACCTACTCCGGCGTTCCGACCTACGGGCCGATTACGCGGACGCCGGTGAACGTGCTGGGCGCGAGCCATTTCGAGATGCGCGACGGCAAGGTGCTGCGCGAATGGCGGCTGGTGGACGAGATCGCGGTGCTGGCGCAGATCCATGCGGGCCGGGTCGCGACGGGCGGGATAGCGTGATGGTCGCGCCGGTTCTGAACGGCTACGCGGATGTGCCGTCCTTCATCTACGGCATCACGCGCGAAATTTGGGAGGATCGCGGCGTCGGCGGCAAACTGGCCGGGCTGTACGCGCCCCATGTGCTGGTGCGAGCCGCAACCGGGCTGACGGCGGACAACACCGGCGTTACCGCGCAAACGCTGCAAACGCTGCACCAATTCCCCGACCGGCAGCTGGTCGGCGAGGACGTCATCTGGACGGCGTACGACGACGGATCGTTCCTGTCGTCGCACCGGCTGGTCTCCGTCATGCGCCATCACGGCGCCGGCAGCTATGGCCCGGCCACCGGGCGGATCGTCCGATCGCGCATCATCGCCGATTGCTGGGTGGTGAACGGCGTCGTCACGGAGGAGTGGCTGGCGCGCGACCAGGCGGCGTTCGCCCTCTGTCTCGGCCAGGACCCGCGCGCCCTGGCGCAGGAAATGGCCGACGCCGACCTGCGCCGCCATGGCGAGATCGGCTACTACACGCCGGCGCGTGACAAGCCCGGCGTGTATCGCCCGGCGGTGCAGGCCGGCGCCGAGGAGTACGCAGCGGGCTATCGCCTGCTGTGGGGCGAGAAGGACGTCGCTGCGCTGCGCTCGCTGTATTTCGAAGGGGCGGCGGTGGCGATCCCCGGAGGCGAGACGCGCTACGGCCATGCCGACATCGACCGGTTCTATCTCGGCTATCTCGCCTCGTTCCCCGACGCCGCTTTCACGCTGCACAGCGCGACGGTCAACCGCGACCCGGGCCGGCCGCTACGCGTGGCGCTTCGCTGGTCGCTGGACGCGACGCACGCGGGCTACGGCCATTTCGGCGAGCCCAGCGGGGCGGCCGTCCACGTGATGGGGTTCAGCCAGGCGGAGATCGTGGACGGGCTCGTCCGCGCCGAATGGGTGGTGGTGGACGAAGTCGCCATCTGGAAGCAGATCATCGCTCACGGCCTGAGCTGACCTCGGTTACCGGCAGTTCGTCCGGTAGATGTATTTCTGCACCTCGGGCGTATCGATGTTCTGCGGCGTGGCGACGACGAACGGCGTCGTGATCTCGCGCTCGATTGGCTTGCCGTCGAGCGCGGCGACCATGTTCTCCAATCCGAGCTGCCCGACCCGGTAGGGATATTGCACGATGTCGGCCGAGACGATCCCGTTGCGGATCGCCTCAACGATCGGATCGGACGTATCGAAGCCGACGATCTTGATCTTGCCTTCCCGCTGCGCCTCGCGCACGCCGGTGGTGGCACCCTCGGTGTTGTTGGTCGTGATCGTGAAGACGCCGGCGAGGTCGGGATTGGCGGCGACGGTCGAGGTGATGATCGACGCGGCCTTGGCGGTTTGGTTGTTGCTATACTGAACGCCCAGGAACTCGATATCCGGGAACTTGCCGATGGCGTCCTTGAAGCCGGTCAGCCGCTGCTGCGCCACGTTGGCGGCCGGCGAGTTCATCAGCGCCATGACCTTGCCCTTGCCGCCAATCAGCTTGGCCAGTTCCGCCCCGGCCTGCCGCCCACCCTCGACGTTGTCGGACTGGATGTTCGCGAGTGCGACGCCCATGTCCTTGATGTCGCCATCGATCGAAATGATCTTGATGCCGCGCTCCTTGGCTTCGATCAGCGTCGCGGTGAGAGCGACCGGGTCGTCCGCGGTGAACAGGATGCCGTTCGGGCGCGCGGCGATGACCGCATCGAGCACGCGCATCTGCAGCGCGGGCGTATATTGCTGCGGCCCCTGCGAGTCGAACGTCACGCCAAGCCGTTTGGCCGCCTCGGCCGCCCCGCAAGCGACCGACATGTAGAACGGATTGCCGGTGACGCCCTGGATGTAGGTGATCTTGTAGTCTCGCTCGGCCGCATGCGCGTGGGCGAGAGAAGCCGCAAGGACAAAGACGCTGGCGATGGTACGACGCATGTTACAGGCGCTCACTCTTCTGTCGCTTGATCTGGTCGGCATACACGGCGGCGATGACCACGAAGCCGATCACCACCATCTGCCAGAAGGGCTGGATGCCCATGATGATGAAGCCGTTGGCGAGTACGGCCGGGATGAACACGCCGACGACGGTGCCGATGATCGAGCCGCGGCCGCCGGTCAACGCCGTGCCGCCGAGGACGACCGCGGTGATGGCCTCCAGCGGATCGTTGGCGTGCCCCTCGAGCGTTGTGGTGCTGAAGCGGCCGAGCGACAGCATGGCGGCGAACCCGGCCAACAATCCGCTCAGCATGTAGAGTTTGAGCAGATGGCCCGACACGTTGATGCCGGCCCGGCGTGCCGCCTCGCCATTGGAGCCGACGAGGTAGGTGTGGCGGCCGAACCGGGTCATGTGCAGCACGATCCCGCCCACGACGGAAACGATCGCCGTCACCACCACCAGCCACGGCACGTTCAGGATCGAGCCATGGCCGAAGGCGATGAGCGCGTTGGGAACCGTGCGGATGTCGTTGCCGTCGGTGACGAGGTAAGCGGCCCCGAGTGCGGCGCCCATTGAGCCGAGGGTGGAGATGAGTGCGGAGACCCGGAGCCGGGTGATGCACAGGCCGTTGAACAGGCCCCAAGCCGCCCCGCAGAGCAGCGCCACGGCACTGCCGGCGAGGATCGTCAGCGGGCTGTCCGGGTCCATCGACAGCATCACCTGCGCGGCCACGACGCCGGAGAACACGAGCACCGACCCGATCGACAGGTCGAAGCCGCCGGCGATCATGATGTACGTCGTCCCGACCGCGAGCACGAGCAACACGGCGGCGTCGAGGAAGATGTTGCGGATATTGAAGCTGCTGGCGAACGTCGCCGGGTGCAGGAACGAGAACAGCGCCACGAGCAGCAGCAGGATGACGCCCATGTAGAACGGCGAGGACGACATGGCATTCTTCAGCAAGCGCCCGCTGCTCGGCGGCGGCGGCGCAAGCTCGGCCGGGGCGAGCGCGGCGGCGTCGGGCGTCATGCCGCCACCTCGACGTCGAGCGCGCCGGTCATGGCGCCGACCAGATCGGCGACGCTCAGTCCGGCGTTGCGCATCGTCGCGATCCGCCGGCCGAGACGCAGCACCTCCACCGTGTCGGCCACCTGGATGACGTCGCGCATGTTGTGGCTGATCAACACGACGGCGACGCCCGTGTCGCGGATGCGCCGCACAAGGTCCAGCGTGCGGGCGGTCTGCACTACGCCGAGGGCTGCGGTCGGCTCGTCCATGAACACGACGCGCTTGGCCCACATGGCGGCCCGGCAGATGGCCACGCTCTGCCGCTGGCCGCCGGACAGGCTGGCGATCGGCGCGTCCATGTCCTTGAGCTGGACCTTAAGCTTGGTGAACGCAAGCGCGCTCTCCCGCCGCATCGTTGCGTTGTCGAGAAACCCGAGCCGGCCCATGAGGCCGGGCCGGACGGCTTCCCGCCCCATGAACATGTTCGCGCTCGGGGTCAGGTCCGGGCACACGGAGAGATCCTGGTACACCGTCTCGATCCCGAGGGCGTGGGCGTCCGACGGGCTGCCGAAGCTGACCGGCTTGCCATCGACCAGCAGCGTGCCCTCGGTCGGGCCGTAGACGCCGGACAGGATCTTGACCAGCGTGCTCTTGCCCGCGCCGTTGTCGCCGATCAGCGCGGTGATCTCGCCGGAATGGGCATCGAAATCGACGCCGCGAAGGGCCTCGACATGGCCGAACCGTTTGACGATGCCACGGGCTTGCAGGATCGGCTGGGTATGGGTCGTCGTCGTTTCAGCGGACACGGTCATGGGCGCCTCCTGCATCACAGTTGCAAATGCCGCGAAGCGCTGCAAGCGGTTCCGCATTCGGATGCGATCAGCGATTTCGGCCCGTTATCGCCGCGGTCGATGCTTGCCAACACGACCCGGATGCGATGCTCTGTCGCCACCACGCCGGCGGGGCCAGAGGATGCGGGAAAGCTACGACACGATCGTCATCGGCCTTGGCGCCGTGGGCGCGGCGACGCTGTGGCAGCTTGCCCGCCGTGGCCAGCGCGTGCTCGGCTTGGACCGCTGGGATCCGCCGCATAGCCACGGCTCCACACACGGGGACACCCGCATCACACGCTGCGCGATCGGCGAGGGCGAGATTTACGTGCCGCTCGTGCTTCGCTCCCACGAGCTATGGCGGGAGCTGGAGGCGGAGAGCGGCGATGACCTGCTGACGCAGTGTGGCGCGCTCATCCTGGCCAGCGGTGCGGCGAACGCGGTGGTGCACGGCAAGTCGAATTTCGTCGGCCGCACCATCCAAGCGGCCAAGCGGTATGGGATCGCGCACGAGGTGCTGTCACCCGACGAGGTGATGCGGCGCTTCCCGCAATTCCGGCTCGAGGGCGACGAGCTCGCCTATTTCGAGGCTGAGGGTGGCTTTGTGCGGCCGGAACGATGCGTCGGCGCACAACTCGCGGCCGCGCAACGGCTCGGTGCGACCGTGCGGGGGCAGACACAAGTCGTGCGGCTCGAGCGTGACGGCGACGGCGTCACCGTCACCACCGCTTCGGGCGATCGCGTGCAGGCTGCGCGCGCCGTATTGGCGGCGGGCGTCTGGTCCCCCGGCTTGGCCGGCGCGGCACTTGCGCCGCACATGAGCATCGCCCGCCAAGTCCTGCACTGGTTCCAGCCGGACGACCCGGCGCGCTTCGCCCCGGGACGCTTCCCAGTCTTCATCTGGGCCCATGGCGATACGGCCGAGGACAGTTTCTACGGCTTCCCGATCCCGCCCGGCACGGAGGGTGTAAAGCTCGCGCGCGAGCAATACCTGGACGTCACCGACGACCCGGACCAACTGCGGCGCGACGTGGGGCCGGACGAAGGCGCCGCTCTGACCCGGCGCCATGCGGCCGGGCGCCTGCTCGGCCTCGCCCCCGCGCCGCTGCGCAGCGTCGTCTGTCCCTACACCAACACGCCTGACGGCGACTTCCTGATTGCCACGCTGCCCGACAACGACCACGCGATCATCGTCTCGGCCTGCTCGGGACACGGGTTCAAGCACTCAGCGGGACTGGGCGAGGCGGTGGCGCAAGCGGTGCTGGCCCAGCGGACCGACGAGCTCGCGGCGTTCGGCCCGGAGCGCCTGGCACGGGCGGCCGGGCGGACCGCCGCCTGACCTCCCGGCCTGATCGAGGCGACCGTCGGGCGGATTCATGGAAATGTCTCACGCTCGCTTCCGTCAGCGTGGCGTGAAGGGTCCTCGCTCCAGGCCGTGTCCTTCGCGCACTGAGCGGCGCGCACCCCCTCGATGACGGCCGCCGCGGGCACCGCGCGAGAGATTGCCTCTCCTTCGTATTCCGTGGTTAGTTCAAACGCTAGCCGATTTCGACATCTAGAACGGATCGATCTTCATTTCTGACTGGTTTCCTGCGATGATCAACCTAGCGATCGGCCCTGTGGTGTTGCGTCCATCCTGCGCGGCGTCGAGGCCTGCTCAGTTCCAGTGACTGCACGAGATCATACGCTCGTCGAGGCCGTGGCACCGCCCGACTCGCCGGAGTATCAGACGAGCCTTGCGGTCCCACCTATCCTGCAGATCGTCGGCGATGGTGCGGCGGGCGGTGGCACCACCGTCGTCTTACAACTGTCGCAAGAGCTCGCCAAGCAGGGCGCAACCGTAACGGTCGCGAGCCAAGCCGGGTCCTACATCCTCGCGCAGGCGGAGCGTCAAGGCCTGTTCACCCTGCCGCTCGATTTCAGGTCGCGCGGCAATACGCTCGCGCTGTCGCGGCAGATCTCGCGCTATCTCGCGGCCAACCCGTCCAGCCTGGTTCATGCGCACGGCGCCCGTGCCGCACTGACGATCGCACTGCTGCCGAAGGCACGACGCCGAACCCTGATCTACACGGTGCACGGCTTTCACTACAGCAAGAAGCCGCCCGTCGTGCGCCATCTCGCGATGCTGGCGGAACGGTTCTGCACCCAGCGCGCGACGGCGACCGTGTTCGTGTCGTCCAACGACATCAAGCTCGCGGCCCAAGACCGTCTGCTGCCGCGCGCGGCTCGGACGCAGGTGATCTATAACGGCGCTGCCCCGGCCGAGCCGTCCATGACGAGTGCCACATTCGACCTCGCCTTCCTGGGGCGGCTTCACTTCCAGAAAAATCCAGGCATCCTCGTCGACATCCTCGATGCGATGAAGCCGCTGCGTCCGTCGTTGAGCATCATCGGCTCGGGCAATCTCGAGCCGATGCTCCGCGAGAAGGTCAGGCTCGCCGGAATGGAGCAGCAGGTCACATTCCAGGGCGAGCAGGAGCATTCCAGCGCGTTGCGCCTGCTCGAGAGCGCGCGGATCATGGTGCTTCCGTCCCGTTGGGAGGGCCTGCCCGTCTCGGTAATCGAAGCGATGCATCGCGGCATTCCGGTCGTCGCGTCCGACATCGCGGGCACCAACGAGGCTGTCGCCGACGGCACGACCGGCTTCCTGGTGCCGTCCGCCGACCCGGCCGCCTATGCCGACCGCATCGCGCGCCTGCTCGGCGATCCAGCGCTGTATTCGCGCATCAGCCGGAGCGCCGTGCTTCGCGCGCGCGAGCTGTTCTCGATACGCAGCCAAATGGAGGCGTATGTGAGCCTCTACGCCAGCACGGTGTCGGGCTGATGGTCGCCATCAGCGTCATAATCCCGTATTTCAACCGGCGGCACACGATCCGGACCGCCATCAACTCCGTGCTGCAGCAGACGTTCCAGGATTTCGAGGTGATCGTCGTGGACGACGCCTCGACCGACGACGTCAACGGCGCGCTGGCGCCGTACGCTGACGACGCCCGCATCCGGCTGATCCGCAAGGCGGCCAATCAGGGACCGGGTGCGGCGCGCAACACCGGCATTGCCGCCGCCCAGGGCCGGTTCGTCGCGTTCCTCGATTCGGATGACCGCTGGCTGCCCAAAAAGCTCGAGCGGCAGGTCGAGGCGGTGCTGGCAGAGCCAGATCCCGACGCGACGTTCTGCCTGTCCAAGACCCGGGTCCTGCTCGATGGCAGCCACGAACTCATCCGGCCGATCCACCTTCCCGCCCCGGGCCGAAGCTTCGCCGAATACCTCTACGTCGATGGCGGCTTCGCCCAGACCAGCGCCTATTTCCTCGCGCGCACCCTGGCGCAACGCTTTCCGTTTTATGAGGACATGGGCCAACTCGAGGATCAGCTCTTCCTCATCGAGATCGAGGGGTCCGGAGCGCGATTCATCGTCCTCGATGAGGTGCTGACGATATGGAACAACGAGTCCACGTCGGACCGCGCCAGCAGCGCCGACGATCTGCGCAAGTGGATCGACATCGTCGCGCTCTTTTCCGAACGGGCGGCGCCACACGTCTCGCCGCATGTGCTTTTGGCGGGAAAGGTCCGTTTCCTGAGCGGAAGGCTGTGGCGGGAGTCGCCGGCCCAGTCTGTCGCGCTGATGGTCCGTGCCCTGCGCGCCGGGTCGCTCTCCCCGAAACAGATCGCCGTTTTGTTCGGCAGAAACGCGATGCCCGTCGGGCTGTACAACGTCGCGCGGCATTGGCTCGCCAAAGCCGGTGGCCAACCCCGGCAAAGCGGGCAGGAGGCAGCCCCAGCGAACGACAAGTCGATCTTGTTCGTTACCGAAGAGCCGTTCCTGCCGCCGCACAACGGGTCGCAACAGACCTATGCCGCCGTGGTCCGCAGCTACGCCGAGGATGGGTGGAAGCTCTACTGCATCTCGTTCTACCGCGACCCGGCCGTGCTCCAATCGCCGATAGCGGAAGCGTATCGATCAACGTTCTCCGACTACTTGCTGCTGCCTGGTTGGAACCGTGGTGGGGCCGTGCTGGGCCGGGTCGGCCAGGCGTTTCGCGAGGCGGACCGGTCATTGACGGGGAACGTCCTTCCGTCGCACCCCTTCTTGACCACGAAAGGGCCTGCCGAAGCGCAGCGCATCGCGGACGTCGTGCGAAGCTGGGGCATCGGGACGCTGTACGTGCACAAGGTGCACGGAATGCAACTCCTCGGGAGGGTTCTCGATCACCTGGCCGACATCCCGATCATCCTCAATCTCCACGATGATTTCGTTGCGCGCGCCAGCAACTACAGTCTCGTCCACAACAGGGTATTCTCCGCCCTGCCGCTTCGCACGGTCCTGCGGGATCATGGGGCGGCCTGGCTACGTCATCAGGTGAGCCGGACCAACCTCGCCCGGTCCCGCCGCGTCGAGCGACGTTTGCTTCAGCGATGCAAGTCCATCATCGTCAACTCCGCCCAGGAGATGGCGTCATACATGGCTGACCCGATGCTGGCCGATAAGCTCGTCTATGCGCCGGCAATTTATTCTCCCGTGAGCGACACGACATACGACGTTGCCGATCAACAATTCGATGCCGGGTTCATCGGATCGGCTGACGTCATGAACATCGAGGCGCTGCTCTATTTCCGCGATCGGATCCTGCCGCTCCTCAAGGAGAAGCGGCCTGAGTTTTCGTTCCTGATCGCCGGCCGCGTCGGGCCGCTCGCTCGATCGTTATTCGAGGGGGTCGAGGGCGTCACGATCTGGATGAGCCTAAACACCGTGGACTCGTTCTATCGCGCCGTCGCCGTCGCCGTCATTCCGGTTTGTTACGGGACCGGGGTCAGCATCCGCTTCATCGAGTCGATCAAGTTCGGCAAGCCGATCGTGAGCACGACGATCGGCGCGCGCGGGCATGATCTCGGACCGATCCCGAACGTCGTCATCACCGACGAGCCTTCGGCGTTCGCGACAGCCGTGATCGCCTTGGCTTTAGCGGCTAAAACGACCGAAAAAGTCGGACAAGCCGTGCACTGATCCGCGCGGGCGTCATTCGAACCCGCTGTGCCGACGCAACCCGGCGCTGCCGGGACCGGTCAACTCGGCGACGAGCACTGCGGCCGAGACCGGGTCTCGGGCGGTTGCGCTGACCCCGGCGGCGTAGACGGTCGCAAGGTCGTGTTCCGGCGGCAGCGGCCCCACAAGGCTGAGGCCCGTCGTGTAGAGGATCTCGGTGGTTTGCGTCAGGCCGATGCCCCCCGCCGGGGCTGCGTCGGCGAACGTGCGCATCGCGGTCTCGCCGTTGGGGAACGTGCGCAGCTTGGATTGCAGCGCGTCGATGAGCCCGAGCGCCTCGAACACCCGCCGCACATGGATGCCCGCCGTGCTCCTGTAGGGGTCGGGCATGAAGATGGCGCTCGCCTCCCGCATCGCGGCCGCAAAGGTCTTGCAGGTCGAGATGTCTGGCATCGGTTGGCCCTGCAGCACCGCGACGGCCGTCCGCACGGTCCCGATCGGCGAGACCGACCCTGGCCGGACCAGGCCGGCCGCCTCGAGCTCGCTCAACTGCTCGGCGGTGAGGATCAGAACGTCGCAGGGAGCTCCGGTCTCGAAGCGCTCGCGGATCGCGCCGACTGCGCTGAAGATGCCGGCGACCGGCTGCCCCGTCGCGGCGGTGAAACCTCCGGTCAGATCGCCGACCAGCCCCTTGGCGGCCCCGGCACTCAACACGTTCAGCGCGATGGGGTCCGGCACGCCCGCTAATCCCCTGCTTTGGCGCCGGACACCTTCACCACCTTGGCCCATTTCTCGATGTCCTCGGAGATGAACGCACCGAACGCGGCAGGCGTCATCAGCAGCGGCACCGCGCCGTCCTTGGCCCAGGCGGTTCTGAGGTCCGGGCTCGATAGGGCCGCTTCGAGGGCCCGGCTCAACGTCTCGACGACTCCGGCCGGCATGCCTTTCGGGCCGACGAGCCCGAGCCAGATCACCGCCTCGTAGCCCGGCACTGTCTCGGCCACGGTCGGTAGCGAGGGCAGGATGTCCGACCGAGCGGTTCCGGTGGTGGCCAGCCCAATGACCCGATCGGCTTTGATGAAAGTCGATATCGTCGTGGTCGCGTCGAACATCATGTCGACTTGTCCACCCATCACGTCGGTCCGCGCAGTGCTGCTGCCCCGGTAGGGGACGTGCAGGATGTCGACACCGGCCATCTGTTTGAACAGCTCGCCGGCCATGTGGTACGGCGTTCCCGGGCCGGAAGACGCATAGGTCAGCTTGCCCGGATCCGACTTGGCCTTGGCGATCAGCTCGGCGACCGTCTTCAGCCCGAGGCCAGGCCGGGTGACCAGCACGAGATCGGAGGAGTTGATCGGCGCGATCGGCACGAAGTCGGTGGTCAGTTTGAACGGCTTCTTGGCGAACAGCGTCTCATTGACCGTGTGCGCGTTCGAGATCAGCAACAGCTTGTAGCCGTCGGGCGCGGCATTCTTGACGTAGTCGCTGCCAATGATCGACCCGGCGCCGGGCCGGTCATCGGTGATGAACGGTTGTCCCAACGCCGCCTGGAGCTTGGGGGCCAGGAGCCGGGCATACACGTCGGCCGATCCGCCCGCCGCAAAGGGGACGACGATGATCACGGGCCGGCTCGGATAGGTGTCGGCCGCCAGGGCAGGACGGCCCAGGGCGCTGGCGGCGATCGCCATGGCGGCGCGGCGGGTCAGTGCGGCCATGGTCAGTTCGCGATCGTGTTGGTTAGCGTGCCGAGCCCGGTGATGCTGATCCGCACCGTGTCGCCCGGCTTGAGGAAGCGCGGTGGCTTCATGCCGATCCCCACGCCAGCCGGCGTGCCGGTCGCGATCACGTCGCCGGGCATCAAGGTGATGCCGGCCGAGATCGTCGCGATGATGGTCGGGATGTCGAAGATGAGGTCTCGCGTGTTGGCGTCCTGACGCAACTCGCCGTTGACCCAGCATTTTACATCGAGCGTGGCCGCATCGCCCACCTCGTCGGCGGTGACAGCCCAGGGTCCCATCGGGCAGAACGTATCCATCGACTTGCCGATGAACCACTGCCGATGCTTCTGCTGCAGGTCGCGGGCCGTGACGTCGTTGACGATGGTATAGCCCCAGACATGCTCGAGCGCCCGCTCCCGGCTGATGCCACGGCCGGGCGTGCCGATGATGATGGCGAGCTCGGCTTCGTAGTCGAGTTGCTCGGTCAGGTTGGCGAACGCGTGCACCTGGGCCTGGTCGGCTACGATGGCCGAGGCGGGTTTGGTGAAGATCACCGGGAACTCCGGCGACAGCTCGCCCTTGGCCGCAGAGGTGTCGTAGCCGGATTGGGCGAATTCCTTGGCGTGCTCATGATAGTTCTTGCCGACGCAGAACACGTTTCGACGCGGCTGCGGAATGGGTGCAAGCAAGGCATGGCCGTCGAGCTTGATCCACTCGGACGGGGCCGCGAGTGCCTGGCCAGTGGCGATCAGGTCGACGAGATCGCCGGAGAACCCGGGCTTGGCCGTCGCGACCGGACAGAACTGTCTGCCGTCCGGCGAGATGACGACTGGCTGGGCGCGGCCGTCCAGCTCCAACGTCGCAAAGCGCATCACCGTCTCCAAAATGTCGTGTGGATTGATACCGTCGAGTATGGCGCAGATTTCGCGAGCTCGCGAGGCTGCGTCATTCGCCTTTGATCCCCTTGGCCTTGATCAGCGCGCCCCACTTCGCGGTGTCGCTCGAAAGGAGTGCGGCGAGCTCGGCCGGGGTCGAGGGGGCGGGCTCGGCGCCCATCTGCAGCAGCGTGTCCGAGGACGCCTGGAGCGCCGTGTGGATCGCCTGGTTGAGGGTGATCACGACGCCGGGCGCCGTCTTGGCGCTGACGAAGATCGCATACCAATTGTTGGTGTCCACGCCTGCGAGACCCTGCTCATGCAAGGTCGGCACGTCCGGAAGCGACGGGTGCCGCTGCTCGGCGGCGACACCAATGGCGCGGAGCCGCCCGGCTTTGACGAAGCCGATCAGGCCGGGGACGTCGCCGAAGAAGCCGTCGACCCGGCCGCCCATGAGGTCCGTCAGCGCCGGAGCAGCGCCCTTGTAGGGCACGTGTAGGAGCTTGGCGCCGGTCGCGCTGGCGAGTTGCTCGATGGCTAGATGAGGCACGGAGCCGACTCCGGACGATCCCATCGGCGTATCCGTGGCGGTCTTGGCGCGGGCGACGAAGTCGGCGGCCGTCTTGGCCTTGTTGTCGGCGTTGACGACGAGGACCTCGACGTTGTTGACCACCAGCGACACGGGGGCGAAATCGCGGGCCATGTCATACGGCAGGTGCTCGTACAGCGCGGGGTTGATCGCCGCGGCGCCGACCGAAGTGAGCCAGAGCGTCGATCCGTCGGCCGGCGCACGGATGACGTCTTGCGCGCCGAGGACACCGTTGGCGCCCGGCCTATTCTCGACGATCACCGTGCGGCCCAGCGCTGTGCCGAGCGGGCCGGCAATGACCCGGGCCACGCTGTCGACCGGACCGCCCGGCGCGAAGGCGACGATGAGGCGCACCGGCTTTTGCTGCGCCCAGGCTGGCATCGCGCCGCCGGCGAGCAGCCAGCATATCGCCGTCAACAGGATGCGTCGGTTCATCGTTTCCTCCGGTTTGGCCCTTCTTAGGCCGCCCGACCGTCCGGCGCACCCCTCGTGAGGAGGGCGACGCCGTCTGCGGCACGGACACCATGACCGGCCTGGAACACGAACAGCGGGTTGATCTCCGCCTCGATCAGCCGGTCGCCGTGCTGGGCGAGCAAGCGCGAGAACCCGACGATCGCGGCAGCGAGCGCCGCCGTGTCGTGTTTGGGGGCGCCGCGGTAACCGTCCAGCAAGGGCCAGAGACGAAGCTCCCGCATCATCGCGTCTGCCTGGTCGCGCGAGAGCGGCCGGTCCGGCGGCACGAGGCGCAGCGACGTGTCCTGCGTCAGTTCCGCCGCCACGCCGCCCATGCCGAGCAGCAGCACGGCGCCGAGCGGGTCGCGCCGGCAACCGAGGATCAGTTCGAGGCCGCCCGACATCATCTCCTGCACCACGAAACGTTCCGCCGCGTGTCCGGCGGCCTGCAGGCGGTGCCGCATCGCGTTCAGCGCCGGGCCGACCGTGGCAGGGTCGAGCCCAACCTGCACGCCGCCGACGTCGCTCTTATGGGTGATCGCACCGGAAAGGACTTTCAGCACCACTCTGCCCCCGAGCCCGGCCGCGGCTTCGGCCGCCGATCGGGCGTCGGTCACAACCGTCTCGCGGACGCCGGGGATGCCCCATGCGGCGAACAGGGATTTGGCTTGCCGCTCGTCGAGCGCGCCCTGCCAGTCGGCGGCGAGTGGGACGGCCGGCGCCCGGTCTGGCTCGGGCAGCGGTGCAGGCTTGCGCTGCAGGGCGCGCAGAGCGGCGGCGATGGTCTCCGGTGCGGTGAACGCCGGAATGCCCTGTGCGGTCAGGTTGGCCGCCGCGGTGGGTGCATGGGGGCTGACATAAGCCAGGATCGGCTTGGCGGTGCCAGCCCCGCCGTGCCGGAGCGCGTCGCTGACCAGCAGCGGATCGGCGACCGACGAGGAGCCGACGATCATGGCAAGGGCGTCGTAGCCGTCGCTCTCGAGCAGCGCGCGCGCGCAGGCGGACAGGATGTCCGGACGCAACCCGGCCAGCGTCAGGTCGATCGGGTTGCCGTCGAGCGCACCGAGGCCGGCCGGCATCGCTGCCTCGAGCCGGGTGAGCGTCGCGGCGTCGGGAACGGGCGCCTCGAAGCCGGCGAGGCCGAGCGTATCGGCCACGAGCGTGCCGGCGCCCCCGGTGGACGTCAGCACGGCGACCCGCTTGCCCTTGAGCGGCCGTTGCGTGGCCAGCGCGGCGGGAAGATCCACCAACTCGCTGAAGATCTGCGCCCGGACGATGCCGAGATCGGCGAAGAAGGCGTCATACACCCGGTCGGCGCCGGCCATCGCGCCGGTGTGCGACGCCGCGGCGCGGGCGCCGGCTTCGGAGCGGCCGATCTTGAGCGCCACGATCGGTTTGCTGGCGGCCCGGGCCTTCTCGGCGGCAGCGCGGAAGCGCGCGGGATGCCGAATGGTCTCGATGTAGAGAGCGATCACCGTCGTGGCCGGGTCATCGGCCAGATAGTCGACGAAGTCGGCTATCTCGAGGTCGGCCTCGTTGCTGGTCGAAACCAGCTTGGACAGGCCGACGCCCGCGGCCGTCATGCGCGACAGCAGCGCGCCGAGGATCCCACCGCTTTGCGAGACCACGCCCACCGGCCCGCGCACCGGCGGGGCGCCGGCCAGCGCCCCGCTCGCCGATAGCGGCAGCGAGTCCGTCACGTTGACCAGCCCGATCGTGTTCGGGCCGAGTAGGCGCATCGTTCCCGCCGCCTCCAGCAGTGCCGCTTGCCGGCGTCGTCCCTCCTCGCCCGCCTCGCCGAAGCCGCTGGCCAGGACGATCGCGTATGTCGCGCCGCGTTCGGCGAGTTGCCGCACCGCGTCGATCGACCCGGCGGCACCGAGCAGCACCAGCGCCACGTCCGGCGTTTCCGGCAGAGCGGCGACGCTGGGATAACACGTCAGCCCGTCGATCTCGGCGGCGCGTGGGTTGACCGGGTAGATGTCGCCCGCGAAGCCGTGCTGGCGGAGGAAACGGAGCGGCATGCCGGCGGTCTTGGCCGGGTCGGCCGAGGCGCCCACGAGCGCGACCCGGCGCGGATGGAACAGCGTTTCGAGCTCGGCAGCCATGTTCAGCCCGCGCTCTTGGCCAGGAACGAACGGACGGACTCGCGATGCTCGGTGCTGGTGTAGCAGATGCCCTGGGCCTGGCTGCTGCTGGCGAACAGCGCCTGGGGGGCACTCTCGTAGGATTGGTTGACCAGAGTCTTGGCGAGCGCCAGCGCGGTGGCGGATCCGGCCGACACTGTGCGCGCCCACGCGATGGCGTCCGCCAGCAGTGCGTCCGGCGTGCTGATGCGATCAACGAGCCCGATCTGCTGCGCCTCGTGGGCCTCGAGCGTGCGGCCGGTGAAGATCAGCTCCTTGGCCTTGGCCAGCCCGACCCGGCGCGGCAGGAAGTAGAGACCGCCGCCATCCGGGATGAGGCCGCGCAGCATGTAGGACCAGACGAATGTCGCGCTGCTGCTGGCCACGACGAAGTCGCAGGCCAGCGCCGTGTCCGCGCCTAGGCCGGCCGCCGCGCCATTGACGGCCGCGACCGTCGGCTTGGGGAGCGTGTGCAGCAGCATCTGCGCGCGGTGCACTCCTTGCTGCCGGCTCCAGCCGTTGAAGCCGACCTCGCCGGGCGGCGCGTCCATCCGCTGCTTCATGCCCGCCACGTCGCCGCCCGCACAGAAGGCGCGGCCGGCGCCGGTGAGGACGAGGGCGCGCACCGCGCGGTCGGCCGAAGCCTGGTGCAGCGCGTCGACGAAAGCCGCACGCATGGTGTCGCTCATCGCGTTGCGCTTGTCGGGGCGATTCAGTGTGATGACGGCGACGCCGTCGATCAGTTCGGTCAGGACGAGTTCGGTCATGGCCTCAATCCGCGGTGATCTTGTTTTCGGTGACGAGCTTGCGCCAGCGTGCGAACTCGCCGGCCATGAAGTCGCGCAACTCGCCGGGTCCGCCGGGCCGCAACGTGACGCCCTCCGACTCGGACCGGGTGATCAGCTCGGGGCTCTTCGCGGCGTCGGCTACCGCCGCGGCGAGCCTGCCGACGACGGCTGGCGGCGTGCCGGCGGGCGCATACAGCGCGTACCAGCTATCGACGCTGTAGCCGGGAATCGTCTGCGCGATGCTCGGGACGCCCAGGATGGGAGACTTGCCCTCCGGCGCTGTCGTCCCAACGGCGCGCAGGCGCTTGTCGGCGATGAACGGCGCGGAGGCGGCGTTGGTGGCGAACATCATGTCCACTCGCCCGCCGAGCACGTCGATCAGAGCGGGGCCGGCACCGCGATATGGGATATGCAGCAGCTGGACGCGGGCGAGGTTGTTGAACAACTCCCCGGCCAGGTGCGCCGACGTCCCGCTGCCCTGCGAGGCGTAGGAGAGCTTGCCGGGATTGGCCTTGGCCGCAGCGATCACGTCGGCGACGGAGTAGAACGTGCTGTCGGGGCGAACGACCAGGACGTTGTAGGAGCTGCCGATCAGCGTGACCGGCGCGAATGCCGCTTCGGTGTCGAATGGCATGGTGCGCTGCATGCTCGGGTTGACTGCATGCGCCAGGGTTGCGATCAGCAGCGTGTAGCCGTCCGGCGCGGCTTTCGCGACGTAGTCGGAGCCGATGATCGTGCTGGCGCCGGGCTTGTTGTCGACGAGGACGGGTTGGCCGAGCGATTGGGCCAGCAGGGCGCCGAGCGCCCGGGCGATGGAGTCGGTGCCGCCACCCGGCGAGAACGGGACGACGAGGCGGATCGGCTTTTCGGGAAAAGCGGCCCATGCCGGCGCGCCGCTGGCGCCGAGGATGGCCGCCGTCACTGCGGCGGCGATCGAACGTCGAGAGATCATCCCGTTCCTCCAATGACGACTTGCTCGTTGGGGCGACCATAGGGGAGGGGACGCTCAGGCCGATGCAGCCATTCCAGCCTGTGGAACGGCCCGGCCGAGTCGCTCGAGGCACCGTGCCCTGAGATCGAGCAGAAGCGGACCGAGACGGCGCTGGCCGGCGGCGAGCGGCTCGTCGCTGGCGATGCTGAGATTGAGCGCATGCGGCGCCAGCGTCGCAGTCTGGATCGGGGTGGCGACGGCCAATGCGCGGGGTTGCCAACGAACGGTGCAGAAGCCGTCGCGATCGAGTTCGCTGAACGATTGCCCGATCTCACGCACCAGCCGCGGCCACTCGCGCGACCGGCGGCTGGCGATGGCGGCAAGGGCGCCGTCGCGCTCGGCCCCGGGCAGCGCCCAGAGGTAGGCGCGGCCGAGCGAGGTCAGCTCGATCGGCACCCGTGCGCCGGAAACGACCGTCCTGAACCGAGCGCGATGGCTGTATCGGAACGACTCCAGATAGACCATCGAGTCCCCGTCCGGTGCCGCCAGGCCGATGTTGACGCGCCACTCGGCCGCTTGCGCGCGCATCACTGGACCGATGGCGGATAGGATCGGCGAGCTTAGCCGCATCGCATGCGCCAGTGCCAGGACCGCTGGCGCGAGGCGGTAGGCACGAGCCACCGCGTCATGCTCGAGCAGCCCGGCCTCCACGAGCGTCTGCGTCAGCCGGCTGACCGTCGACTTGGCGAGCCCGGTGCGCTCGGCCAGTTCGCCATTGCCGAGCAGCGTGAGCCCCGGCTTGAAGGCGCGCAGGATCCCCACGCCCCGCCGCAGCGACCGGTTTCCCCCGAGACCATCAGCGTCCACCATCGATACAGTTCCACCACGCGGAACCAATGATGTCCACCAAGCGACCAGGCGTGCGAGTGTCGTGCTAGCATCGGCGGCCCAACGCACGATCACGGAGGAACGGTCCATGGCGGCACGCCGCACTTCGACGCTCGTCCGGTCAGGCGCGGCGTAGGCCCGTATGCGCCTGCCGGATCTCACACCCGACCAGATGGATGCCACGCAGCGCGAGGTCGTCGACGAGGCGGTCGCGGGCAAGCGAGGCCGCATGCCCGGGCCGCTGCGGCTTTGGATCCGCAGTCCGGAGCTGGGGCGGCACGCGCAGCGCCTGGGCGCCTTCCTTCGCTACGACACGACGCTGGAGCCACGGCTCTCCGAGCTGGCGATCTTGGTGACGGCGCGGCAGTGGACGGCACAGTACGAGTGGTTCGCGCACAAGCGGGAGGCGCTCAAGGCCGGGTTGGACCCGGCGATCATCGAGGCGATCGCAATCCGGCAGACGCCGGCGTTCGCCGACCCGGCTGCGGAGGCCGTCTACGCCTACGCCGTGGCGCTGCACGAAACCCACCATGTTCCCCACCCCATCCACCACGCCGCGGTTGTGGCTTTGGGAGAGCGCGGCGTCGTCGAGCTGGTTGGTCTGCTCGGATATTACACGCTGGTCGCCATGACGTTGAACGCGTTCGAACTCGAGCTGCCCGAGGGCGAGCGGCCCGAGTTGGGAGCCTAGGCGGTGGTGGGACGGTTGCAGGACAAAGTGGCCATCGTGACGGGAGCGGGCAGCGTCGGCCCCGGCTGGGGCAACGGCCGCGCCGCGGCGGTGATCTTCGCGCAAGAGGGCGCACAGGTCTTTGCGGTCGACCGCGACCTCGGGGCGATGCAGGAGACGATCGCCCTGGCCGGCGCGGCCAGCCGGAGCATCGCACCCTTCGCCGCCGACGTGACCGATGCGGCGCAGGTCGAAGCGATGGTCGCGGCTTGCGTCGAGCGGTTCGGCCGGGTCGACGTGCTGGTCAACAATGTGGGCGGATCCGCCAAGGGCGGCGCGGTCGCGCTTTCGGAGGCCGACTGGGATCGGCAGTTCGACCACAACCTCAAGAGCGTGTTCCTCGCCTGCAAGCATGTCATCCCGCACATGGAGCGCGCCGGCGGCGGGGCGATCGTCAACACGGCGTCGACCTCGGCGATCCGCTGGACGGGTGCCGCACAGGTCGCATACGCGGCGTCGAAGGCGGGAGTGATCCAGTTCTCGCGCGTGACCGCCGTCGAATATGCGCCGAAGCGCATCCGGGTGAACACGGTCGTCCCCGGCCAGATGCACACCCCGATGGTCGAGACGCGGCTTGCCGGCCAGCGCGCCGGCGGCGACGTCGCGGCGCTACTCAAGACCCGGCAGGCGCGCATCCCGCTGGGCTTCATGGGCGACGGACGCGACACAGCCCGTGCGGCCTTGTTCCTCGCGTCCGACGAAGCGCGCTTCATCACGGGCACCGAGATCATCGTCGATGGCGGCATGTCCGCCCGGTGCGATTGATGCCGTACCGGCCGCCATCGGGAAGCTGTAACGCGCATTGCCATGTGTTCGGCCCGTTCGATCGCTTTCCGGTCCCGGACGACCGCAGCTTCGTGCCGCCGCTCGCGCCGGAGACGGCCTTGCGGCAGGTCGACGACCGGCTCGGCTTCGAGCGCGCCGTCCTGGTCCAGAGCCAGGGTCACGGGTGGGACCACCGGGCCGTGTTCGACGCGTTGGCGATCGGGAGAGGGCGTTACCGCGCCGTCGCGCTGATCCGGGACGGCACGCCGGCCGACGAGATCGCGCGCATGGATGCAGCCGGGTTCTGCGGCGCCCGGTTCAGCTTCATGCCTCATCTGGGATGCCCCGATCTGGACACGGTGCGCGCCATCATCACCCGGGTGCGGCCGTTTGGCTGGCACATCGCGATCCACGTCGCCGGGCACGGCATCGTCGAGCTGGCGGACTTCATCGGCGCCATCGACGCGCCGGTGGTGATCGACCACATGGGGCGGCCGGACCTGCGCGAGGGGCCGGACGGACCAGCCATCGAGGCGCTCTGCCGTTTGCTCGACAACGGGCGGAC
This sequence comes from uncultured Alphaproteobacteria bacterium, assembly GCA_963835135.1. Classification (GTDB taxonomy): domain Bacteria; phylum Pseudomonadota; class Alphaproteobacteria; order Acetobacterales; family Acetobacteraceae; genus JAVVHH01. The sequence goes on from CAWIEF010000002.1 coordinate 411,065, forward strand.
CTGGGTCAAGTTGAGCGGGGCGGACCGGCTGTCGCACCAGCGCGCGCCCTACGCGGAAGCGTTGCCGATTGCGCAGCGCTTGGCCGCCCACGCGCCCGAGCGCGTCTTGTGGGGCACCGATTGGCCGCATGTGAACCTCGATGGTCCCATGACCGACGATGCCTGCCTCGTCGACCTGATCCCGCAGATCGCGCCCACGCCGGCTTTGCGGCAGAAGATGCTGGTCGACAATCCGGCCGAGTTCTTCGGCTTCCACCTGGAGCCCTGAGCGATGCTGACCAATCGTGATTTCCTGCGCGGCGTCTGCCTGATCGGCATCGCGCTGCTGTTCGGCATACCGGCGCTGCGCTACCCGATCGGCGACGTCGCGCGTGCCGGACCCGGCATGTTCCCGCTTTTCGTCAGCACGCTGCTGCTCGTCGTCGGGCTGTCGACGGTGGTCCGCTCGCGCTTCGTCGAGCGAGTGCCGATGCGGTTCAGCCTGAAGAATATGGGGCTGATCCTCGGCAGCTTGCTCGTGTTCGCCGTCGTCTCGCGGACGCTGAACATGGCGCTCGGGATCATCCTGCTGGTGTTCTGCGCCGCCCTGGCCGCGCCGCCCTACTCGGTCCTACGCAACCTGCAAATCGCCGCGGTCCTGATCGCGATCGCGTTCGCCTTCCAGAAACTGTTCGGCCTCGAACTGAACCTCTACTGATGGATACGCTGCACAACCTGGCGTTCGGGTTCGAGCATGCGCTGACGTGGCAGAACCTGATGTTCTGCGGCATCGGATGCACCGTCGGCACGCTGGTCGGCCTATTGCCCGGGCTGGGGCCGCTGGCCACCATCAGCCTGCTGCTGCCACTGACCTACTCGCTGCCGCTCGACGGGTCGCTCATCATGCTGGCCGGCATCTACTACGGCGCGCAGTACGGCGACAGCGTCAGCGCCATCACGATGAGGATGCCGCATGCGAGCAGCATCGTCGCCTGTATTGATGGCTACGCAATGACGCTGAAGGGCAAAACCGGGCTGGCGCTGTTCACGGCGGGCGTCTCGAGCTTCATCGGCGGCACGGTGGCGCTGCTGGTGCTGGCCGTGCTTGCGCCGGCGCTGGGGAACGTGGCGCTGCTGTTCGGCCCGGCCGAATATTCGTCGTTGGTGATGCTGGGTTTCTTCTGCGTCAGCTTCGTCACCACGGGCAATCTGCTGAACGGATTGGCGATGTGCCTGATCGGCGTGCTGCTCGGGCAGGTCGGCACCGACGTCAACAGCGGGTTGGCGCGCTTCACCTTCGGGCTGCACTCGCTTGACGACGGGATCGGGCTGGTCAGCATCGCGCTGGGCTGCTTCGGCATCGCCGAGATCACCAAGAACCTCGACAACCGGGAGCACCGCTCGCCGTTCGCCGGCGCGATCAAGCTCATCCCGACCTGGCCGGAGTTCAAGCGCATCATCCCGAGCGCGCTGCGCGGCAGCGTCGCCGGTTCGGTGCTGGGGCTGATGCCGGGCGGCGGCCCGGTGATCGCGCAATTCGCGGCCTATGCGATCGACAAGAAGTTCAGCAAGTATCGCGACGAGATCGGCCAGGGCGCGATCGAGGGCGTCGCCGGTCAGGCAGCGGCGGACGAGGCGGCGGCGCGGACGAGCTTCATCCCGCTGATGAGCATCGGCATTCCAGAGAACCCGGTGATGGCGCTGATGATGGCAGCCTTCATCATCAAGGGTATCCAGCCCGGCCCCAACATGATCCCCGAGCATCCGGACCTGTTCTGGGGCTTGGTCGCCAGCATGTGGGTGGGCAACTGCTTCCTGCTGTTCCTCAACGTGCCGCTCGTGCGGTATTGGCTGTCGGTGTTCAAGATCCCCTACCGGGTGCTCTTCCCGGCGATCTTGTTCTTCTGCTGCATCGGCACCTTCAGCGTGAACAACAACATCGACGATATCTACATCACGGCGTTCTTCGGCGTCCTCGGCTACACGTTCATGCGTCTTCAACTCGATCCAGCGCCCCTGATGCTCGGCTTCATCCTCGGTCCGATGCTCGAGGAAAACCTGCGGCGCGCGCTGCTGCTCAGTCACGGCGACTTCACCGTCTTCGTCACGCGGCCGATCAGCGGCGTGTTCGTCGCGGTCGTGGCCGTACTGATCGTCTGGCAGTGCATACAGTTCGCGGCCAAAGGCCGCCGGCAGCCGCTCCTGGAGTGATCAGAACAGCCCGGTGATGGCCCCTGCCGGCGACAGGGAGATGGCGTTCGCCGCGGGGACCTTCGGTAGCCCCGGCATCGTCATGATCTCGCCGCAGATCGCGACGATGAACTCCGCCCCCGCCGAAAGCCTCACGTCGCGCACATGCAGCACGTGGCCGCTCGGGGCGCCCACCCGCTTCGGGTCCGTGCTGAAGCTATACTGGGTCTTGGCGACGCAGATGGGCAGATGGCCGAAACCGTCCGCCTGCAGCTCGTCGAAACGCTTCCTCACGCCCGCATCGGCCGTCACTTCGCCGGCATCATAGATGTCGGTCGCGATCGTGCGCAGCTTGTCCCAAGGCGGGACGTCGTCGGCATACAGCGGACGGAAGCTAGCGGACCCGGTCTCGACCTGTTCGACGACGGCGCGCGCGAGGTCCTCCGCGCCAGCGCCGCCGCGGGCCCAATGGTCGGCAACGACGCAGCGCACCCCCAGACCGTCGCACAGCGTGCGCAGCCGGTCCATCTCCGCGTCCGTATCCGCGCTGAAGCGGTTGATTGCGACCAGAGGCGGCACGCCGAACTTGCGGATGTTGCGCACGTGGCGTTCCAGATTGGCGAAGCCGCGCTGGACGGCATCGGCATCCTCGCGCCTGAGCTGGTCCTTGGCGACGCCGCCATGCATCTTCAGCGCCCGGATCGTGGCAACCACCACGGCGGCCGACGGCGACAAGCCGGCCTTTCGGCACTTGATGTCGAAGAACTTTTCGGCCCCGAGGTCGGCCCCGAAGCCGGCTTCAGTGACGACGTAGTCGGCCAGTTTGAGTGCCGCCCGGGTTGCGATGACGCTGTTGCAGCCATGTGCGATGTTGGCGAACGGGCCGCCATGGACGAGGGCCGGGTTATGTTCCAGCGTCTGCACGAGGTTGGGCGCGAGCGCATCGCGCAGCAGGGCTGCCATGGCGCCGACGGCCTCCACATCGGCCGCGCGCACCGGCTTGCGGTCGCGGGTCGTGCCGATGACGATGTTGGCGAGGCGGCGGCGCAAATCTTCGATGTCGCGGGAGAGGCAGACGATGGCCATGATCTCGGACGCGACGGTGATGTCGAAGCCGTCTTCGCGCGGATAGCCATTGGCGACGCCGCCAAGCGACGAGACGATCTGCCGCAGCGCCCGGTCGTTCATGTCGAGCGCGCGCCGCCAGCTGACCCGGCGCGGGTCGATCCCGAGCTGGTTTCCCCAGTGGATGTGGTTGTCCACCAGGGCGGCCAGCAGATTGTTGGCCGACGTGATGGCGTGGAAATCACCGGTGAAATGCAGGTTGATGTCCGTCATCGGCACGACTTGGGCGTAGCCGCCGCCGGCGGCGCCACCCTTCATCCCGAAGCACGGGCCGAGCGAGGGCTCGCGCAGGCATGCGATCGTTTTCTTGCCGATCCGGTTCAGACCGTCGGCTAGGCCGACAGTGGTGGTCGTCTTGCCCTCGCCGGCTGGCGTCGGCGTGATGGCCGTGACCAGGATGAGCGTCCCATCGGCACGGTCCTCGAGCGAGCGGATGAAGGGAAGCTCGATCTTCGCCTTGGTGTAGCCATACGGCTGGATGTGCCGGGCCTCGATGCCGAGACGCTCGCGCGCGATATCGGCGACGGGCAGCAGGGTCGCAGCCTCGGCGATGTCGGCATCCGACTTGGTATGGCGGTGCTGATCGTGGTCTTGGGTGGTCGGCGCGTCCACGTGTCCTCCGGTCCGCCGGCGCGCCTTGGCGGCCAGCTCTGATCGCTGCGGGCGAGCTTACCTGCCCGCGGCGATCGGCGCTACGACCCGTGCCGGATCGGGCGCCTAGAGCGTGGGCTTGCCGCCGGTGACAGGGATGTAGGCGCCCGTGATGTAGCTCGAACTCGTCGGAGGCCAGCATCACGTAGGGCGCGACGAGTTCGACGGGCTGCGCCGGGCGACCTAGCGGAACCTGGCTGCCGAACTGTTTCACTTTCTCTTCCGGCATCGTCGATGGGATCAGCGGCGTCCAAACCGGGCCTGGCCCGACGCAGTTGGCGCGTAGACCTTTTTGCGCGATCGACTGCGCCAACCCGGCGGTGAAGTTGGCGATAGCGCCCTTCGTGGTCGCGTAGGCGAGCAATTCGGGAGATGGTGATTTCGCGTTGACCGACGAGGTGGCGATGATGCTGCCGCCGGGCTGCATCACTCCGACCGCTGCCTTGGCTAGATAGAAATATGCGTAGACGTTGGTACGGAAGGTGTAGTCCCACTCCTCGGCGCTGATCTCCTCGATCGAGTCGTGCGTTGCCTGGAATGCCGCGTTGCTGACCAGAACGTCGAGCTTGCCGAATTCCTTGACGGTCCGGGCCACCAGCTCCAGGCAATGCGCCTCGCCGGAGACGTCTCCTGGCGCGATGACGGCGCGGCGGCCCGCCTTCTCGACCCAAGACGCCGCCTCTTTGGCATCGTCATGCTCGTCGAGATAGGAGAGCACCACGTCGGCGCCCTCCCGCGCGAACGCCAAGGCGACGGCGCGGCCGATGCCGCTATCCGCCCCGGTGATGAGCGCCGCCTTGCCAGCGAGCCGTCCGCTGCCTTGGTAGGACGTCTCGCCATGGTCCGGCTTAGGATCCATGTCCCGGTTTTGACCAGGCATCGGGATCTTCGGCTGCGGGAAGGGCGGCTTGGGATATGCCGTGACGGGCTCTATGGCCATGATGTGCTCCTCGTGCGGAATGGTTTGGAAGCGTAGGTCAGGCACCGCCCCAGTTCATGGTCAGCCCGCCATCCATCACCCACGTCTGCCCGGTGACGTAGTCGGCGTCGTCGGAGGCAAGAAACACGGCCAGCGCCGCGATCTCCTCCGGCCGGCCCGGCCGCCGCCAGGGGATCGCCTGCATGCTCTCGTCGCGCTTCTCGGGATCGTCCAGGCGCTTTTGCGTCATGGGTGTTGCGATCAGGCCCGGAGCGATCGCGTTGACGTTGATTTTGTCCTCGGCGAGTTCGCGGGCGAGGCTGCGCACGAGCGAGTTCACGCCCGCCTTGGCCATGCCGTACGGCGCGCTCCCGGGTGTCGGCAGATGCCCGGCGACCGACCCGGTAAACACGATGCGTCCGCGGCCGCCCGCTTGCCGGCGCAGCCGGATGAACGAACGGGCACAGTATAAGGGCGCCATCAGGTCCGTGCGGATAACCTGGTCGAACTTAGCGTCGTCCATGTCCGCAACCGGCATGCCCGACATCCCGGTCCCGGCATTGGCCATGAGCAGATCGGGCGTGCCAATGGCGGCGACTGCGGCGTCGAACAGCGCTCGCACCGACGCGGGATCGCTGACGTCGACTTGGACGAGGTGAGCGCGCCGGCCTGCGCGCGAGACGCGTTGCGCCGTCTCGCCCGCGCCGTCCGCGTCCGAATGGTAGCCGATGACCACGTCCGCCCCCTCGTGCGCGAACGCCTCCGCCATGGCTTGGCCGATGCCGCTGTCGGCTCCGGTGATGACGGCGATTTTGCCTTCAAGCTTCACAACAGTTCCTCCAGCGGCATCGGCGACCACGCTCGAACGCCGAACGGCCGATGTGGCGCGGGGTTCAATACTGATCCAGCGCACTACTCCGAGATGTCCGCCAGCGTACCGTCAGCCTCGTTGTGATGAGCTTGGTCGTTCACACCGTCCTGAACGCCATGAGCGATCGGCATTGCACGAGCTGTTCTTGCGCGGGACTTGATCTGTCCACCGCCTCAATCACAGATCGTCGAGGTTATGGCTAAGCCAAGCAATTCGCCGCCCCTTATACGCCGGTGCTTTCCAGCTGTGGTTCCAGGACCCTGGCGTCATCCACATGCACCGTGACAGGGATGGACTTGGCCGCGGGTGTCTTGCTGCCGACGGCGTAATGCCAGATCGGCAACAGGACGTTGCATTCCGGATAGTAGCCGCCGATGCAGCCCAGGGGGATGTTGTACGCCACGACGAGCATGCCGGAGAGCTGGCGGTCGACCCCGTCATCGGCCACGGTCCTGAGCGTCACGGTTTGGCCGATCTTGAGACCCAGGCGGCCGATGTCCGACCGGTTCATCAACACCACCTTGCGCGTGTTGTTGATGCCGCGGAACCGATCGTCATAGCCGTAGACGGTCGTGTTGAACTGATCGTTGGAGCGCAGCGTGATCAGCCGTAGCGTGTCATGCCCGACCTCGGGCATGTCCAGGTCCTCATCGAGCGCTTTAGGCGTGATGAAATTGGCCCGGTGCGTATCGGTATGCCATTCGCGGCGCGTGGCGGGTAGGTCGCGGCGGAAGCCGCCGGGCTCCCACATGCGGCGCTCGTAGTCCCAGAAGTTTTCCGGGAGGGTCCTGCTGATCTCCGTCCGGATTTCGGCGTAGTGGATCGCATACTCGTCCCAGCGCACCTTGGGATTGGGCTCGAGCGTCTTGGTCGCGAGCTCGCAGAGCAGGCGGATTTCGCTGATCAGGTGCGGCGAGGCCGGCTCGCGCAGGCCGCGGCTGCCGTGAATGCAGGCCGAGGTGTCCTCCATGGAGAGGACCTGATGTCCGGCCGCCGTGCGCTCGATCTCGGTGCGCCCGGTGACCGGGAGGATGTAGCTGATCTCACCCGGCAACAGAGCGCTGCGGTTGAGCTTGGTGATGACGTTGACGGTCAGCCGCATGCCGCGCCAGGCCGGCTCCATCTGCCCGTGATCCGGGATGGCTCGGGCGAAGTTGCCGCCCAGCATGAAAAAGGCGCGCACGTCGCCCTTCAGGATGGCCTCGCAAGCCTCCACCGTGTTGTACCCGGCCTCGCGCGGCGGCTCGAAGCCGAACTGCTCGCCCAGTCGATCGAGCGGAAACAGCTCGGGCTTTTCCGTGATCCCCACGGCGCGCTGCCCCTGGACGTTGGAGTGGCCGCGGACCGGGCAGATGCCGGAGCCGTCGCGGCCGATATTGCCTCGCATCAGCAATAGGTTCACCAGCATCTGCACGGTTTCGACCCCGGCCCGATGCTGGGTCAGTCCCATGCCGTAGACGGCGATGGCCGACCGTGCGTGACCATAAACGGCGGCAGTGGCCTCCATGTCCGCCCGGTGCAGGCCGGAGCGCCGCTCGAGCTCGTCCCAGTCCTGGGCGCGTAACCACTCGGCGAACGCTGCGAAGCCATGCGTGTGCTCGGCGATGAACGCCTCATCCAGCACCGCTGGGCCGCCGGCCGCCTTCGTCTCGTCGTGCATGGCCAGCACGGCCTTGCAGATCCCGGCCAGCGCCGCCAGGTCGCCGCCGGCCTTGACCTGGTGGTATTGCGAGCTGATGCGCGTGGATGTCTTGGTCAGCATCTCCGTCGGCGATTGTGGATTCGTGAAGCGTTCGAGCCCACGCTCGCGCAGCGGGTTGTAGGTGATGATCGGCACGCCCCGGCGGCTCGCCTCCTGCAGCGGATGCAACATGCGAGGGCTGTTGCTGCCGGGATTCTGGCCGAAGAACATGATGCAGTCGGTCTTGGCGAAGTCGTCCAGCGCCACGGTGCCGACGGGCTGGCCGATGGTGGCCGGCAGTGCCACGGAGGTCGTCTCGTGACACATGTTGGAGCTGTCCGGCAGGTTGTTGTTGCCATACAGCCGAGCGAACAGCTGATACAGGTAGCTCGCCTCATTCGACAGGCGGCCGGAGCTGTAGAACACCGTGCCCTTGCGCCGGTCCTCCACGGCGCGCAACTCGCGCGCGATATCCTCGATCGCGTGGCCCCACGAAACCGGCACGTACTTGTCGGTGGTCCGGTCGTACCGGAGCGGGTGGGTCAAGCGCCCCGTTTGCTCGAGATGGTAGTCGTCCCAACCAAGCAGTTCGTCGACCGTGTGCTCGGCAAAGAAGGCCGGGGTGCAGCGATGGGCGGTGAGCTCCCACGCCACGGCCTTGACGCCGTTCTCGCAGAACTCGAGCGGCAGCGGGCTGGCCGGCTTGATCCAGGCGCAGCTGTTGCACTGGTAGCCATCGACCTTGTTGTGCTGCGTGAGCGCGACCGGCGCGCTCGCCAAGACGCCCTCGCGGCGCAGGATGTTGCCGACCGAGCGCGCTGATCCCCACCCGCCCGCTGGCGCGTCATAGGGCTTGAAGCTAGGTCTTTCCACAGGCGGGCTCCGCATTCATAAAACTCGCCTCAGCCACTCGCGTAGCTGACGGGCGAACGCAACTCACATTTGCGGATGCCGTCAGAAGGCTGGCGCGTGTCCTCCCGGAGAACAGCATGACCGTTGGACGTGACTATCTGTTGAACAAGCCAAGCCCGCCATCGGCATCCAAGCTTTTCCTGGACCAGCAGATCGTGCCGCTCGTGGTCAATGCGGCCGGCGCGTTGGAAGTGGCGCTCGACCGTGCCTCGGTGCGCACGGGTATCCGGCCCGCCGCGATCGTGGCCGGGAGCCTGGGCCTGCTGTCGCTTGCTGCCGTCTATCTGCTGCGGCGTCGCGACACCGACTGAAGCATCGCCCGACCTACTGCACGAGCGTGCCTGTCGCACGATAGGCGGTCAGCCGATCAGCGTAGGCGCGGGCCAGGGCTGGTTCGGGCTCGACCACCTCGAGCGGCTCGGGGGCAGTGCAGACGATGTCAGGTGGCTCGCCGGTCGCGGCCATGCGGGCGAGGCGGGCGGCGCCGAGTGCGACGCTATGTTCCGCGCCGGCCAAGCGGCGCAGCGGGATCGCAAGTGCGGCCGCGACGATGCTGAGCCAAGCGGGAGAGCGGGCGCCGCCGCCGATCACGCCGGCGCTCTCGATGACCGTGCCCGACGCTGCAAGGGCGTCGAGGCAGTCGCGCAGCGAGAACGCGACTCCGTCCAGGATGGCTTGGGTGAGGCCGGCCCGGTCGGTGCTGGAGGAAAGCTGGACGAACGCGCCCCGGCGCCCGGCGTCGTTGTGGGGAGTCCGTTCGCCAGCGAGATAGGGGAGGAAGAGGGCGGAGCTGGGCGTTTCGATCGGAGGCAGTTCGGCGAGGAGGACGGATTCGTCCAGACCGGTGATGGTGGACCACCAATTGAGGGATGCGGCGGCCGAGAGGGTGACTCCCATCTGGTGCCACGTGTCGGGCAGGGCGTGACAGAACGCGTGCACTGCTGATTGGGGATACGGCCGGAACCCGGCGGTGGTGGCGAAGACGACGCCGGAGGTGCCGAGCGAGACGAACGCGTCGCCAGGATGGATCGCGGAGAGGCCGATCGCGCCGGCGGCGTTGTCGCCCGCCCCAGCGGCAAGGGTCGGACGTCGGGTCATGGACCAGCGCGCGGCCAGATCGGGCCGCAGCCGGCCGGCGGGCGCGTTGCCTTCCGCCAGGCGCGGCATGTGGGCGCGCGAGAGCCCGGTGGCCGCCAGCGCGGCGTCGGACCAGTCGCGGGCGGCGACGTCGAGCCAGAGGGTGCCGGAGGCGTCGGAGAGGTCCTCGATGAAGTCGCCGGACAGGCGGTAGCGCAGATAGGCCTTGGGGAGCAGGACGGTCCTGGTCGCCGCGAACAGGCTAGGCTCGTGCTGGCGGACCCAAAGGAGCTTGGGGGCCGTGAAGCCCGGCATGGCGATGTTGCCGGCCACGTGGCGCAGTGTCGGGAGCGCCTGTTCCAGCAGGGCGCATTCGGGGGCGGCCCGGGTATCGTTCCAGAGGATGGCGGGTCGAAGCGGGCGGCCCGAAGCCTCAAGGAGGACGGCGCCGTGCATCTGGCCGGCGAGGCCGATGGCGGTGGTGGCCGCGAGTTGCTTCGGATGCGTCCGATGGAGCGAGTCGATGGCGTCGAGCGTGGCCTGCCACCAAGCGTCAGGGTCCTGCTCCGACCAACCCGGTCGAGGACGTTGCGCGGACAGCGGAACGGTGATGGTCGCGAGCGGCACTTGAGCGTCCTCGGACAGCAGGGCCTTGAGGCCGGAGGTGCCGAGATCGAGGCCGAGGAACACGGCCCTATTTGACCGCGCCGAAGGTCAGGCCCTGGACGAGCTGCTTCTGGCTAAACCAGCCGAAGATGAGGATCGGCGCGACGGCCATGGTGGAGGCGGCGCTGAGCTTGGCGAAAAAGAGCCCCTCGGGACTGCTGAAGCTGGCGATGAAGGCGGTCAGCGGCGCGGCCGTCGAGGCGGTCAGATTGAGGCTCCAGAACGCCTCGTTCCAGCACAGGATCAGCGATAGCAGGCCGGTGCTGGCAATACCCGGAAGCGTCAGGGGCAGCAGGATGTGCCAGATCTCGCCCCAGAGCCGCACGCCGTCGACACGGCCCGCCTCCAGGATCGCGACCGGAACGTCCTTGTAGAACGTGAACAGCATCCAGACGACGATGGGCAGGTTCATCAGCATGTAGATGACCGTCAGCCCGGTTCGAGTGTCGAGCAGCCCGGTGCTGCGGAAGATGAGGTAGATCGGCACCAGGACGCTGACCGAGGGCATCATCTTGGTCGAGAGCATCCATAGCAGCGTGCTGCGGGTGCGCCGGGTCGGGTAGAACGCCATCGCATAGGCGGCCGGTATGGCCAGCGCCAGCGTAAGCAAGGACGCACCGACCGAGACGAGGACGCTGTTGAGCGCGAACGCGAGATAGTCGGCGCGGGCGAACACCTCGCGGTAGGCGTCCAGCGAGGGGGTGAAGATCAGCCCGGGCGTGATGGCGGCGTTTTCGGTCTTGAAGCTGGTGAGCACCGTCCAGGCGATGGGGAAGAAGAGGATGATCGCGGCGCCCCAGCCGAAGATGGTGGCAAGGAGCCGCTGAAGAGCGGTTTGCTGCATCAGGTCTCGAGTTGCTTGGCGACGCTGCGGATGAGGAAGAAGGCCACGATGTTGGCCAGCACGACGGCCACCATGCCGCCGGCCGAGGCGCCGCCGACGTCGAAGTCGAGCAACGCGCGGCGGAAGATGAGGTAGGCGAGGTTGGTGGATGCGTTGCCGGGGCCGCCGGAGGTCGTGACGAAGATCTCGGCGAAGACGGTCAGCAGGAAGATCGTCTCGATCATGACGACCACGCCGATCGCGCGCGCGAGGTGCGGCAACGTGATGTAGAAGAATTGGGCGAAGATGCCGGCGCCGTCCACGCGGGCGGCCTCTTTCTGCTCGGCATCGAGCGATTGGATGGCCGTGAGCAGGACCAGGAGCGCGTAGGGCAGCCACTCCCACGACACGATGACGATGATCGCAGCCAGCGGGTGGGCGGCAAACGGGTCGATGGGCTCGAGACCGAGCAGGTGAAAGGCCGCGCCCCAGATGCCGTACACTGGGTGCAGCATGAGGTTCTTCCAAACCAGCGCGCTGACGGTGGGCATGACGAAGAAGGGAGAGATCGCCAGGACCCGGGCGACGGTGCGGCCGGGAAACCGCTCATTGAACAAGACGGCGAGCAAGGTGCCGAGAACCACCGTGATGACGAGCACGGAGCCGACGAGAAGCAGGGTATTCTCGAGCGAGACCCAGAAATCCGGGTCGGTGACCAGATAATAGTAGTTGTCGATGCCGGCGAATCCGGCGCGGGTCGGATCGACAAGATTATAGTATTGGAACGAGAACCAGAGCGTCAGGACGAGCGGAACGATCATCCACGCGAGCAGGACGACAACGGACGGCGCAACGAACAAAGTGCCGGGAGCAGAAGCCCCCGGCGCTTTCGCCATGATGGCCATTACTTCTTTGGGTAGCCGGCCTGCTTCATCGTGCGCTCGGTGGCCGACTCTGCAGCTTTCAGCGCGCCTTCGACCGTTTGTTGGCCGGTCAGCGTCGCGGCGACGGTCTGGCCGACTTGGGTGCCGATGCCCTGGAACTCGGGGATGGCCACGAATTGCGCGCCGGTATAGGGGCGCTTTTGCTCGGTCTGGCCGTTCGGGTTGGCCACGTCGATCGCCTTGAGCACGAAGCTGGCGAACGGGGCGGCCTTTTGATAGTCCGGGGTGTCGTAGGTCGATTGCCGCGTGCCGGGCGGGACGGCCACCCAGCCGTTCTTCTCGGCGACGAGCTTGATGTAGTCCTTCGACGTCGCCCAGCTGACGAACGCCTTGGCCGCCTCCTGCTGCTTCGACGTGACCGGGACGGCCAGATTCCAGCTCCATAGCCACGTCGGCGCGCCTTTGAAGCTGCCCGTCGGCATCGGGGCGAAGCCGACCTTGTCGGCCACCTGGGACTGCTTGGGGTCGAACAGCAGGCCGCCCGCGACGGTGGCATCGATCCACATGCCGCAATGGCCGGACGCGAACAGGGCCAGGTTTTCGTTGAAGCCGTTGGAGGCGGCCCCTGGTGGGCCGTCCGCCTTCAGGATGCCGTCATAGTAGTCCAGCGCCGTGCGCCACGGCTTGGAATCGAGCGCCGGCTTCCAGTTCATGTCGAACCACTGCCCGCCCTCGGCATTCACCAGCGAGGTGACGTAGGCCATGTTCTCGCCCCAGCCCGGCTTGCCGCGGAGGCACATGCCGTAGATCTGGTTCGGCTTATCGGTGATCTTGTCGGCGAAGGTCCGGATCTCGGCATAGGTGGGAGCGTCGGGCATCTTGATGCCCGCCTTGTCGAACAGGTCCTTGCGGTAATAGGTCATCGCGCTCTCGCCGTAGAACGGCAGCGCATAAAGCTTGCCGTCGACGGAAATGCCGTCGCGGACGGGCTTGAGGATGTCGTTCGCGTCGTAGCCGGATGGCAGGTTGTCCATTGCGGTCAGCCAACCCTGCTTGGCCCAGATCGGCACTTCGTAATTGCCGATCGTGAGAATGTCGAACTGGCCCGCCTTGGTGGCGATGTCGGTGGTCAGGCGCTGCCGCAGGACGTTCTCCTCGAGCACAACCCACTTCAGATGGATGTCGGGATGCTGCTTCTCGAACTCCGACGAGAGGCGCTGCATGACGACCATGTCGCCGTTGTTGACGGTCGCGATGGTGAGATCGGCGGCCTGCACGGGGGCCACGGCGAGCCCGGCGGTCCCGAGCACGGCGGCCACCGCGGCGCGTATGGCCCGGCGACCCGAGCTCGGACGGTAGTTCATCGGCATCGCTTGCCTCCACAATTTTTGTTGGTCGCACGACAACACGCGCCGCAGGGGCCGTCAACGCGGGGGACCAATGACTGCTAAAGGTCGAAGTTGGTTGGCAGCATGACGACGTCGCGGATCGTCATGCCGCGGGGCCGGGTCAGCATGAACAGGATGACGTCGGCGACTTCGCTGGGCTCGAGCAGGCTGTGCGTGTCTCTGGCCTCTTGCAGCTTCTCCGCCGGCCAGTCGGCGAGCAGGGCGGTGACGACCGGGCCGGGGGAGATCGCCCCCACGCGGATGCCGTGCCGGAACACCTGGCGGCGGACGGTCTGGACGAAGCAGTTGATGGCCCATTTGGAGGACGCGTAGACCGGCTCCCACGGCGTGGGAAAATGCGCGGCGAGCGAGCTGGTGACGACGATGTCGCCGGTGCCGCGCTCGATCATGGGGGCCAGCACGTCGCGCACGTTCTTCATCACGACGTTGACGTTGAGCGCCAGCATGCGGTCGATCGCGGCCGGGTCAGCGTCTATCAGGTCGCCGCCGACGTAGCTGCCGGCGTTGGCATGCAAGATGTCGATCTGGCCGGCCGAGCGGAGCGCCTGCGGGACGAGCGTCGCGCAGTCCGCGGGATCGAGCAGGTCGATCGCGATTGGGATCGCCGCCGCGCCATGCTTGGCCTGGGCGGCCGCCAGTCCCGCCTCGTCGCGATCCACCATCACGACGCGGGCGCCAGCTGCGATCAGGGCCTCCGTGCTGGCCAAGCCGATGCCCGAGGCCGCGCCAGTGACGACCGCTACCTTGCCGTCCAGTTCGTTCGACAACCGCCGTCCTCCCGCCGAATTAGAAGTGTAACCGTTCGGCCTCGGCCTGGAGCGTCGATTTGGCCCCGTTCGCGTAGAGCGACGCCAGGCACCGGCCCACCGGTTGCAGCAATGCCGGGTCGGCGCCGGACGCGCCAAATAGGCTTTCGATGGACAGAAGGGCGGCCGGATCGGGGCCACCGGCGATCGCGCGTTCCCGCAAGGTGGCGGCCAGCGGATGCCTGATCTCGATCGTTCCTCCCTGCTCGTCCTCGCCGCGGACCCGGCGAAGCCAGGCAGCGAGCGCCAGCGCCAGCAGGTCGAGCGGCTTGCCCTGCGACAGCCGGTCGCGGATGGGGTCGAGCAGGACGTTGAGAGGCGCGTCGGTGTTGACGCGCTCCACCGTGTCCTTGATGGCGGGATTGGCGAACCGTTCGACGAGTTTGGCCTTGTACGCCTCGAGATCGATGCCGGGGACGGGCGGCACGGTCGGGCCGGTCTCGCGGTCCATCAGCGCGGCCATGTAACGGGTCATCAACGGATCGGCCATCGCCTCGTCGATCGTCTCGTAGCCGATCAGGCGGCCCATGCCGGACACGGCGAGGTGGCTGCCGTTCAGCAGGCGCAGCTTCATAAATTCATAGGGGGCGACGTCTGGCACGAACTGGGCGCCGACGGCCTCCCAGGCGGGGCGACCCTGGGGAAAGCGGTCCTCGATCACCCATTGGGTGAAGGTTTCGGAGAAGACGGGCCACGCGTCGTCGATCCCTCTGACCTCGCGAAGCCAGTCGGTGTCGGCCGCGGCGGTGACGGGCGTAATGCGGTCGACCATGGTGCTGGGGAACGCTACCTCCGCCTCGATCCACTGAACCAAGGAGGGGTCCTGCAGCTCGGCCAAGGCCAGGACGGCGTCCCGCAGCACGTCGCCGTTGTGCTGGATATTGTCGCAGGTGAGCAAGGTCGGGGGTGGCAGACGGGCGGCCCGGCGACGGCGCAGCGTTTCCACCAGCACGCCGAGGGCGCTGGCCGGACTGTGGGGCGTGGCCAGGTCCCGCTGGATGAGCGGATGGGCCGCGTCGAGGCGCTTGGTCGCGCGGTTCAGGCAGTAGCCGTGTTCGGTGACGGTCAGGCTGACGATACGGATGTCCGGCGAGTCCAGGGCCGCGAGGAGGGCCGCGGTCGACGATCCGGCAGATATGACGTCCGACAAGGAGGCGACGATGGTGATCGTCTCGCCGGCGGCGTCGCGCTCGACCAGGGTGTATAGGCCGTCCTGCGGCGCCAGCGCGTCGTGCATACGCTGGTCGGCGGGCAGCAGGCCGGCGCCGACGATGCCGAACGCAAGAGCGCCCGGGTCATCCTGCATGAGGTCGTGGGTGTAACGAGCCATGTGGGCGCGGTGAAAGCCGCCGAGACCGAGATGGACGATGCCTGGCCGGATGTGGGACGGGTCGAAGCGCGGGGTGACGGCGCGGTCGGCAAGTGCGGGAAGGGTAGCGCGGGAGGGTTTGACGGGCGTCATGCGCAGAGTGGGTCAGGCTTTTCCGGACCACGTCAACTCTGCCGCTTCCTCCCGCCAGCGGGCAGCGTTGACGGACTCTGGCGCGCCGAGTACCTCTGCGATCAACCACGACGGTGATCTCGGGAGGACCGCCGCATGCAGGTGTCGATCATGGGCCGGCTGCACCGCACACGCCCGGCGTGAGCGCCCTCCGTCTCCGTTCGCTGAATGCGCTGGTCTTTCGAGCGCCCATCGGCGTTCCGGTCACGACCTCGTTCGGCATCATGCGCGACCGCCCCTGCGTTCTCGTTCGGGCTGAAGACCAGGACGGCACGCTCGGCTGGGGTGAGATCTGGTGCAACTTCCCTGCCGCCGGGCCGGAGTACCGCGCTCGGCTCGTCGACCAGCTCTTCGCCCCCTTGGTGGAGCGCCGGTCGTTCGACGACCCGGCCGCCGCCTTCGCTGCGCTGACCGAGACCACCGCGGTGCTCGCCCTGCAATGCGGCGAGCCCGGCCCGTTCGCGCAGTGCATCGCCGGGATCGACATCGCGCTGTGTGACCTGGCCGCGCGGGCCGCCGGCCAGCCGCTCTGGCGCTGGCTGGGCGGCCACGACCCGGTCGTCGCCGCCTATGCCAGCGGCCTCGACCCGGATCGTGCGGCGCCGCTCGCTCTCGCCTGCCGCGATGCGGGCCACCGTGCCTTCAAGCTCAAGCTCGGTTTCGGACAGGAGCGTGACCTCGCCAACCTCGGCACGCTCCGCGCGTCACTCGGGGACGGAGCGACGGTGATGGCCGACGTCAACCAGGGGTGGACCCTCGAACAGGCGCGCACCATGACGCCGCTGCTCGAGCCGTTCCGCCTCGCCTGGCTGGAGGAGCCGCTCCGCGCCGACCGGCCTTGGGCGGAGTGGCAGGTGCTGGCCGCGGAGTCCGCCACGCCTCTGGCGGCTGGCGAGAACATCGCCGGTGCGGCGGCGTTCGCGTCGGCCATCGGCGCGGGTGCGTTGCGCGTCGTCCAGCCGGATGTGGGCAAGTGGGGCGGGTTTTCCGGCACTGTGCCGGTCGCATGTCGCGTGATCGAGGCCGGGCTGCGTTATTGCCCGCATTGGCTCGGTGGCGGCATCGGGCTGCTCGCCTCGGCGCACCTGCTGGCCGCGGCCGGCGGCGACGGCATGCTGGAGATCGACGCCAACCCCAATCCGCTGCGGACCGCGCTGGCCGGGTCGGCCGGTTTCGTCCGGGATGGCATGGTCGTGCTGACCGATGCACCCGGGCTCGGCCCTTCGCCCGACATCCAAGCGCTCGAGCGCTACCGGGTGCGCCATTGAACCGGCGGCTGGGTCTGAACGTGCTCTCGGTTGGGCTGGGCCTGTCGATTTGGGCTGGTCTGAGCGCCAGCGACCTCGTGGGCCTGCCGGGGCCGGCCGAAGTCGCCCGGCAAGGCTGGCAGTCGGTGCGCAGTGGCCAGCTCGGGGCAGACGCACTGGCTAGTCTCGCCCGGGTTCTGACCGGCTTCGTCCTCGGCGCTGCCATCGCCGTTCCGGTCGGCTTCTTGATGGGATGGTATGGCGTCGCGCGCGGATTGATCGAGCCCTACGTGCAGTTCTTTCGCATGATCCCGCCGTTGGCGGTGATCCCGCTCGCCATCGTCACCATGGGCATTGGCGAGTTGCCGAAGGTGTTCGTCATCTTCCTGGCCGCCTTTCTCTCCAGCGTCGTCGCCGTTTATGGCGGCGTGATCAGCGTGGATCGGACGTTGATCAACGCTGCGCGCGTGCTCGGCGCGAAGGACGGCACGATTTTCGCCCGCGTCATCATCCCAGCGTCCGTACCGTTCATCATGGTCGGGCTGCGGATCGGCCTCGGCTCGGCCTGGGCGACGGTCGTGGCCGCCGAGCTGATCGCGGCGCAATCCGGCCTCGGCTTCCGCATGCAGCAGGCGCAGCTCTATTACGACCTGCCGATCCTGTTCGTCTGCCTGATTGCCATCGGAACGCTTGGTTTGGCGATGGACCGCGTTCTGATGTTCGCCGAGCATCGGCTCACGGCTTGGCAGGAGCGGGCGTGAACCCGAAAGTCTCGTTCGAGGCCGTATCGGCTCGCTTCGGCGACTTCCTTGCGCTCGACCGCTTCAACCTCGACATCGCCGACGGCGAGTTCGTCACCGTCGTGGGCCCCTCCGGGTGCGGGAAATCGACGGCGATGAACATCGCGGCCGGGTTGCTCAAGCCCTCGAGCGGACGCGTTCTGGTGGACGACGCCGCGGTCGACGGTCCCGGTCCAGAGCGGGGCGTCATCTTCCAGCAATACGCGCTGTTCCCGTGGTTGACGGTCCGGCAGAACGTCGAGTTCGGGTTGCGCATCGCCCGCAAGGGGCGAACCGAGCGCCGCGGCATCGCCGAGCATTTCCTGGATCTGGTCGGCCTGCGCGACTTCGCCGACGCGCTGCCGAAGACGCTGTCCGGCGGCATGAAGCAGCGCTGCGCCATCGCCCGCGCCTATGCCGTCAATCCGAAGATCCTGCTCATGGACGAGCCGTTCGGCGCCCTCGATGCGCTCACCCGCGTGCAGTTGCAGGACAAGCTGCTTGAGGCTTGGGGCCGGGAGCGTCGGACCGTCATGTTCATCACCCATGACGTCGACGAAGCCGTCTATCTTGCCAACCGCGTCGTGGTCATGGCCGCGCGGCCCGGGCGTCTCGACCAGATCATCCCGGTCGCCCTGCCTTATCCGCGAACGGAGGACATCCGCCTCTCGACCGACTTCACCGCGATCCGCAACCAGGTCTGGCGCGCCGTCTATCGGCGGCCCGAGACCGAAGAGGAGCATTGAACCATGTTGAGCAGGCGAGATCTCGTGGGTGCCGCCGCGCTGGCTGCTCCGGCCATCATGACCCGGCCGGCCCGGGCTGCGGGCGACACTGTCCGCCTCGGCTATATCGCCGATTACCAGAATGCGAGCTTGCCGGCGATCGCGGCCGACCAGGGCATGTGGGAGGCGGAGGGTTTGGTGCCCGACGTGAAGGTGTTCACCAACGGACCGATCCAGATCCAGGCGATGGGCGCAGGCAGCCTGGACTTCGGCGCGATCGGGCCAGGCGCTCTGTGGCTGCCCGCGAGTGGCCGCACCAAGGTCATCGCCGTCAACCTGCTGACGTTCAGCGACCGCGTCATCTCGTTGCCGGACTATCCGACGTTGAACGATCTCCGCGGCAAGAAGGTGGGCGTGCCGCAGGGAACCTCTGGCGAGATGATCCTTCGGCTGACGTTGGCCAAGGCGGGCATGACGGTGGCCGACATCGATCTGGTGCCGATGGACCCCAGCACGGTGGTCGCGGCGTTCTCGTCCAAGCAGATCGCGGCCGCGGGCATCTGGTATCCCTTGATCGAGGTCATCAAACGCCGGGTTCCGGGGCTGCATGAACTGTCGGCCGATGAGGACTTCTACCCGAAGATCTCGTTCCCCAATACGTTCGTTGCGCGTGACGACATGGTGCGCGGCAACCCGGATCTCGTGCGCCGCTTCGTCCGCGTCTTGAAGCGGGCGATGGACTACCGGATCGCCAATGTCGAACGTTCGGTGGAGCTATCGGCCGCCATGCTCGGAGCACCGGTCGACAGCGTGCGAGCCCTGGCGCAGACGGTCAAGTTGCTGTCCAGCGCCGAGTTGGTGAAGCTGACTCAGGACGGCACGATCGACGGATGGTTTGAGAACTTCAACGACATGTTCAAGTCGTTCGGCACGGTAAAGAACGCGTTGCCGCCCTCTCAATGGTATGAGTCTCGGGCGTTCATCGCCGCATGAACGATGATGTTGATGCAGCAGCAACCCAGAGAACACGATTCGAACCTTCATCGAGCTTGACTAAAACAAATGTTAAAGTTAGAAGCTCTCAAACCTGCAAATCGACTTGTTATGCTGTTCTTTCCCTACCGGGTCGCAGAACATAAGCGGTGACTATGGTTCAGCAAGTGTTCGAATACTTTATATGTTTTGGCTGATCGGTCCTGGGCAAGCGATCAAACGTGATCAGGTTTCCCTCCACAGGAGGAGGCGCAAAATGACAAACCGACAAGCGGCGACCGCCCGCTTTCTTCTTGGTTGGTCTCCAGAGCGACTTGCGCAGGAGAGTAACATCCCCGTGAGTTCAGTATACCTGTTCATCCGGCTTGGGTCCGCAGGGCTCGAGCATGACGCGCTGATGCGGGCAGCGTTCGAGCGAGCAGGGATAGAGTTTCCCCATGGTGCCACCGCAGCGGTGCGGCTGAGGGGGTCAGTCGAGATCGCTGGGACGAGAGACGACTCGGCGCCGGATCAAGCATCCAACGGAGACTCCGATGCTCTGGCGGCCAACCGGGTAGATCGCTCCGACAGTATGGGCGTGTAGCGATCGCAGCGTCCCGTCTGCCCGGGGGGCTGTGCGTGCTCGCCGGCCCCGCGCGCATCTCGCAGCGTTGTGAGTGCAACGCCGGCTGCCGGCCCGCTGTTTCGATTTCGCCGCAGCGATCGAAGGGCTGATTCAACTATGGCGCAGCAATTGGGTTTGTCGAAAAGCGACCAGGTCGGGGTGGAGCAGGATCACGGCGTGCTCGAGGTGGCGGCCGACCTCGCCGTCAAGCGCCTGACGATCGTCAACGTGGTGTTCGTCGGCCGGACCGGCGCACGCGACCGCGAGTGGGTGCTGATCGATGCCGGGTTGCCGGCGACGGCAAGCACGATCACGGCGGCGGCAGCAGCGCGTTTCGGCCCGGACAGCCGGCCCGGTGCGATCGTCATGACGCACGGTCATTTCGACCATTTCGGGGCGCTCGAGGCACTCGTCGAGCAATGGGACGTGCCGGTGTACGCGCATCCGGACGAGCACCCTTATCTGAATGGCCAAGCCAGTTATCCTCCACCCGACCCGGCGATCGGGGGTGGGCTCATGTCGCGACTCTCGCCGCTCTACCCCCGCGGACCGGTCGACGTGTCGAGTCACCTCCACGCCTTCCCAGATGACAGCAGCCTGCCGCTCATGCCGGGCTGGCGGTGGCTGCATACGCCCGGACACTCGGTGGGGCACTGCTCGTTGTGGCGGGAGGCGGACGGCGCGTTGATTTCGGGCGACGCCGTGATCACCACGGCGCAGGAATCGGCCTACGCGGTCGCCGTCCAAGAGCCGGAGTTGCATGGGCCGCCGATGTACTACACGCAAGATTGGCCGGCGGCGAAACGATCGGTGGAGACGCTCGCGAGCCTAAATCCGATGCTGCTGATCAGCGGGCACGGGCACCCTATGGGAGGCGAGAGCATGCAGCGGGCACTGCATGCCCTGGCAGACCGGTTCGACCAAGTCGCGCACCCGCCCCGCGCCAAATATCTCGATCACCCCGTATCGGCAGCCGACGGCTCGGCCTACGTCGTCCGCGGCGGTTCCACCGGTTCAGTCGCTTAGGATCGCCACCGCCCGAGTCCAGCCGGCCGATCCGCGGTGGACCTTGACCGGAAAGCAGGCCACCTCGAACCCGTCGGCCGGCAGTCCCTCCAGATTGTGCAGTTTCTCCAGGTGTGAGTAGCCGATCTCGCGGCCGGCCCGGTGCCCCTCCCAGATCAGCCCGGCATCTCCCGTCTCCGCCACGCGGCGCCGTGTATGGCTGAACGGTGCATCCCAGCTCCAACCATCCGTGCCGACCAGACGCACTCCGCGCTCGAGCAACCAGAGCGTCGCCGCCTTGCCGATGCCGCACCCGCTGTCGATGAAATCGGGCTCGCCATAGCGCGTGCCGGCGCGGGTGTTGACGAGGACGATCTCCAATGGCGCAAGCGCGTGGCCGATCCGCTCGAGCTCCGCCTGCACATCGTTCGGCTGCACCACGTAGCCATCCTCGAAATGCCGGAAATCGAGCTTGACCGCCGGTTGGAAGCACCAGTCGAGCGGCACTTCGTCAATCCGCCATGACGGTTCTCCGCCGGGCTTGAGGGCGTGATTCATGGATGAGAAATAGTGGTACGGGGCGTCCAGATGGGTGCCGTTATGGGTCGAGATCGTCACCGTCTCCATGGCGGCGTACTCCCCGTCCGGCAGCGCGCTGACGGGCACGCCGAAGAAAGCCGCCAACGCCGGAGCCGAGCGGTGATGGTCGATATAGTCGATCTGCGGCAGCATGTGCGGCGGGTCGCTGACGATGCCGGTCATGAGCGGCACCGAAATATCGATGATGCGTCGGGGCATGATCCTCCCTCGGCTCTCTCGGCTCGAGCCCATGCAACCCTGGAAGCAGGCCCGGCTCGCTGTCAACCAGATGCCAGGAGCCTTATGGACCCGCGCGTCAAAGCTTGCTTGAGTCCTGGCGATCATGGAGGGCGTCCGATGCGAGCCTACGCTGCCGACAGGGGTGACAGACGCTGAGCCGGCCGCACCGACGGGGCGTCACGCCCGAGAAGCTGGTCGCCGCGGTGCCGCCGCAGGCCAACCGAGCCCAACTGCAACAGATCATTGCCGGGTTGAACGACGGCGTCATCCTGATCAACCCCGACCGGACCATCGCGTGGGCGAACGAGATGGCGCTGCAGCTGCACGGCGCCGACGATGCGGCCGCACTTGGCATGTCCGTCTCCGATTACCGGGACCGCTTCGAACTGCGCTACCGCAACCAGGAGCGCGTGGCGGAGGACGAGTCGCCGATCGAACGCCTCATCAGGGGCGAAACTCTACAGGAGATCGTCATCGAGGTGCGCCGCGCGAATGACGCCCGGCGCTGGATCCACCAGATCCGCACCATGATCCTGACCGACGCTGCCGGCCAGCCGGACTGCTACGTCGTCATCATCAACGACGAGACCGAACGCTTCAACGCGGAGGAGCGGTTCGAGCGCGCGTTCGGCGCCAACCCGGCGCCTGCCATCATCGCCCGCCTCTC
Source organism: uncultured Alphaproteobacteria bacterium (assembly GCA_963835135.1). Lineage (GTDB taxonomy): Bacteria > Pseudomonadota > Alphaproteobacteria > Acetobacterales > Acetobacteraceae > JAVVHH01. The sequence goes on from CAWIEF010000002.1 coordinate 433,398, forward strand.
CGACCTGCGCTACGTCAAGGTGAACCACGGTTTTCTCGAGCTGACGGGCTACAAGCGGGACGAGCTGATCGGCCGATCCATGCATGAGTTCGACGTGCTGGCCGGCGCGGACCGTCGCAGCTTGGCGGTCGAACGCTTGCACGCGGGTCAAACCATTCCGCAGATGGAGGGCTGCCTGGCGCTGCCGGGGGATCTGGAGCGCACCGTCCTGCTCGGGGGGCAGCCGATCGAAATCGGGGACGAGGCGTGCATGCTCTTCACCTTCGCCGACCTGCACCCGCGGCAGCAGGCGCAGCACGCCCTCAGGCACAGCGAGGAGCGCTTCGCCAAGGCGTTTCACATGGCGCCGGGTCCGATGGCGATCCTGGCGTTGGATGGCCTGCGCATCCTCGACGTTAACTCCGCCTTCACCGCGGTCACGAGGTGGCGCCGAGAAGAGGTGATAGGCCGGGCCGAAGCCGAGCTTGACCTGCTGGGAGGCGGCCCGGCCCGCGAGCGCAACACGCGCATGCTGCGAGAGACCGGTCACCTGCAAGGTGTCGATGTCGAGTTCCGGGCCAAGAACGGCGCGGTAGGCTATTTCCTGCTGTCGGCCGAGACCGTGGACATCCATGGCGCACCGTGCGTTCTCATCGTCATGCTCGACATCACCGAGCGCAAGCAGACGGAAATGGATCTTCTATCGGCCGTGCAGTCGGTGATGCAGGACACGTCGTGGCTGAGTCAGCGGATCGTGGAGCGGCTGGCCGCCGTCGGTCGGCCGGACGGCGCCGCGAGCGACGCGCCCGAGGTGCTCTCGTTGCCGAAGCGCGGACGGGAGGTCCTCGACTGCATCGCGCAAGGACTCGCGGACGAGGACATCGCACTGCAGTTGGGGATCAGCAAGAACACCGTCCGCAATCACGTATCTGCGATCTATGACCGGCTAAAGATCCGCAAGCGCGCCGCCGTGGTGGCATGGGCCCGCGAGCGGGGCTTGGGCGTTCCGGTCAAGTTACGGAAAACGGGAAGCAAATCGCGGCGGCCTTCTCGGGACTAGTCTGAAACGACTGGCCGCTTAGTGCGAAATAACCTCACGAAAGGATGTAAAACATCGATACATTTTCCTGTTTCGCGGCGGTTCCGAGTGCGCTACGTCAGCCCTCGGCTCCACCGTGCGGGCCGGAAAACTTCCACGTGAGGCGCTGATGGACCCGACGCAGGATCAGACGGACATGCGGAAACTGATGGCTTCCATCAAGGAGGCTCTCGACAAGATCGTCGCCGAGTTCAGCCTCGAGCGCCAGGGCGCGCTCCGTGCTCCAGCGCTGCGGAGCAAGCCCTAGCGAGGCGATGGTGTCGGTTGCTCCCGATACGGCCAGCGCCACGCTCCTGCTGCAAGAGGAGCGGGTGGCCGTCTCCAAGCGAACGCGCAAGACGATGGTTCGGGCCGCTCGCACGACAACGGACCGGGCGGTCGAGGTCGACGAGGATCTGTCGGTTGAGCAGGTCGTCGTCACCCGCGTCCCGGTCGGCCGCGTGGTGGAAACGATGCCGCCCGTGCGTGAAGAGAACGGGGTGACCATCGTTCCAGTCGTCGAAGAAGAAGTCGTGCTCGTGCGCCGCCTCGTTCTCAAAGAAGAAGTTCATTTCAAACGGGTACAATCGACCGTTCGCCACGTTGAGACTGTGACGCTGAAGCGTCAGGAAGTAATCGTGACCAGGATACCGGTCACCGAGTAACGGTTGCCGCATCAGCGGCCGCTGAACGATCACCCATGGTCAAACTAGAGGTTCACAATGAGCGATGAAACAATCGTAGCCATCTACGACACTCCGGCGCACGCCGAGTTGGCGGCCGCCGATCTCCGCCAGGCTGGCGTTCCGGAGAGCGCAATCAGCATTCACTCGGGTGCCGCCGGTATGGCAGGCATGGACAACGGTGCGACGGCGACGGGATCACGTGAGCAGGGGTTCTGGACCAGCCTGTTCGGTGGAGCGCCGGACCACGATACGGCGGTGTACGACCGCAGCGTGCAGAGCGGCAGCTCCGTCTTGAGCGTCAAGACACCCGAAGCCCACGTCGACCGCGTGGTGCAGATCCTGGAAAGCCATAACCCGATCGACATCGACGACCGTGCCGCGACCTACGCCCAAACGACAGGTCTCGCCGCGGCCTCGACGACGGTCGGGTCATCGACCGCCCACACGTCTGCCTCGAACACGGGCATGACCACCGGCACGCCCACCGGCACGAATACCGGCGCAAGCCTGTCCGGGCAGACCGCTCCGATGGCGCGGTCGAGCGACGAAGTGGCCCAGCTTGCCGAGGAGCGGCTGAGCGTGGGCAAGCGGGTCGTCAATCACGGCGGCACCCGCATTCGACGCTTCGTCGTCGAGCGGCCGGTCGAAGAGAACGTCACGCTACACACGGAGCGGGTCGTGCTCGATCGTCACCCCGTTACGGATGGCCGTCCCGCAACGGACAGCTTCACCGACAAGACCATCGAGATGACGGAGACGTCCGAAGAGGCCGTCGTGTCCAAGACGGCGCATGTTTACGAAGAAGTCGGCTTGCGCAAGGAAGTCTCCGACCGGGTCGAGACGGTCAAGGACACCGTCCGCAAGGAGGAAGTCGAGATCGAGCAGATCCCGGGCAAGACTGCCGCGGCGACCCAAGCCGGCTCGACGACGTCGCCGACGCGAAAGATCTGATCAACCCGCCCGACCCGGCGCTCGCGCCGGGTCGGGCTCAGGGCGAACTCACCAACTGGCTGCTTGGGTCTGCCCAGCGGAACCTTCTCAGGAGTGTAAAAATGTCGATCATCGGATGGCTCGTTCTCGGACTGATCGCGGGCTTTATCGCCAGCAAGATCGTCAATAACAGCGGTCAAGGCATCTTCCTCGACATCGTGCTCGGGATCATCGGGGCTTTCGTGGGTGGCTTCCTGTTCAGCGTCTTTGGCGCCGCACCCGTCACTGGCTTCAATCTCTACAGCATGATCGTGGCAGTGATCGGTGCCATCGTGGTGCTCTGGCTTTACCATGCGCTCGTCCGTCGCCGGACAGTGTAGGCAACTCGACGCGCCTTCGGCTACAACGAGCCCCCGTTCACCACCAGGCAGTGCTTGGTGATCATCCGCGCGGCATCCGAGCATAGGAACACGGCGGCGCCAGCGATGTCGCGCGGCTCGATCAAGTCTGGGAGGCATTGCAGCGCGCGCATGTGCTCATCCCGGTCCGGCGTCGACCAGAGCGCACGCTGGCGCGGCGTCGGCACGTTGCCGGGCGCCACCGCGTTGACCCGAATGCGGCCCGGTCCGAGCTCCCGCGCGAGGGAGTTGGTCAGTCCGACGATCGCCGCCTTGGCCGCGCTATAAAGCGCCAGGTCGGTGATCCCGCGCATCCAGGCGACCGAACTCGTATTGACGATCGAGCCGCGGCCGAGCTGGCGCATCTGTGCGGCGGCATGCTGGGCCGCAAAGACGGCGTGGCGCAGATTGATCCGCATCATCCAGTCGAAGTCGTCGGCGCTGACGTCGGCGAAGCGATGGCGCTGGTCGACCGCGGCGTTGTTCACAAGGCCGAAGATCGGTCCGTCAGCAGCGCCGATGCCGTCGATAACCGTTTTGAGTTGTGCCAGGTCCATGAGGTCGCAGGGCAGGAACTTGACGTCGGCGCCCGGCCCGGCCAAGGCGCTGGCCAGTGCCTCACCTTCGGCGACCTGGATGTCGAGGAAACGCACCCGAGCGCCGGTGGCCGCAAAGGCGGCGACGTGGGCCGCGCCGATGCCGGTCGCTCCGCCGGTGATCAGCACGACTTGACCGGCTAGATCCGGGTATTGCGCGTAGTCCATCGCCGTTCTCTCCTCGATCGCCGGTGGCCCGCCGCGTCTGCCGCTGGAGCCCCGGTCGTCGAGAGCATGTCGCGCACCGCCCACCCGTTCAACGAAACCGGGCGGGCCATGGCGCTGCGGCGTCCGTCAGACGCCGGCCGTCACTCCGGCCGACGACAGTTGGACATAGCGCATGGTCGTGCTGGACAGATGTTGGTCGATCCAGTTCGCCATGTCCTCCTCCTCGGCGAGCGATTGCTTGAGCGCCGATCGGGCCTGCCCCTGCCCGACCGCATCGGCGAGCGTAAGCAACGACTTGTACGAGGCGATCTCGAAGTGCTCGAACGCGAAGTTCGCAAAGCTGTTCTTCACCACCTCATCGGGTGCGACGGTGTGGGCGAGAGCCGCCATATTGCCCATGAACGAGAGCCCGGCATCCTTGAGGCTGGAATGGCTGGTTCCAAGGCCGGACAGCAGCTCCTCGATGCGCTGCGCCTGGATCTTGCTCTCGTCGATGTGTTGACGCATGCGCGCCTCCATCTCCGGGTAGTTCTCGAGGCGCTCCACCTGGCGCGACAGTAACGCCACCGCTTGCTGCTCGACCGCGTGCTGATTGCGTAGTCCGGTGGTGAAAATCTCCATCGCTTGACTGTTCGTGGCACTCATATTCGCACTCCTGTTCGGTTCGCGTGGACGGTCGCTGCTGCAAGCGCGTGCTCGCTGGCGTGGTTCCAATCCTCCCAATTTCGTCAGAAGGACGGCCCAGCTCAAACGTCGGGCTGCTGCGCCGGCCGGCCCGAGGTGAGGCAGCCGCCGAGGATGGGCGTGTTGCCGACGACCAGAGCGCCCTTGGCATAGAACCGCAGCGTGCTGATCCAGGGCCGGTCGGGGGTCGTGATGGCGATGCTGTCGGCCTCGCGATCGGTCCAGAGCAGCCGTGCGTCGCTCCCTTGTCGCTGGTCTGTACGGTTCCGGACATCAGCCGGAGCAATCGGCCGACGTCGCGAATAGTTGTTGCGTGTCTCGGGAAAACGTCCTGAGCCAGATCAAAATCAAAAAGTTGTGTCAAAACGAGGTCTGGAATCGTACAGACCCGCCCCAAAACTCCCTACATCTGTGAGCGGAATAATCGGGCGCGACCGCTGAAACGCCGCCGAGCCCGATGTTCATTTCGGTTCGAACCGCAACTGTCCCCGCCAATGCGGAGTTGAGCAGTGAGTGGGCGTGGGAGTTTCGATGTCAGTGAGCGTGCCTGAGACTGAACAAACTCGTCCGATTCTGTTATGCCTCTCTCATCTTCGTTGGGATTTCGTGTTTCAGCGTCCCCAACATCTTCTGACCAGGGCCGCCGACACGTTCCGTGTCGTCTTCGTCGAGGAGCCGGTGATCTCGGACATCGCCGAGCCCGATCTGGTCCTGCGGTCCGAGCAGCCAGACGTCACCGTGGCGACCCCGCACCTTCCGGCTGACCTCGATCCCGCCGACACCGACGCGGCGCAGCGCCGCGTGCTGGATCGGCTGCTCGCCCAACTCGGCGGCCCGCTCGACGTCGTCTGGTATTACACGCCGATGGCGTTCCCTTTCGCTGGCCATCTCAAGCCGCGCAAGGTCGTGTTCGACGTGATGGATCAGCTATCCGCCTTCGATGGAGCCTCACCCCGGCTCGCTCTGCTCGAACGCCAATTGCTGCGGCGGGCGGACATCGTGTTCGCGGGCGGCCGAAGCCTGGCCGAGGTAAAGCGCCGGGTCCACGACAACGTCCACCTGTTCCCCAGCAGCGTCGATGCCGAGCACTTCCGGAAGGCGCGCCCCGGCCTTTCGGTGCGGGGCGAGCCGGCCGATCAGGTCACCATTCCATTTCCGCGGGTCGGCTATTTCGGCGTCATCGACGAGCGCATCGACTACGCGCTGCTCGACGCCGTCGCGGCGATGCGGCCGGCCTGGCAGTTCGTCATGGTCGGTCCCACCGCGAAGATCGACCCGGCCTCGCTGCCACGCCGTCCCAATCTGCATTGGCTTGGTATGAAGGCCTACGCGGATTTGCCGGCGTATCTGTCGGGATGGAGCGCCGGGCTGATGCCGTTTGCGCTCAACGATGCGACGCGCTTTATCAGCCCGACGAAAACCCCGGAGTTTCTCGCCGCCGGCGTGCCCGTGGTCTCGACCGCCGTGCCGGATGTGGTCGCTGATTGGCGGGCGGGCGGGCTGGTGTCGATCGCCTCGACGCCGGCCGAGGTCGTCGCCCGCCTCGGCGAGAAGCTCGCCGGCAAGGATCCGGCCTGGCTGTCCGCCGTCGACCAGCGCCTGCTCGGCATGTCGTGGGATGCGACCTGGGGCCGCATGGAGCACGTCATCGCCGATCGCCCGATCACCGACGTGACGCAGCCGTCGGTGCCCGACACCGCCGCGATCAGCCTCTTGCCCCGATCCAAGCAGCGGGGGCCAGCGTCACGGCCCGGCGACACCTATGACTGGCTGATCGTCGGCGCGGGTTTCGCGGGCGCCGTCATGGCCGAACGCCTGGCGTCCGAACGCGGCGAGCGCGTGCTGGTGATCGACCGCCGTGACCATGTCGGCGGCAACGCCTTCGACCATCTCGATGCCGCCGGCGTTCTGGTCCATCGCTACGGCCCACACATCTTCCACACCAATAGTGAGGCCGTCTTCGCCTATTTGTCGCGTTTCACGGCGTGGCATCCGTACGAGCATCGAGTGCTCGGCTATGTCGACGGGCAGCTAGTCCCGGTGCCGATCAACCTCGACACCGTCAACACGCTCTATGGGTTGGACCTCACGCCCGAGACGCTCGAGGCGTGGTTCGCGTCGCGGGCGGAAACCGTGCCGGAGATTCGCACGTCCGAGGATGTGATCGTGTCCCGGGTCGGCCGGGAACTCTACGAGAAGTTCTTCCAGGGTTATACCCGCAAGCAATGGGGCCTCGACCCCGCCCAGCTCGACGCGTCCGTCACGGCGCGCGTGCCGGTGCGGACCAACCGCGACGACCGCTACTTCACCGACAAATTCCAAGCCATGCCGCGTGACGGCTACACCGCGATGTTCGAGCGGCTGCTCGACCATCCCGGCATCGAGGTCCGGACCGGCACCGACTATGCCGATCTCGGCAACCAGATCGCCTATCGGCGGCTGATCTGGACCGGGCCGGTCGACGAGTTCTTCGGTTTCCGCTTCGGCCGACTGCCTTACCGCTCGCTGCGGTTCCGCCACGTGACGCACGCAATGGAGCGGTTTCAGCAGGTCGGGACCGTGAACTATCCGGTCTCGGAAGACTACACGCGGGTCTCCGAATACAAGCATATGACCGGCCAACGTCATCCTGCGACGAGCGTCACGTACGAGTATCCCACCGCCGAGGGCGATCCTTACTATCCCATCCCACGGCCCGAGAACCAGGCGCTCTACAAGCGCTACGAGGCGCTGGCGGATGCGGTGAAAGACACCTGGTTCGTGGGCCGCCTCGCCACATACCGCTACCTCAACATGGATCAGGTGGTCGGGCAGGCGCTGGCGACGTTCCGGCGGATCGATGCCGAGTGTCCGCGGGCGGCCTTGGCCGTCGCGTCCGAGTCCCACCCACCGTCTGCGGCGCGGGCGGAGCCGGCCTAAATTGGCGGCCGAAGGCGGGAGCGTGTTGCTCGAACAGCCGCGACCGACGAGCGTCGCGGCCCAAGCCGCACGCGTCTCCCGCCCGACCGCGCTGGGTGGCCGGCCGGAGGTATGGGGCGGCATCGAGTGCAGCGTGGTCCGGCTGGCCGACGAGTGGCGCGATCAGGTCCATGAAACCGGGCATCACGCACGGGGCACGAGCGACCTCGATCGCGTGGCCGGCCTCGGCATTACCACGCTGCGGTATCCGGTCCTGTGGGAGAGGGTGGTGGGCCGCGATCCTGGCTGGGAGTGGCATGACCGCCAGCTCAGCCATGCGCGGAACCGAGGCCTGAACGTAATCGCCGGCCTGGTCCATCACGGCTCCGGGCCCGCCGGCACCGACCTGCTCGATCCCCAGTTCGGCGAGAAACTCGCCGCCTTCGCCGGGAGCGCGGCCGATCGATACGGGTTCATCACCGCATGGACCCCGGTGAACGAGCCGCTGACGACCGCACGGTTCAGCTGCCTCTACGGCCATTGGTACCCGCATCTGCAGGATGAGGGGGCGTTCCTCCGGGCCCTGGTGAACCAATGCCGGGCGATCCTGCTTGCCGTGCGGGCGATCCGCACCCGCTGTCCCGACGCACGTTTCGTGCACACCGAGGATATCGGCCGGGTCTTCGCGACCCGGCCGCTCGCGCAACAGGCCCGGTATGAGAACCAGCGTCGCTGGCTCAGCCTCGACCTGCTGTGCGGCCGCCTGGATGCGTCGCACCCCTGGCACGAGACGATGCTGCGCCACGGGGTGAGCCGGCGGGACCTGGCCGAACTGGCGACCGGCGAGGCTGCGCCGGACCAGATCGGCATCAATCACTACGCGACCAGCGACCGCTTCCTCGACCACCGGGTGTCGCTCTATCCGGCGCGCTTGCGGGGCGGCAACGGCCGCCAAGCCTATGTGGACACGGAGGCCGTTCGCGTCCGCTTCGGCGAGGGCGAGACGGGGTGGGAGCCGCGGTTGCGCGAGGTGTGGGAGCGCTATCGCCGGCCCATCGCCATCACCGAGGTGCATCTCGGGTGCCGGGACACGGCTCATTCGCTGCGCTGGCTGATGGAGGCGTGGGTGGCCGCAACGTCGCTCCGCCGAGACGGCATCCCGATCGAGGCAGTCACGGCATGGGCGCTGTTCGGCCTGGTGGATTGGGACAGCATGTTGCGCGAGCGGCGTGGCCAGCTCGAGCCCGGCGTGTTCGACACCGGTGTCAGCCCGCCGCGGCCCACCCGGATCGCCGCGGCCGTCGAGGCGCTGGCCCGTGACGGCCGCTTCTCCGACCGCTGCCTCGAACAGCCCGGCTGGTGGCGCCGTGAGGACCGCTTCCACGAGGGAGCCGAGGTTTGACCGCGTTCAACGTCCAACCCCATTCCGCGGGCAAGCGGCTGTTCGCGAGCTTCCTCATGGCCGGCTTCGAGGGCTCCTCGCTTCGGCGCCCGGACGGCACGCAGCTCGACCTCATCGCCGCGACCCGGCACGACGAACACGCCGAGCAGGACTACCGCCTGGTCGCCTCGGCCGGGTTGCGCACGGTCCGGGACGCCCTGCGCTGGCACCTCATCGAAGCAACGCCGGGACAGTATGACTGGTCCAGCGTGCGGCCGATGCTCGCGGCGGCTCGGGCGGCGGGCGTGCAGGTGATCTGGGATCTCTGCCACTATGGCGTGCCGGCCGGGATTGACCTGTTCGCGCCGTCGTTCCTCGACCGGTTCGCCGCGTTCTGCCGCGCGTTCGCCCATGTGCTGCGGGCCGAGACAGATCGTGCGCCGGTACTTTGTCCCGTCAACGAGATCTCCTTCTGGTCCTGGGCCGGCGGCGATCACTTCCGCATGCACCCCAATGCCGTCGGGCGTGGCCCGCTGCTGAAGCGCCAATTGGCCGCGGCCGCGATCCGGGGCATCGACGAGGTACGGGCCGTGCTCCCCGCCGCGCGCTTTATGCAGGCCGAACCGCTGATCCATGTGGCCGCACACCCCGACATGCCGGAGACCGCCGCCGGAGCGGCCGAACACGCACGGGCACAGTTCGAAGCGTTCGACATGATCGCCGGCCGACTGGCGCCCGAGCTCGGCGGCAGCGAGGCCCATCTCGACATCATCGGCATCAACTACTACCCCGAGAACCAGATCATGCGGGGTGGCGGGACGATCCCGCTCGGTCACTGGCTGTACCGGCCGTTCCGCGCCCTGCTCGAAGATGTCGCCGAGCGGTATGGGCGGCCGATGATCGTCAGCGAGACGGGCGCGGAGGGCGGCAACGGTCCCGGCTGGCTCCGCTACGTGTGCGGCGAAGTCCGCGCGGCCATGCGGGCCGGCGTCGCGGTCGAGGGCGTCTGCATCTATCCGGTCATGGACTATCCGGGTTGGAAGGATGGTCGTTACTGCCGCTGCGGATTGATCGGCACGTCCGCCGACTGGCTGCATCGGCATGTCGATGCCGAGATGCTGCACACGATCGAGGAGGAGTGGGGATTGTTCGACCGATCCGCGCTCCTCGCGGCATGACTGGCCCGGTCGAGGCTGCAAGCTGCGCGTCTGCCGCGCCACTGACCGCGATCGGCCTGCTGTTCCGCTATGCGCGGCGGCAGCTCCGGCTGACCGGGCTGGTGCTGCTGCTCGTCACCGGCGGCGCGCTTTCGGCCGTTGCGGCGCAATACGGCCTGAAACTCGTGGTCGATGCCATGACCGGGGGCGCGGGTGGGCCGGCGGCCCCGCGCGACGTCGGGCTGGTGACGCGCAGCCTTGCCGTGTTCCTGGGGCTGTTGGCACTGGAGAGCGCGTGCTGGCGAGTGGGCGGCTTTCTCGGCGCCCGCGCCGTGGTGGCGGTCGGCGAGGACATCCGCCTCGACCTATTCGGATCAGTAACGCAAAGGTCCTATCAGTTCTTCGGCGCGCAGGCGAGCGGTGCGCTGGCGGCCCGGATCGCGTCGGCCTCCACCGCGGCGACGGCCGCGCTGCGCACCCTGATCTGGAACGTCGTCCCGCCCGCCACCGATCTGGCCGGGTCGGTCGTCGTCCTCTCGCTGGTCGACTGGCGCATCGGCATGGCGCTGCTCGCGACTGCCGTGCCGATGACGATCATGCTGAACCGGCTCGGACGGCGCGGCTTCCCGCTGCACCAGGCCTATCATCGCGAGGCGGCGTCGGTGGGGGGCATCTTGTCCGACGTGCTCGGGAACATGGCCACCGTGCACGTGTTCGGCGCGCGGGCCTGGGAGATCGGCCGGCTGCGGTCGCAGATCCAGGCGGAGAACCGCGCCCACGTCGCGAGCTGGATGTTCCTGGAGCGGCTGCGGAGCTGCCACGACGCGGTGTTTTGGGCGGTCAATGCCGCGGTGCTGGCCAGCGCGGTCCTGCTGTGGAGCCGCAACGACATCACCGGCGGCGGCGTCGTCGTGGCGACCACGCTCACGCTCCGCATCCTGGCGGGATCGCGCGAGATGGCGTTGTCGCTGCTCGGATTATCGCAGCAGATGGGCGCGATGACGGAGGCGATCGATGTGCTGGCCCTACCGTTCGGACCGCCAGTCGCATCGCGCCCAGCGCTGGTCCCTGGGCCCGGGGCCATCGCGGCGAGAAACCTGCACTATGCCGCAAGCGCCGGTCGCCCGCTCTTTTGTGGGCTCGACCTGGTGATCCCGGCCGGGCAGCGCGTCGGCATCGTCGGGCCGTCCGGCGCCGGCAAATCTACCCTGTTGCGCATCATCCAGGGGACGATCGAGCCGGCTGCCGGGCAGATCCTGATCGACGGCCAGATACTGTCTGACTGCGCCCCGGAGAGCCGCGCGGCCGCATTCTCCGTCGTGACACAAGAGGTCGGCCTGCTCCAGCGCAGCGTGTTGGAGAACCTGCGTTACGGCCGCAACGACGCCGAGTGGCGGGAGGTCGCGGCGGTCTCTGTTGCGTGCGGCTGTGACCGTTTTATCCGCGAGCTTCCCCGCGGCTATGAGACGATGGTGGGTGAACGCGGGGTCCGGCTTTCGGGCGGGCAGCGGCAGCGGATCGCGGTGGCCCGCGCGCTCCTGCGCCAGGCGCCCGTGCTGCTCCTGGACGAGGCGACCAGCGCGCTCGATTCGCACGCCGAACGCGAGGTGCAGCGGGCCGTGCTCGATCTCGGCGGGACCCGAACGATCGTCGCCGTCGCGCACCGGCTCTCGACCGTCATCGATTTCGACCGGATCATCGTGATCGAGGATGGCCAAATCGTCGAGGACGGTTCGCCGGGCCGATTGCTCGAGCAATCCGGCTACTTCGGCCGCACTTGGCGGCTTCAGCGAGGCCGCTCCCATGCGGTCGGCGTTTAGCAGTGCGAGGCCCCAGGCTCGAGCAGATGGCCAAAACGCTTCTTGACCGCCCCGTAGCACTCGCAGGAGGACGCCTCCAGCGCGGCCCGGTCCAGGATGGTGACTACGCCGCTGGCATACTTGATTGACCCGGCCCGCTGCAGGATACCGGCCGTCACGGTGACACTCGGGCGGCGGACGCCGAGCATCATGGACAGGAACTCCTGCGTCAGCGGCAACTCCGCCGTCTCCGCCCGGTCGTGCGCCATCAGCAGCCAGCGCGACAAACGCTGCACCAGACCATGCCGGCCGTTGCACGCGGCGGTTTGCATCGCTTGCGCATGCAGCGCCTCGTAGTAGCGGAGAAGGACCGTCCGCAAGGGCGCGTTGACGGCAATCTCCGCCCGGAGATCGCCGGCCGACATCCGCAGCGCGGTTCCCGACCGCTGCACAATCAACTCGCAGAACGAAGTGTCGATGTCGGTCAGCAGAGAAACGCCGAGCATCCCCTCGCGGCCAATCAGTCCGACCTCTGCCTGGGTGCCATCGGCAAGAGGCGCCACCAGCGAGATCATGCCCGTTTGCGGGAAGAAGGCCGAACCGACCTGCCCCCCGGCGCCGATGAGTTCTTGGCGCATGTTCAGCGGAACCGGGGTCAACTTTGCCATGACGCTGGCGAGCGACGCCGGTGGCAGGGCTGCCAACAGGATATTATGGACGGCGTTGAATGGCCCAGACATTGCGCACTCCCATGTAGATGGCGCAAGCGCAAATGCAACGACCCAGCCGCACACCTTCGTCTCTACCCGTAATAATCAATAACAGCCTAGATAATAAAGCACAAGCGAATAGGACCCATTTCTTGCAGTATATTACATCGAATAAAGACACAATTACCCTCAATGGTCGCCTCGTTAACAAATGATATATTCTTAGACCGGATGGAGCGCCTCGAACGCGACGTCACGGGCGTGTGGGCGATTACATCGGCGTGAGAACCAGCGTCGTCGCCTGCGCCGAACTTGCGGCGGGATAACGAGGGCTCACTTCAAACCACACAGATAGGGTGCGGAATATGGACGGAACGACGGATAACGGAGTGGTCGCCATCACCGGAGCGGGATCGGGGATCGGCCTGGCGGCCGCCCTGCACTACGCGAGCAAGGGATGGCGGGTGGGCCTCATCGGCCGTGGCGAGGCCGCGCTGGAGGACGCTGCGCGGCAGATCCGGGACCGAGGCGTGGACGCCCATGTCGCACTGGCCGATGTCGCCGACGCGGCGGCATTGGACGCAGCGGCCACGTCGATCGAGACGGCGCTCGGCCCGATCGCCGTCTGGGTCAACAACGCGGGGATCGGGTTCTACGGCAAGTTCGTCGACGTTCCCGAAGAGGCGTTCCAACGGGTGGTCGACGTCAATCTGATGGGCACGGTCAATGGCACCCGGATCGCGCTGGCGCGGATGCGCCCGCGCAACCGCGGCATGATCGTGCAGGTGCTGTCCGCCATCGCCTACCGCGGCGTCCCGCTGCAGACCGCCTACTCGACGACCAAATACGGCCTCAGGGGCTTCACCGAAGCCTTACGCTCGGAACTCGTGCACGAACGGTCGGGCGTCTATCTGACGATGGTCCATCCCCCGTCCGTCAATACGCCGTTCTATAGTCATGCCGGGTCGGTGATGGACGAGACGCCTCGCCCGCCGCCGCCGATCTACCAGCCGGAGATGCTCGGCGAAGCCATCTACCTCGCCGGCACCCGCAAGCGTCGCGAGTGGTTCGTGGGCGAGCAGACCGTCGGCATCAAGATCGCCAATCAGGTCGCCCCGCAACTGGTCGACGCCCTGGCGGGTGTCGCCGGTGTGGCAATGCAGAAGACCACCCGGCCCGAGGTCGCCGAGCGGCGTGAGCCGAACACCTTCGCGGCGCCGACGGAGGCTGCCGCGATGCATGGCCCGTTCGACCGCGAGGCGCTGCCGGCCAGCGTGCAATGGTGGATGACGAAGCGCCCGGCTTCGATGGGGGCGGGTCTGCTGTCGGCCGGGCTCGGCCTCGTGGCGCTCGGTATACTGAAGCGGTCTCGCTTCATCCGCTAGGCTGCCCGGGGGATCAGCCGGTCCGCCGCTCGGCCGTGTCCGGCAGGTCCAAGTAGCCTCGCCAGAAGGTCTCGGAGGTGAGGGTCGGGGCGGCGCGTCGCCAGTCCGAGCGAAGTGCGTCCGCGCTCCGCCAAAGCGCCACCGAGGCCTCGAGGCCCGCCCGGAACAGGGACCGGAACGCCGGGCGGTCTCGCCGGTAGATCGGCAACTCGGCATCCCAGTAGGTGTCGATGGCGAGGCAGTCGCTGCCCACGACCCGGAACCAGGTGAGGTCGCCGGCGTCCAGGCGCTGGGGTGGCGCGGCCGGCCGGGTCGGCATCACCCAGTTGCGCAAGATGGCGCGCGCGAACCTGATGATGAAGCCCGGCGTCCATCGCGGCGAGTCCAGCACCACCGCGTCCGCCAAGACATCGGTCGCGCGCGTGCGCTGCTCGGCGTAGCCGGCGCGCAGCGCCACGATCTCGGCGTGTAGCGCGGCCGGAGCGGCCTCGAGCAGCAACGGCCCGCGGCAGAAATCCTGTATGCCCCGGATCACCAGCGCCGCGCTGCCATAGCGGAAGGTGAGCAGGTAGGTCATGACCTGCTTGAACGCGACCAGGGCGACATGGCGGGGCGCGAAACCCTGGTGCAGCGCCATCGCGATGAACGCGTTGCGGATCTCGTAATAGAGCTGCCAGCCGCCGATCTTCAGGTAGAACGGCTCATGCCAGATCGCCACGCCCGGCAACCCAACCGTGGCGACGCCCGCCCGGTTGAGCCGCAGCCCGAACTCGACGTCATCGCCGCGGATGAAGCAGGGCAGTGGCAACCCGAGACGCCCGATGACCGACTTCTCGACGCCGAACAGCCACCAGCCGTTGAAGTGGCACGCGGGCGTGTCGAGCAATTCCTTCAGCGCGTCCGGATCGGTCAGATCGCTGGCCGGACGCAGCGGGCGGATGATGCCGCTGGGCTGCACGCGCGCGCCGGCCTCGTAGAGCTTGGTCGGCTCGACTGCGTCCAGCATGTGGCCGCCGAGGGCGACGTCGCTTCGCGCCATCGAAAAGAACGCAGCCATCCGCAGCAGGCTTTCCGGGTCCAGCCGGACGTCGTCGTCGAGCACGCAGACATGGGTTACGGCCGGGTCGTCGAGCGCCTCGAGCATGCCGCGGCCGAACCCGCCGGCACCGCCGTAATTGGCCTGCTCGAGAACGTCGAGCCGCGTCCCGAGGCGTAGCGCCACGGCCGGCAGGCGCCGATACAGCCCCGCGCGCCCCTGGTTGACCACGGTGACCCGGCCGACGACATCCTCCAACCCCGGATCGTCGGCGATCGCCGTCAATACGGCGCCGAGTTCCGGCTCCCGGTTCATCGTGCAGATCACGAGCCCCAGCGAGCTCCGCCGGGCGGCGGGTCCCGGCGTGGACCACGATCCGCCGCGCAGGGTGACCGGCGCGTCCAAAGCGCTGATCTCGAACCAGACTAGTCCGGACTGGCGGAAATTGGGCCCGGGCGGCGGAATGTCGATGCTCGTGGCGCCACTCGCGACAGTCTCGTACAGCAGCCACGGCTCGCCCTCCAGAGCCCAGCGCCACACCCGCAGCACCGCGCGCCCCGCGAGATCGAGGTCCAGCCGGACCCGGCGAACATTGGTGTAGCTGCGCCATTGCCGCTCGAAAAAGGCGTTGAAATAGGTGTCGAATGCGACGTGCGCCTGGGGCTGCAGCGTCAGGCCACCCCCAGGGTCCGGCGCGACCGCCAGTGCGGTGCCGCTGTCTCCTGTGCGCCAATACAGGGGGCGCAAAGGTGGATCACACTCCCAGCGGACACGCTGTAGTTGTAGAACTGAAGAGTGATCGTCACGAGAGGATCGCGTAACTGTGAGGTCCATTGATCTATCTAAGTCGCGGTGTTGCATCAAGTCATTAACATAGTTTGTCAGTTGTTCTGAGTGATAGCGGTAGAGATGGTCATTCACATGGTAGAACCATGGCCTTGACGAGACGATCATTGGTTTGTTCTGAGGGCGATACAGGCCGGGTGCTCGCGATCATTGTCACCCGCGATCGACCGGCGCTGTTGCGCATGTGCCTGCAGGCGATCGTGACGCAACAGCCGCCCCCCGACGCGATCCTGGTGGTCGACAACGCCAGCGGCGAGGAGACCGCGTCCGTCATCGCCGATTTCCCGGCCGTCCGCACGCTGCGGCTCGCCTGCAACGAGGGCGGGGCCGGTGGCTTCCACGCCGGCTTCGAAGCCGGGCTCGAGACCGAAGCTGACTGGTTCTGGGTGATGGATGACGATGGCCGTCCGCAGTGCGCCGATTGCCTCGGCCGCCTGCTGGACCGTGCCCAAGCCGACAGCGCCGATCTCGTCGGCCCGCTCGTGCTCGACGTGGACCGGCCGTCACGGCTGGCGTTCCCCATCCGGCTTGGTGGCCGCACGCTGTTCTCGACTGCGGAACTGGTTGCGCACGGCCCGGTGCAGGACTTCGTCCATCTGTTCAACGGCGCCCTCGTCCGCCGCTCGCTGCTGGAGCGGATCGGGCTACCCGACCGGCGGCTGTTCATCCGCGGCGACGAGGTCGAATTTCTGCTGCGGGCCCGGCGCGCCGGCGCGACCGTCCGGCTCGAGACCGCCGCGACGTTCCTGCATCCCGGATCGGCCAGCGAGATCCACCCGATCTTTGGCGGCCTGTATTACGCCACCGTGCCGGAAGGTGCGGTCAAGCGGTATTTCCAGTTCCGCAACCGGGCCCACATCTTCATCAAATACGGCATGTGGCTATGGCTCGCTGCCGACGTCGTTCGTTACAGCTACCACTTCCTGCTCAGCGGCAAGGGCGACGTGCAAGGCTGGTTCGCCTGGGCCATGGCGACGGTGGACGGCGTGTGCCACACGCCCCGGGGCAGCGATGACATCGATCGCGCTCGTCCGCACCCCTCACAGCGCGTTCATCTTGCGGATCAGGGAGGTGGTGAGTTGGTGCATCCGGAACGGCTTCGGACACGCGTCCCAGCCAGGATGCTCCCGGAGCAGCGCGCTCTCCCCATAGCCCGTGACGAACAGGAACGGCACTCCCTGCGCCTCGAGCGCATAGGCGACCGGGAACACCTGCTCGCCGGCGACATTGACGTCGAGCAGCGCGGCGTCCAGCACCTCGGTCCGGGCCGCGGCGACCGCGTCGGCCACCCGCGCGAACGGGCCCACGACGATGCAGCCGGCCTCGGTCAGCGTGTCCTCGATCATCAGGGCCACGAGTAGCTCGTCCTCGACCACCAGCACGCGCTTGCCGGCCAACTCCGGGAGGGTCACGGCGCCGCTATCGGCCCTGGGGTGGCGAGTTGTCGGCGAACTTGGCGAGCGGCGCGCGGATGCGCGCCCTGACTCCGCTGGTGAGAAACTCGATCCGCGCCTCGCCTGACAGGTCGTGCGTCAGGCCACGCTCGATCAATATGCTGCCAAACCCACGCTTGCTCGGTGCGGTCACGGGCGGCCCATTCTGTTCCACCCAGTCTAACACCAGCACACCGTCGCCAGTTTCTTCCTCGATGGTCCAGGTCACGGAAACGTCGCCCTCGGTCACCGAGAGCGATCCGTATTTGGCCGCGTTGGTCGCCAACTCATGGATCGCCATGCCGAACGCCAGCGCCCCGCGCGAGCCCAGCGGCACGGCCGGGCCCTGGATGCGGATGTTGGCGCGGTCGGCAGCCATGAACGGCCGCAACTCCTCCGCGGCGACCTCGGCCAACTGCACGCTCGACCAGTTCTCGCGGCTCAGCAGACTGTAGGCTGCCGTCAGCGCGTGGACCCGGCCGAGGAACACCGTGGAGAACGCCTCCAAGCTGGAGGCCCGCTTCAAGGTTTGCGTCGCCAGCGAGATCACCACCGTCAGCATGTTCTTGACCCGGTGGTTCAGCTCGTCGATCAGCAACCGCTGGTGTTGCTCGGCCTGGATGATCTGCGTTACGTCGACGAAGGTCACGAGCGAGCCGTCCACCGCGCTGTCGGGGGTGCGGTACGGTAGGATGCGCAACAGATAGTGCGCCGTCCCGTCCTGGCGCGAGACGCGCCGCTCCAACGGCTCGAGCGTCCGCAACACATGCTGCACGTCCTCGCGCAGGGTCGCGTAGTCCAACCGGCCGACGATGTCGGTCAGCGGCCGGCCGCGGTCACTCGGAATGAGGTTGTAGATGCTACCGACCTCGGGCGTGAACGCGCGGATGATCATGTGCTGGTCGAGGAACACCGTGGCGACGCGCGTGCTCTCGAACAGGTTCAGCAGGTCGCTGTTCGCCCGGTCCAGCTCGTCGACCTTGGTGGAGAGTTGGGCGTTGACGGTTTGCAATTCCTCGTTGATCGATTGGATCTCCTCCTTGGAGGTCTCCAGCTCCTCGTTGCTGGACTGCAGCTCCTCGTTGACCGAGTGCAGTTCCTCGTTGGAACTGCGCAACTCCTCCAGGGCGGTCTCGTGCTCTTCGTTGAGCGATTGCAGCTGCTCCTTGTAGTCGCGGAGTTCGCGCTCCAGCTCCGAGGCGAGACCTTGGCCCGCGTCCCCGGACTCGGTCGGGACGAGATCCGACCTGCTGGCAATGTTCTTGAACACGATCAGGTACGGCCGGTCCGGCTCCTGCCCTGGCAACGGTTCGACGACCAGCGTCATCGTCTCCGCCGACCCGTCGTCCAATTCGATCAGCGGCACGAGATGCTCCACCGGGCGTCCTGTCTCGACCGCCGCGCGCAGAGCAGCGCGCAAGGCATGCCGCAACCCGCGCCGGGCCAACTCGAAGACGCTGCGGCTGGGCGGCCCCAGAGCCGGCTGCAGCATGCCGCCGACATGGCTGGAGTAGTGGACGACGGTGCCGTCCTCCGTCACGACGACGAAGGGTGAAGCGAAGCGTTCCAGCACCCTTGTGTTGGCGACCGCCAGCGAGCGGGCCCAATCGGTCCGCCCTTCGAGGCTGGCCTCCGGACTTTGACGCCGCGTCGCGTGGCCGTTCGACATCGTTCTGGCAACGACCGACATCGGCGGGCTCGGCACGTCCCGGCGCTGGAAAATCCGCTGATCCTTCCCCAGCGCCGCGAAGAGCTCCTCGTGCCGCACCACGGTCTCCGCGCTCCCCAGCAGCAGGATGCCGCCCGGAAGCAGGGAGTAGTGGAATGCCGGGATGACGGATGCCTGCAGATCGGCATCCATGTAGATCAGCAGATTGCGGCAGGACACCAGGTTCATGCGCGAGAACGGGGGATCGCGGATAAGGCTGTGGGCGGAGAAGGTGCAGAGATTGCGGATTTCCGGCGAGACCAGGAAGCTGTTCTCGCTCTGCCGGAAGAAGCGCTGCCGCCGTTCCGGGGACAGGCCGTCGAGCAGCGTGGCCGGATAGCGTCCGCTGCGCGCCGTCCCGATCGCCGGCTCGTCGATGTCGGTCGCAAAGATCTGTACCGTGGGGGGATCGTTCAGCCGGTCCATGTGCTCGCGCACCAGGATAGCCAGCGAGTACGCTTCCTCGCCGGTGGCGCAGCCCGGCACCCAGATGCGGACGCGGTCCTTGCCGCCTTTGCCCGCGAACAGGCGGGGCACGACCGACTGCTCGACCGCCTCGAACGCGCCGGCGTCGCGGAAGAACGTCGTCACGCCGATCAGCAGGTCGCGAAACAGCAGCACCGTTTCGTCACGGTCGCGCTCGAGCCGGGACACGTAGTCGGACAAACGAGGAAGGTTCAGCACCTGCATCCGGCGCTCGACCCGGCGCAGGAACGTCTTGTCTTTATACTGGCTGAAATCGTGGCCCAGCCTGGATTGCAGGATGTCGCAAATGGCCCGCCGGAACGTGTCTACCTGCGCGGCCTGCAAGCTGGCCGCGTTGGCGTCGCCATCGGCGCGCGCGGCCATGAGCACCCGGGGCATGTCCTGCACGGGCACGATCACGTCCACCGCGCCGGTGGCGATGGCGCTGTGCGGCATCCCCTCGTGCTGCGGGGCGGTGCCGTCGGTGCCCTGGGCCAATGTCAGCCCACCTCGCGCCTTGATGGCCTTGAGGCCAAGCGCCCCGTCATGGCCGGTCCCGGACAGCACGATCCCGACCGCGCTCTCCCCCATGTCCGAGGCCAGGCTGTCGAAGAAGCCGTCGATCGGCGTGGTCTCGCGCGGTGCGTCGGGCAGGAACGGCCTGAGATGCAGCCGACCCTGCCGCATGGTGGCGGCAAAGCCTGGCGGGATGACGTAAACCTGGTTCGGCTCGAGCCGGCCGGCGTCTTGGGCCTCCGACACGGTCATCGAGGTCCAGCGCGAGATAATTTCCGCCAGCAAGCTTTTTCGATCGACCGCAAGGTGGAGGACGACGACGAAAGCCATGCCCGTGTCGCCAGGCATGCTCTCGAAGAACGCCCGGAAGGCTTCGATACCGCCCGCCGACGCACCGATCGCCACGACCCTCACAGCGTCACCCTTTGCCATGCAAAGTGGCGCGCTTCGCACATCTTAACATTAGGTAAAATCTGCAGCACGGCACCGATCAATGATACTCACCATTTCGCGACGCTAGAACCCGGGATCGGCGGCCGGCGTCGTCGAGGCGCTCGCCGGTTGCTCGATCAGTCCGGCAAGATGGTCGCGAGCTCGGTCACGATCGAGGCGAAATCGGCAGGTTTTTGGCAGCGTGGCATCAACGCGAAGTGCTTGGCGAGGAGGCCGTCGTCATAGCCGGACGTGAAGACGAACGGCACCGATCGTGCGACCAAGGCCTCCGCGACGGGGAACGACATCGTGCCGCCCAAATTGACGTCGAGCAACGCGGCATCGAGTGCCAGTTCGTTTTCCATCAGGGCCAACGCGGACTGGACCGACGGGGCCGGCCCGATCACGACCGCGCCGGCGCCCTCGAGATTGTAACGAAGGTCCTCGGCGGCGAGGAACTCGTCCTCCACGACCAGTATGCGCCTATTTTGCAGTCGCGTATTGGTCATCGCCGCCCCTGGCCGCCACTTGCCTCCGATCCGCACGTCATGACACGAAACGCAGATGACCACCATGTCAAAGGACGCGTTGGCATAGATGTGCCGGCGCCGCGCCGGCTGACGCTGCGACCTCCGGGTCATCGAGTTCCGTATGCGCCGGCACGAGGTCCATCCTCCGACATCCAATACTGTCTGCGTAAGCAACCCATCGGCACTCGGCTGTACGGTGGTGGACATCACGCCGCCGATCCGCACCCCGCATCAAAACCGTCGCAACTCAAACGGGGTTCCGATACGGTCGGCGCAACGAAGAGAATGAGGGGGATCCTGATGCGCCTCACACCGCGCCATGCTGCCGCCGGCCTCGTGGTCGTGCTCTCGCTGCACGCCTCCCACGCCCTGGCCGACATCGCCCTGTCGGCCAATGACGCCCACACGGTGCTGGTCGCCGGCAATCAGATCGCCGCCGAGGACAACAAGCCCGATACGCTCAGCGTGATCGACCTTCAGGGCCAGCCGCGGATCGTGGCAACGATCGAGGTGCCGGCGAGCGTAGTCGGGCCGCCCACCGCCGTTTGGCTGGCGGCGGACGAGACCTGGGCGATCAGCACGGCCGCCACCAAGGTGCAAGCGGGCGCGCCGGGCGGCATCGGGCCGGACGATCGAGTTTCGGTCATCGACCTGACGAGCTCGCCGCCGAAGGTAGTGCAGACGTTGGCGGCGGGCGCCGGCGCGGCCACGGTCCGCGTGTCGCCGGACGGCACGATCGCGCTCGTGGCCAATCGCACCGAGGGCACGCTCTCCGTCTACACGATCAAGGACCGTCGCCTGACCGAGGCCGGCAAGCTGCCGATCGACCCAAAGGCGCTCCCCAGCGGCATCGGCTTCCTGCCGGACGGCAAGACCGCGCTGCTCAGTCGCTACGGCGACAACCAGGTCTCGGTGCTGCACATCGACGGCACGGCCGTGACTATCGACAAGCGCCCGCTGACCACCGCGATCTCGCCCTACACACTCGACATCAACAAGGACGGCAGCTTCGCCGCCGTCGCCAACATGGGGCGCGGCGACGGCGACATCGATTCGGTCAGCCTCATCGATCTGACGGCGCGGCCGATGCGCGTCGTCCAGACACTCGATGTCGGCCGGTCGCCGGAAGGCCTGAAGTGGTCGCCCGACGGCGCGTTCCTGTCGATCGGCGCGCAGAACGGCACCACGAAGGCGCCGGACAACCCGCTCTACCAGCGAGAGGGACGGCTGATCATGCTGGCGCTGACCAATGGCCGGTTGCATCAGGTCGCCGAAGCGCCGATCGGCCAGTGGACCCAGGGCGTCGCCTTCTCGCGCGACGGCAAGACCATGCTGGTGCAGGACATGGTCGGCCACCGGCTGCAGGTGTTCGGTTGGAATGGCGACACGCTCAGCCCAAAAGGCGACGTCTCCCTCGGCGCCGGCGGCGCGGCCATCGCGACACCGTGGCCCTGACCCGCGGATGACGCCCTAAGCCAGGCCGTATGTCCCCAGGACGCTTCGCATGCGGACGCATGCGAGGTCGGGGTCTGGCAGCAGCCCGGCGCGGTCCGCCAGGCGGAACAGTTCCGCCAAATGGAGGAGCGAGCGGGCCGATTGCTGGGCCCCGATCAACGTGAAATGCGCCTGGTGCCCGGCGAGGAACGCCATGAAGACCACGCCTGTCTTGTAGAAGCGGGTCGGTGCCTGGAAGATGTGCCGGGAGAGCGGCAACGTCGGCGCGAGCGTCGCCCCGAAACCCGCCGCGTCGCCGGCCGCCAACTGTCCGAGCGCCACCGCGGCCACGGGCGCGATCGGGTCGAGGATGCCAAGCAGGGCGTCCGAATACTGACCGTCGACCCCCGCGATCAGTTCCGGATAGTTGAAATCGTCGCCGGTGTACATGCGCACGCCTGGGGGGAGACGGCGCCGCAGGGCGATCTCCTTGTCCTTGGCCAGGAGGGAGATCTTGATGCCGTCGACCTTGCCGGCATTGGCCTCGAGGATCGAGAGGCAGGTCTCCATCGCCTCCCAATGGTCCGCCGCGCCCCAATAGCCGTCGAGCGCCGGGTCGAACATCTCGCCGAGCCAATGCAGGATCGCCTTGTCCCGCAGCTGCGGCAGGATGCGGCCATAGACCTCACGGTAATCGTCCGGGCTGCGCGCAGTGGCGGCCAGGGCGCGCGATGCCATGAGGATGATCTGGCTGCCGGCCGCTTCGACCGCCTCGCACTGGGTTTGATAGGCGTCGATGATGGTGTCGATCGTTGAGATTGGGCTTGCGGGCAGGTGATCGGTTCCGGCGCCGGACGCGATGCGCGCGCCCGGGATGGTGCCGGCTTCCCGGACCGACCGCTGGATCAACTCCAGGCTCTGCGGCCAATCCAGGCCCATGCCACGCTGCGCCGTGTCCATCGCTTCGGCCACCCCGAAGCCGAGCGACCACAGGTGACGGCGGAAGGCGAGTGTCGTGTCCCAGTCGATCGGGGCGCCCGAGGACGGATCTGTGTCGGCCCATGGGTCGGCCACGACGTGCGCGGCAGCCAAGGCGATGCGGTTGAACGGAGGCGAGACGCTTGGAAAGCTGCGCGGTACGGACAGGTGAAACGGTTCGAGCCGGCGGCCTGGTGCAGGAAGATCGATCGACGGCACCAGCGGCTCCTTTCTCGTCGAGGGCAAGCATTGGCCTGCCTGCGCGGGGCGTCAACGGGCCGTGTTGACAAGGCCGAAGGGGGCAGCGCACGGTTTCGGGCGACGAGACTGCACGGCGGCAATCCGTGCCGGCGGGAGGACACGGCGCTGAAATTCGGTGAATACCCGAAGGTCGCATCGCTCGGCAGCGTCGAGGGTTTCAAGGCTCACACAACCGCCGCGGGGCTCGACTTTCCGTGTGACGCTGTCGTCGAGACCGGGCCTTCGGCGCCGCTCGCGCAAGCCAGGGCGGTGCTGGGCCGCGTCATGGCCAACCGCTTTTGCGTGCTGCCGATGGAGGGCTGGGACGGCACGGCCGACGGGCGGCCGTCCGAGCACACGGCGCGGCGGTGGGCCAATTTCGGCCGCAGCGGGGCAAAGCTGATCTGGGGTGGCGAGGCGGTCGCCGTGCGCCCCGACGGCCGGGCCAACCCGCGGCAGCTTCGGCTGGACGAGGACACGCTGGGCGACATCGCCGGGCTGCGCGACACACTGATCGCGGCGCACACCGAGGCGGAGGGCGGCGACACCGGGCCGCTGGTCATCGGTCTGCAGCTGACCCACTCCGGCCGCTTCTGCCGGCCGTTACCGGGTCCGCTGCAGCCGATGATCCTATACCGCCACCCGATCCTCGACCGGAAGTTCGGCCTGTCCGACGCGCACCCGGTCATGACAGACGACGAGATCGAGCGGCTGATCGCCGACTTCGTCCGCGCGGCAAAGTTGGCGCAACGGGCCGGGTTCGACTTCGTCGACCTCAAGCACTGCCACGGCTATTTGGGCCACGAGTTCCTCAGCGCGGTGAGCCGCCCCGGCAAGTTCGGCGGCAGCCTGGAGAACCGCACGCGTTTCCTCCGCGACGTTGTGGCCGGCATTCGGGCGGAGGCGCCGGGTCTCGAGATGGGCGTGCGGCTCAGCGCCATCGACCTGATCCCGTTCCGGCCCGATCCCGATCTGTCGACCGATGCAGCGCTGGGCCCGGGCGTGCCGGAGCAGTGGGACGGGCTCTATCGGGACGTGTTCGGCGCGGCCCCGGCGACGCCGACGGAGCCGGACATCGCGCCGGCTGCCGCGTTCTGTGAGGTCATGCGGTCGCTCGGCATCACGCTGCTTAACGTCACCGCGGGCAGCCCCTACTACAACCCGCATGTCACCCGGCCGGCGCTGTATCCGCCGTCCGACGGATACCGCCCGCCGGAGGAGCCGCTGGCCGGCGTGCTGCGGCTCCTGGAAGCCACCCGCGCCTTGAAGCAGCGCTTCCCAGAGTTCACCGTCGTCGGCAGCGGCTATACCTACCTGCAGGAGTTCCTGCCCAACGTGGCGCAAGCCGTCATCCGGCAGGGCTGGGCGGATTTCATCGGCCTCGGCCGCATGGTGCTGGCCTACCCCGACCTGCCGCGCGACGTGCTGCGGGACGGCGCAGTGAAGAGAAAGCGCCTGTGCCGCACGTTCAGCGATTGCACCACGGCGCCCCGCAACGGGATCATCTCCGGCTGCTACCCGCTGGATGCTCTCTACAAGAAGTCCGCCGAAGCGCAGCAGCTTGCCGCGGTGAAGAAGGCGGTGCGGCTTGGATAGCCGGTTGCCGCGCGTCGGCGTCGCGATCGTCGGCACCGGGTTCGTCGCGGAATTGCATATGCACGCGTACCGGCGCGTCTATGGCGTGATGGCGGACGTGGTGGCTGCCTGCTCGCGCGGATCCGGGGCGGCGGCGTTCGCCTCCCGGCACGGTATCGCGGCCACCACGCGGGACTGGCGGACTCTGCTGGACGACCCGGCGATCGACGTGATCGACCTCTGCACCCCGCCCGCTTCGCACGCCGAGATGGTGGTGGCCTGCATGCAGGCGGGCAAGCACGTGATCTGCGAGAAGCCGTTCACCGGCTATTTCGGCCGCCCGGGCGACCCGACGCCGATCGGCACCGCGGTTCCCAAGGCGACGATGTACGCCCGCATCGTCGACGAGATGGACCGCACCGCCGCCGCCATCCGCGCTACCGGCAAGTTGTTCATGTATGCCGAGGACTGGGTCTATGCCCCGGCGGTGCGCAAGTGCGCCGAGATGCTGCGGGCCACGCGGGACAAGGTGCTGTTCCTGAAGGCGGAGGAGAGCCACAGCGGGTCCCACGCCGAACACGCCGCGCGC
Organism: uncultured Alphaproteobacteria bacterium; assembly: GCA_963835135.1. Lineage (GTDB taxonomy): Bacteria > Pseudomonadota > Alphaproteobacteria > Acetobacterales > Acetobacteraceae > JAVVHH01. The sequence goes on from CAWIEF010000002.1 coordinate 459,029, forward strand.
TGGGACATGACCGGCGGCGGCGCGCTGATCCGCCAGGGCTGCCACCCGCTCGCGGCGGCTCTGCACCTCAAACAGGTGGAAGCGCAGGCCCGCGGTGAAAGCATTACCGTCGCGAGCGTCACCTGCGATACCGGCCTGATCACACCCGGCGTGCCGGAAGCCGACCGGCGCTATCTCAACGCGCATCCGGTTGATGTCGAAGACTGGGGCACCATGACGCTCACCTTCAGCGACGGCACCAAAGCGACCGTGCTCGCCGGCGACATGATCCTGGGCGGCGTGCGCAACCTGGTCGAGGTCTACACCTCCGGCGGCGTTCTGCACGCCAACATCGCCCCGAACAACCACATGGTCAGCTACGCGACCGATGAGGACAAGCTGGCAGGCGTCTACATCACAGAGAAGGTCGACCGGAAGACCGGGTGGCAGAATGTCTGTCTCGAGGAGGAATGGACCCGCGGCTACCAGGGCGAGATCCAGGACTTTATGGAGTGCGCCGCGACCGGGCGCCCGCCGCTGGCCGGGCTGGACCTCGCCTACGAGAGCATCCGTATCCACTACGCCGCCTACCAAGCCGCAGAAGAAGGCCGGCGGATCGACTTGGGGAAGGGAACACCATGAGCATCATCGGCCGCCGCGGCGTCATCGCCGCCCTCGGCATCGCCGCGATCGGGCGGCCCGCCCGGGCGCAGGTCACTTGGAAGCCGGCCCGGCCGATCAACCTGATCGTGCCTTGGGCCGCGGGCGGCTCGACCGACCAAGTCACCCGCGTGGTCGCATCCGAGCTGGAAGGGCCGCTCGGCCAGTCCATCGTGATCATCAACCAGCCCGGCGCGTCCGGCGCCATCGGCACCCGCAGCGCGCTCGACGCGACGCGTGACGGCTACACCTGGACCAGCGGCGCCGTGCAGGACCTCGGGGCCTACGAGACGCTCGGCTCCGTCAAGACCCGGCTCTCGGAGTGGAGCCTCTATCTAAGCGTTGCCAACGTGCCGGTGCTGGCCGTCGGCGCCAAGCAGCCGTATCAGACTGCGGCCGAACTGCTGGACGCGATGAAGGCCAAGCCCGGCGCGATCACCGTGGCGACCGCGGGTGTCACCTCGGCCGGGCACGCCGCGATGGACATGGTCGCCAATGCCGCGCACCTCACCTACCGCAACGTCAACTACGACGGCGGCAACCCGGCCGTCATCGCCACCGTCGCCGGCGAGACGATCGCGACCAGCCAGGTCGCGTCCGACGAGGCAGAGATGATCCGCGGCAAGATGCTGCGCCCGCTCGCGGTCATCGGCGACAAGCCGTTGGAGCTAGAAGGGTTCGGCACCATCGCGCCACTCTCGGGCACGCTGCCGGGCTTCAGCGTGCCGGCGAACTACTTCGGCATCTTCGTGCCTCAAGGGGTGCCCGCTGAGGTTACGGCGACGCTGGACCGGGTCTGGGCCGAGACCATCGCCACCAGCGCCAAGCTCAGGGCCTATGCGGCACGCAATGGCGCATTGTTCGACCCGTTGAGCGGCGACAAGGCGCAGCAGGCGGCGTTCCCGGCGGTGCAGGCGAACGCCTGGCAGTTGTTCAACAGCGGCAAGGCCAAGGTATCGCCGGCGACGGTCGGTATCCCGGCGCCATGAGCGGTGGGCCGGACGAGCCCGACGCTCCGCCGCGTGCCGACCTGGCGGATGCCATGGGCTGGACCGGGCTGGGCGTTGCGGTGCTGGTCGGGTCCTGGATCATGGATCGGTTGGAGAACCAGGACGTGCCGCCCTTCGCCGCCCCGGGCCTGCTGCCTGGCCTGCTTGGGATCGTCCTGCTGCTGATGGGTGCGCTGCTGGCCGTGCGCAGCCTGCGGCGCTTCGGGTCCGGGCCGGCGGTCGGAGACGGGTTGCTCGGCCCGGCGCCGGGCCGAGCGCTCGGAGTGATCGGCCTGTGCGTGCTGTTCGGCGGCGGGTTGGTCGGACACGGGCTGCCATTCTGGGCGGCCGCCGCCCTGTTCGTCACGGTCGCGATACTGTTCCTCCGGCCTGGACCGCTGCGGCCGCGTGCCATGGCGTTTGCGGCGACGATCGGCGTCGGCGCCGGGGTCGGCATCACCCTGATGTTTCAGCAGCTCTTCCTCGTGCGCCTCCCCTAGAAGATGTTCTCCGGGCTCGCCGACCTGCTGCATTCTTATGCCGGCGTGCTCAATCCGGTCTCGCTCGGCCTGGGCCTCGGCGGCGCGCTGATCGGGATCGTGGTGGGCTGCCTGCCGGGCCTCTCCGCCACGCTCTGCATCGCGCTGCTGACCACCCTGACCATCAAGCTGCCGGCCAACAACGCCATCCTCGTCCTGGTGTGCTCCTATGTCGGCACGCTCTATGGCGGCTCGCGCACCGCCATCCTGCTGAACATCCCTGGCACCGCGGCCAACGCCGCCTCCTGCGCCGACGGGCACGCGCTCGCTCTGCGGGGCGAGGCTGGGCGCGCGATCGGCATCGCCACCTCCGGCGCCTTCACCTCCGTGCTGATCGGCGTCATCTGCCTGGCCGCGTTCACGCCGCTGCTGGCGCAAGTGGCGCTGTCGTTCGGCTCCTACGAGTTCTTCTGGCTCGCCCTGTTCGGCGTGACGATGTCGGGCTCGCTGGTCGGCAACGACCCGCTGAAAGGGTGGCTGATGGGCTTGCTCGGCTTGCTCATGGCGCAGATCGGGCAGGATGGGCTCTACGCGCACGACCGGTTCACATTTGGCTGGGACCAGCTCGCGGGCGGTATCGCGCTGATCCCGGCCCTGGTCGGCGCGTTCGGCTTCGCGGAGATCCTCACCAAGCTGGCCAACCCGGTCCAGGGTCAGTTGGTCAAGCTGCAGGACTCGGTGCTGCCGCGCTTCCGCGAGGTGGTGCAGTATTGGCCCACCGTGCTGCGCTCCGGGATCATCGGCGTGACCACCGGGCTGATGCCCGGCGTCGGCGAGGATAGCGGCGCCTGGATGTCGTATGCCGCCGCGCGGGCGCTCAGCCGCGAGAAGGAGATGTTCGGCAAGGGCTCGCTCGAGGGGCTGATGGCCGCCGAGACCGGCGACATGGCCTCCATCCCCGGCCATATGATCCCGCTGCTGGCCCTCGGCATCCCGGGTTCGGCTCCGTCCGCCGTGCTGATGGCGGCCATGATCATTCACGGCATCCAGCCCGGCCCGATGCTCATGATCGAGCACCCGACCTTCATCTACGACGTCGTCGCCATGACGTCGGTGGCGATGCTCTCAATCCTGCTGTTCGGCCTGTTCCTGGTGCGCCCGCTGCTGCTGGTGCTGCGCATCCCAAATGCGGTGCTGATGCCGATCGTGTTCCTACTCTGCACCGTCGGCGCCTATGCCAACGCGTCCCGCCTGTTCGACGTCTACACGATGATCGTTGTCGGCATCGCCGCCTTCCTCTTGCGCCGCCGCGGCTACCACATGGCGCCGCTCGTGCTGGGGTTGGTGCTGGGCAGCTTGCTGGACAAGAGTCTGCGCCGCGGTCTGGTGTTGAGTGACGGGGATCTCTCGCCGTTCATCACCCGCCCGATCTCGGCCGGACTCGCAGCGGTGACCGTGTTGGCCCTGCTCCTCTACGTTCCGGCCGTGAAGGTCGTACTCGGCCGCATGGCCGCCGGGCTGCGGCAGATGTTCCGGCGGCGGCTGGCCTGAGTCAGTCGATGAGGTGGTCCAGCGTGATCGGAAAGCTGCGCACCCGGCGCCCGGTCGCGTGCCAGACCGCATTGGCGATCGCGCCGGCCGTGCCTGTCACGCCGATCTCGCCCACGCCCTTGATGCCGAGCGCGTTGACGTGCTCGTCCCGCTCGTCGACCAGGATGGCCTCGAGCGACGGGACGTCGGCGTTCACCGGGATATGGTATTCGCCCAGATTTGCGTTGAGCGTCCGCCCGGACCGTTGGTCGACCACCGCCTTCTCATGCAGCGCGAACGAGACGCCCCAGATCATGCCGCCGTAATACTGGCTGCGGACCAGGCGCGGGTTGATGATCGTGCCGGCCGCGAAGGCGCCGACCAACCGCGTGACCCTGACCTGCCCGAAATCCGGATCCACCTTGACCTCGGCGAAGACGGCGCCGTGGGCATGCATGGCGAACTGCTCCATGGCGGCCGGGTCGGGTACGCCGCTGCCGCTCGCCTCGATTTCGGCGAGCCCCGCCCTCGCGAGGATATCCGCAAAGCTCTCGCTGCGGGCCTCGTCGTCCCGGCGGAACAGCCGACCGCTGCGGGCGATGACGCCGGCATTGCCGGCGCCGAACAGCGGCGAGCGCTCGTCCGACGTCGCAAGGTCCGCCAGCTTCGCAATGACCGCGCCGCCTGCCCCATGGATGGCCATGCCGGCCGTGGCGGTATGGGCGGAGCCCCCGGCGATACCCGCATCCGGAAGGTCGGAGGTCCCTGAGCGAAACTCGAGCTGCTCGAGGTCGAGGCCGACCCCGTCCGCGGCGATCTGGGCCAGCGCGGTCCAGGCGCCCTGCCCCATGTCGTGAGCGCCGATCTCCATCAGGCCGGTGCCGTCGGCGCGGAGCACGGCCCGCGCCTTGGCCGCGAACATCAGCGCCGGGAACGTTGCGGTCCCCACGCCCCAGCCGACCAGCAGCCCGGCCTCGTCCCGCGTGCTGCGCGGCGCCAACGGCCGGCCGGACCAGCCGAAGCGGGCTGCGCCCTGCTCGTAACATTGCCGCAGTGCCTTGGAGGAAAACGGCTTGCCGGAGATCGGCTCGTCATCGGCGTAGTTCTTCAGGCGGAACGCCAGCGGGTCCATGCCGCACGCCGCGGCCATCTCGTCGATCGCGCTCTCCAGCGCGATGCTGCCGGTCGCCTCGCCGGGAGCCCGCATGAACAGCGGGGTACCGGTGTCGAGCCGGACGGCCTCATGCGAGGATGCGATGGCACCGGCGGCGTACAGCGTGTGCGACACGTCCGCAGCGGGCTCGAAGAAATCGTCAAAGCTGCTGGACGCGGTCTTGGTGTGGTGCCCGATCGCACTGAGGGCGCCGTCGGTCGCCGCGCCCAGGCGGATGGTCTGCCGGGTCGGCGCGCGATGTCCCACCGGGCCGAACATCTGCTCGCGCTTGAGCACGAGCTTGACCGGGCGGCCCACGAGCTTGGCCGCCATGATCCCGAGCACTTGCGGACCCGAGATCATGCCCTTCGAGCCGAAGCCGCCACCGAGGAACGGGCTCCGGACGTGCACATTGTCAGGAGGAATGCCGAACAGGCCGCCGACGCGCGCTTGCGCCATCGCCATGCCCTGGCTCGGCGTGTCGATCTCGAGCCGGTCACCGTCCCACGTGGCGACGATCGCGTGCGGCTCCATCGCGTTATGGTACTGCGCCGGCGTCTCGAACGTCGCCTCGACGCGGATGGCGGCGCCGCTGAGCCCCGCCTCGACGTCGCCGCGGTGCGCGGCCGGCGGGTTGCCGGCGCCGACCACCTTGGGCGTGAACGCCTCCGCCTCGTCCAGCGCCATGCGCGCCGGCTCAGCCTCGTAGCGTGGGGCGAGCAGCGCCGCGCCCTCGGTTGCGGCCTCGAGCGTTTCGGCAATGACGACGGCGATGGGCTGGTTGGCGTAGCGCACGGCGTTGTTCTGCAGCAGGTCGAGCCTGAAATCGAACGGGCCGTTCTTGGCGTCAGGGTCCTGCGCCAGCGCCGGCTTGTGATCCGGGGTCATCACGTCGACCACGCCGGGATGGGCCTTGGCAGCCGCGATATCCAACGCCGTGACCCGGCCGCGGGCGATGCTGGCGACGGCGAGCACGGCATAGAGCATGCCGGCCGGATGGTTGTCGGCCGCGTAGGTGGCCGCGCCCGTGACTTTCAAGACGCCGTCCCGCCGGGTCAGCGGCTGGCCGATGCTCGAGCCGTGGCGGAGGTGGACGGGAGATTGGGTCAGCTGAAGTTCGGACATGGCTCAGGCTCCGAAAGGAGAAGCGGGGAGGGCCGGCATGTGGGCCGGCGTGCCGGCCGCGGCGAGCGTGAGCACGCGGACCACGATGCGGCGGGCGAGTTCGATCTTGAACGCGTTGTCGCCGGACGGCCGCGCCTCGGCCAAAGCCGCTTCGGCGGCGCGGCGGAACGTCGCCGCATCCGGCGCGGCGTCGGCGAGCACGGCCTCCGCCTCGAAGCAGCGCCATGGCTTGAGCGCGACGCCGCCGAGCGCGATCCGGGCCGCGGCGATGCGGCCGCCCGCCATCTGCAGCCCGGCCGCGGCGGACACGACGGCGAACGCATACGAGGTCCGTTCGCGGACCTTGAGGTAACGGGCGTTGGCCGCAAAGGCCGACGCGTCCGCGAGCCGGACCGCGACGATCAACTCCCCCGCCGTGAGTACGGTCTCTTGCTCGGGATGGTCGCCGGGAAGACGGTGGAACTCGGTCAGCGTTACCTCGCGCCGGCCGGCCGGCCCCTCGATCTCGACCACCGCGTCGAACGCGGCGAGCGGGACGCAGAGGTCCGACGGGTTGGTCGCGATACAGCGCTCGCTCCAGCCGAGGATGGCGTGCATCCGGTTCTCGCCGCCGAGCGCGTCGCACCCGGCGCCCGGATCGCGTTTGTTGCACGACGCGGCGGTGTCGTAGAAATAGGCGCAGCGCGTGCGCTGCAGCAGGTTGCCGCCGATGGTCGCGGCGTTTCGCAGCTGCGCGGAGGCGCCGGAGAGCAGGGCCTCGGCGATGGCGGGGTAGGCTTCGGCGAAGGCCGGGTCGTAGGCGAGGTCGGAATTGCGGACCAGGGCGCCGATGCGCACGCCGCCGCCCGGCAGGTGCTCGATGTCCGACAAGCCGGGGATCCGGGCGACATCGACGATGCGGCTCGGCCGGGCGATGCCGCCCTTCATCAGGTCGATGAGGTTGGTGCCGGCGGCGAGGTAGGCCGCGCCCGGCGCCGACGCTGCGGCGATCGCCTCTGGGATCGAGGTCGGGCGGACGTAATCGAAGCTGTTCATGCCGCTTGCTCCCGGCTGGCCCCGGCCAGCGTGCGCTGCGCCTCGATGACCGCCTCGGTGATGCCGGCATAGGCGCCGCAGCGGCACAGATTGCCGCTCATGCCCTCGCGGATCCGCTCCGGATCGGTGCCGGCATGTCCCTCGCGGATCAGGCCGATCGCGCTCATGATCTGGCCCGGCGTGCAATAGCCGCACTGCAGGCCGTCATGCGCGATGAAAGCGGCTTGCACAGGATCGAGAGTGTCGCCATGCGCCACGCCCTCGATGGTGAGGATGTCCGCACCATCATGACTGATGGCGAGCGCCAGGCAGGAATTGATCCGCCGCCCGTCGAGCAGCACCGTGCAGGCGCCGCACTGGCCGCGGTCGCAGCCCTTCTTGGTGCCGGTTAGATCGAGGCGCTCGCGCAGGAGATCGAGCAGGGTGACGCGCGGGTCCGACACCTCGATCGTGTGCGCTGTGCCGTTGACCGTGAGAGTGATCGGGAGATTCATGAAACGCTCCGGCTGATGATGGTATAATACGGAGGCGCCCTCCGGTTACAAGTGTCAGGAGCATGATGATTTGACCGCCACGAGGATCCGCCGCAAGCCGCGCGCCGATGCTGAACGCAACCGCGCTCGGGTGCTCGCGGCTGCGCAGGCAGTGTTCGCGGCGGGCGGTGCCGACGCCAGCCTTGAGGCCGTGGCGCGGCAGGCCGGGGTCGGCATCGGCACGTTGTATCGGCATTTCCCGACCCGGGAGGCCTTGTTCGACGCGGTCTATCGCCACGAGGTGCAGCGTCTTGTCGAGTTGGCGGACACGTTGCAATCCGAGCCTCCGGTCGAAGCCTTGCGGCAGTGGATGTATGCCAACGTCGAGTTCATTGCCACGAAGAAGGGGATGTCGGCTGCCTTGGCGCATGCGGCGCAGGCCGGGTCGGAGTTGATGATCGTGTCGGTCGAGCGCCTGAGCCAGGCGCTCGGAGGTCTGTTGGAGCGGGCGACGGAAGCAGGCGCTATTCGAACCGAGCTTGCGCCGGCTGACCTGCTGAGGGCCCTCGTCGGCCTTTGTTACGTGCGGGAGAACCCGGGCTGGCAGCGCAACGTGCTCCGCGTCGTTGATGTCTTGATCGCGGGACTGGAAACGCGCGGGTAGCGGGTCGCGCGTAACGGTTGCGGTCGATCACATCGGCAGCCAAGCCATCGACTTCGGCGCATTTACGATTCTTCAATGACTCTCCGAGATATTGGCCCACGCAGACAAGTGTTGGGTTTCCATGTTCTCATTCGTCAAACGAAGCGTGCGCGTTAAGATGCTGGGCTGCTTCGCCGTGATACTTTGCATCACGTGCGTGCTCGGGCTGTTTGCTATGGATCGGCTGTCACGTGTGAACGACGTGGCAAACGAGATACGAACGAGCTGGCTTCCATTCACTGGAGCATTGGGCGAAGTCGGCACGACGATGACGCGTTTCCGCCAGTTGGAGGCGGCGACCATGATGTCTGAGGGCGACGAGCGGCAGTCCGAGGTCGGCATACTGGACACCTCGAAGGCTGATGCCATCAAGGCTCTCGCTCGCTACGACGCTCTGGTGTCGCCAGGGCGCGAGCGCGAGCTCGCCGACGAGATCAAACAGCAATGGGGCGCCTACCTGGCGCAAAGCGAAAAGCTGAGAACCTTGATTGCCGCCAATGACGAGCGGAACGCCAGTGAGTTGTACCGCGGCACCATGCGCAACATCTACAGGAAGCTATACAGTGCGCTGCTCACGGGTATTCACCACAATCTCGAGCAGGGGATCGCCGCTGCGGAGCGCGGCGCCAAGATTGGCGACGAAGCGCAACTCTGGATCGTTCTGAGTATGGCTTTGGCTGCCCTGCTCGGCCTGGCGATCTCTTACTACCTGTTCCGCACCATCGCCCAGCCAATCGTTTCCATGACAGACGTCATGAGCAAGCTTGCGACCGGTGACAACGATGTCGCGGTGCCCGCTCGTAACCGCACGGACGAGATCGGTGCGATGGCAGGTTCGATCCAGGTATTTAAGGATGCCGCGATCGCCAAGCTGCGCCTGGAAAGCGAAGCCGAGACCGTCCGCCGGACGGGAGAGGAGGAGCGCCGCGAGGCCGAGCTCGCTCGGGAGCGGATCGCGCAGGAGCAAGCCGAGGTGGTCGCAGCGATCGGCGGCGGATTGGAAGCGCTGTCTCGCGGCGACCTGTCTGCTTCGTTGGACGAGCGCTTCCCTGCCGACTACGAGGGCCTTCGCACCAATTTCAATGGCGCGCTGACGGAGCTGCGTCGGCTGATTAGCGGAATCGTTGCCAATACCGGAATCATTCGCTCCGGGACAGGTGAGATCGCACAGGCTGCCGACGATCTCTCGCGGCGGACCGAGCAGCAGGCAGCGAGCCTGGAAGAAACCGCGGCCGCTCTCGAGCAGATTACGGCGACCGTACGCCGTACCGCAGAGGGCGCGAAGCAGGCTGGAGACGTAGTGTCGAAGGCGCGAACCGACGCCGCTCAGTCGAGTACCGGTGGTGCAAGACACGGTGTCCGCGATGAGTGAGATCGAACAATCCGCGCGGCAGATCAGCCAGATCATCGGCGTCATCGATGAAATCGCGTTCCAAACCAACCTGCTGGCGCTGAATGCCGGCGTCGAAGCGGCGCGGGCCGGTGACGCTGGCCGCGGCTTTGCCGTGGTCGCGCAGGAAGTACGGGCCTTGGCGCAGCGTTCGGCGGAGGCAGCCAAGGAGATCAAGGCTCTGATCTCCACCTCCACGCAGCAAGTCGGGCGTGGGGTCGACCTGGTTGGTGAGACAGGGCGGTCGCTCGGCAGGATCATCGAGCAGGTCAGTGAGATTAACAACGTCGTCATCGAGATCGCCCATGCTGCCAATGAGCAGGCGACTGGGCTTGCAGAGGTGAACACGGCGGTCAACGAGATGGACCGCGTCACACAGCAGAACGCGTCGATGGTGGAGCAGAGCACGGCAGCGGTGCGGGTGCTGGCCCAGGAAACCGAAGAGCTTGTCGCGATGACCGAGCGTTTCGAACTGGGCTCCACCCAGCCCGCCGCCCCGAAGCCGCAAGCGCGACAGGGGCGCCCGGCCGCGGCAGCAGCAGCAGTGGATGAGTTGGACCGCCCGGTCGGGCGACTGCCCAGCAGCGACCGGCCGAACCGTCGACCTGCCCGCCCGGACACCGTCATCGCGATCAGGACCGGCGGGCGGGGTGGGGCTGCTCGCAAGCCCAAGACGGATGACGAGGGTTGGAAAGAGTTCTGAGTCCGGTGGTGGCGGCCTGCATGAAGGATCCTGCTATGAATGAAACCACTGAGGCCTTGGCGAACACTCTCCAACTCAGTCCCGTCCTCGACCTGAGCGCCGCAAGCCCTCTTGCCGCCGAGCTCCAGACGAGACGGGGGTCTGCCATCACGATCGTCGCCTCCGACGTGCAGCGGATCAGCGCTCCCGGCCTGCAAGTGTTGTTGTCCGCGCAACTTACCTGGGCGGCCGACGGTGCGTCGTTCCGTGTAGTCGATTGCTCTCCAGAGTTCATCGAAGGTGTGGCGCTGCTCGGTGCCGTTGGCCTCGGGTCCGAAACCAACACGTTGGAGATGTTCGCGTGAGCCACACCATCCTTACCGTCGATGATTCCCGCAGCATGCGGGACCTACTGAAGCTGGCACTCTCCAATGCCGGTTACCGGGTTCTACAGGCCGAAGACGGCATTGAAGGCCTGGAAGTCCTGCAGTCTGAACAACCTGATGTCGTCGTGACCGACATCAACATGCCCAGGATGGACGGCTTCGGCCTCATCGAGGCGATCCGTGCCAATCAGGAGTACCGCCGCATGCCGATCCTCGTTCTCACGACCGAGGGTGACTCCGCGAAAAAGAACCGCGCACGCCAGGCGGGCGCAACGGGCTGGATCGTCAAGCCGTTTAACCCGGTTAAACTGATCGACGCCATCCGACGCGTGGCAGCCTGAGCATCGGTGCCGCTATGGATGCCATGGAAGCGATTCGCCAGACGTTTTTTCAAGAATGCGAGGAGCAGCTTGCGGAACTCGAGAACGGCCTCATGGCGATGGATGCCGGTCAGGCTGATATCGAGACAATCAATGCGGTGTTCCGCTCGGTTCACTCCATCAAGGGCGGGGCCGGTGCGTTCGGTTTGGATGAGCTGGTCCGGTTCGCCCATGTGTTCGAAACGACCTTGGACGAGGTCCGGGCCGGGCGCCTGGCGGTCACCAGCGAGTCGCTCGCCGTGCTGCTCCGCTCAGCAGATGTCTTGGCAGATCTGGTCCGTGTTGCCCGGAGCGGCGGAACCGCAGACGCCGCCAAATGCAGCGAAATCGCTGGCGAGCTTCGCAAGCTGAGTGTCACCCAGGCCTCTGCAGATGAAGACGATAGCGGGGCGTCCTCCGACGACGGGATGGACGGCCTGGATTTCCAGCCCCTGCAGGTCATAGTTCCCGATGCGGCAACCGACATCGCGTCGTCCCGCTGCTGGCGTATTCGCTTCCGGCCGTTTTCCGCGATGTACGCCAAGGCCAACGAGACTGGCCTTTTGCTGCGCGAACTGCGGCGCCTGGGCGATCTGACCGTCGAACTCGATGCATCGGCATTGCCGCAGCTCGCAGAGCTTGATGCGGAGGCAGCGTATCTCGCCTGGCATCTCCGGTTGCTCACCGACGCTGAGGAAGCCTCCATCCGGGAGGTGTTTGAGTTCGTCGACGGTGATTGCGAACTGGACATCGCGGCCGAGGGCGCGTCGCCCGGTCTGCCGGAGGCTGCCGGCAGCCTCCGCGAAGACTTCGACATCGAGAGCGTGCTTCAACGGCTTCAGGCGGACGTCGCCGTGATCACGCCGCAGCCAGCCGACGCGCCTGCGCCAGACGCCATGAGGCACGCCGCCCCACCGAACCCGCCCGAAGCTGCTGCCGCGTCGCCCAAGAAGTCTGCCGACGGAAACGCTGGCAACGTGGCAACGCCAACCATCCGTGTCGACTTGGACCGGGTTGACCGCCTGATCGACGTGGTCGGGGAGCTGGTCATCAACCAGGCGATGCTGGCGCAACGTGTGGGCGAGGCGGGTCTAGCCAGAACGTCGAACGTCATGATGGCGCTGGACGAGTTGGAGCAGCTCACGCGTGAAATCCAAGACAGCGTGATGGCAATCCGGGCTCAGCCGGTGAGATCCGTGTTCCAGCGCATGCCGAGATTGGTGCGGGAAGTCGCGGCTATGACCGGGAAGTCGGTTCGGCTCGTCACAGAGGGAGAGGCGACTGAGGTCGACAAAACGGTTGTCGAGCGCCTGGCCGATCCGCTGACGCACATGATCCGCAATGCGATCGATCATGGCCTGGAAAGCACCGAGCGCAGGATTGCGGCCGGTAAGCCGGCGGAAGGAGTCGTGCGGCTTTCGGCACTGCACCGCTCCGGGCGGATCGTCATCGAGGTTGCCGACGATGGTGGCGGCATCAACCGAGCCAGAGTGAAAGCGATTGCGACCGAACGAGGCTTGATCTCGCCCGAGGCGATCTTGTCGGATGAGGAAACCGACAACCTGATCTTTCTACCCGGCTTCTCCACCGCGGCCACCATCTCGGATGTCTCGGGCCGCGGGGTCGGGATGGATGTGGTGAAGCGTTCCGTGCAGCAACTCGGCGGACGGATCTCAATCGCCTCCAGGCCGGGGCAAGGTTGCACCTTCACACTCAGCCTTCCTCTCACACTGGCAGTGTTGGATGGCATGGTGGTGAGCGCTGAAGGCCAGCCGCTCGTGATTCCTCTCACGACCATCATAGAGACCATGCAGCCAAAGGCGTCAGAGGTGCATGAACTCTGCGGCGATGCCCGTGTGATCGCCATCCGGGACAAGTTTCTGCCGTTCGTCGATGTCGGTCAGGCGCTCGGCTATCGCGATCAAGCGATTGCGGCCGGGTCGGGTGTGGCGCTCCTCGTGGAGAACGAGAGCGGGGACCGCGCGGCGCTCCTGGTCGATGCCATTCAGGGGCAGCGACAAGTCGTTATCAAGAGCCTTGAGGTGAATTGCGGCCGAGTGCGTGGCATCGCCGCAGCGACCGTCCTCGGCGATGGGCGCGTTGCTCTGATCCTCGATGTGAACGCCATCTTCTCCGTCGTGCGCGCCGAAGCGACACGCACCGAAACCCGTCCCATTGCAGCGGTTCAATGATGAGCGAACTTGACACCCTGAACGGCATCCAACGCCGGAAACTGATCTGTCTGCGTATCGGCAGGCAGGAGTTCTGCGTCGATATCATGGCAGTTCGGGAAATCCGTGGCTGGACGGAAGCGACCGCGTTGCCGCAGGCGCCCAGCTTCGTGCGCGGCCTCATCAATCTGCGCGGCGTTGTCCTACCCATTGTCGACCTGGCCGACCGGCTTGGTCTTCCGCCATCCGCGGCGACAGCCCGCAACGTGATCATCGTCGCTCAGATTGGCACCCAGCAAGTTGGTCTGCTCGTCGACGAAGTATCGGATATCCTGACCGTCACGAATGAGTCGATCCAACCGGTGCCGGATCTAGGCTCCGACGCAGCGAAGGTGTTCGTGCGCGGACTGATTGCCATCGATGGGCGCATGATCAGCCTTGTTTCGCTCGATGACGTCCTACCCGTTGGCGACTTGGAAGCGGCTTGAGGTTGAGCAGGATGAGCAATCTTGCGCAGCGTAGATCGGATCTGTCGGAAGGAGACATCCCGTTCACCGCAAGCGACTTCTCTCGCATTGCGGCGTTGATGCGCGAGGAAGCCGGCATTGCGCTGCCGGAGAGCAAGGCGACACTCGTCTATTCCCGCCTATCCAAACGCATCCGAACGCTCGGGCTTCGAAACTTTGGCGAATACTGCGACAAGCTGACGGATCCGAACGCCGCCGAGCGCCTGGAGATGCTGACGGCGTTGACGACCAACGTCACGCGCTTCTTCCGCGAACCACATCACTTTCAGCACTTGAAGACCAAACTGCTCCCACCGTTGCTCGACGCAGCCCGTCGCGGCGGACGTGTGCGACTCTGGTCCGCCGCCTGCTCCAGCGGTCAAGAGCCTTATTCAATCGGACTCACGCTGCTTTCACTCATGCCCGATGCTGCGCAGTACGACATTCGGATTCTTGCAACGGATATCGATCCTAAGATGGTCGAGCAAGGGCGTGCAGGAGTGTATGGCGAAGCCGCGGTCCAGGCCGTGCCAGCGGACCTGCGCAAGTGGTTCAAGCCAGTCCAAGCCAAACGAGATCGGCACCTGGAAGTCTGCGATGATTTGCGGACGTTGGTCGTCTTTCGAGAACTGAACCTAATCGGGCACTGGCCGATGAAGGGCCGTTTCCAGGCAATCTTTTGTCGAAATGCAGTCATCTACTTTGAAGAAGAAACTCAGGCGATGGTCTGGGAGCGCCTCGCGCCGATGCTCGACCCAGGCGGGACGCTGTATATTGGTCATTCCGAACGGATCTACGGCCCGGCAGCGCCGCGATTGAGGCCGGACGGCATCACGACCTACCGCTACCTCGGTGCGGGAGCAGCGGGATGACCGTTCGTGTGCTGATCGTGGACGACTCGGCAACCATGCGCAGCTTGATCGCGAACCGGCTCCGGCGAGACCGCGAGATCGAGGTCGTTGGCGAGGCAGCAGATCCGGTCGAAGCCCGCCAGGCGATCAAAGACCTCAATCCCACCGTCATCACGCTGGACATCGAAATGCCGAAGATGAACGGCCTCGATTTCCTCGAGAGACTGATGCGCTTGCGGCCAATGCCGGTCATCATGGTCTCGACGCTCACGCAACAGGGGGCCGAGGCCACCATAGAAGCGCTGGCAATGGGCGCTTTCGACTGCGTTGGCAAACCCAGCCCGTCCTCTCCGGACTCCCTCGACGCGCTGCCGGAAAAGATCAAGGCCGCGGCTCAAGGTCTAGTCCGTGCGCGCGGCCTGCGCCACACCCAGGTCGCGCAGCCGCGTGCAACCGCCGACTACGCACCAAATGGAAAGATCATCGCGATCGGATCGTCCACTGGCGGAGTGGAGGCTTTGATGTCGATTTTGTCGGCGTTTCCAAGCAACTGTCCTCCGACCGTTGTTACTCAACATATGCCGCCCTCCTTCACCAGAAGTTTCGCCGAGCGTCTGAACCGGACTTGTGCGCCTGAAGTTTGCGAAGCGTTTGATGGAGCGCTGCTCACAACAGGGCGGGTCTATCTGGCGCCTGGGGGCCCCACCCATCTCGAGATCACCGGCGCGCGATCACCTCGTTGCCGTTTGCGTCAGGGAGATGCCGTCAACGGACACCGCCCCTCCGTCGATGTGCTGTTCTTGTCGGTTGCGGCCGCCGCCAAATCGAACGCGGTCGGCGTCATTCTTACCGGCATGGGCTCGGACGGGGCCAAGGGCTTGTTGGCGATGCGCCACGCGGGCGCCCGTACTTTCGGCCAGGACCAGGCGTCGAGCGTCGTCTACGGCATGCCGAGAGTTGCGTTCGAGATCGGCGCCGTCGAGCGGCAAGCGTCGTTGGACCGTTTGGCGGGCCAAATTCTCGAGGCCACCCGAAAGACCGTAAAGGAGAACGTGTAGATGCCTGCCGCGCGTACGATCAAGACGCTTATCGTCGACGATCAGCTCACAATCCGTCAGCTTGTCAAGAACGGCCTTCAGCAAATCGGCATGGTCGACTTCGAAAGTGCTTGCGACGGAGAAGAGGGGCTCCGGTCTTTATTGACCTCACCGTCGCAGTTGGTGATTTCGGACTTCAACATGCCCAAGCTTGACGGTATCGGCTTGCTGCGCGCCATCCGCAGCTACGACCCCATCCGTTCGACAGCCTTCATCATGCTGACTGGACGGGCCGATAAGGACGTCGTTCAGCGAGCGATGCAGTATGGCGTGAACAACTTCCTGGTAAAGCCGTTTACGGTGGGCGCGCTGAAAGAGAAGATCGAGGCTGTGTTCGGCCGCCTGACGTGACCATCAAGGCGCTCCAGAGTTCGTTGAGGGAGCGGCGGATCCACGTGATCCAGGGTGAATTCGTCGTCGCGGACGATCCAGACGTCGTGCTGACGACTGTGCTTGGATCGTGCGTGGCTGCTTGTATCCGTGACGCTAAGGCGAAAGTCGGCGGGATGAACCACTTCCTTCTGCCCGGTGACGGCTGGGAGACGGACGGGCAGCAAGCGACGCGGTACGGCATTCATGCCATGGAGTTGCTCGTGAACGCGTTGCTGAGTTGCGGAGCGCAACGGAGCCGGCTTGAAGCAAAGCTGTTCGGCGGAGCAAACGTCCTGGTCGGCGGCAGCGATATCGGCGCACTCAATGCGAGCTTCGCCGAGGATTTCCTACGGTATGAAGGTTTGAGTTTCGTCGGGGGCAGTCTGCGCGGGCAAGGCGCTCGGCGCATTCAATATTGGCCAGTCTCCGGTCGAGCGCGCCAGATCATACTCGGCCGCGCCGATCCACCGCCCACCCCGCCTGCCAGCCGGCAAGCGTCACTACCCAGCGATGGCAACGATGTGGAGCTGTTTTGACCTGCCTGACTGATCCACATACGCCACTCGGCGAAGCGCTGGGCGCGGTGGCCAGTGAACTGTCGGACTTAGCCAAGCTCAGCTCCGACCTTCAGGTGCTGGTCAGCTCGATCTTTGGCATGAGGGACGCCCTTCCGAGCGAAGCCAGCGAAGGTTTGCAGACGTTCGATGTGCTGACGCAGCGGCTCGAGGAGCTGACCGTCTTCCTCGTTCAGCTCGGGCGGAGCGCACCAGCCGAGTATCAGCTCGACACCGCGCTCGCGGCATCCAGCGTCAGGCTCGCGGATCTGTCGCTTCGGCTGAGCTGCACGCCGCGCCATCGCACTCACCAGGAGGAGCTGACGCCAGGGGAGCCGGATTGGTTCTGAACGGGCCGTGTCCTGCGGCACTTAAGGTTTGCCGGGTTGAGGACTGAGACCAATCTACTCTTCCAGCTCGAACCGAATTGTCACCCGAACGCTCGTCTGAGCCTCGGTCATTCCGTCTGAGAACGGTGGCACGTGCTTATCTTCGAGCATCTCGATAACGGAGCGATCGAGAGCTGCCACACCGGACGCCTTGTCGATCCGAACTGCCGCCACACGACCGTCCCGAGCGACGGTGAAAGCGACACCGACCGCCCCTTGCTGCCCCTTTGCGCGGGCCGCGTCCGGGTAGCGCTTGTGTTCGGCCAGCCACGCGGCCAGCTTCCGCTGCCAGGACGGGTCGGGCGGGGCGGACCGTTCGCGCGCCGAGATGGGTTGCGGAGGTTCGGCCGGCGCTGCCGACGGGGAAACCGGGTTCCGAGTGTTGGGTTCCGGAGCATCGCGGGCCGCGATCGACGCCGGGGGCGGGCGGCTTTCCACCCGTCGCGGAGGTGCTGACCGAACCGGCAGATGCACGACCTGCTTCGATGATGACGGCTCCGGCAACGGCGGTAAGGTCGGTAGAACGGCCGCCGACGTGATCGGGATCGCGGCAGGCGGGATGGACTGGTCAGCCGGGTCCGGTGCGGAGACGGTGTTGGCCGGGTCGGGCGCGGGCGATACGGCTAGGGGGGGCGGAGACGGCGTCGCTCCGATTACCGGCTCTGGCGCCGTCGCCAGCGCTTGCTCGTTCTCGCGGGCCAGATCCGGCGTCCCCGCTGCGGCTGGCATCACAGGGGCAGACACGGGACGAAACTCGACCGAGACCGGGACCGGCTCAGGTGGGCGGCTAGGTCGGCGCGCCATCATGAGCGGCGCCACCAGCATCACATGCGCAAGGGTGGACGCGGCGATGATCCGGGTCGAAAGGGCGTGCGCCGGTCTATTGTGGCATCGAGCATCGGCCATGGAGCCGCTACGTATCATCGAGCCAGCGGCAGCGACGATGACGATCGTACGACAGGGCGCGCCACGACCTGAGACGAGTTATAAAAAACGGCACGCCCTCCAAACGTAACGAAACTGACTTGTGGGTTACGTTGACCTCAGCGCCCGCTTCTTTGAATTAGGCTGCACATTGAACCTGAGGTAAGTCACATGTCTCGGCACAGACAAAATCGTCTGCTTAGAGCAAGCCTTCTGCTGACCACGGTCTTGGCCTCGCCGATGTTGGCTCATGCTGAGCACAACACGGCCATCGACGGTAACAACGGGACCCTCCCGCTGCCCACCGGGCTGTATGTCACGCCCCTCAAGCTGACGAACTCGGTGCAGCAGCCGCTGAACCCGGGCTTGCCGCAGTATCCGAATTTCGTCGCTGGCATGGCCGTCCGTTCGCAGCTCAGCCCAGATGGAACGACGCTGGCGATCATCACCGCGGGTCAGAACTCGCTCGACACCGCCGCCGGAACGGCCGACGTGGCGAACTCGACCCAGTATATCTTCCTCTACAACGTCGCTGGCGGGAATAAAACCAGCCCGGCGTTCCTTCAGGTCATGAAGCAGACCAACGCCTTCGTCGGCCTCGTCTGGTCGCCTGACGGCAACACACTTTATGGCGCCGGCGGCGCCGATGACGCGGTCTACTATTACACCAAAGGCGCAACCGGCTTCGCTTTCGGCGGCAAGATCGCCCTCGGCCACGGTGCCAACACAAACGGCGCCGGACTAGGCGGCAGCGTGCAGCCAAACGCCGGTGGCCTGGCCATCTCGGCCGACGGCAACACGCTGGTCGTCGCCAACAACTACAACAACTCCATCAGCGTGATCGACACCGCCACCAAGGCGGTCCGCTTCGACCATGACCTGCGTCCATATGCGAGCTACAACGAGAGCGTGAGCGGTGCCCCCGGCGGCACCTATCCCTACACCGTCGTGGTCAAGGGCAGCGGCGCCAACCTCGTCGCCTACGTCTCGTCCGACCGCGACCGCGAAGTCGACGTCGTCAATATCGCCGCCAATCCCGGCAGCCTAATCGCCCGCATCAAGCTCAACGGCAACGCCGAGGGCATGACCTTCAACGCCGACCAGTCTCTGCTCTATGTCGCACAAGACAACGCCGACCAAGTCTCGGTCATCAACACGGCCACCAACGCCGTCGTGGGCAGCATCGACGCCCGCGCCCCTGCCGGTGTCGATCTCGGCAAGCAGACCGGTGCGGCGACAACGGCCGTCACCATCAACAACAACACGCTGTATGCGGTGAACAGTGGCTCCAACACGATCGCGGTGATCCCGCTCGGCGCCAACGGCCTCGGCACCGTCACCGGGCTGATCCCCACTGCCTACGAGCCGCACGACGTCACGTTCAGCCCGGACGGCAGCTGGATGTACATCATCAACGGCAAGAGCGACACCGGCCCGAACCCCGGCTATGGCTACGGCAACAGTGCGTCGCTCAGCACCGTGACCTACGCCGAGGGCAACGCCGCCCACACCACTGCCGTCCGCGCCAGCAACCAGTACCAGTTCCAACTGGAGCGGGCGACGCTGGTCAGCGGCAAGGTTCCCGACGGCAGCGATCTACCGGCGTTGACGGCCCAGGCCGAACTGAACAACGGCTACACGCCGGGCGCCAACCAGTTCGCCGCCCAGGACAGCGCGACCATGGCCTTCATGCGATCCAAGATCCAGCACGTGATCTACATCATCAAAGAGAACCGGACCTTCGACCAGATCCTCGGCGATCTCGGCAACGGCTCCAACGGCGACCCGACGCTGACGCTGTTCGGCAAGCGCATCACCCCGAACTACCACCGTATGGCCAGCAACTTCGTCACCCTGGACAATTTCATGGACCCGGGTGACGGCAGCATGGATGGCTGGTCGTGGTCGCTGCAGGGCCGCGTGACCAACACCGAAACCATCAACCAGCAGCTCAACTACGCTTTCGTCAACCGCGGCGTGTCCTACGACTCGGAGGGCACCAACCGGAACGTTCCGGTGCAGCTACCGACGGTCGCCCAGCGCGACGCGGCCACTGCCGGCCAGTATACGCCGATCGCCTCCGCCTTCCCCGGCGGCCCCGCCAACCTGCTGCCCGGCACCGGCGACCACGCCGCCACCGACGCACCGTTCGGCGTTCAACTCGGCTACATCTTCGACGCCGTGCTGAACGCGGGCGGGACGGTCCGCAACTACGGCATGCTGACCAACAACATCGGCCCGATCGGCACCAAGACGGCGCCGATCAGCGACCCCTTCGCGGCCGGGGCCGTGCAGGTCAGCGTGCTCAACCCGGCGCTCGTCGATAAGACGGATGTCTATTTCCGCGGCTACGACCAGGCCTACCCGGACCTGTGGCGCTTCAACGAGTGGAACCGCGAATTCCAGCAGTTCGACCTCAACGGGACCCTGCCGAACCTGTCCCTGCTTCGCCTCGCCCACGACCATACCGGCAGCTTCGGCTCCGCCCTCGGCGGCGTGAACACGCCGGAGGCGCAGCAGGCCGACAACGACTACTCGGTGGCCCGCGTGGTCCAGGCAGTGGCGCAGAGCAAGAACTACGCCGGAAATACCTTGATCATGATCATCGAGGACGACTGCCAAGACGGTCCGGATCACTTCGACAGCCACCGCTCGACCACCTACGTGGTCGGCCCCTACGTCAAGCAGGGCGCCGTGGTCAGCACGCGCTACAACCAGGTGAGCTTGCTGCGGACGATCGAGGATATCTTCGGCGCGCAGCACATCAACCTGAACACCGCCTACCAGCGTCCGATGGCCGACGTGTTCGACACGAGCTCGACCGGCAACTGGTCGTTCGTAGCCCAGGCCTCGCGTATCCTGGCGACGACGCAGCTGATGACGGCCGCGAACGAAAGCGACGTCCACTATGCCGAGGGCCCGGCGATCGAGCCGGCGCATGATGCCGCCTACTGGGCGAAGGTCACGCGTGGGTTCGACTTCTCCGACGCCGACCGTGTGCCGCCCGATCTCTTCAACGAGGTGACCTGGGCCGGCATCAAGGGGCAAAACGTCCCGTATCCGACGTCGCGGAATGGCCTGATCCTCGGCCGGACCGGCCAATAATACTCCACTCATTCGAAAGGTTTTAAACCATGAGGATTAAACTTGGTCTGCTCACGGCAGGTCTGCTGGCCGCCGCAGCCGTGGCGCCCGCACATGCGGCGATCTACAGCACCTCGTTCTCCGGGACGGTCGTTGGCAGTCCAGCCCCGGTCAGCGGGCCTGCGGTCGGCAGTGTGGTCTCGGGATCGTTCGTCTACAGCGGCGACGCCAGCCAGTTCTTGAGCTTCACGATCAACGGCATCTCGGC
This sequence comes from uncultured Alphaproteobacteria bacterium, assembly GCA_963835135.1. Taxonomy (GTDB): domain Bacteria; phylum Pseudomonadota; class Alphaproteobacteria; order Acetobacterales; family Acetobacteraceae; genus JAVVHH01. The sequence goes on from CAWIEF010000002.1 coordinate 480,188, forward strand.
CGCACAGCCGTTCGTGTCCACGGTCACGATCAGCCCGAGCGGCATCAGCAACCCCTATGAGGCCGTGTACGAGGCCTCCACCTCCATCGCGCAAGGGACCGGAACGGCCAACTCCGCCTTCACGCTCGACCTGCTGGCCTACAACAACTTCGCCACCGCGAACGCGGCGGGGATCCTGGCCACGCCGAACCTCGGCAGCCTCCTCGAGACGCAGGCGAATAGCTTCGACGGCAACTTCAGCGAGTTCTCGTATTCGACCGGAACCGCGACCGGGACGACGCGGTCGTTCACCGTGGCGCTGGACCCGGCCAGCCTGTCGACCCGGATCCCCGAGCCCGCCAGCCTCGCGCTGCTCGCGGTGCCGATGATCGGGACGATGCTGCGTCGCCGCCGCTAAGTTCGTTGGAGTTGGGCCGGTTCGAAGGAGCCGGCCCCTTTTTTGGGCCAATCTCGATGACAAGAACAACCGCCTCCACGATGAGGCGGAGAGCGAGCCGGGCATTCGGCATCGCGACGTTGGCCGGGTCGTGCTTGGCGCCGGCCGGTTCCACGCATGCGCAGGTTGCAACGGGTGCCCCGCCCGGAGAGACCGCCACGCAACTCGGCGACATCACGGTGCGCGCTTTTCCCGATATCTCGGCGCCCCCTCCGCCTGGGAGCGCCGCCTATGATGCGCCCAGCCGCGGCGTGCTCGACGCCGGCCAGCCGACCTCGGTGGTCAGCCAGCGCTTCATCGAGCGGAACGTGGTGCCGGCGCAGAACTACGACAGCATCATCCGCTATTCGCCGAGCGTGCAGAACGTCGAGCCGGTCGGCCCCGGTCTGCAGCAAAACTTCTACCAGACGATCCGCGGCTTCTCGTACCGCCAGTTCAATTCGGTGTTCGACGGCATCGTCATCCCGGGCACGCTGTCGTCCTTCGCGCCCCAGACCGGGGCCTACTTCAAGGCCCACGACATCGGCTCGGTCGTCGTCGACCGCGGCCCTGGCACGGCGTCGACGATCGGCTACGCGACCTTCGGCGGCACCGTCGCCATCCGCTCCAAGCCGCCGCTCGATACCTTCACCGTCAACCCGTATGCCTCGGTCGGCAGCTTCGGCACGCATCTCGAAGGCCTGCAGATCGATACCGGCATCCTGCCGCAGCTCAACGGGGCGCGCGGCTATGCCGATGTCCAGGCGCTCGACAGCGGCGGCTATCTCACCGGCACGTCGACCCAGCAGCGGAACGCCTTCGGCAAGGTCGAGGTGAACCTGGGCGAGCACACGACGGCCACGTTCGTGGCGATGGCCAACAGCTCCTACACGCACACGCCGATTGGCGCCACGCTGGCGCAAATCGCTTCGCTCGGCGCCAATTACGGCCTCAACAACGACCCGCGCTCGCAAGCCTTTAGCGAGTACAACACCGATCACTACACGACCGATTTCGAGTATATCCGAATCAAGTCGGAACTGGGCGACGGCTGGGCCATCGACGAGACGCCCTATACGGCCTCGTATTATCATCACGGGATCGTCGGCCTCGACCCGAACGGGACGACCTCCAACCTGACCGGCACCTATTACATCAATGGCGTCGCCACGCGGCTGGCCAACGCCGTCCCGGGCCGCCAGGTCCATTCCGACTTCCGCGATTTCGGCAATATCCTCCGCGTGACGAAGGATACGTCGATCGGCCAGGCGCGGGCCGGGTTCTGGTTCGACTATAACAGCGGCGGCAACTACCGCACCAACGTCGTGCTGTCGCAGGCCAATCTCATCTATGCGAGATCCGCCACGGCAACGCCGTTCGACTACAACTACAAGACCTCGCTGACGACGTATCAGCCCTACATCGAATACGCGCTGACGCCGTTGCCTGGCCTGGTGATCACGCCGGGGCTCAAATACACGGCGGTGACCCGCGGGTTGGATGCGACCCTCAACCAGACAACCAAGGTGCCGGCCCAGTTCAACCAGACCTACGACGCGCTACAGCCCTCGATCGAGGCACGCTACACGTTCAATCCGCACCTGGTCGGCTACGCCCAGCTGGCTCAGGGCTTCCTCGCTCCCCCGCTCGGGGTGCTGCAAACCACCAAGCCGCAGCAGCTCAACCCGTCACAGACGACCAACTACCAGATCGGCGGCACCTGGCAGCGCGAGCAGGTGACGCTCTCCGTCGACGGCTACTACATCAACTTCAACAACCGGATCACCAGCCAGACGGTCGGCGGCACGGCGATCTATTTCAACGGTGGTGGCGCCACCTATCGCGGCCTGGAGGCCGAGGGCACCGTCAGGCTAACCCCGGGGTTGTCGATCTATGCCAACGGCACGGTCAACGACGCGGTGTACAACCACACCGGGGTCCGCGTCGCCAACACGCCGGAGAAAACGGCCGCGATCGGCCCGCTCTACGATCGCGACGGCTTCTCGGCGCTGTTGATCGCAAAATGGATCGGCGCCCAATTCGGCCAGGACGTCGGCACCGTCAACTCCTATCCCATCAAGTCCTACGCCACCGTCGATTTCGCCGCCGGTTACACGCTCCCGATCCTGAATGGCCGCAAGCTCGACTTCCGTCTCAACGTGAACAACATTATCAACGACCATCACCTGATCAGTCTCAATGGCCTTGCAGCCGACGGCACGACCGGCCTGTATTACACCAACCCTGGACGGAGCGTGTTCTTCTCAATCTCGGCGTCGCTGTAAGCAGCCGGGCGCCTTGTTGGACCGGCGTTCCGGAGCGACTGGATTTACGCTCCTGGAGGTCATGGTGGCGCTCGCCATCGCGCTGCCAGCGCTGCTGCTGATGTATCGCCAGGGCGGGCTGGCGCTGGGAGTAACCCGGTCGGCCGCAGCCTACGGCCAGGCCATCGCGCGGGCGCAATCCCGGCTGGACGCGCTGGTCGAGACGGCGCTGGTCCCGGGCGATCGGGAAGGCGACGACGGCGGCGGTTTCCGCTGGCGGATGCGGATCGCGCCGATCACCACCGTTCCGGCCGCGCGTGGCATCCCGCCCCAGTCCGCCTACGCGGGAGGCACCGCGCTCTACGCGGTCTCGGTCGCCATCTCGTGGGCGCAAGGTGACCAAACCCGATCGGTCGCGCTGGAAACCCGGCGTCTTGGCCCCGCCCGAGGAGAAACGCCCTGAGGCAGAGACGCGGCTTCACCCTGCTCGAAGTCCTGGTCGCCATCGCGATACTGGGCATGGTGTTGCTGCTGCTCGAACAGGGCGTGGCGTTCGGGCTGCAAGCCGGGGCGATGCAGGCACGGGCCGAAGCAGGCGGCACGACCGACCTCCCCGGTGTCGACGCCGCGTTGCGCGACCTGATCGCCAGCGCCGACCCGGGCATCTTCCCCGAACCCGCGTCGCTGAAGGGAACGGCCAACTCGATCTCGCTGCTGACCACGATCCCTGGCCCAGACGGCGTCCGCCAGCGCGTCGACGCCGTGGTGTTCGCCAGCGATGGCCGGCTGAAGCTCCGGTGGACCCGGCATCGCCACGTCGCCTGGCTTGGTCCGGTTCCGCCGGCCCAGGACATGACGCTCCTCGACGGCGTCAGGGCGCTCGTGGTCGACTACGCAGCGCCAGGGCATGCTGATTGGCAGCCGGGCTGGATGGCGGAAACCTTGCCCGCTCTCGTGCGCCTGCGCATCGGCTTGGCGTCTCCGGCCGGGCACTGGCCTCCCATCGTGGCCGCACCCAAGCTCGCGACGCTTGGTCAGTGAGCCCGCACCGCCGCGGCTTCGCGCTGCTGATGACCCTGTGGCTGCTCGTTCCGCTGTCGCTCCTGCTGCTCGTGTTGACGGGCGCGGCGCGGTCAAATGGCCAGGTCGCGGCCAACCTGCGCGACGCGGCCGTGCTGCAGGCCGCGGCCGATGGCGCGATCGAGACGGCGGTTCTGGACTTGGTCAGGGGCCGGCCGGCCGCAACTCCCGCGCGGATCGTCATCGGCGCGGCCTCCGTATCGGTCGTGGTGGCTCCTCTCTCCGGGCTGGTCAATCCGAACCTGGCCTCCCAGGATTTGCTGCGGGCGATGCTGACCCGGACCGGTCTCGCCCCGGCGCAGGCGGACGACATCGCGACCGCGATCGTCGACTGGCGCACGCCGGGTCAGCGCGGGCACAGGGGCCAGGACAAGGCCGCGGAATACCGGCTCGCTGGGTTGCCCTACGGCCCGCCCGGGGCGCCGTTCGAGTCGGTCGACGAGTTGCGCGACATCATCGGCATGCCCGCCTTCGCGGTGGCCCGCCTGCGGCCCTCGCTTTCGATCTTCGCCGACCGTCCGCCCGACCCGGGTACGGCGACCGGCTTGGTGCTCGCGGCCCTCGGGGATCTCGGCACCGTCGCGCGCGGGGGCAGGGAAGGCGGAACCGTGTTTCGGATCACCGCCGAGGCGACCAGGTCCTCACGGACGGTGACCCGCTCGGCCGTGGTCCGGCTCGGCGCGGCCGAGGGTGGGCGGCCCTGGAGCGTGCTCGCGTGGGATCGGCTAGACGTCGCCGGCCAATAGCTTGGCGGCATGGTCCAGCGCCTCGGCACATTCATCCGAGTCACCCTCCAGCATCTCCCTCGTGGCACGGTCGAGATCGGCCTGGATCAGACGCTTCATCATCGGTTCGCCTTGAAATCCGGCAGCCTTGGTCGAAAGCTCGGCGTGGCGGGCCTTGCAGGCGGCGATGTCATCGGCGGCGACGGCCGTCCCGGCGAGCAGGGTGAGGCACAGTGCGGCAGCGAACGAACGCATCGGCGATCTCCAATTTGAAGTCCGTCTCTGCCATGTGCGACGCGTTCTGGAAGCGACAGTATGGTGACAAGCGCGGCGGCGCGGATTACCGCCGGTGCTAGACCGCCGTCTGACCGCCCGCCGCAGAGACCACCGCCACGATGATCAAGCCGGTCAGCAGCAGGCGAACGCCGGCGCTGACGCCGAACGTGTTGAGCATCGTCAGCAGCAGCACCAGGAACAGCGCCCCGCCCCAAACTCCGGCGACGTTCGCCCGGCCCCCCGCGACCGACGTTCCGCCGATCACCACGACCGCGATCGACGAGAGCAGGTATTCGTTGCCGAGATCGACGTTGGCGCCGCGGAAGTAGCCGGCCAGCAGCGCTCCATCCAACCCGCCCAGCGCGCCGCACAGCGCATAGGTCGCAAACCGCACGCGCTCGACCCTCAGCCCGGCCAGATACGCCGCCCGCATATTCTGCCCGATCGCCAGGACGGAGCGCCCGTACGCCGTCCGATGCAGGACGCCCGCCGCGGCCGCCGCGAACGCCACCGTCCCGATCGCGAGCAGCGGCACGCCCGCGAACCGGATGTCGGTGACATGGGCGAACCCGTCCGGCGGCTTGATCTGCAGGCCGCGCCCATAGCTGATGTCGATCGACTGGATGATGAAGCTTGCGGACAGCGTGGCGATGATCGGCGGGATGCGCAGCGCTCGGATCAACCCGTAGTTGACCATCCCCACGCCGAGTCCGGTCGCCACCGCCGCCAGCAAGCCCAGCGCCACGCGCGCGTCGCTTCCGTTCATCACCGTCATGGCGACCGCGCTCGACAGCCCGATGTTGGCCGGCAGCGATAGATCGACGTTGCCGGGTCCGAGCGTGATGACGAACATCTGCCCGATGCCGACAATGACCGTGAACACGGCCAACGACAGCGCTGCAGTCAGCATGCCGCCGGCCCCGGTTCCGCCGGTATAGGCGATGGCGGCGATCCAAACGGAAGCGGCCGCGGCGAACGACCACATCCAGGGCCGGGTCATGCCGCCCCCCGCCGGCGGCTGATCAGCACGCGGGCCGCCAGCACCGTGATCAGGATGATGCCGTTCGCCGCCACCTGCCAGTCCGGCGGGATGCGCATGAACGTCAGCAGTGGCGACGCCGCCATCGCCAGCGTCAACGCTCCGATCACCGCCCCCGTCGGCGAGACCCGGCCGCCGACGAACTCGCCGCCGCCCAGGATCACCCCCGCGATCGACAGCAGAGTGTAGCCGTTGCCGATATTGGCGTCCCCCGACGTCGTGATCCCCACCAGCGCGAGGCCGGCCAGCACCCCCAGCGCGCCGCACAGCCCGAACAGCGTCATCTTGACCCGCAGCAGCGACCAGCCAGCCCGGCGCAGGGCGGCCGGGTTGCCGCCGGCGCCGCGTAGAATCGCCCCATATGACGTCCGCATCAGCCCGACATAGCCGCACGCGGCAATCACGACCGCGGCGACCACGGGAAATGGCACCAGCGGCGGCTTGATCCGCATGAGCGCTTGCAGCCAGTCGGGCGCCCGGCCGCCGGGCGAGGGCAGCACCAGGATCGCCGTGCCCTGCCAGACGAAGCTCATGCCCAGCGTCACCACGATCGACGGCAGGTTCCGCACATGGATCAGCGCGCCCAGCGCCGCATAGACACCAACCCCGCCCAGCAGGATCAGCGCACCGAGCGCCGGCGACGTGCGCAGCCAGGTCGCGGCCACGCAACAGACGAACCCGACGAACGGCCCGATCGACAGGTCGAGGTCATTGCCCGCAATCACAAACATCTGCGCCAAGGTGGCCAGCGCGATCGGCACCGCGAGGTTGAGCATCAGCGTGAAGCCGAAATAGCTGATGGCGCGCGGATTGAGGTAAGCGATGGCCGCCACCACCAGCGCCAACGACAGGCTCGGCAACAGCGTGCGCACCTGGCGCCGCAGGTCAATCGCCGGCGTCAGCTCAGTGCTCCGGCGCGAACGAAGATTGGATGACGCGTTCTTCCGTCATCTCGTCGGCTGACAAGTGCGCGACGATGGCGCCGTCGCGGAACACGTAGGCGCGGTCGCAGTTCTGCAACTCTTCCGCCTCGGTCGTGTACCAGAGGAACGTGCGCCCCCGCTTCGCCTCCTCGGCGATCAGGCCATAGACTTCGAGCTTGGTGCCGTAATCCACGCCGCGCATCGGATCGTCCATGAGCACGACCGTAGCGTCCGAGGCCAGCGCGCGCGCGAACAGCGCCTTCTGCTGATTGCCGCCGGACAGCGTCAGGATCGAGTTGGTCACATCACCGGTCCGGATCCCGATCCGCGCGCGCCATTGCTCCGCCAGCGCCCGCTCGCGCCGAACCGAGATCGTGGGACCGCCCAACGACCGCACGCCGATGTTCTGCGCGATCGACCACTCGGGGAAGATGCCATCGCTCTGGCGGTCCCCGGCGACGAATGCCGTGTCGCGGCCCTGAAGCGCGAACGCTTTCAGGAGCAGCGCCGTCTGCCCATGTCCGGCCAGCCCAGCCAACCCGACGATCTCGCCTTCGCGCGCCACCAGTTCGGTCCCGTCGCCACTCGGCACGCGCACGCGGATCGGCTGCTCCGCGCCGGGGCGCCTAGCGGTTCGTTCCGTCTCCCCGGCAACGCCGCCCATCAATGCGACCAGACCAGCCCGGTCCAGCGCGCCGGCCGGCGCGGCCCTCACCACCGCACCGTCCCGCATCACGACGATCCGGTCGCTGGTGTTCAGGATCTCGCCGAGGATGTGGGAGATCAGCACGCAACTCGTCCCTGTCGCGACCGCGCGCCGCACATGCGCCAGCAACTGCCCGGCGGTGACCGCATCGAGCGAGGAGGTAGGCTCGTCCAGGATGACCAGCCGGATGCGTTCCGCTGTCTCGGTAAAGGCGCGCGCGATCTCGACCATCTGCCGCCGTCCGATCGAAAGGTCGGCCACCAGGTCCGATGGGGCGATCCCGTGACCGGGGAAGATGTCGTCCAGCCGGTCGAGGATCAGCCGCCCGGCGCGGCGCCGCCATCCGAAGCCGCGCACGCCCGGGTGCAGCACCCGCGTGTTCTCGGCGACCGTGAGGTTCGGGCACAGCGAGAGTTCCTGGAACACGCAGCGTATCCCGAGTGCCTTCGCGCGAGCCGGCGAGAGCATCTGTGGCAGGCCATCGACCATCAACCGCCCGCCATCCGGGGCCAGGCCCCCCGCGAGTACGTTCATCAGCGTCGACTTGCCGGCGCCGTTATGGCCGACGATGCCGACGCATTCGCCGGGCGCGATATCGAGATGGACGCCGCCCAAGGCACGGACGGCGCCGAACGACTTTTCGACGCCGTCCAGCGTGATGAACGCCATGCCTACTTCTGGTTCGCCTTTATCGCCGCGACCGCGTCGGCCTGCGTGTATTCGTGCGTCGCGACGCTACCCTTCGGGATCTTCGGCAGCTCCTGCTCGAAATTGCTCTGATCGAACGCGAGATACGGCACCAGAAGGTCGTGCGGACCGTCTTTGCTCCCGTCCAGCACCTGCTGCGCGACCCAGAACGCCAAGGTCGCGACACCCGGCGCGATCGAGGCGGACCAGGTCTGGTAGCCGTCCTTGTCCTTCTGCTGCTTCCACCACTCCAGTTCATCCTGACGGTTGCCCATGATTATGGTCGGACGCGGCTTGCCCGCCGCCGCGAAGGCCTGCGCCGCGCCGTAGCCGTCCCCGCCCTGGTCCACGACGCCGACCACGGCCGGCAGCGACGGCAGCACAGTGGCGACCGCCTTCTGCGCCGTGGTCTGATCCCAGTCGCCGGTCACCGACCCCACGATCTTGAAGTCGGCATGCTTCTTCACGCCGTCGAGGATGCCCTCATGGATCGCCTGGTCGATCGACGTGCCCGCCAAGCCGCGGATTTCGAGCAGGTTGCCGCCCTTGGGCTGGAACTTGGCCAGTTGCTCGACTTCCTGCTCGCCCATGCTCTTGAAGTCGACCACGACCCGGTAGGCGCAGGGTTCCGTCACGATCCCGTCGAACGACACCACCACGATGCCGGCGTCGCAGGCCTGCTTGACCGCACCGTTCAGCGCGTCGGGCGAGCCCGCGTCGATGACGATCGCGTCGTAGCCTTGCAGGATCAGGTTCTGGATCTGCGCCGCCTGGGTCGGCACCTCCTTGTCGGCCGTGGTGAACACGTCCGCAGCCGCGACCGCCTTGTCGGCCACCGCCTTCTTTGTCACGAGATCGTAACTCTGCAACATCGCCTGACGCCAGGAATTGCCGGCATAGTTGTTACTGAATGCGATCTTCTTGCCGCTGGTGTCGGCCTCTGCCGCGCCGGCCAGCGCGATGAGCGCCGTCGCCGACAAAAGCGTCATTCTCATCATCGACATGCTGGTGCGTGCTCCTCGGCTCGGCCGCGCGGGCCACCATGCCCGCCAGCGCTTTTGCTTGACGCAAGACTTGCCACATCCCTGCGCCGATGCAACTGGCTGAGCGGGTCAGGGCCGCTGGGCACCGGTCGTGTTCACATACAGCGCGTACACCGACGTGCCCGCGGTCATGAACAGCCGGTTCCGCTTCTTGCCGCCGAAGCACAGGTTGGCGCAGCCTTCCGGCAGATGGATCGTGCCGATCATGTCCCCGTCCGGGGCATAGCAACGGACCCCGTCATCGGCCGGATCGCCCCAGCCCATGCTGCACCATACGTTGCCGTCCGCATCGGTGCGGATGCCGTCGCTCATGCCCGGCGCGAAGTTCTCGGCGAACACGCGCCCCCGCTCGAGCCGCGCGCCGTCGACGTCGAACACGCGGATATGCGAGGGGCCGCCATGGGTGATGCCGGTATCGACAACGTACAGGCGCCGTTCGTCGGGCGAGAACGCGAGGCCGTTGGGGCGAGTGAAGTCGTCCGCCACGACCGTAGCCCGTCCGCTCGCCGGGTCGAGCCGATAGACATGGCACGGTAACTCGTGCGGGGCGGCGTGGCCCTCGTAGGGACCGTCGATGCCGTACCCCGGGTCGGTGAACCAAATGGCCCCGTCCGCGGCCACGACGATATCGTTGGGGCCGTTGAGCGTCTTGCCGGAGAACTGGTCCATCAGCACGGTGATGCTGCCGTCCCGCTCGGTGCGCGTGACCCGGCGGCTGTCGTGCTCGCAGCTCACGAGGCGGCCCTCACGGTCGCGCGTGTTGCCGTTGGTGTGATGGCTCGGGCTGCGGAACACGCTGACATGGCCGTCCTCCTCGAGCCAGCGCATGATGCGGCTGTTGGGGATGTCGCTCCAGAGCAGGTAGCCGCCATCGGCGAAATAGACCGGCCCTTCGGCCCACCGGAAACCAGTCGCGATCCGCTCGATGGCGGCATTGCCCTGGCGTGCGGTGAACCGCGTGTCGAGCGCCCGCACGCGCGGGTCCGGATAGCGGGTGCCGGACAGGTGGCCCAGCGGAAGGCGCAGGCCCTCGGTCGATGCGCGGTCAAATCCGCCATGGGCGTGTTCGTGCATCGCCGTCAGCCGCGAGGCATGCCGAGCGCCGAGCGCCAGTTGTGCTGCTCGGCGAAGCCCAGCACTTCGCGTGCTTTGCGGTTGGAGAGCAACGTCTCGAACTCGCCGAGTTCGCGCCTCACCGGCACGGATGGGTAGAACCGCTGCAGCAACTGGGCCGTCGGCAGGTCCGACGAGCAATCGTCGTTGGCCGCATTGAACACCTGGTAGCCCAAGCCATCCGTCTCGATGGCCAAGCGGATGATCTGGCCGAGGTCGCGGGCGTCGATGTAGCTCCATGTGATCCGCTTGCGGCCCTCTGGATCATTGAAGAACGTCGGGAAATTGGCGTATTCGTGCGGCTCGATGACGTTGCCGATCCGTATGGCGTAGATGTCGGACCCGTCGCGCTGGGCGAAGGCATGGGCGGTCCGCTCGTTGCAGATCTTCGACAGCGCATAGCTGTCCATCGGGTCGACCGGGTACTCCTCGTCGAGCGGCAGGTATTTCGGATCGCGCGGCTGGTTGGCGAAGACGAGGCCGTAGGTCGTCTCGGACGATGCGATGATCACCTTGCGGATACCAAGCTTGGTTGCGGCTTCGAGGATGTTGTAGGTGCCCATGGTGTTGATGCGGAACACCTCGTTGTCGGGCACGATCATGATGCGCGGGATGGCGGCGAAGTGGACGACGGCGTCGATCTTCGGCGGACTGAGGTCGGGCGCGAACTCCTTCAATTCGATCGTGCTGGACAGGGCGTTGAACACCTGCCCGCTGTCGGTGACGTCGGTGATCAGCGTGCGGACGGCCGGGTTGTCGAGCGGCTTGGTGTCGAGATTGAGCACCTGGTAGCCGTGCTCGACGAGGTGCTGGACGACGTGCCGGCCCGCCTTGCCGCTGCCGCCGGTGAAAACGATCTTCTTGGACATGGGAGGCTCCTCAACCGCGCGCGGTTTCTGTCCGCAGACGCTGGGCATAGACGTTGATGATGAGGGCGAGCAGCAGGATGACGCCTCGGATCAGAATCTTGAGGAAGCTGTCGATGCGGACGTGGTCCAGGCCGTTGTTCAGTACGCCGAGCACCAGCAGGCCGACGACGGTGTTACCGATCCCACCCTGGCCGCCGAACAGGGACGTGCCGCCGACGACGACGGCGCTGATTGAGTTGAGCAGGTAGTTGTCGAACTCGTCCTGCTGCGCGCTGCCGAAATGGGCGACGCCCAGCATGCCCGCCAAGCCCGAGCACACCGCGGAAATGACCAGCACGGCGGCCAGGATCAGGCGGACGTTGACGCCGGAATACTCGGCCGCCTCGCGGTTGCCGCCCACCATGTACACATAGCGCCCGAACCGGGTGTAGGTCAGGACCACGTGGCCGGCCAGCAACACGAGCGCCGCCACGATGACGATCCAGGGGACCGGTCCGAGCGAGGCGGACCCGAGCGTCGCGATCGGCGCCGGCACCGCGTAGGCGATCTGGCCGCGGACCAGCATGGCGCAGATGCCGGAGCCGATCTGCAACATCGCCAGCGTCATGATGAAGGACGGGATGCCGATGATCGTCACGCCGAAGGCGGTGATGGTGCCGAGCACGACGCTGCCGAGCACGGCGAGCCCGATGGCCAGCGCGCCAGGCAACGGTAGGTTGGCGATGTTCACGCTGGCATCCTGCACCGTGAAATAGGCGACCATGATGCCCACCGCGTTGGCGACGCTGGCCACGCTCAGGTCGATCTCGCCGCAGAGGATGACGAAGGTGAGCCCGACCGCGATGATGCCGGTGACGGAGACCTGGCCCAAAATGTTGGCCGCGTTGTCGAACGTCGCGAAGGATGGGCTCGCCAGGCTGAACAGCGCGACCAGCACCAGCAGGGTGGCGAATGGCGCGATGTTGCTGAGTTGATGCCGCAGCCAGCCCCGGCGCGGCGCGGGCTTGGCGACCGCGGCGGTGTTCATCGACCTATCTCCCTCATGCGGCGGCGAGCAGCCGGTCCTTGCTGACGGTCTGGCTGGCGAACTCCTGCGCGATGGTGCCGCGCTTCATCACCAGGATGCGGTCCGCCAGCGAGAGCACGGTCTCGGGCTCGGTGGACACGACGACGACGGCGATGCCCTGGGCCCGCAGCGACTTGACGATCTTGACCACGTCGTCCTTGGCGCCGACGTCCATCCCGCGAGTCGGCTCGCTGAGCACCAGGACGCGGGGCATGTCGGTCAGCCATTTGGCCAGCGCGACCTTCTGCTGGTTGCCGCCGGACAGCGTGCCGAGCGGGCGCTCCACCGAGGGCGGGCGGATCTGCAGTTGGCGGACATGGCCGACGGCGATGCGCCGCTCGACCGCGGGACGGAGCCACACCGGCGCGATACGGCCCAGGATGCTGATCGACATGTTCTTGTAGACCGGCTCGCGGGCGAACAGCATCGAGCGGCGGCTTTCCGGGACGAAGGCGATGCCGGCGCGGCGCGCGGTGGCGGTGTTGCGGAACGAGGCGGGCTTACCCTCGAGCACGAGGCGGCCGTCGCTCAGCCGGGTGCGGCCGAACAGGGCGCGGGCCAGGTCGAGCTGGCCCGACCCGAGAAAGCCGTAGATGCCGAGCACCTCGCCGGCGCGGGCCTGCAGCGACACATCGGTGAACCCGCGCCCGGTGATGCCATGCGCCTCGAGAACCACAGGCGCCTCGGGCCGGCTCTCGAGCGCGATCTCGCCCAGGTAACTCTCTTCCAGCTCCTGGTGGCCGGCGCCGATCATATTCTCGATCAGCCATGCCTTGTCGGTCGCGCCGGCGGCGGCGGAGGCGACGAGGCGGCCGTTGCGGAAGACCGTCACGGTGTCGGAGATACGCAAGATGTCGTCGAGGAAATGGGAGATGAACACGATGCTGCGCCCGCTATCCCTGACCCGGCGCAACAGGCCGAACAGGACCTCCACCTCCGGCGGAGACAAAGCGGAGGTCGGCTCGTCGAGGATGACGATGCGGGCGCCCGAGGAGAGCACGCGGGCGAGTTCGACGAGCTGCTGCAATCCGAGCGGCAGCCGGCCGATCGGGATCCTCGGGTCGACGTCGATGCCCAGCGTGTGCAGGATCTCCGCCGCTCGCCGCGTCATGCCGGCCCAATCGACGAAGCCGAGCCGGCTGGTCGGTTGGACGCCGAGCATGACGTTCTCGGCCACCGACAACTCAGGCACGATGCTCAGTTCCTGATGCACCATGCCGATGCCGGCGTCGCGGGCCGAGCGGGCCGAATGGTGCCGGGTCGTGCGCCCGTCCAGCCGCATCTGGCCGTCATAGTCGGTGTGCACGCCGGCGATGATCTTCATCAGCGTCGACTTGCCCGCGCCGTTCTCGCCGACCAGACCGTGGATCTCGCCCGCGCGCAGGGTGAAATCCACGTCCTGCAAGGCTGCGACGCCGCCGAAGGACTTGCTGATGCCCCGCAATTCCAGCAGGGCGGCGCCGAGCTCGACCATCAGATCAGGAAGTGGTTCTCCATCCAGGCCATGCCGGGGGCGTTGGCCTTGGTCACGACCGGCCCGTCGGTGATGATGTTCTTCGCGATCATGTCGGCACCGTCGCCCGTCTTCTCGCCGCCGATCACGGCGGCCACTCCGGCCACGATGGCGCCCCCATGGATGCGGCAGGATGGGTTGCGCACCGTCGCCAGCATCCGCCCGTCGGACACCGCGGCCAACGCCGGCGGCATGGCGTCGCAGCCGCCGATCTTGATGTCGGTGCGGTTGCGACGCTTCATGACGTTGTAGGCGGCCAGCGCCATGTCGTCGTTGTGGAAATAGGCGGCGTCGATCTTTGCATATTTGGTCAGCAGCGTGTCCCAGATCCGCGACACCTTGCTGACGTCCCAATCGCCGGGCGTGGTGTCGACCACTTCGATGCCGGGATATTTCTTGACGACGGAGTCGAAGCCCCGGGCGCGGCCCTGCGCGCCGGTATGGCCGAGCGCGCCCTGGGTCATGGTCACGATGCCCTTGCCGCCGATCGCGTCGACCAGCGCCTGGGTGACGGAGGCGCCCATGAACTCGTTATCCGGCGCCAGGAAGCTGTGCACGCCGATGCTGTCGAGCGGGGCGATCAGCGTGTCCATGTCGATCACCGGGGTGCCCGCCTTGATCATCTTCTCGACCGGGGCGGTCAGGGTGCCGATGCCGAAGGCCTGGATGGCGACGAAATCCCATTTCTGGCTGGCCATGTCGTCGATGGCGGAGCGCTGCTTGGTCGCATTCAGCTCTCCGTCGAACCAGGTCACATCGACGTTGTAGAGCTTGCCCCAGTATTCGGCCGCCTGCTTGCCCTGCGCGCACCACGTCGCCTGCAGTCCGGCGTTGGAGAACGCGGCCTTGAGCGGCTTGCCAGAGCGGCCGGCGACCTCGGCGTGGGCCGGGCTGATGCCGAAGCCGCCCAGCATACCCGCCAGAGCGCTCGTCGCGCTGGCCTGCAGCACCGCACGGCGACCCGAACCGTCGCTCCCGTTACCCGACTTGGTGTCGTTCATCGCTCCCCCCGTTTTGGCAGCGGCCTCGTGGCCGTTCTTGCCGCCCGATCTTTGGCCGTTCCGCACGGAGCGTCAATCGCAACCGGTGAATAGTAAAGGTGGACGACGGCGCAATCTCACGTAACATCAGTCCGTTGGTCAAAGAACCAAAAAAGGGAGGAATGTCCGATGATCGATCGTCGTGGCTTCAACAAGGCCGTCCTCGGTGCAGGCGTGGCCGGTGCGGCCGGGTTCGCGGCGGGACCGGCGCGGGCGCAAGCCAAGAAGTCGCTCGCCTTCGTCGTCAATGTCTCGGCCGATTTCTGGACCATCGCCCGCCGGGGCATCGAGAAGGCGAACAAGGAACATCCCGACTACGCGATGGAGATGATCATCCCCGGCCAGGCCAGCGCCGCCGAGCAGCGCCGCATCCTGGACGAGTTGCTCGCCCGCGAGGTCGCCGGCATCGCGATCTCCGTCATCAACCCGGCGAGCTCGACCGAGACGCTCGATCGGGTCGCGGCCAAGACCATCCTGTTCACGACCGACAGCGACGCGCCGGACAGCAAGCGGCTCGTCTATATCGGCACCGACAACGTGGCCGCCGGCCGCGAGGCCGGGGCGCAGATGAAGAGGGCGCTGCCCGGGGGCGGCACGGCCATGCTGTTCGTCGGCACGATGGACGCCGACAACGCCCGCGAACGCGTCGAGGGCATCCGCGATGCGCTCAAGGGCAGCAACATCAACATCCTCGACATCCGGACCGACGGCTCCGATTTCGCCCGCGCAAAGAGCAACGCCGAAGACACGCTGTCGCGCTACGCCGATATCGGCCTCATGGTCGGCCTTTGGGCCTACAACACGCCGCAGATCTATCAGGCGGTGAAGCAGTCCGGGCGCACCAACGTCAAGATCGTTGGCTTCGACGAGGATGCGCTGACGCTGCGCGGCGTGGCCGACGGCACCATCTCCTCGACCGTGGTGCAGCAGCCGTTCGAGTTCGGTTACCAATGCATGGTCGACATGGTCAAATACCTGAACGGCGACAAGTCGTGGATGCCGTCCGACAAGAAGATCATCATCCCGACCCGGATCATAGACAAGTCGAACGTTGCGGACTTCCAGAACACGATGAAGCAGCTGTTGCATCCGAGCTGAGCGTGGCCCACGGCCTGCTGGCGCTCGAAAGCATCGACAAGCGGTATCCCGGCGTCCGTGCGCTCCAAGGCGTCTCGCTGCGGCTCGACCGCGGCGAGGTGCTGGGCCTCATCGGGGAGAACGGTGCCGGCAAGAGTACGCTGATGCGCGTGCTCGGCGGCGTCGTCCGGCCCGACGCGGGCGTGATCCGCATTGACGGCGTAGCCCGTCCGTCGCTGACGGTCGCGGACGCGCAAGCCGCAGGCATCGCGTTCGTGCATCAGGAACTCTCGATGTTCGACAACATGGACGTGGCCGCGAACGTGCTGATCGGGCGCGAGACGCTGCATGGCGGTCCGCTGCGCTTGGTGGACCGGAGCGCGGGCCGGTCCCGCACGGCGCCGCTGCTCGAGCGGCTCGGCGCCGACTTTAAGCCTGCCACGCCGGTCGCATCGCTCTCGATCGCCCAGCGGCAGTTGGTGGAAATCGCCCGCGCGCTCTCGATGGAGGCGCGGATCATCATCATGGACGAGCCGACCAGCAGCCTGACCCTGGCGGAAACCGAACGGCTGCTGGCCATCATCGCGGCGCTGCGGGACCAGGATGTGGCCGTTATCTTCATCACTCATCGGCTCAGCGAGGTGAAGAGCTGCGCCGACCGCGTCGTCTGCCTGCGCGACGGAGAGGTCGCGGGAGAACTCGCGCGCGAGGAGATCGATCGTCCGGCGATGATCCGCCTCATGATCGGGCGGGACCTGCAATCGCTGTACACCCCGCCCACTCGTCGGCCCGGGACCGGTGGGCTCGAGCTGCGCGATCTCGTCACGACCGCCTTTCCGGACAGGGTGGCCACCCTGCATGCCCGGCCCGGCGAGATCCTCGGCTTGGCCGGGTTGATCGGCGCAGGGCGAACCTCCCTGGCGCGCGCCATCTTCGGGATCGAGCCGGCGCAGGGCGGTACGATCCTGCTGGATGGCGAGCCGGTGCGCATCGCCTCGCCTCGTGACGCAATCACGCGGGGTCTCTACCTCGTGCCGGAAGACCGCAAGCAGTCCGGGCTCGTCCTCGGCATGTCCATCGCCCAGAACGTCACCCTACCGGCGCTGAAGCGGCACGCCCGGCTGTGGCTGATCAGCGCCGCGTCGGAGGCGGGCGCCGGTGAGGCGCAGCGTCAGGCGCTGCGCATCAAGGCGCCGGCTGCGTCGGTGGCCGCCGGCACGCTCTCGGGCGGCAACCAGCAGAAGATCGTCCTCGGCCGCTGGCTCGCCCTGTCGCCGCGCGCCATCGTGTTCGACGAGCCGACCCGCGGCGTCGATGTCGGCGCCAAGGGCGAAATCTACGCCCTGATGCGCGGCCTGGCCGACCGGGGCGTGGCAGTGCTGATGATCAGCAGCGACATGGAGGAGGTGCTCGGGGTGAGCGATCGGATCGCGGTGATGCATGAGGGCCGGATCGAGGGGTTCCTGGAGCGGCCGCAGTTCAGCGAGGCCGCGGTGATCGATCTGGCGGTCGGCGCCAGAGCACTTCCCGAGCCACTTGGCTCGGAAGTAGTGCTCTCTCCCTTTGTTTGTACGAGCATTACTCCCGAACGGGTGGTACCACCCGGTCGGGAAATGCTCTGAGCCGCCGCCTGACATGAGCAAGAAGGAGATCGGCCTGCTCGTGCTGGTGCTGCTGGTCGGCGCCATCACCGGCCTTCTCAATCCCTTGTTTCTGTCGCGGGTCAACCTGTTGAACATGGCCAACCTGATTGGGCTGTTCGGCGTGTTCAGCATCGGCCAGGGCTTGGTGATCATCACCGGCGGCATCGACCTCTCGGTCGGTTCCATGTTCGCGCTGCTCGGCGTCGTGTTCATCGACCTGCTCGCCAACCACGGCTTCGCCTGGCCGCTGGCGTTGCTGTTCGTGCTGGTGGGCGGCGTGGTGCTCGGCTCGTTGCACGGTCTGCTGGTCACGCGGGCCGGGCTGCAGCCGTTCGTGGTGACGTTGTGCGGGCTGCTGATCTATCGCGGCGCCGCCCGCTACTACACCGGCGACGCGACGATGGGTTTCGGCTACGCGGACGGGCTCGATACCATCACCTGGCTCGCCTCCGGGCGGAGTTACGGGATTCCCAACCCGTTCATCGCGCTTGCGATCATCGCGTTCATCATGGGCGTCGTGCTGCATCGGTCGGTGTTTGGGCGATACCTGTTCGCGGTGGGCCGCAACGAGGAGGCCGCCCGCTATGCCGGCATCCGCACCGGCCTCGTCACCGCCGGCGCCTACATCCTGGCCGGCGGGCTGGCCGGCATCTCCACGGTTTTGCTGGTGTTTTACACCAATTCGGTCTCACCCTCCTCGTTCGGCAGCTTCTACGAGCTGTATGCCATCGCGGCGGCCGTCCTCGGCGGCTGCTCGCTGCGCGGCGGCGAGGGCAGCATCCTGGGGATCGTGCTCGGCACGGTGCTGCTGCAGATCCTGCAGAACCTGGTCAACATCCTCGGCATTCCGTCCTCGCTCAACTTCGCCGTCATGGGTGGCGTGATCCTGCTTGGTGCAGTCGCCGACCAGCAACTCGCACGACGCGCACCCGGACAGCGATCGACGTAGTGCCAGGACCTAAGGCGACGAGAAGAGCCCGGCGGGAAACGCGGAGTGCCCTACGATCGGAGCCTGCTGGGAGGCACTCTCCGGCGGCTGAGTGACGTGCAAGCCGTGACAGGCGGCCAACCCGTCCGCGCCTGCCGCGTTGAGCGACACTCCGGCCAGAGTTCCTTGACCATGAGATCCCGATGTCCCTGACCACGCTGCTCCTCGGCCGTCCGCTGGCCAACCAGGAATCCGAGGATCGCAAGATCGGCGTGCTCGAGGGCGTGCCGGCCATGGGTCTGGACGGGCTCGGGTCCGCCGCCTATGGCCCGGAGGCCATGCTGACGGTGCTCGGGGTGCTCGGGGCCGCGGGTCTGGGTGCGGTGGGGCCGATCACCTGGGTGATCCTGGTGCTGCTGGCTATCCTGTTCTTTTCGTATTGGCAGACCATTGCGGCATACCCGACCAGCGGGGGTGCCTACACGGTCGCCCGGGAGAACCTCGGCACCAACGCCGGCCTGCTTGCCGCCGCGGCGTTGATGGTCGACTACATGCTCAACGTCGCGGTCGGCATTTCAGCCGGTGTCGGCGCGCTGACGTCGGCGATCCCGTCATTGCACGCCTATACGCTGTGGCTGTGTCTGGCCGTGCTTCTCCTGGTGACGCTCGTCAACCTGCGGGGCACTCGGGAGAGCGGCCTGCTGTTTGCCGGTCCGACCTACGTGTTCGTCCTCAGCCTCGGTTTCATCCTGGCCGCCGGCGCCTGGACCAGCTGGACGTCGGGCGGGCACCCTGCCGCCGTGATCGCGCCTGCCAGGAGCCCGGACGCGACCGAGGCCGTCAGCCTGTGGCTGCTGCTCCGCGCCTTCGCAGCCGGCTGCACCGCCATGACCGGCGTCGAGGCCGTCAGCAACGGCGTCAGCGCGTTCAGGGAGCCCCGCACGCTGCACGCCCACCGCACGCTGACCGCCATCGTGGTGGTGCTCGGCCTCTTGCTGCTCGGCACGGCCTACGTCGCCCGCGCCTATGGCGTGATGGCGATGGACGAGACCCAGGAAGGCTACCAGAGCGTGCTCTCACAGCTCGTCACCGCCGTCTGGGGGCGGGGCTGGCTCTACTACGTCACCATCGGGAGCGTGCTCGCCGTGCTGTGCCTGTCGGCCAATACGAGCTTCGTCGGGTTCCCTCGCCTGTGCCGGCAGGTCGCGAGCGACGGATTCCTGCCGAAAGCGTTTGCGGTGCCGGGTCGCAGGCTGGTGTACACCGCCGGCGTCTTGTTCCTGACGATCGGCGCCGGACTGCTTCTGACCGTGTTCGGCGGCATCACCGATCGGCTGATTCCGCTTTTCGCCGTGGGCGCGTTCCTGTCGTTCACCATGAGCCAGGCCGGGATGGCCATGCACTGGCGCCGCGAGGGCCGCAGCCAGGCGGACCGCGTGCGACTCGGCATCAACGGAGCCGGCGCGCTCGCGACCGGGGCTGCGCTCGCCATCATCCTGGCCGCCAAATTCACCGAGGGCGCCTGGCTGACCATCCTTCTGATCCCGGCAACCCTGTTCCTGCTTCGCGTGATCCACGGCTACTACGCCAACCTCGACCGCCAGCTCCTGAGCGGGGGGCGCGAGCGCCTCGACCTGCGCGACCACGCGGCCCCGCTCGTGATCATCCCGATCGGACGCTGGGATTGGATTAGCAAAAAGGCGGTCGCCTATGCGGTGCGCCTGTCGCCGGACGTCGCGGCGCTGCACTGCACGGACCTGGACGGGCCAGAAGCCAAGGAGCAGGAGAGCCGGATCAAGAGCGACTGGAGCCGCTACGTCGAACTTCCCGCGCGGGAAGTGGGGCTTCGGCCGCCGCGGCTGTTCGTGGTCCCCTCCCCATACCGGACCGTTCTCGGGCCCTTGCTGCGGACCATCGAAGACCTGAAGCGCGAATGCCCTGGCAGGCCCGTGGCGGTCGTCCTGCCGATGTTGGTCGAGGCGCGCTGGTGGGAGCGGTTGCTGCACACGCACCGCGAGCGCCGGTTGCGCACCGCGCTGATGCGCGACGGCGGTTCGGATGTCGCCGTCCTCGGCGTGCCCTGGCAGCTCGAGCCGCCCGAACCCGCACGCGCGCTCGCCGAGGAGGAGCCCGCGGCGGCTTAGATGAGGCGTTGGGCGGCACGTTCTCGACGACCAAGACTTCGTGTGGGCTGGAAAGGTGCGGCACCGAGACCGTTGTGCTCGCCAAGCGCGTGGAGTTTGGATGAATGAAGACAATCGTGGTGCGGTCCTCTCTGGGAGGCGTCCCCGATGCGCTGCGCTGGGGTGAGCCATGAGCGTGACCGCGCGACCCGGCACCGCCCTCGTCGCCGGTGCGGCGGGGATCATCGGCCACGCCGTGATGCGGGAGCTCAAAGACCAGGGGTGGACCGTCCGCGGGCTGTCGCGGCGGCCACTCGACGGCTATTCCTCGATCCAGGCTGACCTCACCGACGCCGACTCGACCGCGGCCGCCCTGAGGGACGCTGCGGATACCACGCACCTCTTCTATGCCGCGCTGGCGCCCGACCCGGACCTGGCGACCGAGGCCGCGCGCAACGCGGGGATGCTCGCCACCCTACTCGACGGGCTCGAAGCGGCCGGCGCACCCCTCCAGCGCGTGGTCATCTATCAAGGGTTCAAGATCTACGGCATCCATCTCGGCGCCACCGTGCCGACGCCGGCGCGGGAGAGCGACCCGCCGCACATGCCGCCCAACCTATACATGGCCCAAGAGGCGGAGTTGCGCGAGCGGGCTGCGCGGAGCCGGTGGGATTATGTGGCGCTGCGGCCCGATGTCGTCGTGGGCGATATCTGGGGCAACCCGATGAACATCGCCCTGGTGGTCGGCGGCTTCGCCGAGATCAGCCGCGCGCTCGGCGTTCCGATGCGCTTCCCTGGCACGGATAAGGCGTTCGGGCAGCTCGTCCAGTTCACCGACTCCGGCCTGCTCGCGCGCGCCAGCCATTGGGCGGCCACCAGCGGCCGCGCCGGCGGGGAGGCGTTCAACGTCACCAATGGCGATGCCTTCCGCTGGGAGCGGATGTGGGCGGACGTGGCCCGCCACTTGAGGCTGGAGACGGCCGCTCCGGTCCCGCTGACCCTGGCGAAGCACATGGTGGACAAGGGCCCGCTCTGGCGAACACTCGCTCAGGCTGGCGGCCTTGTTGAGCCGGACCTCGCGCGCCTGATCGGCTGGAGCTTCGGCGACTTCATCTTTCACACCGAAAGCGACGTCATCTCTGACGTGAACAAGATCTATGAGCATGGGTTCACCGAACGGATGAACTCCACCACCTCGATCCTGACCGCAATCGACAGCCTCAAACGGCAACGCGTGCTTCCATGACCGGGGGCCGAAGAACCGGACGTCCCGCTCGCCGATGCGAGGTGGCATCGATCAACAGATACGGAGCCATATTGTCTGGTCCGCGTTCCCAACCAAGCTCGATCACGCTGAGGCGTGCTGATCCAACGAGGTGAAATGATGTCCGACACTGGCGATCGGGAGCAAGTGGTGCGGCAGCGCGCCTACTCGCTGTGGGAGGCCGATGGCCGGCCCGAAGGCCGCCACGAGGAGTACCTGGCTCCGCGCCGAGCAGCTCCTGGCCGAGGAACACGACCCCGAGCAACCGAGCATGACGGAAGTCCCGCCCCTGTAACGTCGAACGGGCGTCAACGCTCTGGCTGCGGAAGCCTTCGAACCCCGGGAACCGGTTCGACTTAGGAAGCCGGCCGGGGCAGGGTGCCGAGAGTCACTGCCCGAGAATATGTGCGTCGGTGATCGGGAACATCGGGCGGCCACTCTTCGTCTGAGACGCGGGAACCTCTTCCTGCATGACATCCCAATGCTCGACCAGCTTGCCGTCTGTGACCCGGAAGATATCGACGGTGACCAACGGCTTAGGTCCCCAACCCGTGTATAGGCCGTGTATCATCACCATGTCGCCGTCTGCGACGATGATGCCGGGTTCGTATTTGAACGTCGGCGGAAGTGAAGCGATCACCTTGGGCAGATCGTCGGCCCCGTCGGCAATGGTCGGATTGTGCTGAAGGTAGGTCTTGCCGAAGTACAGTCTGACGGCCTTCTCCGCATTCTTCGCCACGAACAGCTCGTGCATGGCATTGCTGACGAGTTGCCGATTGGCGTCCTGAACCAACTTTGCCCGCGCCGAATGCGAGGCGACCGACATGGCAATCATTGCGGCGCCGACAATTTGGAGACTGTATTTCACCGGAGACATCCTCGGACATACGATGCCTCTTCTTATCGGCGCAGTCCGCCAGCGATAATGGCCTGATTTGGCCATTGTTTGTGGCGTACAATGGCACAATCAGGTCACTCGAGCGTGTGAACGTGGACAAGTTTGCCTCCATGAAGCTGTTTCTGCAGATCGTGCGCGCGGGCGCGTTCAGCCGCGCGGCGGAACAGGCCGGCCTGTCCCCGACCAGCGCGTCACGGATGGTGCGCGAGTTGGAGCGGTCGGTCGGCACTCGCCTGCTGAACCGCTCCACGCGTAGCCTCAGCCTGACCGAGGCGGGAGAGCGGCTGTTCGCGTTCTACAGCCAGGTGCTGGAGGAACTCGAGGCTGCCGAAGCTGAAGCGGCCGAAGCCGGCAACGGGGCGGTTTCAGGCCGGTTGCGAGTGGCGCTTCCAAACACGTTCGCCACGAGACAACTCAACACCGTCATTGGCACGTTCCGCGCAAGCTACCCCCGCATCGAGTTGGAGTTGCGGCTTGACGACGCGCCGACCGACCTGATCCGGGAGGGTTTCGATCTCAGCATCCGGGTTACGCCAGCGCTGAGCGCGTCGGCCATTGCGCGGCGCATCGGGTCCATGCCGGTCGTGCTCTGCGCCTCGCCGGCCTATTTGGCGCGGCATGGCACCCCCGGAACGCCGGCCGATCTCGCCACGCACGAGTGCCTGATCTACACGGGCAACACTCCGCCCGACGAGTGGGTGTTCGACTATGCGGGCGAGCGGATGGCCCAGCGGGTGCGCGGGACGGTGCAGACGAACAACGGAGACCTGCTACGGGCGCTGGCCGTCGCCGGGCAAGGCATCGTGTATCAGCCCGGCTTCGTGGTCGGCGACGACATCGCCTCCGGTCGCCTGGTGCCGATCCTCGAGGGCTATGTGCCGCTGGAACGCACCGTGTTCGCGATCTATCCGAGCGGCAGGTTCGTTCCCGCCAAGGTGCGCGCCTTCACCGACATGATCACGGCCGAGCTCGACGAGGAGGGCCGACGCGGCGCAGAGCGCAATCGTTTCCGGTGACGGGCAGCTCGAGCCGGGCCGGATCGCCGTCCCCCATACAGGGCCGAAGATCGTTCGGCGTGGCGGCTATTGGTCGAGCGCGGGCCGCACGAGCCGCTTGCGTCCGGCTCCTGCTGCGCCAACGATCCCGATGGCCGTGTAGGCGACGAGCAGTGGTCCGGCTGCACTCCAGTCGCCGGTCCACTGGTGGGCCAAGCCCAGGAACAGCGGGCCGAGGGACGCGAGGAGGTAGCCCACCGCCTGGGCCATGCCGGAGAGCTGCGCAGCCGTCGCCGCGTCGGGCGAGCGCAGCACGACGATGGAGAGGGTCATCGAGAACACCGCGCCCTGGCCAACGCCCATTACGGCCGCGGCGGCCCACACCCAGGGCAGCGGAGCGTAGAGACAGCCGAGGAAGCCGGCGAGCCCGATCGCAAGGCTCAAAATGGCCGGTCCCCGCTGGTCGCGCCACAACGCGGCGAATGGCGCGCCGCCGAGGGTCGAGCCGACCTGGACCAGAACCGATACGGACAGCACGAGGCCGGCGCTTACCGCGGCCATGCCCCGGTCGCGCAGGATCGGCGCCAGCCAGCCGAACGCGCAATAGGTGGTCGTCGACTGGAAGCCCATCAGCAGCGTCACCTGCCAAGCCAAGGCGTTGCGCCAGAGCCCGGGCAATGGGCGGTAGGCGGCGGGGCGGAACTTCGCCGGCAGCAGCGGGATCAGCGCCAAGGCGGCAATCATGGCCGGGGCGGCCCAAACCGCGAGCGCGGCGGACCAGGAGCCCAAGCGCAGCGTCAACGGTGCGCTCGCCCCCGCCGCGAGCGCTGCGCCGCTCGACAGCACCATCGTGTAGAGGCCGGTCATCAGCGGCACCCGGTCGGGGAAGTCGCGTTTGACCAGGGCCGGAAGCAGGACGTTGACCACGCCGATGGCGGCGCCGGCCAGCATGGCGCCGGCGAACAGGGCCCACGACGTTTCGGCCCAGCGCAGCAACGTCCCGGCGGATAGCAGCAGCATCATGCCCAGCACCGTCCGCTCGATGCCGAAGCGTCGCGCCAGGCGCGGGGCCAGCGGGGCGAACAGGCCGAAGCAGAGGGCCGGCAACGTGGTCAGCACACTGGCCGCCGCCACCGCCATGCCCGTGCTGCGCATGACCTCGGGCAGCACCGGGCCCAGGCTGGTGACGGCGGGCCGCAGATTGAAGCTGGCGAGCAGCAGCGCCGCGCCAAGCACCAGCCGGTGGGCGCCGCCGGTACGATCGGGTGCGACGGGATCGGGCACCACTGGGGTCAGCCTGTCACCTCGGGCGGGCCTCGGCCCTGTCCCACAGGGCGAGCGCAGGAGCAGCCAGCCGCAGTTCGCCGACGCGGATGCCCTTCCAGTTCCTCAACTCAGGGGTCGCAAGCCGATCCAACGTGCTCGCCGCCGGCTCGTCCGTAGGCCGGAGGATTTGCCGTACCAGCGCGGCCGTGACGACCTGCGCGGCCCGCCCGGCGCCGTCATCGCATTTCACCGCGAAGCCAAGGCCCATGTCGGGCAGCGCACCGCAGTGGACGCCCTCGGCCCCGGTCTTGACGAAGGCCCGGGCTCCGAACACCTGCATCAGCTCCGTGTCGAACCGGCCGGTGCCCGCCACCATGAAGGGGTGCGCCGCGACCACGCCGCGGATCCGGCGCGCGGCAGCGGCACGCGCCGGGCCGAATGCGTTCCCGGTGCCGAAACGCGCGAAGCCGAGGGCCAGGTGCCGCAGCGGGATGGCGTAGGCCGGGATCGAGCAACCATCGGTAGCGGGATCGGACCCGACCAGGGAACATCCGGTCACCTCGGCCAGCGCCGCGGTGACCGCCTGCATCACCGGGTGGTTCGGGCCGATATACCCGGCCGGATCCACCCCGATGGCGCAGGCGGTGCAGACGAAGCCCGAATGCTTGCCCGAGCAATTGTTGTGCAGGGCGGACGGACGCCCGCCGGCCGCGGCCAGCGCGTGTGCGGCGTCGGCGCCGGTCGGCCAGTGGACGCCGCATTCCAGGCAGGATTCGTCCCGCCCGGCCTTGCGCAGCATCGCTGCGGCCGCAGCGGTGTGGCCGGGCTCGCCGGAATGGGACGCGCAGGCCAGCGCGATCTCGGCGTCCGTGAGGCCGAACCGGTCCGCAGCGCCGGTCTCGAGCAGCGGCAAGGCCTGGATCGCCTTGACTGCCGAACGGGGGAACACCGGCACGTCGACGTCGCCCACCTGCAAAACGAGGGCGCCGTCGGCGTCGACGACCGCCACCGCCCCGCGATGGCGAGACTCGACCCGGCCGCCACGGGTCACTTCCACCAATACGGGGTCGTCCATGGCTGGCCGCGTCAGCCGAAGGCTCTGATGTCGGCGGCGATCCGGTCCGGATCCTGCAGCTGCGGCACATGAGCGCAGCCGTCCAGCAGCTTGAACTGCGCGTTGGGCATCAGGCCGGCGAGCTCCTCCGCCAAAGGGGCGGGCGTCGCCTGGTCCTGGTCGCCAGCCATCAGCAGCGCGGGAAGCGTCAGGGACGGCGCGCTGTCGCGCAGGTCCAGCGCGGCCAGTTCGGCGCACGCGCCCGCGAACACCTCGACATCGGTCGCCAGGAACCGCGCCCGGCGCTCCGCCATGATCGCCGGCAGGCCGGCCTGGATCTCGGCGGGAAACAGGCGGAGCATGGCGACGTCGGCGATCGCGGCAAGGCCCTTGGTCCGGGCGCCGGCCTGCATGCCGCGGAACTGCGCCGCGCCCGCTTCTGGAAACGTCGCGGCGGTCCCGGCGAGGACGAGGCGGGTGACCAGGTCGGGATGCAGCAACGCCAGCGTGAGTGCGACGAAGCCGCCGTAGCCGTTGCCGAAGACCATGGCCGGTCCGGACGCGGCCCGGATTGCGTGCGCCATGCGGCCGGCGACGTCGGCCAGCGCCGGGCCGCACGCGGCCGAGCCGCCGAAGCCCGGCAGGTCCGGCAGGAACACCGTGAAGTCGGCGGCCAGGCGGTCGGCCAGTGGCGCGCAACTGCCGGCGTCGGCGAGCAACGAGTGGAAGAGCCAAATCGGCGGGCCTTCACCGCGTCGGTCGATCTGGACGTCCGCAACCGTCTCCCGCAAGGCCGATCCCCCTCTGTGCCGCGCCGCTGTGGCAGATTTGCCGGACCGCGCCAAGGCGCAGCACGCAAAATCGGCTTGACGTAGGTGCCAGCCCGACGCACTCGGCATCCGAGCGTGCGCCCGGCAAGCGGGCGTCACTGCGGAGGAAACAGCATCATGGACCAAGCATCCGACCGGATCGCCGTGGCTGACGGAACCGGCCCAGCCGTGATCCTCGGGGTCAACGCTGGCCCTCGGCTGGACCGGTTGCCGATTTCGTCGTTCCACACGCGGCTGTTCGCGCTGGTCGGGCTGGGGATGTTCTTCGACGGGTTCGACATCTACATCGCCGCGACGGTGCTCGGCGCCACGCTCCGGTCCGGCTTCTCGACGCTCGGCCAGAACGCCGCATTCGTGTCCTCGACCTTTTTCGGCATGATGATCGGCTCGTTGCTGACGGGCTTCATCGGTGACCGCTACGGGCGCCGGGTGACCTACCAGTTGAACCTGCTGCTGTTCGGCGGCGCGTCGCTGCTGTCGGCCTTTGCGCCGTCGATGGAAGTGCTCATCGTGCTGCGCTTCCTGATGGGGGTCGGCCTCGGGGCGGAGAACGTGGTCGGCTACGCGACGATGACGGAGTTCGTGCCGGCCGCGGTGCGGGGGCGCTGGCTGGGCTATGTCGCCGTGCTGGTCGTGACGGGATTGCCGGCCTCGGCGCTGGCCGGCTGGCTGTTGGTGCCGTACTTCGGCTGGCGGGCGATGTTCGTGCTCGGCGGGGTCGGCGCTCTGCTGATCTGGCGGGCGCGCAAGGCGCTGCCGGAGAGCCCGCGCTGGCTGGAGAGCATCGGCCGGGGCGCAGAGGCGGAGGCGCTGGTGTCGCGCATCGAGCACGAAGCCTCGGGCGGCGCCGCACTGCCGCCGGTGGCGCCGATGAGCCGGGCGACGCCGTCGCGCTCGATCAGGGCATTGCTCGTGCCGCCGCTGCTGGGCCGGATGGTGCTCGGCACGGTGTGCCTGATCGTGGTCAACACGCTGATCTACGGCTTCATCACGTGGCTGCCGACGTTCTTCGCCAAGCAGGGTCTGTCGATCGCAACCTCGTTCGGCTACTCGCTGGTCATGGCGCTGGGTGCGCCGGCCGGCGCGTATATCGGCGCCGCCACCGTCGACCGGCTGGGGCGGCGGCGCACGATCGTCGGCGCCGGGCTTGTGTCCATCCTGTTCGGCTGCATCTACCCGTTCGTGTCCGATCCCATCCTGCTCCCGCTCACCGGCCTGGCCTTGACGATCCCCATCTACGTGCTCGTGGCGGTGCTGTTCGGCGTCTATATTCCCGAGCTGTTCCCCACCGAGGTGCGGCTGCGCGCGTCCGGCATCTGCAACACGTTCGGCCGTGGCGCGACAGTGCTGACGCCGTTCGTCGTCGTGCCGCTGTTCACCAGCCACGGCGTCGGCGGCGTGCTGGCGTTGATGGTGGGCCTGCTGGTGCTGATGATTGTCACGGTGCTGGCGCTGGGCGTGGAACCGAGCGGGCGATCGCTCGAGCAGATGGCGAACCTTGCCGCGGACACCGAACCGATGCCTGTGGAGAACCGGCCCTGATGGATGGATCGCAGCACTTCGCCGGGCGGCGGGAGGATCGCCGGCTACTGACCGGCGCCGGCCGCTACACCGCCGACCACGATCGGCCCGGACAATTGCATGCCGTGTTCGTCCGGTCGGACCGGGCCCATGCCCGGATCGCCGCGCTGGATCTGGACGCCGTCCGCGCGGCGCGAGGAGTCGCGCTGGTGCTGACCGGCAACGACACGCGGGAGGCCGGCATGCACCGGACCCCCGCGCTGCTGCCGTTTCCCGGGCGGGACGGGGCGCCGCTGATCGTGCCGCCGCGGCGGGCGCTGGCCGATGACCGGGTGCGCTACGTGGGCGAGCCCGTGCTGCTGGTGCTGGCCGACACGGTGCAGCATGCGTTGGACGCCGCCGAGCTGGCCGCGATCGACTACGAGGACCTGCCGGTGCTCGCGTCGGCCGCGGCCGCGCTCGCGCCGGGTGCGGCGGCGATCCACGCGGAGGCGCCGGGAAACCTCTGCCTCGATTACGAGTATGGCGATGAGGCGGCCGTGCGGGCCGCATTCGAGCGCGCCGCGCACGTGGTGACGCTCGAGACCACGAGCGACCGCGTGGTCGGCAACCCGATGGAGCCGAAAGCGGCGCTGGTCGAGTGGGACGGCGATGTCGTCCATCTCTGGGCCGGCAACCAGGGCTCGGTGGCGCTGCGGGACAGTCTTGCCGGGCTGACCGGGCTCGCGGCGGAAAACATCGTCGTGCATGCCGACGACGTCGGCGGCGGCTTCGGTATCCGCGGGCCTGCCTATGCCGAGCACGTGGCCATGGTGCTGGCGTCGCAACGGGCCGACCGGCCGGTGAAGTGGGTGGCGTCGCGCTCGGAGACCTTCCTCAGCGACTATCACGGCCGCGGGCTCGCCATGACCGGGGCGCTGGCGCTCGATGCCGAAGGTCGGTTCCTGGCGCTGCGGCACGACTGGGTGTGCGATCAGGGCGCCTATCCGGTCGCGACCGGCCCGCTGATTTCGACGCTCAATCCGTCGATGATGTGCACCGGCTGCTACCGGGTCCCGGCGGTCTACGGGCGGCACCGCCTGGCGCTGACCAACACGGTGCCGATCACCGCATACCGCGGCGCGGGGCGGCCCGACATGGCCTATGTGATCGAGCGATTGGTCGACGCGGCGGCGCGGCAGACCGGGCTCGACCGGATCGAGGTGCGGCGGCTGAACGCGCTGCCGCCGGGTGCTTTTCCCTATACGCTGCCGACCGGCGGCAAGATGGCCGCGACGTACGACAGCGGCGACTATCCCGCCCTGCTCGAGGCGGCCCTGACCCACGCGGATTGGGCAGGTTTCGAAGCCCGGCGCGCCGAGGCCAAAGCCCGCGGCCAACTGCGAGGCATCGGCTGCGCGCTGTTCGTCGAGCCGGCCGGCGGCGTCGTGCCGAAGGACGAGGTGGCCCTCATCATCGACAAGGACGGCGTCGAAATCCACTGCGCGACGAAATCGTCCGGCCAGGGCCACGAGACCGTGTTTCCGGAGATCGTCGGGCGGGCGCTCGGCATCGCTCCGGAGCGGATCACCCTGCGCGCCGGTGAGCCTGGCGGTCCGGTGCTGCTCGGCGGCGGCGCGTTCGCCTCGCGCTCGATGCTGTCGCAAGGCGCAGCCAGTCAGGTCGCCGCGGGCAGCCTGATCCGCAAGGGACGCGCGCTGGCGTCTAGCGTGCTCGAGGCGGCGGAGGCCGACATCGACTATGGCGACGGCGTCTTCCGCGTCGCCGGCACCGACATCGCGCTCGATCTGTTCGAGCTGGCAGGTTTGCACCCGGGCGGCCTCGACACAGTCGAGGCACTGGCGGCCAGCCGCGCGTATCCCTCGGGCGCGCACGTCGTCGAGGTCGAGATCGATCCAGCAACCGGCACGGTCGGGCTGAAGAACTACGTCGCCGTGGACGATTGCGGCGTGGTGCTGAACCACACGCTGATGGAGGGCCAAATCCTCGGCGGGATGATGCAGGGGTTGGGCCAGGTGTTGGGCGAGGTCTGCGTCTACGACCAGACCTCCGGACAGGTTCTGAACGGCAGCTTCATGGACTACACGATGCCTCGTGCGGAGACGCTGCCGCGCTTCTCGCTATACGAGCTCTCGATGCCGTCGCCGAACAATCCCCTGGGCGTCAAAGGCGTCGGGGAGGCCGGCACGACGGGATCGCTGGGCGCGGCAATGAACGCGATCATCGATGCGCTCGCGCCGGCCGGGGTCACAAAACTCGAAATGCCGGCCTCGCCGGACCGTGTTTGGACCGCGCTGCAGACCGTTTCGGCTGAGCGCTAAGCGGTCCGACCGGGGGCGATTCCCCCCCGGTCGGACCCGGGACGCCTACGCGCCCTTGCGCAACCGCACCACTGCGCCCAGGCCGATCAACCCGGCTGCCACGAGCGGCAGGCTCGCCGGTTCAGGCACCTGGACCGGGGCATACACCGCCACGCAACCAAGGCTGCATCCGGGGATGTTGTTGGTGCTCGGAGACAAGCTGGTGGCTCCCTCGGCCACCAAAACCTCGCCCGAAATCGGATCGACCGCGACGGAGTGGATGTTGTTGGTCCCGGGCAGGCTCTGGACGAAGTTACCTTCGCCGTCGAAAATGCCCAGCACCGGTGTGGCGCCGGTCCCGCCGCTCGGCAGGGCGAAGCGCGCCGCTTCGAAATAGAGATCCCTCGATAAGTCGTAGGCGATCTGGTCAGCTCCCGTGACCGCGTTCGAATAGGTCAGCTTGCCCAGGCCGCCATTGGCTGCGGGGTCGAGGAACAGGGTCAGGCCGGGGTTGGTGACTGTGCCGGAGTTGCCACAGGCGATGCCGATCATCCCGTTCGGGCCCTGGGTGATGCCGTTCGGGTTGCATCCGACCGGGGCGCCGAGCGCGTCGAAATCGAAGGTCCGCAGCACGTTCCCGTTTTTGGGGTCGATCTCAAGGATGCCGCCGCCCCCGGTGCCGCCTGAGCTGTCGGAGGTGAGGTTTGGGATCGCGACCAGGAACGTCTTGGTGACGGTGTCGTAGATCGGGCCCTCGACGCCGTTGCCCTGAGCATTGGGCAAGCCGTTCTGCCCGTTGAGCAGCAACGTCTTGATGACGTTGCCGGAGGCGTTGTCGACGATGGTGATCACGCCGGGCTTCGACGCGTTGTTGGCGGCCAGGATCGTGTTGGCCAGCGGAGAGTAGGCGACGCCGTCGACCCGGTTGGCAGGCGTCGGCGTGTTCGAATTGAACGTGGTGATGGTCCGCGTGTTGGTGACGCTGGTTCCATTCGACGCGAGATTGAACGCGATCACGTTGCCGGTCGTGCTGTTGGGGGCGGTGTTGCCTGCGAGCAGCAACTTGCTGCCATCGCCGAGCGTCGTAATCGAAATGCCGTTCGGGCCGGCCGTGTTGTTGCCGCTCGACACGCCGCCGAACAGCCCGGACGTCTGACCGATCCGTTCCACGAGGGTGTTGGTCTTGGTCGATATGACGTCGACTGCGCCCGCCGAGCGATCGGTCAGGTAGTAGAGCTGGGTCGTGGGGTCGACGATGCTTAGATCGTAGCCGGTGAACTTCGACAAATCATCGACATTGATCGGAATAGTCGTCAGTAGCTGGTAAGTCGGGGTCGCGTGGGCGGAAGAGCACACAAGTGCAACCGCCGCTGCTATCGAACACGAAACGATCTTCGCCGTCATTGAGGCCGTCCTTCCAACTGTTGTCTCATTTTCGACTATCGTATCCGCTCGTCTCGATCCGCATAAGTCCTGCTTTGTCTCACAATCGCGTGTCTTATCGGAAATGTGTCCAAGTCACGACATCAGGCTCGAGACGAGCGCCGCGGCCACGCAGAAGCCGACGACGAACAGCGGCGGCATGCGCCAGCGGTGCAACAGCATGAAGCCGGCGAGCGCGATCGCTGCGTCACGCCAATCCTGGATGGCACTCGTCCCGACCGGATCGATCAGCGCCGCGCCCAGCACGCCGACCACCGCAGCGTTGACGCCCGCCAGGCCGGACGTCGCGCCGCGGTGACGCGCCAGCCATGTCCACAGCGGCAATCCGGCCAGGGCGATGAGGATGCCGGGCAGGAACATGGCCACGAGCGCAACGGCCGACCACAGCGCCGCCGAACCAGACGGCGCGACGACGGCCCCAAGATACGCCGCGACGGTGAAGAGCGGCCCGGGCATCGCTTGGGTCGCACCATAGCCTGCGAGGAACGTGCCGTCGGCTAGCCACCCCGACGGAACCAGGCCATCGCGCAGCAGCGGCAGTACCACGTGCCCGCCGCCGAACACCAGCGCGCCCGCCTGGTAAAAGACGGCCGCCAGCGCGAGCAGCGAGTGGGGCACGGCGCGCGCGGCGACCGGCAGGGCGACGAGCAACAGCAGGAACGAGACCAGTGCGAGACTGCCCGCGCGTGGGCCCACCGGCATAGCCGGTACCGCGGGCAAGGCGGGGGTGGTTCGGCAGAGCAGCACACCGCCGGCGGCGCCAACGAGCAGCGCGGCCATCTGCGCGCCTGCTCCGCCCACAGCCAGGACCAGGGCTGCAGCGATCACGGCAAGCGCGGCCCGGTCGCGGTCCGGACAGAGCTTCGGCCCCATGCTGCCGACCGCCTGCGCGACCACTGCCACCGCCACGAGCTGCAGGCCGTGCAGGACCGCGGTGACGCCCGGCCCCTGCACTTGGGGCGCCAGCATCGCCAAGGCGAACAGCATCAGCGCGGACGGCAGCGTGAACCCGGCCCAGGCGGCGGCCGCCCCCGCCCAACCAGCCCGGCGCAAGCCGACGAGGACACCAAGCTGGCTGCTCGCCGGCCCGGGCAGCAACTGGCAGAGAGCGACGAGGCCGGCGTATTCATCGGCCGACAGCCATCGCCGGTCGCGCACGTAGGCGCGCTCGAAATAGCCCAGGTGAGCCACGGGGCCGCCGAACGACGTCAGGCCGAGCCCCAACGTGACCCGGAACACCTCGCCGGCCCCCGATGTCGCGGAGCCTGGTGTGGTGCTGCGGGCTCGCACGCTCAGGCGATCCGATCGAGGCGCAGGCGGTCGCGGCCGTCCGTCAATCGGCGCAGTGCCAGGAACGCCACCATGGCTCCGGCCAGTAGGCTGCTCCCGGCCAGCAGCAGCATGAGGAGGATCTGGTATTTGACCGCCTCGACCGGGTCGAGCCCCGCCAGGATCTGGCCGGTCATGATCCCGGGGAGCGTGATCAGTCCGGCGGCCGACATCTGATTGATGATCGGCAGCGAGCCGCGGCGGATCGCGGCTCGCAGCAACGGCCGGGTCGCCTCGGCATAGCTGGCGCCAAGCGCGAGCTGCGCCTCGATTGCGCCGCGGCGCTGGGAGACGGCGTCGAGCACGTGGTCGAGCGTCAGGCTTGCCGCGTTGAGCACGCTGCCGAGTATGATGCCGGCCAGAGGAATGGCGTATTGCGGTGACCACCACGGGTCCGGCCGGATCGCGGTGGTCAGCGCCAATACCGCGGTCAGGGCGGTCACGGCCGCCACGGCCGCCAGGCTGATGACGTAGTTGCCCGCGCGGACGAGGCGGTGCTCCGGACGGACTGCCACCTCACGCGCGGCAACCAGCGTCATGAGCACGACGGCAAGGAAGGTCAGGGCCGGGGAGGCGAGCCGGAACACCAGCCGAAGCGCGAACCCGACCAGCAGCAACTGCACCACCATCCGCACGGTCGCCACGGTGACAGGCTTGTGCAGGCCCAGGCCGAGCAGCAGCGAGAGCGCTGCCTCGACCACGATCAGGAGCGCGGCGATGGCGATGTCGAATGGGCCGAGCGCGATTGGGGTCATGGCGGCGGCAGCGACAGGCGCCCTTGCTCCAAATAGCCCCGCATGGTGCCGAGCCGCACGGCTTGCGCCGGGTCGTGAGTGACGAGGACGATGACCGCACCAGCTTCGAGCCGCTCGCGCAGGAGCAGTTCCACTCTGGCGACGCTCTCCGGATCCAGGGCACCGGTGGGCTCGTCCAGCAGCAGCACCGGAGAGTGCGGTGCGAGCGCACGCAGCAGGGCCAGGCGCTGCCGCTCGCCGGTCGAGCAGGCCGCGACGGGCTGGTCGAAGATGTCGGGCCGCAGGGCCAACCGCGCGGCGAGTTCGACCGGCAGCTGACCGAAATGGTCGCCGACGCGCTCGAGCCACCATCCGCTCTCGGCCGCGCTGTAGACGACCCGGCGCCGCCAGTCGGTGCCGGACATCCCCGCGCAGGACTGTCCGTCCAGCAGCGCCTCTCCCTCATGGGGATCGAGATCGGCCAGCATGCGCAACATCAGGCTCTTGCCCGCCCCGGACGGTCCCGTGACCGCCAAGCACTCACCCGCCGCCAACGCGAAGTCGAACGGCCCGCCATGGCGGCTGCGCAGGCCGGCCGCGCGCAGGCGAGTTGTTGCATCGAGCATCAACGTGCTGATGCGATGCTTCGCGCGCGCGCCTCCCGTCAGCGGTCCTTGACGGCTCCGGGGATCATCCGTCGCAGCAGGTTGTCTTTCCAAACATATTGGTGGATCAGCGCGGCGCTAGCATGGACCCCGACCAGCACCAGCAGGACGGTGACGACGGTGCCATGAACACCGGCAACCTGGTTGCCCAGCGCCTTGTTCGCCGGATCATAGGCGGGGACGGCGAACAACCCGTAGATGCTATCGCCCTGCGCCCACACCGTGAACAAACCGAGCAGCAGGGCCACGCAGATCAGGGCATACATGGCCCAGTGCGTCGCCTTCGCGACGACGTGCAGCGCGCCGCGATCGGCGGCGGGCAGACGCCGGCCCTGCGTCGCGCGCCAGACGATGCGTCCGGCGACCACGGCGAGGATCACTAGGCCGAGCAGGATGTGGGTCGACCGTGCCGCCACCCGCGGTGGTCCGCGAGAGAAATCGTCGATGACTTGCGCGAGCACCCATTGCGCGGCGATCAGCCCCAGGGTGAGCCAGTGAAAGATGATCGTCCGGGCGTCGTAGCCGCGTGCTTGCGTGGAAATCGGCTGCATGGGGGGGCGTGCTCCGAACCGGCCGCGATCGTCACGCGCCGTTGTTGGGTAGGGGTGCTACGTCGTAGCCGGGAACGGGAGGGGAGTGGAAAGCGCCGGCGGCGCGCACCGCGGGCGGAGTGGTGTCACTGCATGGGCCGTCAAAGACACGTTGCAGCGCGCGGACGGGCCGCCGATCATGTGCGTGCCTCGCCGGGGTGCCGGCCCGGTCGTTGCGGCAGAACGAGCACGAGCGCGACCATCGCGACGCCGATCACCAAGGATGCGAGCGGCCGGCTGAGCGCCATGCCGCCATGATCGACCGGCTTGTCGAGGAAGTCGCCCACGGTGGCTCCGAGCGGGCGGGTCAGCACGAAGGCGGCCCAGAACAGCGCCACGCGCGAGACGCCGGTCCAGTAGTATAGCGCCGCAAGGACCACGAGCCCGGCGCCGAAGACGAACGCGCCTCCCTCGTAGCCGAGCCCGCCGGTGTCGGCCGTCCAGTCGCCCAGCGCGGTGCCAAGCGTCTGCGAGAAGGTGATCGTGGCCCAGTAGAACGCCTCCACGCGCGGGCGGGACACGGTATCAACCGAGACGGTGCCTTCCACGCCGTACCAGACGCCGAGGACCGCCAGCAGGCAGGCGGCCAACAGCGCCGTGCCTCCGGTGTAGCCGATCCCGAGCGAGCGGTCGGCGAAGTCCGCCATGGTGGTGCCGAACGTCGTCGACGCCACGATCGTCGCCCAATAGAGCCAGGCGTGGAACGCGCGCGAGCGGATTTGCGCGACCACCAGGGAGATCAGGATGAGGGCAAAGAGCGCCGTTCCGGCCAGGTAGCCCCACGAAAGGGTCATTGTGACGGTGTCGCCGCCGGTCTCACCCAGCGTCGTCGCCAGGATCTTGACCACCCAAAACCCAAGGGTGACTGCCGGCACCTTGCTCAAGGTGTCGAAGCCAGCGGTCCTCGTCAGCATCGGGCGGTCACTCGCTCTCGGCCAGCGATGCCTGCTCCGCGCCATCATCCTCCGCGGGCGCGGCGGCGGCAGCCTCGGGCTTATCCGGGGGCGCTTCCTTCGAGCGGTCCCGCGCCGCGCCGAGGAAGTCGAACACGAGCGGGTCATGGCCCTCGAACGTCAGGTGATATTCGGCCCGCACGGGCGCGTGGGAGGCTTGGTCGATCTTACCCACTTTCAAGATCGTCCAACCCTCGCCGCGATCCACTAGGACGGGCGGCAGATTTTCGATTCGGCTTGGCGGGCGCTGGTCCTCCCGCCCGCGGCGACCTGGACCCCCCGGTCCACCCTTTCCGCCTTTGCGCTCGCGGCTGTTCATGTCGAATTGCGCCGGGGCGGCGGCCTTCGCCTTTGGCGTGCCGGGTTGTTTGGCCATTGAAGCTCTCCTGGGACAGTCCGTTGCGTTCTAGCGAGGTAGGCCCAGTAGAGTTGCCGGGATTGCGCCGCAACGCCATGCCGGTCGCGTCAAGCCGATCAGGACAGGAGCCGCCTCACGAGTTCACCGGGTGTGGCTTCCTCACCGATCTGGTCGGTCGTGCATTGCCGCGCGGCCTTGTCCGGGCGCCATCGAAGCAGCATGGTCCCGTGGCGAAACCGCCCGTCGGTGACTTGGTCGTAGCTGACCTCCACGACCAGCTCCGGCGCGAGCTTCTCCCATGCCGTGGACTGCTCGGTCGCCCACCGGCTCGGACCGCCGGGCGCTTCACCGGTGAACCCCTCGCCGCCGCGCAACGCTTCGAGTCGCCGGGTCAAGGACGGCTTCTCGGCGCTGCTGATCGCCGAGGTGAAGCCGACATGGTCGAGCTTGCCTTCGGTATTGTAGAGCCCCAACAGCAGGGAGCCGACCACGCGCGTGCCCTTGCCGTAGCGGAACCCGCCCACCACGCAATCCGCGCTGCGATGCGTCTTGACCTTCAGCATGTCGCGCTTGCCGGGAGCGTAGGGAGCCCCGATCCGCTTGGCGATGACGCCGTCCAGGGCGCCGTGCGCACGTTCGAGCCAGGCTGCCGCCTGCTGGTGGTCGTGCGTGAAGGGCGAGAGACGGACGGGGTCCGCCGGGGCGAACCCCGCCATGACGCGCTCCAGCGCCGCCCGGCGATCGGCCAGCGATGCACCGAGCAGCGGTCCGGCGGCTGCCGTTGCGAGACAGTCGAACAGCACCAGCAGCGCCGGCGTCTCGGCCGCGAGCTTTCGGATGCGGCTCGGCGCCGGATGCACCCGGTCCTGCAGGGCCGCGAACGACAGCGTCTCGCCGACGGGGACCATCAACTCCCCATCGAGGACAAACTCGTTCGCTGCCGCGCCCGCAAGCCCGGCGATCATCTCGGGGAAATAGCGCCCGAGCGGCTTGCCGGACTTAGCGCGGAGTTCGACATCGGCGCCGGACTTGAACGCGAGGCAGCGGAACCCGTCCCATTTCGGCTCGAACTGCCAGCCGGGACCGTCCGGCAGCGTGGCCACCACCTTCGCCTCCATCGGCGCCGTCTCGAGATCGAGCAAGAAGGTCACCGGCGCGCGTCCTATCCGGCCCGGTTCACCGGCCGGGCGTGTTCACCGCGCCGCGTGGCAGGCTGTTGGATGTCTGGAACGGCAACTGCGGCGAGGAGCTATCCTGCCGCCCCGCGGGATACTGTGTTCCGACCCAGCGCTCGCTGTTCACCGGACCCGCGACAACCGGCGGTCCGGCGGGCTGTGCGGCGCAACCGCCGATCGAGATCAAAACGCAGGCCATGAGCGCACGATGCATTGGTGGTTGTCTCCACTTGAGGGTTACCCGTCGCAGGGACGAGCGAACGCGTTGCTGCCGCGCTTCATCTACGGTGGGCATTGACGCTCTGCGACGCTCCCTCGCGCACTTGTTTGGTTCAGCGTGCGATCACTTGCCCCAGCGCAGGACGAGCGGGTCGAGTCGGCGGGCGATTTCCATCAAGCCAGCGCGCGTCGCCGGGTGCAGCGGCGGGAACGGCGCCCGGCCGGCCTCGCACGCGATCACGCCGCCTTCCTGCATCAGCGCCTTGGCGGCGAGCAGGCCGCATTGGCGGTTTTCGTAATTGATCAGCGGCAACCAGCGCTGGTAGGCATCCATCGCCGCAATCCGATCTCCCTTGAGATAAGGGTCGACGATCTGCCGGATGCCGTCCGGGTAGCCGCCGCCCGTCATCGTGCCGGTGGCGCCCGCCTCGAGGTCGGCCATCAACGTGATGCCCTCTTCGCCATCCCAAGGTCCCTCGATCGCCTCGCCCCCGAGCTCGAGCATGGCGCGCAGCTTTGCCGCCGCCTGCGGGACCTCGATCTTAAAATAGGAGACATTCACGATCTCGCGCGCCATCCGGCCCAGCAACGGCGCAGATAGGCTCGTGCCGGCCACGGGCGCGTCCTGGATCATGATCGGGATTGAGACCGCGTCGGACAGGGCGCGGAAGAAGTCCCAGATCGCGGACTCCGGAACGCGGATGGTCGCACCGTGATACGGCGGCATCACCATGACCATCGCCGCCCCCGCCGACTGGGCCCGTCTGCTGCGCTCGGCGCAGATCGCGGTGGCGAAATGCGTGGTCGTGACGATCACCGGAACCCGGCCGGCGACGTGGGCGAGGACGGCGTCCATGATCTGGTCCCGCTCGGCATCGGCAAGCGCGAACTGCTCGGAGTAGTTGGCGAGGATGCACAGGCCGTGCGAGCCCGCCTCGATCATGAAGTCGACCGCCCGAAGCTGACCATCGATATCGAGCTGGCCCGATGGGTCGAAGATGGTGGGCACGACGGGGAAGACGCCGCGGTAGGGACGATTGGTCACGCCGCTCCTTTCAGTGCTTTGCTGCTCATCTTAGGCGTCCGAGAGCGAGAGGCGGATCACGTTCCAAGCGACTTGGTGTTGCTGGCCTCCAGGTCGTCGTGACGGGGCTGCAGCGCCTGCGTCGCGAGGAGCGCGCCAAAGCCGGAGGCGGTGAGGTCGAGGCTGATGTCTTCTCGAGCGAGCGGTTCAGCGCGAACACCGTCACGGTGCGAGCCTGTTCGTCGCGGACGGCGGCCAGCTTCAGGGATGGGACGGCAGCGATGTCGTAGGTCAGCTCCAACTGTCCGCGTGTCGTAGTAGCGCGTCCCATACGTGGGCGATTTTACGGCCGCGCGCAAGACGCGACACGGGCGCAACCGAAGCAATGTATGGTCCTACCCTGGCGCTAATTCTTTCACCCGCACAAAAGGGGGAGAGTGGCAATCCGAACGAGCTCGCAAACAAATGACGATCGAGGAGACCGCGGCAGCAATCTTGGGCCGTCAAGCAACTATCAACGAAAAAGGAAAGCGGCGTCGCGTGACGATGCAGGAGGTCTTGCTTATGGCGCAGGTGAAGAAGGACATCGCGGGTGATCACCGGGCGGCTAAACTGATGCTTGATCTAAGCGCCAAAGCCCCCGTAGTTGACCACGGCGCACTGAAGCAAGTGATCCGGCCCGCGCGGATTTCCGACGATGAAGACCGCCTACGCGACCATCACAGGCTTCGAGATCATGCGCATGATCCGCCGCGGGCATTGTATGCTTGGACAGCCGGGTGCGGCAGGCGAGGTCCGCTTCGTCAACAAGATGCGCTCGCGACGATCAGCGCCACCGTTCAATGCTCGTCCTGGACGGGGCTGTTGGCTCTGGCTGGCAAACGACTGCCGGGCCCCACTCCTGATCGCCCGCTTCGTCTGCGCGTTCAGGAGCGCGCGTGTTATCCTCTTCAAAGGCATGCCGATCATCGCGCGTCGTGGTCGAAGCCGATAGGCCGCCCGGACGATCTCGCCCATGCGTCGGTTGCGAAAGGCAAGTGTTGCGTAAAATCGTAAGGCGGTTGGCTGCGATGGCGCTCAGTTTAGCGCTGTCGGCGTGCGGGTCGGGAGTGGAGGGATTCAAGGTGCCCTCACCGATCGACATGGCTCATCTCCAGCGGCCGGAGACACCCAATACGGCGCTCGCCGCCCCTGACGGGTTTACCCCAACGCCGGATTTCCTAACGCCGGTCTACAATCGGCCGGCAGACGATCTCTATGCGGCAGTGATCAAGATGGCTGAGGCGCAGGACCGGACCTACCTGCTCGCTCGCTTCGACGATCGGAGGCAGGCGCAATTCGTGGCAAGGATTGCGGTGTTTGGGTTTCCGGATCTCATCGCGGTGCAGGTGCTCAAGGATGGCGCGGACCGGTCACGGCTCGTGATCTGGTCTCGCAGCGTTTACGGCTACTCGGATTTTGGGGTGAACCGCAGGCGAGTGGCTCGGTGGCTGGCGGCTATCGACGAGGGGAAAAGATGAGACCTGGGCGGGCCTGGGAGGGTCCTTCGGACGCACCCGGGGCCTGGACCAGACGCAATTCAATTCGTTTGCCGGATTTTACATAGCCGGTGACTTGCCCCCTTTGTGCCCTCGTTCGTAAGCAGATTCGGTTCCTTGTATGCCCCTGGGCGGGTGGGCTGCAAAGGCCTCTGGGGTGAGCCCGTCGAGGCTCGTGTGTGGCCGTTCCGTGTTGTATCGATCCCCCATGCTTCAGTGATCCGGCGTGCCCCGGGCAAGCTGCCGAACAGGTGCTCGTTGAGGCATTCGTCGCGGAACCGGTCGTTGAAGCTCCCGACGAGCCCGTTCTGTTGCGGCTTGCCCGGCGCAATATAATGCCACAACACCGACCGCTCCTTCTACCAGCGCAGCATCGCGTGCGACGTCAGCTCCGTGCCGTTGTCGCTGACCGCCATCGCCTGACAGCCCCGGGTGTCACCCAGCACGATCAAACCGCGGCGATCAGGCGCAGCTCTGCACAGCAGTGACAGTCGTTCAGAAGCGGCCACTTACGGCCGGCGTGCCCGCCGGCGCACCCGCCGTTTCTGATACCCGGCCACCACCGCGATTCCGGCGATCGGGATGAGGAACAGCAGCAGTTCAAACAATCCGCTTCCCCCATCAGGAGACAAACCGAAGAGTCCCTCAAGAAAATCCATAGTCGTTCACCTTTTGCTCATTCTGCCTTGGCTGCGGCGGCTGCAATCGCTCGCCGAACAACCGCTACCTCGCCCGTTGCGAGTGTCTCGAGCCGACCGATCTCGCCGGTGACCTTCGAAATCACGTCCCGCGACACCGCCGCATGTGGCTCCGTCGGCGCCATGTCCGCGATCCCCACCCCCGCGATCAAATCCGCCAGCGTGTCGTTCAGTCCCGCAGGATGGCGTAGCACGTCCCGTGGCGACCGCCGGCGGATGTCCACGAGCACTCCCTCGATCGCCTCGAGCGCGTCCCGCGCTTTCTCCGCCCGCTCGGCCAGGTCAGGCGTGGCGCCTCCGAGCCCGCCTTTAAGCCGCCGGATTCGGTTCACCGCCCCGTGAAGCCGCGACAGCGCATCCGTCAGCGCGGTCAGCAATGTGAACTGCGCCTGGTAGTCCGCCGCGGTCGCCGTCACGTTCGGGTTAGCCCGCACCACGAGATTCGCGCTCCGCGTCTCATTGCCTGCCGTCAGCGTCACCTGATAGTTCCCCGGGACGGCGTACGGCCCGGCCGGGCTGTCTCCGTCGCTGGCCAGCGCGTCGGTCGCCGGCATTAGCGTCTTGTCCAGCTTCGCCGGCCCCGGATAACGCAGATCCCAGACGAACCGGTTCAGTCCGCGCCGCGTGGTCGGGCGTTTGCTCGCCGCCACGTCCTCGTCATCGCTGCGAAAGCGCGTCACCTCCGCCCCCGCCGCGTCCGCGATCACGATCATGACCGGCTCCGCGTCGGCCGCGGGCAGCCAGTAATGCAGCAACGCCCCGAGCGGCGGGTTCTCACCAACGTCCAGATGTTCTCGCCGCGTCCCGCCGCCGGGCAGTTCGTGGGTCGTGATCCCGCCGCCTATCCCGAACGCCAGCGCTGTGGACGTTCCCGCTCGCATCCCCCGCAGCGCCGCAAAATGAAGTTTAAACCGCACCGCCTCCCGTGGCGGTAACAGCTGCACTCCTTCCGGCCCGGGCAGCGCACGCAGTGGCGTAATATCGTCCAGGATCCAGAACGATCGCCCATGCGTGCCGGCCACCAGGTCGCCCGCCTTTATCTGCAGGTCATAGACTGGCACGGTCGGCAAACGTCCCGGTGCCCGTTCCCAGTGCGCGCCGTCATCCAAGCTGACGAACACCCCCGTTTCCGTTCCCACGAACAGCAGCCCCGGCCGCACCGGATCCGCCCGAATTACCCGCGTGATCTCGTTTGCCGGAAAATTCTCCTCAATCCGCGCCCAGCTCCGCCCGCCATCCCGGGTCCGAAACAGATACGGCCGGTAGTCTGCTAGCTTGTAGCGGGTTGCCGCCACATACACCGTGTCGGCGTCGTGCGCCGATGGCTCGACGCAGCCGACATAGGCGAGCTCCGGCAGATCAGGCGGGGTTACGTTCGTCCAGGACGCCCCGTCGTCGCGCGTCACGTGCACCAGCCCGTCATCCGTGCTAGCCCAAATCTCACCCGTCCGGTGCGGCGACGGGGCGATCGAGGCGCAGGTCGCGTGCACCTCCGCCCCCGCACTCTCACGCGTAATCGGGCCGCCCGACGGCGCTTGCCGCGTCTTCTCATTCAGGCTCAGGTCCGGCGACATCTCCTCCCAGTGAATCCCGCCGTCCCACGTCCGGAACACATGGTTCCCGCCCGCATACAGCAGGTCCGGATCGTGCGGCGAGAACACCAGCGGGAAAGTCCAGGCAAAGCGGTAGCGCATGTCCGCCGGCGCAATCCCCGTGCTCTCCTCTGGCCAAACGTTCACGAGTTGGATCTGGTCGACGCGCCGGTCCCACCGCTGTAGCGCGCCCGCGCCGCCCGGGCTCGAGCCGACCGCACCATGAAACACCACGTCGTCGTCGTCTGGTTTGACCGCTATGAAGCCGCTCTCGCCCGATCCGGGGTAAAAACAATCGCCGAGCGTGATCGCGCCCCAGATCGACGCCGACGGCACCGCGATCGCGGTGTTGTCCTGCTGCGTCCCGTAGACGTTGTAAGGTGACCGGTTGTCTGTCGCGATGCGATAGAACTGCGCCGTCAACTGGTTGTAGATGGTGCTCCAAGTCTCGCCGCCGTTGAACGAGACGTTTGCACCGCCGTCGTTACCCTGAATCATACGCCGCGGATCGGCGGGGTCTATCCAAAGGTCATGGTTGTCGCCGTGCGGCGTCAGGATCTCGCTAAACTGCGCGCCCCCGTCGGTCGAGCGCCACATTTGCAGGTTGTTGACATAGACTGTGTCGGCATGTGCCGGGTCGGCGAACACGTGCGTGTAATACCAGGGCCGATGCATCAAGTCCCGGCTCGCCGACACCAACTTCCAGCTCTCGCCATAATCCTCCGAGCGGTAGAGGCCGGTCTGCTCGTCCACCGCCTCGACCAGCGCCCAGACCCGCCCGGTTCGCGCCGGTGACACCGATACGCCGATCTTGCCGAGCATCCCGCCGGGTAGGCCTGGCCGCCGGCTGATTTCCTCCCAGGTCTCGCCACCATCGGTCGAACGGAACAGCCCGCTCCCCGGTCCACCCGAGCTCAGGTTCCAGAAATTCCG
This sequence comes from uncultured Alphaproteobacteria bacterium, assembly GCA_963835135.1. GTDB lineage: Bacteria > Pseudomonadota > Alphaproteobacteria > Acetobacterales > Acetobacteraceae > JAVVHH01. The sequence continues at coordinate 524,097 of CAWIEF010000002.1, forward strand.
CCGGGTCTGCCATAGGCTTGCGAATACGACCCGTGGGTTACCTGCATCGAGGCAGACGTCGACGCACCCGGTGTCCGCGTCGCGGAACAGGACACGCTGCCAGCTAGTTCCGCCATCGGTCGTGCGAAACAGCCCGCGCTCCTCGCCGGGGCCGAAGATGTCGCCCAGCGCCGCCGCGAACGCGATGTCCGGGTTGCGCGGATGGATAGCGATTTCGCCGATATGCTTGCTGTCCCGCAGCCCGGCATGACGCCAGGTCCGCCCGGCATCCTCCGACTTGTAGACCCCGTCGCCGTAAGAGACATCGATGCGGATCTCGGTCTCGCCGGTGCCGGCGAAGATGACGTTGCGGTCCGAAGGCGCCACTGCCAGCGCCCCAATCGCCGCCGTCCCCAGGAAGCCGTCGCTGACACAGCGCCAGTAAGTTCCGCCATCCGTCGACTTCCAGACCCCACCGGCGCAGCCGCCGAAATAGAAGACCTGCTTGTCCACCGGATCGCCCGCTACCGCGACCACCCGCCCGCCCCGCGGCGGGCCGATACAGCGCCAAGCGAGGGCACCGAGATCTTCCCGCGTGATCCGCTCCGCCAACCATCGTCTCCCATCGCTGTCCGGTCAGACTACGGCTCCACCCCACCCACGCAACCCCTCCGTCGGGCTCTGTTGCAATCTGCCGGAAGGGGGCGAGGGATGTCGGCGGAACAAAGAGGTTGATCACGCTGCTTGGTGGTCTAGCCGCGTGGTGATGAGCCGAACGGCTTCGGACAGAGCGGAAGCGCCGAGGCCGAAGGCGCGCTCGACAAGGCGTGCCTCGCCGCAGATGTCGCCTGTGATGTTGAAAGCGTCGGCCTGGCCTTTGCGTAATGCCCGCATCACCTCAAAGCCTTTGATCGTTGCGTAGGCTGTTTTCAGCGTCTTGAAGCCGCGGACAGGACGGATCAACTGCTTCAGCTTGCCGTGGTCGGCCTCGACCACGTTGTTCAGGTACTTGACCTGACGATGGACGGTGGCCCCAGGGCATTTGCCTTCCTTCTTCAACTCGGCAAGCGCCGCGGCATAGGTCGGTGCCTTGTCTGTGTTGATAACGGTTGGCTTGTCCCAGTCGTTCAGACCATTCAGCGCCTTGCCGATAAAGCGCTTCGCTGCGGCGGTATTGCGTGTCGGCGAGAGATAAAAGTCGATGGTGTTGCCGAACTTGTCGACGGCTCGATAAAGATAGGTCCACTGGCCGCGGACTTTGATGTAGGTCTCGTCAACGCGCCAGCTCGTCAATCTCGGCCGACGCCACTGCCAGCGCAGGCGTTTCTCGATCTCCGGCGCATACTTCTGAACCCAGCGATAGATCGTGCTGTGATCGACCGAGACGCCGCGCTCACCCATCATCTGCTCGAGGTCGCGATAGCTCACGCCGTAACGACAATACCACCGGACCGCCCAGAGTACGATCTCACCCTCGAAGTGACATCCCTTAAAGTCCGACACGCGCTCGCCCTGTCCAGTCCAAACCCATCACGCCGCCTGCCACGAGGGTTTGCAACAGAGCCCGCTTGAGTTCATGCGATCTCGAAATCTTCGCTGCGTAGCAGGGAGACCATGAGGGCCCCGAGAATACGATCGTCCGCCTGCCAAAACATTACAGGATGATCGTCATGATGCCTCCCGGGAGAACTATTATACGCGAGGCGATCTCAGTCGCGCTCGTCAGGCTGAGCACCTGGAGGCGAACTGCGGCAGTGCCGAGTTTGAGAAGAACCCGGCAGCAAGCGGTTCCTTGATGTCCGACTACACACAGGGTGAGGGAATTCTTGGGGCGGTCGTGCCCGTCATCGTACTCCTGGCGCTCGGCATCCTGGCGGCCACCGGCTCACGCGCATTTCGGGTGAATCCCATCGTAGGCTACCTTGCGCTCGGAATGGCTCTCTCGGCCGCTAAGCTCGACCAACTGATCACGGCAAACTCGATCGCGGTGTTGGCAGAGCTGGGGACCGTCTTCCTGCTGTTCGATATCGGCCTGCATTTCTCCATTCGGCACGTGCGGGCGCATGCGCTCGACATCTTTGGCTTTGGGACGGTTCAAGTCTTGCTTGGTACGGCCGGTCTTGCGGCACTGACTAGCCTGTCCGGCATGGATCCGGGGACGGCGTTGCTGGTAGGGGCTACGTTGTCGCTGTCCTCGACCGCCGTCGTCGCCGGGCTGATCGCCGAGCGGCACCAGCAGAACTGCCCGGTCGGATTGACGGGAACGGCGATCCTGGTGTTTCAGGACGTTGCCGCCATCTTCATTCTGATCGTCGCGACAGCGCTTGGAACGAACCAGTCCTTAGTCGGTGCAGCGGGGCTCGCGCTGGCCAAGGCCGTTGCCGCCGTTGGCATCGCCACTTTGCTGGCGCGCGTGGTGGTCCGACCGCTATTCCATTTGATCGCCAGCACTCGGAACGAGGAGGTGTTCACCGCGGTAGCCCTGCTCGTCGCATTGACGACTGCTTGGGCGACAGGGGAGGCTGGCCTCTCGTTGACGCTGGGTGCTTTTCTGGGCGGCATGGTGATCGCGGAGACCCCCTATCGTCCGGTAATTCAGTCTGAAATTCGGCCGTTTCGGGGATTGCTGCTGAGCTTCTTCTTCATAAGTGTCGGCAGGTCGCTCGATCGAGCGGTGCTGTTGCACGACCTTCCGGCGGTCCTCGGTGTCGCCGTGGTCATCCTCGTCGCTAAGATCGTGCTCAACGGCGCGGCTAGCCTGATCTTCCGTTGGTCGGTGCCCGGCAGCACGCAACTGGGCTTCCTGCTCGCCCAGGGCTCCGAATTCGCCTTCGTCATTTTCGGTCTGGAGAGCGTGCGGCAACTCGTCGGGCTACGGGACACCTCGGTGCTGATCGCGGCCGTGGCGCTCACCCTGGCGATGACGCCCTCTCTTGCCGGTCTCGGTCGCTGCCTGGCGGGACGCATGCGGCGGCAGTTGGATTCCGCTGCCGATCCCGAGATGCTCGAACAGGATCTGCCCGGCCCCGTCTTCATCACCGGCATGGGACGGCGGGGCCGGGCAGTCGCCGACGCGCTGAGGGAGTTCGGCATCGGCTACGCGGCGTTGGAACACGACGAGCGGCGTCTTCGCGAGGCAGTGGCGGATGGTTATGACGTCGTGTTCGGGGACATCGGCGATCCCAAGATATGGGACGCCCTGGCGCTGGGTGGCCGCAAAGTTAACGTGCTTACTGCTCCGAAGCTGGAGATTGCCTCCCAGCTCACTCCGCTGGCACGAACCTTCTTCCCGAACCTGCGTCGGATCGCAGCGGTAAGCGACGCCAACGAAGGAGCGGATTTTGCAGCTGCGGGCTTGGTGCCGATCGTCGATGCCGGACCCATCCCGGGTATGGCGTTGGCGGCTGCGGTGCTGGCGGAGCTAGGGATTGATAAGGGCCTGATCGAAGCTTGGGCTGCGCGCCATCTTGCCAGTGCACCTAGCAGCAGTGCGGCGGTGGCGGCCGCTGCGGTCTAGCAATGGGATGACAGATGATCCCGACACATCCTGGACAGCTTGCTTGGCACTCTAATCAATATGCTTGTAGCGGCTGATGACCATCCTGCGATTGCGATAAACTGGGCCGCAGCCCGCAAGATTATTCTCGGCTCGGACGGCACGATGAAGCACATTCACCTCGGGATCCCGACATGGCCCAAAACGATCTCCAAATCCTTCGGACTGCCCGCCTGCGAAACCTCAGCAGCCTTGGTGCGGATGCAACGCGGGACATCTCCGCTGCAATGACGGCATTACTGACGGATGTGTTCGCAGTATCCTGAAGACGAAAAACTTTCATTGACACATGTCCGGTCCTTATTTCCGCGACTATCACCTTTCGTTGGACGAACAATCCGACCAACGCATTGCGATGACCGATGTCATTGCGGAGCGAGTGCGCAAGATCGGGGGGACTACGCTGCGTTCCATCGGTCAGGTGAGTCGTCAACAGCGCATCCTGGATAACGATGCCGACTTCGCCGCGCCGGAAGCGATGCTGGCCGAACTCCGGGACGACAACCGTCAGCTTCTCAAGGAGATTCGCCTCCTACACGGCCTGTGTGACGAGGGCGGTGACGTGGCCAGCGCGAGCGTGCTCGAAACATGGATCGACGAGGCGGAACGGCGCATCTGGTTTCCGTACGAAGCTGGCCGTGGCGCGGACAACAACGCGGGTTAGAACGCTCGCCCTCGACGAAGGAGCAGATAATGCTGCTCACAGGATTACACCACGTTGCCGCCATCTCGTCCGATCCAACAGCCAACCGTGCGTTCTATGCCGGGTTGCTGGGATGCAGCTGGTCAAGAAGACGGTAAACCAGGATGATCTAAGCTAAGCGCTTACCACCTCTTCTATGCGGATGGGCTCGCGACACGCCGCACCGATCTAACCTTCTTCGGCTTCCACTCGGCCCGAAGTCTCACGAGACCGGCAGCGTCATATGCATCACCCTGCGCGTCGCCGGCCCACGCGCGTTCGCACCCCTTCCCACGCACTCGAGCCGGAGCGAGATTCGGCCGATCCCTTTGGTATCTCGCCCCGGCGCGTCGGCACCGCTGCCAGCTCGCGGGGGTGTCCCCAGCGAGGCGCTTGAAGACGGTCGAAAAGTGCGATTGGGTCTGGAAGCCGACGCTGAGCGCGACCTCAACGATCGACGCGTCCGTACTGGTAAGCAGATGCTTAGCATATTCGATCCGATGCTGCAGCAGATAGTCATGTGGACTGCACCCTGTGGCCGCCCGGAACTGGGCTGCAAAATGCATTCGGGACAAACCTGCCGCTTCAGCAAGGTCAGCCAGCGTAATCGGCTCGGCAATGTTAGCGACAAGATGCTCACCCGGCGCAGCCGCCACTTGGGAAGCGCTCCGACGCGCGACGTCTGCGCACGTGCCGCCAACGCCCGCATCAGGATTGTCTGGCCTACGCTCGCGGCATAGAAAGGGTCGCCGCCGTTGAACTCGTCTGTCAGTGCGCGCGAGAGCTGGGCAGCCAAATTGTCACGAACGAGCAGGTCGCGGATCCGACGTTCCCCGGTTGGCACACCGTCACTGCGTTGCAGGCCAGCCGCTCCTCGGCGATCGCGCACATAGCCAACCGCAACGTGGAAGTGAATGAATTCGCAGGGAGAAGCAAATTCAGCTTCGACGGCCTGACCCGGTTCGCTGACATGCACCATACCGGTAGGCATGGTGCCCTCAAAGATCGTGTTGTTGATGGTTCCTAGTGTCATGCGGACCGGTCGTAGTGCGATCGCGACAACGTATTGGTCATTTGGCACGATGCTGCGCTCGCGCCGCACTATCGTTCTCTCGTCAGTCCAGCAGGATGCTTTGATGCCGGCGTATTTCGTTGAACTTTTGTCTACGGTCGCTTGCTCACGCCACACCTGCTCCCGGGATAGCGACGACGGCCCAGACGACCGCCGCAAGCCTGCGACATCAGGCCATGCGCTCGGGGAAGATTCGACGGTGATGGCTTCGACTTGCACTGCTGTGCTCCGTTTTTTGCGGACGTGGCCTAACCTCCCCTTCAAGCGGATCGGTCATGCCGCCTCCGATTGCGACCAGCCCATCCTGCGCGTTGCGTCAGCCGAACGCTTGTTATCGGTGGTAAGCGACGGTTAAACGTTGCAACACCCCGTGCGATGGTGTGAGGCGTACTATGGAAGCGTGCGGTCAACCAGCCGGGCACAAAACCACTGCGGATGGCAATCTCAGTAGTAGTGCTAGAAATGTGGTATACCGTTTGCCGGCTACGAGCCTAGGTAGCTGGCCATCGGCGTTTCGAGACTGAACAACAAACAGTGGATCCGCCTTCTCCTCAACCCGGTATGGACGTGACCTTCGGGCCGTTTCGTTTAATGGTGGGCGAGCGTCTGTTGCTGCGGAACGGTGAGACTGTAGCAATCGGTGCCCGCACGCTTGACCTGCTGATCGCGCTTACAGAACGCCCAGGTCAGGTGCTGATCCGGCAGGATCTGATGGACCGAGTTTGGCCGACCATCACGGTCGAGGAAAGCAACCTTCGCGTCCAAATTGCCGGCCTGCGTCGTTTGCTGGGAGATGGTGTGGACGGGGCACGTTACATTACGACAATACCGGGCCGCGGTTATTGCTTTGCTACGCCAGTTCAATGCGTTGAAGCCGGACCAACTCCTGCCCACAAGAGCAGTGTTCCCGTTCAAACCGATCCGTTGCCGCCGCCCCTGGCGAGCATGGTGGGGCGGGAGGATGCCATTGACGAGATCGCATCACTACTCATGGCACACCGTTTCGTCACCATCCTCGGACCCGGTGGCATCGGCAAGACCACCGTTGCGATCCCGGTCGGACGCGTTCTGGTTGCCTCGTTTGCCGGGGCCGTCAAGCTGGTGGATTTGGGCCTCGTCAGCGATCCCTGTCTTGTTGCAAGCGCGGTGGCCACGACGCTCGGCTTGCTTGTGCAATCGAGTGATCCGCTCTCGACGCTCATTAGCTACCTACGCGATAGGCGCATGCTCCTCATCCTTGATAGCTGCGAGCACGTCATTGATGCCGTTGCAGGAGTGGTCGAGACCATTCATCGCAGCGCCCCCCAGGTGCACATCCTCGTCACAAGCCGTGAGATCATGCGCGCGCAAGGTGAGTTCGCCTACCGGCTTCCACCCCTTGCAACACCCCCGACCGGTGTAAGTCTCACGGCGGCGCAAGCGATGTCCTTCGCCGCCATACGCCTGTTCGTTGCGCGAGTTACCGCGACTAAGCACGATTTCGCGTTGACCGATGTCAACGCGCCAGTCGTGGCCGAAATCTGCAACAAGCTGGACGGCATGGCGCTGGCGATCGAGCTAGTGGCCGGCCGGGTGGACGCATTCGGCGTGCAGCAGATTGCGCAGCTGCTTGAGGGACAGTTCACTCTGCTTTGGCACGGGCGGCGAACTGCACCGCCCCGTCACCAGACACTAACCGCGACGCTCGACTGGAGCTATGATCTGCTTGCCCCCCCGGAGCAGGTGATGCTCCAACGTTTATCGGTATTCTTCGGGTATTTTACGCTCAAGGCTGCCGAGGCGGTGATGTTCGGCCCGGGGGGTGCGTCGGTGCTGGATGGGCTAGCCACCCTCATTGATAAATCCATGGTTGTGGCTGACACACGCAGGCATCCCGCCCTTTATCGCCTCCTCGACACCACGCGCGCCTATGCCGGAAACAAGCTTGGTGGCAGCGGCCAGGGCAGTGATGTCGCGAGACGGCACGCCGAGTTCTTCGCAGGCTTCCTTTCCGAGCTGAACGAGAAGTCGGGCGACCTGTCTTCGGCACAGACCTTCAACTTGTATGCGGGGCACCTCGGCAACGTCCGGTCCGCGCTTCAATGGAGTTTCGGGCCAGACGGCGATCTCGGCGTCGGCACGGCGCTGGCGACCGGCGCGTCGCGGATGTTTCTACAATTGTCCCTACTGACAGAATGCCATTTCTGGTCCGCTCGCGCCATCGCAGCGCTCGACGACACCACCTTGAGCACGCGCCGTGAACTGGAGCTCCAAGCATCGCTCGCGCAGTCGATTATGTTTAGCAAGGGCAACGGAGAAGAGGTGCGAACCGCATTGTTTCGCGGTCTAGAACTTGCGGAGCGCTTGGAAGAACGACACCTCCAGTTACAGTTGCTCAGCAGTCTGCACATCTTTCACGGGCGGATCGGCCACTTTACCACGTCGATGACCTTCGCCCAGAAGAGTATTCTCGTTGCCGAGGCACTCGGGGATGCCGGCGGGATCGCCGCCGCGCACTCGTTTCTCGGGATCTCATTGCATTTCGCGGGAAATTATGGCGAAGCTCAGGAACATCTCGAAATTGCGCTGTCGCTGGACAAAGCGGCCGACGCTAAACATTTCAGAGTAGATCACCGCAGTCGAGCCAGCATCGCCCTGGCACGAACTCTGTGGTTACAGGGTCGATGTGCTGAGGGTGTTGCGTTGGCCGAACACACGGAGCGCGGCGCGGTTCGGCTTGAACATCCAGTCACCGTTTGCATCGTCATGATCTTGGCGATGAGCATTCATCTTTGGAGCGGTGATTGGACCCGAGCGTCAGATGGCATTCGCCAATTCATCGAGCACGTCGAGCGACATTCAATGGTGCCCTATTACGCCGTAGGAAGCGGCTTCAAGGGTGAACTGATGGTTCGGAACGGTGATGCAGCAATCGGTGTCGCGACGCTGCAAACAGCCCTCGCCGCCCTGCATCGAGACCGTTACGAGCTGATGACAACCGTTTTCCTGTGTGCGATTGCGGAGGGGCAAGCTCGGCTTGGCCAATCGGATGCGGCATTGGCCACGATCGAAGGCGCGATCGGGGGCGTTGAGGCGATGGGAAATCACTTCTTGCTGCCCGAATTGTTGCGTATAAAGGGCGAATTACTCGCCGAGCGCTCCGCCGTAGATGCAGAAATTGTCCTCACGCGATCGTGGACCATAGCCCAAGCGCAGGGCGCCGTTTCCTGGCAACTCCGGACCGCGGTGAGCCTTGCTCGCCTGTTTGCAGTCGCGGGCCGTGGCAACGAGGCGAAACGTCTACTGAATGATGCGCTTGGCCGGGTAGCGGAATGCACCGACACCGCTGACATGCGCACTGCGCGACGGCTGTTTGCCGATCTCGAGAAATAGGGCAACTGTACCATACGGAAAAATCGAGCCGTCGCATGGAAAAGCGACCACTTGACCGGTATGTCTGGGTGTAGACTGCGGCCATGTTCGCCGAGCCGACATCCCTCGCCCCCTTCCGGCAGATTGCAACAGAGCCCTCAAGGAGGAGCTGGATGCGACCGGCGTGGTCAGCAAAGTTCGCGCGGTCCCGCAGCGCGGCGGTAAGCCGATTGACCAAGGCGCGCTCTACCACATGTTGCAAAACCGGCTCTACCGCGGCGAGATTATTCGCAAGCGAAGCACCTACCCCAGCCAGCACAATGCGATCATCGGCGCCGAGCTTTGGGAGCGGATTCAGTCCTGCTTGGTCGAGAACCGGGTTGAGCGCGATGCCGGTGCCGAACCGGCAGCGCGCACTCTGCTGACCGGGCTGGTGTTCGACGAGACAGGGGACCGAATGTCGCCGACGCACGCCAACAAGAAGGGCCGGCGGTATCGCTATTACGTAAGCCAGAGCCTCATCAAACGGCGGCGCCAAGCCGTGTCCAGCCAGGCGCGCCGAGTACCGGCAGCCGATCTGGAGGCGATCGTCGAGGGCCAGATCTGTGCGCTGCTCCAGGACCAGCGAGCCATCTACCACATGGCCGCATTGGCCAGGCTGGAGCCGCGCTGCTGTAAGATCGTGCTGTCCGGAGCGGCTGAACTCAGCCAGGGCTGGCCCTCCCTGCGTTCTGCCGAGCGGCGGACCATGCTGCAGGCGCTCATCGTACGGGTCACGGTGCGTGCCGAGGCGATCCAGATCGAGATACGCCCGACAGCGCTGCTGGGGCTGGTGGGGCCGGCAGACCTGGGTGCTCTCCCGACGGACGTGACGACGACGGTCGTCTCGGTTTCCGCGACGCTCAAGCGGAGCGGGATGCAGACCAAGCTCCTGGTCAACTCAGGCCAGCCGGACCAGCGTGAGCCGGATCGCAGCCTGGTCCGCGTGCTTGGCCAGGCACAACAGTATCGAGAGATGGTTTTGGCTGGCCAGGGCACCGGGATGCGCGCCTTGGCGGCCGACATGGGCGTGCACCCGTCCTATTTTGCCCGAACTTTTCGGCTGGCGTTCCTCAGTCCGAAGATTGTCCACGCCATCCTGGACGGGCGGCAGCCGTTTGAACTGACGGCCAACAAGCTCAACCAGGTCACCAATATTGCGATTGCCTGGTCCGATCAGAGCCACCAGCTCGGTTTCGCCTAGTCGCATCGCCAGACGTCTTTCGCGCGACCACCCCGATCGGCGAAATCCGACTTGGCCCACGGTTGGGCCAACATCGGGATGCTTGAATGAAGACCACATCAAAGGTGGTAAGAGATTTGTCGCCCCGGGCGTCGCCGAACGGCGACCACCTGCGTCTCTCTGTCCGCTTGCTCAGATCGGGACGCGATAACTCCCGGACAACGCGGACGAAAGTGGCGGCCCGGGCGATCTGGTGAAAACTTACGAAAAGACAGCGACTTGCTGGCGGAGAGAGTGGGATTCGAACCCACGGTACGCTTGCACGCACACACGCTTTCCAAGCGTGCGCCTTAAGCCGCTCGGCCATCTCTCCAGCGCGACGGCGCCTATAGCATCTAGCGACCTAGCTCGTCACCCTGCCTTTGGCGCAGGATCGCCACGGCAATTGGCCCAGGGGCTCGTCACGGCCCCAGTTTCCCTCGAAACACTGCCGGTCCGGGAAGAAGCGCAATCGGGCGACGCCGGTGCCGTATCGATCGGTCCATTGAAACAGGCCTACCTCACACGCACCGTCGCCCAGCGCGTCGAGGGTGCCGGGCACATCCCGGTCCGGCTCATGCAGGACGTAGTGGCCCCGCAGCCCGGCCGGGCTGTCCTCGATCCAGGTGTCGATCGCCTTCGGGCCGAGACTCTCGACTTCGCCGCGGTAGAACCCGGTCGCCTCGGCATGCCACCCGGCGCACGCAGCTACCAGCAACAACGCCGGAAGCATCAGGCATCCATCTTCAATGCGGCGAGGAAGGCGCTCTGCGGGATCTCGACCTTGCCGAACTGTCGCATCCGCTTCTTGCCCTCTTTCTGCTTGTCCAGCAGCTTGCGCTTACGGCTGATGTCGCCGCCATAGCATTTGGCCGTCACGTCCTTGGACAGCGCGCTGATGGTCTCGCGGGCGATGACCCGGCCGCCGATCGCCGCCTGGATGGCGATCTTGAACAGCTGCTTGGGGATCAGATCCTTCAGCTTGGCGCAGATCGAACGGCCGCGCTGCTCGGCGGCGCTCCGGTGGGCGATGAAGCTGAGCGCATCGACCGGGTCGGCGTTGACCAGGATCGAGATGCGGACGAGGTCGCTCTCCTCGTAGCCGTCCATCGCATAATCGAAGCTCGCATAGCCGCGACTGACGCTCTTGAGCCGGTCGTAGAAGTCGAACACCACTTCGTTGAGCGGCAGCCGGTAGACCGCCATCGCCCGATTGCCGACATAAGTGAGGTCGACTTGCTGCCCGCGGCGGTCACTGCAGAGGGTCAGGATGCTGCCGAGGTATTCATCCGGCACCATGATGGTGGCCTTGATCCAGGGCTCGTCGATATGGTCGATCAGCGTGGGGTCGGGCATGTCGGCCGGATTGTGCAATTCCTCGACGCCGCCGCGGACGGTATGGATCCGGTAGACCACGCTGGGCGCGGTCGCGATCAGGTCGAGGTTGAACTCGCGCGAGAGCCGCTCCTGGATGATTTCGAGATGGAGCAGGCCGAGAAAGCCGCAGCGGTAGCCGAAGCCGAGGGCGGCCGATGTCTCCGCCTCGAAGTGGAAGCTGGAATCGTTCAGACGCAGCTTGGCCAGGCTATCGCGCAGATGCTCGAAATCGTCGGCGTCGACTGGGAACAGACCGCACCACACCACCGGGACGCTGGGCTTGAAGCCGGGCAGCGCCCGGGCGGCCGGCACGCGATCATCGGTGATCGTGTCACCGACGTTGCAGTCGGCCACCGTCTTGATGGCGGCCGTGATGAAGCCCATTTCGCCCGGTCCGAGATCGGCGACCGGGACCATCTTCGGCGAGAACACGCCGACTTGCTCGACCTGGTGCGCAGCGCCGGTCGACATCATTCGCACGCGCTGGCCGCGCTTGAGCCGACCGTCCTTCACGCGGACGAGGATGACCACGCCGAGATACTGGTCATACCAGCTGTCGACGAGCAGCGCCGTGAGAGGCGCGTCGGCATCGCCCGTGGGGGGCGGCAGCCGGGTCACGAGCGCTTCGAGCACGTCGGGGATGCCAAGGCCGGTCTTAGCGCTGATCATGACGGCGTCGTCGGCGGGAAGACCGATGACATCCTCAATCTGCTGCTTGACCCGGTCGGGCTCGGCCGCTGGCAGATCGATCTTGTTCAGCACCGGCACGATCTCATGCTTGGCGTCGATCGCCTGGTAGACGTTGGCCAGCGTCTGCGCTTCGACGCCTTGGCTCGCATCGACCACCAGGAGGCTGCCCTCGCACGCGGCCAGGCTCCGGCTGACTTCATAGGCGAAGTCGACATGCCCGGGCGTATCCATAAGGTTCAGCGCGTAGACCAGGCCGTCCTTGGCCTTGTAGGCCAGCCGTACCGTTTGCGCCTTGATCGTGATCCCGCGCTCTTTTTCGAGATCCATATTGTCGAGCACTTGGCTCGTCATCTCCCGTTCGGTCAGCCCGCCGCAGGACTGGATCAGCCGGTCCGCCAGAGTGGACTTGCCGTGATCGATATGGGCGATGATGGAGAAGTTGCGGATACGGTCGAGCGGCGTGTCGGTCATGCCTATGATGTAGGCGTTTGCAGCGCGAAAGTCAGCCGTGCCGCTAAGGCGGTGGCCGGCCGCTCTTGAGCAAGCGGTCGAACATGTCGCGCATGGTGTCCACGCCGGCTGGACCGAGCGATAACCAGGACCGCAACAGGGTATCGGGTGAGAACCGGTCGATAGCCTCGCCCATGTGGCCCTCGAGCTTGTCCATGAGGGCCTCCTGCATGGGTTTGACATCAGGCAGGCCAAAGAATTGCCGGGCTTCGTCCGGGGTGCACTCGACCTCGAATTTGACCTTCACACGCGCCTCCCTCCAGCGAGCCCCATCCTGGCACGGATGAGGCGGAACGCCGATGGGCAGTAGTGGCCGGCTCAGTCCGTGGGATGACCGCTCGCGGCCCATGCCGACATCGCGACGTTGTTCCGGGCGAGCTCCCGCTCCAGATCCGGCTCCTGGTCGGCCAGAGTGGGACCGCTCAACGCATCGGGAGCATGGGCCTCGTCGCGATGGAAAAGATTGCGCAAGCGCTTAAGCGCGTCGGTGTGCTGCATGATGCTGTCCTGTCGAATGGCTCGAGAGCCCTGCTTCAACCAGAACGCTTCCGTCCCTGCTGCACTGCAACATGGGGCCACGATCCGCCAACACAAGCCGGATCCGGCTAACTCCGCTCGGCGACGATACGGCCCATGTTGCTCCAGACCCAGACCGTCAGTGCCGCGACCGAGAGCACCGCCATGGTCGTGGCCACGCTGACCGCTCCATATCGGTCGAGCACGCGGGCCAGCAGCGCGCTTGCGACAGCGGCCGTCGACAACTGCAGCAAGCCGACCAAGGCGGCGGCGAGACCGGCCTGCTCGCGATGGCTGCTGAGCGCCGCGTGAACCAAGTTGGGCGAGATGATGCCGCGCGCGAAGCACCCGATGAGGAGGAGCGGGAGCAACGCCCAAGCACCGACCCAGGGGAGGAGGGTTGCGCCTACGACCAGCCCGAGGTTTGCGAGTGTCTGGGTGATCAGTGCGGGCCATACCAACGAGCGGCAATCGAGCCGGCTCGCAAGCCGGGCGTTGACCATGGCGCCGGCGCTCAACGACGCGGCGGTGCATGCGAAAACGACGGCGTAGACCGCATTGTTGTAGCCGAATTGCGAAATCACCACGATGGGCGCGCCCGCGATATAGGCGAATATAGCGGCATAACTAAGCGCGTTCACGATGGCGATGTGGCGGAACCCCCTGTCGCGTAGCAGGGCAAGGCCGTCAGCGAACCCGAGTCCCGCGCGGCGGCCCGAGGCCGACGCGGTACGGCTTTCGCGCACGAACAGGATGACGATTGCTGCCAGAAACGCACCTCCTGCCGCCATTACGAGGTGAACCGACCGCCAGCCCGCAACGACGATGAGCACCGCGCCCAAGGCCGGCGCCAGCATGGGCATGACGGTCAGCACGACGCTGACGTACGACTGCTTACGCCGCGCGGCTTCCCCGATGAACAGGTCCTGCACGATCGCGTAGGCTTGAACCGATGATGCTCCAGCGGCGGCGCCCTGCACCAGGCGACCCGTGGCAAGTTCGCCACCCGTTGTGACAATGCCGCAACATACACCCGAGAAAACATACATGCCCAACGCAATGAGCAGGGTCAAACGGCGGCCGATCTGATCGGACGCCCGCCCTCCGGCAACTTGACCGATGCCGAAACCCAATACGAACAGCGAGAGCGACAGCCCGGCGACGAACACCGTGGTATTCAGAGCGACGGGCAGAATCGCCAGACTTGGCGCACTTAGATCAATCGATAAAGCCGGGAGCCCAGCGATCACCCCGAGCAACAGCGTGAATGTTGGACTTGTCGGCGGGATCGGGCGCAACGGCAACTTCTTCAAACTTTGAACTATCTAACGTGGACGAAATTTTTTTGTCACCAGTGCGGGGGTTTGCCAGCAACATATATTTTGTGGAAGGATGGTGTAGCGGCGCGGCTTTAACACCCAGAGGTTGTAGGACTCTTAAAAAATGGATGGTGAGATCGTCCATATCGAGCAAGGCTCGATTATTGATGAAACTCCTACAGTTCGCATTCGGCTGAGGCTCGTCGGCGATTTCCGTGCCGACAGCCCGGATGGGCAATCCTTGCTGCCGGTCAGCCGAAAAGCCCGAGCGCTGCTCTGCATCATCGGGATGGCGCGACCGCAGGGCGCGCTCCGTGCCGTGGCTGGGGCGTTGCTGTGGTCCAGCAAGCATCGCGAGGCGGTCGCGAACTCGCTGCGACAGGCTTTGGGCGAGTTGCAGCCGTTGCTGGCCGCCTGCGGACGTCCCTATCTCATCTCTACCAAGCGCGGCAGGCTCGTGCTCGACCCGAGCTCCGTCTGGGTCGACGTGCTCGACATGACGCCCGAGGAGGCCGCCCGGGTGGATCCGGCCGATCCCGCCAACATGCTCTGCCGTGACCTGCGGGGCATCTCGCCGACCTTCGACGCCTATCTCGATCGCTTGTGGGCAGAAATCGGGTATCGGCGCGCTTTGGCGCCGGCGCCCGGAATTCCGCTTGGCGCGTGGCGCGATGCCGGGCAGGCTGCGGGTTCAATGAACCGCCCCTCCGGTCGCCTCCCCACCGACCCCAACCGCCTCTTCGGCCACCCGGCCGTCGGGGGGCTAAGTTTTGAGAAATTGGATCGGTTTCCGCAGGCGTTCTCAACGGCAGCCGACATACCGGACCATCAGCTGGGCTGGCGGATGGCGGTTCTCCCGTTCCGCAGCTTGGGCGCACCGCTCGGACGCGGCATCGCCCTCGGCATGGCTGAGGAGGTGTCCGCCGCTCTGGGCCGCTTCCGTGCTCCGCGGGTGATTGCGACTGCCACGTTTTGGGATGGCGTCGGCCCTGCGGCCGACGCGATGAGCCGCTGTCGCACCTACAATCTGGATTATATCATCGATGGCACGATCCAGGTCATCGACACGAAGGTCCGCGTCACCGTAACCCTCCTCGACGTCGTCTTGAATTTCGAGGTCATCTGGAGTCACCGTTTCGAAGGCTGTTTGGACGATCTGTTCAGCTTGCAGGATCGGATTGCGGCCGAGACGGTCGCGCAGGTCGATCCGGAGCTGCACCAGCGGCGGTGGGTTGCGGCTCCCTCTGCGAAAACCGCGAGCGGCGAAGCGCACCAAAACGTGCTAACGGCCATCCAGAGCATTTACCGGCTTGAGCAGTCGAAGTTCATGGTGGCCCGTGAGCTTCTGACCCGCGCCATCGATCTCGATCCCGACTTCTCGGCCGCTCATGCCTGGTTGGCGTATTGGAGCATCATGGCCGTCGGTCAGGGGTGGGCCGACAAAGCTGCAGAGGTCGTTGAGTTGGGTGGCCGATCGGCCGAGCGGGCCGTCGTGCTCGATCCGTTGGATGCTCGCGCGTTGGCGATTGCAGGCCACGTGAAAGCCTATTTGTTCCACGACGTTCGCAGCGCGCTGCTCATGCATGCCCGGGCAATTGAGTTAAATCCCAATCTCCCGATCGCCTGGACGTTGAGCGCGCTCTCAAAAATCTACAGCGGTGATCACACGACGGGTCTGCGACATGCGCAAATGGCACAGTCGCTTTCCCCGCGTGATCCGCACATCTTCTTTGTCGAGCACGCTCTAACGTTCGCCTATCTGTTCAGAAAAGAGTTGGACGCAGCTAATGCAATTGCTGAAGTAGTTCTCGAGCGGCAGCCGAACCACGCGTCGGCATTCAAGGCTCGCCTCGCAATCCTCGGTCATCTTGAACGGCCGAACATTGCAGCCCTTGAGTTGGCACGCCTTCATGCCATTGAGCCAACCGCGACAGTGACATCGATCGCTGCCCGGCCACCATTTCGATCAGAAGATTTGGAATATTATCGCGAAGGGCTACGGAAGGCCGGGGTGCCTGAGTAACCTAGTAGTTTGATCAGCCCCACCGGCAGACTTGAGAAGGTTTGAGTGATCGACCGGGCATAAACGCCTTTTCCGCACGGCGACAGCATACTCTCCCTGACGCGCCTCCCAATCTGGATTAGGAAGTAGAACCTTGCCCAGTCGGGCCCACTCGTCATCCGATAGGACGTCGGCGTTCTCGCATTTGAAGTCTTGGAGCGTCTCGTCGCGGTAAGCAATCTGCGGGACCGGCTGAACCTGAAGAAATGGAGCTCCAGCCCGTAACAACACCGGCGTATTCGTTTGAGTGATACGAAAGTTGTTAAACAGCGGACCAAGCCAGATGTCGGTCTCCACGATCCCCTCCCAGGCCGTGAGGCCAGGTGTGCTCGGCAAGTTCACCGGCAGCCGGACATTTAAACTCCAGCCTGGGCGCGTCTGTGCGAGTAGGCCCGTCCAAATCTGCACGCCACCCAGTTCGGGAAGCGCAGTCAAGAAAGGCGGCGAATACCCCTCAAGAAACGGTGGCGCGACTGCGTTGAAGCAGTCATTGAAATTCGGGAGTTGTATCGAACCGCTGTCTGTCCCGGAAACCGGAAGCCAATCGTCGTCCTCGCTCGGCGACCAGAACACCTGCTGACCATCCCAGAGCAACCTGAAGCTGAGCGGTGGAAACACCCAGTAGCCGAACCCAGTGGCTGACGTTAGAGAGTCACAGTAGCGCATTGCTCGGCTTGGTAGGTAGCCTGCCGCGGACCGTTCCGCTCGCTTCGGCATCCTTGCGTCCGGAGCGAGCCGATAAAACGTTACCAGAGGCGCGTCGGTCATCGTTGGCCCAGAGAGCGACGCCCTGACGCAGCGCGCCAGGGCGTCTCGCTAATTAGAAGTTAAGGGAAGCGCCGCCGATCTTGACGCGGCCGGAGTCCTTGGTGTTCGAAGGGGACTTGATTTGCTTTGCCATTCTAGTTCTCCATCTAGGCGTCATTGCCTGAAACCTGTCTAAACGGAGCACAAAAAAATTTCTACTGCCTATTCGTTATAATGACATAAATAATTCGCTATAAATCTTCGTATTTATCCTTCGGTTGGACTTTTGCCTAACTCGTAACGGCTAAGGAAGTACCCTAGAACCGCATCTGATAAGGCGTTTATGTTAACACATTACTTCCAGCATGGCCATAAGACCGACAACGCAATTACTTTTTCGGCCCGCTGACCAGCCAAGATGCTGCATCCGACCAACAAAAGTGAATCTTGCCCGGCGCCAAATCGCGTCGGTCGCTGAAACATGCCTCAAAAAGCCAGACGTCTCTATTCAGCTGGCTAGGGAAGGTATGATGTTGGAAAGCGGGATCGCTGCGGCGCTGGCGGCTGTCTTTCGACCGCAATTGGCGCTGCGCAAAGCGGTGAACGAGGTGCGCTACGGGGAGCCTCGTGCCTCACGTCGGGAACACGCATCGACCGGGCTCTGGCCTAATCGGCGATAAGTAGACCGGGCAGGCCTCACCTATGACGGAAAAGTATTCGGCTATGCACGATGCGCCACGGGACGATCACGGCGCGGAACGGGCCGATCGCGGTCTGCCGCCGCACAGAATCGCCGCTCGCGAGCGTGCGAGGCGTCAAATCAGGCTGAGCTGCGCCGGGCCGGGGGGGCGGAAGTGGCTCGTGTCGAGCGGTTGGCGGTCCTCGAGCGCGCACTGACGACTGACTCGAGCGAAACGCTGGCGGAGCAGGTCAGCGTAGGCGCCTTTTCCCCGAAAGCGATCGTGGAAGCCGCTCTCGTTGAGCGCCCCCTCGCGCGTCTCGCGGATCAGCGCGAGCACCCGACGGGCGCGATCCGGCATATGGTCGTGGAGCCACGCCGTGAACATCTCGCGCAACTCGAGCGGGAGCCGCAACAAGACGTAGTTGGCTGACCTCGCGCCAGCCTTGCACGCAGCCTCGATGATCGTCTCGAGTTCGGCGTCGTTCAGCCCGGGGATCATCGGCGCCGCCAGCACGCCCACCGGAATGCCGGCGCCCGCCAACTCGGAGATCGCCCGCAGCCGCAGCGCCGGCGTCGAGGCCCGAGGCTCCATCCGGCGTGCCAGACCCGCGTCGAGCGTCGTGATCGACAGATGCACGCGCACCAGGCCGCTCCGAGCCAGTCGCTGCAGGATGTCGATGTCGCGGACCACGGTCGCCGACTTCGTCACGATCGAGACGGGGTGGCCGAAGCGCTCCAGCACCTCGAGCACCGAACGGGTCAGGCGCATGGTCCGCTCGACGGGCTGATACGGATCCGTGTTGGACCCCAGTACGAGCGTGCCGGGCCGATACCCAGGCTTGGACAGATCACGCGTCAGGAGGGCCGCTACGTCGGGCTTGAAGACGATCTCCGTCTCGAAATCGAGGCCGGGCGAGTAGCCGAGGTAAGCGTGGCTCGGACGGGCGTAACAGTAGATGCAACCATGCTCGCAGCCGCGATAGGGGTTGACCGAGCGGTCAAACCCAAGATCCGGGCTGTCGTTCCACGAGATCGCCGTTTTGGCGCGATCTTGGTGCAGCGTGGTCCGCAAGGGAGCAAGCGGCTCACCGTCGTGGAGGAACGACCACCCATCGTCGAACGGTGCAACGGTTTCGTTGTCGTATCGCACGGCCGGATTGGTGACCGCGCCGCGGCCAGGCCGGCGGAATGTCCGGAGGGCCCCGTCTACCGGCGCGTCCGGCAGGTCGGCCTGGCTCAGCGCATGGAGCGCCTCTGCATCAAGCTCCCGCGTGAACTGTGCGCCGTCCGGCATTGCGACTGTTCCCCAATCGTTCCCCCGCCACGATGCCGCGTACTCGGATCGACGTCAAGAACGGAATAAGAACACACTCACTCTGCGGCGCGGAGATGCTCCTGCAGGCGGGGCATCAGCTCGACCAAGTTGCAGGGCCGATGACGGGCATCGAGTTGCCAGAGCAGAATGCCGTCCCAGGCATCCTTGACCGCCCCTGTGCTGCCCGGCAGTGCGAACAGATAGGTTCCGCCCGCAACCCCGGCCAACGCCCGCGACTGCATCGTCGACGTGCCGATCGTCTGGTAGCTCAGCATCCGGAACAGCTCGCCGAACCCTTCGATCCGCTTCTCCAAAACCCGGTCGAATGCTTCGGGGGTGACGTCGCGTCCGGTGATGCCGGTGCCCCCCGTCGTGATGACGACGTCGATGGCCGGGTCGGCGATCCAGTGCCGCAGCCGCGCCTCAATCTGAGCGGTGTCGTCGCGCTCGATCGCCCGGGCTTTAACGACGTGGCCGGCGGTTTCGATACGCTGTACCAAAGTGTCGCCCGACGTGTCATTGGCCGCCGTCCGCGTATCCGACACGGTCAGGACGGCGATGGCCACAGGCAGGAAAGCGCGGGTGTCGTCGATGCGGGACATGGGACCTCCTCGGTCCTCAGATCGCCACGAGCGGCCGCATGCGCAAGCTTATTGTAGGCGTGCGATCACCGGCGCCGACTCGTCGTCGCGGAAGCGGGGCCATGACCCGGCTGCGAGCTCGTCCAGGCTGGGCGACGGCAGGTGTAGCTCCGCCGCGTAGAGCCAAGTATAGGCCAACGCTCGCGGGATATAGCCGCGGGTTTCTTCGTTCGGAACGGACTCCATGAAGAGCAGCGGATCCCCGTTGTGGCGAATGCTGCCGACCCATTTGCCAAGGCTGCCAGGTCCCGAGTTGTAGCTTGCCAGCAGGCGGATCAGATCGCCGCCCACCAGGTCGTATTGGGCGAGCATGGTCAAATAGCGCTGCCCGAGGTCCAGGCTGACGGATGGATCGTGCAGTTTGTGGGACAGGCTCTTGCCCATGATGAAGTCCACCGTGCTCGGCATCAGCTGCAACAGCCCGGTGGCGCCCGCTCGCGACACCGCGCGAGGATCGAAGTTCGATTCGAGGCGGGCGAGTGCGTAAAGCAGCGCTGGGTCCATCCGGAAGCCGCCCTTCGGACGGAGCCGATGGTCCGGCAGTCGCACCGGCGCAGGCTCGAACAGTCGCGCGAATTGCTCGGCCAGCCCGGTCAGGCCAGCCTGCCGCGCCACCAGCATGATCGACCGCGAGAACCCGGCCTTGTCCCGCGTCTGCGACCAGAGCCGCTGCAGCTCGGCTGCCGCCCGGGCATCTTGCCCGACCTGCAACAGCGCGAATGCCCGGTGCCCGGCCTCGGTCGCGTCGACCGCATCGACGTCGGCCTCGCCCAAGGTCAGGCTGCCGATACGCTGCACGGGCCGGAGCGTGTCGCCCAGCGCCCGCCGGGCCAGCAGGCCATAGAACGTCCGCCCGCTCTCGGCGGCGCGGCGCAGCCAGATCTGATACTCGTCGTGCCGATGTTGGAGTTTGAGCGTGCGGGCGGCCCAGAATGCTGCGCCGGCGCGCTGCCCCGGCTGCATGTACTTCGCCGCGAAGGCCGACTTGAACCAGGCCTCGGCCCGGTCTGGCCGGCCCATGCGCCATTCGGCCAGTCCGGCGACGAACGGCGCCGTCCCGACCTCCTCACTGGCCTGCCGATCGGCGGCGCTCGCGACTTTCAATGCCTCGGTGTCATTGCCCTGGGCAAACAGGAGTTGGGCCACCTCGGCCCGAAGCTGTGCGCCATAGATCCGGTTCAGTCCACGCGTCCGGCCGATCATGCCGAGCGCCCGATCCGAGTTCACCCGGGCGACCTCGTGGACCGCCCGGTCCAGTGACGGGTTGCGTGGGAACAGTCTCTCGAACGGCTCGACGTCATCGCCGGACACCACGGTCGGCAGCGCGGGAAGGCCGCTCGGCATCGGCATGGCAGCCGCGATCTTGGGCGCTTGCTTGGCCAGCAGGGCATGGATCGCGGCCGCGTCGGGCAAATCATTGAACTGCGCGAGCCATGCGGTCAGCTCGCTCGAGCCCGGATGCGCGCCCCCGGAGAGATAGCGGTCCGCCAGGATGTCTGGGAGCAGCAGCGTGTCACTGACCTGCTCGTACTCGGCGATCGCGGCGGGGATGTCGTTCTTGGCCTGCAGCGCGAAGACACGGCGGATCCGGGCGGCTTCGCTCGGCGCCAGCGGCTGCGGAAGTGCCACGCGTTGCGATCCGCCCAGGCTGATGCGCGGCATCGCGAGGGCTGTGTCTTCCGGTAGATCTCCGCTCCGCTCGCCGCCGGCAGGGCCGGCTGCGCCTGCCAGGATGGCCGATGCGGCAAGTAGCGCCCGCGCCGGACCAAGACGGACAAGCGTTCGTCCAAAACTTTGCATGCGAGACGCCGTACACTTTGATGTCTCAAAACGCAAACACACGTAACTGCGATCAGTATAATCAGACGCTTTCAGGTCGTTGTTGCGTTCTGCTGCAAAAGCATCAGATCAGACCAGAGCTGTTGTTTGCTAGCGCCATCGCGCAACCATTGGGCGAGTGGCAATAGCGGCAGTCCCGGCATTATCAATTGTTCGGTTGCAATCCGCACCTCTACCCATTTGCCGCGCAACTGGCGGATGGTTCCGGCCTGTCCGGTCAATGCAGCAACCGGCCCGGCACCAAGCAGTACTAACGCGCGCGGGCGCACGATGCCCAACAGGCGGTGCACGTAGGGCAGGCACGATTGGACTTCCCGCTCGGATACCGGGCGGTTTCCGGGTGGCCGCCAGGGCACGAGCGTCGTCAGCAGCATGTGGTTCCGCTCGAGGCCGATGCTGCGCATGACCCGGTCCACGACCGCCCCGGCCCCTCCGCTGAACGCCACGCCGGAGCGGTCATCGTCACTTCCGGGGGCATCGCCGATCAACACGATCGAAGCGGTCGCCGCCCCGCTAGGGCGCACCGTGTGGGTCGCGGTGGCCCTGAGCGCGCATCCGTCGAACGCGTCCAACTCCGCATGCAGGTCATCAAGGGTCCGCGCCTGCACGAGAGGTGCTCCCGGCGCCGGCCGCTCGACCAAAGGCGCGAGTCTGGCCACGGAAGGCGCGGCCGGCTGGGGCGCGACGGCAAACCGATCGATCGGCCGCTCGCCCAACGCTTCGTCGACGCCCCACTCGAACTGAAGCCGCAGGGCTGTCAAGTCGTCGATCATGCCCCACAATTGAGCGGAGCAGAGGTTTGGCGCAACCGCCAGATCGTCCTACGTATGAAGACAGTTGGAGGCGACGGATGGCCGAGCGGGAGTCCATGGAGTTCGATGTGGTGGTGGTAGGCGCGGGGCCTGCAGGCCTGGCGGCCGCCATCCGTCTAAAACAGCGTGCCCCGGAGGCCTCGGTCTGCGTCGTCGAGAAGGGTGGCGAGGTAGGGGCCCATATCCTCTCCGGCGCCGTGATCGAGACCCGCGCCCTCGACGAACTCATCCCCGATTGGCGCGACAGAGGCGCCCCCCTCACCACCGAAGCGGGCGAAGACCGCTTCCTCTATTTGACCAAGCGGCGCGCCTGGCAGTTGCCGACCCCACCCCAGATGCACAACCACGGCAATTACATCGTCAGCCTCGGCGACGTCTGCCGCTGGCTGGCCGCGCAGGCGGAGGAACTCGGGATCGAGATCTACCCGGGCTTCGCGGCCTCCGACCTGTTGTTCGAGGGCGACCGGGTCGTCGGTATCGCGACCGGCGACATGGGCGTGGAGAAAACCGGCGAACATGGGCCTAACTACCAGCCCGGCATGGAGCTGCGAGCGACCTACACCCTGTTCGGCGAAGGCTGTCGCGGCAGCCTGTCCAAGCAGCTCATGGCGCGGTTCGACCTGCGACGCGGTGTCCAGCCGCAGACCTATGCGCTCGGCGTGAAGGAGTTGTGGGAGGTCCCGGCCGAGGTGCACCAGAAGGGATTGGTGGTCCACTCGATCGGCTGGCCCTTGCCCAAGGACACCTACGGTGGCTCGTGGCTGTACCATTTCGGCGAGAACCTCGTTTCGTACGGCTTCGTCGTCGGGCTCGATTACAGCAATCCGTGGCTCTCCCCGTTCGAGGAGATGCAGCGGCTGAAGACACATCCGGCCATGCGAACGTTCTTCGAGGGTGGCCGGCGCCTGAGCTATGGCGCTCGCGCGCTGAGCGAGGGTGGCTGGCAGTCGATGCCGAAGCTCACGTTCCCTGGGGGTGCGCTGATCGGCGACTCGGCCGGGTTCCTCAACGTGCCGAAAATCAAGGGCACCCACGCCGCCATGAAGTCCGGCATGCTGGCGGCCGACGCGCTGGCCGACGCGCTCGAGAGTGGCCGGCCCGCCGAGCCGGTCGGCTACGCCAAGCGGTTCAAGACTAGTTGGCTCAGTGACGAACTCCGCGCCGTCCGCAACATCCGCCCGGCCTTCGCCAAGTTCGGCCTTCTCGGCGGCGTCGCCTATGCGGCGGCAGACACATATTTATTGAGGGGCCGCGCACCCTGGACGTTCCACCATCCGCATGCCGACAACGAGACCCTGACGCCGGCGGCCGAGGCATCGCCCATCGCCTATCCCAAGCCCGACGGCAAGCTGACCTTCGACAAGCTGTCATCGGTGTTCGTCAGCAACACCAATCACACCGAAGACCAGCCGGTGCATCTCCGCCTGCGCGACCCGGCGCGGTGGGAGCCGATCAACTGGGACAAGTTCCGCAGCCCGGAAAGCCGCTACTGCCCCGCCGGCGTGTACGAGGCGGTGGGTGTCGAGACCGGCGACCCGAAGTTGCAGATCAACGCGCAGAACTGCGTGCACTGCAAAACCTGCGACATCAAGGATCCGTCGCAGAACATCGACTGGGCTGCCCCAGAGGGCGGCGGCGGGCCGAACTATCCGGGCGGGATGTAAGATGCTGAGGTCTCGACGATCACGCGCCGTTCTCTTCGCCACGGCGGCGCTGCTCACGGCAGCAGCCGGCGAGACCCCGCCCTCGAGCACCGAGGCGCGCGTGAGCGGCGCGTTCGGCGCCTACCTCGCGGGCCGCTTCGCCGTGCAAACCAGCGATCTCTCGACCGCTGCGCGTGAGTTCGAGCAGGCGCTGCGCGACGATCCGACCGTGCCGGAGCTGAACAACCAGGCGTTCCTGGCCGCGCTGCTCGCCGGTCAGCCCGACGCGGCCCGGCTGGCCGCGTTGGTGCCCGACAACCCGGTCGCTCAACTCGTCCTGGCCGACCGCGACGGGAAGGCCGGAAACTGGGCAGGGGCGGAAGCCAGCTTCGCAGCGCTCCGCCAAGATCAGGGACTGACCCAGGTGTTGCAGCCGTTGCTGGTCGCTTGGGCCCAGTTCGGTCAGAACCATCCCGACGCCGCGCTGGCGACGCTGGCGCCGCTCGTGGACGGAACGCGCTTCCGCGGCGTTTACGCGCTACATGCCGCACTGGTCGCCGACCTCGCGGGCCGGACCGAGATCGCGGCGCGGTTTTACCGCATCGCGGCAAGCGACTATGGCCAGGTCAACCTCCGCCTCGCGGTGATTCTGGCGAGCTGGCAAGCCCGGCAAGGCATGCTGCCCGAGGCGCAGCGCACGATCGGCGAACTGGCCAACGCCGATGGCGAGCTGGGCATGTCGCGCGAGGGTCTCGCGGCGGACGTTTCCCGCCCTGCGATAACGAGCGCGGCTGACGGCATCGCCGAGGCCTATCTGGCCATGGCCGCCTCGCTTCGCGCGCAAAACGCCCAGTCGGCACAGGTCATGATCCGCCTGTCGCTCACCATGCGGCCGGCCCTGGCGGCCGCCCGGGTCGTTCTCTCGGACATCGAGGCGGCCGCCAAGCGTCCGGAGGCCGCACTGGCCGCGCTGGCCCCAGTGCCGGCCGAGGACCCGCTTGCGCCGCTGGTCGAGCTTCGCCGGGCTGCCCTGCTCGACCAGAGCGGCCAGACCGATGCGGCCATCGCACTGCTCGAGAAGTTGGCGCGCGAGCACCCCGACCGGCCGGAGCCGCGCGCTCAACTGGGAGACGTGCTTCGGCAAAAGGAGCGCTACGCCGACGCGGCGGCCGCCTATGGCGACGCGATCGGCAAGCTGGGGACGCCGAGCCGGGCCAACTGGCCACTCTTCTACGCGCGCGGTATCGCGCTCGAGCGCGCGGATCAGTGGCCCAAGGCGGAAGCCGACCTCAAATACGCCCTCGAGCTCGCGCCGGACCAACCAAGCATCCTGAACTACCTCGCCTATTCCTGGACAGAGCGCGGCGAGCACCTGGCCGAGGCGCACGACATGCTGCAGCGCGCCATGACAGCCCGGCCCAACGAGGGCGCTTATATCGACAGTTTCGGCTGGACCCTGCTGCGCCAGGGCGACACCGCCGGCGCGATTGGCCAGCTCGAGCGCGCCGTCGAACTCGAGCCGGAGGACGCCACGATCAACGGCCATCTCGGCGACGCGCTGGCGGCTGCGGGCCGGCTACGGGAGGCGGAGTTCCAGTGGCGCCGGGCGCTCAATCTCAAGCCGGATGCCGAAGAGGCGAAGCGTCTGAACGACAAGCTTGCGGGGCTGCCGGCGAGCGCGACCCCGGTCGCCGTTCCGGCCAAATGAGTTTCGCCAGCGGCCCGGGCGAGCGAGCCCGGGCCAAGGTCAACCTGTTCCTGCATGTGTTGGGCCGCCGGGCGGACGGCTACCACCTGCTCGACAGCCTGGCGGTGTTTCCGGACGTTGCCGATACGCTTTGCGTGACACCGGCCGACACGCTGCAGCTCGAGATCAGCGGGCCGTTCGCGGCGGCGCTGGGCGGCGGCGACAACCTCGTGCTCCGTGCCGCACGTGCCTTGCTGGAGGCAGCTTCGGCCGCCCACGGCGCGGCGCTGGTGCTGGACAAGCATCTGCCGGTGGCCAGCGGGATCGGCGGCGGGTCGGCCGATGCGGCGGCCGCGCTGCGGCTGCTCAACCGCTTTTGGGGGCTCGGCCTGCCGGCGCCGCGACTGGCCGGCCTCGCGCTCGCGCTCGGTGCCGACGTGCCGGTTTGCCTGGCGAGCGAGCCCGCACGCATGGGCGGCGTCGGCGAACTGATCGGCGTCGCGCCCGCGCTGCCCCCGTGCGGTATCGTGCTGGTCAATCCAGGCGTTCCGGTCGCGACCGCCGATGTCTTCCGTACGCGGGGCCAACAGTATGCCGAGCCCGCCGTCCTGCCCGCGCGCTGGCCAGATGCCGCGTCCCTCGCCGCCGATCTCGCCCGGCTGTCGAATGATCTCGAAGCGCCGGCGATCCGCCTCTGCCCGCCAATCGGCGAGGTGCTCGCTTGGCTGCACGCCCGGCCGGGCTGCCGCTTTGCCCGCATGAGCGGATCCGGCGCGACGTGTTTCGGCCTGTTCGACAGCGCCGCCGCCGCCCGCGCCGCCGCGACCCCGCCGGCAGGCTGGTGGGCCTGGGGCGGCGCGCTCCACTGACTTACACTGCGCGGCAAATCGCGCTATGTCACGCCTGCGGCTGGGGCGTCGCCAAGCGGTAAGGCAGCGGACTTTGAATCCGCCATCCGAAGGTTCGAATCCTTCCGCCCCAACCAGCGCTTACCTCGGTTTGATGAACGCCTTGTCGCACAGCATCGGTCCGCTGCCGACGTTCTTGAGCGAGAACGTCACGCCGTCCTCGTTGGCCAGGACGACATAGGGCTGGCCAGGTTGATGCTGGATCGTCTCCTCGGAGTGCTTCTGCCCGTTCTTGAACGTCGTCTTCAGCACCGTCGTGACCGCGCGGGGGATGACGACGTAATCATGCTCGTGCGCATGTTCCGGAGTCTCGTGGCCCGCTGCCAAGTGCACCTGCGACACGGTCGCGCGCGGATGCTGCAGTTGGACATCGACCTTGAACGGCTCATCCGGCATTTCTGTCCGATCCTGTCTCGTTCCGCCGTCTTGACCCCCGGCGGCAGGGCTGCGAGAGCATGACACAGCGCACAGCCCTGGCAAGGTCGTGCGGCTAAAGGAATGGTCATGCGGAGTTGCACATCCTGCGGAGCCGCCCTTCCGGACGGCGCACTCTTCTGTCCCTCCTGTGGATCACGGGTCGGCGCGCCCGAACGCGACGCCGTCATGCGGACCGAGCGCAAGATCGTCACCGTCCTGTTCGCCGACATCAAGAGCTCGATCGACATCGTTGCGTTCAACGACCCGGAGCAGGCCGGCGACGTCCTGACCGACGTCGTGCGCGAAATGAGCGCCGCCGTTCGCGCCTATGGCGGCGTCGTCAACCAGATCCTGGGCGACGGCATCATGGCGCTGTTCGGGGCGCCGGTCGCGATCGAGGAACACGCCGCCCAGGCCTGCCGCGCTGCGCTGGCGATGCGCTCCGGCGTGCAGGAGAAGCTCAAAGGCCAGGTCCATGTCCGCGTTGGCATCGGCTCGGGCGAAGTCGTCGTCCGCGCCCAGGCCGGCGACGTCACCCTGCATTACGGGGCGACGGGCGAAGCGGTGCATCTCGCCTCGCGCATGGAGCAGATCGCCGCCCCCGACCAGATCGTGCTGACGCCCGCAACGCTGGCGCAGACCGGCGGGTTGGCGACGGTCCGTTCGCTCGGCCCGGTGTCCATCAAAGGTCTGGAGCGAAGGCTCGAGGTGTTCGAGCTGCTCGGCATTGCCGAACGCCGCGCTCGCCCGCTGCGTCGCACCGTCGGAAGCGCCAGCTTCGTCGGCCGCGAGTCGGAGCTGCGCGTGCTGCAGAGCGCGCTCGACAACGCGGCGTTGGGGCGCCCGCGCGCCGTATGCGTCATCGCCGAGGCCGGTCTCGGCAAGTCGCGCTTGGTCAATCAGTTCACCACCGAGCGCCTGCCGGAGGATTGGGCGATGTCGGTGACCGAAGCGGTGCCGCACCGCCGGACCAGCTATGGCGCGGTCAGCGACCTGCTGCGCCGGGTCTTCCAGCTCGCCCCCGGCGATGACCGGCTGCTCCGGCAAGACAAGCTGCTGACCGGCATCGGCATGCGCGAGAGCGAGGCGGAGGAGCGCATTCTTCCAGGTTTGGTCGAGTTGCTCGGCCTGCCGCCGGTGCCGGGATGGAACACGCTCGAGCCGCGCGAACGCCGCGCCCGCAGCATCGCCGCGGCTGCGCAGTCGCTGCAGGCCGCGAGCCGCCGGCGGCCGATGGCGCTGATCGTCGAGGACGCGCATTGGCTCGATCCGGAGAGCGCCGAGTGCCTCCAGCGCCTCGGCGACGACGCGGACGGCTACCGGCTGTTGACGATCGCCACCGAGCGGCCGCCTGAATCGACCTTCGCGGACGCATCGAACTGGATCGAATGCCGGCTGCCGGCGCTCGACGCGCGGGGCGCGCGTTCGCTGCTGGCTGGGCTGGTGCTGCCGGGGCCGGACGTGCCGGCGCTGGAGCGGCTGCTGATGGAGCATACACAAGGCAACCCGCTGTTCATCGAGGAGTGCCTTCAGGCGCTGGTCGAACTGGGCGAGCTCAAGCGCGTCGGCGAACGGTATCGCCTGGATCGGCCCGTCGAGGCTCTGCGCGTGCCGGCCTCCCTGCGGGCCTTGCTCGACACCCGCGTCGACCGGCTGCCTCATGTCGAGAAGGACGTGCTGCAGGCGGCCGCCGTGCTCGGGACGTCGGTGCGGAGCGATTTGCTTCGCCAGGTCGCCAATGTCGACGCCGGCACGCTCGACCCGGTGCTTGCACGGCTCTGCGCCAGCGGCTTCCTCGTCGAGGTCGGGGCCGCCTCGAACGGCGCGAAGCGATACGGTTTCCGCCACGGGCTGATCCGCGAGACCGCCTACGACGGCATCTTGCGGCGCACCCGGATCCGGATGCACGGCGCCGTGCTCTCCGCCTTGGAGGCGCGCGGCGACGACAGTGAGGCCGACCTGTTGGCCGACCACGCTCACCGCGCCGAAGCCTGGGCGAAATCGGTGCACTATGCACGCCTGGCCGGCACCCGCGCGCTGGACCGCTACGCCAACCCTGAATCCGCCCGTTTCTTCCGCCAGGGCCTGGCGGCGGCGGAGCAATTAGCCGACGACGCGGAGCGGGAGAAACAGCAGCTCGATCTGCACATGCGCCTGCGTTGGCCCTTGTTCCGTCTGGGTCACGTCCGTGACCTGCTGCCACACCTGCACTGCGCCGCCGACCTCGCTGCGCGTTACGACGACCACGTCCAGCTCGGGCAGACCTACACCCTGCAGAGCCATGGGTTCTGGCTGGCCGGCCAGCCAGAGCAGGCCGAAGCCGCGGCCCAGGCGGCCCGCGCGCTCGGCATCGCGCGAGGCGACGCCGACCTCGTGCGCCGTGCCCAGTTTCAGCTCGCGCTGGTCGATCTCACCAGCGGCCGGGGGCGGGCCGTCGTCGAGGGCCTCGAAGCCGTCGTGGATCATCTCGGGCCGGACCCGCCGCTGGCCGGGCGGTACGCCATGGACAAGGACCTGGCCATCACGTCCCTGAGCTACATCGCGCGCGCCCACGCCTCCTCCGGCGATTTCGCCTCCGCCCATCACGCGCTCCAGCGCGCGACGGAGGCGGCCCGCTCGCTCAACCGGCAGCAGGCGTGGATCTATGTCCACATCGCGCACGGCGTTCTGCTGCTGTCGGAAGGCCGGCCTCACCAAGCCCTGGGTCACCTTGAGGCGGCCCATGCCACGTGCGTCGCCACCGACATCAGGCTGCTTCGGCCGGTTGCGGCCGGGTTCCTCGCGCTGGCCTATTCGGAGTTCTGGGCGGCGCGAACAGGGTGTCGAGACGGCGCGAACGGCGGTCGACGATGCGGACCGGATGGGCTTCCTCGCCCTGCAACCGCTCCGGCTCGCGATCCTGGCGCAGGCGCATCTGCTCTGCGACGCGCTGGATGAGGCGGTCGAGGCCGCCCGCAAGGCCGCCACTCTGGCGGCCGAGATCGGCGAACCCGGCGCCGGCGCATACGCCACCGGGCTGCGCGGCGAAATCGCGCTTCGGCGGGGCGAGCCGGCCGCAGCATCCACACTGTTCCGCGCGGGCCTCGAAGCTGCCGAGACCCTCGCGCTCACACCGCTCGCAGCCTCGATCCGCCAGCGTCTGTTCGACCCGGACAATCGCGCCCACCCCTGGCTGGACGGCGTCGCGCTGGCGCCTTGAGCCGGCTCGTCAGCGCGGTTTGCCGAAATCCAGCCGAGCCACGGCGTCCAGCGTTGCATGCAGTTCATGCGTTGCGGCGGCGCCGTATCGCGCCTCGAACGCCGCCTGCGCGGCGGCCCAGCAGATCCTCGCCTCCTCGAGCTTGGCCAGGCCACTCTCGGTGATCGTCAGGGTGCGCCCGCGCCGGTCGCGCGGATCGACCTGCATCGAAACGAGGCCCTCCCGCTCCAACGGCCGGAGATTGCGGCCCAGCGTCGTGCGGTCCAGCCCCATCCGCTTGGCCACGCCGATCAGGCTGCGCGGCCCATCGCCCGCCAGCACGTTCAGCAACGAATACTGCGTCGTCCGCAGCCCGGTCGACGCCAGATGTCCGTCGTACACCTGGCTGACATGCCGCGCCGCCCGGCGGACGGCGAAACAGGTACACACGAGCGGAGACGTGTCAGACGTCGGATTGACCATCGATGGAGATGAAGACGAGGCGTTATGTGCGAAGGATAAGGTCCGGGGTCAAGCCGCCTTAGCGGCAACTCTGCCTATATCTTGTGCAAAGACCCTGGCTGCCCCACCTACGCTGTCACCATGCAAGACAATAATTCACACGATCTCGTCGGCTGGCACGGGACGACCATCCTCTCGGTCCGCAAGGGCGGCGCCGTCGCCATGGCGGGCGATGGCCAGGTCACCCTCGGCCAGACCGTCATCAAGGGCAACGCGCGCAAGGTCCGCCGCATCGGCGCCGGCGGGGCCGTCCTGGCCGGTTTCGCCGGCGCGACCGCCGACGCGTTCACGCTGCTCGAGCGGCTCGAAGCCAAGCTCGAGCGCTTTCCCGGACAACTCGAGCGCGCCTGCGTCGAACTCGCCAAGGACTGGCGCACTGACCGCTACCTGCGCCGGCTCGAAGCGATGATGGCCGTGGCCGACGCTCAGCACAGCTATACGCTCACGGGCCAAGGCGACGTGCTCGAACCCGAAGACGGCGTCATCGCCATCGGCTCGGGCGGCAACTACGCTCTCGCGGCCGCCCGCGCGCTCATGACCGTCGACGAACTCGGGGCGGAGGAGATCGCCCGCCGCTCGATGCGGATCGCCGGCGACATCTGCGTTTACACCAACCATTCCGTCATCGTGGAAACACTCGGCGGCACGCCGGAGATCACAGCATGATGGACGTCAAGACGTATTCCCCGCGCGAGATCGTCGGCGAGCTCGATCGCTTCATCGTGGGCCAAGGCGACGCCAAGCGCGCGGTCGCGATCGCCCTGCGCAACCGCTGGCGCCGGCAGCAACTGCCGAACGGCATGCGCGAAGAGGTGGTGCCGAAGAACATCCTGATGATCGGCCCGACCGGCTGCGGCAAGACCGAGATCGCCCGCCGCCTGGCCCGGCTGGCCCAGGCCCCGTTCATCAAGATCGAAGCGACCAAGTTCACCGAGGTCGGCTATGTCGGCCGCGACGTCGACAGCATCGTGCGCGACCTCGTCGAGGCGAGCATCACCATGCTGCGCGACGCTGGCCGTAAGGACGTCCAGGCCAAGGCCGAGCAGGCCGCCGAGGATCGGCTGATCACCGCGCTGGTAGGCGAGGGCGCGTCCGCCGACACGCGGGGCAAGTTCCGCAAGATGCTCCGCGCGGGCGAGCTGGAGGACAAGGAGGTCGAGGTCGCCGTCGCCGACGCCGCGCCGGTGACGATGGAGATCCCCGGCATGCAGCCCGGTCAGATGGCCAATCTGGGCGACATGATGAAGGGCATGTTCGGCGGCCGCACGCAGAAGCGCCGCATGAGCGTGGCCGCCGCGCGGACCGCGCTGACCCGGGAGGAGAGTGACAAGCTGCTCGACACCGATACGCTGACCAAGGATGCGGTCGAGCATGCCGAGCAGAATGGCATCGTGTTCATCGACGAGATCGACAAGGTCTGCGCCCGGTCCAGCGAGGGTGGCTTCCGCGGTGGCGACGTCTCGCGCGAGGGCGTGCAGCGGGACCTGCTGCCATTGATCGAGGGCACGACGGTCAGCACCAAATACGGCCCGGTCAAGACCGACCACGTCCTGTTCATCGCATCCGGCGCGTTTCACTTGGCCAAGCCGGCCGATCTACTGCCGGAGTTGCAAGGGCGGCTGCCGATCCGGGTCGAGCTGGCGCCGCTGTCACGCGATGACCTGCGGCGTATCCTCACCGAGCCGGAGCACAGCTTGCTGAAGCAGTATTCCGCGCTGATGGGCACCGAGGGCGTCGCCTTGACCTTCGCCGACGACGCCGTGGACGCGTTGGCCGATTTAGCGGCAGATATCAACGATCGCGTCGAGAATATCGGCGCTCGTCGATTGGCCACTGTGATGGAACGTTTGCTCGAAGAGATCAGCTTTACGGCGACGGATCGAAATGGAGACAAGATCACGGTCGATGCCGGATATGTGAATGACCGGGTTGCACCACTCGCGGCGAAAAGTGATCTGTCCCGGTTCATCCTGTAGCCGACCTGTGCTTCTCCTGTCATGGTCCGACCGTTCTCGGATTCGCATAGGAGATTTTCGAATGCGCCTAAAGCTTGCAAGCGTTCTACTGTTGGCCGGTACGGTCGTGGGCTGCGCCAGCAACCCGCCGCCGCCGCCGATGGCCGCCGCCCCGGAGCCGATGCCCGCCGCCGCCCCGCCCGCGCCGATGCCGCCGATGGCCGGCGTGTATCGTGGACCCGGCACCGCCCAGGGCAGCTCGGCCTGCCGTAACCCGCGCGGCATGCAGAACGCGCGCGTTCGCGGCAACACGATCACCGTCGCCGGCCTTCGCGGCACGATCGGCCCCGACGGCACCGTGACCGGCCGCAACCTGTCAGGCAGCGTCATGGGCAACATGGCCGATGTCACCGTCAAGCGCGGCTCGTGCTCGTTCGAATACAAGATGACCAACGGGTCCGCCGCCAGCTCCAGCGCGCCGATGGGCTCGATGCCGTCCGATAGCACGCCGAGCACCAGCGGCATGTAACCGGCCGGTGGGCTTTGCAGCCCGCCACCAGATCAAACCCGCCGCCGCAAGGCTGGCGGGTTTTTTCTTCTTGATATCCCCGGCGCGGTCAGCACATCGGAGCCATGCAGCAAGATCCCTTCGTCCTGCCCGAGGAGCCGACCGCGTCCGATGCTGTCTCAGCCATCGAGGCCGACCTGGACCTATTCGACGACTGGATGGACCGTTACGGATTCATCATCGACCTCGGCCGCAAGTTGCCGCCGTTCCCCTCTGAGTGGCAGGACGAGTCCCATCGCGTGCCGGGCTGCCAGAGCAAGGTCTGGATGGAGGCCGTCGTCCGCGATGGCCGCATGTTCCTCGCCGGCGGGTCGGATGCGGCGATCGTTGCCGGCCTCGTCGCGCTGCTGCTCCGGGTCTATTCCGGCCGCGCGCCGGCGGAAGTGCTCGCGACTCCGCCTGACTTCCTCAAGGAGATGGGCCTGCTCGCCAACCTCTCGAGCAATCGCGGCAGCGGCATAGCCTCGATGGCGCAACGTATCCGCGACGCTGCCAACGCGCTCGCCGCCACGGCTTGAGCGGGCAGGCCACACCCCTCTCGGACAGCACCCGGCTCGGTTTATTTCTGTCCTGCTTCTTCGCGGCGGGCGCCATCCTGACCGCCTATCTCCCGCTCTGGCTCGCCGACCGGGGCCTCGATGCCGCCCTGATCGGCACCGTGCTGGGACTGGCATCGCTGGCCCGGGTCGTCACGGTGCCGGCGTGGGGTTGGGCCGCGGACCGGCTCGGGCATCCCCGCGCTTCGCTGTTCGCGGCAGCGACGGTCGCCGCATGCTGCGCCTGGATGCTGACGATCGCACCCGGCACGCCGGCCATCGCCATGTCCGTCGTGGCCGGCGGCATCGCGGCGTCGGCCCTCACCCCGCTGTGCGATGCGTTCACCCTCGCCTTCGCCGCCGCAGGCCGGCTGGAGTATGGCCGCACCCGCGCCTGGGGCTCGGTGGCCTACATGCTGGCCACGGCTGCCGCCGGCGCCATGCTCGGCCGCTTCGGAAGCGCGGTCGTGCCGGGGTTGCTGACCGCGGGCTATGCCGCCGCAGCCCTCCTGACCGTCGCGCTGCCGCGGCCGCCCCCGAGCCGACCCGCGCCGCATCGTTTGGTCGTGGCCCCGCTCGGCCGCGCCTTCGGCGCCGCGTTGATCGCCACGGCGCTGACCCAGGGCTCGCATGCGGCCTATTACGCGTTCGCCAGCCTGCACTGGCGCGCCGCGGGGATCGGCGATTCCGTGATCGGACTGCTGATCGCAGAAGGCATCGTCGCCGAGATCGCGCTCTTCCTGTGGGGCCGCCAGCTCGTCGATCGGCTCGGCCCGGCGCGGTTGACCGGCCTGGCCGCCTGCGCCTGCCTGCTGCGCTGGACGCTGACCGCGCTGTTCACCTGGGTCCCGTTGCTGGCAGCGATCCAGCTCCTCCACGCCGCGACATTCGCCTGCCAGCATCTCTCCAACATGCTGGTCCTGCGCACCGTCCCTGCGTCGCGCGCTGCCTTCGCGCAGACGGTGCTCGCGTCGATCGGCTTCTCCGCCCCGACCGGGATGATGATCTGGCTGGTCGGCCGGCTATACGGATCGTGGCACGGTTACGTGTTCCTGCTCATGGGCGCCGTCGGTGGAGCCGCACTCTTGGTCGTCCCGCGTTTACCGTTCCCAAAGAAAGTCCGGCTATAACGATCGCCAGGGACTCAGGGGTTTTCTTGAAACTGGTAAACCGTCCGGCGATGGACCGATCGCCCAAGCTGATGTCGCTGCAATACATCCGCGCGGTCGGCGCAATCATGGTCGTGTTGTGGCATACCGGTTGGACGCGGTCCTTTGTCGGGCAAAGCGGTGTCGATCTCTTCTTCATTGTCTCCGGCTTCGTCATGATGCTGGTGTCCGGGCGGGAACGCTCGCCGCTTCGGTTCGCCGTGTCGAGGTGGACACGCATCGTCCCGCTTTATTGGGCAGTGACCTTCGTGGCCGCTTTCCTGGACCATCCGCCCGCGACGAAGCTGATAACATCCCTGCTGTTCTGGCCCGCCAGTCCATACCCGGTCGTCATTCAAGGATGGAGCCTTAATCTCGAGATGGCCTACTACGCGTTGTTCGCCGTGGCACTCGTCGGACCGATACGATGGCGCGTCCCGATCCTCGCGGTGGCGATCGGTGTGCTCTGCGTTGTCCTGCCGGTGCTCCTTCCGCCCTCCCGGCCATTGCAGGCGTTGTCCGACCCGCTCGCGGTCGAATTCCTGGCGGGGGCTGCGCTTTACGTAGCCTGGGTCCGCGGCGCCGTGCCGGCCGGCGCGGGCGCTTGGCTTCTTCTCCTCGCCGGCGGGTTGGCACTCGGGGCGACACATTTCTTGGGGGGCGGGGCGGAAGGTTGGTTCCGCGTCGCCGCTTGGGGCATTCCGGCACTCGCGATCGTGACAGGCTGCCTCGGCATCGAGCGGAGCGGACACCTGCCCCGACTTCCGCTGCTCGGGGCGTTGGGCGAGGCCTCCTACTCCATTTATCTCACCCATGTCGTTGCGATGAGTTTCGTCGCTGGGCCGCTCCATAGGCTTTGGGCGCCGATTGCGGTCTCGATCGCGCTCCCCTACACATGCGCCATCGGGTGGGCCGTGTATCGCGGATTCGAGTTGCC
Source organism: uncultured Alphaproteobacteria bacterium (assembly GCA_963835135.1). GTDB lineage: Bacteria > Pseudomonadota > Alphaproteobacteria > Acetobacterales > Acetobacteraceae > JAVVHH01. Next base: position 560,007 of record CAWIEF010000002.1, read on the forward strand.
GCTCCACCATCTGTCGAAACGAACCATCCGTTCGATCTGGGTCAAGGACCTGACGCCGAGCTGAAATCAGCCGGCGCTGGCCCGCATCGCGCCATCGATCAGCGCCAGTTGCCGGGCAATACGGCCCAGCGGACCGTCGCTCGGATCGGCCGGGACCGGCGCGGGAAGCGCGGTGCCCGTCTTCAGCGCCGCAAAGGACGCGGCTAGCCAGCTCCGCCAGACCCCGATCTCCGCCAACCCCGCCAAGCCCGGTGCGTGCTGCAGGGCCGCCAGCCGCCCCGCCACGCGGCGCAGCGCCGCGTCGGCGACCATCGCGACCTGCAGTTCGCGATCGGACGCGTGACCCGGCTCCTGCAATGCCCGCGACAGCGTTGTCTCCAGATTGTTGCTTGCGAGTCCCGCCGCCCGGCGCGCGCCATCCGCCGACCCGGTCGGCTGCTCGCCCATAAGTGTCGCCAGTTCGGCCTCCGCATATGCGCCATGCGCCTCGATTGCGGTCAGCAGGTCACCACGGACCCGCGCCGGCTCCCAACTCGGCCAGAGCAGCAGGCCGCCGAGAACGGCCATGACCCCACCCGCGAGGGTGTAGGCGGCGCGGTAAAACGCGATGGCGAGTTCGCCGGTCCCGGGCTGGCCCAATTCCGACAGCAGCACGATCAGCGGCGTCAGGGCGGCCATGAAGAACCCGAAGCTGACCCGCCGCACCGCAAACGCGATGATCGCGAGCGGAAACACGAACGCCGCAATCAAGGTCGTGCTGTGGACGAAGATCGACAGGGCCGCCGCGATGAAACCGCCTAGGACAGTGCCGCCGACCCGCTCGAGCGCCCGTTGCCAGGTCACCGCAAAGAACGGCTGCAGCGTCAGGATCAGCGTGATGGTCAACCAATGCGCGTACCGCGCTCCGACCGGCAGCGTGATCAGCAACGCCGGCAGCGCGACTGCGGTGGCCCGTACGGCATGGCGGAGCGACGCCGAGCTCCAGCGTAGATTGGCGCGCAAGGGGCCGGCGAGACGGATCAGGACCGGTATGCGGTCCGCGCTGCTGGCTCCCTCGACCGTCCGGCCTTCCGGCGTCGTCATCAGCGCCGCCACCCGCAGGGCGGAGACGAGCGAGCCCGTGACTTCGGCCAGCGGGCCCGTCCCGCCGGCCCGCTCGATCTCGCCGAACAGCCGCAAGAACATGGCGCGAAGCGCCGGGTCGTCGGCACGGTCGGCGGTGATGCCGTCGGCGATGCCGGCCAGCGCCAAGCGCAGGGCAGGCAGCATCGGCCGCGCTGCGTGGCCCAACCCGGCGTCCCCGTGTTCCAGGATGTCAGATAGGGCGATGATCGTACCGAATATCTGGTCGGCCGCCTCCACCTGGATGATGAGTGCGTTGCCGCGTGGGCCGCCCTGGCCTCGGCTGCGCAGGATGTCCATCAGCTCGACCCGTGCGGCCTCGAGCCCGTCGCGCACGTAGCGCCGGTGTCCGCGTGCGTGCGCGGCCCAATCCGCTGCCGCGACGTCCGCGACCTGCTCGGATAGGTCGGCGGCGAGCATGCCGATCCGCTGATACACGTTCGCCGTGGCGGTGCGCGCCGGCAGGAAGGGATGCAGCCGCCAGATGGCGAGGCTGAGCAGCAACGCCCACAGCGACCCGGCGCCGAACAGCGCGGCCAGCATCGCCGCCGTGCCCAGGTCTTCGCCGCGATCCAGCGCCAAAATGGCGACCACGGTCAGCAGATTGCCCACCTGCATGGCCACGGGGCCCCAAGCGCGCGCGAACATGCTGCCGAACACCCAGACTGCCCCGCCGACCGCGCCCGCGACCACGCCGTGCGCGCGGAGCAGGCTGAACAGCAGCACGGCCAACGAGCCGAGGATCGCGAAAGAGAACAGCGCGGGCAGGCGCCGCCGGATCGGTCCGCCCGGGTCGCACAGGCAGGTGAGCAGCGAGCCCAGGCCGACCGCGGCCAGGGCCGGGATGCCGAGCCATTCTGTCACCGTCACCACGACGGCGACGGCCAACGCCGCCCGCACGCCCTCGGCGATACTGACGGCGCGGAAGTCGAGGCTGAGGGGAAGGTGACCCAGGTCCGCGTCTGGCCCCGCGCGGAGCCAGACAGGTAGACCTATGCGCATGAGAGACTGTCACCCCCACGCCCGACCCGGAGGTCCATGACGCCAGGCCAGTGTTCGCTTGGCGTGGACCCCCGGGTCGAGCCCGGGGGTGACGCAGTCTCCAGTTAGGCGGCCCGGGCCATCTCGCGCAGCACGTAGTGCAGGATGCCGCCATTCTTGTAGTATTCGACCTCGTCCGCCGTATCGACGCGGCACTTGACCGGTACCTCGTCCACTGCGCCGGACATCCGGTGGATCTTCATCATGAGGTCCATGCCCGCCCGAAGCTGGTCAAGCCCGAGCACGTCGATGATCTCGTCGCCGGTCAGGTTGAGGCTGTGCCGGGTCGCCCCGTCCTTGAACGTGAGCGGCAGGACGCCCATGCCGACCAGGTTCGACCGGTGAATGCGCTCGAAGCTCTCGACGATGACGGCCTTGATGCCCAGCAGCGCGGTGCCCTTCGCCGCCCAGTCGCGCGACGACCCCATGCCGTATTCCTTGCCGCCGAACACGACCAGCGGCACGCCGTCTTTCTTGTACTGCATGGCCGCGTCGTAGATCGGCAGTTGCTCGCCGCCGGGCTGCTTCTTGGTCCAGCCGCCTTCGATGCCACTCAGCATCTCGTTCTTGATGCGGATGTTGGCGAAGGTGCCGCGCATCATGATCTCGTGGTTGCCGCGCCGCGAGCCGTAGGAGTTGAAGTCGCGCTGCATCACTTGGCGTTCGCCGAGATAGTCGCCGGCGGGAGACGACTTTTTGATGTTGCCGGCCGGGCTGATGTGGTCGGTGGTGATGTTGTCGGCGAACAGCGCCAGCACGCGGGCACCGATGATGTCCTTGATCTCGGGCAGGTCCATGGTGATGCCCTCGAAATAGGGCGGGTTCTGCACGTAGGTGCTGCCACCGTTCCAGCGATAGACGTCGCTCGACGTATCGACCTCGATGGCGCGCCACTCGCTGGTGCCCTGGAACACCTCGCCGTAGCGGCTGATGAACTGCTCGCGCGTGAGACTCTTGGCGACCGCCTCGTCGATCTCCGCGTTGCTCGGCCAGATGTCCCTTAGATAGACCGGCTTGCCGTCCGACCCAGTGCCGAGCGGCGCGGTCGTGATGTCTTCGTTCATCGTCCCGAGCAGCGCGTAGGCCACCACGAGCGGCGGGCTGGCCAGATAGTTGGCGCGCACGTTCGGATGCACCCGGCCCTCGAAGTTGCGGTTCCCGGACAGGACCGACACCGCGACGAGCTTGTTCTCCTCGATCGCATCAGCGACGGCGTCGTCGAGCGGCCCCGAATTGCCGATGCAGGTCGTGCAGCCATAGCCAACGAGCTGGAAGCCGAGCGCGTCGAGATCCTCTGTCAGGCCGGCGCGGTCGAGATACTCCGTCACGACCTGGCTGCCTGGCGCCAGCGACGTCTTGACCCAAGGCCGCGGGGTCAACCCCCTCTGCCGCGCCTTGCGCGCCAGCAGCCCGGCGCCGAGCATCACATACGGGTTCGACGTATTGGTGCAGCTGGTGATCGCCGCGATCACCACGTCGCCATGGCTAATCTCGTAGTTGGTCCCCGCCACCTTGACCCGCGTCTCGACGTCGTTGGCGGGAACACCGAGCGCCTTGGTCAGATCGGTACGGAACGCCGCCGAGGCGTCCTTCAGCAGCACCCGGTCCTGCGGCCGCTTCGGCCCCGCGATGGACGGCATCACGGTCGACAGGTCAAGCTCGATGATGTCCGTGAACACCGGGTCGGGCGTCTCGCCGTCGGTCCACATGCCCTGCGCCTTGCAGTAGGCCTCGACTAATTCGATCCGGCCGGGGTCGCGCCCGGTCAGCTTGAGGTAATCGATCGTCGCGGCATCGACCGGGAAGAACCCGCAGGTCGCGCCATACTCCGGCGCCATGTTGGCGATCGTCAGCCGGGTCGCGACCGAGAGGGCGGCCAGGCCGGGCCCGAAGAACTCGACGAACTTGCCGACCACGCCCTTGCGGCGGAGCATCTGCGTGACCGTCAGCGCCAGGTCGGTCGCCGTGCTGCCTTCCGGCATCTCGCCGCTCAGCTTGAAGCCGATCACGTCGGGGATCAGCATCGCGATTGGCTGCCCGAGCATGGCCGCCTCCGCCTCGATGCCGCCGACGCCCCAGCCGAGCACGCCGATGCCGTTGGCCATGGTCGTGTGGCTATCGGTGCCGAACAGCGTGTCCGGGTAGGCGTAGGTGGCGTCGTTGACGTCGGCGGTCCAGACGGTCTCGGCGAGGAACTCGACGTTGACCTGGTGGCAGATGCCGGCGCCGGGCGGCACCACGCGGAAGTTCTCGAACGCCGACTGGCCCCAGCGGAGGAATTGGTAGCGCTCGCCATTCCGCTCGAACTCGATCTCGACGTTCTTCTTGGCGGCATCGGCCGACGCCGAGACGTCCACCATCACGGAGTGATCGATCACCAGATCGACCGGCACGAGCGGGTTGACCTGCTGCGGGCTGCCGCCGAGCGACGTGATCCCGTCGCGCATGGCGGCCAAGTCGACGACGGCGGGCACGCCCGTGAAGTCCTGCATCAGGATGCGGGCGGGCTTGAACGGCACCTCCTGCTCCGAACGTCCCGTCTGCACCCATTCGGTGATCGCACGCGCATCGTCCGGCTTGTAGCTGGCGCCGTTCTCGAAGCGCAGCACGTTCTCGAGCAGGATCTTGAGGCTGACCGGAAGCCGGCTGCCGTCACCGATCGATTTGTAGGCCTCCGGCAGCGAGAAGTAGCGATACTCGCGCCCGGCCGCAGTCAGTGTGCGGGTGGTCTGGAGGCTATCGTGCCCGGTCGCTTTCATCGCGTCTGCCCTCTCGTTCGCTGCTGCAGTATCTAGCCCCGGTACCCCATGGCGTCCACCGGATCAGACCCGATAAGATGGCTGCATGGGCGGGAATGGGGGTTCGGGTCTGGCGGTGGCCGGTGTTGCGGCGTTCCGCGGCGAACGCCTCGTGCTGCGCGACGTGGCGTTCCACGTCCCGCTGGGCGGCGCGATGCTGCTGCTCGGCGCAAACGGCTCGGGCAAGAGCACGTTGCTCCGTGTCTTGGCCGGGCTGAAACGGCCGGATGCCGGCACGGTCTGCTGGAACGGCGTCGATATGGTCGACGACCCGGGCCCGGTCGCCTATCTCGGCCATCTCGACGCGATCAAGCTCAGCCTGACCGTCGCCGAAAACCTCCGTATCGCGGGCGTGCCGCTCGACCCGGCACTGGCCGCGATGGATCTGGAGGCGCTGCGCGACCTGCCCGGCCGCCTGCTTTCCGCCGGCCAGCGCCGTCGGCTCGCGCTGGCACGCCTCGCCCTTTGCCCGCCGGGGGGCCTCTGGCTGCTCGACGAACCCACGCTCGGCCTGGACGCCGCGTCCGTCGCCCGCCTCGGCGCGCTGCTCGCGGCGCACCGGCACGCGGGCGGCGTCATCGTCACCGCGACGCATCTGCCGCTGCCGCTGGACGGCGTGTCGGAGTTGCGTTTGTGAGCATGGCGGGGGCGCTGCTGCGCCGCGAGTTGCTCCTCTCGATGCGGCACGGCGCCGACACCATGGCAGCGCTGCTGTTCTTCGTGCTGGTCGGTGCGCTGTTCCCGCTCGCCATCGGCCCGGCCCCGGATGTGCTGGCGCGGCTTGCCCCGGGCATCGTCTGGGTGGGCGCGCTGCTGGCCGCGTTGCTGCCGCTGGATCGCCTGTTCGGCGCCGACCTCGAGGACGGCACGCTCGACCAACTCCTCCTCTGCGGCCTGCCGGCGATCGCCGTGGCCGCGGTCAAAGCCGCCGCACACTGGCTCGTCACCGGCCTGCCTCTGTTGCTGGCCGCCGGCCCGCTGGCCATCATGCTGCAGATGCCGCCGGTCTCGGTCCCGGTGCTGCTGCTCGCGCTGCTGCCCGGCACGCTGGCGCTGTCGCTGCTGGGCACGATGGGGGCCGCCATCGTCCTCGGCGCCCGCCGCGGCGGCGTCCTGCTTCCCTTGCTGGTGCTGCCGCTTGCCACCCCCGTGCTGATCTTCGGCGCCGCCGCCGGCGACGCCGCCAGCACCGGGCTCTCACCCCGCCCGCATCTGCTGTTGCTGCTCGCCGTCCTGTGCGCGTCTCTTCCGCTCTGCCTCGCTGCTGCCGGCGCGGCGCTGCGCAACGCGGCGGAATGATGCTATGCTCTTCCCATGAACGTCAGCGTCCGCATCCCGAGCATGACGCGCGAAAATCCTCCGGTATGTAATCGTGGACCATGCCGGACCAGATCTGGCCGTCTACGCGCGCGCTGATGGTGACAGCGATTGGACCGCGACGGTCTGCCTGGCCGGAGAGACGCTGTCCATGCCCGAGATCGGGATTGAACTTCCCGTCGACGACATTTTCGCCGGGATCACCTTCGACTAGCGCGTCGGCCGCGGCGGATCGACGGAGTAGTCGTAGAAGCCGCGCCCTGTCTTCCGCCCGTACCAACCGGCCTCGACATACTTCACCAGCAACGGGCAGGGCCGATACTTGCTGTCGGACATGCCCTCGTAGAGCACCTGCATCACCGACAGGCACGTATCCAGCCCGATGAAGTCGGCGAGCTCCAGCGGGCCCATTTTGTGCGCCGCTCCGAGCTTCAGCGCGGTGTCGATCGCCTCGATGGAGCCCACGCCCTCGAACAGCGCGTAGATCGCCTCGTTGATCATCGGGACGAGGATGCGGTTGAGCGTGAAGGCCGGGAAGTCCTCTGAGACCGACACCGTCTTCCCGAGCCGCTCCGCCAGCTCCTGCACTGCATCGAACGTCGCCTGATCCGTCGCGATGCCGCGGATGATCTCGACGAGCTTCATCATCGGGACCGGGTTCATGAAATGCATGCCCACGAACTGCCCGGGACGGTCGGTGCTGGCGGCCAGGCGCGTGATGCTGATCGAGCTGGTGTTGCTCGCCAGCACGCAGTCCGCCCGGAGATGCGGCAGCAGCGCCTTATAGATCAGGACCTTGATGTCCTCTTTCTCAGTGGCTGCCTCGATCACCAGGTCTGCGTCAGCGAACGCGGCATAATCCGTCCCGGCGGTGATCCGCGCCAGCGCCGCATCCTTGTCGCTTGCGGTCACCACCGCCTTGGCGACCTGGCGCTCCATGTTCTTCCCGATCGACGCCCGCGCCTTGTCCAGCGCGTCCGGCTTGCTGTCCAACATGCGCACCGACAACCCGGCCAGCGCGCAGACATGCGAGATGCCGGAGCCCATCTGCCCGGCCCCGATCACCCCAACCGTCCGGATGGCCAAAGTTAGGCGGCCTTTTCCAGCTCGGACTTCAGCTCCGGCAGTATGGTGAACAGGTCGCCGACCAGGCCGTAATCGGCCACCTGGAAGATCGGCGCCTCCTCGTCCTTGTTGATGGCGACGATCACCTTGCTGTCCTTCATCCCCGCCAGATGCTGGATCGCGCCGGAGATGCCGATGGCAATATACAGATCGGGGGCCACGATCTTGCCGGTCTGGCCCACCTGATAGTCGTTCGGCACGAACCCGGCATCCACCGCGGCCCGCGACGCGCCCACCGCCGCACCCAGGCGATCGGCGATCGGGTCGATCAACTTGAAATTGTCGCCGTTCTGCATCCCGCGCCCGCCGGACACCACCACGCGGGCCGCCGTCAGCTCCGGCCGCTCGCTCTTGCTCAGCTCGGACGAGACGTATTTCGAGGTCGCCGGCGCATCCTGGCCTTGCACCGCCTCGATGGTAGCCGACCCGCCCTCTTCGGCCACAGGGTCGAACGACGCGGCGCGCACGGTGATGATCTTCTTGGCATCCGACGACACCACGGTGGCCAGGGCATTGCCCGCATAGATCGGCCGCACGAACGTGTTCGCGTCGACGACGTCGGAAATGTCGCTGATGGGCTGGCTGTCGAGCAGGGCCGCGACCCGGGGCATCACGTTCTTGCCCGTCGCCGTTGCGGCCGCGAAGATATGGTCGTGGTGTGCGGCCATGCCGGCGATCAGGGCCGCGAACGGCTCGGCAAGGGCATGCTCGTAGGCCGCGGCGTCAGCCACGTGAACCTTCGTCACCCCGGCGAGCTTGGCCGCCGCCGCCGCCGCGTCGCCGACGTTCAAGCCGACGATCAGCGCGTGCACCTCGCCGAGCTTGGCCGCGGCCGTCACCGCACTGCGCGACGGCTGCTTGATCTTGCCGTCCTCATGGTCGAGCAGGACGAGAGAGGCCATTAGATCACCTTCGCTTCGGTCTTGAGTTTCGCCACGAGTTCCGCGACCGAGCCGACCTTGACGCCGGCCTGCCGCTTCGGCGGCTCGCTGACCTTGATGGTCTTCAGCCGCGGCGCCGGGTCGACGCCGAGGTCGGCGGGCTTGATGGTCTCGATCGGCTTCTTGCGCGCTTTCATGATGTTCGGCAGCGACGCGTAGCGCGGCTCGTTGAGGCGCAAGTCCGTCGTCACGATGGCCGGCATCTGCAGTTCGATCGTCTCGAGCCCGCCATCCACCTCGCGGGTGACGAGCAGCGTCTCGCCTTCGGTGACGATCTTGCTGGCGAATGTGCCCTGAGGCCAGCCGAGCAGGGCGGCCAGCATCTGCCCGGTCGCGTTCATGTCGTCGTCGATCGCTTGCTTGCCCATGATCACGAGTTTGGGCTGTTCCTTGTCGACCAGCGCCTTCAACAGCTTGGCGACCGCGAGCGGCTGGAGTTCGGCATCGGTCTCGACCAGGATACCGCGGTCGGCGCCCATCGCGAGTGCCGTGCGGATCGTCTCGCTGCATTGCGCGATGCCCATGGAGACGGCCACGATCTCGGTCGCAACGCCCTTCTCCTTGAGCCGGACCGCCTCCTCGACCGCGATCTCGTCGAATGGGTTCATCGACATCTTGACGCCCTGCGTCTCGACGCCGGACCCGTCGGCCTTCACGCGGACCTTCACATTATAGTCGACGACCCGCTTGACGGGCACGAGCAGCTTCATGGGGCTCTTTCCAAGCTTCGTTCTGAATGGCGGTCAAACTTTGGCGTTGTGTGCAGCGGCGGAAACGTGCTGTCAAACATAAGGACGGGTTTGCGCGTGGCCATGGGACCGCTTCGGTCAGTGCCGTATGAGGCCCAGCAACGCGATGAACAGCAGCAGGGCCACGCCTTGCAGAATAACCCTCCAGCGCATGAGTGCGTTGGAGCGGGCAGGATCGCCGCCTCCGCGGACGAGCCCAACCATCCCAGCGACGAGAACGCCGAGCGTGCCCAGCATGGCGAGCCCGGTCAGAACGGCAAGGAAAGTTACCATGACGGAAATGTGGGCGAAGGCGGGCAGGGCGCAAGCTGCTCCGGTGTCCAAGCCGGAGCGGGCCGGAAGCGGTCGCGTCTTCGTGCTCGCGTCGATGCTGCTGCTCACAAGCGTGGTCGGCGTCCGTGCCCAGCCCGCGCCAGCCGCTACCGCAGCCCTGTCGCCGGCAGCGGCGGCCAACACGTTGGCGCTGCTGCGCGACGACAAGCGCCGGGCCGAGCTGATGTCCACATTGGAGACGATCGCCAAGGCGGCCCCGGCGCCTACTCCGGCCGCTGCAGCGCCCGCCTTGTCTCCGGCCGAGACCCTGGCGGCCGGTCCCCTCGCGGTCGCCCCGCCCGCAACCGCCGCGGCGGCCGCGCCCGTCACCCCCGCGTCCACGCCGGCCGGTCCTGCCGCCGCCGCGAGCGTCCCGGCGAAAGCCCCGGTGCAGGCGATCGCGCCGGACAGCGTAGGCGTGCAGGTGGCCGGACGCCTCTCGGCCATGCTGAGCGCCTATGCGCAGCAACTCGCCGGCTCGCTGCAGTCGGTCAACGACCTTCCGCTGCTCTGGCGGTGGCTTGCGAGCCAGGCAGCCGATCCGCAAGCGCAGGCCGAGGCGTTCGATGCCGCCCGCATGCTGCTGATCGTTCTGGCCGGCGGGCTGTTGGCCGAGTGGGGCCTGCGCCGCACGCTTCACCGGCTGCGTCGGACGATCGTGTCGTGGTCGCCGCATCATGCAGTCGCCGACCCGTCCGCCCCGGGCACCCATGCAACCGAAGTGCGCCGGCGGCGGTTCGAGCGCATTCTCGCCGCACTCAAGCTGGTCCCGTTCTTGCTGGGCCGTCTGCTGGTCGATCTCGTCCCGATCGCAGCCTTCATCGGCCTGGGCGAACTGTTGCTCGGCGCTGTCTTCGGCGCCTCCAACCAGACCCGGCTCGTGGTGCTGCAGGCCGTCGAAGCCTACGCCTACGCCCGCATCATCCTGGCCGTCACCGCCTTCCTGTTCTCGCCGGCCCCGCCGCGTCTATTGCCCATCACCGATTGGGCGGCGATGTTCCTGACGCGGTGGATGCGGCGCATCGTCATCATCGTCGTCACCGGCAACGCGCTGGCCAACATCGGCCTGCTGTTCGGTATGTATCACACCGCCCAACTCGCGATCCTCAAGGTGTTCGCGCTGGTGGTCCACGGCTGCCTGGTCGTCGCGGTGCTGCAGGCGAAGGGTCCGGTCGCCCATCGGCTACACGCGCGGCGAGGGTCGACGGGGCTGTGGACGGCGCTGTGCAGCCGGTTCGCCGATGTCTGGCACTGGATCGCGATCGTGTTGATCGTGGGCGCCTGGCTGGTCTGGGCCGTCGAGATCCGCAACGGCTACGAGCGGCTGCTCACGTTCTGCGGCGTCTCCACCGCGATCGTGGTGGCTGCACGACTGGCCGCGGTGTTGATCCTGGGGGGCTTGGACCGTGTCAGGACAGTGCTGGCCAACGGCTATGCCGAGCGCGCGGACGTGTATTTCCCGATCCTGCGCATGGTGGTTTCGGCGGGCATCTGGATCGCGACTGGGCTGGCGCTGCTCGAGTCCTGGGGATTGCCCGTCATCTTCTGGGTGACGGCGGGCGGCCTTGGCGCCCGGGTGCTCGACGCCGTGCTGACGATCGTCGTGTCGGTCCTGCTGGCCATCGCCGCCTGGGAAAGCGTCAACGCCGCCGCTGCCCGGCATCTGGCGACGCTGTCGAGCACCTCCCAGCTCGCCCGCGCCGGCCGGCTGCGCACGCTGCTGCCGCTGATGCGCACCACCCTGCTCGTGGCCATCGTCCTCGTCGTCGGCATGGTCGCGCTGTCGGCCATCGGCGTGAACATCGCGCCGCTTCTGGCCGGTGCCGGGGTGATCGGCATCGCGGTCGGGTTTGGCTCGCAGAAACTCGTGCAGGACCTCATCACCGGGCTGTTCCTGCTGCTGGAGAACTCGATGCAGGTTGGCGACGTCGTCACCGTGGCGTCGATGACCGGCACCGTCGAGGCGCTGTCGATCCGTACCATCCGGCTGCGGGCGATCGACGGCTCCGTGCACCTGATCCCGTTCAGCGCCGTGACCACCGTGACCAACCAAACGCGTGACTACAGCTATGCGGTGCTGGACGTCAGTATCGGCTTGAACGAGGAGCCAGGTCCGATTGAGATCACGCTTCGCGAGATCGCTGCCGAGCTGCAGGCCGACCCGGACTGGCAGTCGATGGTGCTCGATAAGCTGGACGTGATGGGGGTGGACAAGTTGACCGATACGGCATGGATCATGCGGGTGCGGATGAAGACCCAGCCGAGCAGCCGATGGGCGGTGACGCGCGAGCTGAACCGGCGCATCAAGATGCGGTTCGACGCCAGCGCCATCGAGAGCCCGTTTACCAGCCATAAAGTACTGATGCGCGACCCGCCGGTGCCGCAGGTGGCGCAGGTTCAGCAGGACGAGGCGGCATGAGGTGGGCCACCAATTTGCGAGAGGGCGGCTTCGTCTTCGCCGAGGCGCCCGGCATGCGGGAGGCGCTCGGCGACGGACTGCGGGATTGGTCCGAGTTCGCCGCGAGCTGGGACGATCTCGGGCTCGACACCTACATGGCCGATGGCGGTCGCTACCGCAAACGCCGCCACGCCGCGTTCCGCGCCGCCCCCGACGGCATCATCCGCAAGCCGCATCAGCCGCATTACCAAAGTCGCGACTACAACGCGCTCAATGGCGGCATCGCCCGCTGGTTCGAGCCGATGCTCGACGCCGCCGCCGGCACCGCCGCCTTTCAGGCCATCCTGCATTTCTGCAACGACCTTTTCACCGGCCTGACGCCCGTCCCCGCGTGGCATGTCGAGGTGCATCAGTTCCGGATCGAGGCCCGCTCGGATGCGGCCGGCCGCCCGACCCCGGAGGGCATGCACCAAGACGGCGTTGACTGGGTGCTGGTGCTAATGGTGGCGCGCGAGAACATCGCCGAGGGCGAGACCAGCATCCACGGCCTCGATCGGCGCCTGCTCGGCAGCTTCACTCTCCGCGAGCCGCTCGACTCCGCGCTCGTCGATGACCATCGCGTCTTCCACGGGGTCACTCCGGTCCGCGCACTCGACCCGGCGCTGTCCGCGCACCGCGACGTCCTCGTCGTCACGTTCCGCCGGGAGAGCTGAGCCGGATCGCCAAAGCATGTGGGTCGGTGAGAAGTTATCTATCCCGATTAGTCATTCTACGAAAAACACCATCTCTCCCGCCTGAGTATTTTGCGGTTCTATTCTGTTGTCTGACGCTCCTGTCAGGACAAACATATTGGACCGTATCTAAGTCGGTGACATGCGGGACTGTGCCGTCTCGCATGGGGACCTGATCGTCCAAGGAGAGCCATGTCCCAAACGATTACCGCGCGGCGAGGCGTTTCGCTCGCGCCGCTCGATCGGCGCAAGTTCGGCCTGGCCTGGCGCATGCCGATCCGCCGCTACCTGTCCACGATCGCGATCCTGGTCGTGTGGCAGGCGGCGTCGACTGCCGGATTGCTCTCGTCCCGCACACTCGCCTCGCCGCTGCAGATCGTCGCGGTCGGATGGGATCTCGCCGTGAGCGGCGATCTGGGAACCAACGTGTTGGTGTCGCTCGGCAGGGTCGCGGCCGGGCTGGCGATCGGCGTGTCGATCGGGGCTGGGCTGGCGCTCGTCGCCGGGCTGTCGCGCCTTGGCGAGGACATCGTCGACGCGCCGGTGCAGATGTTGCGCACGTTGCCGTTCCTGGCGCTGGTGCCGCTGTTCATCCTGTGGCTGGGCATCGGCGAGACGCCAAAGATCGCGCTGGTGGCGCTCGGCACATCGTTCCCGATCTACATCAACCTGTTCGCCGGCATCCGCGGCACCGATCCCAAACTGGCCGAGATGGGGCGGGTGTTCGGCCTCGACCGGCGCGGCCTGATCCGTCACGTCGTGCTGCCGGGCGCGCTGCCGTCCGCGCTGGTCGGCTTGCGCTACAGCCTGAGCGTCGCCTGGCTCTCTCTTGTGGTCGCCGAGCAGATCAATGCCAACGCCGGCATCGGCTACATGATCTCGGACGCGCGCGACTTCCTGCGCACGGACGTCATCCTGGTCGGGCTATTGCTCTACGCGCTGCTCGGCCTGACGGTCGACGCCCTGGTGCGTGGGCTCGAGCGGCGGGCGCTGTCATGGAAACCGTCGTTGGTACGGGCATGAGTGCGGCAACACGGGTCCGCCGGCTGACGCGGCAGTTCGCGCCGAACCGCCCGCCGGTGCTCGACCGCCTCGATCTCGACATCGCACCCGGCGAGTTCGTGGCGCTGCTGGGTGCGAGCGGGTCGGGAAAGACGACCTTGCTGCGGACGTTGGCTGGGCTCGATCCGGTGCCGCCCGGCGCGGAGGTCGTCGTGCCGCAGCCTGCCGCGGTGGTGTTCCAACAGCCGCTGTTGCTGCCGTGGAAAACCGTGGGACAGAACGTTGGCCTCGGGCTCGAGGGCGGCGATGCCCGCGTGCGAGCCGATGCGGCGCTGCACGAGGTTGGCCTCGGCCATCGCGTCGATGCCTGGCCCGGCACGCTCTCGGGCGGCGAGGCGCAGCGGGCGGCTCTGGCGCGGGCGCTGGTTCGTGCGCCGGCGCTCCTGCTGCTCGACGAGCCGTTTGCCGCGCTTGACGCGCTGACCCGGCTGAAGATGCATGACCTCGTCCTGGACCTGTGGGAGCGGCACCGTCCGGCGACGCTGCTGGTCACCCATGACGTCGACGAGGCGGTCGCGCTCGCCGACCGGCTGCTCGTATTGGCACAGGGCCGGATCGGGCTCGACGTGCCGAACCCGGCCGCCCGGCCGCGCGACCGAACCGATCCGGCGCTGGCCGGACTGCGCACGCAGTTGCTCGCCCATCTGGGCGTCCATCTGCGCGCCGCCTGAACGGAGGCAATGACATGAGCAACTCTCCCACCCTGACCCGGCGCGGCGTGCTCGCCGCCACCGCCGGGCTGCTCGCGATGCCGGCCATCGGCCGGGCCGCGCCTGCCGTGCGGATCGGCTACCAGAAGAATGGCTCGCTGGTGATCGTGCGGCAGCAGCGGCTGCTGGACCAGAGCGGCATCCCGGCGGAGTTCGTCGAGTTCCCCTCCGGCCCGCCACTGCTCGAGGCGCTGAACGCCGGAGCGGTCGATTTCGGCGCGACGGGCGACACCCCGCCGATTTTCGCGCAGGCGGCCGGCAGCGCGTTGGTTTATGTCGGCGCGCAGCCGATCTCGGGCGTCAATGAGGCGGTGCTGGTTCGGGACGGCGGCCCGGTGCGGTCGCTGGCCGACCTGCGCGGGCGTCGCCTGGCCTTCACCAAGGGGTCGAGCGCGCACAACGTCGCGGTCAAGGTGCTGGCAAAGGCAGGCCTGAAGCCCAGCGACGTGCAGCCGGTCTATCTCCAGCCGCCCGATGCCGGGGCCGCTTTCCGCTCCGGCGCGCTCGACGCCTGGTGCATCTGGGATCCGTTTTACGCCATCGCGCAGCAGGACCCAGCCACCAGGGTGCTCACCACGGCAGAGGGAATCGCGGCCAGCAACTCCTTCTTCCTGGCCGGCCGTGCTTTCGCCGACAAGCAGGCCGACACGGTCGTCCAGTTGCTCCACACCATCAACGCCGCCGCCGCTTGGGCCCGCATGAACCCGGAACCGCTCGCGCAGCTCATGGCGGCCGTCACCGGTGTCCCGCTCGAGCCCGCGCGCGTCTCCGCGGCCCGCGGCATCTACGCGGTGCAGCCCATGGACGACCGGATCGTGGCGCAGCAGCAAGAGATCGTGGATAGTTTCGCGGCCTTGCGCATCATCCCGAGTAAGATCGATGTTCGGGCGGCCGTTTGGACCCATCCCTGGCGCGTGGCGAGCGCGGGCTGATGCATTTCGGTTTCGCGCCGCCGGCTCAACAAGGATCTGCCATGAACTCCATCACCACCGCGTCCCGACCGCTCGAGATGTTCTGGTTCCTGCCGACCGGCGGTGACGGGCGCTATCTCGGCAGCAAGACCGGCCAGCGAACGATCGACCATACCTACCTGACGGCCATTGCACGCGCGGCCGAGACGCTCGGCTATACCGGCGTGCTCATCCCGACCGGGCGCGGCTGCGAGGACGCCTGGATGGTGGGCGCGACCGTCGCGCCGATGACGGAGCGACTGAAGTTCCTGGTGGCCCTGCGGCCCGGCATGACGCTGCCGGCGGAGGCGGCGCGGCAGGCGGCGACGTTCGACCGGATGACCAACGGGCGCCTGCTGCTGAACGTGGTCGCGGGCGGCACGCCGGTCGATCTCGCCGGCGACGGCCTGAAGCTCGGCCACGACGAGCGGTACGATCAGGCTGGGGAGTTCCTGCACATCTTCCGCAGTCTGATGAACGGCGAGACGGTCAACTACGAAGGCAAATACCTGTTCGCCACCAACGGCAAGCTGTTGTTTCCGCCGGTGCAAAGCCCGTATCCGCCGCTTTACATCGGCGGTTCGTCGGCGCCGGGTCACGCGCTGGCGGCCGAGCAATGCGACGTTTACCTGACCTGGGGCGAACCTCCCGCCGCAGTGGCGGAGAAGATCGCCGATGTCCGCCGCCGCGCCGCCGCGCTGGGCAGGAACGTTCGGTTCGGCATCCGGCTGCACCTGATCGTGCGTGAGACGGAGGACGCGGCCTGGGACGCGGCGAACGATCTCATCAAGCATCTGTCCGACGAGGTGATCGCGCAGGCTCAGCGGAAGCTGCAGCAGGAGAGCGACAGCGAAGGGCAGCGCCGGATGGTGGCGCTCCACGGCGGCCGGCGCGACCGGCTCGTCGTGTCGCCGAACCTGTGGGCGGGCGTCGGCTTGGTGCGCGGCGGCGCCGGAACCGCGCTGGTCGGTGACCCGGCGACCGTCGCCGAGCGGATCGCCGAATACCAAGCGCTCGGGATCGAGACGGTCATCGCGTCCGGCTACCCGCATCTCGAGGAGTCCTATCGCGTCGCCGAACTGCTGTTCCCGCATCTGCACCTGGCACAACGGGCCGAGCAGGAGCGGGCGGTGCTCCGCGGCGGTCCAGCCTATCTCGCCGGCGGGGGCTCCCTGAGCACCGACGGCCTGGCCACGCCTGCAGCGGTGGCCAAGGCCTAAGTCACCGCCACAGGCGCCGTCAGGGCAGGCGCGTTCGAGCCCGCGCTCCTGGCGGCCCGCGTATCTGCCGGGCTGGGCAGCATCATGATCGCGCGCAGGCCCGGCGTGGCGTTTTGCAGCGACAATGTCCCGCCGTGCAGTTGCGCCACGGCCCGCACCAGAGTCAGTCCGAGGCCGAAGCCCGGCGTGTGGCGGGCGCTGTCGCCGCGATAGAAGCGGCCCGTCACGCGCTCGATCTCGTCTGCCGGAATGCCGGGCCCGTAATCCCGCACGGCCAGGACGAGCCCATCGGCCGTCCGCTCGCCGACCATCTCGACCGTTCCGTGGGCGGGCGAAAACTTGATGGCGTTGTCGAGCAGGTTGGTCATCGCCTGCTGGATCAGCTCCCGATCGCCGAACGCCTCCAACCGATCGGACGCGTTCAGCACCAGCGACAGGCCCCGCTCGTCGGCCACGGCCCCGTACAACTCCTGCAGGTCTTGCATCAACGGCCTGACATCCAGCGTCACGAACGCCGACCGCCGGGCTCCAGCCTCGATCTCGGAAATGCGCAACAGCGCCTGGAACACGTTGGTGATGCCGTCCAGGTCGGACACCGCCCGATCGATCGCGATCCGCAGCTGCTCCGCCGAACCCGCATGCGTGACCGCGTCTTCGAGCCGCGCGCGCGCCCGTGTAATCGGGGTCCGCAGATCGTGCGCGATCGCGTTCGAGACCTCCCGCACCCCGTCCATCAGCCGGCTCACGCGGTCGAGCATGTCGTTGATCGTCTCGGCCATCCGGTCGAACTCGTCGCCGCGGCCGGAGATCGCCACCCGCCGGGTCAGATCGCCCGATGAGATCGCATCCGCGGTCTGCGACACTTGCGACACCATGCGGCGGAACAATTGCTTGAGCAGGAGCGCGCCGGCGACGCTCAGCAACCCGATCAGCACCATCGACCAGGCCAGCACCTCGGCCAACAGCCTGCGCAGCGCCGCCCGCGACGACACCTCGCGGCCCACTAGCAGCGCATATCCGGCGGGCAGGTTGTAGCGGTGGAACCGGGCGAGGTTCCGCTGCCCGTTCCGCGTCACGTCGATCTCGTACACCTCGCCGGTGCGTGCGACCTGGTCTGGCCAACTATCGAGGTTGCCGGCCACGACCTGGCCTTTCGGGTCCAGCACGAGATAGATGGCGTCGTTGTCGAGATTGCTGGTCAGGCGGCTCTGGATCGTGGCGAGCAAGGCGGCCGGGCCGCCTGCCTGCCATTGCTCCGCCAGGCCCTGCTCGTCCGCCTCGATAGCCGCATCGACCTGCCGCGTCAGCATGTTGATGCCGGACACCCAGAGCACGAGGATCAGCAGCGCCGCGCTGGCGCCAAATACCAGCGCATACCCCAGCGCGAGGCGGACGCCGGCGGAGCGGAGCATGCGCGTGATCATGGCCCGGCCGCTAGTCGGCGCGAAGCATGTAGCCGGAGCTTCTCACCGTGTGCAGCAAGGCGGTGTCGAACGGCTTGTCGATCTTTTGCCGCAGCCGCGACACGTGCACGTCGATAACGTTCGTCTGCGGGTCGAAGTGATAGTCCCACACGCCCTCCAGCAGCATCGTCCGCGTCACCACCTGGCCGGCATGCCGCATGAGGTACTCCAGCAGCATGAACTCGCGGGGCTGCAGGTCGATCTTGTGGTTGCGCCGTTTCACGGTGCGGGACAGCAGATCCATCTCGAGGTCGCCGACTTGCAGCCGTGTCTCCGGCCCCGCCGCCCGCCGGCGCCGCGCCAAAGCCTCGACGCGTGCGAGCAACTCGCTGAACGCAAACGGCTTGGTCAGGTAGTCGTCGCCGCCGGCCTTCAGACCGCGCACCCGGTCGTCGACTTGCGCCATCGCGGAGAGGAACATCACGGGCGTATGGTTATCCTGGCCGCGCAGCATCTCCAGCACGCCCATGCCGTCGAGCCCGCCCGGCAACATGCGGTCGAGGATGATCGCGTCGAACTCCTGGCTAGTGGCGGCCAGCAGCCCGTCGCGCCCATTCGCGGCATGCTCGGCCAGGTGCCCCGCTTCGCGCAGCCCTTTGACGATGAAGCCTGCGACGTCCTTGTCGTCCTCGACCACCAGTACCCGCATAATTACTCCTCCGGCTCAGCGGGACGCCGGCCGACGGTCGCGGCGATTTCGAGCGGCCGGCCATCGCGCAGAACGCTCAATCTGGCGCCGTTTCCCGGCGGTATGCCGGCGACCGCGCGGACTAGGCCGTTGCTCGTCTCGACCTTGCTGTCGTTGACGGCCGTGATCACGTCGCCGGCCCGCAACCCGGCTCGCGCCGCCGGCCCGGTCCGGTCAACGGTCGCGATCCGCACCCCGCCGCCACGCGTCTGCGTTTCGCTGATGGCGACGCCGAGCCAGCCACGGTCAATCCGGCCATTCTGGCGCAGACCGTCCACCACGCCCTGAGCGATCTCGCTCGGCACTGCGAACCCGATCCCGACCGAACCGCCAGTCGGCGACACGATCGCGGTGTTCACGGCCACGACCTCGCCGTTCATGTTGAAAGTCGGGCCACCGGAATTGCCCGGGTTGATCGGCGCGTCGATCTGCAGGAAGTCGTCGAACGCTCCGGCCCCGATGTCGCGTCCCCGCGCGGAGACGATGCCAGCCGTGACCGACGCGCCGACCCCGAACGGATTGCCGGCCGCCAGGATCCAGTCCCCGACCTGCACGGCGCGGCTGTCGCCCCAGCTCACATACGGCAGCTTCTTGTCGGTCGCGATGCGGATGACCGCGATGTCGGTCACCGGGTCCACGCCGATGACCCGGCCCGGCAGGTCCTGCCCATCGGACAGCGTCACGGTGATCCTCGAGGCGTGACCGACCACGTGGCTGTTGGTGACGATGATCCCGGACGGGTCGACGATGAAACCGGCGCCGGCGCCCCGCACTGGTTGACGCCGCAGCCGGTCGCGCAGCACGCGCTCGGCCGGCGTGCCGCGCAGCTCAGGCGGCAGCTCGACCGCAGCCTGAGCGCCCTCGATGACGGCGATGTTCACCACGGCCGGTGCGACGCGCTTGACGAGCGGCGCGAAACTGGTCGGACCCGCGATCGGCGGCCCGGATTGGCCCAGCGGCGGCGGCGTGACGGCACATCCCGCCAGCGCGAGTGTCCAGCCGACCAAAACGCCGCATACCCTCTTATTCATCCAGTCTCTCACCGCATCGTCCAACCATCTCGCATCACTTTTGACCTGCAACGACGCCTGACGCCACCGGGTTCTCCGGCCAGTCGTGTCGCGGGTAGCGCCCGCGCATGTCGCGCCGGGCGTCGGCCCAGGCCCCCCGCCAAAACCCGGCCAGATCCGCCGTGATCGCGATCGGCCGTCCGGCCGGCGACAACAGCGCGAGCCGCATCGGGATCCGCCCGCCCGCCAGCCGCGGCGTTTCGCTCAGCCCATAGAACGCTTGCGCGCGCGCCGACGCGAGCGGCACCGGCTCCAGGTAGTCGACCGCGGCTCGCCCGGCTGGCAGCGCGAGATGGCTCGGCAACTCCCGCTCGATCGCCCGCGCAGGCTCCCAGCCCAGCCGCTCCGCAAGCAATCGCGTCAGGTCGAGCGCCGCCACTCCCGACAATCGCGAGACCCCGAGCAAGTGCGGCTCCAACCAGTCGCCGGCCTCGGCCGACAGGGCGGCATCGGACAGGTCCGGGGTGTTCGGATGGATCGTTCGCCAAAGGGCGGCGCGCGCCTGCAATTGCCGGGCGGCGTCGGTCCACGGCAACTTGGTCAGATCGCCGGCGATCACTCCGGTGAGGACCCGCGCCGCGTCTGCCGGGTCAGCGGCCGCGGTCCGATCCTCCAGCACCAGTGCCCCGAGCCGCCGCCGCCGCCGCGACAGCACCGCGCCGGTCGCCGCGTCGAACCCGCTCTCCACGGTCATGGTGCACCGGGCTGCGATCGCCGCCGGGTCCAGGGGCGCGGCCAGCTTGATCCGCGCCGACGCCTTCAGGTCCAGGCTGGCGACGACGAGCAGGCTGGCGCTGGCGAGCTTGTCGGACGTGGGCAGCTTCGCACCCCCGCCGCCGGAGAGGCGGAACGACCCGATCTCGCTCCGCCGCTGGGCGATCCGGTCCGGAAACGCTGCGGCCAGCAACGGCCCCGGGTCGCCCTCGGCTACGTCCTTCACCCGCAGGCGGCTGCGGTACTGCGCAGCTTGCCGCTTGATCCGGCTCGCCGCTCCGCGGTCGATCTCCGCCGCGCCCGTGGCCATGCCCTCCAGCCGCAACCGGATGTCCGCGGGCGGCTCCCGCCCCCGCATCGGGTCGCGCTCTTCCAGCAACGCCGCCATCTCGGCCGCCAGCGCCTGCTGGCCGGGCCCTGCCGCGGTCAGCATCATCGCCGCCAGTCGCGGATGCGCACCGAGCGCCGCCATCGATCGGCCGAGCGCGGTTATCCGTCCCGTCCCGTCCAGCGCGCCCAATTCGGTCAGCAATGCCGCCCCCGCCGCAAGCGCCCCGGCCGGCGGCGGGTCCGGAAACGAAAGCTCGGCCGGCGGCGTGCCCCAGGCCGCACAATCCAGTACCAGGCCGGACAGCTCTGCCTCGAGGATGTTCGGCCGATCGAACGGCGTCATGCCCCGGTGCGCTGCCGCCGTCCAGAGCCGGATCGCCGCTCCCGCGGCCTCGCGGCCCGCCCGCCCGGCCCGCTGATCTGCCGCTGCGCGACTGATCCGCACCGTGGTCAGGCGCGTCAATCCGGTGGCCGTATCCATCCGCGGGATGCGTCGCCAGCCGCCATCGACCACGATACGCACCCCGGGCACCGTCAGCGACGTCTCCGCGATGCTCGTCGCCAGCACGACCCGGCGCCCGTCAGCCGGCCGCAGCGCCCGATCCTGCTCCGCCGGCGGCAGGTCTCCATGCAGCGGCAGCACCAGCGCGCCGCATCCAAACAGCAAAGTTTCGGTCCGCCTGATCTCCCCCATCCCTGGAAGGAAAGCCAACAGGTCGCCGTCGTGCTCCACCAGTGCCGCGCGGATCGCCCGCGCCATCGCCTCCGGCAGGTCCCGCGGGTCCATCACATCCCGTGCCGCATGGCTGACGGTCACGGGGAACATGCGCCCTGCGCTCTCGATGACGGGCCCATCCAGCAGCGCCGACAGCCGTGCGCCGTCGAGCGTCGCCGACATCGCGAGCAGGCGCAGCTCCGGCCGCAGCACCTTCTGCAGGTCCAGGCACAGGGCCAACGCCAGATCGCCTTCCAGCGCCCGCTCGTGCACCTCGTCGAGCACGACCGCCGCGACACCTTCGAGCGTCGGATCGGATTGCAGCCGCCGCACCAGCAATCCCTCGGTCACCACCTCGATCCGCGTCGCGGGCGACACAGCGGTTTCGAGGCGGGTCCGGAACCCGGCCGTCTGTCCGACGGTCTCACCGATCAGCTGCGCCATCCGCGTCGCGGCCGCACGCGCAGCCAGCCGCCGCGGCTCGAGCACGACGATGCGTCCATCGCCGCGCCAGGGGGCATCCAGCAGTGCAAGCGGCACAGTGGTGGTCTTGCCGGCGCCCGGCGGCGCGACCAGCACCGCGTTCGACCGCTGCGCGAGCGCGTCCAGCAAGCGGGGGAGGGCGTCAAGAACGGGGAGGTCGGGTAACTGCATATCGGGCGTACCGGTGTATATAGAGCGCAATGCGTTTTGCCCTGCCTCTTCTCGCGCTGTTGTCGGTCGCCCCCGCTGTTGCGGCGGAAAGCCCGCCCGTCCGCACGCCGCGCGTCACGGCCACGCTCGTCGCCGACACCGACGCCGTGGCGGCCGGGATCGCGTTCCACCTTGGATTGCGCCTGCAGCTCGCGCCGGGCTGGCATACCTATTGGCGGAATCCGGGGGATGCCGGCCTCGCACCGGAGCTGACGCTCGACGTGCCGGCGGGGCCGATCGCCTGGCCGGCGCCGGTGCGTCTGCCCGAGGGTCCCCTGATGACCTACGGCTATACCGGCGCGGTGCTGCTCCCGGTGACGGTGACGCCACGGACGGATGGGTTGCATATCACTGCCTCGGCCACCTGGCTGGTCTGCGCCAAGATCTGCGTGCCCGAGGAGGGCCGCTTCACGCTCGACCTTCCCGCCGGCCCTCCGTCGCCCTCCGCCGAAGCACCGCTTTTTGCCGCCGCCGCCGCGCACACGCCGCGGCCGTCGCCATTTCCGGCCCGTATCGCGCCGGACGGCACGCTCACGCTCACGGGCGCCGAGCTGACGCCTGCTACGGTCGCCGATGCCTGGTTCATCCCCGACAACGACGGGGCCATCCAGCCCAGCGCGCCGCAGACGGCGGACGTGCAGGATGGCGCGGTCGCGATCCACCTCAAGCCGTTCAAGATTGCGCCGGCATCGCTTGCCGGTGTGGTGGTGCTGCATGACCGGAGCGGGGAAGAGAGCCTGCTTGCCATTGACGCCTCGCCCGGGGCCGCTCCTGAGTCTCGCACGCTGCCGCTGGTCGAGGCGCTGCTGTTCGCGTTGGCGGGCGGGTTCATCCTCAACCTGATGCCCTGCGTCTTCCCGATCCTGGCCATGAAGGCGATGGCGCTGGCGCGGCTTTCGGGCAGCGAGCGCCGGGTCGTGCGGGGGCATGCGGCGTCGTACATGGCCGGGGTCGTTCTGGCGTTCGCCGGTCTCGGCGCCACCTTGCTCGCGTTGCGTGGGGCCGGCAGTGCGGCCGGCTGGGGGTTTCAGTTCCAGTCGCCGATCACGGTGACGCTGCTCGCATGGGTGCTGTTCGCCGTCGGCCTGAACCTTTCCGGCGTGTTCACCGTCGGCGGGCGGCTGTCCGGCGTCGGCCAGGGACTCGCCTCGCGCGGCGGCCATGCCGGCAGCTTCGGCACCGGCGTGCTCGCCGTGCTGGTCGCCACGCCGTGTACCGCGCCGTTCATGGGCGCCGCGATCGCCGCCGCGCTGGCGGCGCCGGCGCCGCTGACAATGCTGGTCTTCGTGGCGATGGGGCTCGGTTTGGCTCTGCCCTACGCGCTCCTGGCCCTAGCGCCGGACTTGGCCCGCGCGCTGCCGCGCCCCGGGCGGTGGATGGACGTGCTGCGTGGTGCGCTTGCGTTCCCCATGTATGGGGCGGCCGTCTGGCTTCTTTGGGTCGTCAGTCTCGAGGCCGGCGAAGCGGGGGTGCTGACGCTGGCCAGCGGCGCGCTGCTGCTCGGCCTCGCCGGGTGGGCGCTGGGTCTGGCGCAGCGCGCCGCAGGGCGGGCCCGCGGCTTCGGCCGGTCCGTCGCGGTGGTGGCTGTCGTTGGCGCGTTCGCCACGCTCGTTGGTTTGGAGGCACGGCCTCGCCAGCCCACGGCCATTCAAACCGAGGCCGCCGAGCACTTCACGCCCGACCGCCTCGCCGCGCTTCGCGCTGAGGGCCGCCCGGTCTTCGTCAACATGACCGCGGCCTGGTGCGTGACCTGCCTCGTCAACGAACGGGTCGCTTTGCGGCCGGACAAGGTTCGCGCCGCGTTCGCCCAACACGGCGTCGCCTACCTCAAGGGGGATTGGACCACCGGCGACCCGGCCATCACCGCGTTCCTCCGCGCCCACGCCCGCGACGGCGTCCCGCTCTATGTCCTCTATCCCGCCGGTAACGCCGAACCGACCGTGCTGCCGCAAATCCTGACCGAGGCGGCGATGCTGTCCGAGCTGGGTAAATTGGGCGGCTGACATGGACCTGATCCCGCGCAAGCTGCTGTTCGGCAATCCCGAGCGCATGGCGCCGCGGATCAGCCCCGATGGCAGGTGGATCGCGTGGATTGCCCCTCGCGACGGCATCATGAACATCTGGATCGCGCCCTCGGCCGATCTCGCCGCCGCTCGCCCGCTCACCGCATCGGCCCGGCCGCTCAATGGGTTCGAGTGGGCCTTCGACCGCCGCCACATCCTCTTCACGGACGACATCAACGGCGACGAGAACCGCCGCGTCTGGGCCGTTACGATCGAGACTGCCGCCGCTCGCTTGTTGACGCCCGAGCGCGGCGTAGCGGCCGGACTCGCTGCCGTTTCGCCCGATCGGCCCGACACGATCCTCGTCCTCGTCAACGAGCGCGACCCCGCCTACCACGACCTCCGCGCCATCGACCTCGCGAGTGGCCAGCATGAGACCGTGTTCGAGAACACCGGGGGCTACAACAGCCAGTGGGTCGATTGGAGCCTACGCGTCCGCCTGGTCCGCCGCGAGAACCGTGAGGCTGGCGGCAGCACGTTTCACCGCTGGCAGGATGGCCAGGCCGAAGCCCTGTTCGACACAGCCCACGAAGACGACACAGGCACCTATTGCGCTGGGTTCGAACGCGACGGCGCGCATCATCTTCTCGTCTCCACCGTCGGCCGCAACACAGGCGCCCTGTTCCGGGTCGACACCTCGACCGGCGTCCGCACGCTGCTGGCCGCGGACGACCGATCCGATCTGACCAGCATCCTGCGCGACCCGGCGACCGGCCAGGTCCTCGCTGTCGGCTTCAATCATCTCCGGCGCGAGTGGCGCGCCATCGACCCGGCCGTCGCCGCCGACCTCGCCCGCCTCTCCGAGGCGGCCGGGTCGCTGGACTTCAACGTCTACAGCCAGACCGAGGACGGCACCCGCTGGGTGGTGATCTTCCACGGCCCCACTCAGCCCGGCGCCTATCTTCTCTATGATCGGACTGCCGGCACCCTGATGCCGCTGTTCGACTTCCGCCCCGCCCTCACACCCTACCGCCTCGCGCCGATGCACCCTGTTGTCATCCGCTCCCGCGACGGCCTCGATCTCGTTAGCTACCTGACCCTGCCGGCAGCCATCTTCGGCGATCGGCCGCCGGCTCCGCTGCCAATGGTGCTCTCGGTTCATGGCGGTCCTTGGGGTCGCAACGCCTACGGCTTCGATGGCGAGCATCAATGGCTCGCCAGCCGCGGCTATGCCGTGCTCTCGGTCAACTACCGCGCCTCGACCGGCTTCGGAAAAGCGTTCGTCAACGCCGGGGACCACGAGCACGCCGGCAAGATGCACGACGATCTGATCGACGCGGTCGAGTGGGCGATCGGCCAAGGCATCGCCGAGCGTGACCGGGTTGCGATCCGCGGCGCGTCTTATGGCGGCTATGCCACGCTGGTCGGCCTTACCTTCACGCCGGACGTGTTCTGTTGCGGCTGCAGCCTGGTCGGCATCTCCAACCTGGTGACCCTGATGGAGAGCCTGCCTCCGTATTGGCATGCGATGCAGAACCTGTTCTACCGCCGCTATGCCGACCCTCGCACGGAAGAAGGGAAAGCGTGGCTCTGGTCGCGCTCCCCGCTGTCTCGGGTCGACCAGATCAGCAAGCCGCTCCTGCTCGGCCACGGCCAGAACGACGTGCGCTGCAAGGTGGCCGAATCCGACCAAATCGTTGCCGCCATGCGCGAGCGAGGGCTGCCAGTGCGCTACCTGGTCTACCCGGACGAAGGCCACGGCTTCACCCGTCCCGAAAATCGCCTATCCTTTCTGGCGATGGAGGAGGCGTTCTTCGCGGAACATCTCGGCGGCGCCTGTGAACTAGTCGGCGATGACCTCGCCGGCTCGAGCATGGTGGAAGGCTAGCGGAACCCGATGTCCACGCTGCCGGCGCCACTCGCGCCGAGCCATAGCCGCCAGGCTTGCGCGACGCGCTGACGTTCGGGTTGCGGGAGGGGAGGGCGGCCGGGGCTGTCGTCCCGGCCGAAGCCGAACACCCGCACAGCAGCGCCGCCAAGCGTTGCCATCACGCCCTCAGACCTCAGCTTTTGCAGGACGACGGGGGGAGGAAGGCGCTTCAACTCGCGTTCCGGGATCAAGGTCGAGTTCTCGATCAGATCGGAGAACAAGAACACGTTCTGCAATTTCTGTGACCCGCCCGCATAGGGCCGCACGGCGTCGGTAACGGTGCGGAACAGGTCCGAGAACCGCGTCTCCTCCGGCTTCTGCAGCAGCGCGGCCAGCGTCTGCGCCAACTCCCGGGTGAACCCCAGCGCGTCCGACCGCGCGACCACCGGGCGGCACGACGCGAACAGCTCGCCGAGGAATCCCTCGTCCGGGCACGCCGGCTTGCATCGGTCAAACAGCTTCTCGCTCCCGGTATAGGCCCCGGTCATCGTGTAGAGCACCAGCCGGTCCCCGGCCCCGAGCCCGGCGATCATGCCGTCCAGCGCTTGCAGGAACACGCTCTTGTCGGTTGCGTCGAACGCCGTCGTCCGGTCCACCAGCAGCACCGACGTCGCGTGCCCATACGCGCAGTAATCGGTCGCGGCACGCGCCGTGCCGGTGGTAAGAATCAGCGTCAGCAGCGCGGGCAGCAGCCTCACGCGGCGTCGCCGATCCGCTGCCGGATGTCGGCCTCGCTCATCGCCCGCACCGCGTCCAAAGACCCGGTGACCCCGCCCTTGATCTCCCCGATCGCCCCTTCCACAAAGGCCATCGACCGGTTGCGCACCGTGTTTGCCATCCGCGCGATCGTCTCGTGCAGGAACGGCTCGACCTGCCGCTCGCGCGCCACCAGCTCGTCGTGCTTGCCCTCGGTCTCGCGCAGCAATTGGTCCAACGATGCGAGCTGCTCGTCGAAGGCGCGGCTCTTGGATCCGGCAACCCGCTCGTAGCGCCCGCGCAGCCGGGTCAGCCGCCGCCGCGCCCGCTCCTGCTGCCGCCAGGCCGCCTCATAGTCCGGATGCGGATCGTGCCGCAGGAACGCGGCTGTCGCGCCGAACACGAAGATGACCACGTTCAACACCAGCAACGTCCACCCTGCCGTCCCGAGTTGCTCGCCGGCGACATTGGTGATGGTCCGCACCGCGCCGCCCTCGGTCAGGCCTTGCACCATCGCCGAGAGCGAACTTCCCTGCTCGTTTTCCAGCAGCCGCACGTAGAGCTGCCGCATCCCGGCCAGCAGATACATCAGCACCGCCGTCAGCCCGACGAACAGGGCGATGCCGAGGCCCCGCCTGACCTGCTGCGCCATGCGCGACGGCGTCTCCATCCGCCGCACCAGCGTGCCGACCATGTGGGCGAAGAACACCAGCACCGCGCCGACCACGAAGGCCAGTGCCAACGACACGGCTGGCTGCTCCTGGAAGAACAGCTCGAACGCCAGTCGGTTGACCGGGATCTCGACCAGTGCCAGCAGGATCATGACCGGCAGATAGACGCCCACCAGCCCCCGCCGCAACGGCCGTCCGTTGACCTCGGCCCGCACCGCGCGATGCGCCTTTTCCGCTTCTTCGCCCGCCAGACCGGCCCGCACGAACTTCGCCGAGAGCGGCCCGGCCGAGACGTCCAGCGCGTGCAGCACACGCTGACGCTCCTCGCGCAGATCGGTCATCCGCTGTGCGATGTGGTCGTCCCGCTCGCGGGCCAGGTCGTCGATCTGCCGGCGCAGATCTCTCGCGTGGCTGGCTAGATCGCTGTTCAGCGCCAGCGCCGCCGCCTTCGCGCGGCCTAGCAGCCCGTCCTCGAAATCGGCGTGTCGTCGCGCCAGCAGCGCCATGTCGCCGGTGGCGGCCCGCTGTCCGGCCGCACGCGATGCGCGGATTTCCGCCTCGCGCGATTCCAGCCACGGCCCGACGGTCCGGCTAGCGATCTGCTTGAGGGTCTGGTCCATCGTCGGCGACCTGATGTCGCTCTAGGTCGCGCGCCACCTCCGGCCGATGCAGCAACTGGTCGATGTGCATTGCGTATTCCAGCGCCGTGTCCGCTTGGAACGACAGGGTCGGCGCAACCCGGAGCCGCATCTCATGCGCCACCTGGCCCCGCAGGTAGGGGGCAGCCCGTTTCAGCGCCGGCAGCAGCGCGTCGATGTCCGACCGCCCCAGCCGCGCGACGAACGCAGTGGCCGCCTTCAGATCCGGGCTCACCCGGACTTCGGTGACCGTGATGGTCTCGCCGGCCAGATCCGGGTCGCGGATGTCGTGCCGCGTGAACACGCCGGACAGCACGTGACGGATTTCCTCCGCCACGCGCAGTTGCCGCTGGCTGGCCGCCTTGGCCGGCGCGCGTGCGCCGGACGCTTTGGAAGGCTGCCGGCTCACCCGGGCACCATCTCCACCTCGAAGCACTCGACCACGTCGCCTTCCTTGAGGTCGTTGTAGCCGGCGAAGCTGAGGCCGCACTCATAGCCGCGCGCCACTTCCCGGACGTCGTCCTTGAAGCGCTTGAGCTGGCTGAGCTGGCCGTTGTGGATGACCACGCCCTCCCGCAGCAGCCGCACGCCGGCGCCCCGCTTGACCAGGCCCTCGGTGATGTAGCAGCCCGCGACCTTGCCGGTCTTGGTAATGTCGAACACCTTACGGACCTCGGCGTAGCCCAGGAAGTTCTCGCGTGCCTTGGGCGCGACCTTGCCCTTGACCATCGCCGTCACGTCGTCGGCCACGTCGTAGATGATCGAGTAGTAGCGGATGTCCACGCCGTCCCGTTGCGCCATTTCGCGCGCCTGCGCCGTCGCCCGCACGTTGAACGCGATGATGACGGCGCTGCTCGCCTTGGCAAGCTGCACGTCGCTCTCGGTGATCTGCCCGACCGCCGAGATGAGCACGCGGACGTTGACCTCCTCGTGCGACAGCTTCTGCACCGCCCCGGTCAAGGCTTCGGCGCTGCCCTGCACATCGGACTTGATGACAAGTGCCACTTCCTTCAGCTCGCCCGCAACTGCGCGCGCCAGCATCTCCTCCAGCGTGCCGCGCGCCGCCGTGGCGCCGGCTGCGTTGCGCGCCCGGATCTTGCTCTGACGGAACTCGCTGATCTCGCGAGCCCGGCTCTCGTTCTCGACGGCCACGAAGGGTTCGCCTGCCGTGGGCACGCTCGATAGACCGAGGATCTCGACCGGGGTCGATGGTCCCGCGGTCTTCACCGGTTTGCCCTTGTCGTCCAGCATCGCGCGGATCTTGCCCCACTCCGCTCCAGCCACGACGATCTCGCCTTGGCGAAGCGTGCCCTTCTGCACCAGCATCGTCGCCACCGGGCCGCGGCCGCGGTCCAGCCGGCTTTCGATCACGGCGCCCTCGGCCGCGCGGTCCGGATTGGCGCGTAGCTCGAGGATCTCGCTCTGCAGCATGATCGCCTCTTCGAGCTTGTCGAGGCCTGTCCGCTTGGTCGCCGAGACTTCGACGTCTTGCGTGTCGCCGCCCATCTCCTCGACCACGACCTCGTGGCTGAGCAACTCCTGGCGCACCCGGTTCGGGTCGGCGCCGGGCTTGTCGCTCTTGTTGATGGCCACGATGATCGGCGCATCGGCGGCCTTGGCATGCCGGATGGCCTCGATCGTCTGCGGCATGACGCCGTCGTCGGCCGCAACGACCAGCACCACGATGTCGGTCACGGACGCGCCGCGGCTGCGCATGGCGGTAAACGCCTCATGGCCCGGCGTGTCGATGAAGGTGATCTTGTTGCCCGCCTTGGTCGACACGGTGTAGGCGCCGATGTGCTGGGTGATGCCGCCCGCCTCGCCGCCGGCCACGTCGGTGCTGCGCAGTGCGTCCAGCAAGCTGGTCTTGCCGTGGTCGACATGGCCCATGATGGTCACCACCGGCGGACGCGGCAGCAGCTCTGTGTCGACATCCTGCTCGCCATCGATGCCGATCTCCACGTCGGAGTCGGAGACGCGGCGGACCCGGTGGCCGAACTCCTGCACGACCAGTTCGGCGGTATCGGCGTCGATCGTCGCGGCCGGGTTGGTCATCACGCCCATGCGCATCAGCGCCTTGATGACGTCCGGCATCCGGGCGGCCATGCGGGCGGCGAGGTCCTGCACGGTCAGCGTTTCCGGGAGCACGACGTCCCGCACGACCTTGACCTGGTCGCTCCGCAGCGCCTCGAGCTCCGCCTGGCGGCGCTCACGCTCGCGCTGGCGGCGGACCGAGGCGAGGCTGCGGGACTTGTCGTCGTCACCCTCGATGGCAGCCTGGACGTCGATGCGCCCGGCGCGCCGGCGGTCGTCGCCGACCTTCTTGGGCGCGGCGACACCCGGCTTGCGGCCGGGCAGAACGGCGCCGGGGCGGCGACGCGGCTCGTC
The DNA here is from genome assembly GCA_963835135.1 of uncultured Alphaproteobacteria bacterium. Taxonomy (GTDB): domain Bacteria; phylum Pseudomonadota; class Alphaproteobacteria; order Acetobacterales; family Acetobacteraceae; genus JAVVHH01. The sequence goes on from CAWIEF010000002.1 coordinate 590,482, forward strand.
TTCCTCGCCGGGTCGCGCGACCGCGGGCTTGAGGCGGAGCGTTTCGCCCGGAACCGCAGGGCGAGCCGGCGTTCCGGCCGGGGTCGGACGGGACTGAGGTGCACGAGCAGGCGCGGCGCCGGCGCTGGCCGGTGCGGCGGACGTCGATGTGGCGGACGCGGTCGCGGGCGCATCGGGCGATGCCAGGGCGGCTTCCCGCTCGGCGTCCTTGGCCTGCTGCAACGCCTCGGCCGCCTCGCGCTTGGCCGCTTCGGCGGCCCGCTTGGCCTCTTCCTCGGCGGCCTTGCGGGCGTCCTCCTCGCGACGGCGCGCCTCTTCGGCTGCCGACATGATGGAGATCTTCTCTTGCTCGCGCCGCTCCTGCTCTCGCCGGGCGGAATCGCGCTGCTGCTCCTGCAGCACGCGGGCGCGGACGGCCAGTTCCGTTGCGGTCAGCGCTCGTCCACCGGGCCTTGGCCCGGTGCTCGGCGCCCGTGGCACCGGCGTTACCACGGTCGGCCCGGCTGACGCCGCTCCGGGCGTGGACGGCGGTGGCGCGGCGGGCGCGGGCGGCGGCGGCGGGGCGGCGGTCGTCCGCTTCTTGCGCACTTCGACTTGCACGACCTTAGAGCGGCCATGGCTGAAACTCTGCCGCACCGAGCCGGCGTCGACCGTACGGCCCACGTCGGATCGGGTCGCCGGCCGTAGGGACAGCCGGCCCTTGCCGGCGTCGGTATCGTTGCTGTCGCTCATTCTGCCTGTTCCATTCCCCCGCCAAGACCGGCGATGCCGGCGAGGCGGTCAGTCTCCAATTTCAGCGTCTCGGCGAGCCGGCCGGGCGCCACTACCACATGCACCACATGGTCGCGGCCAAAGACCGCCCCAAGCGTTGCAGCCGGCAAGGGCGCTGCCACCGCCACATGCCGACGTCCACTCAGAAAGCGCGCCTTTTCTTCGGCGCTGCCATCCTTCGCCTGGATCACGATGCCAACGCGATCCTTCTGCAGCCACTCGCGCGACCGCTCGAAACCATAATTCGCCTGACCCGCCCGGCGCGCGAGGCCGATAAGATCAGAGACCCGCCGGACCAACCCGGCTTCGACGATATCCAACAAGTCCGGGGGAACAACGACGGGCGCGCGTGCAGCCCGCGCAAACGCGTTCTTCATTCGCGCGGTTTCTAACACATCCCGCCGCGCGCTCAACCACATTCCCCGTCCTGGCAGCTTTGCCATCAGATCGGGGACGACCTGCCGTCCCGGCCCGAGCACGAAGCGCAGCATTCGCGCCCGATCGCCATGCTCGCGCGTGACGATGCAGCGACGCTGCGGCCCGGTGTCCGGCTCGTCTTCGAAATCCTCGTCGATGACCGTGCCGGCCGCGTCAGTCGTGGTGCGCCTCCTCGGCCGGCGCCGCTTGGATCTGGCCGGACTCGTCATCGAACCAATGCGCTCGCGCCGCCATGATGACCTCGTTGGCGACCTCTTCGCCCATCTGGTCCGCGCCGACGATCTCGATCAGCTCGTCTGATGCGAGGTCGGCCAAATCGTCCAGCGACTTGACGCCCTTCTCGCCGAGCGCGACCAGCATCGCCGGGGTCAGCACCTCGATCGAGGCCACCTCGTCCGACACGCCCAGATCGCGGCGCTTGATGTCGTCCTTCGCGTCGCGTTCGTCGAGGAAGCTCTGCGCCCGCCGGATCAGCTCCTCGGCCACGCTCTCGTCGAAGCCCTCGATCTCGGCCAGCTCGTCGAGCGGCACGAAGGCGAGTTCCTCGATCGTCGTGAACCCTTCCGTCACCAGCAGCCCGGCGATCACGTCGTCCACGTCCAGAGCGTCCACGAACAACCCGGTCCGTCGGCGGAACTCTTCCTGCCGGCGCTCGCTCTCCTCGGCCTCGGTGAGGATGTCGATATCCCACCGGGTCAATTGGCTGGCCAGCCGCACATTCTGGCCGCGCCGCCCGATCGCCAGGCTCAACTGGTCGTCCGGCACCACCACCTCGACCCGGCCGGCCTCCTCGTCCATCACCACCTTGGTGACTTCCGCCGGCGCCAGCGCGTTCACGACGAACGTCGCGTGCTGCGACGACCATGGAATGATGTCGATCTTCTCGCCCTGCAGCTCCTGCACGACCGCTTGGACCCGGCTGCCGCGCATGCCGACGCAGGCGCCGACCGGGTCGATCGACTGGTCGCGGCTGATAACCGCCATCTTGGCCCGGCTGCCCGGGTCGCGCGCGACCGCCTTGATCTCGATGATGCCGTCGTAAATCTCCGGCACTTCTTGGGCAAACAGCTTGGCCAGGAAGGCGGGATGCGTCCGCGACAGGAAGATCTGCGGCCCCCGAGGCTCCTCCCGAACGTCGTAGATATACGCCCGCACCCGGTCGCCATTCCGAAAATTCTCGCGCGGGATCAGCTCGTCGCGGCGCAGCAGCGCCTCGGCCCGGCCCAACTCGACCATGATGTTGCCGTACTCGGTCCGTTTGACGACGCCGTTGATGATCTCGCCGACCCGGTCCTTGAACTCGTCGAACTGCTTCTTGCGCTCGTACTCGCGCACGCGCTGGACGATTACCTGCTTGGCCGTCTGCGCCGCGATCCGCCCGAAGTCGATCGGCGGCAGCGGGTCGACCAGGAAGCCGCCTACTTCAATCTGCGGGTCGAACTTGCGCGCGATGTGGATCGGCATCTGCGTCTCGTCGTTCTCGACTTCTTCGACCGCTTGCGTCCAGCGCGTCAGCCGCACGTCGCCGTTGCGCTTGTCGATCGTCGCCCGGATGTCCTTCTCGTGCCCGTATTTGGCGCGGCCGGCCTTCTGGATGGCCTGCTCCATCGCTTCGAGCACCTCGTCGCGGTCGATCGCCTTCTCCCGCGCGACGGCGTCGGCGACGAGCAGCAATTCGGGGCGGGATACGGCGGTGTCCATCGCGATGGCTCCTAATTCGCCAGCTTGGCTGGGGACGGCGGTTCGGGTTGGGCGGTAGCGTCGATGAGGGCGTCGGTCAAAATAAGTTTCGCACGGCGCACGTCACGCATCGGCAAGACGACGTCAGTGCCGTCGTCGAGCCGAACCGTGGCGTGCTCGTCGTCGGCGCCGAGGATAACGCCGGTGAAACGACGGCGCCCGTCCACCGGCGCCAGCATTTCGACCCGGGCCTGATGTCCGGCAAACCGCACCCAATCCTTCACGCGGGTGAGCGGACGGTCGATCCCGGCCGAACTCACCTCGAGATTCCACGCACCGGGGATCGGGTCGTCGACATCCAGCACCGCCGAGACCGCGTGGCTGATGCGTTCGCAATCCTCGACGCTGATCAGCGACCCGTCCGCCCGGTCCGCCATGACTTGCACGGTTGGACGTTCCCGCCCGAGGATCAGCACCCGGACCAACTCGTATCCCATCGTCTCGATCGACGATCCGATTGCCGCGGCGATCCGGGCTTCGAGCGGTCCGCTCTGATTGCTATCGTCGGCGCCGGGCCGGGACGTCATGCATGATTCCAACAAAAAGGGCGGCCCGTGAAGGCCACCCCGGTTTAGCGTGGGAGTGTAGAAGTAGGCGCTAAATAATCCTTTGCGGGCCTGACTGCAAGGCCCGCCTAAACCCTAGATGTTCATTCCCGCCGCACGCAACGCGCCTTGGATCATGCCCGCCAACAATTCGGGCGGCCGTGCCGCTTGGCCCGCTGCCCGCGGCCGCGCCGCCTGCGTCAGCAGCCCCCACGACGCGGCGATCCGCCGCGTCGAGCTGATCCCGGCTTCGAGCATATAGGCTGACGGCCGACCCGCGCTTTCATCGAGGTCCCCGCTCCGAGTGTGCAGCGGAACGCCGTGCCCCACGCCGGGCAGCAGATACGTCTCCAGAGCCGCGCGCCCGTCCCGCCCCATCCAAGTCAGGTGCGTCGCACCCTCGACCGTCTCGCGCCGCGGCGGCCCGTTCAGCCCCAACACATCGGCCCACTGCTTGGTTGCTTCTTCGAGTGCCTGCATGCCGACCGTCGTGTCGGCATCCCCATGCCAGATCTGCACCGGTGGACGCACGCCGGCGAACGGGCTAGCGGCTCGGACCAAGTTGCCCCATTCCTGCCCCGACCGGCTGCGCACATGCCGCATGGCGTCGAACGCGCTCGGCATGCTGTCCGCCGCGCCATAAGGCAGCCCGGCGATGATCGCGCCGCCCGCGAACAGCTCCGGGTATGTGGCCAGCATCGCCGCCGTCATCGCCCCGCCTGCTGACAGGCCGGTGATGTAGACGCGGGCCGGGTCGAGGCCGTGATCGGCGACGGTCTGCTCGATCATCTCGGCAATGGACGCCACTTCCCCGTGGCCCCGCGTCACGTCGTTCGGCTGGAACCAGTTGAAACAGCCATTCCCGTTGTTGGCCGATTGCTGCTCCGGGTAGAGCAGGGCGAAGCCATGCCGCGCCGCCAGCGCCGACCAGCCGGAGCCTGCATCGTAATCCGCCGCATGTTGGGTGCAGCCATGCAGCACCACCACGAGCGGCGCGCCATTCGGCAAGCCGGGCGGCACGATGGTCACCATCTTCAGGTTGCCGGGATTGCTGCCCGCCGGCGTGCCGGCCGCGAGCGGCGTCGCAGTCGCGGTCGGCACGATGCGCGCCGCCGCCTCCCGCATGCGCCGCAGCATCGTCAAGTTGGAAACCGTCGCACCTAAGCCTGGCATCTGCCCATCCTCACCGATCGCCAAAGATGGCGTTCAATGCTGCAGCGCACAAGATACTGGCACGTGTGTTCCCCGTTGCGTGATCACGGACTTGCGATTAGGTTGCAGGCCACACCCGCGATGGTTGCGAAAATCGATGCCGAGCGTCACGATCCAGGGAGCGGGAAGTGTGTATCCCACGCTCACCGCCGGAACCAACAGCGCCATCGCGCGCCAGGCTGCGCTCGTCATCAACAATGCGATCGCCAGTGGTGCAGGTGTGCTTGCCACGGGTGGCGGCACGCAAGCTGTGCCATCAGCGTCACCGGCCCTGCTGATCGTCAACACCAACAATCAAACCAATCTCAACTATCCCACGAACTATCCCTACGTCGTCGTTGCCGACACCTTCGCGCCGAGCATCGTCCTGACGGAGGCGCCCGGCGGCGGTACTGGACAGCAGATCGTGCTCGGGTCCGGCACGGTGCAACTGAACACCAGCGGCGGCAGCGGCACTGTCGTGGGCGGCGACGGCGCCAAAGGGATCAACCTGGGCGCGACCTCGGGCTTTGCCGTCTACACGGGGGCCGGCCATGACACCATCGACCTGAGCCAGAGCCTCGCCACCGGCCGCAGCACGGTCGAGGCCGGCGCCGGGATCAACGTCTATGGCGGTTCGGGCGCGATCACGCAGCCAGGCAACACCGTCCTACTCGGCGCGGGCGCCGCACAAATCCGCTCCACCGGCTCTGATTCCATCACCGCCGGTGCCGGCAGCGCGACCATCCAGGTCGTCGGCAATGTCCAGGATACCGTCGTGGGCGGCGCCGGCAGCCTCAACCTGGTCAACGGCGCGTTCGCCTCGACCCTCAATTTCTCGACCGCGACCAACGCCCCGCTCTCCTCGGGCAGCGTCACCGCGCTGGGTGGCGCGGGCGGTGGCTACTACCGTGGCGGCTCAGCCGGCAGCAATCTCCTGGTCGGAAGCATGGGTGCGGTCACGCTGCAGGGCGCCGGCACCGGCGACGTGCTGATTGCGATGGGGACCAGCGGCATGCAGGTGCTCTACGCCGGGTCGGGCAACGAGACGCTGCTCGGATCGCTCTCGAGCACGAGCAACCTGTTCGTCGCGGGCAACGGCGCCGACGTCATCCTCGGTGGCTCCGGCGCCGACACCTTCGTGGCGGGCACGGGTACGGCGACCATCACGGGCGGCGGCGGCCCCGACCTTTTCATGGTCAACGCAGCCACCTCGGCCGGCGCCCAAATCACCATCACCGACTTCGCACCGGGCGTCGACCATGTGCGGTTGACCAATTACGGCGGCGCGAACAGCCCCGGCCCGCTCGCGGCGGCGGCGGCGAACCTCGGCTCGGCGGGCTCACGCATCACGCTCTCCGACGGCACCACGATCACCTTCCAAGGTGTCGCGTCGGTCAACAGCGGGTTTTTCGGCTAGAGCCAGGCGTCCCCCGAGCCTCTTGGCTGGGCGGGTGCGCTACGAACTCGCCGGTGCATAGAAGCCGACACCCTCGTCCACCAGATCGGGCCGCGTCGCGATGACGGTGGCCCGCTCGTTCGCGTCGGCCGTATAGAAGTGCGTGCCGAACTTGGTGTCGAAGAACCGGTAGATCGGTGTGTCGCCCACGAGCTGTGAGGTGTGCTCGATGAAGCCGGTCCCCTCGTAGGCAAGGTCCGACCGCGTCGCGATCACCGTATCGCGCTCGCTCGCGCTGGCGGTGAAGAAGTGCGTGCCGTAGGTCTCGTCGAAGAAGCGGTAGACGGCCGACGCATGCGGGTCGCTGCTCGCCGGATCGACGGACTGCAGTCCGACGCCCTCGAACACCAGGTCCGACCGTGTGGCCATGATGGTGTCCTTCTCCGACACGCTCGCACTGAAGAAATGCGTGCCGTAGTTGCTGTCGAAGAACCGGTACACCCCGATCGTGTCGCCCGTCAGCGACACGAAGGTGCCGCCCGCGCCATCGCTGTTCAATTGGTAGTGCGACCCGGCGGGCTCCGTGCTCAGGGCCACCTGGCCCGTCGTCGTCGTCAGCGTCGTTCCAATCAGGCGCACGCTGCCGTCGCCGACCAAGTCGATCCCGTCGCCGACCTGGAAGCCGCCGACCGAGTTGGCGCCGACGACGCCATGCAGGCGCATCGTCGCCGCGGCCGAAGTGAACGTCACCGCGACGGGCCCCGCGCCTGCCACGCCCAACTGGCCGATATCGGCCAACCCACCCCCGATCTGGACCGAGCCGCCGCCATACAGCGCTCCGCTGATGACAAGCGTTCCGGCGCTCGACAGAAGTCCGGCGTCATAGACGTTGCCCGACATCGCAGCCACGCTCACCCCATCGACCAGAGCAACCGAGCCAGGCAGGATGATCGTCGACCCCGTCTGGAACAGTCCGCCACCGGTCACCGCGAGGCTACCGGTGCCGCTGCCCGAAAGGCCGCTGCCGCGGTTGTCGCCGCCCAGGATCGTCACGCCCGATGCGCTCAGCGAGGTCCCGCTGCCATCGACGGAGACGGCCCCGGCCCCGCCGGCCGTGCCGATGGCCAGCGCCGCCTGCGAGGGCACGAAGCCCACGCTGGTCACGCTCGCTCCGGCTTGGATGCGCAGGCTGCCCTGGCCGGCGCTGCCCACGATGATCGAGCCGCCCGCCGCGACCAGCGAGCCGGTGCCGGCGACCGTGACGGTGCCGCTGCCGTACCGTCCGATAGTCAGCGCCGGGTTGAGCGCGTTGTTGCTGGTGTTCGCACTTGCGTTGAATCGCGCAGCGCCCCCGCCCGTCACGGTCAGGGTGCCAACGCCGGCATACCCAATTGCACCGCTGTTATTGGACAGCAGCAGCAGTGAGTTCGGCCCGTCGACCGACACCGACCCGGTCGACCCGGCGACCGCGGCCACCTTGAGATACGGCGTGCTCGAATCGGTCGCGGAACTCAGTACCGACCTGGCCGCCGCCGTTGATCGCCAGGGTGCCGGTCCCGCTGGCGCCAATCTGGAACACGCCGCCCACGGTCAACAGCGCGGCCGCCACCGTGGCCGAGGTTTGCAGCCCGTTCGCGCCCAAGTTCAGGCCACCGCCGAAGCTTGCCACCGCGCGGCTGCCTACATACAGCGTAGCCGCTCCGAAACTGCTCGCCGGGCCGGAGGCGCTGGTGCTGGCCGAGATCAATCCGCCGTTGACGACGTATAATCCCGCTCCCCCATTCAGCCCGACCTGCAGCGCACCGTTAGCGACCAACTGTCCGCCGCTCGTGCCCGCTGTCAGCGTGCCGTTGTCAAGCGTGACGGTCGCAGCTGTAAGCTGCCCGGCGATCGACCAGGCCGCAGCCGTGAAGACGATCGTGTCGACCGAACCGGCGCCGGTGATGGGTCCACCACCTCCGGCGAAAACGGCCGTGTCGCCTGCGCTGGGGACAGTGGTCGAGACGGGCTCGCCAGCGTTCATCCAGTCGCTGGCAACGTCGAACGCCCCACCGGCGCTGCTGGAGATCCGCCACGTGTAAGTTGCCATCAGGTTTTGATCGCGAGTTTTATCGAAGCGTCATCTTGCACGTATTCTAGGAACACGCAAGCGTGATATACAACCCCAAGTTGAACAATAGACAGTATCTACCGTCGACAACCATGTATTACGTAATGTTTATCTTACCAAGCCCATGACGCGGCACGGGGATGTCGCGCCATCGATGTTCGTCCAACCTGCGCCGGTCCTCGCCGCCATGCTGATCGGCGTCACGCTCCTGGTCGACGGCGTCGGCGGCGTCATCGTCGAGACCGAGGCTTACGACATGCTCGACCCAGCCTCCCACAGCTTCCGCGGTCCGACTCCCCGCAATAGGGCCATGTTCGGCCCGGTCGGCCACGCTTACGTGTATCGGTCCTACGGCATTCACTGGTGCTTGAACCTCGTCTGCGGCGGCGAACCCGGGTGCGCGGTTCTGATCCGGGCGCTCCGGCCGACGCACGGCCTCGACGCGATGCGGGCGCGCCGCGGCCTCGATGCGGAGCGACTTCTGTGCAGCGGGCCCGGACGTGTCTGCCAAGCGCTCGCCATCTCGGCGGCGCTCGACGGCCACAGCCTGTTCGCGCCACCGTTCCAGTTGATGCCCGGCCCTGCTCAGGACGTCGTCACCGGACCGCGCATCGGTCTGACCCGTGCCGCCGACACGATGTGGCGCTTCGGCCACCGCGGTTCGCTCTTTCTCAGCCGGCCGTTCCGCTCCTGAGACCCTATATGGGGATCGATGGACCTTGCCCTCTACATCCACTGGCCATTCTGCCTGGCCAAATGCCCCTACTGCGACTTCAACAGCCATGTTCGCGACCGCATCGACCAGACCCGCTTCGCCCGGGCGCTCCGCGCTGAGCTCGCCTGGGAGGCCGCCCGCCTTGGGCGCCGTCGCCTCGCGTCCATCTTCTTCGGCGGCGGTACGCCCAGCCTCATGGACAGCTCCACCGCCGCGCGCCTGATCGAAGATGCCACTACCCTGTTCGACCCGGCCCCAGACCTCGAGATCACCCTCGAAGCCAACCCGACCAGCGTCGAAGCCGCTCGTCTGGCCGATTTCCGCGACGCCGGCGTGAACCGCATCTCGCTCGGCATCCAGAGCCTCGACGAGACCGCGCTCCGCTTCCTCGGCCGGCAGCACTCCGCGCGCCAGGCCATCGCGGCGCTCGAAGCAGCCCGCGCCTCGTTCCCGCGCATCTCCTTCGACCTGATCTATGCCCGGCCCGGGCAGGACCTGCCGGCTTGGCGGGCCGAGCTCGACCACGCGCTCTCCCTCTGCGCCGACCACCTCTCACTCTATCAATTGACCATCGAGCCCGGCACCGTATTCGAGGGCATGCACCGCCGGGGTGAGATCGCACTGCCCGACGACGACGTGGCGGCCACGCTCTATGCCGAGACGGAGGCGATTTGCGACCGCCACGGCCTCGAGGCCTATGAGATCAGCAACCTTGCCCGGCCCGGCGGCGAGAGCCGGCACAACCTGGCCTATTGGCGCTACGGCGACTACGCCGGCATCGGCCCCGGCGCCCACGGCCGGGTCACGCTGGGACCTGACCTCGTCGCCACCCGCCGCCACCGCGCGCCCGAGCCCTGGGCCGACCGCGTGGAGCAGCATGGCCACGGCAGCACCGCCGAGGAGGTCGTCGCCCCCGCCGACCGCGCCCGCGAGATGCTTCTCATGGGCCTCCGCCTCAGCGAAGGGATCGACCTCGCCCGCTTCGCCGCCCGCACCGGGCTGCCGCTCTCGGCCGCAATCGACGCGGACGTGCTCCGGCAGGCCATCGACACGGGATACCTCACGCACACCGACGCGCATTTGGCCGCCACTCCGGACGGTAGGATGCGGCTGGATGCCCTGCTTGCCGCTTTGCTGCTGTAACAGCTTGTTCCTACGCTCCCGCTGACCTACCTGTGCCTCCATGAACACCGACCCCAACGCCGCGCCGGGGCTGGACCCCGACGCCTCCGCTCCGCCCGCCGAACCGGCGGCCGACGCGGAACCCGTCACCATCGAGCAACTGACCCGCGAGCGCGACGACTACGTGGACCGCTGGAAGCGTGCGGAGGCGGAAATCGTCAACGTCCGCGCCCGCGCCAAGCGCGACGTCGACGACACGCGCCAATATGCGGTCCAGAAGTTCGCCACCGACATCGTCGAAGCCGCCGAAAACCTCCGCCGCGGCCTGTCGAGCCTGCCGGCGCCCGAGCCCGGCGAGCCCGACATCGTCACCAAGCTGCGCGAGGGCCTCGAAGGCGTGGAGCGCAACTTCATCGGCATCCTCGAGCGCAACGGCATCAAGCGCAGTGATCCGACCGGCGAGCCCTACGACGCCAACTTCCACCAGGCGATGAGCGAGCAACCCTCGGCCGAGCACAAGCCCGGCACCATCATGCAGGCTTGGACCCAAGCCTGGACCCTGAACGGCCGCTTGCTGAAGCCCGCCATGGTCGTGGTCGCCACGCGCGACGGCCAAGAAGCCGCGGCCTAATCCGCCGTTCCACCCTTGTCCGGGCCGCCTCTGAATAATACATGCGGTTTCGATAACTCTAAGGGCGACCTGCGGTGCTTCGGGCCGTGAGCCGCCGCTACGAAGGAGAGAGTAATGAGCAAAGTCATCGGCATTGACCTTGGCACGACCAATTCGTGCGTTGCCGTCATGGAAGGGCCAACCGCGAGCGATGCCCGGGTCATCGAGAATGCCGAGGGTGCCCGCACGACGCCGAGCATGGTCGCGTTCTCCGATGGCGGCGAACGCCTCGTCGGCCAGAGCGCCAAGCGCCAGGCCGTCACCAACCCGTCCAACACGCTGTATGCCGTCAAGCGCCTAATCGGGCGCCGGTTCGACGATCCGATCGTCAACAAGGACAAGGGCATGGTGCCGTATGCGATCGCCCGTGGCGACAACGGCGACGCCTGGGTCGAGGCCCGCGGCCAGAAGTATTCCCCGAGCCAGGTCAGCGCCTTCGTGCTCGGCAAGATGAAGGAGACCGCCGAGGCCTATCTCGGCGAGACCGTGACGCAAGCCGTCATCACCGTCCCGGCGTATTTCAATGACGCCCAGCGCCAGGCCACCAAGGACGCCGGCAAGATCGCCGGGCTCGAGGTGCTGCGCATCATCAACGAGCCGACCGCCGCGGCCCTCGCCTACGGCATGGACAAGAAGCATGCCGGCACCATCGCGGTCTACGACCTCGGCGGCGGCACGTTCGACGTGTCCGTGCTCGAGATCGGCGACGGCGTATTCGAGGTGAAGAGCACCAACGGCGACACTTTCCTCGGCGGCGAAGATTTCGACAACCGGGTCATCGACTACCTGGCCGACGAGTTCAAGCGCGAGCAGGGCATCGACCTCCGCAAGGACAAGCTGGCCCTCCAGCGCCTGAAGGAAGCAGCCGAAAAGGCCAAGATCGAGCTGTCGTCGTCCAAGGAAACCGAGATCAACCTGCCGTTCATCACGGCGGATGCGAGCGGCCCCAAGCACCTCGTCATGAAGCTGTCGCGCGCCAAGCTCGAGAGCTTGGTCGACGACCTCATCACCCGCACGCTCGAACCCTGCCGCGCTGCGCTCAAAGATGCCGGCGTGTCGGCCGCCGAGATCGGCGAGGTGATCCTGGTCGGCGGCATGACCCGCATGCCGAAGGTTATTGAGACGGTGAAGCAGTTCTTCGGCCGTGAGCCCGCCCGCAACGTCAACCCGGACGAGGTCGTGGCCATCGGCGCCGCGGTCCAGGGCGCCGTGTTGCGCGGCGACGTCAAGGACGTGCTGCTGCTCGACGTGACCCCGCTCAGCCTCGGCATCGAGACGCTCGGTGGCGTGTTCACCCGCCTGATCGACCGCAACACGACGATCCCGACCAAGAAGAGCCAGGTGTTCTCGACCGCCGACGACAGCCAGAGCGCGGTCACCATCAAGGTGATGCAGGGCGAGCGCGAGATGGCGGCCGACAACAAGCTGCTCGGTAATTTCGACCTGACCGGCATTCCGCCCGCACCACGCGGCGTGCCGCAGATCGAGGTCACCTTCGACATCGACGCCAACGGCATCGTGTCCGTCAGCGCCAAGGACAAGGCGACCGGCAAGGAGCAGCAGATCCGCATCCAGGCGAGCGGCGGCTTGTCCGAGGCGGACATCCAAAAGATGGTCAAGGACGCCGAGGCGAACGCCGAGGCCGACAAGAAGCGCCGGGCCCAGGTCGAGGCCCGCAACTCGACCGAGAGCATGGTGCATCAGCTGGAGAAAACCCTCGCCGATGCCGGCGATAAGGTGTCCGGCCAACAGAAGACCGAGGCCGAGGCGGCGATCGCCGAGGCCCGGACCGCGCTCGCCGGCGACGATGCCGACGCGCTCAAGAAGGCCAGCGAGCGTCTGACACAGGCCGCGATGCAGGTCGGCCAGACCATGTATCAGGCCGAGCAAGCGGCCGGTGCCGGCCCTGCTCCTGGCAGCGAGCCGCACAGTGCCGGCGGCGAAAAGGTCGTCGACGCCGAGTTCGAGGACGTCAGCGACAAGAAGAAAGCCTCCTAACCTACGACGCCCTAAGCACCCTCTCCCTTGGGGGAGAGGGCAGGGTGAGGGTCCTCGCGCGGGATCCTGAGCAGACCGAGGATGGCCGAGGTGTCCACAAAACAAGATTTCTACACGACTCTCGGCGTGTCCCGAGATGCCAGTGCGGACGACCTCAAGAAGGCGTATCGCAAGCTGGCCATGCAATTCCATCCGGATCGCAACCCGGGCGACAAATCTGCCGAGGCCAAGTTCCGCGAAGTCAGCGAAGCCTACGAGATCCTCAAGGACGACCAGAAACGCGGCGCCTACGACCGCTTCGGTCACGCGGCGTTCGAGCAGGGCGGGGGCGGCGCGCCGGGCGGGTTCGCGGGCGGATTCAACTTCGAAGGTGGGCTGGGCGACATCTTCGAGGGCCTGTTCGGCGACATGTCGGGGCGCGGCCGGCGTCCCCGCGGTGGCTCCGACCTTCGGACGCAGGTCGAGATCGACATGGTCGAGGCCTTTGCCGGTATCAAGAAACAGATCCGCGTGCCCACCCGCGTCAAATGCGAAGTCTGCGACGGCACCGGGTCCGAGACCCGGTCGCGCGAGAACTCCACGTGCGGCACCTGCCGCGGCGCGGGGAAGGTCCGCGCGCAGCAGGGCTTCTTCCTCGTCGAGCGCAGCTGCCCGACCTGCGGCGGCACGGGCCGGGTGATCCGCAACGCGTGCAAGGTCTGCCAGGGCAACGGAACCGTCCAGGGCGAGCGGACGCTGCAGGTCGCGATCCCCGCCGGTGTCGAGGATGGCACCCGCATCCGCCTCACCGGCGAGGGCGAGGCGGGTCCGCAAGGGACGCCGCCGGGCGACCTCTACGTCCATGTCGGCGTTCGCCAGCACGAGATCTTTCAGCGGGACGGGGCTAACGTTTATTGCCGCGTGCCTCTGCCACTGACCCGGGCAGCCCTCGGCGGCGAGGTCGAGGTCCCGTCGATCGACGGCACTCGGGCGAAAGTGAAAATCCCCGCCGGCACCCAGACTGGCGAGCAGTTCCGCCTGCGCGCCAAGGGCTTCTCCATGCTTCGCAGCGCCGAACGCGGCGACATGTACATCCAGGTCGCCGTCGAGACGCCGCAGCATCTCAGCCGCCGCCAGCGCGAACTCCTCGAGGAGTTCGAACGCGAAGGCGAGGGCAACGAAAAGGGAAATCCCGAAAGCGACGGCTTCTTTGCCAAGGTCGCGAAGTTCTTCGACGGCACCGCCTAGAGGTCGACCACCACCCGCCCACGTATCGTCCCCGCCACAATGTCCGCCGCCACGCGGGGCGCCTCCTCCAGAGTCACGTGCCGGGTCATCCGCGCCAATGTCCCGCGGTCCAGGTCCCGGTCCAGCCGCGCCCATGCCTCGATCCGGCGTGCCTTCGACGCCGAGACCGAGTCGATCCCCGCCAGCGTCACCCCGCGCAGGATGAACGGCATCACCGTGCCTGGCAGGTCGCTCCCCTGCGCCAATCCGCACGCCGCGACGACGCCGTCCCGCCGCGTGCCCGCGAGCACGTTCGCCAACGTGTGGCTGCCGACGCTGTCGATCGCCGCCGCCCACCGCTCCTTGCTCAGGGGCCGGCCCGGTCCGGCCAGCTCCGCCGCATCCATCACATCTGCCGCCCCGAGTGCGCGGAGATAGTCGCCCTCCGTGTCTGCCCGCCGTGATGAGGCCACCACCCGGTAGCCGGCCGCCGCCAGCATCGCGATCGCGACGCTCCCCACGCCGCCCGCCGACCCCGTCACCAGCACATCGCCGCGGCTCGGCCCGATCCCCAGCCGCTCGAGCGCCAACACCGACAGCGCCGCGGTATAGCCCGCCGTTCCGATCGCCATCGCGTCGGCCGCAGTCAGCCCATCCGGCAGCTTGACCAGCCACTGCGACGGCACGCGGGCCCGTTCCGCAAGGCCGCCATCGTGTGTCTCGCCCACGCCCCAGCCATTCAGCACGACGGTGTCGCCCGCGGCGAACTCCGGGCTCTGGGACGAGATCACCTCGCCTGCGAAATCGACACCCGGGGTCATCGGGGAACGCCGCAAAATCGGAGCCGTCCCGGTCAGCGCAAGCCCGTCCTTGTAGTTGATCGTCGAATGGCTGACCGCGACGGTGACGTCACCCTCCATCAAAGCAGCGTCGTCCAGGGTCACGATCTCGACCGTCGGCGGCTCCCCCCTGGTGACCCGCAGCGCTCTGAACGGTCCCGTCATTCATGTCCCCCTGTCTCGTCGAGCGCCAGCATGGCGAAGCTGGCGAGCCAGTGCTCGCCCATGTAGTGCCCCGCCAGATGCGGCATCGCCGCGTCCCGATGCGCGCGCGCGATCGGGCCGAAGCCTGGGCGCGCCAACGAGTCCATGCACCACGCGCGGCTCAAATTCAGTCCATCCAGATGCGCGATCTTACCGTCCGTGCGGTCGCTCGCGCGCGCCGGCGTCTGCAGCACGCCCGGCAGCGCCGGCATGAACCGTTCGAACCAGCCGTCGAACCGCTCCGGATGCAGCCGGCGCATGCACTCCGCCTCGATCAGCGCCGGCGAGAGGAAATCGTCCCCGCTCGGCTCACCCCACGCCGTGCAGTTCGCGTCCGCCCCATACCATCCCCATGCCGTCTCCTGCAGCAGGGCCCGCAACCCGGCGTCCTCGTAATCCGCCGCCAGCCGCAACGCGAAGGCCGTGTTCCCATGCGTGCCCGTCCGCACGGGATAAGTCGCGATCGGCAGGAACGCCGTGAACCGCGCCGCGATGATCTCGGCCAGCGGCTGCAGCGCTATGCTCCACCGGGGGTCCGGCAACGCTGCGAGTTCCGCCGCGAGCTTCAACAGCCAGGCCCATCCGTACGGCCGCTCATACCCGCGCGCACTGTTGCGCTCGAAGTAGCGACACTCCCCCGCCACCTTTTCCATTACTAGGTGCCGGTCGAACAGCGCCGCGATCGTCCCGGCGCACGCTGCGTGCGGGAAGCGCCGCAGCACCCGCGCCAGCAGCCAGTAGCCGTGCACGCAGGAATGCCAATCGAAGCTGCCGTAGAACACGGGGTGGAGCGCGGCTGGCGTCCCCGCATCCTCCGCCCCGTCGAGCACGTGCCCGGGTTTATTGGGATACTCCCGCTCCACATGGCCGAGCGCGATGACGGCGAAGGTTTCGGCGAGCGAGGCGGTCAGGGCGGGAGTCATGCGGGCGAGCCTACAAGATCGCACCCTCTTGCACAGCCGCACCGCTTGCTGGTCCACGCAGAGAAGACTGCGACGTGGACGGGCGACTACCGCACGCCCGAGCGAGGTCTCACATCGACGCGGTGCCGGTCTGGGTCAGCAACGCCACCGGCGGCGATGTCGCCAGCCTGCCGGCGGCGTCGACCGCGGCGACCGTAAACACGTATCCGGTGGCTTGCGTCAGCCCGTCCACCGCGAACCTCGTCTCCATCGTCCGCCCGATCGCCACGCCGTTCCTGAACACCGTGTAGCCTTCGAGGGCGGCCGCGCAGGTCGCTGCCGTCCAGCGTAAGACCGCCGTGTCGACACCCGCGCTGGCGGCAAGATCGATCGGAGCAGACAATAGGATCGGGTCGTCGATCGCGAGCGTCATTGCCGCTGTTCCATGCCGTTGCGCGTCGTGGACGCTTGCAGGAATGCGTGCCGAGCGCAACTAAAAATTGCAATGCAGCAATGTCACTCGCGGGTTCAGGCGGGCTTTCCATCCGGTATCGGTCCGTAGCCGATGGTCCGCGCCATCGAGCGCAAGCCATGGATTGTAGAATGGATCGATCCCGCCGACGAAAGCCGGCCAGCGCGCCCGGAACCGCGTTTCGTCTTCGGTCGGATCGGCGAGCGCCTTGTCCATGGCCCGCGTGGCCGACTCATGATGTCGCAGCACGGTGTGCCCGTCGTATAAGACCCGGAGCCCGGCGGCCCGCAGCCGGAGGCAGAGATCGGTATCGTTGAACCCGACCGCGAACGCCTCGTCGAAGCCGCCCACCTGTTCGAATGCTGCCCGCCGCATCATCATGCAGGCGGCCGTCACCGCGGAGTAATCGCGCACGCTGGTCAGGCTCGAATTATAGCCGGGGTTGCGCGATCCGTCCGGCGCGTCCGGCTCGGCGAACCGCATCGCGTGGTCCGCAGTGCCGCCGAACCCGACGATCACCCCGGCATGCTGCACCCGCCCATTTCCATACAGCAGCAGCGGCCCCACCGCGCCGACCTCCGCTCTGCCGGCCAGGCTGCGCAGCCGCCCGAGCCACCCGGGCCCGATCGACTCGATGTCGTTGTTGAGAAACAGCACGTACGACGCCGTCCTGCCCTCTGCCGCCACCGCGAGGTTATTCATCGCCGCGAAGTTGAACGGCCCCTCATAGGGCAGCACCGGGTACGACCCGCTTGCCAGGTAGGCGACGCTGGCCGGGTCCGTCGACTGATGGTCCACGATGACGATCCGGTACCGCTCGCCCGCAGCGGTCGCTTCGATGCTCTCGATGCAGCGCTGCAGCAAGTCGACCCGGTCCCTGGTCGGAATGACGATCAAGACCTCGCCGCCATCATCGGGCCAGTCGACCCGGAACTGGTTGAACCCCAACCCGGCCCGCACCGCGGCATGCCGGCCCAACCGACCCAGATGCCGCTCGATCGCCCCCTGCGTCGCCGCCATCACCTCGTCTTGCCGCTGGTGCCCCGCGCTCCCCGGATGCGTCCGCCACCGGTAGAGCACGCGCGGCACATGCACGACCGCCGGCACCCGCTCTGCTGCTCGCAGGACGAAATCCACGTCCGCCGATATCGGCATCGCCTCGTCGTAGCCGCCGATCGCCAGCGCGACGTCCCGCCTCACCGCCACCAGGTGCACGAAATAGGGGTGCGACAGATAATAGTCGTGGCTCCACGCCGGCCGCGCCCGATGCTGCACGACCTGGTCCAGCGACGGCCCGGTCAGAACCTCGTCGCTGTAGATCAGCCCGGCGCCCGTCTGCTGCGCCGCCTGCGCCAAGTGATAGACCGCATCCGGCTCGAGCGCGTCGTCATGATCGAGGAACGCGACATACTGCCCTTGCGCCACCGCCAGGCCTGCATTGACCGCCTGCGCGATGCCGCCGCTCCGTTCCCGCCGCACCACCCTGACGCGAGGGTCCTGCGCCGCCGCCTGCAGCACCTCGGCAACCTGCGCCCCGGCCGACCCGTCATCGACGCAGATCAGTTCCCAATGGTCGGACCACTGCCCGATGACGCTGCCGATGGCCTCGGCGAGCCACTCGCGCCGGGTCTCGTGGATCGGCATGACGATCGAAATCAGCACGTCTCGCACCCGCCGGGTGAGCCGCCGCCGCAGCCTCGCCAGCACCGCCGGCGCCGGGCTCCGACGCGCCAGGAACGCCGCCACGTTCTGGTTCAGCGCAACCCGCCGGGGAGAGCCCTGCAGCGTCAGCCCGGTCTCGGCGATCGTCAGCACCACCTCGCGCCCGACCAGCCACGCCGCCGGCCGGTTCAAGAGCAGATGGAAGCCGCAGCGCGCCGTCGGCAGCCCGGCCTCGGCGACGTCGCCCCGATACAGATCGGCCAGGCCGGCGCCCACGACCTCCCCGTCGCACAACGCCTCGACCTGCACCGGCTGGCCCAGCGCCGCCAGGTCGATCGCCCATCCACCGGCGGAAAAGCCGTCCACCCCGTCGAAATACCCGACATGACGCGGCGCTGCCGGCCGCACGAACGGGCTCCCGCCCAGGCTCGGCCCGCCGCCCGCGACCCGCACGTCGATAGTCGCTACCCGGTCGAGCGGCGCCGGCACCGTCACGTCGAACCCTGCCAGCCCATCGCCGAAGCCGGAGGCAGCCACATCCTGGCGCCGTCCGTCGGCCACCAGTGTCGTCGCCAACTGCCCGTCCACATACAGCTCGAGCGCGACCCGTTCCCCAGGCCGTTCCCGCTCGACCGCCCAGCCCCGCACCCGCCACGGCTCGGACGGTTCGAGAAAGCCGACATGCCGGAACGCATCCGCCGGCACGAGCAGCACCGGCGCCAGCAGCAACTGGCCCACCATCGGCTGCAGCGCCACCCCCTCGATCCCCGGCGGCAGCCGGCTGATCTCGAGATCGAACGCGAACGATCCGTCCGCCTGCCGGCGCGCGAACCCGTCCGCATAGCGCAGCCCGTCGGCGACCAGCGCCACCGGCAGCGCGGCCCCGGCCGTCCCCTCCGCATCGAAGGCCCCCACGACCCGGCGCTCCCGGACCGCCCAACCCCGCCAGTGCACGGGCCGGACCGCATCCAACGCGACGGGCGCCGCGAGCATCGAAGCGCCGTCCTCGACCGAGACGACGTCGAGCAGCCGCCCGAACACATGCGAGGGCATATCCCAGACAAAGCCGCTTGGTGTCGAGGCAACCACGGCTTGCACGACGCCGTCGAGCACAATGCCCACCGCGCTCGGCCCCGCCGCCCAGGATCCGCGCAACCGGGCGGGCTCGACCGTCATGGTCATCCGGGCACGTCGCTCGGTGGGGGAGCAGATGGAGCGCATCGATCCAAATGGTTGGGGAGTCCTGAACTTACACAACTCACACCGATGTTAAAGCGCCGCCGCCGCTCCAGGGCTCATGGCCCGCGGCGTTGCGTCGTCGACGACCCTGACGTAATTGAGGCCATGCGGATTCTCGTTACCGGGGGATGCGGTTTCATCGGCTCGGCCGTGATCCGGCATATCATCCGCTCGACCGGCCATAGCGTCGTCAACGTCGACAAGATGACCTATGCGGCCTCGCTCGACGCGCTCGAGGATGCGGCCAATGATCCGCGGCACCTGCATCTGCGCGCCGACATCACCAATGCCGCCGCCATCGGCGAGATCTTCGAGACACATCGGCCCGACGCCGTCATGCACCTGGCGGCCGAAAGCCATGTCGACCGCTCGATCGACGGCCCGGCCGACTTCATCACCACCAACGTCGTCGGCACCTTCGTCATGCTCGACGCTGCGCGCGCCTATTGGTCAGGTCTTCCGCCGGCCGCCAAGGCCGCGTTCCGCTTCCACCATATCTCGACCGACGAAGTGTTCGGCGCCCTCGGTCCCGGCGATCCGCCCTTCCGCGAGACGACCCCGTACGACCCGCGCAGCCCGTACTCGGCCAGCAAGGCCGGATCCGACCACCTGGTGCGCGCCTGGTTCCACACCTTCGGCCTGCCGACGTTCGTCACCAATACGACGAACAATTACGGTCCCTGGCAATTCCCCGAGAAGCTGATCCCGCTCGTCACGCTCAATGCGCTCGAGGGCAAGACGCTGCCGGTCTATGGCGATGGCACCAACCAACGCGACTGGCTGTTCGTCGACGATCACGCCGCCGCCCTCGTCCTCGCGCTCCAACGGGCCGAACCCGGCGACACTCTCTGCATCGGTCCTCGCCAGCCCCGCAGCAATATCGACGTGGTCCGCTCGATCTGCGCCATGCTCGACGACATCCGGCCCGACCCGGCCGGTCCGCGCGAGCGCCTGATCCACTTCGTCACCGACCGGCCCGGCCACGACTTCCGCTATGAGATCGACCCGTCTCGCGCCGAGGCTGCCCTGGGGTGGCGCGCCGAGCACGATTTCAACGCCGGGCTTCGCCGCACGATCGAGTGGTACATCGCCAACGAACCCTGGTGGCAGGCGATCCGCGCCGGCACCTACGCCGGACACCGCCTCGGAGAGGCCAAGAGCAACCCTGTCGGCGCCGCTGCATGAGCCAGAAGGGCATCATCCTCGCCGGTGGCAGCGGAACCCGCCTCCACCCGATCACGCTCGCCTCGAGCAAGCAGCTGCTTCCCGTCTACGACAAGCCGATGGTCTATTACCCGCTGTCCGTGCTGATGCTCGCCGGTATCAGGGACATCATGATCATCTCGACGCCGGAGGACCTGCCGCAATTCCGCCGGCTGCTCGGCAGCGGGCAGAGACTGGGCGTCACCTTCACCTATGCCGAGCAGCCGAAGCCGGAGGGCCTGGCCCAAGCCTTCCACATCGGCGCCGACTGGATCGACGGACAGGCCTGCGCGCTCGCCCTCGGCGACAATCTCATCTTCGGCGACAAGCTCAGCGTCCTGCTGCAATCGACCGTTCGCCGCACCCATGGCGCGACCGTCTTCGCCTACCAGGTGCGCGACCCCGAACGCTACGGCGTGGTGGATTTCGACGCCGACGGCCGGGCGATCGACATCGTCGAGAAGCCGGCGGCTCCGAAATCGAACTGGGCGGTGACCGGCCTGTATTTCTACGATCACCGGGTCACCGATCTGGCCCGCAAGGTCCAGCCGTCGCAGCGAGGCGAACTCGAGATCACCGACCTCAACCGCATGTATCTCCAAGAGGGTTCGCTGCAGGTGGAGCGTCTCGGCCGCGGCTGCGCCTGGCTCGATGCGGGCATGCCCGACAGCCTGCTGCAGGCGGCGACCTTCGTGCAGACCATCCAGTCCCGTCAGGGCCTGCTGGTCGGCTGCCCGGAAGAGGTGGCCTTCCGCATGGGCTACATCGATGCCAACGGGCTGCGCGCAGCCGCGAGCGGCTTCATCAAGACCGAGCTGGGCCGCGTGTTGAACGAGCTTGCCGACGGACAACACGCGTGAAGACCGAAACGTTCGACCTCGCAGGCCTGGTCGCCGTCACGCCCGACCGCTTCGGCGACGCGCGCGGCTTCTTCTCCGAAACCTGGAGCGCCCCCCGCTTCGCCGCTGCCGGCATCGACGGCACCTTCGTCCAGGACAATCAGAGCCTGTCGCGCGACCGCGGCGTGCTCCGGGGCCTGCATTGCCAGATCGGCGGGAACGCGCAGGGCAAGCTCGTCCGCTGCATCCGCGGTGCGATCTGGGACGTCGCCGTCGACGCCCGCCGGTCGTCCCCGACCTTCGGCCGCTGGGCCGCCGTCGAGCTGTCGGCCGCGAATTGGCGCCAGCTTTGGGTTCCAGTCGGCTTCCTGCACGGCTTCTGCACGCTCGAGCCCGATACCGAAGTCGTCTATAAGGTGACCGCGCCATACGACCGCGAGGCCGAGCGGGGCGTCATCTGGGACGACCCCACCCTCGCGCTCCCTTGGCCGATCGAGCCCGGCGCCGCCATCCTCTCCGACAAGGACCTCGCGCTGCCCCGATGGACTGATGTGCCGGAGCTGTTCCCGTGATCCTGGTGACCGGCGGACGCGGACAGCTTGCCACGGCGCTCGCTCGCGCCCCCGATGTGAGGGTGGTTGGCCGCCCCGAGTTCGATTTCGACCGGCCGGATACTCTCGACGGCATCATCGCCGACGCCAACCCGGCCCTCGTGGTCAACACCGCCGCTTGGACCGCCGTCGACGCGGCCGAAGCCGACCCGGCCGGTGCGGCCCGCGCCAACCGCGACGGCCCGGCTCGCCTCGCCGCGCTCTGCGCCCGCGCTGGCATCCCGCTGATCCACATCAGCACCGATTATGTGTTCGACGGCGACAAGCGCGCGCCCTACGTCGAGACCGACCCGACGAACCCGACCGGCGTCTATGGCGCGACCAAGCTGGCCGGGGAACAGGCCGTTCTCGCCGCCTGCCCCCGCGCCATCGTGATCCGAACCGCCTGGGTCTACTCCGCCACCGGCAAGAACTTCCTCCGCACAATGCTTGCTCTGGCGCGGACCCGCGACCACCTCCGCGTTGTCGCCGACCAGCGCGGCTGCCCTACCGCCGCAAGCGATCTGGCCGACATCGTCCTCGGCGTCGCCCATGCCGCCCTGACCGATTGGCGGAGCGACTACGCCGGCATCTTCCATAGCGGCGGCTCTGGCGAGACAACCTGGCACGGCTTCGCCGAAGCGATCTTCGCCGAGGCCGCCCGGCACGGCCTCGCACCGCCCACCGTCGAGCCGATCGCCACGGCCGAGTTCCCCACTCCCGCCAAGCGACCGGCCGACAGCCGCCTGGACTGCAGCAAGCTCGAGCGCGTGTTCGGCCTGCGCCAGCCCGCCTGGCAGGCCAGCCTCCCCGGCGTCGTCGCCACCCTCCTGGCGCCCGCACCAGCGAGCGCTTGACGCCTCCACCCTCCCGCGTCGCGATTATCCTCTCGACCTATAACGGCGCTCGCTTCCTCCCCGCCCAGCTCGAGAGCTACCGGCGCCAGACCGAGCCGGACTGGGTGCTGTTCTGGCGCGATGACGGATCGACTGACCCGACCGTCGCGCTGATGGAAGCGTTCACGCGCGAGGTCGGCGCCGAGCGCTGCCGCCGGGTCGAGATGCCGGGCCGCCTCGGCGTCGCCCACAGCTTCTACGCGCTTCTTGCGGCGGCCCGGCCGCTCGGCCTCCCCGTCGCATTCTCCGATCAGGATGATGTCTGGCTGCCCGGCAAGCTGACCCGCGCCCTGTCGGCACTCGGCAGGCTGCCCGGCCCGACCCTCTATTGCAGCCGGCAGATCCTGGTCGACGATGAACTCGTCCCCATCGGTCCTTCCGCGCCATTCCGCCGGCAGCCCTGTTTCGCCGCCGCGCTCACCCAGAACATCGCCACCGGCTGCACCATCGTGCTCGACCCGGCTGCGGCTTGCCTGATCGCCGCCAGCACGCCGCCCAGCGGCTCGCTCCATGACTGGTGGAGCTACCTCCTGGTCACGGGCGCGGGCGGCCGGGTCGTGGCCGACCCCGAGCCCACCATGCTGTACCGCCAACATACCGCCAACCTGGTCGGCGCCCCGAGTTCCCGCCGCCGCCGTGCCGCCGCGGCGCTTCGCCGCGGGCCTGACGCCTACCTGGCCGTCCTCCGCGCCAACGTCGCCGCCCTTCGCGCCGCCGCGGACGTCCTCACCCCAGAGGCCCGCCGGATCGTCGCCCTGGTCGACCGGGCGCTCCAGGGAGACATTGCCGCTCGTCTCCGCGCGCTCCTCATTCCAGGACTCCGCCGCCAGACGCCGCTGGAGACCGCCCTGTTCCGCGTCTGGTTTCTTCGCGGCTGAGCTACCGATCGTAGGCGATGTGTAGGACGACGAACCACGGATAGCGGGCGTCGAGCACGGCGCCATCCGAGCTCGCGAGCATACCCTGCTCGGTGACCTGCACATGCTTCATCGTCACGCCGGCGGTCACGTTGCCGCCGACGACTGTGAGTTGCCCCGGGATGGCGCCGACCACGATGTCGCAATGGCCAAAGAAGCTCGACGCCGGGAGGTCGGCGAACCGGAGCCGCTGAGCGCCGCGCCGTCCGTAGCAAATGAGGTCGCCGGGCTGGACCGCATAGGTCTCGGGCGGCTGGGCGGCGAGGATTGCATTGCCTGCTGCGGCTGCGTTGATGTAGGTCGCGTGCAGCGGCGAGTAGGGGAAGCGGTCGCCGGCGCCGGCCGACCGCATCAAATACGAGATGAAGGCCGCCGACCAAGCCGGCGGCTCGGCCCGGTATTCCCGGCCGTCATTGCTGTATTTGCCGGTCCAGCCGCTGCTTTGCGAGCCGCCATCCTGGCCATACCACCAGTAATCGCCGACCCGCTGCCACATGCCGGCCTGCCGGTCCTCGCGTGCCTCGATCGGCAGGTCGGGACCGGGCGGGGCGTCGTTGACCTGCATGCCCCAAGCCCGCCATTCGCGCATGGCGATGGCGATTGCGTTCTCTCGTGAGAACGGCTCGAACGGCGTCTTGGCGTAATCCGGCACCTGGGCATCGAGTGCTGGACCGAGCGTGCGCGCGGCTCCGGACGGCGGCTGCGGGGCGGGCTGGGGTGTCGCGCAGCCCACGATCAGAAAGGGCGTGAGCAGGGCAACCGCGCCACGCTTTGGAACCGGTCGTCTGCTCAAGCCTTGGAACCTCCTGGAACGGCTACCGCCGCCACCAACCCCGCTTCTTCTCCGTCGGTTCCGCGGCGCCGATCAACACGGGCTGAAGGGCCGGGTTCACCGGCTCCGGCTCTGGCGCTGGTTCGGGCTCCGGCTCCACAACCGCCGCCACGGCGGCGTGCGCGGCTTCGGGTGCCTCGCTCTGCTCGGGTGCGAGGTCACCACTCGCGTCCTCGAGCTCGCCCGCCGCAAGCGCGGGTGCGGTGTCCAGAGCCGCCTGGAGCACGACCTCTTGCAGGGGCAGCGGCTGCGATACCCGTTCAGACGCCGGCGCCGGCTTAGGCTGGGAGAGGCGCTGCTCCTCCGCCTGCTCGATCGCGTCGAAGATGTCGAACGCGCTGGCGCCACCGAACGGGTTGGCCGGGGTTGGGCCGACATAGGCCGGGGCAAAGGCCGGCGCCGGCGCCGGCTCGACGTAGCTCTCCTCCTCCGGAGTCTCCGCAGTCGTCCCGCTCACCTCGCCCTCGCTGCCGTCCCGGCGGCGGCGGCGTCCGCCGCGGCGTCCCCGGCGGCGGCGCTCTCCTTCTTCCGCATCACCGGCCGCCGACGACGGCCCGGGCGCGGCCGCACCCTGTGGCGCCTCGTCCGTGCTCTCCGACCCGGCCGACACCTCGTCGCCGCCGGGCTCGTCCTCCGTGGTCTCGCCGGCGATCTCCGCTTCGGATTCAACGCCAGCCTCCGCGCTCACGGCGCTCCCGTCTTCGCGACGTCCGCCCCGGCGGCGACGGCGGCGGCGGCCGCGCTTCTCGCTGCTGTCGCCCGCCGACCCGGCAGTGCTATCGGCCGCCCCCGGCTCAGCCTCGTCATCGTCGGTGTTCTCGAGATCGGCGTCCGTCTCCGTCTCGGCCTCCGCCTCGATCTCGTCGGGATCGTCGAACGGCTCCGGCGGCGCGAGTTGCTGGATCGGCGCCGCCGTGTCCAGGGCGGTCTGGGCCCGCACCCGCTCGATCCGCAGTTGCGGCGGCAGCAACGTCTCGTCGGCGACGAACGTGACCAGCATCGCATGCCGCGCCTCGATCTCGGTCAGGCGCTGCCGCTTGTTGTTGAGGATGTAGAGCGCGATCGACGAGGCACAGTACACCACGATCTCGGCTGCCCGCCGCCGGCCGCCCTCTTCCTCGATCGCCCGCAGCGTGACCAGCGCCGCACTCTCCGTGCTGCGCGCGTGCCCGCTGCCGCCGCAATGCGGGCAGGTCACGAAATTGGTCTCCATCAACGACGGGCGCAGCCGCTGGCGGCTCATCTCGAGCAGGCCGAAATGGCTGATGCCGCCGACCTGGATGCGGGCGCGGTCGTGCTTGAGCGCGTCCTTCAGCTTGCGCTCGACGGCCGCGACGTTGCGCCGGCTCTCCATGTCGATGAAGTCGATCACGATCAGCCCGGCCAGGTCGCGCAACCGGAGCTGTCGCGCCGCCTCCTCGGCCGCTTCCAAGTTGGTGCGCAGCGCCGTCTCCTCGATCCCGCGCTCCCGTGTGGACCGCCCCGAGTTGACGTCGATCGCAACCAGCGCCTCGGTCTGGTTGATCACCAGGTACCCGCCGGACCGCAGCTGCACGGTCGGCTGCAGCATCCCCTCGAGCTGCTGCTCGACCTGCGCCTTGGCGAACAGCGGCGTCGGCTCCTTCCAGAGCTGCACCTTGCGCGCATGCGTCGGCATCAGCATGCGCATGAAGTCGCGCGCCGCCCGCCAGCCCTGCTCGCCATCGACTAGGATGTCGTCCACGTCGCGAGAATACACATCGCGGATGGCGCGCTTGATGAGGCTCGCCTCCTCGTAGATCAGCGCCGGCGCCATGCTCTTCATGGTCAGCTCGCGGATCTGGTCCCATTGATTGAGCAGATACTCGCAGTCGCGCAGGATCTCCGGCTTCGGCCGATTCGCCCCCGCGGTGCGCACGATCAGCCCCATGCCGCGCGGCAGGTCCAGCTCGGCGGTGACTTCCTTCAGCCGGCGGCGATCGGCCGCCGAGGTGATCTTGCGCGAGATGCCGCCGCCCCGCGGCGAGTTCGGCATCAGCACCGAGAAACGCCCGGCCAGCGAGATGTAGGTCGTCAGCGCGGCGCCCTTGCTGCCGCGCTCTTCCTTGACGACTTGGATCAGCAGGATCTGCCGGCGGCGGATCACTTCCTGGATCTTGTAGTGGCGCAGGAACCGCGGCGTCGACCGCCGGTCCGGCTCTTCGGTGTCATGCTCGCCGCCGATTTGCTCCGGCGGCGGCTCCTCGCTCTCCGCCGGGTCCTCGCCGGCATCGGACTCGTATGCGTCGATGCCGGACGGCTCGGCCGCGACGTCTGCCGGGTCGCCGGGTTCGTCCGGAAAGAGCGCCGAGGCCTCCTCCGGCGCCACGATCATGTCCGCTGCGATGGCGACCGGTTGCGCGATCTCGACGCGCTCGTCCGGGGGCACCGGGTCGACGAAGGCGTCATCCGCGCTCGCCTCTGGCGCGTCGATGGCCGTGGCGGCGGGCACAGTGTCGAACTCAGCAGCCGGGGTATCGATCTCGGCAGGATGGTCGTTCGATGCGGCGGTCAGCTCGCTGGTTGGCACTTCGCTGACCGGGGCGTCGGCGGCAGCGCTCTCGTCGGAGGTGGCCTCTGCCTCGACATCCTCGTCCGCCGCGGCCGAACGCTCGCCCGAGGAGGGACTCTTACGGTCCTGAGCGGCGGCGGCGCGCTCCTCGGCCTCCTCGTCCTCGCGCGCTTCCTGCTCCTGCGCCTCGAGCAGGCGCTTCCGGTCGGCGACCGGGATTTGGTAGTAGTCCGGGTGGATTTCGCCGAAAGCCAAGAAGCCGTGGCGGTTACCGCCATATTCGACGAACGCCGCCTGCAGGCTGGGTTCGACGCGAACGACCTTGGCGAGGTAGATGTTGCCCTTGAGCTGGTGCTTCGTCGAAGTTTCGACGTCGAATTCGTCGAGGCGGTTACCGTCCAGCACCACCACGCGGGTTTCTTCCGCATTGGTGCTGTCGATCAGCATGCGCTTGGTCATGAGGGGGTGGTCTCCGGTGAGCCGCGCGCCCCGGCCAGCCGGCAGAGCGGCGTACGGGCAAATATGGGGCGGGGCGGCAATGGTATGAAAGCAAGGGCGGGATGCGTGATGCCTCCCGCAAAGCAGCGGTATCGGATGCGCGCGACGCGGTCGGTTCAAAATCGGGCAGAACGAACGCGGCGGCTGACATAAGCATCCCTGGCGAGCGGGCTGCGCGCCCTGAACTCCCAGCGTGGGAACTCCAGCGTGCGCCGCCCTGGTAAGGCGACCGACCCCGGCGCGCGAAGCCGCGCGGCGCGGGAGGTGGCACAGTTGCGGGCCGCGCGAATTGTGGTCGCAGCGTGCCCAGCCGGGCTGTCACCATCTGGTCGGTTGTAAACATGGCGCAAACGGCCCGGGCTCGCAAGAGCGCGATCACCGGCAAGCGCCGGATACATGCGCGGCCGCCCCGAACGTGTTACAATAAGGAGATGGCTGACGCCGTTTTGCTTCCACGCCGCCTGCTGCTGGCCGCTGCCGCGCTGCCGGCTTCCGCGCTTGCCCGTCCGGCCCGGGTGTCGAAACAGGCGGAGCGGCCGCTGGTCGTGCTCGATCCCGGGCATGGCGGCAAGGACCCGGGCGCGATCGGCATCAGCGGCACCTATGAGAAGCACGTCGCGTTCGCCGCCGCCGAGGAGTTGCGCCGTCAACTGATGCTGGGCGGCCGATGCCGCGTCGCGCTCACTCGCGGCCGGGATGTGTTCCTACAACTGCGAGATCGCGTCGAGATCGCGCAGGCACAGGGGGCGACCCTGTTCATCTCGATGCATGCCGACGCGCTGCATGACCCGGCCGTGCGGGGCGCCAGCGTCTACACTCTGGCCGACTCCGCATCGGACGCTCAAACCGCCGATCTCGCGCGCCGCGAGAACAGCGCCGACCGGTTCGGCGGCCCGCGCTTCCGCAATCTGCCGCCCGAGGTCGCGAACATCCTCTCGAGCCTCGTGCGCGAAGAGACCCGCCTCGGGTCGGCGCGGGTTGCACGCCAGGTTGTCGGCGCCTTGGAGCCGCAGATCGGCCTACTCGCCAACCCGGCGCGGCACGCTCACTTCATGGTGCTGCGCGCTGCGGAGATCCCCAGCGTTCTTGTCGAAATGGGTTTCATGTCGAACCAGCGGGACGAGGCAGCGCTGCGCCAGGCCGACCATCGAGCCAGGATCGCGGCTGCCCTGCGCCGGGCGATCGAAGGATATCTCGCGTCTCGGGGTCCGGTAGCGCATATCGCCACCGGCTGACGTTCAGGCGAAGTTGAGGATAAACGAATCAATGGCGAGTAAGCGTGAGGTTAGCGTGGCACCGGGCGACCGGCTGGCGCCCAAGGGGACGCCCGAACCGGGGCAGAGCCGCCGCCCGCGCCCGCCGCGCACAGGGTCGCGCCTTTGGCCCTCCCTCCGCCGCGTCATCGGCCTGTTCCTGCTGCTCGTGCTGTTGGGCGGCCTCGCGGCAGGCGCCTTTGCCTGGCACACCTACCAGCGCTATGCCGCGGAGCTTCCCTCGCTCGACGGCCTGCGCACCTACCAGCCGAAGGTAATGAGCCGCGTATACGCCGGCGACGACCGTCTGTTGGCCGAGTTCGCCGCCGAGCGGCGTATCTTCGTGCCGATCGCGGCCATTCCCGACGTCGTCAAGCAGGCCTTCATCTCCGCCGAGGACCAGAAGTTCTGGAGCCATCGCGGCGTCGATCCGCTGGCCATCCTGCGGGCCGGGTTGTCGGACGTCATGAGCTACGGCAGCGGCCGGCGCCCGATCGGCGCCTCGACCATCACGCAGCAGGTCGCTAAAAACATGCTGCTCGGCAACGAGGTCAGCATCGCGCGCAAGGCCAAGGAGCTCATCCTGGCGCTGCGGATCGATCAGACGATGAGCAAGGAGCACGTGCTCGAGCTGTATCTGAACGAGATCTATCTCGGCCAGCAGGCGTACGGTGTCGCCGCTGCGGCGGCGGCCTATTTCAACAAAACGCTCGACGAGCTCACGCTGCCCGAAGCGGCCTTCCTCGCCGTGCTGCCCAAGGCACCGAACAACTACAACCCGTTCCGCAACGCCGACGGGGCCAAGATCCGGCGGGATTGGGTGCTCGACCGCATGGCCGAGGACCACGCCATCACGGCAGCGCAGGCGCAGACCGCCAAGGCGACCCCGATCCAGCCTGCTGCGTTCCGCCGGCAAGAGCCGATCGCG
The DNA here is from genome assembly GCA_963835135.1 of uncultured Alphaproteobacteria bacterium. Taxonomy (GTDB): domain Bacteria; phylum Pseudomonadota; class Alphaproteobacteria; order Acetobacterales; family Acetobacteraceae; genus JAVVHH01. Next base: position 620,191 of record CAWIEF010000002.1, read on the forward strand.
GGTGGCGATTGGTATGCCGAGGAGGTCCGCCGGCAGTTGGTCGATCGCTTCGGCGCCGATCTCACCACCACGGGTGGCTATACGATCCGCACGAGTCTCGACCCGGCGTTGCAGAGCGCCGCTGACAAGGCGCTTCGGGCCGGGTTGCTGGCCTATGACCGCGGTCATGGCGGTTGGCGCGGCCCGGTCGGGCATCTCGCCGGGGATGCCGGGATGAGCGAGGGATGGAGCAACCGCCTTGCCGAGACCGCCCGCCCGCCGGGCATGTTGCCGGAATGGCGCCTTGCCGTGGCGCTCGCCGTCGATGCCCGGGAGGCCAAGCTCGGCTGGATCGAGCGCAACGGCGCCGACGGGGGCGGTCGATCCCAGACCGGCACGCTGTCGCTCGGCGATGTCGGCTGGGCTCGACCGCGGCACGGCGCGGCCCGGGGCCCATCGCCGCGCAGCGTGAGGGATGTTCTCGCGGTCGGTGACCTCGTGATGATCGAGCCGCAAGGCGCGGGTTCCGACGCCAAATCCGGCCGGGCCGACCGCGTGCTGCTGCGGCAGGTGCCGGAAGTGCAGGGAGCGGTCGTCACCATGGAGCCGCAGACCGGGCGCGTCCTGGCCATGGTCGGCGGCTGGAGCTTCGAGGGCAGCCAGTTCAACCGGGCGACCCAGGCCGAACGCCAGCCCGGAAGCTCGTTCAAGCCGATCGTCTATCTCACCGCGCTCGAAGCCGGCCTGTCGCCGAGCCAGAAGGTGCTCGACGCGCCATTCGAGCAGAAGACCTCGCAGGGCGTCTGGCGCCCGAACAACTTCGGCATGACCTTCAGCGGGCCGATCGCGATGCGGATCGCGCTGGAGAAGTCGCTCAACCTCGTCACCATCCGCCTGGCCGACAAGGTCGGCATGGACGCCGTCGCGCAGAACGCGGTGGCGTTCCATGTCGTGGACGGCATGCCCAAGGTGCTGCCGGCCGCCCTCGGCGCGGTCGAGACGACCGTTCTGCGCCAAGCCTCCGCGTATAGCGGGCTGGCCATGGGCGGGAAGGAAGTCCTGCCCTCGCTGGTCGATGGCGTGCAGGATCGGGAAGGCAAGCTGATCTGGCGCCCCTCCGGCATCGATTGCCAGGGCTGCCAGGACCCGTCCAAGCCGCCCACCCTCGTCGACAACCGTCGCCAGATCGCCGATCCGGCGAGTACGTTCCAGCTCGTGACCATGATGCAGGGTGTCGTGACCAAGGGGAGCGGCTATGCCGCGGGCGCCGGGCTGGGCCACAACATCGCAGGCAAGACCGGCACCACACAGGAGAGCAACGACGTGTGGTTCGTCGGCTTCACGCCCGACCTCGTCACCGCCGTCTGGGTCGGCTTCGACAATAATGCCTCCCTGGGCGACAAGGAGACGGGGGCCTCGATCGCGGCGCCGATCTGGCACGACTACATGGCGTTCGCCCTGCGTAACCGCCCGACGCTGCAGTTCAAGATGCCCGACGGACTCAAGCTGGCGACATGGGACAGCGGCTACGGCCCCCGCACCGACGGGTTCAAGGACGACCAGCAACCCGGCGTCAGCCAGGGCGTGATCGGCGGCGGCAGCGTTGCGCCGGGAGACGGCACCGAGGTCAGCGGCGGCCCGGGCACCGGACCGGGCGTCGGCATTGATAGCGGCGTCGGCGGCCTATATTAGGCCCCGATGTCCACGGAATCCGATGACTTGAACGCTCAACTGCAGCAGACATTCGCCCTGCTCCGGAGGCATCTTTGACTGGGATGTCGCGATCGGACGCTTGGAGGAGCTGAACGCCCAGTCCGAAGACCCCGCTTTGTGGAATGACGCCGCCGCCGCCCAGGCGGTGATGCGCGAGCGCAACCGCTTGGCGAGCCTGGTCGAAGGACTCCGGTCCATGGAGCGTGAGGCCGCCGACAGCGTCGAGCTGATCGGAATGGCCGAGGCGGAGGGAGACGCGGCCATGGCGGCGGAGGGTCGCGCGACGCTCGGGCGTATTCTCGAGGAAGCCAAGCGGCGCGAGATCGAGAGCCTGCTGTCGGGAGAGGCCGACGCCAACGACGCCTACCTGGAGGTCAACTCGGGCGCGGGCGGAACCGAGGCGCAGGACTGGGCCGAGATGCTGGCCCGCATGTATTCCCGCTGGGCCGAGCAGCACGGCTACAAGGTCCAGCTCATGGAGCAGAGTGACGGCGAGCAGGCCGGGATCAAATCCGCCACGCTGCAGGTCTCCGGCCCCAACGCGTATGGCTGGCTCAAGACCGAGGCTGGCGTGCATCGCCTGGTTCGCATCAGCCCGTTTGACGCGAACGCGCGGCGGCAGACTAGCTTTGCGAGCGTCTGGGTCTATCCGGTGGTGGACGACAGCATCGAGATCGAGGTCAACGAGGCCGACCTCAAGATCGACACGTTCCGCGCCTCCGGCGCCGGCGGCCAGCACGTCAACAAGACGGAAAGCGCGATCCGCATCACACACGTTCCAACGGGCATCATCGTCGCCTGCCAGACCGACCGCAGCCAGCACCGGAACCGCGCTGCGGCGATGACGATGCTGAAGGCCAAGATGTACGAGCGCGAACTCGAGAAGCGCGAGGCCGTTTCCGCCGCCCAGGAGGACGCCAAGACAGACATCGGCTGGGGGCACCAGATCCGCAGCTATGTCTTGGCGCCGTATCAGTTGGTGAAGGACCTCCGGACGGGTGTCGAAACCGGCAATCCGGCGGCGGTTCTGGACGGCCACCTCGACGACTTCATGAGCGCAGCCCTGGCCGCACGCGTCGGCGCCACCCGCAGCGAGGCCAGCGCCCAAGCCCAGTAGTCGCTGGAGCCGAGCCGGACTAGATGAGGGTCACGTAGGCGCTGATCAGCAGCATGGTTGCGGTGATCAAGGCCGCGAAGCCCCATTCGGCGGGGGTAGCCGGCTTATCCACGGCGGCGACCGCGGGTTCACCCCGGAGTTGCCGCAGCAGGGCAGGGTCGCCCCCTTTGTGTCGACGCGGCTGGTGGGCAGGCATAGGGCTTTCTCCGGCGGATGCTCGGACAGCCTATCTGCCGCAAGTGAAGAACTCGTTACCGCGCGCCGCACGGCCGTTAGACCGAGTGCCCCCCGCGTCCGGCTGCGGCGAGCCTGCGATCGAGGAAGTCGAGCCGGTCCTGACCCCAGAAGATCTCACCGTCGACGACATAGCTTGGCGCCCCGAACACGCCGCGAGCCAAGGCAGTCCGCGTGTCGGCGGCGCGCTGCTCGGCCCATCGTTCGTCCCTGGCCGATGCGAGCAGGGCGTCCGCCTCGAGCCCGGCCGCGGCGATCAACGACGCCAGAACGGCTGGCTCGGCCGTGTTGGCCTCGTCCTCCCACAGCGCCTTGAGCACGCGATGGGCAAGGTCGATCGCCGGCGCGTCGCCGAGCGTCTCGCGCGCGGCGATCACGCAGTGAGCCGCAAGGGTTTCGTTGGCAGGAAAGAAGCGTGGCTTGAGATTGATCGGGATCATCAGGAACGTCCGCCACCGCTCGAGATCTTGCAGCCGGTATGCCTGTCGCAGCGGCGACCGCTTCGGCAGCGGCTGTCCGCCGGACGCTGGAAAAATCGTGCCGAAGTCGACCGGGAAGATCCGCAGGGTGGCGCCATGCCGGGCCGCAGACGCCGTGAGCCGTCCGGCGCCGAGATGCGTCCAGGGCGAGTTGAGCGAGGCGAAGTAATCGATATGCAAGCCCTTGGCGGTCATGCCCTCAATCTAGGCAGAGCTCCGCTGACCCGTCCAGACGACGGCATAGCCCGTCTCTGCTAGACTGCCGCGATGAACGTCCGACCGAGTCCGGCCCCATCGACCAAGGCGCAGCTCGATCAAGCGGCAGAGATGTGCGCCCGCCATGGCGCGCGGCTGACCGAGATCCGGCGTCGGGTTTTGGCAATCGTGATTGAGAGCCGCGGTCCGTTGGGCGCGTATGCATTGCTGGACCGCCTCAAGGCCGAGCGCGCCAACGCGACGCCGGTGACGATCTATCGGGCGCTGGACTTCCTGCTGGAGAACGGGCTGGTCCATAAGATCGAGCGCCTCAACGCCTTCATCGCCTGCACCGACCAGGGCGACCACACGCACCAGCACGGTCACGCCGCCCAGTTCCTGATCTGCCGCACCTGCGGCACGGTGGCCGAGCTCGAGGACCCCTCGATCGCCCATGCCATCTCCCACGCCGCAGGGCGGACCGGCTTCCGTCCGGACCATGCGACGATCGAAGTGGAGGGCCTCTGCGGGACCTGTGCCGCCGCCTGAGGTCAGCCGACCCGGCGCGTCCAGCCGTGGATGTCGTTGGTCTCGCCGTATTGGATCGCGGTCACGGTATCGTACAACCGCTGGGTCAGCTCGCCGATCTGGCCACCGTTGATGGTCATGCGGTCTCCGCCATAGCCAAGCTCGCCCACCGGTGAGATCACCGCCGCTGTCCCGGTGCCCCACATCTCGCGAAGCTGGCCATGTTTGTGTGCCTCGACGACCTCATGGATCGAGACCGGCCGCTCCTCCGTCTCGACGCCCCAGTCGGCCAGGAGCTGCAACACCGAGTCCCGCGTGACACCCGCCAGGATGGAACCCGAGCTCAGCGGCGGCGTCAGCACGCGGTCGCCGATGCGCAGCATGATGTTCATGGTGCCGACCTCGTCGAGGAACTCGCGCGTGCGGCCGTCGAGATACAGGACCTGAGTGAACCCGGCCCGCTCGGCATCCCGCGCGGCCGACAGGCTCGCCGCATAGTTTCCGGCCGTCTTGGCGCTGCCGAGCCCGCCGGGGACCGCCCGCACATGGTTTTCGGAAACCATGATCCGAACCGGGTTGAGGCCTTCCTTGTAGTAGGCGCCGACCGGGCTGAGGATCACGTAGTATAGATAGCTGTGCGACGGGTGTACCCCAGGAACGTCTCGGTCGCGATCACCGTGGGCCGGATATACAACGAGGTCCCTCGCTTGCGCGGCACCCAATCCCGATCCGCGTCCACGATCGCCGCGATGGAGTCCTCAACGGTTCGTTGGTCGAGCGGCGGGATGCAGAGCTGCTCGCAGGAGCGGTTCAGCCGAGCGGCATGCTGATCGACCCGGAATAAGCGCACCTGGTCGTCCGCGCCGCGAAACGCCTTCAGCCCGTCGAACACCGCCTGTGCGTAATGCAGTACGCAGCAGGCCGGGTCCATCGAGAGCGGCCCGTAAGGCACGATTCGGCCGGAATGCCAGCCCTTGCCGTCGTCGTACTCCATCATGAACATATGGTCGGTGAACACGCGGCCGAACTGGAGCGTGTCGTCCTCGGGCCGGGTCTTGCGCGTGGTGCTCGCGGTAGTCGGAAACATGGTCTTCTCTATCGTCTCGGGGGCTCTCGCATCCATCTATCGCGCCTTCCCGCCAATCTCGAAGCCGGCCTTCGCCTCCAGCGCTTTGACCATGCCGGAATGGTCCCATGCCTTGCCGCCCATCTCGGCACAGGCGGTGAACAGCGCCTGCGCCGTTTCCGTGTTGGGCAGGCTCATGCCCAACGACCGGGCGCCGTCGAGCGCAAGGTTGAGGTCTTTCTGGTGCAGCTCAATGCGGAAGCCCGGATTGAAGGTCCGCTCGATCATGCGCTGGCCGTGCAGTTCCAGGATGCGCGAGGTTGCCAGGCCACCCATGAGCGCTTGGCGGACCTTGGCCGGGTCTGCGCCGGCTTTGCTGGCGAACAGCAAGCCTTCGCCCACGGCCTCGATGGTGAGCGCCACGATGATCTGGTTGGCGACCTTGGCCGTCTGTCCGGCGCCGTTCCCGCCGATGAGCGTGATGTTCTTGCCCATCGTCTCGAACAACGGCTTGATCCGATCGAACACCGCTTGCGGGCCGCCCACCATGATGGTCAGCGAGGCGCCCTTCGCGCCCACTTCGCCGCCCGACACCGGCGCGTCGAGGTAGTCCGCGCCAGCCGCGTTCACCCGTTGGGCGAAATCCTTAGTGGCAATCGGCGAGATCGAGCTCATGTCGATGACGGTCTTGCCCGCCTTGAGTGCCGCGGCCACGCCGTTCTCGCCGAACAGCACCTTCTCGACATCAGGGGTGTCCGGCACCATCAGGATGATCGCCTCGGCGTATTCGGCCACCTCGCGCGGCGAGTGGCACGAGGTACCCGTCATTCCCTCCGGCACGCCACTGCGGCTGGTCAGGAACATCTCGTGCCCCGCCGCCGCCAGATGCTCCGCCATCGGCCGGCCCATGATGCCGAGCCCAATGAAACCAACCTTCATGACGCGTTCCCCCAACAATCGCCCGGCTTCAACCGGTCAGCACTCGCCGGGCGCCTTCGTACAGCACCCGGAACCCCATCGCGAGGTCCTCGTCGCTGGTATCCTCCATCCAGTGATGGCTGATCCCGCCGATGCTCGGCACGAAGAGCATCGCGCTCGGGATTTTGCGCGCGAGATACTGCGCGTCGTGCCCGGCGCCGCTCGGCATATACTGCCACCGGCCCGGCGCCAGCAACTCCGCCGCCGCCGCCAAAGCCCCCTGCAGCCCGTCGTCGCAGACGGCCGGGCGGGACTGGCTGACCACCTCCAGCGTCGCCCGGCACCGCTCGCGCCGGTTGCTCTCCTGCACCGCCCGATGCAGCAGGGCGTCGAGCCGCACGAGCACGTCGGTCGAGATGTCGCGGAACTGGAACATGACCTCCGCGCGGCCCGGGATGATGCTGGCGGCCCCGGGCGAAAGCGTTATGTTGCCGCACGTCCATACCGTACGCGGGCCGACATGCTGCGGGAACTCGGCATCAATCCACGCCAGCAACCGCACCGCAGCCAGGCCGGCGTCGCGACGCTCCACCATGGTGGTGCCGCCGGCATGATCCTGCTGGCCCTCGAACACCAGGCGATACTGCCAGATAGCGACGATCCCGGTGACGACGCCGACGGCCTCGTCGGCACTCTCAAGCGTCGTCCCCTGTTCGATGTGCATCTCGAGGAAACCGCGGTAGCGTTGCTCCTCGATCTGCAGGCGCGGCGCGTCGGCCAGGCCCGCCTCGGCCAGCGCCTGCCGAAGTGGCTTGCCGTGGTAGCGGTTCTTCAGCGTGTCGATCTCGCTTTCTTCCAGCAGCCCGGTGAACGAGCGCGAGCCGATGAACGCGCCGTAGTGTCCCTCCTCGTCGGCGAACGCGATCGCGTCCACCGCCAGCCCGGCCCGCGCCAGGTGCACCGCCGAAACCACGCCCAGCGCGCCGTCCAGCCAGCCCGCCTGGTTCTGCGATTCGATGTGGCTTCCCGCCAGCAGCACCGGCCCGCTCGCCGAGCACCGGCCGAAGACGTTGCCGACCCCGTCCATCACCGGCGCGAGCCCGGCCTCGCGCATGCGCTGCATCAGCCATTGCCGGCTCTGCATATCCTCGGCCGAGTAGGTCGGTCGATGCACGCCGGTTCGGTAGGCTCCGATCTGGCGCAGCGCGTGCAGATCGGCGAGAAACGCATCCGTGTCGGGCTTGTTTTGCATCGCATCCAGACTGGCAAGCTGCGACGCCGGCCGCAAGGCGTGCTAGACCTCGGTGACGGTATGGAAGGGTGACGATGAGGCAGGTCGATCTCGGCTCCAATGCGCTGTCGATGACATCAGGGCCCACCCGGCTGCGACGCCTGCGCCGCACCGAGGCGCTCCGCAGCCTCGTGCGCGAGCACACGGTCGGCGCCACCGACCTGATCCTGCCGATCTTCGTCGACGAGACGAGCGACGAGGCCATTCCGATCAGCGCGATGCCCGGCGTGTCGCGCATCCCGCTGAAGCATCTGGAGCGCGAGGTCGAAGGCATCGCCCGAGACGGGGTCCGGGCCTTGATGCTGTTCGGCGTGACGGCGAACAAGGACGCGACCGGAAGCGACACGCTGTCCTCCGCCGGGCTGCTGGCCCGGATGACCCGGGCGGCGAAGAACGCGGCGCCGGAGTTGGTCGTCATCACCGACAATTGCTTCTGCGAGTATACCGATCACGGCCATTGCGGGGTCCTGACCGACGACGGCCACGTGCACAACGACCAGACCATCGAAAATCTCGGCCGGCAGGCCGTCGTGGCCGCCGAGGCGGGCGCCGACATGGTCGCACCCTCGGCCATGATGGATGGGCAGATCGCGGCGATGCGTTCGGCGCTCGACCGGGCTGGGTTCGACCACCTGCCGATCATGTCCTACTCGAGCAAGTTCGCCTCGTCATTCTACGGCCCCTTCCGGGCCGCGGCCGGCTGCGACCTGATCGGAGACCGCAAGACCTACCAGGCCGACCCGATGAACGGCCGCGAGGCGCTGCGCGAATCCGCGATCGACGAGGCGGAGGGCGCGGACATGCTCATGGTCAAGCCGGGAATGCCGTATCTGGACGTGCTGGCGCAGGTGCGCGCGCAGACGAAACTGCCGCTGGGCGTCTACCAGGTCAGCGGCGAATACGCGATGATCAAGTTCGCCGCCCTGGCCGGCGCGCTCGACGAGCAGCGCGTGGTTCGCGAGGCGCTCGGCGCCTTTAAGCGGGCCGGTGCCGACCTGATCCTCACCTATTTCGCCCGCGACGTCCTGCGCGAAGGGCTGTAACGCCTGAAGCAGGTCTTGGTCGGGGCGACCGGCGGAATCGGCTCGGCGCTTGCCGGCGCGATGGGGCCGGAAACGGTCCAGCTGGGCCGCGGCACCGACCCGGCGCTCGACCTACTCGACGAGGCGAGCATCGAAGCGGCCGCGGCCTTTTGCGGCCGCGACCTCACCCTCGTCATCGATGCGACCGGCTTCCTGCACGACGCCGAGTTTCAGCCCGAGAAAAGCCTGCGTCAGCTCGACCCGAGGCACCTGGCCCGTAGCTTCGCCCTTAACGCGACCGGGCCGGCGCTGCTCATGAAGCACTTCCTCCCGCTCCTCGCCCGCGACCGTCGCGCCGTGTTTGCAACCCTTTCCGCGCGCGTCGGCAGCATCTCCGACAACCGGCTGGGAGGCTGGTACGCGTACCGGGCGTCCAAGGCGGCGCTCAACCAACTCGTCCGCACCGCTGCCATCGAGGTGAGCCGGACCCGTCCGCTCGCGGTCTGTGTCGCGTTGCACCCGGGAACGGTGGCGACCGGGTTGTCGGGTCCGTTCGCCAAGACTGGGCTGGATGTGCTGAGCCCGGCTGATGCGGCGCGCAAGCTCCTGGCCGTCATCGCCGGGCTCGGACCGGAGCGCAGTGGAACGCTCCTCGACCAGAACGGCACCACGGTGCCGTTCTAGTCGGTCCAGGTCGCATCATGCCTGAGCCATCCCGCTGAGCGAGGCCGCCTCGCCGCACCGGTTCAGGCGACGAGCTCTCCGAGCGGCGCAGCCTTGGACCGGGGACGGCCTTCGCCGCGGACATGGAAGCTCGAGATCAGATCCTCGAGCCGGCCCATCTCTCCATCGAGGTCGCGCGCTGCGGCCGTGGCTTGTTCGGCCATGGTTGCGTTTTGCTGCGTCAATTGGTCCATCTGACCAACCGTCGCATTGACGTCGGCAAGGCTCGACGCTTGGTCGCGCGTGGTCTCGGCGATGAGGTCCATGGCCTGATTGACCTGACTGACTTGATCGACGATGCGGTTCAACGCCCGCCCTGCGGCGCCCACCAGCTTGACGCCGGCCTGCACCTGCCCTTCGGACGCAAGGATGAGGCCTTTGATCTCCTTGGCAGCCGTGGCCGAGCGCTGGGCGAGTGCCCTGACTTCGCTCGCCACGACCGCAAAGCCTCGTCCGGCCTCCCCGGCGCGGGCCGCTTCGACCCCGGCGTTAAGCGCAAGGAGATTGGTCTGGAAGGCGATCTCGTCGATGACGCCGATGATTTGGCTGATCTGTTCGGACGAGTGCTCGATCGTATCCATCGCCTTGACCGCGTCCGAGACGATGTTGCCCGACCGTTCAGCGTCAGCACGGGTCGTCATCACGAGCTCCCGCGCCTGATTGCCCGCGTCGGCCGTCCGCCGCACGCTTGCGGTGACCTGATCGAGCGCCGCCGCGCTCTCCGCCAGCCTGGCCGCCTGCCGCTCTGTTCGCTGCGAAAGATCGCTCGACGCGTTGGCGATCTCCGATGAATTCGACCGGATCCCGAGCGCGGTGTCCGCGATGTCGCCGATCAGGGCGCCGAGCCGTTCGACGGTCTCGTTGAAGTCGATGCGCAAACGTTCGTAACCCGGCGGGAACGGGCGCTCGAGCCGGCACTGGAGATGGCCGTTCGACAAATGTGCCAACCCATCGGCCAGGGCGTCGACGACCCGTCGCTGTTCGGCCGACGCCTCGGCCTTCTCGATGTCCTTGCGGCTTTGGATCGCAGCGTCGGCCGCCCGCAGTTCGACCGCCTCTTGCTCGAGGCAGCGCTTCTGCAGCCCGCCTTGGCGCAAGATCTCGACGGAGCGCGCCATTGCGCCGATCTCGTCGGCACGGTCCGTGGCTGGAATGGTCACGTCCAACTGGCCTTCGCCCACCTCCGCGATCGCAAGCTGGATTTCGTTGAGTGGCGCCAAGGTCCGCCAGACGGCCACGAGCAGCAACAGCGTCCCGAGCGCGGCAAAGCAGGCGCCCAGCGATATCGCCAGCTGTTTGGTCGAGGCGAGCGAGTCGAAGAATTCCGACTTCGGCACGCCGACGAACAGGACGCCGATGACGGCGTTCGTGGCGTCACGGATCGGCTCGTACACCGTCATGTAGCGGGTGCCGAGAATGTCGGCTTCGCCGCGGAACGTGTGACCGTCTCGCAAGGCGCTGTCATTCGCTGGGCCTGCCGCAAGTCGGGTGCCCACGGCGCGCGCTCCGTCTGGCTTGGTGACGTTGGTGCTGACGCGCAGATCGCCGCGGAAGATCGTCGCAACGCCGCCAGCAGTTTTGCGGACGGCATCGACGATCTCCGTATTGCCGTCGAGGATCAAACCATTGCTGGCGACCAGGTTATCCCTTTCGATCCGGATCGGATCTGTCCCGCCGCGCAGGGCCAGGAGTTCGTGCGCGATTGCGAGGTTCACCCCGAGCCGCGATTGCGCATGATCCAGCATCGCTTTCTCGAACGCACCGAAGATGACCGTCGTCATCCCGATCACGGTAGAAATGAGGACGACACCGCAAAGGACAGCAAGCCGGACCGAGATGCGCCAGCTCCTTGGATCAATCAATAGCCTTGGATTGAACTTGGGAGCTCCTGATCCAGCCATACGTCTTTCCGATCGAAGCAGCGTCATCACGCCGAATGTCAACTCTCGATCAGTCTTATCTAACCGAAGTTAAAACATCCTTAGCGGCCAACACTCCGTCTACGGTGTTCTCGGCGGGGGTATCGGAGCGGCGAGCGTCGGGTCGATCTCGAGCCAGACGCTATCGCCGACCTCGTGCCGGGCGGCCGGAGCGGTGCTGACTTTCAACCGAAGTCCGCCCTCGGCCGGGGCGACCACGTAATCCCAGTAGTCGCCCAAATATGCCCGCTCGACGATCCGCCCCTGCACCCACCAGCGCGTCCCGCGATCGATGGGTGCGGCCGTGTGCAGCCCGATGCTCTGCGGGCGGACCGAGAAGCTCGGCCGGCGATCGCCCATGCTGGGCACGAGCGACGCCGGGACGGAGAAGCCGGGAAAGCGGATCTCGCTGCCGGAAAGCACGCCGTCGAGGAAATTGGTGCGCCCGATGAACCCGGCGACGAACCGGGTCTGCGGCAGAGTGTAGAGGCTGACCGGATCGGCAGCCTGCTCGATCCGGCCCGCGTTCATGACGACGATGCGGTCCGAGGTCACCATCGCCTCGGATTGGTCGTGCGTCACATACACCGTCGTGATGCGGAACTCGTCGTGCAGCCGGCGGATCTCGGAGCGCATCTCCTCGCGCAGGCTCGCGTCGAGGTTCGACAGCGGTTCGTCGAGCAGCAGCACCGCCGGCTCGATGACGATGGCGCGGGCGAGCGCCACGCGCTGCTGCTGGCCGCCGGAGAGTTCGGACGGGTAGCGGTCGGCGAGATGCTTGAGCTTGACAATGTCGAGCATCGTATCGGTTCGCTTGATGACGTCCGCGCGGCCCAGCTTGCGCAGGCTCAACCCGAACGCGACGTTTTCGCGCACCGTCATGTTCGGCCAGATCGCGTAGCTCTGGAAGATCATCGACATGCCGCGCCGCTCCGGCGGCACCACGGCGGTGGGCGACGACAGCACCTCGCCGCCGACCGAGATTGTCCCTTCCGTCGGCGCCATGAAGCCGGCGATCATCCGCAAGGTCGTCGTCTTGCCGCAACCCGAGGGGCCCAGCAGCGAGACGAACTCGCCCTCGGTCAATGCCAGCGTGATGTCGGCGACCGCGCGCAGGCCTTGCCCGTAGCGCTTGCCAAGGCCTTGAAGAACAAGCTTGCCCACGCGGTCAGGCGCCCTGCCAGACCGGCGGGCGCTTTTCGAGGAAAGCCTCCATGCCCTCGCGGAAATCCGCGCTCTGGTAGCACATCAGGATCAGCTCCTCGTCCTCGGCGACGCTCCCCTGCAGGCGGCGGAGCGCCATCTTGGTCGAGCGCAGCGTCAGCGGCGCCAGCCCGGCGACGGTGCGCGCCAGTTCGGCAGCGCGTGACGGCGAGCGCAGCGGCGGCGACGACCTCGGAGACGAGCCCGATCCGCTGCGCCTCCTCGCGCCTCGATCAGCCGTGCCGTGAAGATGACCTCCTTGACCCGGGCGGCGCCGATCAGCGCGGACAGCCGGGCCAGGTTGGCCATCGAGAGACAGTTGCCGAGCGTCTTGGCGATTGGGAAGCCGAACCGCGCGCCCTCGGCGGCGATCCGCAAGTCGCAGCAGGCGGCGATGGCGGCCCCGCCGCCCGTGCAGGCTCCGGCGATCGCGGCGATGGTCGGCACGCGACAGGATCTCGAGGATGGTCAGCACGCGGTCGATCCGCTCCTCGTAGCCGATCGCGTCGGCGGGCGAGTTGAAGGCGCGGAACTGTCCGATGTCGGTGCCGGCGGCGAAGGCCTTCTCGCCGGCGCCGGTGATGATCAGGGCGCGCATGCTGCCATCGGCATCAATGCGCTCGATCACCTCGACGAGCCCGTCGTACATGGCCCAGGTGAGCGCGTTGCGTTGGGCGGGGCGGTTGAAGGTGAGGTGGCCGATTCCGTCCGCCGCCTCGAAGAGTAGGTCTTCGGTCACGCTCGCTCCCTCCCGTTTGCCGCATCCTCCGTCAATCGACGACCGCCGCATAGGTCAGCACGCGCAACTCGCGGCGGACCGGGTAAGTGCTGGACGGGGTGAGCTGGGTGAGCAACACGACCGCCATGTCCTCGACCGGGTCGATCCAGAACGCGGTGCTGGCTGCGCCACCCCAGGCGAACTCGCCGGGCGTGCCGAGGATTTCGGCGCGGGCCGGGTCGAGCATGATGGAGAAGCCGAGGCCGAAGCCGACGCCGTCGTATTTGCTCTCGCTGAAGCGCGGCATGCCCATGGAGGCCATGTCGCCGCCGAGATGGTTGCTGGTCATGAGCTCGACGGTTTTGCGGCCGAGCAAGCGCCCGCTCTCGACGGCGCCCTTGTTCAGCATCATGTGGCAGAACCGCATGTAGTCGCGCGCCGTCCCGGTCAGGCCGCCGCCGCCGGACGCGATAGCCTGGGGCCCGCGGGTGACGAAGCGGCTGGTGGCCGGGTCGTCGAGCAGGGTCGCCGTGCCGTCTTGGCCGCGGGCGTAGTTCGCAGCGAAGCGGGCGACGTTGCCAGGGGCGACCGTGAAGGCCGTGTCGGTCATGCCGAGCGGGGCAATGACCCGGTCGTGCAGGAACTGCGCGAACGGCATGCCGGAGATCTCGGCGACGAGGTGGCCGATGACGTCGGTGGCGATGCTGTAATTCCAGGCGGCGCCGGGCTGGGCGAGCAGCGGCATGGTCGCCGCCTTCTGCACGACCTCACCGAGCGTGGCGTCGGCGGTTTGGAAGTCGACACCCTGCTCGCGGTACATGGCGTCGACCGGCGTGGCGTTGATGAAGCCGTAGGTCAGGCCCGAGGTGTGGGTCAGCAGGTCGCGGTAGCTGATGGGGCGAGCGAGCGGAACCGGCTCGCGACCCTCTCCGGCCCAGACGCGGGTCTCGGCGAAATAGGGCAGCACGGCGCTGATCGGGTCGTCGAGCTGGAAGCGGCCCTCCTCGTAGAGCATCATCAGGGCAACGCTCGTGAGCGGCTTGGTCATCGAATAGATCCGCACGATCGTCTCCGGCGACATGGCGGTGCCGCGCGCAATGTCCGCCAGGCCGTAGCAGCGTTCATAGGCGATCTGGCCGCGGCGGCTGACGAGCACCGACATGCCGGCCAGCCGCCCGCTATCGACCCAACGCTGCATCCAGCTGTCGATCCGTCCGAGCCGCTCGGTCGACAATCCCACGCGATCGCCGCTGAGTACCTGGTCCATCATCCCTCCATTGCGCCACGCGGCCCCGGATGGTGAGCTTACGCCCAGAACAACCCGAGGAGACGCCGCATGATCCACGTCATGGCCATCGTTACCGCCAAACCCGGCCAGCGCGACACCGTTCTGGCCGCCTTTCGCGCGAACGTGCCTGCCGTACATGCAGAAGAGGGCTGCGTGCAATACGAGCCGGTAATCGACGCGCCGGACGCCGGCGCCATCCAAACGCCGCTCGGTCCGGACAGCTTCTGCGTCGTGGAGCGGTGGGAGAGCATGGCGGCGCTGCGGGCCCATGGCGCGTCGCCGCACATGAAAGAGTATGGGGCGAAGGTGAAGGATCTGTTGGCGTCGCGAGTGATCCACGTGCTCACGCCAGCGTAGCGGCCCGGCAAACGCCAGTGGACACGCGACCTGCCGAAGTTCACGGTTCGTTCATAATTTCCGGACTAAGCTTCCGAATGCCGAACACCAGCCAAACCTATTGGACGAACCAGATCGAGAGTGTCGTGCGGTCGACCGTCGCGGCTCGCTCACTCAAGGGATACCAGGCGCGGATCCTGGCCTTTCGCATCGCCCGGCTCCTGCAGGACGAGCTGGCGATGATTCAGGAGGACGCGCTGGAGTAGCGTCTATCCGGTCTGGCAGCTCGGGCACCAATATAGTTTGCGCCCTGCCATGGTCTCCATCGCGATCGGCGTGCCGCAGACGCGGCAGGGCTCGCCGTTGCGGAAGGCGACGTAGGATCGGGCGTCTTTGCGCATACGGCGGCCAACCACCGGTGCGCCGGGCGGGCGGTCCTTCGGACGCGTGGTGATGATTGCGCCATCGCGGACGCCGTCGCGGAGCAGGGCTCTCGCATCGCGCCAGAGCGCGTCGAACTGGGCGCGGGTGAGGTCGCGGCCGGGCTTGTGCGGCTCGATGCGGGCGCGGAACAGCAACTCCGCGCGATAGATGTTGCCGATGCCGCCGATGACGTCCTGCCGCATGAGCAGTTGGCTGATCGACGTCTTGGAGGCGGAGATCATCTTCCAGGCACGGCCCGGCCGGGCACCGGGCCGCAGCGGGTCCGGCCCGATGGCGCGGCTGGAGGCGGCTTTCTCCGCCGGCGTCTCGATGCCGCAGAAGGTGGGGCCGCTCAGGTCGCCGATATGCATCGGGCTTGCCAGGCGTAGGCGGACCACGCCGCGCGGGATCGGCCTGCCCTCCTCGTCCTCCTCGGCGGCACCTTTGCTGCGTCGTCCCAGCCCCGCGAGCCCCGGCCCGGCAAAGCGCCACATGCCATACATGCCGAGATGGACCCGCAACCAGACCTCGCCCTCGAAGCCGAGGAACATCTGCTTGCCCCACGCCTCCGCCACCTCGAGGCGGCGCCCGTCGAGCGCCGCTGCACCCTCGGCAAACCGCCCCTGAGGCGAGCTGGCCGCCAGGCAATGGCCAACGAAATGGTCGGTGAACGCGGTGGCGAGACGGTGGACGACGTGACCTTCGGGCAAAGCGTGATCCTGCAGCGGTATCGTTGCAAGATGGGGTGCCCCGCCGGTCCGTCAGCCGAGATAGGCCTCGCGGACCGCGTCGCTGTTCATCAAATCCGACCCGGCGCCCGACAACACGACCTCGCCAGATTGCAGCACATACGCCGTCTGCGCGATCTCGAGCGCCATGAACGCATTCTGCTCGACCAGGAGCACGGTCACCCCCAGCCGGTTGATCGCGACGATGGTCTCGAACACCTGGTCGACCACCTGCGGTGCCAGCCCCATGCTGGGCTCGTCCATTAGCAGGGTGCGCGGGCGCGACATCAGCGCGCGGCCCATCGCCAGCATCTGTTGCTCGCCGCCCGAGAGCGTGCCGGCGAGTTGCGCCAGCCGCTCGCGCAGGCGGGGAAACAGGCTGAGCACGCGCTCCAACTCGGCCGCGAGCTCGGAACGCGGGTCCTTGCGGCGGAACGCGCCCATGCTCAGGTTCTCGCGCACCGTCAGCCGGCCGAAGACGCGGCGGCCCTCCGGCACTTGCACCAGCCCGAGCGGCACCAAGTCGTGGGCGGGCACGGCCGTCACGTCACGCCCGTTTAGCGTGACCCGGCCCCCACTCAACGTGCGCAGGCCGCAGATGGCGTTCAGCGTCGTGGTCTTGCCGGCCCCGTTGGCGCCGACCACGGCGCAGATCGTGCCGTCCGGCACGGTGAGCGACACGCCGCGCAGCGCGCGGATGTTGCCGTAGTTGACGTGCAAGTCGGTCGCGGTGAGAGCGCTCAGAGGCGTGCTTCCAGGGCGTCGATGCCGTGACGGGCGGCCCGGGCGCCGAGATAGGCGGCGATCACGGTCGGGTCGGCGCGGATCTCGGCGGGAGTGCCCTCGGCGATGCAGGCGCCGTGGTCGAGCACGGTGATCCGCTCGGAGATGCCCATGACGACGCGCATCTGGTGCTCGATCAGCAGGATGGTCAGGCCATGCCGGTCGCGCAGCGTGCGGATGAGGCCGAGCATGGCGTGGCTCTCGACCGGGTTCATGCCGGCCGCCGGCTCGTCGAGCAGCAGCAGCACGGGCTCGATCGCCATCGCGCGGGCGATTTCGAGGCGACGCTGGTCGCCATAGGGTAGATGCCGCGCGAGTCGGTCGCCGCGGCCGGCAAGCCCGACCGCCTGCAGCAGCGTGCGCGCCCGCTGCAGCGTGTCGGCGACGGTCCGGCGGTGGGCTGGCGTGGCGAATAATGCGCCGAGCAAGGATTCCGGCCGCTTGGCATCGACGCCGACCATGATGTTTTCGAGCGCGGTCAGATCGGGGAACAGGCGGATGTTCTGGTAGGTGCGGGCCACGCCGTGGCCGGCCACCAGGTCGGGCCGCAGCCCGTCGATACGGACGTCGTTCAGCCAAATCTCGCCGCTGGTGGGGTGGACGAACGAGGTGAGACAGTTGAACAGGGTGGTCTTGCCGGCGCCATTGGGCCCGATCACGGCGTGGATCGCGCCGTTCGGCACCGTGAGATCGACGGTGTCGATCGCCAGCAAACCGCCGTACCGCTTGCTGATGCCGCGCGCGGCGAGCAACGGCGGGGTCAAAGCAGCTCCCGGTGCGCGATGGCCTTCGGGCTCAGGCCCTCCGGTTTGAGACGAACGACCGCGATGATCACCAGCCCGTAGATGAGATAGCGGTATTCGCCCAGGTCGCGCAGCACTTCCGGGGCGCCGATCAGGGCGGCGGCACCGACCGCAACGCCGGGCAGGCTGCCGATGCCGCCCACGACCAGGATCGCCAGCACGTTGATCGAGACCAGGAGCTGGAAGCTCTGCGGGAACACCGAGCCGACCATGCCGGCGAAGATGCCGCCCGCCAGCCCTGCGAACGCCGCGCCCATCGTGTAGGCCGACAGCTTGACCCGCACCAGCGCGATACCGAGCGCCTGCGCCACGTCCTCGTCCTCGCGCACTGCGAGCCAGCGGCGGCCGAGCCCGGAGTGCTGCACGCGCCAGGCGATGAACCCGGCGCCCGCGGTGAGGCAGGCGGTCATGTAGAAGAGCTGCGTCGGCGAGCTGAGCACGATCCCGAACAGCGCCGGCTTGGGTAGGTTCACGATGCCCTGCGCACCGCCCAGCATCGGCTTGAGCATGTCGGACAGCACCAGCACGCGGATGATCTCGCCCAAGCCGAGCGTCGCGATCGCCAGGTAGTCCCCCCGGACCTTCAGCACCGGCAGTCCGAACAGGAACCCCGAGGCGGCCGCGGCGATGATTGCGACCGGCAGCGCTGCGAAGAACGGCATCAGCCCGCCGTTGCCGGACGGCCCCGCCGTCAGCAGCGCGACGGTGTAGGCGCCGACCGCGAAGAAGGCGACGAAGCCAAGATCGACTAGCCCGGCCAAGCCTAGTTCGATGTTCAGCCCGAGCCCCATCAGCGTGTAAAGACAGACCAGCATCATGACCTGCGCCACGAAATCGTTGGTCAGCGCGGGCAGCGCGAGCAGCAGCAGCAGGCCCAGCAGCTTGGCCCCGAGCTTGACGGCGCGCGGAAGGCGGGCGAACGACGCCGCACCGGGCCGCACGGTCACCAGTGCGCCGATCGCGGCCGATGCCACAGCCCCGGCCGGCAGCAGCCCGTCATAGCTGAAGCCCCACTCGTCGACCCCGCCGGCGCCGGCCAGGATACTTCGGATCAGCTCCCGCAGCAGCCCGGCCACGACGACTCCGCCCAGCGCGCCGAGGAGGATGCGGCGCAGCAGCATCGGCATCACGATCAGCGCTGCGCCCAAACCCGCCGCACAGAACCCGGCCACCGCCAGCAGCGTCGCCGCCTCCGTATCCGCCAGGCCGAAGCCGATGCGGTTGAGCGTGACCGGCGTGAGCGAGACCAGCATCCAGCGCAGGTTCGCCGCCCGCGCGGCAGCCACGAGCGCGATCAGCAGCGCGCCGGCCGCCGCGCCGGCGAGGGCGGCGGCCAAGACGGTTGGCCAGGCCGGGTTGCGCCGGGTCACCATCGCCCCGCCGCCCATCGCGATGGCCAGCAGCAGCGCGTGTCCGATATCCAGCACGCCGACGACGAGTGCCTTGTTGCTGAACTGGCCGAACAAGCCGATCATCACGGTAAATGCGCAGGCGGCGATGACCGAAAGCGTCATGGCGGCGTAGTGCTGCAGCGCCACCGGAATGGCGATCGGGCGTGCCACCGCCAGCGCCTCGCCCATCAGGCGCGCGTCGTCGACAGGCGCTCGCCCAACAGGCCGCGCGGACGGAAGATCAGCACCATCACCAGCATCGTGTAGGCGATCGCATCGCGCAGCTGGTACGGCGACTGCACGCCAAGCCCCTCGAGGAACGCCGCCGGCCCGAGGCTCTCGACCAGCCCGAGCGCGAACCCTCCGAGCATGGCGCCGGGAATGTTGCCGATGCCCCCGAGCACGGCCGCGCCGAACCCTTTTACGCCGAGGAAGAAGCCCAGGAAGAACGAGATCTGCTTGAACACCAGCCCGTAGAGCAGCCCGGCGATCCCAGCCAGCGCGCCGCCGAGCGCGAAGGTGAACACGATCACCCGGTCCACGTTGATCCCCATCAGGGTCGCGGCATCCTTGTCTTCGGCGACCGCGCGCATGGCGGTTCCGACCTTGGTCCGCATCACGATCAGGGTCAGCACCACCATGGTCAGCACCGCGGCGAGCACCACCACGATCTGCGCCCGCGGCACGGAGACGCCGCCGAATGCCACCAGGCCATCGATCCCCGGCATGGACGGGAATGCCTTGTTCTGCGCCCCGAACATGCCTCGGGCCGAGTATTCCAGCACGAACGAGACGCCCAACGTGCTGATCAACGGCGCCAGCGATCGGCCGCGGCGGAACGGGCGGTAGGCGATGCGCTCGACCAGGATCGCGATCCCGGCCGACACGCCGATGCACATCACCGTGGCGATGCCGAAGCTCAGGGCCGGGTCGGTGCTCAGGATGCCGGCACGGTTGCAGGCGAGTAACGAGAAGCATGACGCGTACGCGCCGAACATGAACACGTCGCCATGGGCGAAGTTCACCATCCGCAAGATGCCGAACACCATGGTGTAGCCCAGCGCGATCAGGGCGTAGATCGCGCCGATGGTCAGGCCGAAGGCGAGGAAGGAGAACCAATCCCCCCGGCCATACCGGGGGTGAAGGAGACCGGCGATGAAGCCGGTGCCCACCACCGCCACGACCAGGACGCGTAGACCGAGCAGAAACCAGTCGACCGCGGTTGCCCGCCGCAGCCAGTCCTGCACCACCGTCAAGGCGCGGGCGCTACGGGAAGACCTTCTTCGGGTTGGTCCCGAGCTTGAACGTGGAGGGGTCGCCGCTGCTGTATTCGAACACGGCGAAATGGGACGAGCCGCAATCGCCGAACTCGTCGCAGCTGAGCTTGCCGGTCAGGCCGTCCATGTCGGTCGTGTGCATCAGCGCGTCGCGCAGGGCCTTGCGACCGATATAGGTGTCGCCGGCAGCATCGGTCTTGGCCACCTTCTCAATGGCCAGCATGATCGCCAGCGCCGAGTCGTAGCCGTTGGCGTGGAAGCCGGCGATCGGGTCTTCTCCGTATTTCGTCTTGTACTTCGCCACGAACGCCGGATACTGGGAGCCCATCAGCGATGGGTCGTTGTCGATGCCGGTCAGGCGATAGCCGACCGCCGCGTCGCCCGCCGCCTCGAGGAAAGAGGGCGCGAGCACCGCATCGGTGCCGAGCACCGCGACGCCGGCCATGCTCGGGATCTCCTTGGCCTGCCGCACGAGATAGGCCGAGACGCCGACGAAGTCGGGCGCGAAGATCAACTCGGGCTTTGCTGTGCCGATGCGGGTCAGCACCGGGCGCAGGTCTGTGTCGGTCGGCGAGACGGCTTCGGCCGCGACGATTGTGCCGCCGGCAGCCTTGAACTTGGTGGCGAAGGTATCGGCTAATTGTTGCGCATACAGGCTGCCATCGTGCAACGTGGCGACCTTCGCCACTTTCAGGCCTTGGGCGTATTTTACGGCCGCGGCGGCGCCGTTCAGGTCGTTGTAGACGAAGCGCACGAAGCCCTGCAGCCCGGCGGCACGATCGGGTGCGGTCAGGGCGGGCGCGGTCGCGGCGGGCGCAGCCATCGGGATGCCGGCGTTCCACAGCACCGGTGCGCCGCCCCGCGATTCGGAGGAGCAGGTCGTTCCGACCACGGCCACGATCTGCTTGTTCGCGGCAATGCGCGTGGCCGCCGTTTGACCGCCTTCCACGCTGCATTGGCCGTCCTCGGGCAGGTATTTGATCGGGTGCCCTGCCAGCACGTTCTTGTGGTCGTCGAACGCGATCTCCGCGCCGCGGGACGCATCGACGCCGAGCGACAAGTCCGGCCCGGACAGCACGAGCAGAGCGCCGATCAGCACAGGCTGGCCCTTGGCGATCTTGAGCACTCCGACATCGTCGGTCACCGGCCCGAGAGTTTCCGCGCGGAGCGGCCCGGCGGTTGGCGCGGTGAGCATCGTTGCCGCGAGGCAGGTAACGGCGAGGCTGCGTGTGAGCGAGCGGTGCAGAGCTATGGTCATGGTTGGCCAGATCTCCTGACCGTTGCCGGAATGGGAACGGTTTTCGTTTATAGACGCAAACCACATGCCAAAAGCGACCGACTTAGTGTTCGGCCAGCATCTCCCGCAACGTTCGGGCGCGGTACTCGGTGCGGAACCGGCCGCGGCGCTGCAACTCCGGGACCAGGAGTGCCACGATCGCCTGCAGATCGCCCGGAAGCGACACGATGTGCCCCAACATGAAGCCGCCGCGGCTGCCGGTCGCTTCGAACGTCTCCTCCAGCCGGTCTGCCATCTGGGAGGCGGTGCCGGCGATCGTCGTGTCCCAGCCCGTGGCGTTGCGCACGCCGTGGTGCAGGAACTCGTCGCGCGTGATCTCGGTCTCCGGGCCGAGGCGCACCGAGAGGTCGCGCACGAAGCCGGCAGGCGAGGCGTTGGCTGCCACGATCTCGGCATGCAGGTCGCCCAGCGTGAAGCGCGCGGGCAGGGTCGAGAAATCATAGCCGGCGTTGTAGGAGAGATAGGCGCCGACAGCCTCGGATGGAATGGCGGTGAGCAGCCTGTCGCGTTGCGCCCGGGCGTCGCGCTCGGTTTCGGCCACCACGATCGGTGTCTGCCATAGGATTCCGACGGAGGCCGGGTCGCGGCCGAGCGCCACGAGGGCGTCGTCCAGCGCCGCGCGCTGGGCGACCTGGAGCGGGAGGGCCATGTCGGCGCCGAACACGTGGTCGGCGACATAGGCCGAGGCGCGGATGCCGCGGGCCGAGCCGCCGGCCTGGATCAGCACTGGGCGGCCCTGGGGCGAGGGCGGCGTATTCAGCGGGCCCTTCACCTTGAAGAAGCGGCCGACATGGTTGACGTCGTGCACCTTGGAGGGCTCGCCGACGCGGCCGGTGGCGGGGTCCCACAGCATGGTGTCGGGCTCGGCGCTGTCCCACAGAATGCGGCAGACATCGACGAACTCCTCCATGCGGTCGTAGCGGCTGGAGTGCTCCATCAATTCGTCGAAGCCGAAATTGGCGGCGTCGGCGGGGCGAGTCGAGGTGACGAGGTTCATCGCGATGCGCCCGCCGGTGACGTGGTCGAGCGAGTTCATCAGCCGCGCCGTGTAGTAGGGATGCATGAAGGTGGAGGAGTAGGTCAGCCCGTAGCCGATGTGCTTGGTGACGCGCGACATCGCGACCATGATCGGGTTGAGGTCCTGCCGTGGCCAGTTGACGCCCCATTCGATGGCGGCGTCGCGCGAGCCGCGCCAGGAGTCCGGCACGCCGGTGCCGTCGCCGGAGAAGATCATGTCGAGGCAGCCGCGCTCGGCCAGGCGCGCCACGTCCTCGTACATCGTCACGTCCGGGAACGTGCGGCCCGGCCAGGCTCCCGGCATCCGCCAGCGGCCGCCCATGTGGCAGTAGGAGAAGTCGAACCCGAGATGCATCCGCGGCTTGGTCATGCGCGCACGCCGCGCAGGTGCTCGCGCAAGGTGCGGCCGGTGTAGTCCTTGCGGAACACGCCACGCTGTTGCAGCAGCGGCACAACGGCGCGGCTGAACTGCTCGAACATGCCGGGAAAGGTGGTCGGCGTCAGCACGAAGCCGTCGCAGGCGTGGTCCTCGAACAAATCTACCAACTGGTCGGCCACCATCTCGGGCGTGCCGACCAGTTGCGGACACAGCTCGCTGGTGGCGAAGCGGCGCGCGGCCTCGCCCAGCGTCAGCCCCTCCGCCTTGGTGCCCTGCAGGATGACGTCGAACGAACCGCGCGAGCCTTCCTCCTTCTCGAAGTCCGCGAGCGGCAGGTCGGGGTCGAACTTGGCCAGGTCGACGCCGATGTGGCCGGACATCTGCGCCAGGCCCAGCTGCGTGTCGACTAGGCTGTTGACGTGCTCGGCCCGCTCGCGCGCGATCGCCTCCGTCTCGCCCAGCACCACATCGATCGAGGGCAGCACCACGCACTCCTCCGGTGCGCGGCCTCGGGCCGACATGCGCGCCTTGAAATCCTGGTAGAAGGCCTGCATGTCGGCCTTCTGGTGCTGCAGGGTGAAAATGACTTCGGCCCAGCGGGCGCCGAAGGCGCGGCCGCGGTCGGAGCTGCCCGCCTGCATGATGACGGGGTGGCCCTGTGGGCAGCGTGGCGTGGTCAGCGGGCCGCGGGTGCGGATCCATTTGCCGGCATAGTCGACATAGTGGATCTTCGCGGGGTCGGCGAAGGCGCCAGCAGCTTTGTCGCCGAGCAGGGCGCCGTCCTCCCAGCTGTGCCACAGCGCAAGGCAGGCTTCGAGTACCTCGTCGGCCCGGTCATAGCGCTCGGCGCGGCCCGGCATCTCGTCGAAGCCGAAATTGCGCGCTTCCAGCGTGCTGGTGGAGGCGACCACGTTCCAGGCCGCCCGGCCGCCGCTCAGATGGTCCAAACTGCCGAGCATGCGGGCAATCTGATACGGGTGGTTGAAGGTCGAGGAATAGGTCAGGCCGAGGCCGATGTGCTTGGTGACCCGGGCCATCATTGGCAGCACGACGGCCGGGTCGAGAAGGCAGACCTGGCCGCCGCGTCCGACCATGGTATCGAAGCTGCCATCGTAGAGGTCGTAGAGGCCGAGGATGTCGGCAAAGAACAGCCCGTCGAACCGGCCCGCTTCGAGCACGCGGGCGATGTGCTCGTAGCGGGTCGGGCTAAGGATGTCGTCGACCGTCGACTCCGGATGCCGCCAGGCGCCGTGGTGATGACAAGTCGGGCCGGTCATCAGGAAGGCGATCAGGTGCATTTGCCGGTCGTCGCGCATGGACTAGGCCCAGTGCCAGGCGGCGAGGTTCCAGGTGTTGAGGCGGACGTTGATATCGGGCTCGTAGCCCTGCAGTTTCGCCTTGGTGCCCTCGATCAGCGCATACTGGTGCTGCGGCAGAAAGGCGAGGTCCTCGCGCAAGACGGCCTGCAGCTTCTGGTAGATCGGGATCCGTTTGGCGCGGTCGAGTTCGGCGGCGCCTTGCTGCAGCAAACGGTCCACCTCGGGGTTGGCGTATTGCATCGTGTTCTGGCCGCCGCCGGTCTTGGCGGCGATTTCGCTGCTGGCGAAGTAATTCGATGCGTCCGGGTCGGGTCCGACCATGAAGTTGATGCCGACGATCGCGGTCTCGAACTTCGAAAGGATCCAATAGTCGCTCCACATGACCGCCGGGGGCAGGTTCTTGATGGTCATGTCGATACCGATCGACTTGAAGTCCTGCTGCAGGAGCTGCTGCACCTGTTCGCGAAGGTGATTGCCGGCGGTGGTCGAGTTGGTGAAGGCGAGTCGCACGCCGTTCTTCGCGCGGATGCCGTCGGCGCCGGGCGCCCAGCCGGCCGCGTCCAGCGTCTTCTTGGCCTTCTCGATGCTGTATTCGTGCTTGGGCAGGTTCGGGTTGTAGGCCCAGCTCTGCTGCGGCAGGTAGGTTTCCGATGGGGTCGGCACGCCGTAATAGAGCTGCTGGATGATGCTGTCCTTGTCATAGGCGTAGTAAATCGCCTGGCGAACGGCCTTTTCGGCAAATTGCGGCAGGCCGAGATTGAAGTAGAAGTTCTCGATCGAGGCGGTCGGAGCGGTGTAGATGGTGCGATCCCCGAGTGTCTTAGCCTCGGCGAAGTGGTCGGCCGAAATCCCCTGCAAGCCGATATAGTCGATGTCGCCGGTCCGGAACTGGGTGTAGAGCACGGTCAGGTCGGGGATGTATTTGAATATGGCGGTTTGCAGCAGGGGACCGTCGCCGAAATAATCTTCGTTGGCGACGAGGGTGATGTGGTCGCCGGGCACGCGCTCTTTCCATTTGAACGGCCCGGTGCCGACCGGGCTCTCGGCATAGTGGCCGCCCACGACCGGTTCAGTCTCGAGCTTGTGCTTGGGGACGATGAAGAACCAGGACAGGATGGAAAGGTATGGCGCGTAGGGGGTCTTCATCGTCCAGGTGATCCGGTCCGGCGCCGGTGTCTGGATGTTCTCGACGAGCTCGTGCCCGGCGCGGCTGTAGGCTGGGAAGTCCTTCATCGTCATGCTCTGCAATGAGAAGGCGACATCGGCCGAGGTGAACGGCGTGCCGTCGTGCCATTTGACGCCGGGGCGCAGTTTGATGGACCAGGTCAGCCCATCGGCCGACAGGCCGCCATTGGCGACGGACGGCACCTCGAGCGCGAGGCGCGGCAGCATTTCGCCGCTCGGCGCCACCGCCCAGAGCGGGCTGTAGACCGCGATGTTAACCCCGTCATCGACCTCGATGTGCGGGCGGCGCGGGTCGAATACGGTCGGCTCCTGCGAGAGCCCGATGACGACCTGGCCCGCGGGCTTCGGCTTGGACTCCGCTCGGCCGAGCGTGGGGGTGGCCCCGAGGGCGGCGGTGGTGACGAGCAGGCGACGGCGGGAGATGTTCATCGTATTTTCTCCTGTGAGGTTCGAGGCCGAGATGAGCGAAGTTACTGTTTTGGACTATCTTCGCGAGCAGTTTGCGTTGTTGAGTGCAAAGCTCGACGCGATTATCGGGTGCGAGCACCCTCACCCCGGCCCTCTCCCGAAGGGAGAGGCAAAAGCGAAGCGGATCAGGCGTCACAGCCCGGACTGCAGCGAGATCGGCGTGCCGTCGGTGAAGCGGCTGTAGCGGAACGGGGTGGGGTCGACGATCGTCGGCCGGCCCGTCGCGATCTCCGCCGCGAGCCGCCCCGCCGCAGGACCGATGCCGAAGCCGTGCCCCGAGAAGCCGGTCGCGATCACCAGGCCGGGCATTCCGTCCACCTCCGAGATGACCGGCACCGCGTCTGGCGTCACGTCGATCATGCCAGCCCATTGCTGCTCCACCTTGGCCTGCCGGAACATGGGGAAGACCTCCCGTAGACTGCGCACGGCGTCGTCGTTGATCGGCGTCACCGGGTCCGGATCGAGCGTGCGCGTGGTCTCGAACGGGCTCGTCGTGTCGAGGTCCCAGCGCTTCGGCGTGCGCGCTTCGGCCATGAAGCGTTGGTCGAGGCGAAGCCGCAAGCCGCGGCGTTCGGCGCGGGCGGCGGGCAGGAAATCAAAGAAGAACTTGAACGTGTCCGGCGTGACCGGCACCACGTTCGCGCTGCCGTTGGCGATGGTGTAGCCGCCGTCCAGCCGCTTGCGGTAGGCGAAGTTACCGACCCAGGCGGAGGTCTCCGGCGCCCCGCTGACCGGCGAGGTGCGCAGCACCGAGGAGCGCGTTTTGAGCTGCGGCAGCCGGAGCCCGAGGCTGCCGCAGAACAGGCGGGACCACGCGCCGCTGGCCAGGATCGCGCTGTCACAGGCGACCCGGCCCCGTTCCGTCACCACACCCGTCACCCGGCCGCCGGTGAGATCGAGCCCGCGGACGGCGCAGTTCTCGACAATGACCGCACCGGCCGATCGTGCCGCGGCGGCCAGCGCGGGAACCGCCTTTTGCGGCTCGGCCCGCCCGTCCGTTTTGGTGTAGAGCGCCGCGCCATAGCGCTTGGTTGCTCCCGGCATGAGCGCGGCCAACTCGTCGCCCTCGATGAGGCGGCTGCCCATCTGGTATTCCGACACGCGACCAAGCCATTTCTCATAGTGCTCACGGTCCGCGTCCGACCGCGCCACATAGAGCACGCCGCATTCGGCGAACCCCGTCGGCAGCCCCTCGCGGGTCAACTCGCCCCACATCCGCAGCGCCTCGATGATGAGCGGCACCTCGCGCAGGTCGCGCCCGGTCTTGCGCACCCAGCCCCAGTTGCGGCTGGATTGCTCGCCGGCGAGTTTGCCCTTCTCGCATAGCAGCACGCTGTGGCCCGCCCGCGCGAGATGCAGCGCCGCGGAGACCCCGATGATGCCGCCGCCGATGACGACCACGTCGACGCGGGCGGGCAGGCTGTGGTCGGTGTCGGCCGGGTCGATCGTGGGTCCCATCGGAGGCTCCTGTTCAGTTGACGGGGGATGCGAGGGTGAGTTCAGGCCGCCGGCACGCGGCGAGGTGACCCGGCGCGCGCTCCTTCAGCGCTGGCGGCGCCACCGCGCATTCGGGCTCGGCGTAGCGGCAGCGTGTGCGGAACGGGCAGCCGGAGGGCGGCGCGAGCGGGCTCGGGATGTCGCCCTCGAGCAGGATCCGCTGCGGCCGCGCGCCCCGGGACTCGTTGATGTCGGGCACGGCGGAGAACAGCGCTTCGGTGTAGGGGTGCCGCGGCCGGGCGAACAGGTCGGCGGTGGCTGCGATCTCGACGATGCGGCCCAGGTACATGACCGCGATCCGGTCGGAGATCAGCCCGACCACGGCCAGATCATGCGCGATGAACAGCAGCGCCAAGCCCAACTCGGCCCGCAGGTCCAGC
Source organism: uncultured Alphaproteobacteria bacterium (assembly GCA_963835135.1). Classification (GTDB taxonomy): domain Bacteria; phylum Pseudomonadota; class Alphaproteobacteria; order Acetobacterales; family Acetobacteraceae; genus JAVVHH01. The sequence continues at coordinate 647,867 of CAWIEF010000002.1, forward strand.
AGCAGGTTGATCACCTGCGCCTGCACCGAGACGTCCAGCGCGGAGACCGGCTCGTCGGCGACCAGCAGGGTCGGCCGGCAGATCAGCGCGCGGGCGATGCCGATCCGCTGCCGCTGCCCGCCGGAGAACTCGTGCGGGTAGCGGGACGCGGCGCTGTCGGGCAGGCCGACGATGCGGAGCGCGTCGGCGATGCGCGCGCGCCGGGCTGGGCCGCCGAGCGCGGGCTCGTGAACGGCCAGCGGGATGGCGAGGCTCTGCTCCACCGTCATGCGCGGGTTGAGCGAGGCGTAGGGGTCCTGAAACACGACCTGCATGTGCCGCCGCACCGGTCGCAGCGCGCGTCGCGATGCCTGGGCGATCTCTTGTCCTCTAAACCGGATCGATCCCGCCGTCGGGTCGTGCAAGCGCAGGATCGTGCGGCCCAGCGTGGTCTTGCCGGACCCGCTCTCGCCGACGATCCCGAGCACCTCTCCGGGCGCGAGCGTGAACGAGGCGCCGTCCAACGCGCGCAGGGTGCGGCCGCCACCGACGCGGTAGTGCTTGGCCAGGTCGGTGACTTCGAGCAGCGCGCTCAAGCCGCCAACTCCCGCCAGCGGGCGCAGCGGACGGTGTGGTCGGCGGCCGCGGCCTCGAGCGAGGGCGGTCGCGCGATACACGGATCGGGCAGCGCGTGGGCGCAGCGCGGATGGAAGGTGCAGCCCGGCGGGCGGTGCTGCGGGTCCGGCACGTTGCCCGGGATCGCCGGCAGGCGCGACGCCGGCGTGCGGCCGGCCAGTTGCGAGAGCAGCGGCACCGAAGCGATCAGGCCGCGGCTATAGGGCATTAGCGGGTGGCGCAACAATGCCTCGACCGGCGCGTCCTCGACCACCTGGCCGGCATACATCACCAGCACGCGGTCGGCGATTTCGGCCACGACGCCGAGATTGTGGGTGATGAATACCACCGACATGCCGGTATCCCGCTGCAGGTCGCCGATCAGCGCCAGGATCTGCGCCTGGATGGTGACGTCGAGCGCCGTAGTCGGCTCGTCGGCGATGAGCACGCGCGGGCGGCAGGCGAGCGCCATGGCGATCATGGCGCGCTGGCGCATGCCGCCGGAGAGCTGGTGCGGGAAAGCGCGGGCGCGCAGTTCGGGTTCGGCGATGCCAACTTGGCCGAGCAGGTCGACCGCGCGCGCCAGGGCGGCGCGGCGGCCCACCCGCTCGTGCACCAGGACAGCCTCGGCGATTTGGCCGCCGATGCGGTGGACCGGGTTGAGCGAGGTCATCGGCTCCTGGAAGATCATCGCGATGTCGCGCCCGCGGATGGCGCCCATCTGCGCCTCGGGCAGCGACAGCAGGTCTCTGCCGTCCAACAACGCCGATCCTTCGACCCGCGGGGCCGGTCCCAGCAGGCGCATCAGCGCGAGCGCGGTCACGCTCTTGCCGGAGCTGCTCTCGCCGACGATCGCCAGCGTCTCGCCGGCCGCGACCGTGAAGGACACACCATCGACGGCGCGGACCGGCCCGCCCTCGCCGGGGAAGGTGACGCCGAGCTGCTGGACCGCCAGGAGCGGACGCCCGTTCAAAAGCCTTCTCCCGCTGGCGGGAGAGGGTTGAGTAAGGGTGGTCCCAAGTGCCGGACCCTCACCCCGGCCCTCTCCCGGAGCAAGAGGGGGCAGCAAAAGGGGGAGAGAGCGCTCACCGGTGGAGATCCAGCCGGGGGTCGAGCGCGTCGCGGAGGCCGTCACCGAGGAAGTTGAAGCCGGTGACGGCCAGGGTGATGGCGGCGCCCGGCAGGATGGCGAGCCAGGGCGCAGTGGCCAGGTATTCCTGCGCGTTGTTCAGCATGTTGCCCCAGGAGGGCGTCGGCGGCTGGATGCCGTAGCCGAGATAGCTGACGTAGCTCTCCAGCAGGATCGCGCGGGCGACGTTCAGCGTGGCCGCGACCACGATCGGCGCCATGATGTTCGGCAGCAGCTCGCGCAACATCAGATGCGCGTCCGACACGCCGATCGCCTCGGCGGCCAGGACGTAGTCCCGCTCGCGCAAGGCCCGGATCTGCCCCTCGACGATGCGGGCCACCTCCATCCATGAGGTGAGCGCGACGATCAGGGTGATGGTCAGCACGCCGGGGCTGACCAGCGCGGCCAACGTCAGCAGGAGGAAGATCGACGGAAAGCACAGCACCGCGTCCACCAGCCGCATCAGCGCCGCCCCGGTCCAGCCGCCATAGAAGCCGGCAATGAGTCCGACCAGCACGCCGGTGATGGTGCTGAGCCCCATCGCGCAGAACCCGACCAGCAGCGAGATGCGCCCGGCCAACAGCAGGCGGATCAACTGGTCACGCCCGAGCGGGTCCGATCCCAGCCAGTGTGGCCCGGCGAACGGCGGCTGGAAGCGGTGCCGCAGATCGATCGTCAGCGGCTCGTATGGAACGAAATAAGGGCCCGCCGCGCAGGCCAGAACCAGCAGTATCAGCGCCGCGAACCCGGCCATCGCGAGCCGGTGGCGCAGCAGGCGGCGCAGAGCCGGGCTGCGGACCCGGCGGCGCGGGGCGGCAACGGCCGCGCTCACCGCACGCGGATCCGGGGGTCGGCGACGACGTAGAGCAGGTCGGCGAGCAGGTTGCCGATCAGCACGAGGACGGCCGAGATCATCAGCAGTCCCATGACCACCGGGTAGTCGCGATACCCGATCGAATCGAGAAAGAGGCGGCCCATGCCGGGCCAGGTGAACACCGTCTCGGTCACCAGCGCGCCGCCCAGCAGCGTGGGCAACTGCAGCCCGGCCACCGTGATCATCGGCAGCAGCGCGTTGCGCAGCGCATGCCGCACCAGCACCGCCCGGCGCCGGACGCCCTTCGCCCGCGCCGTCCGAATGTAATCCTGCGAGATCACGTCCAGCATGGAGGCCCGCATGTAGCGGCTCCAGGTCGCGACGGTGACGAGCGTCAGCACCAGGCAGGGCAGCACGAGATGCCGGGCGGCGTCGAGCGCGCCGGTGTCGCCGGAGGCATGCATGTTGCCGGATGGAAGCCAGCCAAGCGTGACGGAGAACAGGTAGATCATCACGAGACCGAACCAGAAGGTCGGGATGGAGAGTGCCACCATGGCGCCGATGGTCGCCAGGTAATCGGCAAGCGAGTAGCGGCGGATCGCGCCGAGCACGCCGACCCAGGTGCCGATCAGCACCGCGAGCAGGGTCGAGCTGCCCATCAGCTCGAACGTGGCGCCGAGATGGGAGGCGATGACGGCGAGCACGGGCGCGCCGTCACGGTAGGAGTGGCCCCAGTCGCCATCGAGCAGCCGGCCAGCCCAATCCACGTACTGGATCGGCAGCGGGCGATCCAGGCCCATCTGGTGCGCGATCTGCGCCATCGTTTCGGCCGACATGCCGGGGGTGAGCGCGAATTGGGCCAGCGGCCCCCCAGGCGCCAGATACAGCAGCGCGAAGCCGATCATCGAGACGAGCACGAGCAGGACGAGGCTCTGGCCGATGCGGGCGAGGAGGGTGCGGATCATCCGTGCAGCGTCAGTGCCTCTGCCGCAACAAGCGCGGACGCCTCTGCCGCGACAAGCGCGGACGCCTCTGCCGCGACAAGCGCGGACGCCTCGGACGAGGCCGGCGCGGCGCCGAAACGGGCGAGCCGGAACGGCTCGATCGGCAGGTTGGGCGTCTCGCCCCGGGCGAGGGAGGCGCAGATGCGGCCCGTCACCGGCCCGAGGCAGAAGCCGTGGCCCGAAAACCCCATAGCCAGCACCAGGCCGTCAGGCCCCGTGCGCTCGATGACCGGCAGCGCGTCCGGCGTGGAGTCGATGAGGCCGATCCAGGTCTCGTCGAGCGGCGCGTCCAGCGCGGCGGGGACGAGCGCGCCGAACAGGCCCGCGACCCGGGCGACGTCGCCAACCTTCGGGCGCAGGCGCGGACCGGGCCGGCGTCCATCGTGGACGGGGGCATCGGGGAAGTCGGTGCCGCCGAGCCAGGGACCGCCGCTGCCAGTAAAGCGGAAGCGGCCATCCACCTCCTGCCGCCCGGCGCAGGACGCGTCGGCGACGCCGACCACTTGCGCGAGCACTGGGGCTACCGGGACGGTGCGTAGCAGGGTCACGGCCCTGGGTGTCATCGGGAGGTGCAAGCCGAGCGGCTCGAGCAGCGCATTGCCCATGACGCCGGTGGCGAGCACCACGCCGCCGCAGGCGATCAGCTCCCGGTCGGTTGTGACCCCGGTAATCCGCCCCGCTTCTGTCTCGATCGCTGACGACCTGCTCGCCGAAACGGAGCGTGGCGCCGGCGCGCCGGGCGGCGGCGCAGAAGGCGGCGACGGTGGCGGCCGGGTCGGCATGGCCGTCGGCTGGACAGTACGACGCGCCGAGAACGTGCTGCGCGATGGCCGGGGCGAGAGCGTGCAGTGCGTCGGCATCGAGCATCTCGAGCGTCAGTCCGGCCGCACGCTGGGCAGTGACCATCTCGGAGAGGCTGTGCAGGTGCGCCTCGGTCAGGCCGAGGCGCAGATTGCCGCGCTGGGTATAGTGGGTCGGCGCGTCGAGCTTGTCGGCGAGCTGCTCCCAGTCGGCGATGGCGGCCTGGGCCAGCGGCAGCTCCGCGGGATGGCGCCCGGAGGCACGCACGCCGGCCAGCGTCCAGCCGCTCGCCATGGCGGCGGGGCCGTAGCGGTCGATCAGCGCCACGCGAATGCCGGCGGTGGCGAGTTCATAGGCGGTGGCGGCGCCGCTGATCCCTGCGCCGACGACGACGATGTCGCTCACGGCACCGGCCGGCATCAGACGCGGTACCGGCGCGGGATGAGCAGGTTGCTACCGGCCGTCAGCACCAGCGTAGTGCTCATCAGCAGCAGCGCCATAGCGCTGGCGAACGGCCAATTGTTGTTGGTGCTGAACTCCCAATAGAGCAGCGGCGCCATCATTTGAAAGCGGGGGCCGCCGAGCAGGTAGGGCGTGGCGTAGGCGTTCATCGCGAGGATGAAACACAGCACGCCGGCAATCGCGGTGCCGGGCAGCGCGAGCGGCCAGACCACGCGCCAGAAGCTGCGGCCCGGCGTGGCGCCTAGGCTCTGGGCGGCCTCCTCGATCCGGGGGTCGATGGTCTCGATCGTGCTCTGCACGGTCAGCACGACGACGGGCAGGTTGATCGAGACGATGCCGGCGACCACGGCGAAGGTCGTGTACATGAGTTCGAGGCCATGCCCCGAGACGAAGCGGATCGCGGTGTCGATCAGCCCGCCATGGGCGAACAGGATCATCCAGCCGACCATGCGCACCGTGCTGCCGACGAACAGCGGCATGACGAGCGCCAGCATGCACAGCGACTTCCAACGGCTGCGCATGCGGGCCAGGCGGTAGGCGATCGGCAAGCCGAGCAGCAGGCAGACGGCGGTGGAGGAGGCCGCGACCCAGAGCGTGGTGCGCAAGACGCCGAGATAGAACGGATCGGTCACGAAGCGGGCGTAGTTGGCGGCCGTCGCCGTCTCGATCATCAATTCGGTGGGGTCGTAGCGGTTCAGGCTGAAGCGCAGGACCAGGAGCAGCGGCGCGACCAGCAGGCCGCACACCATCAGCAGCGCCGGCGACAGCAGGGTGGCTGCCGTGCCGGCCGTTCGGTTCGCGCGCGTCACGCCTTCTGCATGTTCTTCTTCCACCATTCCGAGGTGGCGCCCTGCAGCTTGCCGGTGATCTCGTAGTCGGGCGGGTGCATGGTGAAGCCGGAGGTCGGCAGCGCCAACTGCTCGGCGGTCTTGCCCTCGAGCTTGGTGTCGTCGACGGTGCTCTCGTAGCCCATGCGCTCGGCGAACCGCGTCTGGGCGGCGGGCTCCAGCATGGCGTTCAGATACTTGTAGGCGGCCGCTTTGTTGGCCGCGTTCTTCGGCACCACCATGCCGGAGATGTAGAGCACCGAGCCTTCGGTCGGGAACGACGCCTTCACGGGGATGCCGGCATTCTGCCACATGACGACCCGGGCGTCCCACATCAGGCCGACGTCGATCTCGCCCGATTTCAGCCCGGCGCCGATGGAGTCCGTCGAAGGGTATAGCCGTAGCCCGTTGCCGTTGAGCTTGAGCGCCAGCGCCTTGGCGTCCTCGCTGTCGACTTTGTTGAGGTCGCCCGTCGCGGCCAGGGCAGCGGCCATCATGACATACATGTAGTTGATGTCGCCCACGCCGACGCGGCCGTTCCATTTGGGGTCGAGCAGGTCCTTGAAGGTCTTGGGCGGCTCGGAGACTTTGTCCGGATTATAGATCAGCACCTGCGGGCTCCAGATGTGCGGCGCGTAGAAGCTGGATTTGAGGTTGGGCAGCACGTGGGCGATGTTCGGCACCTTCTCGGCATCCAGCGTGTCCAGCAGCCCGGCCTGCCCGACCTCGTGCGCCCGGACGGCCTGCAGGCAGATCACGTCGTCGGTGCCCCGCGGCAGGCGCCGCTGGGCGTAGAGTTTGGCGACCCGCGGATCCTCGTCGCCGATATCCTGCACGACCGTGATGCCCTTGGGCTTGAGGATCGGGTCCTCGACGTTGTCGCGCAGGAGATTGGCGTAGTCGCCGCCCCAGGTGGCGATGACGACCTGGTCGTCTGCGTAGGCCGGGTCAACCAGGCCGAACCCGGCGGCCGCCGCGGCGGCGCCTCCGAGCAGGGCGCGTCGGGTCGGGGCGTAGCGGGGCAGATCATGCATGGCTTGCGATCCTCGTTGCGGTGGAGAGGGCGGCGGGCAGGAGCGGGGTGTCGTCGGCGCCGAACACGCGCTCGGCCTCCTTGTCCCAACGTATGGTGACGGCGGTGCCGGGCGCGGGCAGCGCGGCGGCCTGGCCGGTGCCGTCGCGCACGATCAAATCGAGGCCCGGGGCGATCTGGACCAGGTATTCCCTGATCGCGCCGAGATAGCTGGCCAGCATGACGGTCCCCGGGACGGAGCCGAAGCCGTCCTGCCCCACGGGCGCTAGCGACAGGCGCTCCGGCCGCAGCGCCAAGGTGGCGGAGCCGGCGCCACGGTAGGCGCTGGCCAGATGCAGCGTCGCGCCGTCTGCCTCGAAACGATCGCCGTGCAGCGCGCCGGAGATCATCGTGCTGCGGCCGATGAAGCCGGCGACGAAGGGGTTGGCGGGACGCTCGTAGAGATCCTCCTGCGTGCCGACCTGCTGCACGCGGCCGTCTTTCATCACGACCAGGCGGTCGGCCATCGCCATGGCTTCGTCCTGATCGTGCGTCACCATGATGGTGGTCAGACCGCCCGCTTTCTGCAGCAGCCGAATATCCCGCCCGACCGCCCCGCGCAGGGCCGCATCCAGGTTCGACAGCGGCTCGTCAAGCAGGAGCAAGCGCGGCTCGATCGCCAGCGCGCGGCCGAGCGCGACCCGCTGCTGCTGGCCACCGGAGAGTTCGCGCGGGTAGCGGCCGGCGAGGGGCTCGAGCCGGGTCAGGCGCAGCATCTCGGCGACGCGGGCGGCGACGGCGGGCGGCTTCATGCCGCGCATCTCGAGGCCGAAGGCAAGGTTTCGCGCCACCGTGAGGTGCGGGAAAAGAGCGTAGCTCTGGAACACCAGGCCGAGGTCGCGCTTGTGCGGCGGCAGCGCGAGGACGCTGCGGCCGTCGAGCAGGATGTCGCCCTCGCTGGCGTCCACGAAGCCGGCGATCATGCGCAAGGTGGTCGTCTTGCCGCAACCGGAGGGGCCCAGCAGCACAATCAGCTCGCCCTGGGCGATGTCGAGGCTCACGTCGGCCACCGCGGTGGACGGCCCATACCGCTTGGCCAGACCCCGGAGCGAGACGGTGCTCACGCGATCGCCCGCGTGACCGGCACGAAGCGGTCGAGCAGCAGAAGCGCGCCTCCGACCAGCACGACCTGCGCCACGGCGACCGCGGCCACCAACGGATCGATGTGGTACTGAAGATAGGATAGCACGGAGATGGGCAGCGTCGTCATTCCCGGCGCCGTCAGGAACAGGGTCATCTCCAAGTTCTCGAACGAGACGATGAAGGCGAAGAGCGCGCCGGCGACGATGCCGCCGCGCATGGCGGGCAGGGTGACGCGCCAGATCACGCGCGGGGGCGAGGCGCCCAGGCTGGCCGCTGCCTCCTCGGCCGCGCTGTCATGGTTGGCCAGCGCGGCCAAGCACAGGCGCACCACCCAGGGCAGCGTGATCAGCACGTGGGCGGCCACCATCAGCCCGGTGGTGCCGCTCAGGGCCCATTCCGTCCGTTCCTCGATCAGCACGGCCAGCACGAAGATGGCCAGTCCGATCGCGACGCCCGGGATCGTCAGCGGCGCCAGCAACAGCGTGCTGATCGCCGCGCGCCCCCAGAAGCGGTAGCGCATCAACGCGATGGCGGCCGGAACGCCGAGCGCGAGGCTGATGCACGTCGCCACCAGGGCGGTGATGGCGCTGGTCCGCAGCGCGGCGCCGAAGGTGGGGATGATCCCGGCGAACCAATGCAGCGTGTATCCCTTGGGCGGGAACACGATCAGCGTCTCGTCGAACAGGCTTAGATAGACGGTCAGCACCAGCGGCAAGAAGATGGTGACCACGCCGACGCACACCAGCGCGCGCGTGACGATCCGCCCCAGCCCTTCGCGCCACTCCATGCCGCCCTGCCTCATCCGGGTAGCCTGGCACAGGAGTTTGCCTTTGTGCAGCGCAAAAGCACGGTTGGCGCGAGAGCGTGGGCGGCCCTACGGTCGCGGCGGCAGGTGGAGAGCAGCATGGTTCTGGGCGTGGGTGGATCGAGTTTCTCGGCGGAGTTGGCGCGCATGGAGCCGATGACCGCGTCCGCCGTGCCGATCGGCGTGGCCGAATACCAGGCGCGGATCGGCAAGGCGCAGGCGCTCATGCGGCAGCAGGGCATCGACGCGCTGTATCTCGATACGTCGACCAACCTGCGCTACTTCACCGGCATCGAGCTGAAGCTGACCGAACGGCTGCACGGCGCGGTCATCCCCGCGGCCGGCGACATCGCCTATCTCAGCCCGGCCTTCGAGGAGCCGAAGACGCGCGAGCTGATCCAGTTCGGGGCCGATATCCGCTGCTGGGAGGAGCACGAGGATCCGACGGCGCTGGTGATCGAGACCGTGCGAAGCAAAGGAATGGACAGCGGCACCATCGCGCTCGACCCGGCCGCGCCATTCTTCACCGTCGACGGGCTGCGCCGGGCGGGCAATAGTTTCGGCTTCGTGTCGGCGACGTCGGTCACGGCCGCCTGCCGGCAGGTCAAGTCGCCGGCCGAGGTGGCGCTGATGCAGATCGCCATGGATATCACGATGAAGGTGCACGAAGCGACGGCGCGGTGCCTGGCGCCGGGGATGGGCACCGCGGAGGTGCAGGGCTTCGTCGACGCGGCGCACCGCAAGCTGGGCGGCGTGCCGGCCAGCCGCGCGGTGCAGTTCGGCGAGGCCACGGCCTATCCGCACGGCGTCCCGTATGGGCAGACGCTGGTGGACGGCGACATGGTGCTGGTGGATATCGGCTGTTTCGTCGAGGGCTACCGGTCCGACATCACCCGCACCTACGTCTACGGCGAGCCGACGGAGCGGCAACGCGAGATCTGGGATCTCGAACTGCGGGCGCAGTGGGCCGGGTTCCGGGCCGCGGCGCTGGGGGCGCCCTGCGAGGCCGTCGATGCCGGCGCGCGGGGGGAGATCGTCGCGGCCGGGTTCGGGCCGGGGTACAAGGTGCCGGGTCTGCCGCACCGGACGGGGCATGGGATCGGCATGGACGTGCACGAGGAGTCGTTCATGGTGAAGGGCAACATGACGCCGATCGCGCCGGGCATGTGTTTCTCGATCGAACCGATGATCTGCATCTACGGCGAGTTCGGCGTGCGGCTGGAAGATATCGTGACCATGACGGACACTGGGCCGCGCTGGTTCACCGAGCCGTGCCGTTCGGTGGATGATCCGTTCGGGGTCGGGGTTTGACGCGAGGGCGGCATGATCTAGCGTGTGGGCCAAAGCGAGGGATCACGCCATGAAGAAACATTTGGGCGCCGTATGCGCCATGGCGCTTGCTGCGACGCCCGCGGTTGCGGCGGACGATACGGTCAAGATCGGCGTGCTCGGGGACATGTCGGGCGTCTATGCCGATGGGTTCAGCGGTCGGGGTGCGGTGGCCGCGGTCACCATGGCGGTCGAGGATTTCGGCGGCAGCGTGCTCGGGCACAAGATTGAGGTGCTGTCGGCGGACCACCAGAACAAGCCGGACGTGGGCTCGGCGATCGCGCGCAAATGGGCCGATGAGGACCATGTGACGATGATTGCCGACCTGACCAATTCGGCGGTCGCGCTGGCGGCGCAGAAGGCGGCTTCGGACAAGCGGGTCATCAGCATCACGACGGGCGGCGCGACGGCCGACCTGACCGGCAAGGCGTGCACCAAATACGGGATCCACTACGGCTACGACACGAACGCGCTTTCGGTCGGGACGGCCACGGCGATGGTCAGATCAGGCGGCAAGAGCTGGTATTTCATCACCGCGGACTACACGTTCGGGCACACGCTTGAGGCGACCACGGCCGAAACGGTCAAGCGGTTGGGCGGCACGGTGCTGGGGTCTTCGGCGGCGCCGCTGGCGACGACGGACTTCTCGTCCTACCTCCTCGCGGCGCAGTCGTCGGGCGCACAGGTGATCGGGTTGGCCAATGCGGGGACCGACACGATCAACTCGATCAAGCAGGCGCATGAATTCGGGCTCACGGACAAGGGCGCAAAGCTGGCGGGGATGCTGGTGCTGATCTCGGACGTTGCGAGCCTGGGCACGGACGTGGCCAGCGGGCTCGAGTTCACCGTCGGATGGTATTGGAACAGCGACGATGCTTCGCGGGCCTGGACGGCCCGGTTCGAAAAGGCGTCCGGCAATGCGGCGCCGACCTTCGTGCATGCGGCGGACTACTCGCTGACGATGGCCTATCTCAACGCGGTCAAGGCGGTCGGGTCGACCGACCCGGACAAGGTGCGCGAGCAGTTGGGCAAGGAGCCGATCAACGACTTCTTTGCGCGTGGCGGCCGGATCCGGGCGGACGGGCTGCTCGAGCACGACATGTATCTGCTGAAGGTGAAGAGCGCGCCGGCCGGGTCGTGGGACGTGGCGATGGTCGAGGAGACCATTCCGGGCAAGGAGGCCTATCCGCCCGTGGAGAAGAGCGGGTGTCCGTTGGTGAAGTAGCTCGCGCCTTCACCAATTCTTTAGACTCCGTCTCTTAAATGATCCCCGTCATTGGGAGATCATTTCATGTCCAATCAGGTGTTGCTCGAGGTCGGGGCCGGTAAGCAGTTCCAGACGATCAATGCGGCGATCTCGGCGGCCGATCAGATGGGCGGCAATGCCGACATCCAGGTTTCCGCGGGCACCTACACCAATGACGGCGGGTATCTCTGGGACGGGATCAACAACGTCACCATCGAGGGGGTCGGCGGCGCAGTGAAGATCGTCGATCCGGGCTATAGCGCCGGCGGCAAGGCGGCAATCGTGGTCGGCGGGCAGAACATCGTACTGCGCAATCTCGACATCTCCGGGGTGACGGTGCCGGACGCGAACGGGGCGGCGATTCGGTACGACCAGGGCACGTTGCTGTTGGATAACGTGCATCTGCACGACAACCAGAACGGCATCCTCGGCGCGCCGGATTCGGCCGGGTCGATCACGATACAGAATAGCGAACTCGACCATAACGGCACGGGCGCGGGCAATACGCACAACATCTATATCGGCGACATCGCGCAGTTCACGCTGACCAACTCGTACATCCACGACGCCAACGTCGGTCATGAAGTCAAGAGCCGGGCCGAGAACAACACGATCACCAACAACCGCATTCTCGACAATAGCGGGACGTCGTCTTACTCGATCGACCTGCCGAACGGCGGCAACGCGGTTATTACCGGCAACACGATCGAACAGGGCGTCAACAATCAGAACCATACGATCAACGCCTTCGGCGAAGAGGGCAATCTGCACGCGGGCGCCAGCGTGACCTTCGCCAACAACGTCGTCGTGAACGACGATGCGGGTGGGAAAGGGCCATTGTGGAACAACAACGGAGCGACGATCACCGGCGGCGGCAACACGGTGTGGAACTTGACCAACCTGGGTTCGGGGGTGGACCCGGCGGGGTATACCACCGCGTCGTCGCGGCCCAGCACCGACGCCAGCACGCCGACCTTGCATCCTGCAGCCAAGATCATCACCGGCAACCGCGATGGCGGGGTGACGCTGGCCGGAAGCTCGGCGGCGAACAGCACGGTGACGGTGTCCGATACGGTGGCGGGTGTCACGACCGTGTTGGGGACGGCAACGGCCTCGAGCACCGGGTCGTGGAGCCTGACGAGCCACGCGGCAGTCAAGACGGCGGCGATCAACAGCTACACGGTGGCGGCGCAGGATTTGGCGGGGCACACGGGGAGCATGGGCGGGCAGTTCCTGCTGGCCAGCACTGGGACCGATACGTTGACCGGGACGGCCGGGGCGAGCGACGTGTTCGCGATCATGTCGTTCAAAGGATCGGAGGTCATCGCCGGCTTCGAGACGAGCGCCGCAGCCGGATCGGCGCACGATTACATCGATTTTAGCGGGCGGGGCATGTCGTCATTCAGCCAGCTGCAGCCGATGATCTCCGGCGGCAGTTCGGCGGTCATCACCATCGGCAGTGGCAAGACCATCACGCTGAGCGACGTCGCCGGGTCGACGCTCACGGCGGCGGATTTCCGCTTCTCGTAGTCCTTAGCGTGATTTGCGGCGGGCGCGGGCGGCGAGGAAGGCGCGCATCGCGACCACGGGCTCCGGCGTCTCGTAGGCCGCCTCGAAGGCGTCCACGCCGGCGGCGACCGCGGCGCGCACGGGAAGGTCTTCCCAGGATCGGATCAGCCGCTTCTGCAGGCGGACCGCGTGCGGCTGGGCGGCGAGGATGGCGGCAATCCAGCCGTCGACCGCGGCGTCCAGCCCGGCCGCGGGCACCACGCGTTCGACCAACCCCCAGGCGAGCCCGGAGGCCGCGTCAAAGGTTTCGCCGAGCAGCAGCATCTCGCGGGTGCGGCCCCAGCCGATCAGCATCGGGAGCAGGGCGGCCTCGACGACGGAGGGGATGCCGAGCTTGACCTCCGGCATGCCGAACACCGCGTGGTCGGCCGCGACCCGCAGGTCGCAGGCGGCGGCAAGCTCGAGCCCAGCGCCGAGGCAGACGCCGTTGATGCGCGCGATCGTCGGCACTGGGATGGTGCGGACCGCGTCGCAGCAGCCATGGATTTGCAGGATGAAGGTCCGGGCGTCGGCGGGGCTGGTGATCGCGCTCATCTCGTCGATATCGGCGCCGCCGATAAAGGCTTTCTCGCCACTGCCGGTGATCACGACAGCGCGGAGCTGACGCTCGTCGGCCATCGCGGCCAGGGTCGCGCGCAGCTCGGTCATGAGCGCGGCGTTCATCGTGTTGAGGCGGGCCGGGTTGTCGATGGTTATGGTCGCCGTCAGTCCGCCCGCCTGATCGTTCAGGTCGAGGCGGACTTGACGCCCGATGGCGGCTGAACCAGGCATAAGTGCAGCATACAGCGGCCGTTCGTGCGCCGCCAAGGGAGGTGCGCGGGTGAAGATCACTGCGATCGAGACGATACGCACCGAAGAGTTTGCCAACGTGATATGGGTGCGGGTGCATACCGATGCGGGGCCGATCGGCTTGGGCGAAACGTTCTACGGGGCGGGAGCGGTGGAAAGCCATCTGCACGCGACGCTCGCCGGGCGGTTGCTGGGCAGGAACCCGCTGCAGATCGAGGCGCTGCACCGCGAGATGCTGAACCTGCCGATGGCGCAATCCAGCACCGGTGTCGAATACCGGGCCGCGTCGGCTGTCGACATCGCGCTGTGGGACGTCTTCGGCAAAGTGTGCGGCCAGCCGGTGCATCAGATGTTGGGCGGGCTGTGCCGGCCGAAGCAGCGCATCTACAATACGTGCGCGGGCTACGGCTATGTCCGCTCCCACGACATCAAGCCGGTCTCGACCTGGAATTTCGATGAGGCGTCCGGCCCATACGAGGACCTCCATGGCTTCATGACGCGCGCCGATGCGGTCGCCGAGAGCCTGCTGGACTCCGGCATCACGGCCATGAAGATCTGGCCGTTCGACCCGGCTGCCCTCGCCAACGATGGAATGTCGATCACCCCGGACCAGCTCCGCGCCGCGATCGAGCCGTTCGAGAAGATCCGCCGCGCTGTCGGCGACACGATGGAGATCATGGTCGAGTTCCACAGCCTGTGGAACCTGCCGATGGCCAAGAAGCTCGCGCGCTGGCTCGAGCCATACAACCCGACCTGGTACGAAGACCCGATCCGGATGAACGCGCCGCAGGCGCTGGCGGAGCTGGCGCGCTCGACCGACGTGTGGATCTGCGCCAGCGAGACGCTCGGCAGCCGCTACCCCTACAAGGAGATGCTGGATCGGGACGCGATGAGCGTCGTTATGGCGGATCTCTGCTGGACCGGTGGGCTGACCGAGGGCCGCAAGATCGCCGCCTTGGCGGACACCTACCACAAGCCGTTCGCGCCGCATGACTGCACGGGGCCGGTCGGCTTCATCGCCGGGATCCACGCTTCGTTCAGCCAGCCCAATACGCTGATCCAGGAGAGCGTGCGAGCGTTCTATACCGGGTGGTACAAGGAACTCGTGACCGTCATGCCGACGATCGAGCATGGCTTCGTGCTGCCGATGGAAGGGCCTGGGCTCGGCACCGAACTGCTGCCCTCGGTGTTCGAGCGCTCAGACCTGACGGTGCGGCGGTCGGAGCTTTAGGCGAGGGTGTCATCGCGATGACTATGACGCTTGCATGAAGATCGTCGAAGTCACCAACGTCGATTTCTCGCTGCGGCATTTCCTGCTGCCGCTGATGCGGGGCGCGCGGGCGCGGGGGCATGAGGTGGTCGGCGTGTCGGCCGATGGGGCGCTGCTCGAGGAGGTCCGGGCGGAGGGGTTGCGGGTCGAGGCGCTGCCGCTGGCCCGCTCACTGTCGCCGCGAGCGCAGTGGACGGCGCTCTGGGCGATGGTGCGGCTGCTGCGGCGGGAGAAGCCGGACCTGGTTCATGCGCACATGCCGATCAGCGGCTTCATCGCGCGGCTGGCGGCGCGGATCGCGGGGGTGCCGCGCGTGGCGTACACCTGCCATGGGTTCTTGTTCAATCAGCCAGGGCCGTGGTCGCGCCGGGCGCTCGGCTTGGCGATGGAGTGGCTCGGCGGGCGGCTGACGGACGTGACGCTGACGGTGTCGACCGAGGAGGCGCGGGATGCGCGGCGGCTGTGGATCGCGCGGGATGCGGTCGCGGTCGGCAATGGGCGCGACCCCGAACGCTTCCGGCCCGAGCCGGTCGCGCGGGCGCGTATGCGGGCGGAACTGGGCGTCGCGGCCGATGCGGTGGTGGTGGTGATCGTGTCGCGGCTGGTGCGGCACAAGGGGTATCCGGAGTTGCTGGCGGCGATGCGCGACGTGCCGGGGGCGGAACTGTGGGTGGTGGGCGAGCGCCTCCTGTCGGATCACGGGGCGGACATGGAGGCGGAGTTCGCGCGCGCCGGATTGGGCGAGCGGGTGCGGCGGCTGGGCTACCGTAGCGATGTGCCGGACGTGCTGGCGGCGGCGGATGTGTTCACGCTGCCGAGCCATTTCGAGGGGCTGCCGATGTCGGTGATCGAGGCGATGCTGACCGGTCTGCCGGTGGTGGCGACGGATATCCGGGGGCCGCGGGAGCAGGTGGTCGACGGCGAGACCGGGCTGCTGGTGCCGGCGGGGACCGTTGGACCGTTGGCGGCGGCGCTGGCGCGGCTGGTTGGCGATCCCGCATTGCGGACAAGGATGGGCGCGGCGGGGCGGGCGCGGGCGCTGGCGCTCTACCCGGAGGAGAAGGTCGTAGAGCGGACGCTGGACCTGCTCGGGCTCTAGGGTTATGGCGCGGGCATGAGCCAGCTTCCCGTGCGCCGCGCCCTGATCTCGGTCTCCGACAAGGCGGGGCTCGTCGAACTCGGTCAGGCGCTCGCGCGGCAGGGGGCACACATCCTGTCCACCGGCGGCTCGGCCAAGGCCCTGCGGGACGCGGGCGTGACGGCAACGGAGGTGTCCGAGCATACCGGCTTTCCCGAGATACTCGACGGCCGGGTCAAGACGCTGGTGCCGCAGATCCATGGCGGCATCCTGGGGCGGCGTGATCTGCCGGAGCATGTGCGGCAGATGGAGGAGCACGCCATCGCGCCGATCGATCTGGTGTGCGTGAACCTGTATCCGTTCGAGGCGACGGTGGCGTCCGGGGCGGGGCCGGAGGAGTGCGTCGAGAACATCGATATCGGCGGCCCCGCGCTGATCCGGGCGGCGGCGAAGAATGCGGCGCATGTCGCGGTGCTGACCGACCCGGCACAGTATGGCGACGTCATCGCGGCGCTCGCAGCGGGCGGCACGACGCAGGCGATGCGGACGCGGCTGGCCGGCGCGGCCTACGCGCGGACCGCGGCGTATGACGCGGCCATCGCGGCCTGGTTCGCGCGCGACGAGGATTTTCCGGAGCGGATGACGCTGTCGGGGGTCAAGCGCCAGGGGCTGCGGTATGGCGAGAACCCGCATCAGGCGGCCGCCTTCTACGTGAACGGCGACCGCTTTGGGGTGGCCACGGCGCGACAGGTGCAGGGCAAGGAGCTCAGTTACAACAACCTCAACGATACGGACGCGGCGTTCGAGTGCGTGGCGGAGTTCGACGGGCCGACGGTGGCGATCATCAAGCACGCCAATCCGTGCGGGGTGGCGACGGCCGGGTCGCTGGCGGAGGCGTGGGAGTTGGCGTTGCGGTGCGACCCGGTGAGCGCGTTCGGCGGCATCGTCGCGGTCAACCGGGTGTTGGACGCGGCGGCAGCCGAGCGGATCGCGGCGATCTTCACGGAGGTGATCATCGCGCCCGATGCGGACGACGCGGCCAAGGCGGTGCTGGCGCGCAAGAAGAACCTGCGGCTGTTGCTGACCGGAGGCGTGCCGGACCCGGGAGCGGCAGGGACGACGATCCGGACGGTGTCGGGCGGGTTCCTGGCGCAATCGCGCGATGCGGGGCGGATGACGCAAGACGGTTTGCGAGTCGTCACGCAGCGGGCGCCGAACCGGTCGGAGATGCGCGACCTGCTGTTCGCGTTCCGGGTCGGCAAGCACGTCAAATCGAACGCGATCGTCTATGCGCGGGACGGCGCGACGACCGGGATCGGGGCGGGGCAGATGAGCCGGGTGGACTCGGCGCGGATCGCGGCATGGAAGGGCGCCGAGGCGTCGAAAGCGGCGGGGCTGGAACGGCCGTTGACCGAGGGGAGCGTCGTCGCATCGGACGCGTTCTTTCCGTTTGCCGACGGGCTCGAGGCGGCGATCGCGGCGGGGGCGACGGCGGTGATCCAGCCCGGCGGCTCCATGCGCGATCAGGCGGTGATCGACGCGGCCGACACGGCGGGCGTGGCGATGGTGCTGACGGGGATGCGGCATTTCCGGCATTGATCCCGAGCATGCCGCCTCCCAACGGGGCGACCTGAGCGAAGCGTAAGCGACCAAGCAACAGCGGGAGGCAGGATGTCGAGCGGGATGCAGGCGACGTTGGATCATGTGTTGCGGCGGACGGTCGAGCGGGTGCCGGGGGTGGTGGCGGTGGTCACCGACGGGCAGCGGACGATCTACGAGGGGGCGGCGGGCGTCAGGGCGCAGGGTCTTGACGCGCCGATGACGGTCGACACCGTGCTCACGATCTACTCGGCCACCAAGCCGATCACGGCGACGGCGGTGCTGCAATTGGTGGAGGCCGGGCGGCTCGATCTCGATGCGCCGGCGAAGGAGTATGTGCCGGCGATCGGGTCCGTGCAGGTGATCGACGGGTATGACCCGGCAGGGACGTTGCGGCTGCGGGCGCCCAAGCGGGACATCACCACGCGGATGCTGCTGCTGCACACGGCCGGGTTCGGCTACGATTTCTGCAACGAGCACTATCGGCGATTGGCCGCCGCCTCGGGCCGGCCGCGGCTCACGGCCGGGCCGGACACGCTGCTGACGCCGCTGCTGTTCGATCCGGGCGAGCAGTGGATGTATGGCGCGAACATCGAGTGGGCCGGGCTCATCCTCGAAGCGATCACCGGGCAGCGCTTAGGCGACTACATGCGCGCCCACGTCCTGCAGCCGCTCGGGATGGACTCGACCGGGTTCGCCGTCACGCCGGCGATGGGCGAGCGGCTGGCGACGCTGCACCAGAGGGAGCCCGACGGCCGGCTGACGCCACAGCACCGCACCGAGTTGCCGCCCGCGCCCGACTGGGACCGCGGCGGCGGCGGACTGTATTCGACCGTGCAGGACTACGCGAAATTCATGCGCATGTGGCTCGGCGATGGGGGCGGCGTGCTCAAGCCGGAGACGGTCCGCATGGCGGTGCAGAACGGGCTGGGCGAGATCAAGGTCAGGCCGTTGCCGGGGATCATGCCGCATCTGTCGCACGACGCGGAATTCTTCCCGGGCATGCCGAAATCATGGGCGCTGAGCTTCATGATCAACGACGAGGACGCGCCGACCGGCCGCCCGGCGGGGTCGCTGGCGTGGGCCGGGCTTGGCAACCTGTATTTCTGGATCGACCGGACCACGAGTGTCGCGGGGTTCTGGGCGACGCAGGTGTTGCCGTTCGTTGATCCGGCGTCGCTGGATGGCTTCTACGCGTTCGAGACGGCGGTTTACGGGTCGTTGGCGGACCGGGCGCCTTAGCCTAGTTGCCGTCCAAGGCGTAGGCCTCCGGGAAGAAGAAGTCGTGCCAGGTGGCGGGACGCGATTTCAGAACCTTGGTGTCGGCCATATGGTTGGCGATCCGCATCATGCCGAAGGGTGCGGTGGCGAAATTGCGGGCGGGATCGCCGATTTGGGCGAGCAAGACGTCCACCGAGGTCTTCTCGCCAGTGGCGGTGAGGTAGAGTTCGCAGGCCTCCCGGGGATGGGCGATGATGTAGTCCGCCGCGGCCTGGGCGGCTTGCATGAAGGCCTTGACGACCGTCGGGTTGGCGTCGTGGAACTTGGTGCCGGCGAAGTAGACGGCGTTGCTGAACTTCGACCCGAGGATGTCCTCGGACGTGGTGACGACGTGCAGGCCGGGCGCCTTGGACTCCGCAGCCTGGTAGGGCGCGCCCGAGAAATGCCCGGTCAGGCCACCGCCCTTGCCGCTCGTGAGCTGGGCTTGGGCGTCCGGGTGGCTGAGGGTCATGGTCATCATGTCGAAATGGTCGAAATTGGCATCTCCATATAGTTGGCGGGCGGCGATCTGCAGGATGATGGCTTGGCTGCTGATCTTGACCGTCGGGACGGCGATCTTGTCGGTCGGCTTCAGGTCGCGCAGGGTCTTCACGTCGGGATCGTTGCTGATGATCCACATCGGGGTGGAGGAGGAGCCGGCGAGGCCCTTGACCTGGCCCTTGGTGCGGTCCCAGGCGAGCAGCATGTTGCTGGCGCCCGTCGTGACGATGTCGACATTGCCGGAGAGCAGCGCGTCGATGGCCGCGCCGCCGCCGCCGAAGGTGACCCATTTGGTTTTGAGGTCCGGCAGACCGAGGCTGGCGGCGGCCGTCTCGATCAGCTTCTGCTGCTCCATCACGATCGGCGCGAGATAGATGATTCCGGGCTGCTTGGTGATGCGCAGTTCGGAGATTTCGGCGCGGGCCAGCGTGGGCAGCCATAGAATGAGCGCGGCGACAAGGCGGAGCATGGTCGTCCTCCATCGTTTGGAGCGACGGTAACCCGGTCCGGTTGTTGTGGACAGAGAGCGGCATGACGGGAATCATCGACAAAAGCTGTGGGACGGGGATGTCGGAGAGCATCGAGCCGCTATTGGACGTGCGCGGGGTGACGCTGCAGTACAAGACGGCGCAGCGCATCGTGACCGCGACGCATCGGGTCAGCTTCAGCGTGTATCCGGGCGACCGGTTCGTGCTGCTGGGGCCGTCGGGGTGCGGCAAGTCTTCCCTGTTGAAGGCGGTGGCGGGCTATCTCGATCCGGTCGAGGGCGAGGTCCACCTGAAGGGACGGCGGATCAGGCACCCTGGGCCAGATCGGATGATGGTGTTCCAGGAGTTCGACCAGCTCCTGCCGTGGAAGACGGTGCAGGAGAACATCATGTTCCCGCTGCAGGCGACCAAACGGCTGCCGGGCGTGCAGGCGCGGGAGCGGGCGAAGTATTACATCGACAAGGTCGGGCTGGCGTCCTTCGCCCACTCCTATCCGCACACGCTGTCAGGCGGGATGAAGCAGCGCGTGGCGATCGCGCGCGGCATGGCAATGGAACCGGAGATCCTGCTGATGGACGAGCCGTTCGCGGCGCTGGACGCGCTGACCCGGCGGACGATGCAAGACGAGTTGCTGCGGCTGTGGGACGATACGCGGTTCACGGTCCTGTTCGTGACCCACTCGATCAACGAGGCGATCAAGGTGGGCAACCGCATCCTCCTGCTCTCCCCGCATCCGGGGCAGGTGCGGGCCGAACTGGATAGCCTGCCGCGAGAAAGCCCCGACCCGGCGGCGATGCTCGGCCTGGAGTCGAAGATCCACACAATGCTGTTCGCATGAACCAGGTGATGCCCCCGCCACGGCCCGAGCGGGAATATGCGGTCACGGCCTTCGCCGGGCTCGACGCGGTCGAGCGGCCGATCCCGGCCTGGGAGCGGGTCTGGAATCTGGGATGGCTGCGCAAGGCGGCGATCATCGTGGTGCTGGCCGCCGTGTGGGAGGCGTATGGGCGTTACTCGGACAACGAGCTGCTGTTCCCGACCTTCACGGCGACGGTGCAGGCGCTGGCGGACAATCTAGCGAACGGCGTGCTGCCGAGCCGGGCGTTGACGTCGATCAAGGTGTTGCTGATGGGCTACTCGGTCGGGGTCGTCCTGGCGATGGCGCTATCGGTGGCGGCGATCAACACCCGGGTGGGAAACGATCTGCTCGAGACGCTGACGTCGATGTTCAACCCGCTGCCGGCGATCGCACTGCTGCCGCTGGCGCTGCTGTGGTTCGGCCTCGGCAACGGCAGTCTCATCTTCGTGCTGGTGCATTCGGTGCTGTGGGTGGTGGCGCTCAACACGCATGCCGGGTTCCGGGGCGTGTCACCGACGCTGCGGATGGTCGGGCGCAACTACGGGCTGCGCGGGTTCCGCTACGTCCTCGCGATCCTGATCCCGGCGGCATTTCCGAGCATCTTGACCGGCTTGAAAGTCGGTTGGGCGTTTGCCTGGCGGACGCTGATTGCGGCCGAGCTGATTTTTGGAGTGTCGTCCGGCGCGGGCGGGCTTGGCTGGTTCATCTTCGAGAACAAGAACCAACTCGAGATCCCCAGCGTGTTTGCCGGCCTCCTGACGGTGATCCTGATCGGGCTCGCGGTCGAGAACCTGGTGTTCCGGACGCTCGAGGCACGCACGGTACGTCGGTGGGGCATGCAGAGCTGATTGTCACCGAGTGGAAGGAATGCGCGCATGATGCTCGACGGTAAGGTTGCGGTGGTTACCGGCGCAGGCGGCGGGATCGGGCGCGAAATCGCGATCGCGATGGCGCTGGCGGGAGCGGCCGTGGTGGTCAACGACATCGGCGCGTCCTTGACGGGCGAGGGCGCCTCGGGCACGCCGGGCGAGCAGACCAAGCAGATCATCGAGCAGCGCGGCGGACGGGCGGTCACGAGCCGGGACAGCGTCGCCGGCTGGGCGTCGGCGCAGCACATCGTACAAGCCGGGCTGGACGCGTTCGGCCGGATCGACATCGTGGTGAACAACGCGGGCATCCTGCGGGACGTCATCTTCCACAAGATGTCGCCGGAGGATTGGCTGGACGTCATCAACGTGCATCTGAACGGCAGCTTCTTCGTCAGCCGGGCGGCGGCGCCGCACTTCCGCGAGCAGAACTCGGGCGCCTACGTGCACATGACGAGCACGTCCGGGCTGATCGGCAATTTCGGCCAGGCGAACTACTCGGCGGCGAAATTGGGGATCACGGCGCTGTCGAAATCGATCGCGCTCGACATGCAGCGCTACGGGGTGCGGAGCAACTGCATCGCGCCGTTCGCCTGGAGCCGGATGACGAGCTCGATCCCGGCGGACACGCCGGAGCAGAAGGCGCGGGTGGCCAAGCTGCAGCAGATGACGCCGGACAAGAACGCGCCGATGGCGGTGTATCTGGCGTCGGACGCGGCGCGGGAGGTGACGGGCCAGATCTTCGCCACCCGCTACAACGAGATCGCCCTGATGGGGCAGAGCCGGCCGATCAAGAGCGTGCATCGTGGCGAGGGATGGACGCCGGAGACGATCGCCGACCACGGGGCGCCGGCGCTGCGGGCGTTGATGGTGCCGCTGGACCGCAGCGCGGACGTGTTCAGTTGGGACCCGGTGTAGCTCCCCGGGGCGTGGTCACTCCGCCGGCTGGGTGCGCATCCAGGCGGCGCAGGCCGACACCGCTTGGCAGGCGAGCCCGGTCCATTCGCGTAGCGCCAGGGCCGAGTCGAGCCAGGCGGGTGCGTCGACGGCAAAGGCGGTGAGGTCCAGGGTGCGCGCTTCGCCGTAGCGCACGGCGACCGGGGTGACACCGAGGCCCGCGGTGCGGAAGACGGACGCGGCCAGGCGGAGTTCCCAGGGCTGAGCGACCAGGTAGACGTCCTCGATACCCTGCTGGTGCAGGATGCCGGCCGATGCGGCCGCGCTCTGCCAGAGATTGGTGGACGCCGTCTCGGTCCATGCCGCGGGTACGTGGAAGTCGTGCTCCAGGCTCCGCGCCATCTGGGTGCCGACGGGAACGGAGCCGTCCGCCGCGCGGGCGCCGCTGACGAGGATGGGCGTGCCACTTGTCCGCGACAGGGCAGCGGCGGTGCGCAGGCGCTTGAGCGTGTCCAGGCTGGGGGTCGTACGCGAGGTGTCGAGAAGTTCGGGCAGGCCGCCGGCGAGGACGACGATCGCGCCGGGCGCCC
Organism: uncultured Alphaproteobacteria bacterium; assembly: GCA_963835135.1. GTDB lineage: Bacteria > Pseudomonadota > Alphaproteobacteria > Acetobacterales > Acetobacteraceae > JAVVHH01. The sequence goes on from CAWIEF010000002.1 coordinate 670,799, forward strand.
GGGCGGGTGGCGCCGCGCGCGGCAGCAGCAGGGGCGTGATGAGGACATGGGGAACGCCTTCGGTGCCGAACAGCATCAGAGCCAACAGCGCGATGATGGCGGCGCGGCGACGGCGGGAGGCGAGAAGAACCAGGGCGAGGAGCGCGAGTATCGCCGGCGGCAGCAGTGCGTCGACGACCGGCCCCCTCACACGTCGAGTTCCACGGCGACGGGCACGTGATCCGAGGTGCGCTCCCAGTCGCGGGCGTCGACGAGGATGTCGTGCTTGATCAGGCGCGGCACGAGGTCGGGGGTGACCCAGATGTGGTCGAGCCGGCGGCCGCGGTTGCTGCGCCGCCAGTCCTGGTTGCGGTAGGACCACCACGTATAGAGCTTCTGGTCGTCGGGCACGAAGTGGCGCACGGCGTCGGCGAAGGCGGTGCGGCGCCAGGCATCGAGGTGCTCGACTTCGATGGGGGTGTGGCTGACCACGGAGAGCAGCTGCTTGTGGCTCCAGACGTCATGCTCGAGCGGGGCGATGTTGAGGTCGCCGACGAGGATGCAGCGGTCGGGCCGGCGGGCGGCGAACCAATTGGTGGCCTCGGCGACGAAGGCGAGCTTGTGGGCGAATTTCGGGTTGAGAACAGGGTCGGGGACGTCCCCGCCGGCAGGGACGTAGAAATCGTGGATGTCGAGCGGACCAGACGGGGTCTGGACCGTAGCGGCAGCGTGGCGACAATCGCCTTTCTCGCACCAGTCGGGCGGGTCCTCGTGGGTCGTCAACGGCAGGCGGGAGAGGATGGCCACGCCGTTGTAGCCTTTCATGCCGCGCCGCACGACGTAGGGATAGCCGAGATCGGCCGGCACGCCATCGGGGAACAGCTCGTCGGGGACTTTGGTCTCCTGCAAGCAGATGATGTCGGGGTCGAGGGCATCGCGGATCCGGTCCAGGAGGGGGTGGCGCAAGCGGAGCGAATTGATATTCCACGTGGCGACGCAGAGGCGTGTCATGGGGCGCAATCTGGCGAAGGCGCGCCAATTCCGCTAGCGTGGGAGCACTCTGGAGGAATGCCGCGAATGAACCGTCGTCGCCTGTTGCTGAGTACCGTTCTGCTGGCCGCGGCGCCGCGGGCGTTCGCCGAGGGAGGTGGTCCGTTCGCGGTGGGGGCGATCGAGATCCTGACCGGGCCGAGTGCCGCCTATGGCATCGCGATCAAGGCGGGGCTCGAATTGGCGCTGGACGAGATCAACAAGAAGGGCATCCTGGGTGGGCGCTTCATCAACCTGACCGTCGAAGACAGCGGCGGCAACAAGGACCAGGCGATCAATGCGGCGCGCAAGCTGATCGGTCGGGACAAGGTGTCGCTGGTCATCGGTCCAACGCTGTCCAACGAGATGTTCGCGGTGGGTCCGGTGGTCAACGAGCGGAAAATCCCGATCGTCGGGACGTCGACGACCGCGGTGGGGATCACTGATATCGGGCCATGGGTGTTCCGGACCAGCCTGCCGGAGAGCGACGTCATCCCAGTGACGCTGGCTTACGCGAAGAACCGCGGCGTCAAGACAGTCGCGCTGATGTATGCCAACGACGACGCGTTCAGCAAGTCCGGCTTCGACACGATGAAAGCCGCGGCCGAGACGGCCGGGTTGAACATCGTCACGATCGAAAGCTTCGGCAGCAAGGACGCGGACTTCAGCGCGCAGCTGACCAAGATCAAGGGTCTGAAGCCGGATGCGGTGGGTATCTCCGCGCTGGTCGAACCCGTGGCGGGCGTGCTGCTGCAGGCGCGGCAATTGGGCTTCGGGAAGGACACGCTGTTCATCGGCGGCAACGGCAGCAACTCGCCCAAGCTCGGCGAGATCGCGGGAGACGCCGCCAACGGCCTGATCGTCGGCAGCCCGTGGTTCATCGGCAAGGACGCGCCGGCCAACACCGCGTTCGTGGCCGCGTTCCAGGCCAAGTACAGCCGGCCGCCGGACCAGTTCGCGGCTCAGGCGTTCGATACGATGCACATCGTCGCCGCCGCCATCGAGCGCGCGGGCGGGACCGAGAACGACAAGCTCCACGCGGCGCTGCTGGCCACGAAATACGATGGCGTCATGGGGCCGTTCACGTTCACCGACCATCGCGACCCGGGCAGCACGTCCGGCGTGGTGGTGTTGGTCATGCAAGGCGGCAAGTTCGACGTCGCGCCGAAATAGGAGGCCCACCGTGAGTCAGTCAGCCGAATACGTCCCGCCGACGGTCTGGACCTGGGAGACCGCGAGCGGAGGCAGGTTCGCCAACATCAACCGGCCGATCGCCGGGGCGACGAAGGAGCAGGATCTGCCGGTCGGCAAGCACCCGCTGCAGCTCTACTCCTTGGCGACGCCGAACGGGCAGAAGGTGACGATCATGCTCGAGGAGTTGCTGGCGCTCGGGCACGCCGGGGCGGAATACGACGCCTGGTTGATCAAGATCGGCGATGGCGACCAGTTCGGCAGCGGGTTCGTGGCGGTCAACCCGAATTCCAAGATCCCGGCGCTGATGGACCGCAGCGGGCCGACTCCGGTGCGGGTGTTCGAGAGCGGGGCCATCCTGCTGCATCTGGCCGAGAGGTTCGGCGAGTTCCTGCCAAAGGACGGCCCGGCCCGGGCGGAGTGCCTGTCCTGGCTGTTCTGGCAGATGGGCAGCGCGCCGTATCTGGGCGGCGGCTTCGGGCATTTCTACGCCTATGCGCCGACCAAGATGGAATACCCGATCAACCGCTTTGCGATGGAAGCGAAGCGGCAGATGGACGTGCTGGACCGGCGGCTGGCCGAAAGCCCCTACCTGGCGGGCGAGGCCTATAGCATCGCCGACATGGCGGTCTGGCCCTGGTACGGCGGGCTAGCGAAGGGCTGGCTCTACGAGGCGGCGGAGTTCCTGCAGGTGCAGGAGTACAAGAACGTGCAGCGCTGGGCGGAGACGATCTTTCAGCGGCCGGCGGTTCAGCGTGGGCGGATGGTGAACCGGGTCAACGGCGACAAGTCGATCCAACTGCACGAGCGTCACGACGCCTCGGATTTTGAGACCAGAACCGAAGATAAGCTCGCCGCCGAATAAATCGTCTCCGGGCGGGTCGACGAGGGCCCGCCCGCACCGCATTATCCGTCGTCTCTGCACCACGCGAAGCCAGACGGGAGACGATCGATACCGCCCCACGATTTGCCTCGCAGCCGGCGTCTGCCCCGGCGGCGGATCGAACGTCGGTTGGCAGCGATACTGGCGGTCGACGTTGCCGGCTACAGCCGGATGATGGGTGCTGCCGAGGAGGCGACACACAGGCGTGTCGGTGCGGAGATCGGCCGGCTGTCGCGCGAGATCGGACGCAGCCACGGGCGGATCTTCGCGATGGCAGGCGACGGGCTGATGGCGGAGTTCGGCAGCGTGGTCGATGCGCTGCGCTGCGCCCTCCGGCTGCAGGCGGAGGCGGGGCGGCGGGGCGGCGAGCGCGACGATGGAGACCCGATCGTGTTTCGGATGGGGCTCAACGTCGGCGAGATCATCGTCGACGGCGAGCGCCGCGGCGGCACGACCGTCAACATCGCCGCGCGCCTCGAGGCGTTGTGCGAGCCCGGCGGCATCATGCTGAGCCAGGCGGTCTTGCAGCAGGTGCAGGTCGTGGTGCCGGCGGACTACCAGTTCGCCGGGCGGCAGCAACTGAAGAATATCCGAGCGCCGGTCGACACCTTCCAGATCGGCCGCGAGGCGTGCCTGCGTCAGCCGGGGCTGCTCTTACGGCAGAAGCTCGCGGGCGCCCCGGACGCGCAGGTTGACGCACCGGAGTATCGCCCTTCGCTGGCCGTGTTGCCGTTCCGGACGATGCCGGGCGAACCGGAGATGGCGCATGTGGCGGAGGGCATCACGGAGGAGGTGATCGTCGCGCTGGCTGCGATGAAGGAACTGGTCGTGGTGTCGCGCAGTTCGGTGCAGGAGTTCGCGCGTGGACCTCCCGAGGTGCAGCGGGTCGGCCGGGCGCTGGACGTGCGGTATGTGCTGCACGGGAGCGTTCGCCGCACGCGGACCGGGCTACGTTTTACGGTGGAGTTGGACGAGGCGCAAAGCGGCACCGTCGTGTGGGTTGACCGGCTCGACGACGCGACCGGTTCGCCATTCGAGCTCCAGGAGCGGGTGACGGTGCGCGTGGCGCAGTCGCTGGCGCCGAACCTGCGCCGGCGGGAACTGGATCGCTCAGCGCGCAAGCCATCGGGCAGCCTGTCGGCCTATGAGCTGACGCTCCGGGCGCTCGAACTGTTCTATCGGGCGGAGCGGGAGGCGCTGGACGGGGCTGCCGGGCTGCTGCAACGGGCGGTGGAGGCCGACCCGGCCTACGCGCCGGCACACACGCACCTGGCCGCGCTGCACATCAGGATGATCGGCCAGGGCTGGTCCGACGACCCGGCGCGCGATGGCGCGACGGCATCCTCGCACGCCAAGCTCGCGCTCGAACGGGACAGCAACGACGCGACCGCGCTGGCGATCTTCGGCCATGTGCAGTCCTTCCTGTTCCGGCGTTACCAGGACGCGGCCGAGCTGCTGGATCGTGCGATGGGGGTCGGGCCGAGTTGCGCGCTCGCCTGGGGCCTGAGCAGCATCAACCGCGGCTACCTGGGCGACTATGCGGCGTCGGTCGAACAAGCGGAGTGGGCGCTGCGGCTCTGCCCGATGGGGCCGGACTTCGGGCGGTATGCGCACTACCTGTCGCAGGCCTACTATCTAAGCGAGCGGTTCAGCGAGTCGGCGTATTGGGGAAGGGTGTCGGCCGGCGAAGCGCCCGCGAACGCCTCAAACCTGCGCTGCCTGATCGCGACGCTGGTCGCGGCGGAGGAACTGGACGAGGCAAGACATTTCGCTAGCGTATTAATGTCGGTTGTGCCAGGGTTCAGGCTCGGCGGCTACATCGAACGCACGCCGCTGCCTCGTTCAGTCGCCGAGCCGTTCGTCCGGCGGCTCCGCCAGGCGGGGGTGCCAGAGTAGCCTATCCCAAAACGGAGGTCGGTCATGGGGTTCAGCAACGAGGCCAACGAGGCCAACGAGGCCAACGAAGCCAATACCGGGCTAAGCGGCGGCTCGGGCGGAGGCGGAGCCTTCTTCCCCGATCGCGTCGACCTGCCATTCGTCACGGTCGAGGACGGCGCGGGCAAGCGGCTCTCGCTACAGCGGCTCGGGACGTCGACGTATCCGGAGCGGGCCTGGAGCGCGGAATATTACGCGTATCAGGTGCTGGAAGAGTTCATGAATGCCGTGCCGACCTGGCGGACGAAGTGCAACCTGTTACCGCCGCTCTGGACCGGGGACTGGTCGGCGGCGAACCCGAAGGTCGACGCGGAGCTCAACGACCTGGTGCGCAACGCCGAGAACGAGCGGGCGGACGCGCTGGGCGAGATCACGGCGCAGTCGGCCGGGTTCGCTGGATACTTCCTCGACCTGATGGCGGCAAACTCGGCCTACCCGGCGACGAGCAAGTTGCTCACCGTGCTGAGCTTCGTGGCCGGCTACGTGGCAATGTACGTCAAAGGCGTGCAAAATCGTCCACGGCCATCGATGCTCTGCCCGGCGCTGTTGCCGCCCATACCGGTACCGGGTCATCCGTCCTATCCGAGCGGCCATTCGACACAGGCGCATTTGATGGCGACTGGGCTGGCCGGGCTCGTGGCACTGGTGCCGGCGATGGCGGGGATGGACAAGGCTCTGGAAGCCCTCGCGAAGCGGATCGCGCGCAACCGGGAACTGGCCGGGCTTCATTACCAGAGCGACTCGGATGGGGGAAAGCTGATTGCGGACGTGATCGCGACGGGGCTGGGCACGATACCAGCGGTATCGCGGTATCAGACGCTCGTGGCAGCGGCGACGGCGGAGTGGACGACGTGATCGAGCGTCCGACGCCGGATCAGGTGACCGGGTTTCCTGCGCAGACGATCGATCCGCGGGACGTGCCGGACCGCGAGCTGCCGACGATCGGGCTGCCGCCGCGGCCGCGGGATGCCCGGTTGCGCCGAGGCTGGGATCGGCTGTTCGCACGCAAACTCGAGATCAAGCATTTCGAGCGGAAAGTTCATGTCGTTATCGACCGCGCCACGCCCCAACCGCCTGAGCAGCCCAGGGCGACGCGCTTCGAGAACAGCCGGAACTGGTCGGGCGCGACGATCGCGGCGCATGGGGACCGGAGCCTGGTGTTCGTCCTGGGCCTATGGCGGATGCCGACCGTCGACGCGGTCCCGGTCATCCCCGGCAAGCCCGGCGGCCTGTCGATGTGGGTCGGGTTGGACGGCACGCGGCGGGATTTCGACTCGTCGCTGCCGCAGATCGGCACGACGGCGACGGTCAATCCCGGGAGCGTCGACTACAGTGCCTGGACGCAGTGGTGGGCGCGGGACACGAACAATACCGGGCCGGTGCCCCTGGCCGTGCCGGTGGCGGCGGGCGATCTGATGGGCGGGGCCGTGTTCGTGAGGGATCCGTTCACGGTCGGGATGGTGTTGATCAATCTCGACGCCGTGCTGCCAGTCTGCATGCCGGTTACGGTGACGTCGCCTCCGGTGCTGCGGCCGACCGGGATGCAGCAACCGCGGATTTCCGGGGGGAGTGCGGATTGGGTCTTGGAGCGTCCGGCGCTGTTGCCGGATATAGCGCATCCGTTCGACCGCGAACTGGCGCCGTTCCCGGCCTACTCGCCGACCAAGTTTGAGTTCTGTGCGGCGGGGCAGGCACCTAGGCTGGATCTGGCCGGGGTGTTCGAGGCGGAGTGGCGCGACCTTTTGGCGGCCCGGCGAGATCCGGATGTTCGATCGGCTGCACATGCCGGACCGAACCGCGTTCATCTCGATGCCGACGGTGATGGGACCGGACGCGATCGGATTGCGATACGGCGGGTTCTGAAGCGGCCGAAGACTGGACTGCGACGCACGGCCGATTTATAGCGCGGCGCAATGTTCGTCCAGCAGCTCGTCAATGGCGTCCTGCTCGGCGCCACCTATGCCCTCTTCGCCCTCGGCTTCACGCTGATGTTCGGCGTGCTGCGGGTGATCAACCTGACCTACGGGTTCTACTTTTCGGCAGGAGCGCTCGTCGCGCTTTGGCTGACGAAGAGCGCCGGCGCGCCGATTTGGCTCGCGCTGCCGGCGGCGGCGGCGGCGGCGGGCGCGATCGCGGTCGTGCTGGACTGGCTTCTGCTCAGCCGGTTGCGGCGGATCGGGGCGCCGGAGCTGTCGTCTCTGATGGTGACGCTGGGCGGCGTGCTGGCGCTGTATGCGGCGCTGACGGCGTGGCTGGGCCCTGACATCCGGCGGTTGCCGCCGCAGGTGATCGCCGGTGATGCGTTCCATGTCGGCGACATTCGGATCACGGCGGCGCAGGTGCTGATCCTGGGCGCGACAGCGGTGCTGGTGGCCGGGCTGATCGTGCTGTTGCGGGGCACGCGGTTGGGGCTGGCGATCCGGGCGATGGCGGAGCGGCCAGACGCGGCGCAGCTGATGGGCATCAATACCGGGCGTGCGGCGGCGATCGTGTCGTTCATCTCCGGGTCGCTGGCCGGCGCGGGCGGGGTGCTGATTGGGCTCAATTTCAATGCGATCCAGCCGTACATGGGCGAGACGATGATGCTGCGCGGGTTCGTCGTGATCATCGTGGGCGGGCTGGGCGACATTCGCGGGGCGCTGCTGGCCGGGCTGCTGCTGGGGATCATCGAGGTGATGACGGCGGCCTACGTCGATTCGAGTTTGAAGGAGGCGGTGGCGTTCCTGATCCTGGTGGGCGTGCTGTGGACGCGGCCGTCGGGGCTGTTCGGGCGGGCCGTGGTGAGGCGAGCCTGATGCCGGGATGGCTCGACGACCTGCTGTGGACCTACCAGAACCTGGTCTATGCGCTTGGCGTGAACGGTCTGTTAGCACTCTCGATGTATGTTGTTCTGGCGGCGGGACAGTTGTCGCTGGGACAGGCGGCGTTCATGGGGCTGGGGGCATATTCCTCGGTGCTGATGACGTTGAAATTGGGGATGCCGTTCGGCCTCGTGCTGCCACTGTCGGTGGTGGTGCCGGTGGCGTTCGCGCTGGCGGTGGGGGGGCCGACGCTTAGGCTCTCTGGGGTGTATCTGGCGATCGCGACGATCGGGCTCGGGGAGGTGTTGCGGGCTGTCTACTTGAACGTCGGCTATTTCGGCGGTGCGCTCGGGCTGTCGGGTATTCCGCAGCGTGCCGAGACCTGGATGATCTACGGGCTGCTCGGGGCGGCGGTGCTGGCGCTGTGGCTGGTCGGGCGGAGCCGGATCGGACGGGCGATGGAGGCCATCCGGGAGGACGAGACGGCGGCATCGGTGATGGGCGTGCCGCTCGGGCGGTATAAATTGGGCGTTCTGGTGGCCTCTGCCGCGCTGGCGGGGGTGGCCGGATGCCTGTCGGCGCATGTGAGCAGCTTCATCGGGCCCAACGAGTATGGGTTCGAGCCGGCGGTGACGATCCTGTCCTACGCGTTGCTGGGCGGGATCGGAAACCCGGTCGCGCCAGTGTTGGGCGCCTGGGTGCTGACGCTGCTGCCGGAACTGCTACGCGGGGTCAGCGACTTCCGGCTCGTGCTGAACGGGTTGATCATCGTCGCGGCGGTGCTGTTCCTGCCGAACGGGTTGCTCGCAGTGCGGATGAAGCGGCGCGCGGCATGAGCGCGGGGGTATTGCGGGTTGAAGGGCTGACGCGGCGGTTTGCCGGGTTGGTCGCGGTGGACGGGGTGACGATGTCGGTGGCCCAGGGCGGGCTGCACGCCGTCATCGGGCCGAACGGGGCGGGCAAGACGACGTTGTTCAACCTGATTTCCGGGCTGGTCGCGCCGAGTGCGGGGCGGATATGGCTCGGCGATAGGGACATTACGATGCTGCGCCCGGATCAGCGGGCCGGGCTGGGGATGGGGCGGACGTTCCAGAACATCCGGATGTTCGGCGCGATGACGACGCTGGAAAACGTGCTCACCGGGCTGCAGACCCGGATGTCGGCGGGGGTCGGCGCGGTGCTGTTGCGGACGCCGGGCTTCCGCGCGGAGGAGAGGCGCGCGGTCGAGCGGGCGCGGGCGGCGCTGGACGTGGTGGGGCTGGCCGACGAGGCGGATGTGCGGGCGGGAGGGTTGTCGTATGGAGACCAGCGGCGGCTGGAGATCGCGCGGGCGATCGCGCCGGAGCCGGCGGTGCTCATGTTGGACGAGCCGGCGGCCGGGATGAACCCGGCCGAGACGGAGGCGCTGGCCGCTCTGGTGCAGCGGCTGCGGCAGGGCGCGATGACGGTGCTGCTGGTCGAGCACGACATGGGGTTCGTGATGGGCCTGTGTGATACCGTAACGGTTTTGAACTTCGGGCGGTTGATCTTCGACGGCGCGGCGGTGGCAGCGCGACAGGATACTGGCGTGATCGAGGCCTATCTGGGGCCGAAGGTGGCGGCGCGGCTGGCGGCCGGCGGGATGCGGGCTGGAATCAGAGGCGCCGGATGAGCGAGCTGGAGCTTACCGATCTGGTGGTCTCATATGGGCGGACGGAGGCGGTTCGGGGCGTGAGCCTGATGGTCCCGACAGGTCAGGTGGTGGCGCTGATCGGGGCGAACGGCGCGGGCAAGACGACGATCATGCGGACGATCTCGGGCTTGCTGCGGCCGCGGTCGGGGCGGGTTCGGTTCGATGGCGCCGACATCACGGGGTGGCGGGCGCATCGGATCGCGGCGGCCGGGCTGTTGCAGGTCCCGGAGGGACGGCAGTGCTTCGGCGAGCTGACGGTCGCGGAAAATCTGGCGCTCGGAGCGTATCTGGTGCCCGCGCGGGCAGAGATCGCGCGGCGGCGGGACGGGGTACTGGCCCGGTTCCCGCGGCTGGCGGAGCGGCTGGAGCAATTGGCCGGATCGCTGTCGGGTGGCGAGCAGCAGATGCTGGCGATCGGGCGGGCGCTGATGGGGGCACCCCGGCTACTGCTGCTGGACGAGCCGAGCATGGGTCTGGCGCCGCTTTTCGTGGAGGAGATCTTCGCCATCGTCGCGAGCCTCAGGCGCGAGGGAACGACGATCATGCTGGTCGAGCAAAACGCGTCGGCGGCGCTGGAGATCGCGGACGAGGCGTATGTGTTGGAGACCGGGCGCGTGGTGTTGTCCGGAGCGGCGTCCGTCGTGGCGGAGGATGCGGGCGTGGTGGCGGCGTATTTGGGCGGGTGAGCGCTGGAATGGTGAGAGCGCGGCTCTTTGTTCTGACGAGCATTACTCTCGACTGGGTGGTTCCACCCGGTCGAGAAATGCTCTAGGCGATACGATCGCACTTCACAGCGAGGCCGCCGTCGATCTGGCTTGCCCCGTGGCAAGTTGAGGATTAGGTCAGCCGCTCGCGCGGCATGCGCAACGGAGTAGATCATGACCTATCGGGTTGCCGTGGTCGGCGCGACCGGCGCGGTTGGACGGGAGATTCTGAAGACCCTTCATGAGCGGCGCTTTCCGGTCACGGAGGTAGTGGCCCTGGCGTCGGCCCGCTCGGTCGGCCAGCAGGTCAGCTTCGGCGAGAAGCAGGTGTTGAAGGTGCAGAGCCTGGAAAAGTTCGACTTCGCCGGCATCGACATCGGGCTGTTCAGCCCGGGGGCGGCGATCTCGGCGGTGCATGCGCCGCGGGCGGCCAAGACCGGGTGCCTGGTGATCGACAATACGAGCCAGTTCCGCATGGATCCGGACGTGCCGCTGGTCGTGCCGGAGGTCAATCCGGAGGCGCTGGCCGACATCAAGCGCGGGATCGTGGCGAACCCGAACTGCTCGACGATCCAGATGGTGGTGGCGCTCAAGCCGCTGCACGACCGGTTCCGGGTCAAGCGGGTGGTCGTGGCGACCTATCAGTCGGTGTCCGGCGCGGGCAAGGAGGGGATGGACGAGCTGTGGTCGCAGTCGCGGGCGCTGCACGTCAACGACCCGGTGACGCCCCAGGAGTTCACCAAGCCGATCGCGTTCAACGTCATCCCGCACATCGACAGCTTCATGGACGATGGCTCGACCAAGGAAGAGTGGAAGATGGTGGTCGAAACCAAGAAGATCCTCGATCCGGCGATCAAGGTTGCGGCGACCTGTGTGCGGGTACCGGTGTTCATCGGCCACTCGGAGGCGATCACCGTCGAGTTCGAGCGTCCGGTGACCGTTGCCGAGGCGCGGGCGGCGCTACGGGAGGCGCCGGGCGTGGTGGTGCAGGATCTAAGGGAGGATGGCGGTTATACGACGCCGATCGACTGCGTCGGGGAGGATGCAACCTACGTCAGCCGGATCCGCCTCGATCCGACGGTGCCGAACGGGCTGCAGTTCTGGTGCGTTTCCGACAACCTGCGGAAAGGTGCGGCGCTGAATGCCGTGCAGATCGCCGAGATGGTCGTGCGGCGGAAGCTGTTGAAGGCGGCTTAGCTTCGTCGCCGAAGACCTCGGCGGCACCCTCTCCCGGCGGGAGAGGGTGCCGAAGGAAGGCCTAGATGGAGTTGGCGACCCACGTCTTGAGTTCGCTCTTGGGCGCCGCGCCGACCTTGGTCGCGGAGGGCTTGCCGTCCTTGAACAGGATGAGCGTGGGAATGCCGCGGACGCCATAGGTGTTGGGCGACATCGGGTTGTCGTCGATGTTGATCTTGGCCACGGTGACCTTGCCGGCGTATTCGGCGGCGATCTCCTCCAGGGCCGGCGCGATCATCTTGCAGGGGCCGCACCATTCGGCCCAGAAATCGACCAGAACCGGCTCTTTGGAGTCCAGTACCTGAGACTTGAAGCTGGCATCGTCGACGGCAACGGTGTTCTGGCCCATGGCGGCCTCCTGGTTACAGCGTGATCGAATAGATGGTTCGATTCTCCGATCCGATCAAGCAGGCGGGGCATGCGCGTCCAGCAGGTCGGAGGGGAGCGGCATGATGACCGGGCCCGCCGTCCAGACCAGGGCGCATTCGATATCGCGGCCCGGATAGATGCCGCGCAGGACGGCGCGGTAGGCGGCGAGTTGGCGAAGGTAGAGGACGGGGGTTCGAGCCACCGCCTTCGGCGCGTCGCGGCCGGATTTGTAGTCCACCAGCAGCACGCGGTCAGGAAGGACGGCCATACGGTCGACGGTGCCGGTGATGACGGTCTGGCCGACGACGCCCGTGAGTGGTTGTTCGGCGCGGCTGCCGGGGGCGAAGAGGGGCGCGAGAGCCGGGTCGTGCAGGACTCCGAGGGTCTGGGCAAGCATGGTGGCCGCATCGGCTGCATCGAGGGATTGGCGGGCGAGGAAGGTGGCGGCGGCGGCCTCCCAATCCGCTTCGGGCAGCGAGGGGAGGTGTTGCAGGAGCGTGTGCACGAGAGTGCCGCGGCGGAACGCGTCGCGCTTGTCGGGGCGGGGCGAGGCGGCGTTGGGGACCGGACCGAAAGCGATCTCGCCGGGGCGGCTGGGGGCGAGCGGGATCGGGAGCGCGGGCTCGGGCGGTGGGGGCGCGGGGGTCCAATCACCCGGCCGGCCGGCCCAGGCTGGAAGTGGCGCGCGATTGGGGTTGGTGTTCTCGGCCCGCCGTGTGGCGGGGCGGGTCTGGGCGCACTCGCTCATGAGGGTGTCCCCCGGCCACTGAAGCGTCGTGACCGGGTCCGGTTGTGCATCGAGGGCGGCGAAACCACGTTGGATGAGACGGTACCAACTCTCGTCCTTGAGACCGTTGCGGGTCTCCCACCCGCAGATCACGAGGCGGTCTTCGGCCCGGGTGAGCGCGACGTAGAGCAGGCGGTTGTATTCCTGCATGCGGCGGGCCGTGTCGGCGGCGCGCAGTTTGGTCCAGCGGGGGCCACCCATGGTCTTGCGTGGCGCCCATAGCGGAACGCAGAGATGATCGGACGCCGGGTCGCCCGCCCAGACGAACGGTTCGTCGTCCGGCGGCAGCGCGGTCGTGTCGGGGAGGATGACGATCGGGGCTTGCAGGCCCTTGGCGCCGTGGACCGTCATGACCCGGACGGCGGACCCGGCGGATCCGGCCTCGCGCTTGATGGTCGCGCCGGAACGGCGGATCCAGTGGACGAAACCCTGGAGCGAGGGCGGGTGGGTGCGGCCATAGTCCAGCGCGGCGCCGAGCAATTCGTCGAGCGGTTCGGCGGCTTCGGCGCCGAGCCGGGCGAGCAGGCGGGCGCGGCCGCCGAGCGGGCCGAGAAGTTCGGCCAAGAGCGCATGCGGGGTGACGTGGTCGGCGCGGCTGGAGAGCGCGGCGAGAAAGTTGCGGGCGGACTGCCACTCCGGGCGCTCGGCAGCGCGGTCGCGGAGCGTGCTCCAGAGTGTGCCGGTCCGCGCGGCGGCGAGGTCGAGCAGGCTGTCCTGCGACAGGAAGCCGAGCGGGCTGGTGAGGACGCTGCCGACGGCGAGGTCGTCGCCGGGCAGGAGAATGGCGTCGCAGGCGGCCAGGACGTCCTGGACCGCGGTTTGTTCGGTCAGGATGAGGCGGTCGAGCCCGGCGACGGGAACGCCGCGTGCTTTGAGCGCGCGGACGACGTTGCGGGCGAAGTCGCCGCGGCGTCGGACGAGGATCAGGAGGTCGCCGGCGGTGATCGGGCGATCCTGGCTGATCAGGCGATCGCCGCGATTCAGGATCGCGGCGATCCATCCTGCGATACCGTCCGCCAGGCGTTGCGGGGCCGAGGTGAGGCCCAGATTGGTGGTGGGAATGGTCCAGGGGGTGATCTCGCCGGGCTTGTCGACCGGGGCAAGCGGCCACAGCTCGACCCGGCCGGCATCGCCGATCCGGTTGGGGTAGTGCTTGAGCACGGTATCCACGACGCCGTTGGAGGCGACGCGGTCGGCGAAGACCGCGTCGACCAAGGCGAGCACCGGGGCGGTGGAGCGGAAGGAGACGTCGAGGGTCACGCTCTCCCAGCGTTGGCCGGAGCCGCCGACGCGCTCGGCCAGTTTGATGCGCGAGCGGGTGAACTCGTCGCGGTCGGCGCCCTGGAACGAGTAGATGCTCTGTTTCGGGTCTCCCACGGCGAAGAACGTGCGGTCGGGAGCGTCGACGCCGGGTCTGGCGCCAAGACCGGCGAAGAACTCGTCGGTGAGGCGATGGGCGATGTGCCACTGCTCGGGGGCGGTGTCCTGCACTTCGTCGAGCAGGAGATGGTCGATGCCGCCATCCAGTTTGTAGAGGACCCAGGCAGCGCCGGGTTCCTCGAGCAGAGCCTGGGTGCGGGCGATGAGGTCGCCGTAGTCGAGCTGGTCGAGCTCGCGCTTGCGGGCGTCGTAGGCGCGCAGGATGGGACGGGCGAGCCGGAGCAGGGCGGTGGTGGCGTCGGCGCAGCGCGCCGCGGCGCGGACAGGTTCGATGGCGAGGATGCGGGCCTGTTCGGCGGCGAGGATGTCGAGCAGGTCGGGCCGGGCAGTCGCAAGTTTCTTCGCGACGAGGCGATTGAGTGGACGGCCCTCGGACTTCTCGTTGATCCATCGCTCATGCCACAGATCCCAACTCTCCGCGCGCCGCTGCGGCGTATCGGCCAGCCAGTTGAGGAGCTCTTCGACGTTGCGCTTGGCGGCATCCGTGCCGCTCTGCTCGATGATCCGCAGCGCATCCCGGAGTTCGATCCTGCCGGGCCACTCGACCGCCTTGCGCATCAGCCTGGCCTCGCTGTCCACCGGTGCGCCGGCGCCGCGGCGGATCGCGGCGGCAAGGGCGGGCTCGGGCAAGTCGAGGAGGGGGGCCATTCGGGTGCGTTGGGCGTCGAGGGCAGTGACGAGCAGGCCGAATTGATCGGCTTTGGCGTGGCCGGCGATGAGGGCGATGTCGTCGGGCGGAGCGGCGGCGAGAACGGCTTCGCGGGCGCGTTCCATGGTCAGTTGGGCGTCCGCGTCCTCGACAAGGGCGAAGTGCGGCGTGATGCGCGCTTCGAGCGGAAAGCGCCGCAGGAGCGATTGGCAGAAGGCGTGGATGGTCCCGATGCGCATGCCGCCGGGAAGGTCAAGGACCCGGGCGAACAGGGCGCGGGCTTGGGCGACGGTCTCGGGCCCAAGCGGGATGCGGAGTTCGACGAGGGCGCGGTGCAGGTCGGAGTCCGGCATGACCGCCCACTCGCCGAGACGGGTCTGCAGGCGAATGGCCATCTCGGCCGCGGCGGCTTTGGTGAAGGTGAGGCACTGGATCTTGGCCGGGTCGGCGCCGGCGAGCATGAGGCGGAGCATGCGGTCGATGAGGAGCTTGGTCTTGCCGGAACCGGCGGAGGCTTCGACGAACGCCGAGACGGCGGGGTCGGACGCGACGAGCTGCTCGTCGATTGCGCGTTGTTCGTTCGGCAGATGCCGGATGCCGGTCGGCACGAGGTCGTCGGGCGTCACGCGTCGTCCTCCGGAGCGGACCATTCGGCGACCCGGGCGAGTTGGGCGTAGTCGGAGAAGCGGGGCTTGGCATCCGCATGGGGTTCGGAGAGGTAAGGGGTGGCCGGGTCGTCGAAGGTGAGGATGAGATGTTCGAGCTTCTCGACCGTGGCGGCGATCTGGCTGGCCAGGGCGTCGGGCTCGCTCTTGAACAGGCGGACGATGTCGCCGGGCGGTTGGCCGCCGGTCAGGCGCCAGTAGGCGAGTTCGGCGGTGTCGCCGACGAGGCCGGGTCCGAAGGCGCCGCATTCGGCCATGGCGGCTTCCAGCAGGAGCTGGCTGTCGAAGCCGCGGGTGACGCCCTTTTGGGTGGGCACGGTGCCGGTCTTGTAGTCGAGGATGGCGATGCGGCCGTCCGGGAGACGCTCGATGCGGTCAGCGACGCCGCTGAGGGTGAAATCCCGGTCGGGGATGGCCCATTCGCCCTTGCGTTCGGTGACGACCTCCTCGGGTGCGACGATGGCGCGGCGGTCGCGCTCGGTGTCGGCCACGAAATCGGCGATGCGATGCAGGCGCGGACGCCACCAGGCGGCGAGCGCGGGGCGAAGGGGTCGTGCGGCGAGGGCGCGGTCCATCTCGGCTCGCAGGCGGGCGGCGGCGTCCAACGGATATGGGGCGGGAAGCGCGGCGATGAACGCGGCCACGGCGTCGTGCACCACGGTCCCATAATCGGCCGCGTCGGCGTTCTGTTCGATCGGGTCGAGCGCGCGCAGACGCAGGATGTGCTTGGCGAAAATCGCGTAGGGGTCGCGGAGCCAGGTGCCGATCTCGGTAACGCTGAGGCGGCGCGGGCGAAGCGCGAGAGCCGGGCGCGGCGTGGGCGGCTGGACCGGGGCGGGGGCGCCGTCGGGGAGGTCGAGCTGGGTCGCCCAGTGGGCGGCGGGATGGGTATCGAGCAGGCGCAATTTGGCAGACTGGCCAGCGCCAAGAAATGTGCGCAGGCGGACAAGCCAGCGGGCGGGAACGGCGGGGGCGCCGTCGCGGCGGCGCGGGCAGGAGAGCACCACGTTTGGGGCGGCGCAGGCGAGCATGGCGAAATCGTGCGCCATCAAACTGACGCGCTCTTCGGGCGAGGTAAGGCCCATGGCGCGCCGCATCGGGCGGCTCATCCAAGGGCCCGGGTCGGTGGCGGCGGGCCAAACGGTCTCGGCCAGGCCGCCGAGGACGACGAGGTCGAAGGATTGGAGCCGGGCTTCGAGGAGGCCAAGGATGGCGATGCGCGGGTGTTCGGCGCCGCGCCGGCCGCGCAGCGCCCGGCGGCTGCGGACGACCGCGCCCTCCATCGCCGCTTCGAGCAAACCCGGGAGGGTGGCGAGGCGCTGCGGCGGGAGCATGGGGAGCGCGTCGGCGAGGGCTGCAAGATGGGTGGCGAGTGCTTCACCTTCCTCGAGCGACCAGAGACGGGCGGCACCGGCTTCGGTGTCGGTCTGTGCGGCCGCTTCGGCGGTCTCCAGAAGGGCGGCCAGCGCCGTGGCTGGAGGCGACTCTGGGGCGGCCAGGGCCATCAGGGGGGCAAGGCGGGCGTCCAGGCGGTCGAGCAGATCGAGCACGTCGTCGCGCGGCGGCCTGTCGAGGGCGGCCAGGACGGCGCGCAAGCCGCTGACGCCGGGCGGCGGAGCGGGGCCGCGGAGGCAAGCGCGCTCGAGGGCGCGGGCAGCCGAGCGGCAGCGTGCGGTGGAGAGGCCGAAGGCGGCGAACGGATGTTTGAGGACGGAGAGCAAGGCAACGGGCGGCAGCCCGTCGGCGGCGGCGCGGGCGAGCAGGCGGAGGAAGGCGCCGGGCGGGGTATCGGCCAGCGGTTCGCCTGCGCTGTCGTCGACGATGACGTCGTAGCGGGAGAGCTCGGCGGTCACGCGCAGGGCGAGCTGGCGGTCGGGCGTGACCAGGGCGGCGCGGGCCCGACGGTCCTCGAGCGCGTGGCGGAGGGCAATGGCGATCGCCACGGCCTCTTCCTGCTGGTCGGCGGGTTCGAGCAGGCGCAGGCCGTGCGTCACCGCCGCGAAGGGTTCGCGCCAGAGGTGCAGGGCGGCGGCCGGGAGCATGGCGCGGGCGATGGTGGGCGCGCGCCGTTCGCCGTCGGTGGGCGGGACGGCCGGGGGTCGCCTGCGGCGGGCGGGCTTAGGGGCGGGTGGGTCGATGGGAGTGACGTCGCCTCGCGTCGCCGCCATCTCGGAGAGGAGGTGGCGCAGGCCGGCCTGCGGGTGGCCTTCGTCGAGCTGCTGCCAGATTTCGTCCGGCATGGCGAGGTCGAGGCCCGGGAGGATCACGGTGCCGCGCGGCAGCGTGGCGACGACGCGCATGAGGGCGGCGATCGCCGAGATGCCGGCCGAGGTGCCGGCGACCACGACGCGGCCCGGTGGCGGGGCGGCGGCCCAGGCTTCGGCTTGGCACTCCAGCAGGCGCAGCGCGCGGTCGGCGCCGTCCATCAGGCTGTTGTCGGCGAGCCAGCGCGGCCAGGCATCGGTCACGAGGGCGAGGAAGCGGATGGTCTGCTGCCAGTGTTCGGCGTATCCGGCTTCGGCCGCTTCGGGCAGTTTGGCGGCGAGCGAGACGCCGGTGCGGTGAGCCTCATCGAGCAGGTCGGCAAGTTCGCCGGCTAGACGCCAGGCGCCGTCGGCGAACAACGGCGCGCCATCGCGGCCGCCGAGGGCCAGGATCAGCCGCGTGAGGACGGCGAGGCGCTTGATCGGGTCCACGGCGGGCGGGAGGTCGAGGGCGCCGGCGAGCGCGAGGGGCGCTTCGTCGAGCGCTCCGATCGCGAGGATGCGGGGAAGAAGGAGCGGTCTGCCGGCACTGATGCGCAGGAACGCCTCGCCGAGCGAGCGGGCGGCGCGGCGGGTCGGCAGGAGGATGAGCCCATCGGCGATGGCGAGCGGGTCTTTGCCGGGCGTGTTGGCGATCCACCATTGGGCGAGGACGTCGAGGAAGGGGCGGCCCGGGGCGATGGAGCGGATGTTCATTCGGAGAGAGGGCTAGAAAGGGTGGCGAGGCGGGTGTCGCTGGGAGCGTAGGCGAGGGTGATGGTGAAGGCGTTCTCGGGTCGGTAAGGGCCGAGGCGGTCGGGCCATTCTACGATCACGACGCCATTCCTCGCTTCGTCCCAGCCCAGCTCGATCAATGCGCTGGGGTGATCGAGTCGCCAAAGGTCGAAATGGGCGACCGGGAAGTCCGGAGCATCATAGGTCTGCAGGAGGGTGAAGGTCGGGCTCGGGACGGTGAGGGCCGGGTCGCCGAGCAGGGCGCGCAGGATCGCGCGGGCGAGGGCGCTCTTGCCGGCGCCGAGCGGGCCTTCGAGGAGAATGGCGTCTCCGGCGCGAAGGCGGGCGGCCACATCGCGGCCGAGCGCGGCGGTCGCGTCCAGCGTTGGCAAAGCGAGCGTGGCGGCCATCTGGCTTGTATAGCCGCACGGCGCGGGAGCGGGTAGGACGGCGCATGGGTAAGACGATCGAGACGGATGTCGCCATCATCGGCGCAGGGCCGGTGGGACTGTTCGCGGCATTCGAGTGCGGGATGTTGAAGCTGAACAGCGTGCTGATCGACGCGTTGGCGGAGATCGGCGGACAGTGTACCGCGCTGTATCCGGAGAAGCCGATCTACGACATCCCGGCCCATCCGGCGATCGCCGCGGGGCATCTGATCAGCAATCTGGAACGGCAGATCGAGCCGTTCGCGGTGCCGCGGTTGCTGGGCCGGCGGGTCGAGCGGTTGGGCGGCGCGGCCGGCCGGTTCGTGCTGGGTACCGATTGCGGCGACGAGATACGGTGCAAGGCGGTGGTGCTCGCGGCCGGGGCTGGGGCGTTCGGGCCGAACCGGCCGCCGCTGGCGGGGATCGAGGCCTTCGAGGCGACGGGCGGGGTGCAATACCTGGTGCGGCGGCGGGAGGATTTCCGCGACGCTCGGGTGGTCATCGCGGGCGGTGGCGACTCCGCGGTGGACTGGGCGCTGTCGCTGCGGGAGGTGGCGGCGAGGGTGATGGTGGTGCACCGGCGTTCGAAATTCCGGGCAGCGCCGGAAACGGTGGCGCAGCTCGAGGCGGCGGCGGCGGCAGGCGAGGTTGAGCTGGTCATTCCCTACCAGCTCGACGCGCTGCGGGGGAGCGGAGGCAGGCTCGAAGCGGTCGGGGTCAAAGACCTCGCCGGTCGGGCGCGGATGCTCGAGGCGGATCATCTGCTCGCGTTTTTTGGCCTCTCGATGGACCTGGGGCCGATCGCCGGCTGGGGCCTCGGCGTCGAGCACAGCCATATCAGGGTCGACCCGGCGACGTGCCAGACCACGCTGCCGGGCGTGTTCGCGGTAGGCGACGTCGCGACCTATGCCGGCAAGCTCAAGCTGATCCTGCAAGGGTTCAGCGAGAGCGCGGTGGCCGCGCATGCGATTCACCCGATCGTGTATCCCGATACGGCGCTGCACTTCGAGTATTCAACGAGCAAGGGCGTTCCTTGACGCCGACGATCGAGGTCGAGGGTCTCAGCAAGCGCTACGGGGAAGTGCTGGCGGTCGATCGGGTCGCGTTCTCGGTCGCGGCCGGGCACACCGTCGGGCTGCTTGGCGGCAACGGGGCGGGAAAGACGACGACGATTGCGATGTTGCTGGGTCTGCTGATCCCGAGTGCCGGGTTGATCCGGATCCTCGGGCACGACATGGCGACGGACCGGTTTGGCGCGCTCGGGCGCATGAACTTCTCCTCGCCCTACATCGCGCTGCCATCACGCCTGAGCGTGGCGGAGAATTTGCGGGTGTATGGCCATCTCTATGGCGTGCGGGGCCTCGAGCGGCGGATCGCAGCGCTGGCGGAGACGCTGGATCTGGGCGCGTTCCTCGATCGGCCGGCCGGCCAGTTGTCGGCCGGGCAGAAGACCCGGGTGACCTTGGCCAAGGCGCTGATCAACCGGCCGGACGTGCTGCTGCTCGATGAGCCGACGGCCAGCTTGGACCCCGACACCGGGGATAGCGTGCGGAGTGCGCTCGAGGCCTATCGGGCGGAGACGGGGTGCACCCTGCTGCTCGCGTCGCACAACATGGCCGAGGTGGAGCGGCTGTGCGACGACGTGCTGATGCTCAAGCAGGGCCGCGTGGTGGACCGGGGCGCGCCGGCGGCGCTGCTGGGAAAGTATGGCCGGGAGGATCTGGAGCAGGTGTTTCTGGACATCGCGCGCAATCGGGGCGTGGCCGCGTGAACTCGAGCGCGAGACGGATCTGGGGGCTGATGTATCGGCATCTGGCGCTGTATCGGCGTTCCTGGCCGCGGGTGCTCGAGCTGATCTACTGGCCGGTGCTGCAGATGCTGATCTGGGGGTTCACGACCAGCTTCATCGCCGGCCGCGGCGGCTCGGCGCTGGTGGCGGCTGGCGCGCTGCTGGGGGGCGTGCTGCTGTGGGAAGTGGCGCTGCGCAGCCAGATGGGGGTGGCCATCAGCTTCCTCGAGGAGCTGTGGTCCCGCAATCTGGGGCATCTGTTCGTCAGCCCGATCCGGCCGTGGGAGATGGTCGCGGCGCTGCTGGCGATCTCCATGCTGCGCATGTTGACCGGCGTGCTGCCGGCCATACTGCTCGCGTTCGTCCTGTATGCCTTCAATCTATTTGGATTGGGGCCGGTGGTGGTGCTGTTCTTCGCCAACCTGATGGTGATGGGCTGGTGGGTCGCACTCGGCGTCGTCAGCCTCATCCTGCGGCACGGGGCCGGGGCGGAAGCGATGGCGTGGTCGGTGCTGTTCGGATTGACCCCGTTTTCCGCGGTGTTCTACCCCGTGGCGGTGCTGCCGGCAGCAATGCGGCCGGTAGCGTTCGTCCTACCGGCCAGCCACGTGTTCGAGGGCATGCGGGCGGCCCTCGCGGGGACTGTTTTGTGGGGTGAGTTGGGCTGGGCGGCCCTGTTCAACCTGGTCTGGCTGGGAGTACTGACGGCCGTGTTCGCGGCGCAGTTCCGCCAAGCCCGGGTGCGAGGCGCGCTGCTGAACATAGGGGAATGATGGAGACCAGATTTTGGCTGATCCGGCACGCGATCGTGGCGGAGAACGAGCGAGCGCGGCTGTATGGCATCAAGGACGTGCCGCTGTGTCCGCAGAGCCTGGTGGCGCAGGCGCCCCTGTATCGGACGCTGGCGGCGATGCTGCCGCAGCCAGCCGTCTGGGGTTGCACGCCGCTGCAGCGGACGCGCAAGACGGCGGAGGCGATCTTTGCGGCCGGCTACCCGGCGCAGGACCTTATGGTCGTCGACGGGTTGATCGAGCAGAATCTGGGCGAGCTGCAAGGGATTGATCGTGGGGCGGTGCCGGCCCGGCTGGCACGGCCGGCGCATCCATTCTGGCCGCTCGATCCGGACGAGGTGCCGCCGGGCGGCGAGAGCGTGGCCGATCTGCTGGCGCGGGTGGGTCCGACGATGGACGAGTTGGCGGCGGCGCACGAAGGCAAGGATGTCGTCATCGTCAGCCATGGCGGAGCGATAAGGGGCGCGGTCGGGCACGCGATGGGTGTGGACGCGCGGGCGATCCTGCATCTGGCCATCCAGAATATCTCCGTGACACGGCTGGACCGGGTGCGGGAAGGCTGGCGGGTCGATTGCGTGAACCATCTCGTGAGCGGATAGCTGCACGAACTCGGGGCCGCCTCGATGATGATTGTCGGTCGGTTGAACAGTTCAGTTCCATTTCTTTCCGGAATGTGAGATTTTTATTTGGCTTTCCGGAGCGAAGCCCATGGAAAAAGACATGACGCGCCGGCTCACGGCGGAATTCTTCGGAACGTTCTGGCTCGTATTCGGAGGCTGCGGCAGCGCGGTGCTGTCGGCGGCCTTCCCGCAGCTGGGTATCGGCTTCCTCGGCGTGTCGTTCGCTTTCGGGTTGACGGTGCTGAGCATGGCCTACGCCGTGGGCCATATTTCCGGAGGGCATTTCAATCCGGCGGTCACGCTCGGCCTTTGGGCCGCAGGACGCTCGGCGAACAAGCACGTGCTGCCGTATATCGTCGTGCAGGTCGTCGCTGCCATCTGTGCAGCGGGCGTGCTCTACCTCATCGCCTCCGGCCGGCCGGATTGGGCGATGGGCGGCTTCGCCTCGAACGGCTATGGCGCACTCAGCCCTGGGAAATACTCGCTCGCCTCCTGCTTCGTGGCCGAGTTCGTGCTGACCTTTTTCTTTCTGATGATCATCATCGGCACGACGTCCAAGGGCGCCGCGACCGGGTTCGCCGGCATTCCGATCGGGCTGGCGCTGACGTTGATCCACCTCATTTCGATTCCGGTCACCAATACGTCGGTCAATCCGGCGCGCAGCACCGGACCTGCCCTCTTCGCGGGCGGACTCTATATCGGTCAGCTTTGGTTGTTCTGGCTGGCGCCGTTACTCGGCGCGATGGTCGCCGGAGTAGTGGGCAGAACGCTGTACGAAGCGTCATCGATGGCGGAAACGGTGATTGTGGACGAAACCCGCCAAGCCTGAGCCTGGGGTCGAAAGCCGAAGTCTCAAGCTGGTTATCAACAAACATTTGTAACTCGATCGAATCTCTCTATAATCCTTCCAGATCCGAGGAGAGATCGAATGCGTTGGTTCCTGATGGCGAGCGTGTTTGCGGCAGGACTCGTGCCCGGTGCAGCATGGGCGCAGTCGGAACAGCAGGAGACGGTCGACCGGGCCGCCCTGGCGGCCCAGGATCTGATGAACGACACCAACGGCAAGGATGCGCAGAGCGTCCTGCGCCGGGCCCGGGCGGTGATGATCTGCCCGCGGGTGTTCAAGGCCGGCTTCCTGTTCGGAGGGCAGGGCGGGACATGCGTGCTGACGGCGCGGGATGCGGCCGGGTCGTGGTCGTCGCCGGCGTTCTACGGGCTGGGCGGCGCAAGCTTCGGGTTCCAGGCCGGCATGCAGGACGCGGAGGTCGCGTTCCTGATCATGACGCAACGCGGGCTGACCGCGATCATGGATTCGCAACTCAAGCTCGGCGCCGATGCGGCGGCGACGTTCGTCGACATGGGCGGCGGCGTCGAGGGCGCGACGACGATGGCATTCAATGCGGACGTGGTCGGGTTCAGCCGGGCGCGCGGCCTATATGCCGGCATCTCGCTCGGTGGCAGCATGTTGAGCGCGAAATCGGAGTGGAATGCCGCCTATTACGGCCGGCCGGTCGGCGTCCAGCAAGTGGTGCTGACGATGGAGGCCACCAACCCGGCGGCGGACCCGCTGCGGGCGGTGCTCGCGCGGTATGGCGCACAGCAAGGGGCGCAGACGGCGGAGGCCGGTCCAGCCGGTCCCGGGCCCGTCAGTGCCGCTCCGCCACCCCGTTCGTCCGTGCAGCAGCAACCGCTGGCGCCGCTACAGCGCCGCTACTAGAGGCTGATCAGGCCGCGGCGGAGGGCCTTGGCGACCGCTTCGGCGCGGGTGCCGGCCGCGAGCTTGGTGAAGACGGCCTCGAGATGGAATTTGACCGTGTGGGCGCTGATGCCGAGCTTGCGGGCGATCGCCTTGTTGCTCATGCCCTCGCCGAGGCAGCCCAGGATCTCCAGTTCCCGCGGCGTGAGCAGCGGGTCGGCGGCGCGGGGCGGCAGCGCGACGCGCAAGCCCACCGCCACCGCACGGATCGCCGCGCCGAGTTGGGCCGGCGAGAGCGATAGCGGCAACCCGGCCTGAGCATCGAGGCGAAGCACCGGTATCCCAGCCGGCGTGCGGGCGTCCGCGTCGGCCAGGACGAGATCGGCTTCGGCGGCGCTGTCGGCGAAGCGGTGACCGGCCAGGGCGATCCGGGCGGCAAGGTCGGCCGCGCGCACCGGGTCGGTGGCAGCGACCGCGACGAGGAGACCCGGGCGGTCGAGCAGCGTGGTCGAGAAGGACGCGATCATGTGCTGGGGGCGCTTGGATCGAGAGTGGGCATGGTGATCTCCATAGACGCCCATATGGTCAGTGTCGGCCGATGCTGCATCACCTCCGCCCACGGAACCTGCGCGGATGCGAAGCGTAACGGCTTGATCGTTCAATCAAGGGTGCGCGATGAAACGGTCCGTCGCTGGTCTTGTCGCGTTGATGGTGCTGAGCGGGCCGGCGGCGGGATGGTCTGCGGACGACCCCGCCCGCGTGGGCGACGTGAGCACGACGTTTCGGCTGTTAGGGGCGAACGACAAGATCGTCGTGGACCGGTACGACGATCCGAAAGTGGGCGGCGTGAGCTGCTATGTCTCGCGGGCCGAGACGGGTGGGATCAAGGGTTCGATCGGGTTGGCGACGGACCCGAGCCGGTTCAGCATCGCGTGCCGCTCGACGGGCGCGGTGACGCTGCCGCCGAAGCTGCCGGACAACGAGGTGGTGTTCGGAGCGTCGGCTAACTGGCTTTTCAAGGAGATCCGGGTGACCCGGATGTGGGATTCGGAGAAGCGGGTGCTGGTCTATCTCGTGTGGTCGACCAAGGCGCTGTCCCCGGGCGGCAGCCCGTATAATGCGGTCAGCGCGGTCCCGGTCGGGCCGTGACCGTGGTTGCTGTTCTGCTGTTCGCCTAGACGCCCGGCGTGCAGATCAAGCATTACAGGAAAAAAGTCCTGGCATACCGGTAGCTAGAAGCCTACTCGCCTGTTCGATCGAGGAGGACAGGTGATAGTGAGACGTTTTCGCACCAAGGCCGTCTGGGCGGCAAGTAACGCCAACCGCTTGATGGAGACGGCGCTATGAGGCTGTTCTCCTCGACGCCGGCTGTGAGCCCGATGTCCGTCATCTCGTCCGGTTCGACCCAGTCGCGCGCGTTGCCGATCCGGTTCTCCGAAGAGGTCAACATCCTTGATTTCGGGGCGCAGGGCGATGGCGTGAGCGACGATGCGCCCGCGTTCAATGCGGCGCTCGCATCGATCTACGCGCGAAAAGGAGGCCGGCTGGTCGTCCCGGCGTCTACGTCCGGTTATGCGCTCGGCAGCCCGATCGTCGTTGACGCGGGACAGTATTCGGGCGGCAACGGCATCATCATCGAATTGAACGGCAACACGTTCATGCCGTCGCACAACGGATGGTGCTTCGATCTGAAAACCAATTACTTCGGATCGAGAAACGGAGGCCTCCTCGGGAAAAAGCTGCTCGTGGTGAGCGGTGACGGCGCAGTCATCATGGGGACCGCCGCAGGCGCGGGCGGGCTTCGTGCGACCGATACCATTGCGCTGAAGATCCACGATCTGTTGGTGTCCGGCTACGCGACCGGTTGGGGTGTCCAGCTCAACGTCTCGACGACGAACGCGAGCACGTGGACCGAGGAAAGCGACGTCTACAACTGCCGCGCCAGTGGGTGCTTGGTCGGGTTCGGAACATGGAGTGCCAGTCCAAACAGCTCGTTCCTGGGGACGAAGTTTCACCACTGCATCGTCGAGGGCCGGGTCAACAACTGCGTTCTTTTTTGGCTCCAAGGCGGACCCTGGAACTCTACGTTCGTATCGTGCGGCGGCTTCTACAACCAAAACGGAACGACCGGCGGGCGGGGTTTCCTGCTGGATGGCTCATTTGCGGGCACGACGTTCATCAGTGCATGGGTCGATAGCGGCGCGGACTCGACGGGGGGCAATCTGAGCACCCAGTCCCCCATGTCGGACATCGTTTTTGGCCCGAACTACACCACCAACGAGCCTTGGTTGCCGACGTTCATCGGGTCGGGCGAAATCAACCTGCCGTCCGGCTGGCGCACGAAATTGCTGGTCCCTGGGCCGTTTCCGTTTGCCGGGTCGAATGGCGGGCGTATGTCGGCCAACCCTCGCGAGGTGCTGCGCGGTCCGCGTACCTACTACGTCGCTCCGACCGGTTCGGACAGCAACGACGGTCTCAGCAGCGGCAGTCCATTCGCGACGACGGCTTATGCGCTCTCTGTTATCTACAAGACGTTGGACGTCGCGTCCGTGGGCGTGACGCTCCAACTGGCGGATGGGACCTATACGTCGCCAATCGTCGTCACCGGTACCCCCTTGGGAATGGGGACGAGCTCGTTGCTGATCCAGGGCAACATCGCCACGCCCGGGGCCGTGACTGTCTCGACCAGCGGAACGAGCGCGCTTGCCCTCTCCAACGGAGCACAGCTCACCGTGCAGGGCATCACGTTCCAAACGACCTCTCCATCAGGCGCAAGCCTGGACGGGAAGTCGTTCCTGACCATCGGCGCAGGGTGTCAGTTCGGCGCCTGCGCGGGCCAGCACATCGTCTGTGTCGGGGAAAGCGACGTCATTCTCGGCGCCGACCTCAAGCTCTCGGGCGACGCCCCCACGTTCCTCAATATCGCGAACCGCAGTGGGTTCGTCCACAACGGCGGAACGATCGACGCGACGGGCCGCACGTTCTCGGCGAACTTCGTCAATGTTCACGAGACTGCCGTTTACACCAAGAACGGGGGCTCATACACGACGGCCGGATCGAAAGGTGGCCGTTATTACTGCTACATGGGCGGCATCATCCAGACCTTTGGCGGCGGAGCAGCCCTGTTCCCCGGTGACAGTAATGGGTATGCCGACACGGCGACCGGAGGTTTCTACAAGTAAGTCGATGGTGGTGGGGAGCGGCCAAGCCGCGCCCCACCGATCCAGGACCGCGCGCGACGCGGGATCAAGCTGATGTGCGATCGACGACCGATGCAGGTGGGTCGTGATGGGACCTCGGGCTGATTTGGTACTCCCCGATGGAGCCTTTTGTGCGAGAGGAAGCCGGTAGTCTCATTTTTAGGAGCCGACATGCGCGTCCTCTCGCTCCAGGGTCTCCGGCTGGTCGCAGCGTCGAGCATCCCCAGGCATCACCGTTCGACGGCTTGCCGGGCCAGCGTGCAGGTGGCATGCCTGCCCTGGAGGGTTGCCGTTGACCCGATCGCAACCCGGGCCGCAGCATGAGCCCCTCGATGTCCGAGTTGCCGAGCATCAACTCTCGTCCGAGCCGTGCGGCCAGCACGCCGAGTAAGCAACGCCTCGATATCCAGGCGTTGCGAGGATGGGCCGTCCTGTTGGTCGTCATCCACCATGCCAGGTTCCCGCTCTTCCGTGCGGGCTTTCTCGGAGTGGACATCTTCTTCGTCATCTCCGGCTTCCTGGTGGCTGGATTGATCGACCGAGCTCTCGAACAGGGCAGCTTCCGCCTCTCCGAGTTCTACCAGCGTCGGGCGCGCCGGCTGCTCCCGGCGGCTTCCGCGACGCTCGTCGTCACGGCCATCGCCGCGGCGGCGCTGCTGGAGCCCTCGGAACTCCGCAACTTCGCCTGGCAGCTCTTCGGCTCGATCACGATGTCGGCCAACGTCGTGTTGTGGCGCCAGTCGGATTATTTCGGCAGCTTGGCCGCCTACAAGCCCTTGCTGCACATGTGGTCGCTGTCCCTCGAAGAGCAGTTCTACCTGATCTTCCCGACCCTGATGATCGTCCTGCCGCGCCGCAGTCACATCATCGTCCTGCTGGTCGCGACGTGCCTCAGTGTCGCTCTCTGCTTCTACATGATGTCGATTGCGCCCAATCCGACCTTCTATCTGTTCCCCACGCGGGCCTGGGAGCTTGGCATCGGCGTCTGCGTCGCCCTGCTGCTGAGCCGCAAGATCATCCGTCCGAGCGCTCTTCCGATCCCTCGTCTGCTCTGCCTGTTGGTGCTGATCGTCGTCCCGCTGATAGCGACCGATCGGGCGCATCCGGGCCTGCCGGCCGTTGCGATGTGCGTGGCCACCGCGGTACTGCTGATCCCCGGCGCGGCGGCGCCCCTGAGCCCTTGGTTGCGCCCTCTCGTCGCGCTCGGAGACCGGTCGTACTCGCTCTACCTGGTCCATTGGCCGCTGTTCGCCTTCGCCAACAACATCTTCTTCGACGACGTGCCCCTCTCCCTCGACGTGCTTCTCCTCGTCGCCGCGCTGGTCCTGGCAGAACTGCAATACCGCTTCGTCGAGACGCCGTTCCGGCGCCGCACTTGGGTGTGGCGCGATGCGGTGTTGTTCGCGTCGGTGCCGCTGGCGCTGGCGGGCGCGTGCTTCCTCATGGCCTCGTCCACTGCGACGGGCTTCACGGCGGCGCGCGCGAACAACGCGGGCCTATCGCCCTCCTGCGACTTCCATGGCGTGTTCACCGCCGAGGCCGCGTGCCGAAGTTCTCCGTCGCCGCACACGCTCCTTTGGGGAGACTCCTTCGGCATGGCCCTGGCCGATGGATTGGCCGCGAGCATGCCCGGAGGCGTCGAACAGGCCACCCGCACCGTCTGCGGCCCGATCAAGGATCTGGCCCCGACGAACTGGGCCCGGCCGTTCTCCTGGGCCAAGAGCTGTATCGAATTCAACGACTCGGTGATCGCGCATCTCAAGGCCCACCCGGAGATCACGACGGTGGTCTTGGCCAGCTCGCTGGAACAATATGTCCCCGGCGCCGAGGACTTGGGATGGAGCTTCCTCAAGCGCTCGGAGAGCGGCTGGGGCGAGCAGGGCCAGGATCTGCAGCTTCTGACGACCGCTTTGGAAGACACCGTCAAGACCCTGCGGGCTGCAGGCAAACGCGTCGTGCTGTTCGCGCCGCCCCCGTCGGACAATACCGACGGGGCCCGATGCCTGGAGCGTGAGGCCTCGGCCAAGCTGATGCTCGGCGCGCCGCCAAGCTGCGCGGTGGACCGGGCGAGATACGAACGCGTGCGCCAACCCGTGTTGCGGTTCCTGCAACAACTCGAGGCGGACGGGATCGTGCCCGTCACTCACCTGGACGGCGCTCTGTGTGTCACCCAGTCCTGTCGCCGGGTGATCGATGGCGTTTCGTTATACCGCGACGCGGTTCATCTCAGCCGGCCCGGCTCCAGACGGCTTGGGCAGGATATGGACTGGGGCGCCCTCGTCGATAAAACGGCGTCCTGAACGGAATGGCCACACAGGCGGCGCCATCGAGGGCGCCGCCGTGGAACCCGCTTGCTTTACGGAAATAGGAAATCATACCTTGGCGGAGGTCCTAAGGAACGAAGCGGTATGAGTTCTAGTCAGTCTCCGGCGTCACCCCCTTGCGCTCTCGCCTGGTCGAATGCAGCGCCTGGCGGTTCGGGTGCGCGCTGATCATGGCAGTGCTTCTGCACCGCTCGCTCAACGGGCGTCCGGTCCTTGTGATCCTGGCAGCACCAACCGGCACCGGATCCGCGAGTCCGCCCGCTGCTCCGGCCGTGTCGGACACTAACGCAGCCATCGTCGTCGCAGCACTCTAGGAGATCTCATGGCTGGCTCGAACTTCTCGATCGTCAATGGTGTCGACGGCACCAGTAAGGTGTCCATCTCGACCCCGGCGAATGACGTCAACGGCAACACCGTCGTCGGCCACCTCGCCATGACACCGGTCGCCGGTGTCGCGACCCCGGTCGGCCCGGCCAATCCGTTGCCGGTGTCCGATCCTGGGCTGGGCGCCTCCACCGATACGCCATGGGGCGGCGGAGGCGGAGCAAGCGCCATCGCCGCGCTCAAGGCGATCTATCTGAAACTCGCGGCAACGCTCCCGGTCAGCCTGACCGGCTCGCTTCCAGCCGGCACGAGTGCGATCGGCTCGGTTTCGGTCTCCAATTTCCCGGCCACGCAGCCGGTCAGCCTGTCCGGCTCGCTTCCAGCCGGCACGAGCGCGATCGGCTCGGTCTCAGTCTCCAACTTTCCCGCGACGCAGCCGGTCAGCCTCACCGGCTCGCTTCCGATCGGCACCAACGCGATCGGCTCGGTCGTCGTCTCCAATCTTCCGGCGACGCAGCCGGTCAGCCTGTCGGGCGCACTTCCGGCCGGCACCAACCCGATCGGCTCGGTCTCCGTCGCCAACTTCCCGGGGACGCAGCCGGTCAGTCTGTCGGGCGCGCTCCCAACCGGCACGAACGCGATCGGCTCGGTTTCCGTCTCCAACTTGCCGGCCACGCAGCCGGTCAGTGCCGTCGCCCTGCCGCTGCCGCTTGGAGCCGCGACCGCATCCAAGCAGCCCGCGATCGGTGCGGCAGGCAACCCGGCCGCCGACGTCTTGACGGTGCAGGGCGCGCCATCGATGACGGCGCTCAAGATCGATGGCAGCGCGGTCACGCAGCCGGTCTCGGGCACCGTCTCGATCGCGAATGCCCCCGTGTCCTGGCGCTTCAGCAGCGCCGCCGAGGCAAGCCGGGCGTTCAAGACCTCCGCTGGCACGCTCTACTCGATCTACGTCACCGCGTCCTCGGCCGGCTTCCTGATGGTGTTCGACGCGACGACAGCGCCGGCCGACGGCCCAGTCACGCCCGTCGACGTGATCCAGTGCGCCTCCAACGCCACAACGGTGCTGGACTACACCGCCACGCCGCTGCCGTTTGTGAACGGCCTCGTCGCCGTCTTCTCCAGCACGGGGCCTTTCGTCAAGACGGCCAACCCGGTCGCCTTCCTAAAGGGCGGCTACGTGTGACGGCGGGTTGTCAGGGCTTTACATTCTTGCATCTCCGCCACCTCTAACCCTCTGATCTCTCGAAAGGGCACGGCACTTGCGTGGGCTCCCGCACCCCTTCTGTCACCCGCCGGGAGCTTACGCCGTGAAGAACCGCCGCCCTGTGACCGTCACGTCCATCGCCGCGCTCGCGCTTCTGGCCGTCGCCCTGCCGGAGCCCATTGTGCTGGACCTCCTCGGCGTCGGCCTGGCTTCGATCGGGCTCGGCCTCATCTGCATCCGCTAGCCACCGCACGCGGCGTCACGCGCCGGGCGTCAACCAACCTTCCATGACGGCGACGCAGTTGCCGCCGACCCG
Organism: uncultured Alphaproteobacteria bacterium; assembly: GCA_963835135.1. Taxonomy (GTDB): domain Bacteria; phylum Pseudomonadota; class Alphaproteobacteria; order Acetobacterales; family Acetobacteraceae; genus JAVVHH01. Next base: position 701,812 of record CAWIEF010000002.1, read on the forward strand.
GGCGATCATCTTGTCCCCATCTTCGGCCGCGCTCGCGATCAGCAGGCTCGGCCGGCCCATATCTGTCCCTTGCCCCACCCGCAACCGGAGCGCGGCGTGCCCCGAACTGGCCGCCCGGAGTGCGATCATCGCACCCGTGGCACTCCCGGTTGCCGGGTCCTCGACCATGCGCGAGGTGAACATGCGTGCTTGCAGGTCGGTGTCGCCGTCCAGTCCGGGATCGATGTCGCGCGTGTAGCCATAGACCGAGAAGGCGCCGGTTCCCGGCAGAACCGTCCTGTAGCGGGCCGCGTCGGGCACGGCGCGGCGTAGCGCGTCCCGGGTTGCAATCTCCATGACCAGGAACGGCATCCCGACCGATGCGACGACCGGCTCATGCGTTGCCGTGACGATGTCGCCTGCGCCCAGGCCGAACAGCCCGGCGGCCTGCTCCGGCGACAATACGTATCCTCTCGACAGTGGCTCGGGCGCCGTGAGTTCGGCCCCCACGACGGCATCACCGTCGCCCAGCAGCTCCAGCGGCACCAGCCCGGCCGCCTCCTCGAACACGAACCGATCCGGCACGGCCTCGCCGCGCCGTTGACGCTCGCGCGCGAGCACGAAGGCGGTGCCGATGTTCGGATGACCCGCGAACGGCATCTCCCGGCTCGGATTGAAGATCCGCACCCACGCCGTATGCGCCGGATCTCGTGCAGTCAGGACGAACGTCGTCTCCGAGTAGTTGAACTCGTTGGTGATGGCCTGCATCTCCGCCGTCGACAGCCCGTCCGCGTCCAGGACCACGGCAAGCGGATTGCCGCGAAACATCTCGGTCGTGAACACATCGGTGGTGATGTAGCGGCGTCGCATGCCCGGCTCCTCTGTTCGATGGCACGATGGTGCGCGCGCCCCGCTTATGCGACAATCCAAACATTGTCGCAGGGACATCATCATCATGGCTGATATCGCCGCTGCCCTGGCCGCTGGCCTCGAAGCCGATATCCGCGCCGGGCTGCTGCTCCCGGGCGCACGGCTGCCGACCCACCGCGCCCTCGCGGCCGAGCACGGCGTCGCGGTCAATACCGCGACGCGCGCCATGCGACTGCTCACGGCGCGCGGATTGGCAGTCGGCGAGGTCGGGCGGGGCAGCTTTGTGCGGGGCCCGACGCAAAGCGCCGCCGCGGCGTTCCGCCCGGAGCCCGCGATGCAGGGTGTCATCGACCTCTCGCGCAACACGATGCCGATGCCGGGCTTGCAGGCCCGCTTCCAAGCCACGGCGCTGGCTGTCCTGCGGCGTGAGCCGGACCTCGCGACCTATCGCGAGAGCAGCATGGCGGCGGCCGACCGGGCAGCCGGTGCGGCATGGCTGTCCCGCGAGGGTCTGCTCCCCAACGATCCCGGCAGGATCGTCGTTTGCACCGGCGCGCAACACGCGACGTTCGTCGCCCTGATGGCAGTTACGCGACCCGGTGACGCCGTTGCCGTCGAAGCCCTCACCTGGCCTGGAATCAAGGCGGCCGCGGCAGCGCTGCATCTGCGGCTCGTCCCCATCCCCTTGGACGAGCACGGCCTTCGCCCGCGCGCCCTGCTCCGCCTCGCCACCCGGAACCGGATACGGGCGATCTATTGCATGCCTGGCCCACAGAACCCTACGTCATCCGTCATGCCGCAGGCGCGGCGGGACCTGGTCGCAGCCCTCGCGCGCCGGCTCGACATCCAGATCATCGAGAGCGACGTTTACGGCTTCCTGAACGAGAGCCCCGCCGCGCCGCTGGCGGCGCTCGCACCGGAGCGCACCTGGTTGATCCACGGCACGTCCAAAGCACTGGCGCCGGGCTTGCGCTGCGCGTGGCTGCTGACGCCGCCGGGTTCGGCGGAGCGGGCCGAAGATCTCGTCCGAGCGACGGTATGGGCCGTCCCGCCGCTCGGAGCAGCCATCGCCTCGCGCTGGATCGCCGACGGCACGGCGAATGGCTTGGTCGTCGCCCGCCGCGACGAGGCGCGCCTGCGGCAAGCGGTGGCCGGGCGGCTGATACCAGCCGGGCTGGCCCGACAGACCTCCCCGATCTCCATGCATGTGTGGCTGCACCTGCCGCGTGGTCGTCGCGCCGATGACGTCGCCGGCCGCGCGCTGCACGCCGGCGTCCGCGTCGCGCCCGCCGGCGCATTCGCCATTGGACGTGCCCCCGCCGCCATCCGCATCTCCATTGGAGCAGCAAAAGACATCTCGGAACTCGAAACGGCCCTCCAGCGGCTCGTGCCGGAGCTGCGCGCATGATGCCGGGCGATCGCAGAGATGGTGCCCAGGGGCGGAGTCGAACCACCGACACTGCGATTTTCAGTCGCATGCTCTACCAGCTGAGCTACCTGGGCGCCGGTGAGAGCGGGGTGATTAGCCCGCGACGGCGAGGAGTTCAACCCTCCTCATGGGCGCTCGGGCAAGTCCGAGCCCGGCGGATCCTCGTCCAGCTCTGGCGGCGGACCAGGGATCGCGTACGCGCCGCTGAACCACCGGCCGAGATCGACGTCGGCGCAGCGCGGCGAGCAGAACGGGCGATAGCGGGCCGTCTCGGCCGGACGGCCGCAAATGGGACAGGGTTTGGTCAATGGGATGATCTCTCGATCCGCCAGGCGCAGGAGGCAAGCGCCGGGTCGGGCTTCGGTATCAGGGCACGCCCGGTGCGTCCTGCAAGGTCGGTCAGCGCCACGCTGTCACGGGCCAAGGCAGCGGCGACGTCGGGGGCGCAGGTCAGGCCGAGGGAGAGGTAGGGCGCGGCCGCGGTCTCGCGGTCGATGGTCCGCAGCGCGGCGAGGCCGGCGGCATGCGGGCCGGACAGCAACTCGTGCAGCGGCGGGCGCACGCGGCGGCGGACGATTTCGGCCAGCCCGAGCGCGGTGAAGCCGAGCAGCCGGGGCTGGAGCGGATCGGCGGCGAGCGCCGCGGCCAGGGCGGGCGCGAGCTTCGGCCGGCGTGCGGGGCTGAGGCCGGCCGGGTCGATGAGGATGGCGCCCGACAGATTGCGCAGGCGGATCTGGTGCGCGAGCGCGGGCAAGGCGGCAAGATTGGCAGCCATTTGGGCGGCCGCCTTGGCCCCGCGGAAGGCGGTCGCGGCGGCCATGTCGAGGTCGATCGCCACCAGAGCGGGCGTGGGGTAGATACTCGCCCGCATGCCGGCCGGCAGATCGACCTCGCGCTCGGACAGCGCGGCGATCTCGTCGGCAAGCCAGGCTGGGAAGACCCCGTCGGCCGGGACCAAGCCCGGGTATGTCGCGAGTATCTCGTCCAAGGGCGTGGGACCGCGGCTGACGAGCCCGGGTTCGCCCTGGCTGGCGGGGGCGGCGGCAAGGCGTGGGCCTTTGCCGCCCTGGCCGGCGCGGACGACGCGGACCGTCAGCAGCGTGCCCTCGCTCGCGCCGGCGGCACCCTGGCTGTCGGGGAGAAACCCGTCGCCGTCCGGCAGCGCGACGAACGACCCGGCCATTGCCGGCACATGCGTGGTCACGCGACCGCGGTAGATGTCACCAACCCCATCGGGCGCGCCGGGCCGCCATAGGGCAAAATCCCGCAGCGTGTTCCCTTCGAACACGGCCGCGCGGACCTCGCCCGGGCTGCGCTCGACGAGCATGCGGATCACGGCACGGGAAAGCCGCGCCCGCGCAGGACCTGCGCCGTCTCGAACAGCGGCAGGCCGACGACGCCCGAATAGCTGCCCGATAGCAGTCGCGTGAAGCCCGCCGCCCGGCCCTGGATCGCGTAGCCGCCCGCCTTGCCGACGCCCTCGCCACACCGTGCATAGCCGTCCACCTGATGGTCGGTCAGCCGCGCGAAGACGACGGCGGTGATGCAGACGCGGGCCGACTGGCCGCCGTCCGGGCCGGTGAGCACGAGTGCGGTCAACACCTGGTGCCGTCGGCCCGAGAGGAGGGCGAGGCATGCTCGAACGCCGGCCGTATCTTCCGCTTTGGGCAAGATGCGGCGCCCGAGTGCCACCACGGTGTCGGCGGCCAGGACGAAGCTGCCCGGTGCGGTCGCGGCGGCCGCCTTCTCCCGTGCCATCCGCTGGACATAGTCGCGCGGGGTCTCGCCCGCGCGGTGCGTCTCGTCGATGTCAGGACCGACGACGCTGTCGGGCACGATGCCGATCTGCGCCAGGAGTGAAAGGCGGCGAGGGCTCGCCGAAGCCAGAACGAGCGGCGGCGCGGCTCTTACTTGAAGCGGAACGTGATCCGTCCCTTGGACAGGTCATACGGAGTCATCTCGACGTTGACCCGGTCGCCGGCAAGAACGCGAATACGATTCTTGCGCATCTTGCCCGACGTGTGCGCGAGGATACTGTGTTCGTTGTCGAGCTTCACGCGGAACATGGCATTGGGCAGCAGCTCCATCACCGTGCCACTGAACTCGATCATGTCTTCTTTAGACATTAGGTTCCCAGATCTTCCATATAGCTGTCCTTGTTACACGTGGCCGGAACATGAGCACGGGACTGGTTCCGGTCAAGCGCGCAACAGACGCTGGCTGATACTACGCGCGTGCGCCGTCAAGCCCTCGGCTTCGGCGAGGGCGATCGCGGCCGGGCCGATGCGGGCGAGGGCGGTGGGGTCGCACTCGACCCAGGTGGTCCGCTTAAGGAAGTCGAACACCGATAGGCCGGAGGCAAAGCGGGCGGTGCGCCCGGTCGGCAGCACGTGGTTGGGCCCGGCCACGTAGTCGCCGACCGCCTCGGGGCAGGAAGGGCCAAGGAAGGCCGCGCCGGCGTGGCGGATGTTCTCGAACAATGCTCGCGGGTCGGCGACCATGATCTGCAGGTGCTCGGGGGCGAGTTCGTTGACGAGAGTGACCGCCTCCGCCCAATCGCGTGCCACGATGATGCACCCGTGATCGCGCCAGCTCGCACCGGCAATGGCCGCCCGCGGTAATGTTGCGAGGGCGCGTTCCACGGCGGCCGCCACTGCGTCGGCCAGGGCGGCGTCCGTCGTGATCAGGATGCTCTGAGCGTTCTCGTCGTGCTCGGCTTGGGCCATCAGGTCCATGGCGATGTCGGCCGGGTCCTGGGCCGCGTCGGCCATCACGACCACCTCCGAGGGGCCGGCGATGCTGTCGATGCCGACGCGGCCGAACACCTGGCGCTTGGCCTCGGCGACATAGGCGTTGCCGGGGCCGACGATGCGATCGACTGGCGGCATCGTCGCGGTGCCGTAGGCGAGGGCGGCGACGGCCTGTGCGCCCCCGACCCGGTAGATCTCGGACACGCCGGCGCGCTGCGCGGCGGCGAGAACGAGCGGCTCCAACTGCCCGCCGGGGCAGGGGACGCACATGGCGATGCGGCCGACGCCGGCGACGCGGGCGGGCAGCGCGTTCATCAGCACGGAGGAGGGATAGGCCGCCTTGCCCCCGGGGACGTAGAGACCGACGGCATCGAGGGGAGACCAGCGCATGCCGAGATGAAGGCCGGCATCGTCGGTCTGCTCGAGGTCGGCGGGCATCTGGGCGCGGTGGAACGCCTCGATCCGGCTGGCGGCCAGATCGAGCGCGTCGAGCAGCGCGGCGGGCACCGCGGCGGTGGCAGCTTCGATCTCGTCGGGCGTTACCCGCAGCGTGGCGGGGGTGAGGTCGAGACGGTCAAAGCGGCTGGTGTAGTCGATCAGGGCCGCATCACCGCGGGCGCGGACGTCGGCAATTATGGCGGCGACCGGCGCGTCGACCCGCGAGGTGGTGTCGCGGCCGTCGGCGACGAGGGCGCGGAATGCGGCGGGGAAGCTGCCATCGGTGGTGGCCAGGCGCTTCATGATGACGGCTCGTCGGTTGGGCTGGCGTCTGGGCGCGTGGTGCGTCGGCACGGACGGCTCTTGCCGCTCTGGGCTGCCGCGTCGCTGCGCTCCTCGCATTGACGGAAAGGGTGGGGTGGGGTGGTCATGCCGGTTGGGTTTCGACGGCGTGGCGGAAGCGGGCGATGAGGGCGCCGACGGCTTCGGGGCGAGTTTTCAGCGCGGTGCGGTTGACGATCAGGCGGCTGGTGACCTGGGCGATCACTTCAGTCTCCTTCAGGCCGTTGGCCTTCAGCGTGCTGCCGGTCTGCACGAGGTCGACGATCAGGCGGGAGAGCCCCAAGCCCGGCGCCAACTCCATCGCGCCGTTCAGGTGGACGATCTCGGCCTGGATGCCGCGGGCGGCGTAATGCTTTCGGGCGATGTTGGGATATTTGGTCGCGACTCGCACGCGGGACCATGTCGCCGGATCGTCCAGCCCCGCCGTTTCGACCGGCTCGGCGACACTGACCCGGCAGCCGCCGATGCCGAGGTCGAGCGGGGCGTAGATCTCGGGGTAGTCGAACTCCATCAGCACGTCGGCGCCGCAGATGCCGACATGGGCCGCGCCGAACGCGACGAAGGTCGCGACGTCGAAGGGGCGCACGCGGACGACGTCGAGCGCCGGGTCGTCGGTCGGAAAGCGGAGGCGGCGGCTCTCGTCGTCGAGCAGGTCGGGGGCCGGCACGATGCCAGCGCGGTCCAGCAGCGGGCCGCACTCGCCGAGGATGCGGCCCTTGGGCAAAGCGAGGATGAGCGGAGAATCGATCTCCGGCGCCAACGCGGCGGCCGGAAAGGGGGCGGTCATTGGAAATCTCTGGTGACGATGGGCGCGGGGACTACCACTCTTGGCGGCTGGCGGGAAGCCGCGGGCGCTCACGCCTGCCCTGCCGTTCGCCATCGCGAGCCGCCCCTTGGCGGCGCTGCGCGCCTCGCAGTGACGGACCTTAGCCGGGGATGCGCTCGATGGTGGCGCCGCAGGCCGCGAGTTTTTGTTCGAGCGCCTCGTAGCCTCGGTCGAGATGGTAGACGCGGTTGACCACCGTGTCGCCGCTCGCAGCCAGGCCCGCCAGGATCAGCGAGGAACTGGCGCGCAGATCGGTGGCCATGACGGGCGCGCCGGAGAGCGCCGAGACGCCGCGGATGATGGCCGAGGAGCCGTGGACGTTGATGCGGGCGCCCATGCGGTTGAGTTCGGGGACATGCATGAAGCGGTTCTCGAAGATGGTCTCGGTCACCATTGAGGCGCCCTCGGCCACCGCCATGACGGCCATGAACTGGGCCTGCATGTCGGTCGGGAAGCCGGGATACGGCTCGGTCATGGCGTCCACCCCGCGCAGGCCGTCGAGGCGGCGGACGTGCAGCGCGCCGTCCTCCTCGGAGATCTCCGCCCCGGCCTCGACCAGGACGGTGGCGACGGAGCCGAGATGGTCGAGCGTGGCGCCGCGGAGTCGGACGTCGCCACCGGTGATCACGGCGGCGCAGGCATAGGTGCCGGTCTCGATGCGGTCGGCGACGATGCGGTGAGTGGCGCCGTGCAGCGCCTTGACGCCTTGGACGACGAGGCGGTCGGTGCCGATGCCGGCGATGTCGGCGCCCATGGCGACCAGGCAGTGGGCGAGGTCGGTGATCTCCGGCTCGCGGGCGGCGTTGGCCAGGATGGTCTGGCCGTCGGCCAAGGCGGCGGCCATGAGCAGGTTCTCGGTTGCGCCCACCGAGGTGAACGGCATGACGACCGTCGCGCCGTGCAGTCCCTTGGGCGCGGAGGCGTTGATGTAGCCGCCGTCGAGCGCGATCACCGCGCCCATCTGCTCGAGCCCCTTCAGATGGAGATCGACCGGCCGGGTGCCGATGGCGCAGCCGCCGGGCAGCGACACCCGCGCTTCGCCGACCCGGGCCAGCAGCGGGCCCAGCACCAGGATCGAGGCGCGCATCTTGCGCACGATGTCGTAGGGGGCCTCGGTGTTGGTGATGGGGCCGCCGATCGACAGCGTGCGGTCGTGGCTGGTGGCGCCATCGTTCAACTCGCACGCCACGCCGTGCTGCGAGACCAGCGCCGTCATGGTGCTGATGTCGGCCAGCTTCGGCACGTTGGTCAGCACCAGGTGCTCGTCGGTGAGCATGCCGGCCGTCATCAGCGGCAGCGCGGCGTTCTTGGCGCCACCGATCACGATGCTGCCCTCGAGCGGGCTGCCGCCGCGGATGCGGATGCGGTCCATGCCGGTCTTCCTTACAGACGATTCCCTTATAGCCTGGGCAAGGCCACTCCGCGCTGGTGCATGTATTTGCCCGCTTTGTCCGCGTAGCTCGTCTCGGGCGGGCTCGCCCCCTGCAAGAACAAGAACTGACATATTCCCTCGTTGGCGTAGATGCGGGCCGGCAGCGGCGTCGTGTTGCTGATCTCGATCGTGACCTGGCCTTCCCACTCCGGCTCGAGCGGCGTCACGTTGACGATGATGCCGCAGCGGGCATACGTGCTCTTGCCCAAGCAGATCACCAGCACGTCGCGCGGGATGCGGAAATACTCGACCGTGTGGGCCAGCGCGAACGAGTTCGGCGGGATGATGCAGGACGGGCCCGGTCCGGGTGACGAAGCTGTCGGAGCTGAAATTCTTCGGGTCGACGATGGCGCTGTCGACATTGGTGAACACGCGGAACTCGTCCGACACGCGTGCATCGTAGCCGTAGCTCGACAAGCCATAGCTGATGATCCCGTCGCGCTTCTGAGACCCGACGAACGGGTCGATCATCGCGTGGGCGGTCGCCATTTGGCGAATCCAGTGGTCGGGCATCACGGGCATCCCGATGCGTCTAACGCAGGCGGCGGACGAGGGCCAGCCTGAGTCGCGCCGGGCTAATCGTCCCGAGTGTTGGGATCCTGGGCCGCCGCCAGGTCGAGCGCGGCCCTTGCTTCTATTTGTTGCTTGCGGCGGCGGAGATTGAGCCGAAGCGCATCGGCTTCGCGTCTGAGACGAGTTGGATTTACGCTCGTCGGGGTCAGTGTCGGCTGCTTGCGGCGATGGTCGCCTCCATCGGCCGCGCTATCGTCCGGCAATCCATATCACCGCGTGGACGATCGCCCACCAACCAGCCAAGCCCAAGGTGAGCGCGATCAAAAGTTCGGAGCCGACTGGCACTTCGTGTTTGCCGCCGTTTTGGTCTGCGGCGTGAAGGTTCGGCGGATTCTGCCGAATCATGGTTTGCTCCCGTCAACATTAACTGTCGGTTAGGCACAACCCTAACGAACCCCGCCACATATAAGTCAAGTAAGCGACGGAAACTCGCACAAATGTGATGGTGAGACGCGAATAAATCATTAAAAAGCCCAAATCCGCACGTCGTGCAGCCGAAGAGACTACAAGCGGCGACGGAATGACATGCAGTCCGCGCGGTTACGCTGTGGATCTCCTCATCCAGCAACAAATATACCAGAACGTCTTCGAATCGAGACTGGCCGGATCCACCGCGGTGCCGACTATGCCGCGACGAGTCGTCGTGCCAACACGAGGCGCCGCCCGATCATGCTGCCGTTCACCCTTGCGTCAGCGCGCACATCCACGCACATCGTAGGCGGTGATGGACGGACCGGTCATGCGACAGCACCAGAGCGGCGACGACGAGCAGACGGCGCACGCCGGCCGGCCCGGTTCCGGCCTCGTGCGCGAGCCGCTGGCCGACAGCATCGAGCGGCTCTGCCAGGAGCGCGGCCTGAAGATGACCGGTCAGCGCCGCACGATCGCCCGCGTGCTGTCCGAGGCGGACGATCATCCCGACGTCGAGGAGTTGTATCGGCGCGCCTCGGTGCTCGACGACCGCATTTCGATCGCCACGGTGTATCGCACCGTGCGGCTGTTCGAGGAGAAGGGCATCCTGCAGCGCCGCGATTTCGGCAGCGGACGCGCCCGCTACGAGCCCGTGGACCAAACTCCGCACTACCACCTGATCGACGTCGAGTCCGGCAAGGTCGTGGAGTTCCGCAGCGCCGAGCACGAGCGGTTGGTGCGCGCGGTGGCCGAGCAGCTCGGCTTTCAGGTCGTCTCGTTGCGCCTGGAGGTGTTCGGCCGCAAATCGCCCGATGACGCGCTCCCGCCCTCGGGCAAGCACCGGGCCAAGAAGCCGGGATGATGGCGCCCTTGCGATAGGGTTGCCGAGCGGCCCCCGCGGCCCTATACGGCACGAGCGCTTAGCGAAGTTCGCTGCTGTAGCTCAGTGGTAGAGCACTCCCTTGGTAAGGGAGAGGTCGAGAGTTCAATCCCCTCCAGCAGCACCATTTTCTCAGGTTTGAGATGCCCAGATTGTTCGACATGCAGGGCCAAGTCGCCCTGATCACCGGGTCGAGCAAGGGCATCGGCCGCGCCATTGCCGAGCGCATGGCCGAGCAGGGCGCCCGGGTCGTGATCAGCAGCCGTAAGCAGGAGGCCTGTGACGACGTCGCAGCCGGCATCCGTGCCGCCGGCGGCCAAGCGATCGCCGTCGCCTGCAACATCGGCCGCAAGAACGAGCTCGAAGCATTGGTCGGGCGCACCCTCGCGGAGTGGGGCCAAATCGACGCGCTCGTCTGCAACGCCGCGGTCAACCCCTATTTCGGACCCAGCGCCGGCATTCCGGATGACGCCTGGGATCGCATCATGGGAAGCAACATCCGCAGCAACCACTGGCTCTGCACCATGGTGCTGCCAGGGATGGCCGAGCGCGGGGACGGGTCGGTGACCATCGTCTCCTCGATCGCCGGCCTGCGCGGGACGGCGACGCTCGGCGCCTATGGCATCTCGAAGGCGGCCGACATGCAGCTCGCGCGCAACCTCGCCGTCGAGTGGGGGCCGCGCGGCATCCGCGCCAACTGCATCGCGCCGGGACTGGTGCGCACCGATTTCGCCCGCGCGCTCTGGGAGGATCCGGAACTCCTGCAGCGCCGGATGTCCGAGACCCCGCTCCGCCGCATCGGCGAGCCCGACGAGATCGCCGGCGCCGCGGTGTTCCTGGCCTCCGCGGCGGGCCGCTTCATGACCGGCCAAACCATCGTCATCGACGGCGGGCGCACCTGCTGACCGGCAACGCCGACCCGGTCTGGTCGATCGCCGACGCCAAGACGCCCGCCTACATCGCGCTCGCCGACCGCGTCTGGGACACGCCGGAGCTCAACTACACCGAGGTCCGTTCCGCCGCCGCCCATCACGAGCAGCTCGAGCGCGAAGGCTTCCGTATCGCCGAAGGCGTCGCCGGCCTGCCGACCGCCCTCATGGCCGAAGCCGGCCAAGGCGGCCCCGTGATCGCCATCCTCGGCGAATACGACGCGCTCCCCGGCCTCAGCCAACAGGCCGGCCTCGCCGGCCCGGCGCCGCTGCCCGGGAGCGACAACGGCCATGGCTGCGGCCACAACCTGCTCGGCGCCGCCTCCATGCTCGCCGCCGCCGCGCTCAAGGACCATCTCGCCGCCACTGGACAGCCCGGCCGGGTCCGCTACTACGGCTGCCCCGCCGAGGAGGGCGGCTCGGCCAAGGGTTTCATGGTCCGCGCCGGCTGCTTCGACGACGTCGACGTCGCGATCTGCTGGCACCCCGCCGCCTTCACCGGCGTCAACACCCCCATTTCGCTCGCCTGCAACGAGATCGACGTCCGGTTCACCGGACGCGCCGCCCACGCCGCCGCCGCGCCCGAACTCGGCCGCAGCGCGCTCGACGCCGTCGAACTGATGAGCATCGGCGTCAACTACCTGCGCGAACACATGCCGAGCACGGCGCGTATCCACTACGCCCACACCGATTCCGGCGGTATCGCCCCCAACGTGGTCCAGGCCCGCGCCGCGGTCCGTTACCTCATCCGCGCCCGCGCCCTGCCCGGGCTACACGCGCTGAACGCCCGCGTCCGCGCCATCGCCGACGGCGCCGCGCTCATGACCGAGACCAGCGTCCAGTGGACCATCATCAGCGGCGACGCCAATCTCGTCGGCAACACCCCGCTCGAACGCCTCATGCACCGGCAACTCGAGCGCCTCGGCCCGCCCGTGTTCGACGAGGCCGACCACGCCTTTGCCGCCGCCATCCAGCGGACCCTGACACAAGACGACATCGCCACCTCCGCCGCCCGCTTCGGCCTGGTGCCGCAGCCCGGCGAGTCCCTCAGCAACGCCATCTACCCGCTCGGCGCCGGCGATGGCACGCTGGTCGGCTCGACCGACGTCGGCACGGTCTCATGGGTCGTCCCCACCGTGCAGATGCGCGGCGCCACCTACGCCATCGGCACGCCCGGCCACTCCTGGCAGCTCGTTGCCCAGGGCAAGGCTCCGGCCGCGCACAAGGGCATGGCCTACGCCGCCAAAGCCATGGCCGCCACCGCCGCCGCCCTGTTCGCCGACCCGGCCCTCGTCGCCGCTGCCAAAGCCGACCACACCTCCCGCCTCGCCGGCGCGCCGTTCGTCAACCCGATCCCCGATGACGTTTCCCCGCCATTTCCGGCGAAATCGGCCGCGTAGCGGGCCGCCCCGCCGAACCTTGTTCCGCTTCCCCGGCGTTCATATCTGCACCGCATCATGGAACACATGCTGCAGTTCGGCCTCGACACGTTCGGCGACGTCACCGCCGCGCCCGCCGGCGACCGCACGCCGACCCCGCAGGTCATCCGCGATGTCGTCGAAGAAGGCGTCCTGGCCGACCGTCTCGGCCTCGACTTCTTCGGCATCGGCGAGCACCACCGCGCCGACTTCGCCGTCTCCTCGCCCGAGATGGTCCTCGCCGCCATCGCATCCCGCACCGAGCGCATCCGCCTCGGCTCCGCCGTCACCGTGCTGAGCTCCGACGAGCCCGTCCGCGTGTTCCAGCGCTTCGCCACCCTCGACGCCGTCTCGAACGGCCGCGCCGAGATCATCGTCGGCCGCGGCTCTTTCACCGAGAGCTTCCCCCTCTTCGGCCTCCCGCTCGACCAATACGAAGACCTGTTCGAGGAAAAGCTCGACCTCTTCCACAAGCTGATCACCGAAGACCGCATCACCTGGCAGGGCAACCTCCGCGCCCCCCTGACCGACACGGTCGTCTACCCTCGCACTGAGCGCCCCCTCACCACCTGGGTCGGCGTCGGCGGCAGCCCGCGCTCGATCGTCCGCGCCGCCCATTACGGCCTGCCGGTCATGCTCGCCATCATCGGCGGCGACCCGGCCCGCTTCCGCCCCTACGTCGACATGTTCGCCAAAGCCCTCGCCCAATTCGGCAAGCCCACCCAGCCGATGGGCGTCCACTCCCCCGGCTTCGTCGCCGAAACCGACCAATCCGCCCTCGACATTTTCTGGCCCCACTACCGCGACATGCACGCCGCCATCGGCGCCGAACGCGGCTGGCCCCCGCTCGCCCGCGCCGCCTACGAGCACGAGATCGAGTCCGGCTCCCTCTACGTCGGCGCCCCCGCCACCGTTGCCCGCAAGATCGCCCGCACCGCCGACCTGCTCGACCTCACCCGCTTCCAACTCAAATACAGCGCCGGTACGCTGCCGCATGCCGACATGCTCCGCAGTATCGAGCTTTATGCGACCGAGGTCGCGCCGGCCGTCCGCCGCCTCCTCAGCCCCGCCTTGGCTGCCGCGGAGTGATCAGGCCCGCCCGATCACGGCCCAGAGCGGGTCACCCCCGTCGGGGATGACCTCGCTCAAGTCGATCGTCGCGAACCCGGCCCGCTGCATGTAGAGCGCCACCAGCTCCTGCTGCTCGTGTCCCTCCAGCGCCTGCCAGATCGCCACCGCCTTGGTCGGGAAGCAGCGGTTCGAGAACGTCACCACGAACGGCCCACCGGCCCGCAACGCCCGCCGCACCGCGGTGAACACCGTCACCGGGCGCTGCAGATACTGCACCGACACGCACAGGCAGGCGCCGTCGAACGACCCGTCGGCCAGCGGCAGCGCCGGCTCCGCGTTCAGGTCTTGCACGAACCGCGCCGTCAGCCGCTCGTTCGCCGCCAACTCCGCCGCGTTCATCCCATGCCCGGTCACCCCGGCGTACTCGATCTCCGGCGGCAGATGGCTCACCCAACTGCTCATCAAGTCAAGGATCGTGCCACCCGGCGGCAGCACCTCGCGGTAGAGCGCCGTCACCGCCGCGATCGCGCCGTCGTCGATATGCGTCACCAGCCGCGGCTGCGCGTAGAACAGCGGGTCCGGCGACGGATCGGCTTTATCGAACGCCTGCGCCGGCAATTCAGGGAGGTCGGGGGTCCTGTCCATGGCGGACATATGAGGTGACCGATGGCAACCGCGAGCCCCCCGCCGCCTTATGCGAGCATGCCTCATCCCGTTCTCCAGCCCGGCGCTGTCGCGATCGTCACCGGCGGCGCATCCGGTATCGGCCGTGCTGCCGCGGCCGCCTTCGCGGAGCTCGGCCTACATGTCTGCGTGGCCGACCTGCCCGGACCCGCCCTCGAACAGATGCCGGCCGGTATGATGACCCACCCGACCGACGTCCGCCGCCCGGCCGACCTCGAGGCGCTGCAGGCTGCCGTGCTCGGCCGCTTCGGCCGGGTCGACGTGCTGATGAACAATGCCGCCGTACAACCCGGCAGCGACATGTTCGGCCCGCCCGGCGCCTGGGCGCGCATCATCGAGACCAATCTGTGGGGCGTCATTCACGGCACCCAAGTGTTCGCCCCGGGCATGATCGCGGCCGGCCGACCCGGCCTCATCATCAACACCGGCTCCAAGCAGGGCATCACCACGCCGCCCGGCGACCCCGCCTACAACGTGGCCAAAGCCGGCGTGAAAGCCTTCACCGAGGCCCTGCAGCATACGCTGCGCACCACCGAAGCCTGTGAGGTGACGGCCCACCTCCTGATCCCCGGCTTCGTGTTCACGCCGCTCACTGCGAACGGCAGGACCGAGAAGCCCGATGCCGCCTGGACGCCCGAACAGACCGTCGGCTTCATGCTCGACTGCCTCGAGGCCGGCGATTTCTATATTCTCTGTCCCGACAACGACGTTCCCCGCGCGCTCGACGAGCGCCGCATCCTCTGGGCCGCCGGCGACATCGTCGACAATCGCCCGCCCCTGTCCCGCTGGCACCCGGATTTTGCCGACGCCGCCAAGCGGTTCATGGACAACCGCTGAACCACACCCACCTGCCGAACGACGAGAGGATTCTTATGACCGACCAACCGATCAAAGACATCGGCGCCGATGGCGCGCGAATCAAACGGGACATCACCGAAACCAAACAGCGGAACCAGAGCAAGGTCGAGCCCTTTGACCCCGGAGCCGCCATGCTCGGCACGGACAACGAAGCGGGCTCCGCGCCGGACCACGGCGGCATGGCCGACGCCCGCAACGCGCCGCCCCCGCCGCAGAAGTAGCCGGATCCCCCGGGACCCGGGTCAGCCCGGGGGCGCCGCCCCTAGAACACGGCGTGCTCCCCCCGGTCCACGCTCACCTCTCCCGCGACGAGGCGCCCGTAGAAGTCGAACAGCGTCTCCGTCCCAAATGACGGGGTCGCGTCCGCGTCGTACCGCCCGGCTCCCACGTCCCACACGAGCATCGACTCCGTCGCATAGTAATGGCCGATCCGCGCCAGTTCGGCCTTCTCGCGCAGCCCTGCCGCCCGCAGCACGAACGCGGCGCCGTTCAACAGCGCCGGGGAGACCGACCTGAACCGCGGTGGCAGCCGCAACAGCGCGAACAGCCGTTCGCCCATCTCCCGTGGCGTGACCGCAGGCCCTGGCCCGCCGATCGGCAGCACCCGGTCCCAAAGCGCTTCGTCCTCCAGGCAGGTGACGAGGAAGCGGGCGAGGTCGTCGTCGCTGATCGGCTTGCAGGCCGTCTCGCCCCCATCGCCGAACATCAGGAAGGGCTTGCCCCGCCGCAACCGCCCGAGCTGCCCGGACAGCGATTTGAAATACGCCGTCGGCCGCACGATCGAGTAGCGCAGGCCCGACTCCGGCAGCGCCCGCTCGAACGCCAGCTTGGCATGTTGGAACGCCAGTCGCGGCTTCTGCACGCAGATCGCCGACAGCAGCACGAACTGCCCCACCCCCGCCGCCACGGCGGCCTCCAGGACGGCCAGCTGCGCCCCATGATCGATCGCCCACGCATCTCCCGGCGCCCCCGTCCGAGACGCCAGGCACGATAGGACCGCGTCGAACCGCTCGCCCCTGAAGCCCTCCGCCAAGACCGACTCGGCCCGCGTCACGTCCCCCGCCCGGAACACTGCCCCGTCCGGTCCCCGCCGCCCGAAGCACACCGCCTCGTGCCCCGCCGCCGCCAGCGCCCGCACCACCGCTCTCCCAATCGTCCCCGTCCCGCCCACCACCAGAACGCGCTTCAAGCCCACGCCCCGCTCTGCTCTACATCCGACCCGCGAAGCAGGAGACGACCCATGGACGAAGCCACCTTACGGCGCGACATCGTCGCGCAGGCGCGCGCGATGAACGCCCTGGGCATCAACCAGGGCACCTCCGGCAACATCTCCGCCCGCTGCGGCGCCACCATGCTCGTCACCCCGTCGGCCACTCCCTACGACGACATGCAGCCCGAGCACATCGCCGCCATGCCCCTCGACGGCGACGGCGGCTGGACCGGTCCGCTGAAGCCCTCGACCGAGTGGCGCTTCCACCGCGACATCCTGCGCGCCCGCCCCGAGGCGTCAGCCGTCGTCCACACCCACGCCACCCATTGCACCACGCTGGCCATCCTCCGCCGCGATATCCCCGCCGTCCACTACATGATCGCGGCGTTTGGCGGCGCCTCCATCCGGTGCGCGCCCTACGCGCTGTATGGAACTGCCGAACTCGCCGCCCATGCCCTGCGTGCGCTCGAGAACCGCCACGCGTGCCTCCTCGCCAACCACGGCATGATCACCGTCGGATCGAGCCTGGCCAAAGCCATGTGGCTCGCCGTCGAACTCGAGACTCTGGCCAAGCAGTATTGCCTCGCGCTGCAACTCGGCACCCCGGTGATCCTGTCCGATGCCGAGATCGCCGAGACCATGCGCGGCTTCGCCAGCTACGGCCTCCAGCCGGCCGCGCCGCCGGCTGAGGCCACGCCATTGTCAGCGACGCCATAACGGTGAGACAAGGGGGCGAGAGAGCATCGACAGTGCAACCCCCGACATACACTTTCGATCCCGACAGGCTCGCCGCCCTCGATCGATACGAGATCCTCGACAGCCAAGGCGAGCCCGGCTTCGACGACATCGTTCAACTCGCGACCTTGATCTGCGACGCGCCGATCGGTTTGGTCAGCCTGGTCGCGTCCGATCGCCAGTGGTTCAAGGCCCGCTCCGGCCTCGAGGCGTGCGAGACCGGCCTCGACAGTTCCGTCTGCGCCCACGCCCTGATCGAGCCCGGCCTGCTCATCATCCCGGACCTGACCCTGGACGAGCGCACCCGGGAAAACCCTCTGGTGACGCATCAGCCGCATGTCCGCTTCTATGCCGGCGCGCCGTTCCGCGCCGCCACCGGCGAGGTGCTCGGCAGTCTATGCATCATCGATACCGTAGCACGGCCCGGCGGCCTGACCGACTCCCAGACCGTCTGCCTCACCACTCTGGGGCGGCAGGTGTCGAGCCAGCTCGAGTTGCGCCGAGCGATCGCCGAGCGGGATCTGCACGCCGCCGAGCGGGAGCGGGCCGAGGCCCAACAGGAGGTTCTCAACCAGGAACTCAGCCACCGACTCAAGAACACCTTCGCCATCATCCAGGCCATCGCGACGCAGACCCTGCGGCGCGTGCCCGACCAGGAGCCCGTGGAGGCGTTCGTCCAGCGCCTCCATGCCCTTTCGGCCGCGCATGACGTGCTGCTGCAACGGCGTTGGTCGGCGGCCAATCTCGGAGACATCGTGGCGAGCGTCATCGCCACCCTGGCCGAAGTCGTCCGATTCGACATCGCCGGGCCCGAGGTCGAGCTCGGGCCGCGGGCGACGCTATCCCTGTCGCTACTGCTCCATGAATTGACCACCAACGCGCTGAAATACGGGTCGCTCTCCAGCGAAAATGGCCGCGTCCGCATCAGCTGGCGTCTCGACCATGTTGATGGCGAGCAAGAGTTGGCGCTGAATTGGGACGAGGTTGGCGGCCCAGATGCGTCTCAGCCGGGCCGCCAGGGGTTTGGCTCAAGATTGATCCGCGTCGGATTGCTTGGAACAGGCGGCGTCGAGCTTCGTTATCTTCCATCAGGCTTCGTGGCCGAATTCAGGGCACCCCTCGCCCAGGTGCAGTTGGCGTAGGGTGCGGAGTGGGGGCGTGGCAGAACCGAAGACAGTCATTCTGGTCGTGGAAGACGAGCCGCTGCTGCGCATGGCGGCCGTCGACATGGTCGAGGATGCTGGTTTCGAGGCGGTCGAAGCGGCTGACGCGACCGAAGCCGTCCGGATCTTGGAGACGCGATTAGACATCCGCATCGTCTTCACCGACATCGACATGCCGCGCGGGATCGACGGCATGCGCCTGGCCGCCTGCATCCGCGATCGCTGGCCGCCCATCATGATCATACTGACGTCGGGGCATCATCTCGCGCGCGACGTGACGATGCCGCCCAACAGCCTATTTTTCCCCAAGCCCTATAGAGAGCGGGACGTCGTGGCCGCCTTTCACCGCCTGGCGCACTGAATGGGCTAACGCCGTGCCGCATCCGTCTTTGCGGCGGCCACCGGGTCCACCCACCAGGCGTCGAGCACGAAGCCGTCGCGGATCTTCGCGTCTGGATGTCCGAAGCGGGTCCAGGTCGCGATCTTGAACTTCGAATCGTGCCAATTCGGCACCATGTACCAACCCGTGAGCAAAAGCCGGTCGAGCGCCCGCCCTGCCGTGCCCAGCGCCGCCCGATCCGTCGCATCGATCGCCCGCTGCACCAGCGCATCGATCGCCTTGTCGCAGATCCCCGCCAGGTTCGCGCCGCCCTGGATCCTGCCGCCTTCGCACGAGAACGCGTCCCGCAACTCGTTGCCAGGCAACTCCGCGCCCGGATAGATCATCGTCGTCATGTCGAAATCATAGTCGTCCGTCAGCCGCTCGAACTGGGCGCTGTCGACGCTGCGGACGCTGACGTCGATGCCGAGCCGTTGCATCCATTGCTGGTAGGGCAGGGCGATCCGCTCCAGCGTCGGGTCGTTCAGCAGGATCGTGAACGCCATCTGCTTGCCCGACGTATCCACCAGCTTGCGGTCCCGGATCTTCCACCCGGCTTGCTCGAGCAGGCCGAGCGCCCGCTTCAGCCCCTCGCGGTTGTTGCCCGACCCGTCGGTCACCGCCAGCGTGAAGGGCTGCGTCAACGCCTCCGGCGGCACATGCTCCTTGAATGGCTCCAACAAGCCCCGTTCACCGGCATCCGGCAGTCCCTTCGCCTCCTGCGCCGTGTTGCCGAAATAGCTCGTCGTGCGATCGTACACGCCGAAGAACAGGTTCTTGTTCATCCACTCGAAATCGAACACCTGCCCCAGCGCCTCGCGCACCCGCCTGTCTGCGAATTGCGACCGTCGCGTGTTGAACAACCAGCCCTGTATGCCGATCGGCAGTTCGTGCGGGATCTCCGCCTTCGTCACCAGTCCGCTCGAGACGGCCGGAAAGTCGTAGCCCGTTGCCCACTGCTTGCTGATGTTCTCCTGCCGGTAGTCGATCTGCCCCGCCTTGAACGCCTGGAACGCCACCGTCGGATCGCGGAAATACTCCATCCGCACCGTGTCGAAATTGGCGAACCCCCGCCCGGTCGGACGGTCCCGGGCCCACCAGTTCGGGTCCCGCACATACGTCACCGTCCGCCCGAGTTCGAAGCTGCCCACTTTATACGGCCCCGACCCCAGCGGCGGCTCTGTCAGCGGCTTGGTGAAGTCCCGGGTCGCCCACCACGCCTGCGGCAGCACCGGCAGCCCGCCCACCATGCAGCGGCAGTTCCCGATTGGTGTTCGACTTGAAGTGGAACACGACCCGGCGCGCACTCTCCGCCACCGCATCCTGCACATCCTGATACGCCACCCGCAGCGACGGCCGCCCTTTCTCCATCAGCGTGTTGAAGGTCCACACCACGTCCTGCGCGGTCACCGCCGACCCATCGGCGAACCGCGCCTCGGGCCGCAATCTCGAACGCGACCCACATGCGGTCCGGCGCCAGCTCGATGGTCTCCGCCAGATGCCCGTATGCGGTGGCCACCTCGTCGGCCGACGGCACGAGCAGGCTCTCCCACACATGCCCGCCCGCAGTGCCCGACGCAGTCCCGCCCACGCCGGGCTGCCACGTGGCGCCCAGCCCGATCGCCGCGTTGCCGCGCAGGATATACGGATTGAAGCCGTCGAAACTGCCGACCATGGCGAAGGTGATCTCGCCTCCCTTCGGCGCCTGCGGGTTCACATACGGGAAATAGGCGAAGTCGGCCGGCAACGCCGGCGTCCCCAGGATGGTCAGCGCATGACTACGGGTCTGCGCTGCCGCCGGTATGGCCAACAGCGCGAGGGAAACGGCGAGGGCACGCAGCATGGATGCTCCGAACTAGGCGAGGAGAGCCACAATCTGCGGCATCAGCGCCGGATCGCCTACCGCGATCACGTCCCCGGATCCGCCCCGTCGCAGCGGCGCGCCCGTCCAGTCCCGCACCATTCCGCCGGCGCCCTCGATCACCGGCACCAGTGCCGCCCAATCCCACAGCTTCAGCCCGGCCTCGACCACCGCGTCGATTCCCCCCAACGCGATCAGCCCGTAGCCGTAGCAATCGCCGCCCCAGCTCGTCCGCTTCGCCGTCCCCTGCACCCGCGCGAAGCCGGCCCGCTGCCCCTGATCGAAAATATCCGGCGACGTGCAGGACAATTCCGCCTCCGCCAGCGACGGACAACCCCGGCAGCCCGCCTGCCCGTACGCGCCGCGAAATCGTGTCGTCTCCCCGGCCACACCGATCCATCGCTCCCCGGTGATCGGCTGATCGATGATGCCCAGGACTGGCGTCTCGCCCTCGAGCAGCGCGATCAGGCTGCCGAACACCGGCCGCCCGGTGATGAACGCCCGCGTTCCGTCGATCGGGTCGAGCACCCAGCAGAACCGGCTTTCCGCCTGCGCCGGCGCGAGCTCCTCGCCGATGATGCCATGCTCCGGGAACCGCCCGGCCAGCACCGCCCGCATCGCCTGCTCCGCAGCCCGGTCCGCAATCGTCACCGGACTCGCATCCGACTTGTCGTCCGCCGCAACGCCGCTGCGGAAATACGGCCGGATCGCGGCGCCGGCGGCATCCATCGCCGCCTCCGCCGCCGCGACGAACCCGGCCCGGTCGGTCAATGAACGATGTGCGACGTGGGCGGCTTGTCCGGCTGCGGCACCGGCGACGACATCGTCTGCCCGTTGACCACCGGCGTCGGGATCCGCTGCGCGTCGCCGCTGCTCGGAACCGCGCGGGCGTTCGACGGCTGCCCGGCCATGTTCGCCTGCGCCTGCGGATTGTTCAGGTTGCCGATCGGCCCCGGCTGTGCCGCCGTCGTGGTTCCGGCGGTCGAGCCGTGGCTGGTATTGGTTTGCGCGAACGCCGACAGGGGCGCTGCTATGAGCAAAACGGCGGCGACAACAGACTTCAGCATGGCGCGCTTCCTTCCAACCCGGCGTTGCGCCGGTGGTGAGTGATACCTATGGTGCCGCGCCTAAACGCATGATGATGACCTCCGCCTCCTCGATCGACCAATCGTGACCCCAATCATCGTCATCCCCTCCCGCATGGCATCCTCGCGCCTGCCCGGCAAGCCGCTGGCCGACATCGCCGGCCGCGCCATGATCCTGCACGTGCTCGACCGCGCCCGCGAGGCCGGCATCGGCCCGGTCGCCGTCGCCTGCGCCGACGAGGAGATCGCCGCCGCCGTCCGCGCCGCCGGCGCCACCGCCGTGATGACCGACCCCACGCTCCCCTCCGGCTCCGACCGCGTCCACGCCGCTCTCTCCACCCTCGACCCACAAGGCGCCCACGACATCGTCGTCAACCTCCAGGGTGACCTCCCGACCATCCCGCCGGGCCATCTCCGCGCCGTCATCGCCCCGCTCGCCGATCCGTCCATCGACATCGCCACGCTCGTTGCGCCCATCGAGACCGCCGAGGAAGCCGCGTCCCCCTCCGTCGTCAAAGCCGCCTGCGCCTTCGAGCGCGGCCGCGCCGTCTCCCCGGCCCTCTATTTCTCCCGCGCCCCCATCCCCGCCGGCGACGGCCCCCGCTGGCACCATATCGGCATCTACGCCTATCGCCGCGCCGCCCTGGCCCGCTTCGTCAGCCTCCCCGAAAGCCCGCTCGAACGCCGCGAGAGCCTCGAGCAGCTCCGCGCCCTCGAAGCCGGCATGCGCATCGCGTGCGCCCGGGTCGACCACGCCCCCTACGGCGTCGACACCCCAGCCGACCTAGAACGCGCCCGGAAAGATCTCAGCTGATGCAAACCCTGCCTCCCACCGTCATTGCGAGCAAAGCGAAGCAATCCAGAGCGGCACGAACCAACGCCACCCAGAACGCCAAAGCCAACCCAAGATGATCGCGTTCCAGGGCATCCCGGGCGCATACTCCGACCTGGCGTGTCGCCGCGTCTTCCCCGGCATGCCGACCCTCCCATGCCCCACCTTCGAGCGCGCCATCGAGGCCGTCCGCCACCGCGAGGCCGAGCTGGGCATGCTCGCCTGCGAGAACAGCCTCGCCGGCCGCGTCCCCGACATCCACGCGCTGCTCCCCGATAGCGGCCTGTTCATCATCGGCGAGCACTTCCAGCGCGTCGAACACTGCCTGCTCGCCCCCCGCGGCGCGACCATCGCCGGCATCAAGCGCATCCACTCGCACGCCGTCGCCCTCGGCCAAGTCCGTCACATCGTTGCCGAGCTCGGCGCCGAGACCGTCGTCGAAGGCGACACCGCCGGCGCCGCTCGCTCGGTGGCCGAGTGGAATAGCCCGGCCGACGCAGCCATCGCCTCGTCGCTCGCCGCCGAGATCTATGGCCTCGACATCCTGCGCGCCAACGTCGAGGACGCGTCCCACAACACCACCCGCTTCTACATCGCCGCCCCGGACGTGCGCATGCCCCCGGTCGCCACCCCGAACCTCATGACCACCTTCGTCTTCCGCGTCCGCAACGTCCCCGCCGCGCTCTACAAGGCCCTCGGCGGCTTCGCCACCAACGGCGTCAACATGACCCGGCTCGAGAGCTACATGCTGGGTGGCGAGTTCACCGCGACCCAATTCATGTGCGACGTCGACGGCCACCCCGACCAGCCTGCCCTGACACTCGCCTTGGAAGAACTCTCCTTCTTCTCCCGCGAAACCCGCATCCTCGGCGTCTACCCCAAATCCCAATTCCGGGCCGACGCGGGCGGCAACTAACCCAGGTTCGAACCACCACGTTGCGATGCCAACCGTCACACCCTCTTTCAAGTCGTGACGGCGCCAATTACGGCGGGTCACCAGGGGGACTTTGCCCCGGCGTTACGAACGAGGCGCTCCAGGCTACCGCAGGCACGGTCTGTGTCGAGCAGTTAAGATCAACTGTGCCGCCACGATTTGTAGGCATGTTCCCTTTCGATGTGGCGAAATAGATTGTCTCGATATTCCCTATTATTGTATTTTCTTTGTCATACCAAGCAGTGTATTGTGTGAAGCTGCTCGTTCCATTTCCAAGATGCTCCTCCGGGCCGCTCCATCGTAGGACTTTGCCGACTTCGACGACCGGTGCGAGGCTGGGGCTGCTACCCCCCTCGAAGAACCTCACCCAAGGCGTGCCATCCGGCCTGCGGAAGAAGATCGCCTCGGCCTCGTAACGCACGCCATACCAGGGATGGTTTCTGATGCCCTGCTTCACAACACGCCCGGTACAAGTCTTTTGGAGCATTGTATTTAGGATTGGCGACTGGATCGGCTGGTTTGTAATGGTGAACGGCCGTCCGAAAGGCGCAGGCGTATTGCCGGCGACAACCGGCTGATCATGGCGATACGCCAGAACGTAATGCACGGAAACGTCCAACGCGGCCTCCTGCACGCCCGCCGAGAACGGCCGCACGAACCCGTCGCGAAACGCCGAGGCGCCCGCCACATCGAGCGAGGGCGATCCTGAGCTTTCCACCACGTTGGACATCCAGATGACGCCGTCGGTGTGGATCACCAAGTGGACTTTGACGGTGCCAAACTCGTCGTTGTTCGACGCGTGCTTGGGGTAGTAGGCGTGGTTGTCCCACCACGCTTGCAGTTGTCTCAGCAGGTCGCGGCGGCTGGCATCTGCCGGGTCAACCTGATTCGTAATGCTGAAATCCTGAGACGACGCCGGCGCGTCGTTGATGACGACTGGCATGAGCCAAAACGCCACGGTGAAGGCAGCTGAAGTGACGAATGACTTCATCGACCATTGTTCCTATGGAGCGGCAGCGGTCTAGGCCCGACGAGTGGCCGAGCAGTAGCGTCATCTCGCGCCGAATGTAAGTCTAGCCGTCAG
This sequence comes from uncultured Alphaproteobacteria bacterium, assembly GCA_963835135.1. Classification (GTDB taxonomy): domain Bacteria; phylum Pseudomonadota; class Alphaproteobacteria; order Acetobacterales; family Acetobacteraceae; genus JAVVHH01. Next base: position 725,985 of record CAWIEF010000002.1, read on the forward strand.
CCACCGTCTGCTGGGCGATAGTGGAGTGTCACCACGACATCGGCTGGTTGGGCGAGCGTGCCTGGGGTGAGCGGCGGCAAACGAGCGTTGCGGAACACAGCCAAGGCGGCCCCGTCGAGCACGCTTGAGCCCGAGCCTTGCACGACTTGGATCGAGGTGACCTGCCCGTCAGGGGCAATTGCGATCCGGACCCTGACGTTGCCACCCTCGTTGGTCTGCGATGCCTCCTTTGGATAGAAGGAATGTTGGTCCCACCATTGCTTGAGCCTGCCCATCCATAGGGGACCGTTGCTGGCGGCGCTCGCGCGGCTTGCGGCATTCTGCGCGTCCATCGCGTTTGACGTCGCGGTGGCGACAGTCCCCGTCGGGTTCGCCGAGCTACTGCCGACGCTCGGCGCCGCCGCGGCGCGCTGCACCGGGCGCGTGATCGAGGGACGTTGCGGCGCTGGGCGCGCCTGCAGGACTTGCGCTGCCGGTGGACGCGGCGGAGTTGGCGGCGGCAACTGCGCCTCCTGCACTGGCAGCGGCGGTGGCACATCGGGCGCCGGTGCGGGCGGTACGGGTATTGACGTAGCTGCGGGCGTCGGGCTCGGCGCCATCGCTGGTGCTGGCGGTTCCGCCAAATAGACCGGCGGCGACAGTTGGGCGCTCGGTACGCGTGCCGGCATTGGTGGCGTGATCTCGGCCTGCTCGACCGGCGCGGCCAACGCGATCGGGGCCGCGGCCACCTCCGCGGAGGCGGCCGGGTCCTTCGGCACTTGCGCGGGTTCTCCCCCGGCGATGATCTCCACCGAGAGCGGCTCTGCTTGATCCGTCAGTCGCTGCGCCGGGCGGAGTAACAGCAAGGGCGCGATCAAGGTCACGTGCAGCGCCAGCGAGAGCAAGATCAGCCAGGCCAGCGTGTCCCGCTGGTGAGAATGTAGCGTCGGTCGTTGGCTGCTCCGTAGCATGGACGGACCCGGAAGTGGCGCCTCACCCTGCTCCAGCTTAGCACGATGGACCAAGTGGAACCGCTCGACGCTAGCGGCATAGCTGCGGTTTGATGGCCCAGCACAATGTGGCCGAGCTCACGAGCCTCGTCATCGCCGGGCGAGACGTCAGCCCGGCGTGCTGCCCCGCGTACCGAGCGCGGGCAGTAGAACCTTTGCCAGCTGAGCCAGGTTGAACGGCTTGGCCAAGACGGGCACGTCGCCGAAGTCAGACCTCAGACCGGCCATGCCGTAGCCGGTCGCGAACACCAGCCAGACGCCCCGGTTCCGCAGGATCTCGGCCACCGGATAGCTCAGCACGCCCGCCAGATTGAGATCGAGCACCGCCGCGTCCAACGCGGCGACCTCCGCCGTGCGCATCGCGTCAGGCAACCGGGACGCGCTATGGACGATCTCGCAGCCGAGGTCCTCGAGGTAACCTTCCAGCAGCATGGCCAGCATCGCCTCGTCCTCGACCAGCATCACGCGCAGGCCCTGCAGCGGCAACGAAGCGGTCAAGGCGAACCGACGTTGAGGAGCATCGGCGTAGTATCCCTTCGCATCTCGGCGGCCCCGAGCGTCGCATCGACGGTGCACACCACGCCGTCGTGCCTGAACTCGAGCGTGATGGCGGCCTCGAGATCCTGGCTGAGGCTGCGTTCGATGAGCCGCGTGCCGAAGCCGCGCCGGGTCGGGACAGCGACAGGAGGACCGCCACGCTCGGCCCAAACGAGGTGCAGCCGGCCGCGGATGACGGTCCAGCGCAGCTCGACCCGGCCCTCGGGGGCCTGGGTCGACAACGCTCCGTATTTCAGCGCGTTCGTCGCCAGTTCATGCAGCGCCATGGCCAACGCCACGGCTTCGCGCGGCAACAATCTCGCCGGCGGCCCCGATATCTCGAAACGGTCGTCATCCGGGCCGCCGTGGGCGGCCAAGGCACTGGCCACGACGTCGCGGAGATCAGCGCTCTCCCAGCTCTCCCGGGTGAGCACGTCATGCGTCGTCGCCAGCGACTGCAACCGGCTGAGCAGGGCGTCGACCGTGTCACGATCCGCGCCGCGCATGGTCTGGGACGCCACCGCCATGACGGTCGCCAGCGTGTTCTTCACGCGGTGGTTCAGCTCGTGGACCATCAGGCGCAGGCGCTCTTCCGAGCGCTTCCGCTCGGTGATCTCGATCGAGACGCCCACCAATCCCTCGACGACGCCGTCGGACGTGCGGAGCGGCGTCTTCGTGGACAGCCATACCCGCGGCCGGCCGCCCTCGGTGCCAACCAGCTCCTCCAGCTCTTCGGTGCAGCCGTGCTCCATGATCCGCAGATCGGTCGCCATCACCGCCTCCGCTTGCGGCCGGCTGTCGAACAGGTCGAGGTCGGTCCGTCCTGCGATGTCGGCCCAGGACCGGTCGAACACCGTCTGCAGCTGCGGGTTGGCGAGCACGAACCGCCCCTGGCGATCTTTGGCGTAGATGAGCCCAGGCGCCGCAGCGACGATGCCGCGCAGGAGCGTATCGGTGCGCCGCTGCTCGCGCTCGGCACGACGCGACGCTGTCACGTCGGTGAGCGCCTCGAGCACCTCGCCCGCTTGATCGGCCGCCTCGCGCCGGAGCAGCTTGCGAGCCTCGACGGTCACCACCCTCCCATCTTTCGCAGTGTGGGTCAGGTCGCCGGTCCAGACGCCCTCCCGCTCGAGCGCGGCTTCGATGTCGGCCACCGGCACCGGAAAGCTGGTGCGCAGGAGCTCATGCGCGTTCCGTCCGATCGCCTCGGCCGCGGTCCAGCCATACAGACGGGTGCACCCCTCTGACCAGAACTGGATCGTGCCATCCCGGTGTCGAGTCATGAACGTGCCGATATCGAGTGTGGCCAAAAGGTTCTGCAGCCGCGCTTCGTTGGCGGCCAAATGCGCGGTCCGCTCCGCCACTTTAGCCTCCAGAGACGCATTGACCCGGCGCAGCTCCTCCTCCCTGGCCAGGAGTCGCTCGTTGGCGCGTTGCATTTGCCGGGGCGAGGGCAACGCCAGTGCTGCCGGGAGAAGCCGCCAGGTCGCGATCGCGGTCACGAGCGAGACGGCGGCCGTGGCGAGTTTGGTGTCCGCTTGGAGCGAGTAGGCCGGCACCCAGATCGTCAGCAAGTCGAGCCAGTGACTGGTGCCGCATAGGAGGATGAAGGCCGCGAACAGCCAGAAGACCGGCTTGAACACCAGGTCGGTTCGACGCTGCGCAAACCGCGCGATGGCGACTGGGAGCACGAAATAGGACAGAGCGGTTCCGGCGTCGCCCACGATGAACGACCAGATGAGCGATGGCTCCCACAGAAGGCAGAAGCCATGCGGTGTCAGGGACGCGTTCGAGAACCAGTTCGTCAAGGCTCAGCCACCGCAATGAGGTCGACCGGTCTAACATACACCGATGAACCGGTGGAGATCAAAAATCCCGAGCAAGAACAGGGAAGTAGACACATCGAGCGTTTAGTTCGTCCGTCACTGCGCCGAGCCTGGCTGCGCAGGAGCCTAGCGACCGTCTGCTCGCGCCCACAAGAATGTAAGTTCATGCTTGTTGTGCGCCAGATGGATCAGCCGCCCGCCCGGGATCGCCGCGAATGCGTCCTGCGCCGCGAAATCCGTCTCGCCCTGGAACTTCACCGTGCAAACGATCCGGCCGGGCGCCCCAGCCCCGATCCAATTCGTTGCCAGCGCGTGTAGCCGGGCCGGATAGGCGATGATGTCGCACACCAGCCAATCCACCGGCCGCGGCTCCAGCGCGAACGCGCTCTCCTGGAGCGTGCTCACCCCCGGCAGCGCTGCGACCGCCGGGTCGAGCGGCGCCTTGTCGACCGCGATCACATCTGCCCCCAATTGCGCCAAGGCCCAGGTCCATCCGCCCGGCGCCGCTCCAAGATCGAGGCAGCTTTCTCCGGGTCCCGGCCATACCCCGACGCGCGTCAGCGCCTCCCACAGCTTCAGGTAGGCCCGGCTCGGCGGCCCGATCCGGTCCTCCACGAACGCGCACTCGCCGCCCGGGAACGGGCTCGTCTTCGTCGCACTCAGCAGCAGCCGGTCCGGCGCGAGCAGTGTCCATGCTCCCAGATGCGAGGTCGGCGGCGCTTCGGGGAACCGCAGCGGCCGCGCCTTGACCGGCGGCAGCCGCTCCCCGATCAGCGCCATCCGCCGGTGATGCCCTGCCGCATAGGCCGCCCAGTTGCGTTGAACCGCGCGCAACGCGTCCGCCGCCGCCTTCACCGACGGAGCCGCCAGCTCCTGTGGCGCGGTCCATACATCCAACGCCCAAGCCGACGGGACCGGCAGGTCGGGCGACAGCGCCAGCCGCCCGTGCCATGCGTCGATCGCCACCCCCGCCCGCTGCAACTCCTGCAGCAGCGGTTGCTCGAACCCGTCCGCCGCCAGATACGCGCTCCGGATCACCTCACCAGCGCAGACGCTGCAAACGCCAGCCATCCAAGCATCAGCGCCACGCCGCCGACCGGCGCCGTCAAGCCCAAATTCGGCCCGCCCACCGTGGGCGAATACACCGCCGCGCAGAACAGCGTCAGCCCGGCCGCGAAGAGCGCCCCGGCGACATGCGTCAGCCGGCCGCCCTGCGCGCCCCAGAACCCGACCGCGATGATCGCCAGCGCGTGCCAGCCCAACATCTGCGCCGCGCTCGCCCGGGCCCGCGCAATCCCGGCATCCCCGCCCCCATGCGCCGACCCGGCCGCCGCGGCCACCGCAAGCAGCCCAACGATCGCGCCGAGCGCCACCCACCCACGATAAGACTGCATCACCCCTCCAAATCTGAGCGCAGGGGTGTACATTGAATTCATGCCACGCGGCGACCTGTTTCCTGAGATCGGACCGTACGAGACCGGCTACATGCCGCTCGGCAACGGCCACGTGATGTACTGGGAGCAGGTCGGCGCCGCCCGTGGCTCTCCTGTGCTGTTTCTGCACGGCGGACCGGGAGCGGGCGCCGGGGCAGTGCACCGCCGCTTCTTCGACCCGCATTACTGGCGCGTCGTCATCTTCGACCAGCGCGGCGCCGGACGCTCCCGCCCGCTCGGCAGCCTGGTCGACAACACCACTCAAGACCTCGTCGACGACATCGAGACGCTCCGCCGCCATCTCGGCATCGACCGCTGGCTGCTGTTCGGCGGGTCGTGGGGCAGCACGCTCGCGCTCGCCTACGCCCAGGCCCATCCCGACCGGATCCGCGGCCTCGTGCTCCGAGGCGTCTTCCTCGGCCGCCCGTCCGAAGTCGACTGGTTCCTGCACGGCCTGGCCGCCGTCTTCCCCGACGCCCACGCCAACTTCGTCGGCCACCTCACGGCCGAAGAGCGGGAGGACATCCTCGGCTCCTACCTCAAGCGCCTCACCAGCGGCGACCCGGCCGTCCACATGACCGCCGCCCGCGCCTGGTCCGTCTACGAGGGCTCCTGCAGCACGCTCCTCCCGAGCCCCGACACCGTGACATCCTTCGCCCAGGATCGCAGCGCCCTCGGCCTGGCGCGCATCGAAGCCCACTACTTCGCCCACAACCTGTTCCTGCCGCCCGAGGGCCTGCTCGGCAACATGGCCAAGATCGGCCACCTCCCCGGCGAGATCGTGCAGGGCCGCTACGACATGATCTGCCCCGCTCGCACCGCGTTCGAACTCGCCGCACACTGGCCCGCCGCCCGCCTGACCGTGATCCCCGACGCCGGCCACTCCGCCCTCGAACCCGGCGTCCGCCGCGCCCTCGTCTCCGCCGTCGAACGGTTCAGGACGGTTCGCTAATCCCAACCTCTCCCGCCGGCGGGAGAATCGGCTTCGAGCATCCCGCCCTAGATCATCATCCCCGCATTCGCCTGCATCGCCTCGAGTTCCGCGATCCTGTCCAGATGCTTGGCGATCCGCGTCCGGATCTCCCGCATGCCGACGTCGCTGGTGAACATGTAATCCAGGTACTCCCGGGTCGGTTGCGCTCCGCTCTCCAGCAACTGGATCGCCTCGCGCGATGCCTCTCGCAGCTTGATGCGTTCCCAGCGGACGAAGTTCTCGATGGTCAGGGCTTGCTCGCCCCGCACCGCCTCGAAATCGGCCTCGTTCTCCGTCTCTGGATCGCGCATCGCTGAAGCCCTTGGTTGCAGTGATACAACCTAATGGCGCAGCGACACTCCCTACAAGGTCCAGCCGCCGTCGATCACCATCGTCTGTCCGGTCACGAACTGGCTCTCATCGGCGCCGAGATACACCGCGAGCCCGGCGATCTCCTCCGGCGTCCCGAGCCGGCCCATGGCCTGCCGGGCGATGAAGGCCGCCCGCGCCTGGTCCAGCCCGCCCGATGCCGCCGCGTTGGCCGCGATGCGGTCTTGCAGGCTCGGCGTTTCGATCGTGCCGGGGCAGATCGCGTTGCAGCGGATCCCGTGCCTGACGAAATCGGCCGCCACCGACTTGGTCAGCCCGATCACCGCCGCCTTGCTCGTCCCGTACACGCACCGCGCCGGCGCGCCCTTGATGCTGCTCGCGCCGCTGGACATGTTGATGATGCTGCCCGCACCCCGCTCCACCATCCCCGGCAGCGCCGCCCGGATCGTGTGCGTCATGCTCCGCACGTTGAGCAACCAGGCGAAGTCCCACTCCGCATCGGTGGAGTCCAAGATGGTCCCCTGATGGACGAACCCGGCGCAGTTGAACAAGACATCGATCGCGCCGGCCGCGAACACCGCCTCCCGGATCGCCGCCCCGTCCGTCACGTCGAGCGTCCGTGTCTCGATGCCCGCGCCCAACTCCGCCAGCTTGGCTCCGTTCAGGTCGGTCGCGATCACCCGCGCGCCCTCGGCCGCATAGGCCAGCGCCGTCGCCCGGCCGATGCCCTGCGCCGCGGCCGTGATGAACGCCGTTTTGCCTGCCAGACGCCCGCTCATCAGTGGCTATGGCGGCTCTCGCCGCGCTCCTCGACGATGTTCAGATAAAGCGTTGCCGGTTCCAGGCACGCTCCGGTGGACATCTGGCCCACCATGCTCCGGTAGATCTCCTCCCAGGGCGTCTTGTTGTCGGTGTGCGGCGGCGACCATGCCTTTCGCCGGGCGGCGAGCTCCGATTCCGGGATCAGCACGTTCACGCTCCGCGCGTTCAGGTCGATCCGCAGCCGGTCGCCGTTCTGCAGCAGCCCCAGCCCGCCGCCGACCACCGCCTCGGGCGAGATGTTGAGGATGCTCGGGCTGCCGGACGTCCCGGACTGGCGGCCGTCGCCCATCGTCGGCAGGTCGTTGATGCCTCGCTTCAGCAGTGACGCCGGCGGCTGCATGTTCACCACCTCCGCGCTGCCGGGATAGCCCACCGGCCCGCAATTGCGGATCACCAGGATGCTATGCTCGTCGACCCCGAGCGCCGGGTCCTCGATGCGGTCGTGGTAGTCCTCCGGGCCTTCGAAGATGACCGCCTTGCCCTCGAACATGTTGGGGTGCGCCGGGTCGGCCAGGAACCGGTTGCGGAACTGCTCGTCCACGACGCTGACCTTCATGATCCCGGCGTCGAACAGGTTGCCCGAGAGCACGATGAATCCGGCCCGCTCCTTCATCGGCTGGCCATATGCCCGGATCACCTCCCGGTCGACGTCGACCGGCGGCGCCAGCACTTCGCCGAGCGTCTGCCCGGTGCAGGTCATCGCGTCGAGCTGCAGCTTGCCCGCGTCCTTCAGCTCGCGCAGCACCGCCGGCACGCCGCCGGCGCGGAAGAAGCCCTCGCCCAAGAAGCGCCCCGCCGGCTGCACGTCGGTCAGCAGCGGGATGTCGGCGCCCAGCCGCTGCCAATCGTCGAGCGTGTGGTCCACCCCCATGTGGCGCGCGATCGCGATCATGCTGATCGGGCAGTTGCTCGAGGCCCCGAGCGCGGCTGCGGCCACCACCGCGTTCTCGAACGCCTTCTTGGTCATGATGTCGGACGGCCGCAGGTTTTCGGCCACCATGCCCACGATCCGCTTGCCGGTCTCGTAGGCCATCCAGCCGCGCTCCTTATGCGGCCCCGGGATCGCCGCGCAGCCCGGCAGCGACATTCCCAGCGCCTCGGCCAGGCTGTTCATGCTCAGCGCCGTGCCCATCGTGTTGCAGTGCCCGACCGAGGACGCCGAGGCGGCCACCATGTCGAGGAACTTCTCGTAGTCGATCTTCTCCTCGGCCAGCAGCTTGCGCGCCTCCCAGACGATCGTGCCGGACCCGGCCAGCCGCCCCTTGAACCAGCCATCCAGCATTGGCCCGCCGGACAGCAGGATCGACGGGATGTTCACCGTCGCCGCCCCCATCAGCACCGCCGGCACCGTCTTGTCGCAGCCGGCCGTCAAAACGACGCCGTCGATCGGATAGCCATGCAGCACTTCGACCAGGCTGAGATAGGCGAGATTGCGATCGAGCCCGGCTGTCGGCCGTTTGCCGGTCTCCTGGATCGGGTGGATCGGGAACTCCAGCGGAATGCCGCCCGCGTCTCTGATGCCGTCGCGAACCCGTTCGGCGAGGATGACGTGGTGTCGATTGCAGGGCGAGAGGTCCGACCCAGTCTGCGCGATCCCGATGATCGGCTTGCCCGACCGCAGCTCCCCCGGCGTCAGCCCCCAATTCATGTAGCGCTCCAGGTAGAGCGCGGTCATGCCTGGGTTGGTGCGGTCATCGAACCAGCGACGGCTGCGCAGGCGTTGCGGCGGATTATGGTCGGGCATGGGCTGTCTCTGGCGGCGTTTATGCGCGCCAAAACTGGTCGGGTGGCCACGGGGTGTCAATCCGTCCAGCCGTCCCATCGCCCTCTCCCGCGGAGAGAGGGCGTCAGGCGATCAGCCCCAGGCAGACGGGGGGACGACTGGTCCACCAGCTGGGGTGAGGGTGGCCACAGACACATGCGGCCAAGCCAGACCGGTAAAGTTCAGGATGACGAGCTGGGAATATTGGATCTGCGTCGTCGTGAACGTGATGGTGCGCGGGGCGGTGATGGCGTGCGGTGGTGTGACCATGAAAGTCTGCCCGGGTTGTCCGGTCATCGAGCTGACGCTGGAGAGCTTCAACGCCGCTTGCCCGGGTTGAAAAACCGGGACATGCAGGACGTGCTGGACGGTCTCTATCCAAAAGATCGCCTCCATCTGGAAAGCCTGGGCGTTTGGATTGGCGGCAGCGGCGTCGCCGTCGAGGAACGCGATGTTGTCGGTACCGCCGCCGAAGGTGGGTTGCGGCGGCGGGGCGGGCGGCTTGGGCAAGAGGATCGGCTTGCCCGGATTGGTGGTGATCGAGATTTCCGTCGTGCTCAGGATTGTCTGGCCGGCGATCGCATTGCGCAGCACGACGTTCGGATCATCCAACATCGCCTGAGTAATGGTTCCGGCCGCGATCCACGGGCCAAGGTTCTGCGGGATGCGGAACGTGGTCGTATTGGTCGCGGTTTGGCTCGGAAACCTGAACTTGGCGCCGTTCGGCAAGAAGTTCGGCGTGATGTCGACGCTGGGAATGGTGGGCTTGCCGGCGAAGGTCTTCGACGTGCCCTGCGCATTGATCGTCGTGCCGTGTGGGATCGACGCCATGCGGGAGACGGTGGGGCCCTCGGCCGGGTCGGTCGTGGACGGGACGGCCATCCACAAGCCGGGTTCGACATGGATGCCGATGCTTTGGCCGGCGGTGGTGACGTCGTTGATCGTCTGGCGGTACGGGATGCCGTTCAGGAAGGCGTCGGCCTGCACCGCGCCGCGGTTCGGCACCGAGCCGAGGCTGGGCGAGAACGACAGCGTTTCGGCGGTCAGGTTCAGCTCGAGCACGTTGTCCTTGATCGTGTCGGTCGGCGTGACCGGGAAATGCGTCGGCGTTTGCTGGCTGTTGGGGCGGAAGATGGTGTTGAATCCATGCCCCTCCCAGTCGCCAACGAACGCGGCCAGCGGCCCGAGGCTGGGTTGCAGCGCGGCGACCACGATCGGATTGAGCACCGCGGTGCTGCTCACTTGGCCGAAGCGGAAATTCGCCGGCACCGACTGCGTCGGCACCAGATTGACCTCAGGCAGGACGAGGGTGCCCAGGGCGAACTTCGACAGCGGGATGGTCGCGTTTGTAAGGTCGCTCATTTTGTCGCCTTTCAATTCCGTTCGATACAATATCAAAACGGAATTGCGAATGCAACGATTAGTAACTGTCCGGAGCGATCATGTTCTGCGGCCGGTTGCTGAACAGCGCGGCCCGCATGGTCTCGGCCGATTTGATCCGGATGTCCTGGTGGGCTTCCGGCGTCAGGAACGCCGAATGCGGCGTGATGATCAGCCGCCCGATGGTCCAGTCGGCCCGCTCCCGATAGGCGCGCAGCAGGGCCGGGATCGGTTCGACGGGCGGTTCAACCGGCAGCACGTCCAGGCCCGCCCCGGCGAGATGGCCGGAGCGCAGCCCGGCTTCGAGCGCGTCCACGTCGATCGCCGTCCCGCGCGCCGTGCTGACCACGACGGCGTTGGCCGGCAGCAGCGACAGTTGCGCCGCCCCGATCATGCCGGCCGTCTCCGGCGTATGCGGCGTGTGCAGGCTGAGCACGTCCGCGGCCCGCAGCAGGTCCTCCAGCGAATGGGCCCGGTGCACGCCGATCGCCAGCTCCGCCCCATTCGGGCGATATGGATCGAAGAAGGCCACCCTGAACCCGAGCGCCTTCGCCCGGAGCGCTGCCGCCGTCCCGATCCGGCCTAGTCCGACGATGCCGAACGTCTGTGCCGAAAGCCGCCGGAGCAGCGGGCTCATGGTCGCGACCCACGGCGCCGGCGGATTGGCCCGCTGCGCGTCGTGGTGCATCAGCAGCCCGCGCCGCAGTGCCAGCGCCAGCGAGATCGCGTGGTCGGCGACCTCCGTGGTGCCGTAATCCGGCACGTTGCACACGATGATCCCCCGCGCCGCCGCGGCCGCACGATCGATCCGGTCGTACCCCACGCCCATCCGGACGATCGCCCGCAGGCGCGGGAAGCGGGCGATGTCCGCAGCGCCCACCCATTGGCGAAACACCATGAGGCCATCGGCCGCTTCGCAGTCTCCGGCGGAGAGATCGGACAGCAGGACCGTGTCGCGCATGAGGATGGTGGCGTCGGCCGGAAAGATGCCCCGCTCCTCACGGTCGTCCGGATACATGCGTTCGGGATACAGGATCGTGGTCATCGGAAGTGGTTAGCCGGTTCGGTCCGGCCCTTGAAGCCCTCTCGTCCTCGCGCGAAGGTGGACGCTGGTTCGATAGGGTCGGGTTGATGAACGGTGCGGAAAGCCTGGTACACACGTTGCTGGCCTGCGGGGTCGACACCTGCTTCACGAACCCGGGCACTTCGGAAATGCACTTCGTCGCCGCGCTCGACCGCGTGCCCGGCATGCGTTGCGTGCTCGGCCTGCAGGAGAACGTCGTCACCGGCGCCGCCGACGGCTACGCGCGCATGCAGGACCGTCCGGCCGCAACCCTGCTGCATTGCGGGCCCGGCCTCGCCAACGGCCTGGCCAACCTCCACAACGCCCGCCGCGCCCTCTCGCCGATCGTCAACCTGGTGGGCGACCAGGCGACGCACCATCGCGCGTTCGACGCCCCGCTGACGGCCGACACCGAGGGCTGGGCCCGCCCGGTCTCGGTCTGGACCCGCACGGCCCGCGCCGCCACCACCGTGGGTGCGGACGCAGCGGCGTGCGTGCAGGCGGCAGCCGGCGGTGTCGCCACGTTGATCCTGCCCTCAGACACCTGTTGGGACGATGGAGGCGCGGTCGCCGCGCGCCTGCCCGCCGCTGCGGCGGCCGCGCCCGCGCCGGACGCGGTCGACAAAGCCGCCCGTATCCTGCGCGCCGGCGGCAATACGATGCTGATCCTGAGCGGCACCGCGTTGCGCGCCGATGGACTGGCGTTGGCCCAAGGCATCCTCGAGGCGACCGGCGCGCGCATGCTGTCGCAGACGAGCAACGCTAGGGTCGAGCATGGCGCGGGCCGGGTTGCGATCGAGCGGGTGCCCTACCCGGTCGACCAGGCGATCGCCGCCCTCGCGGGCGTGCAGAACCTGATCCTGGTCGGCGCCAAGGAGCCGGTCGGCTTCTTCGCCTACCCCGGCAAGCCCGGCCGGATGTATCCGGATGATTGCTCTATCCATGTCCTCGCCCGGCCCGAGCAGGACAGCCGCGCCGCCCTGACCCGGCTTGCCGCCGCACTCGGCGTCGAGCCCTCGGGCCACGCCGCGGAACGCACGACCGCCGGCCCGGCACGCGGCGCCGTGGCCCCCGACGCCTTCGCCCGGACCGTGGCCGCGTTGCTGCCGGAGAACGCGATCGTGGTTGACGAAAGCGTCACGTTCGGCCGGAGCGTCTACTCCGCGTGCGGCACGGCCGCGCCGCATGATTGGCTGCAGCTGACGGGCGGCGCGATCGGCGACGGCATTCCCTTGGGAACCGGCGCCGCGATCGGTGCGCCTGGCCGCCGGGTCGTCGGACTCCAGGCGGATGGATCGGCCATGTATACGCTGCAGGGCTTGTGGACCCAGGCGCGCGAGCGATTGGACGTCACGACGGTGATCCTGTCCAACCGCAGCTACGCCATCCTGCTGGGCGAGTATCGCAACGTCGGTGCCAACCCGGGCCGGACGGCAATGGACATGCTCGACCTCTCCAATCCCGACCTCGATTGGGTCCGCCTGGCTGGCGGGATGGGTGTCGAGGCTGCCCGGGCCGAAACGATGGACGCGTTCGCCGACCTGTTCAGCCAAGCCAACGCCCGTCCCGGGCCATTCGTGATCGAACTCGTCATCTGACGGACGCCCGGGCCGCGTAGCCCGGGCCATTCCGCCTCAGCCCCAGTGGCCGGGGATGAACCGGCCGAACCGGTCATAGTGGTTTGGTATCCAACGCGCGTAACGCGGCCCGTAATAGGGCGGCGGCGCCACCACCACGGGCGGGGGTGCAACCACGACCCGGGGCCCGTAATAGGCCGGGTGCCACCGGCCCCAACGATCCCACCAGGCGCGGGCCTCATGTGACGGCAGCAACGCGACGCCAATCAGGCCGAGAGCGAGAGTGAAAAGAAGACTGCGCACGCGATCCTCCAGAGTTCGCCGGAAACGATCCTTATTACGCGGGTCGATCGCGACGCCCACGCGACGGGATTCGTCACATTCCCTGGAGCGGCGCGTTCTCCTACTTCGGCGTGGCGGGTGAGGCGCCGTCGGCAGTCTTGGGCGCTTGCACCGGGTCACCCTTGGCAGCGCCGCCGGCCGGCGTGTGGCTGTAGTCGAGATAGGCCAAGCTGAGTGCGCGAAACGGGTTCCCGGCCAGAACCGTGGCCAAGACGAGCGCCAGCACGAACGAGCCGACGATAGCCCAGAGCGTCTCGCGCGAGCCGGATGGGCTGGTAGGGGAGGGCGGAGCCATGTCGATGCCTTTGTCGGAGAGAGCGGGCCTCATATAACGGGAGCGCGTGCTGTTGCAAAAGGGCTGGACGAAGTGGCGCGGCTTCGCTATAGGCCCGCCCTCACCTATTGGAACGCGGGAGACGAGGCTGCCTTTGGCGGTCGCGTCGCTATGACCGTGGTTCCTCTGCCTTTGGAGGGGCTGGGGAAATGGCAAAGAAGATCGTTGGCTACATCAAGCTGCAGATTCCGGCAGGCAAGGCGAACCCGTCGCCGCCGGTCGGCCCGGCGCTCGGCCAGCGCGGCCTGAACATCATGGCGTTCGTCAAGGAGTTCAACGCCGTCACGCAAGGCATGGAGCCCGGCATGCCGGTCCCGGTGGTCATCACCGCCTTCGCCGACCGGACCTTCACCTTCGTGATGAAGACGCCGCCGAACACGTACTTCTTGAAGAAGGCTGCCGGCATCCAGAAGGGCACGACGACCCCGGGCAAGGGTGCTGCGGTCGGCCGCGTCACAACCGCACAACTGCGCGAGATCGCCGAGACGAAGATGAAGGACATGAACGCCAACGACGTCGAGGCCGCCGTGAGCATGCTGGCTGGTTCGGCGCGCTCGATGGGCATCACCGTGGTGGAGGGCTGATCGATGGCGCACGATAAGCGGCTGAACTCGGCCTATACGAGCTTCGACCGGACCAAGAGCTACTCGCTCGACGAGGCGATCAAGCTGGTCCGGGCCAATGCAAAGGCCAAGTTCGACGAGACAGTCGAGTTCAGCATGAATCTCGGCATCGATCCGCGTCATGCCGATCAAATGGTCCGTGGCCTCATCAGCCTGCCGAACGGCACCGGCAAGACGCTGCGCGTCGGCGTGTTCGCCCGTAACGTCAAGGCGCAGGAGGCAACCGACGCCGGAGCCGACGTGGTCGGCGCCGAAGACCTGGCCGAGAAGGTGCAGGCCGGCGACATCGGCTTTGATCGCTGCATCGCGACGCCGGATATGATGGCGCTCGTCGGCCGGCTCGGGAAGATCCTCGGGCCGCGCGGCCTGATGCCGAACCCGAAGCTCGGGACCGTGACGATGGACGTGAAGGGCGCGGTTCAGGCGGCCAAGTCCGGCCAGGTCGAGTTCCGCGCCGAGAAGGCCGGGATCGTGCATGCCGGGATCGGCAAGGCCAGCTTCGAGGACGACAAGCTACTGGAGAACATCCGCGCCTTCGTCGACGCTATCCAAAAGGCCAAGCCGACCGGCGCTAAGGGCACCTACGTCAAGAAGGCCGCGGTCAGCTCGACGATGGGCCCGGGCATCCGGGTCGACGTGTCGAGCCTGGTCGCCGCCTGAGCAATCGGCCGGGCCGCAAGCCCGGCGATACGGTCAGAGCCGGTCCGCCGGGTCTGGCCACCTGTCCAAGACTGCACGTTTCCTTCGGGATGTAATGGATTTCAGTCCGCGCGCAGGAGACGGGAAGACAGGGTTTCCGGGTCCGTGGTTGGGCTCGGCGGCGCTGGCTGTTCCGACTTAGAGGACAGGCGAACTGCCGCAGCCCGCAAGGGGTGCGGATGAGCGTAACGGCTCTGCTGCGGTCCAAACGTGGCGGGGCGATCAGGAGATGGAACGTGGACCGCACGGAGAAGCACGAGTTCGTGGCTTCGCTGGCATCCGTGTTCGCAGAGACGTCCATGGTCGTGGTCACCCAGAACAAGGGTTTGACCGTGGCCGAGGTGTCGGATCTGCGACGCAAGATGCGAGCCGGAGGCTCGACCTATAAAGTTGCCAAGAACCGGCTGGCCGTTCTCGCCCTTGATGGCAGCTCATTCGACGGCATCAAGCCTATGCTGAAGGGTCCGACCGCGCTTGCGTGGTCCAAGGACCCGGTGGCCGTGGCCAAGACCGCCGTCGATTTCGCCAAGACCAACGAGAAGCTCGTCATCATCGGCGGCGCCCTCGGCACTCAGACGCTCGACGCGGCTGGGGTCAGGGCGCTCGCCGATCTGCCGTCGCTGGACACGTTGCGCGCCAAGTTGGTGGGGATGCTGCAAACCCCCGCCACTCGGATCGCCAGCGTGCTTCAGGCGCCGGCGGGTCAGCTTGCCCGGGTCTTCGCGGCCTATGCCACTAAGGATGAGACGGAAAGCGACGCCGAAGCGGCGTAAAGCTGAAAGAGCGTGAGACCGGGCGAGTAGAGGCATCGGTCTTGCATGGACCCAACCAAGGACTAAGTAAGGACAATCGAAATGGCTGATTTGGCAAAGATGGTGGAAGAACTTTCCACCTTGACCGTCCTCGAGGCTGCTGAACTCTCCAAGATGTTGGAAGAGAAGTGGGGCGTTTCGGCTGCCGCGCCGGTGGCGGCTGCCGCTCCGGGCGGACCGGCTGCCCCCGCGGCGGCTCCGGTCGAAGAGCAGACCGAGTTCACCGTGATCCTGGCCAAGGCCGGCGACAAGAAGATCAACGTCATCAAGGAGATCCGCACGATCACCGGCCTGGGGCTGAAGGAAGCCAAGGACCTGGTCGAGGGCGCTCCGAAGACGGTGAAGGAAGGCGTCAGCAAGGACGAGGCCGCCAAGCTGAAGAAGCAGCTCGAGGAGCAGGGCGCCGCTGTCGAAGTCAAGTAAGATCAGGCTTATGCGGCCGTGTGCCGTGTAGGCCAAGACCAGGACGAGAGAAACGGGTGGAGGTCGGTGCCGACCTCCGCCCGCACTCCGTTGCAGCCGGCTCTGCCCGGCACGCAATGAGGGTTCTACCGCAGAGGCGGTGAGTGTGGGGCCGCTGGTGCGGCCGTGATTGAGGTTAGGGGCAGGCATGAACGCGATCAACAAGTCGTTCACGGGTCAGAAGCGCATTCGCAAGAGCTTCGGGCGGATCCCCGAGGTGGCTCCGATGCCGAACCTGATCGACGTGCAGCGCTCGAGCTACGAGGCGTTCCTGCAGATGAACGTCGCGCCGGACAGCCGGACGCCGACCGGGCTGCAGGAAGTGTTCAAATCCGTGTTCCCGATCGACGATTTCGCCGGTCGCGGCCGGCTGGAATTCGTGTACTACGAGTTGGAAGAGCCGAAATACGACGTCGAGGAGTGCATCCAGCGCGGAATGACGTTCGCCGCGCCGTTGAAGGTCATCCTGCGGCTCATCGTGTGGGATGTCGACGAGGACACCGGCGCCCGCTCCATCCGCGACATCAAGGAACAGCCGGTTTACATGGGCGACATGCCGCTCATGACCGATAACGGCACCTTCATCATCAACGGCACCGAGCGCGTCATCGTCAGCCAGATGCATCGTAGCCCGGGCGTGTTCTTCGATCACGACAAGGGCAAGACGCACTCGAGCGGTAAGTATCTCTTCACCGCCCGCGTGATCCCCTATCGCGGCTCGTGGCTCGATTTCGAGTTCGACAGCAAGGACCTCGTCTACGTCCGCATCGACCGCAAGCGGAAGCTGCCGGTGACCACGCTGCTCTACGCGTTGGAAGGCACCGCCACCGAGGCGCTGCGCGCCCAGCGTGCCCAGAACGGCGAGACGTTGGACATCGCCGAAATCCGCGGTATGGACGCCGAGGAGATCCTCACCTTCTTCTACGGTCAGGTGCTGTTTACCCGCACGCCGAAGGGCTGGGCGCGTCCGTTCGAGGCCGAAGGCTACCGCGGCATCACGCTCGCCGAGCCGTTGGTCGACGCAGACACCGGCGAAGTCGTGGCCGAGGCTGGCAGCAAGATGACGCAGCGTGCCGCCCGCAAGGTGTCCGAGAAGACCAAGACGGTCCTGGTGGGCCGGGCAGAGATGCTGGGGCGCTACATGGCCGTGGACCTCGTCAACGAGGAGACGGGCGAGATCTACGCCGAGGCCGGCGAAGAACTGGCCGACGCCAAGCTGACGATCCTCGAGGATCTCGGCTACGACAGCTTGGCCACGCTCGCCGTCGACAACTCGAACGGCCCGTGGCTCCGCAACACGCTAGCGGTCGACAAGAACAGCAGCCGCGAGGACGCGCTGGTCGACATCTATCGCGTCATGCGCCCGGGCGAGCCGCCGACCCCCGAGACCGCCGAAGCCCTCTTCCGCGGCCTGTTCTTCGACGGCGACCGCTACGACCTCTCCGCCGTCGGCCGCGTGAAGATGAATATGCGCCTCGGCATCGACGTACCGGACACGGTGCGCGTCCTGCGCAAGGACGACATCCTTCGCACCGTCAAGACGATGTGCGAGTTGAAGGACGGCCGCGGTCAGATCGACGACATCGACAACCTCGGCAACCGCCGGGTCCGCTCGGTCGGCGAGCTGATGGAGAACCAATACCGCCTCGGCCTGCTCCGCATGGAGCGCGCTATTCGCGAGCGGATGGGCTCGGTCGACATCGACACGGTGATGCCGCACGACTTGATCAACGCCAAGCCCGCCGCCGCCGCAGTGCGCGAGTTCTTCGGCTCCTCGCAGCTCAGCCAGTTCATGGACCAGACCAACCCGCTCTCCGAGGTAACGCATAAGCGCCGCCTCTCCGCGCTTGGCCCGGGTGGTCTGACCCGCGAGCGCGCCGGCTTCGAAGTCCGCGACGTGCACCCGACGCATTACGGCCGTATCTGCCCGATCGAGACGCCGGAAGGACCGAACATCGGCCTGATCAATTCGCTCGCGACCTATGCCAAGGTGAACAAATACGGCTTCATCGAAACGCCGTATCGCTTGGTCAAAGACGGCCAGGTCCAAGACGGCTGGAAGTATCTGTCCGCGATGGAGGAAGAGAAACTCGTCGTCGCCCAGGCCGATGCGCCGACCGACCGCGAGGGCAACTTTACGAATGAGCTCGTCTCCGTCAGGCGTCAGGGCGACTTCCGGCTGGTCAAGCCTGAGGACGTGACTGCGGTCGACGTCTCACCCAAGCAGCTCGTCTCGGTGGCCGCCGCGCTGATCCCGTTCCTCGAGAACGACGACGCCAACCGTGCGCTGATGGGCTCGAACATGCAGCGCCAGGCGGTGCCGCTGATCCGCTCGGACGCCCCGCTGGTCGGCACCGGCATGGAGGCCGCCGTCGCCCGCGACAGCGGTGCGACCATCGTCGCCCGTCGCCCCGGCATCGTCGACCAGATCGACGGCGCCCGCATCGTCGTGCGCGCCACGGCCGATGACGGCACCACGCATGGCGTCGATATCTATCGGCTGCGCAAATACATGCGCTCCAACCAGAGCACCTGCATCAACCAGCGTCCCCTGGTCAAAGTCGGGGACCGGGTGAACATCGGCGACATCATTGCCGACGGCCCGAGCACCGACCTCGGCGAACTCGCACTCGGCCGCAACGTGCTCTGCGCGTTCATGCCCTGGAACGGCTACAACTTCGAAGACTCCATCCTCATCAGCGAGCGCATCGCCCGCGACGACGTGTTCACCTCGATCCACATCGAGGAATTCGAAGTCATGGCCCGCGACACCAAGCTGGGCCAGGAGGAGATCACGCGCGACATCCCCAACGTGGGCGAAGAAGCGCTGAAGAACCTCGACGAAGCCGGCATCGTCTACATCGGCGCCGAAGTGAACCCGGGCGACATCCTGGTCGGCAAGGTCACGCCGAAGGGCGAGAGCCCGATGACGCCGGAGGAAAAGCTACTCCGGGCCATCTTTGGAGAAAAGGCGTCCGACGTCCGCGACACGTCGCTCAAGCTGCCCCCGGGCGTCACCGGCACGATTGTCGACGTCCGCGTGTTCAGCCGCCGCGGCGTGGACAAGGACGAGCGCGCCATGGCGATCGAGCGCTCGGAGATCGAGCGTCTGGCCAAGGACCGCGACGACGAGCGGGCCATCCAGGAGCGGTCGTTCCTCAACCGGCTGCGTGAGAAGCTGCTGGGCCGCAAGGCCGCGGGCGGGTTCAAGGGCATCAAGTCCGGCACCGTGATCGACGAGGCGCTGCTGGCCGAGCACCCGCGTGGCGCCTGGCGCAACATCGGCGTGGCGGAAGACTCCGTCATGGCCGAGATCGAGACGCTGAAGCGCGAGTTCGATGCCGCGGTGCAGCGCCTTCAGGCCCGCTTCGACGGCAAGGTGGAGAAGCTGCAGCGCGGTGACGAACTGCCGCCCGGCGTGATGAAGATGGTCAAGGTGTTCGTAGCCGTGAAGCGCAAGCTGCAGCCCGGCGACAAGATGGCCGGCCGCCACGGCAACAAGGGTGTCGTTTCGCGCGTCACCCCGGTCGAGGACATGCCGTTCCTCGAGGACGGCACCCATGTCGACCTCGTGCTCAACCCGCTCGGCGTGCCGAGCCGGATGAACGTGGGGCAAATTCTCGAGACCCATCTCGGCTGGGCCTGCGCCTCGCTCGGTAAGCAGGTGGGTGAGTTGGTCGACGAGTATCGCCGCACCGGAGCGCAGCGCGACGCGTTGCTCGACATGCTCAAGGACATCTACGGCGAAAAGGAATTCGCCGAGCAGATCGCCCCGATGAGCACCGAGCAGCTGATCGAGTTGTCCGAAAATCTCCGCAAGGGCATCCCGATCGCCACTCCGGTGTTCGACGGCGCCCGCATGTCGGACATCGAGGGCATGCTGACCAAGGCCGGGCTGAACACGTCGGGCCAGGTGTTCCTGACCGATGGGCGCAGCGGCGAGGTGTTCGAGCGCAAGGTCACCGTCGGCTACATCTACATGTTGAAGCTGCACCACCTGGTCGACGACAAGATCCACGCGCGTTCGATCGGGCCGTATTCGCTCGTCACCCAGCAGCCGCTGGGCGGCAAGGCGCAGTTCGGCGGTCAGCGCTTCGGCGAGATGGAGGTGTGGGCGCTCGAAGCCTACGGCGCCGCCTACACGCTGCAGGAGATGCTGACGGTGAAGTCCGACGACGTGTCGGGCCGCACCAAGGTCTACGAGGCTATCGTGCGCGAGCAGGACAATTTCGAAGCCGGTATTCCGGAGAGCTTCAACGTTCTGGTCAAGGAGCTGAAGTCGCTCGGCCTGAACGTCGACCTCTCCACCCGCGCGATCTGACGAGTTTAACCGCCGGGGCGGCTTCGGCCGCCCCAAAGGGGTGACGCATGAATGAACTGATGAAAATCCTCGGTCAGGCCGGGGCGGCCGCGACCTTCGACGAGATCCGCATCCAGATGGCCAGCCCGGAGCAAATCCGCTCTTGGTCCTACGGCGAGATCAAGAAGCCAGAGACGATCAATTACCGCACGTTCAAGCCGGAGCGGGACGGGCTGTTCTGCGCCCGCATCTTCGGCCCGATCAAGGACTACGAGTGCCTGTGCGGCAAGTACAAGCGCATGAAGTTCCGCGGCATCATCTGCGAGAAGTGCGGCGTGGAAGTCACGCTGGCCAAGGTCCGGCGCGAGCGCATGGGCCATATCGAGCTCGCCAGCCCGGTCGCCCACATCTGGTTCCTCAAGTCGCTCCCGAGCCGGATCGGCCTCATGGTCGACCTCACGCTCAAGGAACTCGAGAAGATCCTTTATTTCGAGAGCTACGTCGTGCTCGACCCGGGCGTGACCGACCTCAAGCAGTATCAGCTGCTGACCGAAGATGGCCTGCTCGCCAAGCAGGACGAGTTCGGTGAGGAGTTCGAGGTCGGCATCGGCGCGGAAGCGATCAAGAAGATTCTGCACGGCATCGACACCGATGCCGAGAAGGTCAAGCTGCGCGCCGACCTCAAGGACACCACCAGCGAGGCCAAGCGCAAGAAGCTCGTCAAGCGCCTGAAGCTGATCGAAGCGTTCAGCGAGAGCGGCGCAAAGCCGGAGTGGATGATCCTCGAGGTCGTCCCGGTCATCCCGCCCGAACTGCGCCCGCTCGTCCCGCTCGACGGTGGCCGTTTCGCCACCTCGGACCTGAACGACCTGTATCGCCGAGTCATCAACCGCAACAACCGGCTCAAGCGGCTGATCGAGCTGCGCGCGCCCGACATCATCGTGCGCAATGAGAAGCGCATGCTGCAGGAGAGCGTAGACGCGCTGTTCGACAACGGCCGCCGCGGCCGCGCCATCACCGGCGCCAACAAGCGCCCGCTAAAGTCGCTATCCGACATGCTGAAGGGCAAGCAGGGCCGCTTCCGGCAGAACTTGCTCGGCAAGCGCGTCGACTACTCCGGCCGCTCCGTGATTGTGGTCGGCCCGGAGCTGAAGCTGCACCAGTGCGGCTTGCCGAAGAAGATGGCGCTCGAGCTGTTCAAGCCGTTCATCTACTCCAAGCTCGAGAAGTACGGCCACGCGACCACCATCAAGGCCGCCAAGCGGATGGTGGAGAAGGAGCGTCCGGAGGTGTGGGACATCCTCGAAGAGGTGATCCGCGAGCATCCCGTCATGCTCAACCGCGCGCCGACGCTGCACCGCCTGGGCATCCAGGCGTTCGAGCCGGTGCTGATCGAGGGCAAGGCGATCCAGCTGCATCCGCTGGTCTGCACCGCCTTCAACGCCGATTTCGACGGCGACCAGATGGCGGTCCACGTGCCGCTCAGCCTGGAAGCCCAGCTCGAAGCCCGCGTGCTGATGATGTCGACCAACAACATCCTTAGCCCAGCCAATGGCAAGCCGATCATCGTGCCGAGCCAGGACATCGTGCTCGGACTCTATTACCTGAGCATCGAGACGCCCGAGTTCCGCGAGATGCCGGACCAGGCCGTCTATGAGGGCGACAGACTGGTCAAGCCGGGTCCGACGACGTTCTCGTCGGTCGGCGAGATCGACTACGCGCTCAACGCCAAGGCGATCCAGCTGCACCAGAAGATCATCGCCCGCTGGGAGACGGTCGACGCCGCGGGCAACAAGATCCGCGAGAAGGTCGTTACCACGCCCGGTCGCATGCTGATCGCGCAGATCCTGCCGAAGAACGTCAACGTGCCGTTCAGCCTGATCAATCGGACGCTGACCAAGAAGAACGTGTCCGACGTGATCGACGCCGTGTACCGCCACTGTGGCCAAAAGGAGTGCGTGATCTTCGCCGACCGGCTGATGGGGCTCGGCTTCGGCCAGGCGGCCAAGGCCGGGCTGTCGTTCGGCAAGGACGACCTGATTATCCCGGAGAGCAAGCCGGAACTCATCCTGAAGACCCAGGGCGAGGTCAAGGAGTTCGAGCAGCAGTATCAGGACGGCTTGATCACCGCCGGCGAGCGCTACAACAAGGTCGTCGACGCCTGGTCGCGCTGCACCGACGAAGTTGCCGGCGCCATGATGAAGGAGATCAGCAAGCAGGAGATCGGCACGCCGACCAACTCGGTCTGGATGATGTCGCACTCCGGCGCGCGCGGCAGCCCGGCGCAGATGCGTCAGCTGGCCGGCATGCGCGGCCTGATGGCCAAGCCCTCGGGCGAGATCATCGAGCAGCCGATCATCGCCAACTTCAAGGAGGGCCTCTCCGTCCTCGAATACTTCAACTCCACCCACGGCGCCCGCAAAGGCCTCGCGGACACGGCCTTGAAGACGGCCAACTCCGGCTACCTGACCCGGCGTCTCGTCGACGTCGCGCAGGATTGCATCATCGTCGAACCCGATTGCGGCACCGAGCGCGGCCTGACGGTCAAGGCCGTCATGGACGGCGGCGAGGTCGTGGCCGGTCTCGAAGAGCGGACGCTCGGCCGCACCACCGCCGAGGACGTGCTCGACCCGATCACCGGCGCCGTCATGGTTCCGGCCAACACGCTGATCGAGGAGCCCGAAGCCGAGGCGATCGAGAAAGCCGCGGTCGAGTCCGTCAAAATCCGCTCGGTGCTGACCTGCGACAGCCGGGTCGGCGTTTGCGCCGCCTGCTACGGGCGCGACCTCGCCCGCGGCACGCCGGTCAACATCGGCGAGGCGGTCGGCGTCATCGCCGCGCAGTCCATCGGCGAGCCCGGCACGCAGTTGACCATGCGCACCTTCCACATCGGCGGCGCCGCCCAGCGCGGCGCGGAGGTGAGCAACGTCGAAGCCAGCCACGACGGCGTGGTCACCATCAAGAACCGCGCCGTGGTGCAGAACAGCCAAGGTTATCCGATCGTGATGTCGCGCAATTGCGAGATCGTGCTGCAGGACGACAAAGGCCGCGAGCGCGCCCGCTTCCGCGTGCCGTACGGCGCCCGCTTGCTGTCCGACGAGGGCAAGCCCGCCAAGCGAAACGAGAAGCTGGCCGAGTGGGACCCCTACACCCTGCCGATCATCACCGAACTGCAGGGCCAGGTGGAGTATCTGGACCTGCTCGACGGCGTGACGATCGTCGAGCGCGTCGACGAGGTCACCGGCCTGACGTCGCGCGTGGTGGTGGACTACAAGCAATCGGCCAAAGGCGTCGATCTGCGGCCGCGGCTGCAGCTAAAGGACGCCAAGGGCGAGGTGCTGACGCTTCCGAGCGGGGCCGAAGCGCGCTACTTCCTCAGCCCGGACTCGATCCTCTCGGTCGAGAATGGTGCGACGGTGGCCGCCGGTGACGTGCTGGCGCGAATCCCGCGTGAGGGCAGCAAGACGCGCGACATCACCGGCGGTCTGCCGCGGGTCGCCGAGTTGTTCGAAGCCCGGCGCCCGAAGGACCACGCGATCATCGCCGAGATGGATGGTCGGGTGGAGTTCGGGAAGGACTACAAGGCCAAGCGCCGGGTCATCGTCCGCAACGACGAGACGTCGGAGGAGAGCGAGTATCTGGTCCCGAAGGGCAAGCACGTCAGCGTTCAGGAGGGCGACTTCGTCCGCCGCGGCGACCCGTTGGTCGACGGTCCGCGCGTGCCGCACGACATCCTCAAGGTGCTCGGCGTCGAGGCGCTGTCGGACTACCTGGTCAACGAAATCCAGGACGTCTACCGGCTCCAGGGCGTGAAGATCAACGACAAGCACATCGAGGTGATCGTCCGCCAGATGCTGCAGAAGGTCGAAATCCTCGAGGCCGGCGATACCACGTATCTGCAGGGTGAACAGGTCGACCGGCTGGAGTTCGAGGCGGAGAACGAGAAGCGGCTCAAGGTCGAGGAACGTCCTGCGACCGCGATGCCGGTGCTGCAGGGCATCACCAAGGCCAGCCTGCAGACCCACAGCTTCATCTCCGCCGCCTCCTTCCAGGAGACGACGCGGGTGCTGACCGAGGCCGCAACGGCGGGCAAGGTCGACAGCCTGATGGGCCTGAAGGAGAACGTGATCGTCGGGCGTCTGATACCGGCGGGCACGGGCAGCGTGATGAACCGCATGCGCCAGGTCGCAGCCGGCCGCGACCAGGCCCGCTTGCGCCCAGAGGTGCCGCAGATCACCAAGGCCGCCGAGTAGGCGACGCAGACCGAAGGCAAAAAGGGCGGTGCTGCGGCGCCGCCCTTTTTGTTATGGTGCACCGGTGATGAGCGACCTTTACGACGCCGACATCCTCCTCTGGTCCGAACACCAAGCCGCTCTGCTCAAGCGCCTGGCTGCCGGCGAACGGCTGAATGAACGGCCTGACTGGGCCAATATCATCGAGGAAGTAGAAAGCGTGGGGCGAAGCCAGCTGGCGACTGTAGAGTCGCTGATCGTCCAGTCGCTGCTTCATGACCTGAAGGCTCGGGCTTGGCCCGACTCGCGTGAGGTCGACCACTGGAGGGCCGAAGCGATCGGTTTCCGAGACGATGCCACCCGCTCGTATGTGCCTTCCATGCGGCAGAGGATCGACATGAGCCGGCTTTACGCCCAGGCGCTTCGCCGGATGCCGAAGGCGATCGACGGTCAGCCGCCGCTCCCGCTACAGGAGGCCGGTTCGCAGACCGTCGACGAGTTCCTCCAGGCGGCTTAATCAGCGTGCGGCATTTCGCGACACAATGAAGCTGTAAGTCTGTCCCTCTTGAAGGAACATTCGTCTTGAATTCGATCTTCCGCCCGCTCCCCTCGTCGTTCAATGAGGCCTTCACCCGGGCAGATACCCGGATCGTTCTGTTCGAGGGCATCAGCCCGACAGCCGTATCGTTGTTGGAACAGGCCGGCTACACGGGCGTCACGCTGCACAAGAAGGCGCTGGAGGGCGACGCCCTGGTCGAGGCCGTGCGTGGCGCCCATGTCATAGGCATCCGCAGCCGCACGCAGCTCACCGAACACGTCCTTCGCAGCGCCGGGCCGCTGATGGCGGTCGGTTGTTTCTGCATCGGGACCGATCAGGTCGACCTTACTGCAGCCGCGGCGTTCGGCGTCCCCGTTTTCAACGCGCCCTTTTCCAACACGCGCAGCGTTGCCGAACTCACCATCGGTGAAATCGTCATGCTGCTGCGTCGGATAACCCCGCGCTCGGCCAGCGCCCACGCCGGCGGCTGGAACAAGTCGGCCGAGGGCAGCTACGAGGTTCGTGGCAAGACGCTGGGCATCGTCGGCTACGGCAACATCGGCAGCCAACTCTCCACCCTGGCCGAAGCCATGGGCATGCGGGTGATCTATTATGATCGCTCGACCAAGCTTCGCCACGGCAACACCCAACCGGTTGCCACCCTGGAAGACCTGCTCGCCGCCTCCGACGTGGTCAGCCTCCATGTCCCCGACCTGCCGAGCACGCAGAACCTGATCGGCGCCTCCGAGCTCGCCCTGATGAAGCCCGGCAGCGTCCTCATCAACAACAGCCGCGGCCGGGTTGTCGACCTCGACGCGCTCGCCGACGCGATCGGTACGCAACACCTGGCCGGCGCCGCGGCCGACGTCTTCCCGGTCGAACCCAAATCCGCCGGCGACCGCTTCGTCACGCCGCTGCAAGGTTTGGAGAACGTCATCCTCACCCCGCACATCGGCGGCTCCACCGTCGAAGCCCAGGAGCGCATCGGCGAAGAAGTCGCCCGCAAGCTGCTCGATTTCCTCAGTGCCGGGACGACGGTCGGCGCGGTCAATTTCCCCAGTGTCGACCTCCCGCACGACCCTAGCCACGCGCGCTACCTGCACGTTCACCAGAACGTGCCCGGCGTGCTGGGCAAGCTCAATGCGGTATTCAGCTCCCGTGGCCTGAACGTGCATGCGCAGTCGCTGCAGACCGACGGTCAACTCGGCTACGTGGTCGTCGACGCCGACAGCCCTCCCGGACAGCAATCGGAAATCCTCAACGCGCTCTGCGCCATCGAGGGCACCGTGCGCGCCCGGGTGGTCGGCTGACCAAGGTGGTATGTAAACGGTTGGTCCAATTCGACTTGACGGCAAGGAAGGGGGGGCGTATTCGACCGCCCTCGACTTGAGCCGACGTGGTCGGACCGGTCGTCGTGTCACAGAACAGCGTGTGGCGCCGCCGCTTCTCCTGGAAGCTGCTTAGGTCACGCGCGAATGGACCGGTCGCAGGCGGGCATAAAGCTCCGCCCTGCGTCGCATTTCTGTGGCGGACGGCCAGGCCATCCCGCCGGAC
>CAWIEF010000003.1:0-1553566 GCA_963835135.1 uncultured Alphaproteobacteria bacterium
GCTGACAGGGGAGGTGCCGCGGGTGATGGCGGATGTGGGCTGATCCCGGCGACCCGGCGCGCGCCATGCGATCGCGGGTCAATGAGCACCACGTCGGCGTTCCGCACCGCCCGCGGCCGAGTCGCAGGACCCGGAGCCGCCAGCCGAACCCGGCTCACTTAGTAGGGCTACCTGCCGGCGGCCCCGTCGCCCTCAAACGGTTCTGCTCCCTGGCTGGCCTGCACCACGCAGCTTGGGGTAGACCGTGCCCGGATAAGATGGGGTAAGGGGTGTAACGGTCTGATCGGAAGCGGTGTCGGAGATTCCCACTCCCGCGGCCAAGGTTATCGCCTTGTTGCTGAAGAGCGTTCTGCGCTGCCGAGAACCTATATTGCGTGAAAGAATATCACATGCCGGGACCTCTCTTCAGTGTTGTCATCCCGACCCGAGAGCGGCCGGAGACCCTGGCCAAGACGCTGGCAACTTGCCTTGCACAGGATTTCGATGATTACGAGATCATCGTCTGTGACAACGCTGGTGGTGCTGCGACGAAGGCGGCGGTAGACGCGGCCAACTCGGCCCGGATCGTCTACATACGCGCCCCGACGCCCTTGGCGATGAGTGCGAACTGGGAACTCGCAATTTCAGCAGCAACGGGCCGTTACGTCATGGTCGTGGGGGATGATGACGGGCTTATGCCGTATGCTCTTCGCGAATTATCCCGCATTATTTCCAAGTATGAGATGCCCAAGGCAGTTCATTGGCGTAGTGCTCATTATAGCTGGCCTACAATCAAGATCGATGGCGAGGCTAATTATTTGTATATCCCGCTCAGTCGAGCCGCTAAAATCCTCGAAGGCAGAACTGAATTACTCCGCGCTTCTCGCTTCGAAATCAACTACCACAGTCTTCCGAACATTTATTCCGCTGCAATCCGAAGTGACGTAATCGGCGAACATAAGGATCGCGTTGGGCGTCTCATTTGCGGAATGTATCCTGACGTATATACCGGTTTTGCCTTTGCATATCTCTGCGAAACGTATGTGTCCGTATCAGTCCCGATGCACATGACGGGGATCTCCGGCCGGAGCAACGGAGTCGCAGCGCTGACGAACCCAGAGGGGTCCGAGATCGCCCAGGAGTTCTACCAGCTCCACAAGGCCGCCGGCTTCAACAGGCATCCGACCGTTCCAGACTACGAATTGTTTCCAGTCCATGCTGATGACAGTTTTCAGCAAGCGAAGGCGATGCTCTTTCCTAACGACCAAGACTTGTCGCTGGATCGCAAGGTTATGCTGGAACGCTATCTCGCGGCTATTCCTGACGTGGGTGAGGATGAACGCCGCTACATCGTCTCTCTGATTAGGCACTCTGCTGCCGATCGTCCCGATCTGTTGGAGTGGTTCGAACTCGGTCGCGTCCAAGTTTCCGCCCGGTCCGCCGTTTCGGATCCGGCCGCAGAAATTGGGGTTCGATGGCCAGTTCCTGCACATCGACACGGCCCGGTTCGGCATCACCGACATCTGCGGTGCGGTCGCGCTGGCGGACAACATCCTGCAGATCGATCCGCACGGGATCGATTTCGACCTGGGCGTGCTGCCGGACGTGGTGACCGAGCTGTCGGAGGCCCTCAGCGAGCGCAGTCTCGCACTGAGTGAGACGTTGGAGGATTTGGCTCAGGTTCGGGCCACATTGGTGGAGCGCAGCCTGGCATTGGAGGCGACATTGGAGGACTTAGCTCAGGTTCGGGCGACACTGGTCGAACGCACCGAACGGCTCGAACGAGCACTGAGATGATCGCTGCGGCCGTGCACCAGGGACCCCCGGCAACCATGTCTCACCTTATCGATCCGAATGACACTGTGACATGGGGCGGTGCTGGCTCGAAACGGGCGTGTCCGGCGTGCGGCTCAGGCGACGTCACCGTCTGCGCCGACCGGGGCAGTGTTCCTGTTTTCCAGAACGCGCGGTACCGTGTCGCCGAAGCGGCCCGCACGGTCGCCTGCGGCCGATTGGTCCTGTCCGTGTGCAGGCATTGCGGCTTTGGCTTCAATGCCGCGTTCGAGCAGAAATTGGCGCAGTACGATGCGGCCTACGAGAACGACCAGACCGTTTCGCCGCATTTCCTGCGTCACGTGGAAGACATGGCGGATCGAGCCCTGGCCATGGTAGCCGACCGCACCAACCCAATTTTCGTCGAGATCGGTTGCGGGCAGGGCGGCTTCCTCCGGCAACTCAGGGCAGCACTGGGCGCGCGGCCCAGCCAGGCGATCGGCTTCGATCCGAGCTTGCGTCATCCGGTCGACGACGGCGACTTGCGGCTGGAGCCGCGATTGTTTGATGCCGAGGCCGCATGCAGCCTCGGCGCCGCACCGGATCTCGTCATCTTGCGGCACGTCATCGAACACGTGGGTATGCCATTCGATCTGGTCGCGGCCATCCGCGGAACGATGGATCTGGCGAAACCAGCCGGGGACAAGCCGGCCCGGATCCTGATCGAGACCCCCTGCCTCGATTGGATCCTGCAGCACCAGGCCTGGCACGACATCTTCTATGAGCATTGCAGCTACTTCAACGCCGCGTCACTGGGCCGGCTGTTGCGGCGGGCGGGCTTCGAGAAGGTCGAGGTGACGCATGTCTTCGGCGGCCAGTATCTCGCGGCCTCCGGCGAGGCCGGTATGGCCGTGACCGCGGAGGAGCCCGCGAACGGTGCGGCTGTTGCTAAACGGGCTGCTCTGTTCGGACAGAGCTTCGATGCGTTCGTGGCGCGATGGCGCGGACGCCTGATGGCGCGGCAGCCTCTCGGGATCTGGGGGGCGGGGGCGAAAGGGGTGACCTTCGCCGGATTAATCGGATCGACCGTGCCTGTGCGCGGCATCATCGATATCGATCCGAAGAAGCAAGGAACCTATGCCGCCATGACAGGCCTTCCCATCCTATCACCGGCAGAGGCCGCACATGAGGGTATCCGCCACGTCGTGGTGATGAACCCGAACTACGCATCGGAGATCGCGGCGCTGATCGCCAGTTCAGCAAGCCTGATGGAGCTGACGGTCATGGACGCCGAGGCGTGAAGCTCGAAATCGATACCGAAGCCCACATCGTGCGGGTCACCGACCCTGCGGGCACGCGTGATGTCGCGCTGTATTCTCCCGCCGGCTTCGATCTCATTTCCGACCTCTGGGTGAAAGTGGGTTGGAACGAGAAGTTCGCCTACGGCTTCTCCTGGATGGGGCGGCCCATCATCCAACTCCCGGAGGACATGGTACGTACGCAGGAGGCGATCTGGCATATCAAGCCCGACGTGATCGTGGAAACGGGCGTCGCTCATGGAGGGTCGTTGATCTTCTACGCTTCGCTGCTGGCCGCGATTGGCCGGGGCCGGGTCATCGGCGTCGATATCGAGATCCGGCCGCATAATCGGGCCGCCATCGAGGCCCATCCCCTCGCATCCTACGTGTCCCTCATCGAGGGCAGTTCCATCGACCCGGCAATCATCAGTCGCGTGAGGGCCGCTATTGCGCCGGTTGAGACGGTTCTGGTGCTGCTCAACTCCAACCACAGCT
Organism: uncultured Alphaproteobacteria bacterium; assembly: GCA_963835135.1. Taxonomy (GTDB): domain Bacteria; phylum Pseudomonadota; class Alphaproteobacteria; order Acetobacterales; family Acetobacteraceae; genus JAVVHH01. The sequence goes on from CAWIEF010000003.1 coordinate 3,546, forward strand.
ACGCACACGTGATGGCGGAGCTGCACGCCTATGCCGGGCTCGTCTCGCCCGGCTCCTGGATCGTGGCGACTGATGGCATCATGCGCGACCTGCACGATGTCCCACGCGGGACAGCGAGCTGGCGCACGGATAACCCGGCGAACGCCGCTGCCGATTTCGCCGCCGCCGATCCGTCGTTCCAAGTGGAAACGCCGCCGCGTCCCTTTACCGAAGACGGCGGTCTGCGTACGCCCACGCACTGGCCGGGAGCGTGGCTGAAGAAGCTCAGATGAAAGCGATCATTTTGGCCGGTGGCCTCGGGACGCGCCTCGTCGAGGAAACGAGCGTCAAGCCGAAGCCGATGATCGAAATCGGTGGCCGACCGATCCTCTGGCACATCATGAAGATCTATGAGGCGCATGGCGTCACCGAGTTCATCGTCTGCCTGGGCTATAAGGGCTACATCATCAAGGAATTTTTCCAGAACTACTTGATGCACAGCGCCGACGTGACGTTCGACCTCCGGTTGAACAAAATGGTCGTGCATCACGTCGCGGCCGAGCCCTGGTCGGTGACGCTGATCGAAACCGGGCTGGACACCATGACCGGCGGGCGTGTCCGCCGCATCCTACCCTATGTTGCCGAAGACGATGCCTTTTGTCTGACCTATGGCGATGGTGTCGGCGATGTGGACATTTCCGCCACCATCGCCCTGCATCGCCGCGCGGGCCGACTTGCAACGCTTACTGCGGCCCGCCCGCCTGCCCGTTTCGGCGCTATTCGCTTCGAGGGCGACCGCGTCACCGGGTTCGAGGAGAAGCCGCTCAGCGACGGAGGCTGGATCAACGGCGGTTTCTTCGTGGTGTCGCCACGCGTCGGGGATTACCTCGCCGGCGATGACACCGTGTGGGAACGGGACCCGATGGAGCGTATGGCGGCAGAAGGGCAGCTCGGCGTGTATCTCCATCATGGCTTTTGGCAGCCGATGGATACGTTGCGTGACCAGCGCTACCTGCAGGAACTCTGGGCGAGCGGTCGGGCGCCGTGGAAAGTCTGGCCGTGACGATCTATGCCTGCCGTCTCTGCCGTACGCCGCTGACGCGCAGCTTCGTCAATCTCGGCCTGTCCCCGCTGTCCAATTCCTATGTGGCCCCCGAGGCCTGCGATCGGGGCGAGTTGTTCCATCCGCTCCATGCCTTCGTATGCACCACCTGCCTGCTGGTTCAGCTCGCGGAGTTTGAGCCGCCCGAGGCCATCTTCTCCGACTATGCCTATTTCTCCAGCTACTCCTCCAGCTGGCTGCGGCATGCCGAGACCTACGCCGATACGATGACGCGGCGTCTCGGTCTCGGTCCGCGACACTTCGTGGTGGAGGTGGCCAGCAATGACGGCTACCTGCTCCAATACTTCATGTCCCGCGGCGTGCCGGTGCTGGGGATCGAGCCCGCCGCCAATGTCGCTGCCGTGGCACGTGACAAGGGCATTCCAACCGAGGTGGCATTCTTCGGCGAGGCGACCGCGCGGCAGCTGCGTCGACGCGGCCCGGCCGCCGATCTGATGATTGCCAACAATGTGCTGGCTCATGTGCCGGACATCCTCGATTTCGTCGCAGGCTTTGCCGTGCTGCTCGCGCCGGAAGGCATTGCCACATTCGAGTTCCCGCATCTGTTGCGGCAGATGCAGGGGCTTCAGTTCGACCAGATCTACCACGAGCATTTTTCCTACCTGTCTCTGTTGGTCGTGCAGCACGTGATGGACCGCTGTGGCCTGCGGGTCTTCGATGTGGAGGAACTACCGACCCATGGCGGTTCGCTGCGCGTCTTCGTCACTCACAAGGGCGCGGAGCATGCCGCCAGCCAGCGAGTCACGAGGGTCTTGCGGGACGAACGTGACGCGGGATTGGACAGGGTGGACGGCTACGTCGGGTTCGCGGAGGCGACGCGCGCCGTCCGGTTCGCGGCGCTGGAGTTCTTCATCGCGGCGGCCCGGACCGGCAAGCGTGTCTGCGCCTATGGCGCGGCTGCCAAAGGCAATACGTTTCTCAACTACGTGGGGATCGGCGCCGATCTGGTCGAGGCCGTTGCCGACCGTTCTCCGCACAAGCAGGGCACGTTCTTGCCAGGCAGCCGCATTCCCGTCGTTGCGCCAGAGGCCCTGACCGCGCTGCGCCCTGACTACCTGCTCATCCTGCCATGGAACCTGCGATCCGAGATCGAGCGGGAGATGGCCCATATCCGGAGCTGGGGTGGCCGTTTCCTGACCGCGATTCCGACGATCGAGGTATTCTGACAGTGCGGTTCGTACCGCTGCCGATCGAGGGTGCTTTCCTGGTGCTGCATGAACCCAAAACTGACGAGAGGGGCAGCTTCTCGCGCCTTTTCTGCAAAGCAGAGTTCGCCGCAGCGGGCCTCGTTACCGAGTTCGAACAGGTTTCGTTATCCTCGAACCGTCTGGCGGGCACGCTGCGCGGGATGCACTATTCCGTGGGCGCCGCCGCCGAGACGAAGCTGGTCCAGTGCACGGCAGGGGCCATCCACGACGTGCTCGTCGATGTGCGGCCGGAGTCACCGAGCTTCGGCCGCACCGTTGCCCGCGATCTCGCCGGTTCGGCCGAGGCGCTCTACGTCCCTGCCGGGGTCGCGCATGGGTTCCAGACGCTGCGCGCGGAGAGCGAGGTGCTCTACATGATCGACCAGCCTTTCGCCGAAGCGGCACAGCGGGGCTTCCGCTGGAACGACCCGATCGTCGGCACGGTCTGGCCGCATGCGGTCAGCGCCATGTCGCCGCGGGATCGCGACTACTTGGACTTCTCCGCCTGACGCGTGTGCTGGTCACCGGCGCCGGCGGCTTTGTCGGGCGTCACGCCGTGCTCGCGTTGCAGGAGGCGGGATATAACGTCTGGGCGGTGCCCCGCGGCATGGATCTGCTCAAGCCGGCGGAGCGGCATCGCGCCGTGGCCGAGGCCGGTGCAAGTCACCTACTCCATTTGGCCTGGATTGCCACGCCCGGGCTATATTGGCGGTCGGACGCGAATTTGGACTGGGTGGCGGCAAGTCTGGATCTCCTCCGCCTGTTTCGTCAGGCCGGGGGTACGCGCGCCGTCCTGGCCGGCAGTTGCGCCGAATATCGATGGGGTCCCCCACGATTGGTGGAAGATGCTCCGTGTGAACCCGCCACGCTCTACGGCACGGCCAAGGACGCGACCCGCCGCCTTGCCTTGTGTTATGCGCGGGAGGCCGGGCTCTCGGTGGCTTGGGCTCGCCTTTTCTTCCTCTATGGTCCGGGTGAGAGGCCCGAGCGACTGATCTCGAGCGCCATCGCCACGCTGCGGGCGCGAGACGCGTTCCTGACCAGCGAAGGCAGCCAACGGCGCGATTTCCTGCATGTCAGCGATGCCGCGATGGCTCTCGTCGCGCTGTTGGGGTCAGCCGCGGAGGCTGCGGTCAACATCGGCTCTGGCACGGCTGTGACGCTCCGAAGCCTGCTCACGACGTTGGCTGATCAGCTCGACGCGCGCGCGTTGTTGCGGTTCGGGGCGCGGCCGATGGCGGCAGACGAGCCGCCGGTGATCGAGGCCGATGTCACTCGGCTGGCGCATGAGATCGGCTTTCGCCCACGCTTCGGCCTGGCGACTGGATTGGCCGACACGGTTGCGGCAACGATGGTTCAGGACAATCCTTCGTAGCGCTCGATCTGCGCCAGGCAGACCGCCGCCGCATGCTCGCCGGCCAGCACCGAGCGATGCCACTCCACGGTCCAGTCCAGCGCCAGTTCGAGCGAGAGCCGCGGCCGCCAACCCAGCCGTGTCCGCGCCTTCGCGGCATCGATGGCTAGAACCGCAGCTTCATGAGGGTGATCTCCAACGGACCGGTGCCAGGCTGCACCCCCGCCCCAACAGGCCGCCAGCCGGTCGACGACGTAAGACACCGGCTGACAGCCTGACGGATCAGGACCGAAATTCCAGGCCTCGGCTTGGCTCGCGCCATCGGTCCCGGCGAGGTGTTCAGCCAGCAACAAGTAACCCTGGAGTGACTCGAGGACATGCTGCCAAGGCCGGGTCGCGCCGGGTGCGCGGATCTCGACGGACCGTCCGGCCTCGAATGCTCGGATCACATCGGGAACCAAGCGATCGTGCGACCGGTCGCCCCCGCCGATCACGTTGCCGGCTCGGGCCGTCGCCACGCGAGGACCGTCGGCGAAGAAGCTGCTGCGATAGGCCGCCGCGACCAGTTCGCTGCAGCCCTTGGAGCTGGAATAGGGATCGTGGCCGCCAAGCGGGTCCATCTCGCGATACGCCTGCCCGGTTTCCCGGTTGTCGTAGCATTTGTCACTGGTGACGATCACCGCCGCGCGGACTGCGGACTTGTCGCGGATCGCCTCGAGACAATGGACCGTGCCCATCACGTTCGTTGCATAGGTGCCAACGGGGTCGCGATACGAGCGGCGGACGAGAGACTGCGCCGCGAGGTGGAACACCGTGTCCGGCCCGGCCTCCGTCACGGCCGCCTGCAGCATCGCCAGGTCACGGACATCGCCCACGATGGAGCGGCACCGCGCCGCTGCACCGGCCATGCTGAAAAGGCTCGAACTGCTCTCGGGCGCCAGGGCGAAACCCGTTACTTCGGCCCCAAGATGGGCGAGCCAGAGCGTGAGCCACGCTCCCTTGAACCCCGTATGGCCGGTCACAAACACGCGCCGGTCTTGCCAGAAGCGGCGGCGTGTTTCCGGCGCGAGTTCCACGACCTACTCCGCCGGTGCGGAGTGCCGGCGCAGCGGCATGCGACATTCGCCGTCGCCTTGCGCTGGCCCGAGCCAGGTGACGCCTTCCTGCACCAAGGCGAACACGGCGGTGATCTCAGACGTCGTCGCCGGAACGTCCTTCCACAAGTCGAGGGGGGCCAACGGAACCTTGAGCGTGATGCTGGCGCCGGGCTTGATCGACGGGGAGCCGGGGACGCGATAGCCGCCATCGCCGCGCAGTTGAGCTCCGTCCGAACCGGCGACTTGTTGCAGCCCGACCCGGAGAGGCGCGGGGCCGCTGTTGAGGCGCATGTCGACCGGGCTGCGATTGTGCAGCGTCAAGGTCAGGACGTCATCGGCGTCGACCAGGCGCTGCGCCGGGCAGAGCACGTCCACCCGAAGGGGCGATGCAGGTTGGAGGGGGACCAGACCGAGGCCGGCGTCGGCGAGCCGCATGTCGGAAAAGACGTCCGGGTGCGCCGAGCGGTCGATGACGACCGGCTTGCCGGGCGTGGCACTCGCCACCATGGCCTTCAATGCGGTTTGAAATCCGCTGGGATCGAGCGATCGATCAATGTCGTTGGGCGCAATCGCCTGCGGATCGTGCACCACGACCTGAGTCGGTTCCTGGTAATCCGGGCCGTACACGATACGATAGCCGAACGGAGGTAAGCGCCAGAAAGCGAGCTGGCTTGCCTCGTCGAGCGCGGGCTGCACCCCTGTCCGGGCCACGATCTCATCGCGGAAGCGGTCGTATTCGGCGTCGCCGACGACCGTGCGGTCGACGAGTATGCCGCCGAATCCGGCCGCCCGTACTTCCGTAATGAGCTGGTCGAGCGGCAGCGCGGCCAGACGCAAATGCCAGTTGTCGACCGGACTGTTCTTGAACGCGCCGTTGCTCCACCGGAGACGATGGGAGTGGAGATAGAACCGGACGTGTGCAAAGGCACCCCAGCCGTAATAGGGGCTGTTGATGAGGTAATTCGAATAGGGGTACTGATAGATCTGGGTCCCTGCTGGGACGCTTGCCTCGATCTTGCGGATGAAGTCGCGCTCGGCGACGAAACGGGCCAGCTTGGCAGTGTCACGCAGGCCAAGGTTGTTGGGCGACTGATCGAGGATGGCGAGCGGCACGACCACAAGCGTCAAGAGCGTCGTCAACACCCGGCCGCGAGCGGTCGCCGTGCTCAGAAACTGTGTCAGAAGCAGTCCTCCTCCCAAATAGAGGAGGATGGTTACAAATAGAGTGACGCGGTCGTATGCGCGGATGGTCGGATAGACGAGGGCAACGATCGCCCCGAGCCCACCGGTGGTGGCGCAAAGAAATGAAAGTAGAACGAGCGCGAGGATCGCGCCGAACTCAGGTGCGCAAACGGCAGTTTCGGTCGAGAACGGCCAGTTTCGCGCATACGTCGTGCGTATGATCGTGAGCAGTAGGGCGCCCAGCAGGAGACCCGAGGCGAGTGCGCCCAGTGGCCCCCCCACTCCCGACGGGAAAGCCCGCGCCCGGTTGCTCGTCTCGACGATCCACGACGCGAGACCGGCGACTTGCGGAATCCGGTGGGTTTGGATCGGCGTAAGCATCAACTTGAGACTGCTCGAGTAAACTTCGGCTTCGAACGGATGCTTGACAACGGCGGGGTCAGGTTTGCCGTTAATGAGAAACTCGGCCTGGTGCGCCCGTTCGTAGCTGCGTAAGGGCCAGGCCAAGCTGTAGGCCGACGTGATCAGTGCTGCTGCTAGTATGGTAGGCGCAAGAAGACTAGAAGCCGTTCTTTGCGTCAGGAATCGGATCGATCCAGCAAAGCCAATGAATAACAAGGTGAAGAACGCGTAATAGCCGTCCGTCAGGGCAGCAAGCACGGTAATGATCACACTGACCCAGAACGATCGCGACTGCAGCAATACTCGCCACGAACCCTGCACGCGACCTGTCAGGATCCAGATTGGAGGCACGACGCTGAGCGGAACGATGAAACAGTTTGAAAGATAGGCATATATGTATGAGGATAGCCGGAAGGTGCTGAACGCAAACAGCAGACCGACACAGCATGCGGGCCATCGGCCAACTCCGATCAGCCTTGCCGCGACAAAGGACGTGATCGCGATAAGGGGGAAGTTGAGCATGAAGTAGACTTGTTGTAACGAAATGGCGTCGGAGACGAAAAACTCGAGCCCACGCATGATGACGGAATGAAGCGCGCTTGTCTGGGCAGACGCATTTGCATGCCAATGCGCGATGTCTGGAGCGCCGAGATAAGGGTTGTTTAAAATCCAGCCGGTGTCGAACAGCATCTTGGTCAAGATGAACTGCCATGCTGCATCGCCGCCATTGTACGCGATGGGCAAGCTGAAATCGAAGTGCCACAAGCGCATGAGCGTCATAGCAATCAACAGCGGCGCCGCGACGAGGCACAGTAGGATTGCGACGGGTGGAAAAACCCTCGCCCAGATGATGGAAACGGCGGGCAGTTTCATTGGCGCTGTTTGGGGCGATTTCCAGCCTGGGTCAACGTCGTCCGGCCAGAGGCGTCGACTTTAAATTGCGTGCGCACTCTGTTAGATGCCACCCGATCGACGGAGGGCGCTGGCGTGGACGTTGCGGAGTTTGACCGCTTTGCGGACGAATACCATCAGATGCACCAAGCCAATATCGCCATTACGGGCGAGGCCCCGGAGTTCTTCGCCCGCTATAAAGTGCGCGTCCTCGCCGAGACCGCGCGAGAACTTGGCCTCAAGCCGCGGTCCATTCTTGATTTCGGTTCCGGCATCGGAAATTCCATTCCTTTCTTCAAGGAATACCTGGGCGACGCCGCGCTGGTCTGTGCCGACGTCTCAGAACGCAGTCTCGAAGTGGCCGAGATGCGGTATCCCGGCATGGCCGCGAGGCTTCCCCTCCAGGGGAGCCAAATCCCAGCCGAGCCGGATCAGTTCGACATCGCCTTCTCTGCCTGCGTCTTCCACCACATTCCACATCAGGAGCATATCGCCTGGCTCAGCGAATTGCGCCGTGTGACCCGGCCCGGCGGCATCCTGGCCGTGTTCGAGCACAATCCGCTCAACCCACTGACGACCCGCGCCGTCAACACCTGTCCATTTGACGAAAACGCTCATTTGATGCGCGCGCGAGAACTGGCCAAGCGATTTCGGGCCGCAGGGTGGGCGAAACCTCGAATTCGCTACCACGTGTTCTTTCCCCGCGCATTGGCCATGCTGCGACCGCTCGAGTCACGCCTTGCTTGGTTCGCGGCTGGCGCCCAATACTCGGTCACCGCGGCCAAATGACCGAATGACCATTCCCATGCTTTCGATCGTGGTGCCGTGCTTTAACGAGCAGGAGGTGTTGCCGGAAACCGCGCGGCGGCTCGGCGTCTTGCTCGGCGCGCTCGTCGCCCACGGACAGATCGCAGCCTCAAGTCAGGTTTGTTTCGTCGACGATGGTTCGACAGATCGAACATGGGCTATCGTGCAGTCATTGCATGACACCGACGCCCGGTTCGGCGGACTCCGCTTGTCACGGAACCGTGGCCACCAGAATGCCTTGCTGGCGGGGTTGCTGACCGCGCAGGGAGATACGGTCATCACCATCGACGCCGATCTGCAAGACGATCTGGACGCGATTCGGGCGATGCTCGAGGCCAATCGGCAGGGCGCGGACATCGTCTATGGCGTTCGAAGCGTCCGGACGAGCGATACCGCGCTCAAGCGGCACACGGCACAAATGTTCTATCGTCTGCTGCGTTGGCTCGGCGTGGAGGTCGTTTTTGACCACGCCGATTTCCGGCTGATGAGCCGTCGCAGCATCGAGGCACTCCGCTCCTATGACGAGTCAAATCTCTTCTTGCGCGCGCTCATCCCCAAGCTTGGCTTCACCACGCACATCGTCACCTACGAGCGGCACGAGCGCTTCGCCGGCAAGTCGAAGTATCCCTTCAGAAAAATGCTCGCGCTCGCCGTGGAAGGTGTGACGTCGTTTTCGACCCGGCCGCTCCGCATCATCACACTCCTGGGCTTGCTGATGTCGGCCTTGGCCATGGCACTCACTATCTGGGCGGTGGCCGCGACTGTCGTCTTCGCCGCGACCATCCCTGGCTGGGCCTCGACCGTGATCCCGATCTATGTGGTGTGCGGTGTCCAGCTTCTCAGCTTGGGTGTCATCGGCGAGTATATCGGTAAAATCTACCTCGAGACCAAGCGCCGGCCCCGCTTCCACATCAGCGAGGTGATCGAATAGTGACGCCCGATCCTGCGCGATAATGGTCGCCGACGACTGCACTCGTGCTGACTTGAGCCATCACGATTCGGGCGGATTTGCGAGCGTGCCCCCATGAGGCCCCCAGGCCGGATTCTGGTGACCGGAGCATCGGGCTTCGTTGCAGGACACCTCGTTCCGCGTTTGCGCGATAAATTCCCAGGGAGCACGCTCGTGCTTTGTGGGACAGGTCTCACTGAACTTGACGTGACGGATGGACCGGCGCTCCACGCTCTCGTCGCGCGTGTGGTCCCAGACGCCTGTGTGCATCTGGCCGCAGTGTCGGCCGTTCCGGCCGCCAGAGATGGCCCAGCCCGGGCGTGGCTGGTGAATTTACATGGGTCGCTGGAGCTAGGCCGGGCCATCTTGGCTCATGCGCCGGATTGCACATTGTTGTACGTGTCCAGCGCGGAGGTCTATGGCAATTCGTTCGCCTCGGGTGAACGCGCCACGGAGACCACACCGCTCGCTCCGGTCAACACCTATGCCGCAACCAAGGCGGCCGCGGATCTGGCGCTCGGGGCAATGGTCGCCGATGGGCTTCGGGTCATTCGGGCCCGTCCCTTCAACCACACCGGTCCGGGACAATCCGCCGATTTCGTCATTCCTGCGTTTGCGCGGCAGATCGCACGAATTGCTGCAGGCAAACAAGCGCCGGTGCTGACCGTAGGATCGCTCGAAACGGTTCGGGATTTTCTGGATGTGCGAGATGTGTGCGACGCCTACTTGACCTGCCTCGGCCGGGCCAGAACGCTCCCCAAAGGCGTCATTTTCAACGTGGCGTCCGGCATTCCGCGCCGGGTCGGGGACGTGTTGAGGAGGTTGCTGGAGCTTTCCGGGGTAAGCGCCGAGGTGGTGCCGAGCGTGGCGCTGCTTCGCCGGATCGACATCCCGGTGGCGTGTGGCAATGCGACGCTGGCGCGCGACAAGCTGGGGTGGGTCCCGTCCACACTGTGGGACACGACCTTGAACGATGTCTTGGCAGACTGGACGCGCAGGGTGGAGACAGAGCCCTACGAGGGATGAGTGGCCGTGAGGCGTGGGCTGGGACAGCGGTGTCGCGGAGGGCGATCACACGCGGATGGATTGGCGGTGTTGCTGGAACCACTCCCACGTCTGCTGCATACCGTTCTCGATCCCGACCCCGGGCTTGAACCTGAGGCCCTGTAGCACTGCATCGGACACGGAGCGGACGGGCACGCCGACCGGCTTGTCGGGCTGCCAGACCACGTTGCCTTCGAAGCGAGCCGCGGCCACGAGAGCCGTGACCACGTCACGGATCGACACCGATTGCCCACTGCAGATGTTCGTAAGTCCGGTGCCAGCCTCGAACACCGTCATGATGGCCCGAGCCGCATCGTCCCTATACATGAAGTCGCGCGTCGCCGCCCCATCTCCCCAAACAAAGAAATCTGACCCGGTGGCCTTGGCGACGTCCATCTTCTTGATGAGCGAGGGGATGACGTGACCGTTCTGATCGTCAAAACGGTCCTCGGGGCCGTACAGGTTGGTCAGCAGGCCATAGACAAACTCCATCCTGGCCTCTTGGCGGAGGATTTCGAGGTAGGCCAAGGCATGCCGCTTGGAGTGTGCGTAACCGAATTCGCCGCCGTGCGGCACACCCTGCCAAAGCATATCTTCGGTCAACGGCAGTCGTGGAAACGGGAACGGGTAGGATGCCACCGTCCCGGCGAAGAACAATTTCTGAACACCCGCTTCAGCCGCAGCAATGAGGACGTTGTGATTTAGGATTGTGTTCTCGCTGATCGCCTTCAGCTGATTGCGCTGATTACCGAGCAGGCCAAACACAATTGAAGCAAGATGGAAGACATATTTTGGCTGAAGCCGGTGAAAATAGCTTGAGGTGGCTTTCGAGTCTGACAACTCGAGTTCCGCGCGAGGTGGCGTGTAAACACGATTGAAGCCCCGAGAGGTCAATTCTTGACACAATGCTCTACCCAACATGCCCCAGCCGCCGGTGACTACGACAACACCATCTCGATCTAATTTTGTTTCGGCTGTCGAGAACGACATTGCTTGACACCTAACACTCTGGTGGCCGGGTGTATCAGATTAGCGAGCAATTGGAAGCGGCCAGCCCTCTCGAGCACTCGGCCGGCGCGGGGACGATTGCTTGTGATGTGGAGGACTTCGCGCTAAGCCGCCCATCGCCATCTCGAGCACCGAACATGACAAATCCCATCGAAAGCCAGCCGCAGGAGGTCGGGGGTCGGCCGCGGCCTTCGTTCGCAGTCGTCCTGACCTGGCCCGAGCTGCCAAATGCAGAGTTCGAGGTCGTTCAGCGGATCTGCAAGATGGGGACGAACATCGGTGCGCTCGTATGGGTCGTCGACAATGACGGATACCCGCTCTCGTCCAACCAGGATGGCGTCGCGCTCCCAAAACGGCGCCTGACACGCGACGATTGCACGTTCGTTCTCTCACTTCATTTCGAATCTCCTCGGCTTTATGACATCCCATCTTATACCGCGCTGTGGAATCCGCCCGATTTCTATCTGGCGTTCGGTTACGCTCGCACGATCGAGCAGTTGGCCAGTCACATCGACGTTCTTTCCTGCCGTTCGGACGTCGCCGACGCGCATGCCGCGAACATCTATGCAGGATTGGGACGGGCGCTGTGCCACCCGTTTCCCGCTCTGTTCCACGGCGTTCCGCGCCCGTATCTCGCCCCCCGCCAGGAAAAGTCGTCACGCCTGTTCTATGTCGGAGTCAATTGGGAGCGCGTGACGGGCGAGAAAGGCCGTCACCATGAGTTGCTCGAGCAACTCGACTCCGAAGACCTGATACACATCTACGGCCCGGAGAAGATCCTCGGGGTGGCGCCATGGCGGGGCTTTTCAACCTATCGGGGCTCCATCCCGTTCGACGGCGAAAGCGTGGTCGCCCGGATCAACGAGGCCGGTATCTGCCTCGCCCTCTCGTCCACCTCGCATCAGACATCCGGCATCATGAGCAATCGGCTGTTCGAAGCCCTCGCTGCCGGCGCCGTCGTCATTGCCAATCCGCATCCTTTCATCACGAAATACTTCTCCGACGTGGTCCACGTCGTCGACGATCGCGGACCCGTCGCGGACGTGGTGGCACAGATCCGAGATCTCGTTCTCGAAGTCAGATCGAACCCGCACGAGGCGCGCGCTCGCGCCTCGGCAGGTCAACAGCGCTTGTTGGAGGGGTTCTCGCTCGAGGAGAGTTTCACGAACCTGTTCGCAGTGCATGCGAAGAGGCTGGCGCACGCCGTCAACCAGACCACCGGGAGCGAGCGGCATGAGGTCAGCCTCATTCTCGACGCCAGCGATCCCGAGTCCGCCAGCGTGGAAAAGCTCTTGGCGAGCCTCTCAGCGCAGTCCTTCGTTGCGATCGACCTTCTCGTGTTGGGTCCACGCGACGTCCTCGACCGGATGCAAGGCCTCGGCCCAGCGATCCGGTCGACGCACCTCTTCGAGCTCGAGCTGGACGTGCGGCAGGAGGGCAAGGCATCTCGCCGTTCGGCCGCTTCGGGCCAGGCGTTTGCGCGCGCACTGGCCGCGGTCCGCACGCCGTATTTCTGCACCATGCAGAGTGATGACGACTGTTTCGGCGATCATCTCGCCTCGCTGGCAAACAAGCTGGCGAGCACGCCGGACAGCAGCTTTGCCTGCTCGGGCAAGCTGGTGGAGCAGCTCGACAAGCGCGGTGTCGCCCGACGCCGGTTCGATTCGCTGACGTTCGATCACCTCGAAGCCCTGGCCGAAGCCGCATATCCGCGTGATGTCGGCCGGTTCATGTTCCGTAGCTCGCTGATAGCGAAGCTGCCGCACACGGTCTTCGGCCTGCTCGACCGGATGGAGCATCGCCTACTCGAACTCTGGGCTCTTCTGGACGGGCCGCTCGCGCAGACGCATTACGCGTCGTATCTCCGGGCGCTCGACGTCACGACCGAGCTGCCAGCACCCTTCTTTCCGGAAGCGCAGCAGACAGAGGTCATTCGAGACACGGTTCGAGGCCGTGCGGAGTGGCTCACTCTGGTAGGGACGCTGCGCCAGTTCCGTCCCCAAGCGCCAACCAACGCAAAGCTGGCCGCGCTACGGCTTGGTCGAACCCATGCAACGCGCAAGGAGGGTGACGGCTTGCCGCTGCTTGCGGGGGGCTTCTCCGTCCCAGAAGACTCCGGCACCTGGATCGAGGGCCTCGAGGGCACGATCGCGTTCGAAATCGCCGATCTCGACAAGCCGCAGCAGGTCGAGATCGTCCTCTTCACATTGGGGCGGACGGCCAGAGCCGATGACGCATTTCAATGCTGCTCTGTCACCGTCAATGGGCAAGCCGCAGGCCAGATCCTGGTCGGCACCCAACCGGCGCAATTCCGTATCCCGGTTCCGGCAACGACAGATCTCCACGGTAGTTTGACGATCAAGCTTCGCCTGCGACACGCCGAGCAAGTGGTGGACGACAGGGGCAAGCTCGTCGACGACCGCCGACTTGGCCTGCATCTCATCTCATTCGGGTTGGAGGCCGCCTCGAGCCAACGGGCGCCAGCGCTCGCGCTCGATCACTCGTATGCGCTCCAACTGGAGGGGGACGGGGTGCCGTTTGCCATCGAAGGCTTTTCCCATCCCGAGGCGGAAGTGACATGGATGCATGGGCCGACCGCCACTTTGGCGTTTACTCTCGACGCTTCCAGCGAGCAGCTCGACTTGGTGCTCATCGGCATCGGCCGATCCGTACCGGGGGGCATGGCGTCGCAACCCTGTACGATCAGTCTCGACGGTACGATTGTCGGTCGAGTGGCCTTCACGGAGGAGCTTGACCGACAATCGATTCCGCTGCCCGCGATATACGGTGGCCGTCCGTATCGCCTGACCATGGACCTTCGCCCGGGCAAGCTCCCGTGTCAGACAGGCGTTGCCGGCCCCCTCATCGGCGGCAGTGTCGCTCTCCACCGGTTTGGGCTCTTTCGCTCCACTCGGGACGCTTCCCCGTCCAGACCGCCGATACTGCACCGGGTGCTCAGGGCGGTGCAGCACCGAGTTCGCCAGCGCCGCTAAACCGTCAGTCGGGTCGGACGGATCCAGGTCCGGCACGCCGCCTGCAGTATACGTTTGCGAGGCGGGTGCCTCGGAGACTCACCGGGCAGCTGACGTCAGCAGGATCTCGCGCACGCGGGCGGTGAAGCGTTCCGGCGCGAATGCCCTGGCCCGCTCTGCCGCGGCATGGCCCATCGTCTGGCGGCGGGTGGCAGCGTCAGGGCGCAGGATGTCGGCGGTCAGCGTCACGAGGTCGTCGACCGATCGGTAGAGGAATCCATCGACATCCTGGGTGATGATCTCCCGCGGTCCTCCGGCGTCGAACGCCAGCGGCACGCAGCCGCCGGACATCGCCTCGACGAGGCTGATGCCGAAATGCTCGGCCAGCTCAGGATGGTTCGCCACGTCGCCGCCCAGCCCGGTCGCATGCCAGTAGACGGAGGCCCGGCGATACAGGTCCTCCAACGTCTCCCGTGAGGCGTTCACGTGGAACGTGACCGGCATGCCCGCCGCCGCCTGCATCAACGTGTCGAGATAGTGCATGTGCTCCGGTCCCGGCGTCGACGACCCGGCCAAATGCAGCTCCACCTCGCCTCCGGCCACCTCGAGCACATGGCGGAACGCCTCGATCATCAGATCGTGCCGCTTGTTGTGGCCACCGGTGAAGAAGCGGCCGACGGTCAGGATGATCGGCCGCTTGGGCGTGCCGTCGGGGACAACCTGCGGCACCGGCGGATAGACGATGTCGATCGGCCAGCGCGGCATCGCGTGGGCGGCCAGGGCGGCGCCGATGTGGTCGTGCGCGTAGTGGGAGTAGGCGATCACCGCCCGGTAGCCCCGATCGATGCGGGGCGGGTGGCCCACCATGGGGAACGGGAATTGGCAGATGAACACCGCGTTCGGCGTGCGCGCCGCAATCGGCGGATAGATGTAGTTGCCGAGCACGACCATCAGGTCCGGCGCGGCGGCAACGGCGAACTCCGCCGCCGTCTGCGTAACGCAGCGCGACAGGTCGATGCCGAAGGTGTGGGCGATGCTCTGCAGCCGCAGCTGGCTGTAGGGGTGCGGGGTGACGATCGTCACCTGGTGATCCCGCGTCAACGCCGCAGCGATCGTGAGCAGGTACCGCTCGCCGCCGCCCGGGGTAATGGCGTAGGGGGTATAGAGCGCGGCGGTGGCCAGGGCCGGGTTGGGCGCAGGCGGCGCCGGCACATCGACGAAGATCTGCCGCTTGATCGTGGCGAGGTCCGCCTCCGAGCGGCTGCGCAGAAACGAACCCCAGCGGGAGACGAACTTGCTGCGGTTGAGCGCGCCGAGCGCGGCCTGCCGGGCTTGGGCCGCTCGGTCCATGTCGGGCTCGATTTGGATGATTTGGGCGGACGGGTGGCATCGAACCGAAAGGCCCAGCGTCCGCAGCTTTAAGCAGAGGTCGGCATCCTCGTACGACGTCGGTTCGTACATCAGGTCGAAACCGCCGGCGCGGCGGTAGGCACTTCGGCGGATCAGCAACGCGGCGGCGGAGACGAAGTCGACCGATTGGGGCTGCGGCTGGTCGTGCTTGCCGGAGAAGACAGGGAGGCCCTCCTCGGTGATCGCGCCGCCGGCGTCGCGCACGGTCGTGTCTGGCGACATGAGCAGCGGCCCGGCCGCTCCCAGCGCCGGGTCGGCCCCGAACGCCGCGACGAGCATCTCCAGCCAGCCGGGCTGGACGAAACAGCGCTGGTCCAGCAGGCAGAGCAGAGGCGCGTGCGCCAGTTCGGCGGCGATGTTGCAGGCTTCGCCGAAGAAGCGATCGCCGCCGACCGGCAACAGGCGGACGCCGCGGCCGAGCGCGGTCAGGCTGCGGCACTCGGCCGGGCCGAAGCCGTGGTCGACGAGGATGATCTCGTAGCGGACACCGGCCGTGTTGGCCCAAATCTGCTGGACACAGGCGCGCACCAGCCGGGCGCCGCTTTGGGCGACGATCAGGATCGACACCTGCGGGTCATCCTCGGTGCACCACGCCTGGGCCAGGCGCAATGTGGCCGGCAGCTCGGGTGCGGTGATCCCGGGGATGAAGAGCCGGCCGGGCTGCTCGAGCGGGGCGGCGGTCGCGGCATGCGTGATGCACGCCGCCACGGCGTCATAGTCCGATGCGAGACCGACGGACACCGTTGCCGATACGACGATGTCCGACAGCAGCGCCCAGCGCAGGATGTGGTCGCGCATGGCCATGTCGGCGACGAACACGCAGCGCCCGTGCATCAGCACCCGGCGCAACAGTGCCGCATGGGACTCGTCGTCGGTGGGATCGGCATCCCTGACGAACAGGCTGAGGCCGATGCCCCGTTCATTGAGGAAGGCGAGAAGGTCGGCGTCCAACAGGGCCAAGCCCGTGAACAGGAGGTGATCCCCTGTGGCGGGGGCCGGGGCGGACTCGGATGAGTCGAGGTCGAAGCCGCGGGCTGCGTCCCGCGGCGAGAGAGGGACCAGCCGCTGCTCCGCCGGCGCCCACGCGCAAGGCAGGAGTGGGGCGGCCGATTTGAGGGATGCGTGATGGAGATCGGCGGCGAGAGGCTCGTGGGAGCCGCCGACGCAAAGCCAGGTCCGCGGCGGAGCAGGGGCGTCGGCCGGCGGCGGGGCAACGGCGGGAGCGGTCGCAGCGGGCGCAGACTCCGGAGGTGGTTCCGCAGCATCGACGGCCGGCGATCCCGACACCATCATGCGCCGGGCGTTGCGGACGGCGCTGATGCTGGCATCCCACAGGTGCGGATACCGTTCACCGATCCCGCGGAGGCCGCGCGCCAGAGCCGGCAGCCGGGTGCTGACGCTGCGCAGCGGGATGGTGGCGCGCCAACTGAACGAGGACCAGACCTCGTGCAGCTGGCGGTGAGCCTTGGTGGCTTCCCCGAACAGGTGCTCGATCGCGCGATCCTGAGCCGCGATGTGCTGGCGCAACGCCTCGATCTGATCGGTCAGCTGCCGGTTGACGGATTGGAGTTCCGCATAGCTGCGTCGGGCGACGGCCAACCGCTCGTCCCGCGAGGCGATCGTATCGCGCCGCCGGTCCAGTTCCGCCTGCCAGCTCCTCTGGTCATGGATCAGGGCGGCGAGGCGTCGCCGCAGAGCCTCGGGATCCCCGAGCGCCTCCGTCATCAGGGCCGCACCACGCGCGGGCTTACCTGATCTGCCGCGCTCGGTGACGCGCGAGATCGGCCTCGACCATCTCGGCGATCATCTCGGCCAGGCTCACCTGAGGGACCCAGCCGAGCCGTTGGTGCGCCTTGCCTGCGTCACCCAACAAGACGTCCACTTCGGCCGGGCGCATGAATTTCGGATCGACGCGGACGAATTGCTCGTAGTCCAACCCGGCATACTCGAACGCCATCCGGCAGAACTCACGAATGCTCGTCGTCTGCCCGGTCGCGATGACGTAGTCGGACGCCTCCGATTGCTGCAGCATCAGGTGCATGGCGCGGACGTAGTCGCGCGCGTGCCCCCAATCGCGCTTGGCCTCGAGATTGCCAAGGCAGAGCTCTTGCGCCAGGCCGAGCTTGATCCGTGCGACACCGTCGGTGATCTTACGGGTGACGAACTCGATCCCGCGCAGCGGGCTCTCGTGGTTGAACAAGATGCCGGAGCTGGCATGCAGGCCGAAGCTCTCGCGGTAGTTGACCGTCATCCAGTGCGCGTAGAGCTTCGCCACGGCGTAGGGGCTACGGGGATAGAAGGGCGTGCGTTCGCTCTGCCGTTCCTCCTGGATCAGGCCGTACATCTCGGAGGACGACGCCTGGTAGAAGCGCGTCCCGGACCGCACCACCCGCATCGCCTCGAGGACGTTCGCGGCGCCCAGCGCGGTGACGGTCCCGGTCAGCAAAGGCTGCTGCCAGGAGGCGGCCACGAAGCTCTGGGCCGCCAGATTGTAGATTTCGTCCGGTTGCACCTGTTCGATCAGGCGGATGAGGCTGGAGAGGTCGACCAGGTTGCCGTCGTGCAGTTCAACATCGTCGAGGACGCCGAGCCAGCGCAGGCGCTCGCCGATGACGTCCGACGACGCGGAGCGGCGGAGCAGGCCCACGACACGATAGCCGTGTTCGAGCAAGTGCTTGGAGAGATAGGCACCGTCCTGACCGGTGATGCCGGTGATGAGAGCTGTAGGCATCCTGCTCACGTCTGTAATCGGGCCCGGGGTTACCCCAGCCCGGCTGGCGCGTCCACTCGGCAGCGGCAGGTCGCGGCGGCCGACTGCGTCAGCGGGGCGCGGGGTGGGGCCGATCCGGAAACATCGCCGGTTCGGCGCCCTCGAGCGACGACGAGGCCGTGCCGGGAGGCGGATCGCCCTTGGACGAGGGATTCGGTGAGCGGAGCAGCCAGAGGTCGAGCAGGTCCATCCTCATTGCGTCAGAGGTGATTGCGATGCTGGCGGTGCACTGCTTGGGGTCGAGAAGGTATTCGGCAAGCTTCTTGGTGTCGTCCTGGGTGGCCGGCCGTGTCCAGCCCTTGTCATCCTCGTAGGTGTCGATCAGCATCTCGATGATGAACGGCGCGCCCTTGCTGATGCAGGCGATCTTCTCCCACAGGAGCAACAGGCTCCTGTCGCTGAGGGGATTGAAGCTCGCGAGCCGGTCCCGGCTCTCCCGATCCCAAGGGTCCGGCTGGGTTGGGGAAAGCGGCATGTCGAGCCGGCTGAGCATCAGCGCGCGGGTGTCGGCGCTGCTGTCCGGAATGTCGCGGAGGATCAGCGCCCTCAGCGTGGCAGGCGTGTCGTCGAGGCGGCAGGCGTCGTGCGGGTCGCCGAGACACGGAGGTTCGACGTCGTCGCTGGTGCCGAGGTGCCGCAGCCCGGCGCCGGCGTCAACGCGCCGGAAATCGGTGCGCCAGACGTAGGCGCCATCGAGGGAGGCGGCTTCGAGATGGGTGTCGGCCAGGGAAGCCCCCTGCAGGCGTGCGTCTTGGAGGTCGGTGCCCATCAGCCAGGATTTGTCGAGGGTGGCGCGGCGCAGATCGGCCCCGGCCAGGGACGCGCCATCGAGCCGGCCTTCGTGCATCCAAGCGGCGCGCAGGTTCGCGCCGGCGAGCCGCGCGCCCTGCAGTTGGACGCCGTCCATGGTGGCGCCGGCGAGGCGTGCGGCGAAGAAGGAGGCGCCCTGGAACTCGGCGGTGTCGAGTTGCGCGCCGGAGAGGTCGGCGTGGTCGAACCAGGCGCCCATGGCGTGGGCGCGGACGAGGGAGGCGCCTTCGAGATGGGCGCCGCTGAAATCGGCGCGGGCGAGCTGGGCCTCGATGATGACAGCATATTCGAGGTGGCGGTCGCGCATCGATTTGCTGACAGGGGCCATGACGAGCTTGGCCGGCGTGTCGTATTTGCTGCGGTCGACCAGCTCGATGCCGCGGACAAAGAGGCGGTTGGGCCAAAGCGGCTGGATGAGCCGCTTGTCGCCGCCGGGCTCGCGCGCGCCGACGACGAGGGCGTCATGGCCGGGGAAGGCGGGCAGGGCGATGTCGAGCCACTCGCCGGGAAAGGTGGCGACGGCGATGGCGACGTAGCTGGTGCAGGCGGTGAGCAGGATCATGAGGCCGAGGCCCCAAGGCGCGAGCTCGGCGGTCTGCCAGGAGGGCGTGGCGCGGCAGACGGACCGAGGCCACAGCCACCAGAGGAGGGCGAGGTCGCCCAGCATGCAGGCGCGCGCCCACCACGTCGTGCTCTCGTTGTGGGATGGGAGGAACTGCAGCTCGAAATACATCAGCGTGAGCACGGGCGCTGCGACGAGGGTGACCCAGACGATGACCTGCTCGACCCACCAGCTGGCCGGGTTCTGTCGCCGGGTCGGACCGGCGAGCATCTGGGCGAACAGGTTGATGCCGAGCAGCAGGCGGTCGGTGGGGCCGGCCTTCGCCTCGCACACGTCCAGCAGGCGTGCGGTGGCGGCGAGCAGGGTCAGGTGGTGCAGGACGTAGGCGTGGGCCAGCAGGACGATGACCGGGCCGATCCAGCAGAAGCCGACCATGGGAAGTTCAATTCCCTGGAGGAAGGGGAGCTTGACGTTGCTCTGCAGGAACTGGTCGGCGTGGGTGACGCCGACGATGGCGAGCAGGACGTAGAACAGCATGAAGACGTAGCTGATCCAGAGCGTGCCGGTGACGCCTGCGGCGGTGTCGACGGCGGCGCGCAGGTGCGAGCAGTCGGGTACGTCTGATGGACTGTCGGTAGGCATAGCCGGACTTATCCATTTTGGATATGTAATAATCCTGGTTATGCGGCCCGGTGTCAACGGGGTTGGAGGGGCTCGGCGTGGCTGCTATGGGCCGGGTCATGGCGCACTTGCGGATCGGGGTCATCGGAGCCGGGCATTTCGGGCGGTTTCATGCGCTCAAGGTGAAGGCGAGCCGGCGGGCCGTTTTGGCCGGGGTGTCCGATCCGCAGGGAGAGCGGGCGACGGCAGTGGGGCGGGAGGCGGGTGGGCCGGCGCTGCCGTTGGAGGCGCTGCTGGCGGCGAGCGATGCGGTGATCGTAGCGTCGCCGGCGGAGACGCACTTCGCACTGGCGGGGCAGGCGCTCGAGGCGGGCAAGCACGTTCTGGTGGAAAAGCCGATCGCGGCGACGGTGGCCGAGGCGGATCGGCTGGCCGGGTTGGCGCGCGAGCGGGGGCTGGTGCTGCAGGTAGGCCATTTGCTGCGGTATTCGGCGGAGCATCGGGCGATTTCGAGCCGGATCACGCGGCCGCTGTACATCGAGGCGACGCGGATCGCGCCGTATAAGCCGCGAGGGACGGACGTTTCGGTCATCCTGGACCTGATGATCCACGACCTCGACCTGGTTCTGGCCCTGGTGCACAGCCCGATCCGGAGCGTGGATGCGATGGGGGCCGCCGTCTCGAGCCCGTTGGAAGACATCGCCAATGCGCGGGTGCGGTTCGAGAACGGGTGCGTGGCGACGATCACGGCGAGCCGGATTTCGCTGAAGACGGAGCGGCGGATGCGGCTGTTCTCGGAAGAGGGGTATCTGTCGGCGGATTTCGTCGGCCGCGAGTTGGTGATGATCGGTCGGGAGCGTGGATTGCCGTTGCCAGGGACCGGAGGGTTCCGGCGGGAAGCTGTGGGCTGGGCGGAGAGCGACAGCATGGCGGCCGAGCACGAGGCGTTCGTGGCGTCGTGCCTGGACGATGCTCCGGTTCTGGTGGATGCGGGGGCGGGGCGGCGAGCGCTGGAGGCGGCAATCGCGGTGACGGACAGTATCGCGGAGTCGCGCCGGGTGGCGATGGCGTCAGGGTTGATCCAACAGCTCGAGCACTTGGGCGGCGGCGGCGGCTGAGGGCTCGCCGGCCGCCGGGCGTAGGCTGGCAAGGATGGCGGGGAAGGCGGCGCGCTGCTGATCGGCGCCGCGGTCGAGGAGGTCGAGGACGGTGCGCTCGAGCGTGTCGGGGCGGCAGTCTTCCTGGAGGAGTTCGGGGACGACCTGGCGGCCGGCCAGGAGGTTCACCATGGCGACGTGGGGGATCGTGATGGCGCGGCGGGCGATGGCGGCGCTGAGCGGGTTGACCCGGTAGGTGACGGCCATGGGAACGCCGGCGAGGGCGAGTTCGAGGGTCGAGGTGCCGGATTTGGTCAATGCCACCGACGCGGCGGCGTAGGCGTCGTGCTTGTCGGCGAGCTCGGTGACGATGATGGGCTTGGTTGCCCAGGCGGCGGTGGCGGCGTGGACGGTCTCGGCGACGACGGCGGAGATGGGGAGGACGGGGCGCAGACCGGGCGCGCTGCGGGCGAGGCGGCGGACGACCTGCTCGAACACGGGGAGGAGGCGCGGCACTTCGGAGCGCCGGCTGCCGGGCATGAGGATGAGGACGGGCTCGGGGCCGAGGCCGTGTCGGGCGCGGAAGCGGGTCGCGTCGCCGTCGCCCGCGCCTGATTCGAGCACGGGGTGGCCGACGAAATCGGCGGCGATGCCACGGGCGGCGAACCAGTCGGGCTCAAACGGGAGTAGGCAGAGGAGCTTGTCCCAGAGGCCGGGGAAGTGGCGGACGCGGTGCTCGCGCCAGGCCCAGACTTGTGGGGCGACGTAGTGGACGCGTTTGACGCCGAGCTGGGCGGCGCGCTTGAGCACGTGCCTGGTGTAGCCGGGGGAGTCGATGGTCACGAGCACGTCGGGGCGCCGGGCGGCGATATCGGCCATGGTTTCGTTTAGGCGGCGGCGAATGAGAAGGAGGCGGGGCAGGACCTCGACGATGCCCATGACGGCGAGGTCGGCCATGGGGTGCAGGCTGGCGAGGTCATGCTCGGCCATGCGGGGGCCGCCCACGCCGGCGAAGGCCAGGTCGGGGCGTTGGTGTTTCAGGGCGGCGATGAGCCGGGCGCCGAGGACGTCGCCGCTGGCCTCGCCGGCGATGAAGTAGATCAAAGGCATGGTGGGCTGCGATACGGCGGTTTGGCGCCGAGAGCTAGCGCAGGATCGCTTGGGGTGAGGTCATGGCGTATGTCGGCGAGGGTAGTCCGTGCCGATGGACCGCCGCGCGGCACGCGGCTCGCGATGACGGCGAGTTAGGCTGGGGAGAGTAGGGTTGGGGTGGTTGCTGCATGTGATCGGGATCGATGAATGGGACTCGGCGCAGCCGGACGGGCTGGCGTGTCCGCCGGGCGGGTTCATCCACCTGTGCACGGCCGAGCAGTTACCGTTCGTGTTGAAGCGGCATTTTGCCGGGCGCGAGCGGCTGGTGGTGCTGCATGTAGATGCGGAGGAGCTGGATGTGCGGTGGGAGGTGAGCGAGGCGGGGATGGGGGCGTTTCCGCATTTGTATGAGGATTTGCCGGTGGGGTTGGTGCGGCGGGCGGATTGGGTTTAGGCGAGCGTCTCCCCAGACCGCCAGGCCAGCCTGACGATCTCGGGAAGAGGCTCGTGCGGCTGATTTAACGGAATAATAGGGTTAGGCGGAGGTCCCGCCTTCCGGGAGGTCGGCGGGGTCGGTGTTACGGGCTTCGTCGCGGGTCATGGGGGTTTCGAGGAAGCGACCCTGGTCGCCGAGCTGGCCGGAGGGGAATTCGCCGAGGTTCTGCTGGATCGAGGCTTCCTCGACGGTGACCGCCTTTGAGTCCTCGACATTCTGCAGGCCGGCGGGACCGGCCAGCTCCATGCGGGCGAGTTCGTCGGCGCGCTCCTGGTACTCGGGCATGCGGCCGGCCGGGCTGCCGTCGGCTTCGAAGAGCTGTTTGGCAAGGGCGGCGACGCGCTGCTTGAACTCGGGGGAGGGGTCGAGAGGATTGTCGGACATGCGATACCTTGGTTGGTGGGGTGCTAACACCGGTGAGGGATCAGGGTTCGGCCGGAAGGTCGATCCAGGAGAGGTGGCCGCCCTTGCCGGCGCCGGTGTCGAGGAAGATGGCGCGGCCGCCGGCGGCGCCGGCGCGGATGTAGGGGCGGCCATCGGTGCTGCGCTGGTCGTGGCCGCAGTAGACGGTAATGCCGGCGGGGATGCGATCGACCCAGCGGACCACGCGCTCCGGGTAGCCATCCGCTTGCATGCGGCCCGTGGTCTCCCCGAACAGGGCGCGGGAGAGCAGGGGATCGACGCGGCCGAGCGGGGGCGGCGGTTTCTCGCTGAGCATGGCGGGATGGAAGCCGCCGTGGACGAAGGCGGTGGCGCCGCGGATAATCCAGGCGGGCGCGCGGTTGATCTCCTGCAGCGCCCGTTCGCGCAGCGCCGGGTCGAGTTGTTCGAGGGTGGCGTCCAGTGCGGCGTCGGCGCGGACCGCGAAGCCGGCCAGAGCCCGGCCGAGCTTGCGGTCGTGATTGCCCAGGATGAACAGGCCGCGTCCGGCGTCGATCAGCTCGAACATGCGGCGCAGGACGCCGGCGCTGTCAGGGCCGTGGTCGCTGAGGTCGCCGAGCTGGATGAGGAAGCGGTCCGTGTTGGCGGCGGAGTCGAACGCGCGGAGGTCACCATGCACATCGCCAACGATGCGGAGGGCAGCGCCCGCGGGGATCATCAAGCGGCGGCTCCGCGCACGGTCGCACGGAATGCGTCGAGGGCGCGCTGCCGGGTTTCGGCGAGGTCGACGATGGGTTTGGGATAGGTCGTGCCGAGCGTGACGCCGGCATGCGCCAAGGCGTCCGGCGGAGCGGTCCAGGGGGCGTGCAGGTAGCGCTCGGGGAGGCCGGCGAGTTCGGGCACCCAGTGGCGGACGTAGTCGCCGGCCTTGTCCCAGGTCTGGCCCTGGCTGACCGGGTTAAAGATGCGGAAGAACGGCTGGCTGTCGATGCCGCAGCCGGCGATCCACTGCCAACTGGCCGCATTGCTGGCGAGGTCGGCATCGACCAGGGTGTCCCAAAACCAGCGCTCGCCGTCGCGCCAATCGATCAGGAGTTGCTTGACCAGGAACGAGGCGGCAACCATGCGGACGCGATTGTGCATCCAACCCGTATGCCAGAGCTGACGCAGCCCGGCATCGACGATCGGGACGCCGGTCCGTCCGCGCTGCCAGGCTTCCAATTCGGACGGCGCTCGGCGGAAGGGGAGGTTGGCAAAGGCGGGGCGCAGGGGCGCCTCGGGCAGGGTCGGGTGGTGCCAGAGGAGGTAGGCGGAGAACTCGCGCCACAGGATCTCGCCGGTGTAGGTGTCCAGCCCTTCGCCCGGGGGGATGGCCCGGGCGCTATGCCAGACCTGTCGGGCGGAGAGTTCGCCCCAGTGGAGATGGGCCGAAAGGCGGCTGGTGCCGTCCTCTCCGGGCAGATTGCGGCCGGTCTTGTATTTGGTCACGGTCGCGGCGAGGAACTCGCGCAGCCGGGTTTGGGCGGCGGGCTCGCCAGGATGCCAGATGGCCCGTAGCCCACCAGCCCAGTCGGGACGGTTCGGCAGGAGCCCCCAATCGTCCAGCCGATCGGAACGCGGAGGCGCGACACTGGCCAACGCCTTGGGCGCGGGAAGAGGCTCGCCGACCTCTTGGGCCCTTAGGCGGCAGGCTTTGGCGAAGGGGGAGTAGACGCCATAGGCAGTACCGGAGCCGGTGCGAATGCTGTCGAGGTCGAAGAGCGTCGCGGTGCGGTGAAGGCGGAGACGATCGCCGAGTTGAGCGGCCAGGGCGGCTTCCACGTGCCGGGCCCAGGGCTCGTGCGCGCGCCCGGCATGCAGTTCGGCGCCACCGATCTCGTCGAGCAGCGCCGGCAACAGGTCGGCGGCGTTGCCGCGGCACAGCATCAGCGTGGCGCCCCGTTGTGCCAGGGACGCGGCGAGCGCGTGGAGGCTGTGGTGCAGCCACCAGCGCGAGGCGCCGCCCCACGCCCAAGGTCCAGCGCTGACGTCGTCGAGCACATAGACCGGCAAGACCGGACGGCCCGAGGCGATGGCCTGCGTCAGGGCTTCGTTGTCGCTTAACCGTAGGTCGGCGCGGAACCAGACAATCGCAGGCGGAAGCTTGGTCATCGGAAACGGATATGTTGGCCATTCACGTCGAACGGCAACGTACAATTGCGCTAGTCCGGGCCTGACCCGGCCGAGCATTGCGCCCCTGGGCGGCGGTGGGTAGGACCAGCCGGGTGGATGCTCGAGTTTGGCATGGCGATCGCGCCGTCACCCTAGCCCGTCTCGACCGTGTGGTGCCCGGTGCCGCCGCGCTGCTGGCAGCGTTGCTCTATGCGGCCGCGCATCACTGGAGCCCGCTGCGCCCGGTCGAGGGCATCGTGCCGAGCGGCTGGTTCACGTGGTTCGACGCCGGCCACTACCTGCGCGCAGCGATCGCGTGGAGCCATCTCGACCTGCGCGCGAGCGAACACTGGTATCCGCCTGGCTACCCCATTCTCGGCGCGCTGGGCCACGCGGTCACGCCGGTCCAGCCCTTCTACCTGCCCGACCTGTTCGCCCTGTCGCTCGCGGGATGGCTGTTCGGCCTGCTCGCCGCCGAACTCCTCGGCCGGCGACCCGGCGCGCGCGCGCTGGGCGCGCTGCTGTTCCTGGCCACGACCGCCTTGAACGCAGCGGCGCTCGACGTCTGGGTCACGCCGTGGAGCACGACGCCGGCGACGTCAGCGATCTACGGATGCCTGCTGGCGGGGATGCGCTTCGCCGACCGGCCGCGGCGGATGACGAGCGCCGTGGCGGGGCTGGTGGGCGGCAGTATCGCGCTGTTCCGGCCGACCGAGGCCCTGTTGACGCTCTCGGCCGTTGGCTGCGCGATGGCGTGGGCGCTGTGGCGTCACCGCGTGCCGCCGGGCCGGGCCGGGCTCGTCGTGCTGGCGGGAGTGGCGGGGGTCGCGATGCCAGCCGCGGCGTATGTCGCCGGGGAGTATGCGACGGGCGGGTTCGCGCCGGATGGCTACATGGCCGTGTCGCGCGCGTTCGGTTTCGAATGGCGCCTCATCCCGTTGCACTGGGTCGAGATCTTCGACGACCCGCGCCCGCTCTGGCCTGGCGAGCACGGCTTGTTGGGCGCCTTTCCCTGGATCTTGCCGGGCGTCGCCGGAATGGCGGCCGTGCTTGCGTGCTGCCGTGCCGCGGTGCGGCCCAACCACATCCTGCTCGCCGGTGCGACGGCGCTGCACTGCGCGGTGTTCCTGGCGTTCCGGGACATGCATCCCAACCAGATATGGTGGATCTTCCTGTATCACTACTTCAAGTGGGTGCTGCCCGTGTTCGGCCTGTATGCCGCGGTGCTCCCGGCCTACCTGATGGGGCGACGGCGTGCGCTCGCCATCCCTGTCGCCCTGGCGACCGCGGTCGGCCTGTTCGGCTGGCGGCCGGAACTGGCACCCGAACCGCAGCCGGCCATCCGTCTCGGCGAGCACGCGCTGCGGCTGCCGGACGGCTTGGGATCGACGTGGGATGCCGTGGCGGTGCCCGCGCGGGGAAGCTTCGACGCCGTGTTCCACGCCGTGCATGGGCTCGACGTCGACGGCCGAGCGTTCCGCTCCCCGGTTGATGTTCGGGCGTTCCCCCGGCCGGGCGGGTTATTGCTGCTGCCGGTGCGGCCGCTGCCGGTCGGCGACACGGTGATCACGTTCAGCCCGGGCGTGACGCTCGACCCTGACAGCCCACCGGTCATGGCGCGCCAGCAGGTCAGGTTCGGAATTCCGTGCTGGATCGACCCGGCGCGCCCCGTCTGCGATCCCGCGCCGCTGATCCCGGGCCCGGTGCTGCCGATGGGCCAGGCCGTTTCGTTCACGGATGGGGGTGGGGGCGAGTTCCGCGGCGAGGGGTGGGCGGCGGCGGAGGCGATCGGCTGTTGGACGATTGGTCGTGAGGCGACGCTGGAGTTCCGGGTCTCCCCAGCGCCGCGGGGCGACGTGATGCTCGAGCTCTCCGGCTATGGCTACTCCCCGGGACCGGAGTCGGCACCGTCGCGCGTGACCGCCGTCGCGAACGGCTGGCCCGCCGGCGAGATCGAGCCGCCGGCGCACTCCGGCCTGATGCGAATAGCCATCCCGGCCGAGCGATTGGGCCCGCAAGGGCAGGTCCGGCTTCGCCTCCGCATCGCCACTCCGCGCCGGCCGGTCGATGCCGGGCAGGGCGGCGACCGGCGGCACCTCGGGCTCATGGTCCGGTCGATCAGACTCGTGTCCGCCAACTAGCGGCTCAGCCGGGCTGCGCGGCGACCACAGGATCGAGGTGCAGGGGAAAGGTGAACAGGCGAGTTGACCCGAGAAGGTAGGCGTGGGCGCCGCCGGGAAACAGACGGGCGATGGCGGGGCTGGCGACGTCGAGGCCGCCGGTGAACGCGCCGAGGGCGGGCAGCATGAGGCGGTGGGGGCCGGCGACGAAGCAGGGACGGGTGACGTGGCCGGCGCGGGTCGGGATGCTGGCCTTGGGGTGGTGATGGCCGACGAGTTCGGGGGTTTGGTGGCCGGGGCGGGCCTGGTGACAAAAATCGAGGCCGCGATGGGACCAGCAGGCGGTCGAGAGGCCGGCGAGGCCGGGGGCCGGGGCGGGGTCGTGGTTGCCGAGCACCCAGACGAAGTCGATGGTCTCTGCCCAGGCAAGCAGGCGGGCGGCGTCGGCATGGGCCATGCGCGTGAAGCCGTAGCGGTCGTGGAAGCTGTCACCGAGGGCGACGACGGTGAGCGGGCGATGCCTCTGGATCAGCGTGCCGAGGCGATCGAGGGTGACGGCGGTGTCCCAGGGGGGCAGCAGGCTGCCGGCGTGGGCGGCGGCGGTGCCTTTCTCGAGATGGAGGTCGGCGACTGCGAGCAGGCGCTGCGCGGGCCAGGCGACGCCGCCGATCGGGTCGAGAAGAAGGTCGTGACCGGCGAAGCGGAGCGGGGTCACCGACGCCCTCTCTCGCTGGCGGGAGAGGGTCGGGTGACGGTGGGGCCAGGAGCGGAACGCTTTGGCGTGTTGGACCGACCACCCTCACCCCGGCCCTCTCCCGCCAGCGGGAGAGGGGGTGATACGGCCGTGGGCGTCTGGGGGCGGCGCTTCTGGCCGGGTTGGCGCTGGAGGATGGCGAGGTTGGCGCGGTGGACGGCGTGGACGCGCATGGGTTTTTGGCTGGGCTCGGCCAACCCGGTCGCTTCGGCGACCAGGGCTTCGGTCTCTTCGAGCAAGCTGTCTTCGCCTCCGGCGGTGCGAACCGATTCGCGGCCGATGTCCAGCAGGACGGGAACGGCCAAGGGGGATACGCGGGTTAGGGCAACGTGGCGGACCCGGCCGGCGATGCGGGAGAGCATGCCGGCGACGCGGCCGACGTCGGTCAGGCCGCTCGCCGCATCGGCGCGGGTCGCGCGCAAGAGGACGTGGTCGGGTTGGTGGCGGCGGAGGACGTCGTAGATCAGGTCGGTGTTGACGGTCACGGCCTTGCGGGTCTTCTCGGCGCCGGGCTGATTTCTCTCCACGAGCCCCGAGATGACGGCGACATTCCGAAACGTGCGGCGGAGCATTGAGCTTTCGGCCATCCATGCTTCGAGGTCGTCGCCAAGCATGTCTTGTTCGAACAGGGGGGCGACGTCGGTGGGTTCCTGTGCGGACCAGGTGGCGATGACGTAGTCGGTGGCCACGAAGCCGAGCGGGGCGTAGCCGGCGCGCTCCATGCGCCGGGTCAGGAGCATGCCGAGGGTCTGGTGGGCGTTGCGGCCCTCGAAGCAATAGGCGACGAGGTACCAGCGGCCATTGCGGGGGAACGTTTCGACGAGGAGGTCGTCGGGGCCCGGGAGCTCGGAGCGGTCGGCTTGCAGGGCGAGCCACTCGCGGACGGGTTCCGGAAAGAGATGCCAGGAGTCCTGGTCGTGCAGCATGGTGCGGACGCGGGCGGCGAGATTGGTGGTCAGCGGCTGGCGTGCGCCGGCATAGGCGGGGACCATCGGCTCGCCGTCGCCGCCGTCCTGGACCTCTACGGTGGTCTCGCGGATGCGGATGAATTTGAGCAGCCGGCCGGCGAACATGAAGGTCGCGCCGGGCGGCATCATGTTGACGAACGACTCCTCGATCTCGCCGAGGTTGGGGCCGCCGCGTCCGGCGTAGCGGACCTTCAAGAGCGGCGCCTCGACGATGGTGCCGAGGTTCATGCGGGCCATGCGGGCGATGCGCTCGCTGCGGATGTGGATCATGCCCTCGCTGTCGGAAAACAGCTTTCGATAGCGATCATAGGCTTGCAGCGCGTAGCCGCCATCCTCGACGAAGCGAAGCACGTCGTCGAAGTCGCGCTTGGTGATCATCGCGTAGGGGGCGGCGGTCTTGATCTCGGCGAACATGGCGTGTGGATCGAAGGGCGCGGCCGCGGCGGTGAGGAGGAGGTGTTGGGCGAGGACGTCGAGCCCGCCAGGCCGGGGCAGGTCGCCGTCCTGCTCGCCGGCCGCGACGCCCTCGATGGCCGCCTCGCATTCGAGCAGTTCGAACCGGTTGGCCGGGACGAGGAGAGCGTTGCTGGTCTCGTCCATGCGGTGATTGGCGCGGCCGACGCGCTGGAGCAGGCGGGAGACGCCCTTTGGGGCGCCGACCTGGATCACCTGATCGACGCCGCCCCAGTCAATGCCGAGGTCGAGCGAGGAGGTGGCGACGACGGCGCGCAGCTTGCCGGCGGCCATGGCGGCTTCGACCCGGCGGCGCTGGCCGATATCGAGGCTGCCGTGGTGTACGGCGATGGGAAGCGTCTCGTCGTTCAGTTTCCACAGCGCCTGGAACATGAGCTCGCCCTGGGCGCGGGTGTTGACGAAGACGATGGTCATCGTGTGGGCGCGGATGCGCTCGAGAATGCGCGAGGCGGCGGTGAGACCCATGTGCCCCGACCAGGGCAGGCGCTCTTCGGGGAGCATGACGGCGAGCGCAGGCGGGGCGCCTTCGGCGACTTCGATGAGCCGGCAGCCGCCGCCGACCCAGTCGAGCAAGGCCCGTTTGTGGGCGATCGTCGCCGAAAGCCCGACCCGCCGCAGGCCCGGAACGAGAGCGCCGAGGCGGGCGAGGCCGAGGGCGAGCTGGTCGCCGCGTTTGGTGCCGGCCAAGGCGTGCACTTCGTCGACGATGACCGTGCGCAGGCCGGCGAAGACGTCCGGGGCGTCGTTTTGCGAAAGGAGCAGGGCGAGGCTTTCGGGGGTGGTAAGGAGGATGTTGGGTGGGTTGGCCTTCTGGCGGGCCCGTCGGTTCTGCGGCGTGTCGCCCGTCCGGGTCTCCACCGAGATGGACAGGGACATTTCCTCGATGGGGGTGAGGAGGTTGCGGGCGACGTCGGTGGCGAGCGCTTTGAGGGGGCTGACGTAGAGAGTGTGCAGGCCGGTCGAGGGTGTCTCGGCCAGTTCGATCAGGCTGGCGAGGAAGCCTGCCAGCGTCTTGCCGCCGCCGGTCGGCGCCACGAGCAAGGCCGAGTGACCCGATCGCGCGGTGCCGATCATGGCGAGCTGGTGGTCGCGCGGACTCCAGCCGCGGCGTGCGAACCAAGCGGCGAAAGGTTCGGGTAATGTTCCCATCACAGGCAACACATAGAGCGTGTGGGAGGAAGGTCAAACCGGCGAGGCGCTGTCGTGAGCTGCGCCGCCATGTCATTGTCAATCCGTATGGCGACCCATCAGCGAACAGCTTCGGATCCGATCGTCGACGCGGAGGCGATCCGAGCGGCGGGGAGGCTCATCGCTCCGCACGTGAGGCACACGCCGAACCTATCCGTCGCGCCCTCCGACTTCGGCATCCGCGCGGACGCACTGATCTTGAAGCTCGAGGTCCTGCAGCACACCGGCTCGTTCAAGGTTCGTGGCGCCTTCGCCAACCTCATGATGCGGGACATCCCACAGGCGGGCGTGGTCGCCGCGTCGGGTGGCAATCACGGCGTAGCCGTGGCGTTCGCCGCACGCCGGCTGAACATACCGGCGACCGTGTTCGTGCCCCGCATCGCCTCGCCCGCGAAGATCAAGCTCATCGGCGAGCTTGGCGCCCATCTGGTGATCGCCGGCGATCGCTACGCGGAGGCGCTGGCCGCCAGCGAAGCGTTCATTCGCGACCACGGCGGCATGCCGGTGCACGCGTTCGACCAGAGGGAAACCCTCCTCGGGCAAGGGACGATTGGATTGGAACTCGAGATGGATGCGCCCGAGATCGACACGTTGCTCGTCGCGGTGGGCGGCGGCGGGCTGATCGGCGGGATCGCGGCCTGGTATGGTGGACGGACGAAGATCGTGGCGGTCGAACCGGAGCTCGCGCCAACCCTAGAGCGGGCGCTCGCCGCAGGACGCCCCGTAGACGCCGCGGCCGGAGGATTGGCCGCGGACTCGCTGGCACCCCGACGGATCGGCGCGCTGACGTTCCCGATCGCGCGTCGGTATGTCGATCAAGTCGTCCTCGTGACCGACGACGAGATCGCCGGGTCACAGCGCGCGCTGTGGGATACCGCCCGTGTCGTCGCCGAGCCGGGTGGCGCGGCTGCGATGGCCGCGCTTCTCTCCGGGCGCTACCGCCCTGGGCCCGGCGAACGGGTCGCCGTGCTCATCTGCGGCGCGAACACGACAGCGGTCGATTTCAGTCGAACCTGAACGGGTCATGTTGGCAGCTCCCGTCTCCAGCATCCGTCGGCTCACATCAGCGCGGTGCCGGCGCAGCAGTCGGGAGGGACGCCGGTCGTTGCCGCAGTAGGAGCGCCACCGGGAGGAAACCGAGGGCCGTGACCGCCGCCATGACCCACCATCCCCGGTCGAAGGCGGCCAGGCGCGCGGCTGGGTCTTGCGGCGAGCCCACGATCGCGACGAACAGGGCAACCCCCACCGCCAGGGCGGCTTGGCGGACCATGTTGATCACGCCCGAGCCTGTGCTGAGCAACGACGCCGGCAACGCGGAGGTCCCCACGCCCATCAACGTCGGGAATGTCAGGCCCACCCCGATCCCCAGCATGGCCATGCCTTCCACCAGGACGAGGCCGTCCGCCTCCAGGCCGAGGCGCAGCGCATACAAGACAAGGCCGGCCACAAAGAAGCAGATGCCGGCCGACAGGACCGGCGCCGGCCCGAACCGCCGCAGCAGCCGGCCGCTGAACAGGAGCGAGGTCAACGGCACGAGCAGCGGGCCCGGCATGATCGCTAAGCCCGTCTGCAGCGCCGACCAGTGCCAGGCGTCCTGCGCCCACAGCGCCACCGACAGCAGCATGCCGCCGAACGCCACCGAATACGGCGCCATGACCAGGGTTGCCCCGGTAAAACGGCCGATGCGGAACAGCGCCAAGTCGATGAACGGATTTGAGCTGCGACGGCACTGCAGGACGAACAGCAGCAAGGAGACCACGGCGACCAGCACGCTGGCGACGGTCGCACCTGAGAACCAGCCCCAATCGTTGATCTTCACGATCGCCAGCACCAGCCCGGCGATGCCGATCGTGACCAGCAGCGCCGCCCACGCATTGGGACGGGGCGCTTCGTGCCCAGGAACCCGGGGGAGGTTCCGGTAGCCGATCGCCAAGGTGAGCAGTCCAATCGGGACGTTGACCATGAAGATCCAACGCCAGCTGAACGGCACCAGCAGGCCACCGATCAGCGGGCCGAGTGCCGCGGCGAACCCGCCCAGCGCGGTCCAGGTCCGCACCGCGCCGGCCCGCCGGTCAGGGGGGAACGATGCGAGCAGCAGTCCCAGTGAGGTCGGCGTCATGAGTGCGGCCCCGGCCGCCTGCACCACCCGGAACGCAACCAGCATGGCCACGGTCTGCGCGGCGCCGCACGCGGCCGATGCTAGCGTGAACAGGCCGACGCCACACAGGAAGCTCGTGTCGCGCCGGTGCCGCTCGGCCAGGCGGCCGAAGAACACCAGCAACGCTGCATAGGCGATGGCGTAGGCGTTCAGCACCCACGACATCTCCTCCAGCGCAACGCCGCCGAAGCTGCGCGCCATGTCGGGAAGTGCGACATTAACGATGAACAGGTCCAGGTTCGCCAGGCAGATCGCGACGGAGACGATCGCCAGCACTCCGTTTGGAGAGGCGGTCCGACCGGTGGGGCGAGGCGGCTTGTCCTTCATATCGAACATACCCTGTATTGTTCTGTTTGACGGCCGGCGGCTAGCGCACGGTCCTTGCGAGATCGCCGATCGTCGTCCGTCCAAGCACGTCCTTGACGGCCTGGCCCGCCGAAGCGAACAGCGGCCCCAGCACCTGCGGCATCGCCTGGTTCACGGGGCATTTTGGGCTACCGCCGCCGCGCAGCGCGAACACCTCACCTCCGGCCTCGACGGCCGAATGCACTTGCTCGAGCGTGATCGTGTCGGGCGGCACGGCGAAGCCGACGCCGCCATCGCGGCCGGGCTGGAGCGCCACGAGGCCGGCACGCTCAAGCAGCTTCAACATCCGGCGCACCACGACGGGATTGGTCTGCAGGCTTTTCGCGATCGCCAGCGACGTCGTGCGGTCCCCGAGATACGTCATGACGCAAAGGATTTGCGCCGCACTCGCCAGCTTGCTGTTTGCCGCCATAATAGAACCATAACGGTTATGTTTACTTCCGTCAACGCTCCGCCTCGACGACCGGCCCGCGGCCCGGGCACGATGTCAGAGCGGGTGCTTTTTTTCCTGATGCACCGCCAGCGATCCGATTGAGTTCCCGCCATCGACCGCGATCGACGTGCCAGTCACGTATGACGCGGCGTCCGAGCACAGATAGAGGACCGCGCCCGCCGCATCGCCCGGGTTCGAGGCGCGTCCCAGCGGGATACCCGCCGTCGTCTGTTCCACGTGGGCGGCGGTCAGGGGGCTTGCGGTGCTGCCGGCCGCAAAGCCGGGCTCGACGGCGTTGACCCTGATGCCGAACTCGGCCAGCTCGAGCGCGAACCCCTTCGTCAGCCGGTCGAGCGCCGTCTTGGACAGGCAATAGGGCACCACGGACCGACGCATCTTGCGCGCCGCGCCCGACGAGATGTTCACGATGCAGCCCGGGCGCCGTGCAGCGATCATCTGCTTGGCGATCAACTGCGTCAGCAGGAACGGCGCGCGCACGTTGACGTCCATGATGCGGTCCCATTCGGAGACGTCGATGTCGAGCAGGAAGCCGCTCGGATAGACGCCGGCATTGTTGATGAGGATGTCGGCCGAGCCCCACCGCTCGCCCACGCTCGCCACCAGCCCGGCCAACGCCACATGGTCGGTGATGTCGGCCGCATGGACGAAGCTGCCATCGGCTGCACCGGCGCTGGCCAGTCGGTCCGCAAGCCCGCGGGGCTCGCGATCGGTCAGGCAGAGCCTGGCGCCAGCACGCGCGAACGCGTCAGCGATCCACGTGCCATAGATGCCGAGCGCACCGGTGATGACGACGCGACGTCCAGCGAACTCACTCATTGCAGAGACCTCCAAGGATGCGTCCCCGCCATCAGGGTGAGACTGCTTCGGCGAAGTGGCACGCAACGACGGATACGCCGACCTGGCGCCAGGCCGGTTCATCGGCGGCGCAAACCGGCTGCGCCATCGGGCAGCGTGTATGAAACCGGCAGCCCGGTGGCGGGTTGGCCGGGCTCGGGATCTCCCCGATCAGCGGGACCAGCGGCTTGGCGCGCTGGCGGACCGGGTCCGGCTCGGGCACGGCGAGCAACAGCGCTCGGGTGTAGGGGTGCCGCGGCGAGGCGAACAGCGCATCGCGCGGCGCCAGCTCGGCCAGCCGGCCCAGATACATCACCGCGACCCGGTCGCACACGTGCCGCACCACCGCGAGATCGTGCGAGACGAACAGGGTGGCCATGGCATGGTGGCGCTGCAGCGCCACCAGTAGATTGAGGATCTGCGCCCGCACGCTCACGTCCAGCGCGCTGACCGGCTCGTCGCAGACCAGCAGCGCAGGGCGCAGCGCCAACGCACGGGCGATGACGATGCGCTGCCGCTGCCCGCCACTGAACTGGTGCGGGTAGCGCGCCGCGTGGTCCGGAGGCAGCCCGACCTCGGCCAGCAGCGCGCCGACCTGCTCGCGCAACGCCCGGCCCTTGGCCAGGCCGCGCACCAGCAACGGCTCGCCGACCGCCTCGCCGACCGTCATGCGGGGGTTGAGCGCGGTCGCCGGGTCCTGGAACACCATCTGCATGCGCGCCCGAGCCCGGTGCAGCGTGCCCCGGCTAGCGCCGACGATCTCGGTGCCATCGACGACGATCGAGCCTCGCGTTGCCTGCTGCAGGCCGACCACCGCCTTGGCGATCGTCGATTTGCCGCAGCCGGATTCCCCGACCAGGCCCAGCGTTTCGCCCGGCTGCACGTGCAACGACACACCGTCCACAGCTCGCACCGGCGGGCCCGTGCGGGCCGGGTAGTGGACCGCGAGGTCGGTCAGGCTCAGCGCCGCGGTCATGCCGCCAACGACCGGACGCGGTCGGCATGCCAGCATGCCGACCGCTGGCCGCCGCCACGCTCCGCGAGCGGCGGTCGCGCGACGCGGCACTGGTCGGTCACCAACGGACAGCGATCGGCGAAGCGGCAGGCCGGGCTGAAATGCTGCGGCAGCGGAACCTGGCCGGCGATGACGGCGAGGTCGGATTTCGGCACGTCGGTCAGGCGGGGCAGGGCGGCCAGCAGAAGCGCGGTGTAGGGATGGCCAGGCGTCGAAAAGATCTGGTCGACCGTCCCGGTTTCGGCGATCCGCCCGGCATACATCACCGCGACCCGGTCGGCGATGTCGGCGACCACGCCCATGTCGTGCGTGATCAGCAGGATCGCTGTGCCGCGGTCGGCGGCCAGGCGGCGCAGCAATTGGAGGATTTGCGCCTGGATGGTGACGTCCAACGCGGTGGTCGGCTCGTCGGCGATCAGCACGGCGGGGCGGGCGATGAGGGCCGTGGCGATCATGACGCGCTGGGCCATGCCGCCGGAGAGCTCGAACGGGTATTGGCTGATGCGGCGCGCCGGGTCGCTGATGCCGACCTCGGTCAGCATGGCCAGCACCGCGTCGCGCGCCGCCCGCCCCCGCAGGCCGGTCGCTTCGGCAACCTGGGCGCCGACGGTCGAGAGCGGGTCGAGCGCGGCCTGTGGCTCCTGGAAGATCATGGAGATGCGGCGTCCGCGCAGGCGGCGGGCCGCGGCTTCCGTCATGGCGTAGAGGTCGGCGCCGTCGACCATGATCCGCCCGCGCCGCATCTCGACCGCGCTAGGGAGCAGCCGGATCGTCGCCTGTGCGGTGAGCGACTTGCCGCAGCCGGACTCGCCGACCAGCGCCAGCACTTCCCCGGGCTGGACGGCAAAGCCGATGCCGTCGACCATCGGCGCGCCGCCGATGTTCAGCACCAGGTCTTCGACGTCGAGCGCCGGGTGGCTCACCGCCGGGCCGATCGCGGATCGAGCTGGTCGCGCAGTGCGTCCCCGAGCAAGTTGACGCACACGACGGTCGCGAACAGCCCGATGCCGGGGAACACCGTCAGCCACCAGGCGCGTTCGACGTATTGCCGGCCGGCGCTGAGGATCGAGCCCCAGGACGGCGCCGGCGGCTGGATTCCGAGCCCGAGGAAGGACAGCCCGGCCTCGAACAGGATCATCAGGCCGAACTCGCTGGTCGCCACCACCAGGATCGGCCCGGCGATATTCGGCAGTACGTGCCGGCGCAATAGCCGGACCGGGCCGGTGCCGGCCATTTCGCTCGCCTGGATGAACGGCATGGACGCGACCTGCAGCGTCGACGCGTAGGCGACGCGCGTGTAGCGCGGCCACCGCGTCAGCCCGAGCACCAGCACCAGGTCGAGGAACCCCGGCCCGATCACCGCCACCGTGAGTACCGCCAGCAGGATCGCGGGGATCGACAGCATCGTATCGACCAGCCGCATGATGATCGTCGCAGTCCAGCCGCGGAACCAGCCCGCCGCGAGACCGAGGCTCACCCCAACGGCCAGCGACACCGCGACCGAGAGGATCGCGACCGCGAACGAGGCGCGGGCGCCATACAGGATGCGCGACAGCAGGTCGCGGCCGAGATCGTCGGTGCCGAGCGCGAACAGGCCCTGGCGCGGATCGAGCGTGCCGGGCGGCTTCAGGCGGAGCAGCAGCGATTGCCGCAGCGGATCGTGCGGCACGAGCCAGGGCGCCAGCAGCGCTGCCACTGCGAACCCCACCAACAGTGCGGCCAGGACCAGCGGCAGGCGCCTCATGCCGCGCCGCGGATGCGCGGGTCGATCAGGGTGTAGGCCAGGTCGGCCATTAGGTTCAGCGCGATGTAGGTCAGCGAGACGAACAGCACGATCGCCTGCACGACGAGGAAGTCCCGCGCCTGGATCGACTGCATCGCGAGTTGGCCGATGCCGGGCCAGGCGAACACCGTCTCAACGATCACCGCGCCGGCCAGGAGGTTGCCGATCTCGAGCGCGACGATGGTGACGACCGGGATCGCGGCATTGCGCAGCACGTGGCGCACGACCGCGCCGCGCATCGACAGTCCGCGCGCACGGGCCGCGTTGACGTAGTCGCGCCCGAGTTCGTCCAGCACCGATATCCGCGTCATCCGCGCGAACGTCGACATCGCGACGGCGCCGAGCGCGACGGACGGCATGATCAGCGACGAGACGCCATCCGCGCCCGAGGTCGGCAACCAGCGCAGCGTCACCCCGAACAGCAGGATCAGCAGGACGCCGGACCAGAACGTCGGCAAGCTTTGTCCCGCCAGCACGAACGCGGAGAGCAGGCGCTCGATCACGCCGCCGCGCCACACCGCCATGACGATCCCGGCCGGAATACCGATCACCACCGCCACCGCCAGCGACCCGGCCGCCAACGCCAGCGTATACGGCAGACGCGAGAACAGGATCAGCGACACCGGCAGCCGCTGCACCAGCGATTGACCGAGATCGCCATGCGCCAACGTACCGAGATATCCCAGGTATTGCAGGTATAGCGGCTGGTCGAAGCCGAGCAAATGCCGCAGTTGCGCGATCTGCTCGGCGCTCGCCCCTTCCGGCGCCAGCAGCAGCGTCGGGTCGCCCGAGAGATGCATGACGAAGAACACCAGGGTCACGACGCCGAATGTCGCGACCGCCGCTTGCAGCAGGCGGGACGCCAGGTGCCGCAAGGGCTACTGCCAGCGCATGTCGAAGACGAACATCGCCTCGTTGGCAGTGGGCGTCCATTTCAGATGCGGGCTTGCGCCGTAGATCGCGACGTCCTGGAACAGGCCGATGCCCGGCACCTCGTCGTGCAGGATCTGGAAGGCGTCGCGGTAATCCTGCTTGCGCTTGGCCTCGTCGAGGGTCGAGCGTGCCGCGTCGACCAGCGCATCGAACGCCGGGTTGGAGTATTTCGACCAAGCCGAGCCCGTGCGGAACAGCGGGAAGATGACGCCGTCGGCATCCTGGCAGGCGCAGGACCAGCGGCCTTGGGAGAGCGTGCCGGCGTCCGCGGCCGGACCCTGCCGGCGGCGCAGGAAGCTCGGCTGGTCCATCATGACGATGTCGACCTTCAACCCGACATCGGCCAGCATCTGCTGCACCGCCTCGTTCAGCCGGCGGTCGTAGACGGGCGAGGTGATGAACTGCACCGCAGCCCCTTCCGCCCCGGCCTCCTTGACCAGTTTGCGCGCCGCGTCCGGGTCGAACGGCCAGGCCGGCACGTCCGTCGTGTAGCCGAAATTGGCCGGCGTCAGCACTTCCTTGACCGGCCGGGCGTAGCCTTGCTGGAGCGCATCGATCAGCGTGTCGCGATCGATCGCCATCGCGATCGCGCGCCGCACGCGGACGTCCGTACCGGGTCCGGCGACCGCGTTGATGGACAGATACGCCACCCGCTCGGTCGGCATTGTCAGCACCTGCACGCCCCGTTCGTTCTTGAGCGCCTCCGCGTCGTCCGGCGACAATCCGCGGACCAGGTCGGCGCGGCCCGCACGCAGGTCGGCCACCCGCGTCGTCACGTCCGGCACCGCGCGGAACACGACGGTCGCGAACGGCGGGGCGCCGCGCCAGTAGGTCGGCACGGCCTCGAGCGTGGTCGCCACGCCGTGCTGCCACGAGCGGAGCTTGTATGGCCCGCTGCCGACCGGGTGCTGATTGAACCCGGCATCACCGAGTTTCTGCACGGCCGCCTTCGGCACGATCGACAGCTTGACCAGTTGCGCCAGCAGGACGGGGTAGGGGGTTTTGGTGTGCAGCGTTACTTGCGCCGGGCCGGTCACCTCGGCGGCGCTGATCTGGTCGTATTGGCTGAGTTGCGGGCTCTTGAAGGCCGGGTCGATGATCCGGGTGATTGAGAACACCACGTCGTCCGGCGTCAGCGGCGACCCGTCGTGGAAGCTGATCCCGCTCCGGATGTCGAACACCACCGTCGTGTCGTCGGTGTAGCGCCACGCGGTGGCCACCTGCGGCACGATCGCCCCGCCGACGTCGCGGGTGACCAGATTGTCGAAGATGTTGCGATAGATCGAGTAGCTGTCGGTATCCCACTGCACCTGCGGGTCCAGCGTCGCCGCATCGGCCGCCAAATCGATCGTCAAATCCGCCTTCTGGGCCCGCGCGGACCCGATGGCCAGGGCCGTGACGATCAACGCGGCGATCAGGAGACGATGCATCGAGCGGCCTTGTGACATGCGGGACGATCGTGCGCCGCGGCTGGAGGCGGTGCAACAATGGCGGGTGCCCTGCGACGTCGCAGATCGCCGTCTGCTCTTCCGCTCCGGGGCCGCTAGCGGTAGCACCTAGGAATGAGTGCGATCCGTGACGAAACCAGCAGCACGCCGGCGCGGCCACGGAGTCAGCGTCTGGCGCCGGACGATCGCAAGCGGCAGATCCTGCAAGCAGCGGTGCATTACTTCGCGGAGGTCGGCTTCGACGGCGGAACCCGTGAGTTGGCGCGGCGTCTGCAAGTCACGCAACCGCTCATCTACCGCTATTTCCCTTCCAAGGAAGATTTGATCCAGGCGGTCTACCAGGAGGTTTATCTGACCCGGTGGCAACCCGACTGGGAGCGCGCGTTGAGCGATCCGGCGCAACCAGTCCGCGCCCGGTTGATCACCTTCTATCAGCAGTTCACCGAAGCTGTGTTCACGCCGGAATGGATCCGCATCTACCTGTTCGCCGGGCTGCGGGGGCTCGAGATGAACCAGTGGTGGATCACCTTCGTCGAGCATCACCTGCTCCGCAAGATGGCCGAGGCGCTCCGGCAGGCGCACGACTTACCGAGCGTGGACGCGCAGCCGATCGGAGCGCGCGAAATCGAACTGTATTGGTTGTTCCACGGCGGCATATTCTATTACGGCCAGCGGCGTGAGGTGTATGGACACGTCTCGGACGTGTCGCTCGCCTCGTTCATCGAGACCAGCGTGGACGCCTTGCTGAACGGCGTGCCCAAGACGCTGAAGGTGCTGCTGGCGGACAAGCCCCGCCGGGTTGACAAGAAGCTTGCCCACGCCAGATGATCGTTCGATAAGTTAGGGTGGAACGGTCCTCGTGCGGAGTTGGCGGCGGGCGGTCATTATCGGCGGATCCATCGGCGGCCTGTTCGCGGCGTTGTTGCTGCGCCGACAGGGATGGGATGTCGGCATCCACGAGCGGGTGCCCACACCGTTGTCCGGTCGGGGGGCGGGCATCATCACCCATCCGGAGCTGCGCGCGATCCTCGACGGGTTGGACCTGGATACCGACACCGATTTCGGCATCGCCGTGCGTGAACGCGTCACCTATGGGCAAGATGGCAGCCTGATCGGCATCTTTGCCTGCGCGCAGGTCGCGACGTCGTGGGAGCGGGTGTTCCGGATGCTTCGCGGCGCTTTGCCCGATTCGGCGTACGTGCATGGCGCGGAGT
Source organism: uncultured Alphaproteobacteria bacterium (assembly GCA_963835135.1). Lineage (GTDB taxonomy): Bacteria > Pseudomonadota > Alphaproteobacteria > Acetobacterales > Acetobacteraceae > JAVVHH01. Next base: position 44,640 of record CAWIEF010000003.1, read on the forward strand.
TGAGCGCCATCGAGGTCGGCGGGGACGGGGTCACGGCAGTCTTCGCCGATGGGCGCCGGGCCGAGGGTGACTTGCTGATCGGTGCCGATGGCGTGCGCTCGACCGTGCGGACGCTGGTCGCGGGCGATGTCTCGCCCGCCTATGCCGGCTATGTCGCGTGGCGTGGCTTGCTGGACGAGGCGACGGTGCCTGCCGACATGTTCGACCGGTTCAGCTTCTGTCTGCCGCCGGGGGAGCAGATCCTGGGATACCCGGTTGCCGGCGAGGGCAACGACCTCAGGCCGGGGCGGCGCCGTTATAATTTCGTGTGGTACCGGCCCGCCGACGAGGACCACGCGCTGCCGCGCCTGTTGACGGACTTGCGCGGCCACACGCATGCGGTCTCCATCCCTCCGCCGTTGATCCGGCCCGATGTCACGGCCGCGATGCGCCGGGATGCGCGGCAGACGCTGGCGCCCGTCTTTGCCGACATCGTCACGGCCACGGCGCAGCCCTTCCTGCAACCGATCTTCGATCTGGAGTTGCCGCAGATCGCATGGAGCCGGGTGGCGCTGCTCGGCGATGCCGCGTTCGTCGTCCGGCCGCATGTCGGGGCTGGCGTTACGAAAGCGGCCGAGGACGCCGCGAGCCTGACGGCCGCCCTGGCCGCGACGCCGGACCTGCAGGTGGCGTTAGACCGCTACCAGGCCGAGCGGCTGCCGGCCGGACGGCGTCTGGTGCGGCGCGGCCGGCATCTCGGCGCTTACATGCAAGCCCAGCTGAGCACCGAGGAGGAGCGGCAGGCGGCCTCGCGCCACCACACGCCCGCGGCGGTGATGGCGGAGACGGCGCTCTTGGACTTCTAACCCGTCAGGCCGAACAGCGCCTGCGCATTGCCGCCGGCGATCTTTCCGAACGTCGCCTCGTCCAGTCCGGCCGAAGCGAGATGGCCGACCGGATCGCTTTCAGCCATGTCGTACGGGTAGTCGGTGCCCATCAGCACGTGGTCGGCGCCGAACACCTCGATGAGATGGCGCAGCTGGTGCGGCGTGAACACGACGGAGTCGACGAACACGCGCTTGAGGTAGGAGGTCGGGGGCTGCTTCAACGTGCCGCGCGCATCCGAGCGGGCGCCCCACGCATGATCGATCCGGCCCGAATAGCTGGCGAGGTAGCCGCCGCCATGCACCGCGATGAGCTTGAGGCCGGGATGACGGTCCAGCACGCCGTCGAAGATCAGGTAGTGCAGCGCGAGCGTTGTTTCGAGCGGGTTGCCGATGACGTTGTTGAAGTAGAACCGCGTCATCCGGCTGGCTTCGGTGAAGCCGTTGGGATGGATGAGGATCACCGCGCCGAGTTCTTCCGCCTTGGCCCAGAACGGCGCGAATTGCGGGTCCGATAGCTCGAGGCCGTTGACGCTGGTCAAGATGTGCGCGCCCTTCATGCCGTCGTCGCGCATGCTGCGCTCGAGTTCGGCGGCAGCCGCTGTGCCGTCCTGCATCGGCACCGTGCCGATCGCGGCGAACCGCTCCGGCTTCTGGGCTGCGAACGCGGCCAGCCCGGCGTTGACGATTCGGGCCGCCTTGATGCCGAGCTCGAGCGGGACGGTGTAGGTGCATTGCGGCGGCGGCGGCATGATGATCTGCACGTCGATGCCGGCGGCATCCATGTCGGCCAGGCGGACGCTAAGGTCGACCATGTTGGGCCGACGGTCCTGATCCTGCTTGCGGTTCAGCGCCTTGGTCGGTTCGGTCGCGAAATGGGCTAGCGGCACCTTCGACAGATCCACGTGCGGCTGCGTAAGCGCCGCGGCCTCGGGGACCATGACGTGCGAGTGCATGTCGATCGTGATGCTGCGAGGCCGCGCCTCACGGCCGGGCTGGCCATGCGGTCGCGCGGCGGTGGCGCCGTAATGGTTGGTCTCGTCGGGCAAGAAACTCTCCTTCAGAACACGCCGAGGTGGCGGTTGATGGTCGTCGGGTCCGCCGCGAGCGCGGCCGCCGTGCTCCGCACGACGATGCGGCCGGTGTTGAGCAGCGCGACGTCGTCGGCGAGCGACAAGGCCAGGTGGACGTTCTGCTCCACGAGGATCATCGATAATCCCTCGCGCTTGAGCATCGAGATCGTCTCGCCGATCTCGGTCACCATCTTCGGCGCCAGCCCCTCGGATGGCTCGTCCAGCAGCAAGACGCGCGGATTACCCATCAGCGCGCGGCCGATCGCCAGCATCTGCTGCTCGCCGCCCGACATCAGGCCGGCGCGCTGCGACGCGCGCTCGCGCAGGCGGGAGAACGTGTCGAACACGCGCTCGGCGGTCCAGGTGCCCCCGCGCACCTTGCGCGCGGCCACGGCGAGGTTCTCGCGCACCGTGAGCGAGGGAAAGATGCGCCGTCCCTGCGGCACGATGCCGACGCCCTGGCGCACCACGTGCTCGGGGCTGCCTGGCCGCAGCGGCTGGCCGAACGCGCTGACCCGGCCGCCGCGGACGCGGACGAAGCCCATGATCGCACCCATGCAGGTCGTCTTGCCGGCGCCATTGCGCCCGAGCAGCGCCAGCACCCGGCCCTCGGGCAGCGTCAGGTTGACCTGGTGCAGCACATGGCTGTCGCCATAGCCGGCGTCCAGATCGTGCAGCACCAGCGCGTCAGCCACCGAGATACACCTCCCGCGTGCGTGGATCGGCGACGACTTCGGCGCGCGTACCCTCCAGCACGACGGTGCCGAAATTGAGCAGGGTGATGCGATCGGCCAGCGCGAGCGCGACGTCCATGTCGTGCTCGATCAGCACGATCGAAACCGACCGGGGCAGCGCTTCGAGCACGGCGCGCACGGTCACGCGCTCTTCGGCCGACAATCCGGCCAGCGGTTCGTCGAGCAGCAGCAGGCGCGGGTCCTGGGCCAGCACCATGGCCAGTTCCAACCGCCGCCGCTCGCCATACGAGGTTTCGGCGGCGATCCGGGTGCCCTGGTCCTGCAGTCCGACGGTCGCCAGCGCGGCTTGCGCGCGCGCATTGATGTCGTGCCGGCGCGCGAACGAGCCCCACGGGACCCAGCCGACCGGGCTGGTGCCAATCGCCGCGAGGGCGACGTTGTGCAGCAGGGTCTCGCCCGGAAACAGCGTCAGCACCTGATAGGTGCGGCCGAGGCCGGCGCTGGCGCGTCGGCGCACCGGCTGGCCGAGGAGCTCCTGGCCGAACACCTGCACGCTGCCGGCATCGGCGCGCAGGTCGCCGCAGATCAGGTTGAACAGCGTGGTCTTGCCCGCGCCGTTCGGCCCGATCAGCAGGCGCCGCTCGCCGGGCATGACGGTCAGGCTCACGCTCTTCGTCGCCGCGATCCCGCCGAACGACTTGCGCAAGCCGTCGACGTGCAGTGCGGGGGTGGTCATCAGACCTTCACCGGCACGGCGTTCGGCCGCGTTGTCGTGACCAGGCGCCGCATGCCCGGGACCAGGCCGCGTGGCATCAGCATAACGGACACGATGAAGATGAGCCCGAGCAGGGAGGACCAGCGGTCCACGTAGGTGCTGACGATCGTCTTGACCACCGTGATCACCGTAGCGCCGGCGACGGGCCCGGCCAGGGTGCCGGCCCCGCCGAGCACGACCATGAGCAAGACTTCGGCCGACTGCTGCAGCGACATGGTCTGCGGGCTGATGAAGCCGTAGTCCCAGATGTAGAGCAGGCCGGCGATCGAGCCCCAGAACCCGGCCAGCGTGAAGGCCGCCCACTGCATCTGCCAGACCGGATGGCCGAGCATCCGCATGCGGCGCGGCTGGTCTCGCGCGCCGCGCAGGCAAGCCGCGAACGGCGACCGGGAGAGCTGCCACAGCGCCGTCAGCGCGGCCAGGAAGACCGCCGCGACCAGGTAGTAGAACGATTTGGGCCCGGTCAGGTCGACCCCGGGCAGGCTCGGCCGTGGCGCCCGCAGCCCATTGTCGCCGCCCGTCAGCCACACCCACCGATACGACAGGCCCCAGACGACTTGGCCGAGCGCCAGCGTGATCATCATGAAGCCGAGTCCGGCGGCACGCAGCGCCAGCACGCCGAACGCAGCCGCCAGCACGGTGCCGCCCAGCACCGCCAGAACGGCCGCGCCGACCGCGCCGACACCGGTGTTCGTCATCAGCCAGGCGTAGGTATAGGCCGGCACACCGAGATAGACAGCGTGACCGAGCGAAGACATCCCGCAGTAGCCGATCAGGATGTTGAGGCTGAGCGCCAGCACGGCGCTGACGAGCACGTGGGTGGCGATCGCGACGTAGAACGTGTCCGGCAGCACCCAGGGCAGAATGAGCAGGGCGACGACGGTGAGGAGCGCAGGGACGACCGTGGACCTCATGCGGCAGCGCGGCCGAACAGGCCCTCTGGCTTGAACACCAACGCCAGCACCATGGGCAGGAACAGCACCACGTAGGCGAAGTCCGGCAGCAGGGCGTTGCCGAAATTGTAGATGAACCCGATCAGGAAGCTGCCGACCAGCGCCCCGCCCAAACTGCCGACCCCGCCGAGGATCACGACGATCAACGCGAGCGGGAGCATGTCGGTGTCCAAGCCGGGATAAGCGGACAGGATCGGCCCGCCCACCGCCCCGCCGAAGCCGGCCAGGGCGGCGCCGATGAAGAACACGGTGTTGAACAACCGGCCGACCCGGATGCCGACCCCCCTTGCCATCATGCGGTCATCTACGCCGGCGCGGATCATCGCACCCAGCCGCGTGTAGTTCAGCAGCAATACGAGCAGCACCAGCGCGAGGACCGCGACGACGAGCACCACAAGCCGGTAGGTCGGGAACGCATAACCGAACAGCCGCAATGGCCGGCTCAGCGAGGCGGGGGCCGCGAGCGGCATCGGATCGCCACCCCAAACGCCGAGGCAGAGATCGGCGATGATGAACGCCAAGCCGAGCGTGACCAGCACCTGGCCTTGCTCGTTGCCCGCAAGCCGGCGCAACAGCGCGCGTTCGAGCCCGGCGCCGAGTGCTCCGACTGCCAGCGCAACGGCCAGCGCCGCCGCCAAGAACGTCCAGCCGGCGTTGAGCAGCGTTGCCCCCAGATAGGCGCCAAGCATGAACAGGGCACCGTGGGCGAGGTTGGGGATCCGCAGAAGCCCGAAGATCAAGGAAAACCCGGACGCAAGCAAGAATAGCAGCCCGCCAAAGGCGACGCTGTTCAGCGTTTGGATTAGCCAGAACTGCATCGCTACTTGTCGAGGTTCCGGGCCGGTGGCGAGTCGCGGGCGTAGACGGGCTCCTTGAGGAAGGCGGCCGGGTCGTAGGTCCAGAATTGACTGACGTCCGGATAGGTCTTGATGACCGTGTTGACCAGGTGGCTGCCCTTCTTCTCGACCTTGCGGATATACACGTTGCCGACGACGTTACCGAATTGGTCGAACCGCACATGACCGCGGGCGGTATCGGGAAAATTGCCGTCGCGGACAGCTTTGACAAAGGTCGCCTTGTCCTCGATCTTGCCGCCAATGGTACCGAGCGCCGCGTTCATCACCTGTGCCGCAACATAAGTCCCGGCGGCGTAGTAGCCGGGGTCAACCTTGTACTCGGCTTGCATGCCGGCCACGAACGCCTTGTTGGACGGTGTGTCGAGTTCGGCCGAATACCAGTTGGCCGAGATCATGCCGATCGCGTCCGGTCCCATCTGCTGCAGAATTGCCTCGTCGACCGCCGTCATGCCGCCGATGATCGGCGTTCCGCCGCCATACTCCTTAAATTGCTTGAAAAACCGGAAACCGTTGGAGCCGGCGAATGACATGTAGATGCCGTCCACCTCCTTCAGCTGGGCGATGAAGGTCCCGTAGTCGGGCGCGTTCAGGGGGGGCCACAGCTTCTGCACGATCTGTCCGCCCTCGTCCTCGAAGACGCGCTGGAAGCCCGCATTCTGCTCTTGGCCAAACGCGATATCGTCACCGATCGTCGTCATCCGCTTGTATCGGAGTTCCTTGCGGGCGTAGTCCGCCAAAGGCTGCGCGCACTGCGCCGACGATGAGGTCACGCGGCAAAACCAAGGGTCAGGGTGGCGCTGGGTAATATCCTCGGCGGCGGCCACGCTGAAGACGGGGATGCCCCGCTCCTTGGTGTAGTCGTCGATGGCCAGCGCCTCGAACGCGGCGAGCGGTCCGATGATGGCGGAGACGTTGTTCCGCTCGACGAGTTCCTGCGTCTTGGAGCGCGTGTTGGCCGGCACGCCCCCGGTGTCGGCGGTGAACAGCTCGACCGGGCGCCCGGCCATCTTGTTGCCGTTCTGCTTGAGCCAGAGTTGCAGGCCCTGTTCCATCTGGATCCCGCCGGCGGCGAGCGGCCCGGTCTTGACGGTCAGGAAGCCGAGCCGGATCGGGCCGCCCTCCTGGGCCCGGGCCCGGCTGGCGACGGAGAGAGCGAGGCTGCTCCCGAGCATTGTGCGCCGGCTGATGGTCGTCATGGTGCCTCCGAAGCGGTGCGGGGTGGGATGATGGGCAGCAGCAGGACCGGGCGTCGGTCCGGCGTCGCGTGCAGGGTGGTGCGGCCGGCGAACACCGTGGGCGGCCGGTCGGTCGGGTCGTCGTGCAGGAAGGGGCCGCAGCCGCGGAGCACGTTCTTGAAGTTCGACAGGCGTCCGCCCTCGACCGCGGCCTCGTAATCGCGCCCGCGCACGCTCAGCCCAATGCGGTGCCCCGGCGGCACCACGATGCTGGTCGGCCAGATCTCGATATCGAGTTGGACGATGTCGCCCGGTGCGAGCGGCTCCCGGGTGGTGTGCGTGTGATAGGGCCGATAGGGGAGCGAGAGCGCCGGGTCGAGCGCGCGGTGCGAGGCGCGCAGCCAACCCTGGCCGACCGGCGTGTGCGGGTCGATGGCACCCTGGAAGGTGATCTCGTGGAGGTCGGGCGTAAACACGCGCAGCACCACGAACAGATCGGCGTCTTCCGTGCTCGACGAGACGAACAGCCGAACCGTCGACGGGCCGGTGATCTCGGTCGCTTGGATGACTGGCGGAGTCAGGAAGGTCAGGCCGTCGCCCGTCGCCTCGAACGCGAGCAGGCCCGGAGCCGAGTCCGAGCCGGTGACGAGCGACTGATCGTGCAGGTCGAGCGCGAACTCGGTCCATTGCGTGTCGGCGATCGGCCAGGCGGTCTCGGCGCGCGGCTCGAATCGGTCCGGATGGCGCACTTGCAGCAGCACCTTGGGCTGCTCGGCCCAGTCGGACGCCGGGTCCTGCTTGAGGAAATGGTCGAAGAACCGGCGCTGCAACGTGCGGCCGTAATCGGTGTAGAAATGCGTCCAGTGCTCGATGCCGTGTGCCTCGAGCCATTTCTCGGTCGATGCCGCGCGCACGTAGCCCTCGAAATTCCCGCGCGGATGCAACCCTTGGCCGCCCCAATTGGCCGCCGAGAGGAACGGCACCGTGACGCGCGACCAGTCGGGCGACCGGGCGCGGTGGTAGTCGTCGTCCAACGGATGGGCGAGGATCTCGCGGCCGAAATCGCAGCGATTGGCCGCAAGCGTCGCCTCGTCGAGCGTGTCGGGTCCGCAGACCAACTCGCCGGTCGCCTTGCTGCGTGGCCCGCGCTCGCCGAGCCCGTTCTGGACCGTCTTGACCTGCATGTCGTACCAGTTGGCCCAGAACGTGCTGACGATGCCGCCGTGATGCGTCATGTCGCGATACCAGTCGGCCGCGCCTTCCCAGATGCACATCGCGGCCAGGTGCGGCGGCTGGCGGCTGGCGACCTGCCATTGATTGATCCCGTAGTAACTGATGCCGTTCAGCCCGACCCGGCCGTTGCTCCAGGCCTGCACGCCTGCCCACTCGATGCAGTCATGGAAATCCTGCGTCTCGCGCGGGCTGAAATGATCGACGAAGCCCGGTGAGCGCCCGCAGCCGCGGCTGTCGACGCGCACACAGACGTAGCCATCCGGCACCCATTTCTCGGGATCGACCACTTCCCAGTTCTGGTAGAGATTGCTCGATCCCGCAGCCACGTCCGGATGCTGTCCGACCATGCGCTCCCAAGCGCTGGGATATCCCTCCTGGAACGACAATCCCTTGGCGTATGGCCCATAGGTCAGCAGGACCGGATAGCGGCCGTCGGACACCGGGCGGAACACGTCGGCGCGAAGGACCAAGCCGTCGTCCATCGTGATGCCGACGTCCCAATCGATCTGCATTCCCTCGCGCGTCTGGCTGCCATCCATGCAGTCGCTTCCCCCTCGATAGCGGCCTTGCCTTCTATCGTTATTGATCGACAGATAAGCCCGTCACCGCCGACGATGCAAGCGGGGCTACGCGGGCAGGCCCGCCATTCGTTGCAGCACGTCGCACACCGCCGCAGTATCGTGCGACGCGTGCCCGAGCGACATCGCGCTGGCATACACCGGGATGCAGGCGCTGAGCAGCGGGGTCGGCACGCCGAGCGCGGTGGCGAACTGGCCGATGATCGCCATGTCCTTCTGCCAGATCGACACTTTCATCGTGGCCGGCTCGTATTCGCCCACCGCCATCATGGGCGCCCGCAACTCGAACACGCGGGACGTGCCGGCGCCGGCACCGATCAGGTCGACGACCTGCTTGGGATCGAGCCCGGCCTTCATCCCGAGCACCATTGCCTCTGCCGAGGCGACGTTGTGGATCGCGACCAGCAGGTTGGCGACGTATTTCATCCGGCTGCCGTTGCCATAGGCGCCGACGTCGTGCGCGGCGCGGGCGAAGCCGTCGAAGAACGGCTTGACCGTGGCGATCGCCGCGCTATCGCCGCTGGCATAGATCACCAGGTCGCGCGTCTTGGCTTGTGAGCCGGTGCCGCTGATCGGGCAATCGAGCGCGGTGTGCCCGGCCGCCGCCAGCGCCTCGCCGAACTTCAGCTTGTCCTCGAGCGCCATCGTGCTGGCTTCGATCACGATGCGCGGCGCGGTGCCGGACGCCGCGATGGCGGCGGCAGTGGCGTGCAGCGCGGCCGGGGAGGGCAAGCTGGTCATGATCACCGGCGCGGCCTCGATAAGCGCGCCCACGTCGTCGTGCACGCTCACCCCGGCTGCCTGCGCGGCGGCCCGGGCGGCCGGGTCGGGATCGTAGCCGTGCATGCGCCAGCCGCTCTGCACGAGATTGGCGGACATTGCGCCGCCCATGATGCCGAGGCCGATTAGTCCGGCGTCTTGCATGTCGTTGCTCCCTTCAGCATCCGTCGCGTATAGCGATCGAGCGATCAATAAGCTGCAATGGCGGGAGACGTCCATGCGTATCGGGTTTGCCGGGATGGGAAAGATGGGGGCGGCGATGGCGGCCCGCTTGGCCGAGCAGGGTCAGCCGCCGACCGTTTGGAACCGCACCCGCGCCAGGGCCGAGGCGACCGGGCTGGCCGTCGCCGAGACGCCGCGCGCCTTGGCCGAGCAATCCGACCTGATCCTCACCAGCCTGTTCGACGATGCTGCCGCCGAGGCCGTCTTCCATGGGCCGGACGGGCTCCTCGCGGCCGGATTGGCCGGCAAGATGATCGTCGAGATGAGCACGCTGCGGCCGGCGACGCAGATCGCGCTCGCCGAGGCGGTCCGCGCCGCCGGCGGCGCGGCAATCGAGTGTCCCGTGGGGGGCACGACCGGGCCGGCGCGGGCGGGAACGCTGCTGGGCATGGCCGGCGGCGCGGCCGAAGACGTGGCGCGCGCGCGGCCGGTGCTCGATCTGATGTGCCGCCGCGTCGAGCATGTGGGTGACCATGGCGCGGCGGCGGCGCTGAAGCTGGCGATCAACCTGCCGCTGCTCGTGTTCTGGCAGGCCTTCGGCGAAGCCAATGCGCTCGTGCGCCATCTCGGGCTCGACCCGGCCTGGTTGGTCGAATTCTTCGCCGACACCTCGGGCGCGCCCACCGTGCTCAAGAACCGCGGCGCGGCGATCGCGGCGACGCTGGCCGGGTCGGAGCCCGGCACGGTGACGTTCGACATCGATTCCATCCGCAAGGACCTGTCGACCATGGTGGCCGAAGCCGCCGCGCGCGGCGTCGCGCTGCCCGCGGCGTCGGCGGCCCTGGCGAGTTTTGATCAGGCCAGCGCAGCCGGCTGGGGCGAGCGCGACTGCACCTGGCTGCCCGCCTACTGGGCGGCCACGGCGGACCATCAATCGCGCTGATGGTCCGCCGTATAATCGATAATGACGAGGGCACCGGCGATGGGGTTATGGTGCCGCAGTCCTGATCATTCGAGGAAACCCATGCAGCTCGGCTTTTTCACCATGCCGATCCACCCGCTCGAGAAGGATTGGCGTCAATCGCTGCGCGAGGATCGCGAGACGTTCGTGCTGGCCGATGAGCTCGGCTTCAGCGAGGCCTATGTCGGCGAGCACACGACCGACAAGGCGGAGAACATCACGTCTTGCGTCTTGTTCCTGGCCAGCCTGGTCGGCCACACCAAGCAGATCCGGCTCGGCACCGGGACGGTGAACCTGCCGAACACGCATCCGGCGCGGGTCGCGGGCGAAATCGCCATGCTGGATCACATGCTGGACGGGCGGCTCAACTTCGGCATCAGCCCCGGCGGCCTGCCGTCGGACGCGGAAGCGTTCGGCACGCTCGGCGCCGACCGCGCGGCCATGTTCGTCGAGGCGATCGACCAAGTGCTGCAAATCTGGTCCACCGAGCCGCCCTACAACATCGTCGGCAAATACTGGTCGGTGACCACGGAGAAGACGCTGATCGCCGATATCGGCCAGGGCATCATCCCCAAGCCGCTACAGGCGCCGCACCCGCCCATCATCGTCACCGTCGTGGCGCCGTTCTCCAAGGGTGTCACGGAAGCGGCGGCGCGGGGTTGGGAGCCGATCAGCGCCAACTTCCTGATGCCGCAATGGGTGCGCAGCCACTGGCCGAAATACGTCGAAGGCTGCGCCCGCGCCGGCCGCCCGGCGGACCCGGCGAATTGGCGCGTCGCCAAGAGCATCTGCGTGGCCGACGACCGCGAGACCGCGCGCCGCTACGCGACCGATCCGGACAGCCCCTACCGCTTCTATTACAAGCAGTTGCTGACCAAGATGAAGAAGGCCGGCCGCGCCGAGCTGTTCAAGGAAGACCGCAGCCAAACCGACGACAGCGTCTCGCTCGACGCGATCTGCGACCGGCTGATCATCCACGGCACGCCGGACGAAGTGGCCGACAAGCTGCTCGCCTTCCGCGACGAGGTCGGCGATTTCGGCACACTGCTCTACGCCGGCCACGACTGGGCCGACCGCGACATCGCCCGGCGCAGCAAGGTGCTGATGGCCGAGCAGGTCATGCCCCGGGTCAACGCCGCCATCGGCCGCGAACGGCAGGCGGCCGAGTAACGGCCTACACGGAGCAGTAACGCTCCTTCAGCACTTCGTCGGCAAGGAGCGCGGCGGCCCGGTCCTCGTAGACGATCTGGCCGCCGTCCATGATGTAGGCGCGGTCGGCGATGCCCAGGGCGAGTTCGACGTTCTGCTCCACCAGCAGGATCGTCGTGCCCTGTGCCCGCATCGTGTTGAACAGCGCCATCATCTCGTCCACCAGAATCGGCATGATGCCCTCGCTCGGCTCGTCCAGCATGAGCAGCTTGGGCCGGCTGACCGTCGCCCGCGCGATGGCCAGCATCTGCTGCTCCCCGCCCGACATCGTCAGCGCCATCTGGTCGAGCCGTTCGGCCAGCCGCGGGAAGATCGTCGCGACCTCGTCGATCACCTCCCGCTCCGGCCGCTTCACCTTGGCGGCCAGGAGGCCGAGCCGGATGTTGTCGCGCACCGTCAGGCCGGCCACGATCCGCCGCTCTTCCGGCACGTAGCCGAGGCCCAAGCCGTTGCGGATGTGTGCGGGCCGGCCGAGCAGTTCGGCGCCCTCGAAGCGGATGCTGCCGGCGGCGCGACCGGCCAGCCCCATCACGGTGCGCAGCGTCGTGGTCTTGCCGGCGCCGTTGCGGCCGACCAGACACACGATCTCGCCCCGTTCCACGGTGAGGTCGATCCCCTGCAGGATGTGGCTGCGGCCATACCAAGCCTGCACGCCTTCGAGTCGCAGCACCTCAGTGCTCCCGCTGGCCGAGATACACGCGCTTGACCTCGGCATTGCCGCGCACCTCGTCGGGCGTGCCCTGCGCCAGGAGTTCGCCGTGGTGCAGCACCAGCAACCGGTCGCAGATTCCCATCACGAGCTTCATCTTGTGCTCGACCAGGATCACCGTCCGCTGCCGCGCCAGCTCGGTGATGAGCGTCATCATGCTGCGCGTCTCCTCCGGGCTCATGCCGGCAGTCGGCTCGTCGAGCAGCAGCAGGCGCGGGTTGCTGGCCAGCGCCATGGCGATCTCGAGCGCGCGCTGCTCGCCATGCGCCAACGCGCTGGCCAGCCGGTCGCGGGCCGGCCACAGGCCGACGGTCGCCAGCAGCGCGCCGGCCTGCTCGACCAGCCCGGTCAGCCGCGCCCGCGGCCGCCAGATGTCGTAGCGCGAGGTGAGCGCCTGCACCGCCAGGCGCACGTTCTCGAGCGTGCTGAGCTGCGGAAACACCGTGGTGATCTGGAACGATTTGGCGATCCCCAGCTTGGCGTAGTGATGCTGCGGCAGCCCGGTGATGTCGCGCCCCTCGAAGGTGATCTGCCCCGTCGTCGGCGCGAACTGGCCGGACAGCGTGTTGAAGAACGTGCTCTTGCCGGCGCCGTTCGGGCCGATGATGCCGGCGAGCTCGCCACGGTTGAACTCCGCCGAGATGTCGCGCAGGGCCACGAACCGGCCGAAGCTCATGCCGACGTCGCGCGTGCTCAGGATCACGTCGCTCATGCCCGGCGTAGCCGGGCCAGCACCGTGCCCCAGACGCCGAGCGGGAAGAAGAGCACGCATACGATGTAGGCGACGCCGACCACGATTTGCCAGTGCACGGTGTAGAGCGAGACGAGGTTCTCCAGCAGCAGGAACAGCCCGGCGCCGATGAACGGACCGAAGAACGTGCCCATGCCGCCCAGCAGCGCCATCATCACGGCCTGGCCGGAGGTCTGGTAGCTGAGCGTCTCCAGTGGCACGATGCCGAGATGCAGCGCCTGCAGCGCGCCGGCCAGGCCGCAGAACGCGCCGGACAGCGTGAATGCCAGCAGCCGGGTCGCACGCACGTCGAAGCCGCAGGCCCGGGCGCGCGCCTCGTTCTCGCGGACCGCCTCGAGCACGGCGCCGAACGGCGAGGCCAGGATGCGCGACAGGACGAACAGCGCGGCGATCACGATGGCGGCCACGACGTAATATCGCGTCGTCGGGTCGACGAAGTCGAGCGGGCCGATCGCGGTCAAGCGGATGCCGCGCAAGCCGTTCTCCCCGCCGGTCCAGTCGGTCGCCTGCAACGCCGCGTAATACACGCATTGCGACAGGGCCAGCGTCACCATGGCGAAGTAGATCCCGCGCGTGCGTACGGCCAGCGCGCCGATCGCGGCGGCCATCGCCATGCCGGCCATGACCGCCAGGCCGACGCCCAGCCACCAGGGCAGGCCGAAGCGCGTCAGCGCGATGCCGCAGCCATAGGCGCCGGCGCCGAGCAGCGCCGAGTGCCCGAACGACAGCAGCCCGGCATAGCCGTACAGCATGTTGAATCCGAGAGCGAACAGCCCGTAGATCAGGATGTTCACCGCGATCGCCTTGAACGGCATCAGCAGCGGGAACACCAGCAGGAACATCGCCGCCAGCAGCACGCGATGCCGGCGCGCCAGCGCGAGCCAGTCGCGCCGGGCCGGCAAGGCGGCCTCGTGCACCGCGTCCATCAGCTCATCAGCCCGGCGCGGCCGAAGAAGCCTTGCGGGCGCACCAACAGGACGACCGCCATCAGCGCGAAGATCGACACCTGCGCCATCTCCGGCGCGACCAGCGAGACCATGCTGACCACCACACCGACCAATAGCCCGGCGAGCACTGCGCCCAGCAACGATCCCATGCCGCCGACCACCGTGACGACGAAGGCGATCGCCAGCACGCTGTTGCCCATTTCCGGGCTCGCCCCTTGCAGCGGCGCCGCGAGCAGGCCGGCCAGCGCCGCCAGCCCGGTGCCGATCCCGAACACCATCAGCCAGACCCGGCCGACGTCGATGCCGAGGATGCGCACGATCTGCGGATCCCGCGCCCCGGCCCGGATGATCAGCCCGTAGTTGGTGCGCTCCAGGAACAGCCACAGCAAGGCCAGCACGAACGCGGTCACGCCGATGACGAACAGGCGATAGGTCGGGAAATAGCCGACGCCGATGTCGGTGGCGCCGATCAGCGCCTCCGGGATGTCGAACGGCAGGTCCTGCGGCCCGGCCAGCACGCGGACGCCCTCCACCAGGACGTAGGACAGGCCGAACGTCAGCAGCAGCGGATAGTCGATGCCGCGCCCATACAGCGGCCGGATCAGGAATCGCTCGACCAGCAGCCCGAGCGAGCCGACCAGCAACGGCACCAGCAACAGACACGGAAAGAACCCGATCCCGAGCCCCAACAAGCCGACGCCGGCAAAGGCTCCCAGCATGTAGAATGCGCCGTGGGCGAAGTTGACCACGGTCAGCATGCCGAACAGCAGCGACATGCCGAGCGCGACCAGGACATAGATCGCGCCCAGCGCCAGTCCGGCAAAAAGCTGCAGGATCAACAGGTCGGGCGTGATCCCATCCACGACGCCGACTAGCCGTGGCCCTCTTCGGCGCAACTGCGCAGATTGGTCTCGCTGGCCTCGTCGGTGTGCACGACGTTGAACACGTCGAAGGGGCTGTCCCCCTTGTCCTTGCTCTCGACCACGAACACCGACTGCACGGCCTGATGATCGCAGGCGCGAACGTGCTCCGGCCCTTTGTAGGTGTCGTATTTCAAGGTGGCGAGCACATCGACGACTGCCTCGGTCTCCGTCGTCTTAGCCTGCGTGACCGCCGCCAGCACGGCCTTGACGCCGCCATAGCCGAGAGCCCCGTAATCAGACGGCACCTTGTTGTCGTAGGCCTTGCGATAGCGGTCGTTGAACGCCTTCGCGGCAGGGATGCTGCTCTCGACGCCCCAGTAATACGACGCGCCACCGACGACGCCGCTAAACGGGCCAGGCCCGACCGCGACCCGTGCGGTGTAGAGCAGAACCGGAGCCACGATCCGCGTCGTTCGCTTCAGGCCGAAATCGTTGGCCTGGCGGATGGAGATCTGCTGGTCGCGGCCGAAGTTGCAGAGGCACAAGATGTCGGGCTTGAGCGCCTGGATGCGTGGCAGCAGCGTGGAGAAATCGGTGGCCCCCAGCGGATGCTTAAGTTCGGCCAGAACCTCAATGCCGAGCGGCTGGCCAGCGGCCTTGAAGCCCTCGACCATCTCGCGGCCATAAGCGTAGTCGGCGCTGAGGAACACCACCCGCTTGCCGTATTTGCCGAACGCGTAACGGCCCACCGCGCCCGCCGTCAGATGCGGCGTGAGGCCCTCATGGAACGTGTAGCGGCTCCAATCGGGCACGGCGATGATCTGGTCGGACTGGCTGATCGAGTTGTAGAGCACCTTGCGTTCGCGGGTGACGGTGTTGACGGCCAACTGCACCGACGCCGACAGACTGCCGACGATCATGCGCACGCCGTCCTTCTCGATCAGCTCGAGCGTGCGGGTGGCGGCCTCGCCCGGGTCGAGCTTGTCGTCGCGCACCAGCAATTCCGCCTGCCGCCCGGCCAGCCCGCCTGCCTCGTTGAATTCGGCGACCGCGAGTTGGGCGCAGCGCACCTGGTCCTGCGCTTCGGCGGCATACGGACCGGTGAGCGGGACCGGGAAGCCGATCCTGATCGGCGGCTCCTGCGCCCTGAGGATGCCCGGCAAGGCCAGGGTGGCCGCGGCCGATCCCAATACGGTGCGGCGCCGGAATAGTGCTGTCATGACCCGTTCCCTCTTCCGTCGGCGTTAGTCGCTGATCGAACGATAATGAGTTGACCAGAACTTGGACGCGGATGCTAGACGCCCGCGGTCACTCCGAGCGCGTGGAGAACCCGTTCCGGCGTCAGCGGGATGTCGGTCAGCGTAATGCCCATCGGCGCGAGCGCGTCGTTGACCGCGTTCAGCACGCACGCCGCCGCGCCTGCCGTACCGGCCTCGCCCGCGCCCTTGGCGCCGATGACGCTCTCGGCGGTCGGCGTCACGACGTGGGCGATGCTGATGTCCGGCATCTCACCGGCCATCGGCACCAGGTAGTCGGCCATGTTGGCGTTGATCATCTGGCCCTGGTCGTCGTACTCGCACCGCTCGAACAGCGCCGCGCCGAGGCCCTGGACGACGCCGCCGCGGATCTGCTCGTCGACCAGCAACGGGTTGAGCACGGTCCCGCAATCCTCGACCACGAAGTGCTTCAACAGCGTGATGAACCCGGTCTCGACGTCCACCTCGAGCCAGGAGGCCTGGATCCCGTTGGTGAACGCAAACGGATACTCGCGCGGAACGTAGTGCCGGGTCGCGATCAGTTCCGGTTGGATGCCTCGGGGGAGCGTGTCCGGGCGGAAATAGGCGATCCGGGCAAGGTCGGCCAGCGTGAGGCGGGCGGTGCGGCCCGCGGCGTCGACGACGGTCCCGCCCTCGATGTCGAGCGTTTCGGGGGTGGCTTGCAGGAGCGAGCCGGCCAGCAACAGCAGGTTGCGGCGCAAGGCACGGGCTGCCTGCCAGGCGGCTTCCCCGCCGACGCCGGCGCCGCGCGAGGCCCAGGTGCCACCGCCATAGGGCGTGGCATCGGTGTCGCCGAGTTGCACGCGGATGCGCTCGGGCGGGACCCCCATTGCTTCGGCGACGATCTGCGCGAGGATCGCGCCGGTGCCCTGGCCCTGCTCGGTCACGCTCGCCTGCACCATCAGCCCGCCCGCTGCATCCAGTCGGACGGTGCAGCCGTCCTGCGCCGAGATCCGCGCGCCGCCGACGCCGTAGAAGGCCGGGCCCGGGTTGGTCAGCTCGATGAAGCTCGCCAGCCCGATGCCGCGATGCACGCCACGGGCGCGCGCCGCCGCCTGATCGGCCCGCAGCGCGTCGTAGTCCATCAGCGTCAGCAGCCGGTCGAGCGCGGCATGATGCGAGAGCCCCTCGAACCGCATCCCGCTCGGCGATTGGCTCGGGTGCGCGTCGTCGGCGATGAGGTTGCGGCGGCGCAGTGCGGCCGGGTCCATACCGAGGCGCCGGGCCGCCTGGTCGACCAGGCTTTCGGTCACCGCGGTGGCGATCGGGTGCCCGACAGCGCGATACTGCGACATCATCGCCTTGGTCTGGAACACCACGCGGGTACGGGCGCGGTAGTGGGGCGCGGTATAGGGCCCGCCGATCAGGTTGATGACCTGGTTGGCCTCCACCGCCGAGGTTCGCGGATAGGCCGAATAAGGCCCGATGCCGGTGATGTCGTCCGCGGTGAACGCCGTGATGTCACCCTCTGCGGTCACTGCGATCTGGGCATGCACCACGTGGTCGCGCGCGTGGATGTCGCTCACGAAGCTCTCGAGCCGGTCGGCGACGAAGCGGACGGGGCGGCGCAGCATCCGGCTCGCGGCCGCGGCGGCCATCTCGTCGCCATACACATGGATCTTGACGCCGAACGAGCCGCCGACGTCGGCACACACGATGCGCACCTGCTGCTCGTCGAGCCCGAGATGCTGGGCATAGATCGTCTGCATCATGTGCGGCACCTGGGTGCCCTGATAGACGGTCAGCCGGGCCTCGCCCTCGTTCCAATCCGCGACGATCGCCCGTGCCTCGAGGGTGACGCCGGTATGTCGCCCAAAGCTGAACGTGGCGGCGATCACATGGGCGGCGCCGGCCAAGGCGGCGTCCACGTCGCCGGCATCGATGCGGCGCTCGAAGGCGAGGTTGTCGCCGAGCGCGGGATGGATCGGCCGCGCGGCCGGATCGAGCGCGGCCAGCACGTCGACGACGGGGTCGAGCGGGTCGTATTCGACGGCGATGTGCTCGGCGGCATCTTCCGCCTCGGCGCGCGTCGTCGCGACGACCATGGCCACCGGCTCGCCTTGCCAGCGGACCCGGCCGACCGCCAGCGGGTGCTGCGGCGCCGATTTCAGCCCGCGCAGATGGCTCAACACGCCGACCCAGGGCGTGCACAGCGACCCCATGGCCGCCCCGTCGAGCACGGCGAGCACGCCCGGCATCGCGCGCGCGGCGGCGGTGTCGAGGTGGACGATCTCGGCATGGGCGTAAGGCGACCGCAGGAACGCGGCATGGACCATGCGCGGCAGGCTGATGTCGCTGACGTAGCGCCCGCGCCCATGGGTCAGCCGCTGCAGGCCCGGACGCGGCAGGGCGCGGCCGATATGGGCATTCGGCCGCTCGAGGTCGCTAAAGTTCATGCCGCGCCCGCCACGTGGCCGCGACCGCGTCCACGATCGCCTCGTATCCGGTGCAGCGGCAATAATTGCCGGACAGGTGCTCGCGGATCGCAGCCCGGTCGGGAGCGTCGGCGTGCAGCAGCCAATCCTGCGCGGCGATCAGCATGCCGGGCGTGCAATATCCGCACTGGAGCGCGTTGCGTTCGACGAAGGCGCGCTGCAGGTCGGCGATTTCGCCGCTGTCGGACAAGCCCTCGATCGTCTCGACCGTGCCGCCATCGGCCTGCACCGCCAACACGAGGCATGCGCGCACAATCTCGCCGTCGAGCCGGATGGTGCAGGCGCCGCACACGCCGTGCTCGCAGCCGAGATGGGTGCCGGTGAGGCCGAGGTGCTCGCGCACGAAATCGGCGAGGTGGATCCGGGCCGGCACGTCCGCGGCCACCGTCTCGCCATTCACAGCCAGGCGGATCGCGGTCACGCTGCGGCCCACGGGCCGGCGACGCGGCGCAACAGCACGCGGGCGAGGTGCAGCCGGGTTGCGGCGGTCGCCTGCAAGTCGGCGTGGGAGGGCAGGTCGAGGGCGAGTGCATCGGACGCGGCCCGGAGGGTCGCGTCCGTGATGCCCGGTGCGAGGGCGGCCCCGGCGCGGCGGGCGAGCACCGCGGTGGCGCCGGCCGAGAAGAAGGCCAGCCGTGTTTCGGCCGCCGTCCGCTGCGCCGCCAGGCCGACCATGGCGTAGTCGCCGCTGCGCCGGGCGAGCTCGGCAAAGCCCCACCGTCCGTCCGGCGCCAACGGGACTTCGACGGCCACCAGCATCTCGCTTGCCGCCAGCGCGGTGTCGAACAGCCCGGTAAAGAACCGGTCGGCAGCGACCCGGCGCGTCCCGGCGCTGCCCTGGACAACCAGCACCGCGCCGAGCGCAAGGATGCACGCGGGCAGTTCGGCCGCCGGGTCGGCGTTGGCCAGGCTGCCGCCGATGGTGCCGCGGCTGCGGATCGCCGGATGCGCGACGTCGGCCAGCGCCCGCGCGATCAGCCTGGCATGAGTGGCAATCAGCGGATGGGTCAGCAGCTGCGCGTGCGTGCAACCAGCCCCGATGCGCACCATGCCGTCGTGCAGGCTGACGCCTTGCAGTTCCGGCAAGCGGAAGATGTCGATCAGGATCGTTGGGGCGGACAGCCGCAGGTTGAGCGCCGGCAGCAGGCTCTGCCCGCCGGCGATCAGCTTGGCCCCCTCGCCATGGCGATCGAGCCAGGCAAGGGCGTCCGCCACCGACTGCGCGCGCACATACTCGACGGCTCTGGCTTTCACGGTCGACCTCTCCCCCCACACTATGGTCGGTGCTTGTGTCGTGGCGTCAAGCTTGACAAAGCCACTCCGCCGCGCTTGTTGATCGACCGAAAATCAGGGGAGGCGGCCATGCCCATCACGCGCTTGGACCATTATTCGATCCGCACCACCGATCTGGCCGCCACCGAGCGGTTCTACGTGGATACGTTGGGTCTCGAGGTCGGGCCGCGGCCGGTGTTCCCGTTCCCTGGCGTCTGGCTGTATCAGGGCGGCGTCGCGGTGGTGCACGTCGTCGGGATCGACCCGAACGATCCAGCCGGGTTGAAGGCGTATCTGGGTGACAAGACGGCAGACGCGACGGGCACCGGCACGATCGACCACGTCGCCTTCCTCGGCAACGACGTCCGGGCGATGCGGGCGAAGTTCCGCGCCGCCGGCGTGACCTTTCGCGACCGCACGGTCCCCGCCATGAACCTCGAGCAGGTGTTCCTCGAAGACCCAAACGGCGTCACGATCGAGCTCAACTTCCCCGGCGAGGCTTGAGGGATGGACATCAGTGCGGGCCTGCCAGCGATCTACGCGGCGGCGGAAGCGTTGAAGAACTGGGGCCGCTGGGGCGCCGATGACCAGATCGGCACGCTGAACCACATCCGTGACGAAGACGTCGTCGCTGCCGCCACGCTGGTCAAGCGCGGAAAGGTCTTCGCCATGGGCATCCCGCTCAATAACCAGGGCCCGCAAAGCGGCTTGTTCGGTGGCCGCTGGAACCCGATCCACACGATGCTCGCCACCGGGACCGACGCGGTCGCCGGCCGCTTCGACCAGGGTGGCCAGACGCTGCGCTACGCCGACGACGCGCTGAACATGCCGGTGCAGGCGGCGACGCATTGGGACAGCCTGGGGCACATCTTCCTCGACGATAAGATGTACAACGGACATGATGCCCGCCGGGTCGACGCGGGCGGGGTGCATGTGTTGGGCATCGAGCACGCCAAGGCCAAGATGGTCGGCCGCGGCGTGCTGCTGGACGTGCCGCGGCACAAGAAGCTGGACTGGCTGCCGGACGGCTATGGCATCAGCAATGCCGAGTTGGACGAAGTCGCGGCGGCGCAGGGTGTCGGGATCCGCCGCGGCGATTTCGTCATCGTGCGCACCGGGCAGATGGAGCGCTGCCGCGCTGAGGGCGCCTGGGGCGGCTATGCCGGCGGCGACGCGCCGGGCGTGCGGTTCGAGAATTGCTATTGGTGCCAGGAGAAGCAGATCGCCGCGATCTGCTCGGACACCTGGGGCGTCGAGGTGCGGCCGAACGAGACGGCGGAGGCCAAGCAGCCCTGGCACTGGGTGGTGATCCCCGCGATGGGCCTCACCATGGGCGAAATGTTCGACGTCAGCGAATTGGCCGCCGATTGCGCTGCCGACGGCGTCTACGAATTCATGTTCAGCGGGCCGCCGCTCAACCTGACGGGCGGGACCGGCTCGCCGATCAACCCGCTCGCGATCAAGTAGGAGGGACCGTGGCCCGCATCCTCAAGCATGGCGCCGACGCCACCGCGTTGCGCGAGGCGGACGACGCCGTCCGCAAGACGGTCGAGGGCATCCTCGAGCAGGTCGAGCGAGAAGGCGACGCGGCGATCCGCTCGCTGTCGGCCAAGTTCGACCGTTGGGAGCCGGAGAGCTTCCGGTTGACCCCGGCGCAGATCGACGCGGCCATCGCCAAGGTGCCGGCGCGCGACATCGAGGATATCAAGTTCGCCCAGGCGCAGGTCCGCCGTTTCGCCGAGGCGCAGAAGGCCTGCCTGACCGACCTCGAGGTGGAGACGATGCCGGGCGTCGTGCTCGGACACAAGAACATCCCGATCCAGGCGGTAGGCTGCTACGTGCCGGGCGGGCGCTACCCGATGGTGGCCTCGGCCCACATGTCGGTGCTGACCGCCAGCGTCGCAGGCTGCCCGCGCATCATCGCCTGCGCGCCCCCGTTCAAAGGCGGTGCGCATCCGGCCATCGTCGCCGCGATGCACATGGGCGGCGCGCACGAAATCTACGTGCTCGGCGGCGTGCAAGCGATCGCGGCCATGGCGATCGGCACCGAGACCATCGCCCCGGTCGACATGATCGTCGGACCGGGCAACGCCTACGTCGCCGAAGCCAAGCGGCAGTTGTTCGGCCGGGTCGGCATCGACCTGCTGGCGGGCCCGACCGAGACGCTGGTCATCGCCGACGACACGGTGGACGGCGAAATCTGCGCCACAGACCTGCTGGGCCAGGCCGAGCACGGCCCGACCTCGCCGGCCGTGCTGCTGACCACGTCCGAGCGCCTGGCGCGCGAGACGCTGGCCGAGGTGGACCGCCTGCTCGGCATTCTTCCCACCGCCGACATCGCCCGGCAATCCTGGGCCGAGCACGGCCAAGTCATCGTCTGCGACGACGACGCGGAGATGGTGCGCGAGGCCGACCGCATCGCCTCCGAACACGTCCAGGTCATGACCCGGGATCCCGACTACTTCCTGGCCAACATGCGCAACTACGGCGCGCTGTTCCTCGGCCCGCGCACCAACGTCGCGTACGGCGACAAGGTGATCGGCACCAATCACACACTGCCGACCAAGCTGGCCGCGCGCTACACCGGCGGCCTCTGGGTTGGCAAGTTCATCAAGACCTGCAGCTACCAGCGCGTGACCACCGACGCCGCCAGCGCGAAGATCGGCGCCTACGCGTCGCGGCTGTGCATGCTCGAAGGGTTCGCCGGTCATGCCGAGCAGGCCAACGTGCGGGTGCGGCGCTATGGCGGCGGCAACGTGGGTTACGCTCAGCCCGCGCCGTGACGCTCCCGCGGACACCCTCGTTTCGGCTGGACGGCAAGCGCGCGCTCGTCACCGGGGCGGGGCGGGGCCTCGGGGTCGCCTGCGCCGCCGCCCTGGCCCAGGCCGGCGCGCACGTCACGCTCATGGCCCGCACGCGGACGGAGATCGAGGCCGTGGCGGCGGCGCTGAGCGACGCCGGCGGACAGGCCGCGACCCTGGTAGCCGATGTGTGCGACGTGACGGCGGTGCAGGCGGCGATCGCCGGAGCGGCGCCGTTTGATATCCTGGTCAACAACGCCGGCACCAACCGACCGAAACCGTTCCTGGAGGTCTCGACCGACGACTTCGATGCGGTCATGTCGGTCAACGTCCGTGCGGCGTTCTTCGTCGCCCAGGCGGTCGCCCGCTCGCTGGCCGACGCCGGGCGGCCCGGCTCGATCATCCACATGTCGTCGCAGATGGGCCACGTGGGCGGCGCCCGGCGCACGATCTACTGCGCCAGCAAGCACGCCATGGAAGGCCTCTCGAAGGCCATGGCGGTCGAGTTCGGACCGATCGGCATCCGCGTCAATACCATTTGCCCGACCTTCATCGACACGCCGCTGACGCGGCCGTTTTTCCAGGACGACGCCTTCCGCACGGACGTGTTGAGCAAGATCAAGCTCGGCCGGATCGGGCAGCCGGAGGACCTGATGGGCGCGGTGTTGTTCCTCGCCTCTGACGCGTCGGCGCTGATGACCGGAAGTGCGCTCGTGGTCGACGGTGGTTGGACGGCCGATTAGCCCGCGGCTTCCAGCGCGGCCGGCACGCAGTAGCGGCCTCCGCTATACAACAGCGGCTCGCCGTCGCGATGCCGCATCCGTTCGACGCGGCCGAGGAAGATGACGTGGTCGCCCGCCTCGACCCGGTCATGAACGCTGCATTCGAAGTGGGCGATGCCGTCCTCGAGCACCGGGCAGCCGCCGAGGCCCGCCTCGTAGCCGAGCCCGGCGAACCGGTCCGTGCGCGACCCGGCGAAGCGTGACGACAGCGCGCTTTGATGACTGCCCAACACGTTGACCACGAACCACCGCGCCGCCAGGAAGCTCGGCAGCGAGCGGGCGCTGCGGTTGAGGCTCCAGAGCACCAGCGGCGGGTCGAGCGACACCGAGCTGAACGAATTGGCGGTCAGGCCTTCGAGCCGACCCTCTTCGGTGCACGTCGTCACGATTGTGACGCCGGTCGCGAACCGGCCCAGCGCACGCCGAAGTTCGGCCGGGTCGGTCACTCGTTGCTCGGGGCGCGTGTCCATCATGCCGCCAAGGTGGTGCGAACCGAGCGCGATGCCAAATGAGACGACGTAATCTCCTTTATCAGGTTTCCTAATGGCCGACCTGCCTCGTGACATCCTGCTCTTCGTAGCCGCCTACGAGGAGCGCTCGTTCACCGCAGCCGCGTCCCGCGAGGCCGCGACCCAGTCCGGCGTCTCGCAACACGTGCGCAAGCTCGAGGAGCGCTTTGGCGCCCGGCTGTTCACCCGCGATGGCGGCGGGGTCAGCCCGACGCCGGCGGGCGATCGCTACTACCTACGGTGCCTGGAGGTGTTGCGGGCCCACGCGGCAGCGCGCGAGGTGTTGCGGGAATGCAGCGCCGGCTATTCCGGCGAGGTTCGCGTCGGCCTCATGCCGACGGTGACGCGATGCGCCCTGGCGCCGGCGCTGGCGGCGTTCACCGACCGGCATCCCAATGTCAGCGTCGGCGTGCACGAGGGCTACAGCGGCGTGTTGACCGAGCAGGTCCGGCAGGGATCGCTGGATTTCGCCGTGGTGCCGGGGTTCACCGGCCTGCCGGGCTTGATCAGCCATCCCTTCGCGACAACGCCCGAGGTGTTGGTGGCCGCCAGCGGCGATCACGCGGCGCCGGTGCGGTTGGCGACCTTGGGCCCGCTGTCGATCGTGCTGCCGGGTGCGGCCAACACGCGGCGGCAGACGATCCAGACCTATCTGCAATCCAACGGCGTCGCGGTCGCCCGCACCATCACGCTCGACGCGATGCTGGCGACGCTGGACATGGTGGCAACGACTGCCTGGGTGGCGATCCTGCCGGGCGTGATGATGGCGCGCGACCGCGGTCCGTCGCGCCACGTCGTCCGCCCGCTGGCCGAGCCGCCGTTGTCGCTCGACCTCGTCACCATCGAGGCGACCCGGCGGCCACTGTCCGCCGCCGCCGCCGCCCTGCGCGATCTGCTGCAAGAGACTACCGCCGCCGCCAGCCGGGTTTGGCAGGCGTAGCTAGCCGGCCTGGACGGTCTCGATCGCCCGACTGCGCGACGACCGCACCACAGCTTCGAACGCGGCGATGGTGGCGAGCATCTGCTCCGGCGGCACCGCATACGCGTCGCCGCCCATGGCCGCGCGTGCGAATGCCTCGAGATTGGCGCGCACGGCGGGCGCTGGCGGGAATTCGGTGACGCTTTTCGGCTGGCCACGGAGAGAAGTCGTCAGTGTCCAGCCTTCCGACCGCTCCGGATGGGCCTTGTCCCGCACCTCCGCCCAGCCCTGGCTACCATAGATTGCGAACCGGCCGTCGAACGGGGTCGCCAGGATGGCCGTCAGCAAGGCGGTGGCGCCACCGCGGAAACCGATCATGGCCGCCAGGGTGTCTCCGTTGGCGAGCGCGCTACCGAGTTGCCGAACGTGGGTCAGCACGCTCTCGGCCGGACCGAGGACGCTGACCGCGAGGTCCAGCAGGTGGATGCCGGTCGCCGTCATCGGCCCGGCCGGCGCCTCGGCCCCCGAGAGCCGCCAGTTGTCGGCGGGCAGCGTGAGGAACTTGTCCTGGCTGAAATTGGCTTCGATCTGGAGCGGCACACCGAGTTCGCCCGCCTCGACCATGCGGCGCAACTCGAGGATCGGCGGCTCGAACCGCCGCTCGTGCCCGACGCCGAGCTGGACACCGGCGCGCTGACACGCCGCGATCGCCGTGGCGGCCTCGGCGCGCGTGAGGCACAGCGGCTTCTCGCAGAACACGTGCTTGCCCGCCTCGGCCGCGCGCACGATCTGGTCGGCGTGCATCGTATGCGGCGTGCACAGGATCACTGCCTCGACCGCGGGGTCGCGCAGGATGTCGTCGAAGCTCGCTGCGCGCGGGATGCCTGCCGCCGCCGCGACGTCAGCGGCGGCCGGCGCCGGATCGAACGCGGCGACGATGCGCAGGGCCGGGCTGTCGCGCAGGGTGTCCACGATGGTGCGGCCCCACCAGCCGAGGCCGAGGAGGCCGGCGTTCAAGACGCTCATGCGAGCGGGTGGGCCGGCGTCACCGACCGCCCTTTCCAGCAGATGGCATGGTTCGGTTCAATGGTCGTATAGACATGCATTTCCCTTTGATCCCCATCGGTGCCGCCAGTTCGGTCATGCGTGAATTTCGCGTGGCTGGGAAGGTCGGGGCCGTGTTGTATTTTGGCCCAAATCATTGGAGCAGCGGCATGGATGACGAGGCGAGACTGATCGAGGCCGTGAGGCGCGCCGGCCGTTGGGGCGGCGGCGCATGAGCGAGCCCATCAGCTTCCGCGACCGTGTCCCTTATTCCCCGATCCATGCCCGCCCCAAACTCGCACTGCCCAACGGCGCCCGGGTCGCGGTCTGGACGATCGTGAACGTGGAGAACTGGCAGCCGGACGTGCCGATGCCGCGGACCGTGCTGCCGCCGCCGATGGGCCAGCCTTTGCTCCCGGACCTGCCGAACTGGGCCTGGCACGAATACGGCATGCGCGTCGGCATTTGGCGGTTTTTCGACGTCCTCGCCAAGCGCGGCCTGAAAGCGACGTTTGCGCTGAACGGCACCGTCTGCGAGCTCTACCCCGAGATGTGTGCCGCCGCGCACGCGGCCGGCTGGGACTTCATGGGGCATGGCTGGGTGCAGAAGCCGATGCACCGGGTCGAGGATCAGCGCGCCGCCATCCGCGCTACAATGGACGCGATCGCCGCCGTCACCGGCAAGCCGCCCCGCGGCTGGGAGAGCCCGGGGCTCACCGAGACGCCGGAGACGGCCGATCTGCTTGCCGAGGAAGGCATCGAATACGTCGCCGACTGGGTACTGGACGATCAGCCCGTGCCCATCCGCACGCGCAGCGGGCGCCTGACCTCGGTTCCCTACACCCTCGAACTGAACGACGTGGCGATCACGGCGGTGCAGCAGCAACCGTCCGACACGCTGCTCCACCGCGGCCGTGACCAGTTCGATCGGCTGTATCAGGAAGGCGCCGACATTCCGCGGGTGATGGCGATCTCCATCCACCCCTACCTCACCGGCGTGCCGCATCGGATCAAGTATCTCGAGGCGCTATACGACTACATTCTGGGCCATGACGGCGTGGTGATGTGGACCGGCGCCGAGATCCTGGACTGGTATCTGCAGCAGGTCCCCGCGCGATAGACGGACCGCGGGACCACATCGGGCAGCGTCCGCGTCGCACTTAGCCGCCTGGATGCATCCAACCGAGAACGATCTTGACCGGCGCTGCCCAAGTGCTGCTAAATCGTTTTAGATCATGAGCCGAGATTACGTCGGCGCTGGGGCGGGAGGATGCTGGACTGTCCAATGCCGAGGCTCCCCATGCCCAGGGCCGGATACGGGTCACCGGCCGGGACGTGGCTGACCGCGCCGGCGTCTCCTTGGCGGCGGTATCCATCGTGTTGAATGGTGAGAGCCGCCGCTACGGGTTGTCGCAAGCAACGCAGGAACGCGTCCTGTCCGTTGCGGCAGAACTGGATTACGTGCCCAACCAAGCCGCGCGCTCGCTGCGGCGTCGGCGCACGAACGTCGTCACCTTGGTCACCTCCGAGTTGGGCAATCCCTATCTCGCCGAGGTCGCAGCCGCGGCGCAGGACGCTGCCGCTCGCCGCAACTACGTGTTGGACGTTATTGGCGTGTCATCGGAGGTGGCAGGCGTCGACGCCCTGCGGCGCTTGCGCGCGGGCGGTATGTCCGACGGCCTGATGGTCCATGGTGGATCCGCCCTCGTCTGCGAGGAGGTGTCGCGCTTGCGTGACAGCGGGATCGGCTGCGTCCTGATCCAGGATGCCAGGCCCGAAACCGCCGTTCCGTGCATCCGTGTCGACATCGCCGGCGGCGCGATCCTGGCGATCCGGCACCTGCTCTCGCTGGGGCACCGCCGTATCGCTCACATCACGGACGAACGACTGTCAGCCGGTCAGCCGAACGACCGGCTGGCCGGCTACCGTGCCGCGCTCGCGCAGGCGAACGTTCCGTTCGACCCGGCGCTGGTGATCGCCGGCGCGAACAGCTCAGCCGGCGGCGCGGCCGCGACACGAATTCTGCTGGCCCGGGCCGGGCCGCCGCCGACGGCCTTGTTCGCGTTCAACGACCAGATGGCGGTCGGCGCGCTGCATACGCTGCATATGCTCGGCTTCGTAGTTCCGCGAGACATGTCGGTGGTTGGCTTCGACGGCATCGCGCTGGGCGAGGTGACCATTCCCACCCTGACCACCGTCGACCATCCCCGGCACGACCTGGGCTGGCTCGCGGCCAACGCCTTGCTGGACATGCTGGAGGGCAGGGCGCCCTCGGACCCAATCACCACCTTGCCGGCACGGCTGGTCATCCGCCGATCCTGCGGAGAACCACGCAGCCCTGATCAGTAGCCCCGGATCAACCGGGCATGGAGGAACGACGACATGGCACTTTCTTGGACCCCTGGTCGGCGCTCCCTGGTGCGGGCTGGTCTCGCGGGCGGCGCACTGATGGCCGGCCCGCTTTGGCGGCCCGCCCGGGCCGACTCTTCGGCGGCGCTGACGCTCGCGGTCTGGGGCGCCCAAGCTGAGCAGGACGCGTTCAACGCCGTCATCCAACGCTTCATGGCGCGCACTCCCGGCGTTTCGATCCGCCTCGACGTCAGCGGCTCCGCCGCGCAGCATTACCAGCAGGTGGACACCAAACTCGCTGGACGGCAGGGGCCCGACCTCTTTCGCGTGCAATACCAGCAGATCGGGCGCTACGCCGCTGCGCGCGCCGCGATCGACCTCGGCAAGTATCTCGACGCCGGCGATGCGGAAGCGTTCCAGCCCGCGTTCTGGCAGGCGGTGACCTACAAGAGCCGGGTCGTCGCACTGCCGCATCACACCGACACCTTCGCGCTTTATGTCAACGAGAGGTTGGCGGAAAAGGCCGGGCTCACGGTGCCCAAGCGGCTGGAGGATAGCTGGTCCTGGGCCGAGTTCATCCGCGCGGCGCGTGCGCTCAAGACGGCCGGCGCTGCCTATGGCTTCGCGATGAGCTGGCAGAACTCCGTCGCGTACCGCTGGCTGCCGTTGCTGTATCAGCATGGCGGCCAGATGTTGAGCGACGACCTTTCCCGCTCGGTCGTGTCGGAGCCAAAGGGAATCGAGACGATCGCCTGGTGCCAATCGTGGTTCACCGAGGGGCTGGTCCCGCCATCGACCTCCATCAAGAGCAACGAGCAGCCGCAAAACCTGTTTGCCAACGGCACGATCGGCATGCTGATGGGCGGCGACTGGCAGATCCCGTTCCTGTCGAAAGCGATGGCCGACCCCTGGACGGTGACCTACATGCCGCGCGATGCGGCGATGGCGTCTGATCTGGGCGGCAATGCCATCGCCATCAGCCGGGATTGCAAGGCGCCCGAGGTGGCGGCCGCGTTCCTCAAATTCATGGTCGACCCGGCGAACATGGAAGACTTCATCGTCGGCGCGCAGTTCCTCCCAGTGCGCCGCGACCTCGCGGCCAAGCCGATCCCGTACCGGTTGCGGCCCGACGCGATGGAGGTCTTCGTCAAGCAGGCCTCGACCATCCCGCCCCACATGGTGGCCACCGAGACGCTGCCCGCCTTTGCCAAGATCAATGCCAAGCTTGCCGACGAGCTCGACTTGGCATTCACCTCCGGTCAGGACGCGGCGACCACGGCGCGCAACATCGATGCGGCCGTCCAGCCGATCCTGTCGACGTAGACGGTGAGCGCGTCCACTCAACTCTCGAGCGCGGCCCGGCCCGCAAAACCGAAACGGCGGCCCGCCTTGGGCCGTCGACAGCTCGTGCCCTACCTCTTCATCGCGCCCAACATCGTTCTGTTCACGGCATTCTCGTTCGTTCCGCTTCTGTATGCCGTGTACATCAGCTTCTACGACTGGAGCCTGATCGGCGACTCCGAGTGGGTCGGCTGGGCCAACTACCGGCGGATGATGATCGATCCGCTGTTTTGGCAGGCCTTGGCGCACACGGTCGTCTACGCGGCGGTCACCGTCGTGGCGAGTCTCGTGCTCGGGCTGGCGCTGGCGGTGGCGCTGAACCGTCGGCTACCGGGGCGGACAGCGCTGCGGAGCGTCTACTTCATGCCGGTGGTGATCTCCGCTGTCGCGACCGGGACGATGGCGGCGTGGTTGTTCAACGACAATTTCGGTGTGATCAACGGGGTCCTGGTCCGGCTCGGACTGGGGCGGGTAAACTGGCTGTCCTCGCCGAACTGGGCGATGCCGTCGCTGGCGATTGCCACCATCTGGGTCCGGCTCGGCTTCAACATGGTGGTCTACCTGGCCGCGCTGCAATCGATCCCGTCCACCTATTACGATGCGGCGCAGATCGACGGCGCCGGGCCATGGGCCCGTTTCCGTGCGATCACCCTGCCGCTGCTGATGCCAGCGACGTTCCTGCTGCTGATCCTGGACATCATCTACTCGTTCCAGGTGTTCGACCTGATCTACGTCATGACGGGCGGCGGCCCCGGCTTCTCGACCACCACGACGGTGCAATACATCTACCAGTCCGCGTTCGTGACGAACGAGATGGGGTACGCGAGTGCGACCGGAGTGGTCCTCTACATTCTCATCCTCGGGTTCACGACGCTTCAGTGGCGCGCGAGCCGGCAGTCGGACAACGTCTTGTGAGCGCGACGATGTTCCGTCGTCCGGCGAGCGGCGCCGCGATCTGGGTCGCGCTCGCGCTCGGCGGCCTGATCATGGTGTTCCCGGTCTATTGGATGCTGGTGACCGCGCTGCGCCCGCGCGCCGAGATCTTCGCCGCGGTGCCCGCCTTGCTGCCGTCGGCCGTGACTTGGTCGAGCTTCGCCGCGATCTGGCATCGGATGCCGGTGCTGACCTGGGTGGCCAACTCGCTGCTCATCGCCGTCGCGGGTGTGGCGCTGACGGTGTCGATCAACCTGCTCTGCGGCTACACGTTCGCCAAGTTCCGCTTCCGCGGGCAGGGTGTCCTGTTCTTCGCCATCCTCGGTGCGATCATCGTGCCGATCCAGGTGATCCTGGTGCCGGAATTCCTGATCGTCTCCTCTCTCGGGCTGCTCAACTCGCCCTGGGGCGTCATCCTGCCGCGCGCAGCGGAGGCGTTCGGCATCTTCATGGTGCGCCAGTTCATGGTCAGCATCCCCGACGAGCTGATCGAGGCTGCGCGGCTCGACGGCGCCGGGGAGTTCCGCATCTTCTGGAGCGTCGTGCTGCCGCTCTCCAAGCCGATCATCGCCGTCCTGGTGATCTTCACCTTCATGTGGCGCTGGAACGATTTCGCCTGGCCGTTGGTCGTGCTGACCGACCGCGACCAATACACCTTGCCGCTCGGCCTCAACATGTTGCGCGGCGAGACCAACCCGGAATGGGGTCAGATCATGGCCATGGCGTTGATCGCGCTCGGGCCGATGCTCGCCATCTTCCTCGCCTTCCAGCGATACCTCGTCCAAGGCATCGCCAGCACTGGCCTCAAATAGGAGTTTCTCCATGACCAAGATCGCCATGATCGGCGCCGGCAGCGTCATCTTCGTCAAGGCGCTGCTGATCGACATCCTGCAGATCCCGGCGCTTCGCGACTGCACGATCGCCTTGCACGATATCGACGCGGAACGACTGGAAACCGGTGGCATGATGGCCCGCTGGACAGCAGCGCAATACGACGCTCCAGCCCGCGTCGAGGAGCATGCCGACCGCCGCGCTTGCGTCGCCGGTGCGGATTTCGTCATCAACATGGTGCAGATCGGCATGCACGACGCAACGCTGATCGATTTCGACATCCCGCGCCGCTACGGGCTGAAGCAGACCATAGCCGACACGGTCGGGATCGGCGGCATCTTCCGCGGACTGCGCACCATCCCGTTCATGGTCGAGTTGGCCCGCGACATGGCCGAACTCTGCCCGGACGCGCTCCTGCTCAATTACACCAACCCGATGAGCATCCTGACCTGGGCCGTATATCGGGCGTTCCCGGCGCAGAAAGTCGTCGGGCTCTGCCACAACGTGCAATACACCGCCCGCGATCTCGCGGAATACTTGAACGTCGACGTCGCGCGATTGTCGTATCACTGCGGCGGGATCAACCACATGACGTGGTTCCTCAAGCTGATGATCGACGGTCGGGACGCCTATCCGCAACTGACCGCGGCGGCCGATGACCCGGCGATCTTCGCCAAGGACAAGGTCCGCTTCGAACTGCTGCGCCAACTCGGACGCTTCGTGAGCGAGTCGAGTGAGCACTCCGCCGAATACACGCCCTACTTCCTTCGCCGGGACGACCAGATTGCCGCCTACGACGTCCCGGTCGACGAATACATCAGACGCTCCGTCCGCAACCTCAACACCTACGCCGAGACCCGGCGGAAGCTCTTGGCCGGCGAGTCTTTTCCGCTCCACCGCAGCGTCGAATACGGCGCCAACATCATCCAGGGCATCGTCACCGGCGAGCTGCAGCTCATCTACGGCAATGTCGAAAACACCGGGTTGATCGACAACCTGCCGCCCTCGTGCTGCGTGGAGGTCCCGATCGTCGTGGACCACAACGGCTTGCGCCCGGTGGCTATCGGCACGCTTCCGCCGGAACTGGCCGGTCATTGCGCTCCGCACACCTATGTGCAGGAGCTGACGGTCCAAGCCGCTCTCGAGGGGGACCGCGATCTCGTCTACCGCGCCGCCGTCCTAGACCGGCACACGGCGAGCGTCCTGTCGCTGCGCGAGATCCGCGCGATGGTCGACGACCTGATCGCCGCGCATGGGTCCGCGATGCCGCACGGCATCCGCACCCGGCTCCAACAGGCGGCATAGCGACATGCCGGACATCGAGCGTGTTGCGACGACCTGTTAGATTTTGTGTCGCTCGAGCGAGGCTGGATGGAACAGCGCCTCGGGCGACAGCAGGCGCGACGACAGCCCCTCTGCGTGGTGGCGTCGGAGGAAGCGCTCGATCACATGCCGGTTCGCCTCGAGACCGTAGGACCAGAAGTCCTGGCCCATCAGGTCCCGGGCTGCCCGCAGCTGCTCCTCCACGAAAGGCAGCGTCACCTTGGTCGCGGCGGTGTTGCCCAGCGCCGACACCGCCTCGGCCTTGGCCTGCTCGAACGCCTTCGTGACGGCATAGGGCAGGAACGGATGCTGCTCGGCCAGCGACCGGCGGATGCCCAGCGTGTGCATGATCGGGAACAGGCCGGTGCGCCGGTACCAGGCCGTGCCCTCGAGCTGGGGGTCGGCAAACAGGTAGCCGACGTTCGGCGCGCCGCGCTCGAAGCACGACGGCGCCCGCGGGCCGATGACCGCGTCGAGCTCGCCCGCTTCGAGGAGGCCGGAGATCGTCGCCCCCTCTGGGACGGTCTCCAGCCGCACGTCGGGCGGTAGGGTGAGGCTGATCTTCTCGATCCGTCCCGGCGTCTCGTAGCCGCCCCGGACCCAGGTGACGTCGGACGGACGGACACCGTAATCTTCTTCGAGGAACATCCGCACCCAGACGTTCGCCGTCAGCTGATACTCGGGCACGCCCACCCGCTTGCCTTTCAGGTCCTCGGGCTTCCGGATCCGGTCGGTCCGCACGTAGACCGACGTATGCCGGAACGCCCGCGACGGGAACACCGGCACGGCGATGTAGGGCGACGAGCCGTCCGAAGTCTTCACCGAGTAGCTGCTCATCGACAGCTCGCAGATGTCGAAGTCGGCGTGGCGGAACGCCCGGAAGAAGATCTCCTCCGGGTCCAGCAACATGAACTGCGGATCGACGCCGTCGATCGCGACGGAGCCATCCACGAGCGGCCGGATACGGTCGTAGTTGCCGATCGCGACCGATAGCTTCAGCTTGGCCATGGTGTTCCTCGTGTCAGCACGCTTCGTGACTCCGTGTTGCGCGCCCGCGATGTCGTCTAACGACGTCACACCCTGGGCTGCCGCCGACACGGTCCAGGAGGGAGCTAGCCCGCATACCAAGGGGCGAACCGACGCCGCGTGCGCGTCATCAGCACGCGGACGCCGACCGCGAAGACGGAGAGCGCCAGCACGTAGACGAACGACGCGTCCTCGTTCAACTCCGCCGATTTCTCGAACACGGACATGCCCATACCGGGGATGCTCGCCAACACTTCGACCGCGATCGCGTTCGTGATTCCGCGCGCGAAGCCGAGCTCGATGCCCGTGACGATATGCGGCATCGCCGAGGGCAGCGCGATGCCGAGCCAGAGATGCCGTAGCCGGGCGCCGAACATGCGCCCGACCTCGAGGTACTCCTTCGGCACCGCCCTCGTGCCGTCGGCCACCGTCACTGCGACGGGAAGGAAGGCGGAGATCGCGACCACGATCAACCGGGCCGCAGGCTGATAGCCGACCAGCAGGATAATCAGGGGCACCAACGCGATCAGCGGCAGCGAGTAGAGCGCCCGGATGTAGAGTGACAGGAACCAGCCGAGCGCGCGCACCCGCCCCATCGCCAGCCCGGTCAGCAGGCCAAGCGCGGAGCCGATCGCCACGCCCTCGATGATCGAGCTCACGGTGAGCAGCATCGCGTGCCAGAACTCGATATCGATCAACGTCGATGGGATCGCGGCGATAATGCCGCTCGGGCGCGCGACGAAGTCGGGCAGCGCTGCGGCCACATAGACTTGCCATGCGAGCAGGAAAAGCAGCCCGGCGACGATCGGGGCGACGCGACGCCTCACCCGGCCGCGCTCTCGCGCCAGCGGATCCACCGGCGCTCGATCAGTTCGCCGACACCGACCAGCAGCACCGCCAGAATGGCGACGAAGAGCGTCACCGCGAGGACCGAGGCGGAATTGACCACGGTCGTGGCCTGCAGCAGCACGGCGGCGACTCCGTCCGGATTGAGGAAGAATTCGGCCACCAGGGTGCCGGCCATCGCCAGCGCGATCGATTGCTTGATCCCCGACATCGCGAATGGGGCCACGTAGGGCAGGATCACATCGCGCCAGAGCTGGCGCTCGTTGGATCCGAACATTGCGGCAACGTCGAGGTGCAGCGGCGGCATGGACCGCGCGCCCTGGACGACGCCGAACAGGATCGGGAATATGGAAATCAGGACCGCGACCAAGACCTTGGGCCAGAACGCGAAGCCGAGCGTGACCGAGACAAACGGCACCAGCGCAATGGTCGGCGTGGCGTAGAGGACGAAGATCCAGGGCTCGAGCGCCTCCGACACCAGCCGGAAGCGCGCCAAGGCAAGACCAAGCGCCACGCCGACGACGATCGAGATGGCGAGCGTGGTGAAGTAGAGCTGGGCGGACAGGCCGAGCGCCGCCAGTAGCGGCCCCTCCGTGAGAAGCGACCAGAGACGAGCGACCGTGACCGTGAACGGAACGAACAGGATGCCGAAGCTGTGGCCGAAGGCCTGCCACACGGCGATCAACACCGCGCGCGCTCAGCCCATAGCAAAACAACCGCAGCACCGGCCGCCGCCTCGATCAGGGGTTACTGCGGCTTAGTCTGCAACCGCTTGCTGGCCTCGTCGTAGATCGAGGGATCGACGATTTTGTCGTAGCTTGGGGCGTCGGCCTTCTTGATGGTCCCGATCGCCAGGAGCTGCGCCTCTTGCCGCATAATCTGGTCCTGATCGAGACCAAGATTGTTCTGCCAGTACCCGATCGCCTGCAGTTGCTCGATGGCCTTCATGGCCACCTTTTGATCGATCTGGCTCGCCTTGGAGACGATGGCGGCGAATTTCTCTTGGTCGTGCGGCGCCGGGCTGCTCATGAAGCGCTGGGTGCGGATCCAGACCTCGACGAAGCGGACCAGCGCCTCGTGATTGTTGGCGATCTCCTTGGGCGTGGTCAGGATCATGCCGTAATGAAGTTCCTTGGCGATGCGGGCAGGCGCCGGGATCTGATGCCATTCCTTGCCGGTGCGAAAGCCGATCTCGGCCAGTTCGTCGACATGGAAGACGCCACTGTGCACTTGTCCGGCGATGCCGGCTTTGACGAGCGCCGCGTTGGCCAAGTCGATCGGCGTCACCTCCTTCAAGCTGAGCTTGCAGGTCTCCAGCACTGCGCCGAGATAGAGATAGCGCGCGTTGTTGATGCCGTCGGCGGCAACCGTCTTTCCCTTGAGGTCGTCGCAGGTCTTGACGTCGTCATCGTTGGAGGCGACCAGCCAATCCTGCGTGTTCTGGCCGGCGATGGCCACCACTTGTCCGCCCGAGGCCATCAGGTTGAGCCCGGGCGTGGTCGCGGTCCAGCCGACATCGGCCTCGCCGGTGAGGATGATCTTGGCCGTATCGGCGGCGCGCTGGAACCAGCGCATGGTGACCTCGAGTCCCGCATCTTTGAAGTAGCCCAGCGAGTCCGCGACATCGACGAACGTGTTGGAGAAGATGGGCGGCCGTCCGACGGCGGTGACGGTGATCTTGATCGGTGCGGGTTGGGCCCGCGCCTCGGCGACGATCCCGCCTCCAGCGAGAAGGGCCGCGCCCAGCCAAGTCAGAAGTCGCAGTCGACGTGGGGTGTTTGCAGGCGTCACGATCAGCCTCCTAGAGTTGGAACAGGTCGTGCCACACCTGTTCTCGTAGATGTATGAACCGCGGGTCGAGGACCACGCTGCGATCGCGCGGGCGGGGCAGGTCGACATGCCGCACCGCGCGGATTCCGGCCGGACGGCCGCCCAGGACGATGACGGTGTCGCCCATGAGAACCGCCTCGTCGATCGCGTGCGTGACGAACACCATGGCGGTTGGCCGCGTGTCCCAGATGCGCAGCATTTCGAACTGCAGCAGCTCGCGCGTCTGCGCATCGATGGCACTGAACGGCTCGTCCATCAGCAACAGTTTCGGCTCCATCACGAGCGCCCTCGCGAGACCGGCGCGCTGCTGCATGCCGCCCGAGAGCTGATGAGGGTATGCATGTTCGAAGCCGGCCAAGCCGACGAGCGCGATCACCTCGGCGACGCGATGGTCGATCTCGGCGCGCGGCATACCGCGGAGCTTCAGGCCGTAGGCGATGTTGTTTTTCAGGTTCTTCCACGGAAACAGGCCGAAGCTCTGAAACACCATCGACACGGATGGGAGCGGCTTGCGCACCGGTGTGTCCTGCACGCGGATTTCGCCGCCGGAAAGGGTGTTGAGCCCGGCGATGGAGCGCAGCAGCGTCGTTTTCCCGCAGCCGGATGGGCCGACGATGCTGACGACCTCGACAGGGCCTACGTCGAGGTTGACGCCCTCGAGTACGGTGAGTGGTCCGTAACAGACCCGCGCGTTGCGGACCGAGACGAGCGGTTCGCCGCGGAGCGGCGCCGCATGGGTGGGCGGCGGCAGGGTCGCCGGGTCAGACAGGTGCCGCTCGCCCAAACGAGGCGCGGACGCAAACCGCCTCGGCCATGTGCTTCCCCCTGGGCTATGTTGCCCGTATTAAGACGTCTTAGGCTCACTGTAGCCGAGAGGCACTACCAATCGTCAAGAAACAAAGTCGCGGTCCGTCACCGAGGGCCGAGCAGCTTATGACGAAACCGGAACCGATCCGCTTTGTAGAAGGTGCGCGAGCACTCCACGCCGCGCCCGCGCGCGCAGTGGACGACGCGCTCGACCAAGATCAGCGGATGCTCCTCCGCCACGCCCAGCATCTCGGCGCGGAACGCATCGGCGATGATGAACTCGATCGTCTCTTCGGCGCTGGCCAGAGCGATGCCGAAACTACGCTCGAGCGTCAGGCTGAGCGGCGGCTGCAAGTTCGCGCTCGGCAAGCCCGGCGCGACCGCGACGGGGATGTAGCTGGTCCGGAACGCCACCCGCTCCTGCTCGGTGGTCAGGAGCTTGCGAATCTTGAATACCGGGCTCTCGGCCGGCAGGTCGAGCCGCGCCGCGATCCACTCCGGCACCGAGACGGTTTCGCTGCTGAAGACGGAAACGCTTTCCGGCCGCTCCGCGTCGAAGCCGGTGAGCAGGAAGTGACCTCCTTCGCCCAAGCTCTCGGCCATGCGCGGCAACACTACGAACGTGCCGCGGCCTTGCCGGCGCTCGAGCAGCCCCTCATCGACCAGCGAGGTGATGGCCTGCCGGACCGTGACACGCGATAGCGCGTATGCGTCGCAGAGTTGCACCTCGGTGGGGATCCGGTCGCCGGGGCGCAGATCGAAGGTGATCAGGTCGCGCAAGGCATGTTTGAGTTGAAGCCAGAGCGGGGTGCTTCCTTCGCGATGAATGGGCCGTATCGCGATCTCGTCCAACTCACTCACCGGCACCTCCTTCGGGCAACGTTGACGCAAGCGCCCTCTCACCGCAGAGTATCGTCATAAGACGACTTAACGTCTGGTGCGACAAGGGCAGGAATACACAGATGCCGACACCGAGCGTAGCCCCTCATCCGCGTGAGACCGCCTCAGCCATCCCGCTCCACCACGTCGTCAGCGGCGAGGGGCCCTGGGTCACGCTAGTCCACTCGCTCGCGTCCGACCTGCATCTGCTGGATGCACAGGCGAAATTGCTCTCCCGCCGGTTCAAGGTGCTGCAAGTGGACCTGCGCGGCCACGGCGCCAGCCCGGTGCCGC
The DNA here is from genome assembly GCA_963835135.1 of uncultured Alphaproteobacteria bacterium. Classification (GTDB taxonomy): domain Bacteria; phylum Pseudomonadota; class Alphaproteobacteria; order Acetobacterales; family Acetobacteraceae; genus JAVVHH01. Next base: position 82,722 of record CAWIEF010000003.1, read on the forward strand.
CCCCGCCCTACGCCATGACGGGGTTGGCAGACGATGTCCAATTGCTGTTCGACCAGTTGGGCGTGCGCGAGACGGCTTGGCTCGGAGTCTCGCTCGGCGGCATGATCGGGTTGACGCATGCGCTGGCGCACCCGGGCGTGATCACCCGCATGGTGCTGGCCGACACGACGGCGGGCTACCCGGAAGCCGCCCATGCCGGCTGGCGCGACCGTATCGCGGCGGTCCGGGCGAAGGGAATGGAAGCGGTCGTGGAGGGAACGGTCGCGCGCTGGTTCACGCCCGAGTTCGTCAGCCGCGAGCCGAACCGGATCGAGCCCTTCCGCGCCGTCATCCGCGCTACGCCGGCCGAAGGGTTCATCGGCTGTTGCGAGGCCATCGTCGGCTACAACGTGCAGGCCCGGCTTGGCGACATCGCGGTTCCCACGCTGGTGCTGGTCGGCGCGGAGGACCAGGCGACGACGCCGGACATGGCGCAAGCCATTGCCGATGGCATTCCTGGCGCGCGGCGGGTCTTGATCGAGAAAGCGGCGCATCAGAGTAACATCGAGCAACCCGAGGCGTTCAACGCCGCCATGGAGCCTTTCCTTGCTGGGTGACGTGGGCGCGCCGCGGTTCGGGCGTCTCGCGCTGCACACCTGGACGGTGGACACGACCGACCTGCCAACCGCGCTCGAAGCCGCTCGAGAGGCCGGCTACGACGCGGTCGAGTTGCGCTGGACCGACTTCAAGCGATGCTTCGACCAAGGCTGGAGCAACGCGCAAGTGCTGGACGCCATCCGCGCGGGCGGCATTCCCGTGGGCGTGCTCGGCGTCGAGTATGGCTGGATCTTCGCCAAGGGCGCGGAGAGCGAGCGGCTCTGGCAGGTGTTCCGGCTGAGTTGCGAAAACGCCGTGGCGCTCGGTTGCGACACGATCATGAGCGCGCCGGGCCCGCTCACCGGGACGGTGGCGGAGGCGATCGCCAACTTGAGAATTGCCGGCGACATGGCCGCCGAGTTCGGGTTGCGGCTGGCGCTCGAGTTCAATTCGCAGCACGACGTGATCAACTGCCTCGGCGTGCAGCGGGAGATCGTGGCCGGCGCGGGCAAGTCGAATGTCGGGCTGTTGCTCGACGCCTACCACTTGGCGCGGAGCGGCGCGCCGGGTCGGGGCTTCGAGGCGGTCGACGGACGCGACATCTTCGTCTTCCAATACAGCGACGTGTCTCCGACCCCGGTGACGGGCGTCAAGCGGCCCACGGACCGGCTCGTTCCCGGCCAGGGCACGATCCGCTGGAGCGAGGTGTTCGGCCTTCTCGCGGAGAAGGGGTACGCGGGGTATCTGAGTTACGAGGCGCCCAACCCGGTCCTGTGGGAGCGCTCGCCGTTCGACGTGGCCGCGGAAGGGGTCCGCGAGACGAAGAGGCTGCTGCACGCCGCGGGCTTGGACGGCTGACCACATCAAATCGAGGAAACGAACCGATGCACGCACTGCAAGGGGACCTGCGCGGCCCGGCCCAAACGGACGATCCTCTGTTCGTGGGCCTGTTCAATCAAAAGAACACCGACATCCCCGCGACCGTCGAGAAGCAGCGCTACCTGACCAGCATCGCCCCGAAGGCGGAGCATGGCGGCCGCTGGGAGGAGCAGCCGCGGCTCCCGGTGCCGGTGGGCGAAATGGGAGTCGTCGCCTGCGACGGCCGCATGCACGTGGTCGCCGGCTACGCGCGCGGCCGGGTCGACAACGACTACCACCAGGTGTTCGACCCGGGCAGCGGCACCTGGTCGTTCGCCGCCCCGTTTCCGCTCCCCTGCAACCACATCGCGCTGACCGCGATCGGCACCAAGCTGTATTCGTTCGGCGGCTTCATCGAGCAGAACCGCTGTCCGCACTCCAAATGCTTCGTGTATGATACCGCAACGGACCAGTGGTCGCCGATCGCCGGGCTGAGCCGTCCCCGCGGGGCGGCGTCGGCGGTGGTGCTCGATGGCTTGATCCACATCCTCGGTGGACGCGACGTCCGCTCGGTGGAATGGCACGACGTGTACGACCCGGCCACTGACACATACACCATCCTCTCCGGCATGCGCGGATCGACCGGGACACAGCCCTTCGTCGGCCAGCGCGACCACATGGGCGTCGCCGTCGTCGATGGAAAGATCCACGCCATCGCCGGCCGCATGGACAGCTACGACTTCAACACCGCGCTGCATGCCGTCTTCGATCCGGCTTCGGACACCTGGTCGTTCCGGGCGCCGTTGCCCACGCCCCGGAGCGGCCCATCCTGCGTGTTCCACAAGGGCAAGATCCTGGTGTTCGGCGGCGAGGCCACCGGGCGCGTGTTCGGCACCCACGAAGCCTACGACCCGGCGAGCGACAGCTGGGAGGCGATGACCCCGATGGCGCTCCCGCGTCACGGCCTGCACGGCGCCACCGTCGCGGTGATCGGCGACAAGGTGCACGTCCCCGGCGGCGGTCCGGTGCCGGGCGGCAGCATCCAGGGCGCCTATCACGACGCGCTGATCCTGGACTGAGAGGATGCGCTTGCTCGTCAACGGCGAACCATACGACGCGGCGTGCCGCGACGACGACACGCTGCTGCATGTCTTGCGCAACCACCTCGGACTGCTCGGCACGCGGTTCGGATGTGGTCACGAAGCCTGCGGGGCCTGCACCGTGCTCGTCGACGGCGAACCGGCCTGGAGCTGTACGTCCCGCGCCGGGGATCTCGGCGAGCGCGCGGTCACGACGGTGGAGGGGCTGGACGAGCTTCCGGTCCTGCGCGAGGCGTTCCTGGAGGAGCAGGCCGGCCAATGCGGCTACTGCCTGTCCGGCATCCTGGTCCGCGCCGCGGCGCTGATCCGGTCCGGGCAGACGCTGGACCGGGGTTCCGTCGCCGCGTGGTTGGACGGCAATCTGTGCCGCTGCGGCGCGCACAACCGCATCCTTGCCGCCGTGCTCCGTGCCGGGGCCACCATCCGGGCGCAGGCCGCATGATCCGCAACGACCTGCCGCGCAGCTTGGTCGATAACCCGATGCTCGACCGCTGGGTCGGCTTCGACGGCGAAGGCGCGGTCCGCCTCGGCACCGGCAAGGTCGAGCTCGGCCAGGGCGTGCTGACCGCCCTCAGGCAGATCGCTGCGGACGAGTTGCACGTCGCGATCGACCGCATCCGCGTCGTCTCCGGCGAAACCGGCATCTCGCCGGAGGAGGGCATGACGGCGGGCAGCCAGTCCATCGAAGCGTCGGGCGGCGCGATCCGTCTTGCTTGCGCCGAGGTGCGTGCGCTCGCCGCCGCTTGCGTGGCCGACCATCTCGGCTGCGAGGCGGGCGATCTATCGGTGCGCGACGGGCATTTCCTCCGCCGGGGAACGACGACCGGCGAGAGCTACTGGACGCTCGGCGACCGGCTCGACCTGCATCGGCAGGCGACCGGTTCGGCGCCGCCCCGACCGCGCGACGAAGAGTCTGTCGTGGGCCGCAGCGTTCCTCGGATTGACCTGCCCGAGAAGCTGTATGGGCCCGGGTTCATCCACGACCTCAGGCCCGACGGGATGCTCCACGCCCGTGTGGTGCGAACGCCGTATCGCGGCGCCTCGATCGCGGCGGTCGATGCGGGGCGGATCGAGCGCGCCGCAGGATCGCCGGTCACCATCATCCGCATCCACGATTTCCTCGCGATCGCCGGGGAAGACGAAGCGGCCGTCGACCGGGCCCTCGAGGTGGCCGCACACGCCGTGAGCTGGGACGGGACCCCGGCAGCCAAGCCGGACCAGGCCGATCCGCGGCACCTGCTGAGCCTGGCCACGATCGACCGCGTCGTCCCCGCTCCAGAGCCAAAGGCGGCGGGCGCGGCCGGCACTGGCCGGGTGGTCGAGGCCACCTTCACGCGGCCCTATATCGCGCACGCGTCGATCGGCCCGAGCTGCGCGCTGGCGCTCTGGGACGGCCACGGGCTGACGGTGTGGTCGCACTCGCAAGGCGTGGGCCCGCTGCGCAACTCCATCGCCCGGACGCTCAAGCTCGATCCGGCCGCCGTGACGCTGAAACACAGGCCCGGCGCCGGCTGCTACGGGCACAACGGCGCCGACGACGTCGCGCTGGACGCCGCACTCGTCGCGCGCGCGTGCCCTGGGCGCCCGATCCGCGTCCGCTGGACGCGCGAGGACGAACTGTCCGCGGCACCGGTCGGCGGCGCCTCGGTCGTGAGCCTGCGTGCCGAGCTGGACGCGGCCGGTCACCCGGCGACCTGGACCATGGCGATCTGGAGCCCGCCTCACGGGCAGCGGCCGGGCGCCCACGGCGGCATCAACCTGCTCGCCGAACTGGCGCTCCCGACCCGGGAACAGTCCCGCGGCTCCGACGACGTGCCGGACGCGGCCGGCGGCGGCGGCAACCGGAACTCGGTGGCGCTTTATGATCTTCCCCAGCAACAGATCCTACATCACCTGGTCACGGCCCCGCCGCTACGGACGTCGTCCCTGCGCGGGCTCGGCGCACAGGCCAACGTGTTCGCCATCGAGTGCTTCATGGACGAGCTGGCGACGGCGGCCGGGCGCGACCCGGTGCGATACCGGCTCGACCTGATGTCGGACCCCCGCGCGCGCCGGGTCATCGAGGCGGCTGCTGCGATGTCGCCCTGGGACGGACGCGGCCCGGGCGGCAGCGGCGCCGGTCTGGGCTTTGCGTTCAGCCGCTACAAGAACCGCGCCGCCTATCTTGCGGCGGTGGTCGAGGTCGAAGCGGACCAAGAGGTGCGGGTCCGTCGGATCTGGTGCGCCGTGGATGCCGGGCTGGTGATCAACCCGGACGGCGCCGCCAACCAAGTCGAAGGCGGTGCCGTGCAGGCGACGAGTTGGACGCTCAAGGAGCAGGTGCTGATGGACGAGAGCGGGATCGCCACCCGCACCTGGGACACGTACCCGATCCTGCGCTTCAGCGAAGCGCCCGAGGTGCAGACGCGCTTCGTGGGGTCGCCGGACGATCCGCCCCTCGGGCTCGGCGAAGTCGCGCTCGGCCCGGTGACCGCAGCGATCGGCAACGCCGTCGCCCATGCCCTCGGCACGCGCGTCCGCGACCTGCCGTTCTCGCGCGATCATCTGATGGCCGCCCTCCTTCGCGAGCCCGGCGCCGCATGAGGCTGGTGCCCGATCTCGAGGATTTCACGCGCGGCGACCGCCGCCCGCGCCGGGCTGCGTGGCTCGCCAGCCGCCCGGCGCCCGATGTCTGAGTGCGACGCGACGAGGAGAACAGGACCATGCGCATCGTTGCGCTCGAAGAGCATTTCACGATCCCAGCCTTGGGCAGCAAGGTCAGCAAGGAGGCACTGGCCGCGCGCGGCGTGCCAAGCGGGAAGCCGCCACCGGCGGTAGCGCGCGCCGACCTGTTGCGCGAGACCGGTTCGGACCGCATCGCCGACATGGACGCCGCCGGCATCTCCATCCAGATCCTGTCGGCGGCCGGCCCCGGGGCGGACCTGATGCCTCCGGAAGAGGGCCCGGCATTCGCCCGCAGCATGAACGAGACACTCGCCGAGTTGGTCCGGGAGCACCCTGGCCGCTACGGCGGCTTCAGCCATCTGCCCATGACGGCGCCCGAAGCGGCTGCAGACGAGCTCGAGCGCTGCGTCACCGACTATGGCTTCTGCGGCGGCATGGTCAACGGCACCACGGCGGGCCGGTTCCTCGACCATCCCGCGTTCGATCCGCTCCTGGCGCGATTCGAGGCGCTGGACGTTCCTCTCTACGTCCATCCAGCGCTTCCGCCGGCCTCCGTGCGGCAAGCCTACTACGACGGACTTCCGGGCGATTCGAGCTATCTTCTCTCGATGTCCGGCTGGGGCTGGCACTCCGAGACTGCGATCCACGTACTGCGGCTGGTGTTGTCGGGTGCGCTCGACAAGTACCCGCGGCTGAAGATCATCATTGGGCATATGGGCGAGGGCTTGCCGGCGATGCTGGCCCGGTGCGACCAGGTGTTCGCCGACGAAGCGCAGAGCCGGCTGACCCGGACGGTCAGCCAGACCATTACGGATCAGGTTTGGGTCACCACCAGCGGCTTCTTCACGCTGGCGCCGCTGGTTCCATTGCTGATGACGTTCGGCGCCGACCGGGTGCTGTTTTCAGTGGATTATCCATTCAGCGCCAACCAGCGCGGCCGCGACTTCCTCGACTCGCTACCGATCTCGCCGGGCGACCAGATCAAGATCGCCCACGCCAATGCGGACGGGTTGCTCAAGCTGAAGCCTTAGGCGGCTAAGCATCGTCCGCTTCGATCCTGTCGGCCTTGAGTTGCGCGTTTTCGGCCTCCAGCGTGAGGATCCGCGCCTCCAACCGGGCCATCGCCGCCGCCACGTCCTCGCCGTCGAACTTCTGCGGAATGTGCTGGGGGCAGTTGCTGTCCCACGCCTCGACCTCGAACAGGATCGCCTGCTCAGGCCGCGCACGGTAGCCTTCGGGCATCAGCCGCGCGAGCAGGTCGGGATCGTCGTCCACGACCCGTGCGCGCCCCCACAGCTTGATGCGGCGGCGGTGGGCGTAGTCCATCAGGAACAGAAAAGCGCGGTCGTTCTCGGCCAGGTTGCCGGCCGAGATGTATTGGCGGTTGCCGGTGAAATCGGCGAACCCGATCGTCTGCCCGTCGACGAGACGGATGAAGCCTTTCGGGCCGCCACGATGCTGCGCATAGGGCTGCCCGGCCGCGTTGGCGGTCGCGAGATAGGCCGTGTCGACCTGGGCGAGAAACCCGACCAGGCTCTCGTCGACCTTCGTCCGGAAGCCGCCCCGCGCCTCCATTCTGGCATAGGCCTCACGTGAGCCGCGCGACGCCTGCACAGCCTTGACGGCTGGCGTGAAGGCGACGTCGCTGGACGGGATCACCTCGCGGGCGAGGCCGCTCGACGCGCCGGTGATGAGGGTCGTCTTGGTCATCTCGAGGGTCTTTCCGATTGGCGTGACCCGGCGGCTTCACCGCCGGGTCACGCGGGACGCGTCACTTCCTGGAGCTCACTTGCCGGTCGTAGAAGGCGACCATGTGCTCGGCGATGAACGGTAGGTTGTCTTCGGTGGCGAAATGGCCGGCGTTCAGCCGGTGCAGTTCCGCATGTGGAACATCTTTGAGGTAGGCCTCACCGCCGGCCGGGGTGAAGAACGGGTCGTGCTGACCCCAGAAGATCAGCGTTTTGGGTTGATGGTCGCGCAGGAACTTCTGCCAGACCGGATAGCTCTGCGGGTTGGTGCGGTAGTCGTAGAACAGATCGAGCTGGATCCGCAGGTTGGTCGGCCCGGCGACCGAGGCGGCGTCGCTCTCATAGGCCTCCGGCGCGATCAGTTCGGGATGGCCGGCGCCCCCGAGATAGACGACGGTCTTAATCACGTCCGGCATGTTGAACGCGGCGAGCGGCGCTTCGCTGTCGGCGTTGCGGTTGATCCACAGTGCCTTGCGGAAGCCGTCCCAGGCCGCCGAAAAGCCGACCTCATAGGCGTTGGTGTTCTGGACGATCAGCCAGTCCAGCGCCTTGGGGTTGTGCCCGACGATGCGGAACCCGACCGGGCCACCGTAATCCTGCACGAACAGGCCATAATGGTCGAAACCCTTGGCGGCGAGGAACTGCTCCATGGTCGCCGCGATCGCGTCGAAGCTGTAATGATATGTCGCCGGGTCAGGATGGTCGCTGTTGCCAAAGCCCTGATAGTCGGGCGCGATGACATGGAAACGGCTGCTGAGCGCTGGGATCAGGTTACGATACTGGTGCGACGACGACGGCCAGCCGTGCAGCAGCACGAGCTTGGGCAGGCGGGGATCGCCGGCCTCGCGGTATGCGATGTTCAGGCCGTCGACCTTGATCGTGCCATAGCGGACCTGGGTCGGGGCGACTGCCGTCGTCAGCGCGGCCGGCGTCGCGTCCGGCGCCGCGGAGGCTGGGACCGGAACCGCGAGGTTGAAGGTGGTGGCGACGGCGCCGAACGCCGCCGACAGCAGGTTGGCTCTGAGGGTCAAGGGATGGTCCTTTCGGGATGGGGCAAGTGGAAAAGGGCGCGCCGGGACACCTGCCCGGTGCCTATGCCTCGACGATGGGACGGTCGATGTCGGTAATCCGAGCGGGGAGGGGGATAAGCGACATTTTGCCAGTCCTGTCAGCGAGCGGCCGGGATGGCCGATGCGCAGAAGATGGACGCTCACTCTCCATTCCACTATCCTGTCGGGCAGGGAATCATCCTTCCATAATCCGGGAGGCGCGTTGGACCGATTCGAAGCCATGCGGACGTTGGTGGCGGCAGCGGATGGCGGCAGCCTTTCGGCCGCGTCGCGCACGTTGCAGATCCCGCTGGCAACCGTCAGCCGGAGGGTCTCCGATCTCGAGGCGCACCTGCGGACGCAATTGCTGGTTCGCTCCAGCCGCCGTTTGTCGCTGACCGAGGCGGGACGCGCCTATGTCGCGTCTGCTCGCCGCATCCTGGGCGACCTCGACGACGCCGAGCGTGCCGCCGCGGGTGAGTACCGCATTCCTCGGGGTCACCTGACGATCACGGCGTCGATCATGTTCGGACGCCTGCATGTCGAGCCGATCGTGCTCGCCTTCCTAAGGGCGTATCCCGACATCACCGCGCGGCTGATGCTGGCCGACCACGTCGTGAACCTGACCGACGCCCATATCGACGTCGCGGTGCGCGTCGGCAGGCTGCCCGACAGCAGCATGGTCGCACTGAAGCTGGGTGACGTCGGTTGGGTGACTTGCGCAAGCCCCGACTATCTTGGGTCGCGGGGAACACCTATGACGCCAGCCGAACTGGACCGGCACGACTGCATCGCTTTCGAGGGGATTTACTCCTCGACACGCTGGATGTTCGCCGCACGTGGCACGCCGCTGCCGGTGCCGATCCGACCCCGCTTTTCCGTCAACACGGCCGACGCCGCAATCAATGCCGCGGTCGCCGGGTCGGGGATTACCCGTGTTCTCTCCTACCAAGTCGCAGCGTCGGTCGAGGCCGGAACGCTGGACCTGATCCTGCGCGAATACGCGCCCGAGCGCCTGCCCGTTCACCTTGTCTATGCCGCACAGACGCTCTTGCCGTTGAAGCTGCGCGCCTTTCTCGATTTCGCGGCACCACGGCTGAGGGCGACCCTGGCCATGTAGTCATGCTTACGATTGCCCCAACAAGGAGTTCGTGATGAGTGTTGCGCCCAAGGTCCACGTGTACCGATCACCGCCCGACGCCTTCTTCGTCAACTCCTTCATCATCGAGGGTGACAGGAGCCTGGTGTTGGTCGACACGCAATTCGTGCTGTCCGAAGCCCGTGCGCTTATCAAGGCCATCGCTGCGCTGGAGAAGCCGCTTGCGGCGATCCTCATCACGCACCCCCACCCGGACCACTATAACGGCCTTGCGACGGTACTGGAGCGCCATCCGGGAACGAGCGTTCATGCCACGTCGACCACGATGGCCGGCATCCGGGAGACAGCGGAGCCGAAGCGCGCCTATTGGACGCCCATCGTCGGTGCGAACTACCCGCAAGAATTCGCATTCCCCGATGCCGTGGTGCACGACGGTGAAACGCTGAGCATCGACGGAATCGAGCTGAAGGTTGACGATTTCGGGCCGATGGAGTGCTCCGACAACACCACGATCTCGCTCCCGCAGATCGACGCCGTGATTGTGTCCGATCTCGTATATAATCGGGTGCATCCGTGGCTCGCGGAAGGTCGATCCGGTCTCTGGCTTGCGGCGCTAGCGAAGGCGAAATCACGATTTGAGAGTGCACAAACGCTCTATGCGGGACACGGCGAGGCCGGACCAGCCTCGCTGATCGATGACCAGATCGGCTATATCACTGCCGTGCGCGGCATGGTTGCGGAGGCGCTCGAGCACGACGGGGTTCTGACCGACGCTGGCAAGTCCACTGTCCAGCAAAAGACGCTGGCGCGTTTCTCCGGCTGGCCGCTGGAAATGATCGTAGGCATGAACGTCGGGAGCCTCGCCGCAGAGCAGCGCGCGGTGCCACCGGGCGGGACGGGTGCGCATTAGCCGCCGACAGACGGTGTGCTCAGCACAATCAGGCACAAACCCCTCAACGGGCTCTGCGCCGAAGCTAGTCGCTTCCACCTAATCAAAAGATGGCGGAGAGGGTGGGATTCGAACCCACGGTAGGGGTTAACCTACAACGGTTTTCGAGACCGCCACCTTAAGCCGCTCGGCCACCTCTCCGGACGGCCGCGTTATAAGTGCAACCGATGACCGCCGCAACGGTGTCGCGCTGTGTGTCTGTCGACGATCGCACGGGCGATCGACCATGGACCGAAGTCGCTGGCCCGAGGCTAAGCTAGAGGACGCTTGAGCTGCAGCCCGGAGCGTTTGCACTGGGCGACGAGCTCGCCATTCTGGTTGAACGCCCGGTGCATGAACGTGACGATGCCGGCGTTGGGTCGCGATCGGCTGTCCCGCAGTTCGATCACCTCCGTCTCGACGCGGATCGTGTCGCCATGGAACAGCGGCTTGGGAAACCGGACATCGTCCCAGCCGAGATTGGCGATCGCGGTCCCGAGCGTCGTGTCGCCGACCGAGATGCCGACCATGAGGCCGAGCGTGAAACAACTATTGACGATCCGCTGCCCGAACTCGGTGTGTTCGCGGCAGTAATGCTCGTCGAGATGAAGCAGCGCCGGGTTGTGCGTAAGCGCAGTGAAGAAGACGTTGTCGGCTTCGGTGATGGTGCGGCCCATGGCGTGCTTGAACACCTGACCCATCGTCAGCTCGTCGAAATATAGTCCGGCCATCGCGTCTCTCCCTCGCGCCAACGCTATGGAGCCTGAACGGGACGGTCAACGAACCGCTCGGATCGCGGCCCAGACCCGCTCGGGCGTGGCCGGCATGTCGAGATGGGACACGCCGACCAGCGACAACGCGTCGAGCACGGCCGACATCACCGCCGGGGGTGCGGCGATCGCGCCCGCCTGACCGACGCCCTTGCTGCCGATTGGATTGGCATCGGTCGCCACTCCATCGAGGTGGATCTCGAGATCGGGCAAATCGGCCGCCCGCGGCAGGCAGTAATCCATGAATGAGCCGCTCAGCAGTTGGCCGGCCGCATCGAAGACCGTGCGCTCGAGCAGGGCTTGCCCGATCCCTTGCGCCACGCCGCCCTGCACTTGTCCGATCGTGAGCAGGGGATTGAGGATGGTGCCGAAATCATCGACCGCGACATAGCGCAGCAGATCGACCGCGCCGGTCGCGGGATCGACATCGACCTCCGCGACGTGGACGCCGTTCGGAAAGGTGATCAGGTCGAGCTTGTTCCAGACGTAGGTGTCGAGGCTCTCGCCAGGTTCGGCCGCCGCGGCCACCTCACGCAGGCCGACCCGGCCCGACCCGGCGCGGTAGCACCCTTCGGCATAGTCGAGCTCGTCGGGAGACGCCTGTAGCAGGCGGGCCGCGATCACGCGTCCTTTCGCGATCACTTGCTCGGCGGCGCGCACCAGCGCCGTGCCACCCTGATGCAACGAGCGCGCGCCCCCATGGCCGTTGCCGGCGCGCACGAGCTGCGTATTGGCCTGGATGTAGCGGAACGCGCCCGGCTCCAGCCCTAGCACGGAGGCGGCGAGTTGTGGGAAGGCGGTCTCGTGTCCTTGGCCATTCGACTGCGATCCGAGCAACAGCGCGATGGTACCATCCGCGTCGAAGCGGATCTCCGCGCCTTCGTCCGGCGCGCCCCGGGCCGTCTCGAGAAAGCAGATGATGCCGATACCGCGCAGCCGCCCGCGGGCCTGCGACGCCAGCCGCCGCGCCGGAAACCCGGCCATGTCGGCCGTAGCGAGCGCCGGGTCGAGATTGGCAGCGAAGCGGCCCCCGTCGATTGAGGTCGACATGGGCGTGCGGTGGGGAAACCGGTCCACCAGGTTGTGCCGCCGCAGATCGACCGGGTCACGCCCCAGCTTGGCTGCCGCAGCATCGATCAGCCGCTCGAGCAGGTAGTTCGCCTCCGGCTTGCCCGCGCCCCGGTAAGCGTCCGTCGGCACCGTGTTCGTGTAGGCGCCCCGCACATGCATATAAACGGCGCCGAAGCGGTACCCGCTGCCCATGGCGTTCCCTGGCGCGTTCGTCGAGGCGCTCGGTCCGCCGCTCGACATCGCAGCGCCCAGATTGGCCGTCGTCGCCACGTCTAGCGCGAGGAACGTGCCGTCGGCAGCCAGCGCGAGCCGGGCGCGGGTGTGGTTGTCACGCCCATGCGCGGTGCTGACGAAATCCTCGGCGTGGTCGGAGCGCCAGCGAACCGGCCGCCCGAGGCGCCGCGCGGCCCACAACACGAGGATGTATTCCGAGTAGAGCGCGTTCTTGACGCCGAAGCCGCCTCCCACATCGGGTGCGATCACGACCATGCGGGAGTGCGGAACCTTGAACACGGTGTCGGCCAGCGCATCGCGGATGCCGTGCACTTGCGCCCCGGAGAATAGCAGCTGGTATGTCTCCGTCGCCGGGTCGAACGCGCCGATCGCCGTTCGCTGCTCGAGGGCGGCGACGATGACCCGGTTGTTGACCAGATCGAGGCTCACTTGGTGGGCCGCTGCGGCAAACGCCTCCGCCACCGCCTCCGGGTCGCCCTTCTCGAACGTGTAGGCCAAGTTGCCGGGAACGGACGGCCAAAGCTGCGGCGCGGCTGGCAACAATGCGGCCACGGCATCGGTCACGGCGTCCAGCGGTTCGATCTCGATCGTGACGCGGTCCGCCGCATCGCGGGCGGCGTTCAGCGTCTGGGCGACGATGAAGGCGAGCGGCTCGCCGACGTAGCGCACCTGGTCGCTCGCGAGCGCAAAGCGGTCCGGCACGAGCATCGGCCCGGTGGTCGCGACCGAGACCTGGCAAGGGATCGGGCCGAGCTCTGCCAGATCGGCCGCCACGAACGCGCCCACGACCCCCTCAGCCGTCCGCGCCGCCGCAAGGTCGATGTGCCGGACATGGCCATGGGCGTAGGGCGACCGGATCACATGGGCGAACACTTGGCCGGGCATGTCGATGTCGTCGACGTAGCGCCCGGCGCCGGTCAGGAACCGCTGGTCCTCGACCCGGCGAAGCGACGCTCCGATCAGCGGGGACACCTAGCGGCGCCGCGGGGACGAGGCGTCGGGCAGGGGACCCAGCAGCGGGTTGACCAGCACGCGATGCATGACCCGCTGCCGGCGCGGCGCGGCGCGATGCTGCAACCGGACCGCCGACCGATGACGATACACACGCGGAGCGGGCGGGTCGTAGATCGGCGGCGGAGCGTAATACGGCTCCGGGTCGTATCCGTATGGGACAACGTAATACGGGCGGCCGTATCCCCATCCGTAATACTGTGCGCAGGCCGGCGACACCGCCGCGACGAGGGCGGTCATTCCGGCGGCAGCAGTCAGGAGCATGGTCCGCATCGGCTTACCTCCGCGGCGACGGTATCCCAATCGCTGCCGCCGTCACACTATGCCGAAAGTTCCTTGGTCGAGTGGATGATCCGGTCGCACATGCCGTAGGCGATCGCCTCTTCGGCGCTCATCCAGTAGTTGCGGTCGGTGTCGTCGACGACACGCTCGAAGGACTGACCGGTCTCGCGGGCAATGATGTGGTTGATCCGCTCGCGCATCTTGATGATCTCGCGAGCCTCGATGTCGATATCGGTCGCCGGACCACGGACGCCGCCCATCGGCTGGTGCAGCAGGAACCGCGTGTTCGGCAGGCAGACGCGGTTCTTCTTCTCGGCCGCCAAGTAGATCAGTGCGCCGGCACTGGCGACCCAGCCGGTGCCGACGATGCGGATCGGAACCGCGTCGGCCACGAAGCGGATCATGTCATGGATGGTGTCACCGCTCTCGACATGGCCGCCGGGCGAGTTGACGAACACGTCGATCGGCCCGTCGCCCTCGCTGGCCAGCGCGAGCAGGCGGCCGGTGACGTCACGGGCCAGCTTGTCGTTGATCGCACCGAAGATCAGCACCTTGCGCTGCTTGAGCAGCCGGCTTTCGAGTTCGTTGATCGGCGAGGCGAGCGTGCGGTTGTCGCTCGGCTCCTTCGGCTCCGGGCCGCGCGGCTCGGGAACGTCGGGCGAGTCGGGGGCGTCCGGGTCTTCCTCTTCGTCGAGTCTCGGATCGAGACGGATCATGCTCACTCCTAGCAAACAGGCCCGCCGTAGTGCAGCCTTGGACCCATCGCGGTCAACCCGGCTGGACGGTTGGGGATGGGACTACGGACGGGGCGCCAGGTCGAGCCGGACGACGACGCCGGCGAGCGCCGGGGACGGGGCGGGGTAGCGCTCCATCACACGCGGATCGTGGCCTGGGATGACGTGCTCGGGCGATCCCGCCGCCGCGCGGACCCGGTCATAGCTCTCCAACGTGTCGGCGGTGCTGACCACGATGGTGAAGGGGCGGCCGGTCTCCATGTTCTCGTAGAAATGCGACGCGTCGGACGCCAGTACGACCAGGCCGCGCTTCGTGTTGACCTGCACGAACTGCAGCCCGGCCGAGTGGCCCGGCGCCGGGTGCAGCGTGATGCCGGGATACAACGGGAACACCCCGTTATGGAGGCAGACCCGGCCGGCGTAGTTCAACCGCACGAGGGCGACGACGTCCTCCACCTCGAAGGCCGCACGCAGGAACGGGTACTTCATGTGTCGTCCGACGGCAAAGTGCAGCTCGGGTTCCTGCAAATGGAAGCGGGCAGCGGGAAACAGGTCGAGGTTGCCGACGTGGTCGTAATGCAGATGGGTCAGAACGAGGTCCGGAACGACGTCCGGGTCGATGTCGAGCAGGGCGAGCGCTTCGGCCACGGTTTGGCAAAGGGTCCGGCCCCGCTTGGCCGCGACCTCGGCGTTGAAGCCGCAATCGACGACCACGACCCGGCCCTCGCCGCGGATCACCCACAGGAAATAGTCCATCGCCATCGGGCCGTCATGCGGGTCCCCGCCGATGAAATGCTCCGATCGCCGCGCCTCGCGATGCGCGTACCGGAGCGCGAACACCTCGTATTCCGGCAGCGTGGTCACGGTTAGGCGGACGGCGTCGGAGCGGGCAGCGCGCCCTCTTTAATCAGCACCTCATGCGCAACCTTGAACGCGTCGAGGCCGGCCGGAATGCCGCAATAGGCAGTCGCGTGGAGCAGTACGGCCTGGATTTCCTCGACCGTGACGCCGTTGTTCAGCGCGCCCTTGACGTGCAGGCGGATCTCGGCCGGCCGGTTCAGCGCCGTTAGCATCGCGAGGTTGAGCATGCTGCGGGTCTTGCGGTCGAGCGTCGGATCGCCCCATGCCGCGCCCCACCCCCATGCCGTCGCCAACCGCTGGAACGGCATCATGAAATCGTCCGCGCGCGCGAGCGAACCGTCGACATACTCCGTGCCCAACACCTCGCGGCGAATTGGCAGGCCCTTATCGAACAATGCCTCGTCGGACATCTCGCTCCTCCCCTTGATTGAGTCGAGGTTAGGCGCGCGACAGCTCGCCGGGCAATGCCCTGATCCGCCGCCCCGCGTCCGCGTATTCGCGCTCCAGCCGCGCTACCAGGGACCCGGCCGGCACCACGCCGTCCACCGCGCCGATCCCCTGGCCCGAGCCCCAAATGTCTTTCCACGCCTTGCGCCCGGGCCCGAAATCCATCTTCGGCGCATCTTCCTGCGACATCTTGTCCGGATCGAGCCCGGCGGCCAGCAAGCTCGGCTTGAGATAGTTGCCGTGCACGCCGGTGATCTGGTTCGTATAGACGATGCTGTCGGCCGTGCCGGCCACCACCGCCGTCTTGTAGCCCTCGACGGCGTTGGCCTCGGTGGTCGCGATGAACGCGCTGCCGATATAGGCGAAATCGGCGCCCATGGCCTGCGCCGCCAGGATCGCCGCGCCGTTGGCGATCGCGCCCGACAGCGCGAGTGGGCCGTCGAACCACGCGCGGATTTCCTGGATAAGGGCGAACGGCGACAGCGTCCCGGCGTGGCCACCCGCGCCGGCGGCGACCGCAACCAGCCCCGTGGCGCCCTTCTCCATCGCTTTGTGGGCGAAGCGGTCGTTGATGACATCATGCATGGTGATGCCGCCGTAGCTCCGCACCGCCTCGAACACCTCGGGCCGGGCGCCGAGCGAGGTGATCACGACCGGCACTTTGTGACGGACGCAGATGTCGAGATCATGCTCGAGGCGCGGATTGCTGCGATGGACGATCTGGTTGACGGCGAAGGGCGCGGCCGGCTGGCCCGGATGGTCGCGGTTCCAGGCCGCGAGCGCTTCGGTAATCTCGGCGATCCACTCGTCGAGCAGGCTTTCCGGCCGTGCGTTGAGCGCCGGGAACGAGCCGACGACGCCCGAGGTGCACTGGGCGATCACGAGCGCCGGGTTGGAGATGGTGAACAGCGGTGCCGCGATCACCGGCAGGCGGAGATGCGCGAGGACGGGTGGGATCGACATGCGCGGGAGTTAGCCCTGGTCTTGCTGATTGCGGCAAGACTGGGTACTGGCGAAGCCAACAGGGAGGATCGCGCATGGTCGTGAACGTGCAGCGCCAGAACGATGTGGCCGTCATCACCATGGACAGCCCGCCGGTCAACGCGCTGGGTCAGACGCTGCGGGCCGGGCTGATGGACGCGCTGGCCGGGTTGCAGGGCGAGACCGGGTTGACGGCCATCGTGTTGGCCGGGACCGCGCGCGCGTTCAGCGGCGGGGCGGACATCACGGAGTTCGGCAAGCCGCCGACCCAGCCCAACCTGCGGGTCGTGATCGCTGCAATCGAGGACATGCCGACCCCCGTCGTGGCAGCGATCCAGGGCGTGGCGCTGGGTGGCGGGCTGGAGTTGGCGCTCGGATGCCATGCGCGGGTCGTTTGGGCGTCGGCGAAGCTCGGATTGCCCGAGGTCAAGCTCGGCATCCTGCCAGGCGCGGGAGGCACGCAGCGCTTGCCGCGGATCGTGGGCGTTGAGAAGGCGCTGGGCATGATCGTGACGGGCACGCCGATCGGCGGGGCCGAGGCAGCATCGATCGGGCTGGCCGACGCGCTGCTCGAGGGCGCTTATCCGGAGGCTGCTGTCGCGTGGGCACGGGGGGGCGTCGAGAAGCGGCGGGTGCGCGACCGGGACGAGAGGCTGCAGCCCGCCAAGGATGATCCGGGCCTGATCGACAAGCTCGCGGCGCCGCTGCTCAAGGCGACGGGCGCGGCGTCTCCGCGCGCTTGCGTCGAGAGCGTGCGCAACGCGGTGACGATGTCGTTCGAGGAGGGACAGGCGGCCGAGCGCAAGCTGTTCGAGCAACTCGTGGCGGGCGACGAGAGCCGGGCGCAGCGGCACGCGTTCTTCGCCGAGCGCGAGGCGCAGAAGGTCCGGCTCCCGGAGGGCACCAGGGCCCGGCGGATCGAGCGGGCCGCCGTGATCGGCGCCGGCACCATGGGCGGCGGCATCGCCATGTGCTTCGCCAACGCGGGCATCCCGGTGACCGTAATCGAGACCGAGCAGGCCGCGCTGGACCGCGGTCTCGGCCGGATTGGCGAGTTGTATGCCGGCTCGGCCAAGCGCGGCAGCATCACCGCCGAGCAGGCCGAGACGCGCCGCGGCCTGATCGAGGGCGCGCTGAATGTCGAGGGCGTGCGAGAGGCCGACATCATCGTTGAGGCGGTGTTCGAGGAGATGTCGGTCAAGAAGGAGGTGTTTGGCAGGCTGGATCGGCTCGCCAAGCCCGGCGCGGTGCTCGCGACCAACACGAGCTATCTCGACATCGACGAGATCGCCGCCTCCACCAGCCGACCCGGCGATGTGATCGGCATGCACTTCTTCAGTCCGGCGAACGTTATGCGCCTGCTCGAGATCGTGCGGGGCAAAGCAACCAGCCCGGAGACGATCGCGACGGCGTCCGAGGTCGGCAAGCGGCTGGGCAAGGTGAGCATCGTGGTCGGCAACTGCTTCGGCTTCGTCGGCAATCGCATGCTGTCCAAGCGCACGGATGCGGCCGAGCGCTTGCTGCTGGACGGTGCGAGCCCGCAGGAGGTGGATCGCGCGCTCACCGAGTTCGGCTTTAAAATGGGCCCGTTCGCGATGGCGGACCTGGCCGGGCTGGACATCGGCATGCGCATCCGCAAAGCCTTCGGCAAGGTGGCGCCGGTGGCCGACGCGATCACCGCGGCCGGGCGCTACGGCCAGAAGACCGGGGCCGGCTACTATACCTATGAGGGCCGCACCGCCACGCCCGACCCGGCGGTCGACGCCATCATCGCGGAACAGGCCGCCAAGCTCGGCATCACCCGCCGCCCGATTGGCCAGGAGGAGATCATCGAGCGGCTGGTCTATCCGATGATCAACGAGGGCGCGAAGATCCTCGACGAGGGGATCGCCGACCGGCCGGGCGACATCGATGCCATCTGGCTGCACGGCTACAACTGGCCGGCCTGGAAGGGCGGCCCGATGTTCTACGCCGACCTGGTCGGCCGCGAGCGGGTGCGCGATCGACTCGCGGCATTCGCCGAGGCGACCGGCGATGCGTCGCTGCGCCCGGTGGCTGGACTGTAAAGCCCTTTACCGCCAGCGGAAGAAGGGGAGAAGGAGCATGACCGCTTACCATCCTTCGCCGACAATCGCCGTCTGGCTCCGCCGTCATCAGACCGACGTTGCGCCCATCCTTTGGCGGGCGCTACGTAGCCGTCAGCTGGCCGGCGCCACACTTTGCCGACGTGTCCCTATAGAACCGTATGGCATCGACGTCGTCTGTATCGAAGCGATGCTGATCGGTCAGGAGCGATGACGCGCCCCTGGGACGCCCACTATCCACCCGGCCTCGCCTGGGAGGCGCCGATCGACGTGAGCACGTTACCGGCGCTCCTGGCGCGGGCGGTGGCGGCGTTCGGGGCGGAGCCGGCGATCGATTTCCGGGGACGGACGATCAGCTATGCCGAGCTCGGGCGCCGGGTCGCGCAGACGGCGCGGGGGTTGGCTGCGCTCGGGGTCGGGCGAGGCGACGCGGTCGCGCTGCTGCTGCCGAATACGCCGGTGCATCCGATCGCGTTCTTTGCCGCCGCGACGCTCGGGGCGCGGATCGTGCATCTGACACCGCTCGACCCGGCGCGCGCCGTTCTGCGTAAACTGGCCGACAGCGGCGCGCGCACGCTCATCACCACCGACCTGCCCGGCGTGCTGCCGCAGGGGCTGGCGGCATGGCGCGAGGGTGGGTGCGACCGGTTGATCGTGGCCGCGGATGCGGAGTGGGGCGGGCCGGGCGGCGCGGGCGTGCCGGAGGGCGCGGTCGCGTTCGCCGGGTTGGATGGGGCGGCGACGGCGACCCCGGCGCTGGTGCCGTCGGACCTGGCGCTGCTGCAATATACCGGCGGCACGACCGGGCCACCGCGCGCCGCCATGCTCAGCCACGGCAACCTCACCAGCGCCGTGTCGATCTACAAGATCTGGAACCGCGGCATCGGGCGGGATATCGGGCCGGGCTCGCGCCTGATGTGCGTGCTGCCGCTGTTCCACATCTACGCGCTGACCGCGGTCATGCTGCGGTGCTTCGACAACGGTGCGCTGTTGATGTTGCGACAGCGTTTCGACGTCGAGACCGCGCTCGACGACATCGAACGCGGGCGCTGCACGAACTTCGCCGGCGTGCCGACGATGTGGATCGCGCTGGTCAACCATCCGCGCATCGGCCAGGCGGACCTGTCCAGCCTGCAGGTGTGCAGCTCGGGCGGCGCGGCGCTGCCGCCGGAGATCTTGTCGCGGTTCGGCGAACTGACCGGGTTACGCATCGGCGGCGGCTGGGGCATGACCGAGACCTCGCCGGCGGGAACCAGCCTGCCGCCGGGTCGCCAGCCCGGCGCGGGCGAGATCGGCGTGCCGCTGCCGGGCGTCGACATGGACGTCGTCGCCGTCGACGACCCGGGGCGCATCCTGCCGCCGGGCGAGACCGGCGAGCTGCGCGTCCGCGGACCCAACGTCACGTCCGGCTATTGGCAGCGCGAGGACGAGACCGCGGCGGCGTTCCACGACGGCTGGTTCCTGACCGGCGATATCGGGCACATGAGCGCCGACGGCGTGTTCACCATCGTCGACCGCAAGAAGGACATGCTGATCTCCGGCGGCTTCAACGTCTATCCACGCACGATCGAGGACGCGATCCATGAGCATCCGGACGTGCGCGAGGCCGCCGTGATCGGGGTGCCGGACCCTTACCGAGGTCAGGCGGCGAAGGCCTACGTTTCGATGCGGGCGGGGTCGCCCGCCCTCACGCTCGACGCTCTCCGCGCGTTCCTGGCCGACAAGTTGGGTCGCCACGAGATTCCGTCCGCGCTTGAGGTCCGTGACGAGCTGCCCCACACGTCCGTCGGCAAGCTGGCCAAGCGCGAGCTGATGGCCGAGATTGCGGACCAGCGGCCCAACCCCACGTAAACGAAAAGTCGAGGAGCGCGCCATGGATCTGTCGTTCACGCCCGAGGAGACCGCCTTCCGCGAGCGGATGCGCGAGTTCTTCACCACCGAGATCCCGCTTTCCATCCGCGAGCACATCCAGCGGGGCGAGCACGTGCCGCGGGACGACCAGGTCACCGCGCAGCGGATCATGAACGCAGCCGGGCTGGCCGTGCCGCACTGGCCGGCCGCCTGGGGCGGCCAGGATTGGTCGCCGGTGCAGATCTACATCTGGCAGGACGAGATGCAGCAGGCGTGCGTGCCGCCGCCGCTCGGCTTCAACGCCAACATGGTCGGCCCGGTGATCGCGCAGTTCGGCTCGGAAGAGCAAAAGCGTCAATTCCTGCCGGCCACCGCCAATCTCGACATCTGGTGGTGCCAGGGGTTCTCCGAGCCCGGCGCCGGGTCGGATCTGGCCAGTCTGCGGACCAATGCAGTGCGCGATGGCGATCACTACGTCATCAACGGCCAGAAGACCTGGACGACCTTGGCGCAGTACGCCGACTGGATCTTCTGCCTGTGCCGGACCGATCCGTCGGTCAAGAAGCAGGAGGGTATCAGCTTCATCCTGATCGACATGAAGACGCCCGGGATCACCGTCCGCCCGATCGTCACGATCGACGGCGGGCGCGAGGTCAACGAAGTGTTCTTCGACGACGTGCGGGTGCCGGTCGAGAACCTGGTGGGCCAGGAGAACAAAGGCTGGGACTATGCCAAGTTCCTGCTCGGCAACGAGCGGACCGGGATCGCCCGGGTGGGGGTCAGCAAGGCGCGGATCCGGCGCATCAAGCAGCTGGCGGCGCTGGAGCGGGTGGGCGACCGGCCGCTGATCGACGAGCCGCATTTCCGCGAGAAGGTCGCCGCGGTCGAGATCGAGCTGAAAGCGCTCGAGATGACGCAGCTCCGAGTCGTGGCCGACGAGCGCACGCGGGACAAGGGCAAGCCCAACCCGGCCAGTTCGATCCTCAAGCTCAAAGGCTCCGAGCTGCAGCAGGCGACGACCGAGCTGCTGATGGACGTGGTCGGCCCCTACGTGCTGCCGTACGACGACAGCGAGGAGGGCAGCAACGAGCCGCCGGTCGGGCCGGACTACGCCGCCGAGGCGGCGCCGATCTACTTCAACTGGCGCAAGATCTCGATCTATGGCGGGTCGAACGAGATCCAGCGCAACATCGTGGCCAAGGCCATTCTTGGCTTTTGAAAGTGGGCGGGTTTTGAAGGCGGCGATCTTCGACGTCGACGGCACGCTGGTCGACTCCGTCGACCTGCATGCCGCGGCCTGGCAGCGCGCTCTGGCGCATTTCGGCCATGAGGTCAGCTTCATCGATGCGCGCGGGCAGATCGGCAAGGGCGGCGACAAGCTGATCCCGGTGTTCCTGTCCGCGGCGGAGCAGGCCGATTACGGGGAGGCGCTGGAGACGTATCGGGGCGAGTTGTTCAGGCGCGACTACCTGCATCTGGTGCGTCCGTTCACGGCAGTGCCGGAGTTGATGCGGCGCTTGCGCGAGGCCGGGTTGAAGGTGGCGGTCGCGTCGTCGGCCAAGCAGCAGGAGTTGGACGTCTACCTCGACGTGGCGGGCATCACCGATCTACTCGACGCGACGACGTGCGCGGACGATGTGAAGGAGACCAAGCCCGACCCAGACATCTTCGAGACGGCGCTGGCCAAGCTCGGCGTCGCAGCCGCGGACGCGGTGGCAATTGGCGACACGCCGTATGACGCGCTCGCCGCGACCCGGGCGGGGATGTCGGCCATCGGCGTCCTGTCCGGCGGCTTCCGTGAGGAAGATCTACGCCAGGCGGGATGCGGCACGATCTATCCTGGCCCGGGTGCCCTGTTCACGTGCTTCGACCACTCCCCGTTGAGCGCGTAGGGCTATAGCGCCGGCAGGATCACCCCGCGGCAGTCGCCGAAGCCGATCGATGCGGCGCCGGGGCGGGCGGCACGGGCGCGTAGACAGATTTCGTCGCCGTCCTCGAGGAACCGGCGCACCTCGCCCGAGGGAAGCGTGATGGGCTGCCGGCCGCCGCTGGTGATCTCGAGCAGACTGCCGGTGCCGTCGGGAGCCGAGATGGTGCCGGTGCCGAGCAGATCGCCGGGGCGGAGATTGCAGCCGTTGCTGGCTTGGTGCGTCAGCAACTGTGCCGGGGTCCAATAAAGGTCGGTGGCGCGGCCGAGCGAGAGGCTGTGCGGCGCGAGGCCCTGCCGTTTCATCGTTGGCGTCGTGATGAACGCCTCGAGTTCGATGGCCAGCGCGCCCGCGTGCTGATCGGCCTCGTCGGTCAGGTAGGGCAGGGGGGCCGGGTCTCCGTCCGGCCGCGGTGGCTGCTCCACGCGGAATGGCGCGAGCGCCTCCGGGGTGACGATCCAGGGGCTGACGGTGGTGTGGAAGCTCTTCGCCAGAAACGGGCCGAGCGGCTGCGCTTCCCAGGCCTGGATGTCGCGCGCCGACCAATCGTTGAGCAGGCAGAACCCCGCGATGTGCTTGGGCGCGTCGGCGATGTCGATCGGCGTTCCGAGCGCGTTGCCCGCACCGACCCAGATGCCGAGCTCGAGCTCGTAGTCGAGGTTGCGACTGGGACCGAAGCTCGGCAGGTCCTCCTTGGCCGGCTTGCGTTGCCCGGACGGGCGGCGGACGTCGCCGGGTGCGGTGACCGAACTGGCGCGTCCGTGGTATCCGACCGGCACGTGTTTGTAGTTCGGCAGCAGCGGGTTCGCGGGACGTAGCATGGTGCCGGTCGCACGCGCGTGGTGGATGCCGGCGAAGAAGTCGGTGTAGTCGCCGATCTCGGCCGGCAGATACATCATGCAGCCGGCCGCAGGATGCAGCAGATGCGGGCGCTCGTCCGAGCCCTCCTGCAGCAGCGCGCTGATCGCGTCGCGCAACGCCCGGCGTGGGCCCTCGCCGAGCGCGAGGAACCCGTTGAGCGTGGGCCCGGCGCAGAGGTCGCACGCGGCCTGCGCCTCGTCGTCGAGCAATTGCTCTTCATGCAGGGCGCGGAGGTCGAGGATCTCGTCGCCGATCGCGATTCCGCCGCGGGGCGCGCCGGCCAGCGGGCCGAATATGCCGAACGGCAGATTCTGGATGGGGAAGTCGGGGTGGCCGTTTGCCGAGGCGACCCAGCTCAACAGCGACGGGTCATGGGTGTGATCGATCATGAGGGGCGGACGAGCTCCGGGGCGACAAGCGGCGACAGGCGCGATATGGGTGAGGAAACGGCACAAACAGGGGAACGGCCATGCTTGGACTGATGCAGACCCAGCCTTTGCTGATCTCGTCGATCATCACCCATGCGGCGCGGCACCACCAGCGCGCGGAGGTTGTCTCACGCAAGCTCGATGGCAGCCTGCACCGAACGAGCTACCCCGAAATCGAGAGCCGGTCTCGCCGTCTCGTGCGGGCGTTGCAGGGGCTGGGCGTCGCGCGCCACGACCGGGTCGCGACGCTGGCCTGGAACGGCTACCGGCATCTGGAGCTGTATTACGCCGTCAGCGGCATGGGCTCGGTCGTGCACACGGTCAATCCGCGGTTGGCGACGGACGACGTGGCCTGGATCCTTCGCGACGCCGGCAGCACGGTGCTGTTCGCCGATCTGAGCTTCGTCGGATTGTTGGAGGCGATCGCGCCGCACGTGCCGCAAGTGCGCGCGGTGGTGCTCATGGCCGAGCGGTCGGAGATGCCGGAGGTGGTGCTGGCGCCGGGTCAGGCGTTGCTGTGTTACGAGGAGCTCTTGGACGCGGCGGCGGACGATTTTGCATGGCCGCTGCTCGACGAAAATGTTGCGAGTGGCTTGTGCTACACCTCCGGCACGACCGGGCGGCCGAAGGGCGTGCTCTACACGCATCGCAGCACGCTGATCCACGCCTACGCGCTTAACGCGGCCGATGTCTTCGGTCTGCGGAGCGTCGACCGGGTGCTGCCGATCGTGCCGATGTTCCACGTCAACGCATGGGGGCTGCCCTATGCGGTGCCGTTGGCGGGGGCGAGCTTCATGATGCCGGGGCGCCATCTCGACGGACCCAGCGTGGCCCAATTGATGAACGACGAGCGGGTGACGTTCAGCGCCGGCGTGCCGACCGTATGGATGGGAGTGCTGGCGCACCTGCAGAAAAGCGGCGAGCGGCTCACCACGCTCACGCGCCTGGTCACCGGGGGATCCGCTTGCCCGCCGGCGCTGGCGGACGCGTTCGAGCGCGAGTACGGCGTGCACGTGATCCACGCGTGGGGCATGTCGGAGACGAGCCCTCTCGGCACCATCTTCGCACCGCTGCCGGGCTTCGACGTGCTTCCCGCCGCCGAGCGGCGCGCGCTGATGCTCAAGCAGGGCCGCCCGGTTCCGGGCTTGCAGATCCGCATCGTCGATGACCAAGGCGGCGAACTGCCCTGGGACGGGCGCACCTTCGGCAACCTCCAGGTCCGCGGCCCTTGGGTCATCCAGCGCTACTTCAATGCCGAGATGGACGCGGCCGGCGAGGAAGGCTGGTTCGCGACCGGGGACGTCGCCACGATCGACGGCGACGGCTATTTGGAGATCACCGACCGGACCAAGGATGTCGTGAAGTCCGGTGGCGAGTGGATCAGCTCGATCCAACTCGAGAACATCGCGGTCGCGCATCCGGACGTGGCCGAAGCCGCGGTCGTTGCGGCACGGCACCCGCGCTGGGACGAGCGTCCGCTGCTGATCGTCGTGGCCAAGCCGGACCGGATCATCGACACGGCCGGCTTGCTGGCGATGTACGAGGGCCAGGTCGCCAAGTGGTGGATCCCTGACGAAGTGGTGGTCGTCAACGAGTTGCCACACACCGCGACCGGCAAGCTGAACAAGCTGGCGCTGCGGCAGCAGTTCCGCGGGTTCCAACTGGCGTCGGCGGCGGAGTAGTCATCTCCGTGCGTGTCACGGGGGAAGACGCGGCTACTGCAGGAAGCCCCAGCGGTCGACGGCGGGTTCGGCCGCGGCCCAGCGCCAGCCATCCGCCTGGTGGCAGAGCGTCGTGCTCAGGATGTCTCTCTCGTCCCCGTCCACGACGGTGAAGACGATCTCGCGGCACGTGACGAGCGGTGTCGAGAACTCCCGAACCGCTTCGAGATCGCCGCGCTCGTTGCCGATCGGGATGGTGTGGCGGATCTCCCACGGCCGCGGCTGGCCGAGCGGGGCAGCGCCGGCGGTTGCGGCGATGGCGTCCTGTTCACCGGTGGCGCGCTTGCGGTCGATGTAGTTGGTCAGCGCCCGGACCCCGGACCGCACGGCGATGCCGACCGCGATGCCGACGGCCGGGTTGGCCGACGCCGACCCGGTGCCAGCGCCGGCCACGACGCCCGCGATGTCCGGGACCGCGTGACAGGCCTGCAAGGATAACCCGGCCAGCAGCAGCGCTGCCGCCCGCTTCATTGCAGATCGCCCCACCGCCGGGTCGTGGGCTCGGCGGTCGCCCAGCGCCAGGTAGCGCCATCGGCGCAGATGGTGGCGGTGTAGAACTGGCGATCCGGACCCTGCTTGGTGGTGGTGTCGATCGAGAAGACGATTTCCTTGCAGCGGAAGCCGAGGCCGCCGAACTCGCGGCTGACGACGACTTGGCCCTGCTCGTCCGTCTCGATCGGGATGTCGTGGCTGACCGACCAGGTGCCAACCGTGTTGACGGGCAGCGGTCCGGCCGCCTCGGCGATCCGCTGCTGCTCGAACCGATGCACCCGGCGTTCGAGGAAGCGAAGACCCTCGCGAGCGGCGGAGTTGATCCCGAGGCCAACGGCGGCGGCGACGGTGGCGTTGTGCGAGATGGCCGCGCCGGCCGCGGCGCCGGTGACGCCGGAGAGCGTGGCGGTCCCCTCGGTCAAGATGCTGCCGCATCCCGAGAGGCCAAGCAGGGCAAACAGGATGAGGCGTCGATCGATCAAAGACTCGGTCTCCAAAGCGCGGAGACTATGGAAAACAGGGCGCTTCGCGCCAAGCCCGTTTATTCGTTGCTGAACCAGGCTCCTCGCGCCAGCGCGACGGCATTGACCACGCCCAGCACCAGCAGCCCGGCCGCCAGCGCCAGGAAGACCGGTTCAAGCCGACCGGTCCAGATCAGTGCCGCATAGCCGCCGGCCGCTGCCACCAGGGTGCGCAGCAGGGCGGCGGCAAGCGGCCAGCGCATGCGGCCAGCGCCCTGCGAGGCGAAGTAGATCGAGGTCCCCAGCCCGAAGAAGCCGTAGGCCGGGCCGACGAGGTGAAGGTAGACGCGGCCCGTGTCGAGCACGGCCGGGTCCTGGGCGAAGATGCGCAACCACGCATCGGGGAACAGGGCGGCGGCGATGCCGATGGTCTCCGTCATGGCGAACGACAGCCAGGCGCCGATCCAGCCGACCTGGAGCGCGCGCTGCCGCTGTCCCGCGCCGATGTTGGTGCCGACCATGGCGACCAGCGGCGCGCCGAAGCCGAACACCAGCGGGATCAGCAGGTATTCCAGCCGGGCGCCAACCCCATAGCCGGCGATGGCCGGCGTGCCGAAGCGACCGACCAGCGACGTAGCGACGCTGACGATGATCTGCGTTTGTAGCGAGACCAGTGCCGCCACCAGGCCGACCCGCAAGATGTCCCAGAGCGGCCGTAGCTGCAGCCGCGCGACGCGGAGCCGGACAGCAGACCGGGCGGACCGGAGGTACGATGCGAAGACGATGGCCGCGCCAGCATAGTAGAGCAGGACGGCGACGCCGCCGCCCGCGACCCCCAGCCGCGGCACCGGGCCGAACCCAAAGATGAGCATCGGCGACAGCGGCACCAGCAACACCGCCCCGCCGCAGATCACGATGGCCGGCACCAGCATGTTGCCGGTGCCGCGGATGCAACTGGCGAGCGCATTCATCACCCACATTAGGATCGCGCCGCCGAACACGACGTCGGAATACTGCTTGGCCGCCGCGAGCGCGCCGGCGTTGCCGCCCATGGCCCGGTAGAATGCCGGTCCGAGCAGCAATCCCACGGCAGTGAACAGCAGCCCGAGCGCGCCATTGATGGCCAGCGCGTGCCAGACGAGACTGTCGGCGGCGTCGCGACGGCCGGCCCCGAGTGCGCGGGCGATGGCCGACGAGATGCCGCCGCCCATCGCGCCCGCGCCGATCATCTGCATCAGCATCACACCTGGGAACACGAGCGACATGCCCGCGAGCGCGTCGGTGCCCAGCCGGCCGACGAACGCGGTCTCCACCAAGCCGGTCGCCGATTGGGCCAGCATCACGAGGATGTTTGGCAATGCGAGACCCAGCAGTGTGGAGAGCACCGGCGCTTCGAGCAGGCGGCGGGTCCGGGCGTTCGGCGCGGCCGTGAGGCTGGGCATCGACATTACGTGCAGATGCACCGAATTGTCGCCGCTGTCGAGGCATTGCATTTACCCCGCACCTGTGTCGGATGGCGCGGATTGCTTTTTGAGAGCGAACCGACTGGATGATTGCCTCGCGGATCGCTGAGGGACTCCCGCACCCCCTCGGCGCGACATGGGACGGCGTAGGCGTGAACTTCGCGCTGTTCTCGGCCAATGCGACCAAGGTCGAGCTTTGCCTTTTCGACCAGAACGGCACCCGCGAGCTGGAGCGGGTCGAGCTGCCGGAATATACCGACGAAGTCTGGCACGGCTACCTGCCCGATGCGCGGCCGGGCACGGTATACGGCTACCGCGTGCACGGCCCGTGGGACCCGCAGGCAGGTCATCGGTTCAACAACCACAAGCTGCTGCTGGACCCCTACGCGAAGGGCCATGTCGGCGCGGTCACCTGGGGGCCGGAGGTATATGCCTACATCCGCGAGACCGGCGACGACCTGACCTTCGACGATCGGGACAGCGCGGCGTTCGTCCCCAAATGCGTCGTCATCGACCCGGCGTTCACCTGGTTGCGCGACCGCCGGCCGGATGTTCCGTGGGAGCGCACCGTGCTCTACGAGACCCATGTCAGGGGCTTCACCAAGCTCCATCCCCGCGTGCCGCACGCCTTGCGCGGCACCTACTCCGGCCTGGCCGACAAGCATGTCATCGAGTGGATCCGAGGCCTGGGCGTCACCAGCGTCGAGTTGCTGCCGGTGCATGCAATCGTCGACGACGGGTTCCTGAAGGAAAAGGACCTCGTCAACTACTGGGGCTACAACACGATCGGCTTCTTCGCGCCCGACCAGCGCTACAGCAGCAAACCGGCGTTCGCGCATGCCGAGTTCAAGGAGATGGTCGCGCATCTGCACGATGCCGGGCTCGAGGTGATCCTGGACGTCGTCTACAACCACACGGCCGAAGGGAACGAGTTCGGGCCGAACCTGTCCTTCCGCGGCATCGACAACGACAGCTACTACCGGCTGCTACCCGACAACAAGCGCCTGTACATCAACGATACCGGAACGGGCAACACGCTCAACCTGTCCAATCTGCGCGTGGTGCAGATGGTGGCCGACAGCCTGCGCTATTGGGTGCAGGAGATGCATGTCGACGGCTTCCGGTTCGATCTCTGCACCATCCTGGCGCGCGAGTGGCACGGCTTCGACCAGGGCAGCGGCTTCCTGCACGTCTGCCAGCAAGACCCGGTGCTGAACGGCGTCAAACTGATCGCCGAGCCATGGGATCTCGGCCCCGGCGGATATCAGGTAGGCGGCTTCCCGCCGGGCTGGGCGGAATGGAACGACCGTTACCGCGATGAAGTCAGAGCGTTCTGGAAAGGCGACGAGGGCAAGGTGCCGGCTCTGGCCGCGCGACTCTGCGCGTCGGCCGACGTGTTCAACAAGCGCGGGCGCAAGCCGTGGGCGGCCGTGAACTTCATCACGGCGCATGACGGCTTCACGCTGCGCGACGTCGTCAGCTACAACGCCAAGCACAACGAAGCCAACAACGAGGGCAACCGCGACGGGCACAACGCCAACTACAGCTGGAATCACGGCGTCGAGGGCGCGAGCACCGACGCGGCCATCAACGACGTCCGCCAACGCCAGATGCGCAACATGCTCGCCACGTTGCTGCTGTCGCAGGGTACTCCGATGCTGCTCGCCGGCGACGAGTTCGGCCGCACGCAGGGCGGCAACAACAACGCCTACTGCCAGGACAACACGACGAGTTGGGTCGATTGGAACATCCCGGACTCGGGCCTGGAGCAGGCCGCTTTCGTCCGCCGCCTCGCCCAGCTCCGCCAGCAATACCCGATCCTGCACCGCGCGCGGTTCTTCACCGGCGAGGCGAACCGGCTTCTCGGCGGCATCAAGGACGTCACGTGGATCAACGCCGCCGGGCGGGAGATGACCTACGGCGACTGGGGCGACCCTCGGATCAAGTGCCTCGGCATGCTGATCGACGGGCGCGCGCAGCGCACCGGCATCCCCACGCCCGGCAGCGATGTGACGGTCCTGATCATCCTGAACGCCAACGCGGACGAGCTGCGGTATGTCTTGCCGACATGCACCGCGGGCCAGCGCTGGGACCGTGTGCTGGACACCAACGAGCCGGAATGCACGGGCGGGGAGACGTACGAGATCGGATCGGCCTATCCGATGGCCGGCCGCTCACTGGTGCTATTCGCGCTCCAGTCCTGAGCCGGCGCTACTCGCCCGACAGCTCGCGGCGGCGTTTCTCGAGCTCGTCCGTGTAGCGGCGCAGGGCATATTGCTCGGTCAACGTGCCGATCACGCGCATCGACTCGGCCGAATCGACCACGGCGAGTTCGTCGCTTTCGGCCGTCTCGAACAGGCCGACCGCCTCCTTGATCGTCATCTGCGGCAAGAGGACGGCCAACGAATGGTGCACCACGTCCTCGACCGTTCCAGTCTGGTCGTCGGCCGCGTGCGCTTCTGAAACGGCGAGGATGCCTGCATAGCGGCCAGCCTGGTCCACTGCGACCGCCCGCCCGACGCTGCCGAGCGGGAACTGGCGACAGAACGTCTCGAGCGTCATGTCGAGCGGCACCCGGCGGAACTCACGGCGCATCATCTTGCCGACCGTCAGCGTGCGGACCCACCCCACGTCGACGGCGCTGCGGATCGCCTCGCCGCGCAAATGGAAGCGCCAGGTCGCGAAGCTGTAGCCGAATGTACGGCGGACCGTGATCGCCGACACGACCGATGCCGCGAGCACGGCGACCGTCATCGGCAACGACCCGGTGCTCTCGAGCGCGAGGAACGCCATCGTCAGCGGCCCGCCGACCACCGCGACCGCAAGCCCGCTCATCCCGACCAGCGCGCACACCACCGCGGGCAGCGCTTGCACCACCGTCACGATCGCCAGCAGCCCGGCGAACAGCTTGCCCAACAGCGCGCCGAGGAACAACGACGCGAAGAACAACCCGCCGCGGAAACCCGAGCCGATGCTGATCGCCGACGCTGCCGCCTTCAGCACCATCAGCACCGCCAGGTGCTGCAGCGGGTAGGGCGAATCGAGCGTCGCCCGCATCGCCGAGTGCCCCGAGGAGAGCACCGCTGGCGTGATCAGCGCGAGCGCGCCGAGCACCAGGCCGCCCACCGCAGGGCGCGCCCACACCGGCAGCTTGCTGCGGCGGAACAGGTCCTCGACGATCGTCACGCCGCGCATGAGCGCGATCCCGACCAGCGCGCAGAGCATGCCCAACGCCAGGATCGGCACGTAATCGACTGCCTCGATGACGGTCGGCACGCGGATGTCGAACGTGTCCCCGTTGCCGACCAGGATCCGCATCACCGTCACGGCCGAGATCGCCGCCATGACCACCGGCGCCAGCGAGGCGAGCGAATAGGTGCCGATGACGAGCTCGAACGCATAGAAGGCGCCGGTGAGCGGCGCATTGAACGCCGCCGCGATCGCGCCCGCCGCGCCGCAGCCGACCATCAGCCGCATGTCCGACCGCCGCAGGCGGAAGTATCGCCCGAGTCGGGATGCCATCGCCGAGCCGATCTGCGCGTAGCCCGCCTCGAGCCCGACCGATGCCCCGACCCCGTTCGACCACAGCGTCTGGGCGACCACGATCAAGCTGTCCTTGAACGACATGGTGCCGCCGTAGAGCGCGTTCGCCTCGATCGGGTCTACGACTCGGCGCGAGATCCACTTCGCAGCCGCCAGCCCGGCCACGCCCAGCACCAATCCACCCAGCGAAGGGACCAGCAAGGCGCGCAGCGCGTCGACCGAGAGTTGCGACGACAGATACTCGCCATGTCCGAGCGCATAGAGGAGCCGGTGCATCCACTGCGCGAGTTCCGACATCGCGACAACCACGACACCCGCGCTCACGCCCACTGTTCCGGCCAGCACGACGAGCCATATTTCGTCGGCGCGGACCACCGCGCGCAGCTTGGCCGGCGCGTGAGCCACCGCGTGCCCGATCTTGCGTCGCTGCCGCAAGACACTGGCCGTGGCCGCGTCGCGTAGATTGAGGCTGCCGGTGAACGAACGCATTCTTTGCCAGTCGAGGATGGCGTTGACCGTTGTGCGTCCAGACGGCGGCGGGATCAACCCGGTGCGGCCGATATTGTTGGAGCAGGAGCGGTTTGGGCCTAAGTGGGCGGACGATGGTGCGCTCGTTCATCAATCCGAAGCCGGGCGCGCCCGGCATCGTGGTCCTTCCCGCCGGCGGTTTCCGTCGCGCCAAGGCAGACATCACGGCATGGCCCGGATATGCAGCCACCCCGCTTCGCCCCGCACCCTCGCTCGCCGACCGGGCCGGCGTAGCCCAGGTCGCGATCAAGGATGAGGCCGGCCGATTCGGACAGGGGACCTTCAAGGCACTCGGCGGAGCCTACGCGGTCGGCGATGTCGTCAAGACGGAGTTGGCCCGGCGAGGGGTGGCCGACGCGCCGACGACGGACGACTTGCGCAGCGGTCGATACCCGACCGCCAATCTGACCATCACCTGTGCGACCGACGGCAACCATGGGCGCAGCGTGGCGTGGGGGGCGCGGCTGATCGGGGCGCGGTGCTGTGTCTTTGTCCACGAAGAGGTCGGGGCAGACCGGGTCGCCGCCATCGAGGGCGCGGGGGCAGAGGTGCGGCGCGCGGGCCGGACCTACGACGAGAGCGTGCAGGAGGCCGCCGACATCGCCGCGCGGGACGATTGGCTGGTCGTCTCCGACACGTCCTGGCCGGGATACACGGAGGTGCCGCGGCTGGTCATGCAGGGGTATCGCCTGATGGTGGACGAGGCGCTCGACCAGTGGGAGGGGCCATCGCCGACCCATGTGTTCATCCAGGCGGGCGTGGGCGGGGTGGCCGCGGCGGTGTCTGTGCATGTTCGGTCGCGGCTGGCACCGTCGCCGGCGCTCGTCGTGGTCGAACCGGCGCGGGCCGCCTGTCTGCTCGCCAGCGCGGAGCGCGGCGCGCTGACGGCCGTGCTGGGACCGCTGGACACGATCATGGATTGTCTCGCATGCGGCCAGCCCAGCCTGTTGGCGTGGCAGGAGCTCGAGCGTGCGGCCGCCGCATTCCTCGCGATCGACGACACCGCGGCGTCCGACGCGGTGCAGCACCTGGCCGGGCTGGGCGTTGGCTCGCGGGCATCGGGCGCGGCAGGCTTGGGTGGCCTGCTGGCCGCCGCGGGCGATGCGGCGGTGCGGACCGGGATCGGCCTCGGCCCGGAAAGCCGCGTCCTGCTGTTCAACACCGAGGGCGCGGCCGGGTGAGTCACGGCCCGAGCACGTCACGCGCTGGCCTGCTCTACCTTGGGGCGGCGGCGGTTCTGCTCGGCGCGAGTTGGCCGCTGACGCGCTACGCGTTCCTGCATGGGGGCGGGGCGGCCTGGTTTGCGTTCGGGCGCGCCGGGCTGTCGGCGGCCGTCACGACGGTGCTCCTGGTGCTGCTCGGCCGCCTTCGCCATCCCCGACGGCGGGACGTGCCGGCCCTGCTCGCGATCGGGCTGCTGCAATTGGCCGGGTTCTTCGCCTTCTCCCACGCCGCGCTCGCCTGGGTTCCGGCCGGGCGAACGGCGCTTCTGGCCAACTGCACCATCGTGTTCACGGTGCCGCTCTCGCTGGTGGTCCTGCACGAGCACGTCTCGCGGCGGCGCTGGATCGCGGCGGCGCTCGGCCTGGCTGGCGTCGCCGCGTTAGTCGGGCCTTGGTCGATCGACTGGGCCGCTCCGCATGTGCTGACCGGGCACGCGGAGTTGATGGGCGCCTCGCTCTGCTGGGCGCTGGCCATGCTGATCGTGCGGCGATACCCGCCGGCGATGTCGATGTTCGAATTGCTGCCGTGGAGCTTCGGTCTGGCGACGATTGCGCTGGGACCGATCACGTTTCAGCACGATCCCGGCCCGTGGCCGGCCACCGTGCTCGTGCCGCTGCTGGTGGTCGGCTTGGTGATCGCGCCGGCCGGAACGTGGTGCATCATGCAGGCGCAGGCGACCTTGCCGATCGTGGTGGCCTCGGTCGGCTTCCTCGCCGGGCCTGCGCTTGGGGTGCTCCTGGCGAGCCTGTTCCTCGGCGAGGCGCTCGGGCTCGACATGCTGCTCGGGTCAGGCCTGATCCTCGCCGCGGCCGGGCTCGCCGCGACGACCGGACCGCCGGCATGATCCTGCACGCGATCGATGTGGGGGAGGGGCCGCCCGCGGTGATCCTGCATGGGCTGTTCGGGACGGCGAGCAATTTCTCCACCATTCAGAAGCGGCTGGCGGTGGGGCGCCGGGTGGTGACGATGGACCTGCGCAACCACGGCCGCAGCAATCATGACCCGGCCATGGACTACGCCATCATGGCCGAAGACGTGCTCGCCACGATGGCCGCGCTCCAACTCGGGCAGGCCGCGCTGGTCGGACACTCGATGGGCGGCAAGGTCGTCATGACGGCCGCGTTGCGCCAGCCCACGCGCGTGAGCCGTCTGCTGGTTGCCGATATAGCGCCGGTCCCGTACCCGCCGCGGTATCGCGCGATTGCCGAGGCGATGGCCGCATTGGCACTGGAGCCGGGCTTGACCCGCGCCACGGCAGACCTTGCGCTGGCAGGGGCGGTGCCGGACCGGGCGATGCGGCAATTCCTGCTGTCCAACCTCCGCTTTGGCGACCCACCCGCGTGGCGTATCGGGCTGCGGGAGATCGCGGGCGCGCTGCCGGCCATCGAGGGCTGGGGCGATCCGGGGGCGACGACCTATGACGGTCCGACGCTCGTCCTGCGCGGCGAACGGTCGGACTACGTCAAGCCGCAAGATCGGGCCAGGTTCCGCGCGTTGTTCCCAGCGGCGCGCTTTGCCTCGTTGCGCGACGCAGGCCACTGGCTGCACGCCGACGCGCCGGATGCCTTCGTGGCGACGCTCGACGCATTTCTGCCGCGCGGCTGATCCCAATAAAAAGCCGGTGGCGACCGAACCCTCGCCGCTCCGTGAGGTTGAGATGAGACGTGAATGGGAGCTTGAGATGGGACGCTATACGACGGGCGGTGTCGGCCGCGACGTGATTGCCGGGGCGATTGCTGGCGGCGCAGCGGTTTGGCTGATCAGCAAAATGGATTGGTCGCTGAGCCATTCCGGGCGCGCGGGCGGCGCTGCGACGATCCCGGCCCATGCCGCCGCCGCGAAAGCCGCCGATGCCGCCGGTCTGGACATCGACGACACGCAGAAGAGCGTTGCCGGACATACCGTGCATTACGGCGTCGGCATCGGCGTTGGCGCGCTCTACGGCCTGTTGCGGGGCATGGCGCCTTCGGTCACGACCGGGCGAGGTTCGCTGTATGGGGTCGCGACCTTCATCCTGGGTGATGAGATCGGCGCACCGGCCATGGGCTTGGCGAAGGGCCCGCTCGACTATTCGGCCCGCGATCACGCCAGGAGCGCCCTGGCGCATGTGGTGTTCGGCCTGCTGACCGATCTCGGGACCCGGCTGCTGTCACCGTGGAAAAGCGAGGTCGTCATCATGCGCGGGCCCTCGATCCAGGAGCGGATCGAGGGTGGCCGGCAGGTGATCGCCGACGGCCGGGACTACCTCTACGACCAGGGCCGCTCCGCGCTGGATCAGGGACGCAACTATGCCGAGCAGGCGCGCGACCGGCTCGATGAGCTTGACCTGCCGGGCTTGGCCGAGCAGGGCCGGACGCGGGCGCGGCGCTGGGCCGAGGATGTCCGCTCCAGGCTTCCCGATGCGGACGAGGTGGCCGACGTTCTCGATGAAGGCCGCACGCGGGCTCGCCGGTTTGCCGGAAGCGTCGCGTCGCAGTTGCCGGACCGCGACGATGTTTCCGATGCGGTCGAACGCGGACGCAAGCGGGCGCGCGGTTGGGCGCGGTCGGCGGCGAGCACCCTGCCGGACCGAGACGATCTGAGCGACGCGGTCGAGCAGGGACGCTCGCGCGGCCGCGGCCTGTTCCGGTCTTTGGTCGATCGTTTGCCGGACGGTGACGATTTCGATGACGTGGTCGATCAGGGCCGTAAGCGGGCTCGGACGCTTTCCAAGCGGGCCAGAGCGCGGATGCCGGACCGGGACGATGTGGACGACGCCGTGGCCGGCGGGCGTAAGCGGGTGCGGCAACTCGCCGACGACGCCCGCTCGAGCGGCGAGTCGGGCCTCGGCAGGGTCACGCGCTGGCTGTTTGGATGAGGGGACGAGGGCCGGGCATACGTGCCCGGCCGACATCGACGTAGCGTCCGGTTGAGAAGCCTGGTACAAAACGTGAATGGATCAGGTGAGTTTTCCCGAGCGGGCAGCGGCGATCCGCAGGGCGACGGCGCTGCTGTGCGTTCGACTCGGATGGTCTCCGGTGCATGAGGTTCCGCTACCGAACAATCGGCGCGCGGATATTCTCGCGCTTCGAGGCGATGGCGGGTTCGCCTGCATCGAGGTAAAATCCGGCCTACGCGATTTCCAGACCGACGCGAAATGGCCGGAGTATCGGCACTACGCGGACGCGCTCTACTTCGCCGTCGACGAGGATTTCCCGCACGACATGCTGCCCGAGCAGGCTGGCTTGATCGTCGCCTGCGGACGAGAGGCCGAAGTGGTTCGCGAGGCACCGCACCATCCGCTCGCGCCGTCCCGCAGGCGGGCTCTGCTGCATCGGTTCGCGACCTTGGCGGCGCGCCGGCTTGCATCCCGAGAGGACCCGGACGGGATGGCCAGCCTCCGCTCGGCGCTGCTCGCGGAGTAGGTTTAGCCTGCGCCGGCCGACAAGCGACGGACAGTCGCGGTCGTCGAATATCCGTTCAGCAGTTCGGCGAGCCATACCTTTCCGCCCCAACTTTGGACGAGGTCGGCACCGATGATGCGATCGATCGTGTAATCCGCGCCCTTGACGAGCAGGTCGGGCCGCAGCGCCTCGAGCGTTTCTTGCGGCGTATCCTCATCGTAGATTACGACGAGATCCACCGCGGAGAGGCTGGCGAGCACCGCCGCCCGGGCTGCCTCCTGCTGAATGGGTCGCGTCTTGCCCTTGAGGCGGCGCACGCTGGCGTCGGAGTTGAGGCCGACCACGAGCCGGTCGCATTGGCCGCGCGCCTGTTCGAGAAGATGCACATGC
Source organism: uncultured Alphaproteobacteria bacterium (assembly GCA_963835135.1). GTDB lineage: Bacteria > Pseudomonadota > Alphaproteobacteria > Acetobacterales > Acetobacteraceae > JAVVHH01. Next base: position 119,492 of record CAWIEF010000003.1, read on the forward strand.
CCCGGATGGAGCAGGTCGAAGCAGCCGTTGGTGAAGCCGGTCCTCCAGCCTTTGCGGCGCCAGCGCTCGACTTGCTCGGCGGCCGCGTCCCGGGTCACGATCTTGCGGAGCGTGCTCACTTGCGGGGTCAGAACCCGCAGGAGGTCTTCGCCTCGCGCCACGGCGGTACCGACCTTGCCGACCACGACGCCGGCTGCGATGTTGGCCAGCCGAACCGCGACTTTCATCTCGAGCCCGGCTGCCAGTCCGGCCGCAAGCGTCGCCACCACGGTGTCGCCCGCGCCGGACACGTCGAACACCTCGATGGCTTCAGCCGGGAAATGATGCGGCCCGTCGGCGTCGACGAGGGTCATGCCGTCTTCCGACCGCGTCACCAGCACGGCGCCGAACCCATGCAGCTCGCGAACATGGGTGGCGGCACGAACGAGGTCGGACTCCTCATCGACCGGCATTCCAGTCGCCTCGGACAGCTCGCGGCGGTTTGGGGTGATGACGTCCGCGCCGGCATAGCGGGCGAAATCGCGACCTTTCGGATCGACCACGACCGGCCGCCCGGCCTGCCGCGCGGCTGCGATCAGTTGGGCCGGTATGTCACCGGATAGAACGCCTTTGGCGTAATCGGACAGGACCGTGACGGACGTCGCCGCAAGGGTGTCCCCCGCGATCCGCAGCATACGCTCGGCCAGTTTCGGGCTGATCGGCTCGTTTTGCTCGCGGTCGGCGCGCAGCAATTGTTGGCCCTGACTGACGAACCTCGTCTTGACCGTCGTGGTGCGGGCGCCTTCGATCAGCATCCAGGGCTCGATGCCGGGCTGTCCGCCGACGAGGCCGGTCAGATCGGACCCGGCCTGGTCATCGCCAACCACGGAAACGAACGCCACCGCGGCGCCGAGCGCAGTGAGGTTGCGCACCACGTTGCCCGCCCCGCCCGGCATCGCCGTCTCACGCTCGACCCGCAGGATGGGGATCGGGGCTTCCGGACTGACGCGGTCGACCACACCATAGACATACCGATCCAGCATGACGTCGCCGATCACCGTCACGCTCGTGCGCGCGAGGCGGCGCACGGCGCTCGATAGCGCTGCGTCATCTCCGGGGTCGGCACTATCCATTGGTCACGGCTACCTTCTTGGATCGCGTGTGGCAAGCAAATGACTTCGCTCGACGCCGATCATGCCTGAAGAAAGTAAACGGAGTCTGAGCTGAGTGCCGCGCAGGTCAGCTTGCCACCGCGCACGGCATTCGTGTCGATCCCCAGCCGGTTCGGCCTCAGCTCCGGTTCTTCGCTGGGCGTATGGCCGTGCACGACCCGCAATTTCGGGGCGTCCGGCAGCATCTTCCCGTGCCAGTCGAGGAAGCCGTCACGGATCCAAAGCATGTCGTCGAGGCTCTGCATCGGGAGCCGGATGCCCGGCCGCACCCCGGCGTGCACGAAGAGGTACATCCCGGCGACAAGCATCGGCGGGAGCGTCCGGAGAAAATCGAGATGCGGTTCCGGGATCCGGTCACCCCAGCCTCGCGGGTCGCTGTTCGGGTCGATACCCCAGCTGCGCAGCGTCGCGTCACCGCCGTTTCGAAGCCAGAGGCCCGCTTCTCGCGGATGCTCCAGCACGTCCAGCAGCATCTTCTCATGATTTCCCAGCAGGTTGCAGCACGGAATGCCTGCAATGGGTGAGCCATGCGCAAGTTGGTCGAGACATCCTGCCGAATCTGGGCCGCGGTCGATGTAGTCACCGAGATGGACGATGAGCGCCTGTTCGACGGGGCGATCCTCGAAATCCTCGCGGATCATGGCGTGCAGCGATCGCAGGCGTTCGGCCTCGCCATGGACGTCACCGATCGCGTAGATGCGCTGGGGCACCTCCGTCGCTTCCTGCATCGCCGCTAACTCTTTCGTAACCATGCGGCGGTATCCTACCGGGGCGAGCTGGAGACGACGACACTGTTCTTGTCGGCACAAAATGAGGCAACGCTGCTTCGGGCAGCGCAGGACGCGGCGATGCCGCTGCGTGATGCCGTTCAACGTGCGTTACGAGGGCGGGAGAGCGGTTGGGCTGTCCTTGGCCTGCACCTGTCGAGGCTGCCGCCGCCTGCGCTGCGGCCACACCATCGTAGGATCGCTCGCGCCGTCCTGGACGAAGCGGCAGCCCGGCATAAGGGGCAGCTGTTCACGCTGATCAACGGCGACTTTGCGCTGCTGTTCCGGCCTGCCGATACCGGCGCCGGGCTGATGTCGAGACTTGGGACCCTCTTTTCGGCCGACTCGCCCGACGCCAGCCTGATCCTCAGCCGCTGGTCACTGCCCAGTGACCTGAAAGACCTGTCTGCCTATCTCGACGCGCTGCCGACGATCGCTTCCGCGCCCGGCACTGCGGAGCGGGACAATGGGCTGGCTGCCGTGACGAGGCTGTTCGATGCCGTCGACAAGCGCCGCATCCGCGAGTTGCTCGAGCGGCAGACCGGCGTGCTCGTCACTGTCGGGGGAGCCGAGCGGGTCGTTCCCCTATATCGCGAGGTGCGGTTCTCTCTTCCGGCGCTCGAAGCGAGGGCGGCGGCCTCCGGGACGTTCACGGCGGACCCTTTCCTCTTCCGCCATCTCACCGCCAAGCTGGACGGCGCAATGCTGTCCGCCGCCACCGCAGATCTCGAGCATGACCGGCCCATGCTGGCGGGGGTGAGGGGGGGCAAGACGTTCCTGCATGTGAACCTGAGCCTGGAGGCACTGCTCTCGCCTGCGTTCGATCATCTGGCCGAGACCGCCGCGCGCACTGAGGCACGCGTTGCCGTCGAGATCGCGTTGCTCGAGGCGTTTGCCGATACGGAGACCTTCCTGCGTGGGCGGGAGCGCATACAGGCCGCCGGGTTCAGCCTCGTGCTGGACGACGTGACGCATCATGCCTTGCTCGTCACGAAACCGGCCAGGTTCGGGTGCGACTGGCTCAAGCTCGACTGGTCTCGCCAAATCCTGCAAGCGGGCGACACGGTCGATGCCGCCTTGAGCGAGTTCGGTCCGGCTAAGGTGATCCTGCAGAAGGCTGACACAGAGGACGCGGTGCGATGGGGGATCGCTCGCGGCATCCGTCGCTTCCAGGGCCGCCACACCGACGCCATCCTTGCCGCCAACCGGCTCGTCGCCTGCCCCGCTGCCAGCGCGTGCACGCTGCGACGGTGCATCGAACGCGAGCAGGCGGTGACACCGGCCGGGCGGATCGGCTGCCAAAACCATTCCCTTCTCGATGCCTCGGTCTCGACGACGGAGCCGGCCGCATGATCGATACGGCCGCTGGAATTGAGTCGCTCTCGGAGTTGATTCACACGAGTTCGACCTCTGGCGTGTCCCGCCGGGCGCTGCTGTTCTGGACCGACCGCCTGCCTGCATCCCTGTCGAGGCCCGAACAGGTGCGCTCGGCCCGTGCCGCCCTGGAGCCGCTGACCCACGCGGATCGCGCGGCTCGACACGACCTGCCAGGGGGCAGGCTGGTCATCAGCTGGAGGGGTGATCCGGCACGGCTGCTGACTGAGACGATGGACGGGATCAATCGGTTCCTGCAGCAAGACCCGTTCGGTAGTCCGCCCCTACAGGAACTCGTCGGCTTCTACGAGTTGCCGGACGACGGCGACGCGCTCCTCGACGCAGCAACCAGCTGGGTGCCGGGCGAGGATGCCGGGCCGGCCCCGGCGGACAACCAGCCGCAACCGGCCGCTCTCCCGCGGACGCCGCTCGAACCCGCCGAGCTCGACCGGCTGGAACAGAGTCTCGCCGGCACCGATCTGAGCCGTTTCGCCCGCCGCCGCCCCGTGTGCCAGTTCGACGGACGAGTGGCGCAACTCGCTTGGGAGGAGCGGTCCCTCTCCATCCCCGAGCTGATCGAGACAGTCGCGCCCGACCGTGACGCGCGGTCCGACGTGTGGCTGTTCCGGCGGCTCACCCGCGTGCTCGATCGCCGGATGCTGTCGATCCTGAGCGATCCGAAGGAGCTTCGGGGCGCCGGTCCCTTCAGTTTGACGCTCAATGTTGCCAGCGTCCTCAGCCCGGAATTCCTCCGCTTCGACCTCGCACTGCCGACGGCCTTCCGCGGCCGGCTTGTGATCAGCTTCCTGCCGGTCGACATCGCGTCAGACGCCGCGGCCTTCGCCTTCGCGCGCAACTTCGCCCGCGCACGGTCCTACAGCGTCTGTCTGCGCGCAGTTTCGGCCGGTCTGCTGCCGGCGCTCGACCTGGCAGCGCTCGATCTCGACTTCATCCAGCTGATCTGGTCGCCGGAGCTGGCGCAACTCCCGAGGCTTCCCCCCTCGGCAGGACGCGCTGGATCATGGGTCAACCATGCACGCAAGACGCTGTCGAGTGGGGCCTGAAGCAAGGCGTGAGCTTCTTCACCATCAAGCCGACCGAGTAGGTCATTGGGTCGGTCGCTGCCGGCGTGGTGGAGCTGAGGGGAATCGAACCCCTGACCTCCTCATTGCGAACGAGGCGCTCTCCCAACTGAGCTACAGCCCCGCCGTGCAGGCGTCGGAAAATGCTCAGACAGCCCTGCCAAGTCAACCCTGCTTCTGGGGCGCCGCTCTCGGTTGCGAGCAAGCGGAGCGCGCGGTAGGGTCCGGCCGCTCCAAGGAATAAACAGTGACGCTGCTTGCTGGCATTTACGAACTGATCCTCGTCATCATCAACCTGCTGATCTGGGCACTCATCCTCTCGGCCGTCGTGTCGATGTTGACCTCGTTCGGGGTGCTCGACAGCCGGAACCGGCTGGTGTGGACGATCGGCGATTTCCTCTACCGCGTCACGGAGCCGATGCTTCGCCCGATCCGCAACTTTCTGCCCAATTTCGGTGGCATCGACCTCAGCCCGCTCGTCGCCATCCTGCTGCTCCAGTATATCGCCGTGCCACTCGTTCGAACCCTGTTCGGCGGCATCGCAACCGGCGTCTGGAGCTTCTACTAGGCGCTGCCATGTCGGCTAGGATCATCAGCGGCACGAGCTTGGCCGCGCAAGTGCGGGCCGATCTGGCGCGCCGCGTCGAGCAACTCGAGTTCCGCCCGGGTCTCGCCGTCGTCCTGGTCGGCGAGGACCCGGCCAGTGCGGTCTATGTGCGCAACAAGGATCGTGCCGCACACGGCGCCGGTATCCGGGCAACGACGCATCGGATGCCGGCCGAGACGACCGAGGCCGAGTTGTTGAGCCGCATCGACGATCTGAACCGCGACGCGGACGTGGACGGCATCCTCGTGCAGTTCCCCCTGCCTAAGCACATCGACACGCGCGCCATCATCGAGGCAATCGACCCGGCCAAGGATGTCGACGGCTTTCATCCGATCAACGCGGGGCGCCTGCAGGATGGCGCGACGACGCTCGCCCCCTGCACGCCGCGTGGCATCATCAAGCTGCTGGACCACGCCGAGGCGCCACTTCGGGGAGCCCGGGCCATCGTCCTGGGACGGTCGAGCATCGTCGGCCGTCCGGTCGCGACCTTGCTGCTCAATGCCGACGCGACCGTAACCATCGCCCATAGCCGCACCGCCGATTTGGCTGAGCGGTGCCGAGAGGCAGACATCGTCATCGCGGCCGTCGGCCGACCCGAACTGGTCCGCGGCGACTGGATCAAGCCAGGCGCCGTCGTCATCGACGTCGGCATCAACCGGAGGCCGGACGGCACGCTGGCCGGCGACGTCGCCTTTGCGGAGGCGGCCGAGAGGGCGGGCGCGATAACGCCGGTGCCGGGCGGAGTCGGCCCGATGACGATCGCCTGCCTACTCGAGAACACGCTGGACGCCGCACTCGCCCGACGCGGCTAGAAGTCGGTGCAGCGGCCGTCTTTTTCCCAATCGCCATACCGGGTGGGCTCAGGGCCTTTGCGGCCGCCCACCTCCGGCGCGAGGTTTTCGGGCGGCACGATGGGGGTGGCCGCCGGGGGCGGCTTGGCGTCGTCGTCGATCATGATACCGATTTGGTGCGGGTACTCTCGGTGCGCAATTGTCCGCAGGCCGCCAGGATGTCGCGTCCCCGCGGTGCCCTGATCGGGGAGGCAAACCCTGCGTCCTGCACGATGCGGGCGAAGCGGGCCAACTGGTTGCCGGTGCTCGGCTCGTAGGCGCTGCCGGGCCAGGGATTGAACGGGATGAGGTTCACCTTGGCGGGGATTCCGGCGATCAGCCGGACCAGTTCGCGCGCCTCGGCCTCGCTGTCGTTGACGTCGCGCAGCATCACGTATTCGAAGGTGATCCGCCGCGCATTGCTGGCGCCGGGGTACCGGCGGCAGGCCGCCAGCAATTCGGCCAGCGGGTATTTGCGGTTCAGCGGGACGAGTTCGTCGCGCAACTCGTCGCGCACGGCATGGAGCGAGATCGCGAGATTGACCCCGAGTTCCTCGCCGCACTGGTCCATCAGCGGCACCACGCCGGAGGTGCTGAGCGTGATGCGCCGGCGCGACAGGCCGATGCCCTCGCCATCCATGACGATCCGCATCGCCTTGGCGACATTCTCGTAGTTGTAGAGCGGTTCGCCCATGCCCATCAGCACGATTGTGGACAGCAGGCGCGGGGTCTCGCCCTGCGGGCTCGGCCACTCGCCAAAGGTGTCCCGGGCCGCCATGAACTGGCCGACGATCTCGGCCGCCCCGAGGTTGCGCACGAGCTTCTGGGTGCCGGTGTGGCAGAACCGGCAGGACAGGGTGCAGCCGACCTGGCTGCTGATGCAGACAGCGCCGCGATCCTCGTGCCGGTCGGGGATGTAGACCGTCTCGGCCTCCTGGCCGTCGCGGAAGCGGAACAGCCATTTGCGGGTGCCGTCGGTGCTTTCCTGCGCGGTGGCCACGGCGGGGCGGCCGATCACGAAACGCTCGGCCAGGCGTTCCTGCAGCGGCCGGGCGATCGTCGACATGCGGGCGAAATCGGTCACGCCCTGGTGATAGATCCAGTGCCAGATCTGCTTGGCGCGGAACGCCTTCTCGCCGATCGCGGCCAGTTCCGCCGCGAGTTCCTCGCGCGACAAGCCGACCAACTCGCGCCGCCCGTCCGCCAACTGGGCCGGGGGCGGGTCGAACAGCGCCGACTTGGCCAGAACGCGGGCCCGCTCATCGGGTGTGAGAACGACGTTCATCGGGGCGGACAGGCTTTGACGATCGCCGCGTAGGCTTGGCTGAAACCGCGCAGGCTGAACGTGTCGGTCACCGCCTGGCCGCGCGGCCCCGGCGAGCGCGCGGCCGCCTGCCGCCCTCGGTTGAAGAGCGCCACGGCAGCGCGACCGTCACGGGCAAACGCGGAGCGGCCTGCGGTGTAGAAGGGCAGGGTGACGCCTTCGGAGGACATCTCCATTTCCGCATTGGCCGGATAGGCGAACCCGGCGGTCAGCGCGACCGCGTCGCGTCCGCCCGCGCGCTCGGTCACGGTGAGCACGACGTCGCCGCGACCGGCCAGGGCGGGGGACGAATTGCTCGGCCGGCTGAACGCGTAGCAGACGGGCTGCCCGGCCTCCTGGTTGGTCGCGGCCTGCCAATCCTCCCAGACGCCGATCCGCTTCGGCCCGGTCGCCGACGGACGCCGCGGATTGTGCGCGGAGGCGGCGTGGCTGGTCCGCGGTTCGGCCGCATCGGCCTGGACCGTCACCGATGCGACGGAGCAGGACAAGATCGCGGCCGCGAACAGCCGGGTAGGGCGTGCATACATCGACGGAAAATATGGCGAGTGCGGTCAAGCGACAAGCCGCGATCCGCTGGGGGCAGACGAGCCGCCACGGGTGACGGCCGCGCCGCGGAGCGAGGCGCAGGGGGACGCCGTGCTAGCTCAACTCGCGATCGAGCCAGTCCGGCCGCGTGCGGCGGAAGCGGGGGTCGCCGTGGGAGGCCGGTGGGTCGAGCCGCTCGGCGGGGCCTCCGCTCGCAACCGGGCGGTCGGCGTAGCGGCCGTGTTGCAGCAGGCGATCATAGAGGACGATCGCGCCGGCGATGGCGAGGTTGAGCGCGAAGCGGGTCGGGATGCGGATGATGTGCCGGCAGCGGGCGAGCACGGCCGGCGACAGTCCGGAGCGTTCGGGCCCGAGAACATAGGCGGCGTTCAGCGGGTGCCGGAAGGAGGGCAGATCGACGGCGTCGTCCAGCAGTTCGACGCCGACCAGGGCGCATTCGCGGGGCAGGGCGATGGCATCGGCATCGGCATAGCGCCAGAGCGGGACATGGGCCGGCGTGTCGGCGGTGTCGGATCGGCGGCCGGCGCGGGAGTCGAAGCCGGCGCCGATGGTGAAGCAGAATGCGGCGCCGAAGGCGTGGGCGGTGCGGAGCAGGGCGCCGACATTGGCGGATTTGGAGACGCCCTCGGCGCCGATGCCGCAATAACCACGGGTGCTTGGGAGCGCTGTCCTGGCGGGATGCATCGGCGCGAAGTATGCGTTCGGCATGAGCGACGCAACAGATGGTCGTCTGGCCGCGCAGTACGAGGCTTTCCCCTATCCGCAGCGCGACGCGCGCGACGAAGCCAAGCGGCTAGTGATCGGCAGCCCGAGCCATTTGCGCGAGATCGACCACTGGGTGTTCGGCGCGGCGCGGCCGCGGTCGGCCGGGCTGCAGGCGCTGGTGGCCGGCGGCGGCACCGGGGACGGCGCGATCATGTTGGCCGAGCATCTCCGGCGCGACGGGCGGCCGGGCCGGGTCACGCATCTGGACCGGTCGCGGGCGGCGCAGGCGATCGCGCGGGCGCGCGCAGAGGCGAGGGGGCTGGCGCTGGAGTGGCGATCGTTTTCGCTGCTCGATTTGCCGGGGTCGGGGCTGGGGCCGTTCGACTACATCGATTGTTGCGGCGTGCTGCACCATCTGCCGGATCCTGCGGCGGGGCTGCGGGCGTTGCTGTCGGTGTTGGCGCCCGGCGGTGGGTTGGGGCTGATGGTCTATGCGCCGCACGGGCGAACCGGCGTCTACATGCTGCAGGACGCGTTGGGGATGCTGGCGCCAGAGGAGGACGCGCCGGCAGCGCGGTTGGACGTGGCGCGCCGGGTCATGCGGCACCTGCCGGAGACGGCTTGGCTGCGGGCGAACCGCTATTTTGGCGACCACATCGATGGGGGCGACGCGGGGCTTTATGACCTGCTGCTCAATCCCCGGGATCGTGCGTACACGGTGCCAGCGCTCGCGGCACTGCTGGCCAGGCGAGGGGCTCGCGGTCACCTGCTGGATGGAGCCGATGCGCTACGACCCGGCGGCATTCCTGCCGGACCCGAAGCTGCGGGCGCGGATCGCCGGTCTGGGCGAGATGGAGCACGCCGCGTTGGCCGAGGCGCTCAGCGGGAACATGAGCACGCATGTCGTGTATTGCGTGCGGAATGGCGAGGTCCCGGCGGTGCCGGACCCGACGCGACCGGAGGCCGTGCCGGTGGCCCGGGAGATGCCGGCGGCGGAGATCGCGCGCGCGATCCGGCCGGATGGGACCTTACCGTTCGTGTTCGACGGCTTGCGGGTGCCGGTGGCGCTGCCGAAGCTGGCTGGCGCCATCCTTGGCCAGATCGACGGCGTCACGACGGTGTCGGCGATCGTGGCCGCGTTGGAGGCGAGGGGGGTCGCGCGCGCGCAGGCCGAGCGTGCGTGGCGCGAGACGTATGACGCGCTGGTGCGGGTCAACCGGATCCTGCTCGCGCCGCCGGCGTGAGATCGGTCGTCATCATCTTCGGTGCGGCGGTGCGGCCCGATGGAGGGCCGAGCGGGGCGATGCGGCTGCGCGTGTCGGCTGCGCTCGAGACGGGGCGGCGGCTGGAGGATCCGATCTACCTGCCGACGGGTGGGCAGGGGCGGTTCGGGCGTCCGGAAGCGGAGGTGATGGCCGATGCGCTGGTCGAAGCGGGCGTCGAGCGGGACGCGATCTGGTTGGAGCCGACCGGGGTGAATACGCTGCGGTCGGCGCTGGCCTGCGCTGCGCTGTTGGGACCAAGCCGGCGGCGCGTCTATGTGGCGACGTCGGCATATCATATGCCGCGATGCGTGGTGCTGCTGCGGCTGTCCGGAGTGCGGGCGCGACCGGGTCACATGCCGGGCGTCTCGGCCAGCCGTCGATGGAGCAAGCGCTGGTTCTGGCGGTTGCGCGAGGTCGCGGCGCTGCCGGCCGACGCGATGCTGATCCTCGCGACGCGCCTGCTGCGCCGCCGACCGTGACCGTGTTCCGCACGCGAACGGTATTCAAATATGACCACCGGCCACCCAGATCCGGGTCACTGGAGCATGGGGGGTCGGAGGATGCGGGTCAGCAGGAGCGTGCTCGTCGGCGCGGCGGGGTTGGGCCTGAGCGGATGCGTCGCGGCGGTGCCGGTGCAGCCGACACTGACCGTCATTCCGGGCCAGGGCAAGACGGAGGCCAACCTCCGCGCCGACGACGTGGCTTGCCGCGGGGCGGCGCCGCAGAGTGCGACGGGCACGTCCTCGACGCCGGCAAGCCAGGCTCCGGCGGTCACGGCAGACCAGTATTATGCGTGTATGGCATCGCGGGGCGAGAGCGTCATCCAGCAACAGACACAAGTCTATCCGGCGTATGCGTATGCCGCGCCGGCCTACGTGCCGTATGCCTACCCCGCGGTCGCGTATCCTTACCCGTATTACGGATACGGCTACCCGTATGGCTATTTCGGGCCCTATGTCGGCTTCGGGATCGGTTTCCGATTTGGCGGGTCCTACGGCCATGACTACGGGTATCGCGGCGGGTATGGGCACGGGGGCTTTGGCCACGGCGGCTTCCACCGCTGATGGGCTAGACGGGATCCGGCGCTCGCGGCGCGCCGTGGATGAATTCGATGAGTCCGACGCCGTCCACGCGGTGAAACGATACTGGCACGCCGCCGAACAGCCGAGCTGGCTTCGGCGCGCCGAGCGAGAAGACGCGCAACCCGTCGGCCTCCATGGCCGCGATCGAGGCGGCCGCGTCGTCGGTTTCGAAGCACATGTGATAGATCATGTTCCCACGCTTGATCATCTGATCGATCGGTGACGGACCGTCGCCGGGCCAGATCACCTCGACGTCGGGCATCCGGGTGTGGTGGCGCATGGCGAGGTTGACGTTCTGCAGCGGGTCGAAGGTCTGGGCGCCAGGAGAGTAGCCGAGCGCGTCGAGGAAGCGGAACGCCTGATCGGGTGCGGGGACGGCGAGGCCGAGGTGGTGAAAGCGAAATCCATAGCCGGTCGTCATGTTCGGCCCCGCATACCCGATAACGAAAATTATGGAAAGACGTGGCGATGTTACGGTGCGTCGATCAGCATGCCGTCGAAGCCGGCCTCGATGCCAACCGGCATACGATCCCGCAGCCAGTTCCAGTCAATGTCGTAGCCCATATGGGTCAGGATCATGCGCCGCGGCTTGACCTGTTCGAACCAGGCAATGACTTGGTCGACGTTGGCGTGGGTCTTGTGCCGGGCGCGCTGGAAGCAGTCGACCACCCATGTGTCGACGCCCTCGAGGATGGTGAAGGCCCGCTGATCGAGTGTGACGACATCGGTCGAGTAGCCGAACCCATCGACCCGGAAGCCGATGGTCGACAGAAAGCCGTGATCCTGCTCGAACGTTCGAAGCGTCAAGCCGCAGGTCTCGACCACGTCGCCGAACGCGATCGGGCGCTGGACCAAGACCGGGCGGAAGAAATGCGGCTGATTGTTCCAGTCCTTGAACGCGTAATCGAACCGACCATCGAGTTCAGCGATCGTGGAGGCTTCGGCAAAGGCCTCGATCGGGCGTTTGACGATGCGGTTCAGGATCCTCACGTCATCGATGCCGAGCACGTGGTCGGCATGGGCATGGGTGAACAGGATCGCGTCAACCCGCGGGACCGCGCAGGACAGGAGTTGGGCGCGCAGGTCGGGCGAGCAGTCGACCAGAAGGCGTTCACCGCCCTCCCCTTGGATGACGATGCTCGAGCGTGTTCGCCGGTTGCGTGGCTGGGTCTTGTCGCACGCCCCCCAGTCGCCGGTGCCGTCGGCTCCGCCGAGCTGCGGGACCCCGGCGGAACCGCCGCAGCCGAGCATGGTGACGCGAACCAAGTCAGGCCGTCCGGGTGAAAAGGCGGCGGAAATTTGCGGTCGTCAGCGCGCCGAGCGCATCGAGCGAAAGGCCTCGCAGGTCGGCCAGCACCCGCGCAGTGTTGGCGACATAGGCCGGCTCGTTGCGCTTACCGCGGTGCGGCACCGGAGCGAGGAAGGGCGCGTCGGTCTCTACCAGAAGGCGGTCGGCCGGAATGTCAGCTGCCAGCGAGCGCAACTCGGTCGATTTCGGGAAGGTCAGCATCCCCGAGAAGCTGACAAACCCCCCGAGCGCCAGGGCGGCCTCGGCAAGCGACCGGCTGGAGCTGAAACAGTGAAGAAGTAGATTGAACGGGCCGCCCTTATCCCATTCTTCCTGCAATATTTTGCTGATATCGGTATCCGCGTCGCGAGCGTGGATCACGAGTGGGAGCTGGGCCTCCCGGGCGGCCCGGATGTGGCGGCGGAAGGATTCCTGCTGTTGGTCGCGCGGCGCACGCTTGTAGAAATAGTCGAGACCAGACTCGCCGATGCCGATTACTTTCGGGTTGCGCGCCAGCGCGACGATCGCCTCGGTGGTGGCCAAGGGATCCTCGCCGACGCTGTTGGGGTGAACGCCGACGGTGCACCACACACGGTCACGGCCGCGGACGAGTTCGAGCAGTTGGCGCGACTGGCCCATCCTGGTCCCGATGGTGACCATCTCGGTTACGCCCTCAGCAATGGCGCGGGCGATGACGTCGTCGCGCTCGGCGGCGTCGAACATATCGAGATGGCAGTGCGAATCGACTAGCATCAGTGACTTAGACTTCACTTTCGATGTAGCGCGGGAAGATGCCCGCAGGGGCGGGCAGCGCGGCAGCGGCGGGCAGCGGAGCGCTGAGCGCCGCGAGGTCGCGGGCCTCGGGCGGCACGCCGAGTTGGTCGAGCATGCGGCCCATGCTGTCGGGCATGAACGGGGTCAAGACCGTGGCCACGATCCGGAGCGTATCGACCACTGTGCGCAAGACGGCGGCCATGCGGGCCGGGTCAGTCTTGCGCAAACTCCAGGGCGCCTGGTGGTCGATGTAGGCGTTGCCGGCGCGGATGACTTTCCAGATCTCCTCGAGTGCGTCGCCGAGCGCGACCCGGTCCATGAGCGGGCGAAGCGTTGCCGGCAGCGCGCGCGCGGCGTCGAGCAGGGCGGCGTCGGATTGATCGGCGCGGGCGTCCGGGAGGGCACCTCCCAGGTTCTTCGCGATCTGGGACAGTGTGCGCTGGGAGAGGTTGCCGAGATCGTTGGCGAGTTCGATGTTCAGGCGCCGGATGAGGGCGGCGTCGCTGAAGTCCCCGTCGTTGCCGAACGGGATCTCGCGCAGGACGAAGAAACGGACGGCGTCGATGCCGTATGTCTCGACAAGGGCGATGCCGTCGATCGCGTTGCCGAGCGACTTGCTCATCTTCTCGCCGCGGGCCGTCCACCAGCCGTGTGCAACGATGCGTTTGGGCGCAGGCAGGCCGGCGGCGAGGCACACGGCCGGCCAGATGACGGCGTGGAAGCGGACGATGTCCTTGCCAACGACGTGGATGTCGGCGGGCCAGAAGCGCCACAGCGGATCGGTCTCATCGGGGAAGCCACAGGCGGTCATATAATTGATAAGCGCGTCGAGCCAGACATACATGACGTGGGCCGGGTCATCGGGCACCGGGACGCCCCAGGTCAGTCCGGAGCGGCTGACCGCCAGGTCCTTGAGGCCGCTGCGGACGAAGCTGACGACCTCGTTGCGCCGGGTCGGCGGCAGGATACGGTCGGGCACGGCGTCATAATACTCGAGGAGCCGGTCGCCCCAGGCGGACAGCCGGAAGAAGTAGCTGGGCTCGCGCATCCACTCGACGGGGGCGCCGGTGGGCGCCAGGCGGGTGCCGTCAGAGGCGGTGGTGAGCTCGTCCTCGTTGTAGAACGTCTCGTCGCGCAGGGCGTACCAGCCTTCGTAATGGCCGAGATAGATGGCGCCGTTGTCGCGCAGGCGACGCCAGATCTCCTGGCAGGCGCGGGCGTGGCGGGTCTCGGTGGTGCGGATGAAGACGTCGTTGGAGAGGTTCAGCGTCTGGCCGAGGGCGCGGAACTTGCCGGAGACGTCGTCGACGAAGGCTTGCGGGGCGATGCCGGCGTCGAGGGCGGCCTTTTCGACCTTCTGGCCGTGCTCGTCGGTGCCGGTGACGAACAGGACGTCGGCGCCATCCAGCCGTTTCCAGCGAGCGACGGTGTCGGCGGCGATCGAGGTGTAGGCGTGGCCGAGATGCGGCGCGCCGTTGACGTAGTAGATCGGCGTCGTGATGTAGAAGGTGTCAGAAGGCATTCAGCAGTTCCAGGCCGGCGACGACGGCGTGGCGCTTGTCCAGGTTGGAGCGCTCGGTTTCGTCTTGAAGGCGGCCTAGCGCGTGCCACACTTCGCCCCACTCGCCTAGGGGGCGGCGGGCGAGGAGCTGGCCCGCCCGGCTGTGCCCGCGGCCCCTCGCCGCCTCGCGGACCGCGGTGGCGAGGCGGTCACGCAACATGTCCATGAAAGTCGAGTAGCCGGTGTCGGTGCGAGCGAGCTTGTCGGCCAGATCCCAGGCGCGGGCGACGGACGGCGGGGCTGCGGCGTGCAGGACGCCGTCGACGAGGGCGGCGATGGCGACACCGCCCTCGTCGGCGAGCAGGGTGGCGCGCCCGGGCGAACCGTCCGCCAGGGCGGCGAGGCCGGGCTCGTGACCGGGCAGAGCGAGCGCGAGCGCGCGTTCCATGGCAGCGGGGTCGAGCGGCTCGAGCCGGAGGCGGCGGCAGCGGCTGCGAATGGTCGGCAGCAAACGGCCGGGCGCGGCGCAGGTCAGAAGCAGGACGGCGCGGGCGGGCGGCTCCTCGAGCACCTTCAGGATCGCGTTGGCGGCGTTGCGGTTGAGGTGCTCGGCGCCGTCGACGACCACGACGCGCCAGCCGCCCTCGGCCGGGGTGAGACGCAGGAAGCCGGCGACGTCGCGGGCGCCGTCGATGACGATCTCGGTGCGTCGCCGCTTGCGCTTGTCGTCCCATTCGCGGGCGACCGTCAGGAGGTCGGCATGCGTCGCCTGTGCGACCCGGCGGAAGGATGGGTTGGCCGGGTCGTGCGGGTCGCCGGACGAGGTCAGGAGCGTGCGCGCCAGGCGATAGGCGAGCGTAGCCTTGCCGATGCCGTCCGCGCCGGTGATGAGCCAGGCGTGATGGAGCCGGCCCGCGCTCCGGGCGGCGAAGAACTCGGCCTCGGCGGCTTCATGACCGAAGAGATACGGGTTTTCGCGCGGCGCGATCACGCTCGGTATGGTGCGCTCGGTTGGCGCGATCACGGCAGACGCGGTGCCACGGCCGACCAGATGCGGGCGGCGACGGCGGACACCTCCCCTTCCCCATCGATCTGGACGAAGCGGCCGGGCTCGGCCGCGGCGAGTGCGGCGTAGCCCTCGGCTACCCGGGCGTGGAAAGCGGCATCGAGGCGTTCGTAGCGGTCGGGGCTGCCGGCCCGGGCGCCGATGCGGGAGGCGGCCGTCGCTGCGCCGACGTGCAGGAGCAGGGTCAGGACAGGCTGAACGGGAAGCAGGCGCGTAAGTCCGGCAATCAGAGCGCGGTCGGCACCGAGGCCGTAGCCTTGATAGGCCATGGTGGAATCGGCAAAGCGGTCGCAGACGACGATCGTTCCCGCTCGAAGGGCGGGCAGGATGGTGCGGGCGAGATGTTCGGCGCGGGCGGCGAAGTGCAGGTGGGTTTCGGCGGCTGGAGACCAGTCGGCGGCGGCGTCCAGGAGCAGGTTCCGAAGCACCTCGGCGCCTGGAGCGCCGCCGGGCTCGCGGGTACGGAGGGCGGCATGGCCTGAGGCGGCGAGGCGCTCGGCCAACACTTCTGCCTGAGTGGACTTACCGGCCCCCTCCCCGCCCTCGAGCGTGATGAACAAGCCGGCTTACGACCCCAGGACGTAGCGCGAGACGACCGACATGGCGCGGCCCGGGAGACCGAGGCGCGGGACGTCGATCCCGGCCATCAGGGGCACATCCATCGAGGGCACGCCCTGGCCGGAGACGACCAGCTTGCCGAGCACCTCGCCTCGGCTGATCGGGGCGTTGACCGGGCTCTGGTATTGCACCTCGATCTTGGCGGTTTGCCGCCATTGACGGGGCATGGTGATGACGAGGTCGCGGCCGCCGACGAGCGGGACAGTCGGGTGGGTGCCGAGCCAGACCTTGGCGTCCTCGACCGTGTCGGCCGCGCTGAAAAGCGTGACGTTCTCGAACTCGCGGAATGCCCATTCGAGCAGGCGCTCGCTCTCTTCGCGGCGGGCGTGCATGGAGGGCAAGCCGTTGACGACAACGATGACTCGGCGGTTGCCGCGCAAGGCCGATCCGACGACGCCGAAGCCGCCTGCGTCGGTGTGGCCGGTCTTGAGTCCGTCGGCCAGGCCCTTCTGGACGAGCGGATTCCTGTTCTCCTGCTCGATGCCGTTGTACTTGAATGAGCGCTCGCCGTCGTAGTGGTAGTATTCCGGATACTCGGTGATGATGTGGCGGGCGATGGTCGCGATGTCGTGGCAGCTCATGTGCTGGTCCGGGTCGGGCCAGCCGGTGCAGTTGCGATATTGCGTGTTGGTGAGGCCGAGCTCCTTGGCCTTCTGGTTCATCAACTCGACGAATTGTTCCTCCGACCCGGCGATGGCTTCGGCGAATACGATGCAGGCGTCGTTGCCGGAGTCGACGACAACGCCGCGGATCAGGTCCTCGACCCGCACCTGGCCGCCGAGCGGGACGAACATCTTCGAGCCCTGCATCTTCCAGGCTTTCTCGCTGACCGGCAGCTCCTGGTTCAGGGTCAGGCGTCCGGATTTCAGCAGGCCGTAGACGATGTACATGGTCATCAACTTGGTCATCGAGGACGGCGGCATGATGCCGTCGCCGTCTTTGTCGAGCAGGGTGGCGCCGCTGTTGAAATCCATGATGAAGGCCCACTTGGCCGCGGTATCGAGCGATCCGAGCGGCGTGGCCGCGGGTGATCCGGTGGACGCGGGCGCGGCTGGGGCGCCTTTGCCGTGGGCGGGGCGGCGTTGGGCGTGGCCCGCGACCGGCACCAAGGTTGCGGCACTCGCCAACAGCGCTCGACGGTTCAGCACGGCCCTCTACTCCACGACGATCGAAGCATCGGTTACTCCCGAGCGGCGCACCTGGTCCAGGCCCGCGTCGGCGTCGGCGACGGAAGCGAACGGACCGGCCATGACGAGGTAGCCTGGCTGGCGGACGCCGGCTTCTCGCTGCACGCGCACAGGGAGGCCGGAGATCTTGTTTTTCAAGGTTTCTGCGTAGCGCGCCTGGGTGAACTGGCCGGCGCGGACCCAGAGCTGGCCGGGCTGCACCGGCACGATCCTGACGGTTTCCGTAAGGAGGTCCAACGCATCGGCGGGCGGGCTCTCGGTCGAGGACGGGGACGCGACTCGGGGGGTGCCGGGGCCCGCTCGACCCGGGGGCGGCAGAGCTTCGCTGGTCACTGCGGCGACCGGGGCGGCGGTGATGCCGCGGGGGCCGCCGCCCAGCCGGTCGCGAAGGGCTTGGCTGGGGAGGCTGTCGAGTTCGATCCGGATCGGGGCCGTACCGCCTTCGGGCAGGCCGAGCAGGTCGGCGGCCCGGCGGGTCAGGCCGAGCAGCCGGGCGGGGTTGGCGGGCCCGCGGTCGGTGAGGCGGATTCGGATCTGGCGGCCGTTGTCCAGGTTGGTGACCTCGACGATGGCCGGAAGCTGGAGCGTGGGGTGGGCGCCGGCCAGGGCGGAAGGGTCGGCGCGCTCGCCGTCGGCGGTCAGGCCGTTGCGGTCCGGAAGGCGTTCGGCAAGACCGGTCGCCTCGTAGCGGAACCGTTCCTGCGGATAGCGCCAGGTGCCGCCGAGCTGATAGGGGGCGCCGGTGACGTAGTGCGGACTTGGGGCGGGCGCGACCTGCACGGGGCGGTGGCAGCCGGCTAGCGCTACGGCCAGCAGCAGCCAACGGCGCATCAGGCTACGGCCGCGTCGCCTAGCAAGCTGACGGCGAGAGCGTAAAAGTCCGAGGGATTATAGCGGCGTATGGCGGTGAAGTTCGAGTAGACCATAAAACCCTCGCCGGGGGCGACGCCGGTGGGCACCACGAGTGCGCCCTGCACGTCGGGGCGGCTGAACGGGCTGCCGTCTTCGCGGCGGACTCCCATCGCCATCCAGGTTCCGAGAGAACGGCGGGTGTCGCGGCCGGTGGAGACCGGGTCGATGGAGGCGGGGACGCGGACGGGTTGGGCCGACGGTTCGCCGCCACGCCATGCGCTGCGGGCCATGTAGTTGGCGATGGAGCCGAACACGTCGGGCTTGCTGTCCCAGATGTCGCGACGGCCGTCACCATCGAAATCGACGGCGTATGACAGATAGGAGCTGGGCATGAACTGGGGCTGGCCCATGGCGCCGGCCCAGCCGCCGGTCAGGCGGGATGGGCCGACGTCGCCGCTGTCGAGGATGCGCAGCGCGTTGATCAGTTCCTTGCGGAAGTAGCTGGCGCGGCGCCCTTCCCAAGCGAGGGTGGCGAGGGCTTCGACGAGGCGGTAGTTGCCCTTGTTGGAGCCGAAGTTGGATTCGATGCCCCAGATGCCCATGACGACGGCCGGGTCGACGGCGAAGCGGCGCTGGACGTCGGCGAGAAGGGCTCGGTCGTGGAGGTAGTTCTGGCGGGCGGCCTGAAGGCGGGTGTCGGGGAGGACCTTGGCGCGGTATTCGGGCCAGGTGAGCTTGAACTCGGGCTGGTTGCGGTCGAGCTCGATGATGTGGGCGTTGGGTTCGACACCGGCGAAGGCGGCGCGCAGGGTCGCCTCGCGGATGCCGGCGCGACGCGCCTCGGCCATGACGCTTTCGACGAGGCGGGCGAAACCGGCCTCCTGGGCGCGGGCCGGGGCGAGCGGGAGCGCGGCGGCGGCGGCGAGGGCGAGTCGGCGGGTGAGCATGCGGAGACGTTAGCTGAAGCGGCCGGAGCGGGGGAAGCCGTTGGGCGGGAGCTTGCCGGCTTGGGCGCGCTCGCCGAGCCAGGCGCGCAGGTCGGTTTCGGTGCGGGTCTTGTCGCCGAGGCGCCAGGTGAGGCCGTCGGCGAGGCGGAAGACTTTCGCGTCGGCGAGCGTCCCGTCCTTGTAGCGCTGGAGGAGGACGCCGGCGCCGCGGGCCAGGTCGGGCAGCTGGTCGAGCGGGAAGACGAGGAGCTTACGGTTGGTGCCGATGACGGCCACGTGGTCGCCCTCGGCGGGGATGCAGAGGAGGGCGCGCTCGCCGGGCTTTAGATTGAGGACCTGCTTGCCGGTGCGCTTCTCGGCGAGGAGATCGGCGGCGGCGACGAGGAAGCCCCGGCCGGCGTCGCTGGCGAGGAGGTAGCGGCGAGCGTCCTGCCAGACAAAGAGGGTGACCACGTCGTCATCGTTGCCCATCTCGGCGACGATGCGGATCGGCTGGCCGTCGCCGCGGCCGCGCGGGAGGTCGCCGGCCCGAAGAGTGTGGGCGCGGCCGGCGCTGCCGAGAAGGCAGAGGCGGTCCGTGGTTTGGCACGCGACGAGCAGGCGGAGGGCGTCGCCCTCCTTGAATTTCAGGTCGTTGCCGTCGGCGAGATGACCGCGGACGGCGCGGATCCAGCCCTTCTCGGACAGGATGACGGTGATGGGCTCGCGTTCTATGAGGTGGTCGGCGTTGATATCGATCGGGTCCGGGACGTCGGCGATGGTGGTACGTCGGTCACCGAGCGGGCCGGCGCCGAATTTTTCTTTGGTTTGAACGAGTTCGTCCTTGATCTTAGCCCAGCGTACAGCTTCGTCCCGGAGCAGGGCGGTGAGCTCCCTGGCTTCGCGGGACAGGGCGCGATGCTCCTTGCGGAGCTCCAGTTCCTCGAGCCGACGCAGCGAGCGGAGGCGCATGTTGAGGATGGCTTCGGCCTGGGTGTCGGTCAGGGTGAAGCGGGCGACGAGGGCGGGCTTGGGGTGGTCTTCCTCGCGGATGATGCGGATGACCTCGTCGAGATTGAGGAACACGGCAAGGTAGCCGTCCAGGACCTCGAGGCGTCGTTCGATGGCGGCCAGGCGGTGGCGGGAGCGGCGCTCGAGTACGACGAGCCGGTGATCGAGCCAGGCGCGGAGGACGCCGCCGAGGCCGAGGACCATAGGGGTGTGGTCGACGGTCAGGACGTTCATGTTGAGGGGAAACCGCGTCTCGAGCTGGGTGGCGCGGAACAGCGATTCCATGAGGATGTCGGGCTCGACGGTGCGGGTCTTGGGCTCGAGGACGAGGCGGACGGTTTCGGCGCTCTCGTCGCGGACATCGCCGAGGAAGGGGAGCTTCTTGGCCTCCAGCAGTTCGGCGATCTGCTCGATCAGCTTGGATTTCTGGACCTGGTAGGGGATCTCGGTAACGATGACCTGCCACATGCCGAGCTTGCCGCGCTGGACCTCCCAGCGGGCGCGGGTTCGGAAGCCGCCGCGGCCGGTCTGGTAGGCATTAAGGATGGATTCACGGCTTTCAATCATGATGCCGCCGGTGGGGAAGTCGGGGCCGTTGATGTGCTGCAGCAGGTCGGCGGTAGTCGCGGCCGGGTTCTCGATGAAGTGGATGGCGGCGGCGCAGATCTCGCCGGCGTTGTGCGGCGGGATGCTGGTGGCCATGCCGACGGCGATGCCGGCGGCGCCGTTGGCGAGCAGGTTGGGAAAGCCGCCGGGCAGGACGAGAGGTTCGCTCTCCTCGCCGTCGTAGGTGGGACGGAAGTCGACGGCGTCGTCGTCAATACCGGCGAGGAGGGCTTGGGCGACCTCGGTGAGGCGGGCCTCGGTGTATCGCATAGCGGCCGGGTTATCGCCGTCGACGTTGCCGAAGTTGCCCTGGCCCTCGACGAGCGGGTAACGGGCAGCGAAGTCTTGGGCGAGGCGGACGAGGGCTTCGTAGACGGAGGCGTCGCCGTGGGGGTGGTATTTGCCGATGACGTCGCCAACGACGCGGGCGCATTTCTTGAAGCCGGAGGCCGGGTCCAGGCGGAGCTGGTGCATGGCGTAGATCAGGCGGCGGTGGACGGGTTTGAGGCCATCGCGCACGTCGGGCAGGCTGCGCGACATGATGGTGCTGAGGGCGTAGGCGAGGTAGCGCTCGGAAAGGGCGTCGGTGAGCTTGGTGTCTTGGATCGCGCCGGTCAGGTCGTCTGGCATCGAGGTGGCCTACACTTCGGCGAGGGCGGAGACCAGTGCGGAGAGCGAGTCGCGGGCGGCGGGTAGCGGGCGATGCTGGTGGCCGAAGGCGTTGCGGGCGAGGAAGTGGCCGGTGAGGCGAAGGCCGTCCTGCCAGTCGGCGGGACCGGCGCTGTTCGCACCGACCAGGAAGCCCGGCAAGCGGAGCAGGCGGTCCTCCCAAATGCCGGCGACGCCGCGGGCGACGGCGCGGCCGGTCCGGGGCGAGACGTAGGCCAGCCCGGTCTCGGACCCGCTGATGGCGCAGGTGGTTAGATCGAGGCCGTAGCCGAGTTCGGCGAGGAGCGTGGCTTCCCAGCGGATCAGGAGCGGCAGCGCGTCTTCGATGGTGGCGAGGGAGGCGAGGACGTGGACGAGGCCGCAGAAGGCGAGCGGATGCGGCTCGCGTTCGGGCAGCGCGCCCTCAGCGACGGCGCAGGCGGCGGAGAGGATGGCGAGCGGGAGCGGGTCGTCCATGGCGGCGGCGGCGGCGGGATGGAGAAGTTCGGCGGAGACGCTGCCGAGTTGGTCGGAGAGGCGAGCAATCCAGCGGGCTTGCACAAGGTTGCCGCGCTGCCATAGCGCCGTCTGGGCTTTGCTGCTGCCACCGCGCGCCAGGGCGCGGTAGGCGCCATGTTCTTCGGTGAGCAACGTGATCAGGGCGCCGCCTTCGCCGTATGCTCGGGCGTCGAGCACGATCGCGGGGGCTTCCCACTCCATTCAGTCGGGTTCGAGGCCGATGGCGCGGAGGCGGGCGCCCTCTTCGTCCCAGCCGGCGCGTTCCTTAACGTTGAGGAAGAGATGGACGGGGCGGTCGAGCAGGCGGGTGAGCTCGTGGCGGGACTTGGCGCCGATGGCTTTGATGCGGCTGCCGCCGTCGCCGATCATGATGGCCTTGTGGCCGGCGCGGGCGACGTAGACGGTGGCGTCGATGCGGACGGAGCCATCGGGGCGCTCGGTCCAGTTCTCGGTCTCGACGGTGGCGCCGTAAGGGATTTCTTCATGGGTTTGCATGAAGATCTGCTCGCGGACGATCTCGGCGGCGAGGAGGCGGTCGGGTAAATCAGTGAGGTCGTCGTCGGGGTAGAGGTGCGGCCCGGGTGGCATCGCGGTGGCGAGTTCGTCGAGGAGGCGGTCGAGGCCGTCGCCATTGGCGGCGGACACCATGAAGGTCTGTTCGGTCGGCAGTGCGCTGCGCATCTCGGCGGTGAGCGGAAGAAGGTCTTGGCGGTCGATCAGGTCGATCTTGTTGAGGACGAGCCAGACGCGGCGGTTGCGCCGGGCGAGGTCGGTGGCGATCTGGCGAACGTCGTCGGTGGCCCCTGCCCGGCTGTCGACGATGAGAAGGGTGAGGTCGGCGTCTTCGGCGCCGGTCCAGGCGGCTTTGACCATGGCGCGGTCGAGCTTGCGCTTGGGGCGGAAGATGCCGGGGGTGTCGACGAGCAGGATCTGGGCGGGGCCGCGCATGAGGACGCCGAGCACGCGGAAGCGGGTGGTTTGCGCCTTGGGGCTGACGATGGAGAGCTTGGCGCCGGTGAGGCGGTTCAGGAGGGTGGATTTGCCGGCGTTGGGGGCGCCGACGATGGCGGCAAAGCCGCAGCTGGGTTCGGTCATTTGGCGTGCAGCCCGGCGCTCTGCAATTTGGCGAGCAGGTCGGCGGCGGCATCGCGTTCGGCCAAGCGCTTGCTGCCTGCGGAGCCGGCCCCTTCAAGGCCGCCGCCGGCGGCGACCATGGTGAACTCGGGCTGGTGAGGCGGGCCGGAGCGGGAGGTGACGCGGTATTCCGGCAGCGGGAGGCCGCGGGCCATGAGCCATTCCTGCAATTCGGTCTTGGGATCGGTCGGCGGTTCGGCCATGGCGTCGAGGTCTGGGCCCCAGATGCGGCGGACGAAGGCGCGAGCCGGGTCGAGCCCGGCGTCGAGGTAGAGGGCGCCGATCAGGGCTTCCATGGCGTCGGCCAAGACGTTGGCGAGCTGGGCGACGCCGGCCTTGGCCTCGCTGACGCCGATCTCGAGGGCCTCGGAGAGCCCGGCCCGGTCGGAGAGTTCGGCGAGGACGCGGCGCGACACCAAATAGGCGTGGCGGCGGCCGAGGGCGCCCTCAGGCTCGAGCGGGAAGCGTTCAATGAGCCACTCGGCGACGATTAGGCCGAGTACGCGGTCGCCGACGAATTCGAGCCGCTCGTTGGAGTTGACGGGCGACTTGCCGCGACGTTTGGGCTGCAGGGCCGAGCGGTGGGTAAGCGATTCGGCAAGCAGCGCCTGGTTGGCGAAGGTGTGGCCGAGGAGAGCCTCAGCTTGTTGCAGGCGGGTCAGGTGACGCCGTGCAACAGGCGGGACCAGCGGATCTCGAACGGCCATTCCCAGACTTGCCACAGCGGCGCACGCCCATCGACGGAGAAAAAGATAAACTCGGCACGGCCGACCAGATTTTCCAGCGGGACGTAGCCGACGCCGCTGGAATCCATGACGCGGCTATCGCTGGAGTTGTCGCGGTTGTCGCCCATGACGAACACGTGGCCGGCCGGGACCTGGAATTCCGGGGTGTTGTTCATGTAGCCGACGTCCTGTTCCTTCAGGATCGGGTGCTGCAGCCCGTTCGGCAGGGTCTCGATATACTCCGTGGCGATCGTGCGGCGGCCGTCGTCGTTCTCGACGTATTCGCCGACCAGCTTGCGGGGAGCGAGGGCGCCGTTGATGTAGAGCTGGCCGGCCTTGACCTGGATCTTGTCGCCGGGGAGGCCGATGACGCGCTTGATGTAGTCGATGCTGGTGTCGTGGGGGAATTTGAACACGACGACGTCGCCGCGGGTCGGGACGCGGCCGAAGATGCGGCCGTCGAAGACGTCGGGTGAGAGCGGCATGGAGAAGCGGGAGTAGCCGTAGCTGTATTTGGAAACGAAGAGATAGTCGCCGACGAGGAACGTCGGGATCATGGAGCCGGACGGGATGTTGAACGGCTCGAACGCGACCGTGCGGATGACGACGGCGATGAGGATTGCGTAGACGATCGTCTTGATGTTGTCGGTCAGACCAGCCGATTTGGTCTTCGCCATCGTCTTAGCCATTGCTTTGGGCGCCTGGGTTCGAAGTTGCCGGATGAAGCCGACGGGGCCGGGTCGTGTCAAGCGACGGGGCCGGCGGCTCCGGGGCGGGGGAGCGGCACGGCCGATATAATGACCTGGGCGAACGCGTAGGGGTATTCGTCGGTGAGGGTGAGGGCGAGATGGGCCCCCTGCCCGCTCGGGGTGATGGCGCGAAGGCGGTCGGCGGCGCCGCCGGTCAGGCGCAGCGCGGGCTGGCCGGAGGAGAGGTTGATGACGCCGAGGTCGCGGTGGAACACGCCCTGGGCGAAGCCGGTGCCGAGGGCCTTGGCGCAGGCCTCCTTCGCGGCGAAGCGCTTGGCGAGGGTTCCGGCGCGGAGAGAGGCGGTGCGGCGGGCGGCGCGGGCGCGCTCGGCGGCGGTGAAGACACGCTGGAGGAAGCGGTCGCCGTGGCGGTCCAGCACGCGCTCGATGCGGCGGATGTCGCAGAGGTCGGAGCCGAGGCCGATGATCATCGTGCTGAAGTTGCCCTCACCCCGGCCCTCTCCCGGGGAGAGAGGGGGCAAGAGGCGGTCGGGTGGGTCATCCTTTGGCGCGTTCGACTTGGGTGATGCCGGAGGCGCCGCGGAGGCCGGCGATGACGTTGCCGAGGTGTTTGGTGTCGCGCACCTCGACGTCGACGAGGACCTCGAAAAAGTCCTGCTGGCGGTTGACGATCTTAAGGTTGGTGATGGCGCCTTCCTGCTTGGAGATGGCGTTGGTCATGGTTGCCAGCGCGCTCGGGGCGTTGACGGCGATGGCGCTGATGCGGCCGGTGTGGGTGGCAGGCTTGCCGCCGAGGGAGGCGGTGTCCCAGTCGACGTCGATGAAGCGCTCCGGGGTTGCGGCGAAGCTTTCCAGCGTCTGGCAGTCCTTGGTGTGGATGGTGACGCCCTTGCCGGTGGCGACGATGCCGACGATGCGGTCGCCGGGGAGCGGGTGGCAGCAGCCGGCGTAGTGGATGCTCATGCCGGTGATGAGGCCGGTGATCGGCATGTCGTCGCGGGCGGAGGTGCGTTGCGGCCGGGCCGTGAGGTTCGGCGACATGCGGTGGGCGCGGGTGTTGCGCAGCTCCGGGTAGGCGGCGTGCACGACGTCCTTGGGGCCGATATTCCCGTTGCCGACGGCGACGTATAGGTCGTCGAGGGTGGCGGCCTTGAGGGTTTTCAGGGCGGTCTCGAGGATCTTCTCGGAGCCATCGACGCCTTCCTGGCGGAAGGAGCGGGCCAGGGCGGCGCGGCCGGCGTCGATGTGGTTCTGGCGCTGCTGCTGGGCGACATAGCGGCGGATGCGGGCGCGGGCCTTGCCGGTGACGACGAAGCGTTCCCAGGCGGGGGACGGGGTGCCGCCGCGGGCGGTGAGGATCTCGACCTGGTCGCCGTTCTGGAGCTCGTGGCGGAGCGGCAGCAGGCGACCGTTGACCTTGGCGCCGACGGTGGTGTCGCCGACCTGGCTGTGGACGGCGTAGGCGAAGTCGATCGGGGTGGCGCCGCGGGGGAGCTGGATGAGCTGGCCCTTGGGGGTGAAGCAGAAGACCTGGTCCTGGTAGAGTTCGAGCTTGGTGTTCTCGAGGAAGTCGTCGGCGGATTGGGCGTTGTCGAGGATCTCCAGCAGATCCTGGACCCAGCGGAACTTCTGCAGGTCGCTCGCGGAGGCGTCGTCCTGTTTGTAGAGCCAGTGGGCGGCGACGCCGGCTTCGGCGATCTCGTGCATCTCGGCGGTGCGGATCTGCACTTCGATCTTCTGGTTGCGCGGCTCGCGGAGGGTAACGCCGGTGTGGATGCTGCGGTAGCCGTTGGATTTCGGCGTGGAGATGTAATCCTTGAAGCGGCCGGCGATGACGGGGAAGGCGGCGTGAATGGCGCCGAGGGCGGCGTAACAGGAGTCGCGATTCGGCATGACGACGCGGAAGGCCATGATATCGGACAGCTGCTCGAAGGCGACGTTGCGGCGTTGCATCTTCTCCCAGATGGAGAACGGGGATTTCTCGCGGCCGGTGACGCTGACGGGGGCGGCGCCGTGCTCGGTGCAGACGCGGATGAGTTCGCTGCGGACCTCCTCGATGACGTCGGCGCCCTGGCCGCGGAGGAAGTTGAGGCGGGCCTGGATGGTGTCGAAGGCTTCGGATTCGAGCTGGGCGAAGGCGAGGCTCTGGAGTTCGGTCTTGATGGCGTCCATGCCGATGCGCTCGGCGAGGGGGGCGTAGATCTCCATCGTCTCGCGGGCGATGCGCTGGCGTCGCTCGGCTTTCTGGACGTAGTGCAGCGTGCGCATGTTGTGGAGGCGGTCGGCGAGTTTGACGAGGAGGACGCGGATGTCCTTGCTCATGGCCAGGACGAGCTTGCGGAAGTTCTCGGCCTGCTTGGTGCGGTCGGATTGGAGTTCGAGCCGGGTCAGCTTGGTGACGCCGTCGACGAGGCCGCCGATGGTGGGGCCGAAGACCTTGTCGAGCTGGGCACGGGTGACGCCGGTGTCTTCGATGACGTCGTGCAGGAGTGCGGTGACGATGCTGGCGGTGTCGAGGCGGTAGCCGGCGAGGATGTCGGCGACGGCGAGCGGGTGGGTTATGTAGGGGTCGCCGTTGTCGCGGGTCTGGGCGCCGTGGGCCTGCATGGCCATGACGTACGCAGCATCGACCTTGTCGATGTCGGCGCCCGGATCGTAGGCGCGGATCTTCTCGGTGAGTTCGAACTGGCGGACGATGTCGGGGCGGCCGGACTTAGCGTCGGGCGACGCTGTCCCATCTGGCGCGAAAGCAGGCCTAAGGTTGCGCTGCGTGGGCCGCCCTTGCATGCGTCTCCTTTAGCGTCAGCGGCGCCCGCGACCGCCGAGTTCGGCCTCGATGGCAGCTTCGAGGTCGTCGGGCGACAGTTCGTCGACGGGCATGTTGTTGGCTTCTTCTTCGGCCGAGACGTCTTGAAGGCCGAAGATGTTCTGATCGGTCGGGATCAGGTCGAGCACTTCCTCGTCGGCCGGCTCCGGCTCGGGGGCGCGGGAGAGCGACTTGATAAGGTCCTGCTCGAGCTTGGGCAGCTCGATGGTCTCCTCGGCGATCTCGCGCAGGGCGACGACGGGGTTTTTGTCGTTGTCGCGATCGAGGGTGAGTTCTTCGCCGCGGCTCAGGTTGCGCGCGCGCTGGGCGGCGAGCAGGACGAGCTCGAAGCGGTTGGGGATGCGTTGGACGCAGTCTTCGACGGTAACGCGCGCCATGCGCTCAACTCCGAGTTTTTTGCAATGCGAAATCCCTAAGTAATCGCATGCCTGCGTGAGAGCAAGGAGTGATCACGCAAGAAGCCGTTCGACGCGCTGGGCCGGCAGGGCGTCGCGCAGTTCAAGGGCGGTGCGGCCGAGGCGCGGGTGACGCCAGTCCGGAGCGACGTCGCAGAGCGGGTAGAGCACGAACGCGCGCTCGGCCAGGCGGGGGTGCGGCAGGGTGAGGCCGGGGCTGTCGACGACGCGATCGCCGGCGGCGAGCAGGTCGAGGTCGAGCACGCGGGCGGCGTTGGGGACGCTGCGAACCCGGCCGGCCTCGGCCTCGATGGCGTGCAGCAGGGCGAGCAGATCGGCCGGGTCGATGTCGCCGGCGAGACGGATGACGCCGTTGATGAAGTCGGGCTGGCTCGAGACGGGGACCGGGGCCGTGCGGTACCAGGCGGAGGTGGCGTGCAGGGTCAACGCCGGATGGGTCGCGAGCTGATGCACGGCCCAGCGGCAGACGTCGAGCGAGGAGCGGCCGCCGGCCCCGGGACGGTTGGAGCCGAGGGCGACCAACACGTGGGTGGTCATGGCTCCCCCCTTTCCGCCGCTCGCCCGGGAGCGTAGAGATTCCGGCTTGCCCATCCGGGCGAGGTAGGGACGTGACTGTTCAATCCAACGAGCGCTGCGCACTTTTCATCGACGGGGCCAATTTGTACGCCGCGTCGCGCAATCTTGGTTTCGACATCGACTATCGCAGCTTGCTGCAGTATTTCCGCAGCCGGTCCTATGTGGTGCGGGCGAATTACTACTCGGCTCTGCTGGATACGGAGGAGTATTCGCCGCTGAAGCCGCTGACCGATTGGCTGGCGTATAACGGGTATAACTTGGTGACGAAGACGGCGCGGGAGTTCACTGACGCGACGGGGCGGCGGCGGATCAAGGGGAACATGGACGTCGAGCTGGCGGTCGACATGATGGAGCTGGCGCCGTCGCTGGATCATGCGGTGCTGTTCAGCGGGGACAGCGATTTCAGGCGGCTGGTCGAGTCGGTGCAGCGGCGCGGGGTGCGGGTGTCGGTGGTGTCGTCGGTGCGGACGCAGCCGCCGATGGTGGCGGACGAGTTGCGGCGGCAGGCGGACCAGTTCATCGAACTGGCAGACATCGCGCCGGAGTTCACGCGCCGGGTCACGGACCGGGCCATGCGGCCGGCGGCGCGGACGGACGAGGCGGCCGACGCTGCGGATGAGGACTGAGGCCGAGACCCCGCCGCCGGATTGTCCGCTGTGTCCGCGGCTGGTGGCGTATCGGCGGGCCAACCAGGCGGCGCATCCGGAGTGGTTCAACGGGGCGGTGCCGTGTTTCGGGCCGCTGGATGCGCGGTTGGCGGTCGTGGGCATGGCGCCGGGGGTGCGGGGAGCGAACCGGACGGGACGGCCGTTCACGGGCGATTACGCCGGCGTGCTGCTGTATGAGACGCTGCTGAAATTCGGGCTGGCGCGCGGGGCGTACGAGGCGCGGGCCGATGACGGGGTGGCGCTGGTGGATACGCGGATTGTCAATGCGGTGCGGTGCGTGCCGCCGGCCAACCTGCCGATCCCGGCGGAGGTGCGGACGTGCAACCGGTTCCTGGCGGCGGAGCTGGCGGGGCTCGCGCGGTTGCGGGTGGTGCTGGCGTTGGGCGTGCTGGCGCATGCGGCGACGGTGCGGGCGGCGGGGATGGTTCCGAGCCGGGTGAAGTTCAAGCACGGGCAAATGCTGGACTTACCGAATGGCTGGACGCTAGCCAATTCGTATCACGTGTCTCGGTACAACACGAATACGGGGGTGCTGACGGCGGGGATGTTCGAGGCGGTGGTGGGGGAGATCGTGGGGCGTCTTTAGGACGGATACTCGTGGATTGGGGGTGGTCCCGTGCCGATGGACTGCCGCGTCGCTTCGCTCCTCGCAGTGACGTCAAGAGAGTTGGTCAGCCGCGGTCGCGCATGACGCGGGCTTTGTCGCGGGCCCAGTCGCGGGCGGCGATGGCTTGGCGCTTGTCGGATTTTTTGCGGCCCTCGCCGACGCCGAGCAGGACCTTGGCCATGCCCTTGTCGTTGAAGTGGATCTGGAGCGGGACGACGGTGTGGCCGTCGCGGGCGATGGCGCCCATGAGTTCCCCGACCTGCTTCTTCTTGAGCAACAGCTTGCGGGGCGCGCGGGGTTCGAAGCGGGAGAGGACGCCGGCCTGGTATTCGGGGATGTAGCAGTTGAAGAGGAACAGCTCCCCTTCCCGTTCGCCGGCCCAGGCCTCGGTCAGCGTGGCGCGGCCGTGACGGAGGGATTTGACCTCGGGTCCCTTGAGGACCAGGCCGGCCTCGACGGTTTGCTTGATGGTGTAGTCGAAGCGGGCCTTGCGGTTCTGCGCGGCGATGCCGTGGGAGATCAGGCCCGACTTCTTCTTGTCTTTCGCTGCGGCCACTTAATTGAGCAATCCGATGCGGCGCATCGCGTCGTGGACGCGGGTGGCGGTGGCCTCGACGGGCGGGGCGAGCGGCAGGCGGCAATGGGCGCTGCCGTGGCCGAGGAGGCTGGCGGCGTATTTGACCGGGCCGGGGCTGGTCTCGGCGAAGAGGCTGTCGTGGAGCGGGAGGAGTCGGTCCTGGATGGCCATCGCGCTGTCGATGTCGCCGTTGCTCCAGGCTGCGTGCATCTCGGCGCAGAGGCGGGGCGCGACGTTGGCGGTGACGCTGATGCAGCCGTGGCCGCCGGCGGCGAGGAAGGAGAGCGCGGTGTGGTCCTCGCCGGAGAGTTGGCAGAACTCGGGGCCGCAGGCGGCGCGGGTGTGGAGCGGGCGCGCCAGGTTGGCAGTCGCGTCCTTCACGCCGACGATGTTCTTGTGCTTGGCCAGGCGAGCCATAGTCTCGACGGTCATGTCGATCACGCTGCGGGGCGGGATGTTGTAGATGATGACCGGCAGGTCGACGGCGTCGGCGATCGCGCTGAAGTGGAGGTACATGCCCTCCTGGGTGGGCTTGTTGTAGTAGGGGGTGACGATCAAGGCGGCGTCGGCGCCGGCTTGCTTGGCGTGGCGAGTGAGTTCGATGGCTTCGCTGGTGCTGTTGGAGCCGGCGCCGGCGATGACGGGAACACGGCCGGCGGACACCTCGACGGCGATCTCGACGATGCGCTTGTGTTCGTCGTGGCTGAGGGTGGGGCTCTCGCCGGTGGTGCCGACTGGGACGATACCGGTGGTGCCCTGGTCGATTTGCCATCCGACGAACGTGCGGAAGGCGGCCTCGTCGATGACGCCGTCGTCGCGCATGGGCGTGATGAGCGCGACCAGTGATCCGTGGAACATCAGCTGTAACCGTTCTGAAAGGGGCCAACCTAGGCATCTGGAGGATGGGTCGCAAGGCGGGGCGGAGGTAGAGTGACAGGTATGCGCCGGGTTGTCCTTGTTGCCGTGCTGTTGGTTTGGCCGGGCGCCGGCTGGGCGGACGAGCTAGGGGCGGCCGACCCGGTGGCGGGGCGGCTGGTGGCGTATCTGCGGGCGCTGACGCCGGGCGGAGCCGGGGCGGCCGAGATTTTGGAGGTGATGGAGGCGGAGGCGGGCTGGCCGCAGGCGGGGGTGTTGGCACGGCGGTATGCGGATGCGCTGGCCAACGAGCGGGTCGACCGGGTGGTGGATGGGCTGTGTCTGCGGCGGGCGCCGGGGACGGCCCCTGCCCTGCTTCGTTGTGCGGGCGTGATGGCGCATGGGGAGGTGATGGCGCGGCAGGCGTGGCTGGTGGGGATCACCGACGCGGCGGTGGAAGCCTGGTTCATGAAGCGCTGGGGGGCGGCGGTGGGGCCGGAGGTGCAGGCGGCGCGGTTCGAGCGGCTGGCTTGGACGGAGCGGGCGGCGCCCGGGGGTGCGCTGGCGCGGCAGGCGGTGCGGCTGGCGCCGGCGCTGCGGCCGATGGCGGAGGCGTGGCTGGCGCTGAAGCGGGACGATGCGGCGGGGCCGGGGATGGTCGCGGCGTTGCCGGCGGGGGCGCAGGGGGAGCCGGGGGTCGTGCTGGAGTTGGCGCGCTGGTATCGGCGGGCGAACCGGGACGTCGAGGCGGCGCGGGTGTGGTTGGAGCGGGGCACGGCGGCGGAGGCGGCGGCCGGGGCGGAGCGGCGGGGGGCGTTCTGGGGGGAGCGGAACGTGCTGATCCGTCGGCTGCTGCGGGCGCGGGAGGACGGGCTGGCGTATGCGGTGGCGGCGCTGCCGGGGGTGGCCAACGGGGATGCGGCATTCCTGGCGGGGTGGATCGCGCTGCGGCGGCTGGAGCGGCCGGAGGATGCGGCGGTGCAGTTCCGGGCGCTGGGGGCCGGATCGGGGGCGGCGATCACGCAAGGGCGGGCACAGTATTGGTTAGGGCGGGCACTGGCGGCGGCCGGGGACGCGGAGGGGGCACGGGCGGCGTATCGGCAGGCGGCGGGGTGGGCGACGACGTATTACGGGCAGTTGGGGGCGCTCGCGCTGGGGGATGGGGCGGCGGGTCTGGGGGAGCGGATCCGGGCGGTGAGCGATCCGGCGTGGGACGAGGAACGGGCGTTGACGTTCGCCGGGTCGGAGCTGGCGCGGGCGGCGACGTTGCTGGTGGCGTGGGGGCAGAGAGGGCGGGCGCGGCCGTTCCTGGCGGCGTTGGAGGAGCGCGAGGGGGACCCGGCGGGGCGGTCGATCGTGGCGCGGTTCGCGGCGGCGTTGGGGATGCCGGACCAGGCGGTGGCGGCGGCGCGGCTGGCGGGGCGGGATGGGGTGATGGTGCCGCAGGCGGGGTGGCCGGACGGGGTGGCGGTGCCAGAAGGGCGGGTGGAACGGGCGGTGGCGCTGGGGGTGATCCGGCAGGAGAGTAGCTTCGATGCGGAGGCGCGGAGTCCGGTGGGCGCGCTCGGGCTGATGCAGTTGATGCCGGGGACGGCGGCGCAGGTGGCGCGGACGATCGGGGGGTCGGTGGGGGATCTGACGGATGCGGGGGCGAACGTCCGGTTGGGGACGGCGTATCTGGGGGCGCAATTGGAGCGGTTCGGGGCGCTGCCGCCGGCATTGGCGGCGTATAATGCGGGGCCGAACCGAGCGCGGGACTGGGTGGCGTCGATCGGCGATCCAGCGGCGGGGGCGGTCGATCCGATCGACTGGGTCGAGCTGATCCCGTTCGACGAAACCAGGAACTATGTGCAGCGGATCGTGGAGAACGTGATGATCTATCGGGCGCGGGAGGGTGTGGCGTTGCCGCATCCGGTGTTGGCGTGGGCGGCGGGGAGCGGGATTTGATCGGGGCGGCGGTCAGGGAAGAGGCGGAGGCGCTGTTGGCGGCGTTGCGGGCGGCGGGGCTGATGGTGGCGACGGCGGAGAGTTGTACGGGAGGGCTGATCGCGGGGGCGCTGACGGAGATCACCGGGTCATCGGACGTGGTGGATCGGGGGTTCGTGACGTATTCGAACGCGGCGAAGACGGAGATGCTGGGCGTTCCGGACGCGTTGATCGCGGAGCATGGGGCGGTGAGCGAGCCTGTGGCGCGGGCGATGGCGGAGGGGGCGCTGGCGCGGTCGCGGGCGGGGGTGACGGTGGCGGTGACGGGGGTGGCGGGGCCGGGCGGGGGCAGCGCGGAGAAGCCGGTGGGGACGGTATGGTTCGGGCTGTCGCGGCGCGGCGGGGTAACGGTGAGCGAGCGGCAGGTGTTTGCCGGGGACCGGTCGGCGGTGCGGGAAGCGACGGTGCGCCATGCTTTGGAATTGTTGGGACGGGTTGGCAAGTAGGACTTGAACTTCGGCACGTGGCCCTGCCCTCTCCCGCCAGCGGGAGAGGGTTCTAACGAGAGGGTTTAGGAGGGTTTCTTGGCGGCGCGGGCGGCCTTACGGGCGGCACGTTGTTCCGATTGGTGGGCTTTGATCTCGTCGAGGGTGACATAGCCGCGCTTGGTCTTGTCGATGATCGCGAAGTCACGGGCGACGGCGACAAGACGGCCTGCCCTGGCCTGCTCGAGGGTGAGCTTGCCGTCATGGGTGGTGTTGGCGGCGGTGAAGCGCTCTTCCATCGTGCGGCGGGTGCGGGTGGTTTTGGCGGCCGGTGCCGCGGAGGTGGGCGCCGTTGCCGTTGTGGTCGGCGCGGTGGTGATGGTTGGCGGCGTGGTGGTTGGTGCCGGGCGAGTGGAGAGGGCGGGCGGCGGGGTGCCGGCGTTGTTGGTGGAGCCGCCGAGCGGGGAGATGGCTTGAGCCTGCGCCAAGCTGGTCGTCAGCAGGAGCGCGACGAGGGTCGAGCGAATCCGCATTGTGTTTCTCCGTTAGACTGCGGCGACAGCTTCGCGTATCGCGGATGCGGCGTCCATGATGCCGGCGCGGTCGACGTCGAGATGGGTGCAGGCGCGGCCGCGGTATTTGCCCATGACGCTGATCAGGACGCCATGTTCGCGGACGCGGGCGGCGAGCTGGGCGCCGGTCATGCCGGTCTGCTGGACGTCGAAGAAGACGAGGTTGGTGTCGGCGCGCTCGACGGTGATGCCGGGGATCTGGGCGAGTTCGCGGGCGAAGATGCGGGCGTTCTCGTGGTCGTCGGCGAGGCGGTCGATGTGGTGGTCCAGCGCGTAGAGGCAGGCGGCGGCGCAGATGCCGGATTGCCGCATGGCGCCGCCGATGCGCTGTTTCCAGCGCCAAGCCTCGCCGATGAAGTCGGCGGAACCGGCGAGGACGGCGCCGAGGGGGGCGCCGAGGCCCTTGGTGAAGTCGAGCCACACGGTGTCGTAGCCGGCGCACATCTCGGCGGCGGGCACGCCGGCGGCGACGACGGCGTTCATGAGGCGGGCGCCGTCCATGTGGGTGACGAGGCCGGCGTCGTGGGCGGCGTCGGCGACGGCGTCGAGTTGGGCGACAGGCCAGACGCGGCCGCCGCCGAGGTTGGAGGTCTGCTCGACTTCCACCATGCGCTGGGGCGGAGCGTTGCGGGTCTTGGGGCGGATGGCGTCGCGGACGGAGTCGGCGGTGAAGAGGCCGCCCTCGTCGGGGAGCGGGGTGATCTGGACGCCGGCCAGCGCCGCGGGGGCGCCGCCCTCGCTATGGAGAATGTGGCAGAGGGGATGGGCGAGGATCTCGTCGCCGAGGCGGCACTGCACGAGGATGGCGACCTCGTTGCACATGGTGCCGGAGGGCATGAAAACGGCGGCTTCCTTGCCGAGGAGGGCGGCCATGCGGTCGCAGAGTTCGTTGGTGGTGGGGTCGGCACCGGATTGCTCGTCACCGAGCTCGGCCTCCATCATCGCTTCCTTCATGGCGCGCGATGGCTTGGTTTGAGTGTCGGAGTAGAGGTTCACGCGCAGAGGGACCGTGGTCGCGAAGCGTGGGGGGGCGTGGACCATACGTTCTAGACTTTCGCAGTGACGGCGGGGGTCGCGGGTGCGACCGGGGCACCGTATTTGTCGCGGGCGCGCTTGAGGAAGGCGTTGACCATGCGGCGGACGGCTTCGTTGAAGACGACGCCGATGGCGGATTGGAGCAGGCGGGAGCGAAATTCGAAATCGACGAAGAAGCGGACCCGGCAACCGGCCGGGTCGGGGTCGAACACCCAGTTGTTGTTCAGGTAGCGGAAGGGGCCCTTCTCGTACTTGACCTGGACCGAGTGGGGCTTCTCGAGCGCGACACGGCTGGTGAAGCTCTCGCGGAAGGGGCCGAAGCCGATGGTGAGGTCAGCGACGATTTCGGCATCGGTTTGGCTGCGGACGCGGGCGCCGACGCACCAGGGGAGGAATTGCGGGTAAGCGCCGACGTCGGCGACAAGGGCGAACATCTGGTCCTGGGAGTAGGGCACGACGCGGTTTTCGGCGTGGGTGGGCACTAGGCGGCGGCCGCGAGTTGGGCCGCGCGAGCCTGGCGGAGGGCGGCGAAGTCGGCGTCAGCATGGTAGGAGCTGCGGGTCAATGGCGTCGAGGAGACCATGAGAAACCCCTTGGCGCGGGCCACGGAGGCGTAGTCGGCGAAGTCCTCGGGGGTGGCGAAGCGGTCGATGGCGGCGTGCTTGACGGTGGGCTGGAGGTATTGGCCGAGAGTGAGGAAGTCGACGTCGGCGATGCGGAGGTCGTCCATGACCTGGCTGATTTCCGAACGGGTCTCGCCGAGGCCGACCATGAGGCCGGATTTGGTGAAGATGGTGGGGTCCTGCGCCTTCACCTGGTCGAGCAGGCGGAGGGATTGGAAGTAGCGGGCGCCGGGCCGGATGGTGGGGTAGAGGCGCGGGACGGTTTCAAGGTTGTGGTTGAAGACGTCCGGGCGGGCTTGCACCACGATTTCGATGGCGCCGGGCTTGCGGAGGAAGTCGGGGGTAAGGACTTCGACGGTGGTTTCGGGGGCGGCTTGGCGCAGGGCGCGGATCGTTGCGGCGATGTGTTCGGCGCCGCCATCCGGAAGATCATCGCGGTCGACGGAGGTGATGACGACGTGCCGAAGGCCGAGCTTGGCCACGGCGTCGGCGACGCGGGTGGGTTCGCCGCCGTCGAGCGCGTTGGGTTGGCCGGTGCGGACGTTGCAGAAGGCGCAGGCGCGGGTGCAGGTGTCGCCCATAATCATCATGGTGGCGTGGCGCTGGGACCAGCACTCGCCGATGTTGGGGCAGGCGGCCTCCTCGCAGACGGTGACGAGGCGGTTCTCGCGCATGAGGGCGCGGGTCTCGTGGTAGATCGGGTGGTTGGGCGCGCGGACGCGGATCCAGTCCGGCTTGCGCTGGATGGGGTTGTCGGGACGGTTCGCCTTTTCGGGGTGTCTTACTGGAGCAACCCGATGGTCGATGGTGAGGCGTGTGGCCATGGGCGATAGGTGGATTTTATGGGGGAGTCGTCAACCAGCCGCGTCGATGTCGGCGGTGGTGGGGAGGCTCTGCTGGCTTCCAGGCTTCGTGCAGGCGAGGCCGGCGGCGCGGTTGGCGCGGGCGATAGCGTCGGGGAGCGGGGCGCCGCGGTCGAGCGCTGCGGCGAGGACGCCGACGAAGCAGTCGCCGGCGGCGGTGGTGTCGACGACGGTGACCGGGACGGCGGGGATGTGCCCCCTGCCCTGCTGGCCGGACCATTCGACGCCGGCGGCGCCGAGGGTGCGGATGAGGGTGGTGTCGGGGGCGAGGGCGGCGTTGGCGGCGAGCCAGGCGGCTTCGTCTTCGTTGGCGACGAGGATGTCGATACAGGCGAGCGCGTCCGGGTCGAGCGGGGCGGCGGGGGCGTGGTTGTGGATCGTGCGAACGCCGGCCTGGCGGGCGCGGCGGATGAGGCGAGCGGTTTCGGCCGGGTCGACTTCCATTTGGGTGACGATGATGTCCCCAGGGGCCAGGGCGATGGCGGCCTGGCGGGCGGCGAGGTTGGCGCCCGGGGCGACGACGATCTGGTTGTGGCCGTCGGCATCGGTGCAGATGCAGGCGCAGCCGGTCGGGGCGGCAACGGTTTGAAGTTGGAAGTCGATGGGGAGTTCGCGGAGCAGGGCGAGGGCGATGGCGGCCATGGCGTCGTCGCCGATGGCGCCGACCATGCGAAGGCGGGCGCCGTCGCGGGCGGCGGCGGCGGCCTGGTTGGCACCCTTGCCGCCGGGCTGGGTGGACAAGGCGGCGCCCAAGACGGTTTGACCCGGCCGCGGCAATGCGGGGACGGGGAAGACGAGGTCGGCGTTGATGGAGCCGAAGACGGTGATCATGGGGGACGGTATCGGGTTGGTCGCCCGCGGTCGATGTCAGGTTAGCGCTGGTCGCGCTGTATTCCAACCGAGGGAGCTTCGGTATCGGAGTGGCGGAGAGTGGTGCCGGAAGATGAGACGCTTGGCGCGCTGCCCGGCGGGGTGGTGACGATCCCAATGGGCCCCGAACAGGATCTAAAGCGCTCTCCGCGTTGCTCAATCACTGGAAAACATAGGATGGTCAACGTCGTAGCTTCGCAGACCGAAGATCGTCAGCCCTGTACCGGAAATGACTATACTTTCGACCATGACGGTATTTGCACTTGCGACCATGACGGTATTTGCGACCATGGCGATCTGTCCCTCGTCGGATCCGGATTAGACTTGGGTCGGGGTTTCTTGAACTAAGGCTGACCGATGGCGCGTTCGGCGGATGAAAGCGTCGGAATATCTTACACCAATCTGGGGACGGGCACGCAGACCTGAGTGGAATGAGCACGTTAGTTTGTAGCATACAGATTGCATCGTATCCTGCAGCGACCCGAAAACGCGGAGTTGCAAAACGGAGGACACGAATTTGAAAGAGAAACGCGCTTACTGCATCCTGCTTGTCGCGACAGTCCTGACCGTCACCCTTGCTGCACCTCAGGCGCGTGCGACCGCCATCAATGACCTGTTCGTGTTTGGCGACAGCTATTCTGACACCGGGGCATCGTTTCCGCTCACCAATGGGTCGACCGCGGTTGGATACCTGGCCCAGTACCTTGGCATCAATCTCGTGACGCCGAAGACCGCCGTGCCCGGAACGAGCGGCGTCAACTTCGCCGAAAGCGGCGCGCGCGTCGCGAACGCCCCGACCCCGCCGGCCGTTCATCCGCTCAGCCTTACCCAGCAGGTCGCCGAGTTCCAGAACTACGTGACCAATGGTGAGGTCAGCTTCAATCCAAGCTCGACCTTGTTCATGCTGCTCGGCGGGCTGAACGACCACACGACCCCACAGGCGACGATCTCCGCCGCCACCAGCCAACAGGTGGCGACGCTTTACAGTCTGGGCGCCCGCCTGTTCGACATCGCGGTCGTGCCGTCGAAAGTGCCGGCCTTCGCCGATAGCGCGGCCAACGTGAACCCCGTCTTCACCAGCCTGGTGCCGAGCTTACAGGCTCAATATCCGGGTGCGACCATCCGGCTAAGCAATTGGGGGCCGGATTACGACAATATCCTGACCCACCCGTCGGCGTTCGGGCTTACCAATACGACCGATCCCTGTCAGAACTTTCAGACCGGGGCAGTCTGCGCCACGCCGGATCAGTATTTTTACTATGTGATCGTCCACCCCTCGGCGGCCACGCATCGAATCGTCGGCGCCGAACTTGTTGCCGAAGCCAACGCCATCCCGGAGCCGCTATCCCTGACGTTGCTCGGAACCGGCTTGGTCGGCATGATGCTCGGTTCCCGCCGGCGTGCCTAACCGACACCTCTGACCTCCCCCCTCGTCAGCATGGCCCCACGTGCGGGGCCATGCTGTTTGATCTGACCCGCTGCGGCGCTCAGCAGGGTCTCTAAGTGGCAAGGCGACCTCCCACCCGAACAAGCTGGGCCGTGAACCGATGCTCCGGGTCATACTCCGGCTGGACCTCGAGTGCGATGATGGCTGCCTGTGCCGTCTCGAAAGCGGTCAGTCAGGCGGATTTGGAGCGGGGATGAGGTAGCGGGCGTGCGGGATTGTCGTGCAAGGCAGTAACGAGGGGAGTTATGGTGCGGGACGGTGGCAGAAGCCACGGGCGAAATCAGGAGGGAGGACACGATGTCTGACGTCATGGGTCATGCTGTCGAGCATAGCGCCGTTGCCGAACCGCGGATCAGAAGACTGACGGGCAATGATTTGCGGCTGGCGTTGCTCGAGGGTATCGAGGATTTCAAGGCAATTCCGACGCAATTGGTGTTCGTCGGGCTGCTGTATCCGGTGATCGCGCTGGTGGCGGCGCGGGCGGCGGTGGGCGACCTGTTGCCGCTGCTGTTTCCGCTGCTGACCGGGTTGTCGCTGATGGGGCCGGTGGTGGCGGTCGGACTGTACGAGATCAGCCGGCGGCGCGAGGCCGGGTTGGCGGTGAGCTGGACGACGGGGTTCGAGGTGCTGCGGTCGCCGGCGATCGGGAGCATCGTGTTCATGGCGCTGGCGCTGCTGGCGATCTTCGCGCTGTGGGTGTTGGTGGCGCAGGCGATCTACACGGCGGTGATGGGCACGGCGATCGCGAGCGGGATGGGCGACTTCGCGCGTTCGGTGATGCAGACGGATGCGGGGCATCGGCTGATCGTGCTGGGCAACCTGGTGGGGGCCGGGTTCGCGGTGGTGGTGCTGTCGATCTCGGTGGTGTCGCTGCCGATGCTGCTGGACCGCAATTGCGGGGTGGCGCTGGCGGTGCGGACGTCGCTGCGGGCGGTGTTGCGCAACCCGGTGGTGATGGCGGCCTGGGGCGTGATCGTGGCGGTGTTGCTGGTGGCGGGGAGCGTGCCGGCGTTCGTGGGGCTGGCGGTGGTGATGCCAGTGCTGGGGCACGCGACGTGGCATCTGTATCGGCGGGTGGTGGAGTAAGCGGGCGGCGACGGCGGGCCGGGCCGGGTCAGAACAGGCCGGCGCCCTGCAGGCCGCCGAACACGCCGAAGAGGGTGGTGGCGGCGCATAGGATGATGACGACCCACCGGTAGGGTCCGCGGAGGCGTTGGGCGGCCGGGAGGGCCTGACAGGCGAGCGCAATCAGCATTCCGAGGACGAGGGGCAAAAGGAGGGCGTTCATGACCTGGACGCCGACATTGAGCGCGACCAGGTCGGGCCAGATGCCGACCAGGGCGGCGCCGCCGGCGACGGAGCCGGCATAGAGGCCGTAGAACCACTTGGCCTGTAGCGGGTGCAGCTCGAGGGAGCGCTTGTAGCCGGCGACCTCGCCGAGGCCCCAGGCGAAGGCGAGCGAGACGACGATGGCAGCGACCATGCCGGCGCCGAGGACGCCGAGGCTGAAGACGAGCCGGCCCATGCTCTCGCCCATGAAGGGAGTAAGGGCTTCGCTCATGGACCCGACGGTATCCAGGGCGGCGCCGGGGGTGTCGAGGGCGGCGTCGGGGTGGGCTTTACCGAGGGTGGCGGCGCAGGCGATGAGCACGGCGGCCATGACGAGCTGGGTAAGGACGGCGCCGACGGCGGTGTCCCAGCGGGCGGCGGTGAGGTGTTGCGGCTCGAGCCGTTTATCGGCGATGGCGGATTGTTGGTAGAAGATCATCCACGGCATGATGACGGCGCCGATGTTGGCGGCGGCGAGGTAGAGATAATCCTTATTGCCGATGGGGATTGAGAGCGCGCCGGAGACGATGTCAGCGCCGCTGGGGTGGGCGGCCCAGGCAACGACGAAGAAGGCGAATTCGAACAGGCCGAGTGCGATGGCGGCGCGCTCGACGCGGCGGTAGGAGCCGGTGAGGACGACGGCGATGAGAGTGATCGCGGCGATGGGCAGGGTGTAGAGGCGGGGGACGCCGTAGAGCTCGCCGATGCCGGCGACGCCGGAGAATTCGGTGATGAGGGCGCCGAGGGTGGCGATGCCGAGGCCGGCGACGGAGATCCAGGCCCAGACGGCGCCGAAGGTGTCGCGGATGAGTTCGCCGTGTCCGCGGCCGGTGAAGATGCCGAGGCGGACGGTCATCTCCTGGACGACGTAGAGGATGGGGATGAGGAGGAACTGCATCAGCAGGAGCTGGTAACCCCAGCGGGCGCCGGACTGGCCGGCGGTGACGATCGATCCGACGTCGGTGTCGGCGAGCATGACGACGAGGCCGGGTCCGAAGACGGCGAGGAAGCGGGCGGGCCGGCTGCGTGCGAGGACGCCGGCCGGGGGGAGTCGGCTCGGCTTGGAGGAGCTCATGGGCGACCTGATAGTGAGAATTGTTCGCAGTGGGTGGGTTACATCATGGTGGGGGTGGGGCGTCAAGGTTCGGGGCGATGGGGGATGAACGCGACGCAGCGGTGGGCGGCGTCAGGGAGCGGCGTGCTGTGCGGCGTCGGGGAAGGCCCAGGTCCGGCAATGATCGAGGTAGGCGGCTTCGTGGGTCGCGATGAGGTCGAGGAGGGTCTGCCACAGCCAGGTGGGGGCGTCGTGGTTGGCGGGACGGTTTTGGTGGAGGGTGTGGATCCAGGCGGCGCGGGCGGGGTCGTCGAGTTGGCGGGCGTGGGCGCGGCCGACGATGTGGGCGAGGAATTCGGCAACTCCGGCGGCTTCGTCGGCGGAGATGCTCTCGATGTCCAGCTTGAGGTCCTGGGGCAGGAGTTCGCGGACGAAAACGGGCTGACCGGCTAGGTCGGCGGCGATCATGCGCTGGCCGAGGAAGGGCGACAGGGCGCGGGCGCCGGCGACGACCCGGTCGGCTTCGGCGCCGGGGCCGACATGCCTGCCCTGCCCGGGCGCCGCTGGGGCGGTGGCGGCCTTGATGTCCATGAGGCAGTGGCGCTCGGCGGTGCCTTGGCCGACGGCGACGAGGACGGCGATGCGCAGGTTGCCGAGGGAGCTACATCCCTTACGCCAGAAGGCGGCGTCGAGAACGTGGACGGGGGCGTCGTCGGGGCGGGCGCGCAGCAGGGTGGCCAGGCGGCGGAGTTCGGGACGGCCGAACAGCGCCTCGACT
Organism: uncultured Alphaproteobacteria bacterium; assembly: GCA_963835135.1. Lineage (GTDB taxonomy): Bacteria > Pseudomonadota > Alphaproteobacteria > Acetobacterales > Acetobacteraceae > JAVVHH01. The sequence goes on from CAWIEF010000003.1 coordinate 161,298, forward strand.
TCCGCGCGTTCGCCGGCGGTAAGCGGCCAGAAATGCTTGCCGAGCGGGAGGGCGCGGCGGGCGCCGTCGAGCCGTTCGTGCATGAGGTGACGCCAGGAGCGGCCGGCGGCGGCGCGGACGATGCGCCGGGCGGTGGGCGGCATCTCGTCTTCCTCATCGAGGGTCTTGTCGCGCAGGTCGGGGTGGAAGGCGGATTCGTAGCCGCTGAGCATGCGTTCGAGCATGTGGGCGGTGATGATGCCGGGGAGTGCGGCGCTGCGGGCGGCCATGGCGAGGGAGAGGGCGAGGCGGATGACGTCATGGGCCGGGTTGCCGATGACGGTTTGGTCGAGGTCGCGGATCTGGATAGCGATGGCGCCGGAGGGGCTGGCGATGGGGCCGAGGTTGCCGACGTGGCAGTCGCCGCAGATCCAGATCGGCGGACCCTGGGGGACGCGGGGGCGGTCGCGTTCGGCGAGGCGGGCGTAGAAGCGGGCGGTGCTGCCGCGGACGAACGCGTGGGCGGAGGCGGCCATCTTGCGGCGGCGTTCGGCTTGGAGGGCGGCGGCGCGATCGGCCGGAGCGACGGGCGGGTTCTTAGGCATCGGGGGTAAGGTGAGCGCGCGGGGGGTGGTGTCAACGCTGCTTCGGGTGGGGGGGGTGGGGCGGGTTTCGCTTGGGGTTCACGCGACGGGGCGGTGGGAACCGGGCTCTCGCCCGGATCCGGTCAGCGGGATTTCTGGTAGAGCTTGCTCGCGATCTCGAAGATCTCCTGCGGGGCGTAATCCGGTGCGAATGCGCCGTAATTGCCGGCGAGTTCGGGGATCTTGCCGCCTTCGGGCAGGCCGTCCACGACTTCGAGATTGCCGGGGGGATCACCGGGCAGAGCGACTTCGTCGTTGGACCAAATGCCGGCGGCTTCGGCGTAGTCGTCCGGGCTGAAGCGGTAGAGGCGGCGGTGCTTGCCCTCGTCGAGATACTTTTGGCATTCGGGGATGCGGTCGAGATTGATGTTGGGGGTTGGCAGCATCTTCTCGATGGCGACCCCGGTGAGCTTCTTCAGCGCGAGGGCGTACGCGTGGGCGTGCAGGCTGCCGCGGACGAGGAGGTAGGCGCAGACTTCGCGGCCGGTGGGCTCGGTCATGGTCTCGTAGACGCGGAGCTTGTGGATGCGGGCGCCGCATTCGAGGTGGAAGTTATGGAGCAGGTCGATCATGAGGTTGCCGGTCGTGGTGACCATGTCGGTGTTCCACGAGATACCGTTGCTGTTGATCGGCGTGGCGCCGCCGCCGGCGGAGAGGAAGGCGCCGGGGAGCGCAGTGTCCTGCATGGCCTTGAAAGGCCCCTTGGTGATGTCGGCGTTGGGTGTGGGGTCGCCTTTGCCGTTGTTGAGCATGGCGATGCCGGTGCTGACGAGTTCGACGTGACCTAGTTCTTCGGCGAAGATGCTGGAGACGAGGGAATAGAAGGGGCGGAGTTCGGCCTTGTTGCGGAAGTTGAAGCTCTGGAACATGTAGTTGCCGAGGGTCGACATCTCGCCGTATTTGCCGCCGAGGAGTTCCTGGAGGGCGGCGGCGGCGTTGGGGTCGGGCTTCTTTGCTTCGGGGAGCTCGGTCAGGAGGCGATCGATACGCATGAACATGAGTGGGGCACCGTGGTTATTCGACGGACGCATAACGGGGTGCGGTGTTGACCGTTGCACGGGGGCGGGCGTGGGGGCATCACGATAGCGATGGGGGGTGGACGCTGACGTCACACATGGACGTGGCGGGAGGCATGTCGGCGTTCGTGCGGGTTTAACGGCGACGTTTGAGCGGCCCTGCCCTGCTCGGCTCGCGAGCCGACTGTGTGTGGGCATATGGGGCGCTGCCGACCGGGCTGCTGCTGACCCGGTTTGGGAAGTTGGAGCCGGTGGATACGACGTTGTTGAAAATGCGGTGCGATGAGTGCCGGGTTCTGGGTCGGTGACGCCAAAGTTGATGAAGTTGTGTGAGCCGGGGTGTGGGCGGCAGCGGGAGTAGGGTTGGAGGGGTAAGCGGGGCTGGGGGTGGTGTTATGGCACGGTTCACGACAGTGACGTTTGGCGTGGGTCCGCCCCTGTGTCAGCGTCGTCACTGGCGAAAGGATCGGACATGATGAGATACGCCGCCTCGACCGTGCTCGCTGTTCTGTGGCTCGCCGCGCTTCCATCGGGGGCTTGGGCCCACGCGCTCGGTGTCGAGATGAGGAACGGGGACGTGTATATCCAGCAGCAGCAGGGTTGGGGGCGACTGACGCGCGACGGACGGTCGATTGCCGTGACGCGGTCACGCGACGGACGGCTGGTCGCTTACGTGCACACCGAAAGCGGCACCGGCGACGAGGCGCTCAATTCGATCTCCTTGTGCGTGATCGCGGAGAAGAGCTGCCGGATCATCGTGCGCCCGAGCAGCACCGGGTCGACGCAGGAGACACTGACAGGCGCCGGGTCGCCGGCGTTTTCCTATCAGGCGGGGGTCGGGGTGGGTGGCGCGCTGGTTGGGTCGTTGTTCTTTCAGACGTCGGCATATCAGAACATGGGCGCGATCCACCGGGTCACGCTGGAGGAAGGTATCGTGTCGTTCATCGCGCCGGCCGTGAGTTTTACCGTAGTGCAAAGCGGGCGGTTCACTGGGGCGCTCGACTTGATCGCTTTCAGGGGCGGGGTTTGTCAGGACGAGATCGTGGATCCGAACACGCGGACGGTTTTGGGATCGAAGAGTTTGGTTTGTTAGAGGGCGGGACGGGTTTTTCGATGCGGGGCGGTCCCCTGCCCGGCTTCGAGCCGGGCTTGGTCGGGGCAGCGACCGGGGTGGGTTTCGATCAGGTTCCGACGCCTTGGGGCCGGTTCTCGTCCTCACGCTTAAAGCTGCGGAGCCGGCCGTCGGGATTGAACAGGTAGGTGACGGTAGAGCCGGCGTAATTGGATTTGGCGATGAAGGGTCCCACGAGGGGGATGTAGCTCTGGCCGGCGGCGGTGTTGGTGCCCCATTGATAGGTCAGGGTGGTCGTGCCGTCGGAGTTGGTCTCTGCGCTGGAGGGTGGGCCGAGAGCGGCCTGGATCTCGGCCCTGGTGGAGCGACCGGGGCTGAATTGCTTGATTTGGGCCTCGGTCAGAGCGTGTCCGTTGCTGACGGAACAGCCGATCAAGGAAAGGCAGAGCAATGCGGCGGCGATGCGGTGCATGGGTGGGCTCCGTTTTGTGAGCGGAGCTACTCTGGTTGAATAGCGGTCGGGAGGCAACTCGGGTGGGGGCGGTTTGGGGTGGCTGGCGACGGGTTGGGCGGGGGCGGCAGATGGCTATGAGGGTTGGATTGGGGTTGGCCGACGGGTGGTGGGTTACGCTGCGCTAACCGACCTTACGCTGGATGAGTATGCTGTAGGTGATGGCCAGTGAGAAGGCGGTTGACGGTAGCGGGTGCCCTGCCCTGCTCGGCTACCTGATCCATGGTGGGCTGGGTGTTGTCAGGTGGGGAGGCCGCCGGCGTCGTGGACGGAGGTTATGCGCTCATCCGCCCGACGCTTGCTGGTTCTCGGACCGATGTTGGTAGGTGCGATAAAGGACCCAGTCTGCGCTTGCTAACTGATTGGTCTAAACCAGTCTCGCACCGACAAGTGCAGTCGTAAAACTTCATCTTCGGCCAACGGCTTGCAGTGAGCGATTGGTCCTCGCAAAACGTTCAATGTTGAAATAACTTTTTCAAGTGCTTTTATCTCCTGAAAAGTATCGGAAAATTCCGCCCAGTTCGACTTTATAATCTCCCCAAGTTCGCCAAAAGTTGTGTAATCGATTGGTTCTTGCGATCGAACGGCAATACCAGAACTCTCTTTCTTTCTTCTGAGTTCCTGCAACATGATTTTTAACATTTTCCGGAGCAGCTTTTTGCCACCAATCTGCACCATGCTTCTCAAGGAGAGTGTCAGTAATGAGGGAACGGATCGAGTTCTCAAGGCAGTAAAAATCTCGATAGTGCGCGCTCATTTCTGCCGCTTCACGCCTGATTTTCTCCTCAAATTGCGGGTAATAGGTTTCATCCAAGCCTCCCAAAACAGCGGGGCGGTGACCGAGATCTAAACCATGCTCGCGTTCGACGCGTTGAACTGCCGCCTCGATCGCCAGATTATTAAGTGCGAAGAATCTAATCCAATCGGCACGATTATTCATCGGAAAGTAGGTTTTGTTTTATCGACGCAAATATCGCGTTGTAGACCTCAACATTAATAGTCTCTGGCAGATTAATATTAATTGTATAACCGATGCGAACGTCATTTAAGAGCTTTTGCTTGCTTGCATCGTATTTAACAAGCGATTTTGACGGCTCGATTGGTTCGGAACGCTGTTGCGCTATAGCTTCGGCCTGGTCAAAATCTGCAAGTTGCTTGCAAGCCTTAAAGCTGCTGACAATCGCATTAACAGAGCCGTCATTTGGCTCTTTACCAGTCACTTCAACGACAGTGTTTTTCAATTTATCATCACTTAAAGCGTTAGCGAACTCATTTTTCTGGAATATGTCGGCAAAGCCAATTCTCATTGCCTCAGCCATCGCCGCCCCGCTGCTATCCGAGTTGCGAAAGCGCGTGTAAAGTTGAGTTGGCGTGCCATCGCTTTGAATAAAGTTCAACCGTTTTAGAAAAGGGATAAAGGCGCGGGCACTCCCGGAGCCGAAATCCAAGCACGGTGGCTTGGAAGTCGGTAGTGTATCGCGGAGGAACTTTAGCTTGCTGAATTTTTTCAAATATCTTTCCAATCAATCCCGTGGAGTTAATGAAAGGCGGTAATGCCATAGCTCTTCCCGATCCGTCTCATGCCTATGCCCCGTTCATATAGAAACGAGATCGCCAATTTCGACTAAGTCTAGCGCGGCGAGAGAGTTTTTGCCTGCAGCCCAACAGACCAAAATCATCTTTCTAAAAATGGATCGCTCGGCCATAAGCGCTCAGAACGGCTTCATGCATCGTTTCGCTCACCGTCGGATGCGGGAAGACGGTGTGCATCAGGTCCGTCTCGGTCGTCTCCAGCGTGCGGGCGATGGTGTAGCCCTGGATCATTTCGGTGACTTCGGCGCCGATCATGTGGGCGCCGAGGAGTTCGCCGGTTTCTTCGTCGAAGATGGTCTTTACCAGGCCTTCGGGTTCGCCCATGGCGATGGCTTTGCCGTTGCCGATGAAGGGGAAGCGGCCGACGCGGATCTTGTGGCCGGCGGCTTTGGCTTTGGCTTCGGTGAGGCCGACGCTGGCGATTTGGGGGCGGCTGTAGGTGCAGCCGGGGATGTTGCCGACGTCCAGGGGGTGGACGTCGTTTTGGCGGGCGATGCTCTCGACGCAGATGACGCCTTCGTGGCTGGCCTTGTGGGCGAGCCAGGGGGCGCCGGTGATGTCGCCGATGGCGTAAACGCCGGGCTCGCCGGTGCGGCAGAATTCGTCGATGACGATGTGGGTGCGGTCGACCTTCACCGCGGTGCCTTCGAGGCCGAGACCCTCGACGTTGCCGACGATGCCGATGGCGGAGATGACGCGGTCGGCGGTTTTTTCTACTGTCTTGCCGGCGACCTCGATCGTGCAGGTGACGCTGTCGGCGTTCTTTTTAGCCTGCGTCACTTTGGCCGAGGTCAAGATTTCGATGCCCTGTTTCTCGAAGGCTTTGCGGGCAAACGCAGAAATCTCCTCGTCCTCGACGGGGAGGATGCGGTCCATGACTTCGACGACGGTCACCTCGGCGCCCATGTTGCGGTAGAAGCTGGCGAACTCGATGCCGATGGCGCCGGAGCCGATGACGAGGAGGGATTTCGGCATGGCGGGGGGGACCATGGCGTCGCGGTAGGTCCAGATCAGCTTGTGGTCGGATTCCAGGCCGGGGAGCTCGCGGGCGCGGGCGCCGGTGGCGAGGATGATGTGCGGCGCGGTGAGTTTCTGGGCGGGCTGGCCGGCGGGGGTGACCTCGAGGGTGTTCTTGCCGGCGAGTTTGCCGGTGCCGGCGAAGACCGCGATCTTGTTCTTCTTCATGAGGTGGGAGACGCCCGAGGAGAGCTGCTTGGCGACGCCGCGGGAGCGCTTGACGACCTTTTGGAGGTCGAAGCGGATGTTGTCGGCGGCGAAGCCGAACTCGTCGAGGTTGTGGAGGAGGTGGTTGATCTCGGAGGAGCGGAGGAGGGCCTTGGTGGGGATGCAGCCCCAGTTGAGGCAGATGCCGCCGAGGTTCTCGCGTTCGACGATGGCGGTCTTCATGCCGAGCTGGGCGGCGCGGATGGCGGCGACGTAACCGCCGGGTCCGCCGCCGAGGACGATGAGGTCGAATTGGGTGTCCATGGCGGGGCTCCTGGCGCGCTCTGGGCGGTGAGCGCGCGGCGTGTGGTTCTGGATTGCCGCGGCGCTGGGCGCCTCGCAATGACGAAAGGTTAGAGCATGAGGCTGAGGGGGTCTTCGACGATCTTCTTGAATTCGGCCATCCATTGGGCGCCGAGGGCGCCGTCGGCGACGCGGTGATCGACACTCAGGGTGCAGGTCATGATGGTGGCGATGGCCAGGGCGCCGGACTTGACGACGGGGCGGGGTTCGCCGGCGCCGACGGCGAGGATGGCGGCCTGGGGCGGGTTGATGATGGCGGTGAACTGCTTGGTGCCGAACATGCCGAGGTTGGAGATGGAGAAGGTGCCGCCCTGGAACTCCTCGGGCTTCAGCTTGCCGGATTTGGCGCGGGCGCCGAGGTCTTTCATCTCGGTGCTGATGGTCGAGAGGCCCTTGCGGTCGGCGTTCCTGACGATGGGGGTGATGAGGCCGGTGGGGAGCGAGACGGCGACCGAGATGTCGACGTCGTCGTAGAGGGCGATGGCGTCCTCGGTGTAGCTGGCGTTCAGCTCGGGGACCCGGCGCAGGGTCGCTGCGGCGGCCTTGATGACGAGGTCGTTGACGGAGAGCTTGAAGGCGCCGGGTCCGTCCTTCGGGCTCTTGGCGTTGAGGTCGGCGCGGAGCTTGAGGAGGGCGTCGATCTCGAGGTCGAGGGTGACGAAGAAGAAGGGGACGCCCTGGTGGCTCTCGAGCAGGCGGCGGGAGATGACCTTCCGCATGGTCGTGTTGGGAACGAGGGTGTGGGGGGCGGTAATGCTCTTCGATGCCGGCGGGGCCGGCATCGAGGGGGTGGGCGCTGGGGCCGGGGCGGCGGTTTGGGGCGCAGCGGGCTGCGGGGCGGCGGCGGGCTTGGGCTTGCCGGCGGCGGCGTCGATGTCGGCGCGGACGATGCGGCCGTTGGGGCCGGAGCCTTTCAGCGAGGATAGGTCGAGGCCGGCCTGCTTGGCCATGCGGCGGGCCAGCGGGCTGGCGGCGATGCGGGTTTGTCCCGACGTATCGTGGCCGTTGGCGTGGGCGGGCGCTTGACCGGCGGCGTGGACCGGGGCCGGGCCGCCGCTGGCGGTCTCGACGGGGGACGGAGCTGGGGCGGCGGCGGCGGCTTTGGGCGACGTGGCAGCGGGGGCGGCGTCGGCGGACTCGCCGTCCTCGAGGAGGGTTGCGATGGGGGCGTTGACCTTGACGTTGGCGGTGCCGTCGGGGACGAGGATTTTGCCGAGCGTGCCCTCATCGACGGCTTCGACTTCCATGGTGGCCTTGTCGGTTTCGATTTCGGCGATGACGTCGCCGGCTTTGACGGCCTCGCCTTCCTTCTTGAGCCAGCGGGCGAGCGTGCCCTCGGTCATGGTGGGGGAAAGGGCGGGCATGAGGATGTTGGTGGCCATGTCCAGTATCCCCCTTAGAACAGCTTCTTGACGGCTTGGACGACCCAATCGGGCTGGGGTAGCGCGAGCTTTTCGAGGTTGGCGGCGTAGGGGAGCGGGACGTCGAGGCCGCAGACGCGGGTGGGCGGGGCGTCGAGGTCGTCGAAGCAGTGTTCGAGGATCTGCATGTTGATCTCGGCGCCGATGCCGGCGAAGGGCCAGCCCTCCTCCACGCGTGACGATGCGGTTGGTCTTTTTGACGCTCTTGACGATCGTTTCGGTGTCCATCGGGCGAATGGTGCGGAGGTTGATCACCTCGGCCTCGATGCCGTCGGCGGCGAGGGTTTCGGCGGCCTTGAGGGCGACGCCGACCATAATGCAGTAGGCGACGAGGGTGACGTGGGTGCCCTCGCGCTCGATCTTGGCTTTGCCGATCGGGAGGATGAAGTTTTCGTCGGTGGGGACGTCGAAGGTCTGGCCGTAGAGGATTTCGTTTTCGAGGAAGATGACCGGGTTGGGGTTCTGGATGGCGGCGCGGAGGAGGCCCTTGGCGTCGGCGGCGCTGTAGGGGGCGAGGACAAGCAGGCCGGGGCAGTGCGCGTACCAGCTGGCGTAGTCCTGGGAGTGCTGGGCGCCGACGCGGGAGGCGGCGCCGTTGGGGCCGCGGAAGACGATGGGGCAGCCCATCTGGCCGCCGGACATATAGAGGGTCTTGGCGGCGGAGTTGATGATCTGGTCGATCGCCTGCATGGCGAAGTTGAAGGTCATGAACTCGACGATGGGCTTGAGGCCGTCCATGGCGGCGCCGACGGCCATGCCGGTGAAGCCGTGTTCGGTGATGGGGGTGTCGATGATGCGGCGGGGGCCGAACTCGTCGAGGAGGCCCTGGCTGATCTTGTAGGCGCCTTGGTATTGGGCGACTTCCTCGCCGAGCAGGAAGACGCGGTCGTCGGCTCGGAGCTCGAGGGCCATGGCGTCGCGGAGGGCTTCGCGGACGGTGGTGGGCTTGGTCGGGCCCCAATCCTTTTCAGGCGCAGGTGCTGCCAACGGCGCGGTCGCGGGCGCCGGCGCGGTTTGGGCGGTGGTGCCGGGCATGGCTTGGGCTTGGACCGGCGGGGCGGCGTCGGGGAGTTTCTCGGCGGCGGGGGTGGCTTGGGTGGCCTCGGCCCCCTCCCCTTTCATCTCGGCGATCGGCGTGTTGACGGCGACACCCTCCGTGCCTTCCTCAATGAGGATCTTGCCGAGGATGCCTTCGTCGACGGCTTCGACTTCCATGGTGGCCTTGTCGGTCTCGATCTCGGCGATGACGTCGCCGGAGCGGATCTCGTCGCCGGCCTTCTTCAGCCATTTGGCGAGCTTGCCCTCGGTCATGGTGGGCGAGAGGGCGGGCATGAGAATTTGGGTGGACATCACTGGGCATCCACCAGGATGTCGGTCCAGAGCTCGGAGGGCTCGGGTTCGGGGCTGGACTGGGCGAAGTCGGCGGCGTCTTGGACGCGCTTCTTGATGTCGTCGTCGATCCGCTTGAAGTCGGCTTCGGGGATTCCGAACGCCTCGAGCTTGTGGCGGGCCGCCTCGATGCAGTCGCGTTCGGAGCGCATCTTCTGGACTTCTTCGCGGGAGCGGTATTTGGCCGGGTCGGACATGGAGTGGCCGCGGTAGCGGTAGGTCTTGACCTCCATGAGGTAGGGGCCGGCGCCGGAGCGGCAGTGGGCGACGGCGACGTCGGCGGCGGCCTTGACGGCGGTGACGTCCATGCCGTCGACCTGGACACCTGGAATGCCCCAGGGCGAGGCGTTCTGGGAGAGGTCGCGGGAGGCGGAGGAGCGCTCGACGGAGGTGCCCATGCCGTAGCGGTTGTTCTCGATGACGAAGATGACGGGCAGCTTCATCAGGGCGGCGAGGTTGAAGCTCTCGAAGCACTGGCCCTGGTTGGAGGCGCCTTCGCCGAAATAGGTGGCGCTGACGCGGTCGTTGCCGCGGTACCAGTTGGCGAAGGCCAGCCCGGTGCCGAGGGAGACCTGGGCGCCGACGATGCCGTGGCCGCCGAAGAAGCGCTTCTCCTTGCTGAACATGTGCATCGAGCCGCCCTTGCCGCGGCTGTAGCCGCCGGAGCGGCCGGTCAGCTCGGCCATGACGCCGCGCGGCTCCATGCCGCAGGCGAGCATGTGACCGTGATCGCGGTAGGAGGTGATGACCTGGTCGCCCTCGCCGAGGGCGGATTGAATGCCGACAACGACGGCTTCCTGGCCGATGTAGAGGTGGCAGAAGCCGCCGATGAGACCCATGCCGTAGAGCTGACCGGCCTTCTCTTCGAAGCGACGGATCAGGAGCATGTCGCCGTAGGCGCGCAGGAGTTCGTCTTGGCCCATGGGTTGCGGCATATTAGAGGGTTTGGGAGCGGTGTCCCGACGGGTACGCGCTGTCGCGGCTTGAGCCATGCCGTCCTCCTCGATGGTGTTCGTCACGTAGCGTCATGGGCGGAAGGCGGCAAGGGCGGGGCGGAAAGTCGTGATGTTGCAACGCGATATGGGCGTGAACCGGAAAACGGTTAAGTCGTTGGCTGGGAAAGATTGATGGTTGGATGTTGGAACGGGGCGCGCGTCGATGAGTACGGAACTGTGGGATTGGCGGCGGCGCGTGGGCGGGCTGTATGCGGCGGTGCGGGCGGCCGAGCCGGTGGCGGGGTGGCGGCTGTGGCGGGCGGAGCGGGATCGTCTGTTCCGCGAGCATCCGCAGTCGCCGATCGAGGATCGGGCGGGTTTCTCCGCGCTGCCGTTCTTCGACTACGACCCGGCGCTGCGGTTCACCGTCGGGCTGCGGGCGGCGGAGGGTTCGGCGTTCATGGTGCCGGTGGGTGGGGATGGAACGATCGGGCTGCGGCCGTTCGCGAGGACGGAGGGGTTGGGCGCGCTCGGAGGAGAGCTGACGCTGTACTGGATCGAGGGGTATGGCGGGGGCGTGTTCCTGCCGTTCACGGACGCGACCAGCGGACGGGAGAGCTATGGCGCCGGGCGGTATCTGCTCGACACGATCAAGGGCGCCGATCTGGGCGAGACGGGCGGGAGAACCGTGCTGGATTTTAACTTTTCGTATAATCCTTCGTGTTCTTATTCGGATCGGTATGTGTGTCCGCTGGCACCGCTGGAGAACCGGCTGCCAGCGCGGGTCACGGCGGGGGAGCGGCGCATGGGGCCGATCGGGGCGATGCTGGCGCTGGTTCTGCTGATGTCGGGCGGGGTGAGCCGGGTCGCGTGGGCGGCGGGGAATTCGGGCGCGCCGGACCCGGAGCTGAGGATCGAGGGGCTGCGGACGTTCGGGAGCGAGCAGCAGGCCAAGGCGGGCTGTGGGTCAGACGTGGTGGTGTGGGCGGACCGGTATGCGGGGTATCTCTATTTCCGCCGGGAGGCGGAGTACGGCCGGACGGGGCAAGGGGCATTCGCCTGTCTCAAGCAGGCGGAGGGCGCCCATTACTGGAGCACGGGACCGATGAGCAGCATCGCCGGCGGGCATGGGCCGGGCCGAACCTTCGAGTTTCCGCCAGCGCCCGGTTCGTAGCGGGAAAGGTCAGGGCGGAGGCACGAGTTCGCCGAGGGGGACCGGGTAGGCGTGCGGCCGGGTGGCGAGCATGGAGTCGATGAGGGCGAGGGCTTCGGGGCGGCCGCTGTTGCGGGCTTGTTCGAAGGGAGTCCACGTCTGGGTGAAGTCGAGGGCGGCGAACACGCGGCGGTAGTGGCGGAGTTCGTTTGGGGTGAGTGGGATGCCGCGGACGAAGGCCTTATGGGCGGAGATGGTGGTAGCGTGGCGGGGATCGGCCGGGTCGAGTTCAAATTTGAGGGCGTCGCCGCAGAATAGGATCTTGCGGGCGCGGTCGTAGAGCACGGTGTGGCCGTCGAAATGGCCGGCGGTGAGGTGGAGTTCGAGGCCTGGAAGGGGTTCGAGGGTGTCGTCGAACGGCCAGGAGACCTGGAGGGCGCCGGACCAGGCGAGGTCGCCGGGATGGAGCGCGAGTTCGGGGTCGAAGCGGTCCTGGAGTTGCCAGAGGGCGCCGTAGGCGTGGGGGTGCGAGGCGGACAGGACCTGCATGCCGCCGAGGGCCTCGATGTGATCGAGGGCGGCTTGGCTGAAGACCGGGCAGGCTTCGAAGCCCATGTTTCCGTTGGGGGTTTGGACGAGGTAGGCGCTGGGGCCGATGCCGGTGACCGGGTCGTTCCAGAAGCGCCAAACGCCAGGCTCGAGTTCGGCCCAGTGGCAAGGGAAGCGGGCTTGGGCTTGCTCGCGGGTCCAGAACTGCCAGCCGGTTTGCGGGACGACGTGGCGGGCGTCGAGGCACATGGGGCATGTGGTGGGGCGCTCGAAATGGCGCTGCCAGTAGTTGCAGTTGTCGCAGGTGAAGGCGGGGAGTTGAAGGGCGCCGGCGAAGGGGAGATAGCCTGGAGACATGGGCGTGGTTTCGCCGGTGGTGCGTTGGGGCGCAAGGGAGATTCAGGAAGCGTTAAGGCGGGCCTGCCAGGATGACGGGCATGGTCACCAGGGTCTCCCCCGCTCCGGCCTCTGGTCAGGTCTCGCCGCCGGCGCTGTTCGGGCTGCTTGCCGTGGTCCTCGTCTGCGGGCTGCGGGCGGTGCTGGACGACGGAGACACGTATACGCACATCGCGGCGGGGCGATGGATGCTCGAGCAAGGGGTGGTGCTGCGGTCGGATCCGTTCAGCGCGACGTTCGCGGGTCAGCCTTGGGACGCGCATGAGTGGCTAGCGGAGGTGTTGTTCGGCCTAGCGCACGGAGCGGCGGGGCTGACGGGGGTCGTTCTGCTGACGGCGGCGGCGGTGGCGGTCGCGTTCGCCAATTTGGCGCGGCATATCGGCCGGTGGTGCGGATGGCGGGCGACGATGCTGCTGACGGGGGCGGCGCTGGTCTGCGTGATGCCGAGCATCCTGGCGCGGCCGCACGTGCTGGCGCTGCCGGCGCTCGAGCTGTGGGTTGCCGGACTGCTGATCGCACGCGCAGAGCGGCGGAGCCCGTCATGGTGGCTGCTGGCCGTCATGGTGATCTGGGCCAATCTGCACGGGGGGTTCGCGTTCGGGCTAGGCTTGGCGCTGGCGTTTGCCGTGGAGGCGAGTTGGCAATCCGAGGGGACCCGGCAGTGGTGGGTGTTTGCCGCAGGGTCGGTCGGTGCGGCGCTCCTCACGCCGCAGGGCCTGGACGGGCTGTTGTTTCCGGCTCGATTGCTGCAACTGCATAGTCTGGACGTCATCAAAGAATGGCAGCCGGTGGATTTCTCGAGCGCGATCGGCTTCGATGGGGTGACGCTCGCGCTGGTTGCACTGCTCGGCGTGGGCCGGGTCAAAATGCCGTTGTCTCGGTCAGTGATGCTGGTCGGGTTGCTCTACCTCGCGGTGGCCCATTCGCGGCACGTCGTGCTGTTCGGGGTTGCGGGGGCATTGCTCCTGGCCGAACCAATCGGGCGGGCGTTTTCGGTGGGACGGCCGGCGGTCATGGGGCGGCGGGGCTGGGCGTTGAGCTGGTCGGGCGTCGCGGCGGTGGCGCTGCTCCGGCTGGCGGCTCCGGTGCCGGACATCGATGGTCCGGCGGCGCCGGTTTCGGCGATGGCGCAGCTTCCGGCGGACGTCGCGCGCGGAAGGGTGCTGAATAGTAACCAGTTCGGGGGATATCTCGCGCTGGCTGGCCTGCATCCATTCGTGGATGGGCGGGTCGAGCTGTTCGGGGACCGGTTCATCGGCGAGTATCTGGCGATGTCCCAGGCGGACGGGCGGTCGTTGCAGCGCGGCGTGGATCGGTATGGGCTCGAGTGGGCCATCCTCGCCGTGGACGACCCGCTGGTGTCCCGGTTCGACGAGCTGCCGGGGTGGCGACGGCAGTATGGCGATGCGGTGGCGGTGGTCTTCGTGCGGGGTTGAGGTGGATAGGATCTTCGGCTTGGGGTGCCCACCCTCACCCTGCCCTCTCCCGCCGGCGGGAGAGGGTTCTCTCGGAACGAGAGGTTAGGCGGTGCGGTCGATGCCGACGCCGAGGGCGGCTTGGGCGGCGGCGAGGCGGGCGACGGGGACGCGATAAGGGGAGCAGCTGACGTAGTCGAGGCCGACTTCCTCGCAGAAGGCGATTGAGGCCGGGTCGCCGCCGTGTTCGCCGCAGATGCCCATCTTGAGCTTGGGCTTGGTCTCGCGGGCACCTTCGGCGGCGAGGCGGACCATGCGGCCGACGCCGTCGATGTCGAGGGTGATGAAGGGGTCTTTCGGGAGAATGCCCTGGCTGACGTAGTCGGGGAGGAAGCGGCCCGCGTCGTCGCGGGAGAGGCCGAATACGGTCTGGGTGAGGTCGTTGGTGCCGAAGCTGAAGAAGTCGGCGATCTCGGCGATCTTGTCGGCCATCATGGCGGCGCGGGGCAGTTCGATCATGGTGCCGACGAGGTATTCGATGGTCTCGCCCTGTTCGGCGAAGACGGCCTTGGCGGTGTTGTCGACCTGCGCGCGGGTAATCTCGAGTTCGCGCCGGGTGGCGATGAGCGGGATCATGATCTCGGGGATCGGGGCCTCGCCGGCGGCGCGCTTGGCTTCGATGGCGCCTTCGAAGATGGCGCGGGCCTGCATTTCGTAGATCTCGGGATAGGAAATCCCGAGGCGGCAGCCGCGGTGGCCGAGCATGGGATTGGCTTCGGCCAGTTCGGAGGCGCGGCGGCGCATGGTCTCGACGTCGGTGCCGAGGCCGACGGCGACTTCGGCGAGTTCCTCGTCACGGTGGGGCAGGAACTCGTGCAGCGGGGGGTCGAGCAGGCGGATGGTGACGGGAAGGCCGGCCATGATGCGGAAGAGGTCGGCGAAGTCCTGGCGTTGGAAGGGCAAAAGTTTCTCGAGGGCGGCTTTGCGGCCGGCGGTGTCGCTGGCCATGATCATCTGGCGGACGGCGCCGATGCGCTGGGGATCGAAGAACATGTGTTCGGTGCGGGAGAGGCCGATGCCTTCGGCGCCGAACTTGCGGGCGGTTTCGGCATCGAGCGGGGTTTCGGCGTTGGTGCGGACGCCCATGCGGCGGACCTCGTCGGCCCAGGTCATGAGGGTGCCGAAATCGCCGGAGAGGCTGGGCTCGACCATGGCGACGGAGCCAATGAAGACTTCGCCGGTGGCGCCGTCGACGGTGATGACTTCGCCGGCGCGGACGACGTGGCCGCTGGCCGAGAGGGTCTGGGCGCCATAGTCGACGCTGATGGCGCCGGCGCCGGAGACGCAGGGGCGGCCCATGCCGCGGGCGACGACGGCGGCGTGGCTGGTCATGCCGCCGCGGGTGGTGACGATGCCTTTGGCAGCGTGCATGCCGTGGATGTCTTCGGGGCTGGTCTCGATGCGGACGAGGATGACAGCTTCGCCCTTGGCGGCGCGCATCTCGGCTTCGTCGGCGTTGAAGACGGCGACGCCGCTGGCAGCGCCCGGGCTGGCCGGGAGCCCCTTGGAGAGAAGTTTTCGCGGGGCTTTCGGGTCGAGGGTGGGGTGCAGGAGCTGATCGAGGGAAGCGGGGCTGACGCGCTTGATGGCTTCGACCTTGTCGATGAGGCCGGCCTGGGCCATTTCGACGGCGATCCGGAGCGAGGCGGCGGCGGTGCGCTTGCCGTTGCGGGTTTGCAGCATATACAGCTTGTTCTGCTGCACGGTGAACTCGATGTCCTGCATGTCGAGGTAGTGTTTTTCCAGCGTTTCGCGGACTGCGACGAGGTCGGCGTAGGCGCTGGGGAGCGCCTCTTCCATGCTGATCTCGCCGGGTTCGGCGCGGAGCTTGGACAAAGGTTGGGGGGTGCGGATGCCGGCGACGACGTCTTCGCCCTGGGCGTTGACGAGGAACTCGCCGTAGAAAATGTCCTCGCCGGTGCTGGGGTCGCGGGTGAAACACACGCCGGTGGCGCAGTCGTCGCCCATGTTGCCGAACACCATGGCCTGGACGTTGACGGCGGTGCCCCAGGTGGCGGGGATGTCGTGCAGGCGGCGGTAGGTGTTGGCGCGCGGGTTCATCCAAGAGCCGAACACGGCGCCGATGGCGCCCCAGAGCTGTTCGTGGGGGTCCATCGGGAAGGGCGCGCCCTTCTCCTGCTCGACCATCTCCTTGTATTCGCCCACGACCCGGCGCCAGTCATCGGGCGAGAGGGCGGTGTCTTCGTGGACGCCGGCGTCGAGCTTGGCGGTCTCGATGATCTCCTCGAAGCGGTGGTGCTCGACGCCGAGGACGACGGAGCCATACATCTGGATGAAGCGGCGGTAGCTGTCCCAGGCGAAGCGGGGGTCGCCGCTGGCCCGCTCGAGGCCGGCGACGGTGTCGTCGTTGAGGCCGAGGTTGAGGACGGTGTCCATCATGCCGGGCATGGAGACGCGGGCGCCGGAGCGGACGGAGACGAGGAGCGGCTTCTGGGCGTCGCCGAACTTCAGGCCGACGTGGTCCTCGACGGTGGCCAGGGCGTTGCGAACCTGGTCGTGCAGGTCGTCGGGGTATCTACGACCGTTGTCGTAGAAGGCGGTGCAGACCTCGGTGGTGATGGTGAAGCCCGGAGGGACCGGGAGGCCGATGGAGGCCATTTCGGCAAGGTTGGCGCCCTTGCCGCCGAGCAGGTTGCGCATGTCGGCACGGCCGTCGTTGGTGCCGGCGCCGAAGCTGTAGACCCATTTCGTCATGTCCATGATTCAGCCTTCGATATGCGAGAAGTCGGCAGCGAGCGCCATGGCTGCGCCGACACGGGAAAGGAGACGGAGGCGGTTTTCGCGGAGGGCGGGATCGGGTGCGTTGACCGTCACCTGGTCGAAAAACGCATCGAGACCGGGGCGCAAGCGGGCGAGTTCGGTCATGGCGTCGGCGTAGTGTTCGTTGACGAGATGGGTGGCCAGGGCGGCTTCGGCGTGGGTGATCGCGGCGTGAAGGTCGTTTTCCTCGGGGGCTTGTAGCAGGGCCGGGTCGATGGCGCCACGGTGGGGGCCGTCCTTCTTATCCTCGATGCGGAGGATGTTGGCGGCGCGGCGGGCGGCGGCGAGGAGGTCGAGGCCGTCGGGGGTGGCGAGGAACGTGGCCGTTGCCTCGGTGCGGGCGAGGAGGCGGAGGAGGTCGTCGTCGTGTCCGGTGGCGAAGACGGCGGAGAGGACGTCGTGGCGCTTGCCTTCGGCGCGGAGTTGGACGCGGAGGCGGTCGGCGACGAAGTCGAGCAGGGTGGCGGTGGGGAGCTCGGCGGGCAAGTCGATGGCGGCTTCGTGGAAGAGGCGGAGCAGCGGGAGGCGGAGGCGGTTGTCGCGGATGATGCGGATGATGCCGAGGGCGGCGCGGCGGAGGGCGAAGGGGTCGCCAGAGCCGGTGGGGATCTCGCCGACCGCGAAGAAGGCGCAGAGCTGGTCGAGCTTGTCGGCGAGGGCGACGGCGATGCCGAGGGGGGCGGAGGGGACCGGGTCGGTGGGTCCCTTGGGCGCGTAGTGGGTGGCGATGGCAGCGGCGATGTCGGGCCCCTCCCCTGCCGCGTAGTAGCCGCCCATGACGCCTTGGAGTTCGGGGAACTCGCCGACCATGCCGGTGGTCAAGTCGGCCTTGGCCAGGCGAGCGGCGCGGGCGGCTTTCGCCGGATCGGCGCCGACATAGGGCGCGATGGCGGCGGCGAGGCGTTCGAGGCGGCGGGCGCGGGCGCCCTGGGAGCCGAGCTTGGCGTGGAAGGTGATGCGGTCGAGGTCGGGCAGGCGGTCCGCGAGCGGGGTGCGGCGGTCGAGGTCCCAGAAGTGGCGGGCGTCGCTGAAGCGGGCGCGGAGCACGCGTTCGTTGCCGGCGACGATGGCGGCGCCGGCGTCGGGGGCGTCGATGTTGGCGGCGAAGGCGAAGAACGGGGCGGCCGATCCGTCGAGGTTCTGCAGCGCGGCGTAGCGCTGGTTGACGCGCATGCTGACCTGCATGACTTCGGCGGGGAGGTCCATGTAGGCCGGGTCGATGCGGCCGAGGAGCAGGACGGGCCATTCGACCAGGCCGGCGATCTCGTCGAGCAGTGCGTCGTCAGGGACGAGGCGGAGGCGGTGGGTGGTGGCGAGGGCGGTCAGCCCGGTCTCGATGGCGTGGCGGCGCTCGGCGGCGTCGACGATGACGTGGCGGGCGCGGAGGGTGGCTTGCCAGTCGGCGGCAGAGGTGACGGCGACGGGACCCGGGTGGTGGAAGCGGTGACCCTCGGTTTGGTTGCCTGCGGCCAGGTGATGGCCGGTGTCGGCGCCGTCCGCGAGGGTGAAGGGGACGGTCTGGCCGTCGAGAAGGCAGAGGATGCGGCGCAGCGGGCGCACCCAGAGGAGCGCGCTGCCGGTGCCCCAGCGCATGGATTTCGGCCAGGGAAAGCGACGGATCAGGGCGGGGATCGCGGCGGCGACGAGGGTGGCGGCCGGGGTGGCGGGGGATTGCTTGTGCAGGACCCAGAAATCGCCCTCGGCGACGAGTTGGTCGCGCGTGGCGGCGTGCTTGCGGAGGAAGCCGGCCAGGGCGGCGTCGGGTGCGGCGGTGCGGGGGCCGCGCTCGGTGGTGGACTGGGCGGGCTGTTCGGCGGCGACGGTGGCGGAGAGAGCGATGCGGCGGGGGCCGGCAAACGTTTGGATGGAATTGGGGGTCAAGGGCGCGAGGGCGTCGGAGAGGAGGCGTGCGAGGTCGGCTGCGGCGCGGGCCTGCATACGGGCGGGAATTTCTTCGCTGAACAGCTCCAACAACAGTTCGCGGGTGGGTTCTGGCATCGGGCGATGGTCAAAACCGAATTACCGGCTGGTGTCCACCCCCGACCTCGAAAATTGGACTGCCGGGGGCGGCGTGCGATCAGGCTGGTTCGTGGCGGACGACGCAGGAGAGCATGTCGAGGAGGGCGGGCGCGGCTTCGGCGCCGGTGTCGACCATGGCGCCAGCGAGGGTCTTGCGGGCGGCGGCCGGGTCGGCGGACTCGGCTTGCGCCATGGCCCAGGAGGAGAAGAGGCGATCGTCGACGTTGTCGGCCTGCAGGATGACGATGTCGTCGTGCCGGGTGTCGCACTGGATACGTTCGAACACGGCTTGCACGGCTTCGAAGGAGCCTTCGAGCGTTTGGGCGAAGACGCCGTCGTTGTAGAGGAGCGCGCCGGTCACGCCGGCGGCGGCATTGTTGCGCCGGGAGGTGGCGAGGATGTCGCGGAACTCATCGGAGTCGACGTCGCACTCGACGGTGCTGCGGCTGCAATAGATGATGCGGAACGTCGTTTCGAGCATCGTGGCCTCAGGGTGAAGGTGGGTTGCGCAGGGTTTCGATCAGGGCGCGGACGTCGCCGGCGGGGACGGGCTTGCTGACGAGGTAGCCCTGCATGGTCGAACAGCCGTCGTTGCGGCAGATTTCCTCCTGATCGGCGTTCTCGACGCCTTCGGCGACGGTCGCCATGCCGAGGGAGCGGCCGAGTGCGGCGATGGCGCGGACGACGGCGGCGGCTTCGCTGCTGCCGCCGAGGTCGCGGACGAACGAGCGGTCGATCTTAAGCTTGTCGAACGGGAAGCGGCGCAGTTGGCTGAGCGACGAGTAGCCGGTGCCGAAATCGTCCATGCTGACGCGGACGCCGGTCTTGCGGATGGCGGTGAGCACGGCGAAGGCTTCGGCCTCGTTGATGAGGGCGGTCTCGGTGATCTCGATCTCGAGACGGTGCGGCGGGAGGCCGGTCTTGGCGAGGACGGTGGCGATGGTGGCCGGGAGCCGGTCGCGGTCAACGAGCTGTTTGGGGGAGACGTTGACGGCGACGGTGATGTGGCCGGGCCAGGTCATGGCTTGCCTGCAGGCTTCGTGCAGGACCCATTCACCGAGCGGGATGATGACGCCCATGTCTTCGGCGATGGGGATGAACTGGTCGGGCGGGATCAGTCCGCGGTCCTTGTGGGGCCAGCGGACGAGCGCCTCGAAGCCGGTGAGCTCACGGGTCTGCAGGCAGAGCTGCGGCTGGAAGTGCAGCCGGAGCTCCTGCATGGGGATGGCGCGGCGGAGCTCGTCGGCGAGGGTACCGCGGCTGCGGGCGCGGCTGTCGAGTTCGGCATCGAAGACGCGCACGGTGCCGCGGCCATCGGCCTTGGCTTGGTAGAGGGCGAGGTCGGCGGCGCGGAGCAGGTCGGCGGCGCTGCTGGCATGGGCCGGGGCGAAGGCCAGGCCGATGCTGGCGCCGACGACGGCGGATTGCCGCTCGACGAGGTAGGGACGGCTCAGGACCCTGACGAGGCGCTCGGCGATGGAGGCGATTTCCGGGCCGGCGGACAAGGCGACGGCGAACTCGTCGCCGCCGAAGCGGCTGACCACGTCGGCACCGCGGAACGTCTCGCGCAGGCGGCGGCCGACGAGGCGGAGCAGGCCGTCGCCGGCCGCGTGGCCGAGCGTGTCATTGACGAGCTTGAACCGGTCGAGGTCGATCATCATCAGGGCGACGGGTTCACCGGTCGACAGGAGCGCGGCGAGCCGCTCGTTGAACGCCTGGCGGTCGGCAAGCCCGGTCAGCGCGTCGGTCCGGGGCGAGGCCGGAGACGCGGCGAAGCCGGCGGGCACGACGGACAGCAGCACGCGGCCCTGTTCGGACGGCTTGGCGGTGATGGAGAGGGTGAGGCCCTGCTGAGTGCAGAGGCGCAGCGGGCCGGCCTGATCACCGAGGATCAGGTGGTGCAGGCGGGTGCGGTCGCTGCTGGAGAGGCCGGGGGCGTCGGTGATCGAGGGCGGGAGGTGATGGACGGAGAAGCCGAGCAGTCGGCCGGCGGCGGCGTTGGCGACGAGAACGGCCCCGCGGGCGTCGATGCAAACGAGCCCGGTGTCGACACAGTCGAGCAGCGCGCCGGCAATGGAGCTCGGTTCCGGCGCTGGCGGAACATGGCCGGGGTCAACTCGTCGGATCCTCTGCATTCGCGCTGCCCAAGCCTGGCTGTTGGCGGTGATGGCGCGAGGATCACAGGGAACCATGAAGCAGCAGTTAATACGACACACCGGTTAGGCGGAATTCGGGGGCGACCCCGCGGGTTCAGGCGTTGGACGCGGCCTCGCCGGTGAGCCAGGCGTCGCAGCAGGCTTTGGCGAGCGTGCGGACGCGGGCGATGTAGGCGGCGCGTTCGGTGACGGAGATGGCGCCGGCGGCGTCGAGTAGGTTGAAGAGGTGGCTGGCTTTGATGGTCTGGTCGTAGGCGGGCAGCGCGAGGCTTGCCTGGGCGAGGCGGGTGGATTCGCGTTCGGCGTCGTCGAACTGCCGGGTCAGGAGGGCCGGGTTGGTCTGCTCGAAATTGTAGACGCTGTATTCGCGCTCGTTGCGCAGGAACACGTCGCCGTAGGTCACGCCGTGATCGTTGAAGCGCAGGTCGTAGACGCGTTCGACGCCCTGGACGTACATGGCGAGGCGCTCGAGGCCGTAGGTCAGCTCAAAGCTGGGGGTGACGACGGGGATGCCGCCGACCTGCTGGAAGTAGGTGAACTGGCTGACCTCCATGCCGTCGCACCAGACTTCCCAGCCGAGGCCCCAGGCGCCGAGAGTGGGGCTCTCCCAATCGTCCTCGACGAAGCGGAAATCGTGCAGGAGGGGGTCGAGCCCGATGGCGCGGTAGGAGTCGAGCAGGAGGGCCTGGGCGTCGTCCGGGCTCGGCTTCATGATGACTTGGTATTGGTAGTAGTGGCCGAGGCGGTTGGGGTTCTCGCCGTAGCGGGCGTCGGTGGGGCGCCGGCTGGGCTGGACGTAGGCGGCGCGCCAGGGCTTGGGGCCGAGGGCGCGGAGGGTGGTGGCGGGGTGGAAGGTGCCGGCGCCCATCTCGACGTCGTAGGGCTGCAGGATGACGCAGCCCTGGGCGGACCAGAAGGTGTGCAGGCGGAGGATGAGGTCTTGGAAGCTGGGGGCGGCGGACATCGGGCGGCACCATACGGGGGGAGCGGCGTTATGCAATGTCGGGCTGGGTCGGGCAGGCGCGGGCTCTGCGCTCACCCCGGCCTTCTCCCGGGGGAGAGGGAGGAGGTAGCGGTGGGGTTGGACGAGGTTGAGGAAATTTTGAGGACGACGCGGCGGGTCGCGGTGGTGGGGGCCTCGGGAAAGGTGGAGCGGGCGGGGAACTACGTGTTCAAGTTCCTGGTCGAGCGGGGGTTCGAGGTGACAGGGGTAAACCCGGCGCTGGCGGGGCAGACGTTGCATGGGCGGCCGGTGGTGGCGACGCTGGCGGAGGCCGGGCCGCTGGACATGGTGGACATCTTCCGGGCGTCGGACCAGGCGGGGGCGGTGGTGGACGAGGCGATCCGGCTGGGGGCGCGGACGGTTTGGCTGCAGCTCGGGGTGGTCGATGCGGCGGCGGCGGAACGCGCGGAGGCCGCGGGGGTTAGGGTGGTGATGGACCGGTGCCCGATGCAGGATTGGGGGCGGCTGGCGCTACCCTTGAAGCAGAGTTGAAATCGGGCCAAGTCCAACTGGCCACATACCATTAGGGACGTGACATGACACAAGAAGAACGCGATCTGATCGCCCGCTTCGTTGCCCGCGTCGGCGGTTCGCCGCAGAGCGGGAGTTTCATCGGCTCCGGGGGGAGCGTGCCGCAGGCGCAGCCGCAGCTGCCGCCGATCGATCGCGAGGCGGATCAGTTCATCGCCGACCAGATGCAGAAATATCCGGAGGCGCGGTATCGGATCACGCAGATGGCGGTGGTGCAAGAGGCGGCACTGACGGAGATGAACAACCGGCTGCAGCGGCTGCAATGGGAGCTCGAGCAGGCGCGCCAGCAGCAGCCGGCGCCGCAGCAGAAGAGCGGCGGCCTATTCGGCAGCCTGTTCGGCGGCGGGTCGGCGCAGCCGCAGCAGCAGCGGCCAGGGCAGCAGGGTCCATGGGGCTCGGCGGGCGGCGGCGGCGGGTACGCGCAGCCGCAATATGCGCCCCCTCCCCCGCAATATCCGCCGCAGTATCAGCCGGGCATGTTCAACCGGGGCGGGTCCGGGTTCCTCGGCTCGGCGCTGACGACGGCGGCCGGCGTGGCGGGCGGCATGGTGGTCGGCAACGCGCTGATGAACGCGTTCGGCGGCGGCCATGGCGGGATCGGCGAGGCAATGGCGGCGCCGGCGGGCGGTTTCCTGGGCGGCGGGGAGGCGGGGACGACCGCGTTCGACGGGGCCGGGGTGGATCCGTCGAGCGATTTCACCAGCGGGTTCGGCAACGACCAGGGCGGGTTCGGCGGCGGCGGGTTCGATACGGCCAGCAACGATGGCTTCGACGCCGGCGGCGGCGGCGGGTTCGATGGGGGCGGGTTCGATGGCGGCGGCGGGGGCGGGTTCGACAACACCTAGGTGAGGTCGGGCTTGGGCGGTGGGGTTCCCGGGTCCAGCCCGGGGACGACGCGCGTTTGACATCGGCGTTCGAGAGCGGGCCGTTCGTGGTGCGGCCGGAGTGGATCGACAGCAACGGGCACCTGAACCTCGCCTACTACATCCTGCTGTTCGATGAAGCGACGGACGCGTTGTGGCGATCGCTGGGGTTGGGCGACGCGTTCCGGGCGACGGGGTTCGGGACGTTCGCGGTCGAGACGCACACCCTGTATCGGGCGGAGTTGATGGAGGGCGAGGCGGTGGGCGTCCGTTCCATCGTGCTCGGGGCCGATGGCAAGCGGCTGCACGTCGCGCACGAGATGCGGCGGGTGCGGGACGGGGCGGTCTCGGCGCAGCAGGAGTTGCTCTACCTGTGCGTCGACCTCGGCAGCCGGCGCGCGACGGAGTGGCCGGGCGCGATGGGCGCGACGCTGCGGGACCGGGTGGGGGCGGCGCCGGAGTGGGTCGGGCGCCGGGTCGTCATGCCGCCTGAACGCGGAGCCAGGGGGACGGCGCCGGCGTGAGAATGGCGTCGCCGCAGGTCAGGGTGGTGGCGCGGATGGCCTCGAGGCGGAGGGAGGCGAGCGCCCTGCCCTGCCGTCCGGAGCGGATCACGCCCATCTCCAGGCCGCCCAGCATGACTGGGGTGCCAGGGCGCGGGAGCGGGCCTTCGACGGTGACGGCGACGAGGCGACGCTTGACCAAGCCGCGGTATTTGGTGCGGGCGGTGAGTTCCTGGCCCATGTAGCACCCCTTGTCCCAGGCGATGCCGCCGAGTTCGTCGAAGCCTGATTCGATGAGGGTACTCTTCTCGGGCTCGAGGTCGCGGGAGCCGTCGGGGAGGCCGAGGGCGAGGCGGTGGGCGTCATAGGCGGCGGCGTCGGCGGTGGGGGCGATGTCGCCGAGGATACGCCAGCCGGCAGCGGGGAGCCGCGGGTCGGGCGCTTGGACCAGGCCGTCCGTCGCGGTCTCTGGGATTCCGTCCCATGCGGCGGAGACCGGGAGATCGAGGCGGGACAGGGTGACCTTGGAGCGCAGACGGTAGCGGGTGAGCAGCTTGATGAGCAGATCGCGCTGGGCGGCCTCGACGTCGAGCAGGAGGCGGCCGGCGTCGGCGAGGATGAAGAAGTCGGCGAGCCACTTGCCCTGCGCAGTGAGCAGCGCGGCCCATACAGCGCGGCCCGGCGCCGCTTGACCGACGTCGTTGGAGACGAGGCCCTGCAGGAAGGACACGCGATCCTCGCCGGCGAGTTCGAGGACGGCGCGGTCGGGCAGCAGAGCAATCTGGGTCATTGGGCTGACGTAAGCGGGGCGTGGGAGCCATGCAAGGCGGTTCGGGTGCAGAAGCGAAATGTCCCGCCTACGAAAAGTTGAAGTAAATCAATGCCACCGTCTGCCGCAACGCGCGATTAGATTTAGTCAGAAAACCGGAGTCGTGCCGTGCCTCTCTACTATGTCGACTTCCAGGACGGCGACCACTTTCAACCTGACGAAGAAGGCAGCGAACTGGTCAATTACGAGCAAGCGCGGCGGGCGGCGATCGAATTGCTGCCGCAGGTCGCTCGGGACGAATTGCCGGACGGGGAAGATCGAACGTTCCGAGTTCGTGCTGCGGGACGAATTGGGCACCGTCCTGTATCGGGCCAGCTTAACGTTCCACGGTGAACAGCTCGGCCAGGGCTGAGCGCAGCAGCGCGACAGGACGGGCCCTGGGCCGCGCTGGGGTTCGCCTGGTTGGGGGTCGTCCGGGCGGTGCGGCGGGCTTCGCTGCGATGCTAGGCTGCGAGGATGACGAAGCTGACGCTGCGGATCGAGTTCGATGAGAGCCGTGCGCTCGGGCCGGGGAAGGTCCGGCTGTTGGAGTTGCTGGGCGAGACGGGGTCGATCTCGGCGGCGGGGCGGGCGATGGGGATGAGCTACCGCCGGGCTTGGCTGTTGGTGGACGCGCTGAACCAGACGTTCCGACAGCCCGTGGTGCAGACCAGAGGCGGCGGGGTGGGCGGCGGCGGCGCGGACCTGACGGCGTTCGGGCTCGAGCTGGTGGCGAACTACCGGGCGATGGAGCGGGAAATGGGCGAGGCGCTAGCGCGGCGGGTCTTGGTCCTGGAACGCGCGCTCGCGCCGCGGGCGGCGTAACCTCGACGTGTGGCGCTATGTGCGGCTATATACGGCGGGGTAGACGCAGGAGCGCGAGATGACACGCCACGCCTGGCTGATTGCTGTGATCGCGGGTTGCGCCTGGCTGCCGGTCGGGGGCGCGTGGGCCGGACAGACGACCGTGGCGGTGGCGGCGAACTTCACCGATGCGGCGAAGGAGATCGCCACCGCGTACAAGGCCAAGACGGGCCACGAGGCGGTGCTGAGCTTCGGTGCGTCCGGCCAGTTCTACACGCAGATCACGCAGGGCGCGCCGTTCGAGGTGTTCCTGTCGGCCGATGCCGAGCGGCCGAAGCGGGCCGTGGTGGAGGGATTGGCCGTCGCCGGCAGCGCGTTCACCTACGCCGTCGGCAAGCTGGTGCTGTGGAGCAAGCAGCCCGGCCTGGTGCAGGGCGAGGCGACGCTGACGGGGGCTGGTTTCGACAAGGTGTCGATCTGCAATCCGGCCGCGGCGCCGTACGGCGCCGCGGCGGTGGAGACGATGACCTCGCTCAAGCTATACGAGGCGCTCCGGCCGAAGCTGGTGGTGGGCGCCAACATCAGCCAGGCGTACCAGTTCGTGCAAACCGGGAACGCCGAGATCGGCTTCGTTGCGCTGTCGCAGGTGATCGATGACCGGACCGGGTCGCGGTGGATGGTGCCGCAGAACCTGTATTCGCCGATCCAGCAGGATGCGGTGCTGCTCAAGACGGGCGCGGGCAACGCGGCGGCCGTCGGCTTCCTGGATTTCCTGAGGGGCCCGGAGGCGACGGTGATCATCAAGAAGTATGGATACGAGGCCGGCAGCGAGAACTAGCCAGTTGGAGGCGCTGTCGCCCGAGATCGGGAGCGCGGTCGGGCTGACGGTCGAGCTGGCGGCGGTGACGACGACGATCCTGCTGATCGCCGGGACGCCGATCGCGTGGTGGCTGCACCGGTCGCAGGCGTGGTGGACGGAGGCGGTGGCGGCGGTCGTGGCGCTGCCGATCGTGTTGCCGCCGACGGTGCTCGGCTTCTACCTGCTGGTCCTGCTCGGCCCGGATGGGCCCGGGGGCCGGCTGGCGCACCTGTGGGGCGCGCGCACGCTCGCCTTCACGTTCCCGGGGCTGGTGATCGGATCGGTGATCTACTCCCTCCCCTTCGTGGTGCAGCCGATCCGCAACGCGTTCGCGGCGAGCGGTGCGCGGCCGATGGAGGTGGCAGCGACGTTGCGCGCCTCGCCTTGGCGCGCGTTCTGGACGGTCGCGCTGCCGCTCGCGCGGCCGGGTCTGCTGACCGGGGCGGTGCTCGGCTTCGCGCACACGGTGGGCGAGTTCGGCATCGTGCTGATGATCGGTGGCAGCATCCCGGGGCGGACCAAGGTGCTGTCGGTGGCGATCTACGATTTCGTCGAGACGTCGCGATGGAGGGAGGCGAGCCTCCTGGCGGGCGGGATGGTGGCGTTCGGGTTTTGCGTCATCCTGGGCATGACGTTGCTGGAGAAGCGGATCGGGCGCGCGGGCGCTTGACGGCCGGCCTGGTCGAGGTGGCGTTGGCCGGCCGGTTGGGCGCGTTCCGCCTCGATACGGCGTTCACGGTGCCGGCCAGTGGCGTGACCGCGCTGTTCGGTCCGTCCGGATGCGGTAAGACGACGGTGCTGCGCAGCATCGCCGGGCTGCACCGGGTCGAGCGGGGGTTCTGCGCGGTGGGCGGCGACGTGTGGCAGGACGGCACGACGTTTCGGCCCGCGCATCGGCGGCCGGTCGGGTATGTGTTCCAGGAAGCAAGCCTGTTCGCCCATCTCTCGGTGCGCCGCAACCTGCTGTTCGGCGCTCCGAGGGGCCCGGCGATGCCCGGGGCGATCACGTTCGACGGCATCGTCGGCCTGCTGGGTATCGGCGGCCTGTTGGACCGGGCCCCGCGCCATCTGTCGGGCGGCGAGCGGCAGCGGGTCGCGATCGGGCGCGCGCTGCTGTCGCAGCCGAAGCTGCTGCTGATGGACGAGCCGCTCTCGGCGCTGGACCGCGGCATGCGGGAGGAGGTGCTTCCGTTCCTGCAGCTCGTCACCACGCGGCTACAGCTGCCGGTCATCTACGTCACGCATGACATGGCGGAGGTCGAGCAGCTCGCCGACCATCTCGTGCTGATGGAGGCTGGCCGGGTCCTGGCGTGCGGCAAGCTGGCGGAGCTGCAGAGCGACGCCGGGTTGCCGCTGTTCGCGCGGCGGGACGCGACGGTGAGTTTTGCTGGGGCGGCGGCGGCGTATGACGAGGCGTACGGGCTGCTGCGGCTCGACGTGGCGGGCGGGGCTTTCCTGGTGCCCTCGGCCAGAGTTGCGCCCGGCAGCCGGCGCCGGTTGCAGATCGCGGCGCGGGACGTCAGCATCTGCACCACGCGGGCCGACAGCACGATTTTGAATGTGGTCGCGGCGCGGATCCTCTCCAAAACGGCGGTGGGCGAGCATGAACTCGTGGCGGTGCTGGGCTTGGGATCGGATGGCGGCGGCGCGCGCATCCTGGCCCGCGTGACCCGGCAATCATGGGACCGGCTCGCGCTCGCGGTGGACCAGGCCGTCTACGCGCAGGTCAAGGCGGTGGCGTTGACCTAGAGCACTTCCCGAGCCACTTGGCTCGGGAGTAGTGATCTAGCTCTTTGTTCAGAGGAGCATTAATCCCGACTGATTAATTCCACCCGGTCGGAAAATGCTCTAGTTCGCCAGTTCCGGGCGCATCCAGACCGCGGTGTCGTGGAACACGGCGCCGCCGGCGGGCAGCGCCGGCTCGTCGCTGGTCAGGACGTTGATACCGTGGCGCGGGCCGCCGAACGACGCGGCTGGCCAGATGCTCTCGACGACGACGGTGCCGGGGGTCTGGCCGGGCACGTGGGCGGCGTGCAGCACCACCTCGCCGCGCGGGTTGCCCAAGCGGACGAGCGCGCCGTCGGCCACGGCGAAGGCCGCGGCGTCTTCGGGCGAGATGAGCGCGACCGGGCGGCCGCCGCGTTTGCGGGCGGTCGGCGTTTCGGTGAAGGTCGAATTGAGGAACTGGCGCGCCGGGGCGGTCACCAGACGGAGCGGGCGGTCCGGGGTGGCGGCGTCGGTGATCGGCGCGAAGTCGGGCAATGCCGGGAGCCGGCCCTCGGTGTCGCCGAGCGCCCTCCAGTCGGCGCGGAAGTGGAAGCGGCGGTCGGCGTGGGCGAAGCCGTCGAGGAAATGCGCGGAGGCGAACGGCAGCTGGACGTCCAGCCAACGCTTCGCCGTCAGCTCCTGGGCCGACGGGTAGCCCGAGGCGCGCAAGGTCGCGTCGGCCAGGTCCAGCGCCGTCATGTCGAAGCTGGGGTGATCGAGGCCGAACCGGTGGGCGAGGTCGCACACCAGGTCGTGGTTGGAGCGTGCCTCGCCGGGCGGCGGGATCACCGCGCGGCCGATCTGGATGTGGCTGTGGCCACCGGCCTGGTAGATGTCGTCGTGCTCGAGGAACATGGTCGCCGGCAGCACGAGGTCGGCGAAGGCGGCGGTTTCGGTCATGAAGTGTTCGTGCACGACGGTGAACAGGTCCTCGCGCTCGAGGCCCTGGCGGACGCGGTTGCTGTCGGGGCAGACGGAGGCCGGGTTGCCGCTCTGGATGAGGAGGGCGTGGACCGGCGGACCGCCGCACAGGGCGGCCGGGTCGCCGCACAGGATGCTGGCGATGCGGCTCATGTCGAGTTCGC
The DNA here is from genome assembly GCA_963835135.1 of uncultured Alphaproteobacteria bacterium. Classification (GTDB taxonomy): domain Bacteria; phylum Pseudomonadota; class Alphaproteobacteria; order Acetobacterales; family Acetobacteraceae; genus JAVVHH01. Next base: position 190,137 of record CAWIEF010000003.1, read on the forward strand.
GGATGGCGGGGTCGCGCAGCGCGGTGCCTTCGATCAGGGAGCGGTCCCAGGCGTAGATGCCCTTGTTGCCGAACAGGGCGCCTCCGCCCTCGTTTTGCCACTTGCCGGTGACGGCAGGGAGGCAGGTGACCGCGTGCATCGAGGCGGCGCCGTTGCGGGCGCGGGTGAAGCCGTAGCCGGCGCGGATGTAGGCGCGGGGCGTGCGGTTATAGAGCGCGGCGAAGGCTTCGATCTCGGCCACGGCCAGGCCGGTGATGCCGCTCGCCCAGGCGGGGCCGCGGCTGGCGAGATGGGCTTCGAGCGCGTCCGGCGCGTCGGTGTAGCGGGCCATGTAGGCGCGGTCGGCGAACCCGTCGCGGAAGGCGCAGTGCATGACGGCGCAGGCGAGCGCGGCGTCGGTGCCGGGCCGGAGCGCGAGATGGAGATCGGCAGTGGCGGCGGTGCCGGTGCGGTAGGGGTCGATGACGACCAGCTTGGCGCCACGCTCCTTCCGGGCGCGGGTGACATGGGTCATGACGTTGACTTGGGTGGAGACCGGATTGGTGCCCCACAGGACGTTGAGGTCGGCCACCGCCATCTCGCGCGAGTCGGCGCCGCTGACCCGGCCGCAACCGGCGATCCAGCCGGCGGTCGCGATGGTGGAGCAGATGGTGCCCTTGCGGCCCGACCAGCGCATGGCGTGGCGCAGGCGGAACACGCCGTCGCGATGGACCAAGCCCATGGTGCCGGCGGAGGAGTAGACCCAAGCGGCCTCGCTGCCATGTTGATCCGTCGCCGCGGTGAAGCCGGCGACGATGCGGTCCAGCGCCTCGTCCCAGCCAATGCGGCGGAACTGGCCGGCGCCCTTCGGCCCAGTCCGCAGCATCGGGTAAAGCACCCGGTCGGGGTGGTGCACCCGCTCGGCGTAGCGCATGACCTTGTTGCAGATGACGCCGGCCGTGTAGGGGTTGTCGGCGCCGCGCACGGTGCCGATCGTGGTGCCGTCGAGCACCTCGACGTCGAGCGCGCAGGTGCTCGGGCAGTCATGGGGGCAGACGGAGGAGCGGGTCACGGCCTCGGGGTTCACGGCACGGATCCTTCATCGGCGCGGCCGAGTTTAGGCGTCCGCGGGATGACGAGACAAGCCGGCGGGCCCCGGTGCTTCTTCATCAGTCGGGCTGGCCCAGAGCGCGGAAGAGTTCCGACAGCTCGGCGCTCATGGGCAGGCCGAGCTTACCGCCGGTCGGGAGGGCCTCCATGAACCAGCGCTGGTACGACGCGCGGAGCATGCCGCTCTCGGCTTGGCGGGCGAAGCTGGCGCGGACCAGGGCGAGGAAGGCCGGGTCGTCCTTGGGCAGCATGAGCGCGTATGGCTCGAAGGAGAGATAGTCGCCGACCACGCGCAGCCCGGCATTGGCGCCATTGCTGGCGATCGCGCCGGCCAGCAGGATGTCGTCGCTGGCCACCGCGGCGGCCTTGCCGGTGACCACGGCCTCGACGGCGGCATCGACGCCCGGCAGCGAGAGGACAGCGAAGGGCGGGGCCGTCTGTGGGGCCAGCCGCTTCATGACGACCTCGTTCGTAGTGCCCGTGCTGACCGCGACGGACTTGCCGGCAAGGTCGCGCCAGGTGGCGATGCCCTGCCCCGGCCGGGTCGCGAGCTTGGTGCCGGCGACGAAGAAAGTCGGCGAGAACGCGACCGACTTCGCCCGCTCTTCCGTCGCGGTCGTAGAGCCGCATTCGAGGTCGATGGCGCCCGACGTCATCATGGGCAGCCGGTCCTCGGCCGCGACGGTGACGAAGGCGATGCGCAGGCCGGTTTGCCACGCCGGTGCGTCGGGCTCGACGAGGTCACGGTTGATCGCCCGGGCTGCGTCGGCGGCGATCTCCCGGCACAGATCGACCGAGAAGCCGACGGCCTGCCCGGCGCGGTTGCGGAAGGCGAAGGGCACGGAGGAGTCGCGCACGCCGATCCGGATCGTCCCGCGATCGCGCATGGCGAGCAGCGCGCCGGACAGCGGCTCCGCGTCCTGCGCTTGGGCGGCCGACGCGACGCAGAGGATGGCGGCCGCGGCGATCCAACGGGTCATGCGTGCGCCGCGCCGATATCCTCCATGTCCTCGATGGTCGCGACGTCGTCGGCGTCCAGGACGAGCTGGCCCTCCCACTTGGCCACGACCGCGGTCGCGAGCGAATTGCCGATCACGTTGGTGGCCGAGCGGCCCATGTCGAGGAAGGTGTCGATGCCGAGGATCAGCAGCAGCCCTTCCTCCGGCAGGTTGAATTGGCTCAGCGTCGCCGCGATCACCACCAGCGAGGCCCTCGGCACGCCGGCGACGCCCTTGCTGGTCAACATCAGCGTCAACAGCATGGCGATCTGGGTGCCGAGCGAGAGCGGCACGTCATAGGCCTGGGCGATGAAGACGGAGGCGAAGGTGCAGTACATCATCGTGCCGTCGAGATTGAAGGAGTAGCCGAGCGGCAGCACGAAGGACGAGATCTTGCGCGAGATCGGGAATTTGGCGAGCTGCTCCAGCATCTTGGGATACGCCGCCTCGGAACTCGCGGTGGAGAAGGCGAGCAGGAACGGTTCGCGCACGAGCATGATCAGTCGTTTGACGGCCGGGCCGAGGATGACGAACCCGGCCAGGATCAGCAGGATCCACAGGCAGACCAGCCCGAAGTAGAACTCGCCCATGAACTTGGCGTAGCTGATCAGGATGCCGAGCCCGTTGGTGGCGATCGTCGCCGCCATGGCGCAGAACACGGCCAGCGGCGCGAGCTTCATCACGTATCCGGTGACGCGCAGGATGATGTGCGAGAGTCCCTCGACGGTCTCGAGGACGAGCTTGGCGCGGCTGCCCATCGAGGCGCAGGCGACGCCGAAGAAGATCGAGAAGACCACGATCTGCAGGATCTCGTTGTCGACCATGGGGCGCACGGCGCTGTCGGGGAAGACGTGCTTGATGAAGCCGTCGAGCGTCATCGCGTGCGCGTCGATGCCGGAGCGGACCCCGGCGGCGACCTTGTGCACGCCCTCGCCGGGCTGAAACAGGTCGACGAGGATGAGGCCGAGCGTCAGGGAGACGAGCGAGGCGCTCACGAACCAGAGCATCGCCTTGCCGCCGACCCGGCCCACGGCCCCGGCGTCGCTCATGTGGCCGATGCCGACCACGAGGGTGGAGAACACCAGAGGGCCGATGATCATCTTGATCAGTCGCAGGAAGATCATGGAGCCGATCGACACGTAGCCGGCCACGGTCTTCTGCACCGCGGGATCGAGCACGAAGCTGTGGACGGCGGCTCCGGCAGCGATCCCGAGGATCATTGCTGCCAAGATGTAGGTCGTCATGCGGTTCGACTTCATGGCCACCTCACTGGGTCGTGAGGATCATGCCAAGGTCGATCACAACATTGCAATCCTGTGATGGTCGGGCCGGGCCGGAAACGGGACGGGCCGCGTGGCTGCGTGCAGGGCCAGGTGCCGCGACATCGCGAGCAGCGCGACGGGCAGCAGGGCGGTCCAGGCGTTGGGGATGGGGATAGCGCCCTCGTCGAGCCCGATCAGCAGCAGGGTGACGCCGTAGAGCAGGACGAAGCGGGCGGAGCCCAGCTCGGTCAGCAGCGCGGCGCGGGCTCGCGCGAACAGCCGGATCCAGCACCATAGATAGAGGCCGACGCCGACGACCCCCAATTGCAGGAGGATGTCGAGATAGCTGCTGTGGGCGTCGGGCGCCTGCCAGCCCGCGTACTGCCAGATCATCTGCACCGCCGGCGCGTTGGCGTTCCAGAACCCGGCATACCCGTATCCGATCAGCGGGCTGCGCATGATCTCGGGCCAGATCGCCTGCCAGAGCGGGACCCGCCCGGTCAGCGAGGCGTCGCGGCCGGCGAGGGCGAACACCTCCTGCGGGACCGCGATCAGCGCGGCGGCCAACGCGAGGGCGGCCCAGCCGGCGAGGAACAGCAGGCCCAGCCGCAGCACCGGCTTGCCGCGCAGCCGCATCCAGAGCGTGGCGAGGGCCACCAGCCCGGCGACGGCCAACACCGAAGCGCCCCGGCCAAGCACGAGGCAGAGCGCCAGGAGCGCGGCCGCGCCGGCGTGACGCCACCGCGGCGCCTGGGCGCACGAGTAGGCGTAGCAGCAGAGGCCGAGCAGCATGCATTCCGACATCGTGTTTTTCTGCGGGAACACGCCGCGCATGGCGCGCTCGTAGCCGAGCGCCGTCTCGCGCCCGATGCTGGGCGCGGCGAGATAGGCCAGGAGCGAGAGGACGGCCATGACGACGCAGACCTGGCCGAAGCGGGCGATGGTGCGCTCCAGTCCGTCGGTGCGGTAGAGGAACATGCCGAACACCATGCATTCGGTCAGCGCCACGGCACGGCGAAGGGTGCGGACCGGGTCGCCCGACCACAGGACGGAAAGCAGGGCGAAGGCGGCGACGCAGAGCGCCGGAAGCACGGGCCGGCAGAGCCGCGCGTAGTGCAGCGGCGCGCGCGCGACGGCGGCCAGCAACCCGGCCAGGATGACGGATTGCGCCAGGGTGCTCGAGAGGTTGGTCTCGCCGGCGACGGTACGGGCCACGTCGCCGCTGGCCGCCTGCAGCGCGGCGATGACACCTTGGCTGTAAAACGCCAGTCCGAAATACGTGAAGCAGCGGACCGCCCCATTGCTCACGACACGGCGGCTCAACACTGGCGTGGTCCATAATGAAGCAATGGCAGTCTAGCCAAATACGGCGGGCATTTACCAATCAAAACGCCAACCGCTTGACCCGGTGACTGTCGCCGTTATCAAGTGCGCGCATGAGTGATCTCGCCGCACAGGCTCGGACTGTTCCGTCCGTCTCGGTTATTATACCGACGACGCGACGGCACGACTTGGTTCAGCGGGCGATACGCAGCGTCATCGCGCAGACGATGGTCGATTTTGAGATCGTCGTCGTAATCGACGGTCCTAATCCGGCAACCGAGGCCGCTCTGGCTGGCGTCACCGATGCACGCCTGCGCGTGCTGGTCAACGAACGCTCTCTCGGGCCCGGTGGGGCGCGAAACCGGGGCGCGGCCGCGGCCCGCGGGACGTGGGTGGCGTTCCTCGACGACGACGACGAGTTCCTGCCCGTCATGCTGGACCGCATGCTCGCCGCCGCTGCCGGCCGGACGGTCATGCTGTGCTGCCGCTGCCGGGTGCTGATGCCGGAGGCGAGCTACGACTGGCCGCGGGAGCTGTATCGGCCGGAGATGACGGCGGACGACTACCTGTTCGACCGGCGCACGCTGTTCCGGGGCGCGCGCTACATGGCGACGTCGACCTACATGCTCCCGCGGGACGTGTTCCTGCGCACCCAGTTCGGCACCACCAGCCACAACGAGGACACCATGCTGGTCTTGCGGGTGACCAAGGAGGCGGGCGTGCCGCTCGAGATGCTGCAGGACGTGCTGGTGACCGTGCATGCGGAGGCGACGCCGGATTCGCTTGGCCCGAATTACGATTGGCGGGCAATGCTCGGCTGGGCGAACGCGAGTCGACGGCTGTTGACGGGGCGCGCGTACAGCGGGTTCTGTCTGATCTATCTCGGCTCGCAGGCGGCGCGGCGGCGGGACTGGAGGGGGATGCCGGTGCTGCTGTGGCACGCGTTTCGCCATGGCCGGCCACGGGGAATGCATGTGGCGGCGTTCGCCGGGTTCTGGCTGGTGCCGGCCGGGTTGCGGCAACGGGTCCGGGCCCGGCTTCAGGGCGCGCCGAAGGCGGGCTCGGCGTCGCCCTCGAGCACGGCCGAAACGGCGGTTCCGCACGCCCGGTCGTAAGCCGCCAGGAGCGGCGCGACGGAGTGGTCCCAGGCGAGGACGTCACGCACGCGGGCGGCGCCGGCCTGGCCCATCGCGGCGCGGCGGTCCGGGTCGTCGAGCAGGGTCCCGATGGCTGCGGCCAGCGCGGCCTCGTCGTTGGGCGCGGCGTAGCAGCCCGCCTCCCCGGCCGACACGCGGGTCTCGTGCAGGTCGTAGGCGACGACGGGCAGGCCGAAATACATGTATTCGATGACCTTGTTCATCGTGCTTTTGTCGGACCACGGGTTCTTGGGATCCGGGTCGATCCCGAGGGTGGCCGAGGACAGGATGCGGCAGAGCTCCTCGTCGCTGACCCGGCCGGTGAAGTGGGCGTAGTCGGACACGCCCTGTGCCTCCGCGTAGGCCTTGATCGTGGCCTGATGCGGGCCACCACCGACGAAGATCGCGTGCACGTCGGTGCGGCCGAAGCGCTCGCGCAGGAGTTTCAGCGCACGGACCATGTGGTCGACGCCGTCCTGCTCGCAGATCTCGCCGAGGTAGACGAGCAAGTGCGACTTGCCGCGCCGATACTCGGGCGACGCGGGGAAGCGGCGGAACCGGCCCAGATCGGGCCCGGAGCGGACGACGACGACGTCCTGCGGTGCGCGGCCGCCGCGGCTCGTGGCGATCAGCTTGTGGCTCTGGTTGGTGGTGATGACGACGTCGGCCGTGCGCATGCTCTGGCGCTCGAGCCACAGCAGGCCGCGGTAGAGCAGCCCGTCGGTCCGGCCGAACTTGACGGCGAACATCTCGGGGCAGAGATCGTGATGGTCGAACACGTAGCGGCGGCCGAACAACTTCCAGGCGCGGCCGAGCAGCCAGAACGTGTCGGGCGGGTTGCAGGCGTGCAGGACGTCGAAGCCGCGGCCGAAGAGCTGGACCCAGAGGCTGAGCAGCGACGTCATGACGAAGCACCAGGCGAACTCCGCGGCGAACCCCAGCGCGCCGCGCGCCTCGAACGGGATGGGGTAGCGGAACACCTCCACGTCTTCGATCGTCTCGCGGGAGCGATTGAAGCCCTTCGCCTTCGGGCAGATCACCGAGACGCGGTCGCCGTTGCGGGCCAGCGTGGTAGCTTCGAGCCAGACCCGCCGATCGAACGGAACGGGCAGGTTCTCGACGACGATCAGAACGCGGCGGTGACCATCTCGCATGGGGCGGAAGCCTTCTGGCTCGGGGGGAAGTGGAGCACGGTGCGCAGCCGGGTCGCCGGCGGCAGGAGGCCGTGGCCCACCAGCGTCCAGGCCGGGATGCGCTGGCCGAAGCCGGGGGAATACCAGCCAAGCGGCGGTTGGGTCTGGCCGCGATGGGCGCGCCAGACGAGGCCGGTGGGCAAGTGCATGCGGGCGGAGTGGCCCGTCCAGCGCAGGGTGAGGCTGGCGCCGTCCAACGTGGCGTCGACGGCCGGGCCGAGATGGAAGGCGAGCGCCACCTGATGAGCCGCGCCGGCTTCGATCCAGTCCTCGATCTCGAGCGTGCGGCGGGCTTGGCCGAGCGAGACGACGCGGAAATGGGTGACGCCGTCGGACAGCCGGCGGTAGCCGTCATGGCGCGCCGACCAGGAGAGCGTGCGGCCGTCGAGCCGCTGCTCGGCGAGGATTGCGCCGGGGCGGTCGAGCCAGAGGAACGGGCCGCCGATCCGGGCCTGGTCGAGACCGTCGACGCTGAGGGTGTTGTGCCCGAGCGTGCCGCGGAAATAGGACCGCCACTCGGGTTCGCCATGATAGCAATAGGTTCCGGGGTCGGCGAGGATATCGACCCCGCCATGCCGGGCCTCGAGCGACAGCGCATCGGCATGGCCGTGGGCGGCGATCGAGAGGTAGCCGTGCGGGCCGGCGTCGCAGCGGACGTAGATCTCGTCCCTCCCCTCACCGCTGCGCAGCAGGGTCATGCCGACGCCGGGAAAGCTGTCCTGCCGGGCGACATCACGGGCGGGCTTGACGCCGCAGAGGCGGCCGGCGATTGCGCCGAGCACCGTCGGCTGCGGCGCGGGCCACCAGGGGGCCGGGCCGAACATGGCGCGCGCGACGTCGAGCACGACCACCTCCCCATGGGTTTGCGGAGCATCGAGCAGCACGCCGCGGCCGTCGTCGCCATCGCCGAAGCGCGGGGGCCGGCCGGTCGCGTCGAGGCTCGAGGCGAGCGCGTCGGCCATCCGGCGCATCACGGTCTCAACGCGCGCGAGGGCGGGTTGGCCGGCCAACCGGGTTGCCAGCGACGTACCGGCTAGGATCTCGAAGACGAACGAGTGGTATTCGCTCGCCTGCTCGCGGTTGAACCCGTCTTCGTGGGTCTGCGCCTCGGCCTGTGTGGCCAGCCCGGCCCGCGCCCATGCGCCCCATGCGGCGAACTCGCGGAACCACGGGAACGCGGCGCATGCGGCGACGACGCCGGCGAGTTCGGCGATCAGGTGATTGTTGGAGGACGATCCGCGGCTGTGCAGGCGGCGGATGTAGAGCAGGTGGTGGTAGAGTTGGCCGACGAAGGCCTCGTTGTCGTCGAAAAGCGCGCGGACGCCGGGCCAGTCGGCCAGCAGCGCCCGGATCCAGACCCATGAGATAAGCCGCAGCCCGGCCTCGATGCCGCCGGTCCAGTGAATGCCCGACAGGAAGGGGTTCTCGGCCCACCACGACGTCAGGTGCGCACGGACCCGCTCGGCGTAGCGCTCGTGGCCGGTCAGCCACCAGGCCGAGGCCAGCACCGTCGTGGCCTGATGTCGCGACAGCTCCCAGACGTATTTCGCGTTGCCGGCGGCCGCTTCGTCGCGATAGGGCACGGCGAAGGCGTAGGTACCGGGCGTGGAGGCGATGCCGGAGGCCGGGTCGCGGAACCAGTCGGGCCGTTCGCCGACGATGGCGGGGCGGAGGTGGAACAGCGGCCAGCGTCCGGCCAGCAGCTCGTCGGCCGCGCGGATGACGGCCGGCGCGGCCAAGATGTCCGGACGCGGCAAGGCGACCGCGGCGGTCCGCGGTCCCGGGACCACGCTGCGCAAGCCGCGCGGGCGACGGCTCGCGTCCGCCCAGTAGCGCTGCCGGATGGCGACGCCGGCGCGGGACGAGATCTCGCGCGCCGACATCCGGCTGATGCGGTCGAGATACCAGCGGAGCCTCATCGGGCGCCGTAGGCCGGTTCATCGCGATCGGCGTCGGCCCAGCCCTGGTTGCTGGCGCTGAGCGGGAGGGTGGCCAGCACCGGCAGGCCGACCCGGCGCTCCGCGGCTTCGCCCGTGGCGGCCGTCTTGCTCGTCAGGATCGCCACGAATGCCACGATGCCGGCCAGCAGCACGCCGGCGAGCAGGCCCGCGGCGGCGAGGATTGCCTTCTTGGGCGAGATGGGCTTCTCGGACCCGATGGCAGCGGCCACCTGCACCACGCTCACCTGCCGCGCGATGTCGGTCTGCTCGTCCGCCCGCGCCTGCTCGTAGCGGCCCTGCATCGCCTTGAGGTTCTGGGTGATCATCTCGATCTGCAGGACGAGGTCGCGCAGCTCGGTGTCGGCGCGCTCCATGCGGTCGAGCTCGGCCCCGCGGTCGGCCACGAAGGCATTCAGCCGTTCGATGTCGCTCGCCGCGGTGGCGAGATCGGCGCCGGTGGTGACCGCGTCCTGGTCGAGAAGCTGGCGGACCGGAGACGGCGCGGTGGTGGCGTTGCGCTCTTTCTGGACCGTTTCGGCGGCGCGCTTGGCGGTCTCGATCTGCGAGCGCAGGCGCTGCAGGTCCGGGTTGGCGTTGCCGAGCCGGTGGCTGAGCGCGGCCTCTTGCTGGCGCAGGTCGATCAGCGTCTCGGTCGCGTGGGACTGGGCGCCGCTGCTCTCGCTCGACGTGACAAGCGTCGTGGCCGCGACTTGCGCGCGGGCTTGCTTGACGTAGGCCAGGCGCGCGGTCAGGCGCGCCTGCTTGCTGCGGGCCTCTTCCAGCCGGGTCTGGGCATCGGTGCGCTGCGCGATCACCGCCTGCCGCTGCGCGCCGATATCATAGATGCCGCTCGTCAGCTTGAGCGCGGAGCGCCGCTGCTCGAGGCCGCGGATCTCGACGAACGCCTTGTCGATGGAGTCGCGGTAGCCGTCGGCGCGGCGGCCGGCGAAAACCTGGGTGTGCGTGTCGATATAGATGCGGATGACGGTGTCGAGCACGCGCCGGGCTTGGGCGGGGCTTGCGGCGTCGAACGAGGTCGCGATGACGTGCGACAGCTTGACGGGCTCGGCGACGAGGTCGCGGCCGAAGCGCAGCACCGCCGCGTCGAGCACGGAGCCGGAGGATGGCGGGGCGGCGGCGATGTCCGGGTAGAGCTGGTCGAGCCCGATCTCGGCGATGGCGGCTTCGGCGACGGCGCGGCTGGTCAGCAGCGCGACCTCCGAGTTGATGCCTTCCTGCTTGGTCGAGGTCGGGGCGGTCAGCGTGGCGCTCTCGATGTCGCCCTGGGCCATGTATTCGCGCCCGGTCTTGACCATGATGTCGCTCTGCGCCCGGTAGACCTTGGGCAGCAGGAGGATCAGGGCGAGGGCGACCAGCGGCGGGATCAGGACGGCGGCAACCAGCGTCCAGCGGTGCCGGAGGACGATTGCGAGCATCTCGCGCGCGCCGATCGGAGCCTCGTCGAAGGGCGGGAGCGGCGCCCGTGCGGCGGCGGCGCTCACGCGACGCGGCCGAACAGCGCGGGGATGCGCGATCGGCTCTTGTTCATCACCAAGCCGAGCACGCCGGCGCCGCGCTGCTCGAGCGCGGCCCGGGCGCGCGCGACATCGGCCAGAGCGGTCTGCTCGGCCTCGACGACCAGCACGGTATCGTCGGCCGCGGCGGCAACCATGAGGGTCTGCTGGCCGGCGAACACGGCCGGGCAGTCGACGATGACGAGCGAGTACCGGTCCCGCAGGCTGCCGTAGAGCCGGCGCACGCTGTCGAGGCGCACGAGCGGCCGCCCCGCAGTGGCAAGCCGGCCGCTGTCGACCTGTAGCCCGCCAACCTGGCGGGGGGTCAGGACCGGGCTCTCGCCATCCTCGACCGCTTCGACGAGGCCACGCCCGCTCGCGGGGCTGCCGGGCCGCGCGTCGAGCAGCGCCACCCGGCACCAGCCGGTGGCCGCCGCGGCCTCGGCGAGCTTGCGGGCTACGGTCGAGGTGCCGGCGCCGGCGTGCGCGGCGGTGATGTTGACGACCATCGAGCGGTTCTCGCCGATCATGAGGAACAAGACCGACAGCAGCGGCGCCAACTCGGGGCATCTGGCATCGAGGGGGACGGACTGGGTGGTGGCAAGGGCGGGTGTGGTAGTGAGCAACCGGTCGACATAGGTCATGGCGCGCGCTCCTAGAAGGCGTTGCTGCGGCGGAGAAGCAGGCTGGCCGGCGTCATCGCCAGGATGCGGAGGTCGAACCAGGGCGACCAGTTCTCGATATAGAAATTGTCGTGCGCGATGCGTTGGCGGAGCTGCTCGGCCGTTTCGGTCGCACCGCGCAGCCCGTTGATCTGCGCCCAGCCGGTGATGCCCGGCTTGACCCGGTGGCGGTGCATGTAGTCCGGCGCGATCTGGTCGCCCAACTGCTCCTCGGTGCGCATGACCGTCGGGTGCGGGCGGGGACCGACCAGCGACATCGTGCCGTTCAGCACATTCAGCAGCTGCGGCACTTCGTCGAGGCTGCTGCTGCGCAGGATCGCGCCGATCCGGGTGACCCGGCGGTCGCGGCGTCCGGTCTGCACGGCGCCGCTACCGGCGCCCGCCCCCTGCCACACCATTGTGCGGAATTTGTAGATGTCGAACTCGCTGCCGTTGACGCCGTGGCGACGCTGGCGGAAGAGGATCGGGCCGGGGCTGTCGAGGCGGATCGCGAGCGCGATCAGCATCAGCAAGGGCATGGTCCAGAGCAGCAGTCCGAGCGCGAGGCTGTAATCCAGCACTTGCTTGGACAGGCCGCCGTAGCCCCGTTGCGGGCGGCGCGAGACCAGGAAGAGCGGGATGTCGGCCAGGTCGGTGGTGTGCTGCAGCCGTCCGGCGCCGAGCAGCGGGAACAGCGACGCTACCTCGATCTGCAGCGCCTTAAGGCCATGGGCGATGCGGCGGGTCTCGTCATTGGGCAAGCCGGGCAGCGCCAGCACGACGCGGTCGAGCTCGCCGCGCCGGCCGCGGTCGATCAAGTCGGCGACAACGCCGTCAAGGTCGCGGCCAGGCCGGCCGGTGCGCACGAGGTCGACGCCCGCGCTCTTGGCGTCGCGCAGTGCGGCGCGCAGCCAGTCGGCCTCGGCGCCGGCGCCAAGGACGGCGACGCGTTCGCCGCCGAACCGCTGCGCGGTCCATCGCAGCAGGGCAGCCGCCAGCACGCGCCCGGCCAGCACCGCCCCGATCAACCAGACGAGCCAGCTCGCCATCCAGAGCACGGGCAGGACCGTGACGAGGCGCGTCGCCAGGGCGACGGTGACGGCGATGGCGATGAGAGTCAGGGCGCGGCGGACGATAGCGCCGACCGCGGCCGGGTCCGGGCGCCGCTGGCGCATGACGAAAGGCGCGAGCAGGGCGCCGATGACGGAAACGCGGATCAGATCGTCGGCGCCGTGTCCAGCGGCAAGCGGCAGGGTTGCAAGGGCGGCAGAAACGGCGTCCTGGATGAATGCGTTGGCGACTCCGCACAACAAAACAGCCATGCAATCCCAGACCAGAAGTAAGTCGAGCAGTAGAGGGCGGATCGAGAACAGTAGTCGTCGTGTCGATCGACGCGGTTTGAAGTTCCTCGTTTCGGAGAGGAGCATTGGGCAAGGGACTACGATGCGAGTGCCGCCGTGCATGTATTATGCCTTACTCTGCCATCCGTCGCCGGATTGTTTTGCGCCTAAGACCCGACGATCTCGGCCCGCAACTCGGAGCTAACAAATTTTCGTGAGCTAAGCAACGGTTAACAGCACATCTTATGCGTGTGCCGGCGAAGAAAATGCGCGTATCAGAGGCAGGCGTTCCACGCCGGGACAAGCGATCTGTGAGGTAGACCGCGTATGTATCTGGACCAACTCGACTCTGATCTGGCGCGATTGCCCAACCAGGCGTCGCGGCAGCGCGTGGCCATGCTCGTCCCGGGTGGGCTCGAACATGCCGGCGGGATCGGCCGCTGGGCCGGCTACCTGCACGCTACATGGTCCGAGCAGGAGCTGCTGCCCGCGCTGGAAATCATCGATACCCGCGGTACGGGTCACGCGGGCCGCGCCGCCATGGCGTTCACGCGCGCCATAATCCGCCTCGTGGCGCTCCGCGCGACGGGCCGGCTGGGCACCGTGCACGCGAACCTGTCCAAGCGCGGCAGCACCGCGCGCAAGCTCGTCGTTGCGCTGCTGGCCATGGGCATGCGCACGCGGCTCGTGATCCACCTGCACGGCAGCGGCTATGACGAGTTCTTCGCCGCACTCCCTGCCTTCGCGCAGCGGCGCGTGGCCGGCCTGTTCCGGCGCGCCGACCACGTCGTGGTGCTGGGGCAGCGGTGGGCCGATTGGGTCAGCCAGACGCTGGGGGTTCCGCCCGAGCGCATCCACATCCTCTATAATGGCGTCCCTGCGCAGCCCCGCCGGGACCGCCGCCGCGGGCCTTGCCGCATCGTGCTGTTGGGCCGCATCGGTCCGCGCAAGGGCGTGCCCGAGCTGCTCGAGGCGCTCGGCAGCCCGGCGCTGCGCAGCCGCTCGTGGTCGGCCGTCCTGGCCGGGGACGGCGACGTCGAGGCGTATCGGCGCCGGGTCGCCGACGCCGGGCTGGCCGGCCGGATCAGCCTGCCCGGCTGGCTCCACGGCGCCGCGGCGGCCGATCTGCTCGCGCAGGCCGACATCCTGGTGTTGCCCTCCCATGCCGAGAACTTCCCCATTTCGGTCATCGAGGCGCTTGCGGCACGGGTCGCGGTCGTCACCACGCCGGTCGGCGCCACTCCCGAATTGCTTCGCGACGGCCACTCCGCCCTGTTCGTCCCCGTCGGCGACGCGCCGGCGCTGGCCGACGCCATCCAGAGCCTGATTGACGATCCGGCGCGGCGCCACGCCCTGGCCGAGGCCGGGCACGCGGTGTTCGCGCAGCAGCTCGACATCGCCACGCTCGCGCGCCGCCTGGCCGCGCTGCACACCTCGTTGCAGCCGCGAGTGGCATGCTGATCCGCCACAGCGGCGTCTACATCGCCGCCAAACTGTTACCCGGCGCGCTCGGCATGCTGACCACCGCGGTGCTGACGCGGGTGCTGCCGCCCGAGCAGTATGGCCGTTATGGCGTCGCCCTGGTCATCATGAGCTTCGGCGCCACGCTGGGGTTCGAATGGCTCGGCTTGGCCTATCTGCGCCTGGCGGGCACGCAGACGGACCGGGCGCTCGCGGCCGGCACGTTCAACCGCCTGTTCGGGTGTGTTCTGCTCGGCGCCGCACTGATCGGCGCCGCCGCGATCATCGCGGTGCCGGCTGGCGAACGCGCCATCGTCTGGGCTGGGCTCATCCTGATGGCGAGCTATGCCTGGTTCGAGTTCCGCGCCCGCTTCCATGTCGCGGGTCTCGCGCCAGGAGCCTACCTGCGCATGAACGTGGCGCGGGCCGGCCTGATTTTGCTCGCCGCTGGCGGGGCCGCATGGCTCAGCCGCGATCCGGTCTGGACGGCGCTGGCGACCGCGGCGGCGACGCTGGCCGGGTCGTTCGTGGGCGCCGGGCCGATGCGCCGCGCCGGGTTCGATCCGGCGCTCGCCCGCGCCGCCGTCGGCTTCGGGCTCCCGCTCGCCGCCAGCCTGGCGCTGGCCAGCGCGACCGGCAGCGCGACCCGCGGCTTGACAGGGGCGCTCGGCGGCGTCGAGGCGCTCGGCCTCTACACGGCGGCGTTCGTGCTGGTGCAGAACACGCTCGTGGTCCTCTCGTCCGGTCTGTCGTCGGCGGGATTCTCTCTGGCCGTGAACGCGCTCGAGGCGGGCAATGTCGAGGCCGCCCGCCAGCAGCTCGCAGCGAACGGGGCGCTGCTGCTGGCGGTGCTGGGCCCGGCGGCGCTCGGCATGGCGCTGACGGCCGACAGCCTCGCGGCGACGCTGGTCGGGCCTGGGTTCCGCGGGGCAGTGGCCGCGTTGACGCCGTGGATGGCGGCCGGGGCGTTCCTCGCCGGCTTTCGCGCCCATTACCTGGATCACGCGTTTCAACTCGGGCGAACACTGGGCGGCCAAGTGTGGGTGACGGCCTCCGCCGCGGCGGTCACGCTCGGGCTCGACGCGCTGCTGATCCCGGCTCTGGGCCCGCTCGGCGCGGCGATGGCGGTCACGGCGGGCGGGGCGGTCTCGGTCGTGCATGCAATCCTTGCGGGCCGCCGCGCCTTCCCTGTGCCGCTGCCGCTCGCGCAAGGCGCCCGCGTGGCCGGCGCATGCGTCGCGATGACCTTCGGCGTGCTCGCGGTGCCGGGGGCCGGCCCCGCCGCACTCGCGCTCCGGATCGGGGCCGGCGTGCTGACCTACGGCGCCGCTGCGCTGGCGCTCGACGTGCTGGGGGTGCGCACGCGGCTGCTGAGCCGGGCCGGGTTCGTCGGCGGCCGGGTCGCTTGAGGCGGCGCAGCCTGTTGCTGGCGGCTCCGGCGCTGCTCGGCAGTGCGACCGCGGATGAACCGCTGCCGCTGCTGCGCGACGCCGCCCGCCACGCCGGGCTGCAGATCGGCTCGTCCAGCGAGATCGACCTCGCCCGAGACCCGGCCTACGCGGCACTCATCGCCGCCCACTGCTCGCTGTTCGCGCCGAACATGAGTTGGCAGCGCATGTCGCCGACTCCGACGGATCGTTTCGCCGGGCTCGACCCCAATATCGAGTTCGCCGGCCATCACGGTCTGCGGTTGACCGGCTACCACCTGCTCTGGCACCAGCGGCTGCCGGACTGGTTCGACGGGCTCGACCGTGCTGCCGCCGAGCGCGCCATCGTCGAGCATGTCGGAACGATCGGCGCCCGGTTCGGGCGCGAGACCCACGCCTGGAACGTGGTCAACGAGGCGATCAGGCCCGCCGACGGCATGGCGGGCGGCTTGCGCCGCAGTCCGATGCTCGCCAAATTCGGCACCGCGTTCTTCGACATCGCGTTCCATGCCGCGCTGCAAGCCCAGCCGCAGGTCTTGCGTCTGTACAACGACTACGACCTGGAACTGGATACGCCCGACGAGGAGGCCCGCCGGCGCGCGCTGCTGCATCTGCTGGACGACCTGATTCGCCGCTCGGTGCCGATCCAAGCGGTCGGGCTGCAGTGCCACCTGCGGACGCGGACTTTTGGGCGCTTCAACCCGGCCGTCTATCGCCAGTTCCTGGCCGAGTTGGCTGATCGCGGGCTAGACATCTTCATCACCGAACTGGACGTGCACGATCTCGCGCCGGGCGACGTGCCCGTACGAGACCAGCGCGTGGCGGACATCTACCTGGAGTTCCTCGGCACCGCACTGGCGCAACCGCGGGTCAGCACGGTGGTGTTCTGGGGCCTCAGCGATCGTTACTCTTGGCTCAACGATCCGGCCCGCCACGGCTTCCTGCGCAGCGACGGCCAGCCGGGCCGCCCGCTGCCGTTCGATCCCGCGCTACAGCCGACCGACGCGGCATGGATGATCGCTCGGGCGCTGCGGAGCGCGTCGCCGCGCTGACCGGTCAGAGGACAAAGTAAAGGCATAGGCCGATCAGGGCCGCCCAAAGAAGACTGGCGAGTACGACGGCGACGACGATGCCAAACGAGGCGTCGCGCGTTTTGTCGCGCGCCCGTCCTGTCGCGCCGGCCCGGATTTTACCAGGTTTGGTCGGGATCTCTGCCAGCGCCTCCAACCCCGCCCCGTTCTTTGGATAGACAAGGACCTATGGCGTTACCGGTCGGACACCGACTGACAATGCCGTTCTGGACGTTACGACGGCGCCGATTTGCTCGCGCGCTGTTTGCGGGCTGGCTTGGCGTCGACCGGCTCGGCGGCGGGCGTCACTGCCTTGCGGCCGAGGCCGATCTGCTTGGCCAGGCCCGAGCGCGTTGCCGCATAGTTGGGCGCCACCATCGGGTAGTCGCGCGGCAGGCCCCATTTGGTGCGGTAGGCATCCGGGCTCATGCCGTAGCTGGTCTGCAGATGCCGTTTCAGCATCTTCAACTTCTTTCCATCTTCCAGACAAACGATGTAATCCGGGAAGACCGATTTCTTGATCGGCACTGCGGGCGTTTGCGCCGGCGCCGGCGCCGGCTCGGCCTCGCCTGCGGTGGACAGTGAGCGGTAGACTGCCTGAATCAGTCCAGGCAGCGCATCGATCGCGACTGGGTTCTTGGAAACGTGGGCCGAGACGATCTTTGCAGTAAGATCCAGCACGGTTGGCGGGACTACATCAGACATCAACATTCACTCCTTCACCCTCGTCATAGGCCGTCTTGCTCAGATACTCAATTGAGGTCGGCCAGTTGTGCCCAACTCGACCGCGCAGATTGCCGGATTTTTTATCATCAGCGAAACCGCCGTGCCGAGACATTAACGTTCGGTCCCACCATTGACTCAGGTGTGGCCTTGTCCTCAAGACTCGACCACCTTACTTCAGAACGGATCAGATCGCGAGCGTTGTACGCGGGCAATTGTTTCTTATGGGCCGAACATTCCTCGTTCAGGGCGAGCGTGGCCCAAAGCGGCGACTGAAACGAGGGTGTCCGTTATTACGTGACAACAATCGTCGCGACGGTGCCTGGCGCTGGTTTCCGCAGCATCGGGCTTGTGCAAGAGTGACGGGCCACGACGAGGTTGCCCATGTTCCGCCGCCGTTTCCTGCTCGCCACCCTGCTCGTCTCGTCCCTCCTCGCCTCCGGCTGCGCACAGACCGCAGGCCAGTCCGGGACCACCACGAGCACGGTCGTGGTGTTCTTCACCGCCGATAGCGCGTCGCTCGATTCGTCCGCGCAGGCGGCCATCCAGCAGGCCGCCATGACCGCAAAACAGCGCCCGAACGCCACGGTGCATGTCCGCGGGTTCGCCGCTCCGGATTCCGGCTCGGTCGCGTTCAACCAATCGCTGTCGCAAACCCGGGCGCAGGGCGTGGTCGATTCGCTCGTCAACGCCGGCGTGCCGCGGATCCAGATCAGCACGGAGACCCGCGGCGCGGTTCCGTTCGAGCTGATGCCGACGGAGTCGCGCCGCGTCGAAATCGTGATCGGCCCGTAGGCGGCGTCCCGGCGCGACGGCACGAGCATGATGACAGAGACCGCAGCACGCGACGCGATCTGCCGCCTCGGCCACAGCCTGTTCGCCCGGGGCCTGTCGTTCGGAAGCGCCGGCAACATCAGCCAGCGGCTGGACGACGGCTGGCTGATGACGCCCACCAATGTCGGGATGGGCGACCTCGACCCGGGCCGCCTGGCCAAGCTGGACCGCGACCTCAGACTGGTGAGCGGCGATCCGCCGACCAAGGAGAGCTTCCTGCACCGGGTCATGTACGACGGGCGGCCGGATGCCGGCGCCGTCGTCCACCTGCATTCGACCCACTCGGTCGCGGTCTCGTGCCTGGCCGACGTCGATCCGGACGACGTGCTGCCGCCAATCACGGCCTACTACGTCATGCGGGTCGGGCGCCTGCCGCTGGTGCCGTATTTCCCGCCGGGCGACACGCGGTTGGCCGAAGCGGTGCGCCCGCTGGTCGGCAAGCATCACGCGGTGCTGCTGGCCAACCACGGCCCGGTCGTCGCCGGAACGTCGCTGTCGGCGGCGGCGGGCGCGATCGAGGAACTCGAAGAGACGGCTCGGCTATTCCTCCTGCTGCACGGCCACCGCACCCGCCCGCTCACCCCGGAGCAGGTCGACGAACTGCGCGCCCGCTTCGGCTAGGCGGTCGACGGCTCGTCCTTCAGATAAGGCTCGACTTTGCCCTGCAGCTTCATGGTCATCGGCTTGCCCTTGCGGTCCGTGGTGTTGCCCACGGTCAGGCGGACCCAACTCTCGCTGACGCAGTATTCCTGCACGTTGGTCTTCTCGACACCCTTGAACCTGATGCCGACGCCGCGCTCGAGCAGGGCGGCGTCGTAATGTGGGCTATCGGGGTCGGCCGAGAGCCGGTCGGGGAGAGTGTCGGACATCCTTGCCCTCTCCCACAGGATAGCCGCCATGTCACTGTCCGACTCGGCGGCTCAAATGCTAGCCAGGGGCGATGAGGCCGCATTTCAAGCGTGAGCGGGCGCATGGGGGACGCGTCGCCGGTGTCGACGAGGTCGGCCGGGGGCCGCTCGCCGGTCCGGTGGTCGCCGTGGCCGTCGTGTTTCCGCGTGGGGTGCCGCGGCGGGTCGCACCGCTGATCGACGACAGCAAGAAGCTGACCGCCGCCGAGCGGGACCTGGCCGCCATCGCGATCAGGAGCTGCGCGGAGATCGCCGTCGGCGCCGCGTCGGTCGCCGAGATCGAGACGCTCAACATCCTGCATGCCTCGATGCTCGCCATGCGCCGGGCGGTGCTGCGGTTGCGGCTCGCCCCCGAGCTGGCGCTGGTGGATGGCAACCGGGCGCCGCCCGGTCTGCCCTGCCCGGTCGAGTGCTGCATCGGCGGGGACGCGATCTCGCTCTCGATCGCCGCGGCGTCCATCATCGCCAAGGTGACCCGCGACCGCGCCATGCTCCGCCTCCACCTGCGCTACCCGCACTATGGCTGGCACGAGAACGCGGGCTATGCGACGGCGCTGCATCGCGCCGCGCTGCGCCAGCACGGGCCGTCGCGGCACCACCGGTCCGCGTTCGGCACCGTCCGCCTGCTGGCACAAGCCGAATTGTTCGAGGCCGACGCCGCCGATTGACGCGGTATCGGGCACATCGTCACGATGGCCTGACCGATGGACACCTCGCCCGACCTACCGCTCGACCAAGTGCTGCTGGGCGACTGCATCCCGATGATGCGGATGCTGCCCTCCGCCTCGGTACACTGCGTCTTCGCCGATCCGCCGTACAACCTGCAACTCCGCGGCGAACTGAGGCGGCCGGACGACAGCCTGGTGGACGGCGTGGACGACGAGTGGGACAAGTTCACCGACTTCGCCGCCTACGACGCGTTTACCCGGGAATGGCTGTCGGAATGCCGCCGCATGATGCGCAAGGACGGCACGATCTGGGTGATCGGCGCCTATCACAACATTTTCCGGCTCGGCACCATCCTGCAGGATCTCGGCTTCTGGATCCTCAACGACGTCATCTGGCGCAAATCAAACCCGATGCCGAATTTCCGGGGCCGCCGGTTCACCAACGCGCACGAGACACTGATCTGGGCCGCCCGCGGGCGGGACAGCCGGTATCGGTTCAACTACCAGGCCATGAAGTCGCTCAACGACGACCTGCAGATGCGCAGCGACTGGACATTCCCGCTCTGCACCGGCCCCGAGCGGCTGAAAAACCAGCATGGCCTGAAGCTGCATCCCACCCAGAAGCCCGAGGCGCTGCTGCACCGGATCCTGCTGGCCAGCACTTCGCCGGGCGACGTGGTGCTGGACCCCTTTCTCGGGACGGGAACGACGGCAGCCGTCGCCAAGCGGCTGCATCGGCATTTCATCGGGATCGAACGTCACCCTGCGTATGCCGAGGCGGCGATCGGGCGCGTGCGGCGCATCCGCCCCGCCCCGGCCGACGCCGCCCTGTCTTCGCCGACCAAGCGCGATGCGCCGCGGGTGCCGTTCGGCAGCCTGGTCGAGAGGGGCTTGGTTCCGGAGGGGACCGTGCTGACCGACAAGCAGCGGCGGGTCCGCGCGACGGTGTCGGCCGACGGCTCGCTGGTATCGGGGACGGTGCGGGGCTCGCTGCATCAGGTTGGGGCGCAGTTGCAGAACATCCCGAGCTGCAACGGGTGGACGTTCTGGCACGTCGACCGCGGCGGCGCGCTAGTGCAGCTCGACGCCATCCGTGCCGAGTCGGTCGCCGCGGAGTAAGCGGTCGGCCGGCGCGTCGCCGCGCCAGCCGTAGAGGAGCCGCTAGTACCTGCCGGGGCGCGAGTTGCCTTGCGCATTATTCGGCAGCGCCATGTTGCCGGTGTCAAACCCGCGGTTGCCGGGTGTGGCGATACCACCGCTGACGGTCGGCGAGTTCATGCTGCCGGTGTCGAGCGTCGCCGGGCGGGCCGTGTTCAGGTTGCCCTGCGGGACCGGAGCGGGGAAGGCCATGTTGCCGGTATCGGTCGGCCGGTTCGGGTTGTTGGCGCACGCGGCCGTGCCGAGCACTGCGGCGAGCGATAGGATCGTTGCTAGCGTCTTCATGGCTGTCTCCTCAATGTGAGTTTTGGCAGGCACCCTACCTACCACAATCCCGGCCAGGCTAGAGGCATGGCCGGTTGCCGCATAGGCCGGCTTGGCACATCGGCCACAGTTACAACCGATCTGTCGTCGAAAAGACACGCCGCGCGGATGTCAGATCGCCCCCTGCTCCCGCAGGCCGGCAATCGTTTCGTCATCATAGCCCAATCCTCGCAAGACCTGCTCGGTATGTTCGCCCCGCTCCGGCGTGGCGGTGCGGACCCCGCGCCTGATCCCGGACATGTTGACCGGCGAGGCGACGAGTTCGATGCGCCCGAGCCGGCTGTGCTCCACCGGGGTCGCCATGCCGAGATGCTTGACTTGCGGATCCGCGAACACCTGGTCGATCGTGTTGATGGGGCCGCACGGGATGCCGGCCCCCTCGAACAGCTCGATCCAATGCGCGGACGGCATGGTCCGGGTCACCTCGGAGATCGCCGCGTTGATCGCCTTGCGGTCGGCGCTGCGGCCCTTCTGGTCGGTCCAGCCCGGGCGCGTGGTCCATTCCGGATGGCCGATCGCCTTGCTGAACCGCTCGAACAGCCGCGCCGAGCTGGCCGCGATGTTGATGTGGCCGTCGCTCGTCGGAAACACGCCGGTCGGGATGCCGGTCGGATGGTCGTTGCCCGCCTGCTGGGCGACGTCGCC
Source organism: uncultured Alphaproteobacteria bacterium (assembly GCA_963835135.1). GTDB lineage: Bacteria > Pseudomonadota > Alphaproteobacteria > Acetobacterales > Acetobacteraceae > JAVVHH01. The sequence goes on from CAWIEF010000003.1 coordinate 211,812, forward strand.
GCGCATCAGCCACCGGGTCGCCTGGAAGTCGAGCATGAACGTCTGGACCTCGAGCAAGCTCGTCTGCACCCATCGGCCGAGGCCGGTGTGCTCGCGGTCGAACAGCGCGGTGACGATGCCGAACGCGAGCAGGTTGCCGGCGGTGAGATCGGCGATCGGGATGCCGACGCGCACCGGCCCCTGCCCCGGCAGCCCGGTGATGCTCATGAGGCCGCCCATCCCCTGCGCGATCTGATCGACCCCGGCGCGGGCGCTGTACGGTCCGGTCTGGCCGAACCCACTGATGCTGCCGTAGACCAACCGCGGATTGACCGCGTGGACGTCGTCCCACGCGATCTTGAGCCGATGCTTCACGTTGGCCCGCATGTTCTCGACGATCACGTCGGCCTCGGCCACCAGCTTCATGAACGCGGCATGGCCCTCTGGCGATTTGAGGTTGAGCTGGATCATGCGCTTGTTGCGGTGCAGGTTCTGGAAGTCCGGCCCGTCGCGATCGCCGCTGATCTCCTCGCCGCCAGTGTCGGGCGGCTCGATACGGATCACGTCGGCGCCCCAATCGGCGAGATGCCGCACCGCGGTCGGCCCGGCGCGGGCCAGCGTCAAGTCAAGGACGACGATCTTGTCGAGCGGCAATCTGGTTGCGGCGTGCGCTTCGGCGGGTGCGTGTGTGTCAGGCATCGTTTGGTTCCAGGACGTCCCAGCTCGCAGTGTATCGCGCCGCCGCCGCCCGGCAACCTCCTCCAATGCAAACGGCCGGGCATGAGCCCGGCCGTTGCCGAATCACAGAGGCGGAACGGTCAGGCTGCTTCGACGGACACCGCCTCAGGGCCGCGGCGGCCGTCGGCCACCTGCATCTTGACGTTCTGGTTCGGCTCGAGCGAGCTCATGCCGCCCCGGTTGAGCGCCGAGATGTGCACGAACACATCCTTGCCGCCGCCCTCGGGCATGACGAAGCCGAAGCCCTTCTCGGCGTTGAACCACTTGACGGTGCCGCGCATCTCGACCGCGGTGCTCATGTCGACCGGCTGGCGCGCCGACGAGCGCGGACGGTCGAAGCCGCCGCTGCCAGCCGCACCGCCGTAGCCGCCGCCAGCAGGACCGCCGCCGCCGCCAGACCCACCACCGCCCCCGCCGCCGCCCGGGGTCGCGGTGCTCTCATCGACGCTCACCACGTCGGCGATCTGAGGACCCTTCTGACCCGGCGATACCGAAACACGCAGGGTCGCGCCCGGCGAGACCGTCTGGTAGCCGGCGCGGGACAGCACGCTGATGTGCAGGAACGCATCGCCGCCGCCGCCCTCGAGTTCGACGAAGCCGAAGCCCTTCTCGCCGTTGAACCACTTCACCGTCGCCCCGGTTTCCGGCCCGCCTGGTGCACCGAAGCCGCGCGGCGCGGCGCCGAAATTGGAGGGGCCGCGATCACGTCCGCCGGCCGGGACATAGGCGTCCCTCGGCACGTAGGGTTCGTCACGACCTCCTCGACCACCACCGCCAAAATCATCGAAGCGGTCTTTCCCGCGGCCGCCACGGCGCGGGCTGTCAAACGAACGGCGGTCAGGTGTGCTCATATCTTGGTCTCAGAACGGGTGGACGAAACAAACATAATGTGTCCCAGCGCCGGTCCAAGCCGTCAACGGGCGACATGAGGGTAGCTTAGCGGCTTTTCGCAACCGCTGCCAAGGTCTGCCAAGATCAACGAGAAGCGAAACATCGCGCCCGCGCCCGGGCGGGCATGAAGTCTCCGAGAACGTTGGCGATTTGGCAAGCCGTCATCCGCTTCGGCCCGCGCGGCGCCGGCTGGCGGCGCAGGTTGATACGCATGATCCCGCCGCCCGCGAGCGGAATGCGCAACGTGCCCTGCTGGATGGCGCGGACGTAAAGCGGCAACCCGATCCCCGGCGGCGGCGTGCGCCCTTGCGCGATGGCGGAGACGCGGGCGCGGTAGTCGGCGGCCAACACCGGCGTGCGCGAGTGATAGTATCCCACGGCATCGAACCAATTGCCGCCGGCATCCGCGCGCAACTGCGTCAGGAAGCGGGCGGCATAGTCGGCGTTGGCCGCCGGGTCGAAAGCCTGCTCGATGCTGGAGAAGGCGCGCGGGTGTGATTGCAGGTTGATCTGCATGCAGCCGATGTCGATCTGGCCGACGCCGCGGTCCAGCGCCTGCTTCACCCAGGCGACCGCGGCGTCCTTGCTGTCGAAGTAATAGGCCCCGCCATCGGCATTGACCGCCCACGGCCACGGCTGCAGCCCCGGCAGAGGCGGGATCGGACGCCCGCTCTCGGCCTTGGCGATCGCGAGCAGCAGGCCGGGCAACGTGCCCTGGCGCGATTGCGCCGCAGCGATCGCCATCGTGCAGAGTGCGCTCTGCTCCTGCGTCCAGCCCGCCCGGACCGCCTGTTCGGCCGCCCGGGATGCGCTGGTCAGCAGCAGGAGGATGCAGACGGCGATGCGAAACACCGCGCCATGTAACGCCTTAGCCGCCGCGCTCCAAATTTGGACGCGGCGGCGACGCCGGGTCAGCCGGCGCGACGCCGGCGGAGCAGCAGACCGGCAAGGCCTGCGCCGAGCAAGCCGAACGTTGCCGGCTCCGGCACCGCGGCGACCGCGACGCCGCGGTAGACGACGCCGTATTGCCCTGCCTCGATCGTCGTGAAGCTCTCCGTCGCCGGCAGTGTCGTGGCGCTCAACAGGTCGGTGATGGCCACGATCTCGTTGGGGTCGGCGCCCGCGTCGCCACTGGCGCTGTTGGTCGACGTCGCCGCGTACAGCGTCACGGTGCCGTCCGCATTGAGCTTCCCGGCCAGGTCGCGCAGGCCGGTCGTGTAGGGGTCGAGGTTGGCCGGGTAGCCCGCCACGGTATAGGGCGTGTAGAGGTTCAGCCCGGTCTGCAGCGTATACGCCAACACCCATGTGCCGTTGACCAGCGTCCACTTCTCCAGGCCCGCGTGCGGATCGTTGATCAGGCCGGCGTTACCCTCGTCGGCGACATAGAGCGTCGTCGAGTTAGCGAAGAACAGGCCGAAGGGCGCGAAGTAGCTGGAGCAGTTCGTGACCGTGCAGGTCTGCGCCGACGCCGCCTGGGTCGGGAAGCCCGGCAGAACGGTGATCGGCGTGCCGGCGCCGCCGGTGGGCAGCGTTCCGGCCGTGCCGACCTGATACACCGTGTCGATCCCGTTGGAGCCGCTGCCCTTGCTGGTGTAGAGCGTGTTGTTGTTGATCGTCAGCCCGCGGAAGTTGTTGTCCTTGAGCAAGTAGCCGTCGGCCGCCCCGGTGAACTGCCCCGCCGTGACCGATGCGCCGGTTCCGGGCGCGACGACCTGCACGCCGGTCGTCGCCAGCAACTGCGCTCCGATCGTGCCGGGCGTGGTCACGCTGTCGGTGGCCTTGACGCCGTTGCCGCTGTTGCCGGCCGTGTAGATGGCGCCGTTGGCCGAGATCGCGGCGCGGATGTTGTTGCCCGAGTAGTCGTTGGTATTGGTCACCGTCGTGGCGCCGGTGCTGGTGTTGACCGCCACGACCGAGCGCGGCGTGACCGGCGCGGTGTCGCTGTTGGTCGTGTCCACCACACCGGGCGTGTTCGCGTTGGAGCGGTCGAGCGAGGTGATCGGGGCATTGTAGCCGCCCAGGGTCAGGGTCTGTCCGTCCGGCGTGATGTTGATCGCGAGCTCCGACTTGGACGGGAAGCTGGTGGCGACGCCGGTCGGGGCGGTCACGTTCAGGGTCGGCGTGCTGGTCGCGGTGATCTGGTTGGGCGTACGCACGTCTTGCAGCAAGATCGGCGAGAGGACGCCGAAATTCCCGTCGACCGCGGCATTGTTGAACACGTTCGGGTAGCTGCCATTGGCGACGGCTTTCGCGCCGTTGCTGTTCGGCAGGGCCTGGCCGACTGTGATGGTCGAGGCGTCGCCGGCATAGACGCTGTACGAGACGATGAGGTCGCCCGGCGTAAAGAGCGGCGTCGCCTGGGTCGGCCGTGCGATCAGCAGGCCGGCGGCGGCAAGCGCGGTCGTCGCATGCTTCAGGTGTCGATACTGGTTCATCGGGGGCTCTCGATCTCGTGTCGAGCGTTCCTACAATCTCAAAACCAGAGTTAGTGTTGCAATATCGTTACAGCGCTTGAAACCGGCCGAGTGTGGCCGGACGTCTCAGGCCGCGTTCGCCAAGCTGCCGCGGGCATGACGCGCAAAGATGTCGAACAACCGTCGCGTGACCCGGCCCGGCGTGCCGTCGCCCACCGGTAGGCCATCTACCGCGACGATCGGGCGGACGAAGCTCGTGGCGCTCGTCATGAACACCTCTTGCGCATCCCGCAGCTCGGCCTCGGTGAAGGCGCGCTCCTGCAAGGTGATCCCCTCCTCGGCAAGCAAGGCGATCAAGGCCGCGCGGGTGCAGCCCGGCAGGATCGAATGCCCCAACGGCCGCGTGCGCAACACGCCGTCCGCGTCGACGATCCAGGCGCTCGTGGACGAGCCTTCCGTGACGATCCCATCGTGATCGATCAGGAACGCTTCCGCGGCCCCCTTCTCGCGCGCCGCCTGCTTGGCCAGCACGTTGGGCAGCAGCGCCACTGACTTGATGTCGCACCGGTCCCAGCGCTGGTCCGGATGCGTGATGGCTTTGACCGCCCAGGCCGCCACGTCGCGCGGATAGGGCGCGGTCCGCCGCACCGTCACCACGACCGAGGGCGGCACGGATGCGGCAGGGAACGCGTGGTCCCGCCGGGCGACGCCGCGGGTGATCTGCATGTAGACCAGTCCCTCGGTGACGCGATTCTGGCTGAGCACCTCGCGAAGCACATGCAGCAGGGCGGGCCGGGTCATGGGCATGGCAATGCGGATCTCGCGCAGCGACCGCTCCAGCCGGTCGAGGTGCAGCCCGGCGTCGACCAGCCGGCCGCCCATCACGTAGACGACCTCATAGATCCCGTCGGCGAACTGGTAGCCGCGATCCTCGACGTTCACGCTCGCCTCGCGCTGCGGCACATAGGCGCCGTTGACGTAGGCAATGCGGCTCATGATGCGTTCCGATCGTCCGAGTTGACGCCGAGCTGCTTCAGCTTGCGGTGCAGCGCGCTGCGCTCCATGCCGACGAAACCGGCGGTGCGGCTGATATTGCCGCCGAATCGCAGCAACTGCGCCTGCAGGTATTGCGTCTCGAACAAGTCCCGCGCCTCACGGAGCGGCAGTGACATCAGGTCGGCGGAGGGATCGAAGTTCAGCAGCGACGGCGCGCCCTGGCTGATCTCGGCCGGCAGCATCTCGGCCCGAATCGGGTCGTTCGCCCCGCCGGGCGCCATGATCAGCAGCCAGTCCATCAGGTTGCGGAGCTGACGCACGTTGCCGGGCCAGTCGTAGGCCTGGAGTGCGGTCAGCGCGTCGGTGGACAGATCGCGACTGGGAATGCCGGAGTTCTCGGCCGAGCGCTCGATGAAGTGCCGCGCCAGCTCCGGGACATCCTCGCGCCGCTCCTTCAGGCTCGGCATCCGCACCGGCACCACGGCCAGCCGGTAATACAGGTCCTCGCGGAATCGACCGCCGGCGATCTCGGCCTGCAGGTCCCGGTTGCTGGTCGCCAGTACCCGGACATCGACCTTGACGCGGGTCGCGCCGCCGAGCCGCTCGAAGGTCTGGTCCTGCAGCGCTCGGACGATCTTGCCTTGAGTCTCCAACGGCATGTCGGACACCTCGTCCAGCAGCAGCGTGCCGCCATGCGCCCGCTCGAGCACGCCCGCCCGCCGCGGCACGGCCGACGCGTCCGACCCGGCTTCGACGCCGAACAGCTCCTCCTCGAACCGGGCCGGGTTGAGCGTGGCGCAGTTCAGCACCACGAACGGCCCGTCGGCGCGTCGCGAGCGCTGATGCACCATGCGCGCGGCCACCTCCTTGCCCGAGCCGGCCGGCCCGCTGATCAGCACCCGCGACCCGGTCGGCGCGACCCGCTCGACCGCGGCGCGGAGCTGCGTGATGGCGCCGCTCTGCCCGGTCAGCTCCGACTCCGCGCCCGCCCGCAGCCGCAACTCGGCATTCTCGCGCGACAGCCGGGCCGCCTCGAGCGCCCGGCGCACGATCAGCAGCAGCCGGTCCGACTTGAACGGCTTTTCGATGAAGTCGTAGGCGCCGTGCTGGATCGCCGTGACCGCGGTTTCGATCGTCCCGTGTCCGGAGATCATCACCACCGGCACATGCGGCTCCTCGGCATGCAGCACGTTAAGGATGCCGAGTCCGTCCAATCGCGATCCCTGCAACCAGACGTCGAGGATGACGAGCGAGGGCCGCCGGTGCCGGAAGGCGGCGATCGCCGCGTCGGAGTCTCCTGCTTGCCGGACCGCGTAGCCTTCGTCGTCGAGCACGCCGTCGATCAGAGTGCGGATATCAGGCTCGTCGTCGACGATAAGGATTTCCTGGGCCATTGGGCCGGTCTCTAAGCCGGAACGGGGTGCGGCACAATCAGCGGCAGCGCCAGCGTCGCGACAGCGCCGTGCCCGTCCGGCCGGTCGTCCAACTCCAAGCGGCCGCCGTGATCCTCCATGATCTTCTTGACGATCGCCAAGCCGAGCCCGGTGCCTTTGGGCTTATGCGTCACATAGGGCTCCGTCAGACGCCCCCGGTCGGCCTGCGGCAGCCCGACGCCGTCATCGAGCACGTCGACCAGCGCCATGTTGTCCTGGGTGTGCACGACGACTTCGATGCGCCCGATCTTGCCCTCGCCGTCACGCGCCCGCATGGCGACCGAGTCGGCCGCATTCTGCAGCAGGTTGGTCAGCGCCTGGCCGAGCAGCCGGCGGTCGCACAGCCCCATCGGCCCGCGCTCCGGGATATTGGTCACCCACTCGATCTCCGGCCGCGCGCTCCGCTGCAGGATGAGCGCCTCGCGCGCGACCCGGCCCACGTCGTCGGTCTTGAGCACCGGCTGCGGCATGCGCGCGAAGGCGGAGAACTCGTCGACCATGCGGCCGATGTCGCCGACATGCCGCACGATGGTGTCGGCGCATTGAGCGAACGTCTCAGGGTCCGACTGGATCTCCTTAGTGAAGCGCCGTTTGAGCCGCTCGGCGCTGAGCTGGATCGGGGTCAGCGGGTTCTTGATCTCATGCGCGATTCGGCGCGCCACGTCCGACCAGGCCGCCTTGCGCTGGGCCGATTGCAATTCGGTGATGTCGTCGAAGGTGACGACGTAGCCGTCCGGCCGGCCGCCGCGCAGGTCGGTACCGATCCGGACCAGCAGCGTGCGACGCCGCTGGGCCGGGCCGATCTCTACTTCGGCCGTGTGGGCGCGCTCGGGCTGGGCGGCCACCGACGCCAGCAGGTCGGCAAATTGCGGCACCGTCTCGCCCAGCTTGGAGCCGATCGCGTTGATCAGGTCGGTTCCCAGCAACTCGCTCGCCGCCCGGTTCGGCAGCTCGATCCGCCCCTGCACGTCGAGCCCGATCACGCCGGCCGACACGCCCGCCAGCACGGTCTCGGTGAAGCGCCGCCGCTCGTCGATCTGGCTGTAGGCGTCCATCAGTTCACCCCGCTGCGACCCGAGCTGCCCCGTCATCCGGTTGAAGGCGCGGCTCAGCCCGGCCACCTCGTCGTCGCTCTCCGTCTCCGGCACCCGAACCGTGAGGTCGCCGCCGCGCACCCGCTCGGCCGCGCGGATCAGCCCGCCGATCGGGCGCGCGATCTGGTTGGCCAGCACGAGCCCGATCAGGACGGCCGCCATCAGCACGAGCAGGGCGACCAGGGCGAAGATCATGGCGAAGGTGATCTGCAACTTGGTGCGGTTCTCGTCGAGCCGGCTGTACTCCGCGACCGCCCGCTCGGTGCGGACCATGTGGTTGAGGATGTCCTGGTCGACCGGCCGGCCGATCTGCAACATCAGCGGCGGCGTCGAGTTGAGCTGGACCACCGCGCGCACGCGGTTGTCGTCCGGCGATCCAAGGACGGCGACGTCCCCGCTGCGGGCCTGCTCGATCGCGGTCTGCGGCGCGGGCTCAACGCCCAGGCCCTCCATCGCGCCGATCCCGGCCACGACCTGCCCGGTCACCGGCTCGAAGATGATGGCCTCGGTCAGGCCGCGCAGGACGGTCTGCGTCTGCAGCACTTGCGCGAAGGCGTAGGGATCGTTGGCAAGCATTGCGCCCGCCCGGCTGAGGTCGTTGGCCATCCCGAGCGCGTCGGCGCGGATGTTGTTGCGGTGCTCCTCGAGATAGCCGCGGCTGGCCTCGAGCCCCTCGTTGAGCGCGGTGCGCACCCGGTCGTTGAACCAGGCCTGGATGCCGAGCGTGAAGAACGCGGTGGCGAACAGCGCGACCAGGATCGTCGGGGTGACGGCGACCACGCTGAACAGCAGCACCAGCCGAACGTGCAGCCGCGACCCGGCCGATCCGCGCCGGCGCTCGACCCAAACCCGGGTCACCCGCCCGGCCAGCACGGCCCCGAGCAGCAATAGGACGGCGAGATTGGCCAGCACCATGACGAGCAGTCCGCTCGGGGTGAGCTGCAGCCGCATGCCGCCCGAGAGCACCACGAACGTCGCGATGCCGAGCGCGAGCGCGATCGAGGCGAGCACCAGCGTCACGGCCTTGCCGAGCAGGAGGTCGGCCACGCGCCGTGTCCTGGTGTCCGGCCGCAGTTGCGCGGGCTTGTTGGCGGCGTTCATGGCCGAACGCTAACCGATGCCGCGCACCACCGGAATGTCGAGATCCCGGATTTTCTTGCGCAACGTGTTGCGATTCAGCCCCAGCATCGCCGCGGCCTTGATCTGGTTGCCGCGGGTGGCCGAGAGCGTCATCTGGATCAGCGGCCGCTCGACCTCGGCGATGACGCGGTCATAGATGTCGCGCATCGGCATGCCGTCGCGGCTGGCGGCCAGGAACTGCCGGATGTGCCGCTCGACCGCGATCGCCAGCGGCTCGGGTCCGCCGCCCGAGACGGGCGCTTCGGCGGCGTCGCCGTTCTCCTGCAGTTCGGCGGCGATGACGTCGGCGTTGATGGTCTCTTGCGGATACAACGCCGCCAGGCGGCGCATCAGGTTCTCGAGCTCGCGGACGTTGCCGGGCCAGCGATGCTGCCGCAGCCGTTCGACCGCCGACTGGTCCAGCGATTTCGGAGGCAGCCCGCTGTCGCGCGCCTTGTCCAGGAAGTGCCGGGCCAGCACCTGGATGTCCTCCAGCCGCTCGCGCAGGGGCGGCAGCCGGATCGGCACCACGTTGAGGCGGTAGAACAGGTCTTCGCGGAACTGCCCGGCCCGGATCGCCTGCCGCAGGTCGCGATGGGTGGCCGCCACGATGCGGACGTTGGCTCGGATAGGCTGGCGCCCGCCCACGGTGGTGAACTCGCCCTCCTGCAGGACGCGCAACAGCCGGGTCTGCGCCTCGGCCGGCATGTCGCCGATCTCGTCGAGGAACAGCGTGCCCCCGGCGGCCTGCTCGAACCGCCCCTGTGCCCGGTTGAGCGCGCCGGTGAACGCGCCGCGCTCATGGCCGAACAGCTCGCTCTCGATCAGCTCGCGTGGGATGGCGGCCATGTTGATGGCGACGAACGGTCCGCTGCGGCGGCGGCCGTAATCGTGCAGGGCGCGCGCCACGAGCTCCTTGCCGGTGCCGGATTCGCCGTTGACCATGACGGTCAGGTCGGTGGTCGTGAGCCGGGCGATGCTGCGATAGATCTCCTGCATCGCTACCGAGCGGCCGATCAGCGGCAGGCGTTCGTCGCTGTCCGACGGATCGGCAGCGCCGGTCGGCTCGGCCTTGGGCGGCGCCGCCAGCGCCCTCCCGACGACGGAGAGAAGTTCCTTCAGGTCGAACGGCTTGGGCAGGTATTCGAACGCGCCCCGCTGCGCCGCCTTGACCGCCGTCATCAGCGTCGACTGCGCGCTCATCACCACCACCCGCAGCTCCGGCCGGATACGCTTGATCCGCGGGATCAGGTCGAGCCCGTTCTCGTCCGGCATGACCACGTCGGTGATCACGAGGTCGCCCTCGCCGTCTTCGACCCAGCGCCAGAGCGTCGCGGCATTGCCGGTGCAGCGGACCTGATAGCCGGAGCGGCCGAGCGCCTGCGTCAGCACGGTCCGGATGGAACGGTCGTCGTCGGCGACCAGCACGGTGGGCAACGTCATCGGACTGCTTTCATTGGCCTTCACCATCCGACTCGGTCATCACCGGCAAACACAAGCGGAACTCGGTTCGGCCGGGACGGCTGTCGACCTCGATCAGCCCGCCGTGGTCGCCCACGATCTTGGCGACCAGTGCAAGTCCCAGACCACTGCCGGTGGACTTGCTGGTCACGAACGCCTCGAACAGATGCGGGCGGATGTCGTCCGAAATGCCCGGCCCGTTGTCGCGCACGCTGACCACCAGCGGCAGGTGGATGCGCTGCGTGCTGCCCGCGATCGCGAGCCGCATGCCGTGCTGATATGCCGTGGACAGCGTGATCTCGGACCGGTCCCGCCCATGCGGATCGCCTTCGATCGCCTCGGCCGCGTTCTTGACCAGGTTGAACAGGACTTGCACGAGCTGGTCCCGGTTGGCCCATACCGGCGGCAGCGACGGATCGTAGGTTTCCGTGATGCGCAGCCCGGCCGCCACGCCGCTTTGCGCCAGCCGGCGCACGTGCTCGAGCACGCGGTGGATGTTCACCGGGCGGCGCTCGACCGACTTCTCGCCGAACACCTCCATGCGGTCGACCAGTTCGCGGATGCGGTCGGCCTCGTCGCGGATCAGGTCGGTCAGCTCGCGGTCGGCCGGCAGCACGTTCGGCTCCAGCAACTGCGCGGCGCCGCGGATGCCGGAGAGCGGGTTCTTGACCTCGTGCGCGAGGATGGCCGCCATGCCGCTCACGCTGCGCGCGGCGCCGCGATAGGCGATCTGCCGATCGAGCGCCCTGGCCGCCGAGGCGTCCTGCAGGGTGATCAGCACGCAGCCGGGCTCCTCCGGCAGGCTGGTGACGTAGATGCTGATGTGGCGCTTCTTCAGCCGCGGGCTCTCGAGGTGGATGTCGTAATCGGAGATCGTGGTCTCTGACGCCCGCACCTGCGCGATGATCGGGAAGAGAGGGTTGTCCTCCGGCAGCAGGGCGCCGAGGCTGAGCTGGCCGAGTTGCATCATCGACAGGCCGAAGAACTGCTCCGCCGCCTGGTTGGCGTAGCGGAACACGTCGTTCGGATCGAGCAGCACGACTGGGATCGGCACGGCGCCGAGCACGGCGAGCGCGTCGATCGGCGGCGGACGCCGGGTCAGGCGCTCGACGAGGGCAGTGCGGCCGCGTGCGACGACTCCCTTCAAGCCGCTAAGGCCTCCATGCTGGCGCCGGACCTGCTCCGTTCGATCAGCGGGTCGTAGAAGCGGTGGATCAGCGTCTCTACCGCGCTTGCGTCGGCGCAGCGGTTGACCGAGGCGCGGAACTCCGCCGAGCCCCATAACCCACTGGAATACCAGGACACGTGCTTGCGCGCGACGCGCATCCCGGCCTCGCGGCCGCAATGGTCCAGCATCGCCCGATAATGGTCGAGCAGGATCTGCTTCTGCTCCAGCAAGCCCGGGTCCGGGATGCGACGTCCGGTCGCCAGGAACTCTGCCGCCTGGGCCGGGAACCACGGACGGCCATAGCAGCCGCGCCCGATCATGACGCCGTCCGCTCCCGACTGGCGCATCGCCTCGGCCGCGTCGTCGACCGTAAGCACATCGCCATTGACGATCACGGGGATGCCGACGGCCGCCTTGACCGTGGCCACGAAGCGCCAATCCGCGGTGCCGGTATAGAATTGCTGCCGGGTGCGGCCATGCACGGTCACCATCCGGATGCCGCACTGCTCAGCGATGCGCGCCAGCGACGGCGCGTTCAGATGGGCGTGGTCCCACCCCATGCGCATCTTCAGCGTGACCGGTACCTCGACGGCGCGCACGACCGCGTCCAGCAGGCGGGCCGCCGCGACCTCGTCGCGCATCAGCGCCGACCCGGCGCTCTGCCCGACCGCAACCTTCTTGACGGGGCAGCCGAAATTGATGTCGACCAGGTCGGCGCCATGCCCGACCGCGATCCGCGCCGCCTCCGCCATCGCGTCTGGATCGCAGCCGGCCAACTGCACCGAGGCGGGGCCGCCGCAGCCATCGACCTCGGCCATCCGTAGCGTCGTCCGGTTCTCGCGCACCATCGCCCACGAGGCGATCATTTCGGACACGACCAGGCCGGCCCCATGCCGCTTGGCGAGCCGCCGGAACGGCAGATCGGTCACCCCCGACATCGGCGCCAGGATCACCGGCCGCTCGATCAGCACGCGCGTTGCACCGCTGCCGAGCGTGATCGGCAGAAACGCCGGCGTGTCCGAGACCAATTGACGATCAGTGATGCCCATGATTTGGGCAAACTATAACGTGTGTTGCTCGCGTGCAAACACTCTGCGGCACCCGTGACGCAGGGTTGACGTGTTGCGGCCGGGCCAGCATTGCATGGGCCATGCGAATTGCGGCGATCCTGGTTGCGGCCGGTTCCGGTCAGAGATTTGGGTCGGAGCGGCCGAAGCAGTTCACCGAGTGCGCCGGCAAGCCGGTCGTCCGCTGGGCGGCCGAGCGTCTGACACCTCATGCGGCGCTCCTGCAACCGGTCGGCGATGCCGGTGCGCTGGACGCCGCGCTGGCCGGGCTGGCGCATCTGCCGGTGGTGGCCGGAGGCGCGACCCGGCAGGACAGCGTGCGGGCCGGGTTGGACGCGCTGGCGCCGTTCGAACCCGACATCGTGCTGATCCACGATGCCGCCCGACCGTTCCTGCCGAGCGGAACCATCCCTGCCCTGCTCGACGCCCTGACCCGGTGCGATGGCGCCATCCCCGCGATCCCCGTCGCCGATACGCTCAAGCGGGGCGTCGGCGGGCTGATTGCCGGCACGGTGCCGCGGGACGGCCTACACCGGGCGCAGACCCCGCAGGCGTTCCGCTTCGCGACCATCCTCGACCTCCACCGCCGCCACGCCGGCGCGCCCGGCGCGACCGACGACGCGGCCTTGTTCGAACGCGCCGGCCTGGCGGTCGCGCTGGTGCCGGGTCATGACGACAACATCAAGCTCACCTACGCGGAGGATGCCGTTCGCATGGCACGGATACTCGCCCCGACGTTGGAACCCCGCACCGGCACCGGGTTCGATGTCCACGTGCTCGAGGCCGGCCGCAAGCTCATCCTGTGTGGGATCGAGGTGCCGCACGAGAAGGGCCTGTCCGGCCATTCCGATGCCGACGTCGGCATCCACGCCCTGTGCGACGCGATCTACGGCGCGCTCGCCGAAGGCGATATCGGCCGGCACTTCCCGCCCAGCGAAGCGACCTGGAAAGACGCCGACAGCGCCCGCTTCCTCCGGCATGCCGCCGCGCGGATCGCCGCCCGCGGGGGCCGCTTGAGCAACGCGGACGTCACGCTGATCTGCGAGCGCCCGAAGATCACGCCGCACGCGCCCGCCATGATCGCCCGTCTGGCCGAGTTGCTCGACGTGGAGGAGGGGAGAATCTCGGTGAAGGCGACGACGACGGAACGGCTCGGATTCGCCGGCCGCGGGGAGGGTATCGCCGCCCAAGCCGCCGTGACGCTCCTCGTTCCTCCACCGGGTGGAGCCGACGAAGCTCGTTAGCGTCAATCAAAGCGGATCGGCGGGCAGAGTGGTCGGAGCGGCGGGATTCGAACCCACGACCCTCAGTCCCCCAGACTGATGCGCTACCAGACTGCGCTACGCTCCGCCGGGCCGGGTCTTAGCAGTGTCGTCGACGTCGAGCAACGCCCGTAGCTCGACGAGCTCGCGTAACACCGCCTCCAGAACCGCACGCAGGGCCGCTGCCTCGTCGGCGGGCGGCGCCGCGGGCGCGGATGGCTCGAGGCCCGGCAGGCTGGGAGGAGGCGCGGCGCGTTCCGCTTCGGCCGCGGCGCGCTCGGCCGGAGGCGCCGGCGGGATGTCATCAGCCAGTTGGCCGCCACCATCGCGGAGCAACCGCTGCACGCCCTTGATGGTATATCCCTGAATATACAGCAAATCAGAGATCCGCCGCAGCAACTGGATATCGTCCGGCCGATAGTACCGCCGGCCGCCGCCGCGCTTGAGCGGCTTGATCTGCGGAAACTTGGTCTCCCAGAAGCGCAGCACGTGCTGCGGGATGTGCAGTTCGTCGGCGACTTCGCTGATCGTGCGAAAGGCCGTGGGCGCCTTCTTGGCCCGGAGCCGTGCCGGCTCGGTGTCATCGGGCAACATTCCGTTCTGTTCACTCATCCCGGCCGCTACTCGTCATCATCGACCGCCGGAATAGCCAAGCCATTGACTTGCGCCTTCAACACCTGGCTCGGCCGGAACGTCAGCACCCGGCGGGGCAGGATCGGCACCTCGATCCCCGTCTTCGGATTGCGGCCGATCCGGCGGCCCTTCTGGCGAACCGAGAAGGTGCCGAAACCGCTCAGCTTGACCGGCTCGCCGGCCTCGAGCGCTTGCGACATGCGTTCCAGCACCGTCTCCAGCAGCTCGGCCGAATCGTTGCGGGAGAGGCCGACTTGCGCATAGATGGTCTCCGCAAGTTGCGCGCGCGTAACCGTGTTCATCCCGGCACGCTATGGGCTCACATCACCGTGGTCAAGCAAACCGCTTGATATAAAAGAAGATCATCTCGCGTGTGCCCAGGCGATCACGCCATGAGTGTTGCCGTTCGGCTACATGCGCACGAGCGCGCTGCCCCAGGTCAGCCCGCCGCCGAGTGCTTCCATCAGCACCAGTTCGCCGCGCTTGATGCGGCCGTCGCCGAACGCCTCGGCCAGAGCGAGCGGGATCGAGGCCGCCGACGTGTTGGCGTGACGGTCGACCGTAATGACGACCCGCTCGGGCGCCAGGCCGAGCTTCTTGCCCATCGCGTCGATGATGCGCCGGTTGGCCTGGTGCGGCACCAGCCAGTCCACGTCGTCATGCCCGAGCCCGTTGGCCGCCAGCGCCTCGTCCACGGCGGCGGCGAGCTTGGCCACGGCATGGCGGAAGATCTCCCGCCCATTCATCTTCAGATGGCCCGAGCGGTCCCGCCGTCCGACCGCGCCGTCGACGTAGAGCAGGTCGCCATGCCGCCCTTCGGCGTGCAGGTGCGTCGAGAGAATGCCGCGCCCGTCGGGGTCGCCGGGCTCGGCGGCGCGCAGATAGACCGCGCCGGCTCCGTCGCCGAACAGCACGCAGGTGCTGCGGTCGGTCCAGTCCAGGATGCGGGAGTATACTTCGCTGCCGATGACGAGCACCCCGCGGACCTGGCCGGCCTGGATCATGGCATCCGCAATCGACAGGGCATACACGAACCCACTGCAGGCGGCCGACACGTCGAACCCGAAGCCGGCCGGCATGCCGAGCGCGGCCTGCACGCGCACCGCTGTGGACGGAAACGCCTGGTCCGGGGTTGCGGTCGCGAGGATGACGGCGTCGACGTCACCGGGTCCAGCGCCGGCGCGTTCGAGCGCTTGCCGGGCGGCGGCTTCGGCCATGCTGGCGCAGGTCTCGCCGGCGCCGACGATCCGGCGCTCGCCGATCCCGGTCCGCTCGCGGATCCAGGCGTCGCTGGTCTCCAGGCTGCAGGCGAGTTCGTCGTTGGTCACGACCCGGGCCGGCAGATAGCCGCCGATACCGGCCAGAACGGCGCGGGGCCGACCCGTCGTCATGGCGTCAGGCGGAGACGATGGCCACGGGCGGCGGCAGTTTCAGCCCGTCGATCTGCGCCAACCCGTCGCGAATTTTAGCGTTGAAGCCGTGCACGACCATGTCCATCGCCACGTCCACCGCGTGGGCGAAGCCGGTAGCATCGGTCCCGCCATGCGATTTGACCACCACGCCGTTGAGCCCCAGCATGACTGCTCCGTTGTAGCGGCGCGGGTCCAGCCACTCGCGCATGCGGTCCAAACCGGGTCGCGCCAGCAAATAGGCTAGCTTGCCGAGCAGGCTGCCGGTGAAGATCGGCCGCAGCAGGTCGCCCATCAGCTTCAGCGCGCCCTCCGCCGTCTTGAGGGCCACGTTGCCCGTGAATCCGTCCATGACGATGACGTCGGTTGTCCCCGCCGCGATGTCGTGGCCTTCCACGAACCCGTGGAATTGCGGCGCGATGTGACTCATGCGCAGCAGATCGGCCGCCTCGCGGACGCGCTCGTCGCCTTTGAGCTCCTCCGAGCCGACGTTCATCAATCCAATGGTCGGCGCCGGCAGGCCCAAGACGGTCCGCGCGAACACGTCGCCCATGACGGCGAACTCGACCAAGTTGCGCGCGTCGGATTGGATGTTTGCGCCGAGATCGAGCATGACGATGTCGCCTCGCGCGGTGGGCGCGATGGCCGCCATGGCCGGCCGGTCGATCCCAGGTAGCGTCTTGACCACGATCTTGGCCAACGCGAGCAGCGCCCCGGTATTGCCCGCCGACACCAGCCCGGCCGCTTCGCCATTGGCCACCGCGTCGATCGCGAGCCGCATGGACGAATTACGCATCCGCAGTGCCGCCGTGGGCTTCATCTCCGGCCCGACCATGGTCTCCGCGTGGCGCAGCGTACACGACTGCATGACGCGCTTGCGCTCGGCCATCAGCGGCCGCAGCGTCGCCTCGTCGCCGATGAGCAGGAAGCGCGCTTCAGGATGCCGTTCGGCCGCCAGTTCGATGCCGTCGAGCACGATCAACGGCGCTTGATCGCCGCCCATCGCGTCGATCGCGAGGGAATAAGTCTGGCTCAATCGGGATATGGCCTCGCCGGGAACAAGCGCGGATCAGGCGCGCACAGCTCCCTTGAGGTCCTTGCCGGCGGCCACGACCTCGCGCCCGCCGTAATAGCCGCAATGGCTGCAGACATGGTGGGGACGCTTCAGCTCGCCGCAGTTCGGGCAATCATTATGTGCTTCGCCGACGATGAAGTCGTGCGCGCGGCGCATGCCACGCCGGGACGGGGAGGTCTTCTTCTTTGGAACAGCCATGGGAAACGCCTCTCCAAAAGGCTGTGACAGCAGGCGGACCGGATGGCAGCCACTGGATCACGACGAGTTAGGGTGAACGAGCGGCGGGCCTTACCAGAGTCGGCCCGCCGCAGCAAGGCCGGTCCGGATGGCACTGAGCTATTGCGGCCGCCGCAGGGCAGCCAAGGCTGCGAATGGGTGCGGCGTCTCCGCCTGCTCCTCGGCCGGGTCGGGCAGCCCGGGCGTGCGCGGATAAGGATCGAGTGCGAGGGCCAATTGCTGGATGGCCGCCTCGCCCAGGTCGATTGCTCCGGCCGGATAGGGCAGTTCATCGGGCGAGTCCGGATCGTCGTCGTCCGATTCGGTGCCGTCCGGCACGAAACGCACCATGAACGTTTCCCGGATGGCCTGCGGGAACTCGTCGAGTGTGACGACACAGACCTGGGTCACGCTTGCCTCGAGCGTGCCGAACGCCTCGACGACGGAGTCCTCAAGCCGCTTGAGCCGGAACTCGCAACGCAGCCGCGCCACCGCCGGCAGCAGCAACCGGGCGGCAACCGCCTCCAGCTCGTCCGGTCTGGCCTCGACCACCATCTCCAGCCCGGCGCTGCCGATCCGGTCGATGGCGACCGGGCGCTCCATCTCGCTCACGCCGGCACCGGCGCGACAGCCGCGAATTCGACCTTGCCTGCCAGCAGTGAGGCCAAGCTCTGCTGCGCCAGGGCGCGATGCTGGTCGAGAACGATGTCCGCCAGACGCCGGGCCGCACCTGCGGGCGGCGCGCCGCGCCAGACGTTGCGCCCGATGGCATCTGCCAGCCCGTCCACGTCGCCGGCCGTGACCGGCGCCTCGTAGGCCTGCCGGCGCCCGTTGAGCGCCTCCCACATGGCCTTGTTGTTGCGCGCCACGGTGATGTCGCCCACGCCCAGCTCGCGCAAGGTATGGTCCATGTCGAGGAACATCGCGTCGAACACTGCCTGGGCCAGCGCTTTGCCGCCCCCCTGCTCGCGATGAATGCGGTCGATCAGCAGGAAGGCGTAGATCCCGATCATGTCGAACCGCCCGTCCAGCGTGTCGGGCACCCCGAGCTCGGTGTAGTAGAACGGCTGCCGCGCGGCCTGGACGGCGGCCGTGTAAAGCGCGAACCCCGCCCGCTCATGCCGCTTGCGGCCGAATAGTCCGAGCAAGCCCATCGAAAACCCTTCCCAATTGACACGCTGGAACGCGCGTGAGAGCACCGCGTCGACGGCTGAGCAGACATAGGCGCCCGAAAATCCCGGTCAATCCGGGCGCGCTCCAACCAACAGGACCAATGCGCGTGCGCAACCCCTTCTTCCTGGCTCTCGTTCTCCTCCCGCTCGGCGCCTGCAGCCTGGTGCAAACGCCGCGCACGCTGCATGGCAACAAGATCGACCCCGATTTGCTGAAAGAGCTGGTGCCCGGAACCAGCACGAAGAAGGACGTGACCTCGCTCATCGGTTCGCCCACCGCGCGCGCAACCTTCGACGACAACGAGTGGATCTACATCAGCGAGACGACCCATACCCGCATCGGCCGCCTGCCCGGCGTGCTCAAGCAGGACGTGGTCGTCATGGATTTCGACCCGTCCGGGACGCTGCGGAGCGTCAAGGCGCTCAATGAGGAGGATTCGCGCGACGTTTCAGTCGCGAGCGGCGCCACGCCATCGCCCGGGAGCGAGGCCTCGGTCTTGCAGCAACTGCTCGGCAACGTCGGCCGCTACAGCGTCGGCAACCTCGGCGGCAGCGACACCTCCAGCGTCGGCAGCAGCGGCGCGAACGCCAAGTAACCGCACCTCAAAAGTGGCTCCAGCCTGCCGATCCCATTGGCACCGCCTGGCCGTCCGCCCCGACGATCCGAACCCTCTCCCCCGCCTCGAACGCCCCGATCTGCGTCACTGTTACGTTGAGCGCCGCTGCACGCTCGCGTAACGCTTCCGCGCACGCCGGGTCGACGGCCATCACAAGCTCGTAATCGTCGCCACCTGTCAGACACAGCTCGAGCCAACCCGGGACCGACCGCGGCACCAGGTCGCTCCGTACCGTCGCGCCGACCCCACCGGCCCGGCATAGATGGCCGAGATCCTGCATCAGCCCGTCCGACACATCCATCGCCGCACGGACGAACGCCGGGTCGACCAACCCAAGCCGCGGCCGCGGCAACCGGTATCGCGCCGCCAAATGCCCCGACGGGTCGGCCACCTCGCCCCGGATTGCCCGCAACCCGAGTGCACCATCGCCGATCGTCCCCGTCACCCAGATCTCGTCGCCCGCCCGCGCCCCGGCCCGCCGCACCATCCTGCCCGGCGCGACATGCCCGATCGCTGTGACGGTGACGCTCACCGGTCCCGGCGTCGACGTGGTGTCGCCGCCCAACAAGCTGATGTCAAACGTGTCCTGATCCTGCCGCAGCCCGGCCGCGAATGCGGCGAACCACGCATCCGGCGTGCCCCGCCGCGCCGACACGGTGAGCAGATACGCCAGCGGGGTCGCCCCCTTGGCCGCGAGATCGGACAGATTGACCCGCAGCAGCTTGCGCGCGACGAGGTCGGCCGGGTCGTCGGGCAGGAAGTGCACGCCCTCGACCATCGCATCGACGGTCAGCACCAGCTCGCGGCCAGGCGGCGGCGTCAGCAGCGCCGCATCGTCGAGCAAATCGAGCCCGCCCGCACCGGCCAGCGGCCGGAAATGCCGCGCGATCAGCCCGAACTCAGCCGGGGCGTCGGTCAACTGGCCGCCGGGTGCGCCTCGAACTCCGCCGGCCGCAGCTCGCGCGCCAGCCGGTCCAGCATCCCGTTGACCATGCGCGGCTCCTCCCCGGCGAAGAAGCCGTGCGCCACGTCGAGATACTCGTTGATCACCACCCGCGACGGCGGGCCATCTTCCATGGCGAGTTCGGCCCCGCCGGCCCGCAGGACGGCCCGCAGCACCGGATCGAGCCGCAGCATCGGCCAGTCCGCCGGCAATGCCGTGCCGATCAGCCCATCGAGGCGGTCCTGCTGAGCCACGGCGGTTCGCACGATCCGCGTGAACAGCGGCACATGCGCGTCCGGCATCCGGCCCTCCTCGACGCCGGGCGCGTCCACCCCTGGGACCGTGCCGAGCCGGTGCCGTACGAACTGATCGATCACCGTCTCGGCGGTCTCGCCGCCCTGCTCGCTCTGAAACAGAGCTTGCACGGCGGCGACCCGGGCCGCCGTGCGCGGACGCGTTCTCGCCGCACCCGATTTGACCGTTCGCGCCATCAATGCGCCCCCACCGTGCGCGCCACCGTGATCTGCACCAGCGCCGCCGCTGCAGCCTCGGCGCCTTTATTGTGCCCATCCGCCGACGAGCGGGCGATCGCCTGCTCGAGCGTATGCACCGTCAGCAGCCCGCTCCCCAATGCCAGGCCGAACTGCAGGGCGACGTTCATCAGCCCGGCCATCGCCTCGCGGCACAGGAACTCGTAGTGGTCCGTCTCGCCCTTCACGACGCAGCCCAGCGCCACGAAGCCGTCGAACCTCGTCTTGCCACGGAGCACGAGCCGGATCGCCTGCGGCAGCTCGAACGCCCCGGCGACGTCGAGCACGTCATGAGTTGCATCGGCCTGGGCGATGATGCGCTGGGCGCCCGTCGTCATCCCATCGACCACGTCGCGATAATATGGAGCCCGGACGACCAAGAGGTGCGGCGCAGGACCCGGCACGGTGGGAGCAACGGGGAGCGGCGCGTCGACGGTGCTCATTCGTGCGGCGCGCCGTCGATTGGCAACTGGTCCACGATGTTCAGTCCATATCCTTCCAGTCCCACGACGGTGCGCCGCGTGTTCGAGAGCAGGATCATGTTGCGGATGCCCAGATCGACCAGGATCTGGGCGCCAATCCCGTAATCGCGCAGGAAATGCCGCGGCGCCGGGTGGCTATCCAGCAGCCGCACCCGGTCGGAAAGGGCATGCGGCCGCGTGTCGCGGATCAGCACGACCGCGCCGCGCCCTTCCTGGGCGATCATCCGCATCGCGCCGTGCAGGGTCGAATGCTCGTGGTTGCCAACCATGTCGTTGACGATGTCGACCGCGTGCATGCGCACCAGCGACGGGTCGGGGCCGCCGAGGTCGCCCTTGCTGAGGACGAGGTGTTCGGCCGGGTCGAGCGTGCTGGCATAGACGGTCAGCTTCCACTGGCCGCCGACCGCATGCGCGAGCGTGCCTTCCTGCACGCGCCGGACCAGCCGCTCGGTGCGGCGGCGGTGGCCGATCAGGTCTGCAATGGTGCCGAGCTTGAGGTTGTGCCGCTGCGCGAAGGCGGCGAGTTCCGGCAACCGCGCCATGGTGCCGTCGTCGTTCATGATCTCGCAGATCACGCCCGCCGGCGTGAGCCCGGCCAGCCGCGCGATGTCGACCGCCGCTTCCGTATGGCCTGCGCGCACCAGCGTCCCGCCTTCGCGCGCCACGAGCGGGAACACGTGACCGGGTGTCACGATCGCGTCCCGCCCGGCATCTGCGTTGATCGCCACCGCGATCGTGCGCGCCCGATCGGCGGCCGAAATGCCCGTCGTGACCCCGTCGCGCGCCTCGATCGAGACGGTGAAGGCCGTGCTGTGCCGGGTTCCGTTCGACTGCGCCATCAGCGGCAGCCCGAGCTGATCGACCCGATTCTGCGTCATCGCCAAGCAGATCAGCCCGCGCGCATGCCGCGCCATGAAATTGACGGCGTCCGGCGTGGCGAACTGCGCCGGGATGACCAGGTCGCCCTCGTTCTCGCGATCCTCGTCGTCGATCAGCACGAACATGCGGCCGGCCCGCGCCTCCTCGACCAGGTCGGCCGTGCTGCTGAGATAGTCGGACAGAAGAGCTTGCTTCATGACACCCCAATCGCCCGTCCGGCGGACAAGCTCGCGGCCCGCGCCACGTAGCGGGCGAGCATGTCGATCTCGATATGCACCGCGTCTCCCGGGTGCAAGCCTCCAAGCGTGGTTTCCGACCAGGTATGCGGGATGATGTTCACCCCGAAGCTGGCGCCCGAGACCTCGTTGACGGTCAGCGAGACGCCATCGACCGCTACGCTTCCTTTCGGCGCGATGAACGGCGCCAGCTCGTCGGGCACCTCGATCGTGACCCGGTGGGACCCGTTGTCCGGCACCACTGCCACCACCCTGCCCTGGCCGTCGACATGGCCGGACACGAAATGCCCGCCCAGCTCGTCGCCCACCTTCAACGAGCGTTCCAGGTTCATCCGGCTTCCCTCGGTCCAGCCACCGAGCCGCGTCTTCGACAGCGTCTCCCCGGAGACCTCGACGGCGAACCAATCCGCCCCGACCTCCACCGCGGTCAGGCAGCAGCCCGAACAGGCGATCGAGGCGCCGATCGGGATCGACGCCGCGTCCGCCCACGGCGTCGCGATGACGAGCCGCATGTCGGCGCCCGCCCCGAGCGGAACCAGGCGACGCACTGCGCCCACGGCCGTGATGATCCCGGTGAACATCTCAGATCCTTGAATAAAGCGTGAGCATATCGTCCCCTAGCGTCCGCTGCCCGGTCCGGACGAAACGCGGCATCGTGCCGAGCCCGGCGGTCCCGAATGCCGCCACCGCAGCCAGCCCGTCCCCGCCCATGACGGAAGGCGCGTGGAACCAAGCCAGCCGGTCCACCAGCCCGGCCCGCAGCAGCGACCCGGCAGTCTGCGCGCCACCCTCGACCAGCACCCACGTCAACCCGGCCCGCCCCAACGCGAGCAACGCCGCCGCCATATCGATCCCGTCCCCGCCCGCCGGCACCTCGATCAGCGAGACCCCGGCCGCCCGAAACGCCGCCCCGTCCGCGCCGGGCGCATGCAGGACCCAGGTCGGCACCTCGCGGGCCGAAGCGATGACCTTCGCGGCCAGCCTGGTCCGCAGATGCGTGTCGGCCACGACCCGCAACTCCTTGCCGCGACGGTATCCGTCGATCCGGCAGGTCAGCTCCGGATCATCGCTCCGGACCGTCCCCGCGCCCACCATCACCGCGTCATGCTCCGCCCGCAGCGCATGCGCCGCCCGCCGCGCCGCCGGCCGGGTGATCCATTGGCTTTCGCCCGTGCTGGTCGCGATCCGTCCATCCAGCGTGCTCGCGAGCTTCAGGGTCACCGCCGGCCGTTCCAGCGCAACCTTCGTCAGGAACCCGAGCTGTGCCTCGCGAGCCTCCTCCTCCAGCACGCCTGTCACGACCTCGACCCCGGCCTCGCGCAAGCGCGCGATCCCCTGCCCGTTGACGGCCGGGTAGGGATCGCCGCACGCCACCACGACCCGGCTCACTCCCGCGGCGATCAGCGCGTCCGCACAGGGCGGCGTCTTGCCATGGTGGGCGCACGGTTCGAGCGTGACATACGCCACCGCTCCTCGCGCCGCTTCACCCGCCATCTCGAGCGCGACTCGCTCCGCATGCGGCCGCCCGCCCACCGCGGTCGCGCCGCGCCCGATCACCCGGCCATCGCGCACCAGGACGCATCCCACCGAGGGGTTGGGCCAGGTGCTGCCGAGGCCACGCCGGGCCAGGGCAAGCGCGGCCCGCATGTGCTCGGTGTCATCCATGGGCGGTTATGTAGGCGGCTCGAGCGAGCCCAGAAAGGCCTCGAAGTCGCGCGCCTCGCGGAAGTCGCGGTACACGCTGGCGAAGCGGACATACGCCACCGCGTCCACGGTCTTCAGCGTCTCCATCACCAGCTCGCCGATTTGGCTGCTGAGCACCTCGCTGTCGCCCGACGCCTCGAGCTGGCGGACGATGCCGTTGACGATGCGTTCGATCCGCTCGTCGTCGACGGGCCGCTTGCGCAGCGCGATCCGCACGGATCGCGCGAGCTTGTCCCGGTCGAACGGGACGCGCCGGCCGTCGACTTTAGCGACCGTCAGCTCCCGCAACTGCACCCGCTCGACGGTCGTGAACCGTTGCCCGCAATTGCCGCAGGAGCGCCGACGCCGGATCGCCGCGTTATCGTCGGCGGGCCGGCTATCCTTCACCTGCGTATCGTCATGTCCACAGAACGGGCAGCGCATCGGTCACATCGTTGCGGGGCCGCCGATCAGCGCCCCAGCCCGCCATAGATCGGAAACCGCGCGCACATTTTCTGCACGCGCGCCTTCACCGCCTGCTCGACCTCGTCGTTGCCTTGGCCGTTCGAGCGCGCCAGCCCGTCGAGCACCTCGCCGATCATCCGACCGATCTCCTGGAATTCGGTCACGCCGAAGCCGCGGCTCGTCGCTGCCGGGCTACCCAGGCGGATGCCCGACGTGATCGCCGGCTTTTCCGGGTCGAACGGAATGGCGTTCTTGTTGGCGGTCATGTGGGCGCGGTCGAGGCTCGCCTCGGCCGCCTTGCCGGTCGTCCGCTTCGGCCGCAGGTCGACCAGCATCAGGTGGCTGTCCGTCCCGCCTGTCACGATGGCGCAGCCCTGCTCGACCAGCGTCGCCGCCAACGCCTGCGCGTTGTCCACCACGGCGCGGGCGTAGGTGCGGAACTCCGGCCGCAGCGCCTCGCCGAACGCCGCCGCCTTGCCCGCGATCACGTGCATCAGCGGCCCGCCCTGCAGCCCGGGGAATACGGCCGAGTTAAACTTCTTGCCCAGGTCGAGGTCGTTGCTGAGGATCATGCCACCCCGCGGCCCCCGCAGCGTCTTGTGCGTCGTCGTGGTCACCACGTGCGCGTGCGGCAGCGGCGACGGATACACGCCCGCCGCCACCAGCCCGGCGAAATGCGCCATGTCGACCATGAAGAAGGCCCCGACCGCGTCGGCGATCCGGCGGAACCGCGCGAAGTCGATCACTCGCGGATAGGCCGACCCGCCCGCGATGATCAGCTTCGGCTTATGCTCCCGGGCCAGGGCTTCAAGCTGATCGTAATCGAGCAGCCCGTCTTCGGCGCGAACGCCATACTGGATCGCGTTGAACCACTTGCCCGACAGGTTCGGCGCCGCGCCATGCGTCAGATGCCCGCCCGCCGCCAGGCTCATGCCGAGGATGGTATCGCCCGGCGTGATCAGCGCCAGGAACACGGCCTGATTGGCCTGCGCGCCCGAATGCGGCTGCACGTTGGCGTATGCGCAGCCGAACAACTGCTTGGCGCGGTCGATCGCCAGCATCTCCGCCACATCCACCTCGGCGCACCCGCCATAGTACCGCCGCCCCGGATAGCCCTCGGCGTATTTGTTGGTCAGCACCGAGCCCTGCGCCTCGAGCACGGCGGCGGACACGACGTTCTCGCTGGCGATCAGTTCGATCCCGTCCTGCTGGCGATGCAATTCGCCCTGGATGGCCGCCGCGAGCGCCGGGTCGGTCTCGGCGAGCGATGCGGCGAAGAAGCGGGCGAGGCTGGTGGGGGCGGTCTGCTCGTTCATGATGTCCTCGAAAAAGCCCTGCCTGCGTATCACAGCGTATCCGAAACCGCGATTCGTGCCGCGCCGGCGCCATCGACGCTGGATTTTGTAACGGTATCGAGTTAATGTCGGCCGTGGGGAGAACACGACCATGCGCGCTGTCTCGAGCTCAATCACTCCGGACAAGAAGCCGGACCCTGGCCCGGGCGAAGGAACCTACATCGATCAACCCGAGCCAGATCCGTTCCCGCCACGGCCGGACGACAGGCAGGCGCCGCCAGATCGGGACGACACGAAAAAATAGCCATGGCCGAACTCGCGGTCACCCAGCCTGATGACAAGGACGCTCCGGTCTCGGTCGGCGCCGTCGATGGCTATACCGCGACCGCCGCCGAACTTGCCTGGTGCGATCGGTTCAACACGCTCGATGCCCGCTTGGGGCCGCCCAACCCGGCCAACGAGGAGCACTCGCAGGCCCGCAGCCTGCGCGAGGCGTTCCGGGCCAAGTTGCGCCAGCAGGCAGGCGCGATCTGCGACGCGCCCGCATCGTCCCGGGCCGCCCTGGTGGCAAAGGCAGTCCCGGACAGCTACTGGAACGAGGGAATATATACCGATCGGCTCGCGCAGTTGGGCAAGCTGCCCTTTGATGTCCAGCCCGTCCGCGATCCGGGCACCGGCCTGATCACCGACATCCGCATCCTGACCAGGGATGCCGCGCTGCCTGCCGACAAGCAGACGTTCAAGGTCCGTCTGGACCAAGCCGTGACGATCGTCAGGACCGTGTTCGCATTCGCGGACGGGGACGCCGACGAAGCCGACCCGCCGGCCGCTGCGGCATGGTGGGCGAGCGCCTGGACCAGGCTGCGTCGCCCCACTGGGTCCCAACGGACGCGTGGAGCCAGCCAGCGCTCGGACTATCTCCTCGCGCTGGCCGGCATCGCCCGGGTCGGGCTCATGGGCCAGGACGCGACGCAGACGCCGTTCGCCGCTCTCGCGCTGACCGGCTTCGGGAACGAATTCGTTGCCCGCGAAGCCGGCCGGGTCAAGAACCGCTACATCCGTAAGCTCGGCTGGTGGGCGCTGCTGGCGCTGGCCGCCGCCACCCTGGCATACGTGCTGATCACGCTGCTCTCGCCGCAAGCGTGGATCTTCTATCGATTCCGCAACTTCTGCATCCTGGCCGGAGGCGCCGCGGTCGGCACCTGGCTGTCTTTCTCGATCCGCCGGCAGGTCCTGACCTTCGAAGATCTCGCCACCCTCGAGGACGACCGCCTCAATCCCGGCGTGCGCATCCTGTTCATGATTGCCCTAACCACGGTCGTCGGCCTCATCTTCTGGACCGGCATGGTCGTGCTGAAGATCGGCGACTTCCGCACCGATTTCCGTCTGACCGGCTCGTTCGCCGCCCTCATCGGCGCCCTTTGCGGCATCGCGGAGCGCTCGCTGGCCGGCGCCGTCGGCCGTCGCGCGAGCGAACTCGTCACCGGCATTGCCGGCGCAGGAAAACCGGCCGTTTAGTCGAACCGGCCGACGAGCCGGTTTGCGCCGCGCCCCCTCAGATGACGCCGGCGTCTCTCAGTCGTGCGAGCGTGTCGCCCGAGAAGCCCAGTCGCTCGCCCAGCACGCTGTCGGTGTGCTCGCCCAGCAACGGGGGCGGCAGCGTATAGTCGGCTGGCGTCTCCGACAGACGGACCGGGTTGGCGATCACCTTAACCCCGTCCGGCGACGAGGGATGCGCCATCTCCACCACAACCCCCCGTGCTTGCACGTGCGGGTCCGCGAACACCTTTTCCAGCGTATTGATCGGTCCGCACCCGATCTTCGCCGTCTCCAACCGCTCCACCCACCACTCCGTCGTCTGCCCCTGTAGCACCGGCGTCAGCGTGTCGGTCACGAGCGTCCGGTTCGTCACCCGGGCGGCGTTGGTTGCGAACCGCTCATCCTGCAACAGATGATCGAGACCGAAGCCCTTGCAAAACCTAGCAAACGTCGGATCGTTGCCGATCGATAGCACGATGTGTCCGTCGGCTGTCGGAAACACCTGATAGGGCACGATGTTCGGATGGTCGTTCCCCAGCCGCTTCGGGTTCTGCCCGGTCGCGAGATAATTCATTCCCTGGTTGGCCAGCCATGCGACGTGCGTGTCCAGCATGCCGATGTCGACCTGCTGCCCCAGCCCGGTCGCCTCCTTGTGCCGCAGCGCGGCCAGCACTCCGATACACCCGTACAAGCCGGCGAACAGGTCCGCGACCGGGATCCCCACCTTCATCGGCAGGCCGTCGGGCTCGCCGGTCAGGCTCATCACGCCGCCCATCGCCTGCACCAGCCCATCGTACCCGGGCCGCGGGGCATACGGCCCGGTCTGCCCGAACCCGGTGATGCTGCAGTAGATCAGCCCGGGCTGGATGGCATGTAGCTGCTGGTAGCCCAGCCCATACCGCGCCAGCGTGCCCACCTTGAAGTTCTCGACCAGGATGTCGCATTGCTTGACCAGGTCCCGCGCGATGGCCTGGCCCTCCGGATGGGCGATATCGAGCGTGACCGACCGCTTGTTCCTATTGACACCAACGAAGTAGGCGCTCTCCTTGGTTCCCGGCATGAACGGCGGTGCGAAGCCGCGCGTGTCGTCGCCGCTGCCGGGCTTCTCGACCTTGATCACGTCCGCGCCCATGTCGGCCAGCATCTGCACGCAGGTCGGACCGGCCAGAACGCGGGTCAGGTCGAACACGGTGAGGCCCTTCAACGGCCCGCTTCTCTCGCTCATATCGCTACCTTGTCCAGAACAGCCGATCGGCCCATTAAAGGCGACCAGACCTAGACCGAGCCGTACAGGGAGGCAATTCGGATGCTTGACCAACCGCATCGCACGCCAGCCGAGCCAAGCATGGACGAAAAGGCGCTCGCCAAGGCGCTCTCCGGCCTGCACTTCATCGATGGCCGCCTCGTTCCGGCCCGCTCGGGCAAGACCTTCGACGTCGTCAACCCGGCGACAGGCGAGACTATCGGCCAAGCCGCGGACGGCGACGCCGATGACGTCCAGGCTGCCGTCGAGGCCGCCGACCGGGCCCAGAAGCAATGGGCCAAGATGCCCTCCCGCAAGCGGGGCGCCCTCGTCGCCCAGTGTGCCGCCCTGCTCAACGAACACAAGGAAGAGCTGGCCCGCCTCATTGCGCTGGAGACCGGCAAGGCGCTCCGCACCGAAAGCCGGGTCGAGGCCGGCGTCGTCGCCGACATCTTCGAGTTCTATGGTGGCCTCGGCGGCGAGCTGAAGGGCGAGAGCGTGCCGTTCGCTCCCAACGTGCTCTCGGTGACGGTCCGCGAGCCGCTCGGCGTGGTCGGCGCGATCATCCCGTGGAACGTGCCGATGCTGCTGATGGCGCTGAAGGTCGCTCCCGCGCTGGTCGCGGGCAACACGGTCGTCGTCAAGTCGGCCGAGGAGGCGCCGCTGACCGTGCTCCGCATCTGCGAGCTGCTCAACCGCATCCTGCCGCCGGGCTGCTTCAATATGCTCTCCGGCTTCGGTCCCGAATGCGGCGGCCCGCTCGTCGCAGCACCCGCTCGTCAAGAAGGTGACGTTCACCGGCTCCGTCGAGGTCGGCCGCATCATCGCCAAGGGCGCGGCCGAGAAGCTCGTCCCGGTCACGCTCGAACTGGGCGGCAAGAGCCCGATGATCGTGTTCGCCGATTGCGACTTCGACAAGACCGTCATGGGCGCCATCACCTCCATGCGCTTCACCCGCCAGGGCCAGAGCTGCACCGCGGCGAGCCGCATCTACGTCGAGCGGCCGATCTATGACCGCTTCGTGGACGCCATGGCCGCCAAGGTGGACGCGATGGTCATGGGCGATCCGCTCGACGAGAAGACCGATATCGGCACGATCATCAGCGACGACCAATTCCAAAAGGTAAAGACCTTCATCGACGAGGGCCTGGCCACCGCGGGCGCCACCGGCCGCGCCTGCTCGGCCATGCCCGACGACCCGGCTCTGAAGAAGGGCCTGTTCATCCGCCCCTACATATTCACCAACCTGCCTAACGAGAGCCGGCTGGTGCAGGAGGAGATTTTCGGCCCCGTCACGGTCGTGTTCCCGTTCGACGACGCCGAGACGGTCCTGGCCGATGCCAACGGCACGGAGTATGGCCTCGCCGCCTCGCTCTGGACCAACAACCTGACGCGGGGCCTCGATCTGGCGCACCGGCTCGAGGCCGGCCTCGTGCAGATCAACCAGAACCTCGTGGTCCAGGCCAACCTGTCCTATGGCGGCGTAAAGAGCAGCGGCCTGGGCAAGGAAGCGAGCCTCGAGTCCATGCTCGAGCACTTCATGCACAAGAAGACGATCATGGTGAACTACGCTTCATGATCCGCGCCCTTTCGCCGCCATAGTTTTCCTCAATATTGTCCCACTGAAATGGCGAAATCCGAACCCTCGATCCCGACGACCTTGCAGCCGAAGCCGGCCGATTACAGCTTCGACCTCGAGGATGCGCTTCGCGCCGTCGTGGGCTTGCGGGCGCACGTGCCCGAGGACGCGTTCACCGCAGGCACGCTCGGCACCGAGCGGGCCGGCAGCGCGGTCCATATCAAGCCCGGCCTGTTCCTGACGATCGGCTACCTCATCACCGAGGCCGAGACGCTGTGGTTGACCACGTATGACGGCGGCTGTGTCGCCGGCCATGCGTTGGCTTACGACCAGGACACCGGCTTCGGCCTCGTCCAAGCGCTCGGCCAGGTGCAGATCCCGACCATCCCGCTCGGCGACAGCACCCAGGCCCGGCCGGGCGACACCGTGGTGTTTGCCGCCGCGGGCGGCCGCCGCCACTCGGTCGCCGCCAAGATCGCCGGTCGGCAGGAGTTCGCCGGCTATTGGGAATACCTGCTCGACGACGCCATCTTCACCCTTCCGGCCCACCCGTTCTGGGGCGGCGGTGCGCTATTGAGCGAGGCCGGCGCCCTGATCGGCATCGGCAGCCTGGTGCTGCAGCAGGGCGGCGAGGGCGCCAAGCGACAGGACATGAACATGGTCGTGCCGACGCAATTGCTGCTGCCGATCATGGACGACCTCATGCAGTTCGGCCGGGTCAACCGTCCACCGCGTCCCTGGCTCGGCCTGTATGCGATGGAGGATGACGAGGCCCTCGTCGTCGGCGCCCTCGCCGATAACGGCCCGGCCGACAAGGCCGGCTTGCGCACCGGGGACCGCATCCTCGCCGTCAACGGCGCCGAAGTGCCCGACCTCGCCGGCCTCTGGCGCGCCGTGTGGGCGTCCGGCCCCGCAGGCTCTTCGGTCCAGGTCAGCGTCGGACGCGGCACCCGCAACACGTCGGTGACGATCCCGAGCACGGATCGCGCCACCATTCTCAAGACGCCCCGCCTCCATTGATCCGCCGGTGATCCTCCGGCCAGCCGGCCGCTCCCGGCTGCTCACCTGGATCGGCCGCGGGCTGCTCGGCCTGCTCTCGCTGGCCCTGCTCGTGGTGGCACTCGGCGGGCTCGCGCTCTGGTGGGCGACGCCGTCGAACGACGACCAGGCGCGGTTGCCCGGACTGGACGGTCCCGTCACCGTGCAACTCGATCCGGACGGCATCCCCTGGATCAAGGCCGCCTCGGAGACCGACGGCGCGGCCGCGCTGGGCTACATGCACGCCCGCGACCGCTTGTTCCAGATGGAGCTGATGCGCCGCGCTGCGTCCGGCCGCCTGTCCGAGCTTGCCGGCTCCGTGACGCTGCGCCTGGATCGTACCAACCGCGCTTTGGGCCTGCGCCGCCGCGCCGAAGACGAGCTGCCCTCCCTCGACCCGGGCACCCGCGCCATGCTCGACGCCTACGCGCGCGGCGTGAACGCCTATGTCCACCAGCGCGGCCGGTTCGCGGCCCCGGAGTTTATCCTGCTGGGCGCGCCCGAGCCCTGGACGGCGATCGACTCGCTGCTCTGGGGCAAGACCATGGCCCAATACCTGGCCGGCAACTGGCGCAGCGAGCTCTACCGCGCCGCCCTCGCCCCGAAGCTGCCGGGTGCCGTGCAGCGCGCCCTGTGGCCGAACTGGGCCGGCACCGCCCGGCCCGATGCGGCCCTGTCATCGACGCGGCTCGCCGGCCTGGTGCCGAGTTTCCCCGCCCCCTTCACCCTGCCGGACGAAGCCAGCAACGAGTGGGCGGTCGACGGCCGCCACAGCACCACCGGCGCCCCGCTGCTCGCCGGCGACCCCCATCTCGGCCTCATGTTCCCCAGCATCTGGTATCTGGCCCGCATCCAGACCCCGACCCGCGTCCTCGCCGGCGCGTTCGCCCCGGGCATTCCCTTCCTCGTCATCGGCCACAACGACACCCTCGCCTGGACCTTCACGACCACCGGGGCCGACACCCAGGACGTGTTCATGGAGACGCCGCTCGCGGACGGGAGCTACGCCACGCCAGACGGTCCCAAGCCCTTCACGACCCGCCAGGAGCGTATCCATGTCCGCGGCGCCGCCGACGACATGCTCACCGTGCGTGAGACCCGGCACGGCCCTGTGCTCAGCGACCTCGATCCCAGCCTCGCGCCCACCATCCTGTCCGTCTCGATGGCCAGCCTGCTCGTGCCGGACACGTCGGCGGCCGGGCTGCTCGCGCTCAATCGCGCCGCGACCGTGGCCGAGGCCGGCCCGGCCGGCGCCGCGATCACCGCCCCCGTGCAGAACCTGCTGGTCGCCGACCGCGCTGGCATCGCGCAATACACCACCGGCCGGGTCCCGCGCCGCCGCGCCGGGGACGGCAGCATTCCGGTCGCAGGCGCCGACGGGGCGCATGATTGGACCGGGTTCGCCGGCGGCGCCGACCTGCCGCACGTCGTCCATCCCGCCAGCGGCCGCATCGTCAACGCCAACGAGCCGGTGGCCGGCCCCGACTTCCCCGTCTTCATGGGCGCCGAGCAGTTCGGCGATTGGCGTGCCCGCCGCATCCGCGCCATGCTCGAGGCTAACCCCAAGCACGACCGCTCCAGCTTCGCCGCGATGCAGGTCGACGTCGTCAGCGACCTCGCCCAGGAGATCTTGCCCGCCCTGCTCGCGACTCGGCCGGCCGACCTCGCCAGCGAGCGCGTGCTGGCCGCGCTGCGCAGCTGGGATGGCTCAATGCGCATGGATCTGCCGCAGCCCTTCGCGTTCAACGCGTGGACCCGGCAGTTCCGCGCCGATCTCCTGGCAAGCCTTGGCATTCCGGACGCCCCGGTGGCGTCCACCACCGAGCTCGTCGGCCAAGCCCTCGCCCGCGGCGGCACCGCGCTGTGCGGCGGCGATTGCAGCAGCTTGCTCTCCAAGAGCCTCGCCGAGACGGCAACCGCGCTGCCGTCCAGCTGGGAGCAGACGGCGTGGGGCACGCTGCACCAAGCCGTTTTCACGCACCCGCTGCTGGGCGGCCTACCCTTGATCGGCGGTCTGACGACCTGGTCGCTGCCTCAGCCCGGCGACGACAGCACCGTTTTCCGCGGCGGCATGCGCGCGCCGGGCTATACGTCGGTGCACGGGCCGGGCTTCCGCGGCGTCTATGACCTGGCCGATCTCGATGCCAGCCTGTTCTCGCTTGCGCCCGGCGAGACCGGCAACCCGTTCAGCGACCAGGCCGCCGCGACGCTGCAGCGCTGGCGCGACGGGGTTCCGATTCGCCTGGGCCCAGCGCCCGAAACGGTCGATGGTACGATCGAACTGCGTCGCTGAGCTGATAAGTGTAATAGGCCGTTGACCCGCCCCCGGGCTTCCGGGAACATGAGGCCTGGAACGCTGATGCATGACGTATAAGCCACCGCGACGGCCGCAATTCTTCTACACGACGGCGCCCCTGCCCTGCCCTTACGTGGCCGGACGGACCGAGCGGAAGGTCGTCACCGAGATCACCGGCCCGGATGCCGAACGGCTGCACGATCGGCTGTCGCGCGCCGGCTTCCGCCGCAGCCACAACATCGCCTATGCCCCGGTCTGCCCGAATTGCCAGGCCTGCGTGCCGATCCGGATCCCGGTCGCCCTGTTCCAGCCCGACCGCGGCCTGCGCCGCATAGCGCGCTACAACGAGGCGGTCGTCGCCTACGACGTGCCCGCCCGCGCCACCGCCGAGCAGTTCCAGCTCTTCCAACGCTACCAGCAGCGCCGCCACGGCGACGGCGACATGGCGACCATGAGTTTCTACGACTTCCGCGCCATGGTCGAAGATACGCCGATCGAGACCTTCATCACCGAGTTCCGCGTCGGCGACCGCCTGATCGGCGGGTGCCTCACCGACCGGTTGGGCGACGGGCTCTCGGCCGTCTACAGCTTCTTCGCGCCCGAACTCGAGCGCCAGTCGCTCGGCACGTTCTCCATCCTTTGGCTCATCGACCGCGCGCGCGAGGAGGGCCTGCCTTATGTCTATCTCGGCTACTGGGTGCCGGAGAGCCGCAAGATGGCCTACAAGGCGCGCTTCCGGCCCTGCGAGATCCTGGTCGGCGGCACCTGGCGCATGCTGACCGACGGCGAGGCCGAAGAGGGGGCAGGGGCCAACCCGCTGCTGATCCAGGAAACCACCGCTTAAGCGACGACGCGTCGCACGAATGAAAAGGGCGCCGAAGCGCCCTCTCCA
Organism: uncultured Alphaproteobacteria bacterium; assembly: GCA_963835135.1. Lineage (GTDB taxonomy): Bacteria > Pseudomonadota > Alphaproteobacteria > Acetobacterales > Acetobacteraceae > JAVVHH01. Next base: position 245,656 of record CAWIEF010000003.1, read on the forward strand.
TCACGTCTGCGCCAGAGTCAGGCCAGAGCCTGGCCAGAGTCAGGCCGTCGCCATCCTCGCGTCGACCGCTTGCTGATACAGCGTCTGTTCGTCCTGCTTGTGCTTGATGGAGAAGCGGATCATGGCCGCCCCGCACGCGCAGATGAGCGCACACACGCCCAGCACCATGAAGCAGAGCTGCGGGTTGCCCGTGCCGCGCAGCAGCAGCCCGGCCGCTACACCGCCGATGTTGCCGCCCGCGCCGATGATCCCGCAGACGCCGCCGAGGATCTTGCGGTCGATGAACGGCACCAGCGCATAGAGCGAGCCGCAGGCCATATGCGTGAACAACCCGAACACCAGCAGCATCGAGACCGCCAGGACCACGCCGGAGGATTGCGAGAACCCGATCAGGAACACGCCTTCGCCCAGCATCAGCGCGAACAACAGCCACGTGCGGCCGTCGAGCCCCCTGGTCATCGCGACCTTGTCGGAAATGATTCCGCCCAGCGCCCGCGCGAACAGCGCGAGCAGCCCAAACGCTCCCACTGCGAAGCCCGCGCTCTCGACCGACATGGAATAGCGATTGAAGAAGTAGGTCACCGCGATCGAGTGCACGAACAGCTCGACGCCGAACGAGGCGCCGTAGCAGGCGGCCAGCAACCACACGCGGTAGTTTCCAGCCGCTTGCTTCATCACATCCCAGCCGCCCTTCTTGCCCACGGCCGTCGAAACACCCGCACGACGCATGTCGGCGAAATTGCCCTCCGGCGTGTCCTGGGTCAGCTTCCAGTAGAGCACGGCCACGATCAGCATAAGCACGCCCGGCAAGACCTGCGCCGAGCGCCACCCAATGCTCTGGCTCGCGCCGAAGGCGACGATCCCACCCAGGATCAACGGCATGATGGACTGGGTCACGCCGCCACCCGCGTTGCCCCATCCGCCGACCGTGGCGTTGGCGGTGCCGACGACGTTCGGCGCGAACATCACCGAGGTGTGGAATTGGGTGATCACGAAGCTCGCGCCGATGATGCCGATCAGCAGGCGGCAGATCAGGAACGAGTTGTAGTCCCAGGCGAAGGCGATCGCGAACACGGGCAGCGAGCCGAACGCGAGCAGCGCCGTGTAGGTCGCCCGCGGCCCGTATTTGTCGCAGAGCGGGCCGATGGCGCATCGTGCAAGCACGGTCGCCAGCACGCCGGCGATGGTGATGGAGTAGACCTCGTCGTTGCTGAGCTTCAGGTCGCCCTTGATGATGGGCATCAGCGGCGCCGTGGCGAACCACGCGAAGAAGCAGACGAAGAACGCGATCCACGTCATGTGGAACGCCCGCATCTGCGGGGTTGCGAACGAGAACAGGTTGATCTTAGTGGCTTTGGCGCTGGTCATAGGGCCTTCCCGACAAGAATGGTGGTCGAGTGAAAGCCGGGTGCTCGACCCGGCTCTGAGATGAAGACTAGGCCGCGACGCCCAACTTGGCGGCGATCGCCAGCAGAAGGTCGTGGTTGGCGCCCATCATTTCGGCATTGGACTTCAACAGCCGGGCGTTGGACTCCATCAGCGCGTGGTTGGACGCGAGCAGCTCGGCATTGCCCGACATTGTCTCGGAGTTGGCGGCGATCAGCCCGTTATTCCTGGACAGCATGTCAGAGTTCGCCGCCAGCTTGGTCGAGTTCGCCGCGATCGCCTCCTTGTTGGCTTCGAGCGCATGGTGATTGCTTCCGATCAGCGCCGAGTTGCCGGCGAGCTTGGCCGAATTGGCCACGATCGCCTCCTTATTGGCCTCAAGCGTCTGGTGATTGCTCCCCAGCGTCGAAGTATTGGCGGCGAGCGCCTTCTTGTTGGCCGCCAGCGTCGAACTATTGCTGCTCACTACGCCATGGTTCTCTTCGAGCAGCGTATGATTGCCCTTCAACGTCGCAGCATTGGACATGAGCAGCGCGTTGTTTTTGACCAACAGGGCGTTATTTGTGTCGAGGCTTGCAACTTCGGTCATGGTGACCTCCAGAGTGCGGCCCTGATCGGGCCGAAACAGTGAGGCACAAGCTGCCCACATCATCGTGGGCACGACGCGCAGTGCGTTCGCGCAATCGAGACACGTCAATGTGTCTCGCGAGAGTGCTACGCACGTTTCATGCCACTTTCCCCGTGGCGCAAAACTTGCGCTGCTGATGGGGTTCTCACCTGGCCGGAGCCCGATTTGCCCTCTGCGATGATCCTGTTGGGCGGCGCTCTGACGCCGCCGCCGCTCGCCGACGACCTGCGCGCCGCAGGCCTGACTGTGCTCGACGGAGGCGATAGCCCGGATTTTGTGCAGAAAGTGCTCGCAAATGCGCCTGACCTGATCATCCTGCATCAGGACACGCCAGATACCCGCCTGTTTGAAAACGCGGCCGCCGTCGCGCGTCTGGCGCCGCGGCCCATCATCGTCTTCACCCTCGATCCGGACGCCGATAACATCGTCCGCGCCATCACCGCTGGCGTGAACGCCTATGTGATCGATGGCTATAGCCCGACCCGGCTGCGCTCCGTCATCCACCTGGCGCAAGCCCGTTTCCAGCGGGACCAACTGATCAAGGACGAGCTTGCCCAAGTGAACCAGCGCTTCGAGGAGCGCAAGCTGGTCGACCGCGCCAAGGGGATCCTCATGGGGGCCCGACAACTGCGCGAAGACGAGGCATACCGTGTCCTGCGCCGGGTCGCGATGCACACGAAGCAGCGGATCGGCCAGATCTCGCAGCGCGTGATCGATGCCGCCCGCTACGGCGAGGCGATCAACCGGGCCGGCCAGCTCCGCATGCTCTCGCAACGCCTGGTGAAGCTATATGTCCTCAGCGAGGCCGGAATCCGCACGCCCGACACCGCTGGTCTCATGGCGGACTCGATCGCCCTCGTCGACGACACGCTCGCGATCCTGGTGCGCTCGCTCTCCACGGCCACGTTCGGCGACCTGGTCGAGGCCGTGACGTCGTCGTGGCGCGTGCTCAAGCGGCTACTGAACGCGCCGGCGCAAGCCGCCCGCTTCGACGCGGTCGACGCTGCAGCCGAAGCCGTGCTGCTCCGCAGCGAACAGCTCACCGACAACCTCGAAGTGAGCGGCTTCGCCACCGCGCTCCACGTCATCAACGTCGCCGGCCGGCAACGCATGCTCACCCAGCGCCTCGCCAAGTCCGCCATCTTGGCCGCCGCCGGTTCCGGCGGCGCGGCCCTCGCCGCACACCGGGCAGCGGTCGCCGCCCACGCCGCGCTGACCGAGGGGCTCGACTACCTACACAACCTGCCGCTCACCAACGCCGCGATCACCGCTGAACTGGCGCAGGCCACCGACGAGTGGGACGCCTACCAGCTCGCCCTGGAGCAATGCGCCACGCGCGCCGGCCTGGCCCAGGTCGCCGAACTCAGTGAAGCTCTGCTGGACCGCTTCGACCAACTCACCACCCAGTACGAACGGGCGATGCAGGCCTTCGTAAACTAGAGCACTACTCCCGAGCCAAGTGGCTCGGGAAGTGCTCTAGAACCGGACCGAGGCCGACAACGACCCGAAATTGAACAGGCCGGACCGCTGCCGCCCGAACTCGGGCGTCTGGAACACCTGCGTATAGGTCACCCGCACGCCTGCGAGCATGAACGCCGCCCCGAGCTCGAGCTCCCCCACCAGCCCGCGATGCCCGACACTCGGGCTGCTCTGGAAGCTGCTGCCGTCGAGGAACAGGTTGCGCGCCACGGCCCGCCCGTTCGCACCGGCGAACACATACCACGCGAACGGCCGCGTCGGCGTGTAGGCGTCCCCGCCGCTGAACCCGGGCTGGATGCGCGGCACGCCGTAGTCGCTGTCCAGCCCCTGGCCGAGCCGCAACACCACCCCGCCCTCAGCGTAATCGAGGGCGTTGCCCACGTTGATCCGCCCGCCCGGGAGCGCGTCGGTTTCGAGCCCGGCCACGCGCGCAATCGGCAGTCGATATGTCCGCCCCACCATGAGCTGCAGCGTCGGTTCGTTCGGCAGCTGCGCACCCCAGCCCTTGTTCTCGGTGTCGCCGATGATGTCGTGGAAGCCGTTCTGCACCTCCCGCCCAAGTGCGGCCGAGCCCACCACGCCGAGGCCGATCCCCAGCACGCTGCGGGAGTTGTCCTTATCGGTCAGCAGCTGGACGTTGGCGTGCAGCCAGCCGGCATAGGGCCGGTCGCGCGGGTCCGGCGGGTTGATCTGCGTATTCCGCGGCGTGAAAATCGACTGGCTCAGGTCGAAGCTGACCCGCTGCACCCCGTCGCCCCAGACGGTATGGCCGAACCTGGCCAAGACGTCCGGAACACCGGTCGTGCCGGTGGTGAAGCCCAGCCTCAGCCCGCTCGTGTAGTATTCGTCGCTGGTGCCGCGCCGGGTGGACACGGCGTCATTCTCGATCTGCAAGGTGAAGATCCCGTGCGGATCCTCCGGCGGCAGCGCATGCGCCTGATGCGGGCTCCACGCCACGACCGCGCCGATCACCGCCGCCAAACCAACTACCTTGCGCATACGCCACCCGAGCCTGACCCGTTTTTACTACCGGGTCCGCCGCCCAGGGGGCAACCCCGCGCGTCAGCCGAGCCCGAACAGAATGCAGCCGAAATCCTCCGGGCTGAACGACGGTAGCATGTGCAGTTCTGCTGCGCCGGCCGCCGCGGCGACGACCAGCACGGTAATAACGGCGACGGCTTGCAGGCGAGGCATCGCGGCGCGATCGATCCGGCGGATTTCGCTCCGCATGGCATTGAGGTTGCTCATCAGGGCCTCCACGAGCGCCGGTCTTGGCGCGCCGTCAGAATGGCCCGAAGGAACCGTGCCGGCTGTGCGCCGCGTCACACGCTCAGCGTGCCTGGATCGCGTTCGGCAACTCGGCCGGGCCGGGCGCGCTGGCCGGGGCCGCAAGGGATTGCGTCGCCGGATCGGCGCGCTTGTGCAGATGTCGGGTCAGCCGCCGTTCGGCCATGTTCCACACGCGAGCGATCACCGCCGTCATGGCCAGGTAAATCAGCGCCGCATACAGGTAAATCGAGAAGTCGAACGTCCGCGCGAAGATGAACCGCGTCTGCCCCATCAGGTCCAGCAGCGTCACGATCGCCGCAAGCGCCGATGCCTTGATAATGCTGATCAGCTCGTTGCCCAGCGGCCGCAGCGCCACCAGCAACGCCTGCGGGAACACGACGTGCCGGGCAACCCGGTAGCGCGACAGGCCGAGCGCCTGCGCCGCTTCGATCTGCCCTCGCGGGACCGACAGCAACGCCCCGCGGACGATCTCCCCCTGGTAGGCCGCCGTGTTCAACGCGAAGGCGAAGACGCAGCAGTAGAACGCGTCGCGGAAGAACCACCACAGGCTCATGGAGGTCAGGACGGGCCTGATCTCGCCGGCGCCGTAATAGACCAGATACAACTGGCACAGCAGCGGCGTGCCGCGGAAGAACGTGACGTAGCAGAGCGATAGCCCGCGCAGGACCGGGTTGCGGGCCATTCGCATCAGCGCGATCGGATATGACAGCACGAACCCGATCGCGCACGACAGCGCCACCACCTCGACCGTGATCTGCAAGCCGGCCAGCAAACGCCATCCGTTGGCCTCGATCATCGACAGATCGAGCCAGCCTCCCATCAGGCGTAGCCGCGGTTGGCGCGCCGCTCGAGCGCCGACTGCACGCCGCCCGAGGCGATGCTGAACAGCAGATAGATCATCGCCGCGGCGCTATAGAACAGGATCGGCCGCAGCGTGTTGCGCGACGCCTCCGACGCCGCCCGCAGCAGGTCCGTCACCGCCAGCGTCGAAATCAACGACGTGTCCTTCAGCAGGATCGTCCAGATGTTGCCCAAACCGGGCAGCGCCACGCGCCCCAACTGCGGCAGCGTCACCAGCGCGAACGCCCGCCTGGGGCTTAACCCCAGAGCATACGCCGCCTCGCGCTGACCCGGCGGCACCGCATGCAGCGCCGCAACCCATACCTCGCTCGAATACGCCGCCACGACGACGGCCAATGAGATCGCCCCGGCCACGAACGCGTCCATCGTCATGGGCTGACCCGGCCGCACCATGCTCCCGATCCAGTTCAGCGCCGCTTGCAGCCCGAAATAGACGATGAACAGCGAGAGCAGGTCCGGAATGCCGCGGAACAGCGTCGTGAACGCCTCGCACACCGCCCGCACCACCCCATTCCGGGACAGCTTCATCAACGCCAGCAGCAGCCCGGCGCCGAACCCGAACGGCGCGCTCGCCAAGGCGAGCAGGATCGTGATCCCCGCCCCCTTGAGCATGAGCGGCCCCCACCCACCGGGGCCGAACAGCAGCTGCAGCGCCGACACGCTTACTTCTTCGGGCTGATATCAACCTTGAAATACTGCTTCTGGAGCTTGTCGAACGTCCCGTCCGCCGCCGCCTCGCGGATCGCCTTGTTGACCATGTCCTTCAACTCGGTCTCGTCCGGCCGCATCGCGACCGCGACACCCGGACCGAACACCTCCGCATCGCGCGGAATCTCGGCGATGATCCGGCAGCACCCCGGGTTCTTTTCGATGAACTTCTCGGTGACCAGGGTGTCCAATACGACATAGTCGAGCCGGCCGTTGGCCAGATCCGCCAGCGGCTCGTCACCACCCGGGTAGAGCTTGACCTCGAAACCCTTGTAGTTCTTTTCCAGATAGTTGGCGAACGTCGTCGAGGACTGCGTCCCGATCGTCTTGCCCTTGAGCGCTCCTGGCGAAATATCGTCGTTCTTGTTGCCGTTCGTCGTCACCCACACCGGCGCCGTGGCGTAATACACGTCCGAGAACAGCACCCGCTTGGCCCGCGCCGGCGTCAGGTTCATCGACGAGATCACGGCGTCGAACTTCCCCCCGAGCAGCGCCGGGATGATCCCGTCCCAGTCCTGGTTCTGGAACGAGCACGTCACATGCATCTTGGCGCACAGCGCATTGGCGTAGTCGATCTCGAAGCCGACGATCTTGCCCTGCGGATCGACACTCTCGAACGGCGCATACGTCGCGTCCGTCCCGATCCGGACGGTCGTCCACTCCTTGGCGGCAGCGGGAAGCGAGAGGCTGAGGGCGAGCAATGCCCCGGCAACGATGCGGCGTTTCATGGCGTTCTCTCCGGTCGACCGTGTCACAGGGAAGCAAAAGTGATGCCGCGTTCCCGTGCAAGCGGGAAATGAATGGCTCCCCCGTCCTCGCTCGCCTTCCCGCCCGGCGCTTGGCTGCCCATACTGTCTGGTGTGCACGGGAAAGCAGCGATGGCGACGACAACAGCAGCGACCAGAGGCAGCACCGCGGCCGCCGTCGCCACCTTTCCGGTGTTGTTCGCGATCAGCTTCTCGCATCTGCTGAACGACGTGATGCAGTCGCTGCTGCCGGCGATATATCCCATCCTGAAGACGAACTACGCGTTGGATTTCGGCCAGATCGGCCTCATCACCCTCGCGTTCCAGCTCACCGCCTCGCTCCTGCAGCCATTGGTCGGCCTCTACACCGATCGGCGGCCGATGCCCTACTCGCTCCCGTTCGGCATGCTGGCCACGCTCTGCGGCCTGGTGCTGCTGGCGTACGCCGGGCATTTCTGGTCGCTGCTGCTCGCCGCCAGCCTGGTCGGCCTCGGCTCCAGCGTGTTCCACCCCGAAGCGTCCCGCGTCTCCCGCCACGCGTCGGGCGGCCGGTTCGGCTTGGCCCAGAGCATTTTCCAAGTGGGCGGCAACACCGGCCAGGCACTGGGCCCCTTGCTGGCCGCGTTCATCGTGATCCCGCACGGTCAGTCCAGCGTCGCCTGGTTCTCCGTTGCCGCACTGACCGCGATCGTGGTCCTCTCGTTCGTCAGCCGGTGGTATGCGGCCCGCCTCGGCCCGCGCCGGGCCACTGCCGCCGCCTTCGTGCCCGTCCTCTCAAGGGGCCGCACGATCGCCACGCTGACGGTCCTCGTCGTCCTGCTGTTCTCGAAGTTCTTCTATGTCTCGAGCCTGAGCACTTACTACACCTTCTACACGATCCAGACCTTCGGCATCTCGGTCCAGACCTCGCAGGTCCTGCTTTTCCTGTTCCTCGGCGCCTTCGCGGTGGGGGTGATGGCCGGCGGTCCCATCGGCGACCGGATCGGGCGCAAGCGCGTGATCTGGTTCTCGATCCTCGGCGTCCTCCCGTTCACGCTGGCTTTGCCCTACGCCAACCTATGGGGCACCGCCGCCCTGACGGTGATGATCGGCCTAGTCCTCGCCTCGGCCTCCTCGGCGATCCTGGTTTACGCCCAGGACCTCTTGCCCGGCCGCGTCGGCCTCATCGCCGGGATCTTTTTCGGCCTGGCCTTCGGCCTCGGCGGGCTCGGCGCCGCCGTGCTCGGCCAGTTGGTCGACGCCACGAGCCTGCGCTTCGTGTTCCAGCTCTGCTCGATCCTTCCCGCCCTTGGCCTGTGCGCCGCCCTCCTCCCCGACTTGCGCCGATGATCGGCGCGCAGCCCGCCCCCCTTTGCGCTTGCGGCCCCTCATCGCGTGCGGTTAGGTGCGGCCACCGGATGGGTGGCCGAGCGGTTTAAGGCAGCGGTCTTGAAAACCGCCGTGCGTGCAAGCGTACCGTGGGTTCGAATCCCACCCCATCCGCCATCTCGGTCACCGGAACCGGAGTGATGAGCCTGGGAGAGACGGCAGGCCATCGCGAGGCTGCTCGTCTAGGGGCTGCCCTCTCGGTCACCGGAACCGGAGTGATGAGCTGGGAGGGACGGCGGCCGTCGCGAGGCTGCTCGTCTAGGGGCTGCCCGTCCTTGTCAAGCGGATGGTGGCGCGAGGGCGGCGCAGTGATGGGTCAGTCGATCGAGCAGCGTCGACGTCATTTTGGCGTCGCTGAACACGCTAGGCCACTCGCCAAACGCTAGATTGGTGGTGACGACGATCGAGGTCTGCTCGTAGAGGCGGCTGATCAGGTGGAACAGCAATGGGGCACCTGATCGCGCAAAGGGTAGATAGCCGAGTTGATCGAGCACCACGAAATCCATGCGCGACAGCTAATCGGCGATCCGGCCCTGGCGTCCGGCGCGCGTTTCCGCCTCGAGCCGGTTCACCACGTCGACGACGTTGTAGTAGCGGCCGCGGGCGCCGCCACGGATGCAAGCCCGCGCGATCGCGATGGCCAAAGGCGTTTTGCCAGTGCCCGTGCCGCCGACCAGCACGACGTTGCGTTGATGGGCAAGAAATGCACCAGCAGCAAGGTCGCGCACCAGCGTCTCGTTAATCGGCGTGCCGCCAAAGGTAAAATCGTCGACGTCCTGGGCCAACGGCAGCTTGGCAATCGAGATCTGATAGCGGATGAGCGCGCCTGCTTCTCCGAGATCTCCGCCATCAGCAAGTTGTCCGACGATGCGATCGTTCGGGCTGACTTGATCGCCGTGCCGATGATCTCGTCGAATGCGGCTTTCATGCCGTAGAGCTTCAGCTCCGCCATGGTCGTCAGTATTTCGGAACGCTCCATCACACGGTTCTCCTCAGGGTGTCGTAGCGGGCGCAATCCGCCGTGGGCGCGTGCGTCAGGCGCAGGGCGTCCGGCGTCATGATGGTGATCGGCGCCGCGGGCTCGCGCTGCCGGGCCAGGATGTTGAGCACCACATCGGCGGAATGCACGCCCTCGCGCAGCGCCTCGAGACAGGCTGCGTCGACAACGGCAAGGCGGTCGCAGCACGGCGGCCAGGATGACCACCATCTGGCGGTACGCCATCGGCCGATCCGGCCAGTTGGCGGCGGAGCCGTTCAAGCCCGGCCGGGAGCAGCCAATCCTTGAACGGTGCCCCGTTGCGCAGCGCGCCCGGCTTGCGCGCTAAAACAGGCACATAGTGCCACGGATCGAACACCGTTTGATCGCGACCGAAGCACCGCCGAAGGTCGCCCACAAGTTGCCCGGCCTGCCGCAGTTCGATCCGATCGGCATAGGCCCGGATCTCCACCGGCCGCCCGACCGCGTGCGCCGAAACCGAATAACGATTGTTGTCGAACCGCACGAGGCAGGTCTTCGACACCGACGCGGATACGGCGTGGAACCCGTCGAACCGGCCGCCATACGGCACCAAATTAGGCCTCTCCGCTTCGAACACCGACCAGATCGTCTGATCGCGCAGTTCGGGATGCGGGTGCGCCCGAGCATACGCGACGCATTGATCCAGCAGCCACGCGTTCAGCTCGTCGTAGCTCTTGACCCTCAGCCGCGGCGTGAAAAACCGTTCGCGCACCAGCCCGACCTGGTTTTCGACCTGGCCCTTCTCCCATCCCGACGCCGGTGTGCAAGCGACCGGCTCGACTAGATAATGGCTGCACATCTGAACGAACCGGCGATTATAGACTCGCTCGCGCCCGACAAAGATCGCGTCGACCGCGGTTTTCATGTTGTCGTAAATCCCGCGCGTGCAGGCGCCTTTGAAGAACGCGAACCCGCGGTCGTGCACGTCGATAACCATCTCCTGCGTCTCGCGCAGGATACGCCCGCACGAACAGCATCCGGCTATGGCACAGCCGCAGATGCGCGACTTTGACCGTCACCGTCGTGCCGTTGATCAGCACGACGTCATGGCTCCGATCGAACTGATACGCCTCAACCGGCGAAAAGCTCTGTCCCAAGTATGGCGGCCGCCGCGTCTCCGCTCCAAGACGCCTTGAGCCGCGCGTAGCGACGGAAGGCATCGTAGCGACCCGCGTAACCGAGGCCGCGTAGCGCCTCAAACACCCGGATGAGCGTCAGACGCTCGCGGCTTGGTTGGGCCTCTTAGCCGCGTGCATCCGGAAGATCGTTTCACCAGGGACCATTGCGCGCCCGCTTGGGACCGCCGCGATCCACCGGCTTGAACTCCTTCCCATTCAGGTGATTGTAGTTTTTGAAGAACGCCTCGACCTCGTCCAGCAAGTGGGGGCGGAGGTCGTCGAGGTCCTTCACGTGCTCATGCGTGCGGGCGTGGGTTGCTACCGCAAGCAGGCGGTCGTTCGTAACCCAGTCGCCGCTGGTCTCGCGCTGCTTGGCCTCGATGACCCCGATGAGCCGGATTGTCAGCACACACCCAACCGGCATTGACTCGTCCATGAGCAACAGAACGTCGAGCGGGTCGCCGTCTTCGCCCAGCGTGGATGGGATGAACCCAAAATCATAGGGAAACGAGCTGCCCTCCGGCATGACGCCCCCTAGTCTAAAGGCGGCGCAGCGATCGAAGCTGCAACACAAACGTCCATTGCAGGCCAAGTTCCTGGGCGGGTCCGGCAGGAACGCTCCCAAGACAAGGACGTTCTCACGTCGTGTGCGGCTTGAGCCGCTTATTGATAGACGATGAACGGCACTATCGGGTTCAGCGCCCTTGCATGGCCGCCACCGGGACAATAACGGCGAGGTCAGCACGAAGCACGGAAGCACGCTTATCGGCCCGCTCCGCAAAACTTACTGCCAGTACTTCGCCGAGGGCTGTGGCGACCACGAAAAGCTCAGCGATGTCCTGCAAAAGCGGGACGAGCCATCATTGCGGCATCTGGTGCATGACACGCCGGGCGCTTAGAGGCCCATACTTGCCCGGCCGTTCGGCCGACCGTCTGCCGTCGAGAAGCCGGGGCGGAGAAACGGACACCCGTTGGATACCCATTCGCGTTGCCGTCTTTGATCCGAGGCCAACCTCTCGCGGAGCGATTTCGGGTGCCATAGGACGTCGAACTTGAAACAGCGTGGCGAAAGCCGGCCAAGATTGTTTAGGACCTGCACCAGCTAGCTTGGATTGCGGTGGAAAGTATCCCCGGACTACGCTCACGATTAGCGCCGAAAAGGAGCGCTTCGGGAGGAACATGAGCCATTCTCTGGCAAGCAGGCGCGACATGCTGTGTGGCATTATCTCCGTTGGAGCTGGAACCGCGGTCGGTGCGAGCGTCCGATCCGCCGCGGCGCAGTCAGCCGTTCAATACTCGACCGGCACCGCGCCAGCAAAGCTCCGCGCGCCGCCAGGCGCCACCGACTGCCATTTCCACATCTACGATAACCGCTATCCACCAGCACCAGGCGGCCTACCGGCCCCGGACGCCTCACCTGACGACTATCGCGCTTTGCAGGCGCGCATCGGCACCACGCGCGGAGTCGTCATCCAGCCCTCGTTATACGGTGTCGACAACCGTCCGACGCTGGAAGGCTTGAAGGCGCTCGGACCCAATTTTCGAGCCGTCGCGGTAGTAAATACCTCCGTCACAGATGCGGAATTACAGCGGATGCATGCTCTCGGGGTACGCGGAATCCGCTTTAACTTGGCTCAGGCTGGTGCGACCACGCTCGAGATGCTGGAGCCGTTGTCAGAGCGCGTGAACGCTCTGGGCTGGCATTGCCAAATCAACATGCCCGGCGACAAGATTGTAGCAGCGGCCGACACATTTCTTCGAGTACCTGGCAGGCTGGTGTTCGACCACCTCGCTCACTGCCCGCAGCCGATGGGAGTCGAAAGCGATACCTTCAAGCTGATCCGCCGGCTTCTGGACAAGGGTAATACTTGGGTCAAGCTGTCCGGTGCTTATGCGGACACAAAGGTCGGTCCGCCGACTTATTCGGATAGCAGCGCTGTCGCCCGTGCCTTTGCCTCTGCCGCGCCGAGTCGCATGGTTTGGGGCAGCGACTGGCCGCACCCGACGGAGAAGACGGATAACAAGCCGGATGACGCGCTTTTATTTGATCTACTCACGGGGTGGTTGCCCGACGTGAGCATCCGCAAGCGTGTGCTGGTCGACAATCCGGCCGAGCTTTATGACTTTCCAAAAGGCTGACCTTATACCAACGCCTGCTGACCACGACTGGCGGGCTTGCGCGACGTGGAGCGCGTGTGATCGTAGATGGCGGATTCAGGAGTTCCGCCAAGGTTCTCGCACTTCGTGACGATTTCGACGCTGCCCGGCTAAGGCGGGAAGCGCGCATGTGCGGTGATGCCGACCAGGTGTGCCGCCTGCTGCCTCTGGCGGCGATATACGACGGTGCATCGAGGGCCGAGGCTGCCGAGATTGGCGGGGTGACGCGGCAGATCGTGCCGGAACCGGTCGTGCGGCTCAACGAGGGCGGGCCGGAGGCAATGGTCACCGGCAAGGCTTCGGCAAGGCCTCGCTGCTGACGCCGAGCAGCGCCTGGCTTTGACCAGATGGTCGAGGACGGCCCTGTGTCCGCCACCGATCGCGTGGTGCGCTGGCGAGTATTCACCGTTTGTATGACAACCGTTAGATCGGATCGCTGCTCGAGTGTGAGTTGTGTACGCTCTTGCAAACCGGCCGGTTTTGGATCAACGCCTTCGTTCAACAGACTTGCCAAGCAGAGTAGGTCGCGCCTGTCGGTCTCACACGGACCAGCGCCGAACAACTACGGTAGGGCGAAGAAGGGTCCTGTCACGGCTTCAGTATCAGATGTCATTCGGCCTTCGAAAACGAGCGCTAGGCGTCGGCCGAGAAAAAACGGTGCTCCCCAGACGAAGGCGCTGGATGATCTTGCGGCAACTTCGGCGAAACCGTCCCACGCACCCACGCGGCGTTCCAGCGCTCCGCGATAATCCCCAATGGTAAACGGAACCCGTATCTGTCGGCCGTCCTTGCCCACCATCACCGCTTCCAGCGTTCGAGGAGGTGAAACGCAGAAGGCCCAAGCCATGCCGGCACATCGCGGGAGGCCCTCATCGGTCAAAATGTAGGTCTCGGTTCCGCTGTCGATATAGCTTCTTGGAAGCTCGAGGCCGCCATAGCGCGTCACGAAGTAACCGTCCGGGTCGAGTTGCAGGATCTGAGCGCCGCGTATGCCATTGTTCGCCGAAGTACCGACACCGAACGTGAGCGTGCCGACGATCTCGTCCGTGCCGTTAACCGGAGGGGCTGGAAGATCGAAGACAACGCCATTCCCATACTGCAGAAAGAATGTAGTTGGGTTTGGTAGGCGGCTTTCAATCGGCACCGCGCCGATGAAGGGGTGCCACAATCCGTGCTCTTCCCAGAAGACGCCGGGCCGGTTCGGCGTCTGGATGCAGGAACCTTGGCAGTCGAGCACGTGCGGTCCAATCCCGAGTGTGCCGTTAGAGGTTGGCTTGGTGGCCGACACCGGGCATCCGGCGGGCTGTGGTCCCCTGTTATCGGCAATGACTTGGATCGGGAGGTTTTTTGCTGTCAGACCACCAATCTGCAGATCGGTCCGATACAACGGCCCCCAAGCGTCGTCGTGAATGAAACGAATGCACTCTGCAAGCGCCTTTCCACCCGCTCCAGTGAAAGCTGGGAGTTTCAAATCGTGCGGGATTGCGGATCGCTCTAACCGCAAGCCAGTCGATCCGGTATCGACCAAGATGTTGTCGATGATCGCGCAATGGTCCGTGCCCGGCTCGCACACAGTGACGGTCACCACCATGCGGTTGAACCCGGAAAGCGGCGTGCGGACTGTCAGCGGGACGACATTGACCGGCGTCAGGCGTTGCGCGGGTGCTGTGTCATGTGCTGCCAAACTGATGGCGACGGTCGCGCCGAGAATCGAAATCAAACGCGATGTTTGCGCTAGCGCTGCTATCGTCACGCGATCTCTCCCACCCTTGGTGGAAGGGCGCGAACATTATGCTGGGGATCCGAAGCTTCGACCGCAAAGCCGTAATTTGTCTAGCCGGTAGTAGGAACGGTCCGCTCTCGGGCGGAACCTGCGACTTACGAGGGCTTCATGTTGAGGCACGCCGGGCGTTGTCACTCGCGGTCGTTTCTGACGTTTCCTAGATGGTGAAGCTTGCTACTTTTGGGTAGCTTGCCGGGTCGCCAATGGCCTCGCCACGTTCGATGCCTGTGTGCTTCCGGCTGAGCCGGTGTCCGACCCAAACGGGAATTACTCCACCCTGCACCGTCAGGCGAGCTGATCCGGGGCGGCTCAGGCCTAACGAGGGCGCAATTGCCGTACTGCGTCACGGAGGTCCATGGTCGTTGATTTAATATCGAGGCTATCACATGCGCTACGGCGGAAGACTTGCCACCCTGTGTCTCGGCGCGACGCTGATGATCGAACCGTCTCTTGCAGAGACCACTCCGGCACGCTTGCGAGGGACAATCGACAGCGTGAGCACCGATGAGTTGGATATGACGACACGCAGCGGGATCAAAGTCCGCATCATGCTGTCAGCGGACGTTCGCACCACGTTCGTCATTGCCGCCAAAATGGCTGACGTCGAACCTGGCAGTTACATCGGCACAGCCGCAACGCGCGAGCCGGATGGCACGTTGCGGGCGCTCGAGGTGCACGTGTTCCCGCCGAGCATGCGCGGCCGAGGTGAAGGCTTCCGCCCATTCGAAGTCGAGGGTGGCGGAGAGGCTACGATGACGAATGGAACCGTGGGCAACCTGATCACGACAAAGGGTCGGGTCGCGACCGTGAGGTATGGCAGCGGAGAAAAGCAGGTGCTGATCCCGGACGATATCCCGATCGTATCTTTCGAGGATGCGGACCGGTCGGCGCTCAAACCCGGCGCGAAGATTATCGTGAGCGGAAGTCGCGGTGACGACGGCACGGTCACCGCGTCCGCAATCAACGTCGGCAAGAATGGGCTTACCCCGCCAATGTGAGTGGGATTGCCTCATCGAGGTAAGCAAAGCTATGTGTGAGCGGGTCCTTTATCTGCAGCGTCTCGTTGGCCATCGCAACGAAGCGAATACTGGCCCTGTAGCTTGCAATGTTACCTTCCACGACATCAGCGGGATTTGGAGAACTGGTGGTTGAGGGTGTCAGAGAAGTTTGGCTGATGCCGCTGGTAGGTTTGCTGCTCCACCACGATGAGCGGCGGTATAAGCGGTTTCCACACGGATTACGAGTTCAAGGTGCAAACCTCAGAAACGTTGATCGAGGTCGCCGCAACACGCCTCATGCTCAACCGCATCGCACCCGCATAGCGACTTCTCTGACACCCTCTGAGGCTTTCAGGTGAGCACGCCGGCGGGGAGATCGACCCGTCGGCGGTGAGCGCCAAGGCCTCGGACAGGCGGCAACCGGCATAGGCGAGGGTCATGTAGAGCGATCAAACGGTACGCTCGGCCCGCTCCGCCTCGCGCAGGAAAGCGTCCCGCGCCGCTGCGGTCAGAGATTTCCTCAGTCCCTCCGCCGTGTGGAGCCCCATGCCGGCCGGCGGTGAAGCCCGGCGACGGCGAACGACCCAACCATCCGTTTACATTCGTTATCGCCTGCCGTAACGTTTTCTGTGAGGGTCCAACCGGTCCCTTGCAAAGGGATGAATCGTGGTCAGACGCACGTCGCACGGGTCACCAAGGCATTCTGGTGCGGTGCATTTACGTCCGGTGGCTGGCCTCGGAACGAGTTGCCCGGCCGTCGCGGTGCTGATAGACGCCGGCCGCTTACACGTTGCCAGCCACGGCTATCGGCTGAGCTGCTTTACGATTGTACACAACCCGCAGGGCAGTGTTGCTCATCCCGCGTGGGACTATGAGCTGCCAGGGCGGGTAATCGCGGCGACGGAGTTCGGCCCGCACGAGACTGCGGTTCTGCTCGACAAAGACGGAACCGCTGTCCTCGGGATCGTTACGAAAGACGGATATCGTCAGATTGCTGCCGAACCTGGCAGGCCGGTCGCGATTGCGGCGCTTGGCACGCGCCTGGCTTTCGCGGTGACCAGCGCCGACCAAGACAGTGTCATCACGGTCGTCCAGGCCTCAGGACGGCTCGTCGCGAGGGTATCAGCCCCCGCACCCGTGAGCAGCTTAGAGTATGACGCACGCCAGGACCTCATCGTCGCCTTCAGCGCCCGTAGTCAAATCGTATGCTGGATTGGCTACGTCACGGGCGGACGCGCGGCCTCGGTGCCGCAGCGGCTCAGCACGCTGGTTTCCGCGCGCGGCGTCGACGTCGCGCGAAGACAGGTCTGCTGCTGTTGCCCGCCACCGCCCGAGCCTGTCCCGCAACCTTGCACTTGCAGCGATCCCACAGGCGGTGGACAGCAGGGTGGCGGGAACGGGAACGGTCCGTCAGGCCCGGGCACAATTCATTGCGAACCTGGCGGTACGGGGGTTGTCGACGGCTGCTTCGCCTACATCGTCGTCGACGGAATCCGCCTGGTCCGTCTCGACCTCTGCCGCCCGGCGCCCCGGTGCGAGACGCCCATGGACCGCCCCGTGCAGCACCTGCGCAAAGTCGGCGCCTACTTGGTCGGCCAGGGGGACGGCGGTCGGTTCATAACCCAAGTGGACCCGATTACCATGCGGATCGTGCAGTCGCGTGCCCTGCCGCGTGGCGGCGGGATGCTGGCGTCGCACCAGGCCTCCGACCACCTCCTGATGTTCGACACTCGACTGGCATCCTGGCACGCGCTGGATTTGGCAGTCGCGGCCGCCAATGGGCGGGACCTAAAATCGATGCCGGCCGCCTCGCGAGACTCGGGTATGCAGTTTGGTGCGCCGTGACGGCACTCACTCTTCCAGCCGGCCCCACCACCGACAAACACCGGGTGCTCACTTTGCCTGTTGTCCAGACTGGCCAAGTGTTCCACGACGCCGACATGGCGATGCTGGCGCCATTCCTGCAAACACAGGGCTTCGACGCGGTGCAGCGCTATTACGACGAGGCCTCCCACGGGGCGCTCGCGGTGACCTATGACCTATTCGGCTGGAATGTCGGTCCCCATGGGCCGCCGCTGACGATGCCGTCTGCCACGCGCAGCTACTACAATCCCCCATTTGTGGCCGGGGGTCTGCGCGCGATTACAAGTTCGCCGAAAGCCATCGTTGACGGAACCGAAGCGCTGGTGGTCCAGGTGGAGTCCAGGCTAGCCGGCCGTAAGAAGACGCTCATGATTCCCTTCGCCACGCTTACGGCAAAGAGCACCCACGGGAGTTTCCCCGTAGACATCGTGTTCACCGGGTCGGAGACCTGTTCGTTCGATTTCACGCCGCCGGGCGGCATTAAAGCAACCGCCCATCTACATTTCACGGCCAAGACGTTCACTATGGCGTCCGCCACGCTCGCCGCGGATCTCGCGGCACTCAGCGCTTACCTTAACGGAATCGCGCAAACAGCATCGCCCGGTGTATTCGCGCCGGTGTCGGTCGTTGCATCCAGCCAAAGCGCCAATCAGCTCGGCGACCTCATCATGTTGCTGGCCTTCAAGGCCGGTGCCGCCGGCAAGGGCGTGCTCGGCCCGGTCTCGTCGAGCGGCCTCAGTCAAATCGGGCTCGATGCACCGACGACGGGGGCCTACACGCTCCCGGGCGACTTAGTGCCGCTGACCAAGCACCTGGCAAACCTGCTTGAGGTCGCTCAGGCCAATGCCGGGTTTGCGACCGACCCGCTGCTTAATACGGCGCTCACCATCACGGCTGCCGGCGCGACGGTCACGATCGACATCGACCTGTCCTCAAAGGATGGTGGTGAGCAGGCCTCGATTGCATTGGTGTCGCAAACCGGATTGGAGGCCTTGGGTTTCGACAAGGCGGCGCCCAACCCTGGCGGCCCTTCGAGTGCCGACTGGGCGGATGCGATCAACAATAGCCAAGGATTGGTCAACGACGCGTTTACCGCAGCACTCGCCCGGATTGGCGGTGCGGCCGACGAAGCGCTGGGCATGTTCAACGGCTACAACGCTGTCCAGGTCATTTTCATCGAGCCGCCGGGGCCGGCAATTCCTCCCGCGCAGCGTTGGTCGGTGGACGCGGTCGACTACACCAACCTTCGAGGCCTGTTCACCCGGTCCCAGGCGGTCTGTGCGAGCAGCACGGGGACGACCATCACCTGCGGCTGGATCATTTCCCTGTTCAGCAACGAAACTCCGGACCCAGCGACAATCGCCCACGAGACGGGTCACTCCCTCGGCTATCCCGACCTCTACAGCACGGCCGAGTACCGCCACGATCTCCGCTATCTTGATGGCTGGTCCATCATGTCGGCGCACTGGGACATGCCGCATCATTGCGGCGCGATAAAAATGTATTCCGGCTGGATCGGCGGCGATCCCGGGCCAGACGGCAAGCTGTCCCGGGTCGTCTATGTTCCCACTCCCGGGCCGGCCGGCCCGCAGTCGATCGAAGCGCTGCTGGTCCCAAACGAATATTGGGACGGCGGCATGGAGCCGGCAGTCCGGGCCGCGTTCCCCGGCGTCGGCGCGACCGTGGCACAACTCGTCCACATCGACCTAGGCGGCGACGGTAACCAGTTCGACCTTATCGAGGCGCGCCAAACCGGGGTGGGTTTCAGCCGCAGCCTGCCGACCTCACCTGCCCTGCTCGTGTTGAATGTACTCGATTTCGAGGACGACACCCGGTACGCGGTGGACGGGCTGTACCGCCGCAAGATCCAGCGCCTCAACACCGGTTTGGACCTCGTTAAAGCAGGCGACGTCTTCGACTTTGCCACCGCGCCCGCGCTGCAGGCGGCAGGCCTCACCGTAACGGTCGTCGGTATCGTCGACGTGGTCCGGCCCGCCGGGACCGTGCATGTATTTCACGTCCGCGTCGACCGGCAGGCGGCTGACTTCATCGACCTCGCCTTCACGCAAGTCTCACCGAACTGGTTCTGCCCCGATATCTGGGTTGACTGGACCGGCGACAATCCGACTCCCACCGACGATCCGAAAAACCATCACACCTATCCTGCAGGCATGCCGTTCGATCAGGGCGAGGCAGTGCGCGTGCCGCCGGCCGGGAGCGCTGAGCTGCATTGGGTCGTGGCCCGCGTTTGGAATTTCGGCACGATCCCAGCCCTCAACATCAGCATCGTGGCCTTCAAGAGCGACCCGGGCAGCGGTGACCACGGCCAGTTCAAGCAGTTCGGCTCAGGCGTAATCCCGCAGATCGATGCCGGGCTATCTGCTGACCTCCCCATCGCGTGGATGGTCGAACCGACTGACAACGCGCATCTTTGCATGCGCGCCGTGATCTCGGATTGGACGGTGCCCGACAAGCCGGGAACGATCACGGCGCTTGGATCGGACGATTTGACGCTCTCCAATAACTGGGGGCAGAAAAACGTTGGCACGTTCGTCGCGGCCACCGCGAGCCCCTATCCCCCCATCGACTTCAACTATCTTGTTTCGAACGACGGCCCCTCGCGCGAGCGCGCCTACCTGCTGCCGGACTGGCTTCCGCCCGGGGTGAGCCTGCATGTTTGGCCCGCCCAACTGACGCTCGCGCCGAAGACGGTCGGATTATTCCGTTGCCAATTCCGCTTCGACTCCGATGTCATAGACGCGCACTGCAAGAATGACGCTAGCGTTCTGATCTCGGCATGGCGGCGGACGCCTGAATCGTGTGAACGATGGGGCTCGTGCAAATACCAGATCGACTTCCGGACCGGCACCCAGACGACGCTGCACGTATCTTATGGCAGCGATGTGGGGGTGACCGGGGTCGTGACACCGGACCCAGGCGGAGGCCAAGTCCGCATCCGGGTGCAGATCGGCAGTGATCGGCCGGCCTGGTTCACGGCGCCGTTGATCGCCGGTGCGTTCAGCCTGACCGCAGCCGGGGGATCCAACAACGTCGTGAGCGCGTTGGCGATGTATGACGGCTCCGCAATTTTCGCACCATCGTCGTCACCGGTGGGGAGTGCAACACGGCAAGTCATTCATTAGCCGCTACGGTGAAGCCGTTTCCCACGGCAACGACCTGTTCCAAACTTCGACCTTCGCGAAGCACTCATCAAAGTCGGGCAACTCTCAGATCTCCTGACGAACAGTGTCCCGCTCCCATCGTGCCCGCGCGCTGACTTGGCCCCGTGAGGCCAAGCACACCGTCCATTACACCCGCACGGCAGGCCGGCGCTTCGAGGGGCTGTGGCGATCAGCGCATCTTCTGGTCACGGTCTGGCGCAATCTAACCGAGCGGAAGCCGGTTCTCGATAAAAGGACCGAGGCGAAGCTGGACAACATCTCTTTCCAAACAGCATCTCTCTAAGACCTGCTGTTTACGGCTGGACGGTTCGAGGTTGTGTTTGCTCATGCGCTCTTTCAGCACTTGGCTGATCCCAACCGGGCTATACGGGAGATGTGCCGGGTTTAGTATCAGGCGGCATCATCGCCCTGCGCAGTCCCGACTGGGGAGCAATACTCGTCGCTCCGCGTACTCAAGCCCTAGTCGCGGCCTTGGACGTTCCTGAGCGCCATCTACGCGACAGGAGAAGCATTCGCCGGCAGCAACGGCCCTAGCTTTCTGCGGAAAGCTGGCTGCACGGACGTGACATGCACGGCCACACTCGAACATGAATGTCCTGCCGACGTTGGTACTTTCGCGGCCACCAAGCTAACCCTTCCGGACCAAGCTTCGGAAACCGCTTGCCTCCACGCTTGGGCCAGCAATCCTGATGCCCTGTTCAAACAGGTATGGGGGGAGACTATCGCGCGCCGTGCCGAGTGACCGAGGGTGTGATCAGCGGACGAGCTTGCCGATGTCCAGATGGCCATTCTGCACACCTTCGCGGTCACTGGGCCGTCCTGGTACAGGGTGGCCACCGGCACTCTGTCGAGGCTTGTCGCGGATCTCTGGGAAGCCCGGAAACGGGCGAACTCCGATAGGCCGGATTACACGCTGACAGTGAGCCAGCCCTCACCGAAGCCTACAACGTGCCCTTGCTGTGGTGGTCCCGCATCGTGGTGCGCGACAAACGCGTCCACGGCTGGACGCTGCTCCGAAGCCGTTTGATTGGTCAGAACCTGGAAACAGTTTGGCTGGCGCCCTGGAGCACGGCCTCACGATCGGGCATCACGGGCTCGATCGCGGACGGACAATCAGACTGGAACTGGGAGACGTGGTCCCGTTCGGCGCCTCAGACGGTTCGCGCGCAAACAGGGCTGCAGCCGGTCATTCCAGAATGCGCGCACAAGAAACGTCCGGCTTCCGATCGCACGTCCACGACGCTCACAATAGCTCTGGAGTCTTCCGTCGGCAGCGTCGAAGACAGCGCTTTGGCCGCCTGCTTCACCGCGTCTGGGCCGGATATGTGACAAAGGCGTAATGTGCGCCGCACCCCAGATCCGGCCCGCTATCCATCCTTCCGCGGCATCTCAGCTGCGGATTGCGAATAGCGCTGCCTCAGCAGTGCCGGCTCGGCTCAGCTACCTAGCCGCGAGCTGCCGGAACATACGGCGCTGGTGCCGGAGGCGGCGGAGCCGGCTGATACACCACCGGCTGCGGTGGCGGCGGTGGCGGCGAACACGCTGCAAGAAGCCCGATGGGAGCCACGGCCGCAGCGATAAGGGCAACACGGATAAGCCCCTGACGGCCTCCCATTCCAGAAATGTCGACCATCTGTTTCTCCCTCTGTTTGGGTTGCACTAACAAGATCAAAATGTAAGTGCTTTTCTTGACCATGAGTCAAACAATACCGTTGCGTGAGTTAGCAGAGGTCCCGAAGTGACAGGAATGGGTGCGCTTTGGCGCAAAAATGTGATTCGTCGCCAGAACGCTCCACCTGTCGATCAGACAAGAGTTTCTCGACGGGCGACCGTAGCCGGCGGGGCAAGTGCGCTCGCCGTGGCGTTTGCGCTGGGGGCGTGCAGCGCGGATCCGGTGCTCGAAACGGCCCCTGTGCTGACGCCGCGAACCAAAACGGACCTCCACGATCTGTTGGGCAGCGCGCAGGAGTTGGTCGTCTTTGGCGTAGACCTGGATATAGAGCTACTGAGGCGCTTCTACGCTCGCCACGACTTCGCTCCAGTCTGGACAACCCGGCGAGCACAGGCCGATGCACTCAAAACTGAAGTGTTGCACGCGGGCAGCCACGGCCTCAACCTGGACCTGTTTCATGCAACCCGGCTGCAACAGGAAGCGATACTACCGCCGCTCGAGCGGGACTTGTTGTTGTCGGACGCGTTCCTCACATACGCCGACGCGCTGGCCCGCGGTGCCGTGCCGGTTGAACGCCGAAGAGAAACGCAAACTCTGGCGCCTGAGCCGATTGATGTGGCGGCTGTACTTGACCGCGCTATCGACAGTGAAGACCCAGCAGGTGTGATCGAGGCGCTGGCGCCGACAACTCCGACGTACGCAGCGCTACGGGAGGCTTTGAAAAAACATCGCTCGGGCGCCCCGGCGAGCAGGATGACCCCGACCGGGAGCTTGCGCACGATCGAGGTCAATCTTGAGCGCCAACGCTGGCTGCCGCGGCCTCTGCCGGCGAGCCGGGCCTGGGTCAACGTCGCCGACGAGCAACTGGTGTTGTATCGCGCGGGTCAGCCGGTTCTCTCGACCCGAGTCGTTGTCGGCGAAGACGTCGAGCGCAATCAGAGTCCGGAATTTCGTGCGATGATCGACGCGAGTTTCTATAATCCGCCATGGGTAATCCCGGTCGACATTGCCGCGGCGGAGATTTTGCCCAGGCTTGGCCAAGATCCGGAATTTTTAAAGCGGAACAAGATGGTTCTGCTGGCGAACGGCGAGGTCGAGCAGTCTGCTGGGCCAGACGCGGGTCTCGGCCTGATCATGTTCGACATGCCGAACCGGTTCGACGTTTATCTTCACGATACTCCGGATCGCAATATCTTCAGCCGCAATAACCGCCGTATCAGCCACGGATGCATCCGGGTAGAGAACCCGCGTGAATTCGCCGCCCTTCTCATGGATCAATCGATTGGCACGATCGACCAAGGGATCGCGACGGGCAGCACAACCCGAAACCCTTTGCCAGCGCCAGTCCCGGTGTTCGTTGTATACCAGACCGCATTTGTAGACACTGGCGGGATGCTGCAATTTCGCCGTGACTTCTACAACCGTGACGACGCGATCTGGCGGTCGCTGCAAGAACGTCCTCGGCGGCAGGCTCTCGCGGCTCAGTGAATGGAGCCCCGAGTGGATGGGAAAGACATGTTTAACGTCTTCCCGTCTTACACTGGACTTATCGTGAAAGCCGAAACGCTTAGCCCATCTGAGCTCTGGCGCAGCCGTGTCCAGCTTTGTCCCTTTATGTGTGGAGAGAGGCCGTTCCGTTAGTCGCGGCCTAGGTCGCCCTGTCGCGACCGACCGGAATTGGTCATGATTTGCCGATGCTCGAGGGAGACCCGGCGATGCACCAAGAAGTCGTCGTAGGGAGGCGGTCAGCGACGCGTTGCGCCGGGAGGTCGAGCAGCTCGGAATGAAGTCCGTCGTGATCGAGCCGGGCGCCGTCATGACCGATATGCTTGGGCGGGTCGCCGACGTTGAGCACATCACCAGCGGAATGACCGTCGAGCAGCACGGTCGTTACGACGCGCTCATGCGCGCGGTCGTTTCGTAGGCCCAAACGGCTGTACCCAAGAGTTCGCCTGCCGAGAAGGCGGCCCGCGTGATCGCGAACGCAATCACCAGCACGCGGCCTCGCACCCGCTACACGGTCGGCCGCGATGCAGCGATGGCCGTCCATTTTACGAGGTTGCTCTCAGATCGGATGCTCGACAAGCTTCTCCCCGCAGTCTCAAGCCGCATTTCAGCAAGGCTCCGTGGCCGACCTGAGTGCGCGGGATCGGGCACCGTGGCAAACTGAAGCCAGCAAGATCGGAACCACTACCCTCGGCCGTTCGATCTCGATCGACTTGAGGTCTATCAGGGATCACGACGGCTTCATCGCCTGGATGTCGGCTGTGAGGACGGCTTGTTTGGCGAGCGGCGCAGACGCAATCATGCTGTCCACTGGGGCGCGGCATGCAGCTTCTCCCGTCGCTAGCAACTCCCGGAACGAACGGATGCGCGACATGGACCAAAGCATGGCCGCCACCCCTCGCGCCGGACTATTGTCGATGAGCCCCTTTCCGCTGGGATAGACGGGGTACCCGAGCGCCTAGATGAGCATAAAGGTTGCGTGGATACGCCGCGCCATAACAAGCGCTTCACGCCACGATGCGCCGCCGCCGCGCCATTGGCAGCCACGGACACGCTTTCGAACGCAACGCACAGCGAAACGTGGCAGCGAAGCCAGAGGGCTTGGCAGAATCGCTTCCGCCTGGTGGGCCAAAAGCGTGACGATCAGGAGGTCATACGGCACTTGCTCGTCGAAAGTGTCGGTGGCCAGCCGCCGAAGATGTCGCCCGCCGGGTTCGTGTCGGCCCGCATTGCTACGGTCCGGATAGCCGGCGCCGACGCGGGTGGCGTGGCCGCAACGGCAGACATGGTCGGCTCATCCATGCTGTCGAACAATGTCCAGGCGGACCCCGAGCGCCGCTCCAATTTTCTGGAGATCGGCCATCGTGTCTTCAGGCAGCGTCAACCCCTCTACGCGATGTCGGGCATCGTTGCGGGCCTCGATCTCGCCGGGATAGACGATCTCCGTAAAGCCTTGCGCCAGGGGTGCCGACTTCAGCTCCGCGACGTAGCGCTCCATGCGCGCCTCGAACTCGGACAACGGCTGCATGGCGGAGATATCCAGCGCAATCATCATCTGCCCGGCGCCGCTGCGGTGTTCGGTCTGATACGGTCCGTGCACGCCGGCGCCGAAGGCCGAACCGGTGAGGACGCCCGAGAGCATGTCCATGACGACCGCGATGGCATAGCCCTTGTGCTGCGCCATGGGCAGGATGATGCCGTCGATCGCCTCGGCGGCGTCGGTCGTGGGTGCGCCGGCTGCGTTGATCGCCCAGCCCTCCGGAATAGGAAGCCCTTTCTGTCGTGCCAGGTAGATCTTGCCACGGGCGACCCCGGTATTGGCGATGTCGAGCACCAGTGGCGCCAGCTTGCCGGCAGGAGCCGCCCAGGACCAAGGGTTGGTGCCAACGCTTTTTTTTCGCCCGCCCCATGGCGCCATGGCCGGGCTCGCGTTGGTGGCTAGGAAACCGATGCAGCCGGCCCGCGCGGCCATCAGCGTGAAATACATCGCCGTGCCGAAATGGTTGGAGTTGCGCAGCGCCACGGCGCCGATACCGTGTGTCCTCGCACGGCGGATCGCATCCTGCATAGCATGCGCCGTCAGCACCTGGCCCATCGCGTCATGGCCGTCTATCACCCCGATCGCCCCGCCATCGACTACGGTGTCCGGCACTGCGACCGGACAGCAGACTCCGGCCCGGAGGCGGGCCACATACCAGGACAGCCGCATCACGCCATGGGACTGGTGCCCCCATAGATCGGCCTGCACCAGGGTATCGGCCGCGAGATGCGCGTCCGCTGGTGGCATCCCGGCCGCGGTGTAGACGGTGGCGGCGAAGTCCAGCAACCGGTCGGGATCGATGCGCGGGTCGGGCATGACGTCTCCTCAGGCTGGGGCGCGTGTGCGAATGGTTAGCGAACAGCCGCCAAACCGCGCGATGATCTCGGCCGTGGGCGCGGCTACGTTGAACGGCCGGGACAGGGTGCCGGTCGAGACGAGGCTGCCCTCCGGCAGCACCATATTCCGCTCCCGTGCGATTGCGACAAGGTCGGCCAGCGCTTCGGACGGGTTGGTCACGTCCTCGCCGGTCACGGCACGCGCCTTCTCCTCGCCATCGACGTAGACGATTAGGTCGGCGGCAAGGCCGGGGAGGTCGGCGGCCGCGATCGGGCCATCCAGCACGACTGCCTGGCAGGCCCCGTTATCCGCGGCGAAGCTGGGCCAACCGACGGCGCGGCGGTCGATGAAGCGCGAGAGGACAAGTTCGAAGGTGACGCGGGTCCCGGCCACGGCATGAAGCGCCGGGAACGGCGCCTCGTCGGGCAGGATGTCGCGGCCGAGCACGTAGGCGATCTCGAACTCGACGGTGAACGGGGCTGCATTGGGCAGCTCTACCGTCTCGCCGTCGCGGAACAGCTCAGATCGCCGCGATCCGCCCTGCGACGGATCGTCCGATGCCGAGATCTTGCTTCTGCGCATAGCTGCCGAGGCCAAGCTTCCAACCAACGGTGGCGAGGCCCATTGCGTTGATCAGGCGATCCTGGACGTCATAGACCTCCGCCATCGTCCGCGGGCGCACCGCGTCGAGCCGTTCATTCAGTAAGGTCCCCGTTCGCCAGGCTTCGCAAAGGAGCGCGGCGGCTTAACTTGCATCGAATGCACCGCTCACGGCGCCGCCCCTGCCAAGAAGTCGAAGTCGCACCCGTCCGGCGCCTGGCTGACGGTGTTCCGATATAGCGCCTTGTAGCCTCGCGAGGGTTTGGGCGGAGGGGTGACGGTAGGTGACGATGAGCTCGAGGTCGGCGATGGCCGCTTGAGCGCTGGTGAGATATGACATGTTAAAAGCCTTCACTAAGGTTGACTACCGTCAAGGGCCGCTTGCTTGGTTCCCCGCACTAGCGCCTCTGTTCAGGCAGCGACCCCGAGAGGCCGTCGGCTTGGTTCCCGCGCCAACGCTGCTTGGTGGGAACGCCAGCGGCGGCAGCCTCGGGGCGGTCTGCGTGCCGCACCCGAATGGCGCCATCGGAGACTGCCTTTCCGCGATCACAGACCCTAACGGCCAGGCGCTGACCTGCCCTGCCCTGCCAACCGGAAGCGGCTCTCCCTGATCCGCGCGAGAAACTTCCCTGTTCTCGACTGCCCGTTTTGACCCGAAACGCTCCTGGAACCCACGTTTTTACGGGCGTTCTAGAGCCAAAGGGTCAGGCCAGAGAGTACGGTTTCCCTGTATCTTCCCTGTTAAACAGGCGCTGAACCTGGAGACGAGTTCGCGGCAGACTGTGCCCACCGCCAACCCTCCCCTCCGTCACCGCCGCGATCCGCCGGGTCGCGTTGGGCGGCAGCGCCGTCGGCCGGCCGTGTTCGGCCGGGAGAGGCTAAAGCCGGCGGCATGTGGTAGAGCGCCTGGATGCGGATTGCCCATGTGATGGCCGGTGCCCGGACGGGTGGGGCGGAGTTGTTCTTCGAGCGGCTGGCGGCGTCGATGCACCGGGCGGGCGAGAGCGTGCTGCCGGTGATCCGGCGGGACGCGGGGCGGGCGAGCCGGATGGCGGCGGCTGGGGTGGCGCCGGTGGAGCTTGGGTTCGGGGGCGCGCTCGATTGGATCACGCCGGGCCGGCTGTCGCGCGTGCTGCGACGGTTCGAGCCGGGCGTGGTGGTGGCGTGGATGAACCGGGCAGCGCGGGCGGTACGGCAGGACGGATGGGTCACGGCGGGGCGGCTCGGCGGGTACTACGACCTCAAGAACTACCGGCGATGCGAGCATTTGATCGGCAATACGCGGGGGATCGTGGCCTGGGTGCAGGAGCAGGGATGGCCCGGGGAGCGGGTGCACTACCTGCCGAACTTCTCGCCGGACCTGGCCGGTGCGACGCCGGCCGCGTTGCCGGGCGGCCAAGTGGTGCTGGCGCTCGGGCGCCTGCACCACAACAAGGGGTTCGACGTGCTGATCCGAGCGATGGCGATGGTGCCCGGGGCGCAGCTGGTCATCGCGGGCGATGGGCCGGAGCGGGCGGCCTTGGCGGCGCAGGCGCAGGCGGAAGGCGTCGCCGCGCGGGTGCATATGCCGGGCTGGCGGCAGGATATCGGCGCGCTGTTGGCCGGCTGCGACATGCTGGTGTGTCCGAGCCGGCATGAGCCGTTGGGCAACGTCGTGATCGAGGCATTTTCGGCCGGGCGGCCGGTGGTGGCGGCGGCGGTGGCGGGACCGGTGGAGCTGATCGACCCGGGCCGGACCGGGCTGCTGGTGCCGCCCGAGGACCCGGCGCGGCTGGCGGCGGCGATCCGCACGGTGCTGGGGAATTCCGGCTTGGCGGACGGGTTGGCCGCTGGCGGACGGGCGGAATGGGCGCGGTCGTTCGCGGAAGGGCCGGTGGTGGCGCGCTGGCAGGCGGCGCTGGCCGGGATGGCGCGCTGATGTGCGGGATCGCGGGACTGTCGATGATGGCGGGCTCGCCGGCACCGGATGCGGGCGTGCTGGCGGCGCTGGGGCGGGCGCTGGGGCATCGAGGGCCGGATGGCGGCGGACACTCGGTGTTGGGCCGGGTGGCGCTGGTGCACACGCGGCTGGCGATCATCGACGTGGCCGGAGGCGATCAGCCGCTGCATGCGGGGCCGGCCACCCTGGTCGCCAATGGAGAGATCTACAATTACCGCGAGCTGCGGGCGGAGATGCCGCAGGTCCAGTTCGCAACGAACAGCGATTGCGAGCCGCCGCTACATCTTTGGCTGCGGGATGGGCCGGGTTACGCGGCCGAGCTGCGCGGGATGTTTGCGATCGCGATCCATGAGCGGGCGCAGCGGTCGCTGACGCTGACGCGCGACCCGTTCGGGATCAAGCCGCTCTATGTGGCCGCGGTCCCGGGTGGACTGGCGTTCGCGTCGGAGGTGCAGGCGCTGCTGGCGGCAGGGCTGGTGGAGCGCCGGGTCAACCCGGTGGCGCGCGACGAGCTGCTGCAGATGCAGTTCACGACCGGGGCGGCGACCATCGTTCAGGGGATCGACCGGGTGCTGCCCGGGGAGAGCATCCGCATCGTCGATGGTCACGTGCTGGACCGGGCGCGGGTGGCGAGCCTGCCGGAGGGCGGGCCGGTCGCGGCCAGCGAGGATGAGGCGTTGGCGCGGTTGGATGCGGCGCTGATGCGCAGCGTGGAGCTGCATCAACGCAGCGACGTGCCGTATGGGATGTTCCTCTCGGGCGGCGTGGACAGCGCGGCGATCTTGGCGGCGATGGCGCGGCTTAACAGCGAGAGAGTGCTGGCGTACACGGCCGGGTTCGACGTCAAGGGCGCGGCGGACGAGCGGGCGCAGGCGGCCACGGCAGCGCGGGCAGCAGGGGCGCGGCACGAGAGCGTGGACATCACGGAAGCGTCGGTGTGGCGGCATCTGCCGCAGATCGTCGCCTGCATGGACGACCCGGCTGCCGACTACGCCATCATCCCGACCTGGTTCCTGGCGCGGCGGGCGCGCGAGGACGTCAAGGTAATCCTGTGCGGCGAGGGCGGGGACGAGATCTTCGCCGGCTATGGGCGCTATCGAAGCGCGATGCGGCCCTGGTGGCAGGGCGGCCGGATCATGCGGGCGCGGGGCATCTTCGACAAGCTGGACGTGCTGCTCGTGGCGCAGGCGGCGTGGCGGGACGGGCTGGCGGCGGCCGAGGCGCAGGCGACGATCGCCGGGCGCACGCGGCTGGGGGTGGCGCAGGCGACCGACATCGCGGACTGGCTGCCGCACGATCTGTTGCTGAAGCTGGACCGGTGCCTGATGGCCCATGGTGTGGAGGGGCGCACGCCATTCCTGGACGTGGACGTGGCGGCGGCTGGGTTCGGGTTGCCGGACTCGGAGAAGGTGCGGCGCGGGCGGGGCAAATATCTGCTGCGCCGCTGGCTGGAGCGGGCGATGCCGGAGGCGCAGCCGTTTGCGCCGAAGCAGGGGTTCACGGTGCCGATCGGGGCCTGGATCGCCGCGCAGGGAACCCGGTTGGGGCCGCTGGTGGCGGGAACGGCGGGGATCCGGGAGATTGCGCGGGCCGACCGGGTGGTGTCGCTGTTCCGGCACGCGGAGGGCAAGCGGGAGAGCCGGGCGGCGTGGACGCTGCTGTTCTATGCGCTCTGGCATCGGGCGCATGTGGAGGGGCTGTCCGCGGACGGGGACGTGTTCGAGGTGCTGGCGGCATGACCGCTGCCGAAGGACGGGGCCGGCCGGTGTTCGCCCGGCATGCGGCGAGTTTGCTGCTGTGGCGCGCAGGATCGGCCGGGCCGGAGGTTCTGATGGGGGTGCGCGGCGCGGGGCACCGGTTCATGCCGAACCGGCTGGTGTTTCCGGGCGGCGCCGTGGACCCGGGCGACGGCGTGGCGCCGGCGGCGAGCGAGCCTGATGCGGACACGCTGGCGTTGCTGGGCCGGGTGGCCAAACCGCGCTTGGCGCGCGGGCTGGTGATGGCGGCGGCACGGGAGTTGGAGGAGGAGACCGGCTTATCGTTCGGGCGGCCGCCGCGGCTGGCCGGCATCTCGTATCTGTGTCGGGCGATCACGCCGCCGGCCTCGCCGATCCGGTTCAACGCGCGCTTCCTGGTGGCCGAGGCCGGGCTGGTGGAGGGGATGGCGGCGGATAGTGGCGAGTTGAGCGCGGTGCGGTTCTATGGCGTGCGCGAGGCGCTCGGGCTGGAGCTGATGGAGGTGACGCGGCAGGTGCTGGGGCGGTTGGAACGCTTTCTGGCCGGCGAGCGCGGGGAGAGCTGGGCGTTCCGGCGGCGGCGATGGAAGCGGGATTGAGCGAGTTAGCTTGATGTCACTTCAGCATGCGCGCCCCCAGTTCCGCTCCTACAGCAGCCCTCAAAATTACACGGAAGCCGTCAATGTCTGGATCGCTCCCTACTCGGGGAGCAGATTGGCATGATTTAATCCCGTCCTGGAACGGTAACCTTTCGCGCAAGCCCAGGATCAGGCGCCGTCGCCCTCGCCCACCGCGTTGCCAACGGCATTGAGGCCGGCGGTGCGGCGGAAGGTGGGGAGGCCGACGCCGGTGGCTTCGAAGCCGCCGTCATTGGCCAGGCATTGGCCGGTCAGATAGCTGGCCGCGGGGCTGCAGAGGAAGCCGACCAGCTCGGCCATCTCGCCGGTGGTGCCGTAGCGGCCGAGCGGGATGGCGTCGTGGTAGTCGCCGCGGATGGCGACGGAATGCACGAGCTTGGCCATCTCGGTCTCGACCGGGCCGGGGCAGACGGCGTTGACCCGCACGCCGTAATTGCCGAGCTCGACGGCGTATTGCTTGGTCAGGTGGATGATCGCGGCCTTGCTGGTGCCGTAGGCGACCCGCAGCGTGCTGGCGCGCAGGCCCGAGATGGAGGCGATGTTGACGATCGCGCCGCTGCGCTGGGTGACCATGACCCGACCGAACGTTTGAGAGCAGAGGAAAGCGCCGTCGAGATTGGTGCCGAGGACGTGCCGCCATTCGGCGAACGATGTGTCGAGCGCGGGCTTGAACACGGCGACTCCGGCGTTGTTGACGAGCGCGTCGGCCCGGCCCCAGCGGGCCAGGATGGCCTCCGCGGCGGCGTCGACCTGGGCCGGGTCGGAGACGTCGCAGGTGAGGGCGAGGAGACGGTCGGGTTGGTTCAACGCGGCCTCGGCGGCAGCGAGGGTCCCGGCATCGATGTCGAGCAGGGCGACGGCGTAGCCGTGGGCGAGGAACCACTGGCCGATCGCCAGGCCGATGCCGCGCGCACCGCCGGTGATCACTGCGACTGGGATGGGGGACACGGGACGCCTCTCGGGTGGTGAGCCGGGCGGGTAAGGCGCGTGGTTTACCGTTTGTCAACGTAAACGGTCCATGATCGGCAACTCGAAACGGGAACGGCCATGCTGACCGATGTGGCCCACGCGTATGCGCGGTTCGGGTTTGGGCGGGGGCCGCAGGACGCGGTGCCGGGCGATGTGCGCGCGTGGCTCGCGGCGCAGGTGAGCGGGACGGATGCGGGGCCGCCGGGAGCGTCGATCGCGGAGGCGTTCGCGGCAATCGAGGCGGACCGGGAGGACCGGAAGGATCGAAAGGAGGCGATTGCGGCCGGGATGGGAGGCGAGCGGCCGCATCGAGCCA
The DNA here is from genome assembly GCA_963835135.1 of uncultured Alphaproteobacteria bacterium. Classification (GTDB taxonomy): domain Bacteria; phylum Pseudomonadota; class Alphaproteobacteria; order Acetobacterales; family Acetobacteraceae; genus JAVVHH01. The sequence continues at coordinate 277,994 of CAWIEF010000003.1, forward strand.
GGGACCTGTTCCAGGCGGAGACCGCCGCGCTGGAGGGCTGGGCGATCGAGACCGCTGCGCCGTTCCGAGAACGGCTGGTGTGGTTCTGGGCCAACCATTTCACGGTGAGCACCAAGCAGGGCCAGGTCGCGCCGCTGGTGGGGGACTATGTCCGCAGCGCGATCCGGCCTCACGTTACCGGCAAGGTCCGAGACATGCTGCTCGCGGTGATGCAGCACCCGGCGATGCTGATCTATCTGGACAACGCGCAGTCGTTCGGGCCGAGCAGCCAGGCCGGGCTGCGGCAGGGCAAAGGGCTTAACGAGAATCTGGGGCGTGAATGCCTCGAGCTGCATACGCTCAGCCCGGCGGCCGGCTATTCGCAGGCGGATGTCACGTCGTTCGCCAAGCTGCTGACCGGGTGGAGCGTGGAGCGGCGGGACGGGGCGGGGTTCAAGTTTCGGCCGGCGATGCACGAGCCGGGGGACAAGGTCGTGCTCGGGCGACGGTTTCCGGAGGGTGAGGACGGCGGGCGGCAGGCACTGGCGTTCCTGGCGGACCATCCGGCAACGCAGCTGCATCTAGCCACCAAGCTGGTGCGGCACTTCGTGGCCGATGCGCCGCCGCCGGATGCGGTGCGCCGGGTCGCGGGCGCGTTGCGGGACACGGGCGGGGATTTGCGGCAGGCGTCGCTGGAGCTGATCCGGTTGCCGGGGGCGTGGACGCCGCTGACGAAGCTGCGAAGCCCGCAAGAGTTGGTGCTGGCGGCAAACCGGGCGGCGGCGCTGCCGCCCGACCGGCGGCCGCCGTTCAACGGGGTCGTGGGTGGGTTGGGGCAAGCGATGTTCGGCGCCCCCTTCCCGATCGGCTGGCCCGATACGGCGTCTGACTGGGCCGGGCCGGAGGCGATGATGCGGCGCATCGATTGGACATATGGGTTCGCCGGCCGGCCGGACCTCGCCGAACCCTCGGCACTGGCGGAGGTGGCGCTCGGGCCGCTGCTGACGCAGGCGACGGCTGAGGCGATGCGGCGGGCCGGGTCGCGGCGGGATGCGATCACGCTGCTGCTGGCTTCACCGGAATTCCAGAGGCGGTGACATGATCGGGATGCTGTCGCGGCGGAGCACGCTGCTGGGGTTGGGGGCGGCGGTGTCGCTCGGGCGCGTGTCGCTGGCGATGGCGGCGGCGCCCACGGAACGGCGGTTCGTGGTGGTGCTGCTGCGCGGCGCGCTGGACGGGTTGGCGGCCGTCACCCCGTATGGCGACCCGGCCTTTGCGGACCTGCGCGGGGCGATGCGGCCGGGGGGCGACGGCCTGCTCGACCTGGGCGGGTTCTTCGGGCTGCATCCGGCGCTGACCGGGCTGCACGAGATGTATGGGCAAGGAGAGTTGCTGCCGGTGCATGCCGTGGCGGGGCCGGTGCGGACGCGCAGCCATTTCGAGGCGCAGGACCTGATGGAGAGCGGGGCCGAGCAGCGGATGAGCAGCGGCTGGCTGAACCGGGCGGTGCAGGGCATGGCGCCGACGGGGCCGAACGGGCTGCCGCTCTCGGTGGGGGTGTCGCTGCCGCTGTTGCTGCGCGGGCCCGCCGCGGTGGGGGCGTTCGCGCCGCAGAGCTTCCAGCAGCCGCAGGCGGACCTGTATGCGCGGCTGGTCGCGCTGCACGCGCACGACCCGGTGACCGGGCCGGCGATCCGGGAGGGTTTGCAGGAGCGCGGGTTCTCGGGGGCACAGCTCGGGAACGGCAAGACTGCGCCGGACCGCAACGCCTTCCCGGCGCTGGCGGCCGCGGCGGGGCGCTTGCTCGCGGCGGCGGACGGCCCGCGGATCGCGGCGCTGGAGCTGGGCGGCTGGGACACCCATGCGGCGCAGGGGCAGCGGCTGGTCGGGCCGCTGCGCCAGTTGGACGCCGGGCTGGTGGCGCTAAGGGCGGCGCTGGGCGAGGCGTGGAGGCAGACGGCGGTGCTGGTGATTACGGAGTTCGGGCGGACGGTGCATTTGAACGGGACCGGGGGCACGGATCACGGCACGGGCGCGGCGGCCTTCGTGCTCGGCGGCGCGGTGGCGGGCGGCCGGGTGCGGGCGGATTGGCCGGGTCTGGCCGCGGGGCGGCTGTTCGAGGCCCGGGATCTACAGCCGACGCTGGACGTGCGCGCGCTGGCGAAAGGGCTGCTGACCGCGCATCTGCGGCTGCCGGCGGCGGCGGTGGCGCGGGCGTTCCCGGGGAGCGAGGGCGTCGAGCCCGCGCGGGGCTTGCTGCGGGGCTGAGGCGACCGGATCAGGCGAGGATCACACCTCTGAGCCTGGTTTGCCAGGGCGGTCGAGATGGATCATCCTGCTCGTGTCGATGGTCCCGCGCGAGCGGGTGAAAAGGGAACGCCGTGAGCCCTGGCTGGATCGAGGTCCGGGGGCAAGTCGGCGGCTGCCCCCGCAACTGTCAGCGGTAAGCCGCTGGCCCGTCTGCCCCGCCGGGGTGGGCCACTGAACCCGGCCGGGTTTGGGAAGGCAGGGCCAAAGGCGTGGACCCGCGAGCCAGGAGACCTGCCGTCGTCGCATCGACCAATGCTGCCGGGCGGGGTGCCCTGGGGCGGGAGAGACGACCTTGTTCGACGTGTTGACCCGGACCTTCGACGACCGTGCGGCGAACCTGCGCGGCCGGCTGATCGGCATCTACAGCCTGCTGATCGCCGCCAACGTGGCCGCCTGGGTGTGGGCCTTCGTGCTGTTCCAGCATCAACCCCTGTTCCTCGGGACTGCGCTGCTCGCCTACGGCTTCGGGCTGCGGCATGCGGTCGATGCGGACCACATCGCCGCCATCGACAACGTGACCCGCACGCTGATGCAGGAGGGCAAGCGCCCGGTCACCGTCGGGTTCTTCTTCGCGATGGGCCACTCGAGCGTCGTCATCCTCGCTGCCGCCGGAGTGGCGGCGACGGCCACGGTGCTCAGCGGACGTTTCGAGCACTTCAAGAGTGTCGGCAGCGTCGTCGGCACCTCCCTGTCGGCGTTGTTTCTGTTCGTCATCGCGACGGCGAACCTGCTGATCCTGCGGGCGGTGTGGCGCACCTGGCGACACGTGCGGGCCGGCGGCCGCTATGTCGACGAGGATTTCGACCTGCTGCTGAACAATCGCGGGGTGCTCGCGCGGCTGTTCCGGCCGCTGTTCCGCATGGTGACGGCGAGCTGGCACATGTTCCCGCTCGGCTTCCTGTTCGGGCTCGGCTTCGATACCGCGACCGAAGTGTCGCTGCTCGGCATCTCGGCGACCCAGGCGGCGCAGGGTATCTCGCTGTGGTCGATCATGGTGTTTCCGGCGCTGTTCGCGGCGGGGATGTCGCTGATCGACACGACGGACGGCGTGCTGATGCTGGGGGCTTACAACTGGGCGTTCGTCAAGCCGGTGCGCAAGCTCTACTACAACCTGACCATCACGCTGGTGTCGGTGGTGGTCGCATTCCTGGTCGGCGGGATCGAGGCGCTCGGCTTGCTCGCGGGCCAGTTTCACTTGTCGGGCTGGTTCTGGGAGACGGTCGCGGCACTGAATGACAACTTCACGGAGTTGGGCTTCATCATCATCGGTGTCTTTATCGCGGCGTGGATCGGCTCCGTCCTGCTCTACCGCTACAAGGGGCTCGACCGCATGGACGTGCGGGGCGCCGGCTAGCCCATGTTCGTTTTGTTTTCGTATTGACTTGACGCCACTTTCGCAGGTATCATTGCCCCACCACACAAAATGGTGGCTGCAATGGATCGCTCGTTCGGCCGCTTGGCCGCCTTGGTTTTCTGCATCCTCGCGGCCGCGCCGGCCTGGGGGCAACAGATTTTCCGGACCAACAGCATCTTCTCGGCCCAGAAACTCAGCGTGTGGAACAGCGGTCCCGCGTTCGCCCTCGATACCGGAAGCCAGTTCCTGGGAGAACAATGGAACGTCGGCGACACGGTGGGCGGCATCGACACCGTTTGCGTGGTGTTCGCCTGCGCGAAGATCGGGGCGGAAATCGGCGCACAGACGACGGGCAAGCTCGGCCTCGACTACGCGCTGAAGGTCAATAGCGGGTCGTTCGACGTGCTCTATCCGGGCGTATCGTCGATCACTGTGCCGAGCGCGGTGCCGGTGATGGTCGGTGGGCTGCCGGGCGTGGTCACGCTGGGCACGCAATTCGGCGGGGTGGCGAGCTTGCCGACCAACTCGAGCGGAGGCGTTGCGGCATCGACCTTGCAGGTGACGGGACCGACGCTGCAGGCCAGCGTGCGGTTGGAGGCGCAGGCGAGCGCCTTCGCCGGCGCCACGGTGTGCGTGGTGGTCGGCTGCGTCGGCCCGGCGTTCGGACCATATAATTTCGACGGGTCGCAGGACCTGCTGAAGATCAACCCGAACAACGACGGCAGCCTGACCGTGCTGGGCACGACGGTCAACGCGAACCAAAATGTCAGCGCTCTGGGCGGGCTGGTGAACGCATCGATCCGGCTGCCCAACCTGGACAGCTCCTCGGCGGCGACCGCGGGCGGCGTGTCCGGCGGCGTGCTGACCTCGGCGACGCGGGACAACATCGCCGCGGTCAACGCCAACCTCGCGCAAATCGCCGCGGACTCGGTCGGGCTGCCGATCCCGCTCGCGGGCAACATCGGCCCATTCGGCTACAACTTGCTCGAAAGCAATGCGGGACTGGCGCTCGATGTCTCGCAATCCTTGCAGCTCGCGCCGGCGGCGAGCGGAAAATTGCTGTTTTCGGCACCGGTGACCCCGATCGTGAACGGCCTGGCCGGTCCGCTATCGACGGAGATCGACTTCAAGTACGGGGACACCGTCAATTTCTTGCCGGGTGCCCTGAAGTCGGTGAGCTTCACGCCGGTGACGGATCTGGCCGGCAAGCTCCACAACGATACGAGCCTGGTCGTGAGCGGGAACATCAACGTCAAGGCGCTCGGGCTCGACATCGCCGGGCTGTCGATCGGGCCACTGATCGATGCATCGCTGCCGCCGGCCGACATCGGCTCGATCGGCCTGGTGAACCAAAGCTTCACCGATCACCTCGACACTATCGCGGGCCAGCCGATCACGATCGACTTCTCGTGCGGCACCGTCACCGGCGGCGGGGAGTTCAAATATCTGGGGATCTGCGCGTCGTCGAAATTCGTCGATCTCGGTCCGGCGATCACGGTCCAGGGGGTATCGATCGACCGTTACAACCGCGAGGACTGCGCGAGCTACAGCTATCAGATCGGCTTCACCGATCCCGGGTCGAGCTGTACGTCGGTGTTCGACCATTTCGGCTCGCCCTATCTCTCAACACCACTCGGCAAGATCGACGTGTCGGGCCTGTTGCCGCTGCTGTTCAGCGCGCTGACGCCGGACGCGTCGAGCACTGACGCGTCGGACGCTGCCCTGCTCGGCTTGCTGGGCTATGTGCCGGGCGCACCGGTGTTCGACATCCCGCCGGGAGCGACGTTCGAGAGCTTCGAGATGCCGGAGCCGGCCAGCGCGGCCCTGCTGCTCGCGCCCTTGATCGGAACGATGGCGCGGCGGCGACGGATCAGCCGCAGCCGCTAGCGCGGCGACGCGCTCCCGACGGCCCCGATGGTTGACGGGGCCGTCCCGACGGCCCCGATGGTTGACGGGGCCGCGATGCGGGCGGCATGAAGCGGGGATGGCGCGTACGGTCCCCGGCGAGGAACAGCCCGCGAGCGACGCGATCGTGCCGGACCTCGATTGCGTGCTCGGCCTGCTGGATGCACGGGCTGCGACCGGTGATGCCGCATGTGCGCTGGCGGCGCAGGTGCTGCGGCGGGAGCACACGGGGGGCTTCGCGCCGGATGCGATCGAAGCGCTGGTGGACCGGCTCGTACAGCTCGTGCAGGAACAGGACGCGCAGATCCGGGCGCTGCGGGCGCTGGTCGAGGGCCAGTTGTGAGCTGGACGGTCGCTTTGGCCGCTTGTGCCGGGCCCGCGGTGCGGGCGCTGGTCGAGGGGCGGAGCGCGGCGCCGCTCGACCAGGCCGATGTCGTGTTGTGGCCGGCGGCGCGGCGCGGGGCGATGCCGGTCGGGGCCGGGTTGAACGTGGTCGATCTGCGGGGGTTCGACCCGGCGGGTTCGATCGACGTCGCAGGGGCCGGGCTGCTGCTGGTGGGCTCGGCTGCCGAATATGGCGCGTGGGCGACGTGCGATGTACCGATCGGGGTGGTGCCGGCGGTGGTGGAGGTCGCGGCCGAACCGTCGGAGCGGTTCAGGGCGCTGCACGTGCTGGTCGGGCCAGGGGAGGCCGAGGCCGCGGAGCGCGCGGCCGACTGGGCAGCGGTGCGCGGCATCGCGTGCGGGGTCGCGGAGGGATCGCCCGAGGTGATCGCCAGGCTGGGGCCCGCGCCCGTGATGCAGCCCGGCGCGGTGGTGCTGGATCTTAGGACGGGCGCAGGACGGATCGAGGCGTCGCCGGCACTGCTCGGGCTGTTGGCGGCGGGGGCGCCGGTGCTGTTCGGCGAAGACACACCGCTGCGGACGACGCTCGAGGGCGTCGGGGCAGGCTGGCGGTTCGAGACCGTCGAGGCCGGGTTGGGGCATGTGGCCGGGCTGGGCCAAGGAGTGTTCGCTGCGGCGTCCGGGGCGGCGCTGGGGTTCGTGCGGGCCCGGTTCGGGGCGGCGGGCGCGCGGACGGCGTTCGAGCGGGCCGTCGAGGGGGCGTTGGCCCGGGTTCGGGCGCGGGTGGCGGTGTGGGAGTCGTTGGGACCGGGTGGGCATGTGCTCGTCCTGTCGGACGAGGGGCCGAACCTGCGGCATGTGCGGGTGCATCAACCGTTCGATGCACTGCTGCGGCGGGGCGTGATCGGCGGCTACAGCGTGCTGCACCGGGGTGATTTCGCGTTCAGCACGGACCCGGTGACGCCGGAGCTGCGCTTCTCGGCCATCTGGGTGCAACGGAGCGTCGATCCGCTGGTCCAGCTGTTCCTGCGGGTGATGGGGCGACCGTTCATTTACGATCTAGACGACCATCTGCTGGTGTCGCCGGCGTATCGGCGTGCGTTCGCGGCGGAGGCGATCGAGACAGCGGCCGGGCTGGTGCGGGAGTGCGCGGTGCTGTCTTGCGCGACGCGGCGGCTGGCGGACGCGCTCGGCGGGACGAAGGCGATCGTGACGCCGAACCTGGCGTTCGCGCCGGCGCGCCGGGTCGTGGGGACCGTGCGGGCGGTGGTGTGGGCGTCGAGCGACGTGCCGGCGCTGCTGGGCGCGCGGGTGGAGATCGAGCGGGCGATCCGGGATTTCTGCAAGGCGCATCGGCTGCCGGTGATGTGCATCGGGGCGCAGGTCCCGGCGGTGTTCGAGGCGGCCGGGATCGTGGCGGAGGCGGTCGGGCCGCTGGCCTATCCAGCGTATCTGGAGCGGTTGGCGGCGGCGGCGCCGGGGATCCTGGTCGGGCCGCTGGAAACGGGCGGCGACCCGGCGACGCAGGCGTTCGTCGACGCCAAAAGCGACATCAAGGTGATCGAGGCGCGGCTGGCCGGGCTGCAGGGCGTGTTCAGCCGCGCGGCGCCGTACGCAGACAGCGATCTCGCGCCGGAGATCTTGTGCGAGAACTCCTACGCGGGGTGGATGGAGGCGCTGGAGCGGGCGAGGCTGGCCTGTGAGCGCCAGGGGGAGGCGCAGCCCTGGCCGGCAAGGCGGGACGCAGCGGGGTGCGGACCAATGCCGTGGGCCGAGGCCGTGCGGCGGGCGCCGGTGGACGTGTCCGGGCGCGAGGTGATGGACGCGCTGCGGTTCGTGCGGGCGCAGGCGGAGACGCTGGTGGGAACGCCGGAGATGTTCGACGAGGCGGACTACCTGCGGCGGCACGCGGACGTGGCGGAGGCGGTGGCGACGGGCGTGGTCGCGTCGGGGTACCGGCATTTCGTGCAATCGGGGCTACGGGAGGGACGCGCGGCGCAGCGGGTGACGACCGCGGAAGGTCAGGCCTCGTTCTGGTGGTCCCGGCTGCTGCATCGGGTGAGCGGGCTGGAGGCGGACGTGGCGGCGCGGCACCGAGAGATCGCCGGGCTGCGGGATCGGCTGGCGGTGCGGCAGTTGGTGCCGGATGCGGTTCCGGCGGAGCGCGCGACAGCGGTGACGCAGGCCGGCCTGTTCCGTTGGGCCGAGGGCGAGCCGAAATCCCTGCCCTGCCCGGTCTGCGCGGCGAACGGGCCGCATGCGATGGTGGTGCAGGCGGGACGGCACGGCCTCGTGCGATGCGCGCGGTGCGCCACGTGCTTCTACGACGATCGGTCGGAGCACGGCTACTCGGTCGAGCCGGCGGCGGACGTGATGCTGCAGTTCGCGCTCGAACAGAACGCGGGCATCCATCACCAGACCCGGTTGCTGTTCGGCCGCGAGGGGGCGCGAAGCGTGCTCGACGTGGGGTGCGGCTTCGGGTTCGCGGTGGATCTGGCGGCGACGGTGTTGGGCTGGCGGGCGGTGGGGGTCGATCCGTCATGGGCTGCGGCGGCGGGGCGCGAACAGCTGGGGGCGGACATCCGCCAGGCGTATCTGACCGACACGATGGAGCTGGGCGACGGGTTCGACCGGGTGATCGCGTCCGAGGTGATCGAGCATGTGAGCGATCCCTACGCGATGCTGGCATTGCTGCGCGCGCGGTTGGCGCCGGGGGGGGTGCTGGCGCTGACGACGCCGGATGCGGCGGCGGCCGTGCCGGGGGCGGATCAGGGGCGGCTGCTCGGGATCCTGGCGCCGGGGGTGCATCTGACGCTGTTCACCGAACGCTCGCTCGGGCTGGCGCTGCGGCAGGCCGGGTTCGCGCATGTGGCGGTTGCGACGAGGGCCGATACGCTGGTGGCCGAGGCGTCGGACTGGCCGCTGCAGGCGAGCGCGGACGCGGAACATGCGCACGCATACCGAGCGTATCTCGAGGGGCTCATGCGGCGGGCCGCGCCGGGGTCGGCGCTCTGGAACGGCGCGGCGGGACGGCTGCTGGCGTTGCTGGTGCCGACGGCGGAGCGGGACGTGTTGGAACGGGTACTGGGCCAGATCGAGGCGGCGTGGCGCGAGCGGTTCGGGATCGATTTCGAGCGCTTGCCGGCGCCGTTGAGCGAAGCCGAAGTGCGCACGATCGGGGCGGCGGCGCTGGGGCGCCGGCAGCCGTTCAACCTGGCGGGCGTGTTGTTCCATCGGGCGTTGCTGGAGCAGCGGGCGGCGGGCCCAGCGGCAGCCGTTCTGCGTGATGCGGAGGCCGCATATCGGATCGCGGTCGAGACACGGCGGGTGCTGCAGGCGGAAAACCTGGTCGATCTCGATCTGAAGCAGGTTGCCTGGCGGGCCCGGCTGTTGATGGTGGAGTCTCTGGCGGAGCTGACGCCGGCCTTGGAGGGCGAACTGGTCGCGGCGGTGGCGGCGCGATCGCCCGGACGCGCGGCGGACTGGGCGGATGCGCCCGAGGACGCGGTGATCCAGATGGCGGCGCACTATTTTTCGCGGGCGGTGGCGGCGGATCGGTTCGATGACGCGCGCCGGGTGGAGGAGTTTCTGGCAGATGAGGACGCGGTTGTGACGGCATTGGCGGGGCGGCGCGACCTGATGTTACGGACGCTGTTCATGCGCGGGGTGCATCGGCTCCAGGGGCACCAGGACCCGGCGGGCGCGTTGCTCGCGTTCGAGCGGTTGGCGCGGGAGGCGCGCATGCTGGGCGCTTCCGACTACGAGGGGATCGCGGCCGAGCACATGGGGATCGCGGCGTCGCGGTTGGGCGCAGCATGAAGCCGCTGCCGTTGCGCGTCGCGATCGGTCATCAGCGGACGGTGCTGGCGACGATCGTGGGCTTGGTCGTTTATGCGCTGTTGCCGGCGCCGCATGGCCAGGCCGCCCGGATGGTGTTCGCGTGGGATGTCGGGGCGCTGGCGCTGCTACTCATGATGGCGGCGCTGGTTGCTCGTCCCGTCGACGACGCCGCGATGGCGCGGCATGCGGAAGCGCAGGAGGAAGGCGAGTGGGCGGTGTTCGCCGTCACGCTGGCCGGCGTGGTGGTGAGCTTCGCGGCGCTGACGACGGTCTTGTCGTTGGCCAAGGATATGCCGGCCGGGGCGGAGCGGACCCTGTATGTCGGGGTGGTCGCGGCGACCCTACTGCTCTCCTGGCTGGTGACGCACCTGGTGTTCGCGCTCCGCTACGCGCACGAATACTACGAGCGGCAAGAGGGCGCCCAAGAGGTGGACGGTGGCCTGGTGTTTCCCGGTGGGGAGCAGCCGGATTACTGGGATTTCGTCTATTTCGCGCTGGTGCTGGGGATGACGTTCCAAGTGTCCGACGTGGCGATCACGTCACGCAAGCTGCGGCGGCTGGCCACGCTGCACGGACTGATCGGCTTCCTGTTCAACACCGTCATCGTGGCGCTGACGGTCAATATCGCGGCCAGCTTTCTCTAGTCAGCGCTGGGCAACGAGCAGGTCGCAGTTGTTGCGGCCCGCCATCAGGCAGTCCTCGACCCGGCCTTCGTCCCGCAGGCGGTGGATCACCGTCAGGCTCACGACGATGAAGAGGAGCGCCGCCGCCAGGCCGGCCAAGCTGGCGGTGAGGCGGTTGGCTTCGGCCTGTTCAGTCTCGGCGCCAAAGATCGGCGGACGCATTCTGGTCGGCACGGCTGGTTTCCCGTAGTTATGGTGCCTTCGGGGGCTCGTTCGTTGCAGCCTAACGCCGGACGCGGCAAACTGGAAGCCAAACATGCATCAGGCGCTTCACCTCGCCGCCGTTCAGCCTGAATTCAAGGCGTTGATCGAGCGAATCGGGCCATGCACGGCGGCGGTGGAACGGCGCGATCTATATGCCGCGCTGGTGCGCTCGATCGCGCACCAGCAACTGCATGGGAACGCGGCGCGGGCGATCCTGGGCCGGCTGGTCGCGCATGGCGGCGGCGTGATGCCGGAACCGGCGGTGCTGGCGGCGATCCCGGACGAGCTGTTCCGCAGCTTTGGCTTCTCGGCCAGTAAGGCAGCGGCGATCCGGTCGATCGCCGCCCACGCGCTGGATGGCACGATCCCGACGCTGGAGGAGGCGGATGGGTTGGACGACGAGGCGCTCATCGCGCGGCTGGTGACGATCCGCGGCGTCGGGCGGTGGACGGTGGAGATGCTGCTGATCTCGACGCTCGGCCGGCCGGACGTGTTGCCGGTCGACGATTTCGGCGTGCGCGAGGGGTGGCGGCTGGTGACCGGGGCGGAGGCGCAGCTCAAGCCGAAGGCGCTGGCCGCGCTGGGCGAGCGATGGGGGCCTTACCGTTCGACGGCGGCGTGGTATCTGTGGCGGGCGGCCGATGAAGGCAAGAAAATCAAGCAGACCCCGTTATAGGGTAAGCGGATGCAACGAAGGCACAAGCCGCTCACCAACCCGCCTCAAAACGATGCGGCCGTCGCTGCGATTTGCGACGTCGTGCGCCGCATTCCTCAAGGCTGGGTCGCGACCTATGGACAGGTTGCCGCGATGGCCGGGCTGCCGAGACGTGCCCGGCTGGTCGGTCACGTGCTGCAACAACTCGACCCGTCGAGCGATGTTCCCTGGCACCGCGTCGTGAACGCCAAGGGAGAGGTCTCCCATTCGGCTTCGCGCAACGGCGGCGACGCGGTCCAGCAACGTTTGCTCGCCATAGAAGGCATCGAGTTCGATCACCACAACTGCTTCGACTTACAGCGTTTCTGCTGGCTGGATTAGAGCCAAGGACGCGCCGTTCGGTCAGCGCTTGATGCTGGGCAAGGTGCGGCCGGTGGTGATCGTTTGATCGCCGAATTTGGCCCTGATGGCTTCGACGGCTCGCCAGCGCGCGCGCCGGCGGGCGGCGTCGGGGTCGGCCAGGTCGCCGCGGTCGGCGTCGGCGGCCGAAAGCAGAGGGTGGGCGCCGATCCCGACGAGGCGAAAAGCGGTTCCATCCGCCTCGCGCGCGAGCAAGGCCCGGGCGGCGCGGAACAGGGTCTCGGGCAGTTGCGTGGGGCCTGGCAGGCGAGTGTTTCGGGTGCGGCTGGCGAAGCGGGCCGTCTTCAGTTTCAGCACGATGCCGCCGGCCGCCAGCTCCTTCTCGCGCAAGCGGCGGCCGAGTTTCTCGGCCATGCCCCAGAGATGGCGCTCGATCTCGGCCGGGTCGACGATGTCCGAACTGAAGGTCGTTTCGGCCGACACGGATTTGGTGTCGCGCTCGAGGGTAACCAGGCGGACGTCCTCGCCGCGAGCGCGGCGCACGAGGCTGGGGCCGTCGTCGCCGAGCCGGGCGCGGGCGGCGCGGTCGTCGAGCGCTTGCAGATGGGCGATGTGGGTGATGCCGATGGCCTGCAGCTTGCGCTCGAGCACGGGGCCGACGCCGGGCAGCAGGCCGACTTTCTCCCCAGCGAGCCGTTCGGCGGCGTCGCGGCCGAGGACGGTGAAGCCGCGCGGCTTGTCCTGACCGGCGGCGATTTTGGCGAGCAGCCGATTGGCGGCCAGGCCGATGGAGACGGTGATGCCGAGAGTCGTCTCGACCCGGTGGGCGAACCGGGCCAGCACCGCGGCCGGCGCAGCGCCGTGCAGCGCCGCGGTGCCGGACAGGTCGAGCACCGCCTCATCGATGGAGAGCGGCTGGACGAGCGGGGTGAGCTCGCTCATGAGCCCGCGGATCTGCCGCGCGGCCTCGGAGTATTTCGCAAAATCAGGGCGTACGATGACGGCGTCAGGACAGAGCTTGAGCGCCTTGAACATCGGCTGCGCGCTATGCACGCCATAGAGACGGGCGATGTAGCAGGCGGTGGTGACGACGCCGCGGGTGCCGCCCCCGACGATCACGGGCAAGCCGGCGAGCTCCGGACGGTCGCGTTTCTCGACGCTGGCGTAGAACGCGTCGCAGTCGACATGGGCGATGGCGAGGTCGAACAGGTCAGCGTGCGCCACGACCCGGCGCGAGCCGCAGTGCGTGCACTGCGCGCTCGACGTCGCGCGGAAACAGTCGCGGCAGAGCGCGGGCATAGGGGCAATATGGGCGTGGACTGCGGGCGGCGCCACTCGAGCGGGCGCGCGGGCAACCGCGTGGCAGACGAACCGTTAATGCGGCACGCAACACGGAGATCATCTCATGCGCTTCATCACGACGCTCGTCCTCGGCACCGCGCTGGCCCTGCCGGCCGTGGCGCAGACCACTCACAAGACCACCAAGCCGCATCACGCCGTCCACCGCACCTCGACGGCCTCGCCGCGCGAGACGGTGGACGACAAGGGTCCGTTCACGCCCGAGGCCAACCGCGCCTACAATGGCGGCGGGCTCATCACGGAAAGCCCGGCCGGCACCGCGCCGTCCGGGTCGGGCCAGCCGATGCCCGCAACGCGCTGAGATCGGTTTGACGACAAGGGGGCGCTCCGTTCACGTCGGGCGCCCCTTGGTCGTGGGCCGCTGCGGCCAGAGCCAGGCTGCGCCACGCACGCCGGAGCTGTCGCCGTGGTGGTTGCGCAGGATCGGCGTGTCGACAACGTCGCTGAACACGTAGCGGCGCAGCAGGCCAGGCACCTGCTCGTAAAGATGCGCCAGGTTGGACAGCCCGCCGCCGAGCACGATCGCATCGGGGTCGAGCACATTGACGATGCTGGCCAGGCCGCGGGCGAGCCGGTCGGCATGATCCGTCAGCGCCCGGGCTGCCGCCAGCTCGCCGGCGGCAGCCCGGTCGAGCACGGCGCGTCCATCGGGCGCGCCGCAGGACCGCGCCAACCCCGGGCCGGACAGGTAAAGTTCGAGGCAGCCGCGCTGGCCACACCAGCACACCGGCGCCGGCAGCTCGTCGGCTCGCGGGTTCGGAAGCGGAATGTGGCCCCACTCGCCGGCGATGCGATGCCGCCCCGCCAGAATGCGGCCATCGACGACGATGCCCGCGCCGCAGCCGGTGCCGATGATGACGCCGAACACGCACCGGGCGCCCTGCCCTGCCCCGTCGGTTGCCTCACTCAGCGCGAAGCAGTTGGCATCATTCTCGGCCCGGACAGGACGGCCGATGGCGGCGGCGAGATCCTGGTCGAGCGGCCGGCCGATCAGCACCTGCGTGCTGGCGTTCTTGACGAGGTTTGTGGCCGGGCTGATGACGCCGGGGATGCCGACGCCGACGGTCGCGCTGACGCCGATGGTCGCTTCGGCGGCGGCGACGAGGCCGGCCATGGTATGGATGATGGCGTCGTAGCTGGCAGGAGTGGGCTCGCGACGGCGCCAGGCGATGACGCCAGCTGCGTCGAGCAGGGCAAGTTCGGTCTTGGTGCCGCCGAGGTCGATGCCGATTCGGTAGGTGGTCGCTGATTGCATGGCGGGCTGGATAGCAGGCGGGGGTCGCTTGCCCAATCGGGGCGGGCGGGAGAGATTGCGGGGATGAGCGATACCGTGCTGGACGTTAAGGGCATGCGCTGCCCGCTGCCGGTGCTGCGGGCGAATCGGGCGCTGCGGAGCCTGCCGGCGGGGGCGCGGTTGCGGGTGTTGGCCACGGACCGGGCGTCGGTGGCCGATTTCAGGGCGTTCTGCCAAGAGACGGGGCATGCGCTGCTGGCCCAAGGCGAGGAGGCCGGAGTGTTCAGCTTCACGATCCGCAAACGGGAGGACGCGCCGTGACGGTCGCGCTGTTCACCCACCCGGCGTGCCTCGACCACGATACCGGCGCGGGCCATCCCGAGCGGCCCGAGCGGCTGCGTCGAGTTTTGCAGGCGCTGGAGCACCCGGACTTCGTGCCGCTGGTCCGGCAAGAGGCACCGGCAGCGACGGTCGAGCAGCTCTGCCGGGCGCATCCCGAGCGGTATGTCGAGGCGATCCTGGCGGTGCAGCCGTCGCAGGGCGAATACGCCTATCTGGATGGCGACACGCTGATGAGCGCGGGCAGCCGGGAGGCGGGCTTGCGGGCGGCAGGGGCCGGGGTGGCCGCGGTCGATGCGGTGATGGAGGGGTGGGCGCAGGCGGCATTCGCGGCGGTGCGGCCACCGGGTCATCATGCCGAGCGGGCGAAGGCGATGGGGTTCTGCCTGTTCGCGGGAGCCGCCATCGCCGCGCTGCATGCGCGGACGCGGTGGGGGCTGCACCGCGTCGCAGTCGTCGACTTCGACGTGCACCATGGCAACGGCACGCAGCACATTCTCGAGGGGGACCCGCAGATGCTGTATGTCAGCTCGCACCAGTCCCCCTGTTATCCGGGCACCGGCGCAGCGTCGGAGCGGGGCGTCGCGGACAACGTGGTCAATCTGCCGCTGCGGCCCGGAACGTCCAGTGCGGGCTTCCGCCAAGCCTGGGAGACGCTGGCCCTGCCGCGGCTCGAGGCGTTCGGGCCGGAGCTGTTGATCATCTCGGCGGGGTTCGACGCCCACAAGGCGGACCCGTTGGCCGACCTGCGGTTGGAGTCGGACGATTTCGGCTGGATCACCGACCGGTTGCTGGCGGTCGCGGACCGGTGTTGCCCCGGCCGGGTCGTCTCGATCCTGGAGGGTGGGTATGACGTGGACGCGCTCGCCGCGTCGGCCGCCTTGCATGTGCGGCGGCTCATGCGGCAATAGGGCGGCCCGACAACAACAAAAGGGGCTGTCGTGCCCGATCCCACCCCTCCCCTGCCACCCGACATCGCCACGCTCTCGTTCGAGGACGCGCTCGGCGAGCTGGAGCGGATCGTGCGCGGGCTCGAGGGTGGGCAGCAGAAACTCGAGGACGCCATCACCTGCTACGAGCGGGGCGCGATGCTGCGGCAGCATTGCGAGCGCAAGCTTGCCGAGGCGGAGACGCGGGTGCAGGCGATCGTCGAGCGGGCGGACGGCTCGCTAGGGCTGAAGGCGGTCGAATGAGCGCGGTGATGAACACAGTCGATCTCGCAGGAGCGCTGGTCGAACACGCGGCCACGGTCGAGGAGGCGATCGACGTCTTGCTGCCGTTGCCGGAGGGGCACGAGCGGCGGCTGATCGAGGCGATGCGGTATGCGACGCTGGGCGGCGGCAAGCGCATGCGCGGCTTCCTGGTGATGGAGGTGGCGAGCCTGTTCCACGTGGCGCAGGCGTCGGCGGCGCGGGTGGCGGCATCGGTGGAGATGCTGCACGCCTACTCGCTGGTGCATGACGATCTGCCGTGCATGGACGACGACGACCTCCGGCGGGGCCAGCCGTCGACGCACAAGAAGTTCGATGAGGCGACGGCCGTGCTGGCGGGCGACGCGCTGCAGGCGCGGGCGTTCGAGATCCTGGCCGACGTAGACACGCATTCCGACCCCGCGGCACGCTGCGAACTGGTGCTCGCCCTCGGGCTGGCGAGCGGCGCGCGCGGGATGTGCGGCGGCCAGATGATCGACATGGCGACGGAAGGACAGGAGCTGACGGCCGCCGAGATCGGGCGGTTGCAGGCGCTGAAGACGGGGCGGCTGATCCAGTATAGTGCGGAGGCCGGCGCGATCCTGGGGCGGGTGCCCGCACCGATGCGGATGCAGATCGCGTGGTATGGGCGCGACCTCGGCGCCGCGTTTCAGATCGCCGACGACGTGTTGGACGCGGCGGGGACGACGGAAGACATCGGCAAGACGGCGGGCAAGGACGAGGCGGCGGGCAAAGCGACGTTGGTCGGGCTCATGGGTGTCGAGCGCGCGCGGGTGCATGCGGAGATGCTGGCCGAGCAGGCGGCACGACATCTGGACCATCTCGGCCCGGAGGCGGACCGGCTGCGGGCGCTCGCACGCTATGTGGTGTCCCGAGAGAAGTAGTGGTCAAGCGCCGGGTGGATCAGGCGCTGGTCGACCGCGGATTGGCCGAGAGCCGGACGCGGGCGCAGGCCCTGATCATGGCCGGCAAGGTGTGGAGCGGGGACGCCAGGGTGGCCAAGCCCGGCGATTTGCTGGCCGAGGATGCAGCCCTCGAAGTGCGCGGGCAGGAACACCCCTGGGCCTCGCGGGGCGGACTGAAGCTGGATGCAGGCATGCGGCGGTTTGGGTTGTCGGCCGAGGGCCGGATCTGCCTCGACATCGGGGCCAGCACCGGCGGGTTCACGAGCGTGCTGCTGGCGGGAGGGGCGGCGCGGGTTTATGCGGTTGATGTCGGGCATGGACAGTTGGCGTGGGCGCTGCGGACCGATCCGCGGGTCGTGGTACATGAACGGGTGAATGCCCGGTATCTGACGCAGGCGACCGTGCCTAAGCCGGTCCAAGCGCTGGTGTGCGACGCGAGCTTCATCGGATTGCAGACGGTGCTGCCGGCGGGACTGGCGCTGTGTGCGCCAGGAGCTTGGGCCGTCGCCCTGATCAAGCCGCAATTCGAGGCCGGACCGGGACAGGTGGGCAAAGGTGGCGTCGTGCGCGACCCGGTGGTGCACCGGGCCGTCTGCGCGCGGATCGAACGATGGTGGGCGGGGCTGCCCGGGTGGCGGGTGATGGGCATCGAGGCCAGCCCCATCACCGGACCGGAAGGCAACCGGGAGTTCCTCATCGCGGCCCGCCTGCAGGATTAGCAAACACGTAACCTTTGTCCGGCAGACTGGGCGCCTGTGTGAGGACGCGCATGCTGGATGCTGTAACCGAAACCGGGCGGGAAGGACTGGCGCAGGCGTTGCTGACCCGGTCGGAAACCGGGCTGATGGCGCTGGATGAGGCGCAGCGGGTCGTGTTGGCCAATCCGGCGGCCCAGAAGCTTCTAGGCTTGCAGGAGGGGCTGATCGGGGAACGTCTCGGCACGCTGCTCCGGCGCGCGCCGACGTTGACGCCCGCGGCGGTGGCCCGGGCGGAGCAGTGGCTGGCCGCAGCGGCCGAGGGCCCACTCTTCCTGCCGCTCGACGTGGAGACGAAACTTTCGGTCGTGGCGGCAAGTGGGCCCGATGGGCATCTCTTATTGTCGTTGAAACGGCAGCCGCGGGCAGCCGCGCCCGCAAGCCGGAAAGACGCGCTGACGGGATTGTCGGATCGGACGTGGTTCAACGAGCAGTTGAAGACGCTGATTGCCGCCCCGGACGCGAATTTGGCGCTGTTGCTGATCGACTTGGATCGGTTCAAGGGCGTCAACGATAGTCTGGGGCACCCGGTGGGCGACGCGTTGCTGCAGCTCGTGGCCAAGCGGCTAACCGGCGCGCTGCGCGATGCGGACGTGATTTGCCGGCTGTCTGGCGACGAGTTCGCCGTGCTGATGAAGCGGCCAACCCAGCCCGAGACCGTGGGCCGGCGCATCGTGGCGCTGCTGAGCAAGCCCTATCTCATCGAAGGGTCGGTCGTGTCCGTCGGCGCCAGTGTGGGCGTCGGCCTCGCCCCCGATCACGCCAGTGAGCCGGAGACCCTGATCCGGGCGGCTGATGTCGCGCTGTATGCGGCCAAGCAAGCGGGGCGCGGCGCGGCGCGAGTGTTCGACTCCGAGCTCGCCGCCACCTCGCACCAGCGTCAGCGCGTCATGGATGCGCTTCGTACGGCGATCCCCCGGGCGCAGCTCGCGCTCCATTTCCAGCCGCAGCTGATTATCGAGAGCGGCGAGTTGACCGGGTTCGAAGCATTCCTGCGATGGAACCACCCGGAGTTGGGATCGCTGCTGCCGGCCGAGTTCCTGCCGATCGCGGAGGATAACGGGCTGATCTGGCCGATCGGCGAATGGGTCCTCCGCGAAGCGTGCGAGGAGGCGATCACGTGGCCGTCGCACCTTACGGTCTCGGTGAACATGTCCACGCGTCAGTTGATGGACCGGCACCGCTTGCCGCGGATGATCAAGAGCGTGCTGCTGCGGACCGGCCTCGCGCCCCATCGGCTGGAGATCGAAGTCACCGAGAGCGCGCTGACGCAGCAGGTCGAAGCACTCGCAGTGCTGCAGGCGATCCATGCGCTAGGCGTCCGGGTCAATCTGGACAATTTCGGCACGGGCTATTCGTCGCTCAGCCACCTGCGGCGCTACCCGTTGCACAAGCTGAAGATCGACCGCTCCATCATCCAGGCGCTCGGCCAATCCGACGAGGCGACGAACCTCGTCCGTGCGATCGCTGCCCTCGGTAAGACGCTGGGGATCGTCACGATCGCGGAAGGCGTCGAGACTGTCGACCAGGAGAGCAGGGTGCGTCAGGATGGCTGCACCGAGATCCAGGGGTACGTCGTCAGCCGCCCGGTGCCGGCGAGCAAGGTGGCTGACGTTATCAGCGTGTTACAGGCTTCCCCGCGCTCATGCATGCAAGTAGGGTAGGACCGTCGGAGACGCGTGAGCCTAGCCGCTGTTCGTCTCCCAAATGCAAAAGTTGCGGGAGACTCCATGTCCTTACTCACTCGCCGCGCCATGATCGGCACTGCTGCCGCCCTCGCGTCCGCCCGGCCCCTCAGCGCGCAAACGGCGGCCCCGGCGTCGCCGCTCTCGGTCACCGTCGTCGACGTGGCGGGCAATTTGGCCCTGACCCAAAAGGCGTTCGAGAACTATCGCAAGGCCAAGCCCAAGATGGTGGAGCGGTTCAATTTCACCAAGGCGCCCGCCCCGGAACTACCGGCCAAGCTGCGCGCGCAACAGGCGGCCAACCGCGTCGACATCGATTTGGTGCTGACGGGCACGGACGCGCTCGCGGCGGGCATCGACCAAAAGATCTGGGAAGAATTGCTGCCGGCCAAGGCCGCTCAACTGCCGAAGCTCGAGAGCGTCCTTCTCGAGCCTGCGTTCAAGATGCAGGGCTTGGCGCTCAACCAGGCGGTTGTCATCAGCTATTATCCCTCCGGACCTCTGCTCGAATACATGCCCGACCAGGTGAAGACGCCGCCGACGACAGCCGAGGAACTGCTCGCTTATACCAAGAGCAATCCGAACCGGTTCATGTATGCACGGCCAGCCAACTCCGGGCCCGGGCGGACCTTCATCATGGGCCTGCCCTATATCCTTGGCGACAGCGATCCGAAGGACCCGGTGAAGGGCTGGGACAAGACGTGGTCCTTCCTACAGGAACTGGACCGAGGCATCGAATACTACCCGACCGGGACCGGCGCCACGATGAAGGAGCTCGGTGAGGGCTCACGGGACATGATCGTGTCGACCACCGGATGGGACATCAATCCGCGCGTGCTCGGGATCGTCCCCAAGGAGGCGAAGGTCGTCTCGCTGAAGGGCTTCCACTGGGTGGTCGACGCCCATTACGCGGCCATTCCGAAGGGCCTCGCCCCGGAGCGGGTCAGCGTGCTGCTCGACGTCATCTCGTTCCTGCTGACGCCGGCCCAGCAGGCCTATGCCTACGACGAGGGCTATTTCTATCCCGGCCCCGCGGTCAAAGACGTGACGCTCTCGATGGCGCCGGCCGACAGCCAGGCTGCGATCAACGAGTTCGGGCGGCCCGAATATGAACGGCTCATCGCGGATGTGCCGAAGGAGATGCCGCTGGACGCCGACAAGATGGTGCTGGCGTTCCGTCGATGGGACGAGCAGATCGGCGCCAAGAAGACCAAGTGAGCATCCATCCGACCCCGTTCCGCGAACTCCGCCTCGATCGGGTGGGTCGTGATTTCGGCTCGCTCAACGCCCTGCGCGACATCACGCTGACAATCCGGCAAGGCGAATTCATCGCGCTGCTGGGCCCCTCGGGGTGCGGCAAGTCGACGACGCTGAACTGCATCGCCGGGCTGCTCTCGGCGACATCGGGGTCGATCTGGCTCGACGACCGGCGGATCGACACGCTGCGGCCGGAAGAACGCGGCTTCGGCATGGTGTTCCAGAACTACGCGCTGTTCCCGCACATGACGGTGCGCAAGAACATCGGCTTCGGTCTGATGATGCGCGGGACCAAGCGGGCGGAGATCGACCGCCGGGTGGCCGAGGCTGTGGCGCTGGTTCGGCTGCAAGGACAGGAGCACAAGCTGCCCGGGCAGTTGTCGGGCGGGCAGCAGCAGCGCGTGGCCATCGCGCGGGCGATCGTCGTCGAACCGCCGCTTGTGCTGATGGACGAACCGCTGTCGAACCTGGACGCGAAGCTTCGGCTCGAGATGCGGGCGGAGATCCGGCGCATCCATGCCAGCCTGAACGCGACGACCATCTACGTCACGCATGATCAGGAGGAAGCGCTATCGCTGGCGGACCGGATCGTGGTGTTGAAGGACGGGACCATCCGCCAGGTCGGGACGCCGGGGGAGCTGTTCGCCAGGCCCGCCGACCGCGACGTGGCGGAGTTCATGGGGTTCCGCAACGCGATACCCGGCCGGGTCGAACGATTGGAGAACGGGACCGCGCTCCTGCACGCGAGCACCGGGTCGATCCGCGGCCTGGCGCGTGACCAGGTCGCCGCGGGCGGCGCGGCGGTTCTGGTGGTGCGGCCGGAGGATTTGATGGCCGAGCCGGGGGGCGTGCTGACCGCGACCGTGGTGTCGACCGAGTTCCGCGGGCACGGCTACACCGGGTTTGCGCGGATGGCGGACGGGACCGAGCTCGTCTTCACCGCGCCGGACAGCGCGGCACCGGGGAGCGACGTGCACCTGGCCGCACATCCGGACCGCGCGCTGGTCTATCCCGCGTGACGACCAACGCGCTGACGCAGCGGTTGCAGGCGCGCGGTCTGGACGGGACCACGCTGCTGGTCCTGCCGGCCACGCTGATCATCGTCGCCACGTTCGTCTATCCCTTCCTGTATGGGCTGGTGCTGTCGTTCCGCCCAAAGGAGGGCGGCGCGCTGGCCAATTACGCCCAGTTCTTCTCCGATCCGTTCCTCTACCAGACGATCTGGACCACGATCGTGCTGTCGGTTCCGGTCACGCTGCTGAACGTCGTCGTCTCGGTGCCGATCGCGTTCCGGGTGCGGCTCATGCGGCGGCAGCGGCTGCTGACGACGATCCTGGTGGTGCCGATCACGCTGGGGACGGTGCTGGTCGCCGAAGGGCTGCTCAACTACCTGGGGCCGCAAGGGTGGTTCAACCGCGTGCTGATGACGGCGGGGATCATCAGCACGCCGGTGCGGCTGCTGCACAACTATTGGGGCGTGTTCCTGTCGCTGTTGATCACAGGCTTTCCGTTCACGTTCCTGCTGACGCTGTCTTACCTGAGCGGCATCGACCCGGCGCTCGAGCGGGCGGCAGCCACGCTCGGCGCCGGGGCGCGGGCGCGGTTCTGGCACGTGCTGCTGCCGCTGCTGCTGCCGGGGCTGGCCATCACCTTCTGCCTCTCCTTCGTGCAGGCGTTCTCGGTGTTTCCGTCGGCGGTGTTGCTGGGTGCGCCGGCCGGGCCGACGCGGGTGATCTCGATCGCGGCGTACCAGGCCGCATTCGAGCAGTTCGACTACTCGCTCGCCTCGGCGATCGCGATGCTGATGGGCGTGATCGAGTTGGGGATCGTCGCGGCCGTGCTCGGCGCGCGAGGGCTGTTGTATCGCGGCCCCGCCGGCGGGGGTAAGGGCTGATGCGGCGCACGCTCGGCGAACGGCTCTGGGCCGGCGCGGTCTGGACCTTCGTGGCGTTCTTTGTGCTGAACCTGGCCGGGATGATCGCGGCGGTGGTGACGAGTTCGTTCGCGACCCGGTGGCTGCGGACGTGGTTGCCCACCGGGTGGACGACCCGTTGGTACGGTGCGGCCTGGGACGAGTTCCAACTCGGCGACGTGCTGAGCGTGACGTTCCAGGTCGTGTTCCTGGTGGTCGCGCTGTCGGGCCTGCTGGGCGTACCAGCGGCGTACGCGCTGGCACGGCGAGAGTTTGCCGGCAAGCGGATCCTGCTGCTGCTGTTCCTGGTGCCGCTGCTGGTCCCGCCGATCACGTACGGTATTCCGCTGGCGACGGTGCTGTATCAAGCCAACCTGGCCGGCTCGATGTGGGGCGTGGTGGTCGCCAACCTGGTGCCGACTGTTCCGTTCGTCATCTTAGTGATGATCCCGTTCATCGAGCAGATCGACCCGAAGATCGAGGCGGCAGCCCGCGTGTTCGGCGCCAACACCCCTCGCCTGTTCCGCTACGTCCTGATCCCGCTGCTGCTGCCGGGCGTGCTTGCGTCGCTGCTGCTGGTCCTGGTGCGGACGATCGCGATGTTCGAGCTGACGTTCCTGACGGCGGGGCCGACCAGCCAGACGCTGGTCGTTGCGCTCTATTACGCCGTGTTTGCGGCGGGGGTGCGCGCGGTGCAGTCGATCGATGCGATGGCCGTGATCTACATGATCACGACGCTGGTGTGGCTGCTGATCGCACTCCGGTTCGTCAATCCGACGCAGATTGTCGGGCGCGCGAAGAACCCGGCGTAGGTCTCGCCGAGCGGGCCGTCAGTTCGGCCGCCGGGCTGGTGAACAGCGTCTTGACGTCGTCGCTTTCGGCACCGCGGATCGCGGCGGCGAGTTCGCGCGAGAGCTGCGCCATCGGCTCCGGGCGCATGTGGACGGCGTCCCACCAGCGGGACTCGTCCGAGGTCATCGGGCTCGGGATAGACAAGTCGTACACGGCTGCGTTCGGACGCTCCTTCGCCAATGCCACGACCCGGCGCTTGCACTCTTCCATCATCGCCGCCCCGGTCGTGCCGGGCGCGGGGTAGAGGTGGTGGCGAGGGACGAACACGAATAGCAGCCTGGTCGAGGCGGGCAGCGCGCCGGTGCGCTGGCGGAGCCAGTCGAGGGCGACGTAGTGCCAGGTGGCAGTGTCCGGGCTGGCTGGCAGAAGCCAGGGCTCGGCTAGATTCTCGGCGATCAACGCTTTGGCGAGCGCCGGGTCGAAGCGATGGAAGTCGACGTCGAGCAATTGGTATCCGTTGGGCCCGTACGGATGGGGCGAGATGCCGAGCACGGCCGTCAGCGAGCGCGCCGCAGTCTCGACCGCGTGGATGTTGAACAGATGGGCGAGTGGTTTGAGCGTGCCGCCGCGGTAGAGCCACTCGGGGAGCGGATCGTAGCCGAAATGCTCGAGGTCGTCGCCGCGCTCGCACCAGAGCCGGTCCAAGCCGATCATCACGGCGCGCGGCGCCGGGTGCGCGCGGAGGAACACGTCGAGCAGCTGCAATTGCTCGTAGGCGAAGGAGTGGACCATCGCGAGATTGACGAAACGGGCCGATACGGCGGGGTCGAGATCGGCCGGGTTGAACAGGCGCGACGTGGAGTTGCCGATGATGGCGGCGTCGGTGCCGGGAGAGCGGGCGATCTCGGGGTAGGCCCAGCGCTGGCTGTGGTCGGCTGGCGTGCGTGGCAGCGGGCTCGGGACGGGCAGCGTGCCCCAGGGATCGGCGAGCGCCAGCAGGGTGAACAGCGCGAGGCTGCCGCAGGCGAAGACGGCGAGCAGATGGAGGACGAAGCGGCGCCAAGCCATGGTCAGAACTGGAAATAGAAAAAGACGTTGGGCACGCGGCCGCCCGCGAGCAGCACGACCCAGATGGTCAGCGCGCCGACCGGCCAGGCGAGCCAGGGGCGCGGCTCGAGCCAGCGCAGCGCGATGTCTTGGCTGGGCCGCCCGAAGAAGGCCAAAGCAGCGGCGCCCACCAGGGCGACGGTGTGTTCGCGGTCGAGGGCGAGGTGGCCGAGGCCGTTGGCGCCGGTCATGGACCAGAGAAAGCGGCCGGCGGCGGGGAAACCCGGCGCGTGGAACACGATCAGGGTGAAGTAGAAGAACAGGAAGGTCATGGCCCAGCCGAGCAGGCGGGGCACGCGGAGGCCGGTCTTGTCCCAGACGTGGTTGGCGGCCAGGCCAAGCCCCTGCAGCCCGCCCCAGACGACACAGTTCCAGTTGGCCCCGTGCCACAGACCGCCGAGCAGCATCGTCAGGGTAACGTTGACGACCTGCCGGGTCTCGCCGAGGCGGCTGCCACCGAGCGGGATGTAGAGGTAATCGCGCAGGAACCGCGACAGGGTAATGTGCCAGCGGCGCCACAGGTCGCGCACGGAGACGGCCTGGTAGGGCGCGTTGAAGTTGATCGGCAGGGTGAGGCCAAACATCAGCGCGAGGCCGATGGCCATGTCGGAGTAGCCGGAGAAATCGAAATAGAGCTGGAAGGTGAAGGCGAGGCTGCCGATCCAGGCGTCCGTGGCCGTCAGGCCGTGCTGTGTGATAAGGGCGAACGCCGGGTCGGCGAGATGGGCGAGGGTATCGGCGACCACGACCTTCTTGCCCAGGCCGATGATGAACAGGACGAGGCCGCGGCCGAGGTTCTCCCACATTCGCGGCCCGCGGGGATCATCGGCGAATTGCGGGATGATCTCGTTGTGGCGGACGAGTGGGCCGGCGATGAGTTGGGGAAAGAAGGTAACGAACATCCAGAAGTCGAGGAAGCCGTAGATGTGCTTGTCGCCACGGCGCAGGTCCATCAGGTAGCTGATCTTCTGGAAGACGAAGAAACTGATGCCGAGCGGCAGGATGAGCTGCCAGGGCTGCCAATCGACCCCGGCGATGCCGAACACGGAGCCCCGCAGGAAGTCGGCATATTTGAATAGCGCCAGGACGCAGAGGTTGAGCACGACGCCGAGCAGCGGCACCCAGCTTCGGCCGGACCAGCCGAAGGCTTGCGCGATCAGCCAGTTGGCCATGGTCAGCCCGACCAGGAGCGGGACGAAGCGGATATCCCAGTACGCGTAGAAGCCGAGGGAGGCGAGGATGATCCACGCCTGGCGGAGCGGGCGGCTGCCGGCGAGCGCGTAATAGCCGAGCAGCGAGAGCGGCAGGAACGCAAAGATGAAGATTTGCGAATTGAACAGCACGAGGCGATTTAGCGCGCCAATGTTCCGTTGGGGAGGGCTGGCGTGAACGGGCCGCGGCGGCGCAGCAGCAGAGCGAGCACGATGGCAGCGTTGATGGCGTTCCAGAGCACGCCGTTGGCGAAGGCGGCCCGGTAGCTGCCCGTCCAGTCGTCGACCGCGCCGGCCATCCAGCCGCCGAGCGCCATGCCGACCATCGTCGCCATCAGGACCAGGCCGAACCGGGTGCCAGCCTCGCGGGCGGGGAAGCATTCGCGGATGACGACGGCGTAGCTCGGGACGATGCCGCCCTGGAACAGGCCGAACAAGGCGGAGATGACATAGAGCGAACTCAGCCCATCGAACTGCACGTAGAGCAGGAGGGCGGCACCCTGGAGGATGGAACCGAGCATGAGGGTGGGCATGCCGCCGATGCGGTCGGCGAGCCAACCGGAGCCGATCCGGCTGACGATGCCGAAGCCGAGCATGAAGGCGAGCATCTCGGCGCCGCGGGCCGCCCCATAGCCGAGGTCGACGCAGTAGGCGACGATATGGACCTGCGGCGTGGCCATGGCGATGCAGCAGGCGAGCCCGGCGAAGACGAGCATGGCCTGAAGCAGTCCGGGGGCGAGACCGAGCGGGGTCGTGGGCCGGGTGGCGACGGGGTCGACCGGGTCGGGCCGCGGCGCGCTGCGCAGGAGCATGGAGAGCGGGACCATCGTCGCGGCACAGAACAGCCCGAGCCCGATGTAGGTCGCGCGCCAGCCCTCGGTGACCGTGAAATGCTGCACGACGGGCGGCCAAATTGTGCCCGCGAGGTAGTTGCCGGAGGCACAGATGGAGACGGCAACCCCGCGCCGGTGGCGGAAACAGAGCGAGACATGGGCGATCAACGGCCCGAACGTGGCCGAAGCGCCGAGCAGGCCGACGAGGACGAACTGCACCGCGACGAGTTGCCACAGCGAGGCGGACAGGCCGCTGAGGACGAACCCGGCGGCGAGCAGCGCGGAGCCGACGAGCATGCAGCGGCGGACGCCGAAGCGGTCGGAGACGCTTCCCATCAGCACGCTGCCGGCCGCAAAGCCGAGCATGCAGGCCGTGTAGGACATGGACGCCGCGCCCCGGTCGATGCCGAAGCTGGCCTGGATGGCAGGCAACACGACGACCACGGACCACATGCCCGCTCCGCCGATGGTGCTGAGTGCAAGGCAGAGAAGAAGCCGGTTCCAGGCTGCCCGTGAGTCGGGTTCTATGGTCATTGCCGCCAGCATAACGGCTGGCGCGGGCCGGGTCAGCCCATCACGAAGGCATTCAGCTTGTTGCCGTCGCGGTCGCGGAAGTAGGCGGCGTAGAAACCGGTGAAGCGCTCGCCGGGCGCGCCCTCGTCGGTGGCGCCGAGGCTCAGGGCCAGGGCATGGATTCGGTCGACATGGGCGCGGTCGTCGGCCTCGAGGGCGACCATGGTGCCGTTGCCGATCGTGGCGGGCTGGCCGTCGTACGGGAGGGTGACCCCGACACCGGGGCCGCCGTCGGACGGACCCCAGGCGATGAACTGATCGTTGTCCATGACCCGGTGGCAGCCCATCGCGCCAGCGATCGCGTCGTAGAACTCCGCCGCCCGCGCCAGGTCGTTGGTTCCGAGGGTCACGTAGCCGATCATGGACGATCCTTGTTCAATTCATGACACCGAAGACGCGCGAGCGCCCGCTGGTGACGGCAGTGCGGAACATCCGCAACTCGACACCGCCGGGCAGCGCGACGATCTCCCGGCCATCCGCGGTTTCGATCACCGGGACCGATGCGCCAGCCCAGACCGCGGAGATGAGCTTGGCGTACTGGGCGGCGGGACCCGGCGTGAAGGAGTGGTATCCCGCGGCGGCCGCAGGCCAGTCGCGGGTGCGCGCGTAAAGACTGAAGAGGAAGCGGGCGGCGTAGCGGGCGTTCGGCGCCGGGTCGAATGCTTCCTCGAGTGAGCGGAACGCAGTCGGATGATAGAATAGGTTTACCTGCATGCAGCCAACATCGATCGAGTTGACGCCGCGGGCCTGGAGCGCTTCGACGGCGGCAATCGCATCGGCCTTGCTGGGGTAATAGGTGCCGACGCCGTCGGCCGTCACGGTCCAGGGCCAGGGGTGACGCTCGCCGGTGCGGGCATCGCGCCGGCCACTTTCGACCAGGCCGATCGCAAGCAGCAGACCAGGGGCGGTGTAGGCCTGCCCGTTCCGCCACACCGATCGCAGCATCGCAGGAGAGCGGATGCAGCGTGGCGGCGGCGGCGAGAGCCGGGAAGACCATCACCGCGGCGAGAAGGACGAGGCGGAACATGGTGCTGGTATGCCGCCGGCTGCCCGTGAGCGCAACGTGGCGGACAGCCCTCCCTTGCGTCAATCTATCGTTAATTACCGGTCGCGAAAAGTTGAACAACGGTGTATCGTCGATGAGTAGCCCGCTGGAGTGTGTCCTGTTCCACTTTTTTCCGCGCTTCGCACGTGACGTTCACACGTCGCCATTCGCGATGGAGTTGAGGCGGCTCCAAGTGCCGCACCGACTGTTCGCCGAAGAGTTGAACCGACACTATTCGACCCGCGCGGGATTGCTGCTGCGGGTCTATCCCATGCTGTTGATCTGCGCTGGCCGGGCAGCGATCCGATCGCTGGTCCTCAGCCGCCCGAAGCCGGACGCCGTGATCGTCACGTCGGACATCGAAGCGCTGGTGTTCGGCCTGTTGCGCGCAGTGTTCTCGCGGCGGACACGGATCGTCTTCGAGACGTTCATCGCCACCGAGCGTGGGTCACCGCTGGCCCGGTGGCTGCACCATGTGCACTATAGCCTGGTCCTGCGCTTCGTCGACGTCGCGATCTGCCACTCAGAGTTCGAATCAGGCAGTTACGCGGCGAAGTTCCTACACTGCGGCACCCGGTTCGCCGCGTTGCCCTATGCTCTCTCGGTGAACGGACGTGAGCGGCTGCGGCAGCAGTTCGAGGCCGAGGCCGCGGCGTCGAACCTCATCGTAACGGCGGGACGGTCCGGGCGGGACTACGCGACCCTGGCTCAGGCGATCGAGGGCTTACCCTGCCGGCTGCGCATCATCTGTGATTGGGAGCGGCCGACCCGGGGGCTGGAAAGCGGGCAGGTCGAGGTCCTGCGCAGTTGCTTCAAGACAGACTATCTGGAGGAGCTGGCGCGAGCCCGGATGATCGTCGTGCCGCTGTCGCAGCAGAACGTCTCAGCCGGGCAGATGGTGCTGCTTCAGGGCTTCGCTCTGGGCAAGCCGGTCGTCATCACAGAGACGGCGACGACACGGGAATATGCGGCGCATGGCCAGGACGCGTTGTTCGCGCGATCTGGCGACGTTGCGGATCTGCGCCGCCAGATCGAAGCACTGCTGGCGGACCCGGCGCTCTGCCGCACGCTAGGCGAGCAGGCTGCGTCGCGCTACGACGAACGCTTCAGCATCGAAGCCTATGTTGCCCGGCTGACGCAGCTCTTGCAGGAGCTCGGCTCGAACCGCCGCTTACCCGCCAGGGCGGCCGCACCGCAGAACACGGCGCCGGCAGGGTTGAACGTCGCGCAGGCGAGCCGCGTCTCAGGTTAGACCTTGCCGTGACAGTGCTTGAACTTCTTGCCGGAGCCGCAGGGGCACGGCGCGTTCCGTGGCGTGTTCCTCCAGGTGGTCGGGTCGGCCGGATCGATCCCGATCTCGGCCGGACGCTCAATCTCGAGCACATCGCCGCCCGCATATTGCGCGGCGGCGCCCGGGTCGGAGTATTGGAGCGAGACCGGGCTGGGCTCGACGGGTTGGAACAACTGCGCCGGCGGCGCCTCCGTCCCGATCTCGACGCGGGAGAGCATGGCGGTCACGCGCTCGCGCAACTCGTCGAGCATGCCGTTGAACAGGTTGAAGGCCTCGCTCTTGTATTCGTTGAGCGGGTCGCGCTGGCCGTAGGCGCGTAGACCGATCCCCTGGCGGAGGTGGTCCAGCGCCAGGAGATGCTCCTTCCAGACCGCATCGAGCACCTGCAGCAGCAGGTTCTTTTCGACGAAGCGCATGATCTCGGGGCCGAAATTGGCCGCCTTGGACGCCATGTGCTGATCGGCGGCGGCCTCGATGCGCTCGCGGATGCCAGTCTCGTCCATGCCCTCCTCGCGGCCCCACTCGACGACGGGCAGATCGAGGTTGAGCAGGCGCTTGAGGTCCTCAGCGAGCTCGGCCGTCTCCCACTGTTCGGCGTAGGCCTTCTCGGGGATCCGGCGCGTGACGAGAGTGGCGATGATCTCGGCGCGCATGTCGGCGACCGTCTCGGCCACATCGTCGGCCCGCATGAACTCGCGGCGCTGGCCATAGACCTCACGCCGCTGGTTGTTCATGACATCGTCGTATTTCAGGACGTTCTTGCGCATGTCGAAGTTGCGGGCTTCGACCTTCTTCTGGGCCTTTTCGAGCGCCTTGTTGATCCAGGGATGGACGATGGCTTCGCCGGGCTTGAGGCCAAGGCGCTGCAGCATGCCGCCCATGCGATCCGATCCGAAGATCCGCATCAGGTCGTCTTCGAGGCTGAGGAAGAAGCGCGAACCGCCCGGGTCGCCCTGGCGCCCGGACCGGCCGCGAAGCTGGTTGTCGATGCGGCGGCTCTCGTGGCGCTCGGTGCCGATGACGAGCAGGCCACCGGCCTCCTTGACGACGACGTGGTTGGCGGCGACCTCGTCGATGATCGCCTGGCGGTGGGCCGGGTCGTCGCTGGCAACTTCGAGCTTGATGCGCATGTCGGCGTTGCCGCCGAGTTTGATGTCGGTGCCGCGGCCGGCCATGTTGGTGGCGATGGTGATGGCGCCGGGGGCGCCGGCCTGGGAGACGATGGTCGCTTCCTGCTCATGGAAGCGGGCGTTCAGCACGGCGTGCGGGATCTTCTTTTTGGTCAGCAGCTCGCTGATGATCTCGCTTTTCTCGATGCTTGTGGTGCCGACCAGGACCGGCTGGTGTCGCGCGCGCGCCTCTTCAATCAGCGTGGCAACGGCCTCGTATTTCTCCGTGGCGGAGCGATAGACCTCATCGTCCTGGTCGAGCCGCTTGACCGGGACGTTCGTCGGAATGTCGATTACGTCGAGCTTATAGATCTCGGCGAACTCGTCGGCTTCGGTCAGCGCGGTGCCGGTCATGCCGGCGAGCTTGGGGTAGAGGCGGAAATAGTTCTGGAACGTGATGGAGGCGAGCGTCTGGTTCTCGGGCTGCACCTCGACGCCCTCCTTGGCCTCGAGCGCCTGGTGCAGGCCCTCGGAGTAGCGGCGGCCCTCCATCATGCGGCCGGTGAACTCGTCGATGAGCACCACCTTGTCGTCGCGCACGATGTAGTCGACGTCGCGGGCGAACAGCGTGTGGGCGCGCAGGCTCTGCTGGACGTGGTGGATCACCGAGACGTTGAACACGTCGTAGAGGTTTCCTTCGGCAAGAATGCCGGCGTCGCGCAGCATCTGCTCGACCGTCTCGGAGCCCGGCTCGGTGAGGTGGACCGAGCGCTGCTTCTCGTCCTTCTCGAACGTGCTCTCGTCTTGGACCAACTCGCGGACGACGACGTTGACGCTCTTGTAGAGCTCGGAGCTGTCCTCGGCGGGGCCGGAGATGATGAGCGGGGTGCGGGCCTCGTCGATGAGGATGCTGTCGACCTCGTCGACGATCGCGTAGGCGAAGTCGCGCTGGACCATGTCGTCGAGGCGATACTTCATGTTGTCGCGCAGGTAGTCGAAGCCGAACTCGTTGTTGGTGCCGTAGGTGATGTCGCAGGCATAGGCCGCCCGGCGCTCGTCGTCGTTCAGCCCGTGGATGATGACGCCGGTGGTCAGGCCGAGGAAGCGATAGACCTGCGCCATCCATTCGGAGTCGCGCTGGGCGAGATAGTCGTTGACGGTGACGACGTGCACGCCCTTGCCGGCCAGCGCGTTGAGGTAGACCGGCAGCGTGGCGACGAGGGTTTTGCCTTCGCCGGTCTTCATCTCGGCGATCTTGCCCGCGTGCAGCACCATACCGCCGATCAGCTGCACGTCGAAGTGACGCAGGGCCAGGACGCGGGCGGCAGCCTCGCGCACGACGGCGAAGGCCTCGGGCAGCAGGTCGTCGAGCGTGGCGCCGCCGGCGAGACGGTCGCGGAACTCGGTGGTCTTTGCGGCCAGCGCACCGTCGGACAGCGCCTGCATGGCCGGCTCGAACGCGTTGATCTGCGGCACCCGGCGCTGGAACGCCTTGAGCGATCGGTCGTTGGCGGAGCCGAACACGGCGCGGGCGATGCTGGCGAGCATGGGTGGGCTTTCAGGTGAATCGAACAGGGTGCAGATAGGACCCGGGGGGCACCGGGTCAACGATGCGCGGTTGTAAGCAAGGCCGGGCTGCAACATCCCGCCTCCTTGTGGCGGCTTTCGGGCGCACCTATTGTCCGCCCGCCACGCCCGGGGTGTCCCGGGCAGCCCAGTTCAAGGGAAGATCCCATGCGCCGCCCCAGCCTCGCCCCTCGCCTCGCGATCGCCACCGTCGCGCTCCTCAGCGCGTCCGCCCTCTCACCCACGCTCTGTGTGGCGCAACCAGCACCCGCCGCGCCCGCTCCGGCGCCCTCGCCCGATACCGTGATCGCCAAAGTCGGCCCCGACGCCATCCACTACTCGGACCTGCAGGATGCGATGCAGACGTTGCCCGAGCAGCTGCGGGCGATGCCGCCGGCCATGCTGTATCCGATGCTGCTGGATCAACTCGTCGACCGCGACGTGATCGTGCAGCAGGCCAAGAAGGACCATTTGCAAGATGACCCGAAGGTCAAGCAGGCGATCCAGCAAGCCAGCAACCTGGCGCTGCAGAACGCGCTGCTGACTCGGGAAATCCAGCCCGCCCTGACGCCGGACGCGATCCAGGCCCGCTATAATAAGGAGTATGCCGGCAAGGCCGGTGACGAACAGGCCCACGCCGAGCACATCCTGGTGCCGAGCGAGGAGAAGGCGAAAGACATCATCGCCCAGCTCAACAAGGGCGCGGATTTCTCGGCGCTGGCGAAAGCCAACAGCACGGACCCGTCGGCCAAGGAGAATAGCGGCGACCTCGGCTGGTTCAAGAAAGGCGACATGCTGCCCGAGTTCTCCGACGCCGCCTTCGCGCTCAAGCCCGGCCAGGTCACCCAGGCCCCGGTGCATACACGGTTCGGCTGGCACGTGATCAAGCTGGAAGCCACGCGGGTCGCACCGCCGCCGTCGATCGACGAGGTGCGCGACGAGATCCGCCAGCAGATCATCCAGGAGGGCGTGGCCAAGGTGCTGGCCTCGGCCAAGGAGGGCGTGACGGTCGAAAAGTTCAACGTCGATGGCTCGCCCTACACGCCGCCGCCAATGCCGGGCGCGCCGGGCGCGCAAGCACCGGCCAAATAGGGGTGCCCACATCCCCACTCGCCATGCCGCTGCCGGCGCTGCCGCCGTTGGCCGGCGTGCGGCTCGGGGCGGCGCAGGCGGGCATCCGCTACCAGGACCGCACCGACCTCGTGATGATCGAGTTGGCGGCGGGGACCAGAGTGGCCGGCGTGTTCACCCGCAACAAGTGTCCCGGTGCGCCGGTCGACTGGTGCCGCAAGCACCTGGCGGACGGGCGGGCGCGGGCGGTGGTGGTCAACGCCGGCAATGCGAACGTGTTCTCCGGCCGCGCCGGCGCGGAGGCCGTGACCGCGACGGCGGAAGCCGCGGCCCGGATCGTCGGGTGCAAGCCCGGCGAGGTGTTCGTTGCGAGCACCGGTGTGATCGGCGAAGCCCTGCCGCACGAAAAGATCACCGCCGCGCTGCCGGCGCTGCACGAGCAGCTCGGGGCGAACCGGTGGGAAGAGGCGGCGCGCGGCATCATGACCACCGACACCTTTCCCAAGGGCGCGACCCGGACGGCCGAACTGGGCGGCGGGACCGTGCGCATCAGCGGCATCGCCAAGGGCAGCGGCATGATCGCGCCGGACATGGCGACGATGCTGTGCTTCGTGTTCACCGACGCCAAGCTGCCGGCCAAGGCGCTGCAGGAGGCGCTCTCCTTCGGCGTGAAGCGCAGCTTCAATGCGACGACGGTCGACAGCGACACGTCGACCAGCGACACCGTGCTGCTTTTCGCGACGGGAACTGCGGCGCACGCCAAGGTCGATACCGACGATAAGAAAGAGATGCGGCGGTTCCGCGACGCGCTCGAGGCGGTGCTGCACGATCTGGCGCTGCAGGTCGTGCGCGACGGCGAAGGCGCGCAGAAGCTGGTGCGGATCGACGTGACCGGCGCGGTGTCGAAGAAATCGGCGCACCGGGTCGCGATGGCGATCGCCAACTCGCCGCTGGTGAAGACGGCCATCGCCGGCGAGGACGCCAATTGGGGCCGGATCGTCATGGCGGTCGGCAAGGCGGGCGAGCCGGCCGACCGGGATCTACTGTCCGTGGCCGTGGGCGGTACCTGGATGGCGCGGCATGGGGCGGTGGTGCCGGGCTATGACGAGGGCCCGGTGGTCGCGCACATGAAGGGCCGGGAGATTTCGATCGCGGTCGATCTCGGGCTTGGCAAGGGCGTCTCGACGGCGTGGACGTGCGATCTGACGCACGGGTATATCGACATCAACGGCAGTTACCGCAGTTGATGAACCTACGCCCTCTGCGCTCTCCATGACGGCGTAGGCCGGTGGCGCTGCAGCTGACTGCCGCCGCTAAGTTCGAGCCGCTGGCGACCGAGCGGCTCGCGCTTCGCCCTCTGCGGCCCGGCGACGCCGATGCGATCCATCGCCTGGTCAACGATTGGGAGGTGGTGCGGATGCTGTCGCAGCTGCCGTTCCCCTACCCGCGCGAGCTGGCCGACAAGTGGATCGCCTCGACACTCGAACAGATGGAGCGGGGCAGCGGCTACCATCTGGCGATCACCGGGCAGGAAGACGGGCACGAGATGCTGATCGGCTGCATCGGGCTGCGGCTCGACCTCTCGCCGCGCGTGGGCAATCTCGGCTACTGGATCGGGCGGCGGTTCTGGCGACTCGGGGTCGCGAGCGAGGCGGCGGCCCGGCTAGCGCGCTGGGCGCTGGCCAATCTCGACGTCGAGCGGCTGGAGGCGCACGTGGCGGTCGACAACCCGGCGTCTGGCGCCGTGCTGCGCCGGGCCGGCTTTCGCGAAGTCGGCACGGGCGAGGAGAACTTCCTCGCGCGCGGCGGCAAGCACCCGGTCATCCGCTACGAGGCGACGCGGGACGATCTGTTCGACGGCCCGGCACCGGATGCCGGCGCTGAACGCAAGCTGGTGCTGGTCGCGGCCTGCGCGCTGATCGACGCGGACGGGCGGGTGCTGCTGACGCGGCGGCCGGAGGGCAAGGCGATGGCCGGGCTGTGGGAGTTTCCGGGGGGCAAGCTGGAGCCGGGCGAATCGCCCGAGGAGGCGGTCATCCGCGAGCTGCAAGAGGAGTTGGGGATCGACGTGGCCAGCAACTGCCTGGCCGCGTTCGCCTTCGCGTCGCATCGCTACGAGACGTTCAACCTGCTGATGCCGCTGTTCCTGTGCCGGCGGTGGAACGGGCGGGCGCAGGGGCGCGAGGGGCAGGCGCTGGCCTGGGTGCGGCCGGACAAGCTCGCCGACTATCCGATGCCAGCGGCGGACAAGCCGCTCATCCCGTTGCTGAGGGATTTCTTGTAACATGCCCAATCCTGTCGCGTGCATTCTCGTCATCGGCAACGAAGTGCTGTCGGGCCGGACGCAGGATGCCAACATCAAGGTCCTTGCGACCGGGCTGGGCGAGATCGGCATTCCGGTGCGCGAGGTCCGCGTCATTCCGGACGTGGCGGAGACGATCATCGCGACGGTCAACGAGTGCCGGGCGAAGTTCGACCACGTGTTCACCACCGGCGGCATCGGGCCGACGCATGACGACATCACCAGCGAGTGCGTGGCCGCCGCGTTCGGCGTGCCGTGGGAGCCGCATCCGGAGGCCTGGGCGCGGATGGAGAAGCACTACCAGCCCGGCGAGTTCAACGCGGCCCGGCAGCGCATGGCGACGATGCCGCGGGGCGCGACGCTGATCGACAACGCGGTCTCGGTGGCGCCGGGCTTCACGATCGGGAACGTGCACGTGATGGCCGGCGTGCCGCGGATCATGCAGTCGATGTTCAACTGGCTCGCGCCGCGGCTCGAGGGCGGAACGCCGGTGTCGTCGGCGGCGGTGCATGCGGCCGGGCTGCTGGAAGGGTCGATCGCAGCGGGGCTGGGAGCGATCCAGACGCGGTATCCTGACCTCGATCTGGGGAGCTACCCGTATTACCGCTCGACCGGGAACGGCGTGTCGCTGGTGGCCAAGGGACCGGACGCGGAGGCGGTGGCGGCCTGCATCGCGGAGGTGACGGCGCTGGTGCGCGAGATGGGCAAGGAGCCGATCCAGGGCGAACCGGCGGCTTAGTCGGCGGGGGCGTGAGTGGACGATGAGACAGCTGTCGATGACCTGGGGCAACGGCGGCGGGTCGCGGTCGTGTTCAATGGCCGCGCCGGAGCGCTGCTCGATCGGCCCAACGCCGTCCTCGGACTGGAGGACGTCTTCGCCGCAGCCGGGCTCGAGCCGGTCTTCATCCCCAACGATCGGGGCAGCTTGCCGGAGCGGGTTCAGAGCGCGGCCGATACCGGGGCGAGGGTCGTCGTCGTAGCCGGCGGCGACGGGACGATCGCCTGCGCCGCGCAGGTCCTGGCCGGGACCGACATCGCGTTGGGCATCCTGCCGTCCGGGACGATGAACCTGCTCGCCAAGGACCTCGGCATCCCGGTCGACGACATGGAGGCCGCGGTGGCCCTGGTCGCGCAAGGAACGGTTCGGCGAGTCGACGTGGGCGAGGTCGGCGGCCGCGTCTTCCTCTGCGCCTCGATGCTCGGCCTGCCGGTCAAGATCGGCCGCCAGCGCGAGAGGCACCGCGCGAGCGGGCCGGCGTGGCGGCGGTTTCCCACCTTCGCGGCCGCCGCGCTGCGGATCGTGCGGAACCACCTGGCGCGCCGCTTGGTGCTCGAGTTCGACGGCCGGAGGCTGGCCTCGCGCGCGCCGTCCATCACCGTCGTGGTGAACCGGCTCGACGACGGCGCCGACCGCCTGTTCGCGCGCGGCTGCCTCGATGGCGGCGAGTTCGGAGTCTACCTCGTGCGGTGGCCTAGGTGGCAAGAGCTGGCGCCGTTGGCGATCGACCTGATCCGCGGCAACTGGCGGGCCGGCGGCGTCGTCGAGGAGTGCCGCGCGTCCGACCTCGTGATCCAGGCGCGGCGGCGCACGATCGACATCATGCTCGATGGCGAGGCGGCGCGACTGCCGACGCCCCTGCACTACCGGCTGCGCCGCCGCGCGTTGCGCGTGATCGCTGCGGCCGCGGTGCCCGGATGATGCGCATTGCCCACATCACCGACCTGCATTTCGGCGCCGAGGACCCGGCGGTCGTCGCGGCGCTCGCCGCCGAGATCACCGACGACGCGCCGAACTTGGTGGCCATCAGCGGCGATCTCACGCTCGGCGCCCGGCGGGCCGAGTTCGAGGCCGCGCGCGCGTTCTTCGATGCCATCCCGGTTCCTTGGCTGGCCGTGCCCGGCAATCACGACATTACGCCGTATCGCCTGCTGGAGCGGTTTACCGACCCGTATGCGCGCTGGCGTAAGGTGATCGGGCCGGAGACCGAGCCGGTGTGGCAGAACGATCAGGTGATGGTGGTCGGGCTGAACACCGCACGCCGGGTCGGCCTGCACTGGGATTGGTCGCGCGGGCGGGTGACGGCGGTGCGGTTGCAGCGGGTGCTGGCGCGGCTGTCCGCCGCGCCGCGCGAGTTGACCCGGATCGTGGTCGCGCACCACCCGCTGCTGCCGCCCGAGTCGGCGCCGCTGACGCCGGTCGTGGGCGGAGCCGGGCGGGCGCTGTCGGCGCTGGCGTCGGCCGGGGTGCGCCTGGTGCTCGCGGGCCATCTGCACCGCGGTTATGCCCGCCTCGCCTCCCCGGCGCCGGACGCACCGCTCATCCTGCAAGGTTCGACCGCCACCTCGACCCGGTTGCGCGGCGAGCCGAACGCCTACAATCGGGTGACGATTGCGGCGGACGGACGACCGAGCGTGGAGGTGCGGGTCTGGAACGGCGGCGCATGGGAGACGCAGCGCCGGTCGGCAGCTACGCCGGCCGTGCCGGACGATCAGCGCGGGCTCTCGGCCCGCAGGTAGGCGTCGATGCCGGCGGCGGCGTGCCAGCCGGTGCTGAAGCTGGCTTGCAGCAGGTAGCCGCCGGTCGGCGCGTCCCAATCGAGCATCTCGCCGGCGGCGAAGGTCCCGGGTCGGGCGCGGAGCATGAGGCTGGTATCGAGTGCGTCCAGAGCGAGGCCGCCGGCGGTCGAGATGGCGCGCTCGATCGGGGCGAGGCCGGTGAGGCGCACCGTCGCCTGCTTGGGCTGGCCGCCGGTCTCGCGAAGGAGGCCGGCCGCGGCCGGCGACAGGCCGGCGCGACGCCAGGCGTTGGCGCGGGAGACGCCAGGGCCACCCATGCGGCGGGCGAGGTCGGCGGCGTCGAGGTCGGGGCGGAGGTCGAGGTGCAGCACCGCGTCGCCTGCCCGCTCGAGCGCCTCCCGGATCGGGCGGCCAAGGGCGTAGATGACGCCGCCTTCGAGGCCGTCGGCGGTGATGATCGCTTCGCCGCGGGCGGCGTGGTCGCCGATGCGGGCCGCGATGCGCTTGAGTGGCTCGCCGGCGAAGCGGTCGCGGAACACGGGGGACCACGCGACATGGACGCCGCAATTGGCGGGGCGAAGCGGGGTGATCGGCAGCCCGGCGTCGTGCAGGATAGTGGTCCAGGCGCCGTCGGAACCGAGGCGGGGCCAGGACGCGCCGCCGAGGGCGAGCAGGGTCGTGCGGGCGGCGATCTCGACCGGGCCGAACCGGAGGGCGCCGGATGGGCTCCAGCCGGTCCAGCGATGATTGGGGCGGAACTGGACGCCCATCGTATCGAGGCGGCGGAGCCAGGCGCGAAGCAGGGGCGTGGCCTTGAAGGCCTCGGGGAAGACGCGGCCGGAGGAGCCGACGAAGATGGGCTGGCCGAGGCCGTCGCACCAGGCGCACAGCTGGGCCGGATCGAAGGCCGCGAGGGCGGGGGCGAGCGCCGATGCAGCCGGGCCGTAGCGCGTCATGAAGCGGTCGAGCGGCTCGGAGTGCGTGATGTTGAGGCCGCCGCGGCCGGCGAGCAGGAATTTGCGGCCGAGCGAGCGCATGTGGTCGAAGATGACGACGGAGCGGCCCGCGGTAGCGAGACGCTCGGCCGCCATCAGCCCGGCGGGGCCGCCGCCGATGATGGCGCAATCGATCTGTTCCATGGCGGCCGGACCCTCGGGCAGGGTTGCCCTGGACGCAAGGGGGCGGCAGGGTCGCGCCCATGCAGACCGCAGTACGCACGATCGCCCAAGCGCAGCAGGCGCTCCACTCCGGACAGACGTCCGCACGGCAACTCGTCGAGACCTGTCTCGAGCGGATCGCGGCGCCGGATGGCGAGGGAGGCCGCGTGTTCGTGCGCGTCTATGAGGAGGCGGCACGAGCGAGTGCCGACGCGATGGATGAGCTGCGTCGGGTCGGTCGGGCGCCGGGGCCGCTGGCCGGTATCCCGATCAGCATCAAGGATTTGTTCGACGTCGCCGGGGAGCGGACGGCGGCGGGGAGCAAGGTCCTGGCCGAGGCCAAGCCGGCGACGCGCCATGCGGTGGTGATCGCGCGATGCCTGGCAGCCGGGCTGATCCCGGTGGGGCGGACGAACATGACCGAGTTCGCGTTCTCGGGCATCGGGATCAATCCGCATTTCGGCACGCCGAAAGGGCCGTGGCGGCGCGAGGCGGGGCATGTCCCCGGCGGCAGTTCGTCGGGGGCCGCGGTGTCGGTGGCGGACGGAATGGCGCTGGCGGGGCTCGGGACGGATACCGGTGGGTCCTGCCGGATTCCCGCGGCGTTTTGCGGCATCGTGGGCTACAAGCCGACCGCGCGGCGAGTGCCCATCAAGGGCGTGTTGCCGCTGTCGCCGTCGCTGGACAGCGTGGGCCCGCTGGCCAACTCGGTCGCGTGCTGTGCGGCGATCGACGCTGTTCTGGCGGGCGAGCCGGTCGCCGCGCTCAAGCCGCTCGAGCTACGGGGCATGCGCTTGGCGGTGCCCGGCAACATGGTGATGGACGGCATGGAGCCCGCCGTGGCCGAGGCGTTCAACCGCGTGCTGAACCGGCTGAGCAATCTCGGCGTGCGGATCACCCATTTGAACTTCCCGCAGTTCGACCGCATCGCTGAGGCGAACAAGGCCGGCGGGTTCGCGGCGGTGGAGGCGCATGCGTGGCATCGGGCATATCTGGCCGACCAGGCGGAGGTCTATGACCAGCGGGTCCGCACGCGGATCGAGCGCGGCGCGGCCATGAGCGCCGGGGACTTCATCGCGCTGCAGGCCGCACGGCAAGCGATCGTCGCCGATTTCGACGCCGCCACCGACCCGTTCGACGCGGTGGCCATGCCCACCGCCCCGATCCTGCCGCCGACGATCGACAGCCTGACCGACGATGCCGACTTCACCCGGGTCAATGCGTTGGTGCTGCGCAACCCGTCGCTCGGCAATTTCCTCGATCGCTGCGCTTTCAGCCTGCCCATGCAGCGCCCCGGCGAGGGGCCGTGTGGCTTCATGCTGATGGGCGAGACCGGCGGGGACAGACGGCTGTTCGCGATCGCGGCGGCGGTCGAAGCGGTTTCGAAGGAGTGAGGCGATGATCCGGCTGCTGTTCTGTCTGGTTTTGCTCGCGGCGGCGCCGGCCCGGGCGCAATCGATGTTGAGCGAGATCCTATCGCGCGGCACGCTGCGGGTCGGGCTGACGGGGGATTACCGGCCGTTCTCCATCAAGGAAGCGGACGGCACGTTCAGCGGCCTGGATGTCGACGAGGCGCAGGCGCTGGCCCGGGGCATGGGCGTCGCGCTCGAGATCGTGCCGACGGCGTGGCCGACGCTCATGCCCGACCTGCTGGCGCATAAGTTCGACGTCGCCATGGGCGGGATCACGGTGACACTCGACCGGGCCAAGACCGCCTATTTCTCCACGCCGGTGATGCGCAGCGGTAAGACCCCGATCGCGCGCTGCATCGACAAGGGCAAATTCGACACGCTGCAGCAAATCGACCAGCCCGGCGTGAAGGTCATCGTCAACCCGGGCGGCACCAACGAGCGCTTCGCCAAGGCCCGCCTGCATCAGGCCGAGATCGTCACGTTCCCCAACAACGCGACCATCTTTGACGAGATCGTGGCCGGGCATGCCGACGTCATGATGACGGACGCGGTCGAGACCCGGCTGCAGCAAAAGCTGCATCCGGAGCTCTGCGCGGTGCATCCGGACCAACCGTTCGACACGTCCGAGCTGGCCTTCATGCTGCCGCAGGACACGGCCTTGCAGCATTTTGTCGACCAGTTCCTGACGATCGAACAGGAAAATGGCGGGCGGGCGGCGCGGCTAGCGAAGTGGCTGCCCTAGATTGCCGGTTCGCCCCAGCCCGTGACGTCGTTTCCGCCGAAGACCATGCGGCGAATTTTCGGTGACGTCAGCGCGGCGCTGAAGCCCGGCGTGGGCGCGCTCACCTCGTCGAGGCGCTCGATCTGCTGATCTGTCAGGCTGATCTCGCAAGCTGCGATGTTGCTGGCGAGTTGCCCCGGCGTGCTCGCGCCGATGAGGGTGGCGCTAACCCCGGGTTGCGCCATGACCCAGGCCAGCGCGACCTGCGCCGGCGGACGGCCTAGGTCGGACGCGATGGAGTGCAGCACCTCCAGCACGTCCCAGTTTCGATCGACGAACTTGCTGTTGCCGAATGGGTTGGGGCCGCTCAGCCGACCAGTGCCGCTGGTGTCCTCGCGGCGATATTTGCCAGTCAGGAAGCCGCCCGCCAGCGGGCTCCAAGGCATCACGCCCATTCCCGCGTCGCGCGCAGCCGGAATGTGCTCGGCTTCGACGTCGCGGGCGACCAGCGAATATTCCACCTGGATCGCAATCGGGCCGGGCACGCGCTGCTCCGCCGCAATTGTAGCGGCTTTGGCCGCGAGCCATGCCGGCATGTCCGACAGGGCGTAGTAGCGGATCTTGCCGGCCCGGACGAGGTCGCCCAGCGTCCGCACGATCTCCTTGACCGGCGTGACGCCGTCCCAGATGTGCATCCAGTAAAGGTCGACGTAATCGGTGCCGAGCCGGCGGAGCGAGGCCTCCAGCGCGCGATAGATGTTCTTGGCCCCCGCACCGCCGGCGTTCGGGTTGCCGCTGCCAGCTTGCGCCGCCGTCAGCGGGCTGGCCGAGCCGTTGAAGGCGAACTTGGTCGCCAGCACCATCTCGTCGCGAGACCCGGTGTCTTTGATGAACCGGCCGACGAGGGTCTCGCTGGCACCGCCGGAATAGACGTCAGCCGTATCGATGAAATT
This sequence comes from uncultured Alphaproteobacteria bacterium, assembly GCA_963835135.1. Lineage (GTDB taxonomy): Bacteria > Pseudomonadota > Alphaproteobacteria > Acetobacterales > Acetobacteraceae > JAVVHH01. The sequence continues at coordinate 319,946 of CAWIEF010000003.1, forward strand.
GCCGCCAGCGGCGCGATAGGCGTCGAAGATCGCCCGCGACGTCGCGTCGTCGGCATTCCAGCCGCCAGGCCCGAACGTCATCGTCCCGAGCGCTAGCGGACTGACCACCAGCCCAGACCGGCCAAGCGTACGGAAGTTCGTGAGTGACATAGGTCTGAAGACTCCCGTAGTGACCGCTATGAAAGTGGTGGCCCTAGACGGCGAACACGTCAACCGTTTTATAGCGATTGCTATGGAGATCGATACGGACATCCCGCCCCGCCGAAAAGGCCGGCCACTTTCCTTCGATCGGGATGGCGCTCTGCGACAAGCCATGCTGGCCTTCTGGCGCCACGGCTACGAGTCCACCTCAGTCGCGGAACTGACCGCCGCCATGGGCATCACCGCCCCGAGCCTCTATGCGGCGTTCGGGGACAAGAAGCGATTATTCCTCGAGGCAACCCGGCTCTATGCCGGCGATCCGGACGCCATGGGGCGCGCGATCGATGGCGCGCCGACGGCCCACCACGCGGCGCGTGACCTGATGATGGCCGCCGCTGTGACATACACCGGCGAGGCGACTCCGCGAGGCTGCCTCCTCGCCAGCGCGACGGCCAGCGGGTCGGCCGCTTCCGCCGACGTGCAACAGGCGGTTGCCGAGTGGCGACGCGTTATCCAGGGCAGGCTGAAGGCGCGCATCGAGCGTGACGTCGACGCGGGCGTCTTGCCGCCCGGAACGCCAGCCGACGCGTTGGCCGGGCTCACGCTGGCAGTGACACAGGGGATGTCCGTCCTGGCGCGCGACGGGGCTCCCCGCGTATCGCTGCTGGCGATCGCAGACGCCGCCCTACGCGGGTGGCCGGCTACGGCGTAGGAGGCGTGTCAGCCGGGTCGGGCACGCGGTCGAGCTTCGTCAGGGCGTCGATCAGCGCCCGCGCGGTGGCGGTCCAGGGCGTCGGGCGGAACTCGGCGCGGACCTGGGCTTCCCAAGCGGCCAGACCGGGGCGATCGTCCAGAGTCGCTGCGATGGCGGCAAAGGTCGAAGCGAGGCTGTCAGGGTCGAAGTAGCGGCAGAGCGTGCCGCCGGCCTCGGGCAGCGACGCTGCGTTCGAGCTCAGGCAGGGCTTACCCAAAGCTAGGCTCTCGGTGACGGGCAACCCCCAGCCTTCGTGGAGCGACGGGAACACGGTGAACAGACAGTCCGCGTAGAGGGCGCGGAGTTCGGCATCGGTCGGGTCCGGCACGAAGCGGATGCGGCCGGCCAGCCAGCGGGTGTTGTCGAGCTGGGCCAGCAGGTCGGCCACCAGCCAGCCGATGCGGCCGGCAAAGACCAGGTCGGGCACGCTGGCGGCGGGGCGGGTGCCGTCGGCCACCGCGTCGAGCAGCATGGTCCAGACGCGCACGAGCAGCGCATGGTTCTTGCGCGCCTCCATGGTGGAGACGAACAGCACGTAGGTGCCGGGGATCGGAAGGCCGGGCTGCGACGCTGCCGGCGCCGGGTCGCCGAAGCCGCTGCCGACCGGGAGCGGCTGGACGCGGCCGTTCAGCACCATGCCGCTCTCCTGCGCCCATGCCTCGACATCGGCGGCCGTGTGACGGGAGTTGGCGAACACGACGTCACAGAACGGCAGCACGTCGGCATACCACTCGCGAAACATGCGCGGCACGCCGCGGTGGCACCATTCGGGATGGCGGACCGGCACGAGGTCGTGGACCAGGACGCCGAAGCGGATCCGCCGCTCGTCACGCAACCAGCGGGCGGTGTCGCTGTAGCGCTCGCGATTCCACGGCGCGCCGAGCACGAGGAGGGTGTCGCCGGGCTGGGCGAGGCTGTCGAAGGAGCCCGGCGCCGGCTTCTTCAGCGCCGCGGGTGCGCGGGGGCGGTCGGCCAGCTTGATCGCGAGGCGGCGCGAGCCAGCCGCCGCCCGGCGCGCCGGGTAGAGGGCGAGTTCGCCGCCGAACCGGGCGAGGGAGCCGACCACCTGTAGCTGCATGACCGCGGCGAGCACGAGCGGGCGCCGGACCTCGGGCGGCAGCCGGTCGACGGCGCGGCGCGCGAGTTCGGCGGGCCGCCGACCGCTTGCGCTCGATCGGCGGGAGTGGCACCGGCGGCGCTGCCGCGTCCGGCAGCACGCGCGGGGGCGCCGCGGGGCCGTCGCCGCCGAAATCGGCCAGCAGGTCGGCCCAGGCGACCGGAAGCAGCGAGGGCGGCTTGGCGCCATGGCGGACGAAGCCGATCGCAGTCCCCTCGCCCTCCAGCGCCTTGGCCGCGCGGAAGATCTCGAAGCTCAGCCGCTGGATGCCGCTGATGCGCTTGTTGCCGCTGCGGAAGTAGTGGACCAAGTCCTCGACGTCGAACCAGATCGTCACTCGGCCAGCTCCAGGATCGCCGCCGCCGCCGCGGACCAGTCACGGGGCTGGAACCGGGTGCGGACATCGGCCTGCCAAGCGCCGACCGCACCCGGCGTGTCCAGCAGGGCGGCGACGGCGCGATGGGCGTCGCCGACGTCGTCAGGGTCGAAGTAGCGGCAGAGATCGCCGCCGGCCTCGGGCAAGGCCGTGCCGGACGCGGCCAGGCAGGGCGCGCCGAGCGCCAGGCTCTCGCCGAGCGGCAGGCCGTAGCCCTCGAACAGCGAGGGCAGGATGCTGAACAGGCAACCGCGATAGAGCGCGTGAATCTCGGCATCGCCGGGTTCGCGGATCAACCGGATGCGCCCGGCCAGCCAGCGACTGTTGTCGAGTTGCTGCAGCAGGTCGGCGACGCCCGTGCCGATCCGTCCGGCGAAGACCAGTTGCGGCACGCTCTCCGCCGGTCGTTGGCCGGCGCGCACCTCCGCCATCAGGCGCTGCCAGACTTTCACGACCACGGCGTGGTTCTTGCGGGCTTCAAGCGTGGAGACGAACAGGACGTAGCTGCCGCTCACCGGCAGCCCGGCCGGCCGGACCGGACCCGGCGCCAACACGCTCGTCCCGGGCGTCAACACACGCTGGGCCGGGAGCGGCAGCCCGCGCCGGGTCGCGTAGTCCGCGAGGTCGGAGGCGGTGAAGCGCGAGATCGACAGGACGTGGTCAGCCTGGCGCAGGCTGCCCTCCAGCCACGAACGGAACCGGGCGACGCGGGACGGCGGGAACCATTCGGGGCGGCGAACCGGAACGAGGTCGTGCACCAGCAGCGCGGTGCGCACGCCGGCCGATCGCAAGACTTGGAGCAGGTCGACGGCGCCGCGAACGGACCAGGGCGCGCCGAGCGAGAGGAACAGGTCACCACTCGCCGCCCCGACTTGGACCGGCTCCGGCGGCGGCACCGGCCGGATCGGACGGGGCGCCGGCGGGCGGACGAGATGCAGCAGCGCGCGGCCGTTGCGCAGCACCTGACTCTGCAGCACGCCAGTGCGGAATAGCGGATCCCGCAGTTCCGGCGGTAGGCGCAGGATCGCGCGCTGGATGCGCGAGCGGTGGAGCTGGTCGGCCGGCGGCGTCTCGGGCGGCTCCGGCACGGGTGGGGTGGCCATCATGGCATCGAGCGCGGCCCAACTGATCTCGGTCAGGCGCGCGCCCGCTTGACCGTGGCGCGCGAGCCGGACACGGCCGGGTGCGGCCTCGAGCAGCGCGCGGATGATGTCGAGGGCCACGCGCTGGATGCCGCTGGGATGGGGATTGTAGCGGAAATAGTCGAGGAGATCCTCCACATCGACCCAGATCGTGGGGCCGGTCCGGCTTCGCGTTGCTGGCATGACCCTCGTTTTTGCCGCCCAGCGCTGTTTCCGGGAAGCGGCGCGGATCGTCAAGGATGGGCGGAGCGGGATGGCCGTTGCAGGTGGGTGCTGCCAGGATGGCGCAAACAAAAGCGGAGTGGAGGCGATGAGCGTCTATAGCGGGCCGGTGTTCGAGATGGCGGCGCAGCAATTCGAGACGATCGCGGACTACATCGACATCCCGGCCGACGAGCGTCCCCGCCTCCTCTATCCAAAGCGCGCGGTGACGGTCGCCTGCCCGATCCATCGTGACGACGGCAGCGTCGCGGTGTTCCACGGCTACCGCGTGCAGCACCATCTGACGCTCGGGCCGACCAAGGGCGGCACCCGTTTCGCCGCCAGCGTGGACCTTGGCGAGGTCGGCGCGCTGGCGATCTGGATGAGCTGGAAATGCGCGCTGGCCGGGTTGCCGTACGGGGGCGCCAAGGGCGGCATCACCGTCGATCCGGCGTCCCTGAGCGGGCGCGAACTCGAGGGCCTGTCGCGGCGCTACATGCAGGAGATGATCCCGTTCGTGGGCCCGCATACCGACGTCATGGCGCCCGACATGGGCACCAACGAGCAGGTCATGGCGTGGTTCATGGACACCTACTCCATGCATCAAGGCCATACGGTGACCGAGATCGTGACCGGCAAGCCGGTCGCCTCCGGCGGTACCGTTGGCCGGCGCGAGGCGACCGGGCGCGGCGTGGTGCATCTGGCGATGCGCGCGGCGGAACGGGCGGCGGTGCCGAGCGCGGGGGCGACGGCCATCGTACAGGGCTTCGGCAACGTGGGCTCGGTCGCGGCGCAGGAGCTGGCATTGCGGGGCGTCAAGGTGATCGGGGTCAGCGACCATACGGCCTGTTACTTCGACGCGCGCGGGCTCGACGTGACGGCGATGGTGGCCCACGCGGCGGCCCATCGCGGGCTCGCCGGCTACTCCAACGAGGCGGCCTTCGACCCGGCCGCGCTGCTGACGCAAAAATGCGACATTCTGGTGCCGGCCGCCATGGAACGGGTGATCGACGCCGGCATCGCCGAACAACTCCAATGCCGCGTGCTGGCGGAAGGCGCGAACGGGCCGACGACGCCGGACGCCGACGCCGTCCTGGAGCACCGCGACATCGTCGTGGTGCCGGACATCCTGTGCAACGCCGGCGGCGTGATCGTCAGTTATTTCGAGTGGGTGCAGGACCTGCAGCAGTTCTTCTGGGAGGAGGACGAGGTGAACCAGAAGCTGCGCAGCGTGCTGGACCGCGCCTACGACCGGGTCACCGTGCGGGTCGCGCGGGACAAGGTCTATGAGCGGACGGCGGCGATGGCGATCGGGGTCGAGCGGGTGCGCGACGCAAAGCGGACGAGGGGTCTATTCCCGTGACGCGAGGTTCTGAGCCGTAAGAATGAACGGTCGGCGTCTCCTGCGGCAGATTGTGCCGGCGCCTGCGACGATCACGGGCGATACCCAATGTACAGAGTCGTCGGGCCACAGCTTGGTATGAGCCTACAACCTGTCCGGCATTGTTGATACCGGTATCTCTTGCGGTATTCATGCTGGAGTTAAGCGCGCTCGGCTGGGCTATGTAAGTGTACGTGCCGTCCGAACCACGCAGGACGTTTTGGGAATTGTATAAGGCTGAAGAGTGTTGGGGGTCCTTGTTCAGAGTGACCGTCGCTCGTTCGCTTCGGACGGGATGAGCGTCAAGGCCAACTGGGACGGGTTCGCGCTGGAGCAGGTCATCGCCCGCCATTCAGACGATATCTGACGGCTTACATCCGTCTGCATGGCGCGGCCGCGGGATATTACGCCGTGCGCGTCGATCGGGTCTGAGCCAGCTCGAGCACGGCGCGGATGAACGGGTCCGGCGTCTCCTGCGGCAGGTTGTGGCCGGCGCCGGGGACGATCTCGCGGCGACAGGGGCCAGTGAAACGGGAGAGCCCGCCGGCCGGTTTGGGCGGGTCGACACCGTCATCGGCGCCGTGCAGCACGATCGTCGGGACCGCGATGGTGGGCTGGCGCGCGAGGGCGGCCTCGATCGGCTCGAGCGCCGGGTCGCCGGCGACGTAGCCGAAGCGGTGACGATAGGAATGGACGACGACGTCGACGAAATCGGGATTGTCGAAGGCGGCGGCGCTGGCGGCGAAGGTGGCGTCGTCGAACGCCCAACTTGGGGACCATAGACGCCACAGCATGCGGGCGAAGCCACGGCGGTCCTGAGTGAGGCCGGCGACGCCGCGCGGCGTGTGCAGGTAGTATTGATACCAGTAGCGATGTTCGGTCTCGGCGGTGACGGGCGTGGCGGAGGCCGGGATGTCCTGGATGTTGTAGCCGGTGACGCTGACGAGGCCGCTGACCCGCTCGGGCCAGAGTGCGGCGACGATGCAGGCGGCGCGGCCACCCCAATCGTAGCCGCCGACGACGGGGCGATCGAGGCCGAGCGCGTCGATCAAGTCGCGCAGGTCGGCGCCGAGGGCGGCCTGCTGGCCGGAGCGGAGCGTGTCGGCGCGCAGGAACCGGGTCGGGCCATAGCCGCGCAGATATGGAACCACCACGCGGCACCCCTGCCCGGCCAACGCGGCGGCGACGGCGTCGTAGGCGCGTGGCGCGTAGGGAAAGCCGTGCAGCAGAACCGCAGGCGGGCCGTCGCCGGGGCCGTGCTCCTCGCAGGCGATGTCGAGCGTGCCGGTCCGGATCTGCCTCATTGCACGCGCACCGGCGCGCGGACGGCGGCACCATCGGCATCAAGGATGGTCAGGGTGTAGAAACCGGGCCCGGGTGGATGCCATGCGGCTTGACGGCGCGACGGCTCGGCGGCGAGCGGGGCGCCGTCGACGAGGAACGTCAGCGGGCGCCGGCCGCCCATGGCGCGCAACGTGACCGGCGCGTCGGCAGCGATGACCGCGCCGGGCGGTGGGAACAGGAGGCGCAGGCCGGGATCGGCGGCGGCGCTGGCCGCCATGGCGACGCGCAGCGGGGTCGGGCGCGGGTTGGGCGGCAGAGTCGCGAACACCTGGGCGAGCACCGGCACGGCGAGGCCGCGGCCGGTCGCGCCGGGGATCGGGGTGCCGTCGGGACGGCCGATCCAGACGCCCACGACGTGGCGTGTGTCAAACCCGAACGCCCAGGCGTCGCGGCCGCCCCAGCTCGTGCCGGTCTTCCAGCCGACGCCGACCGGGCCGCGATCCGGAAACGGCTGGGTCAGGATGTCGGCCACGAGGCGGGCGGGTTCGCCCGGCGGACCGACGACCCGCGAGGGGGCTTGCAGGACGGAAAGCGGGCCGGTGCCCTGGTCGACCAGGCCGGCGTAGAGGCCGGCCAGCTCGCGCAAGGTCAGGCCGGCCCCGCCGAGAGCCAGCGGGAGCGACGGATCCGCGCCCAACGGCAGGCGCGGCGGAGCGCCGGCTTGGCGGAGCCACTCGGCGAAGCGGAGCGGGCCCAAGCGGTCCAGCAGCGCGACGGCGGGAAGGTTAAGCGAGCGGCGCAGCGCGTCGGCGGCGGACACCTGCCCGGCGTGGCCGCGCGAGTAGTTCTCCGGCGCGTAGCCGCCGAAGTGGCGCGGCAGGTCGATCAGCGGCGTCTCCGGCCGGGCCAATCCCGCTTGGAACGCCAACGCGTAGAGGAACGGCTTCAGCGCGGAGCCCGGCGAGCGCACGGCCCGCGTCAGGTCCAGCGACCCGGTGCCGGAGACGGCGGCACGGATCTCGCGGGTGCGGGCGTCCGCGACGAGGATGGCGATCGAGCCGTGCTCCGGCAGGGCTTGAAGCTGGGCGGCGGCCATGCGTTCGAGACCGTCTTGCAGCGGCAAGTCGAGCGCGGTGTGCACGACCGGTCCTTGCAACCCGGCGATCGCCTGCCGCGCGTGGCGCGGGAATGGTTGGCGGGCCGTGGGAACCGGGACACCTGCGGCCTCGGCGAGGATGCGGTCGCGGAGCTGTTCGGCGCGGGCCGGGTGGCGGTCGGGGCGGAGCGCTTCGGGGCGGCGGGGCAGCGCGACGAGGAGTGCGGCCTGCGCCGGGTCGAGCAGCGCGGCGGAGGAGCCAAACCAGGCCCGGGCACCCGCCTGGATGCCCTCGAGATTGCCACCATAAGGCGCGAGCGTCAGCCAGATACCGAGCACGCCCTGCTTGCCGAAGCGCCACTCGAGCTGGACCGCGCGCGCGGCTTCGATCAGCTTGCTGCGGAGCGTGCGCGGGCGTGGTTCGAGCAGGCGCGCGGCCTGCATCGAGAGGGTCGAGCCGCCGGACACGACACGGCCGGCGCGCAGGATCTGGACGGCAGCGCGGACGAGCGCGAGCGGGTCGACCCCGGGATGGGACCAGAAGCGGCGATCCTCGGTGCGGATCAGCAGGTCGAGGACCTCGCGGGACACCTGGTCGGGCCCGGTGCGGAACCGCCAGACGCCGCCGGAAGCCGGGAGCATGGCGAGGATGGCGCCGTGGCGGTCGAGCACGGTGGTGGCGGTGGCCTCGAGGCGGGACAGGTCCGGGGGGTAAAGGCGGTCGAGCGTGAGGGCGGCGGCGAGGGTGACGACGATCGATACGGCGGCCAGCGCCACCCTTATCCCGGTCCTCCCTCGCCAGCCGAACGGGGAGAAGAGAGTGGCGGGGAGCGTCACTCGGCAGCCAGGACCTTGATCTTGTTGGTCGCTTGGCGAGCGAAGATCGCGGGGCGGTACATGTCGGAAAGCTGGGCGCCGGGGATTTCGAACGTTCCGGGCGTCACCGCACGGAGGCGGACGGCGACGCGGAAGGTCGGGGCATTGGCATCCAGCATCAGCGTGGCGGCGAAGCGGTCGTCGGAGCCGGGCTGCGCCTCCGTTGTCGTGAGCTCGCCGAGCCAGGGGAGCCCGGCGGTCTTGCCGGCTTCCAGGCGGCCGGCGATCTCCCAACCCGCCGGCAGGCCCTGCAGCAGCAGCGCTCGATGCGATTGGGCGTCGGTGGCCGCGCCCTCGACCAGCAGGATGAAGACGGTGTTCTGCTTGAGGGTGTCGAGGTCGACGGGGTCGCCGGTCAGGGTCAGGAACTTGCGGGTGACGCGCATGCCCTGGCGGGAAGCAGGGGCCGGGTCGATGGGGATGCCGGTGGTCGAGACGGTCTGCCAGGTCGGGCGGGCGCCGGTGTTGCGCAGGGCGACGGGGCCGGTGAGCGGCACGGTCACGATCGGGGCTGGCGTGACGGGCGTGCCGTCGAGCGCGACGCTGGTGGCGCGCGAGTCGCGGCCGAGCACGATCCCGGCGGCGGCGGCCCAGGCCTCCTCCTGGGTGTTGAGCGTCTCAGGCTTCAGATCGGCGCCGGGCAGGCGGCCGATCGACGCGAGCAGCTTGTCGGGCAGCAGGCCGCTCTCCTTCAGCAGCAGCGCCGTGGCGAGCTGGTCGCGCATCGCGCTCCCGCGGTCGGCGTCCCAGTCGTTGCGGCCGGGGGACGCGGCGGCGGCGGTAAAGGCGGCCTCGGCGCGGGCCCGGTCGTTGCTCAGCGCCAGCGCCGCGCCGAGCTGGGCCTTGGCGAGCGGGGTCGGCAACGTGGCGACGCTTTCGGCAAGGACACGGTTGGCGCCGGCCCGCGGCTGGCCCCCGAGCGCGAGGACGTACAGGTAGTATGCCTCGGACACGAGGCCCTCGGGCGAGGCGGGGAGCGTCTCGAGTCCGTCGGCCAGGAACTTCAACGCGCCGGCTATCGCCACGTCCGGCACCGGCGCGCCCGCCGCCCGCGCGCGCAGCAGGAACTCGGTGGCATAGGCCGAGAGCCACGTCTCGGCCTCGCCGCTGGCCGACCAGAGCCCGAAGCCGCCGTCGAACCGCTGCTTGTCGAGCACGATCGCCGCGGCCGATTGCAGGCGGGCGGCGCGGGCCGGCGTCGAGGGCAGCAGCGCGAGCGGGAAACCCTTGCTGCTGGCCTGTTCGAGGCAAAACAGCGGGTAGTCGTCGAGCGCCTGCACGAGCGCCTCGACGTCGTAGCGGACCGCGCCGCCGGCGGTGAGCGAGGCGAGCGCAGTGCCGGGCAGCATGCGGTCCAGCGCCGGCATGGCGCGGATCTCCGTGCCGGGCGCGAGTTCGGCGCTGCTCACCAGGGTAATCGGCGGGCGCGAGGAGCGGATGAGGATGGCCGCGTCACGCTGGACCCGGAAACCACCGGGCCCGGTCACGGCCAAGTGGATCACGCCACGGCCGACTCCGGTGGCGCGGAGCGTCGTGGTCCGCACCACCTGGGCGCCCGGCTCGAGCTGGGCCGCCAGGCGCGTCTCGCCCAACAGGGCGAGCGGGCCATCCACGGACAGCTGCACGCTCCCTTCCCCGGCGGGCAGCTCGACATCCTGCATCAGCACGGCCAGCCGCGCTTCGTCACCGGGCGCGAGGAAGCGGGGGAGCAGTGGCTCGGCGATCATCGGGTCGCGCACGATCACGGGGAGCGCCGCGGCGCCAACCCTGCTGCCCTGCCAACCGACGGCCATGAGCCGGACCTGGCCGTTGAAGTCCGGCAGGTCGAGCGGGATCGTCACGACGCCGTCCGGGCCGGCTTGCACCGGCGGGGTGAACAGCGCCACCGTCTTCTGCGGGATTTCGGGCAGCGCATTGCCGCCATCGTCGCCGCCCTGGCGAAGCGAGGTCAGGGCGCCCTCGGCCGGCGGAATCAGACGGCCCCAATCGTCGCGGATGTCGATGCCGAGCAGGCGGCGGCCGAGATAGTGGCCGGCCGGGTCGGGCGTCTTGAAGCTGGTCAGGCGGAGGATGCCCTCGTCGACGGCGGCCAAGGTGACCCAGGCGCCGGGCTCCGTCGTGATGGCGAGCTGGACCGAGCGGCGCGGGCGCAGCGTGCCAGGGTCAGCGATGGCCAGCCTCAGGGTGCGCACGCCGGGATCGATGGCCGCCCACGCCAGGCCGATCGCGCGCGCGGCCTTCGCGGTCTCGCCACCGCGGAAGACATGCACTGTCAGGTAGGCGCCGGGTCCCCAGGCCGCGTCGGCGGGCAGATCGACCGTGGTGCCGCCCTCTGGCACGTCGAGGGTCCGCACGCTCTGAACGCGGTTGGTCAGCGCGAGCAGCGTGGCATGACCGGCGAACGGCGCGGCGATGTGCAGGTGGACGGTCTCGCCCGGCTGGTAGGCTTGCTTATCGGTCGAGACATCGACCTTGTCCGGCGTGTCCGGGCTGTCGGAGGCGACCCAGCCGGCACGAAAATGCACCGACGTGGCAGCCAGGCCGCCTTTCTCCAGCACCTCGAGCCGGTAGCGGCCGAAGTCGAGGCGCTGCACGAAGTGAAACGCTCCCTGGCTCGGGATCGCCACCTCCTGCGCAGCGATCGGCTCGTCGCGATAGACCGTCTCGTAGCGGGCCAGCGAGCCGCGCATGACCAGGTGCCAGTCCGGCCGCTCGCGCACCAGCCGCAGCGTGGCGGCCATGGCGACGCGCTTGCCGTCGCGGTCGACGGCGGCGATGTCGAACCCGGCCTCGCTGCCGGCGTCGATCCCGCCGTCGAAGCCCGGCTTGACGCCGATGAAGCCGGCGACGGAGCGCACCGGGATCGTGGCCTGGGTGTGGCTCGCCCGGCCGGAAGGGTCGTCGACGCCGATGTCGATTTCGGCCCGGATTGGCGACGTGCTGTCGGGCGCGGATTTGAGCAGGATCGGGAGCGTCGATTGACCCTGCTTGTCGGTGTTCGGCAGCGTGACCTGGAGCGCCTGCGGAGCGAACTCCTCGTTGTCGAGGCCAACGCGGTAGCCGGCCAGCGCGGGCGGCGGCGCGGGATCCTTGGTCAGGGTGATGGACGCCGCGCCCGACAGGTCGACGGCGGGCGCGCCGTAGAGGAAGCGTGCCGTGACCGGCAGCGCGTAGGGTTGGCCCGGGATGATCGGTCCGTTCGGCGCCGCCTCGACCGCCATGCGGTCCGGCACGAAGGCGTCCACCTTGAACGTGGTGTGGCCGATCGGTGGCCGCTTGGGGTCGGCGAGGATGTCGGCGGACCACATGCCGGCCGGCGCGGAGAGCGGTAGCGCGACCGGCAGGTAAACGGATCCGTCGGCCCCGCGGTCGGGCACGCGGTCGAGGAACACCTGGCCGTTCGGCCGCTTGATCAGCAGGTGCGCCGGCAGGTCGACCGGCTGCCCCGCCGCGTCGCGCAGCAGCGCCATCAGGCGGACGGTCTCGCCGGGGCGGTAGATGCCGCGGTCGGTCCAGGCGAAGGCGTCGAGCGGGCCCGGGTCGGGCATGCCCTCGACGCCCCGGTCGGACAGGTCGAACGCCGCCGTGGTGAGGTCGAGGGCGACGAGGTCGCCGCCGATCTGGCCGTGCAGGCTCTGCGGCGCCTGCGGGCCGACGCCGCGCAGCAGCGGCGCGGGAAACTTGGCGAACCCGTCCTGGTCGGTGGTCGCCTCGGCCAGGACGTCGTTGTTGTGCGCGAGCAGGCTGAGGGTGACGCCGCCCCGGGGTTCGGCGCTGGCGAAGCTGCGGACCTGCACCGTCAACCCGTCCGACCCGCGCCAGACCGTGGGCGCGAGGTCAGTGCGGATCAAAGTCTGCACGGCGCCGGCGTTGCTGTCCGGGGTCCCGTCGCCGGCGGTCGCGAGCAGCAAGTAGATGCCCGGCTGATCGAAGATGTCGGGCAGCGGCAGGATCGTGTGGGCGAGCAGGTTGGGCTGCCATGCCGGGATTGGCGCGGTGCCTTCCCAGACGACCTTGCCGTTCTCGGCCTCGCCCTCGAACGTGTAGCGCTCCATCGGCTGGCCGAATGCGTTCTCGCGCGCGAACGGCACGACGTTCCGCTCGGCGACCCGGAGCACCTTCAGTTTGACCGCGGACAGGTTGATGCTGGCCAGCGAGAGCCGAGGCGCCTGGTTGCGCGGGAGCAGGAACAGCCGCTGGTCGAACACCAGCCGCGGCGCACGGTTGGCCATCGACACCGAGAGCGTCGCCTCGCGCTTGAGCGTCAGGCCGCTCTCGCCCGGCAACCCGGCGCGCAACGTCACCTGCGTCGTCGCCCCCAGCGACAGCCCGGCGATGCAGTAGGCGTCGCCCTGCCGGGTCACGGCCGCGTCCGGCTGGGCGGGAACGAGGCGGACCCAATCGGCGGGCACGACGTCCGAGCGCCGGGACGGCGGGCTGGTGAACTCGACGCAAGCCAGCGGCGGATCGCTCTCCGGCTCGGTCCGCACCCGCCGCACCAGCAGCCCGACCGTTTGCCGCAGGTCGGCAAGCATCTGCTTGTAGCCCGGGTTGTTTGGCGCACGCTCGACCACGGCGTCGAGCGCGCCGAGGGCCTGGGCGGGCAAGTCCAGCGCCTTGAAGGCATCGGTCAGCGTCAGCAGCGGCGCGATCTGGGGGGCGCCCGTTTCCGCCCGCTCGAAGGCGAGCCAGGCCGCTTGTGCGGCGCGAGCGGCATTCGGCGGCGTGCGCTTGAGTTGGGCGCGGGCGAGTTGCAGCCAGAGGTCGCTGGTTCCGTTGCCCGCCGAAAGCCGGAGTTCGAACGCCGCCGCGGCCGTGGCCCAATCGTTGCGGGAGACGGCCGCCGCGGCGCGCTGTTCGGCCTGCGCCTGCAACGGCGGCGACAGCCCGGCCGGGTTGAGCTGCGTCAGGCTCCGCCGATACGCCTGGCTATCGGCCGGCAGGCCCGGCGGGTTGAAATCCTCGGCATGCGCCGTCCCGATCGTGAGCAGCAGGAAGAGCAGGAGCCAGCGCATCTGAACCTCTTGGTCGGGCGGTTGACCGCGCGGGCGTCCTACCGGACCGGGATCTGGCCCGGCGGGGTCGGCGGACGCGCAAGCAGGTCACGGATCTCGATCAGCGTCTCTTCGCTCTTGGTGAGCGCCGCCGGCTCTTCGGCCTCCTTGGCCTTGAACCGGCTGAGCACCTTTACCACCCAGAAGATGACAAAGCTGATGATCAAGAAAGAGATGATCGAGTTGAGGAACAGTCCGACGTTGATCGTGACCGCGCCCGCCCGCTGCGCGGCGTCCAGCGTCGCGGCGTGCTCGCCCTTGAGGGTGATGAAGAGGTTGGTGAAGTCGACGCCGCCGGCCAGCAAGCCAAGGATCGGCGTGAACACATCCTTGACGAGACTACCGACCACGCCGGTGAAGGCGGCGCCGATGATGATGCCCACGGCGAGGTCGACGACGTTGCCGCGGAGGATGAAGGCTTTGAATTCCGAGACCCAACCCGGCGGGCTGGGCAGTCGCACCGGCGCTTGCATGGCGTGCTCCGACTTTACCGGAGCACCGTAACGGCATTGCGGCCGGGCTGACACCCCGCCGTGGTGCGGACCGCGGCCCGCGTCACGGCGGATGCGTGTCTGATCTACCGGGCGCTGCCGGCGCTGCTGCCACCGCGGCTGCCGCTAATTGGGTTGACGTCGGTGCTCGGAGCCGATGGCGGCGGCGTCGGCACGTTCGAGCAGGCAGCCAGAGCGACCACGAGAAGCGTGGCTGATAGGGTGCGGACGAGGGTGCTGTTCATTGTTCGGTCTCCTGATGATCGATGTGGGCCGTCAGCCGCACGCATTGCCGCGCAGCGTCCATGACGCGACCCGGCCCGCGACCACCTCGAGCGTGGTGTCGCAGGTGCGCACCACCGGGTAAGCGACCGGGGCATAGTAACCAAAGCCGAACGGCCCAAACGGCCCGAACGGTGCAGTCGGCACGTAGCCGACGCCGGAATCCTGATAGGCCAGGAAGCGATGGCCGTTGGCTTCGATCAGGTGCGTCGGCGCGCCGAGCAGGCGTATCGCGTCGCTCTCGGGGCGGCCAACGAGCGAGGCCAGAAACTCCTGCCGCGACGGACCGGTGTCGCAACCCGCAAGGGTCGCAGCCGCCAGAATGAGCAACCCAAGCTTGTGCATGACACTCATAATGGCGTGGCCGCGCGCGAGTTCCCTCAGCGGCTCGGCAGCCAGAGCACCTGCTCGATCCGCTCGGCGCCGGCTGCGAGCATGGCGAGTCGGTCGAACCCTAGCGCGATGCCCGAGGCGGGCGGCATGCCGAACCGCAGCGCGGCGATGAAATCGTCGTCGGTGGCCCAGCCCGGCCCGTATAATGCCTCGCGCCGGGCACGGTCGGCCCGGAACCGCTCGGCCTGCTCGTCCGGATCGGTCAGTTCCTCGAAGGCGTTGGCGAGTTCGACACCGTGGAGGAATAGCTCGAAGCGGAGGGCGACGCGGGGATCGGCCGGGTCGCGCCGGGCCAGCGCGGCCTGGGCGGCGGGCCAATGGGTGAGGAAGCTGGGCCCGGCGCGGCCGAGCTGGGGCTCGACGCGCTCGAGCAGAAGGCGGAAGAACAGGTCCTCCCAGCCCTCGCCGTCCCTGAGCTGCGCGCCGGCGGAGGCCGCGAGCGCCGCGGCATCACCCGCGGTGCCCAGCACGTCCGCCCCGGCCCATCGGTGGAAGGCTGCCGCGACGGTGATCCGCTCGAAGCCGGCGGCCCAGAGCGGCGGCGGCAGCGTCGCCCGCAGCAGCGCCTCCGTCTCGTCCATCAGCCCGGCCAGATCCAGCCCGGGCCGATACCATTCGAGCATGGTGAACTCACCCAGATGCCGGCGGCTCCCCTCCCCGTCGCGCCAGACGCGCGCGAGCTGGAAGATTGGCCCGGCGCCGGCGACGAGCAGCCGCTTCATCGCGAACTCGGGGCTCGTGTGCAGCCACAGCTCGCGGGCCGACCCGTCGGGCGCATGCTGACGGGTGCGCCAGGCGCGCAGATGAACCTCCTCGCCCGGAACCGGCACGGCGTAGGCGGTTTCGACCTCGGCATAGCCGCGGGCGGTGAAGAAAGCGCGGACCGCTTGGAGCAGCAGCGTGCGCCGCCGCAGAAACGGCAGGCGCGCGGCGAGGCTTTCAGGGTGCCAGGGCGGGATCGCCACCCGTCAGCGCGGCAGCGGCGCGGCGGCCGTCGCCGGGCACGGACTGGATGGGAGTGCGCTCTGGGCCAGGCCCGGCAGCGCGTTCGGCGCCAAGCCCGGCGCCGGCTGCGGCTCTGGATCGGCCAGCCCACTCAAACCCTTCTCGGCCCAGAGCGGCCGGTCCCGCACCGGAGCGGGCAGCGCGTTGGGCTGCGGGGTCGTCGCGTCACCCGGGTCGCGCTCGGCGGCCGCCTCGGCCGGCGACCCGGCCTTGCCGCGCGGACCCGCGACGGGGGTGCGCGGCTGCTGCCCGGCGCTCCACAACGGACGGTCGTTCCCGCCATAGAGCGGACGGTCGCCGGCGGTGGCCGGCGTCGTCGCCGCGGCCGGGGCAGCGCCCGCGCTCGCCTGGCCGGGCGCTCCGGCTGGCGGCGCACCCGGCACATAGCGCCCGTAATCACCCGGGCCGGACCCGCCGCCATAGAGCGACGGCCCGGTCTTGACCGCGGCACCGGATGCGGCGGACGGGGCCGGACCGCGGCGGTCGCACCCCGTCGTGTCGCCCGGCGTCGTTTGGCGAACACCCGAACGGGTGCCGGCTGCCCGGTCGTCCCGCATCAGCGGACGCGACGTGGCGAGGGTCTGCGGCTGCAGCAAGCTCGTCAGCCCCGGGTTCGGCAGCAGCTGCTGCGCCTGCGCGCCAGCAGTCGCGCCCGCGGCCAGTCCAGCCGCCAGAGCCAGGCGCGCTATAGGCCGCCTCAGATCCAGCCCCGCCGCTTGAACCAGAGCAGCGGCACCACGGCGCTCAGCACGATCACGGTCAGGCCGTAGAAGTAGCCGTACTCCCATTGCAGCTCGGGAATCCATTTGAAGTTCATCCCATAAATGCTCGCCACCAGCGTCGGCGGCACACCGACCACCGAAACGACGGTCAGGATCTTGATACCGTTATTCTGTTCAATATTGATGAATCCAAGCGTCGCATCGAGCAGGAATTGTACCTTGTTGCTCAGCTGGACGTCGTAATCCATCAGGGACGCGATGTCGGTCCGCAACGTGCCGCAGCGATGCACCAGCGTCTTGTCCATCCACTCGGCACCCATGTCGTGCACGTAGCCCACGATCCGCTGCACGCCGACCAGGCTGTCGCGGATGTTCGCCAGCCGGTCGCCGCGCCGGCCGATCCGCCCGAGGATGGAGCGCAGGCGGGCGTCGGTCTTGTTTGAGTTCCGCTCCGCATCGCTTTCGCTCCCGAAGATCTGGTGCGAGATCTCCGCCATGTCCGCCCCGGCATGTTCAAGCACGTCGGCGAGCCGATCGACGATTGCCTCCAGGAGCCCCATGAACGCGCCGCTGCTGGTCGTGTGGGCGTTGATGGCGAATCGCTCGGCGAATACCTCGAAGACGGGCATCGCCTCGAACCGCAGCGTGATCAGGCGCGTCGCCGACAGCACGAAACCGACCGACGAGATGGCCGAGGCATCCCGCATGTCGTCGTAGTAAGCCAGCGGCATGCTCAGATACAGCGCGGCGCCCTCGGACATCAGCCGGCTGCTGCTCTCGATCTCGGAGATGTCGGTCCGGCTCGGCACGCGCAGATGGGTCACGCGCTCGACGGCAGAGCGTTCCTGATCGGTCGGGTTGAGCAGGTCCAGCCACACCCCGTCCAGCCCGGTGAGGGCGTGCGCGCCGGGCTCCACCGCGGTGCGAGGCGAGGAGCCGTTATTCACGTACAGCATGGCTGCTTCTAAGCCGTCCCGCTGCGCCCCACCAGAGCGTGACCCGGCGCGCACGCTAGTCTAAACCGTCGCGATGGAGATCGAACCGTGAGCGCTGCCACCCAAACCATCGTCCGCCCCAACACGCTGCGCAGCGGTCCCGACGCGCGCGGTCGGTTCGGCGCCTTCGGCGGGCGCTTCGTCGCCGAGACGCTGATGCCGCTGATCCTCGCGGTCGAGTCCGCCTACGAAGCGGCCAAAGCCGACCCGGCATTCCAGATCGAACTCGACCGCTACCTCAAAGACTACGTCGGCCGCCCGAGCCCGCTCTGGTTCGCCGAACGCCTCACCGACCGGATCGGCGGGGCGCGCATCTTCTTCAAGCGCGACGAGCTGAACCACACCGGCAGCCACAAGATCAACAACTGCATGGGCCAGATCCTGCTGGCCCGGCGCATGGGCAAAACACGCATCATCGCCGAGACCGGCGCCGGCCAGCACGGCGTCGCCACCGCGACCGTCTGCGCGCTGTTCGGCCTGCCCTGCGTCATCTACATGGGCGCGACCGACGTCGAGCGGCAGAAGCCGAACGTATTTCGCATGAAGCTGCTGGGTGCCGAGATCGTCGCCGTGACCTCCGGCGCCGGCACGCTCAAGGACGCCATGAACGAGGCGATGCGCGACTGGGTCGCCAATGTCGAGGACACCTATTACCTGATCGGCACTGTCGCCGGGCCGCACCCCTACCCGGCCATGGTTCGCGACTTCCAGAGCATCATCGGCACCGAGGCGCGCGCGCAGCTGCTCGAGGCCGAAGGCAAGCTGCCGGACGTCGTGGTCGCCGCGATCGGCGGCGGCAGCAACGCGATGGGGCTGTTCCACCCCTTCCTCGACGACGCGTCCGTCCGACTCGTCGGCGTCGAAGCCGCTGGCCGTGGGCTGGACACGCACGAGCACGCCGCCAGCCTCAGCCGCGGCCGCCCCGGCGTGCTACATGGCAACCGGACCTACCTGCTGCAGGACGCCGACGGGCAGATCCAGGAGGCGCACAGCATCAGCGCCGGGCTGGACTATCCGGGTATCGGGCCGGAGCATTCCTGGCTGCACGAGATCGGCCGCGTCGACTACGTCGCCGCCACTGACCAGGAAGCGCTCGACGCCTTCCAGCTCTGCACCCGCGCCGAGGGTATCATCCCCGCGTTGGAACCGGCGCACGCCTTGGCGCATGTCCAGAAGATCGCCCCGACGATGGACCGCGACGCCATCGTGCTGATGAACCTATGCGGCCGCGGCGACAAGGACATCTTCTCGGTCGCGCAGCACCTCGGGGTCGAGCTTTGAGCCGGATCGCCGCCCGCTTCGCGACGCTCAAGCGCGAGGGGCGCGGCGCCCTGATCCCGTTCCTCGAGGCCTACGACCCGGACCGCGCCACGTCGCTCGCCATCCTCTGCGGCATGCCCGGTGCCGGCGCCGATCTCATCGAGATCGGCATGCCGTTCACCGATCCGATGGCCGACGGGCCGATCGTCCAGGCTTCTGGGCTGCGCGGGCTGAAAGCCGGCGCGACGCTGGTCAACACGCTCGAGATGGTCCGCACCTTCCGTGCCGGCGACGCCGAAACCCCGATCATCCTGATGGGCTACCTCAACCCGATCGACAGCTACGGCCCGGCCCGCTTCTGCGCCGACGCCGCCAGCGCCGGCATCGACGGCCTCATCGTCGTCGACTTGCCGACTGAGGAGGCGGACCTCATCCTGCCGCACGCCGCCGCGCACGGCATCGATATCATCCGCCTCGTCGCGCCCACCACCGGCGATGACCGGCTGCCGATCGTGCTCGAGGGTAGCTCCGGCTTTGTCTATTACGTCAGCATCACCGGCATCACCGGCACGCGCAGCCCGACCGCCGCCAGCCTGGCCGCAGCGCTGCCCCGCTTGCGCAGGGTTACGGATCTGCCGGTCGCGATCGGCTTCGGCGTCCGCACGCCCGAGCAGGCCGCGGACGCCGTGCGGGTGGCCGACGCCGCCGTGGTCGGCTCGGCGCTGATGGATACGCTCGCCGCCAGCCTCGACGCGCAAGGCCGCGCCGCGCCGGACACGGCCGAGCGCGTGCTGGCGCAGGTGCGCGGCCTGGCCGCCGGAGTCCGCGGCGCCCGCGTCACCGAACCAGCATGAGTTGGCTGTCCGAATACGTTCGGCCGCGGATCCGGACGCTGTTTTCCCGCAGCGAGGTGCCGGAGAACCTTTGGGTTCAGTGCCCGAGCTGCCAGCAGATGCTGTTCACCAAGGACCTCGAGCGCTCTCTCAAGGTCTGCCCGCATTGCGGCTACCACATGCGCGCCAGCGCCGCCGAGCGGCTGGCCTACACGTTCGATCCCGCCGCCGAGGGCACCTCCGGCCCGACCCGGATCGAGCTGCCCCGCGTGCCGCAGGACCCGTTGGCCTTCCGCGACAGCAAGCGCTACGCCGACCGCCTCAAGGAAGCCCGCGACAAGACCGGGCTGGTCGACGCTATCCTGGTCGCGCATGGGCTGATCGGCGGCCACCGCGCCGTGGTCGCCGCGATGGATTTCGGCTTCATGGGCGGCAGCATGGGTGCGGCCGTCGGCGAGGCGATCGTCTCGGCCGCCCGCCTCGCGGTGCTGCAGGCCGCGCCGCTCATCATCTTCACGGCCTCCGGCGGCGCACGCATGTACGAGGGCGCGATCAGCCTCATGCAGATGCCGCGCACCACGATCGCGGTCCGGCTCGTCAAGGAAGCCGGGCTGCCGTTCATCACCGTGCTGACCGATCCGACCACCGGCGGCGTGACCGCCAGCTTCGCCATGCTCGGCGACGTGCAGATCGCCGAGCCCGGCGCGCTCGTCGGCTTCGCCGGGCCGCGCGTCATCGAGCAGACGGTGCGCGAGACGCTGCCCGACGGGTTCCAGCGCGCTGAGTACTTGCACGAGCATGGCATCGTCGACCTCGTCGTCAAGCGCGCCGACATGCGCGACATGCTCGCCCGCCTGATCGGCTTGCTGCGTGTTCGCGTCCCGGTCCAAGACGCCGCATGAGCCACGCTGCATGAGTTACTGGGACGGCCGCATCGAGCCGATCATCGACCGGCTGCACAGCCTGCATCCGCGCCTGATCGACCTCAGCCTCGATCGGCTCCTGCGCCTGCTGGCGACCCTCGGACACCCCGAACGGCGGCTGCCGCCGGTGATCCACGTCGCGGGCACCAACGGCAAGGGCAGCACCTGCGCGTTCACCCGCGCGATGGCCGAAGCCGCCGGATCGCGTGTGCATGTCTATACCTCGCCGCATCTGGTCCGCTTTAACGAGCGGTTCCGCGTGGCCGGCCGCCTGGTCTCCGACGCCGAACTCGCCGCCACACTCGAGCTGATCGAACAAGAGAATGCCGGCCAGGCCATCACCGTGTTCGAGGTCATTACCGCCGCCGCCTTCCAGCTTTTCGCCACGCACCCGGCCGATCTATGCGTCCTCGAGGTGGGCCTTGGCGGCCGGGGCGACGCCACCAACGTCATCGCCCCGGCCGCCTGCGCCGTCACGTCCATCTCGATCGACCATCGCGAGTTGCTCGGCGACACGCTGGAGGCGATCGCCGCCGAAAAGGCCGGCATCATCAAGCCCGGCATCCCGGTCGTGACCGGCGCCCAGGAGCCGGCCGCGCTCGCGGTCCTGCAAGGGACGGCTGATCGCGTCGGCGCCCGCCTCTCCGCGCGCTTCCGGGACTGGACCATCGACGCGTCCGCCGGCGGCCTCCGCTTCTCCGACGCCGCCGGCAGCCTCGACCTGCCCGCCCCGTCGCTGCCCGGCCAGCATCAGATCGACAACGCCGGCATCGCCGTCGCCGCCCTGCGCGCCGCCGGCAGTGCCATGGTGCCCGCCGGGCTCGCCGCGGCGGAGTGGCCCGGCCGGCTGCAGCGCCTGACCGGTCGCCTCGCCGCGATGCTGCCGGCCGGCACCGAGCTATGGCTCGATGGCGGCCACAACCCCGGCGCCTCCATCATCCTCGCCGACATCCTACGCGGCTGGAGCGACCGGCCGACCCACCTCGTCGTCGGCATGAAGCGCTCGAAAGACGTAGCCGAGTTCTTCCGCCCGCTGCTGCCGCTTGCCGCCACCGTCTGGGCCGTGCAGGAGCCGCATCAGCACGAAGCCCTGCCCGTCGACCAGGTGATCGCCGCATCCGGCGGCGTCGCCCAGCCCGGTCCTACCGTCATCGAGGCGCTCGCCCGCTTGCCGGCCGCCCCGTCCCGCGTGCTGATTTGCGGCAGCCTTTATCTCGCGGGCGAGGTCCTGAAACTCGATTGGGACGGCTCTCAGACCCGATCGAGCGCGGCAGAAATTCTACAGCCGCAGCCGCGTGGGAGGCCTTAACATCATCGAGTTCGTCCCAACCTCTCCGCCTCCGCAGCAGGGGTGCTGATGCCAGTCGAGCTCAATTCGGACCTGCGCGTCTCACCGGACGACGTGCGGGATCTGCCGGTCGAACCAGGCAATCTCAGCCTGCGCGTCCTGGCGCACGGGTCGATGGAGGTTCGCTGGTTCCGCCCGAAGGCGGACCTGCAGCATTTGCCGCATGATCGTGACGAAATCTACTTCGTTGTCTCCGGCTCGGCCGACTTCAACCGCGGCAATGGGTTCGGTCCGTTCTACGAGGCGGAGCCGAGCGTGCTGGCGCAGGAGATCGTGGCGGTCAAGCCGGGCGACGTGCTGTTCGTTCCGGCCGGCGCGTTCCACGACTTCACCAACATCTCGCCCGATTTCGCCGTATGGGCGGTGTTCTACGGCCCCGAGGGCGGCGAGCGCGACCCGTAGTGCGGGTCGGCGGGGCCCGTCCCCAGCCGTTTACGCGTGCTCTGCGCCTGCCGCGAACGCCGCCTTCTGCTCGGGGGTCGCCTCGCGCTGGTGCAACGCTTGCCATTCCTTGTAGGGCATCCCGTAGACGATCTCCCGCGCCTCCGGGTCGGTCAGCGGCAATCCTCGCGCCTCCGCGCCCTCCCGATACCAGCGCGACAGGCAGTTGCGGCAGAACCCGGCCAAATTCATCAGATCGATGTTTTGCACGTCGCTCCGCTCGCGCAGGTGCTCGACCAGCCGGCGGTAGGCAGCGGCTTCCAGCTCGGTGCGGGTGGTGTCGTCGAACTCGGGCATGACGGTCTCCTTTCCCGGCAGATTGGCCGGCCCGGGCTCTGGATCAACCGGCCAACCCTCACCATAGTGCGCCGCATGAGTTGGACGGACCAAAGCGCCCGCGCTGCCCTGCGCGCCATGTTCGACTCCGGCGTCGCCAGCGCCGACCCCATGCGCGTCCTCGCCCACCATCTGCCGCCACTCCCGGCCGGCCGCGTCGTCGTCGTGGGCGCGGGCAAATCCGCCGCCCTGATGGCCGCCGCGGTCGAAGCCGCCTGGCCCGACGTCCCGCTCTCCGGCGTCGTCGTCACCCGGTACGAGCATGCCTGCCCGACCCGCTCGATCGAGGTGATCGAGGCGTCGCACCCGGTGCCGGACGCCAATAGCGAGCGCGGCGCGCACCGGGTCATGCAGGCCGTGCAGGCGCTGGGGCCGGACGATCTGGTTTTAGTGCTGATGTCGGGCGGAGCCTCGGCGTTGCTGGAACTGCCCGCCGACGGCCTCGCGCTCGACGACCTCAAGCAGGTCAACCGCGCCCTCCTCGCCTCCGGCGCTCCCATCGACGAGATGAACGCGGTCCGGAAACATCTCAGCGCCATCAAGGGCGGCCGCCTCGCCGCCGCCGCCGCGCCCGCCCGCGTCGTCACGCTCGCCATCAGCGACGTCCCCGGCGACGACCCGGCCACCATCGGCAGCGGCCCCACGATCCCCGACGCGAGCACCTGGCACGACGTTCGCGCCATCGCCGCCCGCTACCACCTCGACCTTCCCAAGCTCGACGGCCCCGAGACGCCGAAGCCCGGCGAGATCACGCCCGACATCCGACTGATCGCCACGCCCTCGATGGCGCTTCAAGCCGCCGCCGCCGCCGCCCGCGCACACGGCGTCGCGCCGCTGATCCTCGGCGACGCGCTCGAGGGCGAAAGCCGCGAGATGGGCATCGTCATGGCCGGCATCGCCCGCAGCGTCCGCCACGGCCACCCCCTGCCCGCCCCCTGCGTCCTGCTGTCCGGTGGCGAAGGCACCGTCTCGATCGGCTCGGGTTCCGCCGGCCGCGGCGGCCGCAACACCGAATTCCTGCTCTCGCTCGCCGTCGCCCTGCGCGCCGCGCCCGACATCTGGGCCATCGCCGGCGACACCGACGGCATCGACGGCACCGAGGACGCCGCCGGCGCCGTCATCACGCCCGACACGCTCGCCCGCGCCCGCGCTGCCGGCTGCGACCCGCTGGCCACGCTGCTCGCGCACGACAGCTACTCCCTGTTCGCCGCCACCGGCGACCTGGTCAAGACCGGCCCGACCCTCACCAACGTCAACGATCTGCGAGCGATTTTAATCGCCTGAGAGGAAGCCTCCCGCATGCCCGCCAGAATAAAGTTCCGGCGCCGACGCCGTACGAAGATCGTCGCCACCGTCGGCCCGGCGAGCGCCACGCCGGAGATCATCGCCCGCCTGTTCCACGGCGGCGTCGACGTGTTCCGCCTGAATTTCAGCCATGGCTCGCATGACGATCACCTCGCGCGCATCAACACGATCCGCGCCCTCGAACGCAGCGTTGGGCGGCCGATCGGCATCCTGGCCGACGTGCAGGGCCCGAAACTGCGCGTCGGCACGTTCGGCGGCGGCCGGGTCACGCTGCAGGCCGGGCAGTCGTTCCGCCTCGACCTCTCGCCCGTGCCCGGCGACCGCAATCGGGTGCAACTGCCGCATCCCGAGATCATCTCGGCCGCCGGCATCGGCACCAACCTACTGGTCGATGACGGCAAGATGCGGCTGCGCGTCACGCGGGTGCGCGAGGACCATCTGGAATGCGAGGTCGTCACCGGCGGCGCCGTCTCCGACCGCAAGGGCGTCAACGTGCCAGATGTCGCGCTGCCGATCCCGGCGTTGACGGCCAAGGACCGCATCGACCTCGATTTCGCGCTCGAAAACGGCGTGGACTATATTGGCCTGAGCTTCGTGCAGCGGCCGGAGGACGTGGCCGAGGCCAAGGAGATCGCCGCCGGCCGCGCCTGGATCATGACCAAGCTCGAGAAGCCGCAGGCGCTGGACAACCTCGACGCCATCCTGGCCGAATCCGACGCCGTCATGGTCGCCCGCGGCGACCTCGGTGTGGAATTGCCGCCCGAGGAGGTCCCGCTCGCGCAGAAGCGCATCATCCGCGCCGCCCGCCTGCGCGGCATCCCATGCGTCGTGGCGACCCAGATGCTCGAGAGCATGATCACCGCCCCGTCGCCCACCCGGGCCGAAGCCTCCGACGTCGCCACCGCCGTGTTCGATGGTGCCGACGCGGTCATGCTCAGCGCCGAGACCGCCGCCGGGCAATATCCGTATGAAGCGGTCAACATGATGGACCGCATCGTCGAGCGGGTCGAGCGCGACCCGGACTGGCGCCTCGGCATCGAGCGCAGCCGGCCGCCGCCGGAGCATCTGTCGGCCAGCGCCATCGCCGCCGCAGCGCGCCAGATCGCCCACACGATCAACGCTGCCTGCATCGCCGCGTTCACCGCCGGCGGCAGCACCGCGATCCGCATCGCCCGCGAACGGCCAGAGTGCCCGGTGCTCGGCATCACCAGCCGGGTCGAGACGGCGCGGCGGCTCGCCGTCGTCTGGGGGGTGCACGCCGTTGTCGGCGCCGAACTGCACAGCATGACCGAAGCCGTCAGTCGCGCCGGCCGGCTCGCCCATTCCGAAGGCTTCGCCGACCTCGGCCAGGAAGTGGTCGTCACCGCCGGCGTGCCGTTCAACCAGCCCGGCACCACCAATGCGCTTCGCGTCGCCCCAGCCCGATGAAACGGCCTCTTACATGACGCGTTGTTGCCGTAGACCTGCCACAAGAGCCGTCTAAAACCCGACTAGCCGTCACGCAGCCGGCCGTTGCTGCCCTCAGATCTTGGAGAACCGCACTATGAAAATCATTCTGGCCGCTGCCGTGATGAGCCTCGCCCTTGCCGGCGCCGCTGCCCCCGAGGCGAGCGCCCGGGGCTGCATCAAGGGCGCCTTAGTCGGCGGCGTTGCCGGTCACATGGCCGGCCACGGCGTCGCCGGCGCTGCCGCGGGTTGCGCCGTCGGCCATCACTACGCAAATCGGGCTCAGAACACCAACTCGACCGGCTCGACCAATTCGACGACCACGTCGGGCGAGACGACCAACAGCCGCTAGAGCCTGCCGACGCTGGCGGCGGCAAGCTCACGCTTGGCGGCCGCCAGCGCCTTGCGCTGTCGCGCCGCCAACGCCCTGTCGGGCCCGACCAGCGTGCTCACGTGCCGGTGCATCTGCCGGATTTCGTCCAGATGCGCCCGGGGCTCGAAGCGCGCCGTCATCCCGCCCGCGTGCCGCCGGTGCCGGTTGAGCGGCGCCACGACGTAAGCCACCGAGCCGCCCACCGACAGCGCCTCCACATAAAGCCGCCAGTCAAGCGCCAGGCGGAACGCCGCCGCGCTTTCGCCCGCCCGCGCCAGCGCATCCCGCAGCGCCGAGCGCCGCCACACCACCGCGCTCGCGTTCAGCACCAGGTTGCGCGCGCCCAGGCACTCCCGCAGGAACGCCTCCGCCCCGATCGCGCCGCTCCGCGCCAGCAGCGCCGTGCCCGCCTCCCGGTAATAAGCCTGATGGTCCGCCCACAGCGTCGATCCGGCTGCGTCGATCGCCCGGCTATCGGCGAAGCCGAATGGCGCTCCCGGCGCGGCCCGCAACGCGTCGCAGACCGCCTCCAGCAAGCCGGGCTCGGCCAGGTCGTCCGCCTCGGCAATCCAGACGAACTCGCCCCGCGCCCGCCGCGCCGCACGCCGCCACTGTCCCAGCAGGCCGCGTGCCTGCTCCGCCGGTACCCAGTCCACCGCGCGTCCCGCCTCCCCGGCCGCCTCGCGCACCACTGCCTGGCTCCCGTCCGACGATCCGTCGTCCAGCACCACGATCTCCAGCGGCGCGACCGTCTGCGCAAAGATCGAGTGCAGCCGCGCCGGCAGATGCGTCGCATAGTTCAGCGTCGGGATCATCGCCGACACGGCCGGACGACCCGGCGCCGCAAGGTCCAGCACCGCATCGACATAGGCCGAGAACGGAAACCGCTGCCGCGCCACCCGGGCCAGCCGCGCGCGCTGCTCCGGTCCCGCCTGCAGGGCGGCCACCCGCAACTGCCGCACCATCGCCGCGGCATCGCCGAGCGGCACCGCCGCGCCCGCCCCGAACTCGCGCAGCAGGTCGGGCGCGCTCCCGGCCTCCTCGAACGCCACCGTCGGCACCCCCGCCGACATCGCCTCGAGCACCACGCTGGGAAATGGGTCCTCGCGCGACGTCAGCAGATGCACGTCCGCGGCCGCCAGCCAATCGGCCCCGTCGCTCTGGAACGGCAGGCGGTGGAACGTCCCGGTCGCCTCTGCCACGGCCATCTCCGCGCCGAGATAGGCCGAAATCACCGGGTCGAGGTCGCCGACCCACAGCAGGTGGATCGAGGCGTCCGCCGCCTGCGCCAACCGCCACACCTGCAGGAACAAGTCGAAGCCCTTGCGCAGGTCGGCATAGCCCAGCCCCACCGCCAGCGTGGCGCCGTCCGGCAACCGCAAGCGCGCCCGCCGTTCGGCCGCCAATCCGCCGGCGATTGGGCGCTCCACCGGCCGATACAGTCCCTGCGGCAGAATAACCGTCCGCTCCGGCGCGAGCGCGATCAGCGCGTGGTAGCGGTCGCGGACGAAGCCGGCCGCGAACACGACGTGCCGCGCCGCCGCCACCCCCGCGCTGCCCGCCTCCAGCAGCCGCCGCTCGCGCAGGAGCCGCGGCATCTCGTGCAGCAGCAGCGTGCAGGCGATCCCATGCGCCGCCAGCGCCGCGCAGGCGTGCCCCGCGGCCGACGTGTTGACGATTGCCGAGCGGAACCCGCTCGCCGCCAGGGCCGCAGCATGTCGCGCCAGCTCCTCAGCGCCGGCGAACAGCGTCGTCGGCGCGACCAACCGGTATTCCGCCTCCAGCGGCCCGCCGCCGAGCAGCAGGAAGCTCACGCCCACCCCGCGGTCCACCAGCGCCCGCCCGACATGCAGCAGCAGCAACTGCGACCCGGCCGTGAACGCATCATGCCCCACCAGGAGGAGCCGCGCCGCTGGTCGCGCCGCCACCTCGCTCACCGCCCGCGCGGTCGCGTTCAGGAACGCCGCGCCGAAGTGCACGTCCGGTTCGAGATAGGCGCCCTCCGCCCACTCGTTCCACGCGTTGATGCAGACCAGCGCCTCGCCGCCGACCTTCTGCGCCGCCGCCGCCTCGATCAGCCGCGACAGCCAGGCCTGATACGACGCCGGGGTCGCGCCATGGATCGTCATCCCTCGCCCCTGCCGCCGCGCATCGTTGTCCCAGCCCGGCAGCACCGTCCGGATCAGCGGATAGGGCTGGCGCGAGAGGTCCGAGGCGCCGGCCACGACCTCGTAATCGAAGATCCGCGCGTCGGCCGCGAAATCCAGCATGCGCAGGCCGCCATTCAATTGCGGCAGATGCTCGGTGAGCTTGTGCGGCGGGAACTCCACCGCGGCGTCCATCCCGTAATCCCGCGGGTCCCGCTCGCCGAAGCTCTGCGCCATGATGAACAGCGGCGCGTGCCCGATCGCGGCGAATCCACGCCGCCATCGCTCGACCGCCGCCGCCCCGCCCGGAATCAGCCCGGCGCGATACACCATCAGCACCGGCCTGCCCTCGAGCCGGATGTAGCGCGGATCGTCGAAGTGCCGCGCGAAGGTGTCGATCAGCGCCGCCTCGTCCTCGTCGCGGTAATCCTGCGACAGCAGCACCTCCTGCTCCGAGCCGTCCCAGCGCCGGGTCCAGTTCTCGTTCGCCCACATCAGGCAGAACGGCATCGCCAGCGTGGGATCGCCGAGGAACGCCTCGAGCGGCGCGTCGAGCAGCCGCTTGCCGTTGAACCAGTAGAAATAAAAGACGAAGCCGTGGATGCCGGCGCCCTGCGCCATGGCGATCTGCTGCGCGAGGACGGACGTACCGTCCAGCCGGTAATGCCCGAGATCCCTGGGAATGCGCGGCTGATAATGACCTACGAAGCGCGGTACCGCGCGCGCCACGTTGGTCCACTCGGTGAACCCGGTCCCCCACCAGCGGTCGTTCTCCGGCACCGGATGGTATTGCGGCAGGTAGAACGCCAGCAGCTTGGCCTTCAGCGGTGCCGCCGCATCCCGCGGCGCGTAGCTCTCGAACAGCGGACCCGGCTGCGTGTTCAGCCGGATCTGCTGCGGGATGCTGGCCTGCTCGCCGGCCTGCGTGGCGAAGATGCCGGGCTCGTGTCGGTGCCGCCGGTAGTGCACCAGCGGATTGGCGTGCGGCAGCGCGCTCAGATAGCGGGCGCGGTAGTACCCCACATCGAGCATGGTCGACGGCTCCCGCCCCTCGGCCGCCCCGATGATGAGGTAGTGCTCGAACGGGTCCATCCCCGCATCGGCAACGTCCGGCGACTGGCTGAGATAGTGCACCGGGTCGAACTCCGGCACCGGGCTGACCCAGCCGGCCAACCGATGCCGCAGGAAATGCGCCAGGCAGCTCTCGCCGTCGGCCACGCCGTATTTCGCGCGATACCAGTCCGGCTCGAAATGCTCGATCGGCCGCCGCCCCTCCGCCTCCCCGTACTCATAATAATGCAGCAGCGGGTCCAACCCGGCGGACGCCACGTCGCGGTTGTACCGGAGATACCAGCCCGTATCGAAATACGCGTTCGGCAGCCGGTGTTCGCGCCAGCCGAACCGGTGGAAATGCACCAGCGGCTCGACTCCGGCCGCCCGCAGATCCGGATTGCGCCGCTCGAACCACGCCGTATCGAACAGCCCCGATCGCGCCAGCACCGCGAGCTCCGCCGCATCGCTGGCTTCCTCCTCCGGTTCGGCGGTCACTGGATCGCGCTTCCTGCTATAACCCGCTCAGACACTATGCAACGTGCGGTCAACGCACAACCGGAGGAAGCATTTCATGAAGCGCCGCAACTTCGTCGCTGCTGCCGCGGCCGCCGCCGCCCTGCCCCGTTTCGCCATCGGCCAGGCCGCCGCCAAGACGCTCGTCTTCGTCCCACAGGCCAACCTCACCAGCCTCGACCCGGTCTGGACCACCGCCACCGTCACCCGCAACTACGCCTATATGGTGTTCGACACGCTATACGGGACCGACGCCAACCTCGAGCCGCAGCCGCAGATGGCCGCGGGCCACACCGTCGAGGACGATGGCAAGCGCTGGACCATCACGCTGCGCGACGGCCTGTTCTTCCACGATGGCGAGCCTGTCCGCGCCCGCGATTGCGTCGCCTCGCTTCAGCGCTGGATGCGGCGCGACAGCTTCGGCCAGACCGTCGCCGAGTTTACCGATGCGCTCGAAGCGCCGGACGACCGCACGCTGGTGTTCCGCCTCAACCGCGCGTTCCCGCCGCTGCTCAAGGCGCTGGCCAAGACCCAGCCCAGCCCGGCCATGATCATGCCCGCCCGCATCGCGGCCACCGACGCCTTCAAGCAGATCACCGAAATCGTCGGCAGCGGCCCGTTCCGCTTCGTCCCGGGCGAATACATTGCCGGCAGCCAGGCCGTGTTCGCCAAGTTCGACAAATACCAGCCACGCGACGAAGCCCCGAGCGGCGTCGCCGGCGGTAAGCAGGTCTACGTCGACCGGGTCGAGTGGAAGATCATCCCTGAGGCCGCCACCGCCGCCAACGCGCTGAAGGCCGGAGAGATCGACTGGCTCGAGATGCCGCTTACCGACCTGCTGCCGGACTTACGCCGTGACCGCAACGTCGTCGTCGGCAAGCTCGACCCGTACGGCCTCTACCCGGTCCTACGCTTCAACCAGTTGCACGGCCCCACCACCAAGCGCGGCGTTCGCCAGGCCATCATCGGCGCCGTCGACTCCCGCGAGGCGATGCAGGCGATCATGGGCGACGATACCGGCTCCTACCACGCCCCGGTCGGCGCCTTCCTCCCCGGCACACCTTATGCCAATGAGGCCGGTATGGACCGGCTTGGCCCGCTCGCCCCCGGCAAGATCGCGGCGCTGCTCAAATCGGCCGAATACAATGGCGAGAAGGTCGTCGTCATGCACCCCACCGACCAGCCCTTCTACGATGCGATGACGCAAGTCGTCGTCGCGTCGCTTAAGGCCGCCGGCCTCAATGTGGACGACCAGGCCATGGATTGGGGCACTGTCGTACAGCGCCGCGGCAGTAAGGCGCCGCTGGACCAGGGCGGCTGGTCCCTGTTCGTCACCTCGTTTCCCGCGCTCGACTACGTCGACCCGCTCAGCGCCCCCGCCCTGCGCGGCAATGGCGAGAAGGCCTGGTATGGCTGGCCAGACGACCCCAGGGTCGAGGACCTGCGCAAGCGGTTCATCGAAGCGTCCAGCGAAACGGTGCGTCAGGCCATTTGTCAGGAGATCCAGGCGGAGGCCTTCGAGCAGGGCCTCTACGCCCCCCTCGGCCAATACTTCCAATCCGCCGCCTGGCGCTCCAACCTCAGCGGCCACGTCAAAGCCCAGCCGCCTTTGTTCTGGAACGTGAAGAAGGCCTGAGCGGAGCATTGCCGCTCACCGCGAGGAGCACAGCGACGGGTCGATCCAGAGCGGCAGTACCGTCCTTGCCGCCCTGGATCGCCACGCCGCGAGATGCGGCTCGCGATGACGGCACCCTTCGGCGCTGCTGCGAGGAGCGTCGCGACGCGGAAGTCCAGGGCGGCATGGACCGGGGCGGCCGCCCCGGTCCCTACCTCAACGAAACCCGAAGAACGACAGAACAGCCAAGATCACCACGATGAGCCCAATGATGTAGATGATATTGTTCACGTGTCATCCTTTCCGAAACGGGCACCCTGCCCAGGTCGCGTGAGAGCACTACGCCGTGAACGGGCCTAAGTTCAGTCGGCAACGGCCATCGCGAGCGCCACCGCGGAATGCACCGCCCGCCGCCCCGTCAGGTCGCGGATCTGATGCCGGCACGACGTCCCATCCGCGATCACCAGCTCGTCCAGCCCCGCCGCGCGCACCGCCGGCGCCAGCGTCCGCTCGCCCATCGCCCGGCTGACATCCTGCGTTTCGGCGCCATACCCGAACGCCCCCGCCATCCCGCAGCACGAGCTCTCGATCGGCTTGACGTCCAACCCCGGCACGCCGCGCAACGTCGCGAGCGTCCCCTCGAAGGCCCCGAACGCCTTCTGGTGGCAGTGCCCATGCACGTGCGCCCGCGTCCCAATCGCCCGCAGGTCCAGCGTCTCCCGCGCCAGGAACTCCCCCAGCAGCATCGCGCGCCCCGCCAGCTCGTCCGTGGCGCGACCCGGCAGCAGCGACCGGAACTCGTCCCGCATCGTCAACAGGCAGGACGGCTCGAGCCCTACCACCGGGAGGCCGCCGGCCAACGCCGCCACCGTCCGCCGCGCCTCCGCCCGCGCCCGCTCCACCAGCCCGGCCGCCAGATACGTCCGCCCGCAACACAGCCGCCGCTTCGGCACGACCGCCCGATACCCCGCCGCCCGCAGCACCTTCTGCGCCGCCGCCAGATTCTCCGGCTCGAACGCCCGGTTGAACGTGTCCGCAAACAGCCAGACGTCGCCCTTCGGCGCTGGCGATCCCGCGTCCCACCGCCGCGCCCGTCCGCTCCACTCGGGCAGGTCCCGCCCCGCCGCGAACCCCAGCCGCTCGCCCGCCTTGCCGCATCACGCCGGACCGGTTCCGCCAATTCAGCAGCGGCGCGAGATGCCGCGCGAACCCCGCGTAGCGCGGCAACTCCGCCACCATCCGCTCCCGCGCCGCCACCCCATGCACCCGCACCCGCGCCGCCGTGGCCTCGATCTTCATCTTCGCCATGTCGACCCCGGTCGGACACTCCCGCCGGCACGCCTTGCACGACACGCACAGCTTCAGCGCCTCGTGCACGTCGTCCGACGCCAGCGCGTCGGCCCCCAGCTGCCCCGTCAGCGCCAGCCGCAGCGTGTTCGCCCGCCCTCGCGTCAGATGCTGCTCGTCGCGCGTCACCCGATAGCTCGGGCACATGCTCCCCGCCTCGAATGCCCGGCAGGTGCCATTGTTGTTGCACATCTCAACCGCGGCCAGCATCCCGCCGACCGGCCCGGCATACTCGCCCCAATTCAACGCCGGCTCGACCGGCAGCGCCGCATAGTCCGGCCCATACCGGAACAGGCTGACGGTCATCCATCCGCGGCGGCCGCACCACCCGGTTCGGGTTGAGCGTCCCCGCCGGGTCGAACGCGTCCTTGACCGCTTCGAACGCGCTCACGATCCGCGCCCCGAACATCTCGGCGTGGAACTCGGACCGCACGATCCCGTCCCCATGCTCCCCGCTATGCGACCCCTTGTATTCCCGCACTAGCGCGAAGCACTCCTCTGCCACCGCCCGCATCGTCCGAATGTCGGCCGGGTCCTTCATGTTCAGCACCGGCCGCACGTGCAGGCACCCGACGCTCGCATGCGCGTACCACGTGCCCTTCGTCCCGTGCCGCGCGAACACGTCGTTCAGCCGCTCGGTGTAGTCCGCCAGATCGTCCAGCCCGACCGCGCAATCCTCGATGAACGAGACCGGCTTGCCGTCCCCCTTCATGCTCATCATGATGTTCAGCCCGGCCTCGCGCACCGCCGCGATCGCCGCCTGGAACCCGGCCTCCGTCGCCCGCACCACCGCGCCCGGATACCCCAGATCACCCATCGCCTGGTCGAGCTCCGCCAGCTTCCCCAGCAGCACGGCCTCCTCGTCACCATGAAACTCGACAATGAGCAGCGAGTCCGGCTCGCCGATCACCATCCGGTCGATGGTCGCCCGGTAGATCGCGATCCCGCGCCCCAAATCGATCATGGTCCGGTCCACCAGCTCGACCGCCTCCGGCCCCAGCTCGACCAGATGCCGCGTCGCCGCCATCGCCGCGCGGAAGTTGGGGAACTGGCAGATCCCCAGCACCTTTCGCGGCTTGATCGGCTGCAACTGCAGCCGGATCGCCGCCGACAGCGCCAGCGTCCCCTCCGACCCCACCAGCAGCCGCGCCAGGTTCTGAGGCGCGCCCGGCATCAGCACTTCGAGATTGTACCCGCCGACCCGGCGAAGCTGCTTCGGGAACCGCAGCGCGATCTCGTCGGCCTCGCCCGCGCCGATCGCCCGCAGCCGCGCCACCAGCGCCTCCGGCCCTTCCTCGTCCCCGAACCGGCACCGCGTCCCATCCGCCAGCAGCGCGTCGATGGCCAGCACGTTGTCGGCCATCAGCCCGTAGCGGATGCTCTTCGAGCCGCACGAATTGTTGGCCGTCATCCCCCCGATCGTCGCCCGCGCATGCGTGCTCGGATCGACCGGAAAGAACAGCCCATGCGGCTTCAGCGCCGTATTCAGGTGGTTGAGCACGATCCCCGGCTCCACCCACGCCGCCCGACCCGCCACGTCCAACTCGAGCACCGACCGCAGATACTTGCTGTAATCGATCACCAGCGCCCGGTTGACCGTCTGCCCGCACTGGCTGGTGCCCCCGCCCCGCGCCAGCACCGGAACCCCATGCTCCCGCGCGATCGCCAGCCCGGCTTCGACATCCCCCGCCGTCTTCGGCACCAGCACCCCGATCGGCTCGACCTGGTAGATCGACGCATCCGTCGCATACCGCCCCCGATCCCCCCGCGAGAAAAGCACCTCTCCCGCCGTTTCCCGCCGCAACCGCTGCGCCAGCCGCACATCCCCGACCGGCATAGCAGCGCGTCTGCTCCCTCTCCCTCCGGGCTCGGGCCGCGGAGCGGACCAAGGCCGGGGTGAGGGTCCGATATCCATCGCTAAGCCGCCTTCTGCCCCTCCTCGACCCGCCGCCCGGCCAGCACATCCATCGCCGCCAGCACCCCTCCGGCCCGATGCGGCACTCCCGCCGCGTGGAGCCCCATCTCGACCCCCGCGAGCGTGCCCATCAGCATCAGATCGTTGAAATGCCCCAGATGCCCGATCCGGAACACCCGCCCCTTCACCTTGCCGAGCCCCGTCCCGAGCGACATGTCGTACTGCTCCAGGATCACCTTCCGCAGCGCGTCCGCATCATGCCCCTCCGGCATGATGATCGCCGTCATCGCCGGGCTCTGCTCGCGCGGATCGACCGCCAGCACCTCCAGCCCCCACGCCCGCACCGCCGCCCGCGTCGCCGCCCCGTGCCGCGCATGCCGCGCGAACACGGTCTCCAACCCTTCCTCGTGCAGCATCGCCAGTGCTTCGCGCAGCCCGTACAACAGGTTCGTCGCCGGCGTGTACGGAAAGTAGAACGTCTCGTTGCTGGCGAGCATCGTCTTCCAGTCCCAATACGACCGCCGCATCCCCCCGGACGCCGCTCCCAGCGCCTTCTTCGAAATGGCGTTGAAGCTCAGACCAGGCGGCAGCATCAGCCCCTTCTGTGACCCGGCCACCGTCACGTCCACGCCCCACGCATCATGCCGGTACTCCACGCTCCCCAGGGATGAGATCGTGTCGACCATCAGCAACGCCTTGTGCCCCACCCGGTCCATCGCCGCCCGCACGTCCGGCACCCGCGTGACCACGCCCGTCGAGGTTTCATTGTGCACGACCATCACCGCCTTGATCGCGCCGCCCGTGTCGGCCGCCAGCCGCCGCTCGACGTCCGCCGGGTCGACCCCATGCCGCCAATCGCCGGCCACGAACTCAACCTCGAGCCCCAGCCGCCCCGCCATCTCCCGCCACAGCGTCGCGAACTGCCCCGTCTCGTACATCAGCACGCGGTCGCCGACGTCGAGCACGTTGACGATCGCCGCCTCCCACGCCCCCGTCCCGCTCGCCGGATAGATCACCACGTCGCCGCTGGTCTGGAACACCGTCCGCATCCCCTCGATCACGGCGCGCCCGAGCTCGGCGAACTCCGGCCCCCGGTGATCGATCGTCGGCATGTCGATCGCCCGCAACACCCGGTCTGGCACGTTCGTCGGCCCCGGAATTTGCAAAAAATGCCGCCCGCTATGCTGCGCCATGCTGACCTCCCACTCGTGCCGGGACCACACACCCTTTCCCCGGCACCGGCAACCCTCCCCAGCCGCCCGAGTCACCCCCGAGTAGTCACGCTTGCCTGCTCGAGGGTCGCGGTCGAAGCTGGGCCTGTTTAGCACCTCATCTCCACAGGATCATCATGCCCGTACGCTCCCCGCTCCGGATCGCTGTCCTCGGCGCCGGCAGGATAGGCAGCACATTCGCCTTTCAACTGGCGCGCGTCGGCGGCCACGACGTGACTGTCATCGCGCGGCCTGGCTCCATGCGGCTGCGGCAGCTGGAGCACGACGGCGCGATCGTCGACCTGAAGGGAACACGATCGGGCGTGCATGTTGCCAGCGTGCTCGATGAGCAAGCGCCCTACGATCTGGTGATCGTCACACTGCTCGCCCATCAGGTGGATGCGCTGTTGCCAGCCCTGCAGCGGAGTGCAGCGACGTGCATCCAGTTCATGTTCAACACTTTTCATCCGGAGCGCCTCGAGGCCGCGGTCGGGGGCGAACGATGCTCCTTTGGCATGCCGTTCGTGCAAGCCGCACTGGACGCCAACGGCAGGCTCAAGGCTTCGATCGGCGCTGCGGGTCAGAGAACGATCATGAGCCGGCAACGCTGGGTCGACGTCTTCAACGCCGCTGGATTACCCTCTGTGGTCGAACCCGACATGCCGCTCTGGCTCCGGTGCCACGTCCCGCTATGTGTGGCGTTCGAGAGCGTGTCTGTGGCCGGAATGCGCCGCGGCGGGGGTGCGTTGTGGAGCGAAGCTATGGTCCTGGCGCGCGGAATCCATGCCAGTTTCGAGCTCATCAAACACCTCGGCTACGGCATCCATCCAAAGTCGAAGAGACGCATCGACGGCAGCCCGGCATGGCTTGTCGCGGCCGGGCTCTGGTCCGTCTCGCGCCTGCGGTCGTTCCGCGAGCTGTTGGCGACCGGGGAAGCCGAATGCCGCGCTCTGGTCGAAACACTGGCGGCGGCGGCCCTCGCCACACCACCTGTCGCGGTCTCCGCCATCCAGGCCATGCAGCCACGGTGACCCGGCACTCCGCCCAATGCCAAACCTGCCTCCCGCCCCGAACCATGATGCTGGCCCACTCGCACCTCACCGTCCGCCGACAGTGCCGCCCACCCTCGGCGTCATCCTCGCCGGCGGCCTCGCGCGCCGCATCGGCGGCGGCGACAAGACCCTGCGGACCCTCGCCGGCCAGCCTATCCTGGCACACATCATCGCCCGACTCCGCCCGCAGGTCGCCATCCTCGCTCTCAACGCCAACGGCGACCCGGCCCGATTCGCCCCTTTCGGCCTTCCGGTCCTTCCCGACACCGTCCCCGGCCATCCCGGTCCGCTCGCGGGCGTCATCGCCGGGCTCGACCACGCCGCCGCGCTCGGTCTCGACTGGATCGTGACCGCACCCGGCGACGCGCCCTGCCTCCCACTGGATTTGGCCGCCCGCCTCCACGCCGCCCGCGGCGGCGCCGCCATGAGCCTCGCCGCCTCGGCCGGCCGCGTTCACCCCGTCGCCGCCCTCTGGCCCGTCGCGATGCGCGCCACCCTCCGCGCTGCTCTCGCCTCCGGTCAGCGCCGGGTCGCGGCCGTGACCGACGGCGCCGCCGTGGCCACTTGGCCCGATAAGCCGATCGACCCATTCTTCAACATCAACACGCCAGCCGACCTCGCCGCCGCCGAGACCCTCATGCCCGGCGCCCCGACACGCTGAGCCCCGCATCCCGCTCCAGCGTCAGCGCCGCCGCCGCCAGCGCCGCCATCAACACCGCCAGCGCGGCAAACGCGGCATGGAACGCCGCCAGGTCCGGCCCGCCCCCCAGCGCCGCGCCCGCCACCTGCAGCGCCAGCGCGCCCACCGCCACCCCGATCCCGTTGCCGGCCTGGAACGCAACGCTGAACCATGTGTTGGCCGGCGCCATCCGATCCTGCGGCACGTCGGCGAACGCCAGGGTCGCCAGCGCCGTGTATTGCATCGACCGCGACGCCCCCGCCCCCGCCAGCAGCGCCAGCAGTGCCACCAGCGGCGTCTCGGCCCCTACGACCGCAAACCCTAGCATCGTTGCCGCCTGCAGCGCCGCATTGCCCACCAGCACGCGGCGGAACCCGAACCGCCGCAACACGAACGACGTCGCCGGCTTGATCCCGATGTTACCCAGGAACAGCGCCAATACGAGCGCCCCCGCATGGAACGCGTCGTAGCCGAACCCGAGCTGGAACAGCAGCGGCAGCAGGAACGGCAGCGTCGAGATCAGCCCCCGCATCGCCGTGCCGACCACCATCGTCAGCCGGAACGTCGGCACCCGCCACGGCGCCGGGTCGATCAGCGGCGTCGCCGAGCGCAGCAGGTGCCGGGCTGCCCCGACCCCGCTGACCGCACCCACGACGGCCAAAACCCCGGCCGTGAGCCATGCCGGCCGTTCCCGCCCCAGCAGGTCCATCGCCAGCTCCGCACACAGGCAGGCCGCCCCAGCCAAGCATGAACCCGGCCCAATCGAACCGCCGCACGGCGCCCCTCGGGCCGCGTGGCGTCAGCCAAAGCGCTAGCACGACCGCCACGAGCGCCCAGCGGTAGATTGACCAGGAAGATGAAGCGCCAGTTCAGATGCTCGGCAATGAAGCCGCCGAGCGGCGGCCCGATCAGCGGCGCCGTCAGCCCCGGCCACGTCAGCAGGGCGATCGCCCGCATCAGCCCAGCCTTCTCGGTCCCGCGCAGCACCACCAGCCGCCCGATCGGCACCATCATCGCCCCGCCGACCCCCTGCAGGACCCGGGCGGCCACGAAGCTCGCCGGCGACCACGCCAAGGCGCACAACCCGGAGGCGGCCGTGAAGATTACGATTGCGGACGCGAACACCGCCCGCCCGCCATATCGCTCCGCCGCCCATCCGCCCGGCAGGATCATCACCGCGACCGTCAGCAGATACGCCGAGATCCCGACATGCAAATCGACTGCCGTGGATCCCAGCGCCGCCGCCATCTGCGGCAGCGCCGGCGCGATGATCGTCCCGTCCAGGAACTCCATGAAGAAGCATCCGGCGACGAGCAGCGATAGCGGGTTCATCCCGCCATCAATCGAGAGAACTCGACCCGGCGCAAGTCCGCCGGGCCGCAGATTTGCCTACTCGGCAGCCTGCGCCAGCGTCCCATCCATCGTCGGATAGTCGCTGTAGCCATGCTCGTCGCCGCCATACCACGTGCTCTTGTCCGAATCCGCGAGCGGCGCGCCGGCCCGCAGCCGCTCCACCAGGTCCGGATTGCCGATGAACGGCCGCCCGAAGCACACGAGATCGGCCAGATCGTCCTCCCGCACCTTCAGCGCCAAGTCCCGGTCGAAGCCGTTATTGGCCATGTACAAGCCCTTGAACCGCCGCCGCAACGCCTGGTACGAGACGCCCATGATCTCATCCCGCGACCCCTGCGTCGCGCCTTCGATCAAATGCATGTACACCAGGCTGAACGCGTTCAGCTCGTCGATCAGCCTGCCATAGGTCGTTGCCGGGTCGCTATCGAGCGGGGTGTTGCCCACCTGCGGCGTGATCGGCGACAGCCGGATTCCGACCCGGTCTCCGCCCAGCACGCCCGTCACGGCTTCGGCCACGTCGAGCACGATGCGGATCCGGTTGTCGACCGAACCGCCATACCGGTCGGTCCGCTTGTTTGTGCTGTCGCGGATGAACTGATCGAGCAGATACGCATTGGCCGCGTGGATCTCGACCCCGTCGAACCCGGCCCGGGCCGCGCATTCGGCCGCGTGTGCGTAGTCCTTGACGATCCCGGCAATCTCGTCGGTTTCCAGCGCGCGCGGGGTCACATGGTCCTGGAACCCGGTCTCGGTGAACGCCTTGCCCTCCGGCTTGATCGCCGACGGCGCGACCGGCAACTGCCCGCCGGGCTGCAGGCTCGGATGGCTGATCCGCCCAACATGCCAGAGCTGGCAGAAGATGTGTCCGCCCTTCGCATGCACCGCGTCCGTCACCTTGCGCCACCCGGCGACCTGGTCGTCCGTGTAGATCCCCGGTGTGAACGCGTAGCCCTGCCCCTGCTGGCTGATGTTGGTCGCCTCGCTCACGATCAGGCCGGCGCTCGCCCGCTGCGCGTAATAGTCGACGTTCATCTGCCGCGGCACGCCGCCCGTACCGGCCCGGCTGCGCGTCAACGGCGCCATCGCGACGCGGTTGGACAGGTGGATCTTGCCCATCTCGACGGGCTGGAACAGGTCGCTCGTGCTGGTGTCGCTCATCATGGCTCGCTCGTTGTTGTGCCGAGCGACATGGGGATCGTTGCACTGCAACAAAGTCACTCGCCCGTGAGGCTGCCCCCCTGCTCCCGGCTGCCGCGTCGCCGGATCATGGCGAGCACGTCCGCCTCCGGCCCGGTCGGTCGGCCGGCCGCCAGCCATAGTGCGAGCAGGACCAGCGCATACGCCGCCGCGCCCATCAGGATCGCTCCCGCCATCGCCGCCACGCCGATGTCGCGCCATCCCAGTCCCGACCCGGCCAGCACCGCCGCCATCGCCCCGGTTGCCGCGATGCACCGCCACATTAGCGGCGCCAGGCGCCCGAGCGGCAACCCGAGCCGCCGCATGGCCCATACTGCCGACAAGCTCTGCTCCACGGCGATCCCCGCGCCCGCCGCCAGCGCCGCCCCGAACACCCCCAGCGTCGGGATCAGCGCCGCCAGCAAGGCCAGGCGCAGCAGCGTCGCGCCGATCGTGATCGCCAGCGAGGTCCGCATGTGTCCCTGCGCCAGGAATAGCGTCTGCCCCACCATGCCGAATACCGTCAGGCACAGCGGAATGCCCAGCACCTGCATCACCGGCACCGCCGGCTCCCACCCCGGCCCGAACGCCAGCATAATCAGCGGCTGCGCCACCGCCGACATCCCCACCCCCGCCGGAAACGTCAGCAGCGCCATGGTCGAGACCAGCCGAAGCCACGTCTCGCCCGCCGCCATCTCCTCGCGCCACGCAGCCGCGAACCCGGCGAACGCCGCCCGCGTCAGCGGCGCGATCAGCTCCGTCACCGGCAGGCCGGCGATCTCGAACCCGAGCGCATAGAACCCGACCGACGCCGAACTCATCGCCCGGCCGACCATCATGGTGTCCACCCGGTCCCGCAGCGCCCCTGCGCCCGCGATCACCGAATTCCAAACCGAATAGCCCGCGATCTGCCGCCAGGCCGACAGCCGGAACCGCGGCCGATAGGGGTGCATCGTGTAGCTGAAGATCACCCGGAACACCTGGTTGGACACGATCCCCGCGATCAGCGCCCAATAGGTCCGCAAAACCACCGCCGCCGCGATCGCCACGCCGATGCTCAGCACCCGCGGCAGCAGGTAGAGTTGGAACTCCCGCCGGAACTCGAAATCTCGCCGGAACTCGATCGTCCCCACGTTGATCAGGTTCTCGATCAGCACTGTCAGCCCGAGCGCCACCAACACTGCCGCCAGCCGCGGCTCCCCGAAGAACCGCGCCGCCGGCATCGCCACCGCGGCGACGATCAGGAACACCACCGCCCCGCGCAGCACCGAGAGCGTGAACGCCGTATCCATCAACGCCGGCGTCGGCGACTTATGCCGGATCACCCCTTCCTCGATGCCGATCCACGAGAACGCCTCGATCGAAACCGAAAAGCTCGACGCCAGCGCAATCAGCCCGAAATCCGCCGGCGCCAGCAGCCGCACCAGCACCAACGTGCTCAGCAGCCCGAGCGTGCGCGTCATCATCCGCCACGCGACGACCCACCCCGCCCCGCGCGCCGTCTTTTCCAGAATGGAGTCGCCGTTTTGGCTCACGGCGCGACCCTACCCGAAAATGCTGAGCGAAAGCTTAACGGCTCTCCAGCCGCGCTCCGGTCCCGCGATCGAACAGATGCACGAGCGCCGGGTCGGCCGTGACCCGGATCGGCTCACCCGGCCGGGCCGATACCCGCTCGCGGAACGC
Source organism: uncultured Alphaproteobacteria bacterium (assembly GCA_963835135.1). Taxonomy (GTDB): domain Bacteria; phylum Pseudomonadota; class Alphaproteobacteria; order Acetobacterales; family Acetobacteraceae; genus JAVVHH01. Next base: position 361,265 of record CAWIEF010000003.1, read on the forward strand.
GCCCAGGACCGCGAGCCCCCCGAGTTTGCCATACACCTGCGTCTCCGACCCGGTCGGCTCCACCACCTGCACCGTCAGCGGCACGCCATCGTCCTGCAACTGCAGATGCTCCGGCCGCACGCCGTACACCGCAGGCTGTCCGCCCGCCCTGCCGCCCGCCGCCGGAAGCGGCCACAAGCTCCCATCCTCGGCCCGGAACCCGTCGCTCTCGATCGTGCCCGGCAGGAAATTCATCGCCGGGCTGCCGATGAACCCGGCCACGAACTGGTTCGCCGGCCGGTCGTATACGTCCAGCGGCCGCCCGACCTGCTCCACCCGGCCGCCGTTCATCACCACGATCTTGTCGGCCATCGTCATCGCCTCGATCTGGTCGTGCGTCACGTAGATCGTCGTCGTCCGCAGCCGCTGGTGCAGGTCCTTCAGCTCGGCCCGCGTCTGCACGCGCAGCTTGGCGTCGAGATTGGATAGCGGCTCGTCGAACAGGAACACCTGCGGGTCGCGCACGATCGCCCGCCCCATCGCCACACGCTGCCGCTGCCCGCCCGACAACTGCCGCGGATACCGGTCCAGCAGCCCGGCCAGGCCCAAGATCGACGCCGCCCGCGTCACCCGCTCCTCGATTGCGGCCGCGGGCGCCCGCGCCAGCTCCAGACTGAACCCCATGTTGTGGCGCACCGTCATGTGCGGATACAAAGCGTAATTTTGGAACACCATCGCGATGTCGCGCTGCTTCGGCGGAACCTTGTTCACCACCCGGTTGCCGATCGCGATCTCGCCGGCGTCGATCTCCTCCAACCCGGCGATCATCCGCAGCAACGTGCTCTTCCCGCAGCCGGAGGGCCCGACCAGCACCGCAAATTCGCCATCCTCGATGTCGATGCTGACCCCATGCAGGATCGGCGTGGACCCGAAAGCCTTGTGTGCATTGCGGACCGAGACCGATGCCATCGGACGCCTCCCATTTTTCGAGACGCATTGTATGCAGCCCTGCTTCCCACGCCTACCACAATGAGCGTTCCATCACTGGTGTAAGAGCATTGACAACTGTAGGTGATTTCCAAGCTTAGGCGAAGCACGTTAGCGTTGCGATTTATCAACCTCTACAACCTAAGCGAGACGATGACCTTCTCTGCCTCGCCCAACCCGCTTTCCATTCTGGTCGTGGATGATGAACAGCCGATCCGCGAACTCCTCCGCTGGATGCTGGGCGATGCCGGACATGTCGTCCACGAGGCGGCCGAAGCGTTCGAGGCGCTCGCCTTCCTGCGCTCCAAGGCGCCGGTGGACATCATCCTTTCCGACATCAACATGCCAGGCATGGACGGCCTCGAGCTTTCCAGACGGATCGAGGCCGAATGGCCCCAACTCCCCGTCCTGCTCATCAGCGGCCGCCCGCCGCCGGCCGGAGTACGCTCGTTCATCGCCAAGCCCTTCCGCTGGGACGTGCTCGCCAAGGCAATCGCCACCCTGGCCGGCCCCGGCCGCCCGCATCCCGGGCCCGGCTGAGTCCCACCACACTTTCCGCAGCCCTACCCTCCTCCCGCCGCAAGCGCCCTCTATATGAGAGCCAACAAGGAGGATTTCCGATGGCAACCGAGTTGGCAACGTTGGGCGGCGGATGTTTCTGGTGCCTCGAGCCGCTGTTCACCTCGCTCAGCGGCGTCCACGGCTCCGTCTCTGGCTACGCGGGCGGCCATGTCCCCAATCCCACCTACGAGCAGGTCTGCAGCGCCCGCACCGGCCACGCCGAAGTCGTGCAGCTCACCTTCGATCCCGACCAGATCAGCTACGCCGACATCCTGCGCGTCTTCTTCACCATGCACGATCCGACCACGAAAGATCGCCAGGGCAACGACGTCGGCCCGCAATACCGCTCCATCATCCTCACCCACTCCCCGGAGCAGGAGACGGTGGCCCGCGACGTCATGGCCGAGATTGCCACCGAGGGGGTTTGGCCCGGCAGCATCACCACCGAGGTCAAGCCGCTCGACGTCTTCTATGCGGGCGAAGCCGAGCACCAGGACTACTTCAACCGCAACCCCTGGAATGGCTACTGCCGCGCCGTAATCCCTCCCAAGGTGGCCAAGCTGCGCAAGCTGTATGCCGGCCGCCTCAAGACCCAAGCCGCCTGACGCCAAGCCGGCCGGCCAGGGTCACCGGCCGGCCAGCTCCTCCAATATCTCCGCGTTGTGCTGTCCGAGCTCCGGCACGTCGTGCCGCAGCGGCAGCCGCTCCCCATCGAGCGCGATCGGCAACGCCGGCAGCATTGCCACCCGCCCGTCGTTCATCGTCAGCGGCAGCAGCCCGCCCGACGCGACCAGATGGGCATCCTCGAACAGGTCCCATGGCGCCCCGATCGGCGCGAACGGCAATCCCAGCGCCTCGCATTTCGCCATCAGCTCGGCCTTGCTGTAGCCACCCAGCACCCCCGCCACGATCGGGATGACCCGGTCCCGCGCCGCGCGCCGCGCATCCTGCGTCCCGAGCGCCGGGTCGGCCGCGAGCGTGTCGAGCCCGAACTGCGCGCAGAACAGCGTCCACTGCGTATCCGTCACCACGCCCACGAACACCTGCTCGCCATCCGCGCACTCGAAAATGTCGTAGATCGGCCAGGCCGGCCGCTTGACCCCCATCGGCGGTGGCTTCTCCCCGCTGATGAACATCTGCGCCATGTGCTGCGCCACCAACACCGCGTTGGTTTCGAACAGACCGGACTGCACGTGTTTGCCCCGCCCGGTGCGATGCCGCTCCTCCACCGCGGCCAGGATCCCGAGGGCGGCGAACGTCCCGCCCAGGATGTCGTTGACGCTGCTGCCCGCCCGCATCGGCCGGCCCGGCAGCCCCGTCATGTAGGCCAGTCCGCCCATCATCTGCACCACCTCGTCCAGCGCCACCCGCTTCTCGTACGGACCCGGCAGGAACCCCTTGCAGCTGCAGTAGATCAATCGATCGTTCTCCGCCCGCAGCGCCGCGCTCGACAGCCCGAACTTGTCCAGCGCCCCCGGCCGGAAGTTCTCCACCACGATGTCGGCCGTCCGCACTAGCGCCCGCACCTGCGCCAGCCCCTCCTGCGATGTCATGTCGACTGAGAAGCTGCGCTTGTTGCGGTTCATGATGGCGAAGAACCCGGTGCCCGCCCCCTTCAGCCACCGCGTCTGATCGCCCTTGCCCGCCGGCTCCACCTTGATCACGTCCGCGCCCAGCTCGGCCAACGCCAACCCGCAGGCGGGCCCCATGATCATATGCGTGAACTCGACCACCCGCAGCCCGGCCAACGGCGCCTGCATCGCTCCCTCCTCTTGTTCGTCGATCCGTTATACAAGCCTGGTCGCACCGCGCATCCCAGCGCGCACGGGAGACCACCATGTGGTGCCGCGTCCTCGCAGTGGTCGGTCCAATCCTCTGCGGCATCGGCTTAGGCCCAGCCTGCGCCGCACCCGCTTTCACACCCGCCGCCTGTGATGTACCGGGAATGACGCCCGCCTCACCCTGCGTCTACGATGCGGCAGCGTCGCCGTCGCGGCCGACCCGGACCAACCGGCCGGCCCGCAGTTACGGCTCGCCATGATCATCATCCACCCAGCCGGTGGTGCCACACGGGCCGATCCGGTCGTCTACATCGCGGGCGGACCCGGCTCACCGCTCACCGCACGCGCCGGGGAGATCGCGCAGCGCGAGGCCGCGATCTTGGCGCCAGAGCGCGACCTCGTCCTCGTGGACCAACGCGGCATCGGCCGCTCCGAGCCGTCCCTCTGCCCGGGCCTTGCGCGCCCGCAACTAGCAATCTTTGCCGCCGGCCCAGACCAGAACACACTGATCGATCGCTGGCGGGACAGCTACGCGACCTGCCGCGCGGAAATGACCGCGTCCGGCCTACCCCCGGGCGCGCTCGGCTGATCGAAGTCGCTCATGTCGGGCACGGCGTCGGGCCAACCACACCATGTGGCGCCGCATTCGTCACCGCTTTCATCCGCGATCAATCCCAACCGCGTGGCACCACGTGCGCCGCTCAGATCCCGCCCGTCGACCTCCGCCAGATTGACGTCAACCAGGACAGTCCAGATAGTCGTTCGCTCGAACGTGACGCTGGAGTTCAGTTTGAGCAGCACAGGTATGAACCCGCTCGCTGATGAGAGTCCCGGTGACGTCAAGAGGCGTCTCAAGAACATCTTCGGTGGCTCGATCGGCAACCTCATCGAGTGGTACGACTTCTACGTCTACAACTCGTTCGCACTCTACTTCGCGAAGTTCTTCTCCAACAGCAAAGACCCGACTGCCCAGTTCCTCACCGTCTTCGGCATCTATGCCATCGCATTCTTCATCCGCCCCGTCGGCGGCATCCTGCTCGGCGCCTACGCCGACCGCTCCGGCCGCCGCGCCGCCCTGACCTTCTCGGTCATGCTGATGTGCGTCGGCTCCCTCGTCATCTGCGTCATTCCCACCTACCAGCAGATCGGCATCGGCGCTCCCATCCTGCTGCTGCTCGCCCGCCTGCTGCAGGGCCTCTCCCTCGGCGGCGAGTATGCCACCTCGGCGACCTACCTTTCGGAGATGGCCGTCTCCAGGCACCGCGGCTTCTACAGCTCGTTCCAATACGTCACCCTGATTGGCGGCCAGGTCCTGGCCGCCCTCGTGCTGCTCATCATGCAGGCCATGTTCACCGCCGACCAACTCGAGAGCTGGGGCTGGCGTGTCCCGTTCGGCATCGGCGCCTTGTGCGCCATCTACGGCCTTTATCTGCGCCGCAATCTCGAGGAGACTCCGGACTTCCTCGCCGCCAAGGCAACCGCCCGCGGCAACCCGGTGGCCGAGGTCTTTCGCCACCCCCGCGAGCTGCTCCTCGTGTTCGGCCTGACCGCCGGCGGCACCGCTGCCTTCTACACCTTCAGCACCTACATGCCGACCTTCCTGGCCAACACTGTCAAACTCCCGCGCGAGCAGGCGAACCTTCTCTCGTTCATTACCCTGTTCTGCTTCGCCGCCATGCAGCCCGTGCTCGGCGCCATCAGCGACCGCGTCGGCCGCAAGCCGGTCCTGCTCTGGTTCGGCGTCGCGGGAACGCTGTTCACCTATTGGATCATGACCACCATGGCCCAAACCCACGATTTCAGCGGGATCTTGCTCTTACTGCTCTTCGCCCTGCTGATCGTTTCCGGTTACACCAGCATCAACGCGGTGGTGAAGGCGGAGCTTTTCCCCGCTGAGGTCCGCGCGCTCGGCGTCGGCCTACCCTACGCCGTCGCCGCCAGCATCTTCGGCGGCACCGCCCCCTACATTGCGCTCTGGTTCAAGGACCAGGGCCACGAAAGTTGGTTTTTCCTATATATTTCGGTCCTGATCTTCGCGTCGCTGCTCGTCTACGCCACCATGCGCGACACCAAGCTCCACTCCAAGATCAAAGGCTGAACCGCTTCCTCCGCGAACGAGCGCCAGGGTGCGGGTGGGCTGTCAAGCCCACCCGCGCAGACCTAGCCCTCGGCGACCTTCGCCACCTCCGGCGTCCGTCCCTCGGCCGTCATCTTAAGCTCGCCGGTGATCTGGCCACCATCCTCGACCTGCAACCGCCGGTAGTGCGCCGTCCCCAGCACCTTGCCCGTCGCGCGGACGATCAGATTGCTGCGCGCCGTCAGCGTGCCGTCGATCGTGCCGGCGATCTCCGCCTCTTCCACCTCGACCGCGCCCTTGAACACGCCGCCTTGGGCGATCGATAGTTCGGTCGCCCTAATCATGCTCGCCTCGACGGTGCCCTCGACGACGAGTCGCTCGGCATCCTGCACCGTGCCCTGCACCGAGATCCCCTTGCCCACGACCAGCGTACGCCGCTCGCCCCCGGGCGCCGGACGCGGTGGCGGCGGCGGCATGCCCGGCCGCGGCGGCGGCGCACTCGCTCCTTGGGGCATGCCGCCGGACGGAGAAACGCCGCCCGGCGCGGGCGGCTGTGGTGAACCAGGAAACGGCGTGCGGCCCATGGATGGTGGCTCCTTGTAAGAAGTGCTTGCAGAAGAAGGGACCGGCGGCGGCGCACCGGCGGGCTTGGCGAACGAACTGGCCGACGGAATGCCGACCTGCACGGGAGCCGACGGTCTCGTCGGCTCCGGCGCTTCGTCAGGTTTACGGCGCTTGAACACGCAGGCCTCCTCCAGTGTTCGGACAGAATGGGCGGCGCAACGACTCGGCGCCGCTAGCGTCAGCTCCGCGGAGCAAGGCCGTCGCCTAACACGCCCCGTGCGCCCGTCACAACCCGACTACCGGTTGCAAAACACATGCACCATCGCGGCGATCCCGACCACCGGAACCAGCAGGTTGAGCGGCGGCAAACTGCTCGCCACCGCCAACACGATGCCGGCCGCCACTGCCGGACCCCGCCGCCGCCGATAGGCCGCCAGCGCCTCCGGCCGGCTCATCCGCCGCATCCCCACGCCGACGAACAATCCCCGCCCGATCGCCCACCCCGTCACCGCATATCCCAGCACCAAACCCACCCCCGGCAGCAGCACCGACGCGATCAGCGTCCCCACCTGCAGCGCCAGCACCTGCGCTGCGAGCACCACCCCGTCCCACCCCTGCTCCGTCAACGGCGCGCCCACCGGCGCCGGCAGCCCCGGGTAATATCGCCGCTCCACCGCGCCCGCGATCCGGTCCACGTACAGCGTCGCGATCAGCAGCGCCGCCGGCACATACAGCCAGATCGCCACCAGCAGCACCGCCAAACCCCCGAGCAGCCCTACCAGCCACCCGAGCCACCCACCCTGTGCCGCCCACAGCTCCACCAGCCACACCGACCCGGCCAACAGCCCTGCGAACGCCAGCAGCGACAACAGCAAGCTCCGCCACACCACGCCCAGGAACACCCGGTCGTTCAACTGGGCAACGGCCAGGAAAAGTGGTGTGAACATCGTCAGACCTTCGCAGAACGCGCCCTGGATGATAGGCGCGGACAAATTTCGCAACTGGAGAACCCCATGTCGTCGCTCTCAGAAACCCGGTTCGACATCGTGGGCATCGGCAACGCCATCGTCGACGTGCTCGCCTCGACCGACGACGCCTTCCTCTCCAAGCACGACATGCGCAAGGGCGCCATGCAGCTCATCTCCGCCGAACAGGCCGAGGCGCTCTACGCCGCCATGCCACCGGGTCAGGAGACCAGCGGCGGCTCGGCCGCCAATACCGTCGCCGTCGCCGCCGGGCTGGGCGCACGCGCGGCCTTCCTTGGAAAAGTCGCCGATGACAGCCTCGGCCGCGCCTTCCGCCACGACATCACCGCCGCCGGCGTCTATTACCCCACCGCCGCCCTTTTGGGCGCTGCCCCCACCGCGCGCTGCCTCATCCTCGTCACCCCCGACGCGCAGCGCACGATGAACACCTATCTCGGCGCCTGCGTCGGCTTCGATGCCGGGGACCTCGACGAAGCTACCATCCAGGGCGGCGCCGTCACCTATCTCGAGGGCTACCTGTTCGACCCGCCCGAGGCCCAGCAGGCCTTCGCCCGCGCTGCCGCCATCGCCCACGCCGCCGGCCGGCAGGTCGCGCTCTCGCTCTCCGACGCCTTCTGCGTCGACCGCCACCGCGGCGCCTTCCGCGCCCTCATCCGCGACCATGTCGACATCCTGTTCGCCAATGAGGCCGAGATCTGCAGCCTTTATGAGGAGAACGAGTTCGAGGGGGCCGCCACCCGCGCCAGCGCCGACATCCCGCTCTCGGCGCTGACGCGCGGCGCCGACGGCAGCACCATCCTGCGCGGCGCCGAACGCATCGACATCCTCGCCGCACCGACAACCCTGGTCGACACCACTGGCGCCGGCGACGCGTACGCCGCCGGCTTCCTCACCGCCTATGTCGCCGGGCGCAACCTCGGCGAGTGCGGCCGCCTCGCCAGCCTCGCCGCCGCCCTGGTCATCGGCCAGTTCGGCGCCCGGCCGCATGGCGATTTGCAGGCTCTGACGCGAACCCTCGCCTGATCCACGGCGTTGATAGGCCATGGCATACAAGCTCCTCCTCAGCGCCCTCGTCGCCGCTCCCCTGGCCGCACAGGCGCAAGCGCTCCGCGGCCCGGCGCCGGCCGATCGATATGACGGCACCCCTCCGGCGAGCGCCTATCAGGGCGGCGCCGGCTCGCCCTTTTCCAACAACGCCAGCAACCTCGACGGCGCGACCACCCGATCCGAGATCGCCCCGCGGCTGCCAAGCCCGGACGCGGGCGGCGACACTGCCCGGGACTTCCTCGCCGCCGCCGACCGCGCCCTCATGCGCCGGCAGACCGGCGCGGCCCAGGAAGCCCTCGAGCGCGCCGAAACTCGCATCCTGACCCGCTCGACCGACCCGGCGCTCGCCGGCCGCCCCGACGACGGCATTATGGCCCGCGGTATCAGCGACGCCCGCCAGGCTCTCGCCCGACGCGACATCGCCCGCGCCCGCGCCATCATCGAGCACATGCTCGCCCCCAGCTGACCTTCGTCTCCCGTTTGCGGATGAGAGCCGGGGCGAGGACGCCCGACCAGCCGAACCGCGGAAGCCGGGCTGCCAGGCGTAAAATAATCTCGCAAATCCGCCCTGCCTCGCCTATCTACCGCGCTGCAGCATTCAACAGTAGCACACGGGGCGGCCCCCACTCAGGGCCGCCCCGCTGCTCATTTTGCGCCGAGCGAAGCCATGGACATCCGCAACATCGCCATCATTGCCCACGTCGACCACGGCAAGACGACGCTGGTCGACCAGCTCCTGCGCCAGTCCGGCGCCTTCCGCGACAACCAGCAGGTCGCCGAACGAGCGCTGGACCGCAACGACCTCGAGCGCGAGCGCGGCATCACGATCCTGGCCAAGTGCACCAGCGTCGTCTGGCAGCAGAACGGCGTCGATACCCGGCTCAACATCGTCGACACGCCCGGCCACGCCGATTTCGGCGGTGAGGTGGAGCGTATTCTGGGCATGGTGGACGGCGCCATCGTCCTCGTCGATGCCGCCGAAGGCGTCCTCCCGCAGACCAAGTTCGTGCTGACCAAGGCGCTCGCCCGCGGCATCAAGCCCATCGTGGTCGTCAACAAGGTCGATCGGCAGGACGCTCGCGCCGACGAGGTTCACACCGAGATGTTCGACCTGTTCGCCGCGCTCGGCGCGAACGACGACCAGCTCGACTTCCCAATGCTCTATGCCTCCGGCCGCCAGGGCTGGGCCGACACCACCATGGACGGTCCGCGCAAGGACCTCAGCCCGCTTTTCAACCTGGTGATGTCACACGTCCCGCCGACCAAGCTCGACAAGGACGCACCGTTCGCCATGGTCGCGTCCATCCTCGACTACGACAACTTCCTCGGCCGCGTGCTGACCGGCCGCGTCGAGCAGGGCCGCGCCCGCCTCAATATGCCCGTCAAGGTTCTCCGCATCGACGGCACCGTCGTCGAGACCGGCCGCCTGACCAAACTGATGGGCTATCGCGGCCTCGATCGTGTGCAGGTCGAGGAGGTCGAAGCCGGCGACATCATCGCCGTGGCCGGCCTCGCCGAAGCCACCGTGCCGGACACGGTCGGCTCGCCCGAAGTCGCCGCGCCGCTCGAGGCCATCCCCGTCGATCCGCCGACCCTCGCGATGACCTTCCGCGTCAACGACGGCCCGCTCGGCGGCAAGGAAGGCAAGAAGGTCACCTCCCGCCAGATCCGCGACCGGCTGATGCGCGAGACCCAGGGCAATGTCGCCATCCGCGTCACCGAGAGCAACGAATCCGACGCCTTCGAGGTCGCCGGCCGCGGCGAACTCCAGCTTGGCGTGCTCATCGAGCAGATGCGCCGGGAAGGATTCGAGCTCACCATCGGGCGCCCCCGCGTGCTCACCCGCAACAACCCCGAAACCGGCGACCGCGAAGAGCCGTTCGAGGAAGTCCTGGTCGACGTCGACGAGCCCTACTCCGGGGTCGTCGTCGAGAAGATAAGCAAGCGCAAGGGCGTCATGCAGGACATGCGGCCCTCCGGCGGCGGCAAGGTCCGCCTGACCTTCCACATGCCGAGCCGCGGCCTGATCGGCTACCACGGCGAGTTCCTCACCGACACCCGCGGTTCCGGCATCATGAACCGCATCTTCCTCGGCTATCAGCCCTGGGCCGGGCCGATCGAGGGCCGCCGCAACGGCAGCCTGATCAGCAGCGAGGGCGGCGAGGCCGTCCACTACGCCCTGTTCTACCTGCAAGAGCGCGGCACCATGTTCGTCGACCCGGGCGAGAAGGTCTACGTCGGCATGATCCTCGGCGAGCACAGCCGCGGCTCCGACCTCGAGATCAACCCGATCAAGGAAAAGAAGCTGACCAACATCCGCGCCGCCGGCAAGGATGACGCCATGCTTCTGATCCCGCCGCGCCGCATGAGCCTCGAGCAGGCGATCGCCTACATCGAGGACGACGAGCTCGTCGAAGTCACTCCCAGCGCCGTCCGCCTTCGCAAGCGCTACCTCGACCCCAACGAGCGCAAGCGCTTCGAGCGTAAATCGGAGAACGACGCCGCGTAATACCGCTTGCTGCCGAAATGAGGCCGTGCTTTGCGTTCCCGCACGCAACGCTGAATTCGCTTGCGAGTCTGGAGCCATTCAAAATGATCACCCGTCGTTCCGCATTCGCGGCTCTCGCCGCGGCCTTGGCTGCCCCCATCGCCGCCGCCACCGTCGCCCGCGCCCAAACACCTGCCGGTTCAATCCCCAGCACCACCGCACCCAGCAACTCGGAAGGTACGCCGTCCGGCGGCACCGGCGTCATCGCCTCGAGCCGCGCTGGTTCTGCTACCGCTGCGCCGATGCAGCACACCGCCCGCCGCCGTCGTCGCCGGCGGCACCACCGCGCCACCACCACGACCGATCCGCAATAGGCCTCTAGCGTCCGGCGGATCACGCATCCGCCGGACCTTTCCTCCAATCCTGTGAGTACGTCAGCCGCTCCGCAGTGGCGCGACCGGAGGCTGCTCCTGATGGGCGCCTTTGGCTTCTTCGCCGGGCTCCCGCTGCCGCTCTCCGGCTTCACCCTCCGGCAATGGCTCACCGAGGGCGGCACCTCGCTGGCCGCGATCGGCCTGACCGCCAACATCGGCCTCGCCTACACCCTCAAATTCCTCTGGTCTCCCATCCTCGACCAAGCGCGTCCACCTGGTCCGCTCGCCCGCCTCGGCCGCCGCCGCGGCTGGCTTATGGCCATCCAGCCACTCCTCGCGCTCACCTGCGTTCTGCTCGCCACCGCCGACCCGCATCAGGCGCCGACCCAGCTTCTGCTCGCCGCCATCGCCATCGCCTTCCTCTCCGCCAGCCAAGACATCGTCATCGATGCCTGGCGCATCGAGACCTTCCCCGAGCGTGCCCAGGGCATCGCGCTCGCCTTCTACGTCTGGGGCTACCGCCTCGCTCTCCTGGTTGCCGGCGCCGGCGCCATCGGCCTCGTCGGCACCCTCGGCTGGCACGGCTCGCTCCTCGCCATGGCCGCCCTCGTCCTCTGCAGCACCCTGGCCACCCTCTCGGCGCCAGAGCCGGTCCGAACCATCGTCCACCAAGCCACCCGCTTTGCCGCCCGCTTCCGCGCCGCGGTGGTCGAACCCTTCACCGACTTCTGGCGGCGACCCGGCGCCGCCCACATCCTCGCCTTCGTCCTGCTCTTCAAACTCGGCGAAGCCCTTGCCCACACCATGGCCGTCCCGTTCTACAACAGCCTCGGCTTCGACCGCGGCCAGGTCGCGCTGGCCACCGGCATCCCCAGCCTGGCCGCCAGCCTCGCCGGCGCGCTGGCCGGCGGCTGGCTCGTCGTCCGCATCGGCACTGGTCGCGCCCTGATCATGACCGGCTTCGTCCAGATGGCCTCCATGACTCTCTACTTCGCCCTCGCCGTCTCCGGCGGCGACACCCGCATCCTGCTCGCCAAGATCGTCCTCGAAAGCTTCGCCGAAGCCATGGCCGACGCCGCCTTCCTCACCTATCTCTCCTCCCTCTGCTCGGTCGCCTTCACCGCCACCCAATATGCCCTGCTCTCCTCGCTGGCCGCCGTCGGCCTGCGCACCATCGGCGGCTTCTCCGGCGTCCTCGCCGCCGCCCTCGGTTGGGAACGCTTCTACGCCATGACCATTTTCGCCGCCTTGCCCGCCATGCTCCTCATGGTCGGCCTCCTCCGCCGCTTTCCCGCACATGACTGACTCTGACGTCATAATACTCGGCGCCGGTGCCGCCGGCCTGATGTGCGCGTTCACCGCCGCCCGCCGCGGCCGCCGGGTCGTCGTCCTCGACCACGCCCGCCAGCCGGGCGAAAAAATCCTCATCTCCGGCGGCGGCCGCTGCAACTTCACCAACCGCGACTGCCGCCCGGAGCGCTTCCTCTCCGGCAACCCCAAGTTCTGCCGCTCCGCCCTCTCCCGCTACACGCCCGAGGACTTCATCGCCCTCGTCGACAAGCACCGCATCGCCTGGCACGAGAAGACGCTCGGCCAGCTCTTCTGCGACGGCTCTGCCCGCCAGATCGTCGCCATGCTGCTCGCCGAATGCGACGCCGCCGGCGTCGACATCCGCCTCCAGCAGCGGATCGGCGACGTCAGCCGCCCCGCCCGCTTCCGCGTCGACACCCACGACGGCCCCCTCGAAGCCGAATCGCTGATCCTCGCCACCGGCGGCCTCTCCATCCCCAAGATCGGCGCCACCGGCCTCGCCCACGATCTCGCCCGCCGCTTCGGCCTCCCGCTGACGGAGATCCGCCCGGGCCTCGTCCCCCTCCGCCTCGACCCGCATCTTGATGGCCTTGCCGGCATCTCCGCCCCCGTCGCCGCCTGCTGTGACGGAGCCCGCTTCGACGAGGGCATGGTCGTCACCCATCGCGGCCTCTCCGGCCCCTCCATCCTGCAGATTTCCTCCTTCTGGCGCGAAGGCGCGCCCGTCGAAATCAACCTCCTTCCCACCGCCGAACCCGGCACCCTCCGCGCCCGCAAGCGCGCCCGTCCCAAAGCCGGCCTGCGCGCCGTCCTTGGCGACCTCCTCCCGCAGCGCCTCGCCGACGCCTTCCTCCCCGCCACCAATCGCCCGATCGGTGACATCCCCGACCGCGAGCTCGCTGCCCTCGAAACCAGCCTACGCGCCTGGACCCTCCACCCGAGCGGCACCGAAGGCTACGCCAAGGCCGAAGTCACCCTGGGCGGCATCGACACCCGTGCCCTCTCCCAGCGCACCATGGCCGCCACAACCGTCCCCGGCCTGTTCGCCATCGGCGAAGCCGTCGACGTCACCGGCTGGCTCGGCGGCTACAATTTCCAATGGGCCTGGGCCAGCGCCGTCGCCGCCGCCGAAGCCGCCTAGCCCGCCCGCTTCCGGCCCGCAAAAAACGCCGCCACCGCCGCCCTCATCTCCGGCGACCGCCCCGCCTCCCCCTGCGCATCCCGCTCCATCCCCAACTGCGCCTCCAACCCGGCCTCGCCGGCCGCCCCGATCAGCTGCTTCGTCGCCGCCACCGCCGCCGGCGCCAACCCCGCCAGTTTCGCCACCACCCGATCCACCTCTGCCCCAAGCGCCTCCGGCTCCGTCACCGCCCACACCAGCCCCCACCGCTGCGCCTCCTCCGCCGACACCCGCTCCCCCAGCAGCATCATGCCCGACGCCCGCACCCGCCCAAGCATCTGCGTCAGGAACAGCGTGTTGCCCGCATCCGGCACCAGCGCGATCCCCACGAACGGCTCGTAGAAATACGCGCTGCTCGACGCCAGAACGACATCCCCCGCCAGCGCAATCCCAACGGCCGCGCCCGCGCACGGGCCATTGACCGCCGTCACGATCGGCAGCCGCGACCGCCGCATCTGCAGCACCAGCGGGTTGAAATGCCGCTCCAGCACCCCGTCCAGCGCCGGCAACTCGTCCGCCGGCACCGTCGCGAGATCATACCCCGCCCCAAACGCCCGCCCCTCGCCCGTCATCACGACGACCCGCACCGCCGCATCGGCCTCCGCCAGCGCCAACGCCGCCCGTAGCTCATCCGCGGTCTCGTCCCGATACGCGTTAAGTTTATCGGCCCGCGTCACGGTGATCCGCGCCATCGGACCCGCGACCACGTAACTTATGTCGCTGAAGCTTTGCACGATTGGTCTCCCCCCCAATGGGCCGCATCTCCAAACCTGATGAAGTGGCGGCCGTTTCGCCGTATGTATTCGACATGAACGCGTTGAGCGACCCTGCCGCGGCGGCCGCCGCCTGGCCCGCTGCCCGCCCGGCGGGCATCGAACCCATCCAGCATCCCGCCTGGGAAGAAGCCCGCAACGCCATTCTCGACCTCGCCGCCGAGGGCCCGGTCACCGCCGTCATCGTCGGCCAGACCGGCACCGGCAAATCCTGGCTCCTCCGCGAACTCGCCAGCGCGCTCGGTGACTACGGCTTCCCGACCATGATGCTCCTGCAGGGCAACCTTCCGATGAACCTCGGCAGCGGCACCGCCCTGCTCGTCGACCAAGCGACCATGATGGACCCGGTGACCCGCGCCGAACTGCTGGCCCAAGACCAAGGCGTCGTCGTCATGGCAGCGACCGAATGGCCCGACGACGCCGCCGACCAGCTCTCGCCCAAGCCGGTCATCGTCCCCCTGCGCCTGCTCCGGCCCTACGAAGTCGCCGAATTCGCCGGCGAGTGGCTTCACCGATCGGAGCTGCCCCCGACGCTCGACCCCGCCGCCATGAACCGCCTGATCGCCCGGAGCGGCGGCCGGGTCGCCACGGTCGTGACCCTCCTCGCCGAGACGGTCTCCATCTTCAGCCAACCTCTCGCCGCCCCGCTCCAAGCGGCCCCCGTGCCAATGCCCGTGAGCACCGCCTCGCCAGCAACTTTGCCTGAGCTGCCCCCCACACCCCGGCGCGCGACCATCTATCGCCCGCTGATCGCGGCGTCCGCCGTCGCCGCAGCACTCCTGCTCGGCTGGATCCTTCTGCCCACCTCGACGCACACCACAGCCACGCCCACCACGACCACCGTCGCCGAGGCCCCCCCACCTCCGCCAGCCATCCCCGCCCCGGCGTCCTCCCCGCCCTCAATCGTGGCCAGCACCGCTCCGGCGGCCCCGCTCCCCCCGGTTGAGCCCGCCGAGACGCCCCGCCCCGCCCCAACCGCCGTGGCCAGCGCCACGCCTGAGCCGCCCATCCCATCTGCCCCGGCGGTTGCCGCCGACAGCCCCCCGGCATCGCCCACGCGGCCCGCGCTTCCCCCGATCCGCAACGCTGACGTCTCGGCGCCAGCACTAGCGGCCCCCGCCAGTCCCCCGCGCCTCCCCGACATTCTTCCCGAGACTCAGGCCAGCCCAGCGCTTCCCGCCGTGGCCGCCGGGTCACCGCCGCCCTTGGCCGCATCCGCCGCGCCCACCCTTGTCGCGACCCTCAACGACCCGACCTCCACCGCGCTTGCCGCCCAGGCCGCCCCAGTAGCCCCGGTCGCCGAATTCGCCCCGCGGCCCACCTCCCACAACGGCGGACCCGGCCTCGTTCTCGTCGCCCAGCGCGGCGACACCCTCCAGAGCCTCTATGACAGCGTCTACCGCGACCGCCACGCCCCACCGTTCACCAGCGTCCTGGCCGCCAACCCGCGCCCCTTCAAACCCGGCGCCATCGTCGTCTTCCCGGAACCTCTGGGCGGCTGGGAACGCGCTCAGCGCTGAACGTGGCTCACCCCGGCCAGCAGGTTCCGCTCCCCATTCGACGCGATCTCCTTCAGCGTCGGGTCGCCCGCCCCCGCCGCGCTCCGCCGATACCACTGCAGCGCCTGGTCCACGTTCACCGACACCCCGATCCCGTGTTCGTAACAATAGCCGAGATTGTAGGCCGCCAGCGCGTCGCCCCGCTCCGCCGCCTTGCGGAATAGCGCCGCCGCCTCTGCGTCCCCGTCCGGTCCTCGCGCCAGCAGCACCCGCTGCGCCTGCTGGAACGCCGTCATCGCCGGATCGGGCTTGGACGGTCCGCCCGCCCCCGCATACGAAACGCCCATCCGCGCCAGATGCGCCCGCCCTTCCGGCACGCCATGCGCCACCGCCTGCCGGAAATACCGGATCGCCCGCTGCCGGTCCGCGGCCGCCTCGGTGCCAAACTCGTAAATCAGCCCGAGATCGTAATCCGCCCGCCCCGACCCGGCCCGCGACGCCAGCTCATACCACTTTAACGCAGCCGCCGGGTCCGCCGCCGTCCCCCGCCCCGCGTCGTGCATCACCCCCGCATTGAACATCGCCGTCACATTGCCGCGCTCTCCGCCCCGCTCGTACCAGGCCAACGCCTCCGCCGGGTTCTGCGCGACGCCAAAACCAGTGTCATACAGAACGCCCAGATACAGCGCCGCCGCCGCATCCCCCTGCCCGGCCGCCGCGCGCCACTCGCGCACCGCCTCGGAGAACCGCCCGTTGCGGAACTCCGCCAGCCCCTCCCTGGTATCCGCCTGCGCCGGCACCGCCCACGCCGTCCAAATCAGCGAAATCGCAACGACCGTGCGTCGCAAAATGTGAAACTGCTTGGTCATTCTGCGTTCGTATGACGTCATCTGCATGTTCCAGTGTGCAAACCGTGCTGTCGCAACCTCACGAGCCTCGCCCGGTGACCGATACTCCCATGAAAGGCTGCCCATGTCGCGCTTCGGCTACCATCCCGTCATTGCCGCAATGTTCCTCGCCTCCGCGTCCTTCGTGGCCGGATGTGCGCAGCAAGCCCCCACCGCAACACAACCCACCCCGGCACCGCAACAGAATGTCACCGTCGGACAAGAAGTCGGCGCAGCGGTCCACAATCAGATCCAGGTCAATTTCGCCTCGGGCAGCGACCATCTCATGCCCGGTGCCGACAAGCAGCTTGACATCGCCGCGCGCCTGTTTCGCGACGTTCGCCCGGTCATGATGTTCTCCGTCGGCTACAGCGATTCCGTCGGCAGCGAATTCGACAACCTCGTCCTGTCCGCCCGGCGCGCCCGCACCGTCAAGGCCGCCCTCATCTCCCGCGGCATCCCCGCCAACCAGATCATGCTGCGCGCCTACGGCCAGTCCGACCCGATCGAGAAATCCAACCCGGCCGCCCCCGAGAACCGCCGCGTCCTCGTCACCTGGGACATCATGTAAGTCATCGCCGGGGCGAGCGCGCGCTCGCCCCGAACCGCCTAGCTTGCCGGCGTATACGGCTCCGGCAGCGTCAGCATCAGCATCCCGCTCGCCTCCCGCCGGATCGGGTACGTCGTCAGGTCGCACCCGCCGCCGAGCTCCTTGCCCGAGACGAGGTCATAGCTCCGGTCATGCAGTGGGCACACGATCGTGCTGCCTCCCAGCATCCCGTCCGCCAGCGGCCCCTCCCTGTGCGGACACGCCGCCTGCGTCGCATACACCTGGTCCGCCCGCGTGCGGAACACCGCCACGTGCAGCCCCATCACTTCGAACGCCCGCCCTTCCCCGAGCGGAATCTGCTCCACCGGCCCGATCGCATACTCCTGCTGGCGTGCGAACATCTCGTTCGGCATCGTTACGCCTCCACCGGGATCAGCGAGCGGAACTGGTTCTCCGTCTTCGGCTCCACACCATCTGTCCAAGGGTCGCGGTACGCTTCGATCGCCGCCCTGATCTCCGCGTCGAAGCGGTCGCCCCAGCCCTCGCTGTCATCGACCACCACGGCCCGGACCCGCTCAATCCCCACCCGCTCCACCCAAGTGTAGGTCCGCTCCTTGTATTTCGCGTCCTCGCGGTAGAACTGCATGAAGCGGCCTGCCACGGCCATGACCGCGTCCTCTCCATCGACCGTGCACAGTAGGTCGCCCTTGCGCACGTGGCTCCCGCCGGCCCCGCCGACATACAGCTCCCACTTGCCGTCCCCGATCGCCACCGCGCCGAGGTCTTTGATCAACGCCTCGGAGCAGTTACGCGGGCAGCCCGTCGTCGCGAGCTTCATCTTGCCCGGGCTATCGGAAAACGCGCGGAACGTCTTCTCGATCTTCTGCGCCAGCCCCATGCTGTCGCCCAGCCCGAACCGGCAATGGTCGATCCCGATGCAGCTCTTGCAGGTCCGGTAGCTCTTGCCCCACGCATGCCCCGCCGGCATGCCGATATCGGCCCAGATCCCCGGCAGGTCCTCCTTCTTGACGCCCACCAGGTCGATCCGCTGCCCGCCCGTCAGCTTGACCAGCGGCACGTCATACTTCACCGCCGCCTGCGCGATCCGCATCAGCTCGGCCGGCGTGCAGATCCCGCCCGCCATCTCCGGCACCACCGAGAAGGTGCCATCCTTCTGGATGTTGCCGTGCACGCGGTCGTTGATGAATCGCGCGTCGCGCTGGTCGTCGTACTCGCCCGGCCAGATCATGTTCAACAGCGACGCCAGCGGGATCTTGCTCGCCGGGTCCTCGATCCCGCCTGCCAGCGCCGCAAACACCGACGACACCGAGCGCAGCCCTTGCGCCTTGATCGCCGCCATCAGCTCCTGCTTCTTCATCGGGATGCACGGCACGTAATAGTGGATCGACGGATCCTCCTCGACCGCACCGCCCGCGAACCAGGCAATCACCTCGCCGACCAATCCCTTGCACGATCCGCAGCCCTTGCCCGCCCGCGTCGCGTTCATAACTGCCGGGAGCGTCCGGCTCCCCGCCGCCACCGCCGCCCCGATCGTCGCCTTGGACACGCCGTTGCAGTTGCACACCTGCGCCTCGGCCGGCATCTCGTCGATCGTCACCTTCTGCGACGGCGCGCCCAGGTCGAACATCAGGCTCAGTCGCTCATCCGGCAGCGGCGAATCCCGGTCGAACGCCTGCATCAGGAACGCCGCCTTCGAGATGTCGCCCAGCAGGATGCCGCCCACCAGTCGCCCGTCCCGCACGATCAGCTTCTTGTAGGTGCCCTTCTTCGGCTCCTGGAACTGGATGATCTCGTCGCGCTCTTCCTTCGGCTCCGTCAGCCCCATCGACGCCAGCTCGACGCCCATCACCTTCAGCTTCGTCGCCAGCTTCGAGCCGTGATACGCCGCGTCCCGGTTACGCTCGGTGATGTGGTCGGCGAACACCTTCGCCTGGTCCCACAGTGGCGCCACTAGCCCATACACCTTGCCCCGGTGCTGCGCGCACTCGCCCACCACGTAGATCGTCATGTCGTCGACCGAGCGCATGTGGTTGTCCACCACGATGGCCCGCTCCACCGTCAGCCCGGCCCGCGTCCCGATCTCCGCATTCGGACGTATCCCGGCCGCAACCACAAGCAGCTCGCACTCGATCGACGAGCCATCCTTGAACGTCAGCCCCTCGACCCGCTCCGAGCCCAACACCTCCGTGGTCGACGTCTCCGTCCGCACCGCGATGCCCATGTTTTCCATCGCCGTCCGCAGCATCGCCCCGGCGGTCGTGTCGAGCTGCGCGTCCATCAGGTGCTTGCCGAGATGCACCACCGTCACCTCGCACCCATGGGTCATCAGCCCGCGCGCCGCCTCGAGCCCCAGCAAGCCGCCGCCGATCACGACCGCACGCTTGCCGGGCGCTGCGGCCACCATGCCGATCGTGTCGTCGATCGTGCGGAAGCCGAAGACCCCCGGCTTGAGCGATTTGTCGGCCATGTGCAGCCCCGGGATCGGCGGCATGAACGCCCGCGACCCGGTCGCGATCAGCAGATAGTCGTAGTTCTCCCGCACCCCGTTCTCGGCCACCACATACTTGCCGAACCGGTCGATCTCGCTGACCCGCGCCCCCGCATGCAGCACGATCCCGTTCTCGGCATACCAATCCAGCGGATTGAGATAGATCTCGTCGTAGTTCTGCTGCCCGCTCAGGATGTTGGACAGCATGATCCGGTTGTAGTTGCCATACGGCTCGTCCCCGAACATGACGATGTCGAACAGATCGGCTCCGCCCCGCGCCAGCACCTCTTCCACCGCCCGCGCGCCCGCCATGCCGTTGCCGACGACGACTAACCTTTGTTTGCCCATTGCGGAGCTCCGTCAGATTTCCATGAAGCCGATGTCGAGCACGACGTGCCCGCTCACACCCGCCGGGGCCGAAATCAACACGTCCAGCGAACTCTCCGGCTCGAGATCCTCGACCACCGCCAAAGACACGTGGATCGCCCCCTTCGCCCCCACCGGAAACGTCCGGAATGCCTTGCCCGCCTGCATCAGGTGCACCGCGATCAGCGCGTCGGCCGAGTTGCCCGCGCGCAGGTAGATCATCTGCGACCGCCTGTCCGGCGCGACCGTGTAGGCCAGCGGCGGGCTCAACGCGGCGCCCGCCCCGAGCCCAGTTCCCGTAAACGCGTAGGTGCCATTGAGAAAGCGTGGGGTGGTTTCCATCATCGCCCTTTGTCGAAACGTGAATTATCCATGCGAAAACTATGCCGGGAGCGACCCGGCCTCCGCCCGCGCCGCGCTCCGCCCCGGGCCTGCCCGCGCGACGTGCACAGCACACACCTTGTATTCAGGGATTCCGGACACCGGGTCCGTGTACGTGCTGGTCAGCTGGTTGGCCGCCGACTCGCCGCTCCAGTGGAACGGGATGAACACCGTATCCAGCCGGATCGTCCGGCTCAGCCGCGCGGTGAACATCGCGCTGCCCCGCCGCGAACTCAGCCGGATCCGGTCCCCCGGCTTGACGCCGATCGTCCGCGCCATGTCCGCGTGCAGCTCGCAGAACGCCTCCGGGTCCGCCTCATTCAGCGACCCCACCCGGCGCGTCTGCACCCCCGTGTTGTATTGCGCCATCACCCGGCCGGTGGTCAGGATCATCGGGTAGTGCTTGTCCGTCGCCTCCGCCATGGCCCGATGCTCAACTCGGTGGAACTTCGCGCGTCCACTCGCCGTGCCGAACCGCTCGCCGAATGGGCGCGGCGTGCCCGGATGGCCCTCCGAGGGGCATGGCCAGAACACGCCCTCCTCGGCCGTGATCCGTTCCCACGTCACCCCTGAGTAATCGGCCACCGCCCCCGCCGTCGCCCGCCGCAGTTCCGCGAATGCCTCCCGCGGCTCCGCCGTGAAATGCCGCCCTTGCCCCAGTCGGTCCGCAATCGCGCTGATCACCTGCAGGTCGGTCCAAACGCCCGGCGCCGGGTCGACCATACGCCGACGCAGGATGATCCGCCCCTCGAGGTTCGTCATCGTCCCCTCTTCCTCGGCCCATTGCGCCACCGGCAGCACCACGTCCGCGATCGCCGCCGTCTCAGACAGGAACGGATCGGCCACCACCAGCATGTCCAGCGCCTCGAGCCGCCGCTGCACCCGCGCTGCATCCGGCGCCGACATCACCAGGTTCGAGCCGAACACCAGCAGCGCTGCGATCTCCCCGCCGCACTTGGCCAGCATCTTGCCCGCCGGCGGGCCCGGCGGCGGCAGGCTCTCCGCCGGCACCCCCCAGATCGCGGCCATCTCCGCCCGGTCCGTCTCGCTCGCCAACGAGCGATATCCCGGCAACTGGTCCGCCTTCTGCCCGTGCTCCCGGCCGCCTTGCCCGTTGCCCTGCCCGGTCAGCGTCCCCCACCCCGCATGCGGCCGCCCCGGCAGCCCCAACGCCAGGGCCAGGTTGATGAAGCTCAGCACGTTGTCCACGCCGTGGCTCTGCTGCTCCGGCCCGCGCCCCGTCAGGATCAGCGCCTTGCGCGACCGCCCCAGCAGATGCGCCGCTTCCGTCAGCCGCTCCGCCGGCACCCCGGTCGTGCGCTCCGTCCGGTCCGGCCACCAGGCCGCTGCAACCCGGCGCACAGCGTCGAACCCCTCCGTCCGCTCGGCGATATAATCATCGTCGATCAGCCGGTCGCGGATCACGATGTGAAGCAGCCCGTTGGCCAGCGCCGAATCCGTTCCCGGCGCCGGCTGCAGGAACAATGACGCCGTCTCCGCCGTCGCCGTCCGCCGCGGGTCCGCCACGATCAGCGTGCCACCCCGCGCCCGTTGCGCGTCGAAATATTGCATGATCGGCGGCATCGTTTCCGCCGGGTTGCTCCCCACGATCAAGATCGTGTCCGCCCCCGGGATGTCCGACAGCGGCATCGGCAAGCCCCGGTCCAGCCCAAGCGCCCGGTTGCCGCCCGCCGCCGCCGACGCCATGCAGAAGCGCCCGTTATAGTCGATGTGCCGCGTCCGTAGCCCCACCCGGGCGAACTTGCCGAGCATGTAGGCCTTCTCGTTCGTCAGTCCCCCGCCGCCGAACAGCCCTACCGCATCGGCCCCGCCTTTGGCCTGCGCGGCCGCGATTCCCGCCGCGACCCGGTCCAACGCCTCTGCCCACTCGGCCGGCCGCAGCCGCCCGCCCGTCTCGTCCCGCAGCAGCGGCGTCGTCAGCCGGTCAGCCGACTGCAGCGGCTCCGCCGCCGTCCATCCCTTGCGGCACATCCCGCCCCGGTTGCTTGGAAAATCCCGCGCGGCCACAACCAGCCGCCCCGGCCGATCCGGATCAGCCACCAACTCCATCGCGCACTGCAGGGCGCAATAGGGACAATGCGACACCGCCTGGACTGCGCCCTGATCCATCATACCGTCCCAGCCAAGCGCATGGCCGGTTGCCATGCAAGCTGCAAGCCACGTTAGCTGCCCGCTATCTGATCAATCGTTAACGTGGCATTGAACGTGCCCGAGGCAAACGGCTAACAAAGCAGCAAAGCATGTATATGATCGCAATTCGTAGGGCGACGCGGTCTTCAAGAGCCCAACCCGCATCCTGATCGCGCAAACCTGACCATCCTTATGTTGCGCCGCAGCAACCCCGGCGCATAACTCCCACCATGCCCCCCGATTTAGCCGCCGCTACCCTCCCGGCCCGCGGCAAGCCCGCGCCATCCAGCTCCATCGCCACCCGCCTCGCCCTCCTCGCCATGGCCTGCGGCGGCTTCGCCATCGGCACCGGCGAATTCGCCTCCATGAGCCTCCTGCCCCAGCTCTCCGCCGGCCTTGGTATCGACGAACCCACCGCCGGCCATCTCATCAGCGCCTACGCCCTCGGCGTCGTCGTCGGCGCCCCCGCCATCGCGATCCTCGCCGCCAAGCTCCCCAAGCGCACCTTGCTGATCGGCCTCATGGCCTTCTTCGCCGCCGCCAACATCGCCTCCGCCTTGGCCCCGGGCTTCGGCTGGATCCTTGCCGCCCGCTTCCTCAGCGGCCTCCCCCACGGCGCCTATTTCGGGGTCGCCGCCCTCGTCGCCGCCTCCCTCGTCCCCCACGACCACCGCACCGAAGCCGTCGGCCGCATGATGCTCGGCCTCACCGCCGCAACCATCGCCGGCGTGCCTCTGGCCAACATCGTAGGCCAGTGGGCCGGCTGGCGATGGGGCTTCGTCATAGTCGCCGCCCTCGCCACCCTCACCGCCGCCCTCATCCTCCGCTTCGTCCGTCACGTCCCCGCCCAACCTGGCGCCAGCCCCCTGCGCGAACTCGGCGCGCTCGCTCGCCCCCAGGTCTGGCTCACGCTGGCCACCGGCGCCATCGGCTTCGGCGGCATGTTCGCCGTCTATACCTACCTCGCCTCCACCCTCACGGAGGTCACCGGCGCTGCCCCCACCATGATCCCCGTCGCCCTCGCCCTGTTCGGCATCGGCATGACCGCCGGCACCCTCGTCTGCGCCTGGGCCGCCGACCGCGCCCTTATGCCCGCCGCCGGCATCACCCTGGCGGCCGGCATTGCCATCCTCCTCCTCTATCCCCTCGCCACCCTCCACCTCGCCACCATCCTGCCCGTCGTCTTCCTTGTCGGCTGCGGCGGCGGCCTTTCCACCATCCTGCAGGCCCGCCTCATGGACGTCGCCGGCGACGGCCAAACCCTCGCCGCCTCCCTCAATCACTCCGCTTTCAACATCGCCAACGCGCTCGGCCCGTGGCTTGGTGGCATGGCCATCACCGCCGGCCTTGGCTGGTCCTTCACCGGCTACGTCGGCGCTGCCCTCGCAGCCGCCGGCCTCGCCATCTGGGCCCTCTCCTTCACCCTCGACCGATACCGCCGCTAACCATCGTTGCGGGGGAGCGCAGCCACCCGGCAACCCAGGGCGGCACGGATCAAGAGCTGCGCCCCTTGGCGGATCGGCCCCTCACCAAATATGCTAGCCAGCGATCCTCGGAGGAAAACCAACATGGCAAAATTTGGGATGGCCCAACCGGTCCGTCGCGTCGAAGATCCCCGCCTCCTCCTCGGAGTCGGACGCTACACCGACGACATCGCGCTCGCCGACACCGCCGTCGGTATCGTCCTCCGCAGCCCCTACGCCGCCGCCGCCATCACGCGCCTGAATGCCGACGCGGCCCGCGCCGCCCCGGGCGTCCTCGGCGTCTTCACCGCCGCCGAGCTCAAGGCCGACGGCATCGGCCCGCTCCCGTGCGGCATTCCGCTCAAGAGCCGCGACGGCAGCAACCGCGCCGACCCGCCCCATTACGTCCTGGCCGATGGCGCCGTCCGCCACGTCGGCGACCCCGTCGCCTTTATCGTCGCCGAGACCCACCAGCAGGCCCGCGACGCCGCCGAACTCGTCGAAATCGACTACGACATGCGCCCCAGCATCACCGATCTGGCCGCCGCCATGGACCCCGGCGCTCCCCAGGTCTGGCCTGACGCCAAGAACAACGTCGTCTTCGACTGGGAGACCGGCAACAAAGCCCGCACCGACGAACTCTTCGCCAGTGCCGCACACGTCGCCAAGCTGACCGTCGTCAACAACCGCATCATCGTCAACTCGATGGAAGCTCGCGCCGCGCTCGCCAGCTACGACGGCGACCGCTGGACCCTGACCACCAACACCCAGGGCGGCTGGGGCATCAAGACCCTCCTCGGCACCGCCGTCTTCAACGTCGGCGCCGACAAGTTCCGCGTCGTCACTCCCGACGTCGGCGGCGGCTTCGGCATGAAGCTGTTCCTCTACGCCGAGCATGCGCTGACCTGCTACGCCGCGCGCAAGCTCGGTCGGCCTGTCAAGTGGACCTCCGAGCGCTCCGAAGCTTTCCTCTGCGACACCCACGGCCGCGACAACATCACCCAGGGCGAGATCGCGCTGGACGCCGACGGCAAGTTCCTCGCCATCCGCACCCGTAACGTCGCCAACATGGGCGCCTATCTCAGCACCTACGCCCCCTTCATCCCCACCGGCGCGGGCACCAAGGTCCTGGCCAGCGTCTACGGTTTCCAATCCGCCTACGCCAACGTCATCGGCGTTTTCACCAACACCGTCCCGGTGGACGCATACCGTGGCGCCGGACGCCCCGAGAGCAACTACCTTGTCGAACGCCTGATCGACACCGCCGCCTACGACCTCGGCATCGACCGCATCGAGCTGCGTAAGCGCAACATGGTTCCGCCGTCGGCCATGCCCTACCGCACCGCAATGGACCAGCTCTATGACAGCGGCGACTTCCACAAGGTCCTCGGCCACGCCATGGAGAAGATCGATTGGGCCGGCTTCCCCGCCCGCCGGGCCGAGAGCGAGCGGCGCGGCAAGAAGCGCGGCATCGGCATGGCATACTACCTTGAGGCGACCGGCGGCGCCGACACCGAACGCGCCGAGATCCGCTTCGCCGATGACGGCTTCGTGGATGTCTACGTCGGCACCCAAAGTAGCGGCCAAGGTCACGAGACGGCTTACGTCCAGTTGATGGTCGATCAACTCGGCATCGACGGTGAAAAAATCCGCATCAAACAAGGCGATACCGACACCATCCCAACCGGCGGCGGCACCGGTGGCGCCCGCTCGCTCTACTCCGAGGGCCAGGCCATCCTCGTCACCGCCGCCAGCGTCATCGACAAGGGCAAGCAAGCCGCCTCCGAAGCCCTTGAGGCCGCCGTCGCCGACATCGTGTTCGAAGCCGGCCGCTTCAGCATCGCCGGCACCGACCGTTCCATGGACATCCTGGCCCTCGCCGCCCACCAGCGCGGCAAACAGGGCGCCACCCAGCTCGATGCGGCCGAAGTGGCGCAAATCAGCGCCCATACCTACCCCAACGGCTGCCACATGGCCGAACTAGAGATCGACCCGGAGACCGGCTCCGTCACCGTGTTGCGCTACATTGTCTGCGACGACGTCGGTAAGGCTGTGAACCCCATGATCGTCCGCGGCCAAGTCCATGGCGGCGTCGCTCAAGGCGTCGGCCAGGCCGTCATGGAACACACCGTCTACGACGACAGCTCCGGCCAACTCCTCTCCGGCAGCTTGATGGACTACTCGTTGCCGCGCGCCGCCGACCTCCCCGACATCGAGGTCGACCTCATCGAGGTCCCCTGCCTCAGCAACCCCTTGGGCGTCAAAGGGGCCGGCGAGGCCGGCGCCGTCGGCAGCCCGCCGGCCACCATCAACGCCATCGTCGACGCCCTCCGCAGCGCCGGCGCCAAGACCATCGACATGCCCGCTACCCCGGAGCGCGTCTGGCACGCGCTGCACGCCGCCTGAAGGTCTCGATGTTCAGTCGTCAGTCGTCGGACAGGCCTCGGCCTTGCCTCTGACGACTGGCGAAGGGCGTCTAGCGACTCATCTCCACCCCGGCGCCATCACCGACGTCCCGGGCATTACCGTTGGCCACCATACCGACCCTCGCCGTCCCACCGGCTGCACCGTCATCCTCGCTGGAGCCGGCGCCACCGCCGGAGTCGACGTCCGCGGCGCCGCACCCGGCACCCGGGAAACCGATCTCCTCGACCCCGGCAACCTCGTCGAGACAGTCCACGCCATCCTCCTCGCCGGCGGCAGCGCCTTCGGCCTCGACGCCGCCACCGGCGTCATGCGCTACCTTGAGGAGCAGGGCATTGGCCACCAGACCAGCGCCGGCCTCGTCCCCATCGTCCCTGCCGCCATCCTCTACGACCTCGGCGTCGGCGATCCCTCCATCCGCCCCGACGCCGCCTCCGGCTACGCCGCGTGCCAAGCCGCCGGCACGGCCCCGCCCGCCCAGGGCTCCGTCGGCGCCGGCGCGGGCGCTACCGTCGGCAAGCTCTTCGGCATGGACCACGCCGCGAAGGGCGGCATCGGCACCGCTTCCCTCAGGCTCGGCCAGATCACCGTCGGCGCCATCGTCGCCGTCAACGCCGTCGGCGACGTCCGCGACCCCCGAACCAACACTCTTCTCGCTGGCCCCGGCGCCACCGAATCCATCCTCGCCGGCAACCTACCCGCCTCCCTTCAGCCCGGGATGGCAACCACGATCGGCGTCGTCGCCACCGACGCGATCCTCACCAAAGCGCAGTGCAGGCGGCTCGCCCAGCAATCCCATGACGGCCTCGCCCGAACCATCGACCCGGTCCACACCCTCTGGGACGGCGATACCATCTTCGCCCTTTCCACCGGCAAGAGCGGCCTGCCCGGCCACGCGCTTACCCTTGCCGCCATGGCCACCCGCGTCACCGAATGGGCGATCCTCAACGCCATCCTGTCCGCCACCGACGGCCCACCCGCACCTGCCCATGCGTAAATTACTTCCGCGTTATTTTTTCGTCATTCAGACATTGCGCATGAAGCTATTACACGTTATGGTTGCATCCATCAGCGAAAGGATGCCCATCGATGCCATTCAAGATTTTTGCCGCCGCGTTTATGCTACTGTCGGTTGCGTCAGCCGCCCACGCGTCGCCGATTACCATCAGTGCTTCCCAAGCCGTTCAGGGTAGACCCGGCGCGTCCGGGCTCATTGGCACCTACTACAAGGCTGCGCCCGGCAGCACCGCCTTTGACATCGAGGATACCCTCAAGCAACTCCAGGCCGCCCACCCCGCTGGCACCTTCACCTCCACGTCGATCAACTATGGCGGCAACGATGGCTCCACCATCATCAGCTTCCTCGGTGCCGACAGCGCCAGCTACACCGGCCGCAAACCCGCCGCATCAGACCTGTCCGACGCGATCATCGACCTCTCCGGCTACCTCTTCGTCCCAACCGCATCCACCATCAGCTTCGCCCTATCGCACGACGACAGCGCCCAGCTGAAGATCGGCAATCGGGTAATCGTCTCGGCCGGTTGCTGCGGCACAGATACCGCCGCAGTCAGCTTCGAGAAGTCTGGCTACTACGCAATCGATCTCATTTATTCGAACACCATCTATGGCGGCGGCGTCGGCGGCGCTTCGGTCGCACTCACGGAAAACGGCGTCGTCCTGACCTCCGCCGCGCTCGTCCAGAGCGTCCCGGAACCGGCCAGCCTCACCCTCCTCGGCGGCGCCGTCGCCACTCTCCTGGCCGGCCTGCGCGTCACCCGGCGCCGCAGCGTCCCAGTGCTGCCGTAAGCTCCCCAGCAGGCCGTCGGCTCACCAGCCGGCGGCCTCCCTCCGCCGCATCGGCGAAAGTGAGCCTCACCCGCCCCGCACGCCGCGCGTATTCACATAGAGCGCGTAGATCGACTGGCTCGCCGCCATGAACAGCCGGTTCCGATGCCGACCCCCGAAACACACATTGGCGCACCGCTCCGGCAGCGCGATGCGGCCGATCGGGGTGCCCGACGCGTTGAACACCATCACCCCGTCCAGCGCCGGTGTCCCCATCCCCCACCCGCACCACAAATTCCCGTCCTCATCGACCCGAAACCCATCCGGCGTCCCTCCGGAGCCCGCATCGATCAGCACCCGGCGGTTCGACAACCGCCCATCCGCGGACACGTCATAGGCCAGAATCTCCCGCGGCTGCGCCCGGCTCGCCACGAGATACAAGGTTTTCTCGTCGGGTGAGAACGCCAGCCCGTTCGGCCCCGGCACGCTGTCCTCCACGACCGTCGCGGTCCCAGTGGCCGGGTCGAGCCGATAGACGCTCTCTTTCAGCTCCGACGCCGCCCGCTCCCCCTCGTAGTCGCTCAGCAGCCCGAACGGCGGATCGGTGAACCAGATCGTTCCATCCGATTTCACCACGACGTCGTTCGGCGAATTCAACCGCTTCCCCTCGAACTGGTCCAGCAACACCGTGATCCCGCCATCATGCTCCGTCCGCGTGACCCGGCGCGCCCCATGCTCGCAGGTCACCAGCCGCCCCTCCCGATCCCGCGTATTTCCGTTCGCGAACTGGCTCGGCCGCCGGAAATGGGTCAGAACCCCCGTCTCCTCTTCCCATTTCACGATCCGGTTGTTCGGGATGTCGCTGACCAGCAGGTACCGCCCATCCCCGAACCAGACCGGCCCCTCCGCCCACCGCAACCCGGTGGCCAACCGCTCGACGGCCGCCAGCGTCACCCGATAAGCCGCGAAACTCGGGTCCAGGATCTCCACCGCCGGATCCGGATAATGACTCGCTGGCATCCACATACCTTCGTTCCCCAAGCTATTGTCTCCCTCTCCCCCGGGAGAGGGCCGGAGTGAGGGTTCCCATGGCGCCAAGCCATAGCCCAAACCCCAAAAACCGCTACCCTGCCGCCATCAGGCAATCCAAGAGGCACGCCCCATGAGTGAGTTCACCGGCAAGAGAGTCGTCGTCATGGGCGGCAGCCGCGGCATCGGCCGCGCCGCCGCCATCGCCTTCGCCCGTGCCGGCGCTTCCGTCGCCATCTGCGCCCGGGGCGCCGAAACGCTCGAAGCCACCCGCAAGGATCTCGAAGCCGCCGGCGCCCCCACCGCCTACGCCGCCCCGGTCGACCTCGCCCGCGCCGAGGACATCGCTCGCTTCATCCCCGCTGCCGCCGACGCTCTCGGCGGGATCAACGTCCTCGTCAACAACGCCTCCGGCTTCGCCGCCACCGATGACGACGCCGGTTGGGCCGCCTCCTTCAACGTCGACATGCTCGCCACCGTCCGCGCCAGCCAGGCCGCCCTGCCCTATCTCGAACGCGCCGGCGATGCCGCCATCGTCAACGTCTCCAGCATCTCCGCCTTGCGCGCCACCAAGCGCAACCCGCCCTACGCCGCCATCAAGGCCGCAATCGACTCCTACACCGCCAGCCAAGCCCGCATCCTGGCCGACCGATGCTATCCGCGCCAACGCCGTCGCCCCCGGCTCCATCGAGTTCCCCGGCGGCGTCTGGGACCAGCGCAAGTCCGACAACCCCGCCCTCTACGATGCCACCCTGGCCTCGATCCCCTTCGGCCGCATGGGCCAGCCCGAGGAAGTCGCCGAACTCATCCTCTTCCTTGCCTCCCGCCGCGCCAGCTGGATCACCGGCCAAAGCATCGTCGTCGACGGCGGCCAACTCCTCGGCAGCTAACCATCACCCTCCAACGCTGGCCCTCTCCCTCCGGGAGAGGGCCAGCCCAACCCAGAAATCCTCAATCCCCAAGCTTCACCAACGTCTTCCCGAAATTCTTCCCCTTCAGCATGCCGATGAACGCGTTCGGCGCCGTCTCCAGCCCCTCGCTCACGTCCTCGCGATGCTTGATCGCTCCGCTCTTCACCAGCGGCCCGATCTCCCCCAGGAAATCCGCCTCCTGCGCCGCGTAGTCCCAGACGATGAACCCCTGGATCCGCAGCCGCTTCGTCAGCACCGCCCGAAAGATCTGTGCCGTCCGATCCGGCCCCGGCGGCAGCTCCGTCATGTTGTAGTTTGCCACCAGCCCGCACACCGGCACCCGCGCGAACGGGTTGAGCAACGGGAACACCGCGTCCCACACCGCCCCGTTGACGTTCTCGAAATACACGTCGATCCCCTTAGGGCACGCCTCCGCGAGCAACGACCCGAGCGCCGGGTCCCGATGGTCCACGCAAGCGTCGAACCCCAACTCCTTGACCACATAGGCGCACTTGTCCGCCCCGCCCGCGACGCCCACCGCCCGCGCCCCGCGCAGCGTCGCGATCTGCCCCACCAATGACCCGACCGGCCCGCTCGCCGCCGCCACCACCACCGTCTCCCCCGCCTTCGGCGACCCGATGTTCTGCAGCCCGGCCCACGCCGTCATCCCCGGCATTCCCAGCACACCCAGCGCCGTCGACGGCGGCAGCCCGGTCTCGGCCAGCTTGCGCACCGTCTTGCCGTCCCCCACCGCCCATTCCTGCCAACCCGTCCGCCCCGCGACCAGATCTCCCTCCGCGAACCCCTCTGCCCGCGACGCCATCACCCGGCCGACCACCTCCCCCGTCATCACCTCCCCGATCCCGACCGGCGCCGAATACGACGCCGCATCGCTCATTCGCCCCCGCATGTATGGGTCGAGCGACAGGAACATCGTCCTCACCAGCACCTGCCCCTCCTCCGGGTCCGGCACCGTGCTGGTCTCGAGGCGGAAGTTCTCCGCCGTCGGCGCCCCCTGCGGCCGGCTAGTCAAAACGATCCGTCGATTCTCCGTCATGGCGTTTCCCCTTTAAGCGTTCGTTCACCTCGGAGCCCTACCCTGTGCCGGACACCAACCCTGGCAATAGGCCTCCATGCCCACCCTCCAGCCGATCCTGACACTGCAAACGGCGAGCTTGTGGGCCTCAGGCGACAACAGTACGTTCACTGGCACGGCTGGACCGGCGGCCTTCGACCCGTTCCTCAGCGGGTTTTCCGACGTGGTCAACAGCATCGGCCTGGCCACCCAGCCGTTCCAAGACAAACTCTACAGTGTCGATGCCGGCGACCAAGTCACCTTCGTCATCGCCCTCCAGAATTTCGCCGCCGTCCCCGGCTACAACGTCAAGATCCGCGACACCCTTCCCATCGGCTTCTCCATCGCCGGCTCCGACCTCACGGTCGTCGACGGCGCCGGCAACGCCCTCGTCACGAGCGGCAACCTTTTCAGTCCCGTCGATGGCATGACCATCACCGGGCCCGTCGCCGGTTACGACAACATCTCCGGCGCCAACGTCGTCCTTGTCACCTTCACCGCCTACGCCACCAACGGCATCTCCCTTCCTGCCGCCACCATCACCAACACCGCCCAGATCGTCGGCTACGCCGCCACCAACGGCGGCGCCAATCTCGTCGGCAACGGCTCGACCCTCTCCGCCAGCACGTCTGTCCAGACCGGCACCTTTTCCGCGAGTTCCTCTGCCAACCAGCCCGCCGCCCCCCTGCTCTCCGACCAAACCGCCTCCTTCGACATTACCGTCACCCTTCCCGAGGGCAGCCTTCAAGACGTCCGCATCGACGAAGCGCTCCCCCAAATCGGCACCTCATGGCTGCAACTCGTCTCCGCCCAAATCCTGTCCGTCGGCAGCCATCTCACGCCATCCGCCCCCCTCGTCGTCCAACCCGGTGGCTCGATCCAACTCGGCACCGTCGTCGATGCCTATGACAACCTCGTCACCGCCGCGGACCAGATCGTCGTCCGCGTCACCGTGCGCGGCGCCGGGCCCACCGGTGGCCCCGCAACCCTCAACACCATCATCAGCACCGCCGACCCCAACAACGCCGGCGCCCGCGTCAGCACAACTCTCTCGAACACGCTCACCCTCGCCACCCCCGACATCGCTCCCACCATCACCGGGGTCAGCCCTTCTCAATTCGCCACCAACTCGGCCCGGGTCCTTCCCTTCCCGACGCTCAACCTGGGCGATCCCGACGTCGGCCAGCAGCAAACGCTCACCATCCATCTGTCCAACCCGGCCCTCGGCGTCCTCTCCGGCCTCAACCTGCTCACCAATCCGGCCGGCGACTACGTCCTCACCGGCCCCGTCACCACCGTACAAGCCGCTGCACGCGGCCTGCTGTTCACGCCAGCGACGGCCGCATCCGGCGTTGAGACCATCAGTCTGACCCTCGATGACGGCGCCGGTGGTATCGCGACGAGCCAACAAGCGTTGACCGTCGCCCCCGCCGCCCATCCATCCTCCCTCGTCCAGTTTCCCATCTCGACGCAGACGGTCCTGACCTCCACGGCCACTGGCACCAGCACCCTCTCCCAAGTCGAGCTCTACCAAGGCGCCATCAGCAACGTGAACACCCAGTTCCTCTACGATGGCGATACCCCCCTCGCGATCGTCGCCCAGCAAGCGGGCATGCTGATAAGCAGCCAGGCCCAAGCCACCGCCGTCCAGCTCCAGGGCGGCGTCAACGTCCTCGACATGAAGCAGGGCTCGAGCTTCTTGGTCAGCGGCACAGGCGCCGACACCTTCCTCTTACACGCCGATCAGGCAGCAACGACCTGGAACACCATCGCCAATTTCCACACCGGCGACAGCATCATCATCTATGGCTTCACCGCCGGAACCTCGGCCCGCTGGTGGGACGCCAACGCCGGCGCGGCCAACTACACTGGCGCCACGCTCCGCCTGGATGTCGACGGTAACGGCAGCATCGACAGCAGTGTCACCTTCGCCGGCAAGATGACCAGCGAGACCAATACCTACCAAATCCAAACCGGCAGCGTTGGCGGCTCGAACTATCTTTCGATCGTCGCCGCCTGACCCGCCACCGCCAACGCACGCGCCGGCCGCCATCGCCGGAGCATCGTGGCTGAAACCAGCGGCTTGCCGCCGTGTTGCTAACATATGACGAACGCCCGCCACGCCGCGCCCGACCACCACATCGACCCGAACGCAGTCGAGGCCGCCCGTGCCGCCAAGCTCCGTTATGTCTCCGACCGCAAACCCGGCATCAGCCGCGTCAAAGTCGAGGGCGGATTCGACTACGTCGATGTCGACGGCTCCAAGATCACCGATGAAGCCGAACTTCAGCGCCTCAAGAAGCTGGCGATTCCCCCTGCCTACACCGATGTCTGGATCTGCCGCGATCCCCGCGGCCATCTGCAGGCCGTGGGCCGCGATGCGCGCGGGCGCAAGCAATACCGCTACCACGCGAGGTGGCGTGCGGTCCGGGACGAGGCGAAATACACCAAGATGCTGGTGTTCGGAGAAGTGTTGCCGAAAATCCGCGCCCAGGTTCAGCACGACCTCGGTCTGCCTGGCCTGCCCAAGCGCAAAGTCCTCGCCGCGATCGTCGCTCTGCTCGAGAAGACCATGATGCGCGTCGGCAACGAGGAATACGCCAAGCAGAACAAGAGCTACGGCCTGACCACGTTGCGCGATCGCCACATCAAGGTCAAAGGCGGTCACGTCGAGTTCGACTTCCGCGGCAAACACGGCGTCGAGCACCACATCGACCTCAACGATCGCCGTCTCGCCAAGATCGTCGAGCGCTGCCGCGATATTCCCGGCCAGGACCTTTTCCAGTACCTCGACCACGACGGCGAGCGCCACGGGATCGGCTCCGAGGACGTCAACGAATATCTACAGGAGGTTTCGGGCGAAGCCATCACTGCCAAAGACTTTCGCACCTGGGCCGCGACCAATCTGGCTGCCGAAGTCCTTGCCGAGTTGGAGCGGTTCGACACCCAGGCCGTCGCCAAAAAGGAGGTCGTCAAAGCCGTCGAGCACGTCGCCAAGAAGCTCGGCAACACCCCCGCGATCTGCCGCAAATGCTATATTCACCCCGCCATCTTCGAAGGCTACCTTGACGGAAGCCTCGCGGAAGGCTTGAAGCAGCGCGCCGATGACTTGCTCGACCATCCCCAATCCGCCGGGCTGACCGCGCAAGAAGTCGCTCTCACCGCCTTCCTCAGCCGGCGTCTCGGTGAAGCGATCGAGGCACCACCCCACAAGTGAGCCGCCGCCCTGCACGTTT
This sequence comes from uncultured Alphaproteobacteria bacterium, assembly GCA_963835135.1. Lineage (GTDB taxonomy): Bacteria > Pseudomonadota > Alphaproteobacteria > Acetobacterales > Acetobacteraceae > JAVVHH01. Next base: position 395,639 of record CAWIEF010000003.1, read on the forward strand.
CTAGAACTTGACCCTCGCCTGGATCCGGCGCGCCCCGGCGGCGCCCTACTTCATCGAAGACAATGGCCAGTCCTGGACCCCGATCGGTCAGAACGATGCCGTCTCCTGGACGGAGTTCGCCGGGCTGCGCGGCCGCCGCGACCTCGCATCTGTCCGCCAGCATCTCAGCTGGCTGGCCGATCACGGCGTGACGTGCTTGCGCCTGATGCTCGAATACGCCGAGGACGGGGAGCACTTCTTCGAAGAGCCGGCCGGCACATTCAACCCGGCGCTCATCGCCATATGGGACGACCTGTTCGAGCTCGTGGAAGCGGCCGGGCTCCGAATCCTGCTGACACCACTGGACACCTACTTCCAGTGGGTCCGCTGGGACCGGCATCCATACAACGTCGCCAACGGTGGCCCTTGTGCCGACCGAACCCAGCTCATGACGTGCCGAGCCACCCGCGCGCTCATCAAGGCCCGCCTCGCCTTCGCGACCCGGCGCTGGGGTGGCAGCGGCGCCCTGTTCGCCTGGGACCTCTGGAACGAGATGCATCCCGTCCAGGGCGAGGACCGGCCCGATTGCTTCACCGACTACATCGACGATGTCAGCCCGTTTCTGCGCGCGCTCGAGACGGAGCTGCACGGACGCGCCCACCTCCAATGCGTCTCCGTCTTCGGCCCCGAGCTGCGCTGGAAGCCCTGGCTCAACGAGCCGATCTTTCGCCACCCCGCGCTCGATTTCGCCAGCAGCCATTTCTACGCCGAGGGCTCGATCGATCACCCGCAAGACACGGTCGCGCCTGCGCTTGCAGTTGCTGAATTGATGCATGAGGCGATGGCCGAGATCACCGACGGCCGTCCCTTCCTCGACACCGAACATGGACCTATCCATACCTTCAAGGACCTTCGCATCACCCTGCCGGAGTCGTTCGACGACGAGTATTTCCGCCATATCCAATGGACCCACCTCGCCTGCGGCGGCGCCGGCGGGGGTATGCGATGGCCGAATCGGCACCCGCATAAACTCACTGCGGGGATGCGGCACGCCCAACGGATCTTGGCTGATTTCCTGCCCCTCTTGGACTGGAACAGCTTTCAACGGGTCCCCCTAGGCGACCGGCTTGCATGGTCGGACAGCGATGTCGCCATTTTCGGCAGCGGAGACGAAAATCAAGCCCTACTCTACCTCCTGCGGTTGCAGCCCCTCTCGGCAGAGGGAAAGATAGACGCGGCAACTCGCTCTGTGGTAGAAATATGCGTCTCAGGATTGCAGCGTCGGCCTTTGGAGGCGTCTTTTTTGGATACTATCTCCGGCGAGGTGACGTCTCTTGGTTTATGGGACGACATAAATGCCACGGTGGTGATCAGGGTGGATCAGTTCGGCTGCGACGGAGTGATATGCGTTCGGCCATCACGCTAACCTGTGGTTAATGGTTGTAGTTTAAGGTCTGGAACAGGCCGCATCAGTTAGGGCCGATAATGATGGGCGTTCCTTCTAGTATCGTATTGATCTGTCACAATGATTGAATGCCATCCACTGCTCCGGCCGATTGTGCAACTTGCCAAGCCGGTCGTGCACGCAGTCAAGACTTGGCACCCGCACGTAATCGGTGTCCGTCACCACGTTTATCACCAGCTTCATCGGATTATAGCCGCCGCGACGCCGCCTCAAGCGGTGATGACCGTGTGCCAACGAGTAGCTGGTCCGCTTGTCGCAGGTGGTCTCGTCCTACTCCCGCCCGCCAGCGCCGTGCCGCCGGCTGGCGGCGTTGGCGGCTTTCCTGGCGCCATCGTCCCTGAATACGGCGCCCCCGCCTTCGCCCCCGGCTATCCTGGGGCGGTTCCATACGCCTACGGTCCGGGAGGTACGGTCCGGGAGGATACGGTCCGGTGGGATACGGTCCGGCGGCACTCGGCTTGGGCGGGATTGCTGCCCCAGCCGCGGCTTTCGCGCCTGGGCTCCTCGCTTCCAACACAAGTCCCATTCCCGTCACGACGCCCGGAGCCAGCGTTGCTGAAACCCCGGCAGCAGTGACGAACACGCCGGCGTCGCCGACCGTCACGCCTCCACTCAACGTTGCCACACCACCCGGCACGAGCGTCCCGGGGCCGACGCTGTCCGACACGACATCTCCGGCTCAGCCCATCACCCCGCCTGGCACGACCCCGCCTGGCACGACCCCGCCTGGCACGACCCCTCCTGGCACCACGCCGCCTGGCACGACTCCTCCACTCAACGGATCGCCGCCAGGGTCCTCCCACGCCGCCAGGTGGATCCTCACCCGGCACGACCACGCCGCCCGTCGACACCCCCGAGCCAGCGTCGATTGCTCTTCTCGCGAGCGGCCTTGCCCTCGTCCTGCTATCCCGAACCGTCTGGACCCGGTTGACCCGTCGTAACTGACGCGCGGTCGCGAGCGATGCGCACCTACACCTGAGACTGCGACTGCGACTGAGATTGGCGCAGCGGGCGCCAATCTCGGAAGAATGCCGTCCCAATCAGGCTCGCCAGCCTGTTGAGGTCACGCTGCAGCTTGTCCAGGAATTCGTGCAAGCCTCCCGCCGGTTGGATGAACCCGGAGCCCGACCTCAACGCTTCCCTCAACTCATCTACCTGCTCGAGCGGCCCGGCCGTGTCGCGCAGATTGTATCGCGCCCGCAATCGCTCGAGATGCCACCCGATATCGCGCATGCACAGCGATGCGCTGCGCGCAAACGTCGTATCGGACAGCAAGAACGAAACCACGTCCCAGGGCTCGAACCCGGCCTGCGCCACCCGGCGAAACGCATGATACCCCGCCGCCGCCCGCAACACCGCATTCCACTGCGTCAGGTCCACCAACCGCCGCTCCTCGCCGGAGCCCTGCACCAGCAAATGATACTTGATGTCCAGCAGCCGGGTAATCTGGTCCGTCCGTTCGAGAAGCCGCCCGATCATGTAGAAATGCCACCCCTGATCACGCGCGAACGTCCCCTCCGTGATCCCGGTATGCGCCTGGATCCCCTCCTTGATATGTCGGCAAAGCCTGGACAGCGCGTCGCCTTCGAGGTCGGACGCAGTCGTTGCCATCACAGACCGATGGAACACGTTCAACTGCATCCACATCTCGGTGCTGATCAGCGGCCGCAACGTCCGCGCATTGGTCCGCGCGAACTCCAGCGACGCCGGCACCCCGTTTGGATTGTCATGCTCCAACAGATAGAAGCTCTTGACCGTCTGGGCATCGATCGGTCGCCCTTTCAGGTTCGGACCGTCCGCGTTGATCGACACCAGCGCCGACCACGACCCGGCCTCTCCCCCGGGTCCCTCGAACGTCTGCGTCACGTCGATCAGCCGAGCCAGGTTCTCCACCCGCTCGAGATACCGGGCCATCCAGAACAGCCCCTCCGCATCGCGCGTCAGCAGCAAATTGCTATGCAAGCTCATTCCGCGAGAACCCACGTGTCCTTCGATCCGCCGCCCTGAGAGGAGTTGACGATCAAGCTGCCCTCCTTCAGCGCCACGCGCGACAGGCCGCCTGGCAGCACCCAGGTCGAGCGCCCCGTCACGGCGAACGGCCGCAGATCGAGATGACGCGGCCGCAGCCCATGATCGGTCAGCGTCGGCGCGACCGAGAGGCCGATCATCGGCTGGCTGATCCAGTTTGCCGGGTCCGCCACCAGCGCCGCCCGCGCCGCATCCAGCTCCGCCCGGCTGGCCCGCGGGCCAACCGTGATCCCATACCCCCCGCTCTCTCCCACCGGTTTGACCACCAGTTCGTGCAGATGCGCCAGGGTGTAGTCGAGGCCCTCTTTCTCCCCGCAAATATTGGTCTGCACATTCGGCAGTACGGCGTCTTCACCCAAATAATAGCGAATAATCCGCGGCATGTACGCGTAGATCGCCTTGTCGTCCGCGACCCCCGTCCCGACCGCGTTCGCCAGGCTGACGGTCCCTTTACGCCACGCCCCGATCAGCCCGCGTACCCCGAGCGCGCTGTCCGGACGGAACACCGCCGGATCGAGGAAGTCGTCGCTGATGCGCCGATAGATGGTGTGCACCGGCCGCAGCCCGGAGGTGGTCCTCATCCAGACCCGATCGTCCTCTACCACCAGGTCCGCCCCCTCGACCAAAGGCACCCCCATTTCGCGCGCCAGGAACACATGCTCGAAATAGGCGGAGTTGTAGATGCCCGGCGACAACAGCACGACCTGCGGGTCCTCGACCCCCTCAGGCGCGATCTCGTCCATCGCAGTTCGCAACCGACGGCCGTAATCATCGACCGGGCGCAGTTTGATGCCGCTGATCAGATCCGGGAAGTTGCGCAGCATCAGGTGCCGGTTCTCGATGACATAGGACACACCGGACGGAGTCCGCGCGTTGTCTTCCAACACGCAAAACATCCCGTGCTCGTCGCGGACGATGTCGATGCCGCAAATGTGGACGTAAGTGCCGAATCGGACCGGAAATCCCTCCATCTCCGGCCGGTAGTTCGCGTTCTGAAAGATGAGCGAGCCCGGCACGACGCCATCGGCCACGATCTTCCGGCCGTTGTAGATGTCGGCCAAGAACATGTTGAGCGCCTGCACCCGTTGCCGGACACCGCGTTCCAGCATCTCCCACTCCTGGCCTGGGATGATCCGCGGGACGCAGTCGAATGGCAGGATACGGTCGATCGCCGTTGCTTCAGTGTAGACGGTAAAGGTGATCCCGAGCGCCATGAGGTCGCTTTCCGCCGTGGCGGCGCGAGCACGCAGTTGGTCGAGCCCGATTTCCGCGATCTGCTTGCGCACATGATCCCCGGCCGGGCCGGCGGCTCCTGGCCCGGTGAGCTCACAATAGAATGGACCCGGATCGTAGGTCCCAAACGGGTCAAAACGCGCCATTCTCATTGTCCAGACATGATAACGAGGTTGCGTCGCAGCATGGACGGTGCGGTGCGCAGATGAAAGAGGCCGAGCCACGCCCATCGCATCGACGCCGCCGTTGGCCTCGCCATTTCAGTTGCATTTCCACGCGCTAGACGGTTTACCTCAGCCGAAGGATGACCGCCCAAGGAGGAGAACACGATGCGTATGATTATTTCCGGCCTGGTTGTTGCCGGCTTGCTCACCAGCCAAACGGCCGGGGCTGTTTGCGTCTCGCCGAACGACCGTGAGGCCCTGGACGTCGCTGGTCTGAAGACACAACTGATGGTTCAGACCCTCACCTGCAAGAACGACGCTGAGTACAATCAGTTCATCAACAAGTTCAAGCCCGAGTTGACGAGCGACGAACGCATGGCTAATACTTACTTTTCTCGAATGTATGGCCGCACGAGCCAAAAGCGGCACGACGAATACATGACGCTTCTCGCCAACTCAAAGGCGGATGCCAGTCAAAAGGACGGCAACCGGTTTTGTTCGCACAACGAGGAGATCTTCAAGGAAGTCCTCGCCCTCAAGGACGGCAATGAGTTGAAGGAATACGCAGCCGGGCGTGCCGTCGGTCAGCCGGTCGCGTTCCAGACCTGTGACGCCGGCCCGGACCGCCCCACCCGGTCTGCGACGCCGACCCGGCGCAAGAAGTAGTCCAAGCGGGGCTCGCACCGAGGCGCGAGCCCCACCTGCGTCATCGAAGCAGGATTTCGACCCGGCGATTCTGGGGCTCCCGCACCCCATCCGCCGTCGGCACGAGTAGCCGGGTCTGGCCGAAGCCCTGGATCGAGATCGCTGCCCGCGGAACGCCGTCGCGAACCAACTCGTTCGCCACAGTCTGCGCCCGCCGCACGGATAAGCCCTGGTTGTAGCGGGCGGTGCCCGACGTATCCGTGTAGCCGTTCACCTCGATCCGCGTGACTTGCGTCCGGGTCGTCGCTTGCGCGGCCTCGCTCACCACCTGCCGCGCCCGCGGCGTCAGATCCGAACGGTCCCAATCGAAAAAGACGAGGTACGTCCGCGCCGCTTCGGCCGCCGGAACCGGCGCGACCGCCGGCGCCTGCACCGGTGGCGGCACCACATTGAAGGCGTAGTGCAAACCAAGCATCAGGGCGTGGTTGTAGTCGCCGCGTGTCTTGTATTGCCCCAGCGCCGCGACGTTGTTCACCCGCGTGGCATAGGTATGATCGCCGGTCACCGCGTAGTAGCGGTATTCCGCGACGAGCGACAAACCAACCACCGGCGGAATGGGAAACGACAGCCCGGCGATGGCCTGATACGCAAACCCATTGTCATTGCCGCTGACACTCCCGGTGTAGGGTGGCAGCACGAACCCGGTCCGCTGACTGATCCGAGCGTATCCAGCACCGCCGCCGATATAAGGATAGACATAGGGGCTGCCGACATCGAGGTCGAACAGCACGTTCGCCATCGCGCCATACTTCTCCTCGTGCCCGCTGGTGGCGAAGCCTGGGCCACCATGGCCATAGTCGTTGCGCCGATAGTTGCCTTCAGCCTCGATCCGCAGACCGTTCCCGAAGCCGTAGCCGACGCTTCCGATCCCGAGATACCCGGTGTCGAAGCCGCTCGAGCCGTATCGCGGTCCCGGCGACCCGGGTATGGCGACGCGAACCTGTTCGCGCTGCATGAAATTGGCCCCGCCGACCGCGCCGATGTAGAGCCCGGTCACCGGTTGTGCCGACGCGGTATAGCCACCAGCAATCGCACCCGTCAGAAACGTTGCGGCGAACAATGTTTTACGAGACATCGAGATCCCTTCCGAGCGGCCCATATCGACGCTCTCTGCACAAACCGTCAGCCAAAGAAAAAGGCTGGCCCATCGCTGGACCAGCCTGTTCTATCAGGCGCGACCGGCCAGCCCAAGGCGGCTGACCGATCGAGGCCCATCGACTACTGAAGGATGATTTCGACGCGGCGGTTCTGCGGCTCGCGCACACCGTTCGCCGTCGGAACCAGCAGACGCGTCTCGCCGAAGCCCTGGATCGAGATCGCGCTGCGCGGCACGCCGTCACGCACGAGCTCGTTCGCAACGCTCTGAGCCCGGCGAACCGAGAGGCCCTGGTTGTAACGCGGCGTTCCCGACGTGTCGGTGTAGCCGTTGACCTGGATCCGCGTCACCTGAACGCGGGTGGTCGCTTGAGCCGCCTCGGCAACGACCTGGCGGGCGCGCGGGGTCAGGTCCGCCTTGTCCCAGTCGAAGAACACGAGGTAGGTCCGAGCCGGAGCCGGAGCCGGCGAGGAGATCACCGGGGCTGCGGGCGGCGGCGGCGGCGCCGCGTTGAAGGCGTAGCGGACGCCGAGCATGACGGTGTGGGTGTAGTCATCGTCGAACCGCAGGTTGGCACGGGTCGCCACGCCCGGAGCCGGGCGGTTCGCCGCAAACTGATAGTTGTAGGTCCGGTCGCCGGCCAAGCCGATGAACCGGTATTCCGCGGTCAGAGACAGGCCAGGGATGGTCTGGATCGGGAACGACACACCGACGATGCCCTGATAAGCGAAGGCACCCTGCCCGTCGTTCGAACGGAACTGATACTGGCCGAACGGCACGTTCACGCCAGCGGTCGCCGGGACGAACCCGAGGATACGAGCGTTCTTGTGCTGCGCCCAGGAGTAGCCCGCACCGATACCGACATACGGGATGACCGGGAAGGAGCCCATGCCGAACACCGCAGGGTCGATGTCGTAAAGGGCGTTGACGAAGCCGCTATACTTGTATTCGTCGCCGCCGAAGCTCGCCGTACCCACCGCAGCGTTGCCGCCGATCTTCTTGAAGCGGTTCTGGTTGAAGGCGCCCTCGAGTTCGACGCGCAGCCCGTTGCCGAGGCCGTAACCCACGCTGACTTCACCGGCGAAACCGGCACCCATCTGAACCGAGCGGCGACCCGTCAGATTGGTCCCAGCAGTCGGGACGACGCCACCAGTCTGCGGAAACGTCGTCCGGGTGATGGTCTGGTTCTGCATGAAGTCGGCGCCGGCGCCGGCCCCGATGTATAGGCCGCTGATGGCTTGGGCCTGGGCCGCGACCGGGGCCGCTGCCAGGACCGTGGCGGCAAGTAGCGCGCTACGGAGCTTCATAACTTTCTCTCCTCAATGTCAGTTCTGCGGTTCAACGCAGCCGGGGGCTCGGTCGCTCGGGACTCGCTCCCCCGCCTCTCGGTGAAGGGACCATACCACCATCTTCCGCAAGCGCGAGAGAGCTTAGGCAGTTTAGAAGCACGTGTGGCGCATCAGCAACAAACATAAGAGCAGATTTGACACACACAGCCCCGTGAACTCCATGTCAGCAGCGTAATCCCGTCACGTTGTCACACCAACTTTGCCTCGAAAGGCGGCAGGAGGTCTGGCGCAGTGAACTCAACAACCCAGAGATCAGGGTCGCGTTGCACCTGTCGCGCGATATACGCCTCAGCTGTGGCTTCATCGACACCATCGGGCCCAGTCGCCCGCATCCAGGCACTCTCCCCCGCCGCGCGGACCTGCGACAACACGCTGACTTCGTTACGATGTCGTAGCACGAGCAAGATGCCGCCCGCGTCCGGATCGCCCCGTCGAACGATCACCCCGGGCCGTCCATCGCGATCTCCCATGCGCAGCGCCATCTGCACCCAGAGCCCAACTTTGATCCGTGGCTCTTCCATCAGGACCACCACGCCCCAGGACACCGCACCATGGCGCCGGACGGTAAACCTGTGCAGGATCGTTCAATCATCGTGCGAGAGGACCCTCCGATGCTGCGCCTGTTTGCCATGCTGCTCCTGTTCGCCGGACCGGCAATGGCCGCCGACAAGGTTGCGTTCGGATTGGATTGGAAGGCCGAAGCCGAATACGGCGGCTACTATCAAGCGGTGGCGACCGGCATCTATGCCAAGCATGGCCTCGATGTCAGCATCCGCCAAGGCGGGCCCCAGGTAAACCAGACCCAGCTCCTGCTGGCCGGACGTCTCGATTTCGTCCTGTCCTCCAACAGCTTCCTGGCCCTAAACTTCGTCCAGGAGAACCTGCCTTTCCGCGCCGTCGCCGCCATCTTCCAGAAGGACCCGTCGATTCTGCTCGCCCACCCGGGCCAGGGCAATGACAGCTTCGAGGCCCTGCGCGGCAAGCCGATCATGATCGGGGCCGACAGCCGCGCCGGCTGGTGGCACTTCCTGCAAGCTCGCTTCGGCTACACCGACGCCCAGATCCGGCCGTATACCTTCAATCTCGCCCCGTTCCTCGCCGACACAACCGCGGTCCAGCAGGGCTATCTTGGTTCCGAGCCGTTCGCCATCGAGCAGCAAGCCGGCTTCAAGCCCGTCATCCTCCTGCTCGCCGACGCCGGGTTCAGCGGCTATGGCAGCCTCATCAGCACGAGCGACAAGCTCCTCGCCGCCAACCCCGACCTCGTGCAACGCTTTCTCGATGCCACCATCGAGGGCTGGTACTCTTATCTCTACGCCGACCCGGCGCCTGCGAATGCCCTGATCAAATCCGACAATCCAGAGATGACCGACGCCCTGCTCGAGTTCGGTCGCCGCATGCTGAAGGAACGCGGCATCGTCAACTCCGGCGACGCGGCCACGCTAGGCATCGGCGCCATGACCGAGGCACGCTGGACCGAGTTCTTCAAATCGATGGTCGAACAAGGTCTCTACAGGCCCGATCTGGACGTCTCCAAGGCGGCCACGCTCCGCTTCGTCGACAAAGGCGTCGGGCTGTCGATGCGTCCAAAATAGGTGCTGCGCGTCGACCGGGTGGGCCGGCGCTTCGGCAACGGAACGGTCGCACTCGACAGACGTGTCCCTCGAGCTCGGACGCCAGGATTTCGTCGCCCTGCTCGGTCCGTCCGGTTGCGGCAAATCGACTCTCCTTCGTCTGATTGCCGCCCTCGACCGGCCAGATCAGGGCCAGATCGTGTGGGATGGGGCGCCTCCGCCGCTCGGCTTCGTGTTCCAGGAGCCAAACCTGCTGCCGTGGGCCTCCGCCCTGGACAACGTCCGCCTGCCGCTTCGGCTGCAAGGCGACGACGGGCGTGACCCGGCGCGCGCCGCGCTTGCCCGCGTCGGTCTCGCCGGCTTCGAGGCAGCCCGGCCTCGCCAACTCTCCGGCGGCATGCGCATGCGGGTCTCGCTCGCCCGCGCGCTCATCACCGCACCGCGTCTGCTCCTGCTCGACGAGCCGTTTGCGGCGCTCGATGAATTCACCCGCCACGGATTGCAAGACGACCTCCGCCATCTCTGGCGCGGCGATCGCAGCAGCATCATCTTCGTCACCCATTCGATCTACGAGGCCGCCTACCTCGCCCGCCGCATCATCGTCATGTCACCCCGGCCCGGACGCATCGCCGCCGAGATCGTCTCGACGCTTGGCGACGAGGAAGACCGGCGTCTGGCCCCGGCCTACGCCGAGCTGGTCGCGGAGATCACCCGGGCCTTGCGCGTGGCCCATGCGGCTTGACCGAGTGACGCCGGCGCTGTTCGCCATCCTCGCGCTGGCACTCTGGGAGGGTGCCGTTCGCGGCTTCGGCGTCCCAACCTACATCGTGCCCGGCCCCGTCGCGATCGTCCAAGCCTTCGTCGCCGCGCCCGATCTGCTGCTCAACTCGCTCGCCTCGACGCTGCTGGTCACGGCCGCCGCGCTCGTGGCCAGCTGCCTCCTCGGCGTCGGCATGGCCGCCCTGATCGCGACCAGCCGGTGGGCGCGGGCGGCGATCCTGCCCTGGGCGGTGGTCCTGCAAGTCACGCCGATCGTCGCGATCGCGCCCCTGATCATCGTGTGGGTCGGCGACCCCCTCGCCTCGCTGATCGTTTGCGCGACCATCGTGGCCTTCTTCCCCGTGTTCTCGAACACGCTCACCGGTTTGGGCGCGGCACCGCCGGATCTGCTCGATCTGTTCCGGCTCTATCGCGCCGGACCTTGGCGGTCGCTGACGCTGCTCCGGCTCCCGGCGGCGCTGCCCTACTTCCTGGCCGGTTTGCGCGTATCGGGCGGGCTGGCGCTGGTCGGCGCAGTCGTGGCCGAGTTCGTGGCCGGGTCGGGCGGGGTGGCGTCGGGGCTCGCCTATCGCATCCTCGAGGCGGGCTATCGGCTGCAGATCCCGCGCATGTTCGCAGCGCTCGTCCTGCTGTCGGTGGCAGGGCTGGCCATCAATGCCGGCTTGGGCGCGCTGGAGGCCTGGGCGTTGCGGCGGCACTCTTGATGCGCAGCGTATGCGCTGTCAGAGAGTGTGGCTTGGACGAGGGGGACCGATGGCGGATACGAAGCGGATGACCGAGGCCCAGCGTGCCTACGAGCAGAAGCGTGCGGCCAAGGCGGGCAAATCGCTTGACAGCTGGCTCGATCAGAAGCGCAAGCAGCAGGATGCCGCCGCCAAGCAAGCCGCACCGTCCGCGCCGCCGAAGAAACCCGGCCTGATCCGCCGCCTGCTCGACCGGGCCCACAAGCCGCTCTGATCACAAGCAACCGCGAGGCCCCGCCACCCACGGTTTTGGTCGCCCATGCGGACTGGAGCATGCAGGCGCGCAAGCGATGGATGTGCGTGGCGGTCCCGGTACACGGCGGGTGGCGCGTCGAGATCGAACGAGCAAAGCCCGTCGCCCAAATCCTCCCTAGCCTGCGACAGCGCGCAGCCGGGCGTCCGGTCGCGCTCGGCGTCGACGCGCCGATCGGACTTCCGGAACGATACCGTCGCGGGCACGCCGGCTTCCCGGCGTTCCTCGCGACGCTTTCGCCGGAGAGCGAGTTCTTCGCCGTCGCCGACACGCCCGACCAAATCAGTCACACCCGGCCATTCTACCCGAACCGCGGCGCCGCCGGCGTACGGCGGCAAGACCTCCTCACCGGTCTCGGGCTCACCAGCAGCGACCAACTGCTCCGGCTGTGCGAGCAGTCGGCAGCCAACTGGCCGGCCGCGTCGCCCCTGTTCTGGACGTTGGGCGCCAAACAGGTCGGCAAGGGCGCAATCTGCCTCTGGCGTGACCTGCTCCTTCCTGCATTGCGCAGCGAGGACCCGCCCGCCATCTGGCCGTTCGACGGCCTGCTCGCCCCCCTGCTGTACACCCGAGGGACGGTCATTGCCGAAACGTACCCCGCCCATGCCATGCGGCAGATCGAACTGGGGTTCGCCGGCAGCAAGACGAGGCGATCCGATCGGCTGAACGTGTCGGAGCGGCTGCGCGCAATTATGCATGGCCTCGCCGCCGAACCGGGCGCCGCGCTTTTGGCCGAGATCGCCACGGGTTTCGGCGCCGGATCGGATGGTGAGGACCGGTTCGACAGCCTCGTCGGCCTGCTCGGCATGCTGCAAGTCGTTCGTGATCCCTCGCTTGATCGTCCGCCCGACATCGAGGCGGTCCTGAGCTGGGAAGGCTGGATCCTCGGCCGCCGCTAAGCATTCGTTAGCCAACCCTGGCTATCATCCGGTTCCATTCGATGGACATTGATGGTGAACAAGCCTAGAGGCGCGGCGGAACGTGGCGGGTCGGCATTTGTCTGAGCCAAAAAGCATCGCCCATCGCGCAATCACCGGGGCGGCCTGGATGGTCGCATTCCGCATGTTCTCGCGCGTGCTGGGCGTCGCCAGTACGCTCGTGCTGGCGCGCCTGCTCGACACCGCCGATTTCGGCATCGTCGCCATCGCCTTCACGATCTCGGCCGCCTTCAACTCGCTCTCCAATGTCGGCGTCACGGAAAACCTCGTCCGGCACAAGACCCTCGGACGCGACGAGCTGGACACCGGCTTCACAATCCAGGTCATCAAGGGAGCAATCACCGGAGTGCTGCTCCTGGCCGCCGCTCCGTTCGCGGCCCGCTGGTTCTCCGAGCCCCGGCTCGAGAACGTCATCTACATCCTCGCCGGCGCGTTCGCGCTCAGCGGCATCGAGAACATCGGCATCATTCACTTCCGCCGCGACATGCGGTTCGATCGCGAGTTCCAGCTTTCGGCGATCGAGCGCGTCCTGACCTTCGCCGCGACGCTCGTCGCGGCGATGCTGCTCCGCAGCTATTGGGCGCTGGTCATCGGCACCGTCGCGGCCAAGATCGCGCGGGTGATCGCCAGCTACGCCATGCAGCCATATCGGCCGAGGCTGGGCCTGCGCGCATGGAAGGACTTGGCCGGGTTCTCGATGTGGATGTGGCTGTCCAGCCTGGTCTATATCGCCTGGTTCCGGGCGGACCCGCTCGTGGTCGGGTCGCAGATCAGCAAGGCCGATCTCGGGCTGTTCGTCGTCGCCCTGGACATAGCACTGTTGCCGACGACAGAGATCATGGAGCCGATCGGGGCCGTATTGTTTGCCGGTTTCGCCGCCGAGCGTAACGCCGGGCGCGATCCCAGGGGCAGCGCATTCAGCCTCGCGGTCTCGTTGATGGCGGTCATGGCGCCGATCGCCCTGGTCCTCTCGGCAGCGTCCACGGACGTTGTCGGCGTCTTGCTCGGGGCAAAATGGAGCGCGGCGGCGCCCATCGTCGCCATTCTGACCTTCACGGTCCTCTTCTCGCCCGTTTGCAACACCGCGTCGCAGGTCCTCACCGCGGTGGGTAAGATCCGCACGAACCTGGCAGTCGTCGTCTGCAACACGGTCGTCAAGGTGACCGCCTTGTACATCGCCGCCCAGACCGGCAACCTCACCATCATCGCTTGCGCCTCGGTGACGATTATCTCCATCGAGTCCTGTTTGTTCACCATCACGTTGCGGCGCAACGGCAGCCGGATGACCGGCATGGCCTGGCCATTGCTGCGGATCCTCTGCAGCCTGGGTGTGGCGGCACTCGCTATGCGGCTGACCGGGATCGCTTGGGCGGGGGATCTCGTTTTGCCCATTCTCACATGCCTCATGCGCGGCACCGCGCTGGGCGTCGTCGGCATAGGGACCTACGCGGGGCTATTGCTGGCGTTGTGGTCCATGGCAGGACGCCCGGAGGGGCCGGAGCGTCAGATCGTCACCGTCGTCCTGCCGATGCTCACCCGGCTCGGGCAACGCGCCAACAGCCTGTTCGGCCGAAAGCGCCTCGACGCCACGTGAGCAGCCGATCACGACCGCGGCCGATCCAGCCCGGCATCCACAGCCGCCTGCAGCGCTGCCGGGTCGTGTAGGATGAGTGAAATGCGCGTCCGCTGCACCATCCCGGCGTCTATGAGGGCGGAGATCTCGCGCGAGATGGTCTCCCGCCGCGCCCCAATCCGCGACGCCAGTTCCTCCTGGGTCGGCAGCGGGTTGAGCAGCCGCGTGCCATCCGGTTTCGGCCGGCTCAGCCGCAGCAACTCCGCAATCAATCGCAGTCGGATCGGCAGCGCCGTAATCTCCAGCAGGCGACGGTTTTGCTCGCGAATGCGCGAGGTGAGGATCCGCATCAGCCGGAGCCCGATGTCGCGGGACGCGAACACCGCCTCATGGAACGCCCGCGCCGAGAGCGAACACATCTGGGTCCGCACCAGCGCCTCGATCCGCGCCGAGCGGGGCACCCCGTCGATCGCGGCCATCTCGCCCACGATGTCCCCCGCCGCGAAATCCCCGAGGATCTGCGTCCGCTCGCCGCTCGCGGTCTGCATCAGCACGCGCACATGCCCGTGCACGATGAAATACACGTCGGTGGTCGAGTCCTCGAAGTCGAGGATGATCCGGTCTGGCTCCGCATCGAACCACCGCGCGTAGCCACCCAGCCGTGCCAGCACATCGGGCGATGCGCCGGCAAAGAAGGCATGGCGCGCGAGGGTGGCAGCGGGCGTTCCGGATGGGGCGAGCATGTTGCTTTGAACGTTGCCCCGCATTCGACAACGCTCTGCTGCAGCGCGCAAGACTGCTTCCCGCACCTCCCGCGTACTGGTAGCTGGAACCGTGGCTGGAGCCGGAGATCATAGCATGCGCTGGCTGTTGCTCTCGGCCGTGGTCCTTTGCGTCTCCTGCGCCAATCAGACGACCTACCAGGCGTTCCGCGATCCGCCGGACTACGTCGACCGCGTGATCGAGGACGTGACCGCCATGCTCGAAGGGATGGCCGCCGCCCACTCGGCCCAGCGCATCGTGCTGCGCGACCCGGACATCCGCTCATCGCGCCAACCCAAGTGAACTGACGGCAGAGCCGTGCTAGCCTCCGGGAAAAGCGGGGGGGGGCGACCATGTTGAGCCGGCGGGATGTGCTGATCGGGAGCCTGGCCGCTTCCTCCCTGCTCGCCTCCGCCCAGGCCGACGACATGCCGACGCTCCGGCTCGGCGTGCTTACCGATCTGTCCGGCCAATACCGCGACAACTCCGGACCCACCTCGGTGCTGGCCGCCAAGCAGGCCGTCGAGGACTTCCAACCGGAGCAGAAGGGTTTCCGCGTCGAGATCGTCGCCGCGGACCATCAGCAGAAGCCCGATATCGGCGCCGCCGTCGCCCGCGCCTGGTTCGACCGCGACGCCGTCGACGCGATCGCCGACGTCAACAACACCGCCATCGCGCTGGCCGTCCGCAGCCTCGTTCTGGAGCGCGACAAGACGCTGCTGATCACTGGCGCCGCGTCCGCCGACCTCACCGGCAGGTGGTGCAACCCGAACAGCGTACACTGGGCGCCGGACACCTACGGCGACGCCCACTCGACCGGCAATGCCGTCCTCAAACAAGGCAAGAAGAAGTGGTTCCTGATCGTCGCCGACTACGTGTTCGGCCAGACGCTCGAGGCCGAGGTCCGCAACGTCGTCCGCGATGGCGGCGGCCAAGTCCTCGGCAGCGTGCGCTACCCCTTCCCGGGAACCACCGACTTCGCTGCCTTCCTGCTCGAAGCGCAAACCAGCGGCGCCGACGTTGTCGCCATGTGCAGCACCGGCGGCGACATGGAGAACTCCGTCAAGCAGGCCCACGAATTCGGCCTCGGCACCTCGGCGACGATCGCCGCCATGTTCGGCTTCGTCACCGAAATTCATGCCATGAGCCTGCAGATTGCACAGGGCCTCTACCTCTCCGAGCCGTTCTACTGGGACCTCAACGACCGCACCCGCGCCTTCACCAGCCGGTTCGTGCCCAAGACCGGCGGCAACTATCCATCCAGCCTGCACGCCGCCTGCTACAGCGCGACACTGCATTGGATGAAGGCCGCCGCCGCCCACGGGCCCGAGGCGATGCGCTCCGGCAGAGCCGCCATCGCCGCCATGAAGGCCATCCCGACCGACGATGACTGCTTCGGCAAGGCGAGCATCCGTGAGGACGGCCGCTTCCTGGCCGACCTACTGCTCCTGCAAGCCAAGAAGCCGGAGGACAGCAAATCGCCATGGGATCTTCTCCGGGTTGCCGCGACGACCCCGGGGGCGGACGCATACCGCCCGCTCGGCGAGCGCGCCTGCCCCATGCTGCGCGGCTAGGATGGACGGCAGCCCTATCAGCTCCGAAGGCGCCGTCCCGGACAGCGCCGGCCTGAACCTCTTCCGCGCCGACCCGGCGCTTGCCGCCCTCGCCCGCCTCTACCTTCCCGCCGACCTCGCCGAGCACCTGCTGCCCCATCTCGACCGCCTCGGCGCCCTGGCCGGCTCGACCCTCGATGCACTGGCCGGCGAAGCCGACCGCAACCCGCCCGTCCTGCACCACCGCACCCGGCGCGGCGAAGACCAGCAATCCATCGCCAAGCATCCGGCCTACCGCGAAATGGAGCGCCTCGCCTTCGGCGAGTTCGGGCTCGCCGCCCTATCGCATCGGGGCGGCGTGCTGGGCTGGCCCGCGCCCATGCCGCCAGCGGCCAAATACCTGCTCACCTACCTGTTCGCCCAAGCCGAATTCGGCCTGCTCTGCCCCGTCAGCATGACCGACAGCCTGACCCGGACCTTGCGCAAGTTCGGCGCCCCCGACCTCGTCGCCCGACATCTCCCCGCTCTGCTCGCCACCGACCTCGACGCCATGGCGCAGGGCGCCATGTTCATGACCGAGCAGGGCGCCGGCTCCGACGTGGGCGCGACCGCCGTCACCGCCGACCCGGCTCCAGATGGCACGTGGCGCCTCACCGGCGACAAATGGTTCTGCTCCAACCCCGATGCCGCCCTGGCGATGGTCCTGGCCCGTCCCGGCGGCGGCCCGCCCGGCCTCAAGGGCGTCGGCCTGTTCCTTCTCCCCCGAACCCGGCCGGACGGCACGCCGAACGGATGTCGGATTGTGCGCCTGAAAGACAAGCTCGGCACCCGGTCCATGGCCTCAGGCGAGATCCGGCTCGAGGGCGCAATGGCTTATCTCGTCGGCGACGACCCGCGCGAGGTGCCGGGCGCCGGGTTTCGCCAGATGGCCGACATGGTCAACAACTCGCGCCTCTCCAACGGCGTGCGCGCCGCGGGCCTCATGCGCCGCGCGCTCACCGAGGCCACCTATGTTGCCCAGCACCGCCGCGCCTTCGGCCGCATGCTCGTCGACATGCCGCTGATGCAGCGCCAACTGGCCAAGCTCGCCCTCCCGACCGAGCAGGCCCGCACGATGGTCCTGCAGACCGCCGATGCCCTGCGCCGGTCCGACGCCGGCGAACCCGGTGCCTACCCCCTCCTCCGCATCCTGACCCCCTTGCTCAAGTTCCGCGCCTGCCGCGATGCCCGCAAGGTCACTGCAGACGCGATGGAGGTCCGCGGTGGCTGTGGCTACATCGAGGAATGGCCGGACGCCCGCCTGCTGCGCGATGCCCATCTTGGCTCGATCTGGGAGGGCACCAGCAACGTCGTCGCCCTCGACGTGCTCCGCGCCGCCGCCCGCGACGGATCGCTCGACGCATTGAGGGCTCATGTGTCGCGGCTGCTCGACCGCGCCCCGCTCGACGGCGCCGCGGCAGCCTTCGAGCGCGCCGCGGCCCTGGTTACGCGCGCCGGGTCCGACCCAAGCCTCGCCCGGCAAGCCGCATCGGGCGTCTATAACGTCACCTCCGCCGTCGCCCTGGCGTGGGAGGCCGCATCCCTCGACGACCCGGCTCGCCATGCGCTGGCCGCTGCGGTGCTGCGGCATCGCGTCCTGCCGCGGGACCCGCTCGCGTAGGGTTGCGGTCGCGATCGAGGCCGGTTTGTCCTATGGTGCGGCCATGCTGCACGTGCGAAGTCGCCCACGCCGCTCGACCGTCGCCCCCCTGCTCCTCTGGCCCTGGCTGCGCGACACCGTCGCAGGCAGCGACCAGGGCCTTCTTCGCCTTCAGATGGCGGCTCGCGGCACCCTATCCGTTCTCCTGACGACGGTCATCGCCGTCCTGGCCGGCCGCTGGGTCCACTTCAGCCCCGTCGAGTGCGCCGGCGGGATCACCCTGAGCATGATGTCGCCCTTCCTGATGCGCGAGCCAACCCGGCAGCAGCGTCAGCGCACCCTGCTCATGCTCGTCCTGCCCGCGATCGCCGCCACCGTCGCGACCACCGTGCTGCATGGCCATGGACCCGCAGGAGACGCCATTTTCCTGCTCCTCGTCTTCGTTTGCTTCCTGTTCGGCCCAGTCAGCCCGCGCGCCATCGGCATCGGCCTGGTCGCCGTCATCACGAGCTATGTCGGCCTATACCTCGAACTCCCGCCGGCCACGCTGCCGGTGCAGATCGCCGCCCAGATATTGGCAATCCCGATCATTGCCCTGGCCTGCTTCGTCGTGGTTCCCATGGATGCCGCCGCCACGCTCCGCCGCAGCATCGGCACGGTCCAAACCCGGGCGGCCCAGGTCATCCGCCAGGCCAAGGCGCTCGACTCCGGACTGACGGACGACGCCAAGACCCGCTTGCGCGGTGCGGTGCTGCAGCTCAATCAGGCCGCCCTGGTCGCCGACGACCAGCTTGCTTTCTTCGAACCTGGCGCCGCCGGGGCGGTCCGCTCCCGTCTCGTCGATGTCGAGCTGTGGACGGCGCGGCTCGCCCATCATCTCGAAACCGTCGCCCCGGACGACAAGCGCTGGTCGGGCCGACTGATGCTGCATGCGCGCCGCATCGCGCGCGGCGGCCGCTACAGCACCGACGCCAGCTCCTACGAGCCCGGCACTCTGATCGCCACGCTGGTCGGTCTCGGTCAGGCCGTGCATGGGCTCGGTCAGGCGTTGCAGGAGCAGCGCGCCGCCCGCCCGGCCCTGGCCAAGCCGCCACCGCCGGGGCCGCTCGCCTGGCGCCTGGCCACGCGGGTCACGCTCGCCGCCGGGCTGGCGATGGCCGGCGGCATGGCTCTGTCGCCCCAACGCTGGTTCTGGGCGGTCATCACCGTTTATGTGGTGTTCTTGAATGTTCGCTCCCGCGGCGAGACCATTTACAAAGGCCTGCAACGCCTGGCCGGCACCCTGCTCGGCATCGGCAGCGGCCTCGTCATCGCGCTTTCCTTTCGCGGGGACGGGACACTCGAGGCGATGACGTTGCTGCTCTCGGTGTTCGGCATGTACTACTTCTTCCTGAGCTCCTACACGCTCGGCATCTTCTTCGTGACGATCATGCTGGGCCTGCTCTACGGCATGCTCGGAGCCCCATTGGAGACCGTACTGCTGCTCCGCCTCGAGGAGACCGCGATCGGCGCCGCGGCCGCCATCTTCGTCGCCGCGTTCGTTCTGCCGGACTCGACGAGCGTGCGGGTGCGCAAAGCCGGCTGCGCCGTCATGATCGAGCTCGCCACCGCGCTCCATGCCAGTGCCCGCGCTTTGGGCGGCGACCCGGGGGCTGCTCCTGCCGCGTCGATGCGCCAGGTCGACCGCATGGTCGCCGACCTTCGCCTGGCTCTGGCACCCATGACCGCCACCCGGGCGTTCATGCGCCGCCCCGCCCTCGAACGCCCGGTGTCCGCGCTGCTCGACTGCGTCCACTGGACCCGGGTCGTCGTCGCCGAGGCGAGCACTGCCTTCGATGGGGACCATGCCGTCGATACCCGTTCGATCGAGCACGCCGCTCGCCGTCTCGAGGCGCTCGGCCGAGACGAGTTCGATGGGCAAGCGCCGGCTCACGGCGGCACCGCGGCAGGGTCGCTGGCTCAGCTCGACCGGGCCATCACCACGATGGAGCAGCGCCGCTCGCTCCGCGCCCACGAGATCTACGCCATCGACACCTAACGCCGCGCTCGCGTGCCCGGCGATCATCAGCCGACATGGAAAGCACGCGTCACAAAGTATAATCTCCGCGGCATGTCTGACGAAACGCCCGGTGCAAGTGTTGGCAACGTTATCGACGATCAACGCTTCATGTCGCTTTTGGACACGCTGCCCTTTCCCGCCTTCGTCGTTTCTGCCGCGGGGCCGGCCCATTACAACGACGCATTCGTGGCCTACGTGGGCCACCGCCCGGGCTCCAGCCGCGCCGACCGGACGGCACTGCACCATCCCGAGGACCAGGCAGCGCTGGAAGCCGCCCGCTCAGGTCGGCGCCGGCGCCGACCTGGATTACGTTGTCGAAGCGCGATTGCGGCGGTTCGACGGGCAGCACCGGTGGCACCGCATCCACAATAAGCCGCTCTTTGAGGGCGGACGCCGGACCGCCTATCTGGGAACCGCGACCGACATCCACGACGCCAGGATGGATAATGAAGCGCTCGAGCGGCGCGTGCGTGAACGCACGTCGGAACTGGAGCAAGCGAACCGGCTCCTCTTAAGAGAGGAGACCCGATACCGCGACTTCTACAACCGCACCCCTGTCGCTCTCCACTCTTTGGACGAGACGGGTGGGCTGCTCGAGGTCAACGACACATGGCTCGAGTTGTTCGGCTATGGTCGTGAGGCGGTGATCGGTCGATCGCCGAGCAGTTTCATGGTGACCGAGTCCGCCAAGCTGTTTCTCGGCTCCACCTGGCCGGAGATGCTCGCCAGCCGCGGCGAGGTTCGCGTGGTCGACTACCAATTCGTCACCAGCGCGGGACGGATCTTCGACGGACGCCTGGCCTCCCGCGGCGTATTCGATACGAACGGCCGCCTGATCCGGACCTGGGCCGCCATCGCCGACATCACCGCCGAGAAACAGGCCAGCAAGGCGCTCGCCCAGTCGCAGCGCCTGGACGCGATCGGTCAGCTGACGGCGGGCATCGCCCATGACTTCAACAATCTGCTGACGGCGATCATCGCCAACCTCGAACTCCTCGCACGGCCTCGCCCCGCCGATCCGGATCGCCAGCAGCGGCTGATCGCAGGCGCCCAAGCCGCCGCAGGCCGCGGCGCGAAGCTCATCGGTCAATTGCTGGCCTTCTCCCGCCAACAACGCATCGCGGTGGAGGCGGTCGACGTCAATGCGACGATCGAACACATGCGCTCGCTGCTGCGCGGAACGATCGGCGGCGCCACCGAGGTCGTCATCGAGACCGAGCCAGACCTGCCGATGGCGTATGCCGACGTCACGCAGTTGGAACTCGCCGTGCTGAACCTGGCCATCAACGCCCGGGACGCGCTCGGCACCGGCGGGCGGATCACGATCTCGACCACCACCATCGCCGCGGGCGACCCGGCACGCCCCGAGGAGCCCGAGCGGGGCCGATACGTCGTCGTCGCGGTGCACGACACCGGGCCAGGTATCAGCCCCACGATCCGCGAGCGCATGTTCGAACCGTTCTTCACGACGAAGGATGCGGGGCGGGGATCCGGCCTGGGGTTGGCGCAAGTGCTCGGCATCATGAAGCAGCTCGGCGGCGGCCTCACGGTGCGGACTGGGCCGACTGACGGCACGACGATGCGGTTGCTGTTTCCTGTCGCGGAGGACCGCGTCGCCTCGGCCCTGCGGTCCGCTCCACACGCCCCCGCTGCACGGGAGATGCGGAGCCTGCGCATCCTGCTGGCCGACGACGATGCGGATGTCCGGTCGGCCGCGGCCATGATCCTCGGCGAGGCCGGGCATGTGGTGGTGACGGCTGACTCTGGTGTCGCGGCCTTGGACGCGCTGCGCGCGGCAGACGGGCAATTCGATCTGATCATCGCCGATGTGCTCATGCCGGGGATGAACGGCGCCGAGTTGACCACCACGGCGCAGGACATGTGGCCGGGCCTGCCGGTGTTGTTCATCACCGGCTACGCCGACGTTGCCCAGTTGCCGGTCGCCCTATGGAGCGATGTCCTGGCCAAGCCGTTCCAGCCCGCGGAACTCCAGGCCCGGGTGATGCAGGCGGTCGTCAAGGCCGCCCGCTGCCCGGAGCCTGTGTCGCCGTCGTCCGAGGGACGGCCGCCATGAGCGGCGGCGTGTTCATGCTCGGCTGCGGCGCAGGGTTCTCCGGTGACCGCATCGATGCCCCGATCTCCGTTGTCGACGCCATCGCCGCCTCCGGCCGGCCGGGCGCCATCATGTTCGAGACGCTCGCCGAACGCACCCTGGCGCTGGGTCACGTCGCCCGCCGTGCCGATCCGGAACACGGTTACGAGCCGCTGCTCGACGACCTCGTCGGTCCCATCCTTTCCCGCTGCCTCCGCGCCGGGATACCGATCGTCGGCAATTTCGGCGCTGCCAACCCGCCCGCCGCCGCCCGCCGCCTCAAGCAACTCGCGGCCGAGCGTGGCCTGTCGGAACCACGGATCGCCATCGTCGAGGGCGACGACGTCAGGGACGTGATCGATCTGGCCGAGATGGACGTGTTCGAGGCCGACGCCACCCTGGTCCGGTCCGACGCCACTCTCATTGCCGCCAACGCCTATCTCGGCGCCAAGCCGATCGCCGACGCGCTGCTGGCCGGCGCGCAGATCGTCGTCACCGGCCGGGTCGCCGACCCCGCCCTGGCTCTCGGCCCCCTGGCCGCGCATTTCGGCTGGGCATGGGACGATCTCGACCGTCTCGCCGCCGGCACGCTGGCCGGGCACCTGCTCGAATGCGGCGCACAGGTCACCGGCGGCTATTTCGCCGATCCCGGCTACAAGGACGTGCCCCGCCCGGCCGAGATCGGGTTTCCGATCGCCGAGGCCCGCGCCGACGGCAGCTTCGTCGTGACAAAGGCCGCCGGCACCGGCGGCCGCGTCGACAAACGCACCGTCTCCGAACAGATCCTCTACGAGATGCACGACCCGGGCGCCTACCTCACCCCCGACGTCACGCTCGACGTCACCGGCGTCACGCTCGCGGGCGACGGCCCCGACCGCGTGCTCGTCCGAGGCGCCCGCGGCCACGCGCCGCCACCGACCCTGAAAGCGACCGTCTCCTTCGAGGGCGATTGGATCGGCGAGGCCGAAATCTCGTACGCCGGTCCCAACGCGCTGGCCCGGGCCAAGCTCGCCGCCACCATCCTGGGCGATCGGCTCACCCTGCGCCAGCTTCCGGTCAAGCGCCGCCTCGACTTGATCGGCGCCCTGAGCGTGTTCGACGATGACGGCGGCACCCTCGGCAACGACGCTCCGGACGCCCCCGAAATCCGGCTGCGTCTCGCCGTCTCCGGTCAGGACCGCCGCCCCGTCGAGCAGAGCCTGCAGGAGGTGCTCGCCCTGCTCTGCTGCGGCCCGGCCGGCGGCGGCGGTCAGCGCCAACAGGTGCGCAACCGGATCCGCACAGTCTCTTACCTCGTCCCCCGCGAACGCGTGTCACCCCGCTTCGTGTTCGCCCCCTCCCTCGTTCCATGAGGGTCGCGCTGCACGAAATCGCGCATGCCCGGGCTGGCGACAAGGGCAACCGCCTCAACGTCAGCGTCATCGCCTACCATCCCGATCTCTGGCCGATCGTGCGCGAGCAGGTGACCGAAGCCCGTGTCCACGAGCTGTTCCGCCACCGTGGGGCGACGCGGGTCGTACGCTACGAACTGCCGAACCTGACCGCGCTCAACTTCGTCATCGACGACGTGCTCGAGGGCGGCGTGAACGCCAGCCTCAACCTCGATATCCACGGCAAGACCAATTCCTTTCGTGTCCTCGGTCTGCAGGTGGACGTGCCTGACACGATCGCGGGCCGCTTGGCCGAGTATCGACGCGACGACTGACGGCCCTGCTTGCGCGCGCAAGCAAACCGCGCATCTTGAGCCCATGTCCGACGCCGAGCCCGAACACCGCTTCGCCCCCTATGTGCGCACCCTCGGCCGCGGCCCCGGCCGCTCCCGCGCGCTCACCCGCGACGAGGCCCGCGACGCGCTTGCCATGGTGCTCCGCGGGGAAGCGGCGCCGGAGCAGGTCGGGGCGTTCCTCATGTTGCTGCGCTACCGCGGCGAGGCGGCCGACGAGATCACCGGCCTGATCGAGGCGGCGCGCGACACGTTCCACGCGGGGCCGCCGCCGGGCTGTCCGGCCGTGCAGTTGGATTGGCCGAGCTATGGCGCCGGGCGCACCCGCGGCGAGCCCTGGTTCCTGCTGGCCGCGCTGGCGCTGGCCGCCGCGGGCGTGACCGTGCTGATGCACGGCAGCAACGAGTTCTCCCAGGGCACCGCCGTCGAGGCCGGACTGTCCGCGCTCGGGCTGCCGGTCGCCCGCTCGCGCGAGCAAGCCGCCGCCGAACTCGCCACGCACCGCTTCGCCTATCTCCCGCTCGCCGCGCTCAGCCCGGCGCTCGACCGCCTCCTGACCTTGCGCGGCCTGCTGGGCTTGCGTTCGCCCATCAACACGGTCGTCCGCCTCATCAACCCGTTCGACGCCCCGTGCGCCGTCGACGGAGTGTTTCATCCGCCCTACATCGAGGTCCATCTCGGTGCCGCCGAACGCCTGGGCCGGCGCCGTCTCGCCGTGGTCAAGGGCGGCGGCGGCGAAGCCGAGCGCAACCCGGCCAAGCCCATTACCGTCCATCTCTGGGACGCCGACCACGGGCGATCCGAGTTGCTGCTGCCGCCCGCGCCCCTCCCCGGAGAAGCCGGCACGCTCTGGGACGCTTGGCACGGCGGCACCGGGCCGGGTGCGGCCACGGCCCGCGCCACGCTCGCACTCGCCCTCCTGGCGCTCGGCCGCGCCGCCGACGTGGACAGCGCCGACCGGCTCGCTGACACGCTCTGGACCGACCGCCTGCGCGTTCACGCTCTCGTCGCCTGATGCGCTATCTCCCGGTGTTCCTGGATGTCCAAGGTAGGCGCGCGCTCGTGCTCGGCCGCGGCGAGGTCGGCGAGCGCAAGGCGGAGGCGTTGCGCCGGGCTGGAGCGGAGGTGGTGTTCGCCGACAGCTATGCGCCGGAGCTGCTGGATGGCGTTGTGCTCGCCATCGGCGCCGAAGCGAGTGACGACGAGCTCGAAGCCCTCAGCGCCGACGCGAAAGCAAGGTCGCTCCCGGTCAACGTCGTCGATAAGCCATGGTTGTGCAGCTACATCACCCCCGCCGTAGTCGACCGCGATCCGCTGATCGTAGCGGTCGGCTCGGCCGGCGAGGCTCCTGTGCTGGCACGCCTGGTCCGCAGCCGCATCGAGGCGATGCTGCCGCCGGCGCTGTCGCGTCTGGCGGCCATGCTCGGCGGGTTGAGCGGCGAGTTACGCAAAAAATTCCCTTCTCCGGGTCCACGCCGGAGGGTCATCGAGCGGATCGTCGGAGGCCGCGCCGCCGATCTCGTGCTCGCTGGCGACGAGGCGGCTGGCATGGCCGAAATGCAGCGCGAGATCGAAGCCGGGACCGCCACGCCGCCGGGCTTGATTTATCTCGTCCTCGCCGGCCCCGGGCCGGCCGACCTGGTGACTATACGGGCCCACCGTCTCCTCGGCGAGGCCGACATCATCGTCCACGACCCCTCGGTGACGCCCGAGGTCATCGACCTCGCCCGCCGCGACGCCGACCGCGTGGCGGCCGAACCGGACGAGGTCGCGCAGTTGTCGGGTCTGGCCGCCGCGGGCAAGCGCGTCGTCCGCCTCGGTGCCGAACTCGATGTCGAGACGCTCCGCGCCGCCCTGACGGGGGTGGTCACGGAGGTGGTGCCGGGCTTGTGCTACTCGGCCGCGACCAGCTGCGGCGCCGACAGCGCGAGCAGCGCGTCCCGCCCCTGCCGATGGCAGTAATCGCCGAAACCCTCGCCGGGGAGACGTCCGGCCGCCCACGCGGCGATCACCGGCGCGAGCTTCTCGGTGATCTCGGCCTGGGTGATCCGCTCGTAGAGCAGGAAATTCAATCGCGTCCCCTCGAAGTCGCCGCCCACGAACACCGCATACTTCCCCGGTGCCCGGCCGACGATCCCGAGATCGCCGTCGTACGGCCGGGCGCACCCGTTCGGGCATCCCGTGATCCGTACGCTCAACCGTTCCTGCTCCAGCCCATGCTGCCGCAGCAATCCTTCGATTCCCGCCACGATCGGCACCCGAGACCGCTCCGCTTCCGATAGGGCCAACCCGCAGGTCGGCAGCGCGACACACGCCATCGACCACCGCGCCACGGGCGTCAGATCGTCGCGGAACACCACGCCATGCTCGCGCAGCATCGCCTCCAATCCGGTCCGCTGGCCGGGTTCGACATCGGTCAACAGGATGTTCTGCTGCGTGGTGAGCACCGGCGCTACGCCGAACTGCCTGACCGCCTCTCGCAGCGCGGTGCGTACGCGCGACATACCCACATCCTCGATCCGCCCGGCCGATATCGGCAGCCCAAGCCACCACTTGCCATTGCCCTGCTCGTGCCATCCCAGATGCTCCGGCACGCTCAGCTTGGGCAGCGGACCCGGTTCGTCTAGCGCCTCGCCATACTGGGCCTCGACCTGCGCCTTGACCCAATCTATCCCGCGGTCGTCGACCACGTATTTCAGCCGCGCCCGCTTCCGGTTGCTCCGGTCGCCGTAATCGCGCTGCACCTTGATGATCGCTTCGACCAGACGCAGGAGGTTGTCCGGCCCGACCCGGCACAGCGCCGTCGCCACCCGCGGATAGGTCTGCGGCTTGTTGTGCGTCATCCCCTGGCCGCCACCCACGCAGGCGATCCATCCCGTCACAGCCCCGTCCGTCACCTCGGCCAGCAGCCCGAGATCGTTGGACAGGACGTCGATCGTATTGTCGTCCGGCGTCGCCAGGCCGATCTTGAACTTGCGCGGCAGGAAGGTCGGCCCATACAGCGGCTCGTCCTCCGCCTCCTCGCCGCGATCCTCGCCGAGCACGAAAATCTGGTGATGCGCCTTCGTCCTCGGCAGCAGCCGCTCGGACAGGAACCGCGCGGTGTCCCGCAAAGTCTGGTGTACCGCGTCCTGGATAGGCGCCGCCGTGGTCACCACGTTGCGCACCACGTCGCCGCAGCTCGCCATCGTGGTGAGCAGGATGTTGTCGATTTCGGCGATCGTCGCACGCAGATTGCGCTTGGCGATGGCGTGGAACTGAAACGTCTGCCGCGTGGTGATGCGCAGCGTGCCGTTGCCATACCGGTCGGCCAAGTCGTCGAGCACCAGATACTGCTCCGGCGTCACCCGGCCCGCAGGAATGCGCGCGCGGACCATGAACTGCCATTCCTTGTCGTGCCCTGCCTGCTTCAGCTCCGTCGCGGTATCACGGTCATATTGTTCGTACGTGCCGTGGAACTTGAGCAGGCTATGCGATGCGTCGCCTACGCTGATGGTCGTGTCGTCGGCCAGTTCGGCCGAGATCGTTCCTCGCAGCCCACGGCTGGCAGACTTGAAACCTTCGACGGAGGAGAGGGTCTGTGACATCGACTGAATCTGGCGCCCGGTCGTCCCGGCAACAAGAGAACCGGCTCCCGAACTTGGCGCACCATGGAGCATGCCTCGCTCTCGGCTCGGGCTCTCGGAGATTTCCATTCCTGCCGCTCGTGGTGCGCTCGGACCGATGACAATTGAGCGATCTCTAACTTGCGACAACGTCCCAGCAGGCTGTCGCGCGATAGGGGACTGAGCGCTTCGAAAACCGAGTTCTTGAAGACGAGGAGCGTCTAGGAGAAGACTCCAATGCTTGATTCGAACGAAACCACGCGTGCGACGTCGCGAGCCGAAATGGAACGGCGCGATCTGATGGGCGCGGCCGGCCTGGGGACGATGGCGTTCGGAGCCTTGGCTGCCCTGGCAGCGCTGCCCAACCCGGCGCAGGCGCAGGGGATCAACGACATCGCGATCGCCAACTTCGCCCTGAACTTCGAATACCTCGGAGCCGAGCTCTACACCCGTGCCCTGAGCAGCGGCACGCTCAGCCCCGCCGACACGACCGGCGGCAACGGCTCACCGCCCGGCCCCGTCCTGGGCGGCCGCGCCGTTCCGTTCACCACCCCCTTTGTCCAGCAGTTCGTCGGTGAGCTGATGCAGGACGAACTGGGTCATGTCCGTACCCTCCGCAGCGTCCTGGGTCCGAACGCCATCAGCCAGCCGACGATCGACCTGCAAAACAGCTTTGCCGCGATCGCCATGATGGCTGGCCTCGGCTCCGGCTTCGATCCGTTCGCGAACGAGAACAACTTGTTGCTGGCGGCCTACTCGCTCGAGGACGTCTGCGTGACCGCGTTGCGCGGAGCTTCGACCTTGATCCAGAGCAAGGCGGTGTTGGCGACAGCGTCGGGCTTCCTGGCCGTCGAGGGCTATCAGGCGTCCGCGATCCGCACGCTGCTGTTTCAGCGCGGCTTCGGCCCGCAGACGCAAGCGATCTCGAACGTGCGCGCGAGCCTGTCCGGCGCGGCGGACGACCAGGGCGTCATCCTGGCGGGGGCGACGGCCGGTACGACCGTGGCCAACATCGTCCCGACCGACGCGAACAGCCTGGTGTTCGCACGCACGCCGCGGCAGATCCTCAACATCGCCTACGGCGCCCAGAACGCCAGCGCCGGCGGCTTCTTCCCGAACGGCGTCAACGGCAGCATTCGGTAACCCGGCGAATGTCCGGCCTGCGCGTCGCAGGCCGGACGACGCGCGCCGACTAGATCGATTGCGCCCGCAGCTGATCATACTCGGCCTTGGGCACCGCGACCGGCGTGCGGCTGCCGAGGTCCTTGACATGGACCCGATACGTCTCGCGCGCGCTCATCGCGGCAACCGCCGAGATGACCGTGATGCCGAACGCGATGCTGCCCACCGTGAACGGGATACCCGCCGAGCCCGGGGGCGCGACGATCGCGAACAGCGCCGGCAGCAGCGCCGTGATGGTCGTACCGACGTTTTGCGAAATCGCCATCGCGGTCACGCGGACGCGGGTGGCGAACAGCTCCGGGTAGAAGCTGGGGAACACCGCGTTGTAGCCCTGATAGACGATGCCCCACATCAGCAGCGACATCAGGATCGCGAGCGGCACGCTATGGATGCTGATCGCATAGAGATAGGCGTAGGAGAGCAGCCCCGAGCCGAGCGCACCCACGATGATCGGCGGCCGCCGGCCGATCCGATCGGCGAGGTTGCCGACGAACGGAATCACGAGCACGGCAAGGATGTTTCCCAGCACCGGGATCCACAGATAAACCGATTTCTCGAAGCCGATCCCGTACGCCGGCTGCACCGCATAGGCCGCGCCAAAGACCGTCGCCACGACCGGAACCGTGTTCATCAACGCCATGCAGACCACGCGCAGCATGTCGTCCCACGAGAGGCGGAACGCCTCCGGGATGGGCGCCCGGGCCACCGCGCCCTCTTGCTCCTCTTCGGCGAAGGCAGGCGTTTCGTCGACCTCTCTGCGGATGATGTAGCCGGCGATGATGACGACCACGCTGAGCAGGAAGGGGATGCGCCAGCCATACGAGTTGAACGCCGCCGGCGGCATGTATGCCGCCAAAGGCAGGAACACGGCCGCAGCCAGGATCTGGCCGGCCTGCACGCCTTGCAGCGTGAAGCTGGCGAAGAAGCCGCGGCGCCCGAATGGCGCGTGTTCGAGGATCATGCAGCTCGACCCGGATATCTCGCCCGCCACCGCGAAGCCCTGCACGAGCCGCGCTGCCACCAGCAGGATCGGCGCCCAGATGCCGACCATCGCGTAGGTCGGCAGCAACCCGACCGCCATGGTCGAGAAGCCCATCAGGAACATGCAGATCAGCAGGACGTTCTTGCGCCCGTGCGTGTCGCCGAGGTGGCCGAGCACGAACGCGCCGATCGGCCGCGCGACATAGCCGACGCCATACGTCGCCAGCGAGGCGACGATGGCGACCGTCGGATCGGCCGAGGGAAAGAACAGCTGCGGGAACACCAGCGACGCCGCCGTCGCGTAGATGAAGAAATCATAGTATTCCAGCGCCGAGCCGATCCAGCCACTGGCCGTCGCCTTCCTGGTTTGTTGCCCCCCACCCATTGTGTCCTCCCTCGTTCATTGTCAGTATTCGATGTGTGCAAGCGCCCGCAGTTCTTCCGCTGTCGCGGTGCCAAAGCCGAAGAACTCCAGGTAGGCCGGTATCATTTCGAACAGCATGTCGGTGCCGACCTGCACCGGGCAGCCTTTCTCGCGCGCCGCCCGCAACAGCGGCGTGTACTCCTCCTTCATGACGACCTCGCCCACGAAGGTGCCGGGCGCGATGCGGCCGGCCTCAATCGGCATCGGATCGTCGGGCTTCATCCCGAGCGGCGTCGCGTTGACGACCAGGTCGAACCCGGCCGGATCACGCGACCCGGTCTGCACGTCGAGCCCCGGGTAGTGCTGCCGCAACCGCCCCGCCAGCGCGTCCGCCCCGGCCGTGTTCATGTCGAACAGCATCATCCGCGATGGCCCGGCCGCGGCAATCGAGGCGGCGATCGCCGACCCCACACCGCCGCTGCCGACCACCAGAACGCGTGACCCGCCGATCTGCTTGCCCTTGCGTTCGACCCCGCGGACGAAGCCCGCGCCGTCGAACATGTCGGCCAGCAACGTCCCATCCGGCCGCTTGACCACCGCGTTGGCCGCGCCCGCGATCTGCGCCGTCGGCGACACCTCGTCGACCAGTTCGAGGATCGAGATCTTGTGCGGCATTGTCACCAGCGCGCCATGCACTGTCGTCACGCGCAGCAGCGCCGGCATCGCGGTCGCGAAATCGTCCACTCGGACGCCCATCGGCGCGACCATGGCGTCGATACGCTTGGCCGCGAACCACGGGTTGTAGATCATCGGCGCCTTGAACGACTCGGTCGGATAGCCGACGTGCACGATCACCTTGCCGCGCCCGGTGATCACGTCGCGATCCCGAGCGCCGCCCGCGCCTCGGCCGCCGTAGCCGGCCGGCGCCCGTGCGTCGCGCAAGCCTCGACGGCGAGGCCGACGAGCTCCGCATTGCTTCCGGCCAGCCGATCCTTGCTGATCCGCACGTTGTCCTCGAGCCCGGTCCGCACGCCGTCGCCCCCGCGCGCCAACACCCACTGCATCACCCGCGCCTGATTGACGCCGATGCCGGCGGCGGTCCACGTCGCCTGGGGCAGTTGCCGCCGGATCTCGCCCAGCATGAGGTCGAGCAGGTGCTCCTCTGCGGGCAGCGCGTTCTTGACGCCCATGACGACCTGCACATGCGGCCGCTCGTCCATCAGCCCGGCCTCGATCAGCCGCCGGGCGCCATGGATGTGGCTGAGGTCGAACAACTCGATCTCCGGCCGTATGCCGAACTGCTTCATCTTACTGGCGAGGTCGCTCACCAGCGAGGCCGAGTTCTCGTAGATGATCGTTGGGAAGTTGACCGACCCGGTGCTGAGCGAGGCCATATCCGGACGATGCTCCAGCGCGTTGCCGCGCGCCGCCGGATCGCGCCCGCGCCCGCCGGTGGAGAATTGCACGATGATGCCCGGGCAGTGCTTGCGGATGCCGGCCTGCACTTCGGCGAACCGCGCCGGATCGCTGGACGGGTTCTCGTCGTCGTCGCGGACGTGAATGTGCACCAACGAGCAACCGGCTTCGAACGCCGCGTGGGTGCTCTCAATCTGTTCGGCGGGCGTTGTCGGCACCGCCGGATTGTCTTTCTTGCGCGGCACCGAACCGGTGATGGCGCAGGCGATGACGATGGGCTGCATCTGACGTCCGCCTCCTAGATGTCGAAGAAGACCGTTTCGTTCTCGCCCTGCAGGCGGATGTCGAACACGTACGTCGGCACCCCTTCCCGCGCTTCGCGCGCGGCGATCAGCGTGTTGCGCCGCACCGCCGGCTCGATCATCCGCAATACCGGGTCTTCGGCGTTCAGCGCGGCCTCGTCGGCGAAATACATCCGCGTCGACAGGCCGATATTGATGCCGCGCGAGACGAGCCAGACACTGACGTGCGGCGCCATCGGTTTATGCCCGTGGCGTCCCACCACCGCGCCGGGCTTGATCGTCTCGAACCACCACAACCCGGTTTCAAAGTCCGTTCCGGTCCGGCCCCAGCCGCGGAACCCGGCATCAAGCGGACGGTCCTGCTGGTCCGCCGGGTGATTGTATCGTCCGGCTGCGTTGGCCTGCCATACCTCGAGCAACACGTCGCGGCATGGCGACCCGAGCCCATCAAGCACGCGCCCCTCGATCCGGATGCGTTCGCCCTCGCCGCCGAGCACGTTGGAGAACGGCTTGTCGAAGATGTCGAACCCGGCTTGATGCGGGATCAGCCCGATATGCACATAGGGTCCCGCCGTCTGCGACGCGGTTTCCGGCAGATAGGTCAGCATCGTCATCGGCTCAGTTCCCGTGCAGCTTGTTTTCGAACAGCGTCGAGCGCCTCCCGCGCAGCACGATGTCAAAGCGGTAGGCGAGCGTGTCGAGCGGGAT
This sequence comes from uncultured Alphaproteobacteria bacterium, assembly GCA_963835135.1. Classification (GTDB taxonomy): domain Bacteria; phylum Pseudomonadota; class Alphaproteobacteria; order Acetobacterales; family Acetobacteraceae; genus JAVVHH01. The sequence goes on from CAWIEF010000003.1 coordinate 427,905, forward strand.
CGACGCGTTGAGGTCCAGCTTGGCGACCAGCCGCTCGCGCGCTGCCGCGTCGGGAATGGTGTTGAGGATGGAGTCCATCGGGATCAGCGGGTCGCCCTCGAAATACATCTGCGTGATCAGCCGCTGCGCCCAGCCGCTGCCCATCAGGGAAAAATGGATGTGCGCCGGCCGCCACGAGTTGACGTGGTTGCGGAACGGGTAGGCCCCCGGCTTGACCGTGCGGAACGCGTAGTAGCCGGTCGCGTCGGTGATCATCCGCCCGCAGCCGCCGAAGTTCGGGTCGATCGGCGCCAGATAGGTGTCGTTGCGATGGCGATATCGACCGCCGGCATTGGCCTGCCAGACTTCCACCAGCGTGTGCGGCACCCCATGCCCGCTCTCGTCGACCACGCGGCCGTGCACGATCGTGCGTTCGCCGATGGGCTCGCCCGTCTTGGCGTAGTTCAGGATCATGTCGTGGTCGAGCGGCCCCAACTCGTCTTGCCCGAAGACCGGCCCCGTGACCTCGGACAGCGAGTTCTGCAGCGACCACAGCGCCAGCTTGGGCGACCGCAGCACGCTCGTCTTATAGCCCGGCGTGTAGCCCGGCGGCTGCAGGGTGCGGTCGCGCTGAAAGAACTCTTCGGTGGGTGTGTGCGGCATGGTCGTCACCTCGATGGCACGTAGCGGCGGGCCTGACCGGCCATGCGGATCGCGGCGTTGGCCGCTCCGAACCCCGCATATCTTCCCCGCCGCTCGACGATCTCAAAAAAGAACCGGTTCTGAAAGCTCTCGGTGTAGGCGTGCAAGAACTCCCCGTCCGCGCTGGCGTCGTAGAGCAGTCCGAGCTCCTCCATTTGCACCAGCGTCGAGTCGTCGAGCGGGAAGCGGGCGCCGACATCCTCGTAGTAGTTCGGCGGTATCGTCAGCGTCGGCGCGCCCGACGCCTCGGCCGCGGTGAGGCTCGCAACCGCCCCGCTCGTCTCGAGCGCGATATGCTGCACCCCGGCGCCGGCGAATGTCGATACGAAACGGTTGGTCCCCGTGTTCTGCGCCTCGGAGACGTTGAAGATCAGCCGAAGCGTCCCGCTCTCGTTGACCATCGCCCGGCTTTGGATGAGCCCAAACGGGTCCGGCAGATCGAACAGCGGCTGTGGCGACAGACCGAACAAGGACCGCCAGAACAGCACGTGCGTATCGAGCTGCCACGCCGGCAGTGCGAAAGCTACATGATCGATCGCGCGCAAGTCACCGGGGCCGCCCTGGCCGTCAAGCAGCTCGAAATCAGCCGCCCAGAAATCCTGATCCCGCGCCACCAGATAAACCAGCGTGCCATCCGGGCTCCGCACGGCCGGGATCTGCGCCTCGCCCGCGCCCGTCCGTTCGCGCCAATCCGGGATCAGCAGGGTCCGCGCCCGCGCCACGGCACGCGCCGGGTCGTCGACCCGCAGCGCCATGGCGCACACGGATGGGCCGTGATGCTGAAAGTGTTCCGATGCCGCACTGTCCTGCTCGCTGTTGAGCACGAAGTTGATGCGCCCCTGGCGATACAGCTCGACGTCCTTGGTCCGATGCCGTCCGGCCAGGACGAACCCGAGCTGCGTCAACCAGAGGGCCAGCGCCGCGCGGGCCGGCGCATCCACCGCGAACTCGAGGAACTCGACCCCGGCGACCTCCGCCGGCTCGGGCAGCCCCTGCCGCGTCGCGTCGGCCTCGGCCAGGATCAGCGAGCGGAGCCCGTCGCGCGCGATCATGCGCGACGGCGCGGAACGGAAATGATCGTTGAACACCTCGAGCGAGAGCGGACCGGCATAGCCGCTGGCAAGCACCGCACGCAGGAAGCCGCCCACATCCAGCTCGCCCTGCCCTGGGAAATTACGGAAGTGGCGGCTCCAGGACAGCACGTCCATGTCCCGCTTCGGCGCGTCGGCGAGTTGGACGAAGAAGATGCGGTCGCCTGGCAGGTCGGCGATGCCGGCCGGGTCGTCGCCGAGCGCGAGCGTGTGGAAGCTGTCGACGATGAGGCCCAGCGCCGGATGATCGGCCATCGCGACGATGTCCCACGCATGCTTCCACCGCCGGACGTGCGTGCCCCAGGACAGCGCCTCGAAGCCGACCCGCAGCCCTCGCCGGGCCGCGCGCTCGGCCATCTCGCGCAGGTCGGCCGCGGCACGGGCGTCATCGTCGAGCGCCCCCGGCTGCGTGTTGCTGCAGACCAGGACAAGCGCGGCGCCCATCTCCTGCATGACGTCGAACTTGCGCTCGGCGCGGTCGAGATTGCGCGCGCGCTGCGCGTCCGGCATCGCCTCGAAGTCGCGGAACGGCTGATAGAGGTCGATCGCGATGCCGAGATCCTGAGCCATGGTGCGCAGGTCGGATGGCGTGCCGTCGAAGCCGAGCAGGTCGGCCTCCATCACCTCGACGGCGTCGAAGCCGACCAGGGCGGCGGCCTCCAGCTTGTCGGCCAGCGTGCCGCTGAGCGCCACGGTCGCGATCGCCTTGCGGAGCATCAGCCGGCCGCCAACACGGCGACCCGGCGCAGGGCCAGCAAGTAGCCCTGCGTCCCCAACCCGGCAATGATCCCGTCCGCCCGCATCGACACGTAGGAGAGATGCCGGAAGGCTTCCCGCTTGTGGATGTTGGAGATGTGCACTTCGATGACCGGGTTGTCGAAGGTGTTGAGCGCATCGAGCAGCGCGACCGATGTGTGGGTGAATGCGGCCGGATTGATGACGATGCCGGCCGCCTCGGCCCGTGCTTCGTGCACCCAGTCGATCAGCTCGTACTCGCGGTTGCTCTGATGGAAGCGGAGTTCCAGACCGAGGTCCGCCGCGAGCGCACGGCAATCGCGTTCCACGTCGGCGAGCGTCTCGTGCCCATAGATCTGCGGTTGACGCTGCCCGAGCAGATTGAGGTTGGGTCCGTTCAGGACATAGACCACCCGGTTCATGGCGTTCCTCCAGAGCCGTTCACCCGGCCGTGTTGACGGCCCTATTAAGTAAGCGCTTACTTCAAGTCAAGCAGCTCATCCGAAAGCGTACCGATGCCGGACGCCGTCCGCAAAACCGTTCGCGATTCCGAGGCCACCAAGCGTCGTATCCTCGACGTCGCCGAACAGGAGTTCGCCGATCGCGGCCTGACCGGCGCGCGCGTGGACACCATCGCCAGCCGCACGGACACCAACGTGCGCATGATTTATTACTACTTCGGCAGCAAGGACGGCCTGTACCGGGCCGTGCTCGAGCGCGTCTATGGCCAGATGCGCGAGACCGAGCAGGGTCTGCAGCTCGGCACGCTCGCGCCGGCCGACGCCATCCGGCGCCTGACCGAGTTCACCTTCGACTACCAACAAGCCCATCCCAACTTCGTCCGCCTCGTCGCCATCGAGAACATCCACCGGGCCGAGCACCTGGCCGGGTTGACGCTGATCCGCGCCATGAACGCGTCCGTTATCGAAACGATCTCGGCCATCCTCGAGCGCGGCCAGGCGGCTGGCGTGTTCCGGGCCGATGCCGAGCCGATCGGTGTCCACCTCCTGATCACCGCCTTGTGCTTCTTCCGCGTCGCCAACCGCTACACGCTCCGCACCATCTTCCCGGTCGATCCGCTCGATCCCTCGATGGTGGGGGGGCATCGCCGCATGTTGGTCGATGCCGTGCTTGGCTATCTCGGCTCCGGCGCGGCTTCGGTGTAGAAGCCGCGACCTCAACAGGAGTCGCACATGCCCCAGAAGCCTTACCTGACGCTCGAAACCGCGAGCAAGATCGTCGATGCCGCCCTGGCCGCCGGGCGCGAGCACAACTTCCTGCCGCTGACGGTGACCGTGCTCGACGCGGGCGGCCACCTCGTCGCCTGCAAGCGCGAGGACGGCTCGGGCATCCTCCGGTTCGACGTCGCCACCGGCAAAGCCTGGGGCGCGCTCGGCATGGGCTTTGGCTCGCGCGAGCTGTTCAACCGAACCCAAGCCAACCCGACCTTCATGGCCGCGCTCAGCACCGTCTCCGGCGGCCGCCTCGTCCCCGTGCCGAGCGGCGTGTTGATCCTCGAGGACGGCCACGTCATCGGTGCGGTCGGGGTCTCCGGCGACAACTCCGACAATGACGAGGTCTGCGCGCTGGCTGGCATCGCCGCCGCCGGGCTCGAGGCCAAGCCCGGCCTCTGATGCACGAGGCGTCGCTCTATCCGGCGGTCAAGCGCTTCCTCGAGAGCCACGGCTACGAGGTCAAGGGCGAGATCGCCGGGTGCGACGTCGTCGGCATTAAGGCCGGCGAACCAGCCCGGCTCGTCATCGCCGAAATGAAGGTGGGGCTGAACTTCGAGCTTCTGCTGCAGGGGGTGGATCGCATGGGCGGTGCCGACGAGATCTGGCTCGCAGTTCCCGCCACCAGACGCGGACGCGACCGCGACGCCCGCGCGCGGAAGCTCTGCCGGCTTCTCGGCTTCGGCCTGCTCGCGATCCATCCGCGCCAGTTCGTCGAAGTGCTGGCCGAGCCCAAGCCGTACCAGCCACGGCGCGATCCCCGCGCCCGCCGCCGTATCGCCGCCGAACACGCTGCCCGCCGCGGCGATCCGTCCCCTGGCGGCACCGGCGGCCAGCCAATCATGACCGCCTACCGCCAAGAAGCGCTCCACTGCGCCACCCGGCTGCAACACGGCCCGCTCCGCCCGCGCGATCTCCGCCCGGAGGCGCCCCGCGCCGCCGCAATCCTGCATCGCAACGTCTACGGCTGGTTCGAGCGCGTCAGCCGTGGTCTCTACGGCCTGACCGCGTCCGGCGTCGCCGCCCTAGACGGCGTTGCGCCGGGTGAGCACGTTGGCCACGCGCTGTCCGATCGCCAGTGACGACGTGAGGCCCGGGCTCTCGATCCCGAACAGGTTGACCAGCCCACCGATCCCATGTTCCGAGGGCCCAGAGATGCGGAAGTCCGCATTTGGTTCCGCCGGCCCGCTGATCTTCGGCCGGATCCCCGCATAACCGGGCGACAGGGCACCGTCATCCAGCGCCGGCCAATAGCGCCGGATCGCCGCATAGAACCCGGCAGCCCGCCCGATGTCGACGTCGTAGTCCTCGCGCTCGACCCACTCCGTATCCGGCCCGAACCGCGCCTGTCCGCCAAGGTCGAGGGTCAGATGCACGCCCAGCCCGGCCTTCTCCGGCACCGGGTAGATCAGCCGCGTGAACGGCGCTCGGCCCTGCAGCGAATAGTAGCTGCCTTTGCACAGATACTCGCCCGGGATCGTCTCGGCCGGAATGCCGCCGATCGAGCGCGCCATCGATGGCGCGTGCAGCCCGGCCGCATTGACCAGCAGGTCGCACGCCAGCGTCATCGGCTCGTCGCCGCCGACGTCCAGCACGAAGCCGCCATCCCGCGCCTCGCCGCCCAGCACCGGCGCGTGCAGCACGACCCCGCCCCCGGCATTCTCGAGATCGCCCTGATACGCCAGCATCAGCGCATGGCTGTCGACGATGCCCGTGCTGGGCGACAGCAGCGCGCCGGCCACCCGCAACGCCGGCTCGAGCGCGCGCGCCGCCGGGCCGGACAACATCTGCATGTCATCGACGCCGTTCGCCTCGGCCTTGGCCTTGATTCCGTCCAACACCGGCACCTCCGCCTCGTCGGACGCCACGATCAGCTTGCCCAGCCGATTGTAGGACACGCCCCGCGCCTCGCAATAATCGTACAGCATCTGCTTGCCCTCGACGCAGAGCTGCGCCTTTAGGCTTCCAGCCGGATAGTAGATGCCCGCGTGGATCACCTCGGAGTTGCGCGACGACGAGCCGGTTCCGATTCCGTCCGCCGCGTCCAGCACCAGCACCTCGCGCCCCGCGAGCGCCAGCGCCCGCCCGGCCGCCAGCCCGACCACGCCGGCCCCGATCACGACGCACTCGACCCGCTCCGTCATGCATGCACCCGGTTTTCGTCTTCCCGATCGCTGCTCACGCCGACGGTGCGGATCAGCGGCGGATGCAGCACATGTGCGTCCAACCGGTCCGCGCGCCCGACCAGTCGGCTGAGCCTGTCGAGCCACGGCCCGGCATGGCTCGGCCGCGGCAAGCCGGCGATCGCCGCCGGGCTCAGCCCGTAGGCGATGAGACGCCAGTCCACATCCTCGGCGAAGCCGTCCTGGGCGACCCAATCGAGCAATTTCCGCGCTCCCTCCCGGCTAAGAATATACCCGTCGCCGCCTGGCGCATTGTCCTCTGGCGGAAAAATCTGCATCGCCGCCTCCAACGTCCGGGTGCTGAACCCGGTTGTCTGCGACGGGTCCAGCCGTGGCGACATCCGGTCGTTGACGAAGACGAGGTCGAACCCGTCCGGCAGTCCGAAGCGATCGAGGTCTGCCGGTAGGTCCAGCAAGGGGATGACGTCGTCTTCGACGATGAGGCTATGGTCATCTCCCCGGTCGAGCATCGCCTCCCACGCGCCGGCATGGCTCAGGAAACATCCCAACGTTCCACGCATCTGCGGGTCTCCCCCGAGGCGCTTGACCGCAGCCTCCGGCAACCGCCGCCCCTCGACCCCCGCGCTTCGATGCAACCGCGGCACCGACCCGGCAAACTGCCGCCGCAATTCCGCTTCCCGCTCCGGGTTACGGTCGAGGTTGAGGAAGCAGATCGAGTAGCTGACCTCGCTTTTCCGCTCCCTCTTCCTCCGGGAGAGAGTGGGGGTGAGGTTCGGGCCGCTGGAAAGACGCAGATACATCGCCGCAGTGTCTCGCTTGAACGGATTGCCAGCCGCCGCAAACGCCGCCTCGGCGCCAGCCCAGTCCCGCCGCTGCGAGGCTACGTCGCCTAGGATCGCCAGCACCGCTTGATCCCCCGGCCGCCGCGCAAGCACCGCCCGCGCCCGCCGGTCCAGCGCGTCGAGGTCCTCGCCGTGATACGCGTACAGCGCCGCATAGTGCGCCAGCCACTCGTCATCCGGCAGTGACGCCGCAGCCCGGCGGAACTGCGGATCGCTCTCCGGATAGTGCCATCCCGCCTTGAGATCACGCTTCAGCTCCAGCGCCACGCGCCAGTCGTCCGGCCGCTGCGCCAGCACCGCGCGCCATAGTTCCACCGCCTGCCCATGCTTCCCGGCCGCCCTCGCCTGCAAAGCCTGTGCACGCAGCACGTCCATCAGACCATCTCTCCCGCATCCATCCGGGCCAGGAAATCGGCCGCACGCTGACGCAGCGCCGCGACCCGGTCGGGCGCCATCTTTTCCAGCGTCCGCAGCGGCATCGCCATCCGGTTGTTCCCCGCGAACCGATCGCGATGCCGGGCCATGAAGTCCCAATACAGCGCGTTGAACGGACATGCGCGCTCCCCCACCGCATCCTTCACGTCGTAGTGGCACGAGCGGCAGTAGTCGCTCATCCGATTGATGTAGGCTCCCGATCCGGCATAGGGCTTGGACCCCATCAGTCCGCCGTCGCCATGCAGCGCCATGCCCCGCACGTTCGGCATCTCGACCCACTCATAGGCGTCCGCGAACACGATCAGATACCACTCGTCGACGTCGTCCGGATCAAGCCCGGCCAATAAGGCGAAATTACCGATCACCATCAAACGCTGGATGTGATGGGCGTAGGCATGCTCCCGCGTCTGGCCGATGGACTGCGCGAGACAATTCATCTTCGTCTCGCCCGACCAGTAGAACCACGGCATCCGCCGCCGCGCCTCCAACCCGTTGAGCCCGGCGTAGTCCGGCATCTTCCACCAGTAAATGCCGCGCACGAACTCCCGCCACCCCATCACTTGCCGGATGAAGCCCTCCACCGCGTTCAGCGGCGCCGCCCCGCGCCGGTAGGCGGCCTCCGCCGCCCGGCACACCTCGACGGGCAGCAGCAAGCCGGCGTTCATCGACGTCGAGATCAGCGCGTGGAACAGCAGCGGCTCCCCGATCTTCATCGTGTCTTGCCAGTCGCCGAACTGCGGCAGGCGATGCTCGATGAAATTGTCCAAGGCGACCTGCGCGTCCTGCGCCGTCACCGGCAGCGCGAACCCGTCCACCGCGCCGAAATGGCCCTGGAACCGCTCCGCCACCATGGCCATCACCGCCTCCGTGACCTCGTCCGGCTGAAAGCGCGGCGCGTTCGGCACCGAAAGTCGCTTCGGCAGCGGCTTACGGTTGTCGGGGTCGTAGTTCCACTTGCCGCCCGCCGGCGCCCCCTCGTCCATCAGGATGGCGTAGCGCCGCCGCATCTCGCGATAGAAGAACTCCATCCGCACGCCCGCCCGGCCGCGTGCCCAGGCCAGGAACTCCGGAATCCGGCACATGAACCGCGTGTCGTCGCGGATGTCGACCTCGAGCCCGGTCAGCTCGTGCCAGCGCCGCATGTCGTCCAGCAGGCGCCACTCGCCGGGCTCGGTCAGCACGATCCGGTCCGGCCGATGCCGCTCGACCGCGCGCTGCATCTCGCCGCGCAGCGTCCCCGTGTTGGCCGGGTCGTCGAGCGTGATGTAGTCGACCGTCTACTCCACGCGCCCGCAGCGCCGCCGCGAAGTGCCGCATGGCCGACAGAACCAGCACGATCTTCTTCGGGTGGTGCTTGACGTAGGTGCACTCGGCCATGACTTCGGCCATCAGCACCCGGTCCCGCTCCGGATCGAGATCCTCGAGCGCACTCAGGGTTCGGCTGCATTGGTCGCCGAGCACCATTCTTAATGTTCCTGCCATGCCTGAAAACTGGGCTTCTCACGCCCGCGCGCAAGGCGGCCGGCCGGGTGGCGCGCGGCTTGCGATACCGCCCCGGTGCGGGCAGACTCGGAGCATGCGCCAGCTCCTCCTCCTGCGGCACGCCAAGTCCTCGTGGGATGAGCGAGAGCTGCCGGATCATGAGCGCCCGCTGAACCCGCGGGGACGCAAAGCCGCGGGAGCGATGCGCGACGCGATGGCGCGCCTCGGTCTCGCGCCCGATCTGGTCTTGGTGTCCAGTTCGGTGCGCACCCTGCAGACCCTCGAGGCGATGGAACCCTGGCTCGACACCCCGCTCGTCGAGCGGATGGAGTCCCTCTACAATGCACCGTCGTCGCATCTGCTCGACACCCTGCGCGACGTCAAGGAGACGGTGCGTAGCGTTCTGATCGTCGCGCACAATCCCGGCCTGCACGACTTGGCGATGACGCTCGTCGGCGCGCATGCGATGACGTTCGCCAACGCCGACCTGCGCCGCTTGGCCGAAGGCTACCCGTCCGGCGCGCTGAGCGAATTCACCGTTCCCGGCCCCTGGCGCAGCCTCGGCGAAGGCGGGGCGCGGCTGGTCCGCTTCCTCTCTCCGCGCGACTTGCCAGGTCACATGCCCGGCGATGCCGAGTGATGCTCGCCGGGACCGCCTCCGCGCCGGCGCACCCCGACTTGGACGACGGCACGCTGCCCGAACGCGATCCCGATCCGGCACTTACGCTGGAGTTCCTGCTCCGCCCCGATGACATCCCGGCACTGGCGCGCTTGCCCGATCTCACCCGCTCCGCGCCCAGCCGGCCGGTCCGCCTGCTCTGGTATGACGACGAGGCACACACTCTTGCCGCGGACGGCCTCAGCCTGCTGCGCGATGGCGCCCTCTGGGAGATCGGCCGGCTCGAGCCCGGCGCCGACGATGACTGGCCCGCCTGCACGGCCGCCCCTCGGCTGAGCCGGGCCGCCGACCCGGCCAACTTGTCCCCCTCCGTCCCGTTCGACATCGTCCCGGTCAGCGCCTTCGATGGACGCGCGCGGTCCTATCGGGCCGGCGACGTGGCGGTCGCGGTCCTGCATGGCACGGTGCGCGGCGTCGTCGAAACGCGGCCAGCCTGCCGCCTCGCCCTGTCCGGACCGGCATTCGCACTGACGGGGCTGCTCCCGGCACTGACCACGCTCGGCGTCTCCGTGCCGCGCGCCACGCTGGCCCGCGAAGCGATCGCCGCTGCCCGCGGCACGCCGACGCCCGCCCGCCATCTCGGCGCGCCCTCGGTGGCCGGCGACGTGTCCGTCAGCGACGGACTGACCGCGATCATCGGTCACCTTCTCGACGTGCTCCTGTTTTGGACAGACGAGTTCCGCCGGCAGCGCGAAGCCGAGGCGATCCACCAGGCGCGTGTCGCGACCCGGCGGCTGCGCTCGGCGCTCGCCATCTACGGGCCCACCGCACCCTGCGCCGAACTGACCGAGGCCGCCGCCGCGGTGAAGCACTGCGCGTCCATGCTCGGCGCCGCCCGCGACTGGGACGTCTTTCTCGCCGGCACCGGCGCACGCCTGGCCGAAGCGAGTGGCCGCGACGCTCGCATCCTCGTTCTGCTGCGCACGGCGGCCCGCCGGCGCGATGCGGCCTATGCCGAACTGGCCGACTACCTGGAGGGTCCTCGGTTCCGACACCTCGAGCTGTCGCTCGGCGCCGCCACGGCGCTGCGGCCCTGGGACTGGAGCGGACCGAACGGTCCCGACCTCGCTCTGCACGCGCCCACCGCGCCGTTCGCCGTCACCGTGCTGGATCGACGACTGAAGCGAGTCCGCCATCGCGGGCGCCAGATCGAGACACTCTCCGTCCCGGTGCTGCACGAGTTGCGCAAGGACTGTAAGCGGCTGCGCTATGCGGCAGAGTTCTTCGCGCCTGCGTTCCTGGCCAAACGCGCCAAGCCCTTCTTGCGTCCTCTGAGTGCCTTGCAGGAGGAGCTCGGCCGCCTGAACGACGCCGCAGCCTCCGGCCTGCTGATGGCCCAACTCGGGCGAAGCGGGCGCGGCTACGCCGGCGGAATGGTCGACGGCATGGCGGCTGCGGCTGCGACGCCGGCGCGGGTGGGCATCGTCAAGAGCTGGAGACGTTTCAAGCGAGCGGACCCGTTCTGGCGGTAGCGCCCCCCGCGCATGGTTGCGTCCGCCGGATGCACCCGGTAGGCAAGACCATGCGCATCAGAACGGCACACCGATGAAGCCGCCCCGACGCATCTTCCGAGGCTCGGGCGTACGCCGCTCTCCGTTCGGCTCGACGCTGATCGTGGCGACGGCCGCCGTGCTTGTGACCGGCGCTTTCGTGCTCACCGCGATGTCGTCGGACCTGTTCGGTCGCGCGCCGCCGCCGCCGAGCCACATCACGGCCGACTCTCAGAACATCGCGGTGATCGATGGCGACACCCTGCGCCTCGACGGCCAAGTCGTGCGGCTGCGCGGGGTCGAGGCGCCGGACCGTGGGGACCGCTGCCGCGGCGATCTCGACTGCGGGGGCGCGGCGGCGACGGCGCTGGCGGGTCTGGTGCGCGGACGCCGGGTCGAGTGCTCGCTTGCCGATCACGACACGGCCGGCCGGCCGTATGCCGCCTGCGATGCAAACGGGACCGACCTGTCGCGCGCCATCGTCGCCAGCGGCTGGGCAAGGGCCCAGCCCGGCGCGCCGGAACTCGCCGACCTCGAGTTGCGCGCACGCCGGCAGCGGGCTGGATTATGGGCCGACGCCGCCGCACACTGACATGTTGCACGTGCTAAGGTTGCCTAGTCGAGGCCGCACGCCTTAATTTAGCCGCAACCCACAACAGGACCCTCCCATGGACGTACCAGCGAATACCAACGTGACGCTGACGATGGACGGCACCAACCGGTCGCTCTCGCTGCCCATGCGCCACGGGACCATCGGTCCGTCGGTGGCCGACATCAGCAAGCTGTATGCCCAACTCGGGATCTTCACGTACGATCCCGGCTACGGGATGACCGCCGCGTGCGACAGCAAGATCACCTACATCGACGGTGACGTCGGCGTCCTGCTGTATCGCGGCTATCCGATCGAGCAACTCGCGGAGAAGTCGAGCTTCCTCGAGGTCGCCTACCTGCTCCTCAACGGCGAACTGCCGAACCAGGCTCAGAAAGCCGAATTCGACAACGGCGTCATGCGCCACACCATGCTGCACGAGCAGCTCCGCAGCTTCTACAACGGGTTCCGTCGCGACGCGCACCCCATGGCCATCATCTGCGGCGTCGTCGGCGCCCTATCGGCCTTCTATCACGACAGCCTCGACATCAATAATCCCGATCATCGCCGCATCAGTGCCTTCCGGCTGATCGCCAAGCTGCCGACGATTGCAGCCTGGGCCTACAAATACTCGGTCGGGCAGCCGTTCATCTATCCGCGTAACGACCTCAGCTACGCCGCGAACTTCCTCCACATGATCAACGCCGTGCCGGCCGAGCCCTACGAGGTCAGCCCGGTGCTCGAGCGCGCCATGGATCGCATCTTTACGCTGCACGCCGATCACGAGCAGAACGCCAGCACGTCGACGGTCCGTCTCGCGGGCTCGACCGGGGCCAACCCGTTCGCCTGCATCGCCGCCGGCATCGCCAGCCTCTGGGGCCCCGCGCATGGCGGTGCCAACGAGGCGGTGCTCAAGATGCTCGACGAGATCGGCGACGTGAGCAACATCCCCACCTTCATCGAGAAAGTGAAAGATAAGAACAGCCACGTCCGCCTCATGGGCTTCGGCCACCGTGTCTATAAGAACTACGACCCGCGCGCGAAGATCATGCAGGAAACCTGCCACGAGGTGCTGCGAGAACTCGGCATCAAGGACGACAAGACACTCGACCTTGCCGTCGAGCTCGAGCGGATCGCGTTGCATGACGAGTATTTCATCAGCAAGAAGCTCTATCCGAACGTCGATTTCTACTCGGGCATCATTCTAAAGGCGATGGGCTTCCCCACATCGATGTTCACGGTCCTATTCGCGGTCGCGCGTACCGTCGGCTGGATCAGCCAGTGGAAGGAGATGATCGAAGATCCGAGCCAGCGGATCGGTCGTCCGCGGCAGCTCTATACCGGCCCCGCCCAACGCGACTACGTCACCCTCGAGCAGCGCTGAGCCGGCGCTCGATGTTGCCCCCCGCTCCGGTGGCGAGGGGCGAGTGTTGCAAATCGGCTCCGTCGACGCGCGTTTTGTGCAGTGCAGCAATTCAGCGCTTGTCTCCCGCTCGGATAAGCTCATCTTAGCCGAGTGGGAGACGTCCTCCAGTGTCAGCCCGATCAGGGCGAATCTCAGGAGGTTTTATAATGGCTACGACGACGACGACCCGGCTCCTTCCGGCACCAGCCCCGATCTTCTCCTTCTTCTCGCGGATGATCTCGGCCATGGAGCGCAACCAGGAACAAGCCCGCATCCGCGAAGAACTGTCCCATATGAGCCCGCGTGAGCTGGCCGACCTCGGCTTGATGGCATCCGACATCAACGACGTGGCTGCCGGCACCTACCGCCGGGCGTAAACCCTAAAAGTCCAGGTTCGCGTAATGCGCCGGGGGTGTGACCCCCGGCACCTGGTCGGACAGCAGAGGCCGGAAGCTCGGACGCGACTTCACGCGTGAATACCAGTCGCGCGCCGGCTCCGACATCGACCAGTCCACATCCGATGCAAAGTCGAGCGCCGACAGGTGGCTTGCCGCCGCGAAATCGGCCAGGCTGAGCTCGTCGCCCGCCAACCAGCGCCGTGTCTCGGCCAGCCATCCGATGTATTCGAGATGATGGCGCAGGTTCGCATAACCGGCCCGCAGCGCGCCTGCGTCCGGATTGCCGTGACCCAGCAGCCGCTTCATGAACTTCTCGCCCAGCAGGTTGCGGGTGACGTCGCCGCCGAACTTGCCATCGAACCAGGCGACCAGCCGCCGCACCTCCGCCCGCGCCTGCAAGCCCTTCGGCATCAGCGGCGATGCCTCGGGATACGCCTCCTCGAGGTACTCGCAGATGACGGCGGAATCGGCGATTGCCGACCCGTCTTCGTCGACGAGGGTCGGCACCGTGCAGGCCGGGTTCAGCGCGAGATATTCAGGCCGGCGATGCCACACCTTCTCGATCTGCAGATCGAACGGCAGCCGCTTCTCGCCGAGCACCAGTCTCACCTTCCTGGCATAGGGTGACAGCGGAAGATGGTAGAGCAGGCGCATCGCGTGCTTATCGCACCATGCGCCCGTCCCGCCAATCTCTCCCGCCGGGTCGGCCCCGTGCCTTGGCGAGAGCATTTCCCGACCGGTAGCATCACCCGGTCGAGAGTGATGCCCGTCAGAACAAAGAGCTAGAGCACTACTCCCGAGCCCAGTGGCTCGGGAACTACTCTAGGCTCGGAGCGCGGCCGTTTCGGTCAGCGGCACCGGCAGGTATTTGACATACTCTTTGGGCACGATTTGCCAGAATTGCGGCAACATCCGGGGCCAATCGACTAGCATCGTGCTGGCATAGCGGCTGTTCGTTTCCGTGACGTGCCGCTCGACCAGGCCGCGGAGCAGGTCGGCCCAGTACGGATGGTCGACACGCTGCCACATGAGCGTGTCCGGGTTGATGCGCCGTTCGAACGTGCCATCGGCGTCGAACACGAACGCCTGGCCCCCGGTGAACCCGGCGCCAAAATTGTCGCCGACCGCGCCGAGCACCACGACGGTCCCACCGGTCATGTACTCGCAGCCATTGCTGCCGCAGCCCTCGACGACCGTGGTCGCCCCCGAGTTGCGCACCGCGAAACGCTCGCCCGCCTGTCCGGCCGCGAACAGCTCGCCTGCCGTCGCGCCATAAAGGCAGGTATTGCCGATGATGGTGTTGTCCTGGCTCAGCCGGGTCGAACTCGGCGCTTGCCGGACCACGATCAACGCCCCGGACAGCCCCTTGCCCACATAGTCGTTGGCGTCGCCGATCACCTCGAGCTTGAGGCCCTGCACCGCGAACGCTCCGAGCGACTGCCCGGCCGTGCCGCGCAGCCGCGCCGTTATGTGGGCCGGTTGCAACCCGGTCATCCCATACCGCCGCGTGATCTTCGACGACAGCTTCGTGCCGATCGCCCGGTGGGTGTTCCGGATCGTGTATTGCAGCTGCATCTTCTCGCCGCGCTCGAACACCGGCGCGGCGTCGGCGATCATCTGCCCATCCAGCGTCTCCGGCACCTCGTTGCGGCCGTCCTGATTGAAGTAGCGCGGATGCGGCCCCGGATCGGCCTGCGCCAGCAGCGGGTTGAGGTCGAGATCGTCCAGCAGCTCGGACCCCCGGCTCACCTGCGCCAACAGGTCCGTCCGCCCGATCACGTCCACCAACCGTCGCACGCCGAGCGAGGCCAGGATGTGCCGCACGTCTTCGGCGATGAAACTGAACAGATTGATCACTTTCTCCGGCGAGCCCTCGAATTTCTGCCGTAGCTCCTCGTCTTGCGTGCAGACGCCGACGGGGCACGTGTTGCTGTGGCACTGCCGCACCATGATGCAGCCCATCGCCACCAGGCTCGCCGTGCCGATGCCGAACTCCTCGGCACCCAGCATCGCCGCGATTACAACGTCCCGCCCGGTCTTGATGCCGCCATCCGTACGCAGCTTCACCCGGTGGCGCAGCCGGTTGAGCATCAGGACCTGATGCGCCTCCGAGAGCCCCATCTCCCAGGGCAGTCCGGCATATTTCACCGAGGTCTGCGGCGACGCCCCGGTGCCGCCGGAATGGCCGCTGATCAGGATCGCGTCGGCCTTGGCTTTCGCCACCCCCGCCGCGATCGTGCCGATCCCGCTCCGCGACACCAGCTTCACGCAGACCGTCGCCTCCGTGTTGATCTGCTTGAGGTCGTAGATGAGTTGGGCGAGGTCCTCGATCGAGTAGATGTCGTGATGCGGCGGCGGGCTGATCAGCGTCACGCCCGGGGTCGAGTGCCGCAACCGCGCGATCAGCCCGGTCACCTTGAAGCCAGGCAACTGCCCACCCTCGCCTGGCTTGGCGCCTTGGGCGACCTTGATCTCGATCTCGCGGCACGCATTCAGATATTCGGCCGTGACGCCGAACCGACCGGACGAAATCTGCTTGATCGACGAGTTGGCGTTGTCGCCGTTGGCCCGCGGGGTCGCCCGCTCCGGCGCCTCGCCGCCCTCGCCGCTGTTGCTGCGCGACCCGATGCGGTTCATCGCGATGGACAGCGTCTCGTGCGCCTCCGGGCTCAGCGCGCCCAGCGAGATGCCTGGCGCCAGCAGCCGCTTGCGGATCTCCGTAATGCTTTCGACCTCGTCGACCGATATCGCGGTCAGACCGTCGCGCTTGAAGTCGAGCAGGTCGCGCAACGCCACCGGCTTCTGCCGCCGCACCCCGTCAGCGTAGCGTCGATACGTCTCGAAGCTGTCGGTCGCCACCGCCGTCTGCAGCGTGTGGATCAGCTTGCCCTCGAAAGCGTGCACCTCGCCGCGCTGGCGGAACTTATAGACGCCGCCGACCGGAAGCGTCGTCGCCTCCGCCGTCCACGCCGCCTCGTGCAGCGCGAGCACCTTGCGCGCGATCCCCGACAGCCCGATCCCGCTGATACGCGACTGCATGCCGGGGAAGAACTCGCCGACCAGCGCCCGCGACAGCCCGATGGCCTCGAAATTATAGCCGCCGCGATAGGACGACAGCACCGAGATGCCGATCTTCGACATCACCTTCAGCAGCCCCTTGTCGACCGCCTTCTTGTAGTGCTTGACCGCTTCCTTCAGCGACAGCGAGCCGAACAGGCCGCGCCGCTGCCGGTCCGCGATCCCTTCTTGCGCCAGATATGCATTCACCGTCGTCGCGCCCACGCCGATCAGCACGGCGAAATAGTGCGTGTCCAGACACTCCGCCGAGCGGACGTTCAGGCTGGTAAAGGTCCGCAACGACTGCCGCACGAGGTGGATGTGCACCGCGGCCGTCGCCAGGATCATCGGGATGGCCGCCCGGTCCGGGCTCTGGTTCTCGTCCGACAGGATAACATGCGCGCACCCGGCCCGCACGGCTTCCTCCGCCTCGCGCCGGATCCGCTCGATCCCCGCCCGCAGCCCGGCCTCGCCATCGGCAACCTGGAAGCAGCAATCCACATGGCAGGCCGTCTGCCCCATCGTCGCCGCCATCGCCGCGAACTCGGCCGTCGACAGCACCGGGCTCTCGAGTTGCAGCAGGTCGCACTGCGCGCTGTCCTCGTCGAGCACGTTGCCCAGATTGCCCAGCCGCGTCTTCAGCGACATTACCCGCGTCTCGCGCAGGCTGTCGATCGGCGGGTTCGTCACTTGGGCGAAGGCCTGGCGGAAATAGTGGTGCAAACCGCGATACTTGTCCGACAGCACCGCGACCGGCGTGTCGTCGCCCATCGAGCCGACCGCTTCCTGGCTGTCCTCCACCATCGGATGAAGGATCATCTCCAGCTCTTCGTGCGTCGTGCCGACGGCCAACTGCCGCCGGCGCAGCGCTTCGCCCTCATACAGTACCGGCTCCGGCGCGTCGGTCTTGACGACCTGGTCGATCTCCGAAATCCGCTTGACCCAGTCGCCGTAGTTCTGCCGCGACGCGAGCAGGTCCTTCAATTCGTCGTCGGAGTAGAACCGAGGCTCATCGAGGTCGACGCCGATCGTTTGGCCCGGCCCGACCCGGCCCTTGGCGATGATGTCCGCCTCCGCGAACGTCACCATCCCCGATTCCGACCCGACCACGATGAGATTGCTTGCCGTGATCGTGTACCGCAGCGGCCGCAGCCCGTTGCGATCCAACCCGGCGATCACCCAGCGCCCATCCGTTGCCGCGATTGCCGCCGGTCCGTCCCAGGGCTCCATCACCGCATTGCAGTAGCTGAACATGTCGGCATGCGCCTGCTTCATGGTCGCGTCCTGGCCGATGCTCGCCGGAATGGTCAACGCCTTGGTCATCGGCGCGTCGCGTCCGGCGCGGACCAGCAGCTCGAAGACCTGATCGAGCGTCGCCGTATCCGAGCTGCCGACTTGGATCACCGGCTTGACGTCGTCTATGTAGGAATCCAGTTCCCCTGCCGCGAGCCGCGTCTCGTGGCTCTTCATCCAGTTCACGTTGCCCGACAGCGTGTTGATCTCGCCGTTGTGCGCCAGCATGCGGAACGGCTGCGCCAGCCGCCAGGTCGGGAAGGTGTTGGTCGAGTACCGCTGGTGATAGATCGCGAACCGGCTGATGAAGCGCTCGTCCAGTAGATCCGGATAGAAATCGGTCAGCGATGCCGCCAGAAACATCCCCTTGTAGATGATGCTCCGGCACGACAGCGAGCAGAGGTAGAGCTCGCCCACTTGCGCCGCGATCGCCTGCTTTTCGATCCGGCGCCGGATCACGTACAGGTCGCGCTCGAACCGGGTCGGATCGACATTGCCGCCGTTGATCATGATCTGCTCGATCTCGGGCCGGGTCGCGTTGGCCTTCTCGCCAATGACCGCGACGTCGATCGGCACCTGGCGCCAGCCATAGATGCCGTAGCCGAAATTCAGGATCTCGGTCTCGACGATCTGTCGGCAGCGCTCCTGCGCGCCCAGGTCGGTCTTCGGCAGGAACACCATGCCGACCGCCAAGGCGTGGGCCGGATCGACCCGGTGGCCGGATTGCTGGATTGCTGCGATGAAGAAGTCGTACGGGATCTCGAGATGGATGCCCGCGCCATCGCCCGTTTTCCCGTCGGCGTCCACGGCGCCGCGATGCCACACCGCCTTCAACGCATCGATGCCGGCCTGCACCACGTCGCGCCGCTTCTTGCCGTCAAGCGCCGCGACGAGCCCGACGCCGCATGCATCATGCTCTTGCGACGGGTCGTAGGTGCCGGCGAGCCGGGCGACGTTGGCGGTCCAGTCGGCAACGAAGTCCATGTCTGCGCCCTCCATCACTCTGCCGCCGCGGCCATCGCCGCCTGCTGCATGTACTCGTGCATCCGTGCCGCCGCGTCCCGCCCGTCGCGGATGGCCCACACCACCAGGCTCGCCCCGCGCACGATGTCGCCGGCCGCGAATACTCCCGGCAGCGTCGTCATCGCCGTCCGATGATCCGTCTTCAGCGTGCCCCATCGGCTCACCTCGAGCCCGGGCTGGTCCCACAGTGCCGGCAGGTCCTCCGGATCGAAGCCGAGCGCCTTGATCACCAGGTCGGCCTCGACCGTCAGCCGCGCATCACCGGGGGTGATCGACTGCCGCCCCGACGCGTCCGGAAGGCCCAGCCGCATCCGTTGCACCTGTACGCCGCTGACGCTGCCCTCGCCGTGGAACGCCTCTGGAGCGGACAGCCAAACGAATTCGACGCCCTCCTCTTCGGCATTCTTCACCTCGCGCATCGAGCCCGGCATGTTCGCCTTGTCGCGCCGATACAGCAGTTGCACGCTCGCGGCGCCCTGCCGCACCGCGGTCCGCACGCAATCCATCGCCGTATCGCCGCCGCCGATGACCACGACGCGCTTGCCGCTGGCGTTCAGCGCCCCGCTGTCGAATTCCGGCACGTCGTCGCCGAGGCCCTGCCGGTTGCTCGCGGTCAGGAACGCCATCGCCGGCACGATGCCGTCCAGCCCGGCCCCGGGTCCGCCGATGTTGCGCGCCTTGTACACGCCGGTGCCGATCAGCACCGTGTCATGCTTGGCGCGCAGCTCGGCAAAGCTCATCGTCTTACCGATCTCGACGCCAAGGTGGAACTGGATGCCGCCATCCTCGAGCCATTTCCAGCGCCGCAGCACGACCTCTTTCTCGAGCTTGAACCCGGGGATGCCATAGATCATCAGCCCGCCGACGCGGTCGTAGCGGTCATAGACATGCACCTGGTAACCAAGCGTGCGCAGCCGCTCGGCCGCCGCCAGACCACCCGGACCGGCCCCGATAATCCCAACGGATTGCGGCCGCTCTTGCTTCGGCGTGGGTGGCGTGATCCAGCCGTTCTCCCAGGCCGTGTCGGTGATGAAGCGCTCGACCGCGCCGATGGTGACGCTATCGAAATCCTTCTCGATGACGCAATTGCCTTCGCACAGGCGGTCCTGCGGGCAGATACGGCCGCAAATCTCGGGGAACGTGTTGGTGGCGCTGCTGATCTCGTAGGCTTCCTGCAGCCGGTTCTCGGCCGTCAGCTTCAACCAATCCGGGATGTTGTTGCTGAGCGGGCAATGCACCTGACAGAACGGGATGCCGCATTGGCTGCAGCGGCTTGCCTGGCTTCCCGCCTCGGCCGGATCGAAATCTTTGTAGATCTCGGCAAAATCCTCCCGCCGCGCCGACACCGGCCGCTTCGGCGGCTGCTGCTGGGCCAGCCGTACAAATTGCAGCATCCGCCCTTCGGCCATGGTCCGCTCCGTTCAACGATACACCTCATTAAGAGACGGATCGTCACATGAAAAGCACAATCACTCACAATAGGTCCGAAGCAGGACCTATTTCAGGTCACGTCTGCCCTGACGACGTCGCGTGCCTTAACAAAGCCCATGAACTTGGGCCGATATGGGACTATACCGGCCCTTCGTCCCGTTTGCCACCGCCGGGACGGTAGCGGTCGAGATAGCCCGGCACGATCAACTCCACCGGCGTCGGCACGATCCCCAACGCGTCGAGCCCGAGAGCCCCGCTACTGACGACGTTGTCGCGCTCGAGCATCGACAGCTGGTCCCGGGTGAACGGCTTGCCCGGCACCAACTCACCGACCCTGGCCTGCAGCCGCGCCAGTCCGGGCGGAACATCGATCATGGCGCGGTGGCGCTTGGTCTCGTGCAAGATCCACAACAGAAGCTCACGAAAGGTGTAGGTGCGCGGGCCACCCAGTTCGTAGGTCTGTCCAACGACATCATCAAGCTCCAACCCGGCCACGATCGCATCGGCCACGTCGCCCACGTACACGGGCTGGAACCGGCTATCGCCGCTGATCACCGGCATGACCGGCGAATACATCGCCATCGCGCCAAACCGGTTGAAGAACTTGTCCTCCTCGCCGAACACCAGCGACGGGCGCATGACCACCGTCCCCGCGAACGCCGCGCGCGCTGCCGCCTCACCCGCCGCTTTCGTTCGTCCATATGCGCTCGGACTGCCGGGATCCGCGCCAATGGCCGAGATCTGCACCATCCGGCTCGCTCCGGTCGCCGCGGCCCCTCGCGCGATCAGCCCAGGACCTTCCGCCTGCAGCCGCTCGAAGTCGCCCGCTCGCTGCTCGGCCAGGATGCCGACCAGGTTGACGATCAGCTCCGCGCCCTCCGTCGCGCGCATGATCGTGGCCGGGTTGGCGAACGACCCGTACAGGGCGACCACCTGGCCCACGCTTCCGGTCGTCATCAGGTTCTTAACCCGCTCGGTATTCCGGCCGACCACGCGCACGACGTGGCCGCGTGCCGCCAGCCGCTGCACCACGTAGCGGCCGATGAAGCCGCTGCCGCCAAACACCGTCGCTACCTTGCGCGCCATCGACTGTCCCTTCGAGCCATGCCCTCTACTATGGACTGCCCGCCGCCCCCTCAAGGCCTCACCTCGGCAAACCAGCTTGACGCCGCCGGGCGGCACCGCTACCTCCGCGCTCCACCGCACGGTTTGCCCAGGTGGCGGAATTGGTAGACGCGCAGGTTTCAGGTACCTGTGGCCGCAAGGTCGTGAAAGTTCGAGTCTTTTCCTGGGCACCACCGGTCAGCGTATGACGACGACGCAGTTTCAGCAGGGCGCAACCATCCAACTTCATCGCAACGACCTCCCGCCCGACCTCGACCTCGGGACGGTCATCGCCGTCGATACCGAAACGATGGGATTGAACCCGCACCGCGACCGGCTCTGCCTGGTCCAGCTCTCCGCCGGTGACGGCACCGCCCATCTGGTCCAGATCATCCCGACCGCGTTGGGTGGCCGCGGCTACGACGCTCCCAACCTCGCCCGCCTCTTGGCCGATCCCGGCATCACCAAGCTGATGCACTTCGCCCGCTTCGACGTCGCCGTGCTGCAGCGCGCCTTCGGCATCACCGTCGCGCCCACCTGCTGCACCAAGATCGCCGCCAAACTGGTCCGAACCTTCACCGACCGGCATGGCCTGCGCGACCTCTGCCGCGAACTGCTCGGCGTGGAAATCTCCAAGCAGCAGCAGACCTCCGACTGGGGCGCGCCTGAACTCTCGTCCGAACAACTCGCCTATGCCGCCTCCGACGTGTTGCATCTCCATGCGCTCTGGGCCCGGCTCGACGCCCTGCTCGAGCGGGAAGGCCGACGCGGCCTCGCACAAGCCTGTTTCGATTTCCTTCCCACTCGCTGCAGGCTCGATCTGCTCGGCTACGAGACGCCCGACATCTTCGCCCATTGACGCTGCGCGACACGCGGCAGGTGCGACGTCTGGTTGACCGGGTCATGGGGCATCATCATACAAGACACATGACTGCCGCATTCGCCGTTGCACGGATGCCCGACATTGGAGTCGCGCAGGACGTCTTGGCCGCCGAGATCGCCGGACTGCGCGCCCTTTCGGCTGCGCTCGACGGGAGGTTCAACGATGCGGTCGACAAGCTGGCCGCATGCGCCGGCCGGGTCGTGGTCAGCGGGATGGGAAAGTCCGGTCACATCGGCCGCAAGATCGCCGCCACTTTCGCGTCGACCGGCACGCCGGCCCTGTTCGTCCATCCCGCCGAGGCCTCGCACGGCGATCTCGGCATGATACTGCCCAGTGACGCGGTGCTTGCGCTGTCCAACAGCGGTGAGACGGAGGAACTCGCCGATCTCGTCGCCCATGCGCGCCGCTTCGGGCTGCCGCTCATCGCCATCACCGGCCGCGCCACCTCCGCTCTCGCCCGCGCCGCGGATATCGTCCTGCTGCTGCCGCACGCGCCGGAGGGGTGTCCGCTCGGCCTGGCGCCGACCACCAGCACGACCATGCAACTCGCCTTGGGAGACGCCCTCGCCGTCGCCCTCTTGACCCGGCGCGGCTTCACCTCGACCGAGTTCTCGGTGTTCCATCCGCGCGGCTCGCTCGGCGCCCAACTCCGCCTGGTCGGCGACCTCATGCACACCGGCGACGCCGTCCCGCTCGCCCCGCTCGACCTGCCGATGGACCGCGCCCTTCTCTTGATGACCGGAAAGGGGTTCGGCTGTCTCGGAGCGGTGGACGCCGACGGTCGCCTGTGTGGTATTCTCACCGACGGCGATCTACGCCGCGCCATGGGACCCGGCCTGCTGAGCCGTAAGGTGAATGAGGTGATGAACAGCGCGCCCCGGACGATTGCTGCCGACGCCCTCGCCGCAGATGCACTGCGCGCGATGAAC
Organism: uncultured Alphaproteobacteria bacterium; assembly: GCA_963835135.1. Lineage (GTDB taxonomy): Bacteria > Pseudomonadota > Alphaproteobacteria > Acetobacterales > Acetobacteraceae > JAVVHH01. The sequence goes on from CAWIEF010000003.1 coordinate 450,828, forward strand.
GCGGGCGCGCGGCCGGTCACCAGCCTGTTCGTCGTCGACGCCCAAGGCAGACCAGCGGGCATCCTCCATGTGCACGATCTGCTGCGGGCCGGCGTCGCGTGAGCATGACCGACATGCGCAGCGACCCGCGCGAGCATCTGCTGCTCGAAGGCCGGCGGGCCCGGCGCGAGATCAGCCGCCGTCGCATCCGCATGCGCCGCTTCACTGTGTTGGTGGCCAAGTTGGGGCTGCCACTGCTCGCGGTGGCGTTGCTGAGCGCGATCGCGCTGTGGCCAGAGATCAGCCGGCTGAGCCAGAACGGCCGCGTCTCCTTCCGCCGTATTTTCGCCGTCGAAGCCGAGAGCGGCCGGATGCTCAACCCGCACTACAAGGGCATCGATCAGCGCAACCGCCCGTACACCATCACCGCACGCTGGGCGACGCAAACCTCTCCGAACCGCATCGACATGGGCGATCCGAAGGGCGACATGGTGCTCGAGAGCGGCAACTGGCTGCAGGTCGAGTCCAAGGATGGCGTGTTCATCCAGCGGGCCGAACTCCTCGACCTCAGCCAGGACGTCGTGATGTACCGCGACGACGGAACCGTCATCCGGACGGAGACCGCCTCGGTCGACGTCAAGCAGGGGGCGGCCAGCAGCGACGACAAGACCCATGCCGAGGGTCCGTTCGGTACGCTCGACTCGCAAGGTTTCACGCTGACGGACAAGGCGGGAGCCATCCAGTTCCAGGGGCCGGCCAAGCTGGTCGTGAACGGAGCGTCCAAGTGACCCGCCTGTGGGCCGCAGCCACTCTCCTCGTCGGGCTGCACGCCGCCGCGTATGCGCAATCCCCTGCTGCGGGGAGCAGCAATGGCCTCGACATGTCGAAGGGCGGACCCATCGAGGTTACCGCCCGGGAAGGCATCGAGTGGCGCCAGAATGAGCAACTCGTCATCGCGCGCGGCGACGCCCGCGCTGTCCGCGGCGACGTCACCGTGCTGGCCGACACGCTGCTGGCACATTACCGCCGCAAGGCCACTCCGGCGCAAGCTGCGGCGCCCGCGGCAGCTACGACCGTGTCCACTGGATCGATCATCTCGGGCGGCGACACGGGCGCAAACGAGATCTACCGTCTCGAGGCCGACGGGCACGTGAAAATCTTCAACCCGACCGACATCGCCGTGGGCGACCACGCCATCTACGACATCGACCAAGCCGTTTTGGTGATGACCGGGAACAATATGAGCCTGACCACCCCAAACCACGTCATGACCGCCCGCGACACCATGGAGTGGTGGTCGCAGAAGCACATGGCGGTGGGACGGGGCCTGGCCACCGTCACCACATCGGACGGCAAGCGGCTCTCCGGAGACGTTCTGGTCGGCTACACCGTCCCCGATCAGCAGCAAGCCGGCGCCCCGGCTGCGCAGGCCAAGCCCGCGCCCGGCAGCGGCAGCAGTTCTGCCGCTGCCGCTGCCGGCAAACTGGAGAAGGTCGAGGCCTTCGGTCATGTCGAAGTGCGGACCGCCACCGAGACCGTGACCGGTGACCGAGCCGTCTATGTCGCCGCGTCCGACATCTCCCGTATCGTTGGGCACGTCCACATCACGCGCGGCCTGAACCAACTCAACGGCGACGAAGCGCTCGTCAACATGAAGACCGGCATCTCCACGCTGGTGCGCGACCCCGGCGCGCGGGTGCAGGGCCTCATCGTGCCGAACGACGCCACCAACCGGGACAACGCCAGCAAATCGCCGAAGCCGGCGAGAAAATGAACTTCTCCCGTCGGATCGACGCGTCCGAGACAGGCCTGACCGCGCAGGGGGTCGGCAAGACGTATAAGAAGCGCCCTGTGGTGCAGGACGTCTCCATCCGCGTGCGCCGTGGCGAGGCGGTCGGGCTGCTCGGCCCCAACGGCGCCGGCAAGACCACGACCTTCTATATGATCGTCGGCCTCGTCCGCCCCGACCGCGGCAAGATCAACCTGGAAGGCCACGACATCACCGCACTCCCGATGTATCGCCGGGCCAGGCTGGGGATCGGCTATCTCCCGCAGGAGGCCAGCGTCTTCCGGGGCCTCACGGTCGAGGGAAACATCATGGCCGCCCTCGAGGTGGTCGAGCCCGATCCCGACCGCCGCGACTTGATGCTGGACGCGCTGCTCGCCGAGTTCGGCATCTCCCATCTGCGCCGAACGTCCGCCCTCGCGCTATCGGGCGGTGAGCGGCGCCGGGTCGAGATTGCCAGAGCGCTGGCGACCCAGCCGCATTACATCCTGCTCGACGAGCCGCTCGCCGGCATCGACCCGATCGCCGTTGGCGAGATACGCGACCTCATCGCCCATCTGAAGGACCGCCGCATCGGCGTGCTCATCACCGACCACAACGTGCGCGAAACCCTCGAAATCGTCGATCGCGCATACATCATGCACGATGGCCAGGTCCTGATGGAGGGCGCGCCCCACGAGGTCGTCGCGCATCAGGACGTGCGGAGAGTATACCTTGGAGAAAGGTTTACCCTGTAGTCTGCGTCCATGGCAGCAGGTCCACGCTTAGAGTTCCGGCAGACACAATCGTTGGTGATGACGCCCCAGCTGCGTCAGGCCATCAAGCTTCTGCAATTCAGCAACCTCGAGGTTTCCGCCTTCGTCGAAGGCGAACTCGAGCGTAACCCGTTGTTGGAATGGGACGAACGCTCCGACGCGGCCCCGGAGATGCCCGCGCCCGACCAGAGGGCGGAGACCACGGCGAACCTCGATTCGTCCGACCTGGTGCGCATGGAGAAGCTGCCCGACGCGGTCGAAGTGGATCACACCAATTCGTTCGACGAAGGCGGTGCGTCCGACGGCTTCTCACGCCCGATCGGCCCGGGCGGGCGGGATAGCGGCGGCGATGACCGCGGAATCGACGACATTGCCGCCATGCCGCGCAATCTACGGACGCACTTGGACGAGCAACTCCGCCTCAGCATCAGCGATCCGAAGCAGCGCATCATCGGCGGGCACCTGATCGCGCTGCTGGATGGGGCGGGCCGGGTTGCCGTGTCGAATGCGGAGCTGGCCGCAGCCATGGGCGTCGACGAACCGATGGTCGATCACGTCCGGCGCATGATGATGCGCTTCGATCCGCCCGGCCTGTTCGCGACCGGCCTGCGGGACTGCCTCGCCGCCCAGCTTGCCGACAAGAACCGGCTCGACCCGGCCATGGAAGCCCTGCTCGACAACCTCGAACTGCTTGGCCGCCGAGACCTGCGCGCCCTCATGCAGGTCTGCGAGGTCGACGGCGAAGACCTCACCCAGATGATCAGCGAGATCCGCGCGCTCGACCCCAAGCCCGGCGCCGGGTGGGATGACGGGCCACTGCAGCAGATCATCCCCGATGTGCTGATGCGCGCACTGCCCGACGGCGAATGGCTGATCGAGCTCAATCCGGAGACCATGCCGCGGGTGCTCGTCAACGAGCATTACCACGCCCGGGTCAGCGCCAAGGCCGGGCGGGAGGAACGCAGCTTCCTCGGCGAGAACCTCTCCAGCGCCAATTGGCTGGTCAAGTCGCTGCAGCAGCGCTCCAACACGATCCTGAAAGTTGCGGCCGAGATCGTGCGCCAGCAAGATGGCTTCTTCCGCGCCGGCGTCGGCCATCTCCGGCCCTTGATCCTGCGCGACGTCGCTGGCGCCGTCGAAATGCACGAAAGCACCGTCAGCCGTGTGACGGCCAACAAATACATCGCGACCCCACGCGGCACATTCGAACTGAAATATTTCTTTACCACCGCCCTGAGCGCGGTCAGCGGCGGTGAAAGCCATAGCGCGGAGGCGGTGCGGCACCGCATCCGGGCTCTGGTCGGCGCGGAGCACCCCGAGGACGTGCTGTCCGACGACGCGATTGTTTCAGCTTTGCGTCGCGAAGGCGTGGACATCGCCCGCCGAACGGTGGCCAAATACCGGGACGCCTTGCGCATTCCGAGCTCGGTTCAGCGCAAGCGCGAAAAGAGCAGCGTAGCCCTCGCCCCACTCGACCGCGTGGGGTGATCAATAAAGAGATAAAACGGGGAGCAGTGATGCAAATTACGGTTTCTGGCAAACAAGTCGATCTCTCCGATGCATTGCGGATCCGTGTTTCTGAACAGCTCGACAACATCGCCGGCAAGTATTTCGACGGTGCTCAGGAAGCCCACGTGACCTTTGGCCGCGCTCGCAGTTTCTTCACATGTGACATCAACGTGCATGCCGGCCGTGGTCTGACCTTGCGTGGGGAGGGCGAAGCCGCTGACGCGCACGGCGCGTTCGACGATGCGGCTGAACACATCGCCAAGCGGCTGCGCCGCTACCGCCGCCGGGTCAACGATCACGCGCGCGATCTGGCCAACCGTGCGCGCCCCGAAGCAGCTCGCCAATACGTCCTGCGCGCGGAGGAGGAAGAGGCTGCGCAGCCCGGGGCCGGCGAAACCACCCAGGCGCAGACCTTCGCCACCGTCATCGCCGAAAGCAACGCCGAAATCAGCGTGCTGTCGGTTGGCGAGGCGGTGATGCGCCTCGACTTGGCGGACCAGCAGGTCCTGATGTTCCGCAACAGCGCCAGTAGCGAGCTGAACGTGATCTACCGCCGTCCGGACGGCAATATCGGCTGGATCGATCCGACCGGCGGCAAATAGTCACGAAAGGGCCAGCGCGCGGGTGTATACCGCCCGCCGCGGCAGCCCGGTCGCCGTCGCGACCAGCGCTGCGGCGTCGCGCACGCTATGGGTCTCCAACGCCCGCCGCAGCAAGGCGTCCACCTGCTCCGGATCGGCCGCTTCCGGCGGTGCCGGGCCTAGCAGCAGCGTAGTCTCCCCCCGCGCCGGCTCGGCCGCGTAATGCGCCGCCAGCGTGCTCAACGGCCCGCGCCGCACCTCCTCGAACCGTTTGGTGAGTTCCCGCGCCACGGCCGCATCGCGCGCGCCAAACACTGCCTCCAGATCGGCCAGCGTCTCGGCCAGCCGATGCGGCGCCTCGTGCCAGATCAGCGTTGCCGACAATCCGGCCCGCTCCGCCGCCCGCAGCCCGGCGAACGCCGTCCGCCGTCCAGCCTCCTTTGGTGGCGGAAACCCCAAGAACAGGAACGGGTGCGGCGGCAGACCCGAGAGCGTCAGCGCCATCACTGCAGCATTCGCCCCCGGCACCCCCGAGACCGGGACCCCCGCCTCGATGGCCGCCCGAACGAGCCGGTATCCTGGGTCCGACACCAGCGGCGTGCCCGCGTCCGACACCAGCGCGATCAACGCCCCGGCCCGCAGGCGCTGCAACACGGCGGGGATTCGAGCACTCTCGTTATGCTCATGCAGCGGCGCGGTTGCCGTGCCGATCCCGTAATGCCCCAGCAGCACCGCGCTCGTCCGCGTGTCCTCGCACAGGATGAGCTCTGCATGCCGAAGCGCTGCGACGGCGCGAGCGGAAAGGTCGGCCAGGTTGCCAATCGGAGTGGCGACCAGAATCAGTCCTGATGGTATATGCGACGCGCGCGAGCCACCCGAATCGCTCGCCAGAGGAGAATCGCATGGGCTCCCGATGGCACCGCCCAACGGCGCATCTGCCCCGCCGCATGAGGCGTCTGAACGGTCTGGGTCGGGCACTCGCGTTGCTCCTTGCCTCCTGTGGCTTGACTGCGTGCGTAGCCCAGCAATACCGCCCCGGCTATGGGCCGCAAGCAGGCGCCCTCGCCCTCCAGGCCATCCCCCCTTCCCCGGCCGGACGGCGGATTGCCATCCTGCTGCCGCTCTCCGGGTCGAACGCCCCGCTGGGACAATCCATGCTGCTCGCCGCCAAGCTCGCCTTCGCATCGGGGCCGGACAACGCGTTCGACACGCAAGACACCAAGGGCACCGCCGACGGCGCCGCCGCGGCCGCCCGCGCCGCGTCGGCCGCCGGTGCCGGCATCATCGTCGGCCCGCTCACCGCCCCCGAAGCCACGGCCGTCACCCCGGTGGCCCAGGCCGACCACATCCCGGTGCTCGCGTTCACCTCCGATTCCAGCAAGGCGCGACCCGGCGTCTGGCCGCTCGGTCTGACGCCGGAGCAGCAGGTCCGCACCCTCGTCCGCGCCGCCGCCGCCGGCGGGCAGCGCCGCATCGGCGCGATCCTCCCCGCCAACCCGTTCGGCGACTTTCTCGCGGCCGGCCTCACGCCGGCCGCCCTCGAGGCCGGCCTGCCGCCGCCGCTGGTCCTGCGCTTCGACGGGCAAAGCGGCCTAGACAACGTGATCACGCAGATGGGCAACAGCGGTGGAGCAGTGGGCGCGCCACCGGCGATCGACGCCCTCCTGCTAGGGACCACCGCCGACGTCACCTTGCGCATTCTACCGCATCTGACCTCCGCCGGGCTCGGCCCGGGCCGAGTCCGCCTGCTCGGGACGGCGCTGTGGGGCCGCGACGCCGCCAAGCTCGCCCCTCTCGCGGGCGCCTGGTTTGCCGGCCCTCCCGCCCCGACGCTCAAGGTGTTCGAAGACAATTATCTCGCCCATTACGGCGCTGCGCCGCGCGACATCGCGAGCATCGCCTATGATGCCGCCGCCGCGGCGCACGCCGCCAGCACGCCATCCGGCATCGACCTCAACGTGTTGCTCAACCCCGCTGGCTTCGCCGGCGCGAACGGCGTGTTCCGTCTGCTGCCGGACGGAACCGTCCGCCGCTCGCTCGCGCTGTTCGAGATCGGCACAAGCGGCCTGCAATCGCGCGAGGCGCCCCCGGACGGAGCCGCGCCGGCGATGTAGGCCCGCGTGACGGCCGCCGCCTTCATCGGCCTGCTGCTTCTGCTCGCGTGCGCGTGGGTCGGCGGGTCCTATGTCGGCCGGAGGCGCGCGACCCGGGCCCGTTCGCGCGCGATCGCTGCCACGCAAGAGAACCGCGCGCTCACCGCCGAGGTCGCGTCGCTTCGCGGTCAACTCGCCGCCGAACAGGCCCTGCTCGAACGCCTGCCCGATCCGGTGATCCTCTTCGGCGTCGACCGCAACATCCGCCGGCTCAACGCCGAGGCGCGCGCCACGTTGGGCGTTGGTGCGCCCGCCCTGCTCCGCATGCCTGCCTTCCGCGCTGCCTTGGACGACGCGGTCAGCGGTGGCGTCGAGACGTTTGCCGATCTCATGCTCCCGGTCCCGATCGCGCGCGAACTCCATGTCCGCATCATGCCGGTCGAAGGCTCCAAGGGGCCAGTCATCGCCCTGCTGTCTGACCGGACCCGCGAGCGCGCGATCGAGCGCATGCGGGCCGATTTCGTCGCCAACGCAAGCCACGAGTTGCGCACGCCCTTGGCCAGCCTGATCGGTTTCATCGACACGCTCCGCGGTCCGGCCGCCGACGATCCAGCCGCCCAACACCGCTTTCTCGGCATCATGGCCGAGCAGGCCCAGCGGATGAACCGCCTGATCGACGACCTGCTCGGCCTGTCCCGCATTGAACTGACGGAGCATCTCGCTCCCTCCGGCCGGGTCGACGTGGCGGGGCTGATCGAGACCACCGCGGCCAGCCTCGACCCTCTGTTCGCCGCTCGATCGCTCACGGTGCGGACGACGATCGCGCCGGGACTGCCGGCCGTCACCGGCGACGAAGACCAGATCGGCCAAGTGCTGCAAAACCTGCTCGAGAACGCGATCAAATACGGCCGGGACGGCGGCGTCATACACGTCGATGCCCGCACGGCGACCCGCGCCGGCATGGATGGCGTCAACGTCAGCGTGCGCGACGAGGGCGCCGGCATCCCGGCGCTGCACATCCCCCGCCTGACGGAGCGGTTCTACCGGGTCAACACACGCCGATCCCGCGAGGTCGGCGGCACCGGCCTAGGCTTGGCCATCGTCAAACACATCGTCAATCGCCATCGCGGCCACATGCGCATCGAGAGCACCGAGGGCGTCGGCACGACGGTCACCATCTGGCTGCCGATCTAGCCGAACCCGAGCGCCTTCAGCGACAAACCAACCGCGACGGCGATGGCTTTGACCGGCTCGACCAGCCCGGCGACCGAGGTGACCGCCTTGCCGGCGAACTCGAGCTTGTCAGTCATCGACTTCAGGTGCGACCCGGCCGACGCCCGATCCGGCGGGTTGGCGCGCAGGGCGGCGCTCAACCCCTCGACATCGCGGCCCACCGAGGCGTGCTGCGCCTCCGTCAGGTCGAGTCCGCCCAGGGCCGTGCGAAGAGCGGCTACGGCTCCGCCGATGTCGGCGCCTTGCACGGCATTGCCGTACGAGGTCGCCTGAGCATTGCTGCCCACGGCAATCGCTTGGCCATAGACGTTCGTCGCGACGATGCCCTGCTGATCGTTGGTCACTTGGACGCTCCTTGGGGTTGGCGGGCTCGAGTAGTGGTGGCTTGGGCGTTGGCGCCGACCGCCAGACTATCCGCATGGACGTCGCCGCCCTGGACGAGGATGCCGCTGTTCAGGATGGTCGTGCTGCGTTCGCGCAGGTCCGACGTGTCGACACCGTGCTCGTCGAGGAAGGAGATCAGCTCCTCGAGCACGCGCTTTTCGACCAATTTGTGGAACAGGTCGGCGTCGGACTTTTGGAAGTAGTGGTGGTAGTAGCTCTGCGCGAACCGCTCCCGCAAGGAGGCGCTCGCGCCGAAATCGTACGCCGGGTCACGCTCGATCGCCACACGCCGGTTGCGCGCGGCGGCGGCGTTGGAGGTCAGCGTTCGGCTGGCTTGCTCGATCGCTTTGCCGAGCAGAAACAATGGTGCGACCGCCATCGACAGCGGCCCGAGGACGACGGCGCCGAGCGCGATGCCGATGGTGCTGGCCAGGCGGTCGGGCTGCATGAGGTCGACGCTGCGGTATGCTGCCGCGAGCGGGGCCAGCAAGAACGTCTTGGTCTCGACCAGTAGCGTCCGGCCCCGCTTTTCGACCCGGATGAAGTAGCTGAATACGATGTCACCGCCCCAGTCGGTGACCTGGATCAGCAGGTAATGCCGTCCGAGCGGGTCGGCTCCGAGCATCATCGCCTCCGCCCGGGCCTCGTTGATGCGCTGCCGCGGGAACGCCGCGAGGTCGCCGCCCAGGATATCCGCATCGTCGCGGATGTCGGTGCCGGCGACGAAGAACATCCTGCGGCTGCTCAGCTCGGCGATGGCGAGTGTGCCCACGGCGCCGCGAAGGGCCTCGTAGAGGTCGGCGATCGTGAACGGGCGGATCGAGCTGGGCGCTCCTTCGAGCTTGGGCTTGTCGGTCAGAACGGCGATCGACCACCCGCCGAGTTCGGCTCCAGCGCCCACGAACGGGTTGAACCCGCTGTAGACCACGAGTTCGTCCCCTGGGTCGGGGAGCCGCGTGTGCGGCCTGAGCTCCACGTCGAACGCCCGTCGGGCCTGTTGCGCGGAATAGGCGCCGGGCCGGAAGTGTTTGGCCAGCCGGCGCGTCTGGAAGGCATGCCGGGCCGCAACGATCATGGCCGCCACGCCCGCCAGCAGAGCGATCGGGGGAAACCCGGCCATGGCGAGCCAGGCGATCAGGCCGAGGACGCCCATCGCCATCGCAGAGCGCAGAAAACGGCGTCGCTCGGCGGTCGCAACCCTCGCGACCAGACCGATGTCGACGCCGAACTCCGGCGCCAGCGCCTTCCAGTTCTGCTCGAAGCTTCGCAGGATTTGAGCTCGGAACGCCTCGGCCCCGAGGATCGCCTGGCCGCACAGCAGCCGCGTGACCTGGTCCTGCCCTCTCGTGAGCGGCGGCAGTCTTGCCGGGGCGGATCGCAAGGACCCGCCTCCGTCACGCGAGCCCGTCGCTCCGCCGGTCAACCGGACGAGCCCCATGAGCACGGCGACCTTGCCGATGGCGAACATGTTGGCGGGGTAGTCGAGTAGTCTTGCCAGGCCGTCTCCGCCGCTCATGCTGAAGGGCAGAATCGCGATGGCTGCGAAGGCGATGATCGAAGCGATCACCCATCCGGCTGGCGTGGCGTTCAATCGGCTGCCGAGAAGGGCGGCCCCCGTCAGAGCCCAGATGATGGCGTTTGCGACGCAGAACCAGAGGTATTGATCCGAGACGCCCGGTTCCCAATCGAGAATGATGTCGAACGGTTCGGCGGGCATGCCGCTGAAGACGGCATACACCCAACGACTGAGCGGGGCGGATAGTGCGCCGACCGCGGCAAAGACGATCAAGGCCGGTAACATGGCGGGCCGGTTCTGCACGACGCCTTCCTTTTGAAGGGGTGCCACGATCGTTATCACATAACGACATCGTAATCAACTAGCTCGGCTCTCGCGTCCTGGGGAACCGAACTCGGCCAGCCGGGTTTCAGCGTTACGGTGACAGGAGGACTTGATGGAAGAGAACCAGTTTGAGGGCGCGGCACGCGATCTTGGCGGCAAGGCACAGGAGATGGCTGGCAAGCTGACGGGCGACACGAAGCTCAAGGCGGACGGCACCATCGACCAGGCTGCGGGTACCGCCCAGAAGGCGTACGGCCAGGTTAAGGAAGCCGTGCGCGACTACGGCGGCGACTACGGCTCGCAACTGCTGGATCAGATCGAGGAGGCGGGCGACGCGCTGGCCGACCAAATCGATCAGCGCCCGATCACGGCCGTCCTCATCGCAGCTGGCATTGGGTTCCTGTTGGCGCTCGCGACCAAGCCGGCGCCTCGCGTCACCTACGTTCGCCGCTAACCCGTCTCAGGGTTTGAGGAGGCCGACTAGTCGTTCGGCCTCCTCGACGATCGGGTCCGCAATCGCGGCCGCACGGCCGGCGCCGTCCCGCAGGATCCGGTCGATCTCGGTGGTGTCGTCCAGCAGGCGTCGCGTCTCGGTCGCGATCGGGACCAACTTGCTGACCACGACCTCCGCCAGCGCCTCCTTGTAGGCGCCGAAGCCCTTGCCGCCATGCTCGGCCAGCACGCCCGCCGCATTGGTGTCCAGCAGCGCCGCCATGATGCCGACCAGGTTGCGCGCCTCCGGCCGGTTTACCAATCCCTCCGGACTGTCCGGCAGCGGCTCCGGGTCCGTCTTCGCCCGCCGGATCTTCAACGCGATCGCATCGGCGTCGTCGGTCAGGTTGATCCGGCTTTGATCCGACGCATCCGACTTGCTCATCTTCTTGGTGCCGTCCCGCAGGCTCATCACCCGCGTCGCTTCGCCCAGGATCAACGGCTCGATCGCTGGGAAGAACTCCGCTCCGTAATCATGGTTGAATTTCTGGGCGATGTCGTTCGCCAACTCGATATGCTGCTTCTGGTCGTCCCCGACCGGCACCCGCGTGGCGTGATAGGCCAGGATGTCGGCCGCCATAAGGTTCGGGTAGATGTACAACCCGGCCGACACGTTCTCCCGGTCCTTGCCGGCTTTGTCCTTGAACTGCGTCATGCGGTTCAGCCATCCGAGCCGGGCCACGCACGTGAAGATCCAACCCAGCCGCACATGCGCCGGCACCGCCGATTGCAGGAACAGGATATGCTTGGCCGGATCGATGCCGCACGCGATCAACGCCGCCGCCATCTCGCGCGACGACGCCGCCAGTGTCGTCGGTTCTTGGAACTGCGTGATCGCGTGCAGGTCCACCACGCAGTAGATGCACTCGTGATCCCGCTGCAGCGTCACCCAGTTCCGCAACGCCCCGAGATAGTTGCCAAGCGTCGGCACGCCGGAGGGCTGGATGCCGGAAAAGATGCGCTGCATGGGCCGGGTTGTGTCCGTCGCGGACGGCGTGGTCAAGCCGGGGCCAGCACGTGACCGCTCTGAGCCTGTTCGGGCTCGTGGCCGTCACCTGCATGCTCGTCACCTACGCGTTCGAGCAGCGCAGCCGGTGGTTCGTCCTGGCCTTTGCCGGAGCCTGCCTGCTCGGATCGGCCTACGGGTTCCTGCAGGGGGCATGGCCGTTCGGGGTGGTCGAGGCCATCTGGGCCGCCGTCGCCGTCAGACGCTGGCTTTGCCTGCGATGAGGTCAGGCCGCCAGCGCTTGGGTCCTGACCAGCCGCGCGTAGAGGCCATCCTGCCGCAGCAGGTCCGCATGCGTTCCCTGCTCAACCGCCGCCCCGTCCGCGATGGCAACCACCAGGTCGGCGTCGCGCACCGTGGAGAGCCGGTGCGCGACCACCACCGTCGTCCGGCCCCGACGCAGCCGCACCAGCGCGCCCTGCACCGCCGCCTCGCTTTCCGCATCCAGCGCGCTGGTCGCCTCGTCGAGCAGCAGGATGCGCGGCTCCCGCAGCAACGCCCGCGCCAGCGCCACCCGTTGGCGCTGGCCGCCCGATAGCCGCCCGCCCCCCGGGCCGACCGGCGTCGCAAACCCGAGCGGCAGATCGTCGATGAACTCCGCCGCGGCCGCCCGCGCCGCTTGCTCGACCTCGGCATCGCTCGCGCTTGGACGCCCAACCCGGATGTTGCCGCCCACCGTATCGTCGAACAGCAACGCGTCCTGCCCCACATACGCGATCGCGTCCCGTAGGCTCGCCAGCGTCACGTCGCGGATGTCCGCGCCATCAATGGTGATCCGCCCCTCGAGTACGTCGCCCAACCGCGGGATCAGCGAAAGCGCGGTGCTCTTGCCCGCGCCGGACGGCCCCACCAACGCGACCGTGAGCCCCGGAGCCGCGTCGAAACTCAGATCACGCAACCCAATCCGCCCATCCGGATAGGCATACGACACGCCCTCGAACCGCACCCGCCCGGGACCCGGCGGCAGCACCACCGCTCCCGCCTTCTCCCGCACGAGCGGCTGCTGATCGATGACGTGGAACACCCGCGCCAGGCCGGCCATTCCCTCCTGCAGCGCCGCATTTAACGATCCCAGCGCGCGCAACGGTTGCGACGCGAGCAGCAGCGCCGCCACGAACCCAGAGAAGTTGCCGATCCCGCCCGCGCCCGTTGCCGCGCGCCAGCCCGCGAACCCGATCACCAGCGCCACCGCCGTGCCGCCCAGCACCTCCAGCATCGGGTCCAGAATCGCCCGGCTCCGCGTCATCCGCAGCAACGCCGCATAGAGCTGCCCGAACGCCGCCTTCGCCCGCGCCGACTCCGTGTCTTCCAGACGATAGGCCCGCACCGTCCGCGCTTGCGCAAAGCTCTGATAGAGGAACGCGGCGGTCTCGCCCATCTGCTCCTGCATCCCGCCCGAGGCACGCCGGATGCGCGTGCCGAGCCGCTGGATCGGCACCGCAGCGAGCGGATACATGACAGCCGCGATCAGGAACAACGTCCAGTCGAGGTACAACATCGAGCCCACCAGCCCAATGATCGTCACCCCGTCCCGGAGCCCATTGACCGCCCGGGTCAGCGCTTCGCGGATCAACGTCACGTCCGTGGTGAACCGCGTCGCCAGTTGTGCGGGCGGCTCGCGCTCGACCTGGACCAGGTCCGCCCGCGCCAGATGCACGAACATCCGCTCCTGCAGGTCGCGGATCACCATCAGCACCAGTTGCTGCACCGCGACGGTCTGAAGATATTGTGCCGCCGCCTTCGCCAAGGTGACGATCACCACGATGATCGGCACCTGATACAAAATGCGCGTATCCCGCCCGACGAACATCGAGATCGCCCGGTCGATCACCACGGGATACAGCCCGGTCAGCCCGGCGGTCAGCCCAGTCAGGATGACGATATAGAGCAGCTTGCCGCGGTGGAACCGCAGATGCTCGCGCCACAGCCGCGCCATAAGCCGCCGTGTGCTCACCTCGTCGACGGATCGGTCCAGCGCCTCCATGCTGCGCCTCTACCCTCACGCGCGTGCGAGCGCCACCCGTCTCGCCAGTTCCGCACGGCACGACGCGGCATCGGCCACGCATCCCCCGGCAATCCACCACGCCCGCACGTCGCCGATCAATTGGCCGACCGCCGGCCCGGGCGGCACCCCCAGCGCGAGCACGTCCCGCCCTGCCAGCTCGAACCTCGGTTGCTGCTCGGCCGCAAGCCGGGCCCGTAATGGGGCGCCATCGGCCCCATGGGCCAGAAACGACCGCCCGATCAACACTGCGGCCGGCGTGTCGGCAAGGGCTTGCCGCAGCGCCATTCCCGCCAGCTCCCGATCCGGCGCCGGGCCGGCCAGTCCAGCCAGTTGCTCCGCCTCCACCGCTGACATCCGCCACCGTTCCGCCACATCGGCCGGCGGCGCCAGGGCCGCCAGCCGGAGAATCGGATCGGGCGCCACGTCCATCACCCGCTCGAGCCCGGCGATGTCGCTTCCCGGCAAGATCGCCTCCAACACGCCGAGCTCCGCCATCAGCCGCATCGATTGGACCGGGTCGGGCGCCATCAGGATCCGCTTGAATTCGCCCCAGACCCGCTCCGGCGAGAGCCGCGCCAAGCCGTGGACACCGCCCCGCAACGCCGACACGGTCTCCGCGTCCGGCGTCCCTCGCCCAAACCTCGCCTGGAACCGGAAGAACCGCAGCACGCGAAGGTAGTCTTCCGCGACCCGCGTCGCCGGCTCGCCGACGAACCGCACCCGTCCCGCGGCCAGATCCGCTCGCCCCTTGAAGTAATCGAATACCACCCCGTCGCGCGTCATCGACATCGCGTTGAACGTGAAATCCCGCCGCGCCGCGTCCACCGCCCAATCGTCGGTCCACGCCACCTCCGCATGACGCCCGTCCGTCTCGGTATCGCGCCGCAGCGTGGTCACCTCGAAGCCGCGATGGTGGCTGATCGCCGTGACGGTCCCATGTTTGAGGCCGGTCGGCGCCGCCTTCAGCCCCGCCGCGGCCAGCGCGGCCATGACTGTGTCGGGCGGCTCCGGCGTGGCCAGATCGACGTCCGCCACGGTCTGCCCCGCCAGCGCATCCCGCACGCATCCGCCGACCAGCCGCGCCCGTGGCAGTGCGTCGAGCACGGCGACCAGCGCCGGGTCGTCCAAAAACTCAGGCCGGTTCACGCTCCATGGCCCGGCACGATCCGCCCATCCTGCAACTGCGCCGGAATATACCGCGTCCCTTCCTTGTGCCGCTCCTGCAGCCCGGCCAGCGCAAGCCCGCCCCCCAGCACGACCAGCCCGGCCAAGAGGATCAGCAACGCGTTCCGCGTCGGCACGCGCCCGGTCGCGACATACCGGCGCCAGCCGAAATAGATCGCGAACGGCAGCAGGAACAGCGATAGCTCGACGGCCCGGATCATGCGCCGACCATCATGCCGCCGCCCGCACCTGCGCCCGCAGCCGAGTCGCCAGATGGACCAGGATGGCCGCCGTGGCGCCCCAGATGTAATGGTGCTCGTGCGGCCACACCCAGAAATCCCGCATCCGCCCGCGAAACTCCGCCTGCCGCCACTGCGGCGCCGCCGGGTCGAGCAACACGTCGAGAGGGAGCGTGAAGATCGCTTCGACTTCGTCCGGGTTCGCCTGCAGGACCACCGGGCGGGGCAACAGCGCCAGCACCGGCGAAATCCGAAACCCGGTTCCTGTCAGATAATCCGGCAGCCGCCCTAGGATCTCCGGTTGATCAGGCGGCAGACCGACCTCCTCAAACGCCTCGCGCAGCGCTGCCGCTTCAACGGTCGGATCGGTCGGATCGATCCGCCCGCCGGGAAACGCCACCTGCCCCGCATGCTTGGCCAAGGTGGACGTGCGTTTGGTGAGGAGAATGCCGGGTTCTTCCCCGTGCACGATCAGCACCAGCACGGCCGCAGCAACCGGATCGGCCGGCATACCCGCCCGGTCGTCCGACGTGGCGAGCATGGCGATCGCTTCCGCGGGCGCCTCGCTCGGGTCAGCCGCCAGCCGCGCCCGGATCATGTCGATGTTCATCGCTGCGCCGCCCGGTTGAGCCGGTGTCAGAGATCGCCGCAGGCCGGCAGATCACCCAGCGAGAAAAAACGGTGTTGGCTCCACACGCCCAGCACTCGCTTGCCGCAAACGTCGCCAGGGACCGCCAGCGCAACGAGCTCGTAGTACACAGCGCGCGAAATCCTGGCCTCCATCGGCATCCCGCTCTCGCTGTCGCGGACGCGGATGTATGGGACCGGTGCACATTTCAGGCACCCGTGCCTGACCGTGATCGGATGATCGGGACCCGCCGTGACCACTTGATCGACGTTGGTTCGAAACGACAGCGATTGCCCCGTGCCGACACCGCTCCAGTCCATCTCGACCGCCGTCCACGGTACGTCCTCGACCTCGATCTGCCCACGCTCGGCCGGCGTCTCCAGCCAATACGACCCATCCGCCTCCCGCCTGAGGACCGAGCTGAACAGGCAGACCATCTCGCGCCGGCCGATCGGGCTGCCCCGATACAGCCACGTCCCATCACGCTTGATCACGAAGGGTAACCTGCCACACTCCACCGGCCGGCGTTTCTCAAGCCGCTCGAAGTTCATCATCGGTGGCGTCGCGAGCCCCCTGATCGAAGCCCCCGCGGGAGCAGTATGGCCATCCAAGGCTTCATTCACGTCTTCGTCTCCGAGGCGCTCGTGCTTCCTTCCTCTCGCCCGATATAGGAAGCTGACCCCCGTTGATGAAAGAGCCCGGCGACCACAGATCGAACTCTGACGCTGCTTCTCGGTAGGAATGCGCTTTATGAGTGACGCAGCAACCAGCCTAGTCGCCGAGATCGAGCAACTCGGGAGCCGCTTCGAGGCGGCCAAGGCCGAAATCGCCCGCGTGATCTTCGGCCAGGCCGACGTGGTTGAGCAGGTGCTCGTGACCATCCTGTCCGGCGGGCACTGTCTCCTCGTCGGAGTCCCCGGCCTCGGCAAGACCCTTCTCGTGGACACGCTCGGCACCGTCCTCGGCCTGCACCCCACCCGCGTCCAGTTCACCCCGGACCTGATGCCCGCCGACATCACCGGCTCCGAGGTCCTCGACGACGACGGCACCGGCCGCCGCAGCTTCCGCTTCGTGCCCGGTCCGGTGTTCTGCCAGCTTCTCATGGCCGACGAGATCAACCGCGCCAGCCCCCGCACCCAATCGGCGCTCCTGCAAGCCATGCAGGAACGCAAAGTCGCGGTCGGCGGCGTCGAACACGCCCTGCCCAGCCCGTTCCACGTGCTGGCCACCCAGAACCCGCTCGAGCAGGAGGGCACCTACCCCCTCCCCGAGGCGCAGCTCGACCGCTTCCTGCTGCAGGTCAACGTGGGCTACCCCGACCGCGACGCGGAACGGACCATGCTCCTCGCCACCACCGGCGCCCGTCAGGATCGTGCCCGCCCGGTGCTGACCGCCGACGAACTGATCGCAGCCCAGGCGCTCATCCGCCGTGTCCCAGTTGGCGAGAAGATCGTCGACGCCATCCTCAACCTCGTGCGCGAGGGCCGGCCGGAGCTCACCGGGCAAGGAGCCGTGCGGCGCCATGTAGCCTGGGGACCGGGGCCCCGCGCCGCCCAATCCCTCATGCTCGCCACCCGCGCCCGCGCGGTGCTCGATGGCCGGCTTGCTCCGAGCCTCGACGACGTCGCCGCGCTCGCCCCTGCCGTCCTGCGCCACCGCATGGCGCTGAACTTCTCCGCGCGCGCCGAGGGCGTCGGTTTGCCCGAGGTGATCGACACCCTCATCGGCCAGGCCGTTTGATCGCAACCGCCTCCCAGAGCGCCCGCCGCGCCGAGGCCCTCGGCGCCCGGCTGCCGCCCTTGCTCGTGGCCGCCCAGCGCGTGGCCAACACGGTTGCGCAGGGCGTGCATGGCCGCCGCCGGGTCGGCCAGGGCGATAGTTTCTGGCAGTTCCGCCCATTCAACCAAGGGGACTCGATCGCCCGTATCGATTGGCGCGCCTCGGCCAAATCCGATCGCTCCTTCATCCGCGAGACCGAATGGGAAGCCGCGCAGACGATCTATCTCTGGCGCGATGGATCCGGCAGCATGGACTGGCGCTCCGGCGCCGCCGTCCCCTACAAGCGGGAGCGCGCCGAATTGCTTCTTCTCGCCCTCGCCGCCCTGCTCCTGCGCGGCGGCGAGCGCGTCCGTCTGCTCGGCGGGCCGCCACGCCTCCGCGGCGGCCGTTTCGCGCTCGAGGACCTCGCCGAGGGAGTGAGCCGGATCCCCGCCGGCAACGGCATGCCGCCGCAACTCCCGTTGCCCCGCCATGCCCGCGTCATCCTGATCGGCGACTTTCTCCATTCTCTGGATGAGATCAGCCCTGTCATCGGCGCCTTGGCCGCCATTCCCGTCACCGGTTACCTGCTCCAGGTTCTCGACCCCGCCGAAACCCTCCTGCCCTACTCCGGCCGGGTCCGCTTCAAGGGCCTCGAGCGCGAATCCGATGCCCTCGTCCCCCGCGTTGAGGGCATCCGCAACGCCTACGCCAACGCGCTCGAGGAGCAGCAGGCCGGCCTCTTTGCCCTGTGTGCCGCGGCGGACTGGCGGTTTGCCGTCCACCGCACCGATCACCCGCCGGAGGCTGCACTGCTCGCCGCCTACACCGCCATGTCGGCGACATGATCTTCACCACCCCGGTTCTGCTGCTCGCCCTCGCCGCGCTTCCGGTCCTCTGGTGGCTCCTCCGCGTCACGCCACCCGCCCCCAAGACGCAGACCTTTCCCGCCATCGGCCTACTGCTCGGGCTCCGCACCGACCAACCCACCGCATCGCGCACGCCGTGGTGGCTGCTGCTGCTGCGGCTCGTGACCGCTGCCTTCGTCATCGTCGGCCTGGCCGGCCCGGTGCTCGACGCTGCCGCCGGGCTGCATGGCAGCGGCCCCGTCCTGATCGTCATCGATGATGGCTGGGCATCCGCCACCGACTGGTCCACCCGCATGACCGTTGCCGAGCGCGCGCTCGACCGCGCTGAGCGCGCCGGACGCTCCGCCGTGCTGCTGACGACCACGCGGAGCGAAACCGACGCGCCCCCGGCCGCCACCCCCGCCATGCCGGCCCCCGAACTCCGGAGCCGCCTCGCCGCGCTTCGGCCGAAGCCCTGGCCGACCGACCGAGCCGCCGCGACAGCGGCGCTCGCCGACATCCGCGCCGGCGACGTGATCTACCTGGCCGACGGCATCGGGACGGCCGCCGACCCGGCCTTCGCCCGCGCTCTCGCCGCGGCCGGCCCG
Source organism: uncultured Alphaproteobacteria bacterium (assembly GCA_963835135.1). Classification (GTDB taxonomy): domain Bacteria; phylum Pseudomonadota; class Alphaproteobacteria; order Acetobacterales; family Acetobacteraceae; genus JAVVHH01. Next base: position 469,736 of record CAWIEF010000003.1, read on the forward strand.
GTCGACGAGCGCCGGCCCGACCCGGTCGACGACCTGATCGCCCGCCCGCCTCGCCTCGAAGTCGGCCGCCTCATCGCCCGAGTCGAGGGTTTGGCTCAACCCGCCGACCGCCGCGTCTCCGTCCTCGCCCAAACCGGCGACGGCCGCACGCTGGCCCGTGGCGATGCCACGCTCCGCGCCGGCCAGACCACGGCCGACGCGGACATCGAGCTTCCTCCCGAGATCCGCAACGAGATCTCCCGCCTCGTCGTCGGCGGCACGACGTCCGCGGGCGGCATCATGCTGCTCGACGAGCGCTGGCGCCGCCGCCCCGTTGGTCTCCTCGCCGAGCAGGAAGGCGCCGACACGCCTCTCATCGGCCAGTTGTTTTATCCCCGCCGCGCCCTGGCCCCTTTCACCGAGTTGCGCGAAGGCAGCCTGGCCGACTTGCTCGCCCGCCCGCTCTCCGTCCTCGTCCTTGCCGATGTCCCGCTCGAAGCTGCCGACGCCACCGCGCTGGTGGCGTGGGTCGAGAAGGGCGGCTTGCTCATCCGCTTCGCCGGCCCCCGGATGGCCGACGCCAGCACCGATCCGACGCATGACGACCCGTTGCTGCCCGTTCATCTTCTCGCCGGCGACCGCCAGTTGGGCGGCGCGCTGTCGTGGAGCGAGCCCGCCTCGCTCGCCCCATTTCCCGCCAATTCGCCGTTTACCGGCCTGATGATTCCCGACGAGGTCAAGGTCAGCCGGCAGGTCTTGGCCGAACCCTCGGCCGATCTCGCCTCCCACACTTGGGCCTCTCTGGCCGACGGTACGCCACTCGTGACCGCGGACAACCGCGGCGCCGGTCGGATCGTCCTCGTCGGCACCACCGGCAACGCCGACTGGTCCAACCTTCCCTTGTCCGGCCTGTTCGTCGACATGCTCCGCCGTCTCGTCGACCTCTCGGCCGGCGTCGCAACGGCCGACGACGCCACGCTCCTTCCGCCCTACGAGACCGTCGACGGTTTCGGCGCGCTCGCCGCACCGCCCCCCGCCGCCGCACCGCTCACCGCCAAGGAACTCGATCAGCCCGGCGCCCTCGTCTCTCCACGCCACCCGCCCGGCATCTACGGCCCGGCCAGCTTCCGCCGTACGCTCAACCTCGGCATGGTCCTGCCTGAATTACGGGCCGAACCCGCGATCCCCGGCGCCACCCAGCAGGCGCTCACCGCTCCCGGCACCGAACGTGCGATCGGCCCCCTCCTGCTCTCTCTCGCGATCCTGCTCCTCGTGGTCGACCTGCTGATCTCCCTGGCGCTGCGCGGCAAGCTCCGCCTCCGCGCCGCAACGATCGCGCTGCTGCTCGCCGCCCCGCTCGTCCCCGCCCACGCCGCGGCCGACGACTATCCGTCGCTCCGCGCCCAGCTCGCCTACGTCCAGACCGGTGACGGCGCTGTCGATGCCACGTCCCGCGCCGGGCTGCTCGGGTTGTCCACCTATGTCAACCGCCGCACCGCGGTCACGCTCGCCGACCCGGCCGCTATCACGCCCGGCATCGACGATCTCAGCTTCTACCCGCTGCTGTACTGGCCCATCACTGCCGACGCGGCCATGCCGTCCGGGGCCATCGAGGCGCTGAACGACTTCACCAGCAAGGGCGGCATCATCCTGATCGACACCCGCGACGGCGGCAGTGGCGAGGGCTTCGCGCCCGGCACCGAGGCCGCGCTCAAACGGCTGACCGCGGGCCTCACCGTTCCACCCCTGACCCCGCTCACCAGCGAACACGTCATCGCCCGCTCCTTCTACCTGCTGCAGGATTTCCCCGGCCGCTTCGACGGCGACACCGTCTGGGTCCAGCGCGCGCAGGATCGCGCCAATGACAGCGTCAGTCCCGTCATCATCGGCGGACACGACTGGGCCGCCGCCTGGGCCGTCGACGCCGCCGGGCGGAACCCGTTCGCGACCATCCCCGGCGGCGCCCGCCAGCGCACCTTGGCCTACCGCTTTGGCGTCAATCTCGTGATGTACGCCCTCACCGGCAACTACAAAGGTGACCAGGTCCACGTCCCCGCGATCCTGGAACGGCTGGGGCAATGAGGCTCGCTCAAGCCTACGCCGCCTTCCGCTTCGATCCGGCGGTCCCGCTCTGGCTCCTCGCCCTGCTCGCCTGCATCTGCCTCGCGGCCCTCGCCCCCGCACTGCTCGGCCGCGCCCGCGGCGCGCTGTGGCGCACCCTCGCCTTCGCCGTCCTCCTCCTCTGGCTCGCCGGCCCCCGGCTCGTCGAGGAGACCCGCGACACCCTTCCCGACATCGGCCTCATCGTCGTCGACAAGACCAACTCCATGCGCGTCGGCGCCGGCGTCGCGACTCAAATCGGCGACCGCGCCGCGATCCGCGACGCCGCTCTCGCCCAGCTCTCCCGACAGGCCGCCCGCCTCCCTGACCTCGAGATGCGCAGCGTCGTCGTCCCTGAGGCCGGACGCGACGGCACCACCCTGTTCGCCGCCATCGATCGCGCGCTTGCGGACATTCCCCGCGCTCGCCTCGCCGGCATCATCGCCCTTACCGACGGCCAGGTCCACGACACCCCAGCCACGCCGCTGCCCGCGCCGCTGCAGGTGTTGATTCCCGCCAAGGGCGAGGAGACCGACCGCCGCATCCGTATCATCGAGGCCCCGGCCTTCGGCCTGGTCGGCCGCTCCGTCACAATCCGCCTCGCCGTCGACGATCTCGGCATGCCGCCCGGCAACACGCTCGCGCGGCTCACCATCCGTCGCGACGGTGAACCGCCGCAAACCCAGGCCGTCCCGATCAACCAGGACACCGGGATCGACATCCCGATCACCCGCGCCGGTCCCACCGTCGTCGAGATGCAGGCCGAACCGCTCTCCGGCGAGGTCTCGCCCCTCAACAACCGCGCCGTGGTCTCGATCAACGGCGTCCGCGACCGGCTGCGCGTCCTGCTCGTCTCGGGCGAGCCACATCTTGGCGAGCGCACCTGGCGACGCCTCTTGAAGGCCGATCCGGCGGTCGACCTCGTCCACTTCACCATCCTGCGCCCGCCGGACCGCGACGATATGACGCCGACCAACGAACTCTCGCTGATCGCCTTCCCGGTCCGCGAGCTGTTCCAGGTCAAGATCCGCGATTTCGACCTGATCATTCTCGATCGGTTCTCGAACCGAAACAACATCCTACCCCCGCTCTACTTGCGCAATATCGCCGACTACGTTCGCGGCGGCGGCGCCCTGTTGCTGAGCGCGGGTCCTGAGTTCGCCGGCCAGAACTCGCTGGCGGCGACGAACCTGGGCAGCGTGCTTCCCGTCCGCGCGCTACCCGGCGCCGCAACGGTCGTCGACGGGCCATTCCGCCCGCTCGTCACCACGCTCGGCGCCCGCCACCCCGTAACGGCCGGGCTGCCGGGCGCCCCCGGCCCCAGCTCCAGCACGCCGCAATGGGGCGACTGGTACCGCTACATCGACGCGTCCGCGACGGGTGGCCAAGAGCTCATGAGCGCCGGCGACGGCGCGCCCTTGCTGCTGCTCAATCGCGTCGGCGACGGCCGCGTCGCGCTGCTGCTGTCAGACCAGATCTGGCTCTGGTCCCGCGGCCACGAGGGCGGCGGTCCGCAGGCCGAGTTGCTGCGCCGGATCGCCCACTGGGCCATGAAGGAGCCCGCCCTCGAAGAGGAGACCCTCCGCGCCAGCATCGAGCACGACCGCATGCACGTCGAGCGCCGTAGCCTCGAGGACCTCGGCCACGTCACTGCCTCGGTGACGTCCCCCTCGGGCCAAGTGTCCCAGCTCGATCTGACCCCGGCCCAGCCCGGGCTCTGGCAGGCCGATCTCGCCGCCGCGGAGCCGGGCGTGTGGCAGGTCGCGGACGGCGAACACACCATCTACGTCGCTGCCGCCAACGCCAACCCCCGCGAGATCGCCGACCTCCGTGCCACCGCGACCATCCTGTCGCCCATCGCGCGCGCCTCCGGGGGCAGTGTCCGCTTCATCGGCGCAGACCCCGCGAACCTGCGTCTCCCCGACCTGCGCCGCACCGAGCCAGGCCGCGAGGCGGCCGGCTCAGGCTGGATCGGCCTGCCCCGGCGCAACGACCACGTCGTCACCGGCCTGCGCGCCATCCCGCTCCTTCCCCCGTGGGCTGCCTTGCCGCTCCTTCTGGGTCTCGTCATCATCGCCTGGCGCCGCGAGGGGTCCGGCTAAGCGTTTCCGCCCGCTCGCTGCCAAAAAGAGGATCGTGCCTTCCAGCCTACCGAACCACCTCGCCGCCGCGCCGCGCGCGCCAGCTTCCTCGCTCTGCTCGGGTTCGTCGGTCTGGCGGCTCTCGTCCCGATCGCGCGCGCGGCGCTGGCGGACGGCACGATTGCCGCCCTGTCGCAGGTCGTATCCGCCGAAGCCGTGCTGTGCCCGCTCACCGGCGTCGCTGCCTGGCTGGTTTGGCGGCGCATCGATGTCGGCCTCGAGCGCAAGCGCACGGCGCTGCGGCGCTGGGGGTGGGCTCTCATGCTGGGCGCGCTCTGGCCAGCCGCGCTCTACGGCGCACACGCCCCGGCCCTCGCCCTCCTGCTCCTGCTGCTCTGCCTGGCGAGTGCCGCCTGGACCGCCGCCGCCTTCCGCGCGCTGCAGCCGGCGGCCGCCACGCTCATGCTGCCCTACACGGCCTGGGTCGCCATCGTGGCCGGGATCGCCGCGGCTCACTTTTGAACCCGCGCTAATTGAGCTATACTCTGAACATGACGAGACATCTCCTTGCCGGCGTGGCGTTCACGATCATCAGCGCTTCCGCCGCCCTGGCCCAAACGAACATACCCGGGCCGATCGCGACGCCCGACGGACAGGGCGCCGTGCGCGGTCATCGCAAATACGAGCCAGGCCCGGCCGGCGTTCCCGGCGCGCGGGCCGAGCCGGCCTTGGTTGCGCCGGCCGAGCGCGTCCCCACCGACATGCCCCCCACCGAGGCGCTGTTCGACGCGATCAACCGCGGCGACACCGTGGCCGCCCGCGATGCGATCGGCCGGGGCGCCGACATCCACGGCCGCAACGTGCTTGGCCTCACCCCTCTCGAGCAATCCGTCGATCTCGGCCGCAACGACATCTCCTTCCTGTTGCTCTCGCTTCGCGGCGGCGCTGGCTACGACACGGCCGCGGCTCCGCGCGGCTCCGCGCCAGCAGACACCTCGCCGGCCGCGACCCGCGCACGGCGCCAGGCCGAGGCTCGCGAGGCGGCCACCGCCCGTCGCCAGCAACTCGCCGAGGACCGCGCCTCGCGCCGGGCTCCCGTCGTCCCCGCCGCCCCGCGCAACGCCAGGCTGTTTGCGGGCGATGGCGGCGCTCCGGTGCCGCAAGCGGGCTTCCTCGGCTTCGACTCTGCCAGATAGCCTACCCTCCACGGCCCAGGCGGCCGTCGCATCGCTACCCGTTCAAAAGGACAAGCGTCCGGGGTCCACCAGTTCTCCCCGCGGATACTGGCGGCTGGCCGGCGGCTTCTGGCGCGGCGGCACCGCCCGTGCCGCCTGGAAGCTGACGATCGCCAGCCTGTTCCTGGTCGCCGCGAACACGACGGTTCAATACGGCGTCAACAAATGGAATGCATACTTCTTCGACGCCTTGCAGCAGAAGAGCTACAAGGGCGTGGTCGGCGCCGTATCGCTGTTCGCCGTCCTCGCCGTCGCCGCGTCCATGATCAGCGTGTTCTCGCTCACCTCGCGCGTGAAGCTGCAGGTCTATTGGCGGCAATGGCTCACCAAGCGCCTTACCGCCCAATGGCTCGACAACCAGCGCTTCTACCGCCTCAGCATCGCCGCACCTGACCTCGACGCACCCGAGTTCCGCATCGCCGAGGACGCGCGTGTTGCCACCGAGCCCGTGGTTGAGTTCGGCACCGGCATCCTCAATGCCGTCCTTGCCGCCCTCGTGTTCTTCGCCGTGCTCTGGTCCGTGGGCGGTGACATGGAGGTGTTCGACACCACGATCCCGGGCTTCATGGTCATCGCAGCCGTCCTCTACTCCGGCGTCATGTCCGGCTCGATGCTCATCTTCGGCCGCCCGCTGATCCACCGGATCGAGGAGAAAAACGCCTCCGAGGCCAAGCTCCGCACCGAAATGGGCCGTGTGCGCGAGAACGCCGAGAGCATTGCCCTGATCGGCGGCGAGGCGGACGAGATCAAATCACTGCACGAGACGCTGCACACGCTTGTCGAGAGCTGGATGCGCATGCTCAAGCAATGGGCGCGCATGATGTGGCTGATGGGCAGCAACTGGGCCGTCGCCCCCGTCGTCCCGCTGCTTCTGGAAGCGCCCAACTTCCTCGCCGGCAAGATGACCCTGGGCGCCCTCATGCAGACAGCCGCCGCTTTCGCGCAGGTGCAGGTCGCGCTGAACTGGATCTTCGACAACTATCCCCGCATCGCCGAATGGATGGCGTCGGCCGCGCGCGTCACGGGCCTCTGGGCCGCGTTCAACCGGCTCGACAACTCCGTCAGCGGCGAGGCACACGAGCACATCGTCATCGGCGAAAGCCCGGACGACTTCGTGCGCTTGGAAAACCTGTCCGTCGCCCAGTTCGACGGCCGGGTCATGATCGACGAGGCCACCACGGAGATCGCCCGCGGCGAGCGCGTCCTGCTGACCGGCGAGAGCGGCACCGGCAAGAGCACGCTCATCCGCGCGATCGCCGGACTATGGCCATGGGGCTCCGGCCGGGTGCTCATCCCCGCCGATGCCCGCGTCGCCTTCCTCCCGCAGCGCGCCTACATCCCCAACGGAACGCTGCGCCAGGTCCTGCACTATCCCATCACCGCCCGCGACCCGTCCACCGAGGAGCTTGAGATCGCGCTCCGCCGCTGCGGCCTCTCCCACCTCATCCCCCGTCTCGATGAAGAGGATCGCTGGGACAAGCTCCTCTCGGGCGGCGAGCAGCAGCGGATCGGCTTCGTCCGCCTCCTCGTGCAGAAACCCGATCTCGTGATCCTCGACGAAGCCACCGCGGCGCTGGACGTCGACACCCAGGCCTCCATCATGGGCATCTTCCGCCACGAACTCGGCCACACCACGCTGATCAGCGTGGGCCACCGACCCGAGCTCGCCGAATTTCACAACCGTCATCTCTCATTGCGCCGCACCTCGACCGAAGTCTCGATGGAGAATGAGCAGGTGCGCCGACGTCGCCTGTCCCAACTCCTCCGCCGCACCCTGCGGCCGCGGCCCGGTCCCGACGCATCCCGTCCGCCCGGCAACCCTCCGGTGTGAGCGTCGTCACTCCCCGGCGGCGGCCTCTTCCAGGCTCGTTTCGATGAAGTCGGGGGTCAAGGCGCCGCAGATCTGGCTTCGATTTTGTCCGACCTGCGTGCCGACGACTTTCATCGTTTCGGTGAACTCGGCCTCGCCCATTTGCTTCTGCGCTTCGGCCGCCTTCTGCAGCCCGGTATTCAGGCGGGCTTTCTGATCGCTCGTGAGCGTCGTCTTGCAGGCGCCGGTCATCACGGCCAGCGAGCCGTAGGCCAGCATGCGCTTGGTGTCGACCGAAAGCTCAGGATCGGCAGCGCGAACTTGCGATGTGAGGAGCGAGAGGGCGGCGGTGGCAATCAGGAGCGGCTTCAACCGAGGAATCCTTCAAGAGAACTCGGCCACGGTACGACACAATGGTAGCCACTTCGTTAACCCGGGCCGCTCAATCTTCCCCCGGCGTCCGCCGCAGCTGCTTGATCTCACCGCGCTGCACCTTGCCTTCCACCCGGCGCCGCGCCGAGCCCAGCGTCGGCCGGGTCTTCACCCGCCGCGCCGGCCGGTCGGCCGCCTCCCGCAGGAACTCGACGATGCGCGCCACCGCGTCCTCCCGGTTCCGATCCTGCGAGCGGAACCGCGCTGCCGTGATCACCAGCACCCCTGCCGATGTGACCCGCTTGCCCCCCAGCGCCTCCGCCCGCGCCCGCAACCACGCCGGCAGCGACGCACTTCGCCGCAAGTCCAGGCGCACTTGCACCGCCGTCGACACCTTGTTGACGTTCTGGCCACCCGGCCCGGAGGAACGGATGAAACTCTCCTCGATCTCCCCCGGATCGAACGAAATCGAAGGCGTGATCAGGATGGACATTTCGGTTATGATCTAATCTCGACCGGGGGAAATGAAATGGCGGCGCTGACCATTGGTTTGATGAACCAAAGCTCCACCGTCGCCAATGACGACATCGTCCGCGTCGCCGCCGCGCTCGACATCCAGGTCAAGCGCGACCTCGCACCCATCTGGAACGTCACCGCCGACCTGATCACCATCCCGTCCGACCAACCGGTCCCGCGCGGCGTCTCTCCCATCATCATCGTCGACGCGACCCCGGGCGATTTCGCCGGCCAACACCGCATCACCCAGGATATCCCCTGGGCCATGGTCTCGACCAAGCGCGATTGGGCCCTCGCCGCCAGCCATGAATGCATCGAACTCCTCGTCGACCCCACCGGCATGGCCACGCGCAGCAGCGTCGGCCTTGCCCTCGTCGACGGCGAGCTCCACGAGCTCGATGACCGTTTCGATTACCTCCTCGAAGCCTGCGACCCCATCGAGGATGCCGACCACGCCTACTCCATCGACGGCATCGTCGTCAGCGACTTCTACACCCCGCACTATTTCGACGACCAGGTCACGCCCGGCACGCGGTACAGCTTCAACGGCGCCCTCAGCCGCCCCCGCGAGATCGGCCGCAACGGCTATCTCAGTTGGCGCGACAAGACCACCGGCCGGTATCGCCAACTGCAGAACTTCGGCGCCTACGCTCTCGTGGACCTCCCCGATGCAAGCTCGGTCGCCAACGCCCGCATGTTCGTCGACCGCCACACCCCCACCCCGCGCACGCACCCCGAATTGTTCGATCATGCAGCCAAAGCAGGATTGTTGCGTTAAGGCGATTGATCGCGCGAGGAGCATCCCATGCTTTGGCTAGTTGTTATCGTCCTGCTCGTCCTCTTGCTCGGCGGCGGTGGCTACGGATACCGATCCGGCTATTACGGTGGTGGTGCATTCGGCGGCGGCGTCGGTCTGATCGTCGTCATCGTGGTGCTGGTCGTCCTATTCGGCGGCTTCCGCTAGCGCACTGTCCCTGCTCGCTTGACGCGGCCGCCGTGGGCTGGATGGCCCCGGTGGCCCGTTCCGCTGTGACGTGTCGGTCGCTGAAGGCGTCGCGTTCTACGGGCCCACCGCCCATCCGGACTGACGAAATCGTGCAAGGGCTGTAATTCCTGCAAACGCGTCATTCAGACTTGCAAAATACCGCAAACATAAAAGGATAAAGCGCCTTTTTGATACGAAACAGAACATACTTGACGACCCTCGCGTGGCAGAACAAAATAAGAACTGCGCCATGCACCCCAATCCCCCCACATCCGGCCCCGCGATGGCCCTCGAACATCTGCGCGACGCCGTGGCGAAGCTGGAGCGGCACCGGGCGCCGCCGCATGCGCCGCCGCCGCTTCCGTTTGGCTTGCCCGATCTCGACGCTGCTCTCGCCGGCGGCGGCCTCGCGCGCGGCGCGCTGCACGAGGTTGCCGGCACCGGCGCCGACATCCAACATGGCGCCGCGGCAGCCATGTTCGCGGCCGGCATCTTCGCCCGCATCGCCGGCAATGTGCTCTGGGTTCTCGAGCAGCAGGACCTGTTCGCGCCGGGTTTGGCCGCCGCAGGGCTGCATCCAGACCGGGTGATCTACGCCCAATCGGGGCGGCACGATGCGTTGCTGGTGATGGAGGATGGGGTGCGCCATCGCGGTCTGGCCGGCGTCGTCGCCGAGGTCTCAGGCCGCATCAGCCTGACCGCGTCGCGCCGGCTACAGCTTGCCGCCGAGGCGACGGGGGTTACTGCCCTGCTGCTGCGCCGCCCCGGAAAGGGCCAAGCCGACCTCGTCGGCGCCAATGCCGCCATAACGCGGTGGCGCATCGCCGCCCAGCCCTCGGGGCCGCCGATCCCCGAGGCGCCGGATGTGCCTGGCCTCGGGCGGGCACACTGGCGGTTGGACCTGCTGCGCAGCCGTGGCGGGAAAACGGGATCTTGGATCGTGGAGGCATGCGATGCGACGGGTCGTCTCGATATGGTTGCCGCACTGGCCGACCGACCGCCGGCGCAAAGCACTCGGGACCGACGCGCCGCCGCGTGACGTCCCGCTGATCACGGCGCAGCACGACGGCAATCGCCGGGTCATCGACGCGGTCGATACCGCGTCTGCCGCCCAGGGATTGCGACCCGGCATGGCGGTAGCGCATGCGATGGCGGTGGTGCCGGGCCTGCATGTGCTCGAGGCCGACCCAGCCGATGACGCAGCCGCGCTCGAACGTCTCGCCCGCTGGTGCCAGCGAGCGACCCCTCTGGCCGCGCCCGATGCGCCCGATGGCATCTGGCTCGACATCACCGGCTGCGCCCATGTCTGGGGCGGCGAACAGGCGTTGCTCGACCATCTCGTCGGCCGCCTGGCCCAGGACGGCATCGCCGCCCGCGCCGCCGTGGCCGACACGCCCGGCGCCGCCCACGCCGTCGCGCGCCATGGTGGCGAGCAGCGGGTCATCCCCCCGGGCGTCCAAGCCGACGCCATCGCGCCGTTTCCAGTCGCAGCCTTACGCCTGCCGGTGGATATGGTGGCCACACTGCGCCGCCTCGGCTTCGAGCAGATCGAGGCGCTGGCCCGGGTCCCGCGCGCGCTGATCGCCCGCCGCTTCGGCCCCCTGCCCGGCCGCCGGCTCGACCAGGCGCAGGGCCGCGTCCCCGAACCACTGCAGCCGCTCGCCCACGAAACTCCGCTGCAGCACCGCATCGCCTTTCTCGAGCCGCTGCTGACCGCCGACGCGCTAGGGGCGGCCACCGCCTGCCTGCTCGACCCGGTCTGCGCCGCCATGGAGCGCGCCCATCTCGGCGCCCGGCGCATCGACCTCCTGTTCGAGCGCGTCGATGGCGTCATACTGGCGACCAGGATCGGCACCGCCCGCCCCAACCGCGACCCGCGCCACCTCGCCCGCCTGCTCGACGCGCATTTGGAAACGATCGACCCCGGCCTCGGCATCGACGCCATGCGCCTGATCGTCCCGCTCGCCGAACCGCTGCTCTGGCAGCAGGACGATGCTAGCCGAAGCGCCGACGTCTCCGCTTTGGTGGACCGGCTCGCCAACCGGCTCGGCGCCGACCGCGTCTACCGGGCCGCCCCGGTCGAGAGCGACGTGCCCGAACGCGCCGTCCGCCGCGTGCCGGCGCTGGCCAAATCCAGCAACACCGTCCCCTGGATCATTGCCGCACCGACCCGCCTATTTCACCCGCCCCGCCCCATCGACGCGATCGCCGGCCTGCCCGACCATGCGCCCGCCGCCTTCACCTGGCGCCGCCGCCGCCATCGCATCCGCCGCGCCGATGGGCCGGAGCGCATCTATGGCGAATGGTGGCGCCGAGACACGGAGAACACCGCCATCCGGGACTATTTCCGCGTCGAAGACGAGGACGGCAGCCGCTTCCTGCTGTTCCGCCAAGGCGACGGCGTCGATCTCCAAACCGGCGGACTGAGCTGGTACATGCAGGGCATTTTCTGATGCCTGGTCTAGTCCGCAATACCGACCACGAACGCCAGCAACCTGCCAAATGCAAGCAGCGTCGCCGGATCAACAATCGCGCTTGCCGTCGCGCTTCCTCGGCAAAGCCCGGCGCTTGGGGATCCAGCACCCAAAGCCGAACCAGCTTGAAACCGTTGTCAGCCCCTGCAGTCCTATAAGGTAGCGCGCAATCTTGCCTTATGCCGAACTCCAGGTCACGACGAACTACAGCTTTCTCCGCGGCGCCAGCCATCCGGAGGAGCTGTTCGCACAAGCCGCCCTCTACGGCATCTCGGCGCTCGGTGTGGTCGACCACAACTCGGTCGCCGGCATCGTGCGCGCCTGGGAAGCGGCCAAGGCGACCAAGATGCGGCTGGTCGCCGGCTGCCGCCTCGCCCTGCGTGACGGCACGGTCCTGCTCGCCTATCCGACCGACCGGCCCGCCTGGTCGCGCCTTTGCCGGCTGCTCACGCTCGGAAAAGGCCGCACCGGCAAGGGCGGCTGCGACCTCGATTGGGACGATCTCGCCGCCGGCGGCGAGGGGCTACTCTATATATTGATACCGGAGCAGCCGGACGACCGGCTCCGGACCCAACTCGGCCGCCTCGCCGCCGACGCACCCGGCCGCGCCTACCTCGCCGGCACCATCCGCCGCCGGCCCGGCGACCAAGTCCGGCTGCACCGCCTCGCCGCCATGGGGCAAGCCGCCCGCATACCCCTGATCGCGACCGGCGACGTGCTGTTCCACCACCCGCAGCGGCGCGTGCTGCAGGACGTCATGACCTGCATCCGCGAGGGCTGCACGATCGACGCCGCCGGGTTCAAGCGCGAGCGCTTCGCCGACCGTCACCTCAAGCCGCCGGAGGAAATGGCCCGGCTGTTCGCCCGCTACCCCGACGCCATCGCCCGCACCGAGGAGCTGGTCGCGCGCTGCCATTTCGACCTGTCGGATCTGCGCTACCAGTATCCGGACGAGCAGGAAGAGCCCGGTCTATCGCCCCAGCAAACCCTGGAGCGGCTGACCTGGGAGGGGGCAGCGAGGCGATATGACGGCGCCGTGCCGGAGCGCGTCATCGCCCAGCTTCGGCATGAGCTGACGCTGATCGAAGGCCTGAGCTACGCGCCCTATTTCCTGACCGTGAACAGCATCGTTCGCTATGCCCGAGGCGAGGGCATCCTCTGCCAGGGCCGGGGCTCGGCCGCCAACTCGGCCGTCTGCTACGTGCTCGGCATCACCAGCATCGACCCGACCGCGGCCGGGCTGCTGTTTGAGCGCTTCGTCTCCGCCGAGCGCGCCGAGCCGCCCGACATCGACGTCGACTTCGAGCACGAGCAGCGCGAGAGGGTCATCCAATGGATCTACGCGCACTATGGCCGCCACCGGGCGGCACTCTGTGCCACCGTGATTCGCTACCGCGCCCGCGGCGCCATGCGCGAGGTCGGCAAGGTGCTCGGCTTGACCGAGGACGTGACCTCAGCGCTGTCGACCCAAGTCTGGGGCTGGTCGGAGGAAGGCGTCGAGGAGAAGCATGCCGAGGCGCTCAACCTCAATCTCGAGGATCGCCGGCTGCGCCTGGCACTCGACCTGGCTCGCCAGCTGATCGGCTTCCCGCGCCATCTCGGCCAGCATCCCGGCGGCTTCGTGCTGACCCGCGACGCGCTGGCCGACCTGGTGCCGATCGAGCCCGCCACGATGGTCGACCGGCAGATCATCGAGTGGGACAAGGACGACATCGACGCGCTAAAGTTCATGAAGGTCGATGTGCTCGGCCTCGGCATGCTCGGCTGCCTGCGCCGCGCCTTCGACCTGATCGAGGAGCACCGCGGCGAAAAGCTCGACCTGTTCACCATTCCGCAGGACGACGCAGCGACCTACGCCATGATCCAGCGCGCCGACACGCTCGGCACGTTCCAGATCGAGAGCCGGGCACAGATGTCCATGCTACCGCGGCTGAAGCCAAAGGAGCTGTATGACTTGACGATCCAGGTCGCCATCGTCCGGCCCGGGCCGATCCAGGGCGACATGGTGCATCCATATCTCCGGCGCCGCGAAGGGCTGGAGAAGCCGGAATACCCCCATCCCGCGCTGAAGCGCGTGCTCGGCAAGACGCTCGGCGTACCGCTCTTCCAAGAACAGGCGATGCAAGTCGCAATCCAATGCGCCAGCTTCACACCCGGCGAGGCCGATGAGCTCCGCCGCTCCATGGCGACGTTCAAGATCACCGGCGGCGTCCAAAAGTTTCAGGACAAGCTGATCGAAGGCATGGTGCGCAACGACTACACGCGGGAGTTCGCCGAGAAGACCTTCAAGCAAATCCAGGGCTTCGGCAGCTACGGCTTCCCTGAAAGCCACGCGGCCAGCTTCGCCATCATCGCCTACGTCTCCTCCTGGGTGAAATGCCACCACCCGGACGTATTCTGCTGCGCATTGCTGAATTCCCAACCCATGGGCTTCTACGCCCCGGCGCAGATCGTCCGCTGCGCTAGGGACCATGGGGTCGAGATCCTGCCGGTGGATGTGAACCAATCGCGCTGGGACTGCACGCTGGAGCCCTCTCCCGCTGGCGGGAGAGGGTTGGGTGAGGGTGGAACCACGCGACGAAGCGCTGGCCAGGCGGACCGCCCTCACCCCGGCCCTCTCCCGACAGCGGGAGAGGGGGTAGATCGCCCCCGTCTCGCCGTCCGCCTCGGCCTGCGCATGGCCAAAGGTCTCGCCGAAGCCGACGGCGTCGCCATCGCCATCAAGCGCGGCGAACACCCCTACGCCACCATCGAAGAACTCAGCCGCCGGGCCGGCGTGCCGGTCGCAGCCCTCGAACGCCTCGCCGAAGCCGACGCGTTCCGCTCCATGGGCGCCCAGCGGCGGGACGCGATCTGGGCCATTCGCGCGCTCCGCGACACCGCCCTCCCGCTCTTCGCCGCCTCCGACGGTGTCGTCGAGCCCGCGATCACCATGGCGCCCATGCGACCCGGCCGCACCGTCGTCGAGGATTACGGCAGCGTCGGCCTCTCGCTCCGCCAGCACCCGGTCGCCTTCGTGCGGGACGATCTCGCGCGGCAAGGTATGGTCTGCTGCACTGAGTTAGAGCGGGTGCGGGACGGGCGCCGGGTCATCGTGCCCGGGCTGGTGCTGGTGCGGCAGAAGCCCGGCTCGGCCAAGGGCGTCATGTTCATCACGATCGAGGACGAGACCGGGATCGCCAACCTGATCGTCTGGCCAAGCATCTTCGAGCGCCAGCGCCGCTTGGTGCTCACCGCCAGCATGATCGCGGCCCACGGCAAGGTTCAGAAAGAGAGCGGCGTCACCCACGTGATCGTCGAAAAGCTGGTCGACCTGTCCGGCTTGCTCCGCCAGGTCGGCGAGCGCGACGACCCGGTGATCCTACCAACGGGCCGTGGCGACGAAGCCCGGCATGGCGGAAGCCCCGATCAACGAGACAAGCCAATGCACAAACCGCGCGACATCTACTGTCCGGAGCGGCTTTCGAACGGCATCAAGGTTCAGACACGGGATTTCCGATGACTTGCGCCGCCCCCGGCTGAGGGCGGCGCTAGTCGATCAGGCAGACTTCTTCATGATCTCGTCGGCCACGTTGCGCGGGACGGGATCGTAGTGATGGAACTGCATCGTGAAGCTCGCACGGCCCTTGGTCATGCCGCGCAGCTGGCTGATGTAGCCGAACATTTCCTTCAGCGGCACGTGGGCGCGCACGATCACGGTGCTGCCCGCGCTGTCCTGGCTTTGGATCGTTCCACGGCGGCGGTTCAAGTCGCCGACCACGTCGCCGACGTGGTCCTGCGGCGTCGTCACCTCGACGTCCATGATCGGCTCGAGGATGATCGGCCCGGCCTTCTTCATGCCTTCGCGGAAGCACGCCTTGGCCGCGATTTCGAACGCCAGCGCCGACAAGTCGACGTCATGGTATTTGCCGTCGACCAGCGAGTATTTGAAGTCGACCGTCGGGAAGCCTGCGAGGACGCCCGTCTCCGCCTGGTTCTTGATGCCTTTTTCGACCGCCGGGATGTATTCCTTCGGCACCGAGCCGCCGACCACGCTGTTGGAGAACACGATCCCCGCGTTCCGCTCCAGCGGCTCGAACGTCACCTTCACTTCGGCATACTGGCCGGAGCCGCCGCTCTGCTTCTTGTGGGTGTAGATCTCGGTGTGCGGCTTGCTGATCGTCTCGCGATACGCCACCTGCGGCGCGCCGATGTTGGCGTCAACGCCATACTCGCGGCGCAGCCGGTCGATGATGATCTCGAGATGCAGCTCGCCCATCCCGGAGAGAATGGTCTGGCCGCTCTCCTGGTCGGTCTTCAACCGCAGGCTCGGGTCCTCGCCGGCTAGCTTCTGCAGGCCGAGCGTCATCTTCTCGACGCCGTCCTTGGTCTTCGGCTCGACCGAGATGTCGATGACCGGCACCGGGAACGACATACGCTCGAGCACGACCGGGTCATCGGCCGAGGCGAGCGTGTCGCCGGTGCCGGTGTCCTTCAGGCCCACGAACGCCGCAATGTCGCCCGCCGTGACTTCCTTGATCTCGGCGCGCTTGTCGGCGTGCATCTGGAACATGCGTCCGATGCGCTCCTTGTGGTCCTTGGTCGTGTTGAGCAGCGTGTCGCCGCTCTTCAACGTGCCGGAATAGACGCGCACGAAGGTCAGCGTGCCGTATTTGTCGTTGATGATCTTGAACGCCAGGCCGGAGAACGGCGCCTTCGGGTCGGCCTTGATGATGCGGCGCTCGGCGTGCTCGTCCTCGCCCTCTTCGGCCGCGACCTTGATGCCGGCGACGTCGATCGGGCTCGGCAGGTAGTCCAGCACGGCGTCGAGCAACGGCTGCACACCCTTGTTCTTGAACGCGGTGCCGCACAGCACGGGACGGAAGGCGCCGGAGATGGCGCCGGTCTTGATCGCGCGCTTGAGGGTCTCGACCGAGACGTCGCCCTTGTCGAAATACTCTTCCATGCCCTCGTCATCGACGGCGAGCGCCGTGTCGAGCAGAAGCTGACGATATTCCTTGGCCTTCTCCATCAGGTCGGCCGGGATCTCCTCGTCGTGGAACTTCGCGCCGAGCTCGCCACCCTCCCAGACGATCGCCTTCATCTCAACCAGGTCGACGACGCCGATGAAGGTGTCCTCGATGCCGATCGGCAGCTGCAACGGCAGCGCGACGATGTCGAGCTTCTCCTTCAGCGTATCGAACGCGCGGTAGAAGTCGGCGCCGGTGCGGTCGAGCTTGTTGATGAAGATGATTCGCGGCACGTTGTAGCGGTCGGCCAGGCGCCAGTTCGTCTCGGACTGCGGCTGCACGCCGGCGACGCCCTCGATGATGAACACGGCGCCGTCGAGCACGCGCAGGCTGCGATTGACTTCGATGTTGAAATCGATGTGGCCGGGCGTGTCGATGATGTTGATGCGGTGGTCTTTCCACTCGCACGTCACCGCGGCCGACGTGATGGTGATGCCGCGCTCACGCTCCTGGTCCATGTAGTCGGTGGTCGTGTTGCCGTCATGGACCTCGCCGATGCGGTGCGACACGCCGGTGTAATAAAGGATGCGCTCGGTCGTGGTCGTCTTGCCGGCGTCGATATGCGCGGTGATCCCGATGTTGCGGATCCTGGCGAGCGCGTTGGTCTCGGACACGGTTGACCTCCATGCGATTGCGGGCGCAGCGAGACCCGTTGCCCCGCGCGCCCGGCCAATCCTGACTCCCCGGTGTCGATCGGGGAGCGATGTGTAGCGTTGCGCCTATGTGCTGCGGGAACGCCGAAAAAGCAACACCCTGACAGGCGGCGTATAGCGGTCAGCCAGGCGCCGCGATGGCGCCCAGCGTTATGGCCAGCGCCAACACGGGCACCGAGAACCGCTCGCGAAGGAACGTCGCGGCCACAGCGCACTCCGCATCGTCAACCCGCCGCGGTCCAGCCCGCATCGGACGGCATCGCCCGGCCCTCCGCCTCGAGCTTGTCGAGATGGGCGCGCACGTTGCGTTCCGCGGCCGGGCGGAGCGACGGATCGAGGATCGGATACAGCGCCCGGGCAAGCGCGGCCACCGTCACCGGCGCCGGGCCGAGCGCGGCCACGATCGCCGCCTCGCGCTGCCGCCGGTGGTCGCGCAGCGCCGTGACGAAAGATTGCGGCTCCAGCACCGGCGGTCCATGGCCGGGCAGATACAGTGACGCTGCGGCGCCCAGCAACCGGTCCAGACTGGCAAAATACTGAATCATGTCGCCGCCTTTTCCGCCCACCACCGTCGTCGACCAGCCCATCACCACGTCGCCGCTGAACAACGGCCCGTCCGGGTGGACGAAGCAGACATGATCCGGCGCGTGACCCGGCGTGTGCAGCGCCCGTAACGGCCCCACCGACTCGCCATCCTCGATCCGTATGTCGGGTTTCACCTCGGAAGCGAACGGGCGGTGCCAAGCGTAGATCGGCGCCCCGGTTGCGCGCTTCAGCCCGGCCAACCCACCCCAATGGTCGTGGTGCCCATGGGTCAGCAGGATGGCGCGGATCGGCGCCCCCGCCTGCCCGATGATGTTGCCCTCATGCGCGGCATCGTCCGGCCCCGGATCGATCACGGCGACACCGCCGTCCCAATCGAGAAGATAGGTATTGGTGCCGTGATACGTCATCGGACCTGGATTGGCCGCGACCAGGCGGCGGATCCCGGGCGCCACCGGCTGTGCCGTCCAGTGGTCCGGCTCCGCTTCCCTCAGAAATTTCATGCGAACACCGCCTTGGCTTGCATGCATACGGCGCCGCCCTCGTCGAGCGAGCGCAGGTCCGCGCCGCCGTGGGTGGGCCGGGCCTCCAGCGCGAGCAGGCGATCATGGAACGCGGGCCGCTGGCCGCGGAACTCGAAGGAGCGGAGCGCGCGGCCGTGCAACAGTCCGGCCAGCCAGGTCGCCTGCAGCGGGCCATGCACGATCAGCCCCGGATACCGTTCGACGTCGCGCACGTAATCGAGGTCGTAGTGGATCCGGTGCCCGTTGCCGGTGAGTGCGGAATAGCGGAACAGCAAAACGGGATCGGGCCGGACGGAGGCTGTGATGCCCTCCCCCGGCCCCAGCCGATCACCGGCCGCCACGGCCGGCTTGACCGCCGCGCCCTCCGCGCCGCGATAGACCACGTCCTGCTCCTCCTCGATCGCCGGACCCGACGGTCCCGCGATGTCATGCTTGACCGTGACGAACACGAGCCGGCCGGCGCCGCCCTGCTTCTCCTGCACGCGCTGGATCGTCGAGGTGCGGCTGACCCGGTCGCCGACGCGCAAAGCACCGTGCCAGCGCACGCGTCCGCCGGCCCACATGCGGCGCGGCAGATCGTGCACCGGGGGCAGGAAGCCGCCGCGTTTGGGATGCCCATCCGGGCCGATCCGATCGGGCGGCACCCAGTCCTGGAACAACATCCAGTGCCAGAGCGGCGGCATGACCTCGGGGGTCTCCACGCCGAGCGTGGCCGCCAGACCGGCCAACAACCGCGGCGACACCTCGTCGCTCGTGGTCTGCGACCGGCCGACATGATCGTCGTAGCTCACCCGCTAGTCTCGTCGTCGGACGGCGGCTTGGGCGCAGGCTTGGGTTTGGGCGCCACCGGGGCGTGTAGCAGCCGGAGGTCGACGGCATCCCCCATCGCGGCGTAGCCGGCGCGGTTCGGATGCAGCCCGTCTCCCGGGCCGCCGATGGTGCTGTTCGGCACGAACTCCGGACGCAGTCCGCCGGTCGCCCGGTCCAACGTCGCTTTCTCGAAGTCGACGAACCCGTCGAACGTGCCGCCGCTGTTGCGGATGAAATCGTTCAATTGCCGCCGCTTGGCGTCCTGATCGGGGCTACCATGGCCGGCGGCGGTCGTGCCGCCCACCGGCGTCAGGGTCGCGCCGATGATCTTCACGCCCTTGAACTTGGCGCGGATCCGCTTGACGCCCTCCTTCATGCCCTCCCGCACCTGCTCGAAGCTCGCCTTGATGCCGTTGGCGCTGAAATCGTTGATGCCCTCGAGCCAGATCACATGCGTCACGCCCGAGAGCGAGAGCACGTCCCGGTCGAGCCGGGCCAGCGCCGAGGGGCCACCCGGAAACGGTTTGTCTGGCCCATACTCGGCCGGGCCGACGACCTGGTTGCCGCCGATCCCGGCATTGACCACCGCCATCGGCGTCCCCGCCCCGCGCAACCGACGATCAAGCACGTCGGGCCAGCGGTCATCGCCGTTCAGGGTCGAATCCGTGCCGTCGGTGATGCTGTCGCCAAAGCATAGGACGGCGCTCAGCTCCGGCCCCGACTGCATGTCGACGGCGTCCACGAAATACCAGCTGGTCGTGCTGTTCGGGAACGCGCTTTCATCCTCCAGCTCGCCCAGCGATCCGGCCCCGGGCGCCGTCACGTAGCTGGTCTGCAGCGCCTTGGCGTGCCACGTCATGGTCTTGACGTCGCCGGCCACATGGAAACTGACCGCGAGCTTGCGGCCTTGCAACTCCGGCGCGTCGGGGTTGCTGGCGAAGGGCAGCGTCACCGCGTCGGACCATAGGTCGGCCCCGGCCGGGATCGTCGCGGTCTTCTTGCCCTTGAACGTCACCGGCCGGTTGCTGCCCGGCGATACCGCAGCGCCGCTCATCTGCAGCCCGGCGAACGCGCCATCGACGGTCAGCGGCCCCGTCCCGAACACGTTGCTGAAGCGCAGGCGGGCCCGCCTGCCCCACGCCGTGGGGCGCACGATCAGGCGGAAGGTCTGGTCGTGGACGACGTTGTCCGGAAAGGCGAATTTCAACTCGGGTTGCGCCGTCGCGTTGCCGGACGGATACGGCCCCTGTGCCGACCCGGCCCAACTCGTAACCCAGCGTTGTGCGAAGCTTGGCGTGGTGACCAGCGTCATGGAGGCCAAGAGGAGAGCGCGGAGCAGCAAGGGCGATCCTTTTCGATCAAATGGAGACCGTGGCGGCGCGGGGCGGAGGAAACAGCGCTGGAAGGGCGGCGATGCCGGTGATCTCGACCCGCCAGTCCGGGTCGGCCAGCTTGGCTTGGACGGTGGCGCGGGCCGGCTTGTGCGCCGGGTCGAGCCAGGCATCCCAGGCGCGGTTCATGGCGGCGAAGTCGGCTAGATCGGCTAGGAAGATCTGCATGGTCAGCAGATGCGTCTTGTCGGTCCCGGCCCGGGCGAGCAGCGCGTCGATCTGGCGCAGGATGTCAGCGGTCTGTGCCTCGGCGTCGGCGCTCGGATCGTCGGCGACCTGTCCGGCAAGATACACGGTGCCGCCATGCACCACCGCGCCAGACAGGCGCGCCTCCGGTTCGAGCCGTTCGATCATCGCGTCCCCTCTTTTGGGAAGCCTAGCCCGCCAGATGCGGCCTGCGAAGCCACCGCCGCGCGAGGCTCGCGTGGCGTCCCAGCGCCAGGCTCGACAGCCAAACCGTCCCGGCGGTCAGCACGATGGCCGGGCCGGTCGGCACGTCCAGATCGTAGGACAGCACCAACCCGGCAACGGAAGACAGCACCGCCAGTAGCACCGAGACGCGCACCTGACCCGCCAGGCGCTGCGACCAGTGCCGCGCCGCGATGGCCGGCAGCATCACGAGCCCGACCGACATCAGCGTTCCAAGCGCCGCGAAGCCGCCAACGACGCAGAGCACCACCAAGGCGAGGAACGCGAGATGCCAGCCCGCTCCACGGCCCCCGGCGACGCGCAGCGCCTCGGGATCGAAGCTCTCCAGGATGAGCGGGCGCCAGATCACCGCCAGGCCGAACAGCGCCGCCGTGGCCACCCCCGCCATGAGGTAGAGCGCCTGATCGTCGACGGCGAGCACGCTGCCGAACAGCAGGTGCGTCAGATCCACCGTGCGGGTGCGCGAGATGATGGCGACGCCGAGGGCCAATGCGACCAAGTAGGTCGCCGCGAGTTGCGCGTCTTCTCTGCCACCCGTTGCCCGCGCCAGCACGCCCGCCAGCAGCGCGACCAGCAGCCCGGCGATGAAGCCGCCGACGCCCATCGCCGGCACCGACAGCCCGGCCACCGCCGCGCCCAGCGCCAGCCCCGGCAGGATCCCGTGCTGCAGCACGTCGCTCATCAAGCTCATCCGCCGCAGCACCAGGAACACGCCCAGCGGCGGCCCGGCGATCGACAGCGCCAAGCAACCGGCGAGCGCTCGCCGCATGAAGCCGAGCGTGAACGGTTCGACGAGGACGCTGTACACGGTTCAGGCTGCGGCGCGGCAGGGCGTGGCGTCGTCCGCCCAGGCTTCCGCCTCGAGCCGTGCATGCCGCATCGCGCCCTGCTGCAGCACATCCTGCGTCCGCCCCCAGCCGAGCACGTGCCGCGCCAGCAGCAGCGTGTGAGGAATGCGCTCGCGCACGAGGTCGAGATCATGCGAGACGACGATCACGGTCCGCCCAGCCGCCTGCCAGCCGATCATCAGCGACACCAGATCCGCCTCGGTGCGCGCGTCGACCGCGTTGAACGGCTCGTCGAGCAACAGGATGGGCGCGTCGTTCACCATCAGTCGTGCGAACAGCAGGCGCTGGAACTGGCCGCCGGACAGCGTATCGAGCGGGCGTTGGCCGAAGCCGTGCAGCCCGACCGCGTCCAGCGCACGCGCGGCATCGGCCGCGTCACGCGCCGTCACCGGCCGATACGCGCCGCAGCGCTGCCACAGTCCGAGCATGACGACCTCGAGGCAGCCGATCGGAAAGCTGCGGTCGAGCTGCGAACTCTGCGGCAGCAGCGCGACCCGGCCCGGCCCGACGCCGTCGATCCGGCCCGATGAAACCGGGTGCAGGCCCGCCATCGCACGCAGCAGAGTGGTCTTGCCCGCCCCATTCGGCCCGACGATGGCGGTCAGTGTGCCGGGCGTGAACATGCCCGAAACGTGATGCACCGCCGGGTGCCGATCATGGGTGAGCGTGACGTCGGTCAAGGTGATGGCGGTCATGTGAGAACCGCCCAGACGACGCCAGCCCAGACGAGAACGCTCAACGCCGCTGCGAGGAGCAGGCGTGGAGCGACGCCCGAAGCGGGCGAGAGCGGGTCGGTCATACGTTATGATATACCCTGTCGATCGCTCCTTCCAGGGTTCCGCGTGCGGCGGCGCGTTGCTACACGCCAGCCATGCACCCGGATCCCGATGCCGATCTTCGCCGCACCCTGGCGCGCTACCGCGGCTTCGCGACCGGTATTTTGGCCGGGATGGGCGGGCTCGTCGGCTTGTCCTACGCCCTGCCTCCGGGCTTCGGCACATCGCTCCTGCAGTCGAGCGCCAAAGCCGGCCTGGTCGGCGGGTTGGCCGACTGGTTCGCCGTCACCGCGCTGTTTCGCCACCCGCTCGGCATCCCGATCCCGCACACCGCCATCATTCCGCGTCAGAAGGCGCGGCTCGGCCGCTCGCTGGGGCGCTTCGTGGCCGGGCACGTGATCACCCCGGCCGAAGTCTCCCGCGTGCTCGGCCAGCTGGACATCGCAGCGATCCTGGCTGGCTTCCTGCACGATCGCGAGGCGACCGCTCCGGCCGCGCGCGCGATCGCCGAGATGCTCCCGCGCATCCTCGCCAGCGTGGAGGACGGGCGGGCACGACGGATGATGGCGCGGCTGGTGCCGCGGTTGGTCGGTGGCGCCGGCGGCGGCCGGGTCGTGGCGCGTGCGCTGCGCTCGCTCGTGGCGGGTGGGCGGCATCAGGAAGTGCTGGGCTTTCTGCTCGAAGAGTTTCGCAAGCTGCTGGAGAGCAAGCACGAGACGCTGCACGGCTTCATCCAGGACAAGGTGCGCGCCCAGGGCGGGCGCCTGATCGGCTGGATGCTCGGCGCGCAAGTCGCCGAACGCGTGATGACCGTGCTGCGCGACGAGTTGAACCGGCAGGGCCCCGAGGGCAGCAACATCCGGGCTGCGTTCGACGAGTGGGTCAAGCGCGAGATCGACCTCATGGAAACCGACCCGGCGCGCGCCGCCGAGATCGGCCGGGCCATTCGCCGGGTCGTCGCGCATGACACCGTGCAGGTCTGGCTTTGGGATGTATGGTCGCGGATGCGCCTTGCGCTCGAGGCCGACGCGGCCCGGCCCGGCGGGCACACGCTCGCCGTCGTCGAGGGCGCGCTGGCCAATCTCGGCACCTTCCTGCGCGACGATCCGGCCGGGCGGACCCGCGTGCAGGGGGCGGCCGAACGCGTCATCGCGACCCTGCTCCCGAGCGCTCAGGCGCAGCTGGCCACCTTCATCGGAGACGTCGTCGCGAGTTGGGACGCTGCGACCGTCACCGAGAAACTCGAACTGCGTGTCGGGCGCGACCTCCAATTCGTCCGCGTCAACGGCACGCTCGTCGGGTTTCTCGCTGGGGCGGCGTTGTTCCTCCTGATCTATGTACTGACCGGGTCGCTCAGTAGCTAAACGGCGCCGGCGACGTACGAACGAAGGCTGTCGACCTCGTGTTCGGCATCGGCGATCTTGGCCTTGACCACGTCGCCGATGCTGACCAGGCCGACCAGCCGGCCCTCGTCCAGCACGGGGACGTGACGGAAGCGGCCGGAAGTCATCATCTCCATGGCTTCCGCCACACTCGTCTTCGGCGAGGCCGTGGTCACGTCGCTGGTCATCAGATCGGCCGCCGTGCGGTCCAGCGTCCCGGCGCCGTTTTCGGCCAAGCTGCGGACGATATCGCGCTCGCTGAGAATGCCCATCAGCTCACCCGACGCGGCCACCACCAGCACTGCGCCGATGCGGTTGCTGGCGAGCGTCTGCACCACGTCGGCGACCGGCGCCTGCGGCGAGACACTCAGGACAAAGCCTCCCTTGCTCTTGAGGATTTCCGCGACGACCATTTCGGTGTCCTCCTTTGATTGGGAGGTATCGTGCGCCGAACGGAACCGGTAATTCAACTATTGGCTGTGCAGGTGCAGCAAAGCTATTCGGCCGCTTCGCGCGCGCCGGCGACGCGCGTGCGCGTCCGCATTGTCACGAGTTCCTCCCCTCCGGTGGGGTGGATGCCGATGGTCCGGTCGAAATGCTGTTTGGTCGCGCCGGCGGTGATGGCGACGGCGACGCCTTGCATCATCTCGGCCACGTCGTCCCCCAGCAGATGGGCCGCCAACACGCGCTGCGTCGGCTGATCGACGATCAGTTTCATGAAGGTCTTGCGTGGTCGCCGCGCCATGATGCGGCGCATCGGCGTGAAGCTAGTGGTGTAGATATCGACCGGCCCGCGCGCCGCGGCCTCCTCTTCGGTCGGGCCGACGGTGGCCAAGCCCGGGTTGCTGAACACGGCGGTTGGCACCGGGTTGAACGACCACTCACGCGCCCTGTCGCGGCTGAACAGGCGGTCGGCGAGATGGTGCCCTTCGGCCAGCGCCACCGGCGTCAGATTGAGCCTGTTCAGCACGTCGCCGATCGCGAAGATGTGGGGCTGATTGGTGGCGAAGACCCCGTCGATGATCACGCTGCCGTCCTCGTGGAGCTTCACGCCCGCCTTGTCCAGCCCGAGCCCGGCCGTCCGCGGCTTTCGGCCGACCGCGAAAAAGACCAGATCCACCTCCACCTGCTTTCCGCTGGACAGGGTGACGCACCGCGCTGCGCCTGCCGGCTCCACCTTGTGGATGGTTTGGCTCGGGTGCAGATGCACGCCCGCATCTTCCATCCCCTGGGCGAGCAACTCGCGCAGCTCGTGGTCGAAGCCGCGGAGCGGGAGGTGCTGGCGGAACACGACATGCGTTTCAACGCCGAAATTGGCGAAGATGCCGGCGAACTCGACGCCGATGTAGCCGCCACCCACGATCAGCATGCGCCGCGGCAGCGCCGGGAGCGAGAACGCGTCGTCGGACTGGATGCCGAGCTCCATGCCTTCGATCGGCGGCTGTATCGCCGGGTAGCCACCGGTGGCGATCACGATCCGCTCCGCCGTCACGGCCTTGCCGCCGACCTCGAGCGTGTGCGGGTCCAGGAATTTGGCGTGTGCGTCGAACAACGTGACGCCCGCCTCGCCCAGCATTCGGCTATACACGCGGTTCAGGCGGCCGATCTCCTCATCCTTGTGGGCGATGAGGTCCGACCATCCAGGTGTCGGCGCCGGGCCGCTCCATCCGAACCCGTGGGAATCCTCGGCGAACGCGCCGTATTCCGACGCCTGCACCAGAATCTTCTTCGGCACGCATCCGACATTGACGCAGGTGCCGCCCCAATGCGTGTCCTCCGCGATCGCGACCCGGGCGCCATGCCCCGCGGCGATCCGGGCGCAGCGGACCCCACCGGAGCCGCCGCCGATCACGAACAGGTCGAAATCGCGACGGTTCACGCGCCTATGCCGCCGAGGGCGAGGTATTTGACCTCGAGATAATCCTCGATGCCGTATTTGCTGCCCTCGCGGCCCAAGCCGCTGCTCTTCATGCCGCCGAACGGCGCCACCTCCGTGGAGATGATCCCCTCGTTGATGCCGATGATGCCGTATTCGAGCGCCTCGGCGACGCGGAAGATACGGCCGATGTCGCGGCTGTAGAAATAAGCCGCCAGGCCGAATTCGGTGTCGTTGGCCATCTCGATGGCGTCCGCGTCCGTCTCGAAGCGGAACAGCGGCGCCACCGGGCCAAACGTCTCCTCGCGGAAGATCTCGGCGTCGCGCGGAACGTCGGTCAAGATTGTCGGCTGGAAGAAGTTCCCGCCCAGCCCGTGCCGCTCGCCACCGAGCAGCACGGACGCGCCGCGCTGCTTGGCGTCGGCGATATGTTGCTCGACCTTGGCGACGGCATCCGCGTTGATCAACGGCCCCTGCGTGACCCCGTCCTCCATCCCGTTGCCGACCTTCAGTTGGCCGACCGCCTCCTTCAGCTTGGCGGCGAACGCGTCATACACGCCCGACTGCACCAACAAACGGTTTGCGCAGACGCAGGTCTGGCCGGCGTTGCGGTATTTGCTGGCCATCGCGCCGACCACGGCGGCATCGAGGTCCGCATCGTCGAACACGATGAACGGCGCGTTGCCGCCCAGTTCCATGCTGGCCTTCTTGACCGTCGGTGCAATCTGCGCGAGCAGCTTGGCGCCCACCTCCGTCGACCCGGTGAACGTCAGCTTGCGCACGATCGGGTTGGACGTCAGCTCGCCGCCGGTTTCGCCCGATGGACCGGTGATGACGTTGCACACGCCGGGCGGCATCCCGGCGCGCTCCGCCAGCACGGCCAGTGCCAGAGCGGAGAACGGCGTCTGGCTTGCCGGGCGGATGACGCCGGTGCAGCCGGCCGCCCACCCGGGGCCCGCCTTGCGCGTAATCATCGCCGCGGGAAAATTCCACGGGGTGATCGCCGCGAAGACGCCGATCGGCTCCTTCTGTACGATGATCCGACGGCCGTGCTGCGGTTGCGGGATCGTGTCGCCATAGACGCGCTTGCCTTCCTCGGCGAACCACTCGATGAAGCTTGCGGCATAGGCGATCTCGCCGCGGCTCTCGCCCAGCGGCTTGCCTTGCTCGGCGGTCATGATCATCGCGAGATCGTCGGTGTTGGCGATCATCAAGTCGAACAGACGGCGAAGGATCACCGACCGCTCCTTGGCCAGCAGCTTGCGCCAGGCTGGCAGAGCCGCGTTGGCGGCCTCGATCGCACGCCTGGTTTCGGCGGCCCCTAGCGCCGGCACGGTGCCGACGAGATCGCCGGTCGCCGGGTTGCGGACCTCCAGGGTCGCGCCGCGATCGGCCTCGATCCATTTGCCGCCAACGGCGCACGCCTGTCGAAACAGGCTAGGGTCGCGCAACGGAAGCGGAGCGGTCTGGTTCAGCATGGCAGGTCTCCTCCTGCCTGCCGATATAATCTGCCGCGCTGGGTTTGTCAGGCGGATCGCTACTCGAGCACGCCGCAGGCGATCCGCGCGCCGCCGCCGCCGAGCGGCGCCGGGCTGTCGCTGTAATTGTCGCCGCCGGCGTGGATCATCAGCGCGTGCCCCTTGGTCACCTGCACGTCGGTGACCCGCGGGGCGACGAGCGTCACGACTGCGCTGCCATCGGCCGCCACGGTCAGGACCGGCAGGTCGCCCAGGTGGCCATCATGCTCGGGACCCTCGTGATGTCCGGTGTGGTCGGGATCGAGATGCCCGCCGGCCGCCCCGGCCGGCGTTACCTGGCCGTTGGCGCTGCTGGCCTCGCAGCTTCCATTCTCATGCACGTGGAAGCCGTGCGGCCCCGGTGGCAGCCCGTGCAGGTTGGTCTTGAACGACGCCCCTTTCGCACCGTCGCTGACGGTGACGGTGCCGATCGTCTCGCCGGGCCCCGACGGCGCCGCGAGCCGCATCTGCGCGCGCAGATCGGCCGCCGAGACGGCGTGACTGCCTGCCCCCGACAGGACTGCCGCCGCGAGGAGCGCACCTCTCAGATCGAACATGGCCATACCCCGCTGCCGTTGCGTCATCCTCGCGGCAGGATGCGCCGGTCTGCGCTCTAGCACCAGGCCGCCGCCGCCCTTGATCGGGCGAAGGACAGGACATGCCCGATGCCGGCAACCGTGGCCGGCCAGCCCTGCCCCACTCCAGAAGGAACGCCATGCACGTCGAACAGAGCTGGAAAAGATGCGGGCATCAGCCTACCGCAGCCGGTGCGGGTTCCCCCGGGTGTCACGTTGAGCTTTCCATGGGTGCGGATCGTCGGTGCCCGAGCGCTCATCTCTGGGCATGGACCGCTGCAGGTCGATGGCTCCGTTCTCGCATCGCTCGGCAAAGTCGGAGCCGATTTGGCCGCGGAGTACAGCAGATGCACAGCCAGCCCGCTTGGTTTTGCGGGGCGGGGCGCTTAACGCGCCTATGATCTGCCGCCCCTCCTGACCCCGTCCCGCCGTGATCGGCCTAGAAGATGCCGGGCTTGCCGGCCTGAACCGTGCCGTCTTTCAGCGCCACGTTGAGCGCGAACAGCTCGCCCGCCCCGAGCGACGGAAGCCGCTCGCAGGCCTCGAGGAATCGCCGGCTCTCCTGCTCGGTGATCAGCCCCTCCGTCATGGTCTGGAATTTCCTGACGTAGTCGGCCCGCTTCCAGGGCGTGGCGCCCATCGGGTGCGCGTTGGCCACCGCCATCTCGTCGGCGATCTCCCGACCGTCCTTCATGCGGATGACGATCCGGCCGCCGAAGGCCAGATCCTCGTGGTTCTTGGCATGGTACCGCTCGGTCCATTGCGGCTCCTCGACGGTGCTGATCTTGTGCCATAGCCGCACGGTGTCCTCCCGGCTCGCCCGCTCCGGCGCGTAGGAGCGAACATGGTGCCAGGCGCCGTCCTGCAGCGCGACGGCGACGATATACATGATCGAGTGGTCCAGCGTCTCGCGGCTCGCCTTCGGGTCCATCTTCTGCGGATCGTTGGCACCGGTGCCGATCACGTAATGCGTATGGTGGCTGGTGTGGATGACGACGCTCGCGACGTCGTCCCAGTTCTGCACCTGCTTGCCCATCTTGAACGCGAGGTCGATCAACGCTTGGCTCTGATACTCGGCCGAGTGCTCCTTCGTGTAGCTGTCCATGATCGCCCGCTTCGCCTCGCCGCGACCCGGTAGCGGCACCTGGTAGTGCGCCTTCGGCCCATCCAACATCCAGGCGATCACGCTGTCCTCGCCCTCGTAGATCGGGCTCGGCGCGCCCTCGCCGCGCATCACGCGGTCGACCGCCTCGATGGCGAGCTTGCCGGCATGCGCGGGCGCGTACGCCTTCCAGGAGCTAATCTCGCCCTTTCGGCTCTGCCGCGTCGTGAAGCTGACATGCACGGCCTGCTGGACGGCCTGGTAGATCGTCGCCGTATCGAGGCCCAGCATCGTGCCGATCCCGGCGGCCTGAGCGGGGCAGAGATGGGCGATGTGGTCGATCTTGTGCTCGTGCAGGCAGATGGCGCGGACGAGGTCGATATGGATCTCGTAGCCGGTGGCCAGTCCTCGCACCAAGTCGGCCCCGGATGTGCCAAGGCTCTGGGCGACGGCAAGCAGGGGCGGGATGTTGTCGCCGGGATGGCTGTAGTCGGCGGCCAGGAACGTGTCGTGCATGTCGAGTTCGCGCACGGCGGTGCCGTTCGCCCACGCGGCCCACTCGGGGCTGACGCGCATGGCCGGGTCCATGCCGAACACCGCCGCGCCCTTCCGCCCCGGACCCGGCGGATGCGCCAGCGCCATGTCGCGCGCCGACATGCACGGGTGGCGGTTGACGCTGGCGATGGCGACGGCGGCGTTGTCGATCACCCGGTTGACGATCATCTCCGCCGTCTCCGCCGGCACCTCGACCGGGTCGGACGCGACGTCGGCGATCTTCCAGGCGAGCTGGTCTTCGCGCTCCAGCTTGGATTTCGACGGGTGGACGGTCACGTCGTGCAACTGCATGCTTCTCTCCCGGGGTTGGCGCGTCGTGCCCGCGCTCATAAGGTTGCCACCATGGATCGGCAAGGCGGGCGGGGGATGCAGGCACCGGGTTCGGCAGTGAGGATGGGTCTCGCGATCGGGGTCGCATCCCTGGTGGCGGGCTGCGTGCAGCCGAGCTACGTGCAGCCGGGGCCGATACAGCTCCAACCCTATCCGCCACCGGTGTACTACCAGTCGACCCCGGATTACCGTCCACCGGTCGCCGGCCCGATTCCGCTCCAGTCTGCGCCGCTCGTTCAGCCGCTGCCGCCGCCGACGCCAGCCCCGAGCGTGACCGAGGAACCCGACGACAAGACCGGTCCGATCCCGGTGCAGGACCTGCCGCCGCTGGCGCCCGACAAGGCGCCCGCCACCACGGACGCCGCGCCCGCGAGCCCCCCGCCCGAAATCCGCAAGTTCCCTGCCAGCGGACCCGGCAACAATGTCCCGCTCGAAGGCTTCCGTCCTATGAAGGGGACGATCAGACCCACGCCGTGAGCCATCCGGGCCTACCGAAGACGATGAAATTGAATTGACCGCGGCCGTACCCGCTTCCACCTACGATAGCGGATCAACCGAACCTGTCGTCAATCACTCGAGGAGGGCGTCACATGCCCGATACAACACCGCCATTTCGGTGGCAGCCTGACCGGACTCCGACCTCTCCGGCGTGGCCCATTCCCCCGCGGAAGACGGCGGTCTGGCGCGGCGTCAAGGGGCTGTGCCCCGCCTGCGGACAGACGCACGCCTTCAAGGGCTGGCTCGACGTGGTGCCGAGCTGTGTTGCGTGCTCCGCGCCGCTGGGCCGCTACCGGGCTGATGATGCGCCACCGTACATCGTGATTTTCCTGGTCGGCCACATCGTCGTGCCCTTGATGTTCTGGGTCGAGACCTCGTTCCATCCTGCCCTTTGGATGCAGGCGGCCGTCTGGCTTCCGGTGAGCACTGGATTGGCCGCGGCGCTCCTCCGCCCGGTCAAGGGGGCCACGCTGGGCTGGATGCTGACGCTCGGTATGGTCCGCTCGGACGACGAGTGAACGACCAGTCACGACTGGCGCGGGTCATCCTGGCGGGCGAGTCGTTGACCCGGCTTTCGCCGATCCTCGAGGCCGATCGTGCCCAAGCCGTCGCTGACCTCGAGCACGAGAACCACTTCAGTCTTTGTTCCACCGCTGACCGGACCGCTCAGCCCGGCCCCTATACCCTGCATCTATCGGTTCAGGAGGGTCGCCTCGTATTCGACGTGCGGAGCGCGTCCGATGGGCCGTTGACGGCCATCGTGCTCGCCCTCGGCCCCTTCCGGGGCTTGATCAAAGACTACCAGCTCCTCGTCGACAGCCACATGCTCGCCGTCGAGGAAGGCCGGGCCGAGCGCATCCAGGCCATCGACATGGGCCGCCGCGGACTGCACGACGAGGGGGCCAACCTGTTGCGCGAGCGGCTCGAGAACAAGGCCGAGATCGATCATGAGACCGCACGTCGCCTGTTCACGCTCGTTTGCGTGCTGCATCAACGGATCTGAGTGTCGGAGGATAGCATGACCAACGCAGCGATCGTCGGCTGGGCGCACACCCCGTTCGGCAAGCTCGAGGACGACGTCGAGGGGCTCGTTGCCCGAGTGGCGGGCGCGGCGATCGAAGATGCGGGGATCGACGCGTCGGAGATCGATGGCGTGTTCCTCGGGATGTTCAACAACGGCTTTTCCAAGCAGGATTTCCCCAGTTCGCTGCCCATGCAGCAGATTGATGCGCTGCGCTTCAAGCCCGCGACCCGATATGAGAATGCCTGCGCGTCCGGCTCGGCTGCCATCCACGGCGCCCGCGACTTCCTCGCCGCCGGACGCGGCCGCTTCGCGCTCGTGCTCGGGGTGGAAAAGATGACCGCCACGCCCGGGCCGCAAGTCGGGGACGCCCTACTGGGCGCGAGCTATCGCAGAGAAGAGGGAGACATCCCGGCCGGGTTCGCGGGCGTGTTCGGCCGCATTGCCGAACGTTACTTCCAAACCTATGGCGACCAGTCCGACGCCCTGGCCATGATCGCCGCCAAGAACCACAAAAACGGCGTCGACAACCCCTACGCGCAGATGCGGCGCGACCTCGGCTACGAGTTCTGCCGCACCGTCAGCGACAAGAACCCCTACGTCGCGCCGCCGCTCAAGCGGACCGACTGCTCGCTCGTCTCGGACGGTGCCGCAGCCCTCGTCATCACCGACGTCGAGACGGCGCAGACGATGGACAAGGCCGTGCGGTTCCGGGCCGCCGTGCACGTCAACGATTACCTGCCGCTCTCCCGGCGCGACGTCACTCGCTTCGAGGGCGCGGCGGTCGCTTGGTCCCGCGCACTCGAGCAGGCCGGCATCGGCTTGGCCGACCTGTCGTTCGCCGAAGTGCATGACTGCTTCACGATCGCAGAGCTCCTGGCCTACGAAGCCATGGGATTGGCGCCGCATGGTCAGGGTGCGCGCGCCATCCTGGACGGCGTCGTGGCGCCGGACGGTCGCTTGCCGGTCAATCGCAGCGGTGGCTTGAAGGCCAAGGGACACCCGGTCGGCGCAACCGGCGTCTCGATGCACGCGATTGCCGCGATGCAGTTGATGGGCCAAGCGGGAGACATGCAACTCAAGAAGGCTGACCTGGGTGGCGTCTTCAACATGGGCGGCGCCGCCGTCGCCAACTACGTGAGCGTTCTGGAACCGATCCGGTAGATCAACGTCACGGCTACAGGTAGTTGGAGAGCGACAGCTTCCGCGATCCGGCGATCACCTGGTACGACGCCTGCAGTTGGGTCTGCAGCATCGAGGCCTTGGTGATCGCCGCAGCCATGTCGACGTCTTGCGCAGACGACAGCTGTTTGGCGAGCGCCGTGCTGATCGAACTCAAATCGGTCTGACGCTGCGCCAGGTTGCTCTGGATGTTGCCGAGCGATCCGGCCTCGGATGCCATCGCCGAAATCGAACTCGCGAGATAGCCGCGCGCGGTCGCCACGTCGCTCGCCGCGGTGCCGGACGTGCCGAGGCCCGCGAGCTTCGCCAGAGCCGTCATCGTGTCCCGCATGTACGACCCGGTCGTGGGCGCGGCCGACGTGCTCAACGTGTTCGCGTTTGCGAGCAGGCCGACTTGGACGGACTGCCCGGGGCCGACCTGTATGGTTGGGACGGACGTGCCAATGGTGGCGGAGAATGGTGCGGACCCGCTCCCGCTCAGCAACCCGGCACTCAAGACAGTCGGATCGGTGTTTGGAACCGGCGGGTTGCTGCTGTCACGCCCGGCAAAGACGTAGTTGTCGCCTGACTTGGTATTCAACAGGTCGCCCACGTGCTGCAGCGCGTCTTTCGCCTCCTGCGCCAAGGTTTGAGTGCCGGTCGGGTCGCTGGCGTTGAACGTATTGACCTGCGCAAAGAATTTAGACGCGATTGCTGCGATCGACGTCATCGCGCTCTGCGTGATGTCCAAGCGTCCCTGCGCCGCATTGATGTTTTGGCTCCAGGCCGTCTGGTGAGCGATCGCCGGCGCCAAGCTCAGCGAGGTCCTCGCCTGATTGCCCAGCCCGGCGTACGTATCGGACACACGACCGCTCGCCACCTGTTCGTTCGTCTGCTCCAATTGATCGCGCACGGTGCTGCTGTCGCTCACCAGGCGCGCGATGAACGTGTAATCGTTATTGATCATCGAACTGAATCCAACAATGCGGTCCACATGGATTGGACGGCGGTGACGACTTTGGCGTTCGCGGCGTATGCGGTCTGCAGCTGGACCATCTGCGCGAGTTCGGAGTCGACCGATACGCCGCTTTCGGCCGACAGCCGGCTTTCCAGTCCCGTCCGCAATGCCGTGTTGGCCGTAGCAGTCGACCCGGCCTGCGCAGCCTGGGCAGCAAAGCCGGCAACCACGGTCGCGGCTAGGGCGGGAGCGCCTGTCGAGGATGAGGAGAAGACGGTGTTGAGAACATTATTGATGACGGTATTGTCGCCGGCCGGGAGCGTCGGGCCGGTGCCGTCCCGCAGCATCGATGGGGTGAACCCCGGCGACACCCCGATGGTGGCCGAAAACCCCGTCGCCGCCACGCCCGACGTGGGTACAGAACCCGAACTGTCGCTCAGCAAGGGGACATTCTGACTTTGAAACGACGATGATAGGGATCGGGCGAATTCATCCAGCCGGCTTTGCATGTCCGGAATGGTCGCGTCCCGCAGGGCCAGATTGGCGCCCATCTCACCGCCTAAGCTTGGCACGGTGATGCCGTTCATCAGCAATGGAGGAACCGCGGTCGTGCCGGACCCGGCCGTAAAACTGATCGTGGCCAGGCTGAACGGCCCGCTATCGGCATGCAGCGGCAAGACGCTGTTAGCGGCAATCGCCTGTACATCGCCATTGGCGAGATGATTGAACTTCGCTCCGGTTAGTTGGGCCAGGGTCTTCATTTGCCCGTCGCGGTCGTTCTCCAACCCGGCAGTGCTCTGGCCGCTCGCTTTCGCCGCAATGACCTGATCTGATAACTGCCCGATCGCGTGCAGCGCCGCATTGGCGGTCGTCACCGCGTCCGACAATGAACCCTGCGCCGCCTGCCTTGCCTGCACCAAGGACTCACTCAGTGAATGGATGCCGTCCACGAGCGCGTTGGCCTTGCCTAGCACGGTATTCTGCTGTGTCTCGTTCGAGGGATCGGCGCCGAGCGTCGTGAAACCGTCCTGCAGTGCGCCAACGAGCGACGCCAGATCGTGACCGCTTCCCGGGGTCCCCGACGCCTGGTCGACCGCAGAGAGCGCCGTCTGCGTGACTTTGCTGCCCGCCTCGTTCCCGACCGACGCGAACAGGTTGTGTTGGAGTTGGGCGTCGATGTCGCGATTGGCCGGTCCGGCTCGCACGCCGGCTGGCCCGCCCGCGCTGTCCAAACTGGTAAGCGGCGTCGACTCGTGGACATAGTTCGGAGTACTCGCGTTTGACACGTTCTGTGACAAGACCGCAAGTTGCCGCTCGACGCTGTCCAGTCCAGAGGACGCCGAACTGAGTGTGTTCCCGAGAAACATGGATTACCTCTTCATGTCGATGGTCGCCTGCAGGAGCTCATCAGACGTGGTGACCATCTTGGTATTTGCAGTGTAGGCCCGCTGCGCCACGATTAACTTGGTGAACTCGCTTGCGATATCGACGTTGCTTCCCTCGAGGGAGCTGGTCACCAGCGTGCCCGCGCCGTTGCCGCCAGGCTGGTTGATGCGGGGCGTTCCGCTCCCGTTCGTGGCGAGGAACGCCTGCCCGTCTTGACGCTGCAGCGAGTCAGGGCTGGCAAAGGTGACGATCGGAATCTGCGCCAGCACCCGCGAGGAGCCGTTATCGTAGTTGACTTGGATGTCGCCGTTCTGCTGCATCGTCACGCTGCTGAAACTGCCGGGCTTCACACCGTTCTGCGACGTGCTGACCAGATTGTAGGTCGTCCCAGCAAACTGCGTCACCCCATCGGTGCCGCCGAACTTGCCCAGGTCCACACTGATGGGCTGCGCGGGTTCGCCGGGGAAGTTGGCGGTGAACGCCACGGTCGCATTCGTGCCTGCCGCATACGTCGTCGCCGGGCCGGCCGGGCTCGTCGGCGTGACAGATCCGATCGTGCCGGCTGGCGCGCCATTCGAGCCAAACGAGACATCGACGGTCGTGGGTGCGGCCGCGCTATTCTGCTGGGCGATGGACAGCGACCAGGTGTTCTGCGCCGTGGTGCTTTTTGTCCATGTGAGTTCGAGGTTCTGCGGACTGCCTTGTGCGTCGACGATGGGCAACTCCGTCGTAAACGGCGTCGCGGTCGCCGGCGTGGCAGGAAGGTTGGCCGAGATCGTGGCGCTGGATGTCGGAACCGGCGCGTAACCGCTCTGGCCGACTTGCAGCGGCGTCAGCTTGGTTTGATCGATGGTGCCAGCGGCGCTGGCCGGCCAGCCGTTGAGGAAGTGACCCGTGCTGTTGACCAGGTAACCGTTGGCATCGAGCTTGAAGTCGCCCGCCCTGGTGAACAGTTGCCGGCCGTCGAACGTCGGCTCACCGTTGGCGGTGCCGTTCTGAGCGCTGACCGGGAAGAAGCCTTGCCCCGAAATGGCGAGCGACAGCGGGCTGCTGGATGACGTGATCGACCCTTGCACCGAGTTGTTGTACTGTGGCCGAGCAACGACGCTGCCCGAACTCGTTGACGGTCGCCGTGCTCACCGTAATGTAGTCGTCGAACGTCGTGTCGACGCCCTTGAAGCCGGTCGTCTGAGTATTGGCGAGGTTGTCGCCCACGTTGCTGAACGCAGTCGATTGAGCGTTGAGGCCTGCGATGGCCGTCGTCATTGCACCAAAGAGCGACATTGATGGGTCCTAGATGTGGTTCCAGGCCTTTCGCATCTTTCGTGCCACCTTCGCCGTCCAGCAAAACAAGCGTTTCCCTGGCCGCCGACCCGGCGAAAATAGCCGAGTAGCACCGCCAACCCGGCAATTCGTGCCGAGCGCCCTGTGCGGGCACGCTTGGATTTGCTCGCATCCGACGTTGGCCCGCTCCTTGCTCTAACGTCAGCCATGCTCACCTCCGCCGTCCCGGCAGCGTCGTCTCCTGCACCGCCATCGACCCCGTCCGGGATCGGTGCGGCGGGCCTATCCGCTGGGCTCGGCGCCTCACCCGGCGGCGGCTTCGCCTCGGTGCTCGACACGGCCGGCCAATCAGTCGCAACGGCGACCGCCGCGCCCAATCCGACACTTGTTGATGCGAGCGTGACTGGGCCTGCCGTCCCGAATCAGCCCTCTCCGACACTGACGCTCCCGACAGCGAAGGGACCGCTGGTCGACGGCAGCCCTCCCAAAGCTGTGCCCAATGCTGACTCGGCCGCCGCTGCCAAGCGGACGAAGCAGGCGGCGGTCGGTCCTGATCCGGTGAAATCATCGGTCCCGTCGGGCGCTCCTCTGCCCGTCCCCCTTCCGGATATCCCCTCTCCTCAGGCCGCGATCGCAATCCAACCCTCGGGTGCGACCGCTCCACCTTCTGTGGCGTCCGACGCGGCCGGTGCTGTCTTGACGAACCACGTGCCGGCGGCGCCGGCGTCGGTGGCAAACACGACGCCGTCAACTTCCGCGGCCGCGCCCACCTCCGCCAACGAGGATCGCCTTACTAGTTCTGGCGTGTCATCAGCCGGAGCCCCGGCCGGGTCGAGCTTGGCCGACCAGGCGGCGGTGGCTGGTCAAGTCGGGCTGTCGGTCGAGGATCACGCCCCGGGCGAGGTACCGCCCGAGTCGCCAACGGCTGTCCAGCAAGCGACCGAGACAGCAAGCCACGCGGTTCCAGCTCCGCCGGTCGTGCCACCCCCTCTCGGGATCACGGCCTCGACTGCAACAGGTTCAGCGCCGGCGGCGAACCGCCAAGGCGCATCGTTGTCCGCATCTGCCCGCACACCGGACGTGCCGAGCCGTTCCACCCCCGCCACCAATGCCGTGCAGACGTCGCCCTTCGCGGCCGTCGAGCCGCAGTCACCGGCACAAATCCAGGCTCCGCCGCCAGTGATTCCGCTGGCTGCCACGCCAATCTCCGGCCCGACCCGGTCCGCACCGGCCGTCGCGCCGGCCTTCTCCCCTGCCGCGCAGGTGGCGCAGGCGGTTGCCGAGCCCGTCAAGGTCATGTTGACCAGCCCGGCCCAAGCTGGAGCAGCGACGCCCCACGTCACGACGATCCAGATCACCCCGATCGAGTTGGGCCGGGTCGAAGTCAGGATCGAACGCTTGAACGACGGTCCAGCGAGAATACAACTGGTCGCTGAGCGCCCCGAGACACTGACACGTCTCGTGCACGATCAATCGCAGCTCCAACAAGCGCTTGATCACGCCGGTATTCCACAATCAAGTCGCACGATCGAGTTCAGTCTCGCGCCGGCGACAACGGCCGGGACCGCCTCTTCGACCGACCTAACCGGGGAGAGCGCTTCGGGCGGACAGTCTCCGAGCAACGGCGCCCGTCAGGGTACTCCCTACAATGGCGCAAACCTAGTCGAGTCCGACACCAACCCACTTGCCGCCACAACTCACACCCGGATCATGCGGTCTGCGGTCGACATCACCGCCTGAGGAGAATCCCGATGACACTCTCAACGCCGACCGTGACCGCTCCTGCTGCCGCGACGACCGGTCCAGCCTCGAACTCCGCCCTCGGCTCGCTCAGCGGCACGCTGAATAGCTTTCTGACGCTGCTGATGACCCAGCTCAAGAACCAGGATCCCACGTCGCCGATGGACACCAATACGTTCACGACCCAGCTCGTCCAATACTCAAGTGTCGAGCAGCAAATCAACACGAACACGAACTTGACCAACCTAATTACGGCCACCCAGAGTAACACGATCCTCCAATCGACCTCGCTTGTCGGCAAGCAAGCGACGGTGACCAATGACCACCTGTCTCTCCAAGACGGCAAAGCCCAGATCCACTTCAATGCGCCGAAAGATGAGCCCGTGACGATCACGGTGACCGGGCCGTCTGGCGCGACGGTGCTGCAAACCAACATGTCGGCCGCCGCTGGCAACAATGACTGGAGCTGGAATGGAAAGGATGATACCGGCCACACGCTCGCCGACGGCGCCTACAAGGTGACGGTGGCCGATCAGAGCGGGACCGGTATCGCGACGACCGTCACCGGTACGGTCACTGGCTTGCAGCGGAGCGGCACCGCGGTCAACGCGGTAATGGGCAGCCTGCAGTCGGACGTCGGGACGATACAGTCCGTCGTCACGGCAACGCCTTGAACGATCAAGTAAACAGCTGTCAGGCTTCCAGCCGTGCAGAAACATAGACGCGTGTCGGTCAGTTAACAAAGTCATTCGAGTGGTGAGAATTCATTAACTTTTACATCCTAGACTCTATCCACGAACGCCGGCGATCTGACCGTGCTGGACGTGAATGGAGACCAGACAATGACTGAAGTGACTGAGGTCGAGGCCCCGTCTGCCGTCGAGGCGGCAATGGACGTTGCCGAACGTCGTCGGCCGGGTCGGCTCGAGAATGTGAGTCCGACGCTGATCCCGATCCTTCGCAGTCCGGAGCCGACCGAGATCGAGTTCGATGAAGTCGATCAGGCCGCCGCAGCCCGGGGCGTGGCGTTCGGCGCTCTGCTCTCCGCACCGATCTGGGTGATCATTGCCTATGTCGGAACGTGGTTTTTGTCCTGAGTAGGCAGTTTCTGCCGAGCGATTAACCGTTCGGTAACCCGGCCTTGGCAAGATAAGGCCATGGCGCGATGGCAAAACGGGATCGGGCAATGACCTCTATGATATCTGGTCTGCGCTCGCTGGGGCCCCTCAAACTAGGGGCGATGGCAGCTGTAGCGATGCTCTGCTTCGGCCTGCTTTCGTATCTGGCCATGCGCAGCAATGACGGGCCTATGTCGCTGCTCTACGGAGATCTCGATCTGCGGGAAGCTAGCCAAGTCATCGACCAACTGGACAAGGCGCACATCCCTCACAAAACGGAGGGCGGCGGAAGCCGAGTGCTGGTTGCAGGCGACCAGGTCGATCGCGCTCGTCTCCTGCTCGCCAAGGAAGGCCTGCCGTCTGGTGGGTCCATTGGCTACGAGATCTTCGATCGCTCGGACGGACTGACCGCCAACAGTTTCCAGCAAGGCATTGCGCAAACCCGCGCGCTGGAAGGCGAACTCGCGCGCACCATCCGGGCTATCCAGGGGGTGCGCACCGCCCGGGTCCACCTCGTCCTGCCCCGGCGCGAACCGTTTGCCCGCGAGCGGCAAGACGCTCAGGCGAGCATCGTGCTGACCATGGCCGGGGCCGCCCGTCTTGACGCTGAGGGCACTCAGGCGATCCTGAACCTCGTCTCCGCGGCCGTCCCTGGATTGCACGCGCAGAATATTGCGATGGTCGACAGCCGCGGTAACCTCCTGTCCCGCGCCGGCCGCCCAACCGGCCCCGCGGCATCGGCGCAAACTGGCGAAGAGCTCAAGCGCAGCGCCGAGCTTCGACTGTCCAGAGCGGTCGAAGAGATGCTCGAGCGTAGCCTCGGGGCCGGTCACGTCCGCGCCGAGGCCGCCGTCGAGTTCGACTTTGATCAGGTCCACGAAACCCAAGAGAAGTTCGATCCGGACGGTCAGGTCGTCCGTAGCCAGCAGAACAGCACCAACAACAGCCGCAACACCGAGGCGCAAACCAACGTCTCCGTTCAGAATAATCTGCCCAACGCTGATGCCGGAACGCAGCCGGCCGGGTCACAAGAGCAAAAGCAAGACGAGACGACGAACTTCGAGATCAGCAAGACCGTTCGGACGCTGGTCCGAGAGCAGCCTCAGGTTCATCGCATCAGCCTCGCAGTGATGGTGGACGGCCTGAGCTCCCGCAATGCGGACGGGACGACGACGTGGACCGAGCGTTCACAGGCCGACCTGGAGCGTATCGCAACCCTCGTGCGTGGTGCGATCGGCTTCAACGAGGCCCGCGGCGATCACGTGGACGTCGTATCGATGCGGTTTGCCGGTGCCGAAGAGGGTCCGGAAGCTCCGGCTCCGTCCTTCTGGTCGCGGTTCGACAAGTCGGACATGTATCGCCTTGGCGAGAACGGGGCGGTTGCCCTCGGTGTTCTTGCCGCCCTGCTCTTCGTGCTCCGCCCGATGGCGCTGCGCCTGTCCGTCGCCGCCAACCCCGCCGCCGTCCAAGCAAGTTCAGGCGCTCCGGCCCTCGCCGGCGCGCCTGGCGCCGCAGCCCGGCTCGAGCACGGGAGCGACGAGATGGTGCACGTGGCAAATGTAGAAGGTGAAATGAGGATGGCGTCCATAACCCGTGTCACGACATTGATCGAGGAGCGGACCGAGGACAGTGTCGGCATGTTGCGCAACTGGCTGGCGGAGGCGGACTAATGCGTCAAGCCGCCGCGAAAATAGCGATGCAGGGCCGGCAAAAAGTGGCCGTCTTGATGCTGGCTCTCAGTCCGCAGCACAGTGCGAAGCTCTTGAGCCTCCTGCACGAGGACGAAATCCGAGAGATCTCGAGCGCCATGGCGATGCTCGGAACGATCCGAGCCGAAGTAGTCGAGCAACTCTGCAACGAGTTTGCCGACGGGATCGGTTCACAAGGCAACATCATGGGCTCGTTCGAAGCGACCGAATTGCTGTTGCAACAGGCGCTTCCGAAGGACCGCGCACATCAGATCATGGAAGAGATCCGCGGCCCGGCGGGACGAACCATGTGGGACAAACTCGGCAACGTGAACGAGGCCGTCCTCGCCAACTACTTGAAGAACGAATACCCGCAAACCGTCGCGGTCGTGCTGTCCAAACTCAAGCCGGATCATGCCGGCCGGGTGCTAACGCTGCTGCCCGATGGCTTCTCCATCGAGGTCGTCATGCGGATGCTGCGGATGGAAAGCGTGCAGCGCGACATCCTCGACGGTGTCGAGCAGACGCTGCGGTCCGAGTTCATGTCCAATCTCGCCCGGACGAGCCGCCGCGACAGCCACGAGATGATGGCGGAGATCTTCAACAGCCTCGATCGCCAAAACGAAGCGCGTTTCGTCTCGGCGCTGGAAGAACGCAATCGCGAGGCCGCCGAACGGATCAAATCGCTCATGTTCACCTTCGATGATCTGCGCCGCCTCTCGGCCGAGCACATGCAGGTGTTGTTGCGGGCTGTCGCCAAAGACAAGCTGCCACTCGCGTTGAAGGGCGCGTCCGAGCCACTGCGCGAGCTCTTCTTCAGCAACCTATCCGAACGGGCCGGCCGCATGCTCCGCGACGACATCGAGTCGCTCGGCCCAGTCAAGTTGCGCGACGTCGACGAAGCCCAAAGCAGCATCGTCAACACGGCAAAGGAGCTGTCGACCGAAGGGCTGATCGACGTG
Source organism: uncultured Alphaproteobacteria bacterium (assembly GCA_963835135.1). Taxonomy (GTDB): domain Bacteria; phylum Pseudomonadota; class Alphaproteobacteria; order Acetobacterales; family Acetobacteraceae; genus JAVVHH01. The sequence continues at coordinate 511,424 of CAWIEF010000003.1, forward strand.
AACGAAGCCGCAAACGACGAGATGGTGTACTGATGTTGGGCAGCATCCACCACGGCTCAGCGGGCCGTTCCGCCAGCCCGTTCGGGATCCTGTATGCGGAGGATTTCGACCACCCCGCCGAACTCGACCGGCATGGCGCCGATGCACGCGCCCCGGAGCCGCCGCCGATCACCCAAGCCGATGTCGACGCCGCATGCGCCGCGGCCGTCCGCGCCGCGCAAATCGATTGGCAACGGACTGACGAACGAGCGCGCCTCGATGCCATCGCGTCACTCGGGCCTGTGCTCGCAGGCATTCGCGACGCGACCGAACGCTCCGCCCTGGCGGTTGCGGAGACCACCGTCACCACGATCCTGTCGATCATCACCGGCCTCCTGCCCCATCTCTCCCGTGAACACGGCATGGCCGAGGTGCGGGCCTTGCTCGGCCGCCTCCTGCCCACGATCCGCTCCGAAACCAGGATCATCGCCCGAGTTCACCCGGATCTCGTCGCGTCGATACAACGCGATATCGCCGAACTCGAACCAGACCTCGCCGCGATGATCGACGTTGCCGCTGCGCCGGTCGAACGAGGCGACGTCAAGGTCAGCTGGGAGAACGGCTCGATGGTCCGCGACTCCCGGAAGATCATCCAAGCGGTCGAGGACGTCCTCGGCCTGCTCGGCCTGCAACAACCCGTCGAAGCCCCTTCAAAAAAGGTGATGGCCTATGCCGACTAGAATGGAACTGTCCGATCTCGCCGAGACCGGACCGAGCGAGATCGGCCGTGGTCCCCGCGACCTGGAAGCGGTCTATGACATCCCGGTGACCGTCAGCGCCGTACTGGGCAAGAGCACGATGCAGGTCAGCCAGCTGCTCAAGCTAGGGCGCGGAGCCGTCGTGGAACTCGATCGCAAGCTCGGCGAAGCGATCGACATCTACGTCAACAATCGCTTGGTCGCGCGCGGCGAGGTCGTCCTGGTCGACGAGACCCGGCTCGGCGTCACCATGACGGAAATCGTCAAAAGCGACCGGCTCTAGGGCGCGGCGATGCACGTCCTCATCCTTGGTTCGCTCGGTGGAGAACTCGGTAAGGCCGCGCGCATCGCCGCCGCGCGCGGCGCCAAGCTTCAGCAGGTCGACGACCAGCGCGCCGCGCTGTCTCGTTTGCGTGCGGATGCCAGGGTCGACCTGGTCTTGGTCGAACTGCCACACGATGTCGGCTCACTCGTCCGCTCGATGGCGACCGAGCGTATCCCGACCCCCGTCGTCGCGTGTGGCACCGATGCGGATGCGCCGTCGGCCTTGCAAGCGATGCGCGAGGGTGCGCGCGAGTTCCTGCCGCTGCCGCCCGATCCCGATCTCATCGCCGCCATCCTGGAAGCGGCCTCGGGCGAGACCCATTCGCTCATCGCGCGCGACCCGGTCATGCTCGAAACCGTTCGCCGCGCAGAGCAGGTGGCCCCGTCGGAAGCGAGCATTCTGATCACCGGCGAGTCCGGCACCGGTAAAGAGGTGATCGCGCGTCACATCCACCGCCGCTCCCGCCGCATCAACGGCCCGTTCATCGCACTGAACTGCGCCGCCATTCCAGAGAACCTGCTCGAGTCGGAGCTGTTCGGACATGAAAAGGGCGCCTTCAGCGGCGCGATCGCCCGCCGCGCCGGAAAGTTCGAGGCCGCTGACGGCGGCACCTTGTTACTCGACGAGATCACCGAAATGGATGTGCGCTTGCAGGCCAAGCTGCTGCGCGCGATCCAGGAGCGCGAAATCGACCGGCTCGGAGGCAGCGCGCCCGTCAAGATCAACGTCCGCATCCTGGCCACGAGCAACCGCGACCTGCCGGCCGAAGTCGCCGCAGGCCGCTTTCGCGAAGATCTATACTTCCGCCTGAACGTCGTCAGCCTCCGGCTGCCCCCGCTGCGCGAGCGGCCCGGCGACATCGAGGCGTTGGCGGACCACTACGCGCGACGCTATGCCGACGTGAACGGGGTCCCATACCGGCCGCTGTCGCGAGCGGCACAGCAGAAACTCGGACAGCACAAGTGGCGCGGCAACGTCCGCGAGCTCGAGAATGCGGTGCATCGGTCCGTCCTGCTCGCCTCGGGCGACCTCATCGGCGCGGACGCCATCGAGCTGTCGGGCAGCGCGCCCGATGCTGCCACGCGGGCCGGCACCGGCGTGACCGGGCTGGTCGGCCAAACGATGGAACAAGTCGAACGCGACCTCATCTTGGAGACGCTCGGCCACACGCTCGGCAATCGGACCCATGCCGCCGTGATCCTCGGGATCTCGATCCGCGCGCTGCGGAACAAATTGCGCGACTACACGCGGGCCGGCATGGCCGTTCCGCCACCCGCCTATCCCGCCTAGCCCATGCAGGAGACACTGCTGCGCCTCGGCGGACGAGCTAAACCCTACATGCCCGGCACTGACGTCGGGCTCGCGGTTGGGATCATCGCGCTGCTCGCCGTGCTGGTCGTGCCGCTCCCGTCGGCGTTGCTCGACGTCGGTCTCGCACTCTCGGTCACGGCCTCGGTTCTGGTCCTCATGGTGGCCGTGTTCCTCGGCCGCCCCCTCGATTTCACCAGCTTTCCGACGCTGTTGCTGCTGACGACTCTTCTGCGGTTGTCGCTTAACGTCGCGACCACCCGCCTGATCCTCAGCCGCGGCAACGAAGGTCCAGCCGCCGCCGGCCATGTCGTCGAAGCGTTCGGCGGCTTCCTGATGGGCGGTGACGTCGTGATCGGCGTCATCCTGTTCTCGATCCTCCTCGTCGTGAACTTCATGGTCATCACCAAGGGGTCGGGCCGCATCGCCGAGGTTGCGGCCCGTTTCAGCCTCGACGCCATGCCCGGTAAGCAGATGGCGATCGACGCAGATCTCTCGGCCGGCTTGATCAACGAAGCCACGGCCCGGCTGCGGCGGCGCGAGCTGGAGGAGGAAAGCGGCTTCTACGGCGCGATGGACGGTGCCGCCAAGTTCGTGCGCGGCGATGCGATCGCCGGGCTGCTGATCACGACGATCAACATCTTCGGCGGGCTCGCGATTGGTCTGATCCGGCACGGCATGCCGTTCAGCGAAGCTGCGGCCACCTTCACGACGCTGACCGTCGGCGACGGCCTTGTCTCGCAGATCCCTGCGCTCCTCGTCTCGACGGCCGCAGGTATCGTCGTGACCAAAGGCGGCGTCGAGGGTCCGGCCGACGCGGCGCTCATGCGGCAGCTTGCCGGCAGCCCCAAGCCGCTCGCCCTCGCCGGCGCCGCGGCCGCAGCCCTCGCGTTGATGCCCGGGCTGCCGGCTCTGCCATTTCTCGGCCTGGCGTTCCTGGCCGGCGGCGGCGCGTGGCTGCGGCACAAATCGGCGAGCGCAGCCCATGCTGCGGCAACGCCGATCCCCGGACCACCGCCGGAGCCGCCGATCGCCGATGCGCTGCGCATCGACGCACTTCGGCTCGAACTCGGCTATGGCCTTCTGACGATGGCCGGTGGCGATGCGCCTCGGCTGACAGAGCAAATCAAGGGACTTCGCCGGGCCATCGCCGCCGAGATGGGGTTCGTCCTGCCGCCCGTCCGCATCCAGGACAATCTCCAGCTCCCAGCCGACTCCTACGCCATCCGCGTGAAGGAGATCGAGGCGGCGCGGGGCGATTTGCGGACCGACAAGCTGCTTGCGATGGACCCGTCTGGCAGCATTCCCGACCTTCCCGGCGAGCGAACGGTCGAGCCTGCGTTCGGCCTCCCGGCGCTGTGGATCGGCGAGGATCAGCGGGAGAGTGCGCTGCTGCGCAATCTCACCGTCGTCGACCCGGCCAGCGTCCTGACCACCCACCTGACCGAGATCGTCCGCGACTCCATGGCCGAGTTGCTGTCCTACGCCGAGACGATGAAGCTACTGGAGGACCTGCCGCGCGAGCAGCAGAAGCTCGTGGCCGACCTGATTCCTAGCCAGATCTCCGCCGGCGCCGTGCAGCGCGTGCTGCAGGCGCTGCTGACCGAGCGCATCTCGTTGCGAGACCTGCCTACTATCCTCGAGGGCATTCAAGAAGCATGCGGCGGCGGGATGCGCGCGATCCAGGTGATCGCCGGCCATGTCCGGACCCGGCTCGCGCGCCAGATCAGCGACAGCCACGTGGGTCCGGCCGGCTACATTCCCCTCGTCACCCTGTCGCCGGAATGGGAAGCGGCGTTCAGCGAGAGCCTCGTCGGCCCGCCCGAAGACCGTCAGCTCGCGATCGCGCCGACGAAGCTGAACGAGTTCATGCAGCGCTTCCGCACGGTGTTTGAATCCGTGACCGCCGGCGGCGAAGCGCCGGTCCTGCTCTGCTCCGGCACGATACGCGCCCATGTCCGCGCCATCGTCGAGCGGTTGCGGCCGGCCACACCGGTGCTCGCACAAACGGAAATTTACCCGCGGGCGCGGATCCGCACCCTTGGGACGGTCTGAGCTTAAGTGTTTGCTAACGTCCGCCGGCTAAGCTCCGCAGGCAATGCGACTTAAAGTCTATCAAGCGCCCAATATCGGCGCGGCCATGGCGATGGTGCGGGACGAGTTGGGTCCCGACGCCCTGATCGTTGCCAATCGGACCGTGGATGGCGGCGTCGAGCTCACGGCGGCACAAGACCATTCGGGACCTGAGCCGACGGTGCCGCAGGCAGCCGCTTCGCCGACCGTGCCATCGTCCTCGGTCCTGACAACCGAGATCGCGCGTTCCGGCACGCTGCGTTGGCATGGCCTTCCTGCCGATCTGGCAGCCCGGCTTGGGCGGGGCGACCTCACCGCCGCCATCGAAGCCCAGTTCCATTTCGAGCGGCTTCCCTGTCAGCCCGCCGAATCGCCGCTGCTCTTTGTCGGCCCCCCGGGGGCGGGCAAAACGCTGACGGTCGCGCGCCTGGCGACCCGGCTCAAGCTGTCTGGCCAGTCGGCGATGGTCATCACCTGCGACGGCCGGCGCGCGGGCGCTGCCGAGCAATTGGCGGCGTTCACCCGCTTGCTTGGCTTCACCCTAATCGTCGCCGACACTCCGCGACAACTGCAAAGCGCCGTCGCGCGACGAGCGGCTGACGAGCCGGTGCTCATCGACATGCCCGGGCTCAACCCCTCCGATCCGGAGGATCATGACTTCCTCCGCGAATGCCAGGGTGCCGTAGGTGCCTCGAGCGTTCTCGTGCTCCCTGCAGGGCTCGACCCGGCCGATGCCGAAGACCTCGCCACCGGGTTCAAGGACCTCGGCGCGACCATGTTGATTGCCACCCGATTGGACCAGTCCCGCCGTCTGGGCGGCTTGCTCGCGGCGGCGGATCGAGGACTGGCCTTCACCGAGGCCGGGATCAGCGCCGCCGTCGCCGACGGATTGACCAAGATCACCCCTGCCTTCATCGCCGACCGGCTGTCCTACACGCGCTGCGCCGTAGCACCCGGCCAGTCCGGCCGCCCGACCCCCCTCTCCCCACTTGCGCTTCTTGCGCGCACTCGCAGCGAGCAGCCGGGATCTGAGCCATGACGAGTTCAACTCCACGCACGATCGCGGTCGCCTCCGGCAAGGGCGGGGTGGGCAAGACCTGGTTCTCGATCACACTGGCCCATGCCCTGGCCCGCCGTGGCCGCCGCGTCCTGTTGATCGATGGCGATTTGGGTTTGGCCAATGTCGACGTGCAATTGGGCCTGTTGCCACGCATCGATCTCGGGTCCGTTCTCGCCGGTCCGTCGCGGCTGAGCGATGCGATCACCGCCTACGAGCCAGGCGGCTTCGAGATCGTCGCCGGTCGGTCCGGCTGTGGCAACCTGTCCAGTCTCGGCGAGGATCGCCTGAACGTTCTGCTTGGTGAACTCGCGCTGCTGCTGCCAGGGCGCGATCACATCCTGATCGATCTCGGAGCGGGCATTCACCAGGTCGTCCGCAACATGGCCGCTTGGGCCGACGCCTTGTTCGTAATCGCCACGGAAGAGCCCACGAGCCTCACCGACGCGTATGCAACCTTGAAGCTGCATGCCGTCGACCGCCCGGCTGGGGACGCCCGGCTCGTCATCAACCAGGCCGAGAGCTACCGTGGTGGCGACCATACTGCGGAAACGCTGACCCGGGCCTGTGTGCACTTCCTCGGTCGGTCGCCCAGCGTTGCCGGCACCATCCGTCGCGACCCGAATGTGCCTGAGGCGATCCGGCGCCAAGCGCTCCTGCTCGCTCGGCATCCACACAGTCCGGCAGCGATCGATCTCGAACGGATCGCCGACAGCCTGTAAGTTCGGCTAACCTGTCCAATATGCGGTGCGGCGACCGCGGTAGAGGGCGGATGAATCTAATTTCGGCCAATCGCGACCTTCGCGTCGATTTCTTCCGCGGCGTCGCGCTGTGGCTGATCTTCATCGACCACATTCCGGGCAATTGGATTGCGCAATTCAGCCTTCGTAACTTCGCCCTATGCGACTCCACGGAGGTGTTCGTGCTGCTGGCCGGCTATGCCGCCGGCGTCGCCTACGGCCGCAGCATGGACAAGAACGGCTGGGTGTTCGCAGGCGCGGACGTCCTGCGGCGCGCCTGGGTTTTGTACATTGCCCACATTTTCTTATTCGTGGTGTTCAGCGCCCAAGTTTCGTATTCGGCAACCGCGCTCGACCGCTCCGACTACCTCGAGGAGATCCACATCGACGCACTGGCCGATGCGCCGTACCGTGCGATGCTGGAAGCATTGCTGCTGCACTTCCAGCCAGCCTACCTCGACATCCTACCGATGTACATCACGCTGCTGGTGGTGTTCGCCGTCGTTATGCCGCTGCTGCGGGTACGCTGGGTTTTGCTCGCGTTGTCGGCCGGCGTGTATGCCGCCGTCCGGATCACAGGCTACAACCTTCCGTCCTGGACCGGCGGCGGCTGGTATTTCAACCCGTTCGCGTGGCAGTTCCTGTTCATGATTGGAGCCACGCTGTCGTATGGCCCGTTCAGGCTCCGCGGTTCGAAACGCCTCTACGACGTCATATCCCTTTTCATCATCCTCGGCGGCCTCGTATTGCTTTGGCTCGTTTGGCCTGCCACCGACATCGACAACCGGATGCCGCTCTGGGCGGCACGAATCCTCATCTCGGTCGACAAACAAAGCTTGCATCCCATGCGACTGCTGTCGATCTTTGCGCTCGTGTGGTTTGTGGTGCGATTGGTCCCAAAAGGGGCGAAATGGGTGCAGAGCCGGGGAGCGTTGCCATTCGTCCTATGCGGGCAACACTCGCTCGCCGTGTTCTGCGCTGGCATATTCCTCTCATTCTTGGGACGTCTGGCGATGGAAGAGCAACCGAACTGGATGGTTCAAGCCGCGGTGAACGTCGTCGGAGCGTGCGCCCTCTGCGGGGTGGGAGCGCTGGCGGCCTGGTATCGCCGCAAGGGTGCGGCCGCCCGCAAGGATGTAGCCGCCGAACCGATCCGCAGCGCGGGAGTGGTGTGATGCGTTGGGCGGCCTTGCTCCTCTCTCTGGCGGTGACGCCGCTCGCCGCGCCCCGAGCTCACGCCGAGCAAGCGTTGAAGTGCGCAACACCGGATGACGCGGCCGGCACGTCGGCGCCGCTGCCCCATGTCACCGAGGCGCTGCGGCCCGGCGCCACGCTCAACATCCTTGCGATCGGCTCGGCCAACCTGTTCCGCCCCGAAGCGGGTTTGGCGCCGAGCAGCCTGCTCGGCCAATCGCTCCATGGCGCGACCAAGACGACGCTGCCACCGGCACAGGTGATCAACGAGGCGCCAAGCGGGACGGCGTTTCCGCAGCAAATGGCCACCGCGATCGAAAAGGCCGTGCCGGGTCTGACCGTCAAAGTCACCGTCCGCGGCGGCCGCGGTCTGTCGGCCACGGACCAGCTGCAACTCCTCACCGACATGCTGGGGCAGGAAAAGTTCCAGCTCGTTCTCTGGCAGACAGGCACCGTCGAAGCGGTGCGGAATTTCCCGCCCAGCGAGTTCGCGCAAACGTTGTCCGAGGGAGCCGAAAAGGTCGCCGACGCCGGCGCCGACCTGGTCCTGATCGACCCGCAGTTCAGCCGCTTCCTGCAGACCAACAGCAACATCGATCCATACGAACAAGCGTTTCAGGTCGTCGGAGCAATGCCCAGCGTGTTGTTGTTTCACCGTTTTGACCTGATGCGCAGCTGGGTCAACGACGGGCAAGTCGATCTCGAGCGCACCCCGAAGGCCAACCGGCTTGTCGCCGTCGAGCAGCTTCATGCCTGCCTTGGCGTCCAACTGGCCCGCCTGGTGCTCGGGGGCACTCGGTCATAATTTCGTTTGCACCCGCCCCATTTGCCCCATGTGTGACTTGACACACACGCCGGCGTGCAGGGTAGCGGATCGACGCAACTTCAGCACGGCCCAGGCATTGCTGTGGTATGGAACAGACATCGCATCAACCGCCCGTTGTGGATCGCTCTGACAGGACAGCCTTTGCCATCTGGCTCGGGCGGGCGCTGAAATCCTGCCACGAGGACACGGTCCACGAACCGCTGCCGGCCGAGTTGCTCGACCTGCTGCCGCCGCCCAGTAAACCGTCCAGTGCACCGTCTAGTCCGGCGACCAATCGGCCGCACCGTTAGCGCCCGTCGCGTTCGGCTCCTATAAGGTGCTCCAGAACGAATGGGGCAGCGATGAAGGTCGACGGGACGGCATACCGCACGATTTGGGTGGACGACGGCGACGGCTGGTCGGTTCGCGTGTTCGACCAGACCAAGCTGCCATGGTCGCTGGAGTACGTTCGCCTCGCCAACCTGCATGATGCGGCACATGCCATCCGGAGCATGCAGGTCCGTGGCGCGCCGCTGATCGGCGCGACTGCCGCCTACGGGATGGCGTTGGCGATGCGGGAAAACCCGCGCAGCGACGCCATGGAGCGTGCGGCCGACGTGCTGATGGCGACCCGGCCCACGGCCGTCAACCTTCGCTGGGCGGTCGACCGCATGTTGACCCGGCTGCGCAACACGGTCGCGGCCGACCGCGTCGATGCGGCGTATGCCGAAGCGGCGCTGATCGCCGAGGAGGACGTCGAGCAGAACGCGGCGATCGGCGATCACGGTAAGGTCTTGCTGGAGGAGATCGCCGGCCGTCAGCACGATCGACCGGTCAATGTCCTCACGCACTGCAACGCCGGCTGGCTCGCGACCGTGGATTGGGGCACCGCGCTGGCGCCGATCTACAAGGCGCACAACGCCGGCATCCCGATCCATGTCTGGGTCGACGAGACCCGGCCCCGCAATCAGGGCGCGTTCCTGACCGCTTGGGAACTCGGCAAGCATGGCGTCCCGCACACCGTGATCTCCGACAATGCCGGCGGACACCTCATGCAGCACCGGAAGGTCGACATCGCGATCGTCGGCGCCGACCGGGTCAGCCGCAACGGCGACGCGGCCAACAAGATCGGCACCTATCTCAAGGCTCTTGCAGCGCATGACAATGACGTCCCGTTCTGGGTCGCCGCGCCCTCCAGCACGATCGATTGGACCGTCACCGATGGAGCGACGATCCCGATCGAAGAGCGCGACGCGGCGGAACTGACGACCATCAGCGGCCGCGGGCTCGACGGGACGGTCACGACCGTGCGCGTGATCCCGACCAGCAGCCCGGCAGCCAACCCGGCCTTCGATGTCACCCCGTCCCGCCTGCTCACCGGATTCATCACCGAGCGCGGCCGCTGCGACGCGAGCGCAGATGGGCTGGCGAGCTTGTTCCCCGATCTGGCGCCGGCTCACGCCAAGTCGGCGTAGACCTCTTTGGGCCAACGCCGGTGCAGCCAAAGCCAGCTCTCCGGCTTGGCTCGGATCCAAGCCTCGAGCCGATCGTTCACCGTCTGCGTGAGCGCGGCGACGTCCGCAGCCCGGTCCCCGGTGTTCGGCAACGGCACCGGGGCCTCGTAGGTCACCCGGAAGCGGCCCGGCGCAAGCCGCTGCGCGTAGGTCGGCAGCACGGGGCACCCGATCTTCAGCGCCAGCGCGGCGAGCGCCGAGGCGGTCATCGCAGGATATCCGAAGAACTCGGCACGGATCCCGTCATTCATTTTCTGATCCTGCAACAGGCCCACAAAGCCCTTCTGCCGAAGGTGCAGGAGCGTCTGGCGCGCTCCCTGTGCGCCCTTCGGAAACAGTTTCTCGTTCGCCCCGGCCGAGGCGCGCCGCAAGTCCAGGATTAGCGTATCGATCGCCGGGTTGTCGGAGGCACGATAGACGGTCGCGAACTGCACGCCCTTGCGCGCGGTCGCTAGCGGCAGGACCTCCCAGTTGCCGATGTGACCGGTGAACAGTACGGCCGGGCCGCCCCGGGCGGCAAGCGCCTCGATGTGCTCCGCGCCAACCACCTCCCATCCGGGCCCGCTTGCGCTCTCCGCGAGTTGACCGACATGGGGGAACTCGCCCGCCGTGCGGCCAAGATTGTCCCACACGCCACGCACGATCCGCTTGCGCGCGGGGGCGTCCAGCTCCGGGAGCGCCAGCCGGAGATTCCGGTCGGCCACCTTGGACACCGGCAGCAACGGGCCGATGCCGCGCGCGACGGCGCCGCAGAGATTGCTCGCGCGAACCGGGCCGAGCGTGCGCAGCAGCCGAACCGCCGACCGGGCCGCGACACCCTCGAGCCGCTGCAGCGGCGTCATGTCACCACCTCGTCCAGCAAGCGCTCCAGCGCCGCCTCGTCCCGCCACATCAACCGCACCCCCAACACATCGACCTGCGCCCGCACCCCGTCCGGCAGCCGTACGGCGTCCTTGGCGGTCGTAATCGGCCGCGCGCCGTGCTGCGACGCGGCTTGCAGGACCTGTTCGAGCTCCTGCGACGAAAACGAGTGGTGGTCCGGAAAGCTCCGCGATCCCGCGAGTTCGGCGCCGGCCGCCACGACGGTCTCGAAGAACTTGCCGGGCCGCCCGATGCCGCAGAACGCGAACACCCGCGTCCCGTCCAGCGCGCGATCCGGCGCCAACCAAGCCTCGAGCACGGGCAGCGTCCCGATCGCGGCGCGCGCACGCGCGGTATCCACACCGATCAGCACGCAGGCGCGGCTGCGCGAGGCCGCCTCGATCGCGGGCTCGCGCAGCGGCCCGGCCGGCATGACCCGGCCGTTGCCGAATCCGACGCTGCCATCGACGATCAGGAGCGATGCGGTTTTGGCCAGTCCGGGGTTCTGCAGGCCATCATCCATCAGCAGCACCTCAGCCCCAGAAGCGACGGCTTGGCGCGCAGACGCCGCGCGGTCCGCCCCGACCCAGGTCGGCGCCTCTGCGGCGAGCAGCAGCGGCTCGTCCCCGACCAGGGCCGCCCCATGATGCGCCGGATCGACCCGCAGGGCGCCGGTCGTCCGGCCGCCATAGCCGCGCGTGAGGCAATGGACCGCGACGCCGCGGCGACGCAATCGCCGGATCAGGTCGAGCACGACGGTGGTCTTGCCCGTGCCGCCCAAGCTCGCATTGCCGCAACACAGGACGGGGACGGGCGCGCGCCAGCCGGGGCGGGTCATCCTGCGCCGGGTCGCGGCGGAGACGAGAGCGGCGGCAGGCGCGAGCAGCGCCGGGACGACACCGCCCCGCTGCCAGAACTCCGGCGCCCTCATCGGTGCAGCAGCTCGATCAAGGTGTCGGCGATCCGGTCCGGCAGTGCGAGTTCGCCGCTCGCGACGCTGTGCGCCGCCTGTCCTGCGGCCTCGCGCGCCGCGGGGTCGCGCACCATGCGGTCGACCCAGGCAGCGAGGCCATCTGCGTCCCGCACGCGCGCCAAGCCCCCGGCCGAATGGAGCAGCTCGGCAATCTCGGTAAAATTGCCCATGTGCGGGCCGGCTGCGATCGCGGCGCCGAACCGCGCGGCCTCGAGCGGGTTCTGGCCCCCTCGCCCACCCAGGCTGCGGCCGATGAACACGATGCGCGCCAAGGTATAGAGGAGGCCGAGTTCGCCGAGCGTATCGACGATCCAGAGCCCGCCGGCGGGCGGCGCCTGCCCGAGCGAGCGACGAGGGGCATCGTGCAGCGCGGCCGCGATCGCTGCGCCGCGCTCCGGATGGCGGGGGGCGACGATCGTGAGCAGACCCGGGTGCGCCGGGGCCAGCCGTGCGTGGATGTCGGCGACGATGACCTCCTCGCCCGGATGCGTGCTGGCCGCGAGCCAGAGGGGGCGGCGGCCGATCAGGCTCGCCAATCGAGATGCTTCATCCGGATCGACCGGCAGGTTGGGGGAGGCGAACTTCAGGTTTCCCGGTGGCAGCAGGCCGCGCGCCCCGAGTTGCGCCAACCGGCTCGCGTAATCGGCCGATTGCGCGTGGACACGGTCGAACGCGCCCACGACCTGGCGCGCGAATCCGCCCGCCCAGCGCCAGCGCCGCAGGCTGCCGGCGGACATGCGCGCGTTGATCAGCATCATCGGGATCCCGCGCGCTTGGCAGCCTGCGAGCAGGTTCGGCCATAGCTCGCTCTCAACGAACGCCGCCGCGTCCGGCCGCCAATGGTCGAGGAACCGCGCGGCCCAGGCAGGCACGTCGAGCGGAACGAACCTGTGCAGCACACCGCGCAAGCCAAGCTCGGGCAGGCGGCGCTCGAGCAGCCGGGCGGAGGTCAGCGTGCCGGTGGTGAACAGCGTGTGAAGCGTCGCGTCTCGACGCTCGAGGCTCACGAGCACCGGCAGAACGGACAGCGCTTCCCCGACGCTGGCGGCATGCAGCCAGAGCAACCGGCCCGGCGGACGCGGCGTGAGCTCCTCGCCCCGCCGCTCGCCGAGACGGCCGGCGATCTCCTTGCCGCGGACCACCCGGCGGGCCAGCATCCGCTCGACCAGCGGCGCGCCAGCGGTGGCACCCCAGTGCCAGCCGGCGGAGATCACGCCTCGCATAGCGCGTCCGCTTGTGCGGCGGCACGGCTCATCGCGGCCTCGATCTGCGGCAGGCTCGTCGTCCACTGGTCGCGCGCGACCGTGATCGGCGGAGCGCAGACCAGCACGCCGCGCCCGAACGGGAGCGGCAGCACCATCGCATCCCACGTGCCCAGCACGCGGCGCCGGCTGATCTGCGCCGCACAGGGAATGATCGGGGCCTGCGTCAGCGCGGCGAGCTGGGCCACGCCGGCGGCCGCCTTGCGGGGCGGCCCGCGGGGGCCGTCGGGCGTGATGACGATCTGGTCGCCTTGCCGCAGCACGCCGATCAGCGCCCGGAGGCTGGCGACGCCCCCCTTATCCTTTTGCCGCCGGGCGGACGATCCGTAAACGATGTCGACGCCGAACGCCTGCATGATGCTGCCGATCAGGCGTCCATCCTGGTGACGGCTGACCAGCACATGCATGCGGCCCCGCGCCGCGCCGCGCCGCTCGTGCAGCGCCAGCGTCCATAGCGCGGGCATCAGCGGCAGCCGCTCGTGCCAGAACGCGAAGATCGCCGCGCCGCCGAGCAGGTATGGCCCGAGCGCGTCGCGGCCATGCAAGGTCCATCGCGTGGTTCGGAGCGCAAACCGGAGGTAGGCCCCGAGCGCCTGAGCACCCAGAGCCAAGGTCCGGGGATGGCGGAGCAGCCGCTTCATGGCCGGGGGGCGGTAGCATGGCCGCCCTCCGTCAGCAAATCCCAGCCGCTAGGCGGAGGCGAGGTTCCTGCAGAACAGCTCGGCGCAGGCCCGCCAAGAGAAACGCTCGGCATGCCGGCGGCAGGCGGCCCGGTCGCCATCCAGCGCCTGTAGCGCGGCCGCGCGCAGATCCGTGTCAAGGGCCCCGACGCCCGGGCCGGCATTGGCGAGGATATCGGCCGGGCCGGTCACGGGTAGCGCCGCGATCGGTGTGCCACAGGCCAGGCTCTCCAGCAGGACCAAGCCGAACGTGTCGGTGGCGGAGGGGAAGACGAACACGTCGGCCCCTGCATAGGCCCTGCTGAGCGCCTCGCCGTGCAGCTCACCGACGAAGTTGGCTGAAGGATACGCCTGCTCGAGCGCCGCGCGCTGCGGCCCGTCGCCCACCACGACCTTCGACCCCGGCAGGTCGAGCGACAGGAAGCGCGCGACGTTCTTCTCGATGGCGAGGCGGCCGACATAGAGGAAGATCGGCCGTGGCCACGGCCACGGTTCGCGATCGCCGGGACGGAACCGGTGCGCGTCGACGCCGCGCGACCAGGGCAGCAGGTTGCGGAAGCCACGCGCGGCAAGCTCCTGCCGCAGGCTGCCGGTGGCGACCATGGTCCCCTGCGCCCGGCCATGAAAGCCGCGCAGGAAGGCGTAGCTGAGCGACAGCGGGATGTGCCCGCGGGCGTGCAGGTATTCCGGAAACCGGGTGTGGAACGACGTCGTGAACTTGGTGCCGGTGCGGAGCGCCCAGCGGCGGGCGGCCCAGCCGAGCGGGCCTTCGGTGGCGACATGCAGCGCCTCGGGTGCGAAAGCCTCGATCATCGGCACCAGGCGGCGCGACGGGGCGACGGCGAGCTGGATGCTGCGGTAGCCCGGCATGGCGATCGTCCGGAACCGATCCGGCCCGATCACCTCGACCGTGTGGCCCAGCCCGCGCAGTTCCACCGCCAGCATCTCGAGCGTGACGACCACCCCGTTCACCTGCGGATGCCACGCGTCCGAGATGATGAGGATGCGCATCGGCGTCAGGCCGGCGCGGGCTGGTTGACGATCTGAGCGGACTTGCCCCGGAAGAAGGAGAGATTGTTGCTCGCCGCCCAATCGAGCAATTCGAGCCTGCCGTCCATCTGCTCGACCAGCGCGGTGCAGCTCTCGACCCAATCGCCGGTATTGCAATACAGCACGTCGCCGATCATGCGCATCTCGGCGTGGTGGATGTGGCCGCACACGATCCCGTCGAAGCCTCGCTTGGCCGCATCGGCCGCCAGCGTCGTCTCGAACCGGTCGATCGCCTTGACGGCGCCTTTGACCTGGCGCTTCAGCCACTGGCTCAACGACCAGTATTCGTAGCCCATGACCCGGCGCATCGCGTTGAAGTAACGGTTGGCGACGAGCGCCGCCGTGTAGGCGCTGTCGCCCAGACGGGCGAGGAACTTGGCATAGCGCATGACCCCGTCGAACTCGTCGCCGTGCAGGATGAGCAGGCGCACGCCGAGCGCGGTCTCGTGGGTGGTCTCGCGCCGCACCTCGATTCCGGCGACCTCCAGCTGGTGCGGGTCCTGCGCGGACGGGAGCCAGGCCCGGAACATCTCGTCGTGATTTCCGGGAATGTAGACGATCTCGGTGCCGCGTTTGACGTGGCGCAGCAGCGCACGGACGACCCGGTCATGGCTCGCGTCCCAGTACCAGTTCTTCCGCAAGCGCCAGCCATCGATGATGTCGCCGACGAGGAATAGCTTGTCGCAATCGATCTTCTCAATGAAGTCGGCAAGAAAATCGCTTCGGCACGACTTGGTGCCGAGATGCGCGTCCGAAATAAATACCGTCCGATATCGGAGCGAATGAGACGGAGACATTGCATTCATCAGCTCAGCACCTTCGCACCCCTGAGATGAGCGGGTCATACGATTGCTCGCTGGTGTTGCACGTGAAGATTCCGTGATGCAGCATCCGGCATCAAGATTGAACGCGCGCCAGACCAAAAAGGCCGCCCCAGATTGGAGACGGCCTTGTTTTTATTGGGTGAGTTCAGCGGCCCTGTTGGATCGCCGACAACAGCCAACGGCCTCCAGAGGCGCGGACGAACGTCCATAGCTCGGTCGCTGCGGTCCGCTGCGCCGGGTCGCCGTCGACGACTCGGCCGCTTGCGTCGCGGGTCACGTCGACCATGGAGAACCGCATGGCCACGGTGGCGTATTCGCGCCCGCCTTCCGACCAAGCCTCGGACAGGTCGCCCTTATCCAGGCGCACGTCGGTGACCGTATTGCGAACCCCGCGGCTGGCCTGCTCGGCCAATTGCTCGCCGAAGTAGCTGACCATCTCCGGCGAGGCGATCGACTGCAAATGCCGCAGG
The DNA here is from genome assembly GCA_963835135.1 of uncultured Alphaproteobacteria bacterium. Taxonomy (GTDB): domain Bacteria; phylum Pseudomonadota; class Alphaproteobacteria; order Acetobacterales; family Acetobacteraceae; genus JAVVHH01. Next base: position 527,297 of record CAWIEF010000003.1, read on the forward strand.
TCTTGCGCCGACCATGCGGCCTGCACCTCCTGCAACGTACGCTCGAACTCCTGGTAATCCGCCGGTCCGATGGCGACGGACGCGGGTCGGGGCGGCGCCGCGCCGCCGCCCATCATGCCGGCTGCGGGTTGGCCCATCCGGCCGAAACTGCCCATGCCTGCGATGGCGGGGCGGCGAAAGAAGGTGCGGAACAGCCAGCGTGCGATGAAATACATGATCGCGAGTTGCAGGATGAAGCCGATGAAGCCGAAGCCGCCCCCGCCGAACAAGCCGTGACCGAACAGCAGGCCGCCGATGCCGGCGCCGAGCAGGCCGCCGAGCAGGCCCGAGGCGAAGCCGCTCCGTGCGGGCATGGGCGCGCCATAGGGCGCCCCGCCGTACGAGGGCGCGGTGCGCGGGGTCATCGAGCGCTCCATCGGCGATGCGGCGTACGGCGCCGTGCCGGTCACGGGCGGCGCGCTATACGTGCGCATCCCGCGACTGCCAAAGGACGAGCCACCCCCGGCACGCGCATCGGCCAGAGACGGCGCGAGCGTCAGAGCGGCGACAGCGAGAGCCGCAACCAACGAGGTAGAGCGGGACATGACAAAGCCTCCAGCGAACTGAAGATGAATATAGTCCGATCCAGCTCTGGTTATAGCCCTCGCGTTACGATCCCGCGAGGGTCAGGCCTTCGATCCGGATCGTCGGGGCATCGGTGCCGCGGCGGAACCTCAGATCGTTCGCCGGCGTCAGGTGCAGGAACATCTCCGGCAACGACCCGGCCACCGTGATCTCGGCGACGGGCTCGGCGAGCGCCCCGTCTCGGATCATGAAGCCGGCGGCGCCCCGGCTATAGTCGCCGGTCAGGCTGTTGATGCTGGAGCCCATCATCTCGGTGATGTAGAGGCCTTCCTTGATGTCGGCCATGAGCTCTTGCGGCGAAACAGTGCCCGGCGCGAGATACAAGTTGGTCGGCGACGGCGACGGCGGACCATTGACGCCGCGCGACGCGTTGCCGGTCGTCGTCAAGCCGAGTTGCCGCGCCGTGCGGCTGTCGAGGAACCAGGTGGTCAGCACGCCGTCATCCACGACCGCATGCGTCCGGGTCGGGACGCCCTCGCCATCGAACTCGCGCGAGCGCAGGCCTCGAACGCGGCGAGGGTCGTCGATCACCGACACGCCACGGGCGAAGATCTGCTGGCCCATGCGCTCCTTGAGGAAGCTGGTGCCGCGCGCGATGGCACCGCCGTTGATGGCGCCCGAGAGATGGCCAAGCATGCTGCTGGCGACACGGGGATCGTACACGACAGGAACGCGCATGGTCTTGGGCCGCTTCGGGTTCAGGCGGGAGATGGCCTTCTCGCCGGCGACACGGCCGATCGTGCGGGGATCCTCCAGGTCGGACAGGTATACGGCGCTCGAATAGTCGTAGTCGCGCTCCATGCCGGTCCCCTCCCCGGCCAGGGCTGTCGCCGACACCGAATGGGAGCTGCGGGCCGTCTGCCCGGCAAACCCTGCGGATGTCACGAGCGCGATACGGGCCCGCGCGTATCCGGCCTCGGCGCCCTCCGAGTTGGTCACGCCGGCAACGGAGAGTGCGGCTTCTTCGGCTTCCGCAGCGCGCGCGATCAGCGCGTCGACGCCGGGCTCATGGCCGTCGTCCAACTCCAGGTTCAGGTTCTGCGGCGTCGCGGCCTCGGCGGCCAGGCCGGCGTAGGGGTCCTCCGGCACGATCCGCGCCATCGCCACGGCGCGGGCGACCAGCGCGTCAAAGCCAGCCGGGTCGATGGCCGATGACGACACCGAGGCTGAACGGTTGCCGACGAACACCCGCAAGCCGAGGTCGTGGCCCTCGGAACGGACCACCTGCTCGGTCTTGCGCAGCCTGCGCTGAACCGACACGGAGGTGGCCGACACGACCACCGCGTCGGCCGCGTCGGCGCCTGCAGCGCGCGCGCGGCCGATCAGGTCCGACAGGACATCGAGTTCGTTCATGCCGCCAGCCGGTCGGTGATCATCGGCAGCGACGGCACGTGATCGGCCGGGCCGACGGTGGCCAAGGTGGGCGTGCCGCCGAAGATGCGGACGGCGCAACGGCTGATGTCGTCCAGCGTGACGGCATTCAGCTTGGCGACCGTCTCGCTCGTCGAGATGATGCGGCCAAAGATCTGGATCTGGCGGGCGATCTGCTCGCAGCGGCTGCCCGTGCTCTCGAGCGACATCAACAGCCCGGCCTTGACCTGTGCCCGCGCGCGGTCCAGCTCGGCCTGCGAGACGTCGCGCTGCACCTTGCGTAGCTCGGCGAGCGTGACAGGCATCAGCTCCTTGGCCTCGTCCTCGCCGGTGCCGGCATAAATGCCGAACAGGCCGCCATCGATGAACGGCGCGGCGAACGAGTAGATCGAATAGACCAGCCCGCGCTTTTCCCGGATTTCCTGGAACAGCCGGGACGACATGCCGCCGCCCAGCAGCGTGCTCAGCAGTAACGACGGGTAGTAGTCGCGGTCGGCGTAGCCCACGGCGGGGAAGCCGAGCACGATATGGACCTGGTCCAGCTCGCGCTCCTCGCGGAACTCGCCGCCGGAATAGACGCCGGGCACGAACTGGCCGGGCAGATCGGTCGGCAGATCGGCGAAGTGGCGCTTGGCGAGATCGACCACCGTCTCGTGCTGCAGCGCCCCCGCGGCGGCGATAACGACGTTGCCGGCCGCATAATGCCGATGCATGTAGCCGGTGAGCTGCTCGCGCTTCATGCCGCGGATGCCCATCTCGGTGCCGAGCACCGGACGGCCCATCGGCTGGCTGGGGAACGCGGTCTCCTGAAAGCGGTCGAAGATGATGTCGTCCGGCGTGTCGTTGGCCTGGCCGATCTCCTGCAGGATCACGCCGCGCTCGCGCTCGAGCTCCTCGGGAGCGAACGTGCTGTGGGTGAGGATGTCGCCGATGATGTCGGCGCCGAGGGCGAGATCCTCCTTCAGCAGCTTGACGTAGTATGCGGTCTGCTCGCGCGCGGTGTAGGCGTTGATATGACCACCGACATTCTCGATGGCGATCGCGATATCGGACGCGCTGCGGGTCGTGGTGCCCTTGAAGGCCATGTGTTCCAGGAAATGCGACGCGCCGTTCTCGGCTTCGGTCTCGTTGCGGGTGCCGGTCGCGACGTAGGCGCCGAAGGAGACGGTCTCGACGCGGTCCATCGTCTCCGAGACGATCGTCAGGCCGGATGGCAGGCGGGTGACGCGGACGGCGTCGGTCATACGGTGTTCCCCAAGACGGTGTTTCGCCCCACGAAGGCGCGGACTTTGGCCTCGATGATCTCGAGTTGGGCAGGCGCGCAGGTGAAGTGTTCCGTCCTCTCATATAGGTTTGAAAGCCGCGATGGCAGGGGGGGCCGCGTTCCGATCGCCGCCTGCATGGCATCCGGGAACTTGGCCGGATGCGCGGTGGCGGCCGCGATGGTCGGGATATGGTCGAGCGGGAACTGCCGCGCGGCGGCGATGCCGATCGCGGTATGCGGGTCCGCCAGGTAGCCCTGGCCCCAGAGCCGGCGGATCTCGGCGGTCGTGCCGTCGTCGTCGAGCCGGTAGCCCTGGAACAAGGTGCGGGCGCGGTGCCAGGACGCCTCGGGCACGCCCATGTGGCCGTTGGACCGGAAGCCTCGCATGGTGGCGGCAGTTGCCGCCGGGTCGCGGTCGAGCAGCTCGAACAGCAGGCGCTCGAAATTGCTGCTGATCTGGATGTCCATGCTGGGCGATAGGCTGGGCTCGACGGTGCGGATGCTCATGTCGTTGGTGTCGAGGAAGCGGGTCAGGATGTCGTTGCGGTTGCTGGCCACGATCAGCCGCGCGATCGGCACGCCCATACGGCGCGCGGCCCAGGCGGCCAGCACATTGCCGAAATTGCCGGTGGGCACGCTGAAGGCGACCTCGCGGTCCGGGCTGCCGAGGGCTACGGCGGCGGCGACATAGTAGGGGATCTGGGCCGCGACGCGGGCCCAGTTGATGCTGTTGACGGCCGACAGCCGCAGTTCGGCGCGGAACGGCGCGTCGGCGAACATGGCCTTGACCAGATCCTGGCAGTCGTCGAACGTCCCCTCGACCGCGATGTTCTCGATGTTGGCGGCACTGACGGTCGTCATCTGCCGGCGTTGCACCTCGCTGGTACGGCCCCTTGGGTGCAGGACGACGACGTCGAGCTGAGCCCGGTCCTGGAACGCCTCGATCGCTGCCGAACCGGTGTCGCCCGACGTGGCGGCGACGATGGTGACGCGCTCGCCGCGCTCGCTCAGCACCAAGTCGAACAGGCGGCCGAGGACCTGCATCGCCATGTCCTTGAAGGCGAGCGTCGGCCCGTGGAACAGCTCAAGCGACCAGAGTCCGGTCTCGAGCTGCACCAGCGGCACGACGGCCGGAGTGCCGAACCCGGCGTAAGCGTCACGGCATAGATCCCGCAGCGTGTCGGACGCGATGCAGTCGCCGACGAACAGATGCAGCACCCGAGCGGCGATCTCGGGATAGGGCATGCCGCGCATCGAGCGGAGGTCGGAGGGCGAGAAGGTCGGCCACACCTCAGGCACGAACAGCCCGCCATCCTCGGCCAGCCCGGCCAGGAGAACTCCGGCGAAATCACGCGCCGGAGCCTGCCCGCGGGTCGAGATGTAGCGCACGAGAGCGGCTACTTGTCCTCCTTGCCTGCCTCGTCGTCGTCCTCGTCGGCCTCGTCTTCCTCCTCATCGTCTTCCTGGCTCTCGTACCATTCCATGACGTCGTCGTGGAAATCGGGGTCGTTGAGCAGGCGCATCGCGAGTGCTACGGCGATGCCGTAGGGCTCGGGCACGTCGGTCGCGCCTTCGGGTAACTCGCGGGCGGGAACGACTCGGACGGTCATCGAGCCGTCCTCCTCGCCGATCACGAGCGCCACTTCGGACGGTTCGAGATCGATCGGCGTCATGTTCGGGTCAGCCATTCCAGGTACTCCTGTTCCAGTCGGGGAAGTCGGCCCAGCGAAAACGCTGTGGGCGCGAAACGTGGGCGGGGCTCTACCATCAAGCCGCGCCTCCGCCAATCGGTCAGTGCAGGCTTGGAGCGCCGAGATAGCGGGCCGTCAGATGCGCCTCGAAGTCGGAGGGGTCGAGGCGTTTGCCGGTCGCGAAAGCGAGCAGATCGTTGAAGCCGAGGCGGTTGCCTTGGCCATGCACCTTGGCGCGGAGCCAGCCCAGCAGCGGCTGCAGGTCACCGCGCCCGATCGCGTCGTCGAGGCCGTCGATCTCGCGCCGGGCGGCGGTCATGAGCTGCGCCGCGCCCATCGCGCCGAGCGTATAGCTGGGGAAGTAGCCGAACAGGCCCGCATACCAGTGGATGTCCTGCAGGCAGCCACGGGCGTCATCGGGCGGGGTGATGCCGAGCAGGCCCTGCAATCCGTCGCGCCAGGCGCCGGGCAGGTCCACCACTTGCAGGTCGCCGGCGACGAGCGCGCGTTCGAGCCGGAAGCGCACGATGACGTGGGCCGGGTAGGTCATCTCGTCGGCGTCGACCCGGATGAAGCCGCGCTCGACCCGGCGCCAGAGCCGGCGGAGGTTGTCGGGGTCATACGGCGCGGCGTCGCCGCCGAAGGTGCCGTGCAGCTCCGGTCCAAGCCAGCGCAGGAACGCGTCGCTCCGGCAGGCCTGCATTTCCATGATGAGGGATTGGCTCTCATGGGCCGCCATGCCGGCCGCGGTTCCCACCGGCTGCCGGGCGAATTCGACGGGCAGACCGCGCTCGTACAGCCCGTGTCCGGACTCATGCAGCACGCCCATCAGCGCTTGCGCCGGGTCATGCTCGTTGTAGCGCGTGGTGATGCGGACGTCGGTCGGGGTTCCGCCGCAGAACGGGTGGGCGGAGCGGTCGAGGCGGAAATGTTCCGTCTCGAGCCCGGCCCGCGCGGCGAGATGGCGGCACAGCCCCTCCTGCCGATCGGCCGGGAACACGCCGTCGAGCGATAGCGGCGCTCCGTGGCGCGCCTGGATCTCCTCCGCCCGCGGCAGGGCATCGCGCATCCAACGCTCGTAGCGGTCGAATACCGGCTCCACGTCCGCGGCCGTGATCCCGCGCTGGAAGCCGTCCATCAGCGCATCGTAGGACGACAGCCCGAGCGCAGGGGCCAGAGCGGTCGCGGCCTGGCGGGTGAGTGAAACGACCTCGGCCAAGTAAGGAGACACGGAGGCGAAGTCCGAACGCGCCCTCGCCTCCCGCCAGACCTGCTCGCAGGTCGAGTGGGCGCGCGCCTGGGCCTCGACCAGATCTGCGGGCAAGGCCGTCGCGCGGACATAGGCGTGACGCATGAGATGGAGGTTGGCGGCCTCCCAATCGCGGCCGGGGGCGGCCTGCTCGGCAGCAGCAAGATCGTCGCCGACCGCGGTCTCGGTCAGCATGGCGTGCTCCATGCCGGCGAGCACGGCGAGTTGGTCGCCGCGCGCCTTGCCGCCGCCGGCGGGCATCATCGCCGAGGCATCCCAGCTCAGGACGGCGCTGGCTTCGCCGAGCGTGGCAATGCGGGCAAAGCGGTCGGTCAGGCGGTCGTAAGGGCTCATCGGCGCAGAGTTCTCCGGACGAAGACGGCGAAGACGCCGATCAGGCAGGCGGCGAGGCCGAACCAGGTGACGGCGTAGCCGAGGTGGTCATTGGGGGGGCGGGGCAGCGCCTGGGCCGGCGCAGGCAGAGCATCGGCGGAGCCGAGCGCCACCAGCGTGTATGGTTCGACGTCCGCAAGGCCGAGCGCGGCGGCGATCGGGGCCGGGTCGAGCGACCAGAAGCGGCGCTGCGGCAGATCGGGGTTCGGCGCAAACGGTCCGGCGGGTTCGGGCGGCCGGACGTAGCCGGTGATGGTCACCGGACCGGGCCCGGCCGGAGCCGGCGCGTCGTCGGGGTACCAACCGCGGTCCACCAGGATCGGCCGCTGCCCCGGGCGGTCGAGCGGGACGATCAGCTGGGAGCCCAGCTTCGGGCCGTCAACGGTGCTGCGGACCTCCGAGCCATAGTGCGCGACCGAACCCTCACGCAGCCGGCCGGACACCTCCACCTTCTCGAACGGGACCGGCGACGCCGGCAGCGGAATAGCCGGCGCGGCTTCGGCGCGGTCGATGTCGGCCAGCAGATGCTCTTTCCAGTGCAGCCGCTCGACCTGCCACACGCCCAGGCCCACCGTGAGCGCGAGCATCAACGAGGTTGAGATCGCCGGCCATACCAGCCGGCGCGCCGACCTACTCGACGACGTTGGAGATGCCGCCGATGTAAATGCAGACGAACAGGAACAGCCACACCACGTCGACGAAGTGCCAATACCAGGCCGCCGCTTCGAAACCGAAGTGCCGCTGCGGGCTGAACTCGCCGCCGCGGGCGCGGAACCAGCACACGATCAGGAACGCGGTGCCGACCATGACGTGGAAGCCGTGGAACCCGGTCGCGAGGAAGAACACCGACGGGTACACGCCGCCCCCGTTGAACTTGAACGGGGCGTCGGAATACTCGATCGCCTGGAACGTGGTGAAGCTCAGGCCGAGCAGGATCGTCAGACCCAGCGCCATGACGAGGTGCTTGCGATCACCCTCGATCAGCGAGTGGTGCGCCCAGGTCACGGTCGTGCCGGACAGCAGCAGGATGAGCGTGTTGAGCAGCGGCAGGCCGAACGGATTGAACGTGTGCACGCCGGTCGGCGGCCAGGCGGGCGTTGCGGCGTCGAGCACGTGCTCCGGGTAGAGCGAGAAGTGGAAATACGCCCAGAAGAAGCCGACGAAGAACATGACCTCGCTGGCGATGAACAGCATCATGCCATAGCGCAGACCGAGCCGGACGACCGCGGTATGCAGGCCCGGAGTCTTGCTCTCCCGCAACACGTCGCGCCACCACATGACGCTGATCGCGAGTGTGAGGATGATCCCGGCGAAGAACGGGAGCTTGCTGATCCCGTGCGCCCACTCGACGATGCCGAACAGAGTCAGGCCGCCGCCCAACGCGCCAAGCAGCGGCCAAGGGCTGGGGTCGACGAGGTGATAGGGCTGCTTCATGCCCGACAGGTCCATCGACGCGCCCGCATGGTGGGGATCGCGGGTCACAACGGTCATGGGCGCGGCGTTGAGCGGAGCGGTGGTCGTTTGTGGGGTCATCAAATCTCGTCCGTAAGCCGGCGCATCATCGCGAAATCGCCGCGCAACTCAAGTCCGCACTCGTCGGGCTGGCTTCGGCGCGGGCCCCGACATGCGGACCGGCGTGCTCGAGGCCGCCGTTGCGGGCAGCGTCATCGATCGATCGGAAGAACGTGTACGACAGAGTGATAGTATGCACGTCGCGAGTTGCCGGGTCTGTGGCGATGGCCGGGTCGACCCAGAAACTCAGCGGAAACTGCATTTCCTGCCCGGCAGCGAGCGTCTGCTCGTTGAAGCAGAAGCAGGCGGTCTTGTGAAAGTAGTGGCCGACCTTCTCCGGCGTCACGTTGTAGGTCGCAACACCGGTGACCGCCCGCCCCGCCGCGTTCATGCCGACGTAATGCGCGAGATTTTCCTCGCCCAGCTTGACCGTCAACGCGCGCTGCCCGGGCGTGAACGTCCACGGCAGGCTGGGACTGGTGTTGGCATCGAAGCGGACGGTGATGGAGCCGCCTTCGGCGCCGGGACCGGTCGCGCCGCCGATCTGCGGCGTGCCGCCATAGCCGGTGGCGGCGCAGAACACACGGTAGAGCGGCACCGCGGCAAACGAGAGGCCGACCATACCAGCGATCGTGACCGCCAGGCCGCCGGCGAGGATCGAATTGCGGCGCATCAGTGAACCTTGAACTTGACGATGGCGATTGCGTAGAACAGCGCCGAGAGCGAGAGCAGGACGATCAGAAGGGCGAGGTTGCGAACGCGCTGCCGCCGCTTGATCTCGGCGTCGCTGAGCCTGACATCGTTCGCCACCGCGTCACCAGACCAGATGATCGACAGCGAGCGCGAAGAACAGCAGGAACAAGTAGAGCAGCGAGTATTTGAAGGTCCACCTGGCGGGCGCGTCCTTGGTCAGGCTGCGGCCGGCCTCATCCTGCTTGTCGGTCACCATCCGGACTGCGCCATAGATGAACAGCGCGCCGAGGATGCCCGCGGCGATGCCGTACGGTAGCCCGGCGTAGCCGAACGCATATGGGGTGAGCGAGGCTATGACCAGGACGAGCGTATAGGCGAACACATGCCACCGGGTCGAGCGGGCGCCTGCCACGACCGGCAGCATCGGCACGCCGGCGCGAGCGTAATCGCCAGACGCATAGAGCGACAACGCCCAAAAATGCGGCGGCGTCCAGAAGAACACGATGGCGAACATCAGCAGCGGAAGAACGCCGACCGAGCCGGTCGCCGCCGCCCAGCCGATGATGGGGGGGAATGCCCCGGCAGCGCCGCCGATGACGATGTTCTGCGGCGTGCGGCGCTTCAGCCACATCGTATAGACGACGACGTAGAACAGGATCGAGACCGCCAGCCATGTCGCGGCGACCACGTTGGTCGCCAGATACATGAGCAGCACCGAGGCCACCGCCAGCACAACGCCGAAGCCGAGGACCGAGCCCGCGTCGATGCGGCCATCCGGGATCGGCCGGCTCGCAGTCCGCCGCATGATCGCGTCGATGTCGCGGTCGTACCACATATTGATCGCGCCGGCCGCGCCGGCGGCGACCGCGATGCAGAGGACCGCCGTGAAGGCCAGGACCGGATTGAGCGGCACCGGTGCGACGACCATCCCGATCGCGCCGGTGAACACCACGAGGCTGACCACGCGCGGCTTGAGCAGCACGATCCAGTCACGGAGTTCTGCCGAGCTCTCGCCCGGCAGGATATGCGACGCGTCAGACATCAGCGGATCCGCGGCAGTTCCTCGAAGGTGTGGAACGGCGGCGGAGAGCTGACGGTCCACTCGAGCGTCGTGGCGCCCTCACCCCAGTAGTTGTCGGCCACACGCACCTTCGACGTGAACGTGCGGAAGACGACGTAGAGGAACACCAGGACAGACGCCGCCGAGATATACGCGCCGATCGAGGCCACGTAGTTCCAGCCGTGGAAGGCGTCCGGATAATCGGGGTAGCGGCGCGGCATGCCGGCCAGACCCAAGAAGTGCATCGGGAAGAACGTCAGGTTGACGCCGATGAACGTCATCCAGAAATGCACCTGGCCCCAGAACTCCGGATACTGACGGCCCGACATCTTGCCGATCCAGTAGTAGAAACCGGCGAAGATCGAGAACACGGCCCCGAGGCTCAGCACGTAGTGGAAGTGCGCGACCACATAGTAGGTGTTGTGGATGATCTGGTCGATGCTGGCGTTCGACAGCACGATACCGGTGACGCCGCCGAGGGTGAACAGGAAGATGAACCCGATGGCGAACAGCATCGGCGTCTTCAGCTCGATCGATCCGCCCCACATGGTTGCGATCCAGGAGAAGATCTTGATGCCGGTGGGCACCGCGATGATCATGGTCGCGGCCATGAAGTAGGCCCGGGTGTCGACGCTGATGCCGGAGACGAACATGTGGTGCGCCCACACGACGAACCCGACGACGCCGATGGCGATCATGGCGTAGGCCATGCCGAGATAGCCGAAGATGGGCTTGCGGCTGAACGTCGAGATCACGTGGCTGACCATGCCGAAGCCCGGCAGGATCATGATGTAGACCTCGGGATGGCCGAAGAACCAGAACAGGTGCTGGAACAAGACCGGGTCGCCGCCGCCCTGCGGATCGAAGAAAGCGGTGCCGAAGTTACGGTCGGTGATCAACATGGTGATCGCGCCGGCCAGCACGGGGATGGACAGCAGCAGCAGGAACGCGGTCACGAGCATCGACCAGACGAACAGCGGCATCTTGTGCAGGGTCATACCCGGCGCACGCATGTTGAAGATCGTCGTGATGAAGTTGATCGCGCCCAGCAGCGACGAGACACCCGCGAGGTGGAGCGCGAACAGCGTGTAGTCCATCGCCGGGCCCGAATGGTAGGTCGCCGAAGACAGCGGCGGATACAGCGTCCAGCCCGGGCCGGCGCCGTCGCCGGTGAACAGGCCCGCCATGATCAGGCAGAACGCCGGCACGAGCAGCCAGAAGCTGATGTTGTTCAGCCGCGGGAAGGCCATGTCGGGCGCGCCGATCATGATCGGCACAAACCAGTTGCCGAATCCGCCGATCATGGCCGGCATCACCATGAAGAAGATCATGATCAGTCCGTGCGCGGTGACGGTGGCGTTCCAGGCCTGCCCATCCTTGAAATACTGCATCCCGGGGTTCATCAGTTCCATGCGCATTTGCACGGACAACGCCACACCGACGATCCCCGCGCACACCGCGAAAATCAGATAGAGCGAACCAATATCCTTATGGTTCGTGCTGAACAGCCAGCGCTTGACGAAACCCGGATAGTGCCCGTGGTCGTCGCCGTGCGCGTGGACATCTTTCGTCGTCGCGGACATCTACTTTCTCCTGTCACGCTCGATGTGGGTCAGCGCACCGTCTCTGCAACCGATGCCAAGCGCTGCTCGCCGCCCTCGGGGCTGGGCACAGGAACGCTGGCATACTTCGTCTTGGCCTGTTCCGCCCACTTGGTGAAGTCGTCGGGGCTGAGCGCCTCGACGGCGATGGGCATCACCGAATGATTGGTGCCACAAATCTGATTGCACTCGCCATAGTAAACGCCGGGCTTGTCGACCCGGACCCAGGTCTCGACAGTCCGGCCAGGGATCGCATAGCGCTGCACACCCAAGGAGGGGATGAAGAAGCTATGGATCACGTCCATGCTGGTGGCCAGGATACGGATGTTCTTACCCGCGGGAACGACCAGCCGGTTGTCGACCGAAAGATGGCGCAGGTCGCCGGGCTTGAGGTCCTCGTCCTGGACCATGTTGCTGATGTAGCTGAACCCGCCGTTGTCGGGATAACCATACTCCCAGTTCCACTGATGTCCGGTGACCTTGATGGTCAGCGCGGGGTCATCGGTCCGATCCTCGTAGTAGACGAGCCGGAACGAGGGAATGGCGATCAGCACCAGGATCAACACCGGCAGCAGCGTCCATGCGACTTCGAGCGCGGTATGATGGCTGATCCGGCTCGCGGTCGGGTTCTTCGACGCGCGGTAGCGCCAGATCACAAAGCCGATCAAGGCAGCGACGAAGACCGTCACCAGCGTCATCAGCCATAGCACCAGGGAGTGCAACCCCTCGATCCCCTGCATCACCGAGCTCTGCGGCGCCTGGAAGCCGAGCTGCCACGGCGCGGGCGCCTGCGCCATCGCAGGCCCGGCGATCACGAGGCCGGCGCCGCCCATCATCGCGGCCCGAAGCCGCTGGTTAACCTGCATCTCGCCACAATCCTATCGTTCGCGTCCGGCTCGCGCCGCATCGCAGGGAGTATCTAACCCCCTTCGCCAGATCAAGTAGAGCAGCGCAACGGCTGCTCCGGTTAGTTGGGGAGGGACACCAAAGTGAATAGGCCCAGCGGGCGCACCGGTAGAAATTGAGCCCGCGCGTGATCGTCCGGGCTCAGCAGCGCGTCGAACGCGAAGTCGGGATGCCAGCCGAGCTTGCGTGAGGCCGGCGCGAGCGCGCGCTCGATCCACCAGCGTGGGCCGCGCTCGGCGGCGAAGTGGTTGACGAACAGCATGTGCCCGCCGGGTCGCACCACGCGGCGCATCTCGGTAAACAGCTGGCGCGGATTGGGCACGACAGAGGCGACGAACATCGCGACGGCGATGTCGAACCGCCCATCCTCGAACTCGGTCTTTTCGGCGTCCATCTCAAGCAGCGCCTCGACGTTGGCGAGCTGCGATCGGGCGACCTTCTTGCGCGCTTGGGCGAGCATCTCGCCCGACAAGTCGATGCCGGTGATCCGCTTGGACGACAGATAATGCGGCAGCGCCAACCCGGTGCCGACACCGACCTCGAGCACGTGCCGCCCGGGCAGCGCGTTCACTGCCGCGACGGCATGCCTCCGTCCAGCGGCCGACACGCCGCCGAACACGACATCATACACGCCCGCCCATCGGCGATAGGCCGCGCGGACCGAGTCGGCATCGAGCGACGTATGCGGTTCACGGATGACGGCCTGACGGGTGGATGACATGACCGACAGCAACTAGCCCCGGCACCTTATGCGCGCAAGGCACGCACGGTCACGCAGCGTCCTCGCGGCGATCACGAACTTTGACGTAAGCGAGTGCGGCATGTTCGTCACAGTAGGGCTTGGCCGGCATCGTCGGGTCGCCACAGAAGTGAAACCCCGGGGTGCCGGGCTCACCGAGCGGCCAGCAACAAGCGGAGATACGGCCGGCCGGCCGGGGCTGCGACGGAACCGGGCGCAACATGACGGGCGGCTTCGGCGGCGGTGGCGACCCGGCTGACGCGGCGGGCGGCAGGCGCTGCACCGATTGCAGTGCCGGCAACGTCGGGCCGGTGACCCGGCGGATCGACGCCCGCGCCGTCACCCGCTTCTCGCCGGTTCCGCGCCGGATCGGCGATGGGCGAGCTGGCAAATTCAACCGATGCGCCTTGCCCACGACGGCGTTCTTGCTGATCCCCATGCGGCGTCCGATCTCGGCCGTCGAATGACCTTCGCCCCACAATTCGCGGATGCGGGCGATCGTTTCGTCGTTCCACTCCATCGCGGATCTCCTCACTGCAAGAAGACCCTACTCACCGGCATGACGCTAGTGCTAGCGCGATTCGCGACTCGGACCACAAAATGTTGTGGACAACTCGGGGCGGCCGTCTCCGTCATCAAACCCGGTCGCAGCCGGCGGGACGTTTCGCCGAAAGCTAGGCGGGCGGCCCGGCGTCCTCCCGCCATTTCAGGATTTTCCAGACCCCGTCGGCGGTCGCGATCATGCGGCCATTCGCGACCATGAGGCCGCGCAGGAATACCAGGCTCCGAGTTCGCGCGGATCACCTCGACCGTGACCTCGGCGAACTCGTGCAGTTGCAGCGCGCCGACATACTGGATCGTGAGCTGGACCGTGGCGCAGCGCTCGCCATTGGCCGCGCTCCAGGCCGCGTTGCCGAGCGCCACGTCGAACGAGGTCGCGATCATGCCGCCATGGGTCACGCCGCGCTTGTTGCCGTGCCTTTCATCGGTCACGAAGCCGGCGTGCATCGCGTCGCCGCCGTCGCGCTCGTAGAACGGGCCAACGAACGTGTTGAAGTTCTTCCCCGGCCGGATCTTCCAACCCGGCGGCACCAGACCCTCACTCAAAACCGGCATCCTTCTACAGCTGTTCGCCCAACGCGCGACGTTTGAGGTCACGCAGGCGCACTTGGCCGCCCGGCGTCTGCGGATCCAGTTCGAGCAGCTTCTGCCAGGCCGTCAGCGCACTGCGCCAATCGCCTCGCGCCTCCGCGACCCGGGACAGATCCTGGAAGGCGATGAAGCTATTGGGGTCCCGCCGCAGCAGCTCCTGCAGGTCACGAACCGCGCCGGTGTAGTCGCCCAGTGAACGCCTGGCCGCCGCCCGCCCGCGCCACCCGTCGAGCAAGTCGGGCGACAGGTCCAGCGCGGCGTCGAAGCTGTCGAGCGCGTCGCCGGGCGCGCCCTCGGACAGCTCACGCGATCCCCGTGACAACAGGAGGCCCACCGCCGGTGTGGCGGCGCGGGCCCAGGCTTCGCGGATTTGCTGTTCGAGCGCGGCCGCCGCTGCCTCGTTGGGCGCTGCCTTGAGCGCCGCGGCCAGGTTGTCGGCGGGCGCATTGCCCGTCTGGGCCGCCGCCGGACCGGCCAGCAGCAGCAGGATCAGCAGGCGCTTCATGACAGCGCGGGCGGCTTCGGGCCGCCGCTCATCCAATCGAGCAGTTGGACCGTGTGCACGACCGGCACGCCACCCGAGAGCTGGGTGATGCAGCCGATGTTGCCGGCGGCGATCACGTCCGGCGCCGTGCGCGCGATGTTGTCCAGCTTGCGCTCGCGCAGCCGTCCCGCGATCTCGGGCTGGAGCAGGTTGTAGGTTCCGGCCGACCCGCAGCACAGATGCGGCTCGGCCGCCTCCGCCACCTGGAATCCCGCGGCCCGCAACAGCGCCTTGGGGGCGTCGGTCACGCGCTGGCCGTGTTGGAGGCTGCAGGCCGAGTGATACGTCACGCGCAGGCTGGGCGCGCGAACCGTCGGCGCGTAGCCGATTTCGGCCAGATACTCCGAGACGTCCTTGGTCAAAGCCGAGACGCGTTCGGCTGCCTCACGCTCCGGCGCGTCACGGAACATGAAGCCGTAATCCTTCACCGTCGTGCCGCAGCCGGAGGTGTTGATCACGATCGCGTCGAGCCCGTCGCCGTCGATCTCCCGCGTCCAGCCGTCGATCGCAGCGCGGGCGCTGGCCATCGCGCGGTCATGCTTGCCCATGTGATGCGTCAGCGCGCCGCAGCAGCCCACCTGGCGCGGGATGACGACCTCGATGCCGAGCCGGGTGAGCAGTCGGATGGTGGACTCGTTGATGGCCGGGTCGAGCACGGTCTGCGCGCATCCCACCAGCAGCGCGACGCGGCCGCGGCGCTCGCCCTGCGCCGGATGCACCTGCGGATGCTGCATCCGGCTCGGGGGCGGCAGCGTCGCCGGCGCCAGGTCGAGCATGGCGTCGAGCTGCCGGCCGATCCGCGTGCCGCGCGGCAGCAGGCGCCGGAACGGCTTTGCCGCCTGCGCCATCTTCAGCGCCGATCGCAGCACCCGCGGCCGCGGCAACACGCGCGACAGCAGGTCGCGCAACCATCGCTGGTCGGCCGGGCGTTCATAGGTCTGCTCGATGTAGGTCCGCGCATGGTCGACCAGGTGCATGTAGTTCACCCCCGACGGACAGGTCGTCATGCAGGCCAGGCAAGAGAGGCAGCGGTCGACGTGGCGCACCACCTCCTCGGTCGCCGGCCGGCCGCTCTCGAGCATGTCCTTGATCAGGTAGATGCGGCCGCGCGGCGAATCGAGCTCGTCACCCAGCAGGACGAAGGTCGGGCACGTGGCGGTGCAAAACCCGCAATGCACGCAGGTCCGCAACACCTGGTTGCTGGACTTGATGTCGGGATCGGCGAGTTGTTCGGCGGTGAACGTCGTTTGCATGATTATAGCCCCGCATACATCCGGCCCGGGTTGAGCACCCCGTGCGGGTCCATGGCCGCCTTCACCCGGCGCGTGATCCGCTGCAGCGGCGCCGGCTCGGGCGGCAGCACGTCGACGGCGGCGCGCATGCCGTCGGGGCCGCGGACCACGGTCCAGGTTCCCTTGCCCTCGACCGCGGCGCTGCGAACGATCTCGTGCAATGCGGGCGGACCGGCGACCCAAAGCAATCCGCCGCCCCAGTCCAGGAAGCCGCGGCCGCCGGCTCGCGTGATGGTGTCGAGTGCGGCCGGGCCGCGGGACGGGCGCACCGAGACGCGCCAGATCGCCTCACCCGCCTCGGTCCGCAGCGGCACGACGTCGCGCACCGCCCGCCAGGCCGCCTGGCTGGTCTCATGGTCGAGCCGTTGCCCCCCGAGCTCCGCGTTCAGGCGGCCCAGCCGATACTCGACGCTGCGGGCGAAATCCTCGATGCGGATGATCGCCACCGCGCCCTGACCGACCAGCCATGGAATGCGGTCGGCCGACTCCGGAGGCAGATAGGCCGCGCCGGAGACGCCGTAGGGCGAGCACAGCGCGGCGGAGAGCAGCCGAACCCCCTCTTCCGCATCCTGGACGCAGAAAAACAGCGAGCCAGTCTGCTCCGGCGCCGGCAGCACCTTCAACGTGATCTCGGTCAGCACCGCCAACGTGCCGTGGCTGCCGGTGAGCAACTTGCATAGATCGAGCCCGGTCACGTTTTTCAGCACGCGGCCGCCCGACCGGATCGTCTCGCCGGCGCCGTTGACGGCGCGGACGCCCATGACATGGTCGCGCATCGCGCCCCAGGCGACCCGGCGCGGCCCGGACAAGTTGGCCGCCACCACGCCGCCGATCGTGTGCTCTCCCGGCCCGAGCAGCGCCGAAAGGTCGGGCGGTTCGGCGATCAAGTGCTGGCCGCCCTCGCGTAGAGTGGCCTCCAACTCCGCCACGGTGGTTCCGGCCCGGGCCGAAACGATCAGCTCCTTCGGCGAATACAGGGTGATGCCGGCCAGGTTTCGGGTGGAGAGGCTCCGTCCCGCCTGCACCGGGCGCAGCATGCCGAGTTTGGTTCCGCGGCCCTGCACCAGCAGGGGTTCCCCCGCTGCGGCGGCGTCCCGGATGGCAGTGACGACGCCCGCCTCGTCCTCCGGCGCCTCGCTCATGCCGCTTCGGGCAGCGGGAACACCTTACTCGGGTTCAGCAGCCACTCCGGATCCCAGGCCGCCTTGAGGCGGCGCTGCTGGTCCAGTTCGATCGCGTTGAACTGCACCTTCATCAGCTCGCGCTTCTCGACACCCACGCCATGCTCGCCGGTCAGGCATCCGCCCACCTCGACGCACAGTGTCAGGATGTCGGCCCCGAACTGTTCAGCGCGTTCGAAGCAGCCGGGCTCGTTGGCGTCGAACATGATCAGCGGATGCAGGTTGCCGTCTCCGGCGTGGAAGATGTTGGCGACGCCGAGCCCGTACTGCGCGCTCATCTCACCGATGCGGCGCAGCACGAAGGGGAGCTGGCTGGTCGGAATCGTGCCGTCCATGCAGAGGTAGTCGGGGCTGATCCGGCCCACGGCGCCGAACGCGCCCTTGCGTCCCTTCCAGATTGCAAGGCTTTCGGCAGCCGATTGGCTGACCCGCAGGCTGATCGGCTCGAAGGGTTGGCAGAGCGCGGCGATCCGGGCGAGCAGGTCGTCCTGCTCTTCGGTCGAGCCCTCGACCTCGACGATGAGCAGCGCCTCCGCGTCGAGCGGGTATCCCGCATGGGCGAACGCCTCGCAGGCGTGGATCGCGGGCTTGTCCATGAATTCGAGCGCGACGGGGATGATGCCTGAGCCGATGATCGCATCGACCGCGCTGCCTGCGACCTCGTTGGACGAGAACGCGACCAGCATCGCGCGCTGCCCCTCGGGCGAGCGCAGGATGCGCACCGTCACCTCGGTGATCATGGCGAGCATGCCCTCGCTGCCGGTCAGCAGCCCGAGCCAGTCGAACCCGGCCGCGTCCAGATACTCGCCGCCGATGTCGATGACCTCGCCCTCGATGGTGACGACACGCAGGCCGAGCAGGTTGTTGGCGGTGACGCCGTATTTCAGGCAGTGCGCGCCGCCCGAATTCATGCCGACATTGCCGCCGATCATGCACGCGAGCTGGCTCGACGGATCGGGCGCGTAGAAGAAGCCCTCGGCGGCGACCGCCTGGGTGATGCCGACATTCGTCACGCCCGCCTGCACGGTCGCGACACGGTCGGCGTAGTTGATGTCGACGATCCGGTTCATCCGCATCATGCCGACGACGACGCTGTCGGCCATCGGCAAGGCCCCGCCCGACAGGCTAGTGCCAGCCCCGCGCGGGATGACGCGTACGCCTTCCCGGTGCAGATAGGCCAGGACGGCGGCGACCTGTTCAGTGGTGGCCGGCAGCACGACGGCGAGCGGCACCTGTCGGAAGGCCGGAAGGCCGTCGGTCTCGTATGGCTTGAGCCGGATCGGTTCGCTGATGACCGCATCGGCCGCAAGAAGCTTTCGCAGCCCCGCCACGATGGTGTCCTTGCGCGCAATGACACCGGGTTTCGGCTCGAGTTGCTCGATCATGCCTGCCCTTCCTGGCCGCTGCCAACCATCATTAGTGGGCGTGCAGCCTCAACTGGGCAAGATGGCGGCCTAGCCCTGGCGGGCTTTCATCCGCGGGTTCTTCTTGTTGATGACGTAGACCCGTCCATGACGACGGACGACACGGCAGTTCTTGTCGCGGAGCTTGGCCGATTTCAGGCTATTGCGGATCTTCATGGCAACCTTGACGGGCTCGAACGGCCGAGCGAATGGACACCGGAACGGGAAGCGGGGCCATTAAAGGCCGGGGTGCCCGGTGTCAACATTTGACCCGCTGGGGACAGGGGCGCATGTGCGCTGCGTGACACCCCGCCCGCCTGCCCCGCCCGCCTCGGCCGCAAACCGCAATGTTTGGATCGCTTTCCTGCTCGCCTGCTTTCTGCTGACCGGCCTGGTCGGCCTGTTCGCGAGCTATGGCCCAAGCATCCCGATCGAGCGCGCGCTGCATCGGATTGCCGCGCTCGACCAGGCCACGGCCGGCGAGACGATCGATCGGGCCAGCGTGCAGCTCACGCTCGGCACAGCCGCCGAAGACGTCCTGAACGGACCAGGCGATCTCCAGGCCCGGCTGGCGCGCGCCCGCGCCGCCATCATCGCCGATGCCGAGGAGGACGAAGCCGGCGTGGGCGCGCGGACGCGGCTGATGATCTTCGTCGTGACCGGGCTGGCCGCCGCACTCGCAACCGGTATCCTTCTGCTCGTGTCGCGCCAGACGCCGGGCTGATCGCTATTTTGTGACAACCCGCTTGACCGCGGCAGCAACCGGACCCGACACTCCGCCCACTCGAGCGGAGGTGCAGGATGCGGAACAGAACCGGTTGGATCGCAGCGGCAGCGGCGCTTCTGCTCACGGCCGGGGTGGCCCGGGCGCAAACCATCCCCGTACCGGGCCCGACGGTCGACGCGATCAAGAAGCGCGGCCAGCTCGCATGCGGGGTCGATACCGGCATTCCGGGGTTCGCGTTCCAGGATAGCGCGGGCGCATGGCATGGGTTCGACGTCGGCTACTGCCGCGCGATCGCCGCCGCCGTGCTCGGCGACCCGGCCAAGGTCCGCTACGTCCCGACCACGACACCGACGCGCTTCACCGTCCTGCAATCGGGCGAGATCGACCTGCTCGTCCGTGACAGCACGCTGACGATGACCCGCAACCTGCAGCTCCATTTGGCCGAAGTCGCCATCAACTTCTACGCCGGCCAGGGTTTCCTGGTGTCCAAGAAGCTGGGCGTCTCGAAGATCACCGACCTGAATGGCGCGACGATCTGCACGCTCACCGGCGCGACGCTCGAACTCAACATCGCCGATTTCGCCCGCTCGAACGGCACCAAGATCGGCACCCTCCTGTTCGAGAAATCCGACGAGGCGATCGCCGCGATGGAGGCCGGACGCTGCGACGGCTATACCGACGACACCGGCAGCCTCGCCGCCGTCCGCTCGACGCTCAAGGCCCCGGCCGACTGGGTTGTGCTCGAGGGCGTCATCAGCAAGGAGCCGCTCGGTATCCATGCGCGGGCTGGGGACCTGAACTGGGTCAACATCCTGTTCTGGGTCGATGCCGCACTCAAGACCGCCGAGGAATACGGGGTCACGAAAGCCAATGCCGACGAGAAGAAGACGGGCAGCGACCCGGCCATCAAACGCCTGCTCGGCGTCGAGGGCGGGTTCGGCGAGATGATGGGGCTCGACAACGTCTGGAGCGAGCGCGCGATCAAGGCCGGGGGCAATTACGGCGAGCTGTATGACGAGTTCTTCGGCCCCAAGGCGCTCGACCTCGCCCGTGGCCAGAACAAACTCTACAAGGACGGAGGCCTCGTCTACGCGCTGCCGTTCCGCTGACCGATACCTCCTTTTCAGAAGTCCTCTCCCGCTGGCGGGAGAGGGAGTAAGTGGCGACCGGTGGAGCAGTGACGGCCACCCGCCCACCTCCGCCCATAAAGCGCAGCCCTGGCGCCATCGCCGGCCAGATCGTCGCGGCCATCATCGTCGTGCTCATCTTAGCCTGGGCCGGTCACAACGCGTCGCTCACGCTCGCCGAGCGCAACATGCAGGTCGACTACCGGTTCCTGACCAACCCGGCCGGCTTCGAGATCCCGTTCAGGGTCGTGCCCTGGCAGCCAAGCGACAGCTACGGATACGCCCTCCTGGTTGCCGGGTTGAACACCGCGCTCGCGGCGGCGCTCGCAATCGCGCTGGCCAGCGTGCTCGGCCTGGCGATCGCGCTGTTCCGCCTCTCCAGCAATCCGCTCGCCTCGGCGCTGGCGCGCGGCGTCACCGAACTCGTCCGCAACACGCCGCAGCTGCTGCAGATCGTGTTCTGGTATATCGCGGTGCTGCAGGTGCTGCCGGGGGCACGGGCGAGCGTGGCGCTGGGCTCGGCGCTGTTCCTGAACGTGCGTGGCCTGTTCATGCCGGCCCCGGAGACGCCGGTTTTCGCGATCTGTGCCGCGGCTGGGCTGGCCGCCGCAGTGGTCCTGCCCCGCCTGCTGCCGCGAGCGCCGGTGCTCCTCGTGGGCGGCGGCGCGCTAGCCGGGCTGGTCGGGATCGGCGCGGCGCTGACACCCTGGGAGCTGCCGGCGTTGCGCGGGTTCAACTTCCAAGGCGGCTGGCGCCTGCCGCCCGAGTTGCTCGCCCTCGTCGTCGGCGTCGGCATCTACACCTCGGCGTTCATCGCAGAGAACATCCGCGCATCGATCCTGGCCGTCACGTCCGGACAGCGCGAGGCGGCGCGAAGCCTGGGTCTGTCGCCCGCCCGGACGATGCGGCTGGTGATCCTGCCGCAGGCGCTGCGCACGCTGCTGCCGCCGCTCACCAGCCACTACCTCAACATAATCAAATCGACCACGCTCGGGGCCGCGATCGCCTATCCCGAGATCCTGCAGATTTTCGCGCGCACCGTGCTCAATCAGTCCGGACGGGCGGTCGAGACGATGACGCTCGTGCTCGGGGTCTTCCTGGCGGTCAATCTGGTGATCTCCACCGTGATCGGGCGTTGGGACCGCCGGCTGCAGCGGCAGGCGCGATGAACCGGCTGATGCGCTTCGGCCGGGCCTGCGTCGGCACGCCGCTCAACGCCGCCATCACGGCCGGGCTGGCGCTGCTGTTAGCCTGGGCGCTCCCGCCGCTGCTACGCTGGAGCGTGGCGGACGCGACGTGGTCGGCGGTCGATCGGCGCGGGTGCGGCGCGGACGGGGCGTGCTGGGCGTTCATCAAGGCACGCTGGGCCCTGTTCTTCTACGGCCCGTATCCTCCGGCCGAGCGCTGGCGGGCCGACCTGGCGGCATGCTTGCTGATCGGCGCTCTGCTCGCCTCGCTGTTCCTCCGCCGCGGACGGGGCTGGGCGCTGGCAGCCCTCCTGGTCGGGGTTCCGCTGGTCGGGGGTGTTCTGCTGGCGGGGGGAGTGCCTGGGCTGCCGGCCGTGCCGACGGCGGATTGGGGTGGGCTGCTGCTCAACATCGTGCTGTGCTTCCTCGCCGTCGCCGGTGCCATACCGATCGGTACGGCGCTGGCGCTCGGCCGCCGCGCCCGCCTGCCGTTCGTCCAGGCGCTCTGCACCGCGCTGGTGGAATTCTGGCGAGGGGTGCCGGTCCTCGCGGTGTTGTTCATGGGTCTCGTGCTGCTGCCGATGATGCTGCCGCCGAGCTGGCGGCTCGATACGCTGGTGCGCGCCGCCGCGGTGCTCGTCTTCTTCATCTCGGCCTATATGGCGGAGGTGATCCGCGGCGGGCTGCAGGGAGTCGGACGCGGCCAGTACGAAGCCGCTGCCGCGCTTGGGCTCGGTCCCGTGCAGGCGCACATACGGGTCATCCTGCCGCAGGCCATGCGGATCGCGGTACCCGGCATCATCAACCTCGTTGTCGACCTGTTCAAGGACACCACGCTCGTCAGCATCGTCGGCCTATTCGACCTGATGGGCGTGGTGAACCAGTCCCTCAAGGACCAGGCCTGGCTCGGCCACCCCACCGAAGGCTACGTGTTCGCCGCCATCGTCTTCTTCGCCTGCTGCCTGCTGATTTCGCTGGCGGGCTCCGTGCTGGAGCGCCGCCTCACAACTCAGGGCCGGCCGAGCGCCTGACGGTAGCGCCGGAAGCAGGCCGCGCCGCACTCGAGCCGCATGAGCGCGCCCTCGGCCAACGCCGTCGCCAACTCCGGCCGCCACGCCACCAGCGGCATGCCGGCCTCGGCGTTCCAGGCTTCCGAATGCTTGATGTCGAGGATGGCATGCAGGTCGAAATAGTGGCGGTCGCTGGCGTCCACGCCGAGACGCTTCAGGCCGTCACCCACCAGCTTGGCCCGGCTTGGCGCCGTCTGCTCGATGACGCCCAGCGCTCCCACCGAATGGTAGGCGTAGCGCCGATTGCAGGCCAGCGCCGCCATCGTGTTGGCCAGCGCCAACGACTCCCACACCGTCGTCTCGAGGCTGGGCGTCAAGCGCAAGGACTCGGCCACCTTCTCCAGCATCGGACCGTGCATCCCCTTCGGATTGCCCCGGCCCATCTCATCCCAGTAGTTGCGCGCCAGCTCGAGCTTCGGTTGCTGCGGCAAGCGCACCTGCGTCACCGCGGTCAGGTCCTCGAACCCGGCCTCGCCCGCCACTTCCTGCGTCAGGAACCAGCGCATCTCCTCCATCGTCGCCTCTTCGGCGAGCCAGGGGAACAGCGGATCGTTCTGGCCGGGCCCATTCTGCTCGAGGTCCTCGAACCATGCGATGAAGCCGTCCGCCGTCCGTGGCGCCTCGGCCGCGCGCGCCGCCACGGACGCGCGGAACGCCTCGATCCAGCGCCCCTCCTCGATCAACAGTTGCGCCTGCTCGTCGATCTCGGCCTCCCAGCCGTCATGCGGCAGGCCGGGCATGAAGCGATGTTCGTTGAAGCCGGCGAGCCGGCGATGGAAAACGTCTTGTTCGCTCAGCGAACCCTGGCTACCGTCTGGCATAGCATAGTCCCTAGTCTTTATGGGCCGTCAGCAAGACCGCGGCGATCCGATCGGACGTCGCGTACGCCCCACCGTCGAGCTCCTCGCCGAAAACATCTGGGTCGATCTCGTCATACGTCCAGCGCAGCCCGGACCCGGCCATCATTGGTTTCACCGCAGCCAGGAACGGGTCGTTCCCGCCCATGATCGCCGCTCCGGTGTAAAGCAGCAGCGTTCCACCGGATGCCAAGCGCTCAAGGGCAGCTTGAACAATTTTCAGCGACAGCCCGGCCCCGAGCGGACCGCCGCCGTGCCGGTAGGCTCGCGTGCCCGGATCGACCAGGTAGGGCGGGTTGGCCACGATCAGGTCGAACGCGCCGTCCAGCGCGGAGAGGAGGTCACTCTGACGTGCCTCGACCGCGACCTGCGCCAGCGCCGTATTCACCCGCGTCATCCGCAGGGCCGCCGGGTTGATGTCCACGCCGAACACCCGAGCGTTGGGGCGGGCGCGCGCGACCACGATGGCTCCCGGCCCCGCGCCACAGCCGATGTCGACAGCGCGGCCGACCGAGCTGGGCACATGCTGCTTGATGGCGCGCGCGAAGCGGTAGGTGTCCGGCCCGAAGAACACCGCGTCCGCAGACGTGGTCGGGTAGGCGGAATGCACGAACAGCATCCCATCGAGCGAGGACAGACGGACCGTGCTGCGCAGGCCCTCGCCGGCCGGCACCAACACCCCGGCCTGCTGCGCCGCGTCGGCGATCGCCGCCGGCAGCGTCCCCCGGCGGAACGGACGGCTCCAGCCGAACACGTCACGCAGGTCTTGCGCCCAGGCCGCGCCCGCCCTCGCGTTCACGCGGGCGATGGTCAGCGGCGTCGGGGTGACGAACACGTAGCCGGTCTCGGCCACGAGGTGGGCGAGCCGAACCAGGTCGGCGTCTTGCGGTGTCGTCAACATCGGGCGCGCAACGTCGGGGTCCAATCGGAAGTTCCTAGCGGGCGGAGAGAAGTGGCCCGAGCGCATCGGTGACTCCGGCCAGAAAGACTTGGACGCCGATACACAGCAGAATGAAGGCGGAAAGGCGGCTGATCGTCTGCGTCGCGCTCCGCCCTAGCCATTCGCCCAGCCGATCGGCCACGCCGTACAGCACCGCGATCAGCACGGCGACGACCAGGGCCGCCAGGCTGACCCCGAGGAAGAAGCCGACCAGCCCTCTCTCACCAGCCGGGTGACCGGCGCCCAGCGCGACGGAGACCGCGATGGTGCCCGGTCCCGTCGTGAACGGCAGCGTGAGTGGAAAGAACGCCACGTCGTCCGCGCCGCTGTCCGAGGCTTGCTGCTGCTTGCGGTCCTCGCGCTTCTCGGGCGCGCCGATCAGCTCCCACGCGAACCCGATCAGCATCGCCCCGCCGGCGATCCGCAGCGCGCCGATGCTGATGCCGAAGAAGGCCAGGATATACGACCCGGTCCATAGCGCGACCAGCATAACCAGCAGCGAATAGGCGCCGACCCGGCGCGCGAGCCCCAGCCGCTCCTCATGCGTCCGTTCGGCCGTGGCCTCCCGAAAGATGAACGACCCGGCAATCGGGTTGACGATGCTGAACAGCGCTGGAAACGCTAGGAGGAACGCCGCGATCACCGGCGGGCCTGGCGCAGCGGCAGATCGGTCCGATACACCACCCGCTTGAGCGCGAACGCGCTCTCCACCCCATGCACCCCTGGCATCCGGGTCAGCTTGGTGCGCAGGAACTCCTCATAGGCGGCGAGGTCGGGAGTGACGACCCGCAGCAGGTAGTCCGACGCACCGGACATCACGTAGCACTCCATCACCTCCGGAAGTCCGGCGACGGCGCGCTCGAACGCGAGCAGGGTCTCCTCCGACTGGGCCGAGAGCCTGACCGAGACGAACACGCTGACCGGCAGGCCGACCTGATCCTGGTCCAGCAAGGCCACGTAGCCGCGGATGACGTTGCCCCTCTCCAGCAAGCGTTGCCGGCGATGCGCCGGACTCGGTGACAACCCGGCCGAGGCCGCGATCTCGCCGCTCGTCGCCCGCCCGTCGCGCTGCAGGTGGTCGAGGATAGCGAGGTCAATTTGGTCAAGTCTGGCGACCAAAGCAGCCACTCCTCCCATGTTGCAGCGCACCATTGGCAGGACTTGCCAATACGGCTCCTTTAGCTACGACGAAAATGGGAGCACATGCCAGCGGTTCCGGCGCTATAATGAAGGCTTCAAGGAGACTCCGCATGGACATCGGTCTCGCCGTCCCGCCGATCACCCTCGAAACCCGCCTCGTCGATCACGACCGCCCGGTTCTGCTGTCGGGCGTGCAGGCCCTGGTTCGGGTGTTGTTGGAACAGTCGCGGCTGGATCGGGCCGCCGGGCTGAACACCGGCGGATTGGTCTCCGGCTATCGCGGCTCCCCCTTGGGCGGCGTCGATCAGGAGATGTGGCGGCGAGAGACGCTGCTGAGCGAGGCCGGGGTTCGCTTCCAGCCCGGGCTGAACGAGGATCTTGCGGCGACGATGCTGTGGGGCTCGCAACAGGTGGACCTGTTCCCGGGCAAGCGCGTCGATGGCGTGTTCGGCATGTGGTACGGCAAGGGGCCCGGCGTCGACCGAAGCGGCGACGCCTTCCGCTGCGCCAACACAATGGGCACGTCCAAGCACGGTGGCGTCCTGGCCGTCTCCGGGGACGACCATGTGGCCCATTCCTCGGTCTTTCCGCACAGCACCGAAGGCATCTTCGAGAGCGTCAACATCCCGATCCTGCAGCCGGCGGACGTGCAGGACATCATCGACCTGGGCTTGGCCGGCATCGCCATGTCGCGCTTCTCCGGGCTGTGGATCGCGCTCAAGACGATTGCCGAGACGGCCGAGCAGCACGGCACCGCCGTAGTCCCCAGCGCGCGCCAGTTCACGACGCCCGCCATCGCGCTGCCGCCGCACGGCCTCAACATGGACGCCCATCTTGCCTGGCCGGCCCAGCGTCAGGTGCTGGAGCGCCGTGTGCTGCTCGAGCGGCTGCCGGCAGCGCTGGCCTGGGCGCGCGCCAACCGGCTGGACACGCTGGTGAGCGGCACCGCGGCGGCGGAGATCGGCTTCGTCACCGTCGGCAAGGCGCATCACGACCTGATGCACGCCCTGACCCGGCTCGGCCTCGACCGCCACCCCGGGCTCGCCGTCTACAAGGTCGCGATGACCTGGCCGCTCGAGACGGAGGGGATGCGCGCCTTCGCCAAGGGCAAGCGCGCCCTGATCGTCGTGGAGGAGAAGCGCTCCTTCGTCGAACGCCAGATCCGCGACACGCTCTATAACCTCCCGTCACGCCCGGCCGTGCTCGGCAAGCTCGACCTCGACGGCGCCGACCTGCTGCCCGCCCAACTCGAACTGTCGCCCGAGCTGATCATGCCGGCGCTCGGCCGCGCCCTGCGCCCGTTCGGCATCGACGTGCCGGAGGCCCGCCTGCCCGCCCTGCCCGCAAGCGCCGGCCTGATCGCGCGCGCGCCGATGTTCTGCGCCGGCTGTCCGCACAATACCTCGACCGTGCTGCCGAATGGCAGCTTCGCCATGGCCGGCATCGGCTGCCATACCATGGCCGTTTCGACCAGCGACTTCACCCGCACGTTCAGCCAGATGGGCGGCGAAGGCGTGCCTTGGGTCGGGCTCGAGCACTTCGTCGACATGCCGCACATGTTCGCCAACATGGGCGACGGCACCTACCAGCACTCCGGCCTGCTCGCGATCCGCCAGGCCATCGCCGCAAAGGCCACCATCACCTACAAGCTGCTGTTCAACGACGCCGTCGCCATGACCGGCGGCCAGCCGGCGGAAGGCGGCCCGACGGTGCCGAAGCTCGCCGCGCAGTTGGCGGCCGAGGGCGTGGGACGCATCGCCGTCGTCGCCGACGACCCGGCCCGCCTACCCGACCCCTCCGCCCTGCCGCCCGGCACGCTGCGCCACGGCCGCGAGGAGCTCGACGCCGTGCAGCGCGGCCTGCGCGAGTTCCAGGGCGTCTCGGCCATCATCTATGATCAGGTCTGCGCCACCGAGAAGCGCCGCCGGCGCAAGCGCGGCAAGCTGGCGCAGGCGGAGACCCGGGTGATGATCAACCCGGACGTCTGCGAGAACTGCGGCGACTGCACTGCACAATCCAACTGCATCGCCATCGAGCCGGTCGCCACCGACCACGGCCGCAAGCGCCGCATCAGCCCGACGAGCTGCAACACCGATCTCTCCTGCCTCAAGGGTTTCTGTCCCAGCTTCGTCACCTCGAGCGCCGCCGCACCGCCGCCAGTGATGGACCACGCTGCGCACTGGGAAGGCCGCGAGATCGAACTCGCGGCCGGGCTCCCCCTTCCGACAACTGCGATGGGACCTGTATGGCGCGGCCTGTTCGCCGGCATCGGCGGCGGCGGCATCGTCACCTGTGGCCAGATCGTCGCCATGGCGGCCCATCTTGAGGGCCGGCAAGTCACCACGCTGGATTTCACCGGCCTGGCGCAGAAGAATGGCGCGGTCGTGTCGCACGTGCAGATGGCGGACGCCGGGCTGGACGTCGTGTGCATCCCGCGCGGCGAGGCGGACCTGCTGCTCGCGGCCGACCTTGCCGTCGGCGCCGGGCCGGACGTGCTCGGGCGCTGCCGCAACACCGCCGCGGTGATCGGCAATCTCGACCTGCAAGCCGGCGCGGGGTTCCTGAAGGACCGCGATCTCGCCGTCGACGCCGGGCTGCATCGCCGGGCGATCGGCCGCGTGGTCGATCGCGGCGCGTCCGTCTATCTGCGTGGCAGCCAGATCTCGGAGCGGCTGTTCGGCACCGCGCAGGCGGTCAACACGCTCATGCTCGGCATCGCCTGGCAGGAGGGCGCGCTGCCGCTGGGAGAAGCCAGCCTCAAGCGCGCCATCGAGCTGAACGGCACTGCCGTCGCGCTCAATCACCGGGCCTTCCTGTGGGGCCGGATCCTGGCAGCCCGGCCTGAACTCGCCGAGCAGATCATGGCCGATACCGCCGCGGTCCCCGATGACCTCCCCAGCGTCATCGCCCGCCGGGTCGCCGAGATGACCGCCTACGGCAACGCCCGCCTCGCCCGTCGCTACCGCCGCCTCGTCGACGCGGCCCAAGCGCGGGAGACTGCCCTGCTCGGCCAATCCGGCGCCTTCACCCGCGCCGTGGCCGAAGGATGGTTTCGGGCGCTGGCCTACAAGGACGAATACGAGGTCGCCCGCCTCCATGCCGCGGCCGAATACGGCGCCGCGCCGGTGTTCCACCTGGCCCCGCCGCTGATCTCCGGCACCGACAAGGCCACCGGCCGCCGGCGCAAGATCGCCATCCCGGGCCGGTTCGCGCTGCCGCTGTTCCGCGCGCTGCGTCATGGCAAGGCGCTTCGCGGCACGCCACTCGACCTGTTCGGCTGGCAGGCCGAGCGCCGCGACGAGCGCGCGCTGTTGACGCAATACGAGGCCGACCTCACATCGATCTTGCCCACGATACGGGACGACACGCTCGCTGCGGCGACCGAATTGGCCAGCCTGCCGATCGACATCCGCGGCTTCGGATCGGTCAAGGCGAAGTCGATGGCCGAGGCGGCCCCGCGCCGGGCGGCATTGCTCGCAGCCATCCGGGGACCAGCGGTGGCGGCCAGGGCAGCGGCGGAGTAGAACGTCAGGCAAAGGGAGCCGTCATGCTCGATAACACCGACCCGAACGACCTCATCGTCGAGACCGCCCGCCGCTTCGCCCAGGAGCGTCTCGCCCCCACCGCCGCCGCGCGCGAGAAGGCGGGCGTGATCGAGCCAGAGATCATCCGCGAATTGGGCGAGATGGGGTTCTTGGGGGCCACGCTCAGCGCCGAGTGGGGTGGCAGCGAGATCCCCTACGAGATCTACGCGCAGGTGGTCGAGGAAATCGCGGGCGGCGACGGTTCGGTCTCGACGCTGGTCAGCGTGCACAATGCGCCCACGTGCGAGATCCTGCAGAAGTTCGGCACCGACGCGCAAAAGGAGCGCTGGCTGCGCCCGCTCGCAACCGGCGCGAAAGTGGGCAGCTTCGCGCTGACGGAGCCATCGGCCGGGTCGGACGCGGCCAGCGTGAAGACGCGGGCGACGCGGACCAACTCGGGCTATACCGTCAACGGCAGCAAGCAGTTCATCAGCAACGCACGCATCGGCCAGACGACGATCCTGTTCGCCGTGACCGACCCGGACGCCGGTAAGAAGGGCATCTCCGCCTTCGTGGTCGACAACAAGACGCCCGGGTTCAGCGTGTCCCGGGTCGAGCACAAGCTCGGCCAGAAGGCGTCCGACAGCTGCGCGCTGTCGTTCGACGACATGCAGGTGCCGGACGACCAGCGGATCGGCAACGAGGGCGATGGCCTCAAGAATCGCGCTCTCGACGTTGGAGAGCGGCCGCATCGGCATCGCGGCGCAGGCGGTGGGCATGGCGCGGGCGGCGTTGGACTACGCGACCGCCTACGCCAAGGAGCGAAAGCAATTCGGTGGCAAAGCGATCATCGAACACCAAGCGGTCGCGTTCCGCCTGGTCGACGCCAAGACCAAGCTTGCCGCCGCGCACGAGCTGACGCTCAAGGCCGCCCGCCTGAAGGACGCGGGCCGCCCGGCGCTCGAGGCCGCAGCGATGGCGAAGCTATTCGCCTCCGAGATCGCCGAGGAGGTCTGCTCGGTGGCGATCCAGACGCTCGGCGGCTACGGCTACCTCGCCGACTACCCGGTCGAGCGCATCTACCGCGACGTCCGCGTCTGCCAGATTTACGAGGGCACGTCGGACATCCAGAAGCTCATCCTGCAACGCATGCTGTGAACCACCTCGGCCGGCGCCTGGTCCTGTGTGGGATCGCGGCGCCGTTCGCCGCGCGGGCGCAATGCCGACTGGGGCCGAGCGCGAGTGTTCCGCTGGAAGCGATCGAGGGCTTCCCAGTCGTCGCGGCGTCCGTGAATGGCACGCCTGTGACGTTCGTGCTCGATACCGGCGCCCAGGCACACCTCATCTTACCTGCCGCCGAAGCGCTGCTCCGGCTGCGCCCAATGCCAGGCATGGTGCCGCTCATCGGCACCGGGGGCGCTCGCGAGGCGCCGCTCGTGATGCTCGACGGCGTCACACTGGGCGGAGTTCCGCTGGCGCCCGCGCCCACCCCGGTCACGACTCTCCCGGCGGCGCCGCGTGTCTCGCCCATCCTTGCCGGGCTGCTCGGGGCGCCGTTGCTGGACCAGTTCGACCTCGACTTCGACGTGCAAGCCGGCCGGCTCGGATTGTATGCCGCTGGCGGCTGCGGCGGCGCGCTGCCCCGGCTCGCGGCCCGGCAGTCCGTCATCCCGCTCATCATCACTCCAGACCGGCAGGCGCTGCTCGAGGTCGCCATCAACGGCCAGAGCGTCATCGCGCTGCTCGACAGCGGGTCGCGCGCAACCTTGCTGGCGAAGGCGTCGGCCGATGCGCTCGGGCTGCAAGCGCCGGCGTCGGCCAACACGGCGCGCGGCGTCGATGGCGAGAGCCTGCCGGTCGGGCACACGCGGGTCCGCGAACTGACGATCGGCGATGACGTGGTCCGCGACATGCCGGTCAGCATCTCGCCGGTCCAGCTCGGCCGCGCCGACATGCTGCTCGGGTTCGACTACCTGCGGCAGCGGCGCGCCTTCATTTCCTATCTCACGTCACGGCTGGTGATCGTCTTGCCAGGCCTTGCCGCATCAGGCCGATGATGGCGCGCGCCGCCGCGGCCGGGTCAGCGGCGCCGGTGATGGGGCGGCCGACGACCAGATAATCGGCCCCACGCTCGATGGCGGCGTCGGGCGTGGAGGCGCGTTTCTGATCGTGGTGATCGGCGCCGGCCAGGCGGATCCCGGGCGTGCCGACCAGCAGGTCAGCCCGGCCCGCGCGCCGCCGGATCGCATCCGGATCGTCCGCCGCCGACGCGATCACGCCGTCGCACCCGGCCTCGGCGGCCGCGCGCACCCGTAGGTCGATGATTTCCTGCAACGGGCGGTCATAGCCCATTGCCCGCAGCGCCGAGTCGTCTTGGCTGGTAAGCACGGAAATGGCGAACACGCGGAGGCTGCTGTCCCCGCGCCCCTCGACCGCCGCTCTGAGCATGTCGGGCTCGCCGTGCACGGTCACGATCGAGATCCCCCGCGAAGCCGCGGCAGCGACGCCACGCCGCACGGTCTCGCCGATATCGTACATCTTATAATCGAGGAACACTCGATGGCCCGCGTCCAGCAGGTCGTCGATCAGCGTGTCCACCCCGCGCTGGAAGAACAGCCACATGCCGATCTTGTAGAACGAGACGGCCGGGCCGAGCCGGGCGACGAGGTCGCGCGCTTGGTCGAGCGTTGGCACGTCGAGTGCGACGATCAGCCGCTCGGCGACCTCGGTCACGCCGTCTCCCGGAACAGCTCGCGCCCGATCAGCATCCGCCTGATCTCGCTCGTCCCCGCCCCGATCTCGTATAGCTTGGCATCGCGCAGCAGCCGCCCGGTCGGGTAGTCGTTCACGTAGCCGTTCCCGCCCAACACCTGGATCGCCTCCAACGCCATCCAGGTCGCCTTCTCGGCCGCGAACAGGATAGCGCCGGCCGCGTCCTTGCGGCTGGTCTCGCCACGGTCGCAGGCCTTGGCCACCGAATACACATACGCTCGCGCCGCGTTCAGCGTCACATACATGTCGGCCAGCTTGCCCTGGATCAGCTGAAACTCGCCGATCGCTTGCCCGAACTGCTTGCGCTCGTGCACGTACGGCACCACCACGTCCATGCAGGCCTGCATGATCCCGAGCGGCCCCGCCGCCAACACCGCGCGCTCGTAATCGAGCCCGCTCATCAGCACGTTGACGCCGGTGCCAACGCTCCCCAGCACGTTGTCCACCGGCACCTCGCAGTCCTCGAACACCAACTCGCCCGTGTTCGATCCCCGCATCCCGAGCTTGTCCAGCTTCTGCGCACACCGGAACCCCTTCATCCCCTTCTCGACGATGAATGCCGTGATGCCGTGCGACCCGGCCCCTGGATCGGTCTTGGCATACACCACCAGCGCGTCCGCATCCGGCCCGTTGGTGATCCACATCTTGCTGCCGTTCAGCACGTAGCGGTCGCCGCGCCGCTCCGCCCGCGTCCGCATGCCGACCACGTCAGACCCGGCCCCGGTCTCGCTCATCGCCAGCGCGCCCACGAACTCGCCGCTGACCAGCTTGGGCAGGAAACGTTGCCGCTGCTCCTCGTTGCCGTTGCGGAAAATCTGGTTGACGCACAGATTGCTGTGCGCGCCGTAGGACAGCCCGACGCTCGCGCTTGCCCGGCTGATCTCCTCGAGCGCCACGCAGTGCTCGAGATAGCCCATTCCAGCCCCGCCATACTCGTCCGATACCGTGATGCCGAGCACGCCGAGGTCGCCCATCTTGCGCCACAGGTCGGCGGGAAAGTCGTTGACGCGATCGATCTCGGCCGCCCGCGGCGCGATCTCGTCATGGGCGAACGCGGCGACGCTGCCGCGCAGCATGTCGGCCGCCTCGCCAAGGTCGAAATTCAGCGCGGACGGGCGGTTCGAGAGGCTTGCAGACACGGGCGGTTTCCTCTTGTACTCCCTGCCAACCATATAGGCGGGGGGAGCGAATGAGCACCAGCATGGGGCATCTTGGCGCGGCCATCAGCTACGTGCATGGCGCCGTCGACACGCCGTTGCTCGGCGAGACCATCGGCCAGAACCTCGACCGCACCGCCTCGCGCTGTCCCGACACCGAGGCGCTGGTGGTCCGCAGCCAAGGGGTGCGCTGGACCTATCGGGAGTTGGTCGCCCGCGCGGAGGCGTTCGCCGCCGGGCTGCTGGCGCTCGGCATCAAGCCCGGCGACCGGGTCGGCATCTGGTCGCTGAACAACTCGGAATGGGTCGTCACCCAGTTCGCGACGGCCAAGGCCGGCATCATCCTCGTCAACATCAACCCATCTTACCGCCTGCACGAGCTCGAATACGCGCTCAGCAAGGTGGGGTGCGTGGCACTGATCACCGCGACCCGGTTCAAGACCAGCGACTACATCGGCCTGCTCAACGGCCTCCTGCCGGAGCTTGCCGCAAGCCAACCCGGCGCGCTCGAAGCGGCCCGGCTGCCGCATCTGCGCACGATCATCCAGATCGGCGGTCTGAGTCCCGGGACCTTCGGCTTCGACGCCGTGCCCGGCTTGGCCACCGACGAGCACCGCGCCGCCCTGGCCCGTCTGCAGCCGACGTTGCAGTTCGACGACGTGGTGAACATCCAGTTCACCTCCGGCACCACCGGCAGCCCCAAAGGCGCCGCGCTCACCCATCACAACATCCTCAACAACGGCTTCTTCATCGGCGAGGCCATGCGGCTGACCGAATGCGACCGCATCTGCATCCCCGTCCCGCTGTATCACTGCTTTGGCATGGTGCTCGGCAACTTGGCCTGCACCACCCACGGCGCCACGATGGTCCATCCCGGCGAAGGCTTCGATCCGCTCGCGACGCTGCAGACCACGGCGGACGAGCGCTGCACGGGCCTGCACGGCGTGCCGACCATGTTCATCGCCGAACTGGAACACCCGGACTTCGCCAGCTTCGACCTCTCCGCGCTGCGGACCGGCATAATGGCGGGCTCACCCTGCCCCATCGAGGTCATGAAACGGGTGGTCGAGCGGATGAACCTGCGCGAGATCACCATCGCCTATGGCATGACCGAGACCAGCCCGGTCAGTTTCCAGAGCTCGACGACGGACCCGATCGAGCGCCGGGTCAGCACGGTGGGCCGCGTTCACCCCCATGTCGAAGTCAAAATCGTGGACGCCGAGGGCCGGATCGTGCCGCGGGGCGTCGCTGGCGAACTCTGCACGAGAGGCTATCCCGTCATGCCCGGCTACTGGGACGACGCCGAACGGACCCGCGGCGTCATCGACGCCGCGCGCTGGATGCATACCGGCGACCTCGCGGTGATCGACGCGGAGGGGTTCTGCAACATCGTCGGCCGCATCAAGGACCTGGTCATCCGCGGCGGCGAGAACGTCTATCCGCGCGAGGTCGAGGAGTTCCTCTACGGGCACCCGTCGATCCTGGACGTCCAGGTGTTCGGCGTGCCCGACGAGCGCTATGGCGAGGAGGTTTGCGCCTGGATCCGCCTCCGGCCCGGCGCGACGCTGACCGAGGCGGAGGTCCAAGCCTATTGCCGCGGCCAGATCGCGCATCAAAAGATTCCGCGCTATGTCCGCTTCGTCGACGAGTTCCCGATGACGGTCACGGGCAAGATGCAGAAATTCATCATGCGCGAGACGATGGAGCGCGAGCTTGGCGCCGTTTCGCTTGCCACAGCCTGACAGAATCGACCGGATACGATAGAGTAAGGTTGAAAATCGCGTTCGACCGCGCCAAAACACCGGCATGCCGAGCTTCACCAAGCTGGTGCCGGAGGGCGACAATCGTCCGCGCGAGATCTGCGACTCGTGCGGGTATGTCGCGTACGACAATCCCAAGGTTGTCGTCGGGTCCGTCGTGGCCGCCGAAGGCCGCGTGCTGCTCTGCCGCCGCGCGATCGAGCCGCGGCTTGGATTCTGGACCCTGCCCGCCGGTTACCTCGAGCATGGGGAGACGCTGGCCGAAGGCGCCGCCCGCGAGGCGCAGGAAGAGGCGGGCGCTGACATCCGCCCAGATGGCGTGCTCGCGCTCTACAACATTAGCCGGATTGGCCAGGTCCAGGTCATGTTCCGCGCCCAGTTCGCCGGCGCCGTCGAGTTCGCGCCCGGCATCGAAAGCCTCGACGTTCGCTTGTTCTCCTGGGACGAGATCCCGTGGGACGAGTTGGCATTTCCGTCCGTCCGCTGGGCGCTGAACGCCTGGCGCGCGGCGGGCGATGCCCCACTCGGAGCACCGGCCGCCAATCCGGCCAGCGACGAGAGAGGCACCAACCGCCTGATCCCTGAGGTGGCCCTATGAAAAAGGTGTTGATCTCCGCACTCGCTGTTCCGCTCATGGCTGCGGCACCCCTGCAACAGCCGCTGTCGCTGACCGTGCCGGCGGAAGGCGGGTTCTCTCTGAGCGCCCCGGCCGCGCCTGGCGCCGCGCGATCGTTCCAGCCCGCGCCGCTACCCGACCGCAACGTCTACACGCCCGCCCCGCGCGCGACCAACGAGCCGACCCTAGCGCCCACGCTGTTCACCACGCGGACGCAGTTCCGCGGGGATGGCTTCTCGCCCGGGTCCACCGCGCAGACCGAACAGGAGAAGCGGTTGAAGCCCGGCGCCGGCTTCAGCCTGCACATGCCGCTGTCGCCCCAGTAACGGCGAGGAACGGCCAGCATCCGCCTCTTGGCAAACCGCCCTGGCCACGCCACGTTTCTGCTCAGCAGAGGGATTTGACATGCGGGCAACACAAGCGCGTCGACGTCAGCAGGCAGCGGCGCAGGCCAAGGCGATCGATACCGCCGCCATTGCGGTCTCGGCCGGGCTCGGCCTCATGGGACTTCTAGCCGGGCTCGCCGCCCTCCTGCACTAGTCCGCGCCCACCCCGACAAGGCCGCGGGCGAAGTCCACCGCTTCGAACGGCCGTAGATCGTCGGCCTTCTCTCCGACGCCCACCGCGTGAACCGGCAGCGCGAACGCCTGCGCCAGCGCAACCACGATTCCGCCGCGCGCACTCCCGTCCAGTTTGGTGACGACGAGCCCGGTCACGTCCACGATCTCCTTGAACACGCGCACCTGCTCCATGGCGTTCTGGCCCGTGGTCGCGTCTAGCACGAGCAGGGTCGAGTGCGGCGCGGTGGGATCCTGCTTGCGGATCACGCGGATGATTTTGGCCAGTTCCTCCATCAGCGCACCTTTGTTGTGCAGCCGCCCCGCCGTGTCGATCAGCAGCACGTCGGTGCCGTCCGTCTTGGCGCGCTTGAGCGCATCGAACGCCAGGCCGGCCGGATCAGCACCCGGCGCGCCCGACACCACCGGCGTCCCGGTACGCTCGCCCCAGACCTGGAGTTGCTCGACCGCCGCGGCACGGAACGTGTCGCCCGCGACCATAATCGGGCGGATCCCGGCGTTGCGGTAGCTCTGCGCCAGCTTGCCGATGGTCGTCGTCTTGCCGGTCCCGTTCACGCCCACGACCAGGACGACATGGGGCTTGAGCGACCGGTCGATCTCGAGCGGGATGGCGACCGGGCCCAGCATGGTCGCGATTTCCTGGCTCAGCGCCAGCTTGACCTCCTCGTCGGTGACATCCTGCCCGAAGCGGGTTCGCCGGAACTCGGCGATGATCTGCTCGGCCGCGGCGGGGCCGAGATCGGCTGAGATCAGCGTCTCCTCCAACGCGTCCAACGCCTCGTCGTCCAGCCGCTTCTTGGTGAGCGCG
Source organism: uncultured Alphaproteobacteria bacterium (assembly GCA_963835135.1). GTDB lineage: Bacteria > Pseudomonadota > Alphaproteobacteria > Acetobacterales > Acetobacteraceae > JAVVHH01. The sequence goes on from CAWIEF010000003.1 coordinate 564,235, forward strand.
GCGTTTATCCCGCCGGTCAGCTTCTGCGTGCTGCGGCTCAGGCCCTCTTTCAGCCGCGAGAAGAACCCCAACGCCATCAGCTCGCCTCCACGCCGTCGGCCGACGCCGCCGAGACCGTCAGCGTGACGAGCGCACCGACCGGGTCGGCGCCACGCAGCTTTACTTTGGTGAAATGCTCGCTGTGCCCGAGCCCGCCCCGCTCGACGACGACGCGGATACGCCCGCCGACCTGCCGCGCATGGAAGGCCGCCGCCGCCGTCCTGCCCTGCTGGCGCAGCGCCTCGGCCCGCGCCCGGCGCACCGGGACGGGAACAGGCGGCATGCGCGCGGCTGGCGTGCCGGAGCGATCGCTGAACGGGAACACGTGCACATACGGAATGTCGGCCTCGCCCAGCGTGTCCAGCGTCTCTCGGTGGTGCGCGTCCGTCTCGGTCGGGAACCCGGCGATCAGATCGGCCCCGATCGCGATGCCGGGCCGCAGGTCCCGCGCCCGCAGGATGACCTCGAGCGCATCGGACCGCGAATGCCGCCGGCGCATCCGTTTCAGGATGAGGTCCGACCCCGTCTGCAGCGACAGGTGGAGATGCGGCATCAGCCGCTCCTCCTCGGCGAGCGCCCGCCATAGCGACGGGTCGAGCGCCGCCGGATCGAGGGACGAGAGGCGCAGCCGATTGAGGTCCGGCACCTCCCGCAAGACAGTGCGCACCAACCCGCCGAGACCGGCCGCGCCATGGCGATAGCTCGCAAGGTCCACCCCGGTCAGCACGATCTCGTTGATCCCGCGCTCGACCAGTGCCCGCACCTGCCGCACCGCCTCGGCCACCGGCACCGACCGGCTGACGCCGCGGCCCTGCGGGATGATGCAGAACGTGCACGCGTGGTCGCAGCCCTGCTGCACGTCGAGGAACGCGCGCGCCCGCCCGGCCATGCCGGTCACGACCTGCACCGAATGCGTCCGCAGCGCGCCGATGTCGCCGGCTCCACCCGGCGCACCCTGGCGCCAGCGGGCCGGATCGAGCTTCTCCGCATTGCCGAGGACGCGGCTCACCCCCGGCAATCCCGCCCATGTCGCGGGTGAGATCTGCGCCGCACAGCCCGTCACCACGATGTCGGCGGCCGGCTGGTCGCGGTGCACGCGCGCGATCGCCTTGCGGCATTGACGCTCCGCCTCTGCGGTGACCGCGCAGGTGTTGACCACGACCGTATGTTGCAGGGCCGCCGCATGGACGCGGATGGCCTCGCTCTCCAACGCATTGAGCCTGCAGCCGAACGTGAGGATCTCCAGCGTCACAGCTCGACCTCGCCATGGAAGCTGGTCGCGACCGGCCCGGTCATCAGCACCCGCCCCGCTTCGGTCACGTCGAGTTCGAGCGTGCCGCCATCCATCTCCACGGTGACGTGCCGCCCGGTCAGTCCGCGCCGAAAGGCGTTGACCGCCGCCGCCGACGCCCCCGAGCCGCAGGCCAGCGTGAGGCCGGCGCCGCGCTCCCACACTCGCAGGCGCATCAGGCCGCGGTCGACGATCCTCGCGAAACCGACATTGACCCGGTCGGGGAACAGCGCATGCCGCTCGAGCGCCGGCCCCTCGCGCACCACGCGGTCGGGGTCGTCGACGAAGAAGGTCACGTGCGGGTTGCCGATCGAGCAGGCGGCCGGGTCACCGTCGAGAGGCAGGTGCAGCGTGTCGGCCGCGTGGGAGAGCGGCACCTCGTCCCACCCTGTCCGCGCCACCCCCATGTCGACGCGCATCCGGCCGTCGGCCAGGCGTTCGGCCGGCAGGTCGCCGGCCACGGTGCGGATCACCTGATAAGGCCGCCCATTCTGCTCGAACAGCAACTCGGCGACGCAGCGCGTGGCGTTGCCGCAGGCCCCCGCCTCCGAACCATCCGGGTTGCGGATCCGCATCAGCAGGTCGGCATCGGTGTGCGCGGGCGGCGGGTGCAGCGTGATGAACTGGTCGCAGCCGATCCCGCGCCGCCGGTCAGCCAGGCGGCGCACCTGCTCGGGCGAGAAATCGATCGTCCTGGCACGCTCGTCGACGATGACGAAGTCGTTGCCGGCCCCGTGCATCTTGAGGAAGGGAATGGGCATTGCACCCGTCATATAGGCCAACCGCAGCCGCAGCGGAACGTGCGGCGCGGCAACGGTCCGCCATGCGCCGACGGTGCCCCGCGTGTGCTGAAACTTTTCCGCACAACCGTCCGTAGCTGGGAGACAGATCTTCCGTGGAGACAAATAATGTCAGAATGTCAAGCCGATTGTCAGCCGCGCTCGAAAACCATCGCCGACATCGCAGTCGCCGAGGCAGCCATCGCCGGCGAGGACCTGTCGATCTTGGCCGCGGTCGTCAAGGCGGCCGAACTCGTCGACACGCTGGCCAGTCCGGGCCCGTTCACCGTGTTCGCCCCGAGCAACGCCGCCTTCGCCAAACTGCCGGCCGGGACGGTCGAGCGATTGCTCGAACCCGAGAACCGGCGGGCGCTGAGCGCAGTGGCGACCTACCACATCCTTGCTGGGCAACTGACTATGGCCGACATACGCCAGCGGGTTCAGGCCAACCACGGCCACCTGACGCTGCGGACCGTGGAAGGCGACACGATCGACGTCCAGCAATGCGGCGAGTGGCTGCAGATCGTCGATTCCCGCGGCACGCACGCGGCCGTAACGAAGTCGGACCTGCTGCGATCCAACGGGGTCATCCACGTTATGGACTCTGTCCTGTCGCCCCCCGCATGGTAGACGCTTGGGCGGGGCAGTGGGGAGTGCATAGTGTCAGCAACCGCGTCCGATCTCGCGGATCTTCTGGTGCGCGTCAGTACCGGCGACCAAGCAGCGTTTCAAACCGTTTATGAGCGCACGTCGGCCAAGCTGTATGGCGTCATCCTGCGGATCGTCAAAGGCCGGGAGCTCGCCGACGAAGTGCTGCAGGACAGCTATCTCCGCATCTGGCAGAACGCGTCGAAATACGCGCCTGCCTCCGGACGGCCGATGACGTGGATGATCGCCATCGCGCGGTACGCCGCCATCGACGTCATCCGGAAGCGGGCGCGCGACACCGATCTCACTGAGGTGGAGTTGACGGAGCGCTCCGACGACCCGGAACGCCAAGTCATCGTTCAAGACCAGCTCGGCCGATGCCTCGGCCGCCTTGCCGCACCGCAACTCGAATGCGTGGTGCTGGCCTATTGTAACGGATACTCGCGAGAGGAGCTGGCCCGCCATTTCAGGGCACAAGTTCCGACCATCAAAACGTGGCTCCACCGGGCGCTCCACGCGCTACGAACCTGTTTGGAGGCTGCATGAGCGAGACTGACCGCGAGATGGACTGCGCCGAATTCGTGCTCGGCACCCTACCGATGGACGAGCGCGCCGGGCTGGAGCGCGCGATGGAGACCGACGCGCGGCTGCGCGACACCGTCATCCGCTGGGAGGATTGGCTGGCCGGCCTGAATGACGTGGTCCCCGCGGTCGAACCGAGTGCCGGATTGTGGACCAGCATCGAGCGGCGGCTGCGCCCGGAGGTGGCGCCACCCGTCGTCGACACGACGTTGGCGCTGCGCCGCTCCCGCGCACGCTGGCGGGCGGCGACGGTTGCGTTCGGCGCGATGGCGGCCGGATTGGCGCTGTTCGTCTCGACCGAACGGCTGAAGCCGCAGACCCCGTCCTATCTAGCCGTGATCAACCGCAGCGGCGATTTGCCGGCGCTGATCGTGCGCGTTGACACGGCACGCGAGACGGTGACGATCCGCTCGGTGGCGGCGGAGACGCCCACAGACCGGGTGCTGCAACTCTGGTATGTCGCAGCAGGACAGGCGCCGCGGTCGATCGGCCTGCTCGATCGGCCGGAGACCCGGGCCGCGCTGCCGCAAGCGATCCGCGGCGGCGATCTGACCGGCGCCACATGGGCCGTCAGCGTCGAGCCACCTGGAGGCTCGACCACGGGCGCGCCGACGGGACCGGTCGTCTACTCCGGCAAGCTGATCCCAGATCAGTGACGCACCCTTGCCGTAGGCGCGCTATTCCGATATGGCCCGCCACTCGCTAGCGCGCCGGGCCTGGATGGGCATGCCCGGCCGCAGCGTCTGCCTGTCCGCGATGAAGCGGACGGCAGCCAGCGCCAGGAGATGCAAATGCCCAAGCTGAAGACGAAATCGTCGGTCAAGAAGCGGTTCAAGATCACCGCGACCGGTAAGGTATTGGCCGGCCCCGGCAAGAAGCGGCACAACCTGTATGCTCGCTCGCAGGACCGGAAGCGGCAAAACCGCGGCTCCCAAGTCTTGACCCATGCTGACGCGCTGACCGTCAAGCAGTGGGCCCCCTACGGTCTCGGCTAAGGAGGTTCAGCCATGGCACGCGTCAAACGGGGTGTGACGACCCACGCCCGTCACAAGAAGGTTCTCAAGCAGTCCAAGGGCTTCGTCGGCCGGTCGTCGACGAACTACCGGATTGCGCTCGAGCGGCTCGAGAAGTCGCTGCAATACGCCTACCGCGACCGCCGGCAGAAGAAGCGCGATTTCCGCGGCCTCTGGATCCAGCGGATCAACGCCGCGGTGCGCGAGCACGGCATCACCTACAGCCGGTTCATCGCCGGGCTGAAGGGCGCCGAGATCGAGTTGGACCGTAAGATCCTCGCCGCCATCGCCTACGACGACCCGGCCGCGTTTGCGACCATCGTCGAGCAGGTCAAGACCGTGATGCACGCCGCCGCGGAAAACGCGACCGTCGCGCAACTCGCCGCCTTGACCGAACACCCGGACGCGCCGGCGGCGTAAACACCCGCCCTCCACCCTTCAGAACCCTCTCCCCCCGGGAGAGGGTTGGATGAGGGTCTTTCCCAGCGGCACGCCCTCACCCCACCCTCTCCCGGAGGGAGAGGGAGTAGAAGGCTGATTGTTGATGACCGACGACCTCGCCGCCCTGCGCACCGAGACCGAAGCGGCGCTCGTGCGCGCTCCCGACCTGCGGGCCTGGGACGCCATCCGCGTCGGCACGCTCGGCAAGCAGGGCAAGCTCACCCTCCTGCTGAAATCGCTCGGCACCGCCTCCCCCGAGGAGCGGCGTGAGCGCGGCGCGGCGCTCAACCGGCTCAAGGACGAGCTTGCCGGGCTCATTGAGACCCGGCGCGCCGCCCTGGAACGCGCCGAGATCGACGCCAGGCTCGCCGCCGAGCGCATCGACGTCAGCCTGCCGCCACCGCCGCGCCCGCACGGGCTGATCCATCCGATCAGCCGCACTATCGAGGAGATCATGGCCATCTTCGGCGCCATGGGCTTCCGCGTCGGCGAGGGCTTCGACGTCGAGACCGACTGGTTCAACTTCGGCGCGCTCAACATCCCAGCTCACCACCCGGCCCGCGCCGACCACGACACGTTCTACATGCCCGGCCAGCGAGACGGCCGGCCGCTGCTGCTGCGGACGCAGACCAGCGACGTGCAGATCATCTCCATGCTCGAACAGGACCCGCCGATCCGGGTGATCGCGCCGGGCCGTACCTATCGCGCCGATTACGACGCCACGCACTCGCCGATGTTCCACCAGTGCGAGGGCATCATCATCGACCGCGACATCACGCTGGCGCACCTCAAGGGCTGCCTGATCGACTTCCTGCGCGCCTTCTTCGGCATCGCGACCCTGCCGGTTCGTTTCCGCTCCTCCTACTTCCCGTTCACCGAGCCCTCGATGGAGGTCGATATCGGTTGGGACAAGCGCACCGGCGAGATCGGCGCCGGTACGGACTGGCTGGAAATCCTCGGCAGCGGCATGGTGCATCCGCGCGTGCTGGCCAATTGCGGGCTCGACCCGCGGGAGTGGCAGGGGTTCGCCTTCGGCATGGGCGTCGAGCGGATCGCGATGCTGAAGCACGGCATCCCCGATTTGCGCCTGTTCTACGAGAGCGACCTCCGCTGGCTGCGGCATTTCGGCTTCAGCGCGCTCTCCCCTGCCCTGCTGCACGAGGGCGTCGGATGAAGTTCACCCTCTCCTGGCTACGCACCCATCTCGACACTTCGGCCACGCTCGACGAAATCACCGACACGCTGACCGGCATCGGCCTCGAGCTGGAGTCCGTCACCGACCCCGGCGAGGCGCTCCGCCCGTTCCGGGTCGGCTACGTGATCGAGGCGGTGCAGCACCCGAATGCCGACCGGCTGCGCGCCTGCACCGTGGACGCCGGTGACGGCCCGGTCTCCGTCGTCTGCGGCGCACCCAACGCCCGAACCGGCCTGAAAGTCGTGTTCGCGCCGCCGGGCAGCTATATTCCCGGCACCGGCACCACGCTGAAGACCGGCGAGATCCGCGGCGTCGTCAGCGCCGGAATGATGCTGTCCCGCCGCGAGATGGGCCTCGGCGAAGACCATGACGGCATCGTCGAACTGCCCGACGACGCGCCGATTGGCGTCTCCTATCCCGATTACGCCGGTCTCGATGACCCCGTCATCGACATCGCCGTCACCCCCAACCGCGGCGACGCCCTCTCCGTCCGCGGCGTCGCCCGCGATCTGGCAGCTGCCGGATTGGGTCAGCTCAAGCCCTGGGCCCCGCTGCCCGTCGCCGGCCGCTTCGACAGCCCGGTCCGCTGGGCGATCGAAGACACCGAAGCCTGCTCCTTCGTCATCGGCCGTACGGTCCGCGGCCTGGTCAATGGCCCGAGCCCGGCTTGGCTGCAGGCGCGGCTGAGCAGCATCGGCCTGCGCCCGATCAACGCCCTGGTCGACGTCACCAACTTCTTCACCGTCGACCTCGGCCGCCCGCTGCACGTGTTCGACGCCGACCGAGTGCAAGGCGGCATGCTGACGTTCCGCCGCGGCGCGGGCGAGACGTTCCGCGCCCTGAACGGTCGCGACTATACCGCCGACCCCGCCGATTGCGTGATCGCCGACAGCGCCGGCGTGCAATCCCTTGCGGGCGTCATGGGCGGCGACGCCACCGGCTGCACCGACGCGACCACCGCGGCGTTCATCGAATGCGCCCTGTTCGACCCGGTGCGCGTCGCGCTCACCGGCCGCCGCCACGCCATCGTCTCGGACGCCCGCCAGCGGTTCGAGCGCGGGATCGATCCTGCGCTGCTGCCCGACGCGCTCGAGGCGGCGACGCACATGATCCAGTCGCTCTGCGGCGGCGAGGCGAGCCGCGTCGTCTCGGCCGGCGCCGCGCCCCATTGGCAGCGCTCGGCCACGCTCCGCTTCGAGCGGCTCGCCGGCCTCGGCGGCCTTGCGGTGCCCGCCGAGGACGCGACCGCGGCGCTCGAACGGCTCGGCTTCGTGGTCGAGGCCCGGACCGATGACAGGGTGACCGTCGCCGTCCCCTCCTGGCGCAACGACATCGCCGCCCCGATCGTGCTCGACCAGGCCGGAAGTCTTGACCCGGCCCGCGCACGCCAGGCCGCCGAGGGCTGTGCCTCGACCGAGCCGGAAGCCGATCTCGTGGAGGAGGTCCTGCGCCTCCGAGGCCTCGACACGATCCCCCCGGTGTCGCTGCCGCGCATCGCTTCCGTCGCGGCGCCGACACTGACGCCGCGCCAGGTTCGGACGGCGGTGGTTCGGCGCACGCTCGCGGCGTCCGGATTGATGGAAGCGGTCTCGTTCAGCTTCATGCAGGGCCGGGAGGCCGCCCTGTTCGGCGGCGGTGATCCGGCGCTGCGGGTCATGAACCCCATCTCCGCCGATCTCGACCAGTTGCGCCCCACCGCGGTCGCCAGTCTCGCGCTGGCCGCGGGCCGGAACGCCGCTCGCGGCTTGCCGAGTGCGTTGCTGTTCGAGATCGGGCCGTCGTTCACACCGGGTGGCCAGGAGAACGTCGCGGCCGGGCTCATGACGGGCTCGACGGACCGGCACCCTCTTGCCCCCGCCCGCCCCTACGGCGCAATGGATGCGAAGGCGGCGGTGCTGACGGTGCTCGATGCCCTAGCGGTTCCGGGCGACAGCCTTTCCGTCACGACCGATGCGCCGGGCTGGTATCACCCGGGCCGGTCGGGTGTCGTCCGCCAAGGCCCGAAACTCGTCTTGGCGACATTCGGCGAGTTGCATCCTTCGGTGCTGACCAGCCTCGACCTGCTCAGTCCGGCAGTCGGATTCGAGGTGTTCCTGGACCGCGTTCCCGAACCCAAGCGCCGCAAGCGGGCCGCCCCCGACCTGCCGCCCTTCCAGCCGGTGCGCCGCGATTTCGCGTTCCTGGTCGCGGCTGACTGTCCGGCCGACACCGTGCTGCGGGCAGCGCGCGGCGTGGACCGCACCCTGATCACAGGCGCGTCCCTGTTCGACGTCTACCAGGGCGACAAGGTGCCGGCGGGACAGAAATCAGTGGGCGTTGAGGTCGTCATGCAGCCCCGAGACCGGAGCCTGACGGATGCGGAAATCGAGGCGGCGGCGGCGAAGATCGTCGACGCAGTGGCCAAGCGCGCCGGCGGCACGCTGCGGTAACGGTGCCCGGCTGCACCACCCCGGACAGCGTCGCCGCCCGTGGATGGCGTCGAGAGACTTAGACGAGCGTAGGCTCCGGCCAGGCGCGATGCCCGGCCGGGGCCGACGTGGCGGCGCCTACGCCGTCATCTCGCGGCTGCTGCTCCGCTTCTTGCGCCGAGCCAGACCAACCATCGTCAGCCCGCTGACCAGCAAAGCCGCCGATGCCGGCTCCGGCACCGGCGAGGTCGTGATCGGCGTATTGGGGGTCGTCTGAAACCCGTAGCCCACGAACTCCGAACCGAACACCTCGGCGAAGCCATATTGGGTGGCAGCGCCGGTGCCGACGGAAAAGCCGATGAAGTCGTCGGCCTGCGAGTTGGGGATCAGCGACGCCGTCGGATAGGCGGCGAAGGTGAAGAGCAGGTTCGCCGGGTCGTTGTTGATCAGCGATCCCGCACCGAAATCGTCGATGGAGCCGAACAGAGTAGAGACCTTGCCGCTCCCGCCGGTGGACACGTCCGCGGCCGGAGCAAAGGTCGAATTGTCCAGTGTGAACGAGAACGTGGCCGTGCCCACTGTGATCGTGACGGGCTTGGAGGACAAAGCTTGCGGCGCGAACACGCTCATGACGGCAGCATGCGCGGCCGGCTGCACTGCGACCAAGCCGAGCGCGAGCGCGGCGCCCGCTAGGACCTTGCTGTTCCGCATCACTTGATCGCTCCGTTCATGCCCTTGGGGAAGAACAGTCCACTGGTCGCGTTCTGGGCGCCATAAACGATGTTGAGAACCTGGCGCGGTGTACGGCTGAACGCGAGGCTGTTGCTGTCGGTCGGGACGATGTTGGCGTTCCCATTCAGCACCACGCCCTGATCGTCCGCAGCGCCCGACAAGCTGGCACGCACCTGGGAGATCTGGACCGTGATGTTCTGAGCGGCGGTGCCGGCCTGGTAGAGCAGCGTGCGGATTTCCGCGGCGTGGTAGGCCTCGACGGCCAGGATACCGGCGGCTGCGGAGAGGATTGGCTTGCTCGACACCAGCGGCGCCGCGCCGTGATAGGCAGTCACGCCCACGTCTTCGAACACGTAGGAGCCGATGAGGAAGTTCGTCTCGCTGGTGAACGGGTTGAACCCCGGCACGCCGATCAGGCTACCGAGTGCTGCAAAGCTGTTCAGCAGGTCGATCGCCGGCTCGCCGACCGCCGCACTGCCGAGGCCCGCGCGCAGGAAGCGGACGTGATTCAGCTCGTCATTGGCGATCTCGATCGCGTATTGTTGAATGGCCGGGATCGTGAACGGGACTTGGGACCCGCCGGTCACGCTTCCCGCATAGCCAGGTCCGGACGTGTCGGCCGGGCTCAGGCCGTGGCCGAAGGCGGCGAACTGGTAGAATTCTGCCTCGAGATATTCGAGGTTGAGCGCGAAGTTCAGGATTGCAGCGTCGTTGACGCCTTGTGCCTCGGCCGGGCTCGACACGGCAGCGACGCCGGCGGCGGCCAGCGCGGTCATGGCAACGGCGCTCGCGCCGGTACCTTGGATAAGACGACGTCTCGCGAGGTTCGGTTGGTGTTCGTCCATTGTGCGCCATCCTTTGGGGAAACCCGCGCTGAACGCGGGACCGGCGTTAACCCGGCGTCAGCATCTACGAACCAGAATCAAAAAAGGATGTCCGGCTCCAACACTGTCACACAAACGTTTTCGTCATCCGGCAATCACGCCATCTTTCGGCCGAGTTGACCGCGGCCGATCCGCCGGATCAGTCTCGTCGCATGACGATCACCCGCCGGACCCTGCTCGCCGCCGCCAGCACCGCGCTGGCCCGCCCGTCCATCGCCCAGCCTCGAACCGCGAGCATCCTGCGGTTCATCCCGCAGGCGGACGTCACGGTCCTCGATCCGCTCGGGACGACCGCATATCCGACGCGAAACCACGGCTACATGTGCTGGGACACGCTCTACGGCATCGACAGCCAGTTCCGCCCGCAGCCGCAGCTCGCCGCGGGCCACCTGGTCGAGGACGACGGCACGCGCTGGACGTTCACGCTCCGCGAGCAGATCAGATTTCACGATGGTGAGCCGATCCGGGCCGCCGACGCGGTCGCCAGCATCAAGCGCTGGATGCCGAAGGACACGCACGGGCAAACGCTTCTCGCACGGCTCGACGGCATCCGCGCGCTCGACGACCGGCGGTTCGAGATACGGCTCAAGCGCCCGTTCGGCCTGATGCTCGACGCGCTGGGCAAGGTTTCGTCCTATCCCTGCTTCGTCTACCCGCAGCGCTTTGCCGACATCGACCCGGCCAAGCCGTTCACCGAAGTGGTCGGCTCAGGCCCCTATCGCTTCGTTCCCGATGAGCGCGTCTCCGGCGCCCGGGTCGTCTACCGCCGGTTCGAGGGCTATGTTCCCACGCCCGTGGGCACGCCGGACATGGTCGCCGGGCCGAAGCTTGCCCAGTTCGAGCGCATGGAATGGACCGTCATGCCTGACCCGGCGACCGCCGCGGCCGCGATGCAGGCCGGCGAGATGGATTGGTGGGAGGTCGTCGATCCCGACCTGAACGCCCTGCTCGCCCGCGCGCGCAACGTCACGCTCGACCGGATCGACGGCGGCGGCACCTATGCCAGCCTCCGCTTCAACCAACTGCACGCCCCGTTCGACAATCCGGCGGTCCGCCGCGCGCTATACTCGATCGTCAGTCAAACGGACTTCATGCAGTCCGTCGCCGGCGACAACGCGAAGATGTATCAGGACGGCGTCGGCTACTTCCCGGTCGCAAGTCCGCTCGCGTCGGACGCCGGCATGGTCGCGTTGACCGGCCCGCGCGACCCGGCCAAAGCCAAGGCCGCCCTCGCGGCCGCCGGGCAGGCCGGCGCCAAGCTGGTCGCGCTGCACGCCACCGACGTCAGCAACCAGCGCGCGCTGATGTCGATCGGCGTGGACACGCTCCGGCGTGCCGGGTTCGTGGTGGATGACGCGACCAGCGATTGGGGGAGCTTGCTGCAGCGCCGGGCCAATCGCGGCCCCTCGGACAAAGGCGGCTGGGACGCGCTGGTCGTGCTGCTGAGCGGCGTCGAGCTGATGACGCCCGCAGGCCACCTCTTGCTCCGCGGCAACGGAAAGGACGCCTGGTTCGGCTGGCCTGAGGCTCCGAAGCTGGAAGCGCTGCGCGACGACTGGTTCGACGCGCCGGACCTCGACGCGCAAAAGCGGATCGGCCGGCAGATCCAGCTTCAGGCGTTCGAGGATGTGCCGTACATCCCGCTCGGCCAGTATTTCGTCGATTCCGCCTACCAGAAGGGTCTGGTCGACATCCGCCGCGGCATCCCGCTTCCGCTGAACGTGCGCCGGGGGTAAGAAACCGATGGTTGCGCCTGTAGCTCAGTTGGTTAGAGCGGGCCGCTCATAACGGCTTGGTCGCGGGTTCAAGTCCTGCCGGGCGCACCATCACTCCAAGGAGAACAGACGCATGGCACGCCTCCCGCTGATCCTCCCCGCTATCCTTGCCCTCTCCTGTGCGGCGCCGTCCTTCGCTGCGAACATGTGCAGCGCACCACCGCTCTCTTGCGCGACCACGATGCCGATCGGCGGATATTGCGAGTGCACGTCCCGTGGCGAGACGAAGGATGGGACCGTGATCGACCGGCCAGTCCGCGGCAAGCGCGTCAATTCGACCGCGGGCGGCTGCGGCGCCCAGCCGAATGCGCCCGGTTGTCGCTAGGGTCCGGCGTTGACGCTCCGACGGTGCGTGGCTAGAGCCACGCATCCCTAGCCCAGGAACGCCCGTGCAACTCGAAGCCATTCCCGTCGGGAAGAACCCGCCCGACGACGTCAACGTCATCATCGAAGTGCCGATCGGCGGGGAGCCCATCAAATACGAGATGGACAAGGCCTCTGGCGCGCTCTTCGTGGACCGCTTCCTTCATACGCCGATGCGCTATCCGGGTAATTACGGCTTCGTGCCGCACACGCTGTCCGACGACGGCGACCCGATCGACGTATTGATCGCCAGCACTCGGCCGATCATGCCGGGGGCGGTGATCAACGTGCGCCCGATCGGCGTGTTGAAGATGTCGGACGAGGGCGGCGAGGACGAGAAAATCATTGCCGTGCCGTCGCCGAAGCTGACCAAGCGTTACGTCGACGTGACCGACATCGAACACATCCCGGAGATCACGCGCGAGCAGATCAAGCACTTCTTCGAGCACTACAAAGATTTGGAGAAAGGCAAGTGGGTGAAGGTCACCGGCTGGGGCGGTGCGGCCGAGGCGCGCAAGATGATCGTGGACGCGATCGAGCGCGCGAAGAAGTAGAACCCGCTCTTTAAGAGCCCTCTCCCTCCGGGAGCGGGTTGGGTGAGGGTCTGTTCGTGCCGCGAGGCCCTCACCCCGGCCCTCTCCCGGAGGGAGAGGGAGTGTTATACGTCCCCTGCCGTCTCGGAGCCCAATATGGCCGCCTATCAATACGTCTACGTCATGAAGGACGTCACCAAGGCCTTCCCAGGGGGCCGAGAGGTGTTCAAGGGAATCACCCTCTCCTTCCTGCCGGGGGTCAAGATCGGCGTGTTGGGCGTCAACGGCGCCGGCAAATCGACGCTGCTCAAGATCATGGCCGGCATCGAGAGGGAATATGGCGGCGAGGCCTGGGCCGCCGAGGGCGTGCGCGTCGGCTACCTCGAGCAGGAGCCGAAGCTCGAGGAGGACATGACGGTCGCCGAGAACGTCGAGCTGGCGTTCGCCGATCTGAAGAACGCAATCAACCGATTCAACGCCATCAGCGAAGAGTTCGGCGAGCCGATGGACGACGACAAGATGAACGCCTTGCTCGCCGAGCAGGCGGAGCTGCAGGAGAAAATCGACGCCGAGGACGGTTGGGAGCTCGACCGCCGGGTCGAGATCGCGCTGGACGCGCTGCGCTGCCCGCCGCCGGAGACGAAGGTTGATCGGTTGTCGGGCGGCGAGCGGCGCCGGGTCGCGCTGTGCCGGCTGCTGCTCGAGAAGCCGGACCTGCTGCTGCTCGATGAGCCGACCAACCACCTCGACGCCGAGAGCGTGTCGTGGCTGGAGCGCACCCTGCGGGACTTCGCCGGCACCGTCATGGTGATCACCCATGACCGCTACTTCCTCGACAACGTCACCAACTGGATCCTCGAAATCGAGCGCGGCCGCGGCTACCCGTTCGAGGGCAACTACTCGTCCTGGCTGGCGCAGAAGCGCAAGCGGCTGCAGCAGGAGGAGAAGGAAGAGAGCTCCCGCCAGCGAGCCTTGGCGGCCGAAGAGGAGTGGATCCAATCAAGCCCCCGCGCCCGGCAAACCAAGAGCCGCGCGCGCATCCAGAAATACGAAGAGATGCAGCAGCAGAGCGCCGAGCGCGCCGGCGGCACCGCCGAGATCGTCATCCCGCCGGGCCCGCGCCTGGGCGGTCTGGTGATCGAGGCCGAGGACGTGCGCAAAGCCTATGGCAACCGGCTGCTGATCGACGACCTCAGCTTCAAGCTGCCGCCGGGCGGCATCGTCGGCGTGATCGGCCCCAACGGCGCCGGCAAGACGACGCTATTCCGTATGATCACCGGGCAGGAGACGCCCGATGCCGGCGCGCTGCGGGTCGGCGACACGGTCAAGCTCGGCTATGTCGACCAGAGCCGCCAGAGCCTCGACCCCGAGAAGAACGTCTGGCAGGAAATCAGCGGCGGCACCGACGTGATCTATCTCGGCAAGCGCGCGGTGCAGTCGCGGGCGTATGTGGGCGCGTTCAACTTCAAGGGCGCCGACCAGCAGAAGAAGGTCGGTATCCTCTCCGGCGGCGAACGCAACCGGGTGCATCTGGCCAAGATGCTGCGCACCGAGAGCAACGTCATCCTGCTCGACGAGCCCACCAACGACCTCGACGTGGACACGCTGCGGGCGCTCGAGGAGGCACTGGCCGAGTTCGCCGGCTGCGTCGTGGTGATCAGCCATGACCGCTGGTTCCTCGACCGCCTGGCGACGCACATCCTTGCGTTCGAGGGCGACAGCCACGTCGAGTGGTTCGAGGGCAACTTCCAAGCCTACGAAGAGGACAAGCGACGTCGACTTGGCGCCGAGAGCACCGAGCCGCACCGCATCAAATACCGCCCGCTCGCCCGGTAACCTCCGCGCCACGATGGCGCCGTCTTGGACGATCAACACCGGCCGGCTGCGCCTCACGCCGGTCGGGTGGCAAGACATCGGCGAGCTCTGCGCGCTGAAGTCGGACCCGCGCGTCTATGCGACGATGCTGGGCGGGGTGCGCACGCCGGTGCAAGTCGCCGCCGAGTTGGCGGAAGACACCCAATTCTGGGCGCGGCATGGCGTGGGCATGTGGTTGGTGCGGGACTTGGGAGGCACGATGGCCGGGCTGACCGGGCTGCACGAGCGGGTGGACGGGCGTGGCATCGCGATCCGGTTCGCGTTCCGGCCGGAGACGCGGGGGAAGGGTTTGGCGCGGGAGGCGGCCGGGGCCGCCCTGCGGTTCGCCCATGACCGGGCCCACGTGCCGCGCGTGGTGGCAGTTTGCCGCGAGGATAATTTCGGCTCTCGGATGGTGCTCGGCTCGATCGGCATGCGCGAGTGCGAGGAGTTCACGCGCGACGGCCACCGGATGCTGATGTTCGAAAGTCTAAGTCAGCGGCACCGCTAAGCGCTGGATGACATCGGGCGTGTCGGGGCGAACACCGCGCCACCAAGCGAACGCCTCCGCCGCCTGCTCGACGAGCATGCCGACGCCGTCATGCAGCCGTGTCACGCCCGCGGCCCGGGCGGACCGCAGAAACTCGGTCAGGCCCTTCCCGTAGGTCATGTCGTAAGCCAGGCCGCCGGCGAAGATCGAGGCTGGTAGACGGAGCGCGTCCCCGTGCAGGCCGACCGAGGTGGCGTTGATGACCACGTCGAACCCGGCAACCCGGTCCAACCCGTCCAGACCGCAGGGTTCCAACGCCCGGGAACGCCTCGGCAAGCGCAACGGCCTTGGTCAAGCTGCGGTTCGCGACCACCAGCGCGGCCGGGCGCTCGGCCAGCAGCGGCGCCATGGCACCGCGGGCAGCGCCGCCCGCGCCCAGCATCAGCACGCGCTTGCCCGCGATCGGCGTGCGAAGGTTGAGTGTGATGTCCCGCAGCAAGCCGATCCCGTCGAAATTGTCCGCCTCGACCCGGTCGCCCTCGAACCGCAGGCAATTGACGGCGCCGGCCTGCCGCGCCCGGTCGTGCAGAACCGTCGCGTAGGCAAACGCATCGAGCTTGAACGGCGCCGTCACGTTGAGGCCACGGCCCCCGCCAGCGCGGAAGGCGTCGACCGCATCGGCGAAGCCCTGGAGTGGGCCCTCGATCGCGTCGTATGCGATGGCCTGCCCGGTCGCTTCGGCGAACGCAGCGTGGATGGCGGGCGATTTCGATTGGCGGATCGGGTTGCCGATTACCGCATAATGGTCGGTCATGCCGCCGGTTAGGGGAGCGGCGGCACCCTGTCTAGTAGATCGAGCGCGACCCCGAGGCGCCGCGCATGGCCTGCCAGCGGCGGTAGCGCATCATGCCCCAGGCGAACGCCCCGGCGACGATGATGACGGGAAGCGCCATCGACAGGACCCATAGCGCCAGGGCGGCGAACGCGATCGCGCCGGCCGCGACCGCCACCACCATTCCGCCCAGCATCAGCTTGAAGGAGAGCGGCACGCCGACCCGCGGCGGCGTTCGGAAACTACCGTCGAGGCGCATGTCGAGCGTCGGAGGCGTGTGGGTCATGGCGTGAAAATGTGATGATTCCTGATCTGCTTCAAGAGCGACGTTTTCTCTCCATCGATCTTGGCGTCCAGGTCCGCGATTGCGGTTCGATCGCCCGGGTTCGCGGGCCACGCCCGCACGTGGCGGACGGGTTTCGCTAGTGCGCGGCGCCGAGATAGGCGGCCTTGACGGCGGGGTCGCTTCTGAGCTGTGCGGCGGGGCCGGAGGCGGCCAGGCGGCCGTTCTCGAGCACATAGCCGAAATCGGCGACTTCGAGCGCGGCAGCGGCGAACTGCTCGACGAGCAGCATGGTGATCCGCGCTTCCTTCAGGCGCACGATGGTTGCGAACACCTCGGCGACGAGCCGCGGCGCCAACCCCATGCTCGGCTCGTCCAGCAGCAGCACGCTCGGGTTCAGCATCAGCGCGCGCGCCATCGCCAGCATTTGCTGCTCCCCGCCGGATAGCGTGCCGGCATATTGCTCGCGCCGCTCCTTCAGGCGGGGGAACAAAGCATACATGCGCTCGACATCGGCGGCGACGTCGCCCTTGGCGCGGGCGCCGGTCAGGCGGGGGAACGCGCCCATCACGAGATTATCGGCGACCGAGAGCGTGGCGAACACCCGGCGGCCCTCGGGCGAGTGCGCCAGGCCGCGCCGGGTTATCGTATACGAGGGCAGCCCGGCGATCTCCTTGCCGTCGAGCATGATGCGGCCCGACGCAGGCTTGATCATGCCGGACAGCGCTCGCAGGGTCGTCGTCTTGCCGGCGCCGTTGCTGCCGATCAGCGTGACCAGCCGCCCCTCCTCGACCGTCAGATCGATCCCGTGCAGCACCTGCACCTTGCCGTATCCGGCGTATAGCCCCGATACCTGCAGCATCAGGCCGCCTCCGCCGTGAGGCCGCCGAGGTAAGCCGCCAGAACCCGCTCGTCGGCCTGCACCGCCGCCGGCGGGCCTTCGGCGATCTTCTGGCCGAAATCGAGCACGGTCACCGTGTCACACAGGCTCATGACGACGTCCATGTGATGCTCGATCAGCACCAGGCTGATGCCGTGATCCCTGATCTTGCGGATGATTTCGACCAACTCCTTGATGTCCGGCGCGGTCAGGCCAGCCGCGGGCTCGTCGAGCAGCAGCAGCTTGGGGTCGAGCGCCAGCGCGCGGCCGATCTCCAGCAGGCGTTGCTTGCCGTAAGGCAGGTTGCGCGCCTCCTCGTTGGCCAGCAGCTCGAGGCCGACGAAGCCGAGGATACTGGCCGCGCGCACTTGGGCCGCCCGCTCCTCGCGGCGCGCCCGGCCAGTCCGCAGCGCGACCTCGATCACCGAGCTGGCATAGCTATGATGCAGGCCGACCATGACGTTCTCGATCAGGGTCAGCTCACCGAACAGCTGCACGTTCTGGAACGTACGCGCGATCCCGGCGGCGGCAATCTGCGGCGACTTCCTGCCGGCGATCGAGGCACCTTCGAGCACGACGTCGCCCGCCGTTGGCACGTAGATGCCGGTCAGGACGTTCATCATCGTGCTCTTGCCGGAGCCGTTCGGGCCGATCAGCCCGTGGATGGTGCCGGGCCGGACCGCGATGTCGACCTGGTTGAGCGCCTTGAGCCCGCCGAACTGCATCACGACCTGCTTGACCTCGAGCAAGTTCTGCCCGGCCGCGACCTGCGGGGCCGACGCCGCCCAGACCTTGTCGCCCGTCCCGGCCGCCTCGATGACAGCGTGCTCGCGCACCCTCAGCAGGCGGCGGATGTAGCCGTAGATGCCGTCGGGCAGGTAGAAAACGACGAACAGGATCATCGCTCCGAAGACCGAGAGACGCCAATCGGTGACGTTGGTGAGCAGCATCGCGAACGCGAAGAACGCCAGGCACAGCGCGATCGGCACCAGCACGGACACCTTGTTCTCGGCCCGGCGGAGCGCTGCCCCACCCGCGACGAGCGCCACCGCGGCGACGACCCCCGCGATGATGCGGAACAGCCCGATATCAGCCAGCAGGTTGGGCAGCAGGACGATGACGATCGCCCCAAGCACCGGCCCGACCCGGGACTTGCGCCCGCCGAGCGTGACCGCGAGCAGGAGCATGATCGACAGCTCGACCCCGAAATTGTTCGGCGCCACATATTGCTCGGAGTAGGCGAACAGCGCCCCCGCCAGCCCGGCCATCCCGGCCGAGATCACGAACGCCAACACTTTATGTTTGTAGACCGAGACGCCCATGCAGTCCGACGCGATCGGGCTGTCCCGCAGCGCCTCGAACGCCCGCCCATAGCGGCTCGCGATCACCCGGTTCACGAACACGATCGAGAGCAGCAGGAACAGGGCGACGATGAAGTAGAACTCGAACTCGCGCATATAGGCGGGCCGCATGTCGAAGAACGAGTCTTCCGGAACGTTCCAATCGCGGAAGTCGATCAGCAGCGGCTTCTGCAACGTGATGCCCATCGGACCATTGGTCAGGAAGGTCATCTCGTTGATCAGGATCTGGATGATGGTGCCGAATGCCAGCGTGACCATCGCGAGATAGGGGCCGGTGACCTGCAGCGCCGGCAGCGCCAGGATCGCGCCGAAGCAGCAGGTCACGACCACCGCGGCCGGAATCGCAAGCCACATGCCGATACCGAACTGGAAGAACAGTACGCCGGCCGTATACGCGCCGATCCCGAGTAGGGACGCATGGCCGAGCGACACTTCGCCGGTGTAGCCGAATACGATGTCGAGCCCGAGCACGAGGATCGAATAGATCGCGATGGTCACGGCCAAGTGCAGGTAATACGGGTTGGTGACGACGAACGGGAACGCCAGCAGGCCGGCCACCAGCAGGACTGCCTTGACTACACTCGCCATCGTCAGACTTTCTTGATCGTGGCGCGGCCGAACAGGCCGGACGGCTTGATCGACAACACCAACAGCAGCAGCACCAGCCCGGGCACGTCTTTATATCCGCTCGACAGATAATAGCCGGTCATCGTCTCGGTGATCCCGAGGATCAGCCCGCCGACCACCACGCCGAGCCCGCTCGACAGCCCGCCGATGATCGCCACGGCGAACGCCTTCAGGCCCAGCACGGCGCCCATCGTCGCCCCGGTCAGCGTCACCGGCGCGACCAGCACGCCCGCGAACGCCGCGGTCATCGACGACAGCGCGTAGCTGAACGTGATCACCAGCCCGGTATTGATCCCCATCAGCCCGGCTGCGTCGCGGTCCGCCGCCGTCGCCACCACCGCCTTGCCGAAGATGCTGCGCCGGTTGAACAGCTCGACCGCCAGCATCAGCACGATCGCGCCGATGACGATCACCACTTCCATCGGCAACACCCGCACGCCGCCGACGTCGATCGGCGTCTCCGGCAGCGGCGACGGGAAACTTCAGCGCGTCGCGGCCCCAGATGTTCTCGGCGACGTTCTTGAAGATGATGCCCAGCGCGATGGTGGCCATGATCCAGCCCGCCTCGGACTTGATCGCCATCGCCCGCCGCACGCCCAGCCGCTCGACCACGCCGCCCTGGATCAGCCCGAACACCAGCACCACCGGCAACATCGCCCAGTAGCCGATGAAGTACTGCACCGTCAGCCCCACCAGCGCGCCCAGCATCAGCGCCTCGCCCTGCCCGAAATTGAGCGTGCGCGAGGTGGCGAAGGTGAGCTGGTAGCCGAACGCGATCACTCCGTAGATCATGCCGACCGAAATGCCGCTCACGATGAGCTGGGCGAGAACTTGCATCTAATCTCTTTCATCTCCCTCTCCCGCTGGCGGGAGAGGGCCGGGGTGAGGGTGGGAACACACACCGGACATTCGGCTTGTCCCCCCGCCCTCGCCCAACCCTCTCCCGGAGAGAGAGGGCTCTCCGGCGAGTGGCCTAGTTCGTCTTGGTGCGCAGCGCCTTGTCGCCGGCGACGTCCTCGGCGTGCGCCGGCTGAACGCGGCCGTTCTGGACTTCGCCGAACACCGGGATGTTGGACGAGATCGCCTCGTGGTCGGTCTTGCTGAACGGCTTGTTGTAGACCGTCACCACGCCCTCGACCTTCTCGTTGAGGTCTTCCAGCGCGGCGCGGACTTTGCGGCCGTCCGTGCTGCCGGCCTGCTTGATCGCGGCCGCGAGCAGATAGATGCTGTCATAGCCCTGCGCAGCCGAGACCGGCGACGGCATGCGGTCGGTCTTGTAGGCGTCCTGGTAGGCCTTGATGAAGGCGGCGCGCTTCGGCGTGTTCGGCACCTGGATGAAGGTCTGCGGCATCACCGCGCCGTCGCCGTTCTTGCCGGCGGTGTCGATGAACGACGCCATCGACAGCGTCCACGAGCCGACGATCGGCACCTTCCAGCCCAGCTTGGCCATGCCGTTGGCGATCTGGGCCAGTTCCGGCCCGATCCCGTAGGTCAGGATCACGTCGGCGCCGGCTTCCTTGGCCCGCAGCAGCTGCGAGGTCATGTCGGTGTCGCCGATGTTGAACTTCTCTTCGGCGACCGGCTTGACGCCTTTGGCAGTCAGCGCTTTCTCGAGGTCCTCGCGGCCGAGCTGGCCGTAGTTGGTGCTGTCGGCCAGGATGGCGGGTTTCTTGAAGCCGCGCCGGGTCACGGCCTCGTCGACGATCATGGGCGCTTGGATTGCATCGGCAGCCGCGGTGCGGAAGACGTAGTTCGCCCGCTCCTTGGCGAACTGCGAACTGATCACGCTGCCGGTAGCGACGTTGTTGATCACCGGGATCTCGGCTTCCTGGTAGAAGCGCTGCGAGGCGAGCGCCACCCCGGTGTTGATGAAGCCGACGTCGGCGACGACCTTCTCCTTGTTGATCAGTTCCTGCGCGATCTGGACGCCGAGTTCGTTGCGGGCTTCGTCATCGCGAAACACACCCTCGAGCGGACGGCCGAGTACGCCGCCAGCCTTGTTGATCTCGTCGATGGCCAGCTTCACGCCGTCGCGCATCGACACGCCCATGCTGGACGACCCGCCGGTGAAAGGCCCGCTTACGCCGATCTTGATGGGGTCGGCGGCATGGGCCGCAGTAAAGCCGAGTGCGCTGGCGAGCGCAGCCGCCGCGAGCAAGTGACGCCTGGTGTGCCGCATCGTGACCATCCCTCCGAAACCTTGTGAGCACCTCCTTTGACGCAGGGGTGCAATGCAGGGCCGGCCTATAACACGCCTGTCACGCTAGCGGCTAGCGGCGCCATGGCTTTCAATGGCGATCGGCCGATCCCATACATCAGGCATGGTTTTCTTGGATCGCTCGCGATGCTGACACGCCGGCAGACGATGTGGGCGGCCCCGGCCGCCGTCCTGGCCGCGGGCGCCGGGTTGGGAGGCTATCTCCTGCAGCGCCGGTCGGCGGCCCGTGTGGCGGGCATCGGCGGGCCGTTCACCCTGGTCGACGGTCAAGGCGCCACCGTCACGGACGCGACGTTCGCCGGCAAGTGGATGCTGGTGTATTTCGGCTACACGCATTGCCCCGATGCGTGCCCCACGGCGTTGCAGGACATGGCCAACGCGCTCGACCTGCTCGACCCGCCGCAGCGCAGCAAGGTCGCCCTCGTTTTCATCACGGTCGATCCCGAGCGCGACACTCCGGCCGTGATGAAGGAGTATGTCAGCAACTTCGCCGCGCCCATCGCCGCCCTGTCGGGCTCGGCCGAGCAGATCGCCAAGGCAGCCAAGGAATACCGGGTCTATTACGCCAAGCATCCGACCGACGGTGGCGGCTACGAGATGGACCACAGCAGCGTCATCTACGTGATGAACCCCGATGGTGAATTCGTGGCCAACTTCACCCACGAGACGCCGCCCGCGCAGATCGCCGCTCGACTGAAGACGCTGGTGTAGGCCCGGTGTTGTGCCAGGAGCCTGCCGCGCTGGCTCCCTGAGTAGGACTCGAACCTACGACCGAGCGATTAACAGTCGCTTGCTCTACCAACTGAGCTATCAGGGATCAGGCGGAGGCCCGTATAACGAAGCTGCCTTGGAACCGCAATCCCGCCGAGGGAGCGACAGCATCTGGACTTGGCGCCGCTTTTCATGGCATCGAGCGGCAGGCACGCGGGTGTGGTGGAATTGGTAGACGCGCCGGACTCAAAATCCGGTTCCGCGAGGAGTGTCGGTTCGAGTCCGACCACCCGCACCACTTCGTTTCGCGCGGCTGCCCCTGGCCAACCGCGCGCGCACCTACATCCCGAGCGCGCGGCGGTAGAGGTCGAGCAGCGTTTCCGCCTCCTCGACGTCGGCCGGCTCCTTCTTGCGGATCGTGATGAGCTGGCGGATGACCTTCACGTCGAACCCGGCCGATTTCGCCTCGGCGTAGATGTCCTTGATGTCGGACCCCAGCGCCTTGCGCTCCTCCTCGAGCCGCTCGATCCGCTCGATCAAGCTGCGCAGCCGGTCCGCCGCGATGCCGCCGACGTCAGGAGTGTCCGTTTCGGTTGTGTCCAGCGCCACCATCTGCCTCGGTTTCAGGGGAACGCGGGCTTAGCTTTTCGGCGGGTGCGGGGTCAATCCTCGCCGAACAGAGCCCGGTGCAGCGCCGTCCAGCTCGCCTGGTCTGGTGCTGCGATCAGGCCGCCTTCGGTGCTGGCCGGGCTGTAGGGCGATCCGTCGAGCCGAGCCACGACGCCGCCGGCCTCGCGATACAGCAACTCGCCCGCGGCGTGATCCCACGGCATCATGCGGTGATACACCAGGAAGTGGCACGATCCGGCCGACGCCAGCCGGTACTGGTGCGCCGCGCAGCGGTAATCCCACGCGCCGGCCAGCCGCGGTAAGCGGGCGCAAACCTGCGACCGGGTCGGTTCCGGCATGAAGCGCCACGACACCGCGCCATCCATCTCGCCCACCGGCGCCGGCGCGGCCACGTGCAGCGCGTCGGTGCCGCCGTCGCGGCGCTCCATCCAGGCGCCCTGGCCGGCACGTGCGACGGCGGTGTCGTCGCCGACCGGGTCATGGATCACGCCGGCGACGGTGCGGCCGAAGCGCGTGACCGCGACCATCATGCCGAACAGCGGGAGCCCGGCGGCGAAGTTGGAGGTGCCGTCGATCGGGTCGAGGATGAAGCACAACTCGGCCGAGCCGATGCGGCCGAGCAGCGAGGGGTCCCGCCCCGCCGCCTCCTCGCCGACGACGACGGCCCCGGGATGGCGCGCCAGCAGAGCCCGGGTGAGCTGCGCTTCGGCGGCTTCGTCGGCGACGGTGACGAGGTCGAGCCGGCCGGTTTTCGCCTGGACGTCCTCCGGCCGCAACGTGCGGAATCGCGGCATGACCTCCGCCCGTCCCACCGCGCGCACGAGCGAGACGAGCTCCGTCAATTCCGAGTGGTTCATGGCTGGTGGTCCCCCTCGAACCGGGCGCGGTCGGCCGGCAGCAGCCGCACCTGGACCCGCGTCCCATCGTCCCGGTCGTCGCGCGCGAGCACCTCGCCATGTTCGTACAGCCAGGCCAGCCGCGCGCCGTCGCTCGCCGCGAGATGGTAGTCGAGCACCTCCATGCTGGCCGAAATGCGCCCGTCGATCGCATCGCGTAGCGCATCGAGCCCGTCGCCGGTGATGGCCGAGACGGCGACGGCGCCCTCGCGCGCCTGCACCTCGGCGGCGCCCCCGAGCAGGTCGGCCTTGTTCAGCACCTCGATGGTCCGGCGCGGCCAGCCCTCGTCGAGCGCCCCCTCCTGCGAGCCATCAGCGCGCACCATCCCATCCAGCACGGCCACCACGTCCGCGCGCTGCGCCGCACTGTCCGGATGCGCCACGTCGCGCACGTGCAGGATCACGTCGGCCTCGGCGACCTCCTCGAGCGTGGCGCGGAAGGCCTCGACGAGTTCGGTCGGCAGGTCGCTGATGAAGCCGACCGTGTCGGACAGGATGACCCTCCGATTCGAGGGCAGCCGGACGCCACGCATGGTCGGGTCGAGCGTGGCGAAGAGCTGGTCTTCGGCGTGCACCCGCGCCCCGGTCAGCGCGTTGAACAGCGTCGACTTGCCGGCATTGGTGTAGCCCACCAGGGCGATGATCGGATACGGCACCCGGCTGCGCGCGGCCCGGTGCAGCCCGCGGGTGCGGCGCACCTGCTCGAGCTCCTTCTTGAGCCGGACGATGCGGTCGCCGATCAGCCGCCGGTCGGCCTCGATCTGCGTCTCGCCGGGTCCGCCGAGGAAGCCGAAGCCGCCCCGCTGCCGTTCGAGATGTGTCCAGGAGCGGACCAGGCGGCTGCGCTGGTATTCCAGGTGCGCCAGCTCGACCTGCAGCGCGCCCTCGCGGGTGACCGCGCGCTCGCCGAAGATGTCGAGGATCAGCCCGGTGCGATCGATCACCTTGCAGTCCCAGGCGCGCTCGAGGTTGCGCTGCTGCACGGGGCTGAGCTGCGCGTCGACGACGGCGACCGAGACCTCGTTGGCGCCGATCGCCTGATGCACCGCCTCGACCTGCCCTTCCCCCAACAACGTCGACGAGCGGCGGGCGCGAAGCGGCAGCACGGCGGTGTGCACGACGACGAGGCCGATCGAGGCCGCCAGCCCGACCGCCTCGGCGAGCTGCGCGTCCGCGGCGCGCGACGCATCCTGCCGGAACGGACGTTCCCAGGGCAGGATGACGGCCGCGCGCGTCGGCGCGTCGGCCCGATGGACCGCGTTGTTAACCAGCGTCGGCGGCAGCCGCCTGCTCCAGGCCGCCCTCGGCCTTGCTGGCGTCGAACAGCTGGATCGGCGCGCCCGGCATGACGGTGCTGATCGCGTGCTTGTAGACGAGCTGGGTGTGCCCGTCGCGCCGCAGCAGCACGGAGAAGTTGTCGAACCAGGTGATGATGCCCTGCAGCTTCACCCCGTTGACGAGGAAGACGGTGACCGGCGTCTTGGCGCGGCGCACATGATTCAGGAAGACGTCCTGAACGTTTTGGGACTCTTTGGCCACGTTCGTGTCCTTTGTTGTCCATGCCGGTTGGCCCGGCACGACTGTTGTCCGAAACCGGTAGTCCGGCCGGAGAGTATCACCCGCCTCCAACGGACGGCCCGCCCAATCTAGCCATGTGCACGGCCGCCGCAACCACACCGTTCGGTGGGCTAAAAAGCGCTGCAGGCCGGCGTGCTCACGATACCGACCGAGCGCTGGTCGAAACGGTGGCGATAGGCGTCGGCGATGGCGGCGATCGCCGCGCGGAACGCCGGGCTGTCGGGAGAGGCGACGACCAGCACCTCGGTCGGCTCGCGGCCGATCACCCGGGTGGTCGGGTCCTGCCACTGCCCGGACGCGGCATAGAGGGTGAAGCCGCCCGGCAGCGACGCGGTGATGGTATCGGCGACGAAGCGCTCCCAGGCGCGGCGGCTGATCAGGCCGGGGCTGCCGGAGGCGCGGCCGACGCTCTGGCCGAAAAACATCTGCACGACGAGTTGGACCGATTGGCCGGCGAAGGGGCAGGACGGCGCCTGCGCCCAGGCCGGCGCGGTCCATAGCGCGAGCAGCAGCAGCGCGAGCCGCCTCACGACGCGCGCTCCAGCCCGCACCAGGCGGCGATCGTCAGCGCCAGCACGGCGGTGACCTGGTGCACCGTGTCCAGCCCCACGCTCTCGTCGATGCCATGGATGTTGTCGCTGTCGGGCCCGTAGCACGCCGCCTCGATGCCGCCGAGCGCGTAATGCCGCGCATCGGTCAGCCCGGCGGCGGCATAGTGCGGCACCGCCTGTCCGGTCAGCCGCCGATGCTGGTCGGCGATCGCTCGGCTGATCGCCTGCTCGGGCGGGAAAACGCAGCCATCGGCCATGAAGCCGGCGAACCGCACCGAGAGCCGGGCGCCGCGCAGCCGCTCGTCGGTCTCGGCGTCGGCGACCAGGCGCTCGATCTCGGCGCGGACGTCGTGGCAGGACTGGCCGGGCATGACGCCGACCCGAACGCCCAACGTGGTCTCGGTCGGCACCGAGGAGTTCCACTCGCCCCCTTGCAGCGTGCCGATATTGACGTTGATCGGATGGTTGTCGGCGGCGAACGCGGGATGGCGGTGCTCGGCGCGGTTGAGCTGGTCCTCCAGCGTGCGGAACCGCTCCATGACGACATAGGCCGCCTCGATCGCGTTGACGCCCTCGTGCTTGTTGCGCACGTGCGCGGGCTTGCCGACCACCGTGACCCAGGCCCAGACGACGCCCACCTCGGCGACATAGAGGGCGGGATAGCCCGGACCGGGTTCGGGGATCAGGCAGGCCTCCGGGCGCGGCAGCGCGTGCATGACGGCAAACGCGCCATTGCCGGTGCACTCCTCCTCGATCACGGCGGCCAACTGCAGCTCCGCCGCCGGCTGCCATCCGGCCCGGCGCAGCGCCACCAGCGCCATCACCATCGACGCGCAGCCGGCCTTCATGTCGGCCGCCCCCCTTCCATACATCCGGCCGTCGCGGATGCTGGGCGTGAACGGCGGCGTGGTCCACAGCCGCTCCGGCCCGGTCGGCACCACGTCCACATGCCCCTGCAGCAGCAGCGACCGTCCGCTGGCCCGCCGTGGCCGGTGCACCGCCACGACATTCTCCCGCCCCGCGTACTCGATCAACGGCGGCGACCACCCTGGAAGGGCCTCCAGCGCCGCCGGGTCGACCGCCACGCGGGTCGGCGTGAGCCCGGCATCGCGGAATGCCATCTCCATCACCGCCAGCGCCCCCTGCTCGGCCCCGAGCACGCTCGGCTCGCGCACGAGTGCGTCCAGCAGCGCCACCGTCTCCGCCCCGACCCCTCGCACGGCGTCCAGGATCCCTGTCTCTGTCTGTGTATCCATGCCGAAACTCTACGGCGGTGAGACCGCCTGGCAACTGGCCACTAGCCCCTGTACACTGAGTCATGATTCGCCTGCTTCCCGAAGGGCTGGTGAACCGCATCGCGGCCGGCGAGGTGGTCGAGCGGCCGGCTGCGGTGGTCAAGGAACTCGCCGAGAACGCGTTGGACGCCGGTGCGACCCGGATCGCGGTGCGGCTGGAGGCGGGTGGCACCGCGCTGGTCGAGGTGTCCGACGACGGCGCCGGCATGGCGGCCGACCAACTCGCGCTGGCGGTGCAGCGGCACTGCACCTCCAAGCTCGCCGCCGACGACAGCGAGACGCTGGTGCGCATCACGACGCTCGGCTTCCGCGGCGAAGCGTTGCCCAGCATCGGCGCTGCGGCGCGACTGCGGCTGGTCTCGCGCCCGCCGGGCGACGCCCACGCCCACGCCATCACCGTCGAGGGCGGCGCGGTCGGCGGCGTCATGCCCGCCGCGGGTGCGACGGGGACCACCGCCACGGTGCGCGACCTGTTCTACGCCACCCCGGCCCGGCGCGCCTTCCTCAAGGCGGCCCGCACCGAGGCCGAGCACGCCGCCACCGCGCTGCGCCGCCTCGCCCTCGCTGCGCCGCACGTCGCGTTCCGGCTCGAGAGCGACGGCAGAACCGTGTTCGACCTGCCGGCCCAGCCCCCGGCCCAGCGCGTTGTCGCCCTGCTCGGCGCGGCGGCGGACACCTTGCTGCCGCTCGACGAGAGGCGGGACGCGCTACACCTGACCGGCTTCGCGGCCCCGGCGACGGACAGCCGCGCGACGACGGCCGGGCAAAGCCTGGTGGTCAACGGCCGCCCGGTCACCGACCGCGTGCTGGCCACCGCGCTGCGGGTGGCCTATCGCGACGTCATCGCCGCCGGGCGGCACGCGGTGGCGGCGCTGTTCCTCTCCGTCCCGGCGGAGCTGGTCGACGTCAACGTGCATCCGGCCAAGACCGAGCTGCGCTTCCGCGATCCCGAGGCCGTGCGCAGCCTTATCATCGGCGCGTTGCGGCGCGCCTTGGCGCAGGGTGCCACGTCCCCCGGGCTGGCGCGGCCAGTGTTCCACCCGGCGCGGCCGCCGTTGCGGCTTGTGTCCAGCCAAGCCTCGCGCCCCGGCTTCGCGGAGGCGACGCTGCCGCTGGCGTTCGGCCCCACGGCGCGCTCAATGCCCGCGCCGGATCCGCGCCCGGAGCATCCGCTCGGCGCCCCGCTCGGCCAGGTGTTCGACACCTACGTGCTGGCGGTGGCGAGTGATGGCAGCCTCGTCCTGGTCGACCAGCATGCCGCACATGAGCGGCTGACGCACGAGGCGTTGCGCGCGCAGCACGAGGCCGGCGGCATCCGCCGGCAGCCGCTGCTGCTGCCCGCCGTGGTCGATCTCGCGCCGGCCGCCTGCGCGTCGCTGCTCGCCGCCGCACCGTCGCTCGCGACGCTCGGCCTGGAGATCGAACCGTTCGGCGCCGGCGCCGTGCTGGTCCGCGCGCTGCCGGCGGCACTGGGGGCCCCGGACCCGGCGCCGCTGCTGCGCGACCTCGCCGACGAGTTGGACGCCGACGGCGAGGCCACGGCCCTGGCGCAGAGGATCGATGCCGTGCTGGCCCGCCTCGCCTGCCACGGCAGCATCCGCGCCGGCCGCCGCCTGCACCCGGCCGAGATGGACGCGCTGCTGCGCCAAATGGAAGCCACGCCCCGCGCGGCCACCTGCAGCCACGGCCGCCCGACCGTGCTGAAACTGACCAGAGCCGAAATCGAGCGACTGTTCGGCCGGAGATGATGGGAGGGCTCACGCCTACCTGGCACCGGTCTCAGCCGTAGGGTGGGTTTTAGCCCATCAAATCCCCAGACCGCCACGCCACCATGCGCGCTTTGCCGTGCGTCCAATCGGCCAGCAACTCTGCGGCCGGCGCCGCCTCGTCGCGCCCGAGCTCCGCAACCACCAGCGCCCCCGGCGCGATCCACCCCGCGCGGGCGAGCGCCGCCACCGCCGGCCCGATCAACCCGGCCGCATAGGGTGGATCGAGGAACACCAGTCCGCAGGGTTGGCCCGGTGGCGGCCGCAGCGCATCGCCGGCGATGACCCGGCCCTTGCCGTCCGCGGCGGCCACGTTGCGCCGCAGAGCCAGCAGCGCCTTGGCGTCGTTCTCGATGAACACCGCCGAGGCCGCGCCACGCGACAGCGCCTCGAGCCCAAGCGCGCCGGTGCCGGCAAACGCGTCCAGCACCGCCGCATCCTCGATGGCCTCGCGCCCGGCCCACGCCGCATGCAGCAATCGGTCGAACAGCGCCTGCCGCACCCGATCCGCCGTCGGGCGGGTCCCCTCCCCGTCCGGCACAATCAGCGTCCGGCCGCGCCAAGCGCCGGCGATGATGCGCATCAGCCCTTGCCCGGATTCCGTTGCTGGCCCAACTGCTCCCGCAGCACCTTGCCCGGCACCTCGTCCACCGCGCCGCGCGGCAGCCGGCCCAATTGGAACGGCCCATATGACACACGGATCAGCCGGTTCACCACCAGTCCCAGATGCGCCATGACCCGGCGGACCTCGCGGTTGCGTCCCTCGTCCAGCGCCACCGAAATCCAGGCATTGTCCCCCGCCTGCGATTCGAGCGACGCCTCGATCGGCCCGTATTTCACTCCCTCGACCGTGATCCCGCGCGCCAGCCCGGCCAGCGCCCGCTCGTCGATCGTGCCCCAGGCCCGCACCCGGTAACGCCGCGTCCAGCCATTGCTCGGCAGCTCCAGCTTGCGGGCCAGCGCGCCGTCATTGGTCAGCAGCAGCAGCCCCTCGCTGTTCAGGTCGAGCCGCCCGACGCTGACCACCCGTGGCAGCTCCTTCGGTAGCTTCTCGAATACGGTCGGCCGGCCCTCCGGGTCCTTGTGGGTGGTGACCAGCCCGTCCGGCTTATGGAAGCGGAACAGACGCGTCCGCTCCGCCGCCCCCACCGGCTTGCCCCGCACGCTGACGATATCGTCCGGCCCAACGAACGTCGCGGGATGCTTGACGGTCGCGCCGTTCAGCGTGACGACCCCGTCCTCGACCAATCTCTCCGCGTCGCGCCGGCTGGCGATGCCGGCCCGGGCCAGCCATTTGGCAATCCGCTCGCCGCGCGCGCCGTCCGTTGCCTCGCCGATGTCGCTCATCAGCCGGACGCGGCGACCAGGGCCTGGAAGATCTTGGCGTCGGCCGGGTCGATGAGGAACTCCGGATGCCACTGCACGCCGAGGCAGAACGCATAGCGCGGGTCCTCGACCCCTTCGATCACGCCATCCGGCGCGGTCGCGTTGACGACGGCGAATTTCCCGGGCGTGGCGACCGCCTGATGGTGCGCGGAATTGACCTGCATCGTCTCCACCCCGGCGATCCGCGCCAGCAGCGTGCCGGGCGCCACCGCCACCGCATGGCTCGCTTGGTCGCGTGGGCTTTTCTGCTCGTGCTCGAGCGCGTCGGCCACGCTGTCCGGGATATGCTGCAGCAGCGTGCCGCCGAGGGCGACCGCCAGCAGTTGCTGGCCGCCGCAGATGCCGAGCACCGGCTTGTCGCGGGCCAGCGCGCCGCGGACCAGCGCGAGTTCGGCCGCCGTGCGCTCCTCCTTCAGCGTGACGGTGGCGTGCCGGTTCTGCTCGCCATATAGGCCGGGATCGACGTCGAACGCGCCGCCGGTGACGACCAGCGCGTCGATGGCGTTGAGGTAGTCGTGCGCGAGCGCCGGGTCGTGCGGCAGGGCGACCGGCAGGCCGCCGAAACGGGCGATGGCGGTGGCGTAATTGGCGCGCAGCGCGTACCAGGGGAACTTCGAGTAGCCGCCAGGCGGCTCGGCGTCGAGGGTGACGCCGATAACGGGTCGGATGCGAGCGCTCATGCCGGGGTCAGTAGCCCCGCCGGGGGATGGCGGGCAAGCGGATGCGATGGAGCGGGCGTTGCGCGAGGCGCGACGGGCCGAGGGCGAGGTGCCGGTGGGCGCCGTCGTGCTCGGGCCGGACGGGGCCGTGCTGGCCGCCGCCGGCAACCGCGTGGAGCGCGACCACGATGCCTCGGCGCATGCCGAGCTACTGGCGATGCGCGCGGCGGCACGGCGTCTCGGCTCACCCCGGCTGCTCGGCTGCATGCTGGTGGTGACGCTGGAGCCCTGCCCGATGTGCGCCGCGGCGGCGGTGCATTTCCGGATCGGCCGGGTGGTGTTCGGCGCCTATGACCCGAAGGGCGGCGGCGTCGATCATGGGCCGCGCGTGTTCGACCAGCCCGGATGCCTGCACCGGCCGGAGGTCATCGGCGGCGTCCGCGAACAGGAGTGCGGGGCGCTGCTGCGGGCGTTCTTCCAGGAGCGGCGCTCGGTCAGCCCTGGTATTGCGCGTCGGTGACGTGCTCCAACCACTCGACCGGCGATCCGTTGAGCTTTTCTTGGATGGCGATGTGGCTCATCGCGGTTGCTGGCGCGGCGCCATGCCAGTGCTTTTCGCCGGCCGGGAAGAAGACCACGTCGCCGGGGCGGATCTCCTCGATCGGGCCGCCGTCACGCTGCGCCCGGCCGCAGCCGGCGGTGACGATCAGCGTTTGACCGAGCGGATGGGTGTGCCAGGCCGTGCGCGCGCCGGGCTCGAACGTGACCAGCGCCATCGCGACCCGGGCCGGGTCGGGCGGCGTGAACAGCGGATCGATCCGCACGGTCCCGGTGAAATAATCGGCAGACCCCTTGCCGGACGGCTGGCTGCCGCTGCGCTTGATCTCCATGACGGTCTCCTTGTGATTAAATCTTACTCGGCGCATGGCCCGATCGCCGCGCCGTCATCGATCATGCCAAGCAGGCACGCGGCATATTTGGCCGTGAACGCCGGGCTCGTGGCAGCGCCGTGGCCATTCTGCCCGACCATCGCGGGATCGTCGTTGAAGTAGGCATGCCCGTTCGGCAGTTGAGTGCGCCAGAGTTGGCGCGTCGTCTCCACCAATCGGCCAGCCAAGGGGTTGAATGGATCCTGGCTGAAGAAGAACACGGCAGCCGGCATACTGCCTCCAACCGCGGAGGCGTCCGCCAGCCAGCGCTGCGGCCCGACGGTCGACGCATAGACGGAATCGCCGCTGGCGGCCGGGGAGAAGCCGATCACGGCGGACACCTTTGCCGCGGTGGCCGGATCGCGCAGCAGCTCGAATGATTGCATCGCGCCGCGGGACTGGCCGGACAGCACGATCTTGCGATAGCCGGCCTGCGCGGCAGTGTCGATTCCGGCCGGCATGCGGCGTAAAGCGGTCGAAAGGTCGTCGGCGCAGGGATCCCGATCGAACCGCACGACGTCCCAGCCTGCCTGGTTCATCAGCGTGATCACCGCCGGCGGCGCGAACCGGGCGCCATTGTCGGCGCACGCTCTGCCCGTTCCATGCGACCACACGATGATGCCCTTCGCCGTCGCGGGACCATGAAAGGTGAACTCCGGCGACGGCGTGAACGGGCCCAGCGCGCGACCGCGGAACGGCAGCGTGTAGGCGGCCGGCGGATAGACGATCTCCGTATTGATCGCATACAGAACACAGCCGGCCTCGCCGGGGCCGACCGGTGATCGCGCGCAGCCCTCCATCGCCTTTGCGGCCGCGGCGTCGGCGTCGGCGTAGCCGAAGGCGAAGCCGAAATGATGCTCGGAAGCGGCAAAGGCGCGGTTCAAGCGCGCGGCCAAAAAGCGGTTCTGCCAGGCGTTCCGCACCCGCTCGTCAGAGCCCGGCCCATGGTAAATCGTAAACGGCTCCAGCTCGGCCGCAGTGTGCGGCGTCGGCTTCAGCGACGACGGGGGTGCCACATGCGAGAACTGCTCGCCGCCGATCGACGCGCACCCGGCGAGCGCAGCCAAGAGGCCGAGCGCGAGATGCCCAGCCGTCATGGCGCGCCGATGTCGTGGCGGTAGAAGCCCTCCGGCCATACGACGCGTTCGATGGCGGCGTAGGCGCTGGCACGCGCGGCTTCGAGCGTCGGCCCGGTGGCGCCGATCGTCAGCACGCGGCCTCCGTTGGCAAGCAGGCGGCCGTTCTCGATCCGCGTCGCCGCCTCGAACACTATTGCGCTCGGCACGGCAGCCGCAGCCTCGAGCCCGTCGATGATGCTGCCGCTCTCCGGCGTTTCTGGATAGCCGTTCGCCGCCATGACGACCGCGACGCAGGCTTCGTCGCGAAATCGCAGGTCGAAGCGGGACAACTCACCCTCGCAGGCGGCGACCAGGCCTGGCAGCAGGTCACTGCGCAGCCGCGGCAGGATGGCTTGGCATTCCGGGTCGCCGAAACGGACGTTGTATTCGATCAGCCGCGGCCCGGTCGCGGTCAGCATCAGGCCGGCGAACAGGATGCCGCGGAACGGCGTGCCGCGGGCGGCCATGGCGGCGAGCGCGGGGCGAACGAAGGCGTCCATGAGCGGCGCCGGGTCGAGGCCGGACACGGGGGAGAAGGCGCCCATGCCGCCCGTGTTGGGGCCGGTGTCGCCGTCGCCCACCCGTTTGTGGTCACGCGCCGTGCCCAGGAACACGGCGTCCGGTCCGTCGCACAGCGCGAACAGGCTGCACTCGGCGCCAACGAGGCACTCCTCGATCACCACGCTCGCGCCCGCCGGTCCGAACCGGCTTTCCTCCATGATCGAGCGCACTGCCGCCACCGCCTCGTCCTCGGTCTGGGCGACGACCACGCCTTTGCCGGCAGCCAGCCCGTCCGCCTTGATCACGATCGGGACGCCGCGGCGGCGGACGAACTCGAGCGCGGCGGCCGCGTCGTCGAACCGCTCCCACAGCGCAGTCGGGATGCCGGCCTCGTCACACAATTCTTTGGTGAATGCCTTGCTCCCCTCCAGCCGCGCCGCCGCCGCGCTCGGCCCGCAACACGCGATCCCGGCTTCGGCCAACGCATCGGTCAGCCCGGCCACCAGCGGCCCCTCCGGCCCCGGCACCACCAAGTCGATCGCCTGTTCGCGCGCGAAGCGCACCAACCCGGGCACGTCCTGGTCCCCGATGGGCACATTCTCGGCCAGCGTCGCAGTGCCCGGATTGCCGGGCGCGGCATACACCTTGGTCGCCAGCGGCGAGGCTGCGATCGCCCAGACCAGCGCGTGTTCGCGCCCGCCGCTGCCCACCACCAGAACCCGCATGCCACCCCCGCTTCTGCGCGGAGGGCATCTAGCATAGGTTCTGCCGATGTCCGAAGTCGTGACCAACGTCCCCGAATACAGCGTCAGCGAGATCTCCGGGGCGGTGAAGCGAACGCTGGAGGGCGCGTTCGGCCGGGTGCGGGTGCGCGGAGAGATCACCGAGTTTAAGCGCTACCCGTCCGGGCATCTGTATTTCTCGCTGAAGGACGAGACCGCCAAGATCTCCGGCATCGTCTGGAAAAGCGGCGTCTCGCGCCTCGGGCTGGTGCCGGAGAACGGCGTCGAGGTCATCGCCACCGGCCGAATCACCACCTATGGCGAGCGCAGTTCCTACCAACTCATCGTCGAGCGCATGGAATACGCCGGTGCCGGAGCGTTGCTGGCGCGCATCGAGATGCTCAAGAAGCGGCTCGGCGAGGAGGGCCTGTTCGCCGAGGAGCGCAAGCGCCGCCTGCCGATGCTGCCGAGCGTCGTGGGCGTCGTCACCTCCGCCTCCGGCGCGGTGCTGCACGACATCCGTACCACCATCGCCCGCCGCTTTCCGCGCCCCGTGCTGCTCTGGCCGGTGCCGGTCCAAGGCGAGGGCGCGGCGGCCCGGATCGCGGCCGCGATCGCCGGCTTCGACGCGATCCGGCCGGGCGGTCCCATTCCGCGCCCCGACGTGCTCATCGTCGCGCGCGGCGGCGGCAGCCTTGAGGACCTCATGGCCTTCAACGACGAGGCGGTCGTCCGCGCCGCCGCCGCGTGCCGCATTCCGCTGATCTCCGCCGTCGGGCA
The DNA here is from genome assembly GCA_963835135.1 of uncultured Alphaproteobacteria bacterium. Lineage (GTDB taxonomy): Bacteria > Pseudomonadota > Alphaproteobacteria > Acetobacterales > Acetobacteraceae > JAVVHH01. Next base: position 598,985 of record CAWIEF010000003.1, read on the forward strand.
CGAGACGGATCACACGCTCATCGACCTCGCCTCCGACCGCCGCGCACCCACGCCGACGGCCGCGGCCGAGCTGGCGGTGCCGTCCCGGGTCGAAGTCGCAACGCTACTGCAACGCGACGGCGCACGGCTGTCGCAGGGCCTGCTGCGTCTCGTGGGCGAGCAGCGGCTACGGCTGGACCGGGCGGAACGTGGCTTACCGGACCTGCCGGCGCTGCTCGGCGGCGCGCGGCAACGGCTGGACGACCGGGCCGAGCGGCTGGTGTTGGCGCTGCCCAACCTGCTCGCAGCCCGGCGCGCGGCGCTGGACCGCGCCGGGCGGGCAGTGCCCGACGCGCCGGCGCTGATCCGAGCCGCGCGGACCGCGGTCGGCGACCGCGCGTATCGGCTGCGTCTGGCGTTGCCGGCGCTGGTGCGCGAGCGGCGGGCGGCGCTGGACCGGGTCGAGCGGGCGATGCCGACGGCCCCTGCCCTGCTGGCGCCACGGCACCAGGCGCTGTTGCGGATCCATCTCGACGCCGCCCTGCGCCACGCCATCGCACGGCATCGGCAGCGCGCGAGCACGTCCTTGGCGCGGCTGTCCCCGGCGATGCTGTCGACGAGCTTGCGCGAAGCGCGGCGGCAGCTCGCGAGCAGCGCCGCCCATCTGGATTCGGTGTCCTACGAGAAGGTTCTGGAGCGGGGCTTCGCGCTGGTGTCGGACCGCGCCGGCCACCCGCTCACCCGCGCGGCCGAGGTCGGCAAAGGGGCACGCCTGACGCTGCGCTTCACCGATGGCAGCGTCGATGCGCAGGCCGCCGGATCGGCGCAGGGAACCCTCCCGTTCTAGTGCCTCACGGCGCCCCCGGAGCGGACGGCCGTCTTGTTCGGGCGAATTGCGGCGGCGGCCGCGCGGGCGCAGAGCAACCGTAACTCGGCCGGCACCGGCTTGAGCCACTCCGGAGGGATGGAGTGGGCGATCATGCCGAAATCGCGGCAGAGTTCGGCGACCAGGACGGATGGCGGACGGCCGGGCACGTCGGCATCCGGATCATATTCGCGCTCTGCGCCGTCAAAATCTCCGTCGAGCATGGCGTCCTCGAACTCGTCCTCGAGCTCGCCATCGATCTCCGCATCGACCGCCCTGTTGTAGGCCGCGACGGTGATCTTGTGGGCGGAGAACAGGCGGAACACGCGGTCGAGCGCCGGGCCCAAGCGGTGCTCGCGCTCCTCGGTCGGCACCGGCAACGTCTCGATGTAGCGCGAGACGACGATGGACCGCCGCACGAGACCGGAGATGATGGCAAAGGTGCGGACGACGGTGCCGAACTCCATGCGGGCCGGCTGTCCTCGACGCTCCGGGCTCAACTCGTCCGAGATGCCCCGAAACACGTCCATGGCGCTGTCGGACAACACCCGCAGCAACTCCTGGTAGGTCTTGAACGTCAATCGAGGTGCTGGGACAGGTTTGGGCATCCCCAGATTAGGTATTTATTCCAAATCAGCGTCAAGCGTCCTGCGAACCCGAGTGCCTAAGCCAATCACGTCAGGTCTGCAGCCCCGCCAGCACCAGGGGCGTGCTCACGACAGCTCGGCGCGCGACGAGGCGATCAGCGCCTATGACCACGCTTTCAAGCGCGCGACCGCCGACCCCATGTCGGCCTCGGCGCCGCAATAGCTGAACCGCACGAACCGATGGCCCCGCCCGCGGTCGAAATCCACGCCCGGCGCGGCGGCCACGCCGGCGTCGCGCAGCATCCTCGCACAGAACGCCTGGCTGTCGTTCGTCCGCTCGCTGACATCGGCCCACAAGTAGAACGCGCCGGTGGCGGATGCCTGAATCGGGAAGCCGGCCTCGGGCAGCCCACGCAGGAGCAATTCTCTGGAGCGGGCATATCGAGCGACGTTCGCCTGCAGCTCCTTGGCGCAGTCCATCGCGCTCTCCGCGGCGACTTGCGAGATATGCGGCGCGCTGATGAACATGTTCTGCGCTAGGCCCTCCACCGGCCGCTGCAGGTCCGGTGGGAGCACCATCCAGCCGACGCGCCAGCCGGTCATGCTGAAGTATTTCGAGAAGCTGTTGATGACGATGGCGCTGTCGCTGAACGTGGCGGCGGTCGCAATCGGGCCAGCGTAGTGCAGCCCGTGATAGATCTCGTCGGAGATCAGGCGCACGCCGTGGCCGTCGCACCATTCGGCCAACGCCTGCAGTTCGGCGGGGGTGAGCATGGTGCCGGCCGGGTTGCAGGGGCTGGCGACGATCAGCCCGGCCGGGGGCGGGTCGAGAGCGGCCAGCAGGGCCGGCGTCGGCTGGAATCGATCGGCGGGTCCGGTCTCCAAGATGACCGGCACGAGGCCGAGCGCGGTCAGGATGTTGACGTAGGGCGGGTAGAACGGCGCCGTGAGCGCGACCCGGTCGCCACGGTCGAACGCGGCCAGGAACGCCAGCGGGAACGCGCCGCTCGCGCCCATTGTCACCGCGATCCGGGCCGGCGACAGTTCGAGCGAGTACCACTCTTTATAGTGTTGCGCGATGCGGGCGCGCAGGGAGGCTCGGCCGAACGCTTCGGTGTAGCCGAGCGGGTCGCTCGCCTGCAGCGCCGCCGCCGCCGCTTGCCGCGCGCCGGCCGGGGCGCCGGTGCTGGGCTGGCCGACCTCCATGCGGATCACGTGCGGATCGCCTGGGCGCAACGCCGCCTGCCGCGCGTTGGCGGCGGCGATGACGTCCATCACCATGAACGGCGGCGCCTCGGCACCGCGGCCGATCTTGAGCATCTAGTTGCCGCCGGCAGCAAGCCCCGGCGTGCGAGGGTCCACCGCCCAAGTGCAGCTCTCGTTGCTGTCCGGCAGGTAACGGCTACACGCGATCGCATCGGCGCGACCCGGCGACGGCACCGGGACCGGCATCGCGCTCGCCGAGCGGAGCGCATTGTGCATCGCCACCGCCGTCGCCAGCGGCGCACCGTCCTGACCAGTGCCCACGGCCGCGGCGCGGAAGCCGCGTAGGTTCGGGTTCCAGGCGAGTGCGGCCGAGAGCAGCGGGGCCGGGTTCGGCACGCTCGCCAGCAGCAGCCCGGTGCCGGGCGCGATGCGGCCGGTCCCGAACAGATTGTCCATCGTCACGGTGCAGGCCACCGCGTTGCCGTCACGGTCCAGCGCCAGCCAGCCGGCGGATGCCGGCAGCGTCGGCAGCGTCCCACCGGTTCCGCCCGAGGCGAGCACGGTCATGGGGTCGCCACCGCCGTTGCGCCATCGGGAGGCGATGGCGATGGCCCGGGCGTCCGCGGCCTGCGCCGTTCCGCCCGCTTGCAGCGCCTGGAACGCCGCCGCCGCGGCCAGACCGCCGTCAGCCGGCGGCGGCAAGAACGCGACCCGGTCGCGCTCGAAATTCAACGTCACCGGCACCAAGGCCCGTGGCAGGGCGTCCCGCATCGCCGCCACCGTCAGACCGCCGCCCGCCACGGTCGAGGCGTCGGCCAGGCGGCGGGCCAGCGTGCCGACATAGAGATCGCCTACGCCCTCGGTGCGCATCGAGGCGATTGCCGCCGCCAACTCCGGCTGCTGCAGCGTGCTGCCTTCCTGCAGCGGCTGCCCGCCCGGGCCGAATACGGCGCGCGCGTTGGGGTCCTGCAGCAGCGGCCCGGCGACCACCGCAAGATCCTGCACGAGCGCGCGCGGTGTCGGTACGCCGAAGCGCGCCGCCTGCTCCGCCGGCGACAGTAGCGATTCGAACGGCAGCTTGCCGTAGCGGACATGCAGCGCATACAGCCCCCGGGGCGTCATCGGGATGGCGGCGGGCCGGTCGGTGCCGGGTCCCGCGGCAGCGCCGGCGACGGGCGTGAAGACGATCGCCTCGGCGTTGCCGCCGCCAGGTCCGGTTCGCGACGGACTGTACGCGAGGCAGGCGCCGCCGCCGGCCAGACCCGCCCGGGACGGCAGCGTCACCCCCAGCATGAAGCCCATGGCGACCGCCGCGTCGGCCGCATTGCCGCCCGAGGCCAGTACCTCGCGCCCGGCCAGGGCGGCCCGCGGCTCGTCGGCCACCGCGGCCCCGATGAAGCCGGACAGCCGCTGCGGCTCCTTTCCGCGCGGCGGACCGCCGAGGAATTCGTCACGCAGCGATCCGAGCGTCGAACACCCGCTTCCGGCCAGGAGCAGCGCGGATGCAGCCAGCCGGCAGGCCCGGCGCGCCAATCCAGCGCGCGCGCTTCCCTGACCCTGTTGCATTTGCGTGACTATCGACGGTTTCATGTGCGATGCCATAGCGGCACGCACCCTCGCGGGCAATTCCTTCGACCCTGCCTTGGCGGCCGTGCTAACCGCTGCGGACGAATAGGAGATGACCGTGCGCCTTGCCCTGCTCCTTTGCCTCGCCGTTCTGCTTCCAGGAGCGCGGCCCGCTTCGGCCGACGATTTCACGCCGGCGCAGCGCGCCGAGATCATCACCATCGTGCGAGAGGCGCTGAGGAAGGACCCGAGCATCCTGCGCGAAGCGTTCGTCGAACTGCAGAGGGATGAGGCGCAAGGTCAGGAGCGCGCGACGGCCGCCGCCATCGCTCGCCTGAGCCCGCGGATCTACGACCCGGCCGACGCCATCGAGGGAAACCCGTTCGGCGATGTCACTCTGGTCGAGTTCTACGATACGCGGTGCCCTTATTGCCGGCGCATGCTCCCCGTAATCGCCGACCTGATCCGCGCGGAGCCGGATGTTAAGGTCGAGATGAAGGACATGCCGATCCTCGGCCCGGTCAGCCAACTCGAGAGCCGCGCCCTGCTCGCCGCGCAACGTCAGGGTGGCTATTTCAAGTTGCGCGACACACTCATGGCAAGCAGCACGCCGGCAACCCCGGACAGCCTGCGCGAAACCGCCAACCATCTCGGGCTGGATGGCGGCCGGTTGATGCGGGACATGGACGACCCGGCCATCAAAGCGCGGCTGGACAGCAACGTCGCGCTGGCCCAGCAGATCGGCATTCAAGGCACGCCGGCGATGATCATCGGCAGCACCATGCTGGCGGGTGCGGCCGACCTCGCCGAGTTGCGGCGAGCGATCGCTGCCGCCCGGCAACACCGCTGACGTGAGATACGTCACAGCATGGAGGCGATCTAGCCGGTAGCACAAGCCAGACGCGATTTCGGAGATAGGACAATGATCCCCGGCCTCCACGATTATGTGCCCCTCGCCCCCGTGCAGCCCGAGGACGAGCTTCATGTCCTGATTGCGACGCGAGACGCGAATACCAGGTACTCGATCGCAAACCTGCTGCTCGACGCCGGGTTCCGCGTGACGACGGCGGCAACGTTCGGGGTCGTCGAGATCTTGCTCGAAGGGGGCGAGATGTTCGACCTGTTGATCACGGCCCAGTCGGCCGAGGAAATCACCCAGTTCGGCGTGCCGCAGCTGGCGCGCTCAATCGCGCCCGAGATGCCGATCCTCGTGCTGGAGTTCGAAACGGCAAACTCGCCTGTCGTCGTGGAGCTGGCCAACGGCGCGCTCTCGCGGTGGCCGCTTCGCGACCGCGAGAGCCGCGCCCTCCATTAATGCACGAAGACGCGAACCTCGCGGGCCACGTCAGGCACCGGCCGGGCTGACAGCACGACGCGCGTGGCCGGGACGCCTTGCGCGACGATGATCCGGGCGATCTCCGCCGCGTCCGGGCCGGCCGAGGTGCCGGGCGTGATCTCGACGACGTCGAACACCACGTCGCGCTTGCGCGCCCGGGCCGCGGCGACCGCGCGGGCGATCGTGGCGCGCAGGTCGGGCGGCGTTGGCACGCGAATGCTGAGCAACGGCGGCGGCCCCGCCTCGGGCGGCGCGAGTGGAAGCGGCGGCGCCGGCGGCGCGGGGCGGACGGGCGGCTGGCCTGCGTCGGGATTGAAGGTCCGCTGATCGATCAACGTGCAGCCCGACAAGGCGGACAACCCGAGGAGGGCAGCCCGCCGCCGACCAACACACCGCGCGCCATCATTGTGCGCCATGGGCAAGTTCTCCGCTTTCGCGCTATCTACAAGCGACGGGTAGGAGCGACAATGACGGCGACAGCGACGGCGACTGGCCGCAATCAACGGATCAACGGCCGCCGGCTGTGGGACAGTCTGATGGAGATGGCGCGGATCGGTGCGACCCCGAAGGGTGGCGTCCGGCGTCTCGCGTTGAGCGAGGTCGATCGCGACGGACGACACCGCTTCCGCGAGCGATGCGAGGCCGCCGGCCTGAGCGTCCGGGTCGACACGATGGGCAACATGTTCGCGCGGCGTCCTGGCCGCAACCCGGCGCGCGCGCCAGTGCTGTTCGGCAGCCATCTCGACAGCCAGCCGAGCGGCGGCAAGTTCGACGGCGCGCTTGGCGTGATGGCCGGATTGGAGCTGATGCAGACGCTCAACGATCTCGACATCACGACCGAAGCGCCGCTCGAGCTAGTCAACTGGACCGACGAGGAGGGCAGCCGGTTCGGCAAGAGTCTCATGGGTTCAGGCGTTTGGGCCGGCCTCTACGATCAGGCCGAGACCGAGGCACTGTTCGACTTAGAGGGCGTCAGTGTCAGGCAGGCGCTCGACTCGATCGGCTATCGCGGGCCGGAACCGGCCCGGGCGTTCGCGGCCGACGCCTATTTCGAACTGCATATCGAGCAGGGCCCGATCCTCGAACGCGAAGGCAAGGCGGTCGGGATCGTCACCGGCGGGCAAGCGCAGATTTGGTACGACGTGGTCGCGACGGGACGCGACAGCCATGCCGGGACGACGCCGCCCAGCACGCGACGCGACGCTCTGGTGTGCGCCGCTCGGGTGATCGATTTGGTTGACCGGATGATGCGAGCCCGAGGCGAGGACGGGCGCGGCACCGTGGGGCAGTTGGTCGTCGTGCCGAACAGCCGCAACGTCGTTCCGGGCGAGGTGCGGTTCTCGGTCGAGTTCCGCCACCCCGATGCTGCCGAGGTGGAGCAGATTGCAGCGCAGTTCCCGCGCGAGGCGGACGTCATCGCGCGCGACCTCAAAGTCGAGCTCGCCATTACGAAGCTGTTCCGGATCGACGCGCAACCGTTTGATCCCGCTTGCATCGACCTCGTCCGCGCGGCCGCCGCGGATCTCGGCCTGTCGACGCGCGACATCGTCTCAGGCGCAGGTCACGACGCGATTTCGGTCGCACGGCACATCCCGACCGCGATGATATTTACGCCTTGTAAAGACGGACTGAGCCATAATGAAGCCGAGAGTATCGAGCCGGAGGAGGCGGAGGCTGGTGCGCAAGTGTTGTTCAGGGCAGTGGTGGCGCGAGCCAACCGCTCCATGGAGTGATCGCGCTGTCGCGCTGACCGCCGGCGATGCCCGAGCCGTCTAAGCCGCGCGCTGAGATCAAGCCGCTGACGTCGCTGCGCGGGCTCGCAGCGATGGCGGTCGTGCTCCAGCATTTTTCGGCGACCGCACAGCTCAACGCCTCCGGGTGGATCCCGTCGATCGTTCCGCATGGCTACATGGCTGTCGACTTCTTCTTCGTCCTCAGCGGCTTCATCATGTGCTACACTTACCTGGCGGGGTTCGAGACGCTGGGCTTGCGAGCTTATGGGCCGTTCCTGTGGAAGCGCGTCGCGCGCATCTTTCCGCTTGGGATCGCCGTGACGGTCCTCATCGTGTTCTGCGGCATGGTCGCGTCGACCGTCGATCTGGGCCGTTTGTTCTACACCGTACGGGTGAGTGGCGGCCTCGGCGCCATGGTGGCTTTGAACCTGCTGCATCTGCAGGGGTTCTTTCCTGACTACAGCCTGAACGACCCATCATGGTCCGTGAGCGTCGAACTCGGTGCATACCTCCTGTTCCCGCTCCTTATCCACGTCATGTTTAAGGCCACGCGCTGGATCACCGTCCTATACACACTGGCCGGAATCGGCGTCCTGCTGCGTCTCTCGTCATTCGATCCTGCGGGCGGCATGGCCTACCGCTGGGTGCCGTTCGACTTCGCCCGCTGCGTGATCGAATTTGGCTTCGGGATGCTCGTATTCCGCGCTTACGCCTCGAGAGCCCGCCTGTGTGTTGTGGGCAACGACGTCTGGACATGGGTGCTCGTCGCTCTGGCATTAGCAGCGCTCATTGCCCGCAGCGATGTGGCCGCAGTGGCGGTTTTTCCCTTCCTCGTGCTGGCATTCTCGCTCAACAAGGGCCACCCGGCTCGAGTGCTGTCCCACCCCTGGCTGCACTATCTCGGCGTGATCTCGTTCTCGATCTATCTCGTGCACAACATCTTCCGCGGACCCGAGATCTGGCTGACCCGCAGCTTCCACCCCGAGCTACTGCCGCCTTGGATGGCTCTCAGCTTTGCCGTGTTGGCCTCGGCATCCATTTTGCCGTTCGCCGCCCTGGCCTATCATGGCATCGAGAAGCCTGGGCGGGACGCGCTTAACCGGCTGGTCCGGCGCTTCAGCCGGCGTGTCTCGATCCCGAGCGGAGCCTCCAGAGCCGCGGACTGATGCTCCTGGCCGGGGCTTGTGGCGGCGCGCCGCCACTCGTATAGCCCGGTTTCGAGGAGTTTGATGTCAGGATCACGTGCAACCGAGGAGGCTTGGTCGCAGGACGCGCCCATAGCAGCGTTGCAGGACGCGATCCTGGCCAGGCCGACGACGCCCGAGCGTCGCATGGCCGACGCCATCCGTGTGCTCGCCATCGATGCGATTGAAGCTGCCGGGTCCGGCCATCCCGGCATGCCGCTCGGTATGGCCGACGCGGCGACCGCGCTGTGGACGCGCGTCCTGCAATTCGATGCTGCCGATCCGGGTTGGCCCGACCGCGACCGCTTTGTGCTATCGGCCGGGCATGGGTCGATGCTGCTCTATGCCCTGCTGCACCTGACCGGCCACGCCGGCATGAGCGCCGCCGACCTGGCCCGCTTCCGCCGCCTTGACAGCCCGGCCTGCGGCCATCCCGAGTACGGCGCCCACCCCGCGATCGAAGCGACCACCGGCCCACTCGGTCAGGGTTTGTCGCTTGCCGTCGGGCTGGCGCTCGCCGAACGGATGCTCGCGTCCCGCTTCGGCCGCAGCCTCGTCGATCATCGCACCTGGGTTATCGCGTCCGACGGCGACCTGATGCAGGGTGTCAGCCATGAGGCCGCCGACCTCGCCGGTCACCTCCGGCTGGAGAAATTGACGGTGCTCTGGGACGACAACAGCGTCTCGCTCGATGGCGACACCGCGCTGTCACACTCGGCCGATACGTTGAAACGCTTCGCCGCACAGGGTTGGGCGACCAAACGCATTGACGGCCACGACCCGGCCCAACTCGCCAGCGCGCTCGCGCTTGCGCTCCGGTCGCGCAAGCCGACGCTGATCGCCTGCCGCACGATCATCGGCCTGGCCGCTCCGACGAAGGCTGGTACCGCGGCCGCGCATGGCGGGCCGCTGGGCCAGACCGAAGCCGATGCGGCGAAACTCGCACTGAGGTGGGACGAGGCCCGGTTCGCGGTGCCGCCCGATATCGCCGATCGCTGGCTTGCCGCCGGGTCGCGCGGCGCGGCGAGCCGCCGGGCCTGGCTCAAGCGGATCGCCAAGCACCCGATGCGCGCCGAGTTCGAGCGCGTCAATGCCGGCAAGCTGCCGGACGCGTGGCGCGACCGCATTATCGCGATCCGCGCCGAGATGGCCGACGAGCGGCAACCGCTTTCAGGGCGCGATGCCGGGCAACGCGCCTTGCATGCCTTGGCAGCGATCATGCCCGAGCTCGTCGGCGGATCCGCGGACGCCGGCAACTCGACCCGCACCCGCCCACCCGGAGCGGCCTGCGTGGGGCCCGGCAGCTACGCCGGCCGCTATGTCCATTTCGGCGTCCGCGAACACGCGATGGCCGCCGCGCTCAACGGCATGGCGCTGCATGGCGGCCTCCTCCCGTTCGCGGGCAGCTTCTGCGCGTTCAGCGACTACATGCGCCCGGCGCTCCGGTTGTCGGCCATGATGCGGCTGCGCCTGGTCCATGTCTTGACCCATGACGGGATCGGCGTCGGCGAGGACGGGCCGACCCATCAACCTGTCGAGCAGCTCGCCAGCTTCCGCGCCCTGCCCAACACGCATGTGTTCCGCCCGGCCGACGCGCTGGAGACGGCCGAATGCTGGGAGCTGGCGATCCGTCGCACCGGCGGCCCCAGCCTGATCCTTCTCTCGCGCCAGGAACTCACCCCGCTGCGTCAGGACTCTGCCGAGAACCGCTCCGCCCGCGGCGGCTACGTGCTCCAGGAGGCCGACGGGCCACGCCAGGCCACGCTGATCGCAACCGGCTCGGAAGTCGCCATCGCACTCGACGCGCGCCGCCATCTGGCCGAGTTGGGCATCGCCGTCGCCGTCGTCTCCCTGCCCTGCTGGGAGCTGTTCGCCCAACAAGACGACCGCTATCGCGCCGACGTCCTCGGCTCCGCGCCGCGCGTCGGCATCGAGGCTGCCAGCGGTTTCGGCTGGGAGCGCTGGATCGGCGAGGCCGGGCTGTTCGTCGGCATGACCGGCTTCGGCGCCTCCGCCCCGCAGGCCGACCTCTACCGGCACTTCGGTATCACGCCGGAGGCCATCACCGCTGCGGTCCGACGCCGCATACTTCCACACTGAAGGGAACCGAACCAATGGCCGTCAAGGTCGCCATCAACGGATTTGGGCGGATCGGCCGCCTCGTGCTGCGCGCCATCATCGAGCGCGCCAACGAGGATGTCGTGCCGGTCGCCATCAATGATCTCGGCAGCGTCGAGGCCAACGCGCACCTGTTCCGCTACGATAGCGTCCACGGCCGCTTCCCCGGCGAGGTCAAGGTCGAGGGCGACAGCATCACCATCACCCATGCCGGAAAGACCTACGGCCCGATCAAGGTCACCGCCGAGCGCGACCCGGCCAAGGTTCCCTACCAGGGCATCGACGTCGCGCTGGAATGCACCGGCCGCTTCACCAGCAAGGACGCCGCCCAGGCGCTGATCCAGGGCGCCGGTGCCCGCAAGGTGTTGATCTCGGCCCCAGCCGACGGCGTCGACGCCACGATTGTCTGGGGCGTGAACGAGAAGACGATCACCAAGGACATGACGGTGATCTCCAACGCGTCCTGCACCACCAACTGTCTGGCGCCGTTGGTGAAGGTGCTGCATGAGAAGTTCGGCATCCTGCGCGGCTACATGGTCACGATCCACGCCTACACCGGCGACCAGAATACGGTCGACACGCTGCACAAGGATCTCCATCGCGCCCGCGCCGCGGCCGTCAGCTCGATCCCGACCAGCACCGGCGCCGCCCGCGCGATCGGCCTCGTCATGCCGGATCTCAAAGGCAAGCTCGACGGCACCTCGATCCGCGTGCCGCTGCCCAACGTGTCGCTGGTCAGCCTCGACGTGAACCTCCGCGAGCAAGCCACCGTCCAGCAGATCAACGAGGCCTTCAAGGCCGAGAGCGAAGGCGCTCTGAACGGTGTCCTGGTGTACAGCACCGAAAAGCTCGTCAGCATCGACTTCAATCACAGCCCAGCCTCCTGCAGCTTCGATGCGACGCAGACCGCCGTGGTCGACGGCCAGCTCGCCCGGGTCATGGGCTGGTATGACAACGAATGGGGCTTCTCCAACCGAATGGTCGACACGGCCGCCCTGTTCGGCAGCCTGTAATGGCGTTCCGGACGCTCGATGGGGTCGATCTTCGGGGCAAACGCGTGCTCCTGCGCGCCGACCTCAACGTGCCGATGCATGACGGCGCGATCAGCGACACGACGCGGCTCGAGCGCCTCGTGCCGACCATCCACGAACTGTTGGACGGCGGCGCCAAGGTGATCGTCTGCAGCCACTTCGAGCGTCCAAAGGGCAAGCGCGTTCCCTCCATGTCGCTGCGCCCGGTCGCCGACGCCCTTGGCGTGGTCCTGGCGCGCCCCGTTGCATTCGCCGAGGACTGCATCGGCCCTAAGGCGGAGCAGGCCGTCGCGGGCATGGCTCCCGGCGACGTGCTGGTCCTTGAGAACACGCGCTTCCACCCCGGGGAGGAAAAGAACGACGCGGCGATGGCCCAGCACCTTGCCGCGCTTGCCGACCTCTACGTCAACGACGCTTTCTCCGCCGCCCATCGCGCGCACGCCAGCACCGAAGGCGTCGCCCGGTTGCTGCCGTCCTATGCCGGGCGCCTGATGCAGCAGGAGCTGGAAGCGCTCGACGCGGCGCTGGGCAATCCGCAGCGCCCGGTCTGCGCCGTGGTCGGCGGCAGCAAAGTGTCGACCAAGCTCGAGCTGCTCGGCAACCTTCTCGGCAAGGTCGACGTCCTGGTCATCGGCGGCGCGATGGCCAACACATTCCTCGCGGCCCAAGGCGCCGAAATCGGCCGCTCGCTGCAGGAGGCCGACATGCACGACACCGCGCGCGCCATCCTGAAACAGGCCACCGCCGCGGGATGCGACATCATGCTGCCGACCGACGCAGTCGTCGCCCGCGAGTTCAAGGCGCACGCGGCGACGCAAACCGTGCCGGCCCGGTCGATCCCGGCCGACGCGATGATGCTCGATGTCGGGCCAGAGACGGTGCGCTCGCTCTGCGCCAAGCTGCCGAGCTTGCGGACGATCGTCTGGAACGGTCCGCTCGGCGCGTTCGAGACCCAGCCCTTCGATCAGGCCACCAACGACCTCGCCCATGCGGTGGGCGACGCAACCGCGTCCGGATCCCTCCGCAGCGTGGCGGGGGGCGGCGACACGGTCTCGGCCCTCAAGGGCGCCGGCGAGGTCGAGCGGATGACCTATGTGAGTAGCGCCGGCGGAGCGTTCCTGGAGTGGCTGGAAGGTAAAACGCTGCCAGGCGTCAAAGCACTCGAGGTCTGAGGGCACCTTCCCCCATCTGCCACGTTGACGTTGGCTGACAGGGGGAGTTTCGATGCAAAAGAACGTGGCGGCCGCGGTGGCGGCAGTGGCAGCGGTCGGCGCGCTGTTAGGCGGCAGTCAGTTCAATCCCGGGCCGCAGCATCCCCGCACCGCGCTATGGTATGCGCGCCTCGAGAAGCCAGGCTTTACGCCACCGGGGCCGGTATTCGGGGTGGCATGGACCGCGCTCGACGGACTATTGGCCTATACCGGATATCGGCTGCTCAGCCGTTCGCCCAGCACCGCGCGCCGGTTCGCGCTTGCGGCCTGGTTGCTGACGCTGTTCGGCATTCCGGCGTTCTCGTGGCGCTTTTTCGGAGCGCGTCAGGCCGATGAAGCATTGGGCGTGAGCGCCACCATGCTGGCTTCCGCCGCCGGGCTCACGGCAGCGGCGTCGCAGGTCGACCGCAATGCCACCGTGGCGTCCATTCCACTCATCGGCTGGCTTATTTTTGCGACAGTGTTACAGGAAGAAGTTTGGCGCCGCAACCGATAGTTGAATGTCGCGGAGCGTTAACCTATTATTAGGGAATGCACGTTACAGTCCTCCGCATGCTGTCCACCAATTCTCTTTCGGCATTCTCCTCCGCGACGACGAGTGCTGCAAATGGCCAGAGCCCCCTGCGGCTTGTCCGGGAGATCCAGCCCATTCAGCCTGGCGGGAGCACGGCCAAGAACGCCATTCCTCATTCGCTGCCCGCAGTCGCGCCGCCAAGGGGCTCCTTGCTCAACCTCTCGGTCTAGAGTGACGCCTGTCGCGCGATCCACGACGCGGCCGAAAGGCAAAGCGCGTCCCGATCACGAGCGGCGATGATCTGAATACCGAGCGGCATCCCTCCCGGGCCCGTGCCGCAGGGGACGGTGACGCACGGCACGTGCAACGCGCTCCAGAGGAGGTTGAAGGACGCGTCTCCGGTCCACTCGAGGCCCAGTGGCGCGACGCCTGGTGCCGACGGCGTGAGAAGAACGTCCACGTCACCCATCACCGCATTGAAGGCGCGCTGCAAGTCGCGAAACGTCCTTCGAGCGTCGGCAACCGCGGTCGCCGGCTGAGCAAGGCCCCACTCCATCCGCTCCCGCAAGACCGGGCTGAGCCGTTCGCGGTGCGACGTCATCTCCCACCCCAGGGCACGCGCGCTCTCAGCGTTCATGATCACAGTGTGGGCGGACTCGAGCGGTGCGAACGGGTCGGGCAACTCGACGTCGCGCATGGAGGCGCCTGCCCGGGTCACCGCAGCGATTGCGGCGTCGAGCGCCGCCTCCGTCTCCGGCTGTCGCCGGTCCCACATCGGTGACCGGCAGAGACCGATCCGCAACTTCCGCGCCGGCTCGGCCGCTACGTCCCCGAACTCGAGACCGGTGACCGCTTCGGTCAGCAAGGCACAATCGGCGACGCTGCGGGCGAAGACTCCCACGGTGTCCAGGCTTTCGGACATCAGCTTCATGCCGTGCCGATTGATCGTGCCGAACGTGGGCTTATAGCCTACCACGCCGCAATAGGCGGCGGGCCGGATCACGCTGCCGGCCGTCTGCGTCCCAAAGGCGAACGGGAAGTAACCCGCGGCGACGCCCGCGGCAGAGCCGCTGCTGGAACCCCCGGGCGTGCGCGCCGGGTCGTGCGGGTTCGTCGTGGGGCCGGGAAACCGGGTGGCGAACTCGGTCGTCACTGTCTTGCCCAGGATGACCGCGCCCGCGGCGCGAGCCCATGCGACACACGCCGCATCCGCCACCGGCCGATGCCCGCGCCAGATGGGCGAGTTGTATTCCGTTGGTAGATCAACGGTGTCGAGCACGTCTTTGACACCTAGCGGCAGTCCACCCAGCCTGCCGGGAGCTGACCCGGCGCGTCGGACCGAGTCCGGCTCGAAGGCGGCCATGGCGTGCAGCATCGGCTCGCGCGCCGTCACGCGGGCCATGCAGGCCTCGCGAACCGCCGCGGCGGTCAGGCGCCCCGCGGCGATGTCCCGCAGGGCGGCGACGGCGGTCAGATCGGCCGGGTCTGCGGTCATCGAACTCTCCATGTCTCGTGCAGGCTGGCGCAAGCCCGGACGCGGGTCCATCTTCTTTGCATGTCTCACCGTGCCCGCCCCTCGATCGAATTGGCGATGGATCGATCGGGGGCCCTGATCTACCAGATCGGCTTGTCGCCCGACGCGCTGCCGCCGGTCCGCACCGGCGACTTGGCCGAAGGATGGGACGCGGCACGCCGCGCGGCTGCGGCGTCGCGCTGGGGTGAACCGCGCATGTTCCGCTTCCGACCGCAGGACGACGACCCCGTCGACCTCGCCCTCAATGACGATGACGCCGCCTGTTGGGCGCAAGCCATCGACGCAGCCTGGGGTCTGCAGACGGCCTACGGGTTGTCGCTCTGCTTGCGCCTGCTCGGGCTCGTGGCACTCCTGTCGGCTTCCCCGATGTTGCGCGCGCTCTGTCCGCTCTCACGTGCTGGCATGACGCTTGACCCGGCGCTCGTCCGCGCCGCTGCCTCAATTCCACTCTCCACTCGCGGCGACCTGGACGAGAGTCGCGTCCGCGCGCACCTCGCGCGCGCCGTGCCATGGCTTACCTCCGACACCAACAGCTTATCAGGAGTAGGGATTTGATCCATCGAACGTGTCAGGCGGGCGCGGCCGTCATCCTCGCGCTTGGGCTCGCCGGCTGTTACCGACCGCCGCCGCCGACGCGGGCGGACATCGACACCCGGGCCGAGTGCCGCCAGCAGGTGGAGCGGCAATACAACGCCCAGAACCGCGTCGATCTCACCCGCCGCGACGAGCGCGATCAGCCGTTCGCAGACGCGTACAATAGCGGTATCGCCAGCCGTGGCCTCGGTGCCGAGTACCACCGCGAGCAGATGGTGACCGATTGCCTCCGCTCGGCGGGAGATAGCAACGCCACGGCCACGCCCGGCGTCGGACCGACGTTCAGCCCGGCCAACATCGGCACCGGCCCGTCGACGCTACGCCCTTAACTCGTTCATCACAGAAGGATCACCAATGAGCCGCATCATCCGTACGGAGCCGAACCCGGTGCTCGCCAAGGCCGTCGAGTATCACGGCTTCGTTTTCGTCCAGGGCGTGACCGCGTCCGACCTCAGCAAGGATGTCACGGGACAGACGGAGGAGGTGCTGAAGGGGATCGATGAGATCCTCGAGACCCATGGCACGGACAAGACGCGCCTCCTGCAAGCGCAGATCTGGCTGAAGGACATTAGAGACAGGGAGGCGATGAACAAGGTTTGGAGCGCTTGGCTACCGGCCGAGGGCGCTCCAGCCCGCGCCTGCGTGCAGGCTCACATGGCCGATCCCCGCCATCTGGTGGAGATCATGGTGACGACATGTAAATAGCCGCGGAATCGCTGTGGCTGACGTGCCATACTGTTGCTTGTTGGCCACAGCACATTATTATTCGTTCCGAAGCTGCAAATAAGGTCAGTGGATGTGACCTGCTTCCTAATTCAGCGTGAGATCTAGGCCATAAATTTACGAAACTCTTCGCGATTGGCTGAAACTTTGCCAATCGGGTTGCCACGCCTGCGGCTCGGAACCTAACCCATGTTCACGTAGCGGTGACCAGAAGGGTAGCAGATGCGAGCACGTTGGTTTGGTCAGGGCCTCGATATGGTTGCCGGCACGTTGATTGTTCTGGCCTTGTCACACGGAGCCGCCGAGGCGCGGAGCAAGCACACGGCTGAACTCTCTCGGCACCACGCCGCCTCAAGCACCGGTTTCGGCCGGGTCTACCGAACCTATGCCGGCCATAGCTGGCGGCCATCCTGGCGGCGTAGCGCGCTGCAATGCGTGCCGTTCGCCAGGGAGAACTCCGGCATCGAGCTGTCAGGCAATGCCGGCACGTGGTGGAACAATGCATCGGGCTTGTATGAACGCGGCGCCCGCCCCGAAGTGGGGAGCATCCTGAACTTTCGCGCTACAGGCCATATGCGCATGGGGCACGTGGCCGTCGTGACGAACGTGATCTCGCCGCGCCACATCGAAATCGATCACGCCAACTGGGGAGCGCCAGGTCGCGTGAGCCGCAACATCGACGTCGTCGATGTCTCGGCGAGCAACGATTGGACCGAGGTCCGGGTCGCGCTCGGCGAGGCCGAGGACTATGGCAGCGTCTATCCGACTTACGGCTTCATCTACGATCGCCCAGATCGCGGGACGATGGTCGCCAACGCGACGCCCACGCCCATGCCGTCCGATGCGCAGATGGCGAACGAGCGCACGGCGGCCGCGGCGAGTGCGGAGGTCCCCGAAGAAGTGGCCGAGGCCGCCGGAGATGACGACGGCGCCGCGCCGCGCTACTCGGGCCGCCATCGCCGCGGCATGCACGGACGGTATTCCGCGCTCCATGTCGCCGGGTCGGCTCACCATCGCGGCTACGGCTCGACTGCGACGACCTACCGCATCAGCACGCACCCCGCCGTCGTCGGCCGCCCGCACAAGGCCAGCCACCGCCACTTCTGAACGCGCTCAACATCCCCCTGCGTTTGTCGTAGCGTCACGGCAAACGCAGGGGGAGAACGACATGGCGGACGCCGACGCATTTCGGGCCGCGCGCGATGTGCTGCTCGAGCATCGCAACGACCTCGCCGCCGCCGCCGCCGCGTTCGCCTGGCCTCGGCTCGACCGCTTCAATTGGGCGCTCGACTATTTCGATCCCATGGCGACCGGCAACGAGCAGATCGCGCTGCGGATTCTCGGGCCTGAGTTCGGACGAGAGCGTCAGTTTCGCGTCGCTTGCGGCGCGCTCCAATCAAGTCGCCAACTTCCTGCGCGCGGCCGGGGTGCGCCGCGGTGATCGCGTGTTGCTGCTGCTCGGCAACGTCGTGCCGTTGTGGGAGACGATGCTCGCCGCGATGAAGCTTGGCGCGGTGGTCATTCCGGCAACCACGATGCTGACCGAGGCCGACCTGGCTGACCGCCTCGCCCGCGGACGCGTACGGGCCGTTGTGGCGGACGCCGCGCTCGCGCCGCGGTTCGAGGCGCTCAAGGGCGATTACGTGCGGATCGCCGTGGGATCGGCTCCCGCTTGGCGCGACCTCGCCGAGAGCAAGGCGGAGGCCACCGCCTTCGACCCGCAAGGGGAGACCCGCGCGACCGACCCGCTCCTGCTCTACTTCACCTCCGGCACGACATCGAAGCCAAAGCTGGTGCTGCATAGCCATGAGAGCTACCCGGTCGGCCATCTCAGCACGATGTACTGGATCGGTGTGCAGCCCGGCGACGTGCATCTCAACATCTCCTCGCCGGGTTGGGCAAAACACGCCTACTCAAGCTTCTTCGCGCCATGGAATGCCGGCGCGACGGTCCTGATCCTCAATCAGCCGCGCTTCGACGCGCTCGGCTTGCTCGGCGTGCTCGCGACGAAGGGCGTGACGACGTTCTGCGCGCCACCCACGGTATGGCGCATGCTGATCCAGGCCGATCTGGGTGCTGTGGCCGTGCACGTGCGCGAGGCCGTGTCGGCGGGCGAACCGCTCAATCCCGAGGTGATCGAGCGGGTTCAGGACGCTTGGGGCGTCACCATCCGCGACGGCTACGGCCAGACCGAAACGACGCTGCAGATCGGCAACATGCCGGGTCAGCCCGTGACGCCCGGCTCGATGGGACGGCCAGCGCCGGGCTACACAATCCGCCTGCTGAACCCGGACGGGGACGATGCGGAGGAAGGCGAGATCGCCATTGCGCTCGACCCGGCTCCGACGGCGCTCATGCAGGGCTATCTCGATGACGGCGGCGTGCTGCAGGCGCCGCGCGGCGCCGCCTATCGCACCGGCGACGTCGCGCTCCGCAACGCGGACGGCAGCCTCACCTATGTCGGCCGCGCCGATGACGTATTCAAATCGAGCGGCTACCGGATCAGCCCGTTCGAGCTGGAGAGCGTGCTGATCGAGCACGACGCGGTCGCCGAGGCCGCGGTCGTGCCATCGCCCGATCCGGTGCGAACCGCCTTGCCAAAGGCCTTTATCGCGCTGGCCGAAGGTCACGCGCCCGACGCGGCCACCGCGGCCAGCATCTTCGAGCATCTCCGCGCCCGGCTCGCCCCCTACAAGCGGATCCGCCGCCTCGAGTTCTACGAGTTGCCGAAGACGATCTCCGGCAAGATCCGCCGCGTGGACCTCCGCCGGCTCGAGGCAACCCGACGGAGCACGGAGGCGACCGGCCCGCTCGAGTTCGTCGATGAGGCCAGCGTCGCTACGGGATGAGATTGGCCGGCGTGCGCCCGGCGAGCACAGCGTCGATCCCGTCGAGCACGAGATGGCCCATCGCATCCCGCGTCTCCACGGTCGCGCTACCGAGATGCGGCAGGAGCACGACGTTCTCCAATTCGAAATAGCCGGGCGCCAGCCGCGGCTCGTTGTTGTAGACGTCGAGCCCGGCGGCGGCGACTTGCCCGGATGTCAGCGCGGCAATCAGCGCGTCGTCGTCGATCAGCGTGCCGCGCGCGGCGTTGGCGACGATGGCGCCCCTCGGCAACTTGCCGATCCGCGCCGCATCGAGCCAGTGCCGGGTCCCCTCCCCGCCCGGCGCATGCAGCGACAGCACGTCGCAGACCGCGAGGAAGCTGTCATCGTCCGCATGGAAGGTGGCGCCACCCTCCAACTCCGGCGGCAGACGCTGCTGATCGCGGTAGTGCACCGCCATGCCGAAGCCCGCCGCCATGCGTGCGAGTTCGCGGCCGATGCGGCCCATGCCGAAGATGCCGAGCCGGCGGCCGGACACGAGCGTCCCCATCAGCTGCGTCGGCGCCCAGCCATCCCATGTCCGGCTCCGCACAAGACGCTCCCCCTCCCCGGCCCGTCGCGCGGCCGCCAAAATGAGCAACATCGCACATTCCGCGGTCGCGACGCTGAGCACGTCGGGCGTGTTGACGACGGGGATGCCGCGGGCCCGCGCGGCCGCCATGTCGATATGGTCGAAGCCGACGCTGAACGTTCCGATCACCTTCACGCTGTCCGGCAGCGCACCGATGGTTTCGGCATCGAGCTTTTCGGCCGGGCAGCAGAGGATCGCGGCGGCGCCGTCGGCGCGGGCGAGGATGTCGGCCCCGGTGACCCGCGCGTCGGAGGGGCTGAGCCGTGCGTCGAAGGAGCGCTGAGCCCGCGCCTCGATAGCGGCGGGCAGGCGCCGGGTCACGAGCAGGATCGGCTTGGTCATGGGTCGGTTTCCTCCGAGGTCGATGGGCGGAATGATGGCCGGGGTTGCGGGCGGGCGGAAGGGTCGGCAGGCTGATGCGATGCAGCATGCCCGCTTGGCCGTCGATATCGGCGGCACGTTCACAGACCTCGCTCTCGAGCACGGCGGCCGCCGCGTCACCACCAAGGTCCTGACCACGCCGGCGCAGCCGGAGCAGGGCGTCTTGGACGGGGTCGCTGCGATCCTGCATCAGGCCAGCATGACGCCCGGCGACGTCGACATCCTGGTGCATGGCACGACGCTGGCCACGAACGCCATCATCGAACGGAAGGGCGCGGTGACGGCGCTCATCACCACACAGGGGTTCCGTGACGTTCTCGCGCTCGGCAATGAGAGCCGGTACGACCAATACGACCTCAACATTCACCTGCCGCAGCCGCTGGTGCCCCGCTATCTCCGCTTACCGGTGCCCGAGCGGCTCGACAACGAGGGCAACGTGCTGCTCGCGCTCGACGAGGATGCGGTGCTGGACCTGGTGCCGGCGCTACGGCGCGAGGGGGTCGGCAGCCTCGCGGTCGGGTTCCTGCACAGCTACGTCAATCCGGATCATGAGCGGCGGGTGCGGAGCTTGTTGGAACAAGCGTTGCCCGGCCTGCCGATCTCGCTGTCGTCGGATGTTTCGCCCGAGATGCGCGAGTGGGAGCGGTTCAGCACGACGGCCGCCAATGCCTATGTGCAGCCGCTGATCGCGGGCTACCTCCGGCGTCTCGAAGCCG
The DNA here is from genome assembly GCA_963835135.1 of uncultured Alphaproteobacteria bacterium. Taxonomy (GTDB): domain Bacteria; phylum Pseudomonadota; class Alphaproteobacteria; order Acetobacterales; family Acetobacteraceae; genus JAVVHH01. The sequence goes on from CAWIEF010000003.1 coordinate 619,722, forward strand.
GGCTCGTGGCGATGGGACTGACGGCGCCGATGTTCATGATGCTGTCCGGCGGAGGCCTGACGACCATTGAGACGGCCTGCCGCTTTCCGATCCGCCTGGTCGAGAGCGGGCCGGCCGGCGGCGCTATCTTCGCCGCCGATATCGCCCGGCAATGCGGGCTCGAGCAGGTGCTCAGCTTCGACATGGGCGGCACGACCGCCAAGGTGTGTCTGATCGAGAACTACCAGCCGCAGGCCTCGCGCAGCTTCGAGGTCGCCCGCGTCGGACGGTTCAAGAAGGGCTCCGGCCTTCCGCTGCGCATCCCGGTGATCGAGATGGTTGAGATCGGCGCCGGCGGTGGCAGCGTCGCCGGCGTGGACGCGCTCGGCCGCATCAGCGTCGGGCCAGAGAGCGCCGGTGCGGATCCGGGGCCCGCCTGCTACGGCCGCGGCGGCGCGGCGGCGACGGTGACGGACGCCAATCTGCTGCTCGGGCGTTATGACCCGGCGCGCTTCGCCGGCGGCGCGATGCAGTTGCATCGCGACCCGGCCGCCGCTGCGATGGCCGCCTGCGTGGGCGAGCGGATCGGGCTTGAGCCGGACATGGCGGCGCTGGGGATCATCGAGATGGTGGACGAGAACATGGCCAACGCCGCCCGGGTGCATGCGATCGAGAGTGGCAAATCGTACGGCGGCCGAACGCTGATCGCGTTCGGCGGCGGCGGTCCAGTGCATGGCTATCGCGTGGCCGAGAAAGTGGGCATCGACCGCGTGCTGGTGCCGGTCGGCGCGGGCGTCGGCAGCGCCATCGGCTTCCTAAGGGCGCCCGTTGGCTACGAGGTGGTGCGCAGCCGATACGGGCGGCTGGGCACCTACGACGTAAGTGGAATCAATGCGTTGCTGGACGATATGCTGGCGGAAGCTGAGGCCGTGGTGGCCGGCGGCAGCTTCGGCGCACCCACCCGGCAGAGCCGTCTGGCGTTCATGCGCTACGTCGGTCAGGGCCACGAGATCCCGGTGACGTTGCCCGAGCGCCGCCTCGAGGACGCCGACGTCGCAGCCTTGCGGCAGGAGTTCGACGCCGCCTACGCGCGCTTCTATGACCGCCCGGTCCCAGGATCGGATGTCGAGGTGATGAGCTATGCCGTGACGGTCACGACCGTGCCGGATGCTGGAACGGCCGGGCCGCCGCCGGCCGGAGCGTCGGCCGAACCCGGCGAGCAACGGGTCCGCGACACGGCCACCGGCGACGAGGCGGCCTGGGCGGTGCATCGGCGTGCCGATCTCGCGGTCGGACAGCGGATCGCCGGACCGGCCATCGTCGCGGAGGACGAGACGAGCACGCTGATCGGGCCGGGCTGGTCGGCGCGTGTCGACGAACGGGGCTATCTAGACCTTCGGAGAATTGCCGCATGAGCGCTTTGGCAGACATCCAGCGGCAGGTCATGTGGAACCGCCTGATCGCCGTCGTCGAGGAACAGGCCCAAACCATGATCCGCACCGCATTCAGCACCACGGTGCGGGAGGCGGGCGACCTCTCGGCCGGCATCTTCGATTTGCAAGGGCGGATGCTGGCCCAAGCGGTGACGGGCACGCCGGGCCACGTGAACTCGATGATGGAAAGCGTCGGCCATTTCCTGCGCAAGTTTCCCGCCGGATCGATGCAAGACGGCGACCACCTGATCACCAACGACCCCTGGCTCGGGACCGGCCATCTCCATGACCTGACCGTCGTGACGCCCGCGTTCTACCGCGGCCGGCTGGTCGCGTTGTTTGCCAATACGGCGCACGTGATCGACGTGGGGGGGCTCGGGATGGGGCCGGAGGGGCGGTCCGTCTTCGAGGAAGGCCTTTATATCCCAATCGTGAAATGCTTCGAGGCCGGGCGGCCGAACGCCACGTTCTTCGATTTCCTGCGCGCGGGAACGCGGTTGCCGGTCGAGCTGGAAGGCGATGTCTACTCGCTGTGCGCGTGCAACGAGGCGGGCGCGCGGCGGCTCGTCGGGATGTTTGACGAGTTCAAGCTCGACGGGATCGAAGCGCTTGCGTCGCATATATTCGACAGCTCGCATCGCGCCACCATGGCCGAGATCGCCGCGCTGCCGCCCGGCCGGTTCTCCGCGGAGATCTGGTCCGACGGCTACGAGGCGCCGATCCGCCTCGCCGCGGCGATGACGATCGCGGCGGACGGGATCACGGTCGATTTCGAGGGCACATCCGGCCTATCGGGCCGTGGCATCAACGTGCCGGCAGCCTACGCCCGGGCTTATGCCAGCTTCGGCATCAAATGCGTGGTCGCCCCCGAGATCCCGAACAACACGGCCAGCCTGGCGCCGTTCCGGATGATCATCCCGGACGGCACCATCCTGAATGCGCCGCGGCCCAGCCCGGTTTCGGTGCGCCACGTCGTCGGCCAATTGCTGCCCGATCTCATGATGAGCTGCCTGCATCAGGCCGTGCCGGAACGGGTCACGGCCGAGGGGTCGTCTTGCTTGTGGAACCCGCCGTTGCGCGGCGGCGCCATCGTGTCGGGACAGAACTCGCCGCTGCCGAGCTTCGAAGTCATCACGTTCAACTCGGGCGGCACCGGGGCGCGGCCGGGTCAGGACGGATTGGATGGCACGGCGTTTCCGTCCGGCGTGCGGACAATGCCGGTCGAGGCGACGGAGAACGTCGCCCCGGTGGTGTTCTGGCGCAAGGAGTTAAGGCCGGACAGCGGCGGGGCGGGACGGACACGCGGAGGGTTCGGCCAAATCATGGAGATCGGCGCCAAGGGCGATGCCGAGTTCGCATGCAACGCGATTTTCGATCGCGTGGCCCACGCGCCGCGCGGCCGGGAGGGCGGAGGCGACGGTGCGCCTGGGGTAGTCCGGTTGCGCAGCGGCGGGACGTTACGAACCAAGGGATACCAGATCATCCCAGCAGGCGATCGGCTCGTATTGGAACTGCCGGGCGGTGGCGGGATGGGACCTTCGGAGCAGCGCGATCCCCGTCTGGTCGCGGCAGACCGGCGCGACGGATTGGTCACACTGTCGTAAATACACCACATCTTCACGAAGCAGGCGCTCCGTCAACGTTGCGGTTCCATCCCTCGGAGGCTTTAACTAGGCTGCTCGGAATGGCCGAGCCTCTTAGTTGGAAATGCACCATGTCCCCTTCAAAGACCGTCGTTTTGGGCCTTGCCGCCGTCCTCCTCTCGGCTGTCTCAGTGCAGGCAGCGACCACCTCCAAGCACGCTGCGCACAAGAGCATGCGCTCGATGCACCACCGGGCAAGCAGCAGCGCCGCCAGCGCCGACCACTCCGCCGACCAGTTGAACGCGCAGTCGCTGTCGCGCTCGCAATCGGCCCAGTAGAACAGCGGGTCTGGTCACGCGCCGAGACGGCTGGCGCGGGACCAGACCGCACCCTTGCTCGCGGGCGGCCTACCACGGAGGGTCTCGATGGAAAAATCGATCTACGTTGCGGTTGCCCTGGTTCTGGCAGGGTGCGTCGCGCCCGAGGCGCCACCGGCACCGCGAACGAGTTCGGCGGTCGAGACCAAGCCGGCCGTTTCGACAGCCGGCTATGAGGACGCGCCGCTGCCTAACCGGAAACTAGGGTCGCCGTCATCTGAATCGATTATCCGGGTCGCTCACTAGGCGGGCTCGGCGAACAGGGGCGATCGTTCCCTCACCCCCATGTCCTCGAGCGTGTCGCCGATGGCGGTCACGGCACGGCGCATGTCCTCGGGCGTGATCGCGCCGATACAGCCGAGCCGGAAGCTCGGTTGGGGGGTGTTATAGAAGTTGCTGATCAGGAAACCGCGCCGTTTCAGGCCGTCGACGAAGCCTTGCAGGTCCCACCGCGGATCGGCTGGAGCGTTTACGTTCAGGACGATGGGGCCTTGAAGCGCAAGCGGGAGCGCGGGGCGAAGACCGAGTTGCTCGACCCCGGCATACAGGGTGCGCATGTTTTCGGTGTAGCGGGCCAGCCGTGCCGGTTGACCGCCCTCGGCGTCGAATAGGTCCAGCGCGACGTCGAAGGCAGCCACGGCGCCCGCGGCCGGGGTGAAACGATGCGCGCCGGGTGCCTTCTCGTAATGCGAATAGATGTCCGCCAGGTCGAACGACCAGCTCTGCGCGTTCCCGGCGGAAGCCACGAGGCGATCGACGCGCGCTACGGTGAACGATGCGCCGGGCAGGCCTTCGATGCATTTATTGGTCGTGAAGACGACGGCATCGACCATCGGCAGCGCACCGATGTCGAATGGAAAGGCGCCGAATGCCGAGACCGCGTCGACGATGACCCGGCGCCCTTGCCGTCCCGCCACCGCCGCAAGCGCCGGGACGTCGTGGATGATGCCCGTGGCTGTCTCGCTATAGATGAGGGCCACATGGGAGATGCTGTGGTCATTGGCGAGCGCCGCGTCGAGGCTAGCCGGGCTGACGCGCTGGCCGTCGGGGACCGCGAGGGGCAGGACGGATCGGCCGATCTCGGTCGCCAAGCGCTCGAGCCGATCGGCATACTGGCCGGTTTTCGGCAGCAGGATGCGGCCGCCGGCGGGAACGAAGGTGCGCGACACCGCTTCAATTGCGAAGTGCCCGCAGCCTTGCAGGATGAGGGCGGTATGCTCGCCGGGCTGGCCGCCGGCCAAGCCGAGCACTCTCTCGCGCAGCCGTGCGACGAGCGCCCGGAACTCGTTGTCCCACGGTCCATAGTCTTGCGCGGCAGCGGCGCGGACGGCATCGTGCGTCGTTACGGGGCCGGGAATGAGCAGCAGCATGAGGTCGCTTACGCGCGGACTCGCTTGGCGATCAAGCCCCGTTTCGTCCGGCAGCACGGTGCGATAGGCTAGGGGCGATGACCTCGCCACTCCCCTTGCCTGACTGGGTTCCTTGGTGGGTCCATCTTGCGGTTTTGCTGGCGCTGCTGTTCGTTGCCGTGATGTTCGCGTTGATGCCGTTCAGCGTGTTCGGCGTGAAGTCACGCTTGGAGGCGATCGAGATCAGGCTCGACGAAATACAGGCCGAAATCCGCAGTCTGGCGCTGCGGCTCCCGGAATCGCCTTTGCTGGACGAAGACATGCCTCGTGTCTATCGGCCGAGTGAAGGGCGAAGGCTGCCTCCGATCCCGCCAGCACCGCTGCAACCGGTTCGGCGCGACGCCGGGAGGCCGACACGGACGGAACCGAGACTATAGCCGACACCGGCACGACCGCATTGTACGAGGCCGTCGCGGCGGCACCCGTATCCGTGCAGGCCCAGCCGTTTCTGGCGGCGAGGCCGACCCGCATCGCGTTCGCCGCGGCGCCGACGGCGTTGGCGGTCCAGAGCCAGGCAAAGTTGGTGGAGCGTTACGGCAACGAGACCCTCGATCGGGCGGAAGTCATCGTTTGCCTGGGCGGGGACGGATTCCTGCTCGAGATGTTGCATCGCCTGCTCGACAACGGCTCGCCGACGCCGGTTTACGGCATGAACTGTGGCTCGGTTGGCTTCCTGATGAACGCTTATGCTGAGGACGGGCTCGGAGAGCGGTTGAGCAACGCGCAAGGCGCGATCCTACATCCGCTGCGGATGCGTGCGGAAACGGGGGATGGCACGATCGAAGAAGCGCTAGCGCTCAACGAGGTGTCCCTCCTTCGCCAGATGCGTCAGGCTGCGAAGATCCGGATTTCGGTCGATGGCCGGGTGCGTCTGGCCGAGTTGATCTGCGACGGCGTGCTCCTCTCCACACCGGCCGGGTCGACTGCCTACAATCTCTCGACGCATGGTCCGATCGTACCGCTTTCGGCCAATCTGCTTCCGCTCACCCCGATCAGCGCATTTCGGCCCCGCCGGTGGCGAGGGGCGCTGTTACCGAGTACCGGCGGCCGTCGTGTTCGACGTGTTGGAGCGTGAGAAACGTCCGGTCGCTGCGGTCGCCGACTTCACGGAGGTGCGCGACGTCGTCTCCGTTTCGGTCAGAGAGGATCGCAGCGTCGTCACCACGGTCCTGTTCGATCCCGGCCAGGGCCTCTCCGAGCGCATCATCGCAGAGCAGTTCACCGTTTAGCGGCTTGTCTCTGTGCTGAAGCGCTCGAAGGATCCGGACGGAGCCGATCACGCTGCGGCCCGGCTCAACTCCTGAGCGGCGCGGGCGGGCTCGGCTCGAACCGTTGCCGGGACGGGCGCAGGATCGCGCACGGTGTAGCCGCGGCCCCAGACGGTGCCGATGACGTTACGTGCCCCTGCCTCGGCCAGTTTCTTGCGCAGCTTGCAGATGAAGACGTCGATGATCTTCACCTCGGGCTCGTCCATGCCGCCATACAGGTGGTTGAGGAAAACCTCCTTGGTCAGGACCATTCCCTTCCGCATGACCAGGAGTTCGAGGATCGAATACTCCTTGCCGGTCAGATGCACGGGGCAGCCCGCGATGGAGACGCTGCGGCTCTCTAGGCTAAGTTCCAGTTCGCCGACTTGAAGAACGGATTGGCTGAAGCCCTTGCTGCGGCGAACGACGGCCTGCATGCGGGCGACACATTCGGAGACGTCGTAAGGCTTCGTGATGAAGTCGTCGGCTCCGATCGCGAACGCCTTGACCCGGGCTTGCGGGCGGACAAAGGCCGACAGGATCAACACCGGCGTGTTCATCCGGGCAGCGCGCATCCGGCGGACGACCTCGTAGCCCTCCATGTCCATGAGGGTGAGTTCGAGCATAACGATATCAAAGTCGTACCGCTTGACCATATCGAGCGCGTCCTCGCCGTTGTCGACCTGCTCGACGACGGCTCCGGTATCGCGGAGCGCTTGGACGAGAGCCCTATTTGAGAGCACATCATCCTCGATCATGAGAACACGCATTCGTGGAACTCCTTGGCGAAGTGTTAACTCATACTGCAACCTGCGCGTGTGTATGTCCAACGAAAAAGTGATCCGTGGCGTCCCAAGAATGAAACTTAACCGTCCGTTTTCCTTTCGCGCCTATGGTTCTGGCCGTATGAGGAAAACTGACGAGCGATGATGCAGCAACCCTCGGTTGTGGACCGACTTCGCTCAGCGCCGGAGCGGATCGCGCTCGCCAGCATGATCGGCTGCTCGGGCCGGGTCGTCTCGGTCTCCGCGTTGTCGGCGGAAGTGGATGGCCTGAGCGGACAGCTCGCGATCGGCGATCGGCTGAGTTTGGCGGTCCGGGATGGCAGCCAGGTCTGTGCTGAAGTCGTCGGCTTCCGCGGCGCACGAGCGCGCGTCTTGGCGTTTGGTGATCTAAACGGGCTTGGCGTGGGTGCTGCGGCACAGGTTCGCCTCGGGAGCGGCGTAGAACCAGCGGCCTCTCGGCTGCATGTGGGGGATGGTTGGCTGGGCCGAGTCGTCGACCCGCTTGGCAACCCACTCGATGGCTTGGGTTCGCTGGGAAATGGGTCGGATCGCGCGGTCCGCGCTGATCCGCCGCAAGCAGCGATACGCTCACGGCTTGGGCCACGGGTGAGCCTCGGCGTTCGGGCGCTCGACCTGTTCACCACTTGCCGGAGTGGCCAGAGGCTGGGTTTGTTCGCCGGGTCGGGGGTGGGCAAGTCGACGATGATGGCGATGATGGCGCAGCAGGCCGAGTGCGACGTCATCGTTTTCGCGCTTGTCGGGGAGCGCGGCCGGGAGCTGCGCGAGTTCATCGAAGACGATCTTGGCCCGGAGGGGCTCGCGCGTTCGGCGGTGATCGTGGCGACATCCGACCAGCCGCCTCTGATGCGCCGGGAAGCCGCATACGCCGCCATGGCGGTGGCCGAGCACTTCAGAGATCAGGGCAAGTCGGTCCTGTTGCTGATGGACAGCGTGACCCGCTTCTGTCTTGCGCTGCGGGAGATCGGTCTTGCGGCCGGTGAGCCGCCGGCCACCCGCGGCTACCCGCCGAGCGTCTTTGCGGAGTTGCCGAGATTGCTCGAGCGCGCCGGGCCAGGGCCCGACGACGGCAGGGCCGGCCAGATCACGGCCATCTTTACCGTCTTGGTCGAGGGGGATGATCACAACGAGCCCGTCGCTGACGCGGTGCGGGGCATCCTTGACGGGCACGTGGTGCTCGATCGGCGGATCGGCGAGCGGGGCAGGTATCCGGCCGTTGACGTGCTTCGCTCGCTGTCGCGGACCGTGCCTGGATGCCTCGAAGGGGGTGAACGCATCGCGGTTCGGCGTGCCCGAGAGATACTGGCCACACAAGCCGAGCTGGCGGACCTCGTGCGGCTGGGTGCATACCAGCCCGGCAGCGACGCCGCTGCGGACGAGGCGCTGGAGCTCGCCCCGCAGATCGAAGCGCTGCTGACCCAAGCGCGCGGAGAGCGCAGCACGCTCGAAGACTCGTTCGACCGGCTTACCGAGATCGTCGGAGCCGACCGTGGCGCGTGATCCCTTGGCGACACTCATCAAAGTGCGCAAGCTTGCTTGCGACGAGGCGCAACGTCGGCTGGTCGAGGCATTGGCGTCCGAGGATCGAGCCGAACAGACGAGCCAGCGCTTGGAACGGGCGATCGCTCGGGAAATGCAAGCTGCGACCGACGTGACGAGTTCTGACGCAATGGTGGAAGCGTTTGCGGCTTGGCTACCCGGCGCGCGCCAGCAACTGGCGAGCGCGCGGCAGGTATTGATGGATCGGCAGGCGGAGACAATGCGATGCCGGGCCGAGTTGACAGCGTGCCGGACGGCGTTGGAGACGGTCGAGACGCTGCAAAATGAGCGTCAAGATGCAACGCGGCGCGCAATTGAAATGGTGTATGCCCGTGATCTCGAAGTTCGGCCGCTTGGGCCGGAATGGCGCAATATTAACGCGCCCGATTCACAATGATCTGGCTCTCTTCAGCCAGATGTGTTCGATAACGACCGAAGGAAAGGAAATCTCGCTGTGAGAATCGCAATGATTGGTGGCGGGTATGTCGGACTTGTATCCGGCGCCTGCTTCGCGGATCTCGGCGTCGAGGTCTCGGTCGTCGAGACGGATCCCGCTAAGCTCGAGGCACTGCAGAACGGCAGGATACCGATCTATGAGCCAGGCCTGGACACTCTGGTGGCAGACAATGTCGCGGCCGGGCGGTTGAGCTTCACCGCAGACCTCTCTGCGGCCGTGGCCGGGGTCGAGGCCGTATTCATCGCGGTTGGCACGCCGACCCGGCGCGGGGATGGTCACGCGGACGTCAGCTACGTCAACGCGGCGGCCGAACAGGTCGCGCTGGCGCTCACCGGATATGCAGTCGTCGTGACGAAATCGACCGTTCCGGTCGGCACCGGCCGTAGGATCGCGCAGATCATGCGCCATGCGCGTCCGGAGTTGGAATTCGACGTGGCCAGCAACCCGGAGTTCCTGCGCGAAGGCAGCGCAATCGGCGATTTCATGCGCCCGGACCGGGTCGTGATCGGTCTGGAGAGCGAGCGGGCGCGCGAGGTACTGCGACGGCTTTATCGCCCACTCTACTTGATCGAGGCGCCGATCCTGTTCACCAGTCTCGAGACGGCCGAGCTGACCAAATATGCGGCGAACTCGTTCTTGGCCATGAAGGTGACGTTCATCAACGAGATGGCCGACCTGTGCGAGCGGGTCGGCGCCGATGTGCAGGACGTGGCCCGCGGCATCGGCCTGGACGGCCGTATCGGGCGCAAGTTCCTGCATGCCGGACCAGGATTCGGCGGAAGCTGCTTCCCGAAAGACACTTTGGCGCTGATGCGGATCGCCCAGGATTGGGGCGCGCCCTCGCGGTTGGTCGAGGCCACGGTCGCCGTGAACGATGCGCGCAAGTCGGCGATGGCCGCACGTATCATCCAGGCATGTGGCGGATCGATCCACGGCAAGACGATCGCGGTGCTCGGACTGACGTTCAAGCCCGAGACGGACGACATGCGCGATGCCCCGAGCATCCCGATCGTCTCACGGCTTGCCGAAGAGGGCGCGACGGTGCGTGCGTTCGATCCGGTCGGCATGCCGCATGCGAAAAGCTTGATGCCGGCTTCAGTTCAGTTCTGCACGGACGCTTATGATGCGGCAACGGGGGCGGATGTTCTCGTGCTCGTCACCGAGTGGAACGAGTTCCGCGCATTATCACCCGATCGCCTGGCCGAAGTCATGCGCGGACGGCTGCTGATGGATTTACGAAACGTGTTCGACCCGTTGATCTTTTTGAAAGCTGGGTTCGACTATCGCGGGATCGGCAGAGGGGTACAGACCTTCCGGGAGCAGAACCGAGAGGCGGCTGATTAGCGCCGCCTCCTCGGTCAGACAAGCCTCGAGAGACGGGAGATGGCGAGGGCAACCATGGCCACAGCGGCCACGATGTCGATTAGCCGGATCGAGCGGGGCGAAAGTCGGATCCCGATGAGGGCAGTCGTGCCGACAAGGCAAATCCACCAGGCGATCGAGCCGGAGAACACGCCGACGGCCACTAAACCCGTGCGACTTGCGTGATCGGCCGAGATGTCGGCTACAGCCGCGATTGCGCTCATGAGCAGGGCGATGCTCATCGGGTTGGCTAAGTTCAGGAGGACGGCAGTTCCGTAGTTTCTGAGCAGCGAGGCTCTCATTGGTTCAACCGTATTCAGCCGCTTGGCCCGTGGGCGCAGCATCCTTATGGCGAACACCGTCAAGATCAGTGCCAGCGCCACATCGATCAGCTTACGGTTGCCTTGAACGTGCGTCGTGACTTGATGGAAACCGACGATTGCGAACGAGGCGTAGACGAAGTTCGCGGTGCTTGCGCCAGCGCCGGTCGTGAGACCGGCGAGAAAGCCGTCGGCCAAGGTCCGGCGGATAACGATTATGGCCATTGGGCCAATCGGGGCGGCGATCGCAACGCCGATCGAGGCACCGGCGATTAGAGCGGTTTGCGAGTCCATGGCGGCAAATCCTTTTGCCAGCGCATGGAAACGGTAAGCCGGCGATGCTGTCCGTGCGGTTGATCACCGAGCGATACAGCGGCCGCGGAAGACGTCTACTGATGTAATGCGGGCGCGACGGAAAGACCTTGGACGCCGTGCTCTTCAATGAGGCGGGCGACGAGGCCCGAACTGATCGCTTCGGCGACGAAGGCGCGGAGGAAGCGGGCGCCGGCTTGATTGTGTCGGAGCGTGCCGATCGCCTGCTGGACGGCGGCGAACTGGCCATCGAGAATGCGGGCGCCGGGCCAGCGGGCCAGGTCGGCAATGAGGCGCGGGCGAAGGCCGGAGAGAGCGTCGAGGCCGTCTCGCTGGCATAGCTCAAAGGCGGCGTCCATGTTTTCGGTATGGACGATCTCGGCATGGCGGATGTTGCGGTCGAGCCAGAGGCCGTAGGCCGTACGGGCGGTTGAAGCGATGCGGATGCCGGGCTGGTCGACGTCGGCAATGGTTTGAAGTCTGGAGCCCGGCGGGACGAGATAGGTCGATTGGATTTCGACGTAGGCCGGGGTGAACTCGATCTTCTCGGCGCGGGCGGGCTCGGCGCCGATCAGTCCGACGTCCCAGGCATCGGTGCCAGCGGCATCGGCAAGCTCGCCGGGCTTGGGATAGGTCACGTAACGGACCGGCACACCGAGCCGATCAGCGATGGCGCGGGCCATGTCGGGCGCGACCCCGACCGGGCCGCCGTCGCCATCGCGGCCGGACACAAGGAGGAAGTTGCTGAGGTTGAGCCCGGCGCGGAGCACCCCGCGGGGTGCGAGTTCGGCGAGGACGTCGCTGGGCACGGTCATCGGTCCATCTCGCTCAGGCAGGCGACGGACGATGCCTGCATCATCCGCTCACTCGATGCAGACCGTCGGCGGTTGGAGCGGGTGAAGGGAATCGAACCCTCGTATGCAGCTTGGGAAGCTGCCGTTCTACCATTGAACTACACCCGCGCCGGATCGCGGCCCCGTTGGCGCTGTATAAGGGAAAGACGGTTGACCACGCAAATGCCGGCGAATAGGTTTGCTGCGGATCGGCGACGGTCCCCTCGTGATTTGTCCGGCCGGATTGCGGCGAGGTGAAAGAAACGCGCTAAAGAGGCCTTTGGTCAGTGGTATTTGGCCCGGGGTCGACGGCTGGTATATGAGGCTGGCCCATGTCGACATCTTATCGCCCATCTACTCTCCTCGTTCACGGCGGGACGAAACGCTCCGGTTACGGTGAGACCGCGGAAGCGATCTTTCTGACCAGCGGCTTCGTTTACGACGATGCTGAGCAGGCGGAGGCGACGTTCAGGGGGGAGGTCAACCACTACCAGTATTCGCGTTTCGGCAATCCGACCGTGACGATGCTGGAGGATCGGCTGGCGCAGATCGAGGGGGCCGAGGCCTGCCGGGCGACGGCGACCGGGATGGCCGCGGTGCATGCGGCAATGCTGTCACACCTGAAGGCCGGAGACCGGGTGGTGGCGTCACGGGCGTTGTTCGGGTCGTGCCACTGGATCGTGTCGACGCTGCTGCCGCGATACGGGATCACGAGCGAGTTCGTCGATGGGACGGACCTGGAGGCGTGGGCGCAGGCGCTGTCGACACGGACGGCGATGGTGCTGGTGGAGAGTCCGTCCAATCCGATGCTGGAGGTGCTCGACCTGTCAGCGATTTGCGAGATGGCGCATCGAGCGGGCGCGGTCGTCGTCGTGGACAACGTGTTCGCGACACCGCTGCTGCAGAAGCCGTTCGAATTGGGGGCGGATGTCGTGGTGTATTCCTGCACCAAGCACATCGATGGTCAAGGCCGGGTCCTCGGGGGAGCGGTGCTGGGACGAAAGGCCTGGGTCGAGGAAACGCTGCAGCCGTTCGTCCGCAATACCGGGCCGAGCATGTCGCCGTTCACGGCGTGGGTGTTGTTGAAGGGGCTCGAGACACTGCCGCTGCGGGTCGAGGCATCGTGCCGGAGCGCGCGCCGTGTTGCGGATGCGCTGGCGGCGAACCCGGCGGTTCGGCGGGTGCTCTACCCGGAGCGGACCGATCATCCGCAGCACGCGCTGGCGATGCGGCAGATGCGGTCGGGCGGCACGATCGTGACGTTTGAGCTCGGGAGCAAGGAGGCGGCGTTCGCGGCGATGAACGCGTTCGAGCTGATCGCGATTTCGAACAATCTTGGCGACTCGAAGTCACTGGCCACCCATCCGGCGACGACGACGCATATGCGGATCGGCGCGGAGGAGCGGGCGCGACTTGGCATCATCGATGGCGCGATCCGTCTATCGGTGGGGCTCGAGGATGCGGACGACCTGATCGCGGATCTGGACACAGCGCTGGCCGGGTTGAGCGTGCCTGCGCAGCAGGCTGCCGAGTAGCGATGAACCCGGAGTATCGAGCGGTCACCGACGGCGTCGAGGTGACGGTTCGGACATACTTCCTGGAGGACCAGTCGGACCTCGAGCAAGGCCCATGGGTCTGGGCCTACCAGGTGCGGATCACGAATCTCGGGCGGGAGACGGTACAGTTGCTGCGGCGAACGTGGCGGATCACCGATGCGCACGGGCGGGTGCAGATCGTCCAGGGCGCCGGCGTGGTTGGCGAGCAGCCGGTCCTGGAGCCGGGAGAGTCCTTCGAATATACTTCAGGCACGCCGCTGGAGACGAGTTCCGGGATAATGGTGGGCGCCTACCACATGCAAGCGACCGCGTCGGGGCAGCCCTTCGACGTAGCGATCCCGGCATTCAGCCTCGATAGTCCTGGCCAACGAACACAGCTGCACTGACTTGTCCGTTTCGGCGGAGGGTCCACATGAACTCACCATGAGAACATCCTCGTGAACGAAATCTCCCCTGCCCTACTGACAAGCAGCCCGGTCAGCGTCGCGCGACCGACCCAGGCGGAAGTGGAGGAGGCGGTACGCACGCTGATCCGGTGGGCCAACGACGACCCGGGGCGGGAAGGGCTGCGCGACACACCGGCGCGGGTGGCGCGGTCATATCGAGAGATGTTTTCCGGCTACGAAGTCGATCCGGTCGCCCTGTTGCAGCGGACGTTCGAGGACGTCGAAGGCTATGACGAGATCGTCTTGCTGCGCGATATCCGGATCGAGAGCCATTGCGAGCACCACATGGTGCCGATCATCGGCAAGTGTCACATCGGCTATCTGCCGCGCAATCGCGTGGTCGGCATCAGCAAGTTGGCGAGAGTGGCGGATGCGTTTGCCCGGCGGCTGCAGATCCAGGAGCGATTGACGGTGCAGATCGCCGATACGATCGAGCATGTGCTGGAGCCGCGGGGCGTAGCGGTCGTGATCGAGGCGGGTCACCAGTGCATGAGCACGCGCGGCGTGCACAAGGCCGGTGTGAGCATGGTGACGAGCCGGATGACAGGTTGTTTCCGGGAGGACGCCTCGACCCGGCGCGAGCTGCTGTCGATGATCGGGAGCAGAGCGCCGGGATCGACGGATTACTGAGCAGAGAGAACGGGCCTAGTGCGGCCGGAGCGAGCGGTCGAGTAGGACGGCGAGGCGAACGCCGGCCTTGGTGAGCTGAAGCCGAACGTCCCGCACGGCAGCGTCGACGTAGGCGGCGTCGAGACGGTAGGTGCCGCGGCGGGTCGGGGCTGGGAGTAGGCCGTATGCGTCACGCTGGGCGAGTTCAAAGCTTTCCAGCGCCCAATCAGCGGGGTAGCCGGCTGACCAGCGACGACGATCGGCCGGGCTTAGACTGGCCAGGAGCAAGGCGGCTACGGACGCCGGGTCGGACCCGAGCCTATGCACGAACTCGGTATCCCAAAAATGGTGGAGGTTGCCGGCGCGGAAGCCCTCGGCAGAAACCCTGATATCGTTGCCGCCCCGGTTGAAATCGTCGGAGGCATGCAGCGGCTGATGCACGTCGCCGACGAAATGCAGCACATACTTCAGGGCAAGGAGGCGTTCTTCCGGAGGAATGTCACGGGCGGCGAGTTCGGCGGCGAACTGGTCGATCTTATCGACGACGCAGGCCGCGGCTGGGCCCTGGGAGGCGAGCATGCCAGGCGGCAGCTTTGGTCGCCCGAAACACGCTTCGGTCAGGACCGGGTTTTGCAGCTCGATGTCGACGAAATGCCATTGTCGGGTTCGCGTGCGCGCGCCGTCGGCGTTGGCTTCACGGAGATGGTCGGCCCAGGTCGCTTCGGAGGCGATGTCGTGCTCGGTAAGCGGATCCTCGTCGAGGGCCAGGAGAGCATCGACCTGCTTGCGGATTGCCGGGGTGAGAAGCGCCCGAGCGATTAGGCTGACGATCTCGTGGCCCTCATCGCCCCACGCGCGAGCGCGCGTTGGAACGGAGGCGAGCAGCAACAACGCAACGAGCAGCCAGGCTCTAAGCACGAGCCTCTCGGAGTGCCTCGTGAACATAGGGGTTGTTGTGCCGCTCGGCGCCTATGGTGGAGCCCGGGCCGTGGCCGCAGAGGAAGGCGGTCTCGTCGGGAAGCGTCATGAGCTTGTCGCGGATGGACGCCAGTAGGCTGCCGGTGTCGCCATAGGGGAAGTCGGTGCGGCCGACCGACCCTTGGAACAGGACGTCGCCGACGATGGCGAGGCCGCCTCCCCGATCGACGAAGACGACGTGGCCGGGTGTGTGACCCGGGCAGTGGAGGACTTCGAACTGGTGCCCGCCGAGTTCCAGCATGTCGCCTTCGACCAGAAAGCGGTCGGGGCGGACGTTGCGGGCGCCGTTGACGCCGAAGCGGCGGCCCTGATCCTCAAGGTCGTCGAGCAGAAAGGCGTCGCGTTGATCGGGTCCCTCGAGTGGCACTCCGGGCAGGACGTCACGCAATAGCGCGGCACCGCCGGCGTGGTCGATATGGCCGTGGGTGAGCAGGATGCGCTGCACGGAGAGGCCGAGCTCGGCGACGGCGTCGCGGATGCGCGGGACATCACCACCGGGATCGATGATCCAAGCTTGCTTGGTCGCGTCGTCCCAGAGAAGGGCGCAGTTCTGCTGGAGCGGCGTGACCGGGATGATGGCCCCGCGCAGGCTGTTCACTTGACGCTGGAGAAGCTGGTTGGAGTGAGAAGCTGGCTGGTGATGTTGGCCACGATCTGGCCGTCCTTCTCGGTCTCCGCGCGCTTGCTGATCCATTCCGGGTCGGACTGGAAGGCGGTCCACTTGGTGTCGCGCTCGGCAAGGCTTTCCCAGGCGAGAAGGTAGATGAGCTCTTGATTGGACTCTCCGATGAGCGTCGTCCAGAAGCCCGCCTGACGGATGCCATGGCGCTCCCAAAGTGCGAGCGTGGTGTTCTGGAAGCGGCTCAGCAGGGCAGGAAGGCGGCCGGGCAAACAGCGATAGATGCGCAACTCGTGAACCATGGGGTGATCTCCTCGATGGATCGGGAGAGTGCGGGGCGGCGGGGCGGCCGGCAAGTGCAACCTGGGGCGGGCGTGGTCCGTTGACGGGGGATGACCGAGACCGTTCGCCGTCGTCGCTGGCCTTACGTGATTGGCGCGCTTGCCGCTGCCATCATCGTGTTTGCCGTCCTATTCCGGTGGGATTGGTTGATTCCGCTGATCGAGCCGCGGGCCAGCGTTGCGCTCGGTCGGCCGGTGACGATCGGGCATCTGCACGTCGCGCTCGGGCGGACGACGCGGATCGTGGCCGATGACGTGTCGATCGGCAACCCGAGCGGATGGCCGAGCGACGGTGCGTTCGCGACGGCGGAGCACCTGACTGCGGAAGTCGAGGCGATGCCGCTCATCAGAGAGCGGAAGGTCGTGCTCCCGTTGATCCAGGTCGACAAGCCGGTCGTCGATGCGCAGCAACTGGCGGACCGCAAGGCCAACTGGGCGTTCGGCGGCGGCAGGACCAGCGACAGCGCGAGCGCGGGGAGCGGCCCGGCGCTGGGCCGCCTGGTGATCAACGACGGGTCCGTGCATGTGCGATCGGCTCCGCTCGGGGCGGATTTCCAAGTTGCGGTGGAGACCAAAGCAGGTGAGACCGCCAACAGGGACCAGATCGTCGCGCACGCGAAGGGGACTTACGCGAAACAGCCGATCACGGCCGACTTCGTGGGCGGTGGTTTGCTGACGTTGAGGGATGCGGGCGACCCTTACCCGGTCGATCTCAAAGTGCAGAACGGGCCGACGACGGCGACGGCGCAAGGCTCGATCCAGGATCCGCTGGCGTTCAAAGGAGTCGATGTGAGGCTTGCGTTCGCCGGGCCGGATATGTCGCTGCTGTTACCGCTGACAGGCATCGCGATCCCGAAGACGCCGCCGTATCGGGTTTCGGGCAAGCTGGATTATGCGGCTGGTTCCGTAAAGCTTCAGGAGTTGCAGGGTAAAGTTGGCAGCAGTGACTTGGAAGGCGCGCTGGCGGTCGATACGACGCCGGCGCGGCCGGTGCTCACCGCGGACCTGCAGTCCAAGATGGTCGACCTCAAGGACCTGGGAGGGTTCATTGGGGCGGAGCCTGGGGACGCAGACAAGGGCACCAAGAAGCCGACGCGATCCGATGGGCGTTTGCTGCCGAATGATCCGATCAGCTTGCCGAGGCTCAACGTGGCCGATGTGCATCTGAAGTATGCCGGGCACCGGATCGAAGGGCAGCGTCAGCCGCTCGACAACATACGCGTGGACATGGACATCGTGAACGGCGACGTCTCGTTGCACCCGCTGAGCTTCGGGATCGGCAAGGGACAGATCAAATCAGACATCCAGCTCGCGGAACGTTCGGAACAGCTCGCGATGAAGGCCAACGTCGAATTCCAGAATGTCGACGTCAGCAAGTTGATGAATGCAACGGGCGTTGGGCAGGGAGCGGGCTTCATCGGCGGCCGGGCTGTGATCGACGGAGCGGGCAGATCGGTCGCGCAGATTCTGGGAAACGGCAATGGCGAGCTGAAGCTTTACATGGGGCACGGGGGAAACCTGAGCGCGTTGCTGGTAGATCTGTCGGGTTTGCAATTTGGAAACGCGCTTCTGTCTGCGTTGGGGGTGCCATCGCGTGAGCAAATCCAATGCTTGATCACCGACTTCACGCTGTCGAACGGCAACGCGGAATCGAGGCTGACGATGTTGGATACCGATGCGTCTCGGATCGGCATCACAGGCGGGGTGAACTTGAGGACGGAGCGGATGGGATTGACGCTGCGGACCCAGGCCAAGCACTTCAGCGTGGGCTCGCTGCCGACTCCGATCGGGGTCGGCGGAACGCTGGGCAGCCCCAGCATAAAGCCTGACTTGGCCGAAGGCGGTGCGCGGGCGGCGGCGGCGGTGGGGTTAGGGGTGTTGCTGACGCCTGTGGCTGGGCTGCTGCCGACGATACAGTTCGGGACTGGCGAGGATCACGCGTGCGCCGGGTTGCTGCAAGAGATTAAGACGCCGCCGCGGGAGTCAGGGCGCGTTGCACCGGCGCGGGAGCAGGTGGTCAAGCGCAAACGGTAGCCAATGGGTCGCACTCGGCGGGAGGCCACGGCTGACGAGACTGCCGGATGACTTGGCACGGCAAGCCCGCTAGCGTCCATCCCCGTCGCCTTGCGCAGTGCAAGACGGGAGAACAACGATGCAGAATGCGGCACAGGAACGGTTCCAGACGCTGCACGAGATCATTGCGGCGGCACGGTTGTGCCTGAACCAAAATCTCTGGGATTACTTGGTCGGGGGAACCGCGACGGAAACGACAGTACGGCGCAACCGGTCGGCGCTAGACCGGATCGGTTTCCGGCCGCGCGTGCTCGAAGACGTGTCACATGTCGATGCCTCCGCGGAGTTCCTGGGGCATCGGATCCGGTTGCCGGTTGCATTGGCACCGGTGGGCGGCCTCGATCAGCTCGGGGCGGGGGGCGGGCTGACGGTGGCAGAAGGGGCGGGGCTGGCGGGCATTCCCTTCTTCATCAGTTCGGTGAGCGAGGCCGGGATCGAGCCCACGGCTGGAGCGGCTCGCGGGTGCAAGATCTTTCAGCTGTATGTCCGCGGCGATGACGCGTTCGTCGATGACCACGCGCGGCGGGCGATCGACGCGGGGTATGATGCGTTCTGCATCACGGTCGATAGCGCCATTTATAGTCGGCGGGAGCGCGACATCGCGAATCGGTTTGCCAAGCCCTGGCGCGCGCGCTCATCGGGAATGGAATTCCAGGCGGCGCTGAGCTGGGCGGACATCGAGCGGTTCAAGAGAACGCACAAGGTCAAGCTGATCCTAAAGGGGATTGCGACCGCGGAAGACGCCATTCGGGCGTGCGATCTCGGGGTCGAAGGGATCTATGTTTCCAATCACGGGGGGAGGCAGCTGGACCATGGCGCCGGGTCGGCGGAGGTGCTGCCGGAGATCGCGGACGCGGTGGGCGCGCGCGCGATGGTGATAGCCGATGGCGGCATCTCACGGGGGAGCGACGTGGTCAAGGCGATCGCGCTCGGGGCGGATCTCGTCGGGATCGGGCGGCTGTATGTGTATGGGTTTGCAGCGGCAGGAGCAGAAGGAATCGCGCGTGTCGTGGAGTTGCTCGAGGATGAGGTCGTCGAGTGCTTGGGCCTGTTGGGGCTAAGTAGTTTCGAGAAGCTGGACCGGAGTTATCTCCGATCGGTCGAGGCGGTCACGGAGCCGCATGTGCACAGTGCCTTCCCGCTGCTGACATTACCGAAATACTTGTATTAAGCCGAGTGGGCTCAGCGTCCACCGCTCATAAGGTTTGCAAGGCGAGCGTCCTTGCGGGCGCTGCCGACGCTGCTGCCGACCCAGTAAGACACCACGCTCGTTGCCATGGCGGTCAGGCTGCCGAGGAGAACGTTGAGAACCGGCTCAGCATTTTGTGGGATGGCGCGGAGGAGGGTCATCAGCATGGCCCCGGCGAAGGTGGTGAGAACGACGACGCTGACGACAGCCGCACCCCAGGCCATCGGGGAGTTGGATTGGGCGAGTTGGACGGTCGTCGCACGGGCATTCGCGATATCGGCTAGCTGAGCGATCAACTGGTCTTGGGCGGCCTTGGCGGCTGCGGCCGCACGGGAGGCGGCAATGCCGGCGAGTTGGATCCGCAAGCTGCGGGCGAGGTCAGGATTGGTGAGCGCCTGCATCTGCTCTCCGACTTCAGCGGCGCCCGTGACGGTTTGGACAGCGGTTTGAACCGCTTTGACCGTGTTTGCCGAGCCCGGACCAAAGAGCCATTGGCCGAGCTCTGGCGCGAGGTCGAGGGCCACTCCGCCCGCGGCGCCCAAGGCGGTGCCGATCCCGGGAACGACGCTGCCAGCTGCGGCCCCCTTGGCGGCGTCCTCACCGACCTGAACCCAATCCATTATGCCCCCTCCCCTACCCGCAACGCTTCGAACTGGATAGTGCAGACCCGCCGGGTCCAACCGAGACCGAAAACACGCCAGGTTGGCAGACCAGTCAGGAAGAGGAGACGCTGCGCCTGATATTCAGCCAGGAGTGCGGCTCCTCTGCCGGATAACTGGTGTGCGGCCGCAACCGTAATCGGACCGACGACGCCATCTACGGTCACGTTGAGCGCGGTCTGTAACCATTTGACGGCGCGATCGGTTCCGGAGTTCACCGCGGCGTCGAATACGAGCAGCGCCAAGGCGGGCGGTAGGTTGTCGCCCGCGGCTTTGTCCCAGTAGTCGCGGCGATAAATGCCCTGGGCATCAGCAAGCGTCAGATCGGCAATAGAGAGGCTCGGGTATGACGCGGCTGAAATCCCGTATTTCGTGCCTTTACACTGGCCCATCCGGCACTGGCCGCCGGTCCAGTTGCCGGGATCGAGGGGGTTGGCGGTGTAGCCTCCCTCCACACCGATCACGGCTCGGAAGGCATTGTCGAAGACGCTCATTTTGGGTCCTCCAAACCGGGAACTTCCATATCTGGCCAGGCAGGAGGTTCGACTCCCTCACGCGCGCACAGGCCGACGACGATGGTCTGCGCGTTAACGCCGGCATGGCGGAGCTCGTGAGCTCGTTGGTTCCACCAGCGCGCCAGATCCCATCCACGATCGCGGTCGCGCTCGACGCCAAGCAGACGAAGTTGAATGCGGGCCAGCTCATTACGAAGTCGGTCGAACAGCTCGGCCTGGTCGCGGGAAAGGGCCAGTCTTTGCGCTTCCAGATCGCGGAGGACGACTTGCTCGCGACTGGCGGCCGTTTCGTTCAAACGGTCGCCGCGTTCGAACCACCAGCGCCAGAACACCCACAGGCCGCTCGCGACACTCGGAGCGGCGGCAGCGGTAACGACCCACCAGGGGCCGGTCGGCATCTCCGTCATGCATGTACCTTCACTGTAGACGGCGTCTGACGCCCGATCGGCCAGCCAGGGCGGCGGCGGTCTACAATCCGGCACGCGCGCGGCGGAACGCCAAAAGATAGCCGATCGCGGCGATGATGGCGTATGTGCCGGACCAGACGCTCGCGCCGGCAAGGATCAGACATCCTGCAAAGATGCCGTGTGCCGTCGCTACGATGAGCACGCTGGCGAGACGGATGACGGACCGGTGGGTGATCAGACCGACGATGCCGAAATTGGCCGCAGCTAGGAAAAAGACCGCCCATACACGCTGCGACGCGAACAATTCCATATATCGGAAATTCTCGTCCGCCTTGAGAAGCCCACCATACAACTCGAAGTACAGTGCCAGCCACACGAGTAAAGCGGTGAGACCCGCGTGAATGGTGTCGCGCGTGTCCTGCATAGCTTTGTTCCTTGAGGAAGTTAGGCCGTCGTCGCCATATCGAAGGCCGAATAGTAAGCGGCGCCATTGCTGTCCATGGGCGCGGTAAACGCGAGCGCGCCGTCCCGGATGGCTGGTGTGCAGGCGATGTTGCCAGCTTGTCTGGCCAGCATGATCGCCGATACGTGGATTGGGGTGTAGTTGCCCCAGTCCGGTAGATACGGGAACGATAGATAGTCGGCGCCGGCCGTAGCGACTGAATAAGTAGACATGGCCTGGGGTAGATAGGTCATGTTGACGTTGCTGGTGGTGGTCGACCATGTCAGCGGCGCACCGCCGGGTGTGGCGGCGAGTTGGAACTTTGGTGGCGTGCTTGGGGCATTGCGCCCGGTGATCTGACTACCGGGCTGCAGATTGACGATGTAGGCGATCTGACCCTCACTCGCACCGGCCGGTATGACGCCGTTAGAATTGCCGTCGGTCTCGCTGGTAAACCCAACTTGGTCGCCGTTGGTCAGGGGCGGCGGAGCGACGCCGGTCGAGCTCCAGACAACGGCCTGATCGATCTCGAACGTTCCAGCGCTGGCGTTCAGGTTGGCGATCAGTTCGAGCACGCCCTGCTGTTCGACGGGTATTTCGGGGTTGGTGCTTGCGTTCCAGGGGGCCCGCATACGGCGATGCGCACAGCGATACATGTCGAGGGCATACCAGCGGCCGAGCGCGGCTTGTTTGATGGGCCAAGCCGCCGTGAAGTCGCCCAAACGCTTCCAGCGCACGTCCTCGTTCAGCAGGTAGTGCGAATACGCGCCGCATGGAATGAAGGCGTTCATCCATGGCGAGTAGAGCGAGTTGAGGCCGAGCTGGCTCTCTGGGGAGTAGAAGGCCGCAGCGGCAAAGTCGCGTGGCAGATTGTCGAGGTTTGCCGCGATGTAGTCGCCGTTATGGACCATTGCGGCCTGGAGATAACCGTAGGCGGGATGATCGGTTGGCACGAGACCGCAGGCGTGGCCTTGGATGAGTTGCGACCAGCCCAACGCGCGAATCGCATCAGCCTGAAACTGACCGAGTAATCCGGTCCAATAAGCGGCGGGCGTCGCGCTGTTCCAGGTGATCGCGAAAGGCTGGGTGTTGTTGTGATATCCGTAGATGCCCTGATGGGCGAGGTTCATCGCCAGATCGAGCTGCGCCTCAAGGAGCCACTCGTCCCCGCTGATGAGCGCCATGAAGTAGCAGTAGGAAACGGCGTGGCTGGTGTCTGCACTCGGCTGCCACGGGCCGAACGTGCCGGCGGGTTCGGCGTTGGTCCGATACCACGGATAGCCGTTGGCGGAGGCAGTGGTCACGCCGGTTTGCCAAACGAAGCCGTCATGCCCTGAGTTGTTCGAGGCGCTTGCGTTGTAGGCGTCGACGGCGATCGGCAGGCCTTGCGCCGTGAAGTCACTATACGCTGCCGGCTTGGGTGCCATCAGGAGCGGGATGATCGTGTTGGCGATGTCAGCCGCGGTCTCGCCGGGCCGGGTTCGGGTACGGTTGCTGCGGTAGTGATACGGGACACCGAGGCCGGACAGCGCGTTGAGCCTGGCGACCGTGTAGGCTTGGACCGTACCGGCCATGAAGGCGTCGGCGTCGAAGCGGGTAATCACCCCGCGGCCGTTGTACCCCCCGGTCGCGTCTATGGCGGTGCGATGGCTGTTTGGGTGAACGAGCGTATCGGGATCGGCCACCACGCCGCACGGCACATAAGCGTATTGGCTGGCAGGGGTCGGCCGTTTAGCCGTATCAAGCGGCGGCACGACGCCTGAGGCAACGGCATAGTCGCGGTCGAACGAACAGTGCAGCGTTGGTTGCGTCGCGCCGATCCACGGCGCGGTGCCGGCATTCAACCCGCCGTCGTTCACGCACATGAGCCACTGCGACTGATATTGATGTTGCACGCCGGCATAGGTGACGAGCGAGGCTGCACCGTCGAGCAGTGCCGCGTCGTATTGGAGGAAGAACTTGTTAGCGACGCTCCACCAATCCAGCGCGACGACAGCACCGATTTGGAAGGCCAGCGTTGTGCCATCGGCGTTCTTCCACCGCGTCACATACCAATTGACCTTGAGGTGCGCGTCGGCCGCGCCGCCGGTGTTGTCGGTCGCCATGCCCCAGCCCTGCCACACATCGGCCACCGGTCCGGTCGTCAACACCGTCCAACGGGTGGGCGTGCCGGCATGGGTCGCGAGCGAAGCGGTGAACGAACCGCTGCCAAGCGTCGCGTAGTTGCCGGTCGGGCTCGAGCAGTCCCAGGTTCGCACGTTAGTGAAGCCGACCTTAATGTCGTGTCTGACCAGCGCCGCGGCCAAGCCGGCATTTCCGGTCGCGGCAACGCTGCCCGCAGTCATGGCGCCTGCCGCAGCCGTCATCGTGTAAGACCTAGACGCACCCGCAATGAGCCCCGCATCCCGAAGCAGCATGCGAGCGTATTTGAGCGAGCCGTCACTCCAGTAACGCAGCCCATAGAACTGGGCCATACCGCCACCGACCGTCGGGATCTGGGCCGCCCGAACGTCGCCCTTCTTGAACCAAACCCCGCGCTTGTGAATGCCAAGTGAGGCTGCGGTGCCCCAGTTGGTCAGGGTGAACGCCTGCGACATGTTGGACGCGGGTGTCGTATTACCAGAACTACCTAGGCCTAATGTGCCAGTCATGAAGCCTTGATCGTCGCTGCCGGATGTAGTCGATGTCGGAAATGCCAACAGATATGGCCGACCATTCAGGGATCTATTGCGCAAGATCGTCATGTGTTAGTGCACCCATACCCTGAACGGCTGGTTTTCCAACAGCAACGGCTGTTGAGTCAGCGTGATGTTGGTGCCAGGAGTGACCGCGACTTGGGCGCCCTTGCAATCCCGCAGGTAAATGTAGCCTGGTGGCACGGTGAAGGCAGTCGGGCCTCCATTCGCGTCCCATACGACTATTGCTTGATAGCCGCCTGCTTTGGTGAATGAGCCGCTGTAAATTGAGCCGGTGTCACACGACGGCGCTGAAACACGGGTGGTAAAATCTACGGTCGAGCCTGCCATGTAGAGCAGCCGGACGTAGGGTTGAATAGTTGCGGCACCAGCATCGACGGTCGGCTGAGAAATCGAATACTGGTTGCCAACACTTGGTCCGACGAACAGGGGCACCTCCGTAGAATACCCAAAGGTGTAATACGTGCCGGTGACTGAAAAATATGAGTGACCCAGCGCTGCCGCGAGTAAGCCGCCTCGAGTTGAGCTCGACAGTGACAGATTTGCGGTCTCAGTCCAGAGCTGCCCTGGCGCGCATGGGATGCCGGCGGATGTGTCGAAGTTGATCTGAACGTAGCCGGTGGCGCTCGCACTGGCTGTGCCGTAGATCCGGACGTCGAGGTAGGGTGTCCCGTTTTCGGTCCCGACACTTACGACTTGGACGTTGATACCCTTGCTGCTGTCGGGGTTGAAGGCTCCCCAATTGGTCGGCCAATTGCCCGCAGAACCGCCACTCATGATGGGATTGCGAACTTGATTGGGACCCGGCACGCGAGCGATCGGCGCGGTCCACGTCGCGCCGACCACCCACTTGATTGCTTCACGATGGGCGATCGCAGTCGCGGCAAAGCCGGCGCCGCGATCGCCTAGCTGGCCCCAAGCATTGCCGTCATAGGCATACCAATTGAACATATCGATGCCGTCTGACGCGGCAATCAAGGGATAGATCGATGCGAAGGCGAGAAGTTGAGCCGGGTCGGTCACGTTGAAGGTGGAGCTTCCCTCTGACCAAAGCATGGTCGAAGGACGGCCGTAATAGGCGAGAATACGGCGATGCACACGGTTGATCTCGAGCGCTTGCTCCGGACGGTAGCGATACGATGATGCAAGGGGGTAGGAGTGAATAGCGTGGACGTCGCAATATTGGCCGTAACCAGTCGCATAGAAATCGTCTGCTTGAAGGAAAGGGTTGACGGCCATGAACTCTGGTGACGTCACCAGTGCGAGAGGGTCCACGGCCTTTACGGCTGCATAGTGTTGGGCAACCCAGGCTTTTGACGTCGCGCCAAGCGATTTCTGATTGAGGTCGGCCGTCCACCATTCGTTGCCGGGCTCGTTGATCGGGCTGTAGTAGGTGATCACACCGCGGGCTCGGGTTGCGACAGCGGTTATGAAGTCGATCGCGTCTTGGAAGTTGGTTGGGGCATCACCTTTGGAGGCGGCTACATTGTTGCCGTTCCCTCCATTCGCCCAGTACGGCACGTAGCCGAAGGTGTAGAAGAGCCTCTTGCCGGCGAACCTCGTCAGCAATGCGTCGAACGCCGTCCACAGAAACCTTCCACGCGCAGGGCAGATGCCGAACCAATGCGAAGCCTGTCCGCCCCAGGTTGCACCCCAAAGACGGAAACAGCGACCCGGTATCTTCTGCCAGCCCTGAATGACGTCGGGCGCGAGAACATGCAGGCCGAACTGGGTGAGATCGGTGGCCACTACGATGCCGGACCGAACCAGCGGATCACCACCAATCCGTCAGCTCCCTTTCCTCCAATGAACCCCGGGCCACCGCCACCGCCGCCGCCGCCATAGCCGGACGGTGGCGGCTGGCCGGCCGAAGCGATGGCTCCACCACCACCTGCTCCGCCCGCACCAAGCACCGCGCCGCCGCCGCCGCCGCCGCCCGCAGTCCCGCTACCGCCGACTGTATTTGCGATGTAGCCGCGCCCAGAACCGCCGCCCGCTCCGCTCGTGCCGGCTCCCGCGCCGCCGCCGCCGCCGAACAAGATTGATCCGTATGTGGTCGTCGTCGTCCCGTTACCGCCCGCACCAGCCGCACCGGCCACGCCCGTGAAGGTGCCGACCACGCCCGATGCGCCGGTTGGGCTCACGTTGATGCTGCCACCGTTGCCGCCAATGGCTGACGTTCCGACCCCACCCGCGCCGCCCCCATAGGCAGGAAGGGTCTGCATCCCTGCGGCTCCGCCCGTGACGAAGGAGGACGTGCCAATCGCGCCGGTTCCGCCGACGGACCCTGCGGGGCCGCCGATGCCAACTTGAATGGCCAGTGTGGTGGAGGGGACCACAGCCAGCGGAAAGTTGGCGATATAGTTTCCGCCGCCGCCGCCGCCGCCGCCGCCGCCGCCGGAAACGCCCCCTGCGCCGGAACCGCCCGCGCCCTGGAGGTCAACGAAAATCTGTTCTACCCCGGACGGGACTGCCCACGCCGCAACGCCGGTGCCGCTTGCCGTGACATCGGCCCCCGAGGTCCCGAAGCTTGCTTTGTGCCAGAGGTACGACGGCCCCCCGCTACCACCAGTGCTGGCTGGCGTCACACCTGTCGTCGAAATGGTCATTGCACGATCCCCTTGATGAACGCAGTCGAGGACGCGGTGAAAGTGAATGGCCCGGTGCTGGAGAACGCGGCCGTAATTCCGGTCGCGAACGGCTCAGCCGTCAGAAACGGGAGTTCGATCTCAGTCGTTGCATTGGCCGGGCAGTAGATGCAGTTCTTCGGTGCGACCGTGCCGTTTGCCGGCGCGGCCGTCGCGTCGAACAACATCAGCCATCCCGCTGTCGAGCCGGTCGTAATGTAGCAGGCATACAGGCTGCCAGCCGCAGCTTTGAGCACCAGGTTCGATGCGAGCGCGCCGGTCTGCACGAACGCCGGGCTCGGCGGAACGAGGCTGCTTCCTGTTACGGCCGCGGTCGTCGCCTGTTGCGCAGCGACCATGGCCTTACCTACGGCGACAAGGCTGCCGCTCCCAGAACTCCAGGCGGAGTCGGTTGGCAGGCCGAACGTATCGGTTCGGAGATGCTGCTTAAGGCCGCTGGCGTCTATGCCGGAGATGGACACCGGGGCGCCGACCGGCGCCGCGCCGGTGACACCCTGGCCTATCGTGGCGAACGCGCCAGACCCCGTTACGGCACCAATGACATTGCTGCCCGTCGGAAGCGCGGTCACTACACCGATTGACAGCGTTCCGCTCAGCTTGGCGTAGATGCCAGAGAGCCAGCCGCGAATGCCGGAGCCACCGGATGGAACTGCGACGCCCGTCGCGTCCGCCCCGTCTTGGGCCGCACCGCTCGGTAGCGGCAAGCTCGTCACACTGACGGGCTGCATTGCAGGATAGAACGCACCGGTGACCGCCACCGAGCCGGTCACCGCGACCGAGCCGATCGCGGACGAGCCTGCACCAAGCGTCACAGTCGAACCGGCCGCAAGCGCAACCGACCAGGCCCCGCTTTGTGCTGCGGCTACCGTCTGTCCCGACCAGGATACGGACCAAGGGCCGCTTGCCTGGGTCACCGCTTGCGAGGCTGGCAGGTTCCCGACCGTCACGGCGAACGGGCTGGTCGTCGTTCCAACCTCGGTGCCGCTCGAGTTAACGTTTACATGAGCCGCCGCAAGACTTCCGTTCGGGTCGAGTGCGACCATGAGCGATTTTGCCGCCCCTCCGATTGAGGCGGATTGTATACCGAGAGCCATGAGTCGTTCCTTTTCTCAGACCGTCGAGATTGCGATGTCGAGCGCCGGCAACATGTGCCAGCCATAGGGGATGCCGTTCGCGGTATCGATGCGGTCATCGGTGATGACGGCGGTCCGGCCGGAGCCGGGCGCAAGAGCGTTGTTGGACGCTCCGAAATCGGCGGCAAATTGGATGCTGAATCCGCTCGGCACCGCTCCCGTGGTCCCATCGGCATAAGTGACACCGCTCGGGCCGGTGA
Organism: uncultured Alphaproteobacteria bacterium; assembly: GCA_963835135.1. Classification (GTDB taxonomy): domain Bacteria; phylum Pseudomonadota; class Alphaproteobacteria; order Acetobacterales; family Acetobacteraceae; genus JAVVHH01. The sequence continues at coordinate 647,887 of CAWIEF010000003.1, forward strand.
GGGACAGATCAATTGTCTTCGCCACCGCGTTGATGACGGCGCTATCAATCTTTATGGCGGTCCCGTTCCCTTGATAGCCGCCGGATCCGTAGACGGCGAATAGCCCGGCAATTTCTTGCGCCGTCGCACCATTTATACTGACCGGATTGGGATTGTTGTGGGTCAGCCCAATCGTCTGCAGGGCCGAAGCGCCTGACGGCAGCGTGTAGGGAATGCTGATGACGCGTGCGCTAGCCTTGAATGTGCCCGACCCAGCCAGCGTTGGGCCCCTGGCGCCCGATTGGAGTCCTCCCATGGCCGTCACCTCCGCGGCCATCAGCTTGCGGAAGCCAGGGCGCACGTATTCCACACGAGCTGACATGGTGGCGTGACTCTGATTGTACTCGTTCCAGCTGTAGTTCTCTTTCGAGACTACCATCGGGTTCGATGGTTCGATCTCGTTCATGATGATCATTTGGTTGCGCGTGTAGCCGACCGCGCGAGAGCCATCGCTGCCGAATATGCCGGAAGCACCCGTCACCCAGCCTATGACGGCACACGAGGGAAAGTTGCGGGCTATCCAATCGACGGCGCCGAAGGCGCGCGTACGGACCTCCGCATGAGTCTCGCTCGGGTAAGTGCCGTCGACACCATCCCATCCACCAGTGGCCATCCAGAAATAGCGGAACTTGCTCCCGGTCGCTGCCCCGACCGTGCCGGCAAATGCTCCGGTGAGTGATCCATCATGGTTGACCATGGAGTCCAGCCCGCCGCCCGTCGCCGAGTTTCCGGCGATGCCGACGCAGACACCGAGTTGGCTTTCGACGAGACGGCCGATTTCCTGGGCACCGGACGAAGACGCTTCACCATAATGATATTGATATGGATCGGCGGTGACACCATCGTGCAGATACCACCCGCTATCAACGTCTGAATAGCGATAGTCGAAGCCGACCCAGGTTGCCGTTTTCTTATAGGTGGTCGGCATTGGGCTATTGCTGGAATAAGCGTATGAGCGCGACAGACCACTTTCCTGCGATCTGCTGAAGTGGCCGATAACGACGCCAACACGGAAACGCTGTGCGATACGCACCGGATTTGTAAAAGCGGCATCGCTGGCAATATCGGCGTGATAGACATATGGACCGGCAGGTAATAGGATCCGGATGGTTCCAGTTGCCGCAATCGAGCCGTAAATCTGAACAGGAACCGAATGCAACGCCGAACCTGAACCAGGTGTGGACGAAGCGCCGGTCGACAAAGCATCATACAGGCGCACCCACAATCCCGCGCTCGGGCCGGCCAGAGCAGTCAAGTTGAGCCAGACTTCGCCCCATCCCTTTGCCCACCCCAAAGAGAAGCCGCTAGGGTTACCGTTGGCCGTGTCGCGTTGGAACGTTGCCATGTCGCTTCGGGTGAGCGTAACCGCGATGGACCTGGGCGTGCCGGAAACACTCGGAAACACCGTGAGCGGTGCCGGATAAGGATTGTAGAGATTGGCAGTGTTGGAAGCACTCACGCTGTGCTCGCCGGCGGCGGCTGGCGTATAGGTCACGGTAACCGGGGTCGTTGAGCCGCGAACAAGCGTGACGGTAGGACTTGGGGCGAACGAGCCATTCGTTCCCGTGAGGACGATCGTGCCGGATGGGAACGCCGCGTTGGGGTGTAGTGTGAGCTGCACTGCAGATCCAGGCATAGTGGCACTGCTTGCTGCGACTAGGTCATATCGATTGGCAGTCGCAGCCGTCGCCGCCGCATTGATCGAATACGGCTGTGGTCCAGACGCATTGGTCATCCCTGCCGCGCTAGCAGTCAACGTTCCCGCCCCACCAGGACCACTGATAGGGGTGAACGTGAACGTAAGCGGCGTTGGACCCGTGCCGACCAAGGACGCGTTGTCAAAGGAACCCGCAAGCCCAGCCGCCGAGGGAGATACAACCTCGCTCGACGGCCATGCGGCCGAGACCGGGGTGACCGTCATGATAACGGCTATTCCCGCCGGACCGCTCGGCTGACTGAGCGAGATCGTGAAGCTGGTGGCTGCAACCGAGGCCGTCCCAGTTCCGATCAGAAGATCGGTCGTGCTCGACCCGTAGCTGTTGGTTGCCACGATCCGGAGATCGTACGTCGTGTTTGGAGACAGCCCGGTGAACGTTCCACCTGTCTGCCCGAAACTCCCGCCGTTCGATGTCCACGATCCAGAACCATGGATAGAGGTCCGACCCGAGAAACTGATGGGGGACGTGCCGGTTGGTGCGACGAAGGAAACCGGAATCGTGCTCGAAGTCGGCGTACCGGCAGCCAAGTTGCCCACGCGACCTGGGGGGCTCCCAGTGGGCTGGATCGTGCCCATCGGGACACCGTTCAGCCGCCTCCTTCCAAGTATCGGCATGATCTTACTCCCGAAACTTAGAAATTGCCGGTATACGTTGCCCCGCCATCAGATGTCTGAAACCTGATGACGTTGATTGAGCCGGCAGATGAGTCCACTGCAGGCGCTGTCCCGCCTTTCCACCTTACGTTGTTCGGCAGGGTGACTGCGAAACCACCACTTCCACCGCGAATGACTAACGTTATCGTCTGTAATTCGCCTGCAACGCCGCCGTTGACGGAGAAGCTGCAAGCGGCGGTAAGCGTCACGTCATAGGACCGGCTTCCCGACTGCGGGAATGTCAAAGCCTGTGCAGAGCCACTTGCAGCGACAGTTGAGACGGGTATCACCGCAGCAACGGTGCTTAAAACACTGTTAGACAATTGGAGGCCGCCGCCGATCGACACCGCGACTGCAACACCGTTCGTCCCACTCCCGCCGAATAATTGCGATGTTGTCGCGGCAAAATCGCTGACCCTGGCGTGCTGGTTCCAAGCGGACCCATTCCAGAAATCGAACCGCCCGGCCGTACTATTGTATCCTACAATGTATTGCCCTTGAGCAGGCGTTGGCCGGGCCGAGGATGACCAGCTCTGAATGTTGGTTTGCGTGTAGGCGGTAAGCTGCGCGAGAGAGTATTTGACGTCACTGGCCGAAGCGCTCGAGAAGGTCGCGATCTCGTCGGCAGCGTTGACGACTTGGCCAGCCGGAAGCGCGTGAGTGTTTGTCGTAATGACGGATAGAGTGCCGTCCGCTGCGACCGACAGGGATGAGCCATCCGGCTTGATCCCGCCCAACGTTGTCGCCGTTGCCGGCGGCAGCACGTACGTGCTGCCGCCCTGAGCCGCTTCGGCCGCCGAGGCTGCCATATAAACAACCGCCGAGCCTCCAGACTGCAAAAGGCTGAGGCCACCGAGACCGTTAATGCCAGAGTAGGCGAGTCCACTTCCAGTCTTGTTGATGACCAAGCAGCGAAACCCGTCGGTGATCGTCCCATCTACGGCAAGCGAACCAGCAGCACCTGTGACCACGATTTGCTTATCGTTGTCGCTCGCCGTCAGTGTCGCCGTCGCTGCCCCAGACACAAGATTAATCGTCCGACTTCCCGCTGGAGTTTTGCGAAAGAAAGCTGATCGCGCGGAAAGGGTCGTCCTGTAATCGATGCCAGCGCGGTTCAACGTGTCAACGTCCGAGGCTGCCGGACCGCCGAGCGTCCCCGAACTGATGTCTGTGAGCGCGGTGACGGCGGTTCCGACAACGCTGGCCGTAGCGTCTGCTCCGACGGTGATGGTCGAGCCGTCAGCTTTGATGACGCCGGGCTGAGTGGTTGTAGCAACCGCAAGCGGCAGATTAGGGCGATAGCTCATTACGAGACCCTCCACGTCGTGGTATTCACGGCTCGCAACGTGATCGCATCGTTGTTTGCGTTCATAATGAAGTTCGACTGACCGTTGATTGTGCCACCTTGAGCAATGGAAAGGATAACGTTGTTTGTGGAAGCGTCACCTTTTCCATCTATCACCGTGTAGTCGACCCAAAGAGCAGGATTTTGCGGCAGAAGAATTTTTGTTTGGCCGCCATTGGTCTTATTCACATCTACAACCCTGTCGGTCGTGGCCATTTGGTAGGGTGATGATGGAGTCGCTTGGATGGTGTTACCATCGATCGACACGCCTGCAATGGCTGGGCTCGTCCCGGTGGCTGTCGCGGACAATGTACCACTGATCAGTGACAGTCCTGAACCAATCGAGATGGGTGATGCCGCCCCCTGCGTAGAGGAACCGCCGAGCAATTGGCCCGCAGCAGCCGGCAGATCTCCGGTGCGCACATACTGCACCCAGCCTGCAGGAGTGTAAGTCTCGCGTCTTGCTGTGTCGGTTGCGTATCCCTCCATGCCAGGGACTGGAGAGAGTGGTCGAGTTGCCGATGTCCAGGTTGGAAGCGTGATCGAGCCGGCAAAGGTCGGGCTGCTGACCGGCGCGCGCGTCACATCGGTTGGATGCCGATGATCCTCGCGCGAAGCCGTAGACAAGGTCCCCGCCGCGGCGGTCCCATTGCTGAGCGGAATCGCAGTCCCAACGACGGCACCGGCCGCCGATGGAGCCTGCGGCGCCCACGCGCTCCCGCTCCAGGTCAATACCTGCCCTACACTGGCATTATTTTGCCCAAGGCTGATGACCCCGGAAGACACACTGATCGGAGCCGCACCCGTGTAACTGACCCCCGACGCTGGCGTTGTTGGCGCCCAGCCGGTGCCGCTCCACCCCAGCAGTTGGCCGGTCGTGGCGCTCCCCTGACCGATTGACGAGAGGCTGACATTACTTACACTTAGCGTCCCGTCTGCCGAGATTGAGAGACCCGTACCGGGCTTGACCGCACCAAGCGCGCCCACCGTCGCTGGAACGATGGGTCCACTTGGTCCCGCCGCTCCCGCGGGCCCCGTGGCGCCTGCAACTCCCTGAGCGGCGAATATCGCCCATGCTGACGCAGTAAAGGTCAGCGCTGCCGGCACCGCAGCCGGCGCCACATAGGCTTGACCGCCGTTGGTGACGACATCATAGGCGGCATAGGCGACATTCGGCTGCCAAGCACCATGGAAAGTGAAGCCTTGCCCTGATGGGCCCTGCGCTCCAGTGTCACCCTTTGGCCCAGCACCTCCGACGCCACCATTAGAAGACGTGGACGTCACCGAGATAGTGCCGCCGTCGTCGATCCGTATGCCAGTGCCGGCCGTGAACAAGGATCGGAGCTTGGTCGCTGCCAACCGTTTCGGCGATGCGGAACTATTCAAGATGATCTCATCATCGGACGACAAGTTCGTCGTAACCGTGAACGCGAGGTGGTCTGAACCATTCGCAACAACAATACCCGATTGCTGCGTAAGCCCGGCCCCGAGACTCACGGCCTCGGGCCCGCCCAGACCGGCCGACACACGTCCAAGAAGCGTTCCCTGAGCGAGAGACAGTAACGGCTGTGTATTACTCAGCAACGTACTTACCGTCGTGCTACGCGTCAGGCCGTTCTGACTTACCGGAAGTAAATCATTCCCGCCCACTGCCGTTGCCGCCGGCAACTGCTTGATTGTCGGCATGTGGAACTCCCAATTGCCATGTCTGGTGACTAAGGTTCGAATAGAGCTAAGAGACGATTGCCCTACAGATCGGAACTTGGACGCCTAGTCTACGTTCAAGCGATCGGATACCAGCCAAAACTGTCGTTACCGACTCTCTTCAGCCACAGAGTCTTCCCCACTCCACCATCCAGGTTTCGGTAATCGGATCCTGGGGGCGCGATGACTCTTCCTTCAGGAGAGCCATGTCCAAAGTAAACGAGGAATCCGGTCTGCTCGATGTCTGAACAAAGACGCACCGCTCCGCCAGGGGCGGTGCTTAGGCGAATGTCGCCCTGGACGCTTCTTACTGAGACGCTTCCGTCAGTGCCTGGACGTAGATAATCGATGCTGGTGAACGAAGCGGCTTGCCAACCATTGTCGACGCCCTCCAAGACGATCTCACTGCCGCCGGCAACAGTTACATCTGTATTCGTCCAATTTCGGACCGCGTTCGCTCCGCCTTGCGGGAAGTGAACGGGGCCGACACACCGCAGGGATAAGCGCCTACCTGGCGCGACGGGAAGCCCGACAAAGGGCTGAAGCAATGCGCCCACGCCGTCGCCCAGGACTGTCGCGCTAGTTGTCGCCGGGTCATAGCCGCTGCCGCCCGAGCTCACCGCGATGCCGATGACCACGCCGTCTCTCAGATAAGCCGTTGCCAGGGCTCCGGAACCGCCGCCTGCAATGACGACCCTTGCCTCGGTGTATCCAGCACCTCCACTTTGGACCCGCACGAAGCTGACCTGCCCGCTCATGGCAACTTGGTGCGGTCCCGATACGCTATCCACTCTTGTGACTGCGGTGGGAAGAACGGCGCGATCGAGAATGTCCGAGACGGTAACCTGCACAGCCAAACCGTTCGTTTGAGAGCTTACGTCGCTCGCGAACGAACCATTCCATGTGTTCCCCTGAATGGAAACGCTGTCTGTGTTTGCCCAACAGAGGTCCCGCGATTCCACTGCACCGGATGACAAAAGGCGATTGCGGCTGATTTCCACCCGTTCCGGCCCATCAAATAGACATACGCCGGCTCCGCCATCCTCGATCTGAATGAGATTCCTCTCGAGCCAGATATCGCTGCAGGCAAGTCCAAAATTCTGACCGCGCCCATCAGTCTCAACCTGAAACACGGTAACCGCACGGCTGTTTCCGACCAGCTTGTTGTCGGCCACATTGACCCGCACACTGCCGCCTGCATTGATCCCAACGGCACAATTCACAACCGCATTGGATGAGATTTCGGTATCAGATGAGCCGCCTGCGTCGATCCCGAACTGACCAGGACCAACAACAGAGTTGCCCGTCAACGTCGTAAGGCTGCTATTGCACAATATACCCGAGGCTGACGGTTGTTCATCTCTGAGAATGATGCGATTCTCGGTTACTGAAATGCGCTTCCCGGATACTGCAATGCCATATGCAGAGTTGCCGCAGCACAAGTTTCCCGCAACCGTGATGTCTTGTGCATCTGGATGCTCCAATCCCCAGCGCGGAGGCTCACGGTTGGTCGAATTGTAGTTGCCTATTGAAATGCCGCGAGTGTTGCCCCAGCACCTGCAGTCGGTAACATAGCTTTCTCGAACTACTTGCTTAAATGACGGGTCATTGAAATCGAGACAGATTCCAAAGCCACCGTTATGTGATGCCCGACATTGGGACACCACAGCACCTGCCGCCGCCTGAATCCAGAGACCATGACATGTATTGTTGTCGAAAGTACAATTGACAATTGAGTGCTTGCTTCCAGTCCCCGTCAGGCCATCTCGAGCTTGTATTGTGAGCCCGGTTCCAAGCACCGCGCCTGTCGCGTTCGAAAAGCTGCAATCCCTAAAGGTCGTCTCTGTACAGCTCTGTGTTATGAGCAAAGCCCAGCTATCGCCAGCAATCCCGCCTGCGTCGAACGTCACCCCGATACTGGTAAATGTCGGAGCTGTTACATTGATCCACGCCCCACCCACTTGCGCAACACGACGAAGCACGGTCATGCCAACGGTGCCGATCAATGCAGCACTCGATTGCACGTTCCACTGTCCATCGACCCGATACGTCCTCGGCCCAAGCAGAACAGGCCGCCCGCTCGCGATGGCTAGATCAAGCGCGGCGGTGTCGTCCGCCAATCCGTCGCCACGTGCACCGAAGGCTTCGACCGCGATCGCGTCGCCAAACCATTGCTCGAGACGGCGGGGCGTCCCTTGCCCGGCGCGCGCAACCTGACCGGATACATCGACGCCTGCCACGCTGAGAAGGGTTCGGACGGTGACAGCGTTATCTTGTCCATTCTGCCACGCGGGCACGAGATCAGATAAGGACAGGTTGGTAGAAAGAGGAAGTGCAGCAGCGGAGTATTTTGGAGCGCCGGAAAGAACGCCATCCGCTAGCGAAAGTCCGCCCCCAACCGTGATGTGTTGGGGTGCCCCCAAACCGGTCGAGACCCTGCCCACGAGCCCAGGCGCGAACGACAGGGTGGACTGCGTCCCTGCCAGCAACTGCGAGCGGCTGACACGTCGCACGATGCCATTCTGACTAACAGGAATCATGTCATCGTCAGACGCGACAACGACGCCCTCGAGTTCATCAATCCTTGGCATTAGGCAATTCCGTCCCCGAGAACCAGCGCGTTCCCGTCGGAATCGACTAACGCGAGGCCGCCCTCCGTCGTCAGAGGAAGATTACTGGCGCCCTGCGCTGCAAACGCTATGACAGCGAGGGAGATCGACCGTGAGATCGACCGCCCGGTTTCAGTATTTATCATGACTGTAACATTATACACTGTACCAGCGTTGCCGCCCTGAAGCCACAGGACAGCGCGAGTCCCATCGGCGGCCGATGACGCAAGTTTCAAATCACCATCGTTGGACGGGGTTATGAGGACATCAATAGTCTGTATAGCGTCTCCATCATTCCCGGCGAGAGCGGGCGCGATGTCAAACTGGTAATCCAGCACGTCCGCTGGATCTTTTGAGGGCCATCGCAACGGCGTGTTGCCAAAGGCCGGAACACCGCGCGGGCCGGGAACGAACCCGTCTAGGACTAGCACCCGTGATGCGCTCGGGCGCCAAATGTGGCTGGCAGTCGTCGCCATAAAGCGATCTCCTACAGATCGATTGTGCTTGATGAACCGTAGCTAATACTCCACGAGCACGAGGCCAGCAGCGCCGAAGCCGCCCGCGGCGGCGGTCGTTCCGTATCCGCCGCCCGCTCCCGATCCCGGTGCCTTGCCGTCTGCGGGCGACCCACCGCCATTCGAGCCTCGTCCGCCTCCGCCAAATGCGCTGGCGCCACCGTTGCCCGCGGGAACGTTACCGATCATGGGACCATCGCCTCCCATGCCGCCGGCGCGGAGCATGTTGCCTACAATACCAACGCCCCCCGTCCCGCCATGACTGTCAGGATTGGACGAAGCTCCTCCCAATCCGCCTTGGGCCACGACCATGTCGCCGAAACTGGACTGACCACCTGCCCCGCCCGTCACGCCTGCTGGAGAGGAGGCCCCGCCAACGCCGACGACCACCGCCACGCCCTGACCCGGCTGCAGCACAAGAATGGATTCCGCGTAGCCGCCAGCCCCACCGCCGCCCCCGCCGTAACCCGCCGTGCCACCGCCGCCCCCGCCGCCTGCACCCACCACACGCGCCCGTAAGCGTGAGACACCCGCCGGCACCACCCAAGTGCGGTTGGATGTGAATGTCTCGATCCGACTGAAGCCGGGGGTGAGGTCGGGGAGATGAAACCGAAGAAGTGGAGCGGTCGGCAGTGCACTAATGTCGTCTTGCGTTATGGAGCTTTTTCCAACCCAAGTGGACACGCCGTAAAGGCCGACGAAGCCGGGGTCTGGGCTAGGCGGGGCAAATGTGCCGAACGGTATTGGCGAACTCGATTTGGCCGTGATGACCAACTGCGTTCGACGCCGGGTATTCTGCGCCGAACCGGAATTGTTGGGTCCGCTGAACGGGATTGTTGGCGATGCCGAGTTCCAGTATTGAAGCGTCAACGGCTGATCATCAACTTCTGTGAGTGTCGCCTGGATCAGCCACGACAAGATCATCGATTGGTCTGACGTCGTCTGCAGCGGGATCGTGATCGGCGTAACGACCACACCCGTTTTAACGACCGTGTTCCCTGCACTGGGGAGCGAGCCGAAAGCCGTTTGATCAAGTCCGACACTCATTGAGAGTGTCCCAGGTCCAATGGCGACACCATAGCCAGAGGTGGCCGGGGAGCACAGTAATCCGTCCGCGATCGGAGCGCTACCTAGGAAAGTCTGGGTAAGTGCACCGAGCGCTGACAACGTATTCCGCTGGATACTGAGAAGGTCAGTATCCAAAGGGATTGAGCCAGGGTAAACTATTTGCCGATCCATGCCTCAAGCCTCGACTGATTTCATCAGGTATCCCGTCAACTCGCGGCAGCAACACGCATCCAAAGCGCACCGCCGGCCGGAGCGGCATGGCTCACATTCCGCCAAAGCTCGCCCTCGAACGCAACGCTTCCTGGCGAAGCCACGAGGAGGCTTTCCAGCGGCATTTGCATCGACCCCCATCCACCGACCGTGTTCCACGCGAGCCCAGCCGAAACGTTGTATGCACCGGTGCTTGCAGGTTGCGCTGGCTCGAAGATGTGGAGGGTGTAACCAGCCGCATCCGCCGCAGCGACAATCGCCGGGCTCGTTCCTCGCACTCGGCGCATCGCCATCAGCAAGCGTCGACGGTAATCTGCATCAGCCTCGTTTGATCGACGTGGAAATCCGTCGCTCAGAAAATCCTGAGCGGCCAGGTCAAGGAAGGTTTCGGTAGCTGTCTCAACGCGAGACTGAGTAACAACGTAAAGCAGCAAAGTGTGCAAGTTCGCCCATGCGGAAGCAAAGCCCGATAGCAATCCGTTCAGAACCGGGGCGACGTCGCCGAACCAGCGACCCGGCAGCGTCAAGCGGAGACGCTGAAGCATGTCGGTCTGGTCGCCTATCATGCCGTCACCGAAACGCCGGACGGACGGAGCATGCCGAAGACAGGGGGCACAAGGTCACTTGTCCCGCCATTCAGCGTCGCGCCATACAGGTTTGAGATCGCGGCATCCGCGCCGTAAGCAATCTGATAGAGGCGGGTCACCGTAAGTGGGGCTCCAATCGGCAAGGCGGCGACATATGCAAGAATAGCAGCTTGTGCGCTGGCCAGTGCGGCGGCCGTGCCGACGGCCCGTACCTGAATAGTCACCGGAACGACGAGTGGGGACCGGACACTGAATGTGCTGCCGATTGGACGGACCAATTCGACTGCAGCGGCGACCTGTGCAATCAACTCGGGAGTTGGAGAGCCGGTCCCGTCGTCGATCGTGACCGTGAAGTGACCCGCCCGAACGGCGCCCGATGCATCAACTCGGTCAATGACTGTGTAAGAAAGACCCTGACGCACGGAAGAGATCGCGAACCCGACCGCCTGACTTGTGGCCCGGCTGCGGCTGTCCAGAAACCCGGCAAACCGTAAGCGGAGGGCGATATCGGTTTCGGGGTCGAGACCTCCAATCATTGGAGACGTGTTGGTGACCGTGTCGATGCCCGGGATCGCGTTCGCCAACAATGTCACCGAGCCGGCAACGACGTTTCCCGCCACCCCCTGCTGCTGAGCGGCGACGCGTATTGTGATACTCATATCAGCGGCACCGACACTGAAGCCCGCTCCTGTCCAAGCTCGGTTCGAGGTATCGGGAACAACCGCGAAAACCTGGTCGCTTGTTGTAAGGCCGGTTCTCACGAGAGCGCCAACTGGAACGACTGTCGCCAATCCCGCGGTCACCCGGCTGAACGTTACGAACCCCACAGCACTGGCTGCTGGGAACCGCGCCATGCCGAAGTCAGCCACCCAACTGTCTAGATCGGGTCCCGAACTTGTCGATGCCCTAGTAGCGCCCAAGACCTGAATGATGAGCCACTGCATCCACAGACCAACCGACGCATTCGCCTCAAGCAACGCCCGAACGACGCTTCCTGTTGTCATGTCGATGAGCTGCTGGCATGCGGAGCTCACTGCGGAAGCTTGCGTTTTCACGAGAGTCGCAAAGTCTTGTAGAAGAAGCGGCATCTATCGACCCGGAACACTGGCGGAAACCACCGAAGAGACCGTGGTAGCGCTGTCCTCATAGCGAATTTGGAGGTAAAGTCGCCCTGCGGCGTCTGAAGACACTGCAATGACGGGCTCCGGTGTTGACGATACAGCTGTTTCCAGAGCCATTTGAGCTCGGATGAGCGCTTCAACCCTCGCTCGATCGACGGGTTGGCCAACAAACCGCCCCAACCCCGCCCCGTAATCAGGATTCCAGATATAATCCCCGGGATTCGTCATCAGTCGGCGCAGAACACGTTCGGTACCGAGTTCTGGATCGCTGACGAGAGCGAGATCTCCCGTGGCCGACACCGAAAGATCTCCCGACCAAGTCATCTCTAGATCAGGCATTCAACGCTCCTGGAACTTTATTGAACGTGCTAGTCCTGCGGCTGCGCTGTACCAGTCAAACCGCCTTGCGGCACGCTATGCTTGTGCTGATTATAGTGCGCCCGAAGCTGAGCGAGTGATCCATGTTGATCGTAGACATCGCCGGCTACATGTAGATCACCCTTGATCGAAATGGTCCCATCATTCAGGAGGCGAACGTAACTGCCGCTCTTGTGTGTCAGCCACAATTCTCCGACGGGCGTTTGTGGCACCAAAGTATCCTGGCTCCAAGCCCGTCCGACAACAATGCCGTGTTCCGCGTCGCCCTCTTGGGGCAGAACCAGGACCTGGTCACCTGGGCTTGGTGGGCAGGTAAAGCCCCATCCACTTCCAACCCAGGCACTGAGCACGGGAAGCCAGCCGGTGAGCACTCCCTCGGGCTGCAACTGAACTCGGACCGTGCCCAACTTGGGGTCGACCGACGTTATCTTAGCAAACCGCGGCTGACCAAGCAGCGCGTCTTGCGCACCACTATGTCCTTTAAACGCGTTGAGTAATCGATCCATCAAGCCATCCCTTGCAAGCTGAGGCTTTGTGTAAAACCCCGCTTGACGTCTAATCGACGCGAGATCTGCGACACGCCATACACGCGATCCCATTGCGTGTTTGTCCCCGCAAGAAAGACAACGCTGCGAGAGGTCAAGGTGAGCTCTCCGGGCATCGTCAGTGACGCTGTCCATTCATGCCTTTTTAGATCATCTGCAATCCTTTGTGCTTGCGACTGCGCGTCCGCGCTAGTCAGGTTTGGCCGGGTCACACGTCTCTCCCAGACCGGCCCGATCCCCGGCGAAAGCACTTCACCGGTCACCATGGCGCCTGTCCCAGAGTTCCAGCTTTTCACCATTACGTGGATCGGCCGTGCCAACCCAACACAGTGACCGAGCTGCAGACTGATGCAGTCCTCCAGGCGGACCGCCGCTGCCCCAGTCGTCACGGGTCGTCCGAAACGAAGCAGCCGACCGGTCATGAACAAGTCAAATCCCTCCCGAACGGCAAGGGACGCAAGTAAATCCCACTCGCTCGTAGCCTTTGCGAACTGACCAAGGTTCATCCGATCGTGCTCGGATTGATAGTAGCGTCCGATCGGTGTTGACGTGGGATCCGCCAGCACGCCCATGCCGTGGCGACTGCCAAACAGAGTGGCGACTTCGCTTGCCGTGCGGTTCGCAAATGTCTCGTTGATTTGCGTCTCGATCATCTGGGCCGAGAGGTCTCGTCCCTCGATGTCGATCACGCCTTGAACCGGATCGGACGTGACTGAGTTGATGATCCCGACCAAGCAGCTGAGTGATCGGTCCTCCAGACCAACCTCGATCTCCAGTTCACCGCCAGGAATGTGCAGCAGCTCTTGTTGGACGGCGCTGGCAACGAATTTGACCCGAAATCGGTCTGCGGCGAAATGGTTATTGCTGTCGATCTCCGCTGAGATGAGGCCAGTTAGATTTATCCCACTCAGCGTAGCCCTGACCTGAGGGGCCCGTAGCTCACTTCGCAATACCGCCTCCTGCGGTCGGGTCAACCGCAGGGATCTTCAGGTTGTTGAGCCCAACCAATATAGGGTCCTTCAAGCCATTCAGCGCTGCGATCCGGTTCCACTGCGTCGCGTCACCGAGCTGCTGCAGCGCAAGCCGGAACAGATCCCCCCCAGCGACGACCAGCACGATCATGACGCGAACAAGCCATACGCGCGGGCCGTGACAGACTGCGCCAAACGACCCGCAGCGCCGATGGCTTGCCCAAGGTTACTCGAACCAAGACCAAGGCCGGCAGCGCCGATCTCCGTCTCAAGCGCCGCAGCCGTCAGCAATCCCACCGTGAGCGCTGGAGCAGCGGCCGCGGCCAGCCAGTCTGCGCGCTCACGACCAGGATCAAGCACGATGCACAACTGAATTCGATATGGGACCCACCACGTATTGGCGATTTCCGCGTCGAACTCCTGAACGACGACCGTATACCGCCAAGCATCCCACGCGAGCGTCTGCTGCTTGCCGCTCCGGCGGAGCCGCTCGAGGAGGCGGACCCGCTCGGCTGCTTGCTGCCCCGTAAACACGCCGGACCACCGGATCGGCCCGTCCTCCGGTCCCATCGCATCCACGACCCGGCCGCCCCCCGGCAGGGCATGAATGACGAGCCTTTGCTTGCCGCCGACCGCGAAATGCTCCGGTACCTCGAAGTCGCTGAAGGCGATCTCGCCGAGAGTGAGTGGTGTTCCCATCAGAGCGCCCCTGACACGGTCCAAGCCGGCGTTTGCCGCGGGTCGAAAAAGCTCGTGCCGGCAGGCGGACGCGATGCCTCGCGAGCCATGTGGTCCGACAGCCACTGGCCCACGAGGCGGCCGTCGAGCATGACCGTTCCCCCTCCGGTATCGTTCCGATCCTGTCCCGCCGAGCGGGGGGCGGCTGGCTTCTCTTGCAAGCGGGTCGTTTGGGTGTGAAATCCGACCTGCTCGACACCTGACCACGGCGCCGCGGGCCGTTCCGGTCTTGCAGCGGCATTGGCCATCGACATGTGCCGCGCCCGTCCCGCAGGCGCTTCAGGCATGCTGCGGCTCTGAGCGTGGTTGATGGAAGCGGTGAGTGCTAACCGGGGGGATGGGGGTGTCACGCTGCGGCGCTGCTCCTGCGCCGCCGTCGCAACCTCCTTTGCAGGTTGCTGGACCGGATTCTTTGAAGAAGGTGCAACGGACGTAATCTGCTCTGGCAATGCGACCGGGTCAGATGCAGTCGATCCGACCTGAGCGGCTTGTTCACCCCGATCATCCGCGGTGCGTTCGGGCGGACCGCTCAAAACCGGCGCGCTCGATGGCACGGTCCGCTCGCGCGTCTCCTGCACGACTGCAACCTGCTCTCGCGAAGAGGGCGTGCCGGCTGACTGAGCGGCCGGCGCCACCACTTGCGCTGTATTCGGCTCGCCTGTGTCGGCCGCTGAGCCAGGCAGCACCACCGGCGGTGCAGCCGGCGCTCTCTCCAGTTTAAGGTGCTTGACCTGCTCCGCAGTTGCTCCCGCGGGTTGATCCGCTGTTGCCGCCGGAACTGAACGCCCGCCCAACGCAGCGGCGACGGCTCTCGTCGCTGCCTCAGCTTTCTGCACCAATCCGACGAGATCTGCACTGGTCGCCGCAATAGCCCGGTCCACCTCGGCCAGCCCGCCATTGATCACGGCAAGACCAGCGCTGACGTCTTCCTGCAGCAGCAACTGGATACCGATCTCATAAGCATCGATCATCGCCACCCTCCTGCGCTGTAATCCCAGACCAGCCCGTCGAGTTCACCGATCGTGACCACCCATGCGGTCCGGTCGAACGCGCTCAGGCTGAATGCGACGTCGAACGGAACACCGTTTTTCACGAGATACAGTGAGTCACGAAGATCAGCCTCTTGCGTGAAAGCTTGAAGCGCGGCCGGGTGATCCAATCCCGCCGCGCCTATGAATTTCCCTGCTGGGCATTGGCCAACTCCTGCCCGATGGCAACCATCCCAGGGTCGCCGAGACGCTGCACCAGAGCCTCGAGTTGTCCCTCGTTGGCCGGCGCCGGCTGTGGGATGCCGTCGATGCTGGTTACGCACATCGCCAGCATCGCGTACCCGATGTAGCGCTCGTTGCTCGCTAGGACCGGACCAACCGCTTTAAACAGCCGAAGTCGATCGAGCGCTCCAGGACGGCGGATGCGCAAGACCCGGCCGATCGCATCGGTCGCCTCGAACTCACGTGACGCCTCGAAGACGATCCGTTGCGACGGCGACGACGCGCCGGGCTCGCTAGTGTTGACGGTCATTAAATCCGCTTCCTCCGGCTGGCGAAGAAGTCGAGCTTCTGCCGGACCGCCGAATCTCCTTTCCACTGTCCGGCGCTCGTCATCTTGAACACTGCACCGTCGAACTGAAACGTCGTCACCGAACCATCGGATTCGGTGACGTACTGATATAAGGTTCCGCTCTCGAGCATGCCGTTGACGTGCCAGGCCTGCTCGAGACCATCGATAAAGCTGTCGGCCGCCGGGCTCCCTCGCTCGAGATCGAAGCTTCCTTCCCAGCCTTTGGGCAACTCGGCTGCCATGTGGACGCCGTCCAGGCGGTCGATCCGGATCTGATGCGTCTGCTGCCGGCTCTCGAACCCGGTGACATGCGTCAGATCGACTCGCGTTCCCGCCTCACCATTCGGACCTGTGGGTCCGATCACGACCAGTTGGCAATCTCGCCCCGTCGAGAAGCTATTCGCAGGCATTCAGCATGCTCCTAAGGTTGCGTCGATCACGAAACTTGCCCATACGGCAGCGTTTGGCGCGTGACCTGAACAGTCTGACCGCCTTCCAAATTGACGATGAAGCGCTCGTTGATCGCTTGATACTGGATCTGCGCATCCGACTGGACGTAACCGAGACTCGTCCGCGACGCTGGATTGTTCGTCAAATCGCATATGACGTTGAAAGGCTGCGCGCCGTTGGTGCTCCCCAACACGCCCTGGCCGAGCAGGTTCTGGAGAAAGCTGAGCTGAGTGCTGCGAATGCGTCGGAACAGGCTCGCGTTGATGACCTGCCCAACATACTGACCCATTCCCGCGCTCAACGTCTCCGCGATGAAGTTCGTCAAACGGGTATAGTTGTCGCCGTTGGTCGCCGCGTTCGAGCTCGAATTGTGCCCGCCGCGCACGCCCCAGAACGAGCCCGCAGGCTGTGGATTGCAGATGACGTCGATGCCCACGCCCAGCAATGCCGTTAACTCCGCCGTGCTGTACGTGTTCGTGCTTCCACTCCCGGGCGTCCCCGCTCGCTGCGTGCCGACGATCCCATACAACGGCTTGTTGAGGCTGCTTTGCTCCGGACTGAGATTCGAAAGACGCCCGGCAACAAACCCCTGCGGACTGACGAGCCGGATCGTGCCCGCAACAGGATCGGACCACCAGACCCAGTCGCCGAACATCAATTTCGCGGAGTAGCTGTCGAGACCGGCACCCTGTTTGGCCGCGATCGCCGAGTTGATCGTGTCGCCGCTCGGTCCGACCAGGATCACATACAATCCCTCTTGCTGGGCAAATCCCGCCTGCACCGTCCAGGTCGTCGCGTCATCGGTGTCTGCCAGCACCATCATGCTGCAGCCCTGACCGCGCAGCGCATACATGCCGCGACGGGGCGCCCCATCTACGCCGATGACCTGCGTCGCGCTCACCCCTGTGGCGCCGTCTGTGCCGCTCAACAGTGACTGCGACATGAGCACCGAAGGGCTGGTTCCCACGGCCGCGCCAAGGGTGGCGACGCAAAGCGAGCTCGGTCCACGCAGTGGGCCCTGCCCCAGATTGATTGCGTTCACCAGGTTTTGCCAGAACGTCGCCGGAGAGGGAGCAGCGATGTTGTCGAAGTTCTCCGCGACCTGTCCCGGCAGGCCCAAGGTCACGCGCCAAGTGCCGGCAGCGCTCCCCGGCGTCAGTTGCACACCGATTTGGTTCCCAAGCGAGCCCGTATAACAAGCGGTCAGCAGAACCGGATACCCGCTCGTGCCGTAGAAAAACGCGTACGTCGCCGCAGTGTCCGTGCCGTCCGTCACGCGCACGCAGCGGAAGTTCTGCGCGCCCTGCTGCACTGCCGTCGCGACATGCGTGCCCATGTCGAACTTGCGCCCTTGGATTTGCCCGAATGAGCGCGCGTAGTCCGCCATTGTCGAAACGATGACCGGCCGATTGACCGGCCCCCAGCTCGAAGTCCCGACGATCCCGACGATATTCGTCGGCACCCCGTTGACGACCAGGTTTTGCGGCGGAACGATCTGGACATAGAGATCCGGAACCACCAACGCTGTCGTGTTCAGTGTTCCACTTTGAACGATCGGCATTGATTACTCCTCGCTCGGCGGCAGGATGCGCACGACATGCGCCGAATGCTCCGACCCAAGAATTTTCTCGATGGCCTGTTCCTCGGTGACGACATCACCGATCCGGTACGATCCAAACGGTCGCACCACGATCAGGTATTGCATGGAAGATCCTTCGCTCTTGAGTTCAACCAAGCCAGTCGACACCATTGACGTCGGCAACTCCGAACAGCATCGACGGAAGACTTTCCGTCATGACTGTCGGATATTCGACTGAGTACAATAAATCCCGCCGCCACAATCCACCGGCGGCGCCGTCGTCCGTGATCGCCTCGCCCGCAAGCCGCAGCCGACACGCCCACCCGCCAACGTCGATGAACGGCCAGCCCGCCATCCCAACATCCACCAGGCTGACAGCCGCATCGCGGGTCGACGGATCGGGGCACCAGAAACTGACCCGAAACCGGCCCTCTTGTCGGCGCAGTTCCTGACCACCCTGGCCATCCGCCACGACACGCGCCAGCGTATTGCGCCCGCTTATCAAATGGACACTCGTCCCAGTCGCAACGGCCGGCCGGTCAGCTCGGATCTGCGCCGCGAGCGCCGCAGCGACCAAAGCAGCTGAGTCCCCGGCTCGCATCCGATACGCATACGCAAGGCCGTCGACCGCGATCCCGGCCACCTGCCCCGCTCCACCCGACCCGGCGAACGTCACCAACTCGCTGCTCACGCTCGCCGTCATCGTCACCGGCAGCAGGCTCCCCTGCCATTCCGTGGAATACCGCGTCGTATCCCGCATCGCCCCCGACACCGGCACGACGGAGACATGCACCACGCCTCGTTCCAGATCGGTTTCCAAAGCGCCAGCAACCGGCCAGCCACGATAGATCTTGCAAACGTTGCCGATGGTGCTGTCGCCGAGCGCACCTCCGGGATACAGCGTGCCGGCGATCAACGCGGCAAGAGCCTGCTCGACATCTGAACGATCCGGCATGCGCCCTCGATCAATGGTTCATCTAACCGGTCGCCCTCAGGCTTCGGTGCCCGCAACCGAAAGCCACCGGCCCATCTCAGTGGTCTCTGTTGTTCTTACAACGTAACGGCGCCCTGCGCTGTCCTGCAGCAGATCCGATGCAAGCACGGGCACCGGGCTGATCGGCATGATCACCGACCAGTTCGTCTGCCCACCATCCGCCGGCAACTCGCCAGACCGGCCGCTTCCAGCCGAAACGATCTGTACCGGCCAGTCGCCGAGCACGAGCGACAGCGACGCTTCCGTCACCCCGCCATATGCATTGAGCCCAGCCGCCCGCGAGCCGCTCGCCCTGAGTACGTCGACCGACGCGTTCGTCAGCACGCAGACGGGCTGACGCATCGGCGGGAGCGCCGCAATGAACAGAACCCCGCGCGGTCCCCGCAAATAGTCGCCGACCTGCGAGGCCACCGCGTCGAAGCTCGCCCTGATCGCTCGCTCGAACCCGCGCGGCGTGCGAAGGCCCGATGAGCCCCAACTCAGGCTCACCGGCAGACGCATGATGAGGTTTTCGCTCGCCAGCGGATTGAATGCCGACCGCGGCCTGAACACGTCGTAGCTGTCGCCAATGGCCCGGGCCGCGTTCCCCAGGCCTCGACTCATCAGGTTGTGGAAACGATCCGACATCAGACGACCAGCTTGACGCTATTACCTCCGGACAAGCCCGGACCAGGGGGCACCCCGAGGAACGCGCAAAGCCGGAAACGCCAGTCGTCGAACAGCTTGGACCGCTCGGCAATTTCCTTTGGGTTGCGCACCCACTCGCCGGCAGTCGACGTGTCGAGCGCCGATGCCGCCTCCGGCACCGACAGTTCGAGCCCGCACAGCGAACCAAGATAACGCCTCAGCACGTCCTCCTCCGAGCTGCCGAGGTTGTTCAGCCGATACTCCACCAGGCCAGCCGCCTGGTAGAACTGCCACCCCATGTTGCCGGACGCGTTGGTCCCAAACACCGGGTAGCCCATGAAGCGCCGCGCATCGGTTTTCTCGGCATCGGTCAGCACGATCGCTCCTCGCTTCCGTTCATGTCGTGGCGAGATCGTTCCAATCAGCCGATGTGCTCGACCATCACGGCCCGCTTGTACGAAGCATTCGTCGCCGTCGGCACGACCAGCGGGTTCGTCATCGTGTCGCTGGGCGCGCAGAAACCACCGATCCAATACCAGCTCTGCGCGATGATCTGCTGCAACCGGTCGATCGGCTCGCGTGTCACCATCGCGATCCCATCGACGACGCTGACGATGCTGTCCGACGGTGCGATGTCGCTCTCCGCCATCCCCGCAAAATCGCCTTCGATCAGCGCGCCCTGGCCGACGATGATCGGCCGTCGAACCACCGCTCCGGCCAACGTCGGATGCGCCTGCACATAGGCCTCCGTCGTCGGCACGAACCGCAGCCCGAGGAAGTCGTTGACCATGCCGTTGCGGAACACTTGGTTCGCACTCGTCGCGCCCTGGAATAGCTGCCGGAAATCCGGGTCCGCAAATAGCTGCCGCGAGCTGACCGGGTCCAAGTAACAGTTGTATGCGCCGTCGATCTCCGGCACCGCGTTCATCCGCAATTTGCTCACCGCATCGAGCAAGCTGCCCATCGTCAGCGTGTCCGTCGCCGTCAGCCCCGCCGTCGTCATTCGGGCGTTCGGCCGGATGATGACGCTCGCATTGGCCGCCTGCACCGGACTGCCCAGCGCGCCATCCGACGTGCTGACGTTGTCTGCAAACGTAAGCGACCCAGAGATGCCGCCGGGCGTCGTGCTCACGTTGATCGAGTCGGCCGTCGTGCCAATCAGCGAATGTACGCCAGCCCCGGTCGTAACCGTCAGCGTCGTGCTACCGCCCACCGGGTTCTGCACGCCGTTGACGAACGCCGACGTGAACCCGCGGATATCGTCCACTGCAATGGTCGGCCCCGCCGCACCGAGCGCGGTGCGAACGCGCGTGTTGCCCCCGAAATACGGCGCGAACAGCGCATTGCGCGCCAGTTCGTCCAAGCTCCGGGCCGCCTGCTCACCATTGATCGCCGCGTTCTGCAGAAACTGCCCCGCGATCCCGACCCGGCTTGTCACCATGTTCAAGTCGGTCGTCGCCGCATAGTGGTTGATCGTGATCGTATACTGCTCGATCCCCCAACCCGTCGGAACCAACCCGTTATCCAGGTTCGTGTTCGTCGCCGCCGGAACCGGCTGCGTCACGCTCGGCTTCAGCCCGGCCCGCGTCTTCGTCAGCGTCTCGCCGATCCCGACGGCAAACTCCTGCCGATCCGCGCAAGCCCGATAACCGAGCCGCGAGCTCATCGCCTGCTGGAACTCCCGCTCGAGGAAGCCCTGCTGGATGATCGGCTGCAACACGGCCGGAAAGTTTGAGATGCCCATAGTGTCCTGTCCCTAACAAGCGGTTTCGGCCCGGCGCGCTACAGCGGGCCAGGCCAACAAATCAGATCAACCCCGCCACGGCAGGGAAAGCAGCGGTCTCAGCAAGGCGCGGTCAAAACCCGCATCATGGGAAAGAGGTCTCGAATTTCCGGGTCATCCGGTCAAGTATTTTTTCCTATTCAAGCAAACGATTTAACGTCGCCGCAGCAGCTCGGCCCGCGCCACTCGCCATTCATCCACCGACATCTCCATCGCCGTCTTCGCTTTCGGCGGCGACGCCCGCGGCGCCACCGCCGGACTGCTGCTGCTGCTGCGTCCAAAAAGCCAAGGCTTCTCCTGCCGCAAGCGCTGCATGATCTCAGCGCCGTCCGGCAACTCGCCGGCCTCGTTCACGGCCAACCCGGCGGTGTCCACCAGCTTGACACCGTCCAAGTCGATCATACCCGCGCGTGCCGCGGCCGTTCGCAGTTCGGCTTGCACCAATTTGCCGCGTAGCGCAGCGACTTGCGCCAGCTCCGCCGCATGCGCCTCCCCTCCGACCGCGTCGGTCAGCCTGTCCTCGGTCCCAAATGCTTCGTCGCTCATGCCTGCTCCCCAACCACGCCCCATTCGGCCGCCAGCCAGCGCTGCGCCGTCTCTGGCTTCAACTGCTTCGCCTCGATCAATTGCAGCAGCGTCGACGCATCGCGCGCCCGGTCCTCGCTGCCCGCCGGATACCAGGGCGGCCAGATCAACCGGAGCGGAGCCTCGCAATCCAGCTCCGGCAGGTCCTGCCCTTCGACCCGCAGCTTGTAACGCTGCGACGCTTGCAGGATCATTCTGCAAATCGGCACGATCCCACCCTCGCCGTAACTCACCCGAAGGTTGTCGGCCAGGAAGATCAGCCCCTGATTCATCATCTCCAGCGCTCGGCCCGAAGCCGGAGCACCCAGCCGGCTCGCGTCCGACCGGTTCCCGTGCACGCTCTCCAGCGCCAGCTCTCGCAGCATGCGCACATAATCCAGCACCGCGCCCGCTGCCGTCCCACCGATCTCCAACAGCCGCGCATCGCCCTTCTCGCTTACGACCAGCGCGTTCCCGGCGCTGCGCACCATCTCGCCCTCCAGCCCCGCCGGCTCCTTGATCAGCAGCGTCGGATCGGATGAATACTTCAGTCCACGCCCAGCCTGACTGAGCTGGTAATCGATCTCGATCCCTGTCTCGACCGCCGCCCTGAACGTGCAGGCGCCGTCCGGCGCGATCCCGCCCGGTAGGTTGCGGATCCAAACCAGCGGAACGAACCCCAAGCCATGCTGCACCGTCCGCTCCGGGTCGGCCTCCAGCGGCGTCGTCGCACCGACCTGCTGCGGCACGAACCAGGTTTCCTCCTCGCGGTCCCACCGGCGCTGGAACCAATATTGCGCCCCCGCCTCGATCCCGTCGTAACCGGCCGCGAGCAGGTCCGCACCCGGCACTTTGTAGCGCTCGATGACGCTCAGCAGCGCGTCGGGCTCACCCGGGTCCCACGTCGGTGTCAGCCACGTCGTCTCCAGCACGTCGAGAAAGACGCGCCCCCGTAGAATCCGCAGCAACACGCAGGCGCTCCCGACACTCCCTCGGATCGCCGCCTCCGTCATGATCTGGTTGAGCTTGCAGTCGCGAGCAATCGCCGCGATCGCGTCGCGGACGTCGTCGCTCTGGCTCGCTACGACCGGAAAATGGCCCTCGCTGAACAGGAGGGCCACGCTGTCCTCCACGACGATCCGCGCCAACGCATAGCGCACGCTCGGCCGCCGTTGCCGCAACGGGATATACTCGCCTGACGAGGTCCGCTCGTCGTGGAACTCGAACGGCAGCGCATCATACAGCGTCCCGTCCAGCACGCGCCGCATCAGATCCAACCGCCGCGTCCGCGCCGGAAAGTCCGGATCGGCCGGGATGTTGTCGCAAATCGATTGGAACATCGTCTGGAACCCTCGTCGCCCAAGGCGCGCTCGGCACGAGCGATGCCCGCCAGCCTCGGTCGCGCCAGATGCAGAAGCGCAGTCTGCCGCCCGTCGCGAGAGCCTCGGCGACGCAACGGCGGTTCAAAGTGTCAAAGCATCAGACCCGTCGGCGCGACATCCGCTCGGCGCGCAATTCGTCAGCCTAGAAGAAGCTTGTAAATTTCATGGGGCGCACGAGCAAGACTATTTTCTTAGATCAGCCAACCCGCCGCGCCAATATATCGCGCGCCATCGCCCGGCGCCGCTCGACGTCCTGCAGCGACACCGGCTCGAACATCTTGCCAAATCCAACGCCCGCCGGATGCAGGACCCCGCCCTCGCCGGCAGACCACACCAGATCGAATTGAAAGCCCGTCAGCCCATGTGCCGCAACCACGCTCCGCAACTCGTCGCGCGCGAACAGCACCCCTTGCGGATACTCCGGAATGCGGAACAGGAGCGGCGCCCGCTTCAACCCGCTGGCCCGGAACGCCAGCCGCCGCGTCGTCGTGATCCAGCTGAACGATCCCCAAGCGCCTTCGACCACGCTCCAATCGGCGTCGGTCTTCTCCCGGTCCATCACCTCCGCCAGCGCCATGCAGTTCAGCCACCAATACGGCAGGCCGAGCACCCGCACCGGCCAGAACTCCCCGCCCTCTTTCAACAGCGGAGCGAGGACCTCGCGGGCGAACGCGCTGACCAAGAACCCATCCGCCCCGGTATTCATCGTCAGGCAGTCGGCCGCGATGAACTCACCCGCCCCTTCGTCCAGCCGCGTGAACTCGATCTCGTCCCATGGTTCCGCGACCGGCATCCCGCCACGCGCCTGCCACGCGCTGTCAGGGACAGGCCGTAGCATGCTGAAGGCAGGGTCGCCGCGTACGAGAAACAGGTGCACTCTTTAGGCGAGCTCCACCGCCGCCTGAAGCGTGGAAACGCTCGCGGCCGCCCCGCGCAGCGAGTCTAGCTTCCTCATCGGTCCGCCCTCCTGCTGCGCTCCCGCCCGCCGACACGGAACGGGCCACCAAAACTTGCAACGCGTCTTGCAACCGAACAGCCGCAGCATCTTCGGAACGCGCCACAAGCTCAATTCCAATCTTCTGTATAGTCTGAAGCATAATGAGACGCCCAGCCGCAAAGCCACCATGCGGCAACACCGCCTCGGCAAACAACGCCGCAGACGACAGACGTAGGTTCACCGTGTGCAGGAACTCCTGTCGATGCAGCCCCTGGCCCTGATGGAAGGATCTCGGTACGATCGCCGCATTGATGATGCTGTGCACGCCGATCGACCACCGCGCCATGATCCTGCGACCCGGCGCCGCGCCATCTAATCCAGCGGCAACAATATGATGCACGTCCAACTCATGCGCGAACCACACGCTCGGCTCGATCTGGCACCGCTGCAGGGCGATGCGTACACCCCGCCTCAGCCGCTCCGGCCACTCACCGTCCACAGAAGAAGCCACCTCGCCAACTGGCTGTTTGCTCATCTACGCCTCCGAGACGAGCACCCGTGATTGTCTAAATTCGCCACCGGCCGCGGAAACCGTTTAAGTTGAAAATTCTTCAGTTCCGCACCTAATGGTTGCACCAATCAACAGAACGTCCGGTTTTTATTAACAAGCAACCCCAAGGTTGCAAACGACCCAACCCGCGCAACCTCTGGAACCGCCGTCTAATCACGGCGGTTTAGCGACCAAAGAACGATTTCCCTTGTCTTACCGTGTGCCCCACGCGATCCGGCGCACCTTCGCCGGCATAGTCGGCTCAAGTACCATTGAAAATGCGCGGCTTAACGCATCGACCTGATCGTCTTTCGCGCCACCCGGGAAATCCTGCAGCTCTTCCAGGAAGTCGCGGTTCCACGCACCCCGCAGCAATGTCACCGACCCGGCATTGACCTGACTGGCCACCGGCATTGCCCGCGTCTCTTTCGACCCGCTCTCGCGGCTGCTCACCACCCGGAAGCCCGCCAGACCTTTCGTCAGATACAAGACCTGCGCTCGGCCCGCCTGTCCCGGATCTTGCGGCAGCCCAATCGTAACCGAGATGCCGTCACGCTCCGCCGTTTCCCGAATGACTTGAACAACCATCTCAGGACCGCCCTGGAACCTCCTGACATCGTTAATCTGAAAGCTTCCGCCTTCCGTGCGCGTCAGCAGCACCCCGGCCGTGTAGTCTCCGTCCTGCGTCGCCGCCAGGTCCCAAGCCCGCACCTGCGTGCCAGTCGCTTCTTCCATCACGATCGGCAACTGCGCCGTCTTGAACAGCCGCCCACCCGAGGATCGCGGTGACTGCTGGAACAGAGCCTCGAACGTCCGCTCCCCCAGCACCGCGCGCTTCCGCCGCAACGCCGCCGCGTCCTCCCACTCCGGCCACAGCGGCGCCCCGACCGGCCGCCCCAGCAAATCGTCCGCCTCGGCCAGCGCAGGCAATCGGACCACGCGCCACGCCTCCGCCGATTGCAGCAGCCGTCCCCCCAGATCGTCCGGATGCCACCGCGTCATCACCAGCACGACCCGGCCCCCCGGCTTCAGTCGCGTCACCAGGTCCGAGCGGAACCAGTCCCACAAATGATCTCGCGCCGTCCCGCTATCCGCCTCCGCCTGACTCTTCACCGGATCGTCGATCAGCAGCAGGTCCGCCCGCCGCCCCGTCACCGGGCCGCGCACGCCCGTCGCGAAGTAACTCCCGCCCCCGATCACCCCGAACCGCCCCGCCGCCCGGTTGTTCGGATCCAAATAGAGGTTCAGGTGCGATTGATGCTCCTGAATCAGCGTCCTGACACCCCGGCCGAACGACCGCGCCAAACTCGCCGTGTGGCTCGCCGCGATCACATGCGCCCACGGCCGCTTTGCCATGAACCATGGCGGGAAGATGAGGCTCGCGTACGTCGACTTCGCTGACCCCGGCGGTAGCAGCAGCATCAGCCGGTCCCACCGCCCCGCCGCCAAACCCTCCAACTCGCGGATCAGCAACCGATGGTGCTGCGCCGGCGCATGCCCCTGCGGCGAAAGCGCCCGCAGCGCCCACTCGTCCAAGCTACCCCGGACTGCGTCCCTCGCGTCCCACTCCGACACTACGTCCGATGCGGTCCAGTTCTTCATCCGAAACTCCAGACAAATCGAAGATCGGGCGCGCCGCCGGCACTTTCGGATGCATGTACGGCGCAGCGACCTTCGCCAGCGCCACCGCGCCGTCCAAGTCGTCGGCCTCCCACTTCCTCCGCATGACCGACAGCAAGATGTGTAAGGGAGTGATCTCGCCCACTATCGCCTCCTGAATACTGGCGTCGTCGCGGTCGAAAGCCTCGAGACCAGCGGAAAACCAGGATCGCTGCCGCCTGCTTAGCTCTCCCACGTTGCCCTGGTTACTCTCTTTGGCTGGGATGAAAGTCAAGGCAAGTTTTCCTATCTCACGCCCATCACGCTATCGTTTGACCACCCGCGCGCCTTAAATTCGCCCCGAACCACACCCATCTTCCGCATGAGGCATCGATCCTCTTTCGCCAGGGTGTGTCATGACACGCAAACTTCTCGCTTTATCCCTCGTCGCTTCCACCTTCGCTCTGGCGGTCGCCACGCCAACCGCCCCGGCACACGCCGACTGGCATGGCGGCTACGGTTATCACGGCGGCTACGGATACCGGGGCGGCTACGGCTATCGCGGCTATTACCCCGGCGCAGTTGTCGGCGGCGCCATCCTCGGCCTCGGGGTCGGCACGCTACTCGCCGCGCCATACGTCGCTCGCCCGCCCGTCGTCTACGCGCCGCCTCCGCCCGTGTATTACGCGCCGCCATATGGCTATGCGCCGTATCGCTACGGCTACGTCCCCCCGCCGGCCTACTACCCGCCCTACTGAGCCGTCCCGGCGTCATGCGCGGCTATGCGCTCGCCTCGTCGCTGTGCCTCTGCATGGCGACGGGCGGGTGCAGCATCGCATACCGCCCGAAGGCTCAGTATTCCGGGCCGCTCACCTCGGCGTCCCCGGCCTGTCCTAACATCCGCGGCACCCTCGTCATCCAGCGCGACGATGTCGTGTTCACCCCCGGCGAAGGGACCTGGACGCTCGAGGGCAAGGCCGTCGGACCCACCGTCCAAGCCAGCCGAAGCCGACCGAGCTTCGACCATAAGACCTTCGCGACCCAGTTGCAGGCCACGGTGACCGACACCAAGGCCATCGGCACCTACACCACCCCGGACTGCACCTACGCCGTCGATCTCACCCGCTTCTGATCAGATCGCCTGCAGGAAGGGCCGCGGCAGCGCCCACAGCTCGTTCCCCGCAATTCCCATCCAGCCGTCCCCCCGCGCCCGCGCGTCCAACATCGCGCGGACCCAGACCGCCATTGGCCCGGCCTCCGTATCGAACGGCACCGTCGCCCGCGGCAACTGCGCGATCGCACCGACCATCTGCTCGAACTCCCCGTCCGACACGCGCTGGTGCGGGTTGGTCTCGGGCGTCGCGAAACGCTGCCCGCGCGTCCGCCCCAGCCGCCGCAGGCCCAACTCCACATCCGCAAACCGCAGGTGCAGCAGGAACAGCCCGCCCGTCTGCACCGACGCATCGCACCAGTGGAAACCCGGCGCCCACCGCACCGCTCGCCGCACGAACACCGGCTTGCACATCGCCGCGCTGAACCGCACCCACCGCCGCTGCCCCCCGATCGGCCGCTCCGGCTCGAACGGACCCTCCTCCCCCACCAGATGCTGCACGTCCAGCCCGACCGCCGTGATCACCTCGCCCGCAACGCCCCGCGCCGCCGCATACGCCCGCAGGTCTCGATACCGGCGCGGGTCCGCCAGCACCAACTCGTCCACGTCCGCATGCACCACCGCGTCATACCGCCCCAGCAGGTCCGCCGCCCGCGCACTCATGCGCGCCGCCCGCTCCTCCTCGTCCAGCGCCGACCGCGCCAGCCGCTCGACGTTGACCTCGAGCCCGTCCGCACTCCCGTCCTCCGAGCCGTGGTCCACCAGGTAGCAGTGCTCGGCCCCCACCTGGCCGCCGTAGTGTCGCGCCCAGATCCGCGCCCAGACCGGCTCGTTGTAGGACATCGTCAAGGCCGCCACCCGCATGCCGCCAAATTCCACGCCACCGCCCCATCAGGCAAGCGAGAGGCTTCGCGCGCCGCCCCATCTCGGCTAATCACACCCCATCAGGAGATCACGATGGCACACCCCAGCGATAACGCCTTGCGCAAGGTCCTCGGCCCCACCCTCCAGGTCGGCGCACTCCGCGCGGTCCTCATCCTCGCCGCCTTCGCCTTCCTCGGCGCCTGCATCGCTTGGCTCGCGCACTGAACCACCCCACCTGACGACAACCGCCCCGCCGCAAACTCGCGCAACGTTGCCGGAGGCTCGCGAATGTTGACCGACCTCCCCAACCTACTCACCCTCTCGCGCATCGCGGCCATACCCATCATCGCCGTCATGACCGCGCTGCACACGCCAGCCGGCGACCTCATGGCCTGCATCGTGTTCGCCGCCGCCGGCATCACCGACTACCTCGATGGCCGCCTCGCCCGCGACCGCAGTCAGACCAGCGACGTCGGCCGCATGCTCGACCCGATCGCCGACAAGCTCCTCGTCGGCGCCGCCCTCATGCTCCTCGCCGGCCAAGGACGCCTGACCAGTTGGGGCCTCTACCCCGCCATCGTCATCCTGCTCCGCGAAATCCTCGTCAGCGGCCTACGCGAATACCTCGCCGGCCTGCGCGTCGGCCTGCCCGTCACCGCCCTCGCCAAATGGAAGACCGGCTTTCAGATGGGCGCGCTCGGAGCGTTGCTCGCAGGCAACGATACCGCCGTGCTCATCCATCTCTCCTTCCTGCCCGTCGTCCGCATCGGCGAGGCCATGCTCTGCGTCGCCGCCGTCCTCACGCTCCTCACCGGTTGGGACTACCTCAAGGCTGGCCTCCGCCACGCCACCACGCCCACCGGAGCCTTCCCGCGTCGGTAATCGACAAATCTCCGCGATTGGGCCATGTGCATGGTACATGCAGTCCCTTCGACCAAAGACCCGAAAATCTTCGGTTGCCACTCAGGAGCACACGTTCGAATGCGGCGTTTGACCCCGCTATTGCTCATGGTCGGCCTCTCCGGCTGCACCGGTTTCGGCGAGTTCGTCGACCACACCTTCACCAACGCCGGGCGGAACCCTAACCTGCCTATGGCCGACAGCGAAAACGTCCGCCGCGTCCGCGGCCTCGACCCTGCAATCCAGACCCTCGAAGTCGAACCCGGCAACGTCTGGCCGAAATTCGACACCCGCGAACCAACGCTCGAGGACATCGCTAACAACCCGGCCCGTGAAGACGCCCGCGGCTTCACCCCGACCGTCACCCCCGGCGCACGCCCAGGTCTCCCGAATCATCGCCAGCCAGTGCCAGCCCGCGGCAGCTCGACCCCGCCCGGCGCCGTCCAGCCCGACACGCCCCCCAACCAAAGCCCAACCGCCCCGCCCCCGCCGCCGACCGCCAACGCCCCGCCGCTTTCCGGCGGAGTCGTCAACACGCCCCAGGGCCCCGCGGTCGACACCGGCGGCACCACCGGATACCGCCAGCTCAACACCCCGACCGGACCCGGTGCCATCATCGTTCCGAACGGCAACGGCACCAGCACCGTCATCAATCCGAACGGCAGCGTCCAAACCATTCCGACCCCGCGCTGATGCTCAAGATCCTCTACTTCGCCGCACTCCGCGAACGGATGGGCAGCAACGAGGAGGATGTCGCAACTCCCGCCGGCATCACCACCGTTGCAGACCTCATCGCCCATCTCCGCGACCGTAACCCGGCCGGCGCCGCCGCCTTCGCTCAACCCGGCCTCGTCCGCGCCGCCGTCAACCAGGAGTTCGCTCACCTCCAAAGCACCATCCGCGACGGAGACGAGATCGCCTTCTTCCCACCCGTGACCGGCGGCTGATGGCCACCATCCGCGTCCAGCCCGGCCCCTTCGACGTCAGCCACGAGATCGCCGCCCTCACCGCCGGCCGCACCGACATCGGCGGCCTCGGCTGCTTCATCGGCCTCGTCCGCGGCACCGCCGACCAGGATCGCCTCGCCGCCCTCACCCTCGAACACTACCCCGCCATGACCGAGCGCAGCCTCGCCGCCATCGCCGCCACCGCCGAAGCCCGCTGGCAGCTCCTCGGCTGCACCCTCATCCACCGCATCGGCCGCCTCGCCCCCGGCGAACCCATCGTGCTCGTCCTCGCCGCCGCCGCCCACCGCGAACCCGCGCTGGCCGCCACCGCCTTCCTCATCGATTGGCTCAAGACCAAAGCCCCGTTCTGGAAATCCGAGGAGAGCACCGACGGCACCGCCCGCTGGGTCGAGGCCCGCGCCGACGACGACACCGCCGCGTCGCGATGGGACCACGCCTGATCGGACCCGCGCTCGCGATCCTCGCCGGCGCAGCCTTTGTCGCCTGGCCCCTCGCAATCAACGGCTACCCGATCCTCTTCAGCGACACCGGCGCCCTCCTCGACATGGGCTTCCTTCCCTCCATGGGATGGGACAAGCCCTTCGTCTACGGCCCTCTCGCCGCCGTCGTCAGCCTCCACGTCTCGCTCGTCTTCGTCGCGGCCGCGCAAGCCACGCTGCTCTCATACATGCTCTGGGCCACCCAATCCGCCTTCGCCCCGCCTCGCCCCTGGCCCCACCTCGCGCTATGCCTGGTCTTGGCCGTCCTCTCGAGCGCACCCTGGTTCGCCGTTACTCTCCTGCCCGACGCCTTCACCCCCATCGTCGTCCTCGGCCTTCTCACCACCCTGGGCCGCCTCCCTCGATCCCAGATCCTGCCCGTCACCCTCATCACCGCGGTCGCCATCGCGGCGCACCTCTCCCACCTCGTCCTCGCCGCCGGCCTCGTCGCCGCCCTCGCGCTCTGCCGGCTCCGCATGCCCTGGCGTCCGATCGTGTCCCTGTCCGCCGCCCTGCTCTTCCTTCTGGCCAGTAACGCCATCGGCCGCGGTCGCCCCGCCATCTCGCCCTACGGTTCCGTGTTCGCCCTCGCTCGCCTCGTCGCCGACGGCCCCGCCCGCGCCTACCTCGCCCGCATCTGCCCCGATCCCGCCATCGCCCTCTGCGCCTGGCGCGACCAGTTGACCGATGACAGCGACCAGTTCCTCTGGGACCCGGCCAGTCCATTCTGGTCCGACCCTCTCCCCCTGCCCGAATTCGCCGCCCAAGCCAGCCGCATCGTCGCCGGCACCATTCGCACCGAGCCCCTGCCCGTCCTCCGCGCCGCCTACCGCAACGCCGCCCGCCAGCTCGTCCGCGCCGACATCGGCGACACCCTCGTCCCCGATTACCTTGCCGATACCGTCCGCCCCCGCATCCTCCGCTTCCTCCCCCCAGCCGACCTTGCCCGCTACGACGCCGCCCGTCAGGTCACCGGCGCGCTCGCCCCCTTCGCCGAGCGCTTCCTTCCCATCCACCGCACCACCATCCTCCTGAGCCTCGTCGGCTGCGCGCTCCTTCTCCTCGCCGGCCTCGGCCGCCCCAACCGCCGCTCCGACCTCGCCGCCCTCGTCCTCCTCGCCCTCGCCGCCAACGCCTTCGCCACCGGTGCCCTCTCCACCGTGCACGACCGCTACGAAGCCCGCCTCGTCTGGCTCCTCCTCCTCCCCGTCCTCCTCCGCTTCACCCCATCCCGCTAAGTCGGCAAGCTCACCCCACCGGACCCCCGCCCCGCACCAACTCCGCAAACTCCCTCAACAAGACCTCCGTGATCGCCCCCGGCGTATACTCGTGCGTCCCGATCTGCCGCACCGGCGTCACCTCCGCCGCCGTCCCCGTCAGGAACACCTCGCTCGCCAGCCCCAGCTCCGCCTCCTCGATCGTCCGCTCCACCACCTTGATCTGATGCCGCTCCGCCAGGCCGATCACCGCCCGCCGCGTGATCCCGTCCAGGAAACAATCCGGCGTCGGCGTATGCAGCGCGCCGTCCATCACGAAGAACGCGTTCGCCCCCGTCGCCTCCGCCACCATGCCCCGCCAATCCAGCATCAGCGCATCGTCGAACCCCGCATCCTGCGCCGCGTGCTTCGACAGCGTCCCGATCATGTACAACCCGGCCGCCTTGCTCGCCGTCGGTGCCGTCTGCGGATGCGGCCGCCGCCACGCTGCCATCCCCAGCCGAACCCCCCGCATCCGATCCTCCCCAAACAGGTTCGGCCACGCCCAGCTCGCAATCGCCAGATGCACGCGCGTGCCCTCCGCCGACACGGAGAGCTGTTCCGACCCCCGCCACGCGATCGGCCTTACATACGCGTCCTCTAACCCGTTCGCCGCCACCACCGCCCGGCACGCCGCGTCGATCTCGTCCGCCGAATACGGCAAGCTGAACCCCAGTAGAGCCGCCGAACGGATCAGCCGCTCGGTATGCTCCCGCAACCGGAAGATCTCCCCCGCATACGCCCGCTCGCCCTCGAACACGCCGCTGGCATAGTGCAGCCCATGCGATAGAACATGCAGCTTGGCATCTCGCCACGGAATCAACACACCATCCATCCAAATGGACCCATCTCGATCATCGAACGGTATCAACGCCATCGCCCTGCCTCACGCAATAAAATTACTCTAACGACCACCAGCCTATAATGATCTACCCTTTTTGGTCAACAAAACTGCCCTAACCGCGAGGAATGGGAGACATGCACGCCAATCACTCCGAACCGGGACCCAACCCGCTCGATATCAAACCCTCCGCCGGCGCCAGTCATCTTTTCCTCCGCGAGGAACAGATGCGTCAGGCCCAGGATCTCCTCTTCTTCGCCTACCGCGACTTCACCGCCGCCGCCGACCGCCTCCTCGACGAGCTCGGCCTCGGCCGCGCCCACCACCGCGCCATCCATTTCATCGGCCGCACCCCCGGCATGACGGTCGGCGACCTCCTCGCCATCCTCCGCATCACCAAGCAAAGCCTCGCGCGCGTCCTCACCGCCCTCGTCGACCGGAACTACGTCGCCCAGTCCCGCGGCCTCACCGATGGCCGCCAGCGCCATCTGACCCTCACCGACGACGGCAGGGCGCTCGAACGCCTCCTCTTCGAACGTCAGCGCGAGATCCTCGCCACCGCCTACCGCGACGCCGGCGCCCCCGCCGTCGACGGCTTCCGCCGCGTCATGCGCGGCATCATGGACCCCGAGACCCGCGCCATGTTCGATCGTCCCCCCGCCGGCAAAGCCCGACGATGATCCCCGAGCACAACGACGAAATCCACGTCCTCGTCGTCGACGACGATGCCCGCCTCCGCGCCCTCCTCTCCCGCTATCTCGTCGAGCAGGGCTTCCGCGTGACCTCGGCCAGCCACGCCGCCGAGGCCCGCGACAAGTTGCGCATCGTCCACCCCGACCTGCTCGTTCTCGACGTCATGATGCCCGACGAGACCGGCCTCTCCCTGACCAGCTCCCTCCGCAACGCCGAGACGGACGTCCCGATCCTCCTCCTAACCGCCCGCGGCGCCCCAGAGGACCGCATCGCCGGCTTCGAGGCCGGCGCCGACGACTACCTGCACAAGCCCTTCGAGCCCTACGAGCTCGTCCTCCGCCTCCGCGCCATGCTCCGCCGCCGCGCTCCCGCCGCCGCCGAACCCGCCCCGACCTCGGTCCGCCTCGGCCTCCTTCAATTCGACGTCGCCCGTGGCGAACTCGCCGGCCCCGCCGGCGCCAATGGCCTTCCCACCATCGTCCATCTCACCGGCGCCGAGACCGCCCTCCTCCAAGCCCTCGCCGCCCGTCCCGGCGACGTCCTCTCCCGCGAAGCCATCGTCGAAACCCTCCAGATGGACGAGACCGGCGAGCGCGCCGTCGACGT
This sequence comes from uncultured Alphaproteobacteria bacterium, assembly GCA_963835135.1. Taxonomy (GTDB): domain Bacteria; phylum Pseudomonadota; class Alphaproteobacteria; order Acetobacterales; family Acetobacteraceae; genus JAVVHH01. The sequence goes on from CAWIEF010000003.1 coordinate 681,831, forward strand.
TCACGTCACCCGCCTCCGCCGCAAGATCGAGGTCGACCCCCGCGAACCCCGCTTCCTCCACACCGTCCGCGGCCGCGGCTACGTCCTCAAACCCGGCACATGACCTTACCTCGTCATCAACTCACGCGTAGGGTGGGTGCAACCGACCATCGTTCGCCCCCCCTTCACCGTCGTCATTGCGACGGGCGTGGCGACGCGGCAATCCAGGGCCGCAAGACCAATCCATGCCGCTCGGCATCGCGCCGCGGCCGCGAGGCGGCTCACGACGGCCAGGTGAGCCGAACACCCGCCGATCACGGCCAACTCGAGGCGGTTTGGATCTGACATGATCAAGCGCTTCCTCCCCCGCGGCCTCCTCGGCCGCTCCCTCCTCATCGTCCTCGTACCCCTCGTCATTCTCCAGGCCGTCACCTTCACCATCTTCTACGGCGGCCACCTCGACTTCATCTCCCGCCGCCTCTCCTTCGCCATCGCCGGCGAGATCGCCCAAACCATCCAGCTCATCCGCCGCTACCCCCGCGATCAGCAGGCCAACCTCGATGATGCCCTCCGCCTGTTCGAGGTCCCCATGCGCCTCATCCCCGGCGCACAGCTCGAACCGCGCCCGCGGGTCAACCTCCCAGGCCCCATGGACGACGATCTCGCCGCCTCCCTCGAAGCCAAGGTCCGCCTGCCCTTCACCATGGATTGGACCAGCGACTCCCGCGCCGTCCTCATCCGCGTCCAGCTCGACCAGGGGGTCCTCGAAGTCGAGGCGCCCCGCAAACGCCTCTACCCCAGCACCGTCTACCTTTTCGTGCTCTGGGTCGTCGGCACCGCCCTTCTGCTCTTCGGCATCGCCGCCCTCTTCCTGCGCAACCAGGTCCGCGCCATCCGCCGTCTCGCCGCCGCCGCCGAGGCCTTCGGCCTCGGACGTGATCGCGGCCCCATCAAGCCCGAGGGCGCCACCGAAGTCCGCCAGGCCGCCACCGCGTTCAACCGCATGCAGGCCCGCATTCAGCGCTTCCTCGCCCAGCGCACCGAGATGCTCGCCGGCGTCTCGCACGACCTACGCACCCCTCTGACCCGGCTCCGCCTCGCCCTCGACCTCCTCCCCAAGACCCCCGAGCTCGCCCCCGACATCGCCGACATGACCGCCGACACCGCCGAGATGGAGCGCATGATCGCCGGCTATCTCGCCTTCGCCCGCGGCGAGGGCGCCGAGCAGGCCCAGCCCGTCGACCTCGCCGCCCTCCTCGAAGACGTCGCCACCGCCGCCCGCCGCACCGGCGCCGCCATCGAATTCGAAACCCCCGCCGGCCTCCCCGGAAGCCTGCCAGGAGGCCTGCCAGGAGGCTTGCCAGGAGGCTTGCCAGGAGGCCTGATCGTCCACCTCCGCCCCGACGCCGCCCGCCGCGCCGTCACCAACCTCGTCGACAACGCCCGCCGCCACGCCAGCCGCGTCCGCCTCTCCGTCCAACCCCAAGGCCGCAACGTCTCCGTCCTCGTCGACGACGACGGACCCGGCATCGCCCCCGACCGCCGCGAGAGCGTCTTCAAGCCCTTCGAGAGTGGCGCCGACGATGGCACCGGCCTCGGCCTCACCATCGCCCGCGACATCGCCCGCGCCCACGGCGGCGAGATCCACCTAGAACAAAGCCCTCTCGGCGGCCTCCGCGCCCGCATGCGCCTCCCGGTCTGACAAACCCCAGCCCGTCCCGCACTCCCCCGTCGTGCCTGCGACCCACGTCGGGCCCGCGTCCCCCGTCCTGCCCGCATCAGTGCGAGCCGCAAAGCGCCGTGGCAATCCATCGGCACGGACCGCCACGCCACGCCAAGCGCCAACGATCTTGACTTTAAGCAGGAATAATTACCTAATCCGCCCCGCCATGTCTCCGCCCAGCCCCGCCCGTGCCGCCCTCCTCGACCGCGTCCTCGTCGTCGGCGTCACCCTCGCCGAGCGCCTGCTCGACATCCCAACCACGCCAGACCCCGACGCCAAGCGCCCCCGCAACCCGGCCACCGACTACCAGAACATCTCCTACGCCGTGCGCCAGACCGTCATCCTCCTCGAAGGCGACGCCGACGCCCGCCAAGCCCGCCGCACCGCCGCCCGCAAGCAGGTCATCCGCGCCGTCGAAGACGCCATCCACCTCCACGCCGCCCCCCGCGCCGACCACCTCGTCCGCGAACTCCAGGAGCGCCTCGCCGACCCGGACTTCGACGCCGAACTCGACGCCCGACCCACCCCCGACCTCATCGCCGAGCTCTGCCGCGACCTCCACGCGCTGCCCCGCTTCGAGACCCACGCCCACCAGCGCCGACACCCCGCCGCCATCGCCGCCCTCGCCGCCCAAGCCGCCGCCCCCGCCCAAACTCCCCTCAACTCCTCCCCAAGCGAGCCCGAGGACATTCAACCCCCACAGTCGCCCACCCCCTTCCATCCCCGCCCCACGCCACGGGCGCCGCTGAGCACCCCCTCCCGGATCCGCCCGATCCGCGACGGCTGACCCGTCACCCCGTCGGGTGTGCGTCAGCCCACCTGCTGCGAACCGCGTCCGTCCACTCCTCTCTTGCCGACCTGGCCCAAGAACACCGCGACCGCCTCGGCAGCCGCGCGAACCTGCACGCCCATCGCCCACTCCGCCCAAATCGACCCGGCACCATCCGCCCACCCCGGCAATTTCAACCCACCTCCCCAATCCCACAGCCCAGCGTCCAGCAGGCCCCACCCCTTGGCACGCCTCTTGCCATGTCCCACCCAGCACACCGCTGGACGCCAAGATGGAACTGCCAACCTACGTCGCCCTCTCTCGCCTCGCCGCCCAACAGCGCGCGTTGGACGTCACCGCGTCGAACCTCGCCAACGCCAACACCCCCGGCTTCAAGGCCAGCCGCGTCCTCTTCTCCGATTGGCTCTCCCCCCAGACCAACACCACCGCACCCGCCGGCGACCGCAAGCTCGCCTACACCCAAGACCGCGCCACCTATCGCGAGCAGCAGCCCGGCGCCCTCGCCAACACCGCCAACCCGCTCGATCTCGCAATCAGCGGCGAGGGCTATTTCACCGTCAACACCCCCCGCGGCCCCCGCCTGACCCGCGCCGGCCACTTCACCCAGCAAGCCAACGGCACCATCGGTGACATGGACGGCAACGCCCTCCTCGGCAGCACCGGCGCCCCGCTCCGCATAGCCCCGACCGACACCGCCATCACCGTCACCGCCGACGGAACCGTCAGCACCGAGTCCGGCGAGGTCGGCCGCATCGGCGTCGTCAACCCCACCGATCCCAACCGCATGACCGCCGAGGGCAACCGCGACCTCCGCGCCGACGTCCCGACCGCCCCGGTCCCGCAGCCCAAGGTCGTCCAGGGCGCTGTCGAGGACAGCAACGTTCAAGCCGTCGTCGAAACCACCCGCATGATGGGCGACCTCCGCTCGTTCCAGTTCACCACCCAGTTCGTCCAGGCCGAATCCGATCGGATGCAGTCCGCCATCGACAAAATCACCGCGAGGAAAATCTAATGCGCTCGCTCGACATCGCCGGCACCGGCATGCAGGCACAGCAGACCAACGTCGAAGTCATCTCCAACAACATCGCCAACATGACCACCACCGGCTTCAAGCGTAGCCGCGCCGAGTTCCAGGATCTGCTCTACCAGAACCTCCGCCGCGTCGGCTCCAACAGCTCCGATAATGGAACGATCGTCCCCTCCGGCGCCCAGCTCGGCCTCGGCGTCAAGACCGCCGCCATCTACCGCATCCACGAGCAGGGCAACATCCAGCAGACCAGCAACAGCCTCGACGTCGCCATCAAGGGCAAAGGCTTCTTCCAAGTCACCCTACCCAGCGGCGACACCGCCTACACCCGCGACGGCACCTTCAGCCTCTCGCCCAACGGCGAGATCGTCACCGCCGACGGGTACCCCGTCGCGCCCGGCATCACCATCCCCCCCAACGCCCAGGACGTCTCCATCAACGCCGGCGGCGACGTGCAGGTCACCCTCGCCGGCCAGACCGCCTCGCAGACTGTCGGCACGCTGACGCTCGCCAACTTCGCCAACGAGGCCGGCCTCGCCTCCACCGGCGACAACCTCTACCTCGCCACCTCCGCCTCCGGAAACGCCGTCAACGGCAACCCAAGCTCGACCGGCTTCGGTAGCGTCATGGCCGGCTTCGTCGAGACCAGCAACGTCAACGTCGTCACCGAGATCACCAACCTCATCACCGCCCAGCGCGCCTACGAAATGAACAGCCGCGTCATCACCACCAGCGACCAGATGTCCTCCACTCTGACCAACCTGAGGTAACGCGTGAAAACCCCCGCCTCCCTGGCCGCTGCCCTCCTCGTCGCTCTCGCCCTGGCCGCCCCGGTCCACGCCGCCACCCTCAAGCCACTCGGCACCCTGACCGGCAGCACCATTCGCCTGTCCGACATCTGGGACGGCGTGATCGCCGACAAGGCGCTCGCCCCGGCCCCGCCCCCAGGTGGCCGCATCACCGTCCCCGCCGCCCAGCTCGCCGCCATCGCCCGCGACTACGGCGTCGACTGGCGCCCGAACTCGACGGGCGACCGCGTCATCCTCGAGCGGCCCGGCCGCGCCATCACCCGCGACGACGTCAAGCCCGCCATCGTCGCCGCCCTCCCCGGAGCCGGCATCGCCGCCGACGCCGAACTCGAGATCGGCACCATCGCCGCCGACCCGGTTCCCGCCGACGCCAAGCTCGACGTCACCACCGCCCAGTTCGACGTCGATCCCACCAGCGGACGCTTCGCTGCCCTCCTCACCATCGCCGCCGCCGGCATGCCAGACACCCAGCTCCGCGTCAGCGGCCATGTGCAGGAAATGACCGAGATCCCCGTCCTGCGCCGCCGCCTCCTTCCCGGCGACATCGTCGGCGCGCGTGACCTCGGCTGGGCTAAGATCCGCGTCACCCTGACTCGCGGCGAGATCGTCCACGCCCCGCCCCAGGCCATCGGCCTGGCCGCCAAACGCTCCATGCAACCCGATCAACCGATCCCGCTGGCCGATCTCGGCCGCGCCATGGTCGTCCAGAAAGGCGAAAACGTGACCCTCAGCCTCATCACCGAAGGCCTCGCCATCTCCGCCCGCGCCCTCGCCACCGAGCCCGGCGGCATCGGCGATCGAATCCGCGTCCTCAACGAACTCGCCCGCGCCACCGTCGAAGCCGAGATCACCGCCCCGGGCGCCGCCCGCGTCATCCCCGGCACCGCCCGTCCCGCGACCCGGTTCGTGGCCGCCCGATGAAGCCGCTCCTCCCCCTCGCGCTTGTCCTGCTGCTGCCCGGCTGCGGATCGCTCCAGCGACTCTCCGAAGTCGGCCGCCCTCCCACCATGACCCCCAGCGGCGACCCCACCGCCGATCCCGCCTACCGCCCCATCACCATGCCCATGCCCCGCCCCCAATCCGAGCCCGCACAGGCCAACAGCCTGTGGCGGCAGGGCAGCCGCGCCTTCTTCAAGGACCAGCGCGCCGCCAACGTCGGCGACATCGTCACCGTCCTCGTCAACATCGTCGACACCGCCAGCCTCAAGAACGAGTCCAGCGCCACCCGCAACGGCACCGAGTCACTCGGCGTCCCCAATCTGCTCGGCCTCGAACGCTCCGTCCCCAAGGTCTTCGGCAAGGGCGTCAGCCCCAGCTCCCTCGTCACCACCACCAGCACCAACGGATCGACCGGGGCCGCCTCCGTCAAGCGTAACGAGACCGTCACTCTCCGCCTCGCCGGCGTCGTCACCCAGGTCCTCCCCAACGGCAACCTGGCCGTCGCCGCCCGCCAGGAAGTCCGCGTCAACTCCGAACTCCGCGAGTTGCAGGTCAGCGGCGTCATCCGCCCCCAGGACATCGCCAGCGACAACACCGTGCTGCACGACCGCATGGCCGAAGCCCGCATCTCCTACGGTGGCCGCGGCCAAATGACCAACGTCCAAACCCCCCGCTACGGCCAGCAACTCCTCGACGTCCTGCTTCCCTTCTAACCCCTCTCGCTCTCCCTCTCCCTCCGGGAGAGGGTGGGGTGAGGGCCTCCCCCGTCGCCTCAGCCTACCCTCAGCTCTCGTTCGACTTCGCCAGCACCGGCTTGAACGCGTCCGTCGCCTTCTTCAGCTCCGCCTGCGGATCCGCTCCGCCCACGATGTTGGTCAACGCCACCCCGATCGTGTCGCGGAACTCCGTCACCGGCACGATCTCCGGCAGGCCGCTGCGCGCGATCGAAAGGCTCGTCAGCGTCGTGTCGAACCAATCCGCCGGGAACTTGCTCGTCCGGACCACCTCCTCGTTCTTGTACGCGCTCGCCCGCGGCGGCGTGCCCGCCCCCTCGCGCAACCAGTTCAGCAGCATCAGCTTGCTGTTGGCCCACTGCAGATAGAGCCACGCCCCGGTCTTGTTCTTCGCCCCGACCGGAATGCCCATCCCGTCGATGAACGTCGCCGACGCACGCGCCTTCGGCCCCGCCGGCACCGCCGCGAACCCGACCTTGCCGACCACCTTGCTCTTCGCCGGGTCCAGCAGCGGCGCCGAGAACCCGATCCCGTCCCACCACATCGCCGCCCGGCCCTGGCTAAAGGTCGTCTGGCACTCGTTCCAGTTGAACCCGACCGACCCGGGCGGCGCACACTCGCGCATGATCGTCTGATACCAGGTCGCCGCCTCCACCGCCGCCGCCGTGTCCGTCAGCAGCGTCTTGCCATCCGGCGTGATTGTCTCCTGGTCCCACCCGAGAAGAATGTTATCGTACAGCACGACGTTGGCGTTCTTCAGCCCCCGCCCCGTGAAGCCATACACCCCCTTGCTTTTGTCCGTCAGCTTGCGTGCCGCACTCAGCATCTCGTCGAGCGTCTTCGGCGGCCCGTCCAGCCCGGCCTGCTGCAACAGCTCCTTGTTGTAATACAGGATGAACAGGTCCTGGTTCATCGGCAGCACGTTGATCTTCCCGTCCGGCCCCGTAGCTGCCCGAATCGTTGCAGGGCTGAAATCAGTCATGTCGAGGTCAGGACTGGTCAGCGACGGGTCGGCGATCAGCGGCCGCAAGTCCTCCATCCACCGCCCACGCTCGATCAACCGCTTCTGCACGTGCATCGCGACGTTCACCACGTCGAAGCTCGGATGCCCCGAACTCATCTCCATCGCGACCTTCGGCCGCTGCTGCTGCTCCGGAATTTGTTCGGCGCCGACCTTGATCCCGGTCAGCTCCTCGAACTCTTTCTGATGCGCCTGCAGCACGTCACCCCGCGGCGACTTGGCGAGGTTCACCTCGACCTTGCTGCCTTTGGCTTGCTTCCAGTCGAACGCGCTCTGCGCATTTGCCCGTTCGACGATCGCCGGGGCCGCAAGCAACCCGGCCGATGCTGCAAACAACGTGCGACGACGTAACATGACGCTCCCCCAACATGCCATTTAGCTGGCCATTGCTGGAACACTATCGCCGCCGCCGAAACCCTTCAATCGTTATGGCTGCACCACCGGGTCAGTCGTCGCGGTGGACCCGCTCCATCCGCTCGTGCCGCTCCTGTGCCTCGATCGACATCGTCGCGATCGGCCGCGCCTCCAACCGCCGCAAGCCGATCGGCTCCGCCGTATCCTCGCAATAGCCATACGTCCCGCCATCGATCCGGGCCAGCGCCTGGTCGATCTTGCTCACCAGCTTGCGTGCCCGGTCCCGCGTCCTCAACTCGAGCGCTCGGTCGGTCTCTACGCTCGCGCGGTCCGTAATGTCCGCCTCATGGATCCCGCCCTGCGACGACAAGCTCGCCAGCGTCCCGTCCGCCTCCCGTAGCAGGTCCGCCCGCCAGCGCAGCAGCTTCTGCCGAAAATACTCGGTCTGGATCGGGTTCATGAACTCTTCAGCTTCCGACGGCCGGTAGTCCGGGGGCAACGTGAGCATCATGTCTGTTTCCCTTACGAAGTCACCTTCGCGGTGTTGCTCGGGCTTATAAGCAGACCCCCAGTGCTAGCCAAGCGGGCTTTTCAACCATTTCCGCATCTTGTCACGTATGTCACATGGATGCCGCACGTCCGTGCCGCGCCAACTCGATCCCCGCCCGCAAGCGGACCGCCCGCAATAAGCCGGCCAGCACCGGGTCGCTCGCCGCCAACGGCCGGGCGGCAAGACTTGCCAGCCGGTTCAAATCGGGCCCCCGCTCCCCCAGCAGCGCACGCTGCACCTCCGTCAACTCGTCCACCATCGCCTCGCCATGCTGCCTCGCCTCGCGATCCTGCTGCAGCCCGGATTCCGACTCCTGCAACGCCAGCAGCGACGCGACCGCCACCCCGGACGTCGCCACCGCCGCATCGGCCTGCGCCGCCCGCTCCGCCTTCACCCCGAACGTCCGGCCCTCCCCCGCCCGCGTCCGCGGCGCCGGAGCGCTCATCCCCGCCCGCGACACGCCAACTACGACCATATCCGCCTCCCCAAATTGCCCACCCGGCACTTCTTGCCCACCCGCACCACTCGCAAACTCCCGCCGTTGTTGGCGTCCGCCCTGGCACGCCGCTTGCCTCTCACCCACCATGACCGCAATTGCTTTACGATTTGCAAAGAACTGCATCGCCGTCGTGCTGCTGGCCCTCAGCATCATCCCGTCGCAGGGCCAGGCCGCCGTCCGCATCAAGGACATCGCCGATATCGAGGGCGTCCGCGACAACCAACTTGTCGGCTACGGCCTCGTCGTCGGCCTCAACGGCACCGGCGACCGGCTCGACAGCGCGGTCTTCACCCGCCAATCCCTCATCGGCATGCTCGAGCGCCTCGGCGTCAACACCCGCGACCAGGAAGCCAAGCTGCAGACCAAGAACGTCGCCGCAGTCATGGTCACCGCCAACCTGCCCCCCTTCGCCCGCAGCGGCAGCCGGATCGACGTCGCCGTCTCCGCCCTCGGCGACGCCAAGGACCTCACCGGCGGCACCCTGCTCGTCACCCCCCTGCTCGGCGCCGATGGCGAAGTCTACGGCGTCGCCCAGGGCGCCATGGCGACCTCCGCCATCGCCGCCCGCGGCGCCGGCGCCTCCGTCACCCGCGGCGTCCCCACCTCCGCCCGCATCGCCAACGGCGCCACCGTCGAGCGCGAGGTCGCCTTCCAGTTCGACACCCGCACCGGCCTGCGCCTCGGCCTGCGCAACCCAGATCTCACAACCGCCCGCCGCATCGCCGACGCCATCAACCGCGTCCTTGGCGGCGGCGCCCGCGCCACCGACCCGCGCACCGTCGCAATCTCGCTCGCCGGCCGCGACCCGGTCGACGCCCTCGCCCGCATCGAAGACCTCCAAGTCGAACCAGACACCCCCGCCATCGTCATCATCGACGAAGCGAGTGGCACCGTCGTCATGGGCGACAACGTCCGCATCAGCACCGTCGCCATCGCCCAGGGCAACCTCACCATCCGCGTCACCGAAGAGCCGCAAGTCAGCCAGCCCGGCCCGTTCTCCAACGGCTCCACCGTCGTCACGCCAAAAACCAACATCCAGGTCGATACGCAGTCAGACCGTAAGCTCGGCATCCTGCGCGGCGGCGTCACCCTGCGCGATCTCGTCGCTAGCCTGAACTCCCTCGGCGTCGGGCCACGCGACATGATCAGCATCCTGCAATCCATCAAAGCCGCCGGCGCCCTCCAAGCGGACCTGCAATTCCGATGATCGACAGAACGCCCCCCAACACCACCCCGAGCACGCTCCCCCCCGCGCAGCTGGCGAAGTTCCAAAAGGCCGCCACCGATTTCGAGTCCATGGCCATCAACCAGCTGCTCACCCCCATCTTCAACACCGTCGATCAATCGAAGTCCGTCTTCGGCGGCGGCGAGGGCGAGGCGGCCTGGAAACCGATGATGGTCACCGCCATCGCCAAGCAGATGTCCGCCCATGGCGGGCTCGGCCTGGCGCAACCCATCATGCAACAGATGATCCGGATGCAGGAGCACGCCAAATGATCGACCCAGACGCCGCCCTCGAACTCGAAGCCGTCCTCATCGCCGAAAACGACGCCCTCGAGCGGCACGACGCTGACGCCGCCGTCGCCCTCCTCCCGCGCAAGCTCGCAGCCGCCCGCGCGCTCTCCCCCGAGCACGTCGGCGACGAACTCGGCGCCCGCCTGCGCGATCTCTCCGCTCGCAACCAACGCCTCCTCGAGCGCGCCCTGCACGTGCAAGGCGAGATCGTCGCCATGGTCGTCAGCGCCGCAAAATCCGTTCCTGCCGGCCCCCGCTATGGTGCCGCCGGCAACAGCATCCCCGGCGACACCCGCGTGGCTCTCACCCGCCACGCGTGACGGCGCGGGCCGCTTATGGTACGGCGGCCCGATGCACCTCGTTTTCGCGCTTCCTGTCCCGGCAGAGACCGGCGGCGGCGGCGGCGCCGGCTATATCGACGGTCTGGCCGGGGGCCTCCGATCCATCGGCGTCCGCGCCGACATCCTCACCGGCGACACCCCGCAATTCCCCGCCGGATCGACCCCGATCATCGATGGCATGCTCCTGCCGAGGCTCCACGACCGCCTCGACGCCCTGCTCGGATCGGACGCCGTCGCGCTCATCCACCATATCGCCGCCGCCGCCGGCCGCGATGACGAGTCCCGCGCTCAGGTTCACTCCCTCTCTCAAGTCATGCTCCCCCGCATCCGCCGGGTCGTCGCCACGAGCGCACCTGTCGCCGACCGCCTTCACACCGAATTCGGCGTCGCCGCCCACCCGCTCCCCCCGGGCACCCGCGACGCCGCGCCCGCCGCGCCGGACCCCGACGCGCCGCTCATCCTCTCCGTCGGGGTCTTGACCCGGCGCAAGGGTCACGACCGCCTACTCCAAGTCGCCGCCCGCCTGCTCGACCTCCCCTGGCAGCTCGTCATCGCCGGCGACTCCCAGCGCGAGCCCGCCTATGCCGCCGAGCTTCTCGACTTGGCACGAGAACTCGGCCTGGCCGCGCGCGTAACGATCCTCGCCGACCCCACGCTTGCCGATCTCGAACGCGAGTGGCGCCGCACCACCATCTTCGCCTCGGCCACGCGATGGGAGGGCTACCCCGCCGCCGTCGCCGAAGCCATGCAGCGCGGCGTCCCCGCCCTCGTCACCGCCGGCGCCAATGCCGACACCTTGCTCCCCGCCGACGCCGGCGCCATCTGCCCGTTCGACGACATGGCCAGCTTCGGCAAGTGCCTCCGCCGCCTGCTGTTTGACACCGACCTGCGCGCCGACATGGCCGCCGCCGCGCTGGCAACCGGCCGATCCCTCCCCCGCTGGACCGATCGCGCCCGCGAGTTCACGACCTTCCTGGAGCAGCAACGATGACTCTCCTCGGCTGCATCGCCGACGACTTCACCGGCGCCACCGATCTCGCCTCGATGCTGGTCCGCAACGGTATGCGCACCGTGCAGTTGATCGGCGTCCCTCAGCCTGGCGCGCCCCTACCGGACGCCGACGCCATCGTCATCGCCCTCAAATCCCGCACCACCCCCGCAGCCCAGGCCGTCCAGCAGAGTCTCGCCGCGCTCGCCTGGCTGCAGCGTGCCGGTTGCCGCCAGTTCTTCTTCAAATACTGCTCCACCTTCGACAGCACCGAGGCTGGCAACATCGGCCCGGTCGCCGAGGCCCTCGTGGCCGCACTCGGCTGCGGCTTCGCCATCGCCTGCCCCGCCTTCCCCGCCAACGCCCGCACCGTCTACCAGGGCCATCTCTTCGTCGGGGCCGCCTTGCTCAACGAGAGCGGCATGCAAGACCATCCGCTCACCCCGATGCGCGACGCCAACCTTGTCCGCGTCCTGTCGCGTCAATGCGAGGGAACCGTCGGCCTCATCCCGTTCGCCACCGTCGATGCCGGTCCCGGCGTCATCCGCGACGCGCTCACCCGCCTGCGCGAGCAAGGTCGCCGCTTCGCGATCGTCGACGCCATCGCCGACCACCATCTGCTCTCCATCGGCGCCGCCGTCGCCAATCACGCCCTCATCACCGGCGGGTCGGGCGTCGCCATGGGCCTGCCTGAGAACTTCCGCAAACTCGGCCTGCTTGCACCGGCGGGCGCCGGCGAACTTCCGGTCGTTGCGGGTCCGGCCGCAGTGCTGGCCGGGTCATGCTCGCGCGCCACGTTGCTACAGATCGCCACATCCCGCGACCAACTTCCGACACTTGAACTGGACGCGCTCAGCACCCCGAACGCCTCCGACCTGATCCAGCAGGCGCTCGACTGGGCGGGATCGAAACTCGGCGATAGGCCGGTCGTCATCGCCGCCTCGGCCACGCCCGACCGCGTCGCCGCCCTGCAATCCAAAGTCGGGCGCGATGCCGCCGGAGCGCTCGTCGAAGCCGCGATGGCGGGCATCGCGAAGGAACTGGTCGCACGCGGCGTGCGCCGGATGGTCGTCGCCGGCGGTGAAACGAGCGGCGCTGTCGTGTCCGCGCTCGGCATCGAGCGGCTACGGATCGGCGCCGAGATCGACCCGGGCGTGCCGTGGACCTACGCCGAAGGCGCCGGTCCGCCGCTGCTGCTCGCCTTGAAATCCGGCAATTTCGGAGGGCCGCACTTCTTCCGCACGGCATTTGCCGGGCAGTAGAAACGGCAATGGCCGGGGAGTGATCCCCGGCCATCCGCCGCGCCCAGGACCGAACGCTTATGCGCCAGCGGCGGTCCCGCTCTTGCGGCCCTTTGCCGTCTTCGACGCAGCCGCCTTCGGAGCCACGGCAGTTGCCTTCGGCGCCGCTTCCTTGGGCGAGCGCTTCGGCTTGGCCGGTGCTGGTGCCGCGGCCGGCGCCGCCTTAGCCTTCACCGCGCGACGCGGGCTGGCCGCCTTGGCTGGAGCGGCGGCGGCAGGCTCTGGCGCAGGCGCAGCTTTCGCCGACCGTTTCGCCACCGCAGCGCTCTTCGGTGCGGCTTTCGGAGTGGCCGCCTCAGGCTTGGCGGCGGCCTTGGACTTACCGCGCGCTCTTGCCGCGGGCTTCAACTCCGGTGCCGGCGCAGCCGCCACCTTCTTCGACGCTGCCGCCCGCTTCGGCGCAGACGCCGGCGCAGTGTCCGCCTTCGCGCTGCTCTTGGCGGCCTTGGCCGGCGCCTTTGCGGGCGCGGCTTTCGCCTGGCTCGTCTCGGCGCTCGCCTTCGCAGGGCTCGCCTTCTTCGCCGCTGCCTTTGGAGCAGACGGCTTTGACGGCGCAGTCGCCACGGTTTCAGGGACGGCCGGCTTGGCCGCGGTCTTCTTGGCGGACTTCGGCGCAGCAGCGCCGTTGCTCGCCGACTTCGACGACGCGCGCACGGCCATTGCCTGCGCCCGACGCGTGACTGGAGTTTCCTCAGCCATTCACTCAACTCCCGTTACATAGGTCCAGACGTGCCAGAGAGGCCGCACGGAACCGGAGCTGTTCAGATTGATCGTATGGCCCGGCATCGTTACGTCCCCGGCGGCACTTCGATTCTCGGGCACGATGCTCGCGAATCGCCGATGTGCACACCTAGGTCCGCTGTCACGCGTCCGACACCGTGCTGTCAATCAAAACCAGCATTGGCCGCACTAAATCACGGTAACGCGTTCAGAATTACCTCGCTTCGATCGGAATGAACTTCTGGTCTTCCGGACCGACGTAGTTCGCCGTCGGCCGTATGAGTTTGTTATCCACCCGCTGCTCCATCACGTGCGCGCTCCAACCGCTCGTCCGCGAGATGACAAAAATCGGCGTGAACATCGCGGTCGGAATCCGCATCTGGCTGTACGCGACGGCGCTGAACCAATCCAGGTTGGCGAACATCCGCTTCAGCTCCCACATCGTCGCCTCGATCCGGTCGGCCACGTCATATCCGAGCCGATCGCCGTTCTGCATCGACAACTGCTCGGCCACGCGCTTGATCACCACATTGCGCGGGTCCGCGATCGTATAGACGGCGTGACCGAAGCCGATGATCACCTCCTTGTTGGCGACCCGGCGCCTGATGTCCGCCTCCGCCTCGTCCGGACTCGCGTAACGCTGCTGAATCTCCAGTGCTGCCTCGTTTGCGCCGCCATGCTTCGGCCCGCGCAACGCGCCGATCCCACCCACGATCGCCGAATACATGTCGGCGCCCGTACCCGCAACGACCCGCGCGGCGAACGTGCTCGCGTTGAACTCGTGCTCGGCATAAAGGATCAGGCTCGTGTGCATCGCCCGCTCCCACTCGGGCGACGGTGGCCGACCGTGCAGAAGATGCAGAAAATGGCCGCCGATGCTGTCGTCCGACGTCTCGACCTGGATACGACGCCCGTTCTGCGACCAGTGATACCAATACAGCAGCAGCGACGCGCCGCACGCCATGATCCGATCCGCGATGTCGCGGGCGCCGGTCGCGCCGTGGTCGTCCTTCTCCGGCAGCGCGCAGCCCAACGCGGAGATGCCGGTGCGCATCACATCCATCGGATGCGTCGCTGCCGGCAGCGCCTCGAGCACCTCGCGCACGACGCGCGGCAGCCCGCGAAGCGCCCGCAGCTTGGCTTTGTACGCCGTCAGCTGCGCCCCATTCGGCAGCGCGCCGTGCACCAGCAGATAGGCGATCTCCTCGAACTCGCACTGCTCCGCAACGTCGAGGATGTCGTAGCCGCGATAGTGTAGATCGTTGCCGGTATGACCGACGGTGCACAGCGCGGTGTTGCCGGCCGTGACTCCGGCGAGCGCCACGCCTTTCTTCGCCTTCGGCGCGGCTTGAACCTCCGACATGACGTCCTCCTCCATGCAAAGCGCAGCACTCCTCCAGCAGGGAGAGCGCCGACGTTCTGTCATGCCCGTAAACGCAGGTCGATACGCGGAGGCTGCAAAGGAGCCGACCAAATCTGCGTCACGTCCAGCGACGCAGAAGCGGCGCCGGGTCGCTACTCGACGGTCACGCTCTTGGCCAGGTTGCGCGGCTGATCCACATCCGTCCCGCGCAGAAGGGCGGTGTGATACGCCAGCATCTGCACCGCGATCGCATACAGGATCGGCGCGACGAACGGGTCCACCGTGGGCAGTTCCAGCATTTCCGCGGCGATCCCCTTCATCTTCGCGCAGCCAGCCGCATCGGACATGATCACGATCTGGCCGCCCCGCGCGCCCGCCTCCTGCACGTTGCTCGCCGTCTTCTCGAACAGCGGACCGGACGGCAGCAACGACAGGATCGGCACCTGCCGGTCGATCAGCGCGATCGGTCCGTGCTTCATCTCGCCCGCCGCGTATCCCTCGGCATGGATGTAGCAAATCTCTTTTAGCTTCAGCGCCGCCTCGAGCGCGATCGCATGCTGCGTGCCGCGCCCGAGACACAGCACGTCGCGTGCCTCGCTTATCCGCTCGGCCATCTTGCGGATCGCATCCTCGCGCGCCAGCACCTCGGCCGCACGGCTCGGCAACTCGAGCATCGCCGACACCAGCCGCTTCTCGGTCTCCGCGTCGATCGTCCCGCGCGCCCGCGCCGCATCGATCGCCAGACATGCCAGAACCGTCAGCTGCGCCGTGAACGCCTTCGTGCTCGCAACCCCGATCTCCGGCCCGGCCACCGTCTCCAACACGACGTCGCTCTCCCGCGCCATGCTGCTTTCCGGCACGTTCAGCACTGAAACGATGTGCTGCCCGGCCTGCTGCATGAACCGCAGCGCGGCCAGCGTGTCGGCCGTCTCGCCGCTTTGGCTCACCAGAAGGCCGACGCCGCCCACCGCCATCGGTGGCGCGCGGTATCGGAACTCGCTCGCGATATCGATGTCGGCTGGCAACCGCGCCAGCTCCTCCATCCAGTGCCGCCCCGCCAGGCCCGCGTAGAACGTGCTGCCGCACCCGGCGATCGTGAGCCGCGGCACCGTCTTCCAGTCGAACGGCAGCTCCGGCAGCGTCACCACGCGGGCCGATGCGTCGAGCATGCGGGCAAGCGTCTGTCCGATGGCCGCCGGATGCTCGTGCAGCTCCTTCTCCATGAAGTGCCGATAGCCGTCCTTGCCGACCACCGCCCCAGTCTGCACCGTCACCTTGATCGGCCGGTTCACCTTCCCGCCGCCCGGCCCGAAGATGGCCGCGTCGTCGCGCGAGATCACCGCCCAATCGCCGTCGTGCAGATAGGCGATGCGCCGGGTCATCGGCGCGAGCGCGAGGCTGTCGCTGCCGAGATACATCGCGCTCTCGCCGAAACCGATCGCCAGCGGCGCCCCGTGCTGCGCCCCGATCATCAGCTCCGGATGCCCCGCGAAAATCAGCGCGACGGCATAGGCGCCCTCCAGCCGGGCGAACGCCGCCCGTGCGGCATCGACCGGATCCATCCCGCGGATGAGATTGAGGTCGATCAGTTGCGCGACCGTCTCGGTGTCCGTCTCTGTCTGGAACGACTGCCCGGCCGCCTCGAGCTCGGCCCGCAACTCCGCGTGGTTCTCGATGATGCCGTTGTGCACGACGCTGACCCGCGGCGTCCCGTGCGGATGCGCGTTGCGTTGCGTTGGCGCGCCATGCGTCGCCCACCGCGTGTGTCCGATCCCCGTCAGCCCCGGCAACGGATCGCGCACCAGTTCGGCCGCCAGATTGCCCAGCTTGCCCGGCGCGCGCCGCCGCTCGATCCCACCCTCGACGAGCGTCGCGATCCCCGCGCTGTCATACCCCCGGTACTCGAGCCGCCGCAGCGCCTCCAGCAACAGCGGAGCCGCCGGTTCCGCGCCGATCACGCCAACGATGCCGCACATCTACTTTTTCTCCTTACCCGCGCGGAACGCCGCTGCGCGTCCCGGCTTGTCCACCTGCTTCGCCCGGCCGAACGTCATCGCGTCGGCCGGCACATCATTCGTCACCACGCTGCCCGCTGCAACGAACGCGCCGTCCCCCAGCCGAACCGGCGCCACCAGCACCGACGCGGTGCCGACGAACACGCCCGCGCCTATCTTTGTCTGGAATTTGTTAAAGCCGTCATAATTACAGGTGATGGTTCCAGCGCCGATGTTGGTTTTTTCGCCCACCTCGCTATCGCCCAAATACGTCAGATGATTGGCCTTCGCGCCCCGCCCCACCCGCGTCGCCTTCACCTCGACGAAGTTGCCGATGTGCACGTCGGCCTCCAGCACCGTTCCCGGCCGCAGCCGCGCGAACGGCCCGACCACCGCCCCCGCCCCGACCCGGCACCCCTCCAAATGGCTGAACGCCCTGATTTGCGCCCCGGCCGCGACCGTCACGCCCGGCCCGAACACCACGTTCGGGCCCACCGTCACATCCGCCGCCAAACTGGTGTCCCAACTGAAGTGCACAGTCCCCGGCGCCGTCAGCGTCACGCCCGCCTCCATCGCCGCCACCCGCATCCAGGACTGCACCGTGCCCTCCGCCTCGGCCAGTTCCACCCGCGAGTTAACCCCGCGCAACTCCTCCCAAGACGCCTCGACCGCGCTCACCCGCTTGCCCTCCGCGTTGGCCAGCGCCACGCAATCGGTCAGGTAGAACTCCCCCTTGGGGCTCGGCGTCACCGCATGCAGCCAGCGCCGGAAGTCGCTCGCCGCCGCGCACAGCACCCCCGCGTTGCACAAGCCCTCCTGCCGCTCGTCCTCGGTCGCGTCCGCCCACTCGACGATCCGCTCGACATCGCCCCCGCGCTGGATGACGCGGCCATATTTCCCCGGGTCCGCCAGCCGCATCGCCAGCAGCGCCAGCCCGGCCTCCTGCCGCGCCGCCAGCAGCCGCCGCATCGTCTCCGGCCGGATCAGCGGATTGTCGGCGTACAGCACCGCAATGTCGCCATCGCCGAACTGCGCCTCCGCCTGCAGTGCCGCGTGCGCCGTGCCGAGCCGATCCTGCTGCACGACGACAGTGTGCGGCGCCGCCGCTTGCGCCACCGCCTCCATTGCGGGCCCAACCACCACCACGACCCGGTCGAACACCGCCTCGCACTGCGCGATCAGATGGTTCAGCATCGGCCGACCCGCGATCGGGTGAAGCGCCTTCGGCAGCGCGGACTTCATGCGGGTGCCGAGACCGGCGGCGAGCAGTATGGCGACTGATGACATCCGACCCGCGTAGCCGCCCGCTCCCGCCTATGTCAAAGAAACCTAAATAAAGATTTTTATCGGACTGCGACACCATGCGCCCCACCCTCGTCCTCGACCTCGACGGCACCCTGGTCGACAGTCTCCCCGATATCAGCGACAGCCTGAACCGCCTCATGGCCGCCCACCGCCTGGCTGAGTTCCCTCGGAGCGACGTTGCCGTCTTCATCGGCGACGGCGCAGCCATGCTCGTCCGGCGCGCCCTGCACGCCCGCCAGCGCGAGCCAACGCCATCCGATCTCGACGCCTTCCTCGCCGACTACGCCGCCCATGCAGCCGACAAGTCCTGCCTCTTTCCCGGTGTCGCCGACACCCTGACCGCAGCGCAGGCCGACGGATGGCGCCTCGCCGTCTGCACCAACAAGCCCGAAGCACCCGCCCGCTCCCTGCTCGACGCGCTCGGCGTGGGCGGCCTCTTCGACGCCGTCGGCGGCGGCGACAGCTTTCCCAGCCGCAAGCCCGACCCGGCCCATCTCCTCGCCACCGTCGCCGCGTCCGGCGGCAACCCGGCCGCCTGCGTGATGATCGGCGACCACCGCAACGACGTCCTGGCCGCTGCCGGCGCCGGCATCCCCGCGATCTTCGCCCGGTGGGGCTACGGCACGCCGGACATGGCCGAAGGCGCCGCCGCCGCAGCCTCGTCGTTCAGCGAGGCTTACGGCGCCGCGATGTACATCGTCGCATCGCCGAACCACCGCGTATGAAAGCTGATCCGCACCGGCAGGATCGGCCCGCCCGGCGTCACCGCGGCGAACCAGGCGCTGCCCCGCTGCGGCCGTTGCAGCCGCTCGCGGTCCTCGTCGAGCATGAAGCCGCCGAGTTGCCGCCCCTCGAACTCGCAATGCAGCGCCGGGCCGGTGAAGCTCGACACCGTGCTCGGCGGCAGCACCTCGGTGCCGATCGTCCACGACCGCAAGCTCGCCAGCCGCCGCCCGTCGAACGTCCGCACCGCTCCGTCGCATCGCCCCGTCCGCGTCACCTGGCTGAGCAGTTGCGCCATCGCGCTCAGCGTGTCGATCGTCCCGCGCTGCTCCGCCTCCGGCACGCTCTCGCGCTCCTTGTCGTTCGGCGGCACGAGCCGGCGCACGAGCGGCTGGCCCTCCCGGAAATCGATGTCCGTCGCCCGCTGCTCGCCGCGCAGCACGCCACTGCTGGTGAACCGCACGGGCGCGGCCTTTCCGCCCGGCAGCGTCCCTTGTACGACCGTGCTCTGCTGGCTGCGCACGAACACGCTGAACGCGCCCGTGGTCCGATAGTCCAGTTGCAGCCGGTACTCCGCCGGCGACAGCTCCAGACGCGCATCCATGACGAGCACGTTCAGCCCGGCCGCATACGCGGCATAATGCGCCGTCGCGGGTTCGGCACGCACCCCGAAGGGCAACAACGATACGGCAAGGCAAACCCGGATCAGCATCGCCGTCATATGGAGCCCTCTGCTTGACATGGCGAGAGGGAGCGACCTACACGACGCGCCTCAGGTCGGGCGCGTAGCTCAGCGGTAGAGCATTCGCTTCACACGCGAAGGGTCACAGGTTCAATCCCTGTCGCGCCCACCACTTGGACCAAAATGCTGGTGACACTCCCCCGAACGTCACGCCTCATCCCGATCTTGGCCGCGCTAGTCGGCACCGTCCTCTTCCACCGCTACAGCCTGCTCACCGGCCTGGACCGCGTCCAGGCCGACACCGGCGACTCCCGCTTCGTCGCCTTCCTGCTCGAACATTGGACCAACGCGCTACACGGCCGCGCCGTCTGGAACTCCCCGCCGATCTTCTGGCCGGAGCGCAATACCCTCGCCTACTCCGAGCTGCTTTTGGCCATGGGCGCGCTGCATACCGCGCTGCGCCCCTTCCTCGGCGTCTTCGCCGCGATGAACCTGCAACTCATCCTGCTCTCGCTCGCCACCTTCACAACCGCCTACCTGCTGCTCGCCCGCGGCTTCCGGCTCTCAGTCTGGGGCGCCACCGCGGGCGCCTACTTATTCGCCTTTTCCTGGCCCCGTTTCGCCCAGCTCGTCCATGTTCAGCTGCAGTTCACCGCCCTGCTCCCGCTCCTGGCGCTGCTCGCGCTCGAATGCCTCCGCGACGGCCACACCCTGCACCGCGCTGCCTTCGCCTGGCGCGCCTGCGGCTTCGTGGTGCTGCTCGTCCTGACCCTCGCGACGGCGATCTACTACGCCATCTTCGCCGCGCTCACGCTGACCGTCGCGCTCGCCCTCTGCCTGGCGTACGCTCGAACCCGCGCCCAATTCGCCGCCGTGCTCCGCCGCCAGATCGTGCCGCTCGCCGCGGCGGCCGCACTCGGCGCCACGCTGCTCGCCCCGATCATCTACGTCTATCTCCCGATCATGCGCACCAGCCAAGGGCGGTCCTGGCCCGAGGTCGTCACGTTCCTACCGACGCTGGGCACCCTATTCTGGATGGGTCCCGAAAACCTCGTTTGGGGCTGGTGCTTCGAGCGCTGGCCCGCGGCGACCATCTTGTTCCGACGGGCCGAGTTCCGCATCGGCGTCGGCGTGATCATCTCTATCGCTTGGGTCGCCGCGGTGATCTGGGCCCTCGCCGCCGCCCGCCGGCCCCGACGCCTCGAAACCCGCTCCGGCGCCATCGCGATCTTCGTCATCACGGGGCTCGCCCTACAGTTGCTGATGCTGCGCCTTCCCGGCGACCGCTCCGTCTGGTGGCTGGTCTGGAAGTTCTTCCCCGGCGCCTCCGGCATCCGAGGCGTCGCCCGCCTCGAACTCGTCGTCACCCTGCCGATGGCGGCCGGCATCGGCCTCCTGATCGATCGCTTCGGCCCGCGGTGGCGCGCCGCCGTCGCCACGCTCGCACTCCTGGCCGCCATCGAACAGCTCGGCGCCACCCAAAGCTACTCCGGCGCCGTGGCCGAGGCGCTCTCCCGCCGGGTCGCCGCCGCGATCCCCGCCTCCTGCAAGGCCGCCTACGTCGTCGCCCCCGCCGACCTCATCCCGCCCCCGCCCCCCGCCATCGACCCGGCGCAGTTCGACGCCCAAGCCTACCTCGCCGCCAACCCCGACGTCGCCGAAGCCTGGCACGGCACGCCCTGGGAGCACTACGACCGCTTCGGTCGCGCCGAACACCGCTCGCTCGACCCGGCCTATTCCATCCTGCGCAGCGCCACCATTTTCTTCGCCTACAACTACACGATCCCGCTCGCCGCCGCCCTGCGCGGCATCCCCGTCGTCAACGGCATCAGCGGCTGGGAACCCCGCGGCTGGGACCTGTTCGACACTCTCTCCTCCAACGCCGAAGCGAACCTCGCGTCCTGGCTCCGCCTAAAAAGCGTCCCAGCCGCGGACGTCTGCGTCGTCCCGGTCCGGATAACCCTCCCGGAGATCCCGGACCCGCCAGCCAAGCTGATGCCCTAACCCGGTACGCCGCCCTCCCCCATATCCCACCACAGCCCGGCAAACGCCGCGATCCCCTCCCGCGCCGGCGCCACCAGCAGATGCTCGTTCGGCCCGTGCTGCTTGCACCCGTTGTAGCTGTGCGGCACCCACAGCAACTGCGTCCCCAGATGGTCCATGAACACGTCGTTCGGCAGCCCGCCGCCGCTGTTCGGGATCACCTGCACCCGCTTGCCCAGCGTCTGTTCCATGCTGCCCACCGCCCATTTCACCCAAGCGCTGGACGGGTCCGACCGCCGCGCCGGCATGCGGATGCCATACGGCACGATCTTCACCTCGCCGAACCCGGCCTCGTCCAGATGCCGCCGCAGCGCCGGCTCGAACTGCTCCGGATCGACGTCCACCGTGTAGCGGATCTGGCAATGCGCCGACGCGTTCGGCGCCACCGCATTCACCGGGTTTTCCGGCCGCCCCGACAGCATCGCCAGCACGATGAAGCTGGTCCACGCATACACCTTCTCCGCCGGCGACAGCCCGGGCTCGCCCCACTCGGGGTCGATCGTCGCCGCCTCGCCCTCGGCCTTCAACTCGCACCCCTGTAGCACGTCGCGCACCGAGTTGCTGATCCCGGTGGGCACCCAATCCCGCACCAGGATCTTGCCGTGCCGATCCGCGATCGACGCGATCGCATGCGCCAGCACGATCGCCGGGTCCGTGGTCATCCCGCCCCAATTGCCCGAATGCACCCCGCCCGGCCGCACGTCGACGATCAGGTCGAAATGGAAGCTCCCACGCGTCCCCGTGCTCAGCGTCGGCACGGTCGAGTGCGACCGCGGCCCGTCGCTCGCCAGCAGCACGTCGGCCGCGAGCTTTTCCTTGTTCGCCGCCACGATCTCCGACAGCCCCTTAGACCCGCTCTCCTCCCCGGTCTCGATGATCAGCTTGACGCTATATCCCAGCGTCCCCCCGCGCTCCGCGATCACCGCCTCGAGCGCAGACAGGTTGATCACGTGCTGCCCTTTGTTGTCCGCCGACCCACGCCCATACCAACGATCGTCCCGCCGCGTCAGCCGCCACGGGTCGAGCCCGGCCTCCCATTGATCCTCCAGCCCACGCACCGTGTCGCCGTGCCCGTAGGTGATGACCGTCGGCCCTGCCGCCTCGATCCGCTCGGCCAACAGGATCGGCCCACTGCCGGAAACCGGGTTGTCGTGCGTGCTGCAGGTGAACCCGAGCCGCTCCAGCCAGGGCGTGATCTCGGCCAAATAGGCGTGCAGATCGGCCTCGTGTCCCGGGTCCTGGCTCGTGCTGCGAATGGCGACGAGGTCGCCGAGCCGCTGCTCGAACCCGCCCTCGTCGAAGAACCCCAGCGCCGCCGCAACCGCGCCTTCTCTGCTTCCGCTCATCAAGTCGCACCCTCTTCCGATCGGAAGAGGGTGCGACGAAACAGACAATTAGTCGAACATGTCCGGCTGCGTCGCCGCGAGCTGGTCGTAGATCGTCTGGAAGTGCAGCCAGCCGATGAAATCGTTGCCGACATGCTCGGCGCTGTACTGCGCCGTCTTGTCCGATAGCAGTTGCGGCGCGACCCCGCTCGCCGCGACTTGCAACTGCACCTGGCAGCACCGTTCCAGCGCGATGAACCAGAACGCCGCATCGTCGATGCTGTGCCGGCTGCACGTCAGCAGCCCGTGGTTCTGGTGCAGCACGCCGCGCACCCGCCCGATCGCCTGCGCGACCGACTGCCCGCTCTCTTTCTCCACCGCGACCGCGCCCGCCGAGGCACCCACCACCGCATGGTTGTTGTAGAAGCACGCCGCATCCTGGCTCAGCATCTCCAGCGGTCGCCCGGTCGCGCACCAGGCCGTGCCGTAGGTCGTATGCGCGTGGCACATCGCCATCACATCCGGATGCGCCTCGTGCACCGCCGCATGCAGCACGAACCCGGCCCGGTTGATCGCGTGCGTTCCCTCCACGACCCGGCCCTCGTGATCGGCCAGCACCAAATTGGACATCCGCACCTGCGAGAAATGCACGCACATCGGGTTGGTCCAATACAGCTCCGGCCGCTCCGGGTCGCGCACCGTCAGATGCCCCGCAAAGCCGTAATCGAAACCGTGCAGCGCAAACGCTCGCGTCGCCGCGACCAGATGCCGCTTGCGATACGCCCGCTCCTCGGCGAACGAGCCGAAGCTCGGGATCTCGGGGAAGGCGAGGCCGGGCTGGTCCGGCTGATAGATCGAGACCTTGTCCCGCTGCGCCGCGTCGAGCATGCGATCCTCCCTGTGTTAGGCTGCGATCATAGCGCCTTCTCCATGAACACGCTCGTCGCGATCGAGGCCGGCGCCATCCGCGCATAATCCCCGAACACCCCGCACCGCACGAAGCCCTCGCGCTCGTAGAATCGCAGCGCCGCGTGCTGCACGTCTCCGGTCTCTAGCCGCAGCACGGAATACCCATGCTCGCGCGCAACCGCTGCCAACCGTGCGATGAGCGCCTGCGCCACCCCCTGCCCCCGCACAGTCGGCCGCACATACATCCGCTTCACCTCGGCGAACCCGTCCAGCAGCGCCACCCCGCCGCACCCGGCCGGCACGCCATCGAGCGTCGCCACGAAGAACTGGATGTGCGGCTGGAAGATCGCCTCGATCGGCAGCCCGTGCCGCTGCTCGGGCGGGTACTCCGCCGAGAGCAGCGCCTCCAACTCGCCCACCAAGGTCCGCGCCGTCTCCGTCGGCAATCCCACGCGCTCGATCGACACCATCATGCCGCATTCGGGGCGGCGGGTGCGGCAGTCGAGAGCCACCAACCGTCGCCGGCGATCCAACAGCTCTCATCCGGCGCCGGGTCGAACCGCAATGCCCGAACCTCTCGCCAATCCCGTCGGGCAAACGCGTCGGCCAGCCTGCGGCCCAGCGCCGTGTCTTGCACGCCGTCGCAGGCGATGAAGCCGGCGGGAGAAACGAAGCAAGCCGGCCACGCCATCCCACGATCGGCACGAACCACTTTGAGCACCCCCCCAAACCCGCCAGTCGCATGCAACGGAAACATCAACCGTCCACCGGCGCGCAACGCCTCGAGCCAGGACCGGCTCGGATGCGTCGCGCTCGCGTTGACATAGATCGCATCCGCCTGCGCCAACCCGTCGCCGATCCCCGACCGCTCGTGAACGCGCACCGCGGCCAAATGCGTCAGATTGTCTCGCGCGCGCTTCGCCAGATCGGGATCGATTTCATAAGCATGGACCTGCCCGGCCGGCCCGACGAGCTGGGCGAGGATCGCCGTGTAATACCCAGCGCCAGCGCCGATATGCAGAACCGTCTCCCCCTCCTGCAGCGCCAGCGCATCCAGGCAACGCGCATGCAGCGCGGGTTCCCCGATATTGATCCCCCGCGCCGCGTCGAGCGCGACCAGCCAATCGTGGTAGAGGTACGCCGGATCATCGTCCGGTGTCTGTAGATACGGCCCACCCGGCACCTTGATCTGCCACGGCCCCGCCCCGGCAAACCCCTCGCGCCGAGTGTCCGCAAACGCCTGCTCGATCCGAGGATCCTTGGCATCCCCTTTGAGCGCGACGAACCGGGCGAAAAACCGACGTAGCCGAGTGTGTCGGTCGTCCCAGCGTTCGTCGTTCTGCACCATGCTACCCTTGCCAATGGCCCATCCCGACACCCCGCCGTCGACGCCATCGGGTCAACGCGCCGTCAGCATCTGCCGGCCCATGTGCGCAAAACAGCACACTCTGTCATAGCTCGCCAGTCATGGAGCGGCATAACCGCCAACGGAACCTCATGCTGATCTCTCATACTCACTTGGGTGTCTCGAACTTCGATCGAGCCTTCGCCTTTTACTCTGGTCTGATGAGCGAACTCGGGTTCGTGCTGAAGTTTTGCAGTCCGGAGCGGAGATGGGCGGGCTGGATGGAAGCCGGCGTTCCGCGCCCGCTGTTTCTCATCGGTTGCCCATTCGATGGCGGCGACGCAGAGCCCGGGAACGGACAGATGGTGGCGCTGCTGGCGGGAGACCGGGCGACGGTTGACCGGGCGTACCGCTGGGCTCTCAGCAATGGTGCGATCGATGAGGGCGCTCCAGGTCTACGGCCACAGTACCACCCCGACTATTACGGGGCTTACGTCCGCGACCTGGACCACAACAAGATCGGCATCTGCTGCCATACACCTGGGTAAGCGGGTCAACCAAGCGCCTAGCCGGGCGATGTCAGTGCCCTCGGGACGGAACGAAATGCACCGATGAGGGAAGGAGGTAGTCAACCCGCTGCGACCGCTTCAATGTCCCAGCAATGCCGACCCTCACCCTGCCCGGCCCCGGCCGCACGCTCCAGCGCTACACCACCCAGCCGCCTCGGCTGCTGCCGCAAGGCCGGCCGCCCTTCAACCGCCTTGCGCTCGCCGCCGCCCACATCGTCTCCGACCCGCTCGCCGATCGCCCCGCTATCGACTGGGACGCCACCATCGACTACCGCCTCTACCTCTGGTCGCTCGGCCTCGGCGTCGCCGAAGCCACCGACGCGGCGCAGCGCGGCGCCGGCCTCGACTGGCCCACCAGCCTCGACCTCATCCGCCGCAGCATCGCCGCCGCCCCGCCCGGCGCCGCCCTCTACTGCGCGGCCAGCACCGACCACCTGCCGCCGAACGCGACCATCGCCCAAGTCATCGGCGCCTACGAAGCCCAGTGCGAGTCGATCGAGAAACTCGGGGGCCGCATCGTCCTGCTCGCCTCCCGCGCGCTCGCCGCCTCCGCCCGCAGCCCTGACGATTACCGATGGGCCTACGAGCGCGTCCTCGCCCAAGCCAAATCACCCATCCTCCTGCACTGGCCCAGCGAAACCTTCGACCCCGCTTTCGCCGCCTACTGGGGCCACGCTTCGCTCGACGACGCGCTCGCCACCTGTCTCGACGTCGTCACCGCCAACGCCGCCAAGATCGACGGCGTCGCCCTCGCCCTTCTCGACCCGGCCCGCGAGATCGCGCTTCGCCGCCATCTCCCCCGCGGCGTCCGCCTCTACACCGGCGACGAACTCCACTTCCCCGACCTCATCGCCGGTGATGACGACTCCTACTCGCACGCCATGCTCGGCATCCTCGACGTCATCGCCCCCGCCGCCGCGTCCGCCCTCGCCTGCCTGCAACGCGACGAGATCGACACGTTCCGGGCGATCCTCGAGCCCACCCTCCCCGTCGCGAAACACCTGCTGCGCCCGCCGGCCGGCCTGTACCGTACCGGCATCGTCTTCATGGCCTACCTCAACGGCCACCAGAGCCACTTCACCATGGTCGCCGGCCAGCACGCCTCCCGCTCGCTGCCCTATCTGGCCGAACTGTTCCGCCTCGCCGACGCCGCCGGGCTGCTCCGCGATCCCGACGACGCCAGCGCCCGCATGGTGCGCGTGCTCGCCGTTCACGGTATCCTCTGACCACGATTTCGGTTACGATACCGCAAACGATGACCACCCTCACCGCCTTCCGCGCCACCCTCGCCGACCCCGCCCCCAACCCGGATGCCGACCTCGCCATCCAAGGCCTCTGGTGGGCCGCCAAGGGCGAGTGGGACCGCGCCCACAACTGCGTGCAACAGAACGAGGGCGTCCCCCGCTGCGACCTGGTCCACGCCCATCTGCACCGCCTTGAGGGCGACCCGGCCAATGCCGCCTACTGGTATCGCCGCGCCGGCCGGAGCCCATCGGCGCTGCCGCTCACCGAGGAGTGGGACGCCATCGCAACCGAGCTGCTCGCCGGTTAGCGGTTGCATCGGCAACCGCCGCGCCTATACCCACGCCTCGCTTCCACGGACTCCCCATGCGTAAACGCCGCGGCCGCCCGCTCGACGGGTGGCTCATCATCGACAAGCCGCCGGGCATGACCAGCACCGACGTGGTCAACCGCGTCAAACGCGCCTTCGACGCCCAGAAGGCCGGCCACGGCGGCACGCTCGATCCGCTCGCCACCGGCGTCCTGCCGATCGCCTTCGGCGCCGCCACCAAGACCGTGCCCTATGTCATGGACGGCACCAAGGTCTACCGCTTCACGCTCCGCCTCGGCGACGCCCGCGATACCGACGACGCCGACGGCGCGAGCATCGCCACTTCGCCCGAACGACCGACCGACGACGCGCTCCGCGCCGCCCTGCCCCGCTTCACCGGCGACATCATGCAGGTCCCGCCGATCTATTCGGCCATCAAGGTCGCTGGCGAACGCGCCTACGACATGGCCCGCGAGGGGCGCGCCCCCGACCTGCCGCCCCGCCCCGCCCGGGTCGACCGCTTCGAGCTGATCGAGCGCCCCGATGACGATACCGCCATCTTCGAGGTCCAGTCCGGCAAGGGCGTCTACATGCGCAGCCTGGCCCGCGACCTCGCGCAAGCCTGCGGCACTGTCGGCCACATCGCCACCCTTCGCCGCCTCCGCGTGGGGCCGTTCAGCGAGGCCCAAGCGATTTCGCTGGACAATTGCCGACCGGCAACCGATATGACCGCGGTCTCTCCGGACCTCTTGCTTCCGGTCGCGACCGCGCTGGCCGACATCCCGGCGCTGGCCTTGACCGAAGCGGAAGCCTTCGGCCTCTCGAATGGACAGGCGATCAGCCTCGTCGATCTGATGGGCCGCATTCCACCGACGGCGCGACCCGATGGCGGGCTCGCCCGTGCCATGGCGGGGGGACGCGTGATTGGGCTCTGCCGTCTCGAAGACGGTTTGCTGAAGCCCGACCGCCTTCTTTAACCCCTTCTGACGGAGTATCACGATGTCGATTACCGCGGAGCGTCGCACGACGCTCGTGTCCGAATACGCCATGGCCGCCGCCGACACCGGCAGCCCCGAGGTCCAGGTCGCGCTGCTCACCGAGCGCATCAACAACCTGACCGAACACCTCAAGACCCACGCGAAGGATTTCCACAGCCGCCGCGGCCTGCTGATGCTCGTCGGCCGCCGCCGCCGCCTGCTGGATTATCTTAGCAAGAAGGACCGCACCCGCTACACGACCCTGATCGGCCGTCTCGGACTGCGACGCTAGTATTGGAGTAACCCGGCGCCATGTCGGCGCCGGGTCAATTGCCGCCGCGGCCGGGTTGCCGGGCGGGCGACGGCGCCTTCGGTTACCTGGCGGAACTGCCGATCGTAGTTCGCGGCCATGTTGCCCGAGACGCCTGAGCGCTCCCGCACCGATCCCGTCCCTGCGCCTTACAAGGATGGATGTATGTTCAACTATTTCCGCAAGGAACTCGAATGGGGCGGCCGTAAGCTCGTCCTGGAGACGGGCAAGATCGCCCGCCAGGCCGATGGCGCCGTCATGGTCAGCTACGGCGACACCATCGTGCTCTGCACCGCCGTGGGCGTCCGATCGGTCAAGCCCGGGCAGGATTTCTTCCCGCTCACCGTCAATTACCAGGAAAAGGCGTTCGCCGCCGGCAAGATCCCCGGTGGCTTCTTCAAGCGCGAGGGCCGTCCGAACGAGAACGAGGTGCTGACCAGCCGCCTCATCGACCGCCCGATCCGCCCGCTGTTCCCCGAGGGCTTCCGCAACGAAGTCCAGATCGTCGCGACCGTGCTCAGCCACGACATGGAGAACAACCCGGACATCGTCTCGCTGGTCGGCTGCTCCGCCGCCCTGACGCTCTCCGGCATCCCGTTCTTCGGCCCGGTCGCTGCCGCCCGCATCGGCTTCATCGAGGGTGCCTACGTCCTCAACCCGACGCGTGACCAGCTTGCCACCAGCAAGCTCGACCTCGTCGTCGCCGGCACCACCGAGGGCGTGCTGATGGTCGAGAGCGAGGCCGCAGAGCTGACCGAGGAGGTCATGCTCGGCGCCGTCAATTTCGGCCACGAGCACATGCGTCCGGTCATCCAGGCGATCATCGAGCTAGCCGAGCACGCCGCCAAGGAGCCTTGGGCCCTCACCGAGACCACGCCCGAGGCGACCGCGCTTCAGGCCCGCATCCACGAACTCGGCACCGAGTCGATGGCCGCCGCCTACAAGGAGCCGAAGAAGGAAGCCCGCCAGGATCTAGTCGGCGCCGCCAAGAAGCAGCTCCTCGAGACTTTGACCGCCGAGGGTCTCAGCGCCGACGACGCCAAGCCGATGCTCAAGAAACTGGAGGCCGATGTCGTCCGCGGCACCATCCTCAAGACCGGCATCCGCATCGACGGCCGCGACACCAAGACGGTCCGTCAGATCATCGCCGAAGTCGGCATTCTGCCGCGCGCCCACGGCTCCGCTCTGTTCACCCGCGGCGAGACCCAAGCACTTTGTGTCGCCACGCTCGGCACCGGCCAGGACGAGCAGGTCATCGACGCGCTCGAGGGCGAGCGCCGCGAGCACTTCATGCTGCATTACAACTTCCCTCCCTACTCGGTGGGTGAAGCCGGCCGCATGGGCAGCCCGGGCCGCCGCGAGATCGGCCACGGCAAGCTCGCCTACCGTGCCATCCGCCCGGTGCTGCCTGCCAAGGACACCTTCCCCTACACGATGCGCGTCGTCAGCGAGATCACCGAAAGCAATGGTAGTTCGAGCATGGCAACGGTGTGCGGCACCAGCCTCGCGCTGATGGATGCCGGCGTGAAGCTGAACCGGCCCGTCGCCGGCATCGCCATGGGCCTGATCAAGGAAGACAGCGGCTTCGCCGTGCTCTCCGACATCCTCGGCGACGAGGATCACCTCGGCGACATGGACTTCAAGGTGGCCGGCACCGAGCAGGGCATCACCTCGCTGCAGATGGACATCAAGATCACGTCCATCACGCCGGAGATCATGCAGATCGCGCTCGAACAGGCTAAGGACGGCCGGCTGCACATCCTCGGCGAGATGGCAAAAGCACTCACCGGCGCCCGCACCGATGTCGCTGCCACGGCGCCGCGCATTACCGTCATCACCGTACCGAAGGAGAAGATCCGCGACGTGATCGGCACCGGCGGCAAGGTGATCCGCGAGATCGTGGCCGAGAGCGGCGCCAAGGTCGACATCGAGGATGACGGCACCATCAAGATCGCCGCCACCACCGAAGAGGCCAGCCAGAAGGCGATCGACATGATCCGCGGGATCGTGGCCGAGCCCGAGATCGGCGCGATATACAACGGCAAGGTGGTCAAGACCGCCGAATTTGGCGCGTTCGTGAATTTCCTCGGCGCCAAGGATGGCTTGGTCCACATCAGCGAGCTGCAGCAGGGCCGGGTCAACAAGACGACCGACGTCGTCAAGGAAGGCGACCAGGTCAAGGTCAAGTGCCTCGGCTTCGACGACCGCGGCAAGGTCAAGCTCTCCATGCGGGTGGTCGACCAAGCGACCGGCGCGGACATCTCCGACCAGGTCGGCGCAAAGCCCTCCCGTGGCGACCGCCCCGAAGGCGAGGGTCGCGGCGAAGGACGCCGTGACCGCGGCGAACGGGGCGAGCGTCGCGATCGGTCCGACGCCGCCGAATAAGCACCCGTTAAATATCGGGCCGGGCCCTTTCATCGGGGCCCGGCCGTCTATAGTTACACCTCGGTGAATTTGGGATCAGCGGCGCGATGAAGACGCTCAACGAAATCCGGATGGGAGGGGTTGATGTCCTTCCGTTGATCGAGGGCGGCAAAGGCATCGGCGTTTCGACCGGCGTCTCGTCCGGGCATTGGGCGGAGGCCGGCGGCGCTGGGACGTTCAGTGCGGTCAACGCCGACTACTACGACGCGGACGGCAACGCGCTGCCGCAGAACTACCTCGGACGCACGCGGCGCGAGCGTCATGAGGAACTGATCCAGTTCGGCATCCAGGGCGGCATCGACCAGGCCAAGCGCGCCTGGGAGATCAGCGGCGGCCGCGGCCGCATCCACGCCAATTTGCTCTGGGAGATGGGCGGCGCCGAACGCGTCATCACCGGCGTGCTCGAAGGCGCCAAGGGGCTGATCCACGGCCTAACCTGCGGCGCCGGCATGCCGTATCGCCTCTCCGACATCGCCGCCAAATTCGGCGTGCACTATTATCCCATCGTCTCCTCCTCGCGGGCCTTCAACGCGTTGTGGAAGCGCGCGTATTCGAAAGCCGCCTCGCTCCTCGGCGGCGTCGTCTACGAGGATCCGTGGCTCGCGGGTGGCCATAACGGCCTCTCCAACGGTGAGGACCCGGAGAAGCCCGAAGACCCCTTCCCCCGCGTGCTCGCACTGCGAAAGCTGATGCGCACATTCGGTCTCGACGAAGTGCCGATCATCATGGCCGGAGGCGTCTGGTGGCTGGAAGAGTGGGAAGACTGGATCGACAATCCGGATCTCGGCCCGATCGCCTTCCAGTTCGGCACCCGCCCGCTTCTCACGCTCGAAAGCCCGATCAGCGACGCCTGGAAGCGTCGCCTGCTGACCCTCAAGGAAGGCGACGTCTTCCTCAATAAGTTCAGCCCCACCGGCTTCTATTCGAGCGCCGTCAACAACGGCTTCATCGAGGAACTGCGCGAGCGCGGCGAACATCAGGTCGCCTACACCACCGAGCCCGTCGGCGAGCACACGGCAACCCTCGGCATCGGTCCGCGCAAGCGCCCGGTCTACCTCACGCCGCAGGACCTGTTCCACGCCGAGGGTTGGATCGGCGCCGGGTTCACCGAGGCGTTGCGCACCCCCGATGCCACCCTGATCTTCGTCACGCCCGAGCGCGCCGCGCAGATCACTGCCGACCAGGTCGCCTGCATGGGTTGCCTCAGCGTCTGCCGCTTCAGCAATTGGAGCCAGCACGGCCCCGATTACGACAACGGCAAGAAGGCCGACCCGCGCAGCTTCTGCATTCAGAAGACATTGCAGGAAGTCCGGCGCGACGATCAGACGCCGGAGGCGATCGAGCATCAGCTCATGTTCAGCGGCCACAACGCCTACCGCTTCGCCAGCGACCCGTTCTACTCCAACGGGTTCATCCCCTCGGTCAAGCAGCTCGTCGACCGCATCCTCTCCGGCCGCTGACAGCGCCACCACATCGCGCTAGAGAGCTCGCCATGAACACCGTCCTCCTGCTGATCCACCTCTTCGTCACGCTTGCACTGATCGGCGTCGTGCTGATCCAGCGGTCCGAGGGCGGCGGGCTCGGCATCGGCAACTCGCAAAGCATGGGCGGCTTCATGAGCGGGCGCGGGACGACCAACCTCCTGACCCGCACGACCGCGATCCTCGGCACGGCATTCTTCCTGCTATCCCTGGCGCTGGCCTTGCTGAACCGCGGCACCGTAGGCGGCGGCCGGTCGCTGCTGGACAACCCACCGCCGCTCGGCACGGGAGCGGCGACATCGCCGGCCACGCCAGCCGCTCCGTCCGGCCCCTCCGTGCCGACCGGTAACTGACGACCCACGCCCACGCCGCGTAGGAACGAGGGTTGCACCGAACGGGGGTTCCCGGAATCGGTGAGGTATCGCTATCAAGGGCTCCCATGACGCGGTTTGTTTTCATCACCGGCGGCGTGGTCTCCTCGCTCGGCAAAGGTGTCGCTTCCGCCGCCCTCGGCGCGCTGCTGCAGACGCGTGGCTACCGGGTCCGCCTGCGCAAGCTCGACCCGTATCTCAACGTCGACCCGGGCACGATGAGCCCCACCCAACATGGCGAAGTCTTCGTCACCGACGATGGCGCCGAGACGGACCTCGACCTCGGTCACTACGAGCGCTTCACCGGCGTCCACGCCAGCCAGTCGGACAACGCCACCACCGGCCGCATCTACTCCGAGGTGATCGCCAAGGAGCGCCGCGGCGACTATCTCGGCGCGACCGTCCAGGTCATCCCGCACATCACCGACGCGCTCAAGGAAGCCATCGTCCGCGATCTGGATCAGGTCGATTTCGCGCTGATCGAGATCGGCGGCACCGTCGGCGACATCGAGAGCCTGCCGTTTCTCGAAGCGATCCGGCAGCTCGGCAATGAACTCGGCGCCGAGCGCACGATGTTCATCCACCTCACCCTGGTCCCCTACATCCCGAGCGCCGGCGAGCTGAAGACCAAGCCCACCCAACACTCCGTCAAGGAACTCCAGAACGCCGGCATCCAGCCCGACATGCTGCTCTGCCGCTGCGACCGGCAGATCCCCGAGGGCGAGCGGCGCAAGATCGCCAATTTCTGCAACGTCCGCCAGCAGGCCGTCATCGCCGCGCTGGACGTCGACACCATCTACGCCGTGCCGATCTCCTATCATGAGGAGGGCATGGACCGGGAGGTCCTGCGCCACTTCGGCCTGCCGTTCGAGAGCAATCCCGACCTGTCGCCCTGGCAACGGATCGTCGACATCGTCCGCTCGCCCGAGGGCACCGTCCGCATCGCTGTCGTGGGCAAATACACCAGCCTGCTCAACTCCTATAAGAGCCTGGCCGAGGCGCTCACCCATGGCGGCGTGGCCAATCGTGTGCGCGTCCAGCTCGATTGGGTGGACAGCCAGGTGTTCGAGCAGCCCGACGCGGTCAACCGGCTCGAGGGCGTCCACGGCATCCTCGTCCCAGGCGGCTTTGGCGAGCGCGGCACCCCCGGCATGATTGCCGCCGTGCGCTTCGCCCGCGAGCGCCGGGTCCCGTTCCTGGGGATCTGCTTCGGCATGCAGATGGCCGTCATCGAATGCGCCCGCAACATGGCCGGTCTGGAAGACGCCTCGAGCACCGAGTTCGGCCCCTGCATGACGCCCGTCGTCGGCCTGTTGACCGAATGGGCGCGGGGCAATCAGGTCGAGCGCCGGGACGAGGGTGGCGACCTTGGCGGCACCATGCGCCTCGGCGCCTACCCGGCCGAACTCGACGGCGGGTCGCTCATCGCCGAGATGTATGGGTCGACCCGGATCCACGAGCGCCACCGGCACCGTTACGAGGTGAACGTGAACTACCGCGACCGGCTCGAGCAGACCGGCCTCCGCTTCGCCGGCATGTCGCCCGACGGCGTCCTTCCCGAAACCGTCGAGCTGCCCGGCCACCCCTGGTTCATCGGCGTGCAGTATCACCCCGAGCTGAAATCAAAGCCGCTCGACCCCCATCCGCTCTTTGCCGGCTTCATCGGCGCGACCGTCAAGCAGGCGCGCCTTGTCTGACGCGCCCGTCCCGCTTGACGCCGCCGACGAGGTGCCGGACGACGAACTCGACGACGAGCCGTCCCCAGGCACACGCATCGTCCGCGTCCGCGATCTCGAGATCGGCAACGACAAGCCGTTCGTCCTGATCGCCGGTCCGTGTCAGATCGAGTCGGAAGCGCATGCGTTCGAGATGGCCGATGCCCTCACCGCCATCGCCAAGCAGGCTGGGATCGGACTGATCTACAAGAGCAGCTTCGACAAGGCCAACCGGACCAGCGCCTCGGCCGCGCGTGGTGTCGGCATCGGCAAGGGTCTGGCCATCTTGGCCGCCGTCCGCGAACGTTTCGCCATCCCGGTGCTGACCGACATCCATGCCGCCGACCAGTGCGACCCGGTCGCCGAAGCCGTCGACGTCCTGCAAATCCCCGCCTTCCTCTGCCGACAGACCGACCTGCTGATCGCCGCCGGCGAGACCGGCCGCACCATCAACGTCAAGAAAGGGCAGTTCCTCGCGCCCTGGGACATGGCCAACGTCGCTGCGAAGATCGCCGGCACCGGCAACGAGAGCATCCTGCTGACCGAACGCGGCGTCAGCTTCGGCTACAACACCCTCGTGTCCGACTTCCGCGCCCTGCCCATCATGGCGCGCACCGGCTACCCCGTCGTGTTCGACGTGACCCACTCGGTCCAGCAGCCCGGCGGCCAGGGCACCAGTTCGGGCGGGCAGCGCGAGTTCGCGCCCCCCCTTGCCCGCGCCGCTGCCGCGGTCGGCGTCGCCGCGCTGTTCATCGAGACGCACCAGGACCCGGATCACGCCCCGAGCGACGGCCCGAACATGATCCCGCTGAACGAGATGCCCGCGTTGCTCGCCCGGCTCGTTGCGATCGATCGGCTGACCAAAGGCGGTTAGTCGGCGGCGGGCGGCCTGTAACGGGAAACGTATTGCGCCAGCAACGGGATCTCCTCGTCCTTGATGTCTTGCGAGGCCTCGTTCATCGCCGGGCTATACCCGTGCCGCACATTGCTCTTGTAGGCGACCAGCGCCTGGCGGACGTAATCCGCATGCTGGCCGGCGATGCGCGGGACCGTCTGTTGTCCGCCCAGATCGGCGCCGTGGCATGAGTTGCAATGATATTGCCCGACCAGCGCCGACGCTTTCTCCGCGTCCGCCGCAGCCATGGCCGGCGCCGGTGTGGGTGGCGGCATCTTGTTGATGATTTCACCGAGCGCGCGCAGGTCGTCGTCCGTCAGCCCCTGCGTCACGGCGTTCATCGGGTCCGCAACCCGGATCTTCTCGCGGAACAGGTAGAGTTGCGTCAGCACGTAGTTGACCGGCATCGCGCCCAACGACGGCACGGTCGGGATCGCCGAGGTGCCGTCCTTGCCGTGACAGGCCAGGCACGCCGGCAAGCGGCCGCTCACGTCTTGGGCCAGGGCGGGCACTGCGAGCGTCAATGCGGCGAGCAGCAGGGCAAAACGCATGCTGTGATCCTTCAGAAATGGAAAGGTCCGCGCCTTGCGACGCGGACCCTCTTAGAGCACGAGGCCGACTAGTTCGTCTTGCTGACGCGCCAGATCGCCCCGTTCCAATCGTCGGACACCAGCAGGGAACCGTCCGGCATCGGCTGGACGTCGACCGGGCGGCCGACATACTGGTTGTTCTGGAGGAAGCCGGTCAGGAACGGGGTCTGCGATGCGACCGAGCCGTCCTCGTTCAGCTTGATCACCTCGACATCGCCGCCGAGCTTGACCGTGCGGTCCCACGACCCGTGCAGCGCGACGAAGATGGCGTTCTTATACTCGGGGCCGAACTTGTCGCTCGTGTAGAACCTCATACCCAACGAGGCGACGTGCGGGCCGAGCAGGGCGGTCGGCTTGGCGAAATCGTCGCAGTTCTTGCCCCAGCCATACTCCGGGTCGGTGAAGTTGCCCTGGTGGCAATAGGGATAGCCGAAGTTCGGCGCCGTGGTCATCTTCGCCGGCACCATGTGCAGCGTATCGTTCGGCAGGTCCTCGCTGAGCCAGTCACGGCCGTTGTTGGTGAAGTAGAGGTCCTTGGTCACCGGGTTCCAGTCGAACCCGACCGAGTTGCGCACCCCGGTCGCCACCATCTCGACGTTCTTGCCGTCGAGGTCCATCCGCCGGATCTGCGCGTTCGTCGGCGGCGGGATCAGGATGTTACCCGGCGCGCCAATCGGCACGTACAGCTTGTTGTCCGGGCCGATGCCGATGAATTTCCAGCCATGCGCTTCGTCGGCCGGCAGGTCGTCATAGATCAGCACGGGCTTGGGCGGATGATCCAGGTTCGCCTCGATGTTGTCGAACCGCCAGATCTTGTTCAGCTCGGCCACATACAGGTTGCCGTCGTGCAGGGCGACGCCGTTTGGCCGGTGCAGCCCGCTGGCGATGACGTGGATCTTCGCCTTTCCGTCTTCCTGCGTGACGGCATACACCTTGTCGAGCAGACGGTTGCCGACGAACACGGTCCCCTTGTCGCTCACGCGCATGGAACGGGCGTCGGCGATGCCGCTCGCGAACACCTCGACCTTGAACCCGGCCGGCGCATGCAGCTTGTCCACCGGCAGGTTGGCGGCGGCCGTGGGAAGCGGCGGAGAGTCGACCGGCGCCAGCGTGGCGCCCTGTGGGCGGCCCACCAGCGGATTGCCGCGCTCGGCCGGAACCGTCAACCCGGGTCCACCCGCCTTCGCGCCGCCCGAGGGCGGATTGGCCGGCGCGTTCTGTGCCAGCGCGGTGCCGGCCAGCAGGCTGGCGGCGAACGCCAAACCAGCGGCATTGAACATCGCTTTTTGCAACATCATCGGACCCTCCAATTTACTTTTGGTTGTAGATACCCTGAGCAGGTTCGTTGGGTTTGTCTAGCACTCTTCAGCCGAACCGAAAAAATGTCACTCCTCCGCCAGCGACGCCGGCAGGCCGAACAGCTGGTTCATGTTGATCGACAGTTTCAGCCCCAGCACCAGCGCGTCCTTGGGAGCGAACTTGGCGGTGGGCCGGTTGATCGGATCGGGGTTGACCAGGTATTGCAGGCTGCCCGCCAAGTAGATCCCTTCCAGGATCTTGTAGTTGTAGTTCGCCTCGAAGATTCCTTGGTTGCGGCTGACGAAGCTGTTGCTCTTGGCCTTGCGGAGCAGGTCGTTGACGTAGCCGTCCTCCTTGTCCGACAGCCGGATGTAGGTGCCGAGCACACCGATCTGGTCGGCCGGACGGCCGGGGAACGGCCCGGTCCAGATGGCGCCGGCGACGCCCTGGAACGAGAACAATCCCGCGCCGTCGAACGGCACGCCGGTCGTCGCGAACACCGCGATCCCACGCTGGCCCGGGCCGGTATCCGGCCGCCACACCACTTGGTCGCCGAGCGCATACGCGCCGCGCCGGCCGCCGCTGTAGGTCAGCGGTGCCCCGCCGAACAGCGCGCGCGAGCGCTGGCGGGTGCTGAGATACGGGTCGTTATACGGGGCCGAATTATACCAGCCGCCGATCTTGAAGTGCCGCGGGTAGGGATCGGTGCTGTATTCCGTGCCGTAGCCCACCTCGAAGGGCACGACATACCCGGTCGAGTGCTCGAAGCCCCAGGCGAAGCCGCTGTTGCTGTTGCGCGCCGAGTTCGTCTCGAACGCGCCGGCTTTCACATAGAAGGCTTGCGCCGGATTATAGCGCACGGAGCCGCCCCAGTTGACGTAGGGAAAGCCGGGGAACGCGCCTACCGCCTGCGTCAGCTCGAACGGACAATCTGCAACGTTCTGGAACCGGCACCCGTATGTCGACCGCGCGAACGACCCGGTCGCATTGGCGCGTCCGACGACGAAACTGAGCCGCTTGTCGAACAGCGCCTGCTCGTAGGTGAACTCTGCCAGTTCGAACTGCTTCTTCGGATAGTAGAACGACTGCACTTTTGTCCGCGAACCGATGTAGTCGCTCGACAGCTCGTGGCCGAAGAACTGCGCGAAGGTCGTATGCACCTGCGCTCCGGGAATGCCGGCGATCTTCTCCATGTTCAGGTCCGCCCCGAAAATCACCACGCCCGAGGTATCGGTCCCCTGCGCCAGTCCCCCGCTCGGATTGCCGGCGAAGCTCTGCACATATCGCACGCGGGGCAGGATGCCGGCGGCGTTGAGGCTCTGGCCGAGACGCACGATCGGCTCGAGCGGGGTGCCGATCAGCGGGCTCGGCTTGCGGCCGATCTCTGCGGGGCCGGGCTGGAAGACCGGCAGCCGGGTCTCCTCCTCGCCGGCCGCAGCGCCGAGCAGCAACGCCGCCACGGCGACGGCCAGCGATCGTGTGGTCGCTCTCATCATGGTCCCTCCCCGACCGACTTCTGCACGGCCTCCCCCATGATGACCAGTGTCGGCGTGCCCGTCCCTTGGCTGAACCCGGCCGCGATGTTACGGACCCCAACCACTTACGAGACGGATCACCCATGAGCGCCATCGCCGACATCGTCGCCCGCGAAGTTCTCGACAGCCGCGGCAACCCGACGGTCGAAGCGGAAGTCCTCCTCGACACCGGCGCCTCCGGCCGCGCCATCGTTCCCTCGGGCGCATCCACCGGCGCCCATGAGGCGGTCGAGCTGCGCGACGGCGACAAATCCCGCTACGGCGGCAAGGGCGTCCGCAACGCTTGCGCCAATATCGAAGGCGAGATCTTCGACGCTATCAGCGGAATGGACGCCTCCGAGCAAATCAAGCTCGACGAGATCATGATCGACCTTGACGGCACGCCCAACAAATCGCGCTTGGGCGCGAACGCCATCCTCGCCGTCTCGCTCGCGCTGGCCAAGGCCGCCGCCGACGATCTCGGCATGCCGCTCTACCGCTACGTCGGCGGCGTCTTCGCCCGCACCCTGCCGGTGCCGATGATGAACATCGTCAACGGCGGCCAACACGCCGACAACCCGATCGACATCCAGGAATTCATGGTGCAGCCAGTCGGCGCCGCCACCATCGCCGACGCAGTCCGCACCGGTTCCGAGATCTTCCAAGCGCTGAAGAAGGCGCTGCACGACGCCGGCCACAACACCAACGTCGGCGACGAAGGCGGCTTCGCCCCCGGCCTGCGCTCGGCCGAGGACGCGCTCGATTTCATCAGCAAGGCCTGCCGGACCGCCGGCTACCGCCCCGGCGAAGACGTCACCTTCGCGCTCGATTGCGCCAGCACCGAATTCTACAAGGACGGCACCTACCACCTCGAGGGCGAGGGCAAGACATTCGACGCCGCCGGCATGGTCGACTACCTCGCCCATCTCTGCGACCGCTTCCCCATCGCGTCCATCGAAGACGGCTGCGCCGAGGACGACTGGGCCGGCTGGAAGCACCTCACAGAGACACTCGGCAAGCGGATCCAGCTCGTGGGCGACGATCTGTTCGTCACCAACACCGAACGCCTCCGCCGCGGCATCGCCGAGGGCACCGGCAACTCGATCCTGATCAAGGTGAACCAAATCGGCACCCTGTCCGAGACCTTGGAAGCCATCGAGCTCGCCCACCGCGCCGGCATGACCAGCGTCATGAGCCACCGCTCCGGCGAGACCGAGGACAACACCATCGCCGACCTGGCCGTGGCGGCCAATTGCGGTCAGATCAAGACCGGCAGCCTCGCGCGCAGCGACCGCACCGCGAAATACAACCAGCTCATCCGCATCGAAGCCGAGCTCGGCCCCTCCGCGCGCTACGCCGGCCGCACCATCCTACGCCGTTCATGAGTGCAGCCGATCGCCTGATCGGGTATGATGAGGGCGTGTCTGGATTCGTGCAGCGCGCCGGTCGGTCGCTTCAAAATGGTCTGCGGGCAATGATCTTGCCGGCGATCTTTATGTCGCTCGTGGCCTATTTTCTATGGAACGCGACCCAGGGCGACCGCGGGTTGCAGGCGTACGCGCTCCGGCAGGAGCAGTTGAG
The DNA here is from genome assembly GCA_963835135.1 of uncultured Alphaproteobacteria bacterium. Classification (GTDB taxonomy): domain Bacteria; phylum Pseudomonadota; class Alphaproteobacteria; order Acetobacterales; family Acetobacteraceae; genus JAVVHH01. The sequence goes on from CAWIEF010000003.1 coordinate 722,088, forward strand.
GTCAGTCCGGGCCGATCTCGCCAAGGCCCAGGCGGAGCAGGCAGGATGGGAGCGCCGGGTCAGCGAGTTGCGCTCGCAGCGCCTCGACCCCGACATGCTCGACGAGCGCGCCCGCGCCATGCTCAACCTGGCCGACCCGGCGGACGTCGTCATGCCGTACGGCCCAGGCAAGCGGCTCTTCGCTCCCCCATAACCAACGCCGCCCCATGCCGGAGCACCGCCTCGATGGCGGGGGTGTAGGCTCCATCCGCTTCGTGCAGCACACGTTCTGCCGCCTCTCCCACCGGGATAGGGCCGGGCGGAGGGAGCGTCAGGACCGCGCGCAACAGGACCAGTTTGGCCGGCCGCCCCGCCTTCGGCAGCAGCGCGTAACGGACCATCCCGCTCAGCAATGCGCCCTCGCACGCCGCCGTCGCGCGTGCGAGGAGACCCGGCGGCATGATCATCGTCAGCGTTCCACCCGGCCGCAATGCGCCGCCCAGGGCCGCGACCCAGCTCTCCACCCCGCGCGCACCCTCCTGCTTGGCCAGTCGCCGCCGCCCGACGGGCGACCCGGTCGAGCCCGGGTCGTGCCAGGGCGGATTGGCCATCACGTGATCGGCTGCCGGCAACTCGACCTGTGTGACGTCGCCGATCACGACGCTCAGTCCGGCAAACCCGTTCGCCTCTATGTTGGCCCGCGCCAACTCCGCCATCGCCGGGTCGATCTCGATGCCGACCGCCTCGATCCCCGGCACCCGCGCAGCCAGGCACATCAGCCCGGCGCCCGCCCCCAGGCCGGCCTCGATCACCCGCTCCCCTGCCCGTGCCGGAACGCTCGCGGCCAGGAGCACCGGCTCGATCCCGGTCCGGTAGCCCTCCCGCGGCTGCCGATAGCGCACCCGGCCGCCGAGCAGCGTGCCCTCGGTCGTCTCCACTACAGCAGCTCCGCCTCCCGCAGGATCCGGCGCGCCTGCCGCTCGTCCTCCTCCAACACCGCCAGCCTGCGTGGGATCGCCCCGATGCTGCCCTCGACCGCGCTCACATGCGCGTCGAGCAGAACGCTTTCGATGCCGGCGTCGCGCAGCAGGGCCGCCAAGAAGCTGAGGCGCACGAGATCGTTGGATTGGGCAAGCGTTCGCATCCTGGCTTTCGGTCCCGGTCGGTCGTATTCGAAGGCAATGTTCCCCAGCTTGAACGCTTTTCTGCAGCGCCGATATGGTCCGATAGGGCGGTGTCCCGCGTATTGCGGAGGGCAAGGCCCATCTGGCACATGCCGGGCTACCGCCGTTGGACCAACGGGAGTCCGTATTGAATAACGTTACCCCGCCTGTGCAGGCCCGCGCACCCGGCTCGCCCGAGCCCGACGCGCTGGCGCGGCTGACCGATCTCGTCAGTGCCGACCTGCTCGCCTGCAACCGCACCATCGTCGCCCGGATGGACAGCCCGGTCGCGCTCATCCCGCAACTCGCCGCGCATATCGTCGCCGCCGGCGGCAAGCGGCTGCGCCCGGTACTCACCCTCGCCTGCGCCCGCCTCTGCGGCTACGAGGGCGCCCGCCACGTCGAGCTCGCTGCCTGCGTGGAGTTCATCCATACGGCCACGCTCCTGCACGACGACGTGGTCGATGAGAGCGTCCTCCGCCGCGGCCTCTCCAGCGCCAATTCCGTCTTCGGCAACAAGGCGTCCGTCCTGGTCGGCGATTTCCTGTTCGCCCGCGCCTTCCAGCTCATGGTCGGCGACGGCTCGCTCCCCGTCCTCGGCATCCTGTCCAAAGCCGCTGCGACCATCGCCGAGGGCGAAGTTCATCAGCTCGTCATCCAAAACGACCTTGCAACCACGCAGGACCAGTATCTGGACGTCATCCGCGGCAAGACCGCCGCCCTGTTCGCCGCGGCCTGCGAAGTCGGCGGCGTCGTCGCCGGCCGCTCGGCCGCAGAATGCCAAGCGCTCGCCTCGTTCGGCGACCACCTCGGCATCGCCTTCCAACTCGTCGACGACGCGCTCGACTACGCAGCCGACCAGGCCACGCTCGGCAAGACGGTCGGCGACGATTTCCGCGAGGGCAAGATCACCCTCCCCGTGCTCGCCGCCTTCCATGCCGCCGACGAGACCGGGCGTGAGTTCTGGATCCGCACGATCGAGGCCAGCGAACAGACCCCGGACGATCTCGACCGGGCCCTCTGCCTTATCGAGCAGACCGGCGCCATCCAGACCACGCTCGACCTGGCCGCGACCTTCGCCGCCTCGGCCAAGGACCACCTCGCGGTGTTCGCGCCGAGCCCGCTTCGCGAGGCGCTCGCCGACGTGGCCGACTTCACCGTCAGCCGCGCGCGTTAGACCGACGCGCGAGCGATCGCGAGGAAATCCGCCGCGACGAGGCTCGCCCCGCCCACCAGCGCCCCACCCACGCCGGGCAGCGCCAAGATCGCCGCCGCCCCGGCCGGCTTGACCGACCCGCCATACAGCACGCGGACCGCCTGCCCGCCCTCCCCCAGCGTATCGGCCAACTGGTCATGGATGCAGCGGTGCATCTCGACGATGTCGGCCTCCGCCGCGACCCGGCCGGTCCCGATAGCCCAGATCGGCTCATACGCGACCACCCCGGTGAAGCCCGGGGGGACACTGCCGTCGACCTGTGCGGCCACCACCGTCTCGGCCGCCCCGGCCAGGCGCTGCTGCTCCGTCTCACCCACGCACACGATGGGCAGCAGCCCGGCTCGCATCGCCGCCGCCGCCTTGTCGCGGACCAGCGCGTTTGCTTCCGCGTAGGCGTGCCGCCGCTCCGAATGTCCGACGATGACCCAGGCCGCCCCTGCATCGCGCAACATCACCGCCGAAACGTCGCCGGTATGCGCCCCGCTGCTCTCCACATGGCAGTCCTGGCCGCCGGCGCCAACCGCGCTGCCGCGCAGAGCCTCCGCCACCGCCGCCAGCACCGTCGCGGCCGGGCACACCAGCAATTCGCACCCAACGCCGTCGGCACCCTCGCGGACCGCGCGCGCCAACGCCACGGCCTCGGCGTGCAAGCCGTTCATCTTCCAATTGCCGGCGATCAATTGCCGCATGCCCGTTCCGAACTCCTGCACCACGCGAGCCATAATGCCGCCCGCCTCCCATCTGGCAAATAGACCCTGGCCTGCCTATGGTGCGGCCCCTGTAGATCACCGGGCCCCGACACTCACGATGATGTCTTTCTTCCGCGCCTTCCTGAATACCTGGGCCGCCCGCGCCTTCTTCGTCGTCCTGGTCGCCGCGTTCGGCCTGTGGGGCATCGCCGACGTGGTGCGCAATTACGGCCAGAACACCGCGCTCGCCACGGTCGGGAACCGCAAGATCGAGGCGCAGGAATTCCAGGACGCGTTCCGCCGCAATCTCGCCCAGGTCACCCGGATGATGGGCAACAACGCCGAACCGCCTCCGGACGTGCGCCGCGCCGTCGCGGGCGAGTCGCTCGAGCGCCTGATCGTCCAGGCCGCGATCGGCGACGAAGTCCAACGGCTCGGCATCCAAGTGCCCGATGCCGACCTGCGCCAGGCCGTCTTCGCCATCCCCGCCTTCCGCGGCCCGGCCGGCACGTTCGACCGCGCGACCTTCGACAGCGTCATGCGCAACAACAACATGACCGAGCCCCGCTTCCTCGACATGCTCCGCGCCGACATCGGCCAGCGCCAACTCATGGACACCATCCAGTCCGGCGTCACGCCGCCCGAGACCTTGCTCAAGCAGGTCTACGCGTTCCAGCGCGAGACGCGGTCCGGTGACGCCGTCGAGTTGGCGTTCAGCGCCGCTTCGGCTCCGCCTGAACCCACCGCGGACGACCTGCAGCGCGAATACGAGAACAACCCTACCGCCTACAGCGCGCCCGCATACCGCCGGATCAAGCTCGTCGTCCTCTCGCCGCAGACCCTGGCCGGCGGGATCGACGTCACACCCGAGGACATGCAGGCCTATTACGACGCCCACAGGGCCGATTACGTTTCCGAGGAGAAGCGCTCCGCCGAGGTCATCGTGGCTGCGGACAAGGCAGCCGCGGACCAACTCGCGGCGACCTGGACCGGCGGCGCCGACTGGGCCGCGATGCAGGCCGCTGCGCCGGCCGCCGGCGGCTCGGCAGTCAACCTGGACCTGTCGACCAAGCAGCAATTCCCCTCCACCGAACTCGCCGACGCCGTCTTTGCCGCTGCCCCGGACACCGTCACCGGCCCCATCCAATCGGCCTTCGGCTACCAGATCATCCGCGTCACCAAAGTCGTGCCCGGCCAGTCGAAGACGCTCGATCAGGTCAAGGACGAGATCCATCAGAAGATCGCGCAAGAGCGCGCCGTCGATCAGGTGTATGCCCGCGCCAACAAGCTCGACGACGCGCTCTCGTCGGGCACCAGCTTCGACGACCTGTCCGGCGACCTCGGCGCGGCCGGCCTGTCCGGCACGCTCGACGCCCAGGGCAACACACCGGAGGGCGAGCCCGCCCCGATCCCCGGCAGCCCGGCGCTGAAGAAGGCCATCATCGCCACCGCGTTCAGCACGGCCAAGGGCGACACCCCCCATATGATCGAAGGCCCCGACCAGTCCTACTATGCGCTGCAGGTCGAAGACACGATCGACGCCACGTTGAAGCCGTTTGCCGACGTCCAAGGCCAGGTCAAGGAGGACTGGGACGCCGCCCAGCGCCGCCACGAACAGGACGCGGCCGCCACTAAACTCATGACCGCCGCCCAGGCCAGCGGCTCGCTCGACGACGCCGCCACGATCGCCGGGCTACACATGGAGAAGACCCCGCCTGTGACGCGGGACGCGACGAACCCTCAGGTTCCGCCGCCCGTGCAGCAGGCGCTGTTCCGCCTCAAGCAGGGCGAGACGACCATGGTCGAGACCCCCGAGGGCTTCTGGGTCGTCCGTCTGGCCGGCATCGACGATCCCGACCCGGCGCAGGACCCGGTCGGCACCGCCCAGTTCCGCGACGCACTGACCAAAGCGCTCGATCAGGACATCCAGGTCGTGTTCGCCACCACCCTGCGCGACCGCGCCCAGCCGCGCGTCAACCGCCAGATGCTCGACAGCCTGCTGCAATGAACGCCGTCACGTCCCCGAGCCGCGCCGCGTTCCATGCCGGGTATGAGGCCGGCCGCGGCACGCTGGTCTGGACCACCGGCGTTGCCGACCTCGAGACCCCGGTCGGCGCCTATCTCAAGCTCGCCTCGGGCCGGCCGTTCTCCTTCCTGCTCGAGAGCATCGAGGGCGGCGCCGCCCGCAGCCGCTATTCCATCATCGGCATGTCGCCCGACGTGATTTGGCGTTGCCGCGGCGGCCGGGCCGAACTCAACCGCAACGCCCGCTCCGCCCCGCACGCCTTCATCCCTGAAGCCGCCGCCCCGCTCGACAGCCTGCGCGCGCTCAACCGCGAGAGCCGCATGGAGGTTCCGGACCACCTGCCGCCGATGCTGGGCGGCCTGGTGGGCTATCTCGGCTACGACATGGTGCGCCAGATGGAGCGCTTGCCCGACGGCAATCCTGACGAACTCGGCCTACCCGACGCGCTCCTGGTCCGTCCCAGCGTGTTTGCCGTGTTCGACAACGTGCGCGATGAACTCACCCTCGCCGCCCCGATCTACCCGCAGCAGGGCGTCTCCGCCGCCTCCGCCTGGGAGCGTGCCGAGGCGGCACTCGCCGAAGCCGCCGCCCTGCTCGAGCGTCCGCTGCCACACGCGGTTCCGCCGGTCTCGCTGCCGCCCCAGCCCGAGCCCAGCTCCAACATGAGCAAGGCCGAGTTCATGGGCGTGGTCGAGCGCATGAAGGATTACATCACGGCCGGCGACGCGTTCCAGATTGTGCCGAGCCAGCGCTTCTCCGCCCCGTTTGCCCTGCCGCCCTTCGCGCTCTATCGCGCGCTCCGCCGCGTCAACCCGGCCCCATTTCTGTTCTTCCTCGACTTCGGCGGCTTCAGCGTCGTCGGCAGTTCGCCCGAAATCCTCGTCCGATTGCGGGACGGCACCATCACGCTTCGCCCGCTCGCCGGCACTCGCGCCCGCGGCGCCACCCGCGAAGAGGATCTCGCCCTCGAGCAGGATCTCGTCTCCGACCCCAAAGAACGCGCCGAGCATTTGATGCTGCTCGACCTCGGCCGCAACGACGTGGGCCGGGTCGCCGAGATCGGCACGGTCCGCGTGACCGAAAGCTTCGCGGTCGAGCGGTTCAGCCACGTGATGCATCTGTCCTCGACCGTCGAGGGCAAGCTCAAGCCCGGCCTCGACGCGCTCGACGCCCTGGTCGCGGCCTTCCCGGCCGGGACCCTCACCGGCGCGCCGAAGATCCGTGCAATGCAGATCATCGAGGAGCTCGAACCGACCCGCCGCGGCATTTATGCCGGCTGCATCGGCTACTTCGCCGCCAACGGCACCATGGACACCTGCATCGGCCTGCGCACCGCGGTCGTCAAAGACGGTGTGATGTACGTGCAGGCCGGCGGTGGCGTCGTTGCCGACAGCACGCCGGAAGGGGAGTGGGCCGAAAGCGTGCAGAAGAGCCGCGCCCTGTTCCGCGCGGCCGAAGAAGCCGTCCGCTTCGCCGCCAAGGTCTGATGCGATGATCCTCCTGATCGACAACTACGACAGCTTCACCTTCAACCTCGTCCATTTCCTCGGTGACCTCGGCGCCGCGTGCGAGGTCGTCCGCAACGACGCCCTCACGGCCGCCGACGCGCTCGCCCGCGAGCCCGACGCGATCGTGCTCTCGCCTGGTCCCTGCACGCCGTCGGAGGCCGGCATATGCCTCGACCTGATCGAGGCCGCCGCCGGCCGCGTGCCGATCCTGGGCGTCTGCCTCGGCCATCAGGCGATCGGCCAGGTGTTCGGCGGCCGGGTCATCCGCGCGCCCACCCCGATGCACGGCAAGGTCGGCCCGATCACCCACGCCGGCACGGACCTGTTCGCGGGCCTGCCGAGCCCGTTCGCTGCGACGCGCTACCATAGCCTCATTGTCGAGGCCGAGACCCTGCCGGACCAACTCGAGCCCACTGCCTGGACCGACGGTGGGATCATCATGGGGATGCGGCATCGCACGATGCCGGTGTTCGGCGTTCAGTTCCACCCGGAGAGCATCGCCTCCGAACACGGCCACGCCTTGCTCGGCAACTTCCTCGCCATCGCCCGCGGCTCGAACCAACCCGCCAAAGCAGCGTGACCACGCTCAAACCGGTGCTGGCCGCCCTCGCCCAAGGCGAGACGCTCTCGGCCGAGCAATCCGAAGCCGCGTTCAGCCTGATCATGTCCGGCGAGGCCACGCCCGCGCAGATCGCCGGCATGTTGATGGCGATGCGCGTCCGCGGCGAGACCGTCGCCGAGATGACCGGCGCCGTCCGCGCCATGCGCGCCCGCATGATCGAGGTCGAGGCGCCGCCCGGCGCGATCGACGTCTGCGGCACCGGCGGCGACGGCGCAGCCACCCTGAACGTCTCGACCGCCGTCACCTTCGTGCTCGCCGGCGCCGGCATCCCCGTCGCCAAGCATGGCAATCGCGCCCTCTCCAGCCAAACCGGCGGCGCCGACGTCCTCTCCGTGCTCGGCGTCGACATCGACGCCGCGCCGTCTCGCCTGGCCGGCATCCTGCGCGACGCCGGATCGGTGTTCCTGTTCGCCCCGAAGCACCACGCAGCATTGCGGCATGCCGCAGGCCCGCGCGTCGAACTCGGCACCCGCACGATCTTCAACCTACTCGGCCCGCTCGCCAGCCCAGCGCGCGTGCGCCGCCAACTGACCGGCACCTTTGCCCTGCAATGGCTTCGCCCGATGGCTGAGGCGCTCCAGGCCCTCGGCACGGAGTGCGCCTGGATCGTCCACGGCCAGGGCCTCGACGAACTGACCGTGGCCGGCGACAACCGCGTCGCCGCGCTCGAGCAAGGAAAGATCCGGGAGTTCATCATCCGGCCGGACGATGCCGGCCTGCCGGTCAGCCCGGTCGCGTCCATCAGGGGCGGCGACCCCAAACACAACGCCGCCGCCTTGCTGCGCTTGCTCCAGGGCGAAGCCGGACCATATCGCGACACAGTGTTGCTCAATGCCGCTGCCGGACTGATTGTCGCCGGCGCCATCGACAACTTGACTGCAGGCGTCGCGCTTGCGGCCCGAACCATCGATGACGGGGCTGCGTTGGCTGCGCTGGAGCGGTTGCGGGTCGCCAGCGCCGCGCTGGAGAACTGAGACATGGATGTAGGCGTATCCGACACCCTCGCGCAGATTTGCGCCGCAACCCTGGCCGAGACCCGGCGCCGCGAGGGCGGGCTGTCGCTGGCGCAACTCAAGTCCAAGGTCGCCCACCAGAAGGACCGCCCGCGCAATTTCGGCGTCGCGCTCAAGGAGAAGGTGGCGGCCGGCGGCTACGCCCTCATCACCGAAATCAAGAAAGCCTCACCCTCGGCCGGGCTGATCCGCTCCGATTTCGATCCGGTCACGCTGGCCCACACCTACGCGGACGCCGGCGCGACCTGCCTGTCGGTGCTGACCGACGAGGCCTTTTTCCAAGGCTCGCCCGATCACTTGAAGGCCGTCCGGGCGGCGGTCTCGCTGCCGATCCTTCGCAAGGACTTCATTCTCGAACCTTGGCAGGTTTACGAGAGCCGGCTCATGGGCGCCGACTGCATCCTGCTCATCATGGCCGCGCTGACGGACTCGACCGCGCGCGATCTCGAGGAGCTGGCGCGCGCCCTCGACATGGACGTGCTGGTCGAGGTTCATGACCGCCGTGAGTTGGAGCGTGCACTGGGTCTGCAGACACAGCTCATTGGCATCAACAACCGCAATCTCAAGACGTTGCAGACCACCCTTGAGACGACGGCCGAACTGGCGCCCCTGGTTCCGTCCGACCGCTTCCTCATCGCCGAGAGCGGCATCCGGTCGCATCAGGACGTGATCTGGCTGTGCGAAGCCGGCGCGCGCTCATTCCTCGTGGGCGAGAGCTTGCTTCGTCACGAGGATGTCGGCGCCGCGACCCGAGCGCTCCTCGGGGAATGAGCCTCACCCATTTCGACGCCGAGGGCCGCGCCACCATGGTCGACGTATCGGCCAAGGCGGAGACCGCGCGGACGGCGACGGCGCGCGCGACGGTTGCCATGTTGCCCGCGACAGCCGATCTGATCCGCGACGGGCGGGCTGCCAAAGGTGACGTCCTCGGCGTCGCGCGCCTCGCCGGCATCATGGCGGCGAAGCGCACCGCCGACCTGATCCCGCTCTGCCATCCGCTGCCGATCACGGCGGTCACGCTCGACCTCCGGACGGGGGCGGACTCGGTCGAGATCGAGGCGACCGTCCGCACCACGGGCCGCACGGGCGTCGAGATGGAGGCGCTGACCGCGGCCAGCGTCGCCGCGCTGACCGTCTATGACATGTGCAAGGCCGTGGACCGCGGGATGCGGATCGATGGGCTCCGGGTCGTGCACAAGGATGGCGGCAAGTCCGGCGCGTTCAGCCAGGCATGATCCACGTTGCCGAAGCGACCAGCCGCATCCTGGGCGCGATGCGGCCGACCGGGACGGAGACGGTCGGGCTTTCGGCCGGATGGGGCCGGGTTCTTGCCGCGCCGGTCACCGCCCGTCTCGACCAGCCGCCCGGCGACGTGTCCGCCATGGACGGCTACGCACTTCGCGCCGGCGATCCCGGGCCCTGGACCGTCATCGGTAGCGCCCCCGCGGGCCACCCATTTGCTGGCACGATCGGCCACAACCAGGCGCTTCGCCTGTTCACTGGTAGCCTCGTCCCGTCCGGCGCCGACGCGGTCGCCATCCAGGAAGATGCAGACCGCGAGGGCGACCGTCTCACGCTGCGCGAGGCGCCCATCGCCGGCCGTCACATCCGCACCCGCGGCGGCGACTTCACGACCGGCGACGTCCTGCTCTCGCCCGGCATCCGTCTCACCGCCCGCGCAATCGGTCTCGCCGCGGCCTCCAACCACCCGTGGCTCACGGTCCACCGCCGCCCACGCGTCGCGATTCTCGCGACCGGCGACGAGATCGCCCTGCCCGGCGACCCGGTCCGCCCTGGCGGCATCGTCTCATCCAATGCGCACGCCCTTGCCGGACTGATTGCCGCGGCCGGCGCGGACCCGGTTGTGCTGCCAATCGCATCGGATGATCTGGCCGCCATCGCTGCCACGGCCGACCAGACCGGCGGCATCGACCTGCTGGTCACGACCGGCGGCGCGAGCGTCGGCGAGCACGACCTCATCCAGCAAGGTCTGGCCACCAGGGGCTTCACCGCGGATTTCTGGAAGATCGCGATGCGCCCCGGTAAGCCGCTCATCTTCGGCGCGCTTGCCGGCACGCCGGTGCTAGGCCTCCCGGGCAACCCCGTCTCCGCCCTCGTCTGCGCCATCCTGTTCCTCGTGCCGGCAATCAAGCGCCTCGCCGGCGAGCGGGACGTGCAACTGCCGATCTCGCGCGGCGTGCTGGCCGTTCCCCTCGCCGCCAACGACCGCCGCGCCGACTACCTCCGGTCCACGGTCGCCATGTCCGCCGATGGCGCATTGATGGTCACGCCGTTCTCGCGGCAGGACTCGTCGCATCTAAAGGTGCTCGCACAATCGGACGCGCTCGCGCTGCGTGCCCCGCACGCGCCGCCCGCCGCGGCGGGCGACGGGATCGATCTCATCCGGCTAGACCAGGGTTTGTTCTGATCCAGTTGACGGGATTCGCGGAACCAACGTAGAACATCCCGGTTGCCGATTTGTTCCGATTCGGCTAGGCGGGAGCTGTCCCATGTTGACGCGCAAGCAGCACGAGTTGCTGGTATTCATCGATGGCCATCTGAAAAAGACGGGCTTTTCTCCTTCGTTCGAGGAGATGAAGGAGGCTCTTCAGCTACGCTCGAAGTCAGGCATCCACCGGCTCATCTCGGCTCTGGAGGAACGCGGCTTCTTGCGCCGCCGGCACCACCGGGCCCGCGCGTTGGAGGTGACCCGTTTGCCGAACGAGTCGCTCGACCGGGCGGAGGCGCCGTTGGCGGCGGAGGCGGCCCGGCCTGCCGCAGCGGCGCCGGGCTTCTCCCCGAACGTGATCCGAGGCGATTTCAGCCGCAATCTGGCCGGCGTAACGGCCGCCAACGACGCGAGCGCGGTGCAGCTTCCTCTCTATGGCCGGATTGCCGCCGGTCTGCCGATCGAAGCGCTGCGCGACACCAGCTCGCACATCGAGGTGCCGATCGCGATGCTCGGCACCGGCGAGCATTACGCGCTCGAGGTCGATGGCGACTCGATGATCGATGCCGGCATCCTCGACGGCGACACCGTTATCATCCGCCGCGGTGAGCAAGCCGAGAACGGCCAGATCATCGTCGCGCTCGTGGACGAGTACGTGACGCTGAAGCGGCTGCGCCGGCACGGCAAATCGATCGCGCTCGAACCGGCGAACCCCGCGCACAAGGTGCAGATCGTCCCGGCCGACAAGGTCAAGGTGCAGGGCAAGCTCGTCGCCCTGCTCAGGAAATATTGAGCGGCTCGGGGCCGGGCTAGCCTTGCTTGCCTGAAACCGCGCTTCTGATCGCGGAGCGGAGCTGACGGGGGATGTAGGGCGTCAACATCTTCCGGCAGATGTTGATCGGCGTCCGATCGGCGGGGCGATAGTCCCGCCAATCCGTGCGGGCCAGGTTGGCGAAATACTCCCGCTGCCGAGGATGGTTGTCGAGGTAGATCCAGGGCTTGGCGCCGCCATTGTAGTGGATGATCGCCGCCTCGGCACACACCTTGCGGCGCTCCGCCTCTGACAGTCCCAGGTCGAAGGACGGACGGAAGAACGGATTGATTACGTTCCACTTGTAATCCAGCGGCAGCCAGTCTCCGAACAGCACCAGGTTGAGGATGTCCTGGTCCGCGTCGATCGCGCGCTCGGGGTGCTTCTGGATGAACTCGATGCATTTGCGGCAATATTCCTTCGTCCGCCACGCCTCGAGGTCCATCAGCAGCACGCCCGAATTGAAGAAAAGGCTCCCCGGCGGCATGCCGTGCTGGGAGGGGCGTACCGAGTTCGGGATCGCCACCGCCCCGACGGTCTTGCCCCGCAGATCGGTCTGCCAAAGTGGCTCGATCGAGCTGACCGCCACGGTGTCCGGGTCCAGGTACAGCACCCGTGTCCGGCCCGGGAACAACACATCCGCCCAAAGCCGCAGGTAGGCGTCCGCCGTCAAAGTATAGGGCGTCGGAAACTCCGTGTTGGTCGGGACGGCAAACTTCTCGAACCGCATCGACACCCGGGAGTCGCCACCGAACGACCGGCGGAACCGCGGCGCGAACTGCTCGGGATCCTCCGTGGACGCGATCACCACCTCGAGCGGCGAGACCGTATGCTGGATCAGCGACGCGAGGCACGCGGCGCCATGCTGCGCATAGGTGTTGTTGAACGCGAAGAGGACGGAGATGGGCTGCGCGGGCATGGGGGAACCGTAGCACGGCCGCGTATCCGATTGGTTAATCGTAATCGCTCTCGGCCGGCGGCAGGCTGTCCATCGTTGCTGCCGGCAGGTCCGACTGCACCCGCCGCGGGACTGGCGGTCCCGGCACCCAGGGCCGGTCGCCCCGAACCTCCCGGTCGGTCACCACCCGCGCCGAGCCGCCCTCGATCCATACGGACGCCGCGCCATCGCGCCACACCGTGAACCGATCCAGCAGCGAAACCCCGCGCGGACACTCGCCCCGGGCCGGCTCGGCCGCCACGAGCAGCGCAGCGCCGGCACACATGGCCTCCGGAACCCTCTCCTTGTCGCGCGCCAGCAGCACCGGCCCGAGCTGGCAGGAGCTCGGACCGCAGATCGACGGCGTGCCGTCCTTGATCGTCTCGAACGGCCCCGCCGCGAAATGCGTCTCCCACTCTTCGCGGGTGAACTTCGACCCGCCCGCATGGGTCTGCAGCCAGAATTGCGACCCGGTCCGGATCGCGATCAGCCGGGCGTCGCCAGATACCAGCACGTCCGGCAGCGGCATCAAGACCGGCGACAGCAGGCCCGCGACAATCGGCGCTACCCCGAGCAACCGCCACCGCGTCCGCCAGAGTGCGAGCCAGCATAGACCCAGGCTGAACATCAGCAGCCCCCAGCCCGGCATCGGCCGCACCGCCATGGTCGCCTCCGGCCACGAGGACACCGTCTGCCCGATGAACAGGATCGCCCGCACGCCCCAACCCATCGGCGTCAGCGCGAGGTTCTCGAGCCCGAACGGCATCAGCGCCAGCCCAACCAGCCCTAGCGGCATCACCCACATCGCGGTCAGCGGAACCGCAATGACATTGGCGGCGATGAAATAAAGCTGGATGTGGCCGAAATGGAACGCGCCGTAGGGTGCGGACGCCGTGCCGGCCAGCAAGCTCGTCAGCACCAGTGCCACGACGTGCGAGATCGTCCGCCGCCACCATTGATGCCCATAAAGCCGCGTCAGCACCGGCCGCAGCGCCTCGTAGCCCGAGATCAGCGCCAGCACCGCCGCGAAACTCATCTGGAAGCTGACCCCCACCACCTCTTGCGGTGCAAAGCTCATCAGCGCCAGCGCCGCCAACGCCCAGCCGCGAAGCGACAGCGCCCGCCGCCCGACCACCAGTCCCAGCGTGACCACACAGGCCATGGCGAAACTGCGCATCACCGGCACGTGCGCGCCCGCCATCAACATATAGACGCCCCCCGCCAGCAAAGCGGTCACCGCCGCGATCGGCTTGGTCGGCCAGAACAGCGCCGAGCGCTCCCAGGCGGCGAGCAGAAGCCGGGTCGCGCCGAACACGAGCCCCATGACGATCCCGATATGCAGCCCGGCCACCGCCAGCAGGTGCGCAAGCCCCGAGTCGCGCATCGCAGCCCGGTCCGCCTGCGGGATCGCCAGCGTGCTGCCGGTCAGGAACGTCGCCGCGATCGCGCCGGGCGATCCGGGAATGGCCGCCATCACCCGCTGTCCGATCCAGTCCCGAACCGCCTGCACGGTCGCCGAAAACCCGGCCGGCGGATGGTGATCCAACACCGTGACCGCCCCCAGCGCCGTCCCGCCGCCGCCGAGGCCGTTGAAGTAGGCATCCCGCTGCAGGTCCCACGCCCCGGGATAGGACGGCGACGCAGGCGGCCGCATCAGCGCCCGCACCTGCACCACGTCGCCGGCGACCACTGCGGTCTGATCGCCTTTCTTGAACCGCACCCGCAACCGCCGTTCGATCGGCTCCCCGCCGCCGAGCCGCACGCCGTCGAGCACGAGCCGCCGCCCGTCCGGCAGGATGTCGACCGCCCGCACCGTTCCGCTGACGATCACGGCCGTGCGCGGCAGGTCGGCCAGCGGCAGCGCGCGCCGGGTCGCGAGCTGGGCCGAGAGGAAGCCCAACGCCGCCGCCAGCAAGCCGAGCCCGGCGAGCCGTCCCCACGCACTTCGCCACGCCAGAGCCGCGAGGCCGATGGTCAAGCCGGACGCCGCCGGCCCCGACCACGGCGGCGGGTTGCCGCGCAGCATGAAGAACAGCAACACGCCCATCGCCATGCAGACCGGCAGCCAAGGCATGAACCGCCCTCGCTCGGCGTCGGCCCAAGCCGCGAGCCGGACACCGACCGAAATCCGCTGCTCCGCCGCATCGATTGCAACCGTTTGTTGCACGGCACCTCCGTTCTACACTCTGCTTAGCAGACTCTTCGGCGCCAATCACGTGTGCTAAACGGCGCTCATGTCTGTCCGCACTCGTTTTGCACCGAGCCCCACCGGGCTGCTCCACATCGGCAGCGCCCGCTCCGCCCTGTTCAACTACCTTTTCAGCCGGCACCACGGCGGCACCTATCTGATCCGGATCGAGGACACCGACCGCGAGCGGAGCAAGCCCGAATTCACCGACGCGATCCTGGCCGGGCTTGACTGGCTCGGCATTCCGCCCGACGAGCCGCCCGTGTTCCAGTCTACCCGCGCCGCGCGCCATGCCGAGGTCGCGCACGAAATGCTCGCCCGCGGCCGCGCCTACCATTGCTACTGCACCCAAGAGGAGCTGCGGCAAATGCGTGAGACGGCCATCGCCGAGGGCCGCCCGCCCCGCTACGACGGCACCTGGCGCGACCGCGACCCGGCCGAAGCGCCGGCCGGCGTCAAACCGGTCATCCGCCTCAAGGCGCCGCGCGAGGGCGCCACCACCGTGCACGACCTCATCCAAGGCGAGGTGACCGTCAACAACAGCGAGATGGATGACCTCATCATCCTGCGCAGCGACCGCACACCGACCTATCTCCACGCCGTCGTCGTCGACGACCACGACATGGAGATCACCCATGTCATCCGCGGCGACGACCATCTGACCAACACGTTCCGCCAAATCCAGATCTACCAGGCCATGGGTTGGGATCTGCCGCGCTTCGGTCACATGCCGCTCATCCACGGCGCGGACGGGTCCAAACTGTCCAAGCGGCACGGCGCGGTGAACCTGCTCGACTTCCGCGACGACGGATTCCTCCCCGAGGCGATGTTCAACTTCCTGCTCCGCCTCGGCTGGGCGAGCGGGGATAACGAGATCCTCGATCGCGAGGAGGCCATCCGCTTGTTCGACCTCGACGGCGTCGGCCGCTCCGCAGCCCGGATGGATTACACAAGGCTGCTGCAGCTGAATGGTGTCTGGCTCCGCCGTGCCGATGACGAGCGGCTGACGCGGGACGTGATCGCGCGGCTCACCGCACAGGGGCTGGACGCGGCAGGTGCGGCCGGCCGGATCCGGGCGCTGATGCCCGGCTTGAAGGAGCGTGCCAAGACGCTGGCCGAACTCGCCGAGAGCGCGGCTTTCCTCGCGCGCCGCATGCCGCTGGCGTTCGAGCCGAAGGCGCAGGCGCTGCTGACCCCGGAGGCGAAGGCCACGCTGCCGGACTTGGCCTCGGTCCTCGACCAGACCGACTGGGCCGCCCCGTCGCTCGACGCCGCGCTGCGCGGCTATGCCGACGCCGCCGGGCAGAAACTCGGCAAGATTGCCCAGCCGCTCCGCGCTGCGCTGACCGGCAGCACGATGAGCCCGCCGATCGACCAGACCTTGGCCGCGCTCGGCCGGGAGGAAGCCCTCGCCCGGATCGCCGGCGCGGCGGCTTGATGTTCGCACACAAGCACCTGCTGGCGATCGAGGGCCTGCACCCGCCCGAAATCGCCGGCTTGCTCGACCTGGCCGAGAGCTACGTGTTGCTCAACCGCTCCGGCAAGACCCAGCGCGACCTGCTCCGCGGCCGCACGCTGATCAACCTGTTCTACGAGGACAGCACCCGGACCCGAACCAGCTTCGAACTCGCGGGCAAGCGCCTTGGCGCGGACGTCATCAACATGTCGGTCTCGACCAGCAGCGTGAACAAGGGCGAAACCCTGCTCGACACCGCGACCACCCTGAACGCGATGCGGTGCGACCTGCTCGTGATCCGGCATGATCAATCGGGCGCGCCCGCCCTGCTGGCGCAGAAAGTCTCGTCCAGCGTCATCAACGCGGGCGACGGCACCCACGAGCATCCGACGCAAGCGCTGCTTGACGCGCTGACGGTCCGCCGCCGCCGCGGCAGCCTCGAAGGGTTGGTCGTCGCGATCTGCGGCGACGTGCTGCACAGCCGCGTGGCGCGCTCGAACATCCATTTGCTGACCACGATGGGCAGCCGCGTCCGGGTCGTCGGCCCGCCGACGCTGATCCCAGCCGCCGCCGCGAGCTTGGGCGTGCAGGTGATGCATGACATGCAGACCGGGCTCGAGGGTGCCGACGTGGTCATGATGCTGCGCCTGCAGCGCGAGCGGATGACGCGCGGGCTGGTGCCGAGCGAGCGCGAGTATTTCCGCTTCTTCGGCCTCGACCGCTCCAAGCTTGCCCGCGCCAAGCCGGACGTCATGGTGATGCACCCGGGCCCAATGAACCGCGGCGTCGAGATCGACAGCGCCGTCGCCGACGACCCGGTCCACAGCGTGATCGGCACCCAAGTCGAAATGGGCGTCGCCGTCCGCATGGCCGTCCTCGACGTCCTCGCGCGGCGGGAGCGCAGGAATGTCTGACCTCCTGATCCAGAACGTCCGCTTGCTCGACCCGGCCAGCGACCTCGACGCGATCGGCGCCCTGTTTGTCAAAGACGGCCGCATCGCCGATTGGGGGACCAATCTCGGCCGCCCCGACGGCGCCGCCACGCTTGATGGTGGAGGCGCGATCCTGTGCCCCGGCCTGGTCGACATGCGCGCCAGCCTCGGCGAGCCCGGCTTCGAATATCGCGAGACCGTCGCCTCGGCCGCCCGCGCTGCCTCGGCCGGCGGCATCACCACCGTGGCCGCCCTGCCCGACAGCCGTCCCGCCATCGACGATCCGGCGCTCGTCCGACTCATGCGCAGCCGAGGTGAGGAGACCGGCGCCGTCATCGTCCTACCCTATGCTGCTTTGACGAAAGGTTGCCGGGGCGAGGAACTGGCTGAGATCGGCCTGCTGCGGGAGGCCGGCGCCGTCGCCTTCACCGATGGCCAGCGCGCCATCGGTGACGCCCGGCTGATGCGCCTCGCCCTGTCCTACGCCCGCGGCTTCGGCGCGCGCATCGTCCAACATCCGGAGGATCCGGCCCTGGCCGCCGGCGGTGCGGCCACCGAGGGTGAACAAGCCACCCGCCTCGGCCTACCCGGCATTCCCGCCGCCGCCGAAGCCATCCTGGTCGCCCGCGACATCCGCTTGGCCGAACTCACCGGCGGGTTGCTGCATTTCGCGCATGTCTCGACCGCCGAGGCGCTCGAGCTGATCCGCCGCGCCAAGGAGCGAGGCTTGCCGATCTCGTGTGATACCGCGCCGCCTTATTTCGACCTCAACGAGACGGCGATCGGTGATTTCCGCACCTACGCCAAGCTCTCGCCGCCGCTGCGTGCCGAATCCGACCGCCTCGCCGTCTGCGCCGCCCTCGCCGATGGGACGATCGACGCGATCGCCTCCGACCATCAGCCGCGCGACGCCGATGACAAGCGCCTGCCGTTCGCCGTCGCGTCCTCTGGCGGCGCCGGGCTGGCGACGTTGCTGCCCATCACGCTCGCCCGCGTCCATGGCGGCGGCCTGCCGCTCACCCGGGCGCTGCACCTGCTGACGGCTGGCCCCGCGGTCCTGCTCGAGGTCGATGCCGGCCGCTTCCGCCGCGGCGCTCCGGCCGACCTCTGCCTGTTCGATCTCGAACGGGCGTGGCAGATCGAGTCGGGCGAGCTTCCCGGCAAGGCGCAGAACACGCCGTTCGATGGCCGTGCCGTCGAGGGCCGCGTGCTCGGTACATGGAGCGGTGGCCGCCAGGTGTTTGCGTCGTGATGGTCGCGGCCGTCCTCCTCGGCGTCCTGCTTGGGTCGATCCCGTTCGGCCTGTTGCTCACCCGCGCCGCTGGACTGGGCGACATCCGCAAAACCGGCTCGGGGAGCATCGGCGCGACCAACGTGTTGCGCACCGGCCGCAAGGACGTCGCGGCGGCGACGCTACTGCTCGACGCTGGCAAGGGAGCGGTCGCCGTCCTCATCATGGGCGCCTGGGCCGGTGCGGACGCCGCGCTGCTGGCGGGTGTCGCCGCGGTGCTGGGGCATTGCTTCTCGCCATGGATCGGGTTCAAGGGGGGCAAGGGAGTCGCCACCGGGGCCGGCGTGCTGCTGGCCTGGTCATGGGCCGCCGGGCTGCTCTGCCTTCTCGTCTGGCTCGCCGCCGCCTTCTCGTCCAAGCGCTCCAGCGTCGGGGCGCTGTTCGCCCTGGCCGCCGCTCCGCTCGTGCTATGGGCGCTCGTCGGCGGGAAGACCGCGCTCGCCGGGCTGTTCGTCAGCGCCGTCTGCATCGGCCGCCACCACGCCAACATTGCCCGCCTGCTCGCAGGGACGGAGCCGCGGATCGGCCAGAACGGGTGAATATCGTCGACCGGCTCCGGCTGATCCGCACCGAGGGCGTCGGACCCATCACCTACCGCCGCCTGCTCGACCGCTACCGGAGCCCGGCCGACGCCCTGGATGCACTGCCGGCGCTGGCCCGCGCCGGCGGCCGCGCCTCGATCCGGATCCCGAGCACCGCAGAGATCACCCGCGAGATCGACCAGGTCGCCGCCGTCGGCGCCCGCCTGCTGTTCCTCGGCGACCCCGACTACCCCGCGCTCCTGGCCAGCACGGATGGGGCGCCGCCCGCCATCGCTGTCCAGGGCGACCCGGCCGCGCTCAACCGCCGCGCCGTCGCGCTCGTCGGCGCGCGCAACGCATCGACCAACGGGAAACACATGGCCGACCTGTTGGCCTACGATCTTGCCAGTGCAGGTCTGGTCGTCGTCTCCGGCATGGCGCGCGGCATCGATACGGCGGCCCATACCGGCGCGCTCCGAGCCGGGCAGACGGTGGCGGCCATCGCCGGCGGGATCGACAACACCTACCCGGCCGAGAATGCCGAGTTGCAGCGCCGGGTCGCCGAGGGCGGGGCCGTGGTCGCGGAGGCCCCGTTCGGCACCGCCCCGCAGGCGCGGCATTTCCCCCGCCGCAATCGGGTGATCGCCGGGCTTTCGCTGGCGGTGATCGTCGTCGAAGCGGCGCCCAAATCCGGCAGCCTCATCACGGCCCGCCTCGCTGCCGAAATGGGCCGCGACCTGTTTGCCGTCCCCGGCTCTCCGCTCGATGCCCGCTGCCGCGGCTCGAACGACCTCATCCGCACCGGCGCGCATCTCGTCGAGAGCGCCTCCGACGTCGTGGCTTTCCTGCCCGAGCTGCACAGCGCGACCAGGATTGGCATCGCCGAGCCGCCCGAACCGTTCACGCCGCCGACCGCCGACCTCAGCCAAATCCGCCGCACGCTCTTGGAAAATCTCGGGCACGACCCCACCCAGATCGATCAGCTGATCCGGCAAAACGGGCTCCCCAGCGCTGCCGTGCATGCCGCACTCCTGGAGCTGGAACTCGGCGGCCAGGTCAGCATCCTACCCAACAACCGGGTCTGCCTGGTCGGCCTGTAACGTCCGTACGATACATCCCAGGTTGACGTTGGCAGTCGCCACTGCCAGTTGTCCGGTCATCGGTGGCAGCGGGACATCCCCGGCGAGGCCCACATCTAAGGATGCCATGACGGACGTCGTCGTCGTCGAATCGCCCGCTAAAGCCAAGACAATCAACAAATATCTTGGCGACAACTTCACCGTGCTGGCCAGCTTCGGCCATGTGCGCGACCTGCCGCCGAAGGACGGCAGCGTCCGGCCGGAGGAAGGATTCGCGATGGACTGGGCGGCCGACGAGCGTGGCACACGGCAGGTCGCGGCCATCGCCAAGGCCGTCAAGGGCGCCGGCACGCTCTATCTGGCCACCGACCCGGATCGTGAGGGCGAGGCGATCTCATGGCATGTCCGCGCCATGCTCGAGGAGAAGCGGGCGCTGCGCGGCGTCGACGTCAAGCGCATCACCTTCAACGAGATCACCAAGTCGGCGATCATCTACGCCATCGAGCACCCTCGCGAACTCGACCAGCCGCTGATCGAGGCATACCTCGCGCGACGGGCATTGGATTACCTCGTCGGCTTCACGCTCTCGCCGGTGCTGTGGCGCAAGTTGCCCGGCAGCCGCAGCGCTGGACGCGTGCAATCGGTGGCGCTCCGGCTGGTGTGCGAGCGGGAAGCCGAGATCGAGGTGTTCCGCCCGCGGGAGTATTGGACGGTCGAGGCGCATTGCCTGACACCCGCCAACGCGCCGTTCACTGCCAGGCTCACTCATCTGGACGGCAAGCGGCTCGACCAGTTCGATTTGAACAATGCCGAGACGGCCGAGGCGGCGCGGCGCACGGTCGAGGCCGGGCGTTTCGTGGTCGCGTCGGTCGAGCGCCGCCGGGTCAAGCGGAACCCGCCGGCCCCGTTCACCACCTCGACGTTGCAGCAAGAGGCCAGCCGCAAGCTCGGGATGGGCGCGCAGGCCACCATGCGATGTGCCCAGCAGCTCTACGAGGGCGTCGAACTGCATGGCGAGACCACCGGCCTGATCACCTACATGCGGACCGACGGCGTGCAGATGGCGCGCGAAGCGATGATGGCCATTCGCAACCATGTCAGCGAGAGCTACGGCGCCGAATACATCCCCGGCGCGCCCCGCGAATACACCAGCAAGGCCAAGAACGCCCAGGAAGCGCACGAGGCGATCCGGCCGACGGACGTGAGCCGCACGCCGGACCAGGTGGCCCGCTACCTCTCCGGCGAGCAGCTCCGGCTCTACGAACTCGTGTGGAAGCGCGCCGTCGCCAGCCAGATGCAGTCGGCCGAACTCGATCAGGTCGCCGTCGAGTTGACCAGTGGCGGCACCAAATTGCGCGCCACCGGCTCGATCATCGCGTTCGACGGATTTCTCAAGCTGTATCGCGAGGACGTGGACGATGCGCCCGAGGGCGCTGCCGCCGACGAGAGCCGCATGCTGCCGCCGATGCACGAGCGCGACCCGATCGCGCACGACCGCGTCTCCGCCGAGCAGCATTTCACCCAGCCGCCGCCGCGTTATTCGGAAGCGAGCCTGGTCAAGAAGATGGAGGAGCTCGGCATCGGCCGACCGAGCACCTACGCCAGCATCCTGACCGTTCTGCGCGACCGCAACTACGTCCGCATGGACAACAAGCGGTTCATCCCGGAAGACCGGGGCCGGCTGGTCACCGCGTTCCTGACCAGCTTCTTCGAACGATACGTGGACACAGGCTTCACCGCCTCGCTCGAGGAGCAACTCGACGACATCTCCGGCGGACGGGCCGACTGGCGCCGGGTGATGCAGGCATTCTGGGAGCAGTTCTCCAAGGCGGTCGAGCAGACGCGCGACCTCAAGATTTCGGACGTGATCGACTCGCTGGACCGCGATCTCGGGCCGCATTTCTTCCCCGTGCCCGCCGATGGCGGCGATCCGCGGGAGTGCCCGGCCTGCCGAGCCGGCCGGCTCGGGCTGAAGCTCGGGCGTCACGGGAGCTTCATCGGCTGCTCCAACTACCCGACTTGCGAATACACCCGCCGGCTGGCCGTCGATGGCGGCGAAGAGAACGGCGAGACGCTCAAGGAGGGTAAGCGCGATCTCGGCACCCATCCCGAGAGCGGAGAGCCCGTCACGGTCCGCCGGGGACCCTATGGCCTGTATGTCCAACAGGGCGAGGCGGACCCGGAGGACAAAAAGAAGAAGCCGCGCCGGACCGCAATCCCGCGCGGCATGGATGGCGAACAGATGACGCTCGAGCAGGCGCTCGGCCTGCTGTCGCTGCCGCGGCTGGTCGGATTGCATCCCGAGCGCGGCGAGCCCATCGAGGCCGGCATCGGCCGGTTCGGCCCGTTCGTGAAGATGGGCGCCATCTTCGCCTCGCTCGACAAGGACGACGACGTCCTCCACGTCGGCCTCAACCGGGCCGTCGACGCGCTCGCCAAGAAGCTCGACAGCGTCCGCAGCCTCGGCACGCATCCGGGCGACAAGCAGCCGGTGGTGGTGCGCAAGGGCCGGTTCGGCCCGTATGCGCAGCACGGCAATACAGTCGCGACCCTGCCGCGCGATCTCGGGATGGACGAGATCGGGCTCGAGGCGGCCGTGTCGCTGCTCAAGGAAAAGGGCAAGGCGCTCAAGCCGCGGCCGGGCAGCAAGAAGCCGGCGGCCAAGGCGAAGCCGTCCGGAAAGCCGGGCGCTGCACCAAAGCGTGCCAGCAAGCCAAAAGCCGCCGCCAAGACAGCGGGCTGAACGAACGCCGGGCAAGCTCCCCACCAGCGACGAGATCCGCCGCTTCGTAGCCGAGGCACCCGGCCGCGTCGGCAAGCGCGAGATCGCCCGCGAGTTCGGCATCGCGCCCGACGACAAGCTGGCCTTGCGTTCGTTGTTGGCCGAACTCAAGACCGACGGCACCATCGCGCCCGCCGGTCACCGGCGCTTCACCGGCCCGGCACGCACGCCTGACGCCATGGTCGTCCGCATCACCGGCACCGATCCCGACGGTGAGGCGATCGGCCGCCCCGTCGAGTGGCCCGGTGGCGGCACGCCCCCGCTCGTGTTCATGCGGCCGGAGCGGCGGGACCAGCCTTCGTTGGTGCCTGGCGAGCGGGTGCTGGCGCAACTGAAGTCGATCGGCGGTGGAAGATACGAGGGGCGCACCCTGCGCCGCCTCACCGACCAGCCGGGCCGCCTGCTGGGCGTCTATCAGCCGCGATCGGGCGGGACCGGGCGCATCGAGCCAATCGACCGTCGGGTCAAGGCGGAGTGGCGCGTGCCGGCAGGCGAGGACGGCGGGGCCGAGCCGGGCGAGATCGTCGTCGCCGTGCCGCTTCCGCATGGCGGGGCCGGGCTGAAGCCGGTCCGCATCGTCGAGCGGTTGGGTCCGATGGGGGATGCCGGCTCGATTAGCCGGATCTGCATCGTCACGCACGAGATTCCTGACGAGTTCCCTGCCGACGCCCTCGAGCAAGCCAGCCGTGCCGGCCCGGTCTCGGCCGCCGGCCGTGAAGACCTCCGCGCCATCCCGCTCGTGACGATCGATGGCGAGGACGCGCGGGATTTCGACGACGCGGTCTGGGCCGAGCCGGACGGCGACGGCTTCCGGCTGATCGTCGCGATCGCCGACGTGTCGCACTACGTCCACCCCGGCTCGCCACTCGACCGCGAGGCGCGGCATCGCGGCAATAGCGTCTACTTCCCCGATCGCGTCGTCCCGATGCTGCCCGAAGCGCTCTCGAACGGCTGGTGCAGCCTGCGCCCCGGCGAGGATCGCGGCTGTCTGTTTGCCGAAATGCGGATCGGCGCCGATGGCCACGCGACCACGCACCGGTTCGGCCGGGGCCTCATGCGCAGCGCCGCCCGCCTCACCTATGACGAGGCGCAAGCCACCCGAGACGGCGCGGCGATAGCGCCGCTATTCGCCGCCTACCGCGCGCTCCTCGTCGCCCGGCAGGCCCGCGGCACGCTGGACCTCGATCTGCCGGAGCGGCAAGTGAGGCTCAAGGACGGCAAAGTCGAGGATGTCCGCCCGCGCCAGCGCCTCGACAGCCATCGCCTAATCGAAGAATTCATGATCCTCGCCAACGTCGCTGCCGCCGAGGAGATCGAGCGTGTGCAGCGCGCCTGCATGTACCGGGTCCATGCCCCACCGTCGGACGAGAAGCTCGAGGCGCTGCGCACCGTCCTGCATGGGATGGCGCTGAGCCTGCCGCCGGGCGGCCAGGTGCATCCGCGCGACCTCGACCGGCTGCTGCGTCGCGTCGCCGGCTCGCCAGAGGCGCCGTTGATCAACGAGATCATGCTGCGAAGCCAGAGCCAGGCCGAGTATTCGCCGGACAATATCGGCCATTTCGGCCTCGCGCTGCCCCGCTACGCCCATTTTACCAGCCCGATCCGGCGGTATGCCGATCTGCTGGTGCATCGCGCGCTGGTCGGCGGCGAGACCGACTGGCCCGCGGGCACGGCCGCCCATATCAGCGCGACCGAACGCCGCGCGGCGCTTGCCGAACGCGAAGCGGTCGAGCGGTATCTCGCAGCCTTCATGGCGGATCGGGTCGGGGCGGTGTTCCCTGCGCGTGTCACTGGCGTACAACGCTTCGGCATATTTGTCACACTGCTAGAGAATGGCGCGAGCGGTCTGGTGCCAGCCAGCAGCCTGCCCGATGTTTTCTGGAAATTCGACGAGGCTTCACAATCACTCACCGGGCGTCACACGAACTTGGTCTTCCGCCTCGGGCAGCAGGTGGACGTGCGTCTCGTCGAGGCTAGCGCGCTGACCGGCGGCATGCTCTTCGCGGTGGCCGCGGCATCCGGCGCGCCCCGGTGATCCGCTCGGCATTCACCCTGTTGCTCGTTCTTCTGGCCGGACCTGCCTGGTCGCAGACGCAACAGGATCGCTTCGCCGGCGAAGTCGCCACGGCCGTATTCAGCACGGCCATGGAGTTCATCGCGCCCCGCGCGCTCGATGCGGTCAGCATCCAGCAGCTCGCCATCTGGGGTCTTCGTGGCATCACCACGCTCGACCCGGCGCTGTCGCCCACACTTTCGGACGGCATGGTCTCGCTGCGCCGGGGCGACACCACGCTATTCCAGCGCCCGGCGCCCCCGACCAACAGTGCCGAAGGCTGGGGCAGCTTGGTCAGCGACCTCGCCGCGTCCGCCTGGACCAACTCGGCCGCCATCCAGGCCGCGGGAAGCCAAGGAGTGATCACGACCTTCTTCGACGAGCTGTTCAACCACCTCGACCCGTACTCCCGCTACGTCGCGCCCGAAGCGGCGGACGAGGACCGTGCGCGCCGGTCGGGTGAGGCTGGCGCCGGGCTGCTGATCACACAGGTGCGCCAGGCCTTCGTCGTCCAGACGGTGAACGCCGACGGCCCGGCGGCCGAAGCGGGCGTGGTGGCCGGCGACCAGATCGTGGCCGTCGACGATCAGCCGACGCGCGGCGAAGATCTCGACACGGTATTGGGCTGGATCTCCGGCCTGGAGGGCACCGAGGTCACCCTCACGATCCGGTCGCGCACCGGCCGCGTCCGCCGGATCGAACTCGAGCGCGTGGTGCTCCCGCCGGAGACGGTGTTCGGCAGCCGCACCGGCGACATCATCCTGTTGCGCGTCTCCGGGTTCAGCAGCGACACGGACGAGCGGTTCGGCCGCGAGCTCGAGCGCCAGCTCGGCCGCGCCGGCAAGGCCAGCTTGCGGGGCATCGTCATCGACTTGCGCGGCAATCGGGGCGGGCTGCTGCGTCAGGCCGTCGCGGCGACCGATCTGCTGGTCGATACCGGGGTCATCGCCACCACCGCCGGCCGCAATCCGCAGGCGGCGCATGAGTGGGTGGCTGATCAGACCGACATGGCGGTGGGCAAACCGGTGATCGTGCTCGTCGACGGACGGACGGCGAGCGCGGCCGAGATCATGGCCGGTGCGCTCGCGGGACAGGGCCGGGCCGTGATCGTCGGCAGTTCGACGCTGGGCAAGGGCCTGGTGCAGACGATCTCGACGTTGCCGGACGGCGGCGAGCTGTTCGTGTCCTGGAGCCGCGTTCTGGCGCCCGGCGGTTGGCCCTACCAGGGGCTGGGCGTGCTCCCGCAAGTCTGCACGAGCCTGGGCAAGGACTCGGTCGCCGAACAACTCGCAAGCCTCGACAAGGGCACGCTGGCGCTGCGCCAAGCGCTGGAGCGGCACCGCGCCGCGCGTGCGCCGGTGCCGCCCGCCGAAGTGGTCGAGCAGCGGGCGGCCTGTCCGGCGGCGGAAGGCAAGGATCAGGACCTGACGGTGGCCAAATACCTCCTCACCCACCCGAACGCCTACGCGACGGCCCTGCTGCCGCCAGCCACGCCATGATCCCTCTTGACCGGAGGGCTCGGCTTGATCATTTTCCGGCGCTCCGCCCGGGTCGACCGTTCCGCCTCGGGCTGACGCCCTCGAGGAAGTAGGCCATGGCCAAGACCAACACCGTTCAGATCAAGCTCGTGTCCACCGCGGACACCGGATATTTCTACGTGACGAAGAAGAACGCCCGGACGACGACCGGCAAGCTCGAGCTCAAGAAATACGACCCGGTTGCCCGCAAGCACGTCGCGTTCAAGGAAGCCAAGATCAAGTAGGCTTTGCCGACCGGGTAAGCGGTTCCGTCTTACCCCGATTACACTTGCCCTTCCCGGTTCGCTGGGTCAGAGACGAAGCATGGCCGATGCTCGTCAGATTGAAACCGAAATCCTGGTGCAGACCACAGCGCGAGGGTTCGATCAATCGATCTGTCCCAGCGAGGTGGCGCGAACCCTGGCCGAGGAGTGGCGGCCGCTGATGGGGGTCGTCCGCCAAGCGGCAGTGCGGCTGGCGCAGGCCGGGCAGATCGACATCCTGCGGAAAGGCAAGCCGATCGACCCTGCCGATATCCACGGCGTGATCCGCCTGCGCGCCAGGGCTGCCCGATGACGCGGACCGGCACCCTTCTGGGCCGGGCCTGGCGCCTGACGACACCCTACTTTATGAGGTCCGAGGAGCGCTGGAGCGCGCGCGGCATGCTGGTCGGCATCATCGCGCTCGCGCTCACGCAGGTCGGCGCCAGCGCCCTGATCAACTTCTGGTATGGCCAGTTCTACGACGCGGTGCAGTCGAAGGACCTCGATTCGTTCATCCGCCTGCTGCTCTGGTATCGGTGGGACGCCCAGCACGGCTTCATGCTCGGCTTCGTGCCGATCGTCACGCCGCTCGTGCCGCTCGGCGGGCTTCAGGCCTATGTCCAGCAATGGCTGCAGATCCGTTGGCGAAGCTGGATGACCGCCGCCGTGCTCGGCAACTACATGTCAGACCGCGCCTACTATACGATCGGCATCACCCAAATCGCCGGCGACCCCGGGACCGACAACCCGGACCAGCGCATCTCCGAAGACATCCGCGACTTCACCTCGAGCACGCTCGACTTGGCGATCAGCTTCATCTCGCGCACGACAAACCTGTTCAGCTTCGCGGTGATCCTGTGGGGCCTTTCAGGCTCGACGGAGATCTTCGGCATCACCATCCCCGGTTACATGCTGTGGGGCGCGCTGCTCTACGCAATCGTCGGCACGTGGTTGACCCATCTCGTCGGTCGCTCGCTGGTGCCGCTCAACTTCCTGCGCCAGAAGGCGGAAGCCGATTTCCGCTACGCGCTCGTCCGGCTGCGCGAGAATGGGGAGGGCGTGGCGCTGTCGGGCGGCGAGGCGGAGGAGCGGGCGATCCTCGGCAACCGCTTCTCCGAGGTCACCCAGAACTGGTTCCGCCTCATGACCCGGCGCTTTAAGCTCAGCCTGCTGACCGACACCTACGAGCAGGCTGCCGTCATCTTCCCGTTCGTGCTGGGAGCGCCCCGCTACTTCGCCGGCGCGATCGAACTCGGCGGCCTGATGCGCATCGTCAGCGCGTTCAGCCAGGTGCAGCGGTCGCTGTCGTGGTTCGTGTCCGTCTACGAGCTGCTTGCGGCGTGGAGCGCCACCATCAGCCGTCTGACCACTTTCGAGGCGGCAATCGGGACCGCGCACGCCTTGGCCGTCTCCGGACCTGCCATCAGCGAGAGCGGCGGCGACGCCATCACGCTCGGCCACGCCGAGGTCCTGCTGCCCAACGGCCAGCCCGTGCTGCGCCACGCCGACGTCGCGTTCCGCCGCGGCCAGTCCGTCACCATCGCCGGACGATCTGGCAGCGGCAAGTCGACGCTGTTCCGCGCGATCGCCGGGATCTGGCCGTTCGGCAACGGCCGCATCGAGCGCCCGCTCGGCAGCTACCTGTTCCTTCCGCAACGGCCCTATCTCCCGCTCGGGACTCTGCGTCATGCGATCACCTACCCAGGCGACGAACGGGCTTACGAGCCGGGCGTGGTGCGTCAAGCACTGACGGCCGCCGGGTTGCCGGCGCTCGTGGAGCGGATCGACGAGGAACAGCCGTGGTCGCAGATGCTCTCCGGCGGGGAGCAGCAGCGTTTGGCCATCGCCCGCGCGCTCCTGATCCGGCCGGACTGGCTGTTCCTCGACGAAGCCACGTCGAGCCTGGATCCGGCCGCGGAGGACGAGCTCTACAGCGCGCTCCGCCAGCATCTGCCGGAGACGACGATCATCTCCATCGCGCACCGCCCCGACGTCGCCGGCTACCACGCCGAGGTGTTGACGTTCCAGCGCAAGCCCGGCGAAGCCGGCGCCCTGATCGGCCGTCAGCCCGCCGCGACGATGGAGAGTACGGCCGCGCCGTAACGCTCGAGCTTGCTGGTGCCGACCCCGCGGATGGAGCCGAGGGCGAGGTTGCTGTGCGGCCGGGTGGCGGCGATCTCGCGCAAGACGCTGTCCTGGAAGATGACGTAGGGCGGCACCGACTGCCGCTTGGCTTCCGCCGTCCGCCATTGGCGAAGCGCCTCGAACATCGGGCCGCCCTCGCCCGCTGCGGGCGGATTCGGCACGCCGCGCTCGCGGGCCGCTTTCGGGCGCTCCTTCTCCTCGCGGAGCATCACCTTGGCCTCCCCGCGCAGGATGCCGCGCGCCTCGTCGGGCACCAGCACCAGGCTGGCGTATTCGCCGCTGCCGGTCTCGAGCGCGCCGCGGGCGATCAATTGCCGGATCACGCCGCGCCAGAACGGCACCGGCTGGTCGCGCCCGACGCCGAACGTCGGCAGCGCCTCGTGGCCGTGTTTCTGCACCATTGGCGTGCGTTCCCCGCGCAGCACGCTGACGATATGCAGCGCGCCGAACATCTGTCCGGTGCGGTAGATCGCCGAGAGCACCTTCTGCGCCGCGACGGTCCCGTCGATCAGCGGCACCGGCGCCCGGCAATTGTCGCAGTGGCCGCAGCCGTGACCCAACTCCTCGCCGAAGCACGCCAGCAAGGCGCGCGTGCGGCACTCGGTCGTTTCGGTCAGCGAGATCATCGCCTCCAAGCGGCCGCGCATGATCCGCCGCTGCGCATCGGGCGCGGACGACTGGGCCAGGAAATAGCGCGCCCGCGCGATGTCCTCGCCGCCGTAGAGCAGAAGCGTGTCGGCCCGCTCGCCATCCCGGCCCGCGCGGCCGATCTGCTGGTAGTAGGCCTCTGGGCTGTCCGGCATGTCGAGATGGACGACGAAGCGCACGTCGGGCCGGTCGATGCCCATGCCGAACGCGATCGTCGCCACGATCACGACCGGCTCGCCGCTGCGGAACCGGCTGAGGCCGACCCGCTTCTCCAAGGGCGAGAGCCCGGCATGGAACGCGATCGCCGGCAGCCCCTTCTCGGCCAGCCGCTTGGCTACCCGCTCCGTCTTGGCCCGGCTGCCGCAGTAAACGATACCGGCCTGCCCGGTCCGCCCGCGCAGGAACTCGAGCAATTCGCGGGTCTCGCCCTCCTTGGCCTGGGCGGCGACGTAGAGGTTCGCGCGGTGGAAGCTCGCCGCGAACACGGCGGCGCCCTGCATGTGCAGCGCCTGGAGGATATCCGTCCGGGTG
Source organism: uncultured Alphaproteobacteria bacterium (assembly GCA_963835135.1). Classification (GTDB taxonomy): domain Bacteria; phylum Pseudomonadota; class Alphaproteobacteria; order Acetobacterales; family Acetobacteraceae; genus JAVVHH01. The sequence goes on from CAWIEF010000003.1 coordinate 751,907, forward strand.
CGCGGGTCGGCCGTCGCCGTCAGCGCCACGCGCGGGACGTTCGGGAATACCTCGGCCAAGCGCGCCAGCCCGCGATATTCCGGCCGGAACTCGTGCCCCCAGGCAGAGACACAGTGCGCCTCGTCGATGGCGATCAGCGCGATGCGCCGCCGCACCAGGCGCTCCAGCGTGCCCGGCATGAGCAGCCGCTCCGGCGAGAGATACAGCAGGTCGAGCCGCCCCGCCTCGAGCTCGCGCGCTGCCTCCGCCGCGCGATCGGGTTCGACCTCGGAGTGCATCGCGGCCGCGGCCACGCCGAGCTGGCGCAGGCTGGCCACCTGGTCGTCCATCAGTGCGATCAGCGGGGAGATGACGATCGCCGTGCCATCGCGACAGAGCGCCGGCACTTGGTAGCAGAGGCTCTTGCCACCGCCGGTGGGCATCAGGACAAGGGCGTCACCGCCGGAGACCACCTGCTCGACGGCTGCCGCTTGCTGGCCGCGGAATTCGCTGAAGCCGAACACGCGGCGCAGCACCTCCGCCGGCGCGCTCTTGTGCTCCATCACGTGCCGAGCCTGATGTCCACGCGGCGGCTCTCGATCGCCGGATCGCCGCCCAGCGCCCGGCGGGGGGTCAATTCGATGCGCTCCCGCGCCACCCCTGCCCGCAGCAGCGCGTCGGCGACAGTCTGGGCGCGGATGCGGGATTGGATCTGATCGGCCTCCGGCGCCCCCGGATCGTCCGCGAAGCCGGCAACGACGAGGCCGAGAGAGGGCGCCCTGCCGGCTGCCTGCGCCGCCCGGGCGATCGTCGCGCGTGCGGCCGGGTCGAGCGTGGTGGATTGGCCGTCGTAGTAGATGACGTAGTCGGCCCGACGGTCCGGGTCCGCGCCGTAGCTGCAGGACGCGCACAGTAAGACGAGCACCAACCGCCGACCGACCACCCGCTACCCCGCGGCCGCAACGGCCTTGCCGCCACTCAACCGCCAGATCCGGTCGAGCCGCTCGACCCCCGTGAGTCGATGCACGATCAGGATCACGGTGCGCCCCTCGGCAACGTCGTTGAGCGTGGTGAGGAAGGCGCGTTCGGCGGCCGGGTCCAGCCCGGTCGCGGGCTCGTCGAGCAGCAGGATCGGCGCGTCCGCCAGAAGCGTGCGGGCGAGCGCCACCCGCCGCGCCTGTCCGCCCGACAACCCGGCCCCGCCGGCGCCGAGCCAAGTGTCGAGCCCATCCGGCAAGCCACGCACCACGTCGGCGACCGCCGCGGCTTCGAGCGCGCGCCATAGCGCGTCGTCGCCCGCAGCTGGCCTGCTCAGGGTGAGGTTGGCCCGGATGGTGTCCTCGAACAGCGTCGTCGCTTGCGAGAGCCAGGCGATGGAGGCGTGCACATCGGCGGAGGCGAGGTCGGCGACGTCGACGCCGCCCAGCATCACCCGCCCGCTGCCGGGCGCCACGACGCGGAGCGCGAGGGCGGCCAGGGTGGACTTACCGGCCCCCGAGGGGCCGAGGATGGCGACGCGGGAGCCCTGCGGAATGTCGAGCGACAATCCCTGCAACAGCGGCGGCCGGCCCGGGTAGCCGAACATGATATTGTCGAAACGCAGCCCGTGGCCGGCGGGTAGGGCCGCCGGCGTGCACGGTTCCGGCACGGCCGGCCGGGTGCTGGCCGCCGCAACGATCCGATGCGCCGCAGCGTTCGCCAGACCGAGCAGGACGCCGGCGCGCGGCATGATCGCCACGGCCTCGAACACGGCCAGAGTGAGCATGATCGCCGGCAACAGGCGCTGCGGCGGCAGCCCGGCCACGAGAACCAGCAGCACGGCGAGCTGGCCACAGACGACGGCGGACGCCTGGACGGCCGCGCCGCGCCGGGCCAATTGCCGCTGAGCACGCAACAGCGCGGCCTCTCGCGACTGCACCGAGGCGAGCATCCGGCCCTCCGCCCCAAACGCCCGCACCTCGCGCAAACCGGTCACCGCGTCGAGCGCCGCAACGCGCAGGCCGGCGCCGGCCTGCGTCAGCCGCATCCCCAGTCCCTGGGCGGCCCGAGCTGCCAGGACCGGCAGCACGATCGAGACGGTCAGCAGCAACGTCGCCAGCAGCAGCATCGGGAAGGGACCCGCCGGCAGCATGGCCCACATCAGCATGGGCAGGAGCGCCACGACGGCGATGGCGGGAATGACGATGCGGATGTAGAGGCCGTCCAGCGCTTGGACGTCGTCGACGAGCCGGGCGAGCGCGTCGCCCGAACGCAGGGCTCCAAGGCCACCCAGCGACGACCGGGCCACCTGCCGGAAGAACCAGACGCGCAGCCGCGACAGCGAGCGGAACGTGGCCCGGTGCGTCAGCATGCGTTCCGCATACCGCAGCACCACCCGTCCGGCTCCCGAAAGCCGCAGCGACCAGAGCAGCACCAAGCCGCCGAGCGCGGCCGGGACGATCGCCCGCCCCGCGGTCATCGCGAGCGCCGCGCCGGCGCCGACGCAGAGAAGGGACACGAGGGCGCCGGAGGCCAGCAGCGCCGCCTCCGGACGCCACAGCCCGACCACTCGCCGCAGCGGGCTCATGCGGCGCCGGCTCGCTGGCCCTGCACCTCGGCGAGCACGATGCGACGGCCAGCGAAGCTCTGCGCCGCGCTGGCATGACTGGCCAGCAATACGGTGCGGCCCAGCGTCAGCCGCTTGAGGCTGTCGAGCACGTCCGCCTCGGTGGCGGGGTCGAGATGCGCGGTGGGTTCGTCGAGTAGCAGCAGCGGGGCGTCGCGCACGAAGGCGCGGGCGATCGCGACGCGTTGCGCCTGGCCACCGGAGAGGCCGTAGCCATCCTCGCCGATGATGGTCTCGAGCCCGTGCGGAAGAGAGTGCAGCAAGGGGCCGAGGCCGGCGGCGCGGGCGGCCTCGGTAATGTCGTCATCGGTGGCGTCGTCGCGGCCGAAGCGGATGTTGTCGCGTAGGCTGGCCGCGAACAGCACGGGGCGCTGCCCGATCCAGGCGGTCATGCGCGCCAGGGCCGGCGCTGTGATGGTCGAGAGGTCAGCGCCGTTCAGCGTAATGCGGCCTTGCTCCGGACGCAGGAAGCCAAGCAGCAACTCAATGACGGTCGTCTTGCCCGAGCCGGACGGCCCAACCAGGATCGCCGTCTCGCCGGCCGGAACACGGAAGCTGAGTTCGGCCAATGCCGGACCGCGGGCCGGGTCGCGGGTCACGGTAACGTTCTCGAATGCGACCGAGACGCCCGTCGCGTGGACCGTGCGGACCGGCGCGGCACCCTGCGGCAACGCGGCGGCCATCGAGGCGGCCGACAGTTCTGATGCGGCCTCGCTGGCATGCACGCGATCCTGGTAGCCGGCGGCGAAGGCCCGGAGCGGGGCAAAGAACTCGGCGACCAGCAGCAACGGAAACACTGCGGCGGCCGGGTCGGTCAACGCGCCAGCCCGTTCGGCGCCCGCGAAGCGAATGGCGAGCAGGATGAGCGCGGTGACGGCGGCGACGTCGAGTGCTGCCGATGAAAGGAACGCGACCCGGAGGACGCGCATGGTCCGCCGGGACAGTTCCGCGGCGGCCGCCTCGAGCCGGCTCGCTTCGGCATCGGCCTGTCCGGCCAGGACGATCGTGGCGATGCCGCGGACCCGGTCGAGGAACCGTGCCTGCAGCCGCGCCATGGCGACGAACTGTCCGCGGGAGGCTTGCGCGGCGCCGATTCCCGCGATTGCCATGCCGACCGGGACCAGCAGCCCGGCGACGATCAGCATGGCGGCGGCGAGAGGATCGACGCTCAGCACGGCCAAGGCCACGAGCGCCGGTCCGCCGATGGCGAGCGCAGCGGCAGGCAGCCAACGCCCGAAATAGCCGTCCAACGCTTCGATATGGTCGATCGCCAGCGCGCTCAGCACGCCCGGCGAGATCCGGCTCGTCTCGGCTGGGCCGCCCGAGAACAGGCCGACGAACAGGGCCGTGCGCAGGCGGCGCCGGGCTGCCGCTCCGGTCTCAAAGCCGAGCCGCTCCATGACATAGGCGATCGCGCCCCGCCCGACCGCGCAGATGCCGAACAGCGTCGCCCAAAGCTGCCACTGCCGGTCGACACCGCCGAGTGCGGGCGCCAGCAGGCGGGCGATGCACCAGGCCTGCCCGACGGCGGCGAGCGTTCCAAACAGCCCAAGAGCCACCATACGCAGATGGCTTCTTCGCGCAGGCCGCGCCTGTGCGGCCAGCCAGCGCTGGCCCTCCGATTTGGCCCGGCCGGCCATGGACCGCGACCTACTCCACCAGCGCGCGGCGCGCAGTGGCGGCGAGCCAGCCGGACGCGACCGGCAGGATCTCGTCGTTGAAATCGTACCCCGGCGTATGCAGCTCCCGTCCGGGCCCGGTCACGCCGTTGCCGATCCAGGCGAACGCTCCCGGGCGTTCGGCGAGATACCACCCGAAATCCTCGCTCGCCATGGTCGGCGGCAGATCGCGGCGGCCAATTGCGCCGATGTCGGCCACGCTTCGCGCGGCGATCTCGGCCTCGGCGGCCGAGTTGATCGTCGCCGAAACGCCGCGCCTGATCTCGACGCTGCACTTGACATCGAGCATGCGGCCGACTCCATCGACCACGCGGCGGATGGCCTCCTCGATCAAGTTGCCGGACGCGTCGGTAAAGTAGCGCAACGTGCCAGCCAGGGAGACCCGGTCCGGTATCTGGTTGGAAGCGACGCCGCCATGGATCATGCAGATCGAGACCACCCCGCTGTCGACGGGGTTGACGGTGCGCGAGACGATGGACTGCAGCCCGACGAGCACATGTCCGGCCGCGAGGACCGGATCGCGGGTCAGATGCGGGATGGCGGCGTGCCCGGCCTGGCCCTCGATCTCGATCTGGATGCGGCCGCCGGCCGCCATGACGGGGCCATGGTGCACCATCACGGTGCCGGCTTCGAGCCCGGGCCAGTTGTGGTAACCGAAGATGCGCTCCATCGGAAAACGGTCGAACAGGCCGTCGGCGATCATCGAGCGCGCGCCACCATACCCTTCCTCGGCCGGCTGGAACACGAAGCGGATCGTGCCTGTCCAGTCGGGGTTGCCGCTCAGCAGAGCGGCTGCCCCCAGCAGGCTTGCGGTATGGCCGTCATGGCCGCAGGCGTGCATGACACCCGGGTTGAGCGACGCGTGAGAGACGCCGCTCGTTTCCTGGATCGGCAGCGCGTCCATGTCGGCGCGCAGGCCGACGCTGCGGTTGGACTGGCCACGGCTCAAGGTCGCGACGACCCCATGGCCGCCCACGCCGCTCTCGAAAGGGATCCCCATTTCGCGCAGCCGATCGCAGACGAACGCGGCGGTGTGTTGCTCCTGCAGCGACACCTCGGGATGTTGGTGCAGATGCCGCCGCCACTGCGTCGCACGGCTGAGCAAGGCGCTATCCATGTATGACCCTCCACGCCCCGATGTGCAGCGGGCGACCGATTTCCGCAAGGCCGGACGCCTTGAACGGGCGTCCGTAACCGACGCGCTTAGCTGCGCCGGTTACCTTCGAGCGTGGCCAACTCGGTCCGTTCGTGCCGGAGCTTCATGCGCAGGAGGTATCGCGTGCCGGCCTCCTGTTCGACGACCAGCGTCGCGCCGAGCTGGCGGGCGAAACCGCGGATGAGCTGGATGCCGATCCCATCCCGAGTCCCGGCCTCCGTCTCGACCCGGCCGGCCGGGATGCCGATTCCGTCATCATGGATGTCGAGGCTCACGTCGTCGCTCTCGGCCGTGAGCTTGATGGCGATCGTGCCCGGCCGGCCATCGGGGAAGCCGTACTTGATCGCGTTGGTGACCGCCTCGGTGACGATGAGGCTGAGGGGCACGGCTTGATCGCTCGTCATCTGCAACTCGGGCGCGTCGATGTCGAAGCGGATCCGTTCGTCACCGCCCTGTCCCATGGCCTGCAGCAACGGGCCGCACAGGTCGATGAGGAAGACGCGCATGTTGATCGTGTTGATCTCGCCATGCGCATAGAGGTGGCGATGGACGGTGGCCAGCGCCCGGACCCGGTCGCGGGCGGCCTGAAACTCGTTGCGGGCCTCCGGCACGCGGATGCGGCTGGCTTGCAGGTTCAGCAGGCTGGCGACGACCTGCAGGTTGTTCTTCACCCGATGGTGGATCTCCTGCATGGCGAGTTCCTGCCGCTGGACGGCCTTCAACAGCTCGGTTTCCCGCCGGCTCAGCGCCAAGGTCGATTTCTTGAAGGAAAGCGCGACGGAGCGGAACTCGTGGGGTAGGCCACCAATGTCGTTGAGGTCGAACTTGTTTCCCGCCCGCCATTGATCGATGCCCTTGCCGAGACGCCTGAGCGGTGAGGCAACCAGCCGGTCCAGGCCGGCCACGGCGATAAACACACCCAGCATGGTCGCGAACGCGATCAGCGTGTAGCCGCGCTCCCGCGGCGCCCAGAAGCCCAGCAACACCACGAGGGGTAGCGCGGCGAATACGAACACCGTGCCAATCCGAACCCCAAGCACGTCGGTGAGGGAAGGCCGCTTGAACTGTATCGGCCCGGCCCGGACGGACCGGAAACGGCTCACTTCTTCTTATCGCCCTGAAGGATCTTCAGCAGCTCGGGAGGAATTGGCTCGTTCATGACGTCATCGAAGATCTGGTGCAGTCCACGGTTGAGCCAATTGTCGAATGCAGCATCGGTCGACCTCGACTTTCCAGCTGGTTTGTCCGGCGGCGTTCCTTTCTCATCAGACATTCTGAAATTCTTCATACAGATACGTCCAGCGAAAGATCGGCAGCCGTCCGGGCTGCCGATCTTTCGACATCACTCCGCGATTAGCCCCACATTCAAGCGCGCGCGGGCAGGCCGTGCTGCGCGAGCAGGGCCGGCCGAGGTGAGTGCACCGAATTCTTTTCCTTGGTCTCGCCCATCAGCCACGACTCCAGTTGGCGACGTGCGCGGAACACGCGGCTCTTCGCGGTGCCGACGGCGCAGCCGGTGGCTTCGGCCAGGTCTTCGTAGCTCATCCCATGGATGACCACCATGACCAGCGCCTCGCGTTGATCGGCGGGAAGGCGCGTCATTGCGGCGCCAAGCTCCTTGAGCGCGAGCCGGTCCTCGTGGGCCGCTTCGGTGGCGAACATGCTCGCCGGCACGTCGTCGATGTCGGTGGTGTCGCGGCGCTTGCGCAGGTTGGAGATGAAGCGGTTACGCAGGATCCGGTGCATCCAAGCCGCGAAATTCGTCCCGGGAATGAAGCTGTTGCTGGCCGACAACGCGTTGCAGACCGCATCTTGCACCAGGTCTTCGGCCGATGCCCGATTGCGGGTCAGGGCAAGTGCCTGAACGCGAAGCTTGGGCAGTATCGCGATGACTTGATCGTGAAATGCGAGGGTCGACATCGGGTCTCCTTTTAGTCCTGTAGCCGATCAATGACTGGGATTTGGAAAGCGTTGCATCGCGAGCGTCACTAAACCGTGAGGACCCTACTGGCTCTCGATTATGCGATTGCTCCGTTTCATCTCTTGGTTAGGTATCGGTCGCAGGATGCACCGTCTCAATTCCACCATCAGCGCGACGCATGGCGTCGGACAACGCCGTGCGCGCCCGGGATACCCGGGCCTTGATCGTTCCGACCGGGACAGCGCAGACGCGTGCCGCCTCCTCGTAGGTCATCTCCTGCGCGCCGATCAGGATCAGCGCCTCGCGCATCAACGGCGGCAACGTCCAGATCAGGCTGTCCAGGTCCCGTACCGCAGCCCGCGCCTCGGCCTCGGGGCGTTCGGACCCGCCGTTCGGACGCTGACCTTGCATGACGATCGTCTCGCGCTTGCGGCGCCGCGCGCCCTCGTAGAACGTGTTTCGCACGATCGTGAAGAGCCACGCCTTCAGGTTGGTGCCCGGCTCGAACTGCTCCAACGCACTCAGCGCGCGCACCAAAGCGTCCTGCACGAGGTCGTCGGCCGCGGCTCGGTCACGCACAAGGAAGCGCGCGAAGCCCCGCAGGTCGGGCAGCAGCGCGATGATGGCCTGCCGCAACTGATGTTCTGCGTCCAAGGTGTGTCCGGGCCCGTGGTGACGCACATCATCGTTCATAACGAGGACATTCCATGAGTAGCTTGCGTCGCGAGGATCTGATCCGCGCGCTCCCATACGCCCGCCGCTATGCACGCGCGTTGACCGGGAGCCAACCCCGGGGAGATAGCCTGGTTGCGGAGAGCCTGCGTGAAATGCTGGACAGCGAGGAGGCGGGCGACAACGCCCAATTCGGCCTTTACCGCTCGGTCACGCGCCGGTTCGACAAGTCCGCTTCGGCCGCGAGTCCGTTCGTCATCGGCCACCTCTCGCCCACGCAGAGGCAATTGCTGCTGCTGACCTCCCTCGAGGAGCTGCCCGTCGCTTCGGCGGCTGCCGTGCTCGGCCTGCCTCTGCCCGACGCGGAGACGCAACTGATCGACGCGCGTGATCATCTGCGCGCCGGAGCGGCGACCGACGTGCTCATCATCGAGGACGAGCCGGTCATCGCGATGGACATCGAGGAACTCGTGCAGAGCTGCGGCCATAACGTCGTCGGCGTGGCTGCCAGCGAGGCCGAGGCGGTCGAGATCGCCGAGCGGACGCGACCCGGGCTGATCCTCGCGGACATCAATCTCGGCATCGGCGGCGACGGCACCACGGCGGTGAGCCGGATCATGCGCCACCACTATGCGCCGGTCATCTTCGTGACCGCGTATCCGGAACGGCTATTGACCGGCGAAGCGCTCGAGCCAGCGTTTGTGATCACCAAGCCGTTCGAGCCGATGACGCTTGCGATCGCGACTTATCAAGCAGTTACGGGCGGCGTTCAATTCGATTGAGCGCAGTGCGGCATTGCAGCTAGCAACCCGGCAGCCCGCGCCGCATTCTAGCCATAATCGACCGGGGTAGACGTATTGACGACATCGGTGCTTGGCGCGAGCCAATTGGGGCCAAGATCGCCCTGCATTCTGCGTGTTACACTGACTGAGAGTAGCGTTTCGCCCGACCCCGTGCTCGACCGGGCGGCGCAGCAGGGATTCGATACCATCCTGTGTCACGACGCGCCGCCGGCCGGGTTCGCCGCAGCCGCGCGCAAGGCCGGGCTGACGGTCATCATGGACCTTCCCGTGATGCAGGCTGGACCCGATGCGCCAGACGACCTGTTCGTCGCTCTGCCGCTACCGACGCTCGATCCTCGCCGCGGCACGGAGCTGTCGTCGCGCCGCCACGCCGCGGTCACCGGCCCTGAGAGCGCGGCTGGGCTGGCCCGGTTTTGGGCGAGCCAAGTGACGCGGGATGACGACCTCGCGGGCGTTCGGCTGCTCGGGTTGCGCGATCTGCCGGCCTCGTTGCTGCCGCACTTCCTCTCGGAGTTCCGCCGGGCCGCCCCCGACCGGCTCCTATTCGGGTGGACGCCCGGGCTGCCGTGGGAGACGCTCGCGGCGCTGGAGCCCGGCGCATTGGATTACGTCGCGCTCTCGCTACCCTGGTGGGACGGGCGGCAGGATTGGATCTGGCGCGAGCTGGAGCTGCTGCGTCCGATCGGGACGGTGATCGCCGATGCGGGCGAGCATGCGTCCCTCGCCCAGCGGCGGCTCGCCGCGATCATGGGCGATGGCTGGATGACGCATGACATCGCGGCGGCCGAACTCGCGGCGATGCGGACCCGGGCGCTTTCGGGCTGCCCCTATTCACGACTGATCTCCACCCCCGGGGAGCCGGTCATCGCGCTCCAACGACTCGATCAGCCCGATCCACGTCGGGCGAACCGTGCCGGGCTCGTCGTCATCAACATGTCGGACCACCGGGTGACCGTTCCCGGCGCGAACCTGCTGACGCGATTGGGCGGGGATTTCGGCAAATTCACCGGGCCCACGGGTGAAATCCTGCCCACGACATCGCTCGACCTCGACCCGGGGGCAACCGCCAGCTTCGCCGCAAGCGCGATCCCGCTGCCGCCGGCTCGGCCGCTTGCGAAGGTCGGCGCGACGGAGGCCGCCAAGCGACCGCGCATCGCCATCGAGGCGCCGAGCCCGGCAGTCGACGGCGGGCGCTTCCCGGCGCGCCGAACGGTCGGCTCGGTCGTGACGGTCGCGTGCGACCTGATTTGCGATGGGCACGACCGGTTGGCTGCCGCGCTGAAATACCGCGGCCCCGGCGAGACGGCCTGGACGGAAGTGCCGATGCGCCTCGTCGTCAACGATCGCTGGGCGGCCGACCTGCCGCTCGAGCGGCTCGGATTGACGCAGTACACGATCGAGGCCTGGAAAGACGTCTGGGCCTATTACGTGTTCGAGCTGAGCGCCAAGCACAAGGCCGGCGTGAACACATCGCTTGAAATCAAGGAAGGCGTGGCCCTGGTCGAAGCGGCGGCCGCGCGGGCCAAGAGCCGCAAGCTCGCCACCTCGCTGCGGGCCTTGCTGAAGGGGCGCAAGACCGAGGACGCGCAACGCGAGGCGCTGCTGCTGCCCGAGATGGCCGCACTGATGCACTCTGCCGACGACCGTCCGTTCCTCGTCGAGTTGGAGCAGCCGATCCCGATCCAGGCCGAACGCACCGCGGCCGGGTTCGCAAGCTGGTATGAGGTGTTCCCGCGCTCGATGAGCGATGATCCGGCGCGGCATGGCACGTTCCGCGACGTCATCCGCCATCTGCCCCGCATCAAGCGGATGGGGTTCGACGTCCTGTATTTCCCACCGATCCATCCGATCGGGACGAAGAACCGCAAGGGTCCGAACAACACGCTGACGCCGGGTCCGGAAGACGTCGGCAGTCCCTACGCGATCGGTTCGGCCGAGGGCGGGCATACCGAGATCCATCCTGAACTCGGGAGTCTCGAAGATTTCGAGCATCTGCGCATGGAGGCGGCCAAAGCGGGGATCGAGCTCGCGCTGGACTTCGCGATCCAGTGCTCACCGGACCACCCATGGCTGAAGCAGCATCCCGACTGGTTCAACTGGCGCCCCGACGGCTCGATCCGCTACGCCGAGAACCCCCCGAAGAAGTACGAAGACATCGTCAACGTCGACTTCTATGCGCCAGGGCTCGGTCCCGGGGTTGTGGATGGCGCTGTGCGAGGCCGTGCTGTTCTGGGCGCGGCAGGGCGTGCGGCTATTCCGCGTCGACAATCCGCACACCAAGGCATTCCCATTCTGGGAGTGGATGATCGCGGAGGTGCAGCAGCGCTTCCCCGATACGGTGTTCCTCGCCGAAGCATTCACCCGGCCGAAGGTGATGTATCGCCTCGCCAAGATCGGCTTCTCGCAATCCTACACCTACTTTACGTGGCGCAATGCCAAGTGGGAATTCGAGCAGTACATGACCGAGTTGGTGGATGGGCCGCCGGCCGACTTCTTCCGCCCGCATTTCTTCGTCAATACGCCCGACATCAATCCGTTGATGCTGCACACGTCGGGACGGCCGGGCTTCCTCATGCGTGCTGCGCTGGCCGCCACGCTGTCGGGGCTGTGGGGCGTATACAACGGCTTCGAGCTGTGCGAAGGCACGCCGCTGGTCGAAGGCAAGGAAGAGTATCTCGACAGCGAGAAATACGCCTTGCGCGCGTGGGATTGGGATCGGCCCGGCAACATCGTCGCCGAGATCGCCCAGCTGAACGCTATCCGGCGCGCCAATCCGGCGCTGCAGACGCATCTCGGCCTCACGTTCCTCACCTGCCCCAACAGCCAGATCCTCGTTTTCGAGAAAGCGACGCCGGACCGCAGCAACGTCGTGCTGGTCGCGATCAATCTCGATTACCGCAATACGCAATCCGGTCCGATCGACCTGCCGTTCTGGCGCTACACGCCGGAGCCCGGCGCGTTCGCCGTGACCGACCTGGTCGGGGGTGCCGAGGAACGCTGGGCGGACCGCAGCCGGTCGGTCACCCTCTATCTTGACCGTCCCTATGGCATCTGGCGCTTGAGCCCAATGGTATGAACGATATGAGCACCTCACTCGCCGCCCCGCCGCTGACGCCGCTCGAGGACGTTCTCTGGTACAAAGACGCCGTCATCTACCAACTGCACATCAAATCGTTCTTCGATGGCAACAACGATGGTGTGGGTGATTTTCGCGGCCTTTTGGAAAAGCTGGACTACATCGCCGAGCTCGGGGTCACCGCGATCTGGATGTTGCCGTTCTATCCGTCGCCGCGCCGCGACGACGGCTACGACATCGCCCAATACACCGGCGTCCATGCCGATTACGGCGACATGGACGATGTCCGCCGCCTGATCAAGGAGGCGCATGCCCGCGGGCTGAAGATCATCACCGAATTGGTGATCAACCACACCTCGAACGAGCACGAATGGTTCCAGCGGGCCCGTCAGGCACCGGCGGGCAGCCCAGAGCGGGACTTCTACGTCTGGTCCGACACCGACACAAAATATCCCGAGACCCGGATCATCTTCCTCGATACCGAAAAGAGCAACTGGAGTTGGGACCCGGTCGCATCAGCCTATTACTGGCACCGCTTCTACTCGCACCAGCCCGACCTCAACTTCGACAATCCCGCCGTGTTGCAGGAAGTGTTGAAGATCATGCGTTTCTGGCTCGATCTCGGCGTGGACGCGATGCGGCTCGACGCGGTGCCCTACCTGGTCGAACGCGAGGGCACCAACAACGAGAACCTGGCCGAGACGCACGCCATCCTCAAGCAGATCCGCGCCGAGTTGGATCGATATGCGCCGGGCCGCATGCTGCTTGCCGAAGCCAACCAGTGGCCGGAGGACGCGCAGCAATACTTCGGCGACGGCGACGAATGCCACATGTCGTTCCACTTCCCGCTGATGCCCCGCATGTACATGGCGATCGCGCGCGAAGACCGGTTCCCGATCACCGACATCATGCGGCAGACGCCGGCGATCCCGGAGAACTGCCAATGGGCGGTCTTCCTGCGCAACCATGACGAACTCACGCTCGAGATGGTCACGCACAGCGAGCGCGATTATCTCTGGGAGACGTACGCCGCGGACCGGCGGGCCCGCATCAACCTCGGCATCCGCCGCCGTCTCGCGCCGCTGCTGGAACGTGACCGCCGCCGGATCGAACTGATGAACGGGCTGTTGCTGTCCATGCCGGGCACGCCGGTGATCTATTACGGCGACGAGATCGGCATGGGCGACAACATCTTCCTCGGCGACCGCGACGGGGTGCGCACGCCGATGCAGTGGTCGATCGACCGGAACGGCGGCTTCTCCCGGGCCGACCCGGCCCAGCTGGTGCTGCCGCCCATCATGGACCCGATCTACGGCTTCCAAGCCGTCAACGTGGAGTCGCAGGCCCGCGACCCGCACAGCCTGCTGAACTGGACCCGGCGCATGCTCGCCGTGCGCACGCGCCACCGTGCGTTCGGCCGGGGCACGCAACGCTTTCTCTATCCGGGCAACCGCAAGGTCCTTGCCTTCCTGCGCGAGTGGCAGAGCGAAGACGGGATGCCGGAAACGCTGCTCTGCGTGAGCAACCTGTCCCGCGCCGCCCAGGCGGTCGAGCTCGATCTGTCGGCGTTTGCCGGCCGCATCCCCGTCGACATCGTCGGCGGCGCCGTGTTCCCGCCGCTTGGGCAGCTGACCTACATGCTTACCCTGCCACCCTATGGATTTTATTGGTTCATGCTTGCCGAAGGCGCCCAACTTCCATCGTGGCACGTGCCGCCCTCCGAGCCGCTGCCCGAATTGACCACGCTGGTGATCCGCGCGGGCGCCGGACTGGAAGACGTGCTGCGGGCCGAGAGCCGTCAGGTGATCGAGCGCGAGGCGTTGCCGACCTACCTGCCCAAGCGGCGGTGGTTCGCATCCAAGGGCGAGCGCCTCGGCGGCGTCCGCATTGGCTACGCCGTCATGCTGCCGGGCTCGGAAGGCCGGGCGATGTTCGCGGAAATCGAGGCGACCGTCGGCGATCGCACCGAGAATTACGTGCTCCCGCTCGGCCTGGCATGGGAGGAGGAGACGAGCGGCGCCGTCGTGCAGCAGCTCGCCCTGACCCGGCTGCGCAAAGGCCCGCGCGTCGGTTTCCTGACCGACGCGTTCGCCGTCGATGCGCTGACCCGTGGCCTGTTGGACGGCTTGAGCGAGAGCCGGGTCATCCCGTTCGACGATGGGGAGCTGCAGTTCCGGCCGACGTCCCTGATGCAGACCGTCGACCTCCCGGCCAACGCGGAGATCCGCCGCCTGTCGGCCGAGCAGAGCAACTCGTCTTGGATCGTGGCCGACACGCTGGTGCTCAAGCTCGTCCGCCGCGTGCTGGCCGGCATCCATCCCGAGGGTGAGATGACCCGGGTGCTCACCGAGCGTGGCTTTGCCAACACGGCGCCGCTGTTCGGCGAGTTGGTGCGCGTCGACGACGAGGGCACGCCGCATACGGTGGCGCTCGCGCAAGGGTTCGTGCGCAACCAGGGTGACGGCTGGGTGTGGACGCTCGACTTCCTCGCCCGCCAGATCGAGGAGGTGGTGACGATGGGCACCGCGCTCGAGGGTGACGAAGCGGCGGCCGAACAGGACACGTTCGCCGGCTACCATGCGTTCGCCGCCAATATCGGCAAGCGGCTCGGTGAACTGCATGCCGTCCTGTCGCAGCCGACCGAGGACCTGGATTTCGCGCCGGAGCTGGCCGACCCGGTGCTGACCGAGTGGGGGGACGGCGCGATCGAGCAGATCGACGCCGCGATCGTCCTGCTCTCGCGGATGACCGAGTGGCCGGACGCCGCGACGCAGGAGAAGGCGCAGACCCTGATCGACAACGCCGATCGCTTGCGCGATGCCGCGCGCCGGCTGGCCCAGGGCGGCGCCGGCGCGCTGCAGACGCGGGTGCATGGCGACTTCCATCTCGGCCAGATCCTGTTCGTGCAGGGCGACGCGTTCATCATCGACTTTGAGGGTGAACCGGCGCGCACCATGGCGCAGCGGCGCGCCAAGTCGTCGCCGTTGCGCGACGTCGCCGGCCTGTTGCGGTCATTGGATTATGCCGCGGCCGCGGCGGCACCGGGCCGGGTCGCGACGTCCGAACAAGCGTCGCAACGCCGTGTGTCGGAGCTGCAGCGCTGGCTCAGCCGCGCCAGCGAGACCTTCATGGAAGCGTATCAGGCGGTGTTGAACGCCGCCGAGCCGCGGTGGGTGTCGACCGAGTCGGAGGCGGCGCTGCTCGATTTGTTCCTGCTGGAGAAGGCCGCCTATGAGATCAAATACGAAGTCGCGAACCGGCCGGCCTGGGTCGGCATCCCGCTGAGCGGAATGTATACGATCGCGGCCCGGCTGCTCGATCTCGGAGAGCCGGCATGAACGGCGAGATCGCCGCCCTGGTCGAAGGCCGGCACGGCGACCCGTTCGCCCTCCTCGGGCCGCATGATGGCGTGGTCCGCGCCTTCGTTCCCGGCGCCGACAGCGTCGAGGTGGTCGATGCGGCCGGAGGGCGCGCGGCGCGATTGGAACGGCAGAACGCGGCTGGCTTCTTTGCCGGGCCTGCGGCCCCGGGCGGCGCGTACCGTCTGCGCGTGCAAACCCACGACGTCACGTACGAGGCCGAGGATCCCTACCGGTTCGGTCCCACGCTCGGCGACCTCGATCTGCATCTGCTGACCGAGGGCCGGCATCTCGATCTTGGCCACGTGCTGGGCGCGCATGTTGCCGAGTATGGCGGGGTGACCGGCACGCGATTCGCGGTGTGGGCGCCGAACGCGCAGCGCGTATCGGTCGTCGGCGACTTCAACCATTGGAACCCGGCGCGTCACCCGATGCGCAAATACAACGGCGCCGGCGTGTGGGACATTTTCATCCCCGGCGTCGAGCCTGGGTCGATCTACAAATACGATATCCTCGGGCCGCATGGTGAACGCCTGCCGCAAAAGGCCGACCCAGTCGCCTGGCGCGCCGAATTGCCGCCCGCCACCGGATCGATCGTCACCGCTCCGCTCTCGTTCGGCTGGTCCGACGGAGGCTGGATGGCACGGCGGCGGGATGCCCATGCCGCCCGTGCGCCGATCAGCGTCTATGAGGTGCATGCCGCGTCCTGGGCTCCAGCGGCCGAGGCCGGCCAGATCGGCTGGGACGAGTTGGCGGACCAGCTGGTGCCATACTGCGCTGGACTCGGCTTCACGCATGTCGAGCTCATGCCGATCATGGAGCATCCGTTCGGCGGGTCCTGGGGGTATCAGGCGCTCGGGCAATACGCGACCTCGTCGCGTCTCGGCCCGCCCGAGGGGTTCGCCCGCTTTGTCGACCGCTGCCACGCCATGGGCATCGGCGTCATCCTCGACTTCGTGCCGGCCCATTTCCCGACCGACGCGCACGGCATGGCGCAGTTCGACGGCACCCCGCTCTACGAACATGCCGACCCGCGCGAGGGCTTTCATCGCGACTGGAACACGCTGATCTTCAACCTCGGCCGCAACGAGGTCCGCAACTTCCTGATCGGCGCGGCGGTGTTCTGGCTCGAGCACTACCACGTCGACGGGCTGCGCGTGGACGCGGTCGCCTCGATGCTCTACCGCGACTACAGCCGCAATCCCGGCGAGTGGGTGCCGAACCAGTACGGCGGGCGCGAGAACCTCGAGTCGGTGGCATTTTTGCAGGAGATGAGCCGGGTCGTCGAGCAGCGTTGCCCCGGCGCGGTGCTGATCGCCGAAGAGAGCACGGCCTGGCCGGGCGTCACCAAGCCGGCCAACGAGGGCGGGCTCGGCTTCCATTACAAGTGGAACATGGGCTGGATGCACGACTCGCTCCATTACATGGAGGAACAGCCGGTCTACCGGCGCTGGCATCACGGCGAGATCCTGTTCGGCCTCGTCTACGCCTTCTCCGAGAAGTTCATGCTGCCGCTCAGCCACGACGAGGTGGTCTACGGCAAGCACTCGCTGATCGGAAAGATGCCGGGCGACGACTGGCAGCGCTTCGCCAACCTGCGCGCCTACTACGGCTTCATGTGGACCTACCCCGGCAAGAAGCTGATGTTCATGGGCTGCGAGTTCGCCCAAGAGCGGGAGTGGAACCACGACCGCGGGCTCGACTGGTTCCTGCTCGACCAGCCTCGCCATTCCGGCGTGCAGGCGCTCATCCGTGACCTGAACGCGCTCTATCGCGACCTGCCGGCGCTGCACGACGGCGATTGCGAGCCGGCCGGGTTCCGTTGGGTGGTGATGGAGGATGCCGGCAATTCGGTGTTCGCCTACCTGCGCCACTCGACCGCGGGCGGCCCCCCTGCGCTGGTGATCTGCAATTTCACGCCGGTGCCCCGATACGAGTATCGGCTCGGCGTGCCGCAGGCGGGCCCCTGGAGCGAACGGCTGAACAGCGATGCCGCGATCTACGGCGGCTCGAACGTCGGCAACGCCGGTCAGGTGTGGGCGCACGAGCACCCGTCGCACGGCTTCCCGGCGTCGCTGTCGTTGACCCTGCCGCCGCTCGCAACCCTCGGTACTGATGGCCGTTTAGCCGTTGAGACCTGCATGAAATTCAAGCACGACCTCCCGTTCGGTGCGACGGTGCTGAACGACGGCACGACCAGGTTCCGCATCTGGGCGCCCTCGGCGTCCACGCTCGACCTCGCCATCGACGGCGCGCGCATGACGATGGTGGCCGAAGCCGGCGGCTGGCACAGCCGGACGGTGCCGGCCCGCGCCGGCACCCGCTACCGCTATGTCATGCCCGATGGCCTGCACTTCGCCGACCCGGCCGCACGCATGCAGGACACCGACGTCCACGGCCCGTCCGTCGTCGTCGATCCCAGCGATTTCGATTGGCAGACCGAGGATTGGACAGGCCGGCCCTGGCACGAATACGTGCTCTACGAGCTTCACCCGGGACTCATGGGCGGTTTCCGCGGCATCCAGGACCACTTGCCCGAACTGCAGCGCCTCGGCGTCAACGCGATCGAGTTGATGCCGATCGCCGATTTCCCCGGCCGCCACAACTGGGGCTACGATGGCGTGCTGGCCTTCGCACCGGACCGCGCCTACGGGACGCCAGAGGAGCTGAAATCCCTGGTCGACACCGCGCATCGCCTTGGGATCGGCGTATTCCTGGACGTGGTGTACAACCATTTCGGCCCCGACGGGGCCTACATCCACGTCTTCGCCCGCAAGTTCTTTCGCGACGACGTCCACACGCCCTGGGGTGCGGCCATCGACTTCCGCCGGCCGGAGGTGCGCGATTTCTTCATCCAGAATGCCATCTTCTGGCTACGGGAATATCGTTTCGATGGCCTGCGCTTCGATGCCGTCAACGCCATCTCGGACGAAGATTTCCTGTTCGATCTGGCCCGCATCACGCGCGGCCAGGTCGAGCCGGGCCGGCATATCGGCCTCGTCGTCGAGAACGAGAACAACCGGGTCTCGCTGCTCGGAGGCGCGCCGCGGTTCGATGCGCAATGGACGGATGACTTCCATCACTGCCTCCACGTGCTGCTGACCGGCGAGAGCGAGGGCTACTACGACGGCTTCCAGGACGCGACGCACCAGCTCCGCCGCGTTCTGCAGGAAGGCTTTGCCTACCAGGGCGAGGTTCCGCCGGGCAGTGCGTCCGGCCGGGGCGACCGCAGCGCCGGGCTGCCGACAACCTCATTCGTCACCTTCCTGCAGAACCACGACCAGATCGGCAACCGTGCCATGGGCGAGCGGCTGAGCAGGCTGGCCCCACCGCAGGCGGTGCGGGCGGCGACGGCGCTGCTGTTGCTGACGCCGTTCGTGCCGATGCTGTTCATGGGCGAGGAGTTCGCCAGCACGACGCCGTTCCTGTTCTTCACCGATCACCATGACGAGCTCGCCGATGCCGTCCGCGAGGGGCGCCGCAACGAGTTCCGCCGCTTCTCGGGCTTCAAGGACGAGGTCAAGCGCTCCCGCATTCCCGACCCGAACGCTCCCAGCACGTTCGCCGCGTCCGCGCCCGAACCGACCGATCCGGGGCAGTTCGACTGGATGCGCAACGTAATCGCACTCCGGCGCACGCAGATCGTCCCCGGCATTCCCGGCTGTCGCAGCGATGGCGCCGACGTGCTCGGCACGGGCGCGGTCCGCGCCGCCTGGCTGCTCGGAGATGGCCGGCGGCTGGTGATCGCGCTCAACTTGGGCAACAGTGCGGTCGATCCCGGGCTGGCCGGGGGCGAGACGATCCATGCCGAAGGCGACGCCGACCCTGCCTCGCTCGGCCCGCTCAGCTTCATCGCCCAGTTGGCCGCATGAGCGCCCTCCGCGCCCTCGCAGAAGCGGTCGGCATCGCGCCCCGGTGGCAGAACTACCGCAACGAGTGGCAGGAGGTGAGCGATGAGTCGCTTCGTATCATCCTCCAGCAACTGGGATACTCGGCAGAGTCGGATGCGGCCGTGGCCGAGAGCCGCGCCGCCTTGGCCGCCGAGCGCGGCTACCTCGCGCCACTGGTGACGGCGCTGGTCAACACGCCGACCCGGCTTGCAATCGAGCCCGGACCCTATGAACTGGTGTTCGAGGACGGCACGCGCCGCAGCGGCCTGCTCGAGGCCTCCACCGGTGGCGCCACCCTGCCCGCGGTCGAGCAAATCGGCTACCACACGCTCGAAGCCGCGGGCCACCGCACGACGTTGGCCGTTGCGCCGGAGCAGGGGCTGACCGCTGCCGAGATGGGCCGCCCCTGGGCCCTCGCGGTGCAGCTCTACGCGCTGCGCCGCAAAGGCGACGGCGGCCTGGGCGATTTCGAAGCGCTGCGCCAGCTCATGACGTTGGCCAAGCGGCATGGC
This sequence comes from uncultured Alphaproteobacteria bacterium, assembly GCA_963835135.1. Taxonomy (GTDB): domain Bacteria; phylum Pseudomonadota; class Alphaproteobacteria; order Acetobacterales; family Acetobacteraceae; genus JAVVHH01. The sequence continues at coordinate 771,559 of CAWIEF010000003.1, forward strand.
GCCGACGGGGTCGCCATCAGCCCAGTGCACGCCCAGTTCTCCGCCGATCCCGACCGTTTCAGCCCATACTCTCCCTCGAGCCGCATTAACCTGAACGTGCTGCACGCGGCGGTCGACCTGCCGCCAAGCGCCGAGAACGACGCCCTGGAGCAGGCCGGGTTCGTGGACTGGAGCACGGTCTCCCGCCGGCGCCTGGCCGCGTTGCGATCGGAGTTCGACGGCCTCTCCGCCGAACGGCACGCCGCACTCGCCGCGTTCCGGGCCGAGGCCGGCACCAGCGTCGAACTGCATGCGCGTTTTGAGGCGCTGCACGCGGTGCAGTTCGGCCAGCATGGTCGCTGGCATTGGCGCACATGGCCCGAAGCGCTGCGCCATCCGTCGAGCTCCGAGGTCGCCGCCTTCGCCCACGATCACGCCGACGAGGTCGCCTATCATGCCTTCCTGCAATGGCGGGCCGATCAGGGCATGGCCGCCGCACAGCAGGCAGCCCGGGATGCCGGGATGAAGATCGGCCTGATCGCCGACTTGGCCGTGGGAGCGGATTCCGGCGGCAGTCATTGCTGGGCGCGCCAGGACCAGATACTCGGCTCGCTCAGCATCGGCGCGCCGCCCGATCTGCTGAACGGCCGCGGCCAGAACTGGGGCTTGGCCGCCTTCTCGCCGACCGGGCTGCGTCAAAACGGCTTCGGCGCTTTCCTGGAGATGCTCCGCGCCGCCATGCGCAACGCGGGCGGCGTCCGCATCGACCACGCGCTCGGGCTCCGCCGCCTCTGGGTGATTCCGGACGGCCACGAATCGAAGGACGGCGCCTATCTCGCCTTCCCGCAGACCGACCTGCTGCGCCTGATCGCGCTCGAGTCCGCACGCCACCGCGCCCTCGTCGTCGGCGAGGACCTCGGCACCATTCCCGCCGGCTTCCAAGACGAGATGGCGCTTGCCGGCGTGCTCGGCATGCGCGTGCTCTGGTTCGAGCGCGACTTGCGCAGCTTCTGGCAACCCCGTGGTTGGAGCCACGCCGCGGCGGCCATGACCAGCACGCACGACCTGCCGACGTTGGCAGGATGGTGGCGGGGCCGCGATCTCGAATGGCGCGCCAAGCTCGACTTGGCCGGCGGGCCGAAGAACGAAGCGCAGGATGGCCACGACCGCTTCCGCGACCGCTTCATGCTTTGGGAAGCCATGCAGGCCAGCGGGGCCGCCCATGGTCAACTGCCGCCCAACGACGAGCCCGCCCGCTTCGTCGACGCCGCCACCAGCTACGTCGCGGGCGCGGGCTGCGATCTCGTGCTCCTGCCGATCGAGGACGCGCTCGGCCTCGATGAACAGCCAAACCTGCCAGGAACCATGTCCGAACAGCACCCAAACTGGCAGCGCCGCCTGCCCCACACGGCCGAAACCCTGCTCGAAAGCCCCGAAGTCGCCGCCCGGCTCGCCGCAGTGGGCAAGGCTCGCCGCGCATGAAGCCGCTGTCCGCCACGGCCCGACTGCAGTTCCACAAGGACTTCACGATCGACGCTGCGACCCGGTTGATCCCCTATTTCGACCGGCTCGGCATCAGCCACGTCTACGCCTCGCCGTTGCTGACGGCGCGCGCCGGCTCGACGCACGGCTACGACATCGTCAACCACAACGAAATCAACCCGGAACTCGGCGGCGAAGCGTCGTTGCGTCGGATGGTCGCCGCACTGCGCGAGCGCGGCATGGGCCTCATCCTTGACATTGTCCCCAACCACATGGGCGTCGGCGGCAACGACAACGCCTGGTGGCTCGACGTGCTCGAATGGGGCCGCGCCAGCCCCTATGCCGAGTATTTCGACATCGACTGGGACCCGTCGGACCCAACTCTGCGCGGCCGGATGCTCGCGCCGTTCCTCGGCAGCTCCTATGGCGAGTGCCTAGAGAACCGCGAGCTCGAGCTCAAATTCGACGATACGGACGGACGGCTTTTCGTCGCCTACCACGATCACAGGTTCCCGATCGCGCCGCGCGACTACGCCGCGGTCCTGCTCACCGCCGGCGGCCCATTGGAAGCGCCGGCGCGCGCGTTCGCCGACCTCGGCCCAGGCGGCGGCGCCTCTGTGCGTCAGGCCGCCCGCGACGCCCGCGAGGAGTTGCTGCAACCCGCGTACGCCAAAGCCATCGCCGAGGCGTTGCGCGACTACTCCGCCACTTCCCCGGCCGGTCAGGAACGCCTGCATCGCCTGCTCGAACGCCAGGCCTATCGTCTGGCGTGGTGGCGGGCCGCGACCGATGAAATAAACTGGCGTCGCTTCTTCGACGTCAACGGGCTCGCCGGCGTCCGGCAAGAGGTGCCGGAGGTGTTCGACGCCACCCACCGCACCATCTTCCGCCTGTATCGGGAGGGACTGATCGACGGCGTCCGCATCGATCACGTCGACGGCCTCGCCTACCCGCGCGAATACTGCCGCAAGCTCCGCCGCAGCCTCGACGCGATCCAGCCAGAGCGCCCCGAGCCGCTCCGCGAACCGCGCGCGATCATCTGGATCGAGAAGATCCTCGCCCCCAACGAGCGCGTCCCCGCCGATTGGCTCACCGACGGCACGACCGGCTACGATTTCATGAGCGACGTCGCCGCCGTCCTGCACGACGGCAGCGGCGAGGCGCCGCTGACCGAGCTGTGGACCGCCTTGACCGGCCGCCCCGGCGACTTCCAGGTCGAAGCCGAAGCCGCCCGCCGCCAGATCCTGCGCGAAAGCCTCAGCAGCGAGCTGTTCAACACCGCCACCGCGTTGCACCGCATCGCGCGCCGCAACCTCACTACCCGCGACTACACGCTAACCGCGATCCGCACCGTGCTGGCCGAGTTGCTCACCCAGTTCCACACCTACCGCATCTACGCCGGGGCCGGCGCCCTCTCGGACGCCGACCAGCAACAGCTCGACCGGGCCATGGCGGCCGCCCGCCGCACGGTTCGGACCGCCGATCTGCCACTGCTCGAACTCATTGGCACGTGGGTCTCCGGCAAGGGCCTGCGGCACGTGCCCGCCGGCACCGCCCGCGCCGAGTGGCAGCGCGCCATGGTCCGCTTCCAGCAGCTCAGCGCCCCTACCGCCGCCAAATCAGTCGAGGACACCGCCTTCTATCGTTTCGGCCGCCTGCTTTCGCGCAACGAGGTCGGCAGCGAGCCCAGCCAGTTCGCCATCTCGCCCAACGCATTCCATGTCGGCAACCAGCTCCGCCAGAAGCGCTTCCCGCTCGCGCTGCTGGCCACCGCAACTCATGACCACAAGCGTGGCGAAGACACCCGGATCCGCCTCGCCGTGCTCAGCGAGATCCCGGCCGAGTGGCAGAGCGCGCTCCAGCGCTGGACGCGCCTCAACGCATCGGTCAAGCGTGACATCGATGGCCCGGCGCCGGACGCCGCCGACGAGATCATGCTTTATCAAACGCTCGTCGCCGCTTGGCCGCTCGATCTGGCCGCCGACGACCGCGACGGGTTGCAGGCATTCGGCGCGCGCGTCCACGCCTGGCTCGAAAAGGCGCTGCGCGAAGGCAAGCGCCGCTCGGGCTGGGCGGTGCCGAACGCGGACTACGAGGCCGCGTGCCATGCCTTCCTCAACTCCTGCCTCGACCCGGTTCGCCCGCTCGCCGGCGAGCTCGGCGCGTTCGCCAATCGTCTCGCCATGCCTGGCGCCATCAACAGCCTCACCCAGGCCATGCTCCGCCTGACCTGCCCGGGCATCTGCGACCTCTACCAGGGCACCGAATACTGGGACTTCTCGCTCGTCGACCCCGACAACCGCCGCCCGGTCGACTTTCCCGCCCGCGAGCGCTCGCTCGAGGCCGCCCGCGACCCGGCAGACCTCATGCCGGACTGGCGCGATGGCCGGGTCAAGCAGGCGGTCGTCGCGCGCGCCCTCGCCTTCCGCCAGGACGCGCCGGGGCTGTTCACCACCGGCCTGTACACCCCGCTGCAAACTGAGGGCGCTGCGGCGCACCATATTTTAGCCTTCCTGCGTTCGTATGAAGGCAAGGCGGCGATCGTGGTCACGACGCGGCTGCCCGCCAGCTTGGAATTGGAGGGTGCGATTCCCCTCGTGCAGCCATTCCAGTGGCGCGAAACAAGCGTGCACATGCCCCGCAACTTCATCGGCCGTTCGATCGTTGATAGGCTCGGCACCGCGCCAGTTGCCGTGGTCGAAGCGACAATGGACCTCGAACAAATACTGGCCCGCTTGCCAGTCGCGCTGTGGGAGGTTCGATGAACAGGTTGGTTGTCGTCAGCAACCGGGTGCCATCGCCCAGCGCGGCGGGTGCCCAGGCGGGCGGTCTTGCCGTGGCGCTTCGTTCCCTCATGCAGCAGCGCGGCGGGCTCTGGTTCGGCTGGAGCGGCAAGGCGTCGGACTCCACCTCGCTGCGCATGGTCGAGGACGGCGCCGTGCGCTATGCGACGATGGACCTGACCGCCGACGAACACGACCGCTTCTACAGCGAGTTCTCCAACGCGACGCTCTGGCCGCTGCTGCACTCGATGCCGGAACTCATGACCTACGATCGTCGCAACGCGCAGGTCTACCGAGACGTCAACGACCGTTTCGCCGACAAGCTGACCCCATTGCTGCGGGCCGGCGACATGATCTGGGTCCACGACTACCACCTGTTCTGTTTGCCCGCCGCCCTGCGCGCCCGCGGCGCCGACGGACCGATCGGCTTTTTTCTGCACATCCCGTTCCCCGGGGCCGACATGCTGGCCAAGGTTCCAGAGGCCGCCGCCCTCGTGCGCGATCTGCTGGCCTCCGACCTGATCGGCTTCCAGACCGAGAACGACGTCCGCAACTTTGCCGACGCTGCCGTCCGCACCGCCGGGGCCGAGCGTGGGCCAGGTAATTTCCTGCTGCACGAGGGCCGCCGTATCCGCATCGGCGCCTTCCCGGTCGGCATCGAGCCGCAGGAGTTTGCTGCCGTCGCGGAGGAGGCGCGGCGAGGCGCCTCGGCCGAGCGCCTCCGCCGAAGCCTGTCGCAGCAATCGCTCATCATCGGTGTCGACCGACTCGATCCAACCAAAGGCCTGCTGCAGCGCTTCGCCGGGTTCCGCCGCCTGCTGGAGCGCTCTGCGGCGTGGCACCGCCGGGTCACGCTGTTGCAAATTGCCGCCGAGTCCCGGACCGATGTCGCCACCTACCGCGATCTACGGCAGTCGATGGAGAAGGACGCGGGCCGTTTGAACAGCGCCTTCGCGGAGCCGGACTGGACGCCGCTGCGTTTGATCGCCCGGGCCGTCCCGCGCGACACCATCGCCGGCTACATGCGGGACGCTCGCGTCGGCCTGGTGACCCCGTTGCGTGACGGCATGAACCTCGTCGCCAAGGAGTACGTGGCCGCCCAGGATCCGGAGAACCCGGGCGTGCTGGTCCTCTCCCGCTTCGCCGGTGCTGCGGAGCAGTTAGGGTCGGCGCTGCTGGTCAATCCTTATGACGCGGACGAGATGGCCGACGCGCTCGACCAGGCGCTGACGATGGGACTGGCGGAGCGGCAAGACCGCTGGCAGCAGGGCTGGGACGCGATCAAGGACAGCTCCGCGATCGGATGGGGCCGCACATTCGTCGCCGGCCTGCTCCGCACGACCGCGCCCAAGCGCACCCACAGCGGCGGCTCGCCCGCCACCCCCCGCGGGCGCGACAGCGGCATCGTCCGGCACCTCTGAGCGAGCGCCCCTCCCTGCCCATCACGTGGTAGGGAGGGGCGGCGGGGCGGAGACCTAAGCCGCCGTCAGCACCATCCGTCCGGTGACCTTCCCGTCCCGCAGCCGCATCAGTGCATCGTTCGCGCTCGATTGCGGCACTTTCGTGATCGGCACGGGCTGCAGCCTGCCATCCTGCGCCAAGGCCACCAGTGCCCGCAGCTCCTTCGGATTGCCGACGTAGCTGCCCTGCACCGTCAGTCCGCGCATCGCCATCACCGGCAGCGGTAGCGTCAACTCGCCGCCGAACAGCCCGACCTGGATCAGCTTGCCCCCCTTGCGCAGCGCCGCGAACGCGAATGCGGCCGTGCTGGTCCCGTTCACCAGGTCGATCACCGCCTCTGCCGCCCCGCCGCACGCTGCCATAATCCGCTCGGCGACACCCTCGCCGTTGCCGTCGACCACCTGCGTCGCGCCCGCGGTCAGGGCGGCCTGGCGTTTTTCCTCGCTCACATCGACCGACACGATCGCCTGGTGCCCCAGCGCCTTCAGCACCGCGATGGCCGCCAGCCCCAACCCGCCCGCGCCGACGACGACGATCGGCTTGTCCGGCGCCATCGGCATCACCTTGTTGATCGCCGAGTAGACCGTCACGCCGGAGCAGGCGTAGGTCGCCGCCAGTGCCGGGTCGAGGTTGCCCGGGTCGATCAGATGCCGCGTGTGCGGGGCGACCACATGCGTGGCGTAGCCACCATTCTGGAACACGCCGAGCGCACGCGAGACGAGGCACATATTGTCCTCCTCGGCCAAGCACCGGTCGCACGTCCCGCATCCGAGCCATGGGAACACGATCCGCACGTCGCCAACCGAGACGCCCGTCGCGTCCGGCCCCAACTTCGTGACCCGGCCCACGATCTCGTGCCCCATCGCCAGCGGCAGCACCACGCCGCGATCCTTGAGCGACATCTGCTTGCCGCCGCCGAGGTCGTAATACCCGTCCCAGATATGCAGGTCGGAGTGGCAGACGCCGCAATGCGTCACTTCGAGCAGCACCTCCGTGCCCCTCGGCTCCGGCGTCGGCATCTCCATTTCCTTGAGGTCTTTCCCGTTCTCGACCACGGCCCAGGCGCGCATCATCGTCCTCCCCTTTTGGTTCACCATCGCGCCGAAGGGCTTGCTTGCCCATCCGAACAAATCCAGAAACACGAGCGGCGACGTGCGAGGGCACCATGCGGCTGGAGATTAAAGGTTTAACTGAGTTGCGGGCTCGCCTGGAAGCGCTGCGCCCGGCCGAGATCATGGCCACCGCACTCGCTGCCGAAGCGGAACGCCTGGCCGACGCCGTACGCGACGGGCTCGCTACTTCTCCCGGTGCCGGCGACCACGACCGCCCCTGGGCGCGAACCGGTGCGCTGCATGACAGCATCGCCGCAACGGCCGAGGGGCTCGAAGCAAGCATCGGCAGCAATGACCCGGCTGCCGCCCCGCAGGAGATGGGCACCTCACGCATCCCGCCCCGCCCTTTCCTCGCCCCGGTGGCGGCCAGTAACGGCGAGCAGGTCGCCCGGACCGTCGGTGCCCGTGTCGCCACAGCACTTAAGGGTGAAGCCGCCGATCCGAATATCGCCCAGCAGGTTGAGCGGAAGTAGAAGTGGCCCTACCGGCTGCCGAGGTGCCGAAATTCAGCCCGGGTTCATCACCCGAATCGGCGCGCCACCGATAAACGCCAGGATGTTTTCAATGCTCTCGCCATAGAACTGCCGAAACGTATCTGTCGTCCCATAGCCCAGATGCGGCGATAACACCGTGTTCGGCGCCGTCCGGATCGGGTCGTCCGCCCCCAGCGGCTCCTGATCATACACATCCAGCGCCGCCACGATCCGCCCCGCCCGCAGCGCCTCGAGCAGCGCCGCCGTATCGATCAGCCCAGCCCGCGACGTGTTCACCAGCAGTGCGCCGGGCTTCATCGCCCCGATCTCCGCCGCCCCGATCAACCCCCGCGACCCGGCCGACAGCGGCACATGCAGCGTCACCACATCCGCCTCCGCCAGTAGCGCCGCCTTGCTCGCCGCCAACGCCGCCCCGCCCGCAAGCGCGCCCGCCGCGTCGAGCGATCGGCTCCAGGCGATCACCTTCATCTCTAACGCCGCCGCATACCGCGCCATCCGCGTGCCGATCTTGCCCAGCCCGACGATCCCTAGCGTCTTGCCCACCAGCGCCGGGCCGACCTCGACTCCTTCCTGGAACCGCCCGGCCCGGATCGCCGCATCCCCCGCCACGATCCGCCGCGCCGCCGCGATCATCAGCCCGAGCGTCAACTCCGCCGTCCCGACGCTGGACACCGTCCCGCCCGTCGTCGAGATCACGATTCCCGCCTGCGTGCACGCCGCCACATCGAGCGACGGCGAGCGCGCCCCGGTCAGCGCGATCATCCGCAGCCTCGGCAGCCGCGCGATCAGACTGGCCGGAAACGGCGTCCGCTCGCGCATCAGCAGCAGAATGTCGAAATCGACCAAGTCAGCCGCCGCCTGATCCTCATCGGCGAACGCACCCGCCATGATCGTCACCTCGGCCACCGCCTCCAGCGCCGACCAGTCCGCGCTCTGCCGCGCCACACTCTGCCAGTCGTCGAGGACACCAACGCGCATTTTCCTACCTTCTCCGCGGGTCCAGCGCGTCGCGCAGCCCGTCGCCGATCAAGTTGAACGAGAGCACGGCGAGGAAAATGGCCAGCCCGGGGAAGATCGCCAGCCATGGCGCCTGGGTCAGGAAACGCTGCGCCGAATTCAGCATGCTCCCCCAGCTCGGGGCCGGCGGCTGCTGGCCGAGACCGAGGAACGAGAGGCTCGCCTCAGCGATGATCGCCGTCGCGATCGCCAGCGTCGCCTGCACCAGCACCGGCGGCACGATGTTCGGCAACACATGCCGCAGCGCCACGCGCCAGGGCGGATTGCCCAACGCCCGCGCCGCCTCGACATACTCGTTCGTTGCCGCATCCATCGTCGCCCCGCGCGCCACCCGGACGAAAATGGGCGCCGCCGTCACTCCGATCGCGATCATCGCATTGCTCAGCGCCGGACCCAGGAACGCGGCCAGCGCGATCGCCAGAATCAAGAACGGACAGGACAACATTGCATCGACGATCCGCCCGATCACCGCATCCGTCGCTCCGCCCACGAACCCCGACAGCAGGCCAAGCGGCACCCCGATCCCCGCCGCGATCACCACCGACACGACGCCGGCCAGCAGCGATGCCCGCGCCCCGAACAGCACGCGCGCAAACACGTCGCGCCCGTTCTCGTCCGTGCCCATCCAGTGCGCAGCCGATGGCGCCTTGCGGATCAGGGTCCAACTGGTCTGCTCCGGATTGTAGTGCGCGATCAGCGGCGCAAACGCCGCGAGGATGACGAACGCCACGATCACGATCAGCCCGGCCACCGCCGCCGGCCGGCCCCGAAACCGTTCGACCGCCAGCCGGACCGGGCTGCGCACGCCGCCGCTCATGCGGTACGCAGCCGCGGATTGATCAGCACATACAGCACGTCCGCCAGCAGGTTCAGCAGGATGAACAGGCACGACGTCACCAGCACCACGCCCTGCACCACCGGATAATCGCGGTTGAACACGGCGTCGACCACCAGCTTGCCGAACCCCGGTATGCTGAACACCTGCTCCGTCAGCACCGCGCCCGACATCAGCGTCCCAAACTCGAGCGCCCCGAGCGTCACCACCGGCACCAGGGCGTTGCGGAACGCGTGCCGCACCACGACGATGGTCTCGCCGAGCCCCTTCGCCCGCGCCGTCCTGATGTAGTCCTGGTCCAAGACCGTCAGCATCGCGCTCCGCGTGTGCCGCATCAGCACTGCCGCGATCGCGTTGCCCAGCACGAAGGCCGGCATGATCGTCGTCGCCAGCGACTGCCGCCAATCCTCCCCGAGCGACACGTAGCCCGACGGCGGCAGCCACCCGAGCTGCACCGAGACGAGCAGGATCAGCATGATGCCCAGCCAGAAATTCGGCGTGCTCAGCCCGGCCAGCCCCACCAGGTTGACCACGTAATCCCACACCGTATTGCGGTACACCGCCGCCAGCACCCCGGCCGGCACGCCGATACAGAGCGCGATCACGAACGCCATCGAGGCAAGCTGCAGCGTCACCGGCAACTTCTGCAGGATCAGCGACAGCACCGGCTCGCGGATGCGCCACGAGTGCCCGAGATCGCCGTGCAGCACGCCGCCGATCCAGTGCAGGTATTGCAGCGGCAGGGGCCGGTCGAGCCACAGCTCGGCCCGGATCTGCGCCATGATCGCCGGGTCGCCCCGGTACTCGCCCGCGATCACCGCGGCCGGGTCACCCGGCATGAGCTGCTGCAGCGCGAACACCAGGAGACTGACGAGCAGGACCGTGGGGATGACCTGGAGGATCCGCGTCCCGAAGTAGCCGCGCATCTACTTGGACTGGCTGACGCCCTGCAGCCGGATCATGCCATCCGGCACCTGCTTGAAGCCTTGCACGGTCGCGCGCATGCCGACGATGGTCTTCGGATACCAAAGGTACATGATCGGTAGATCCTGCGTCTCCTGCTGATACATCTGGGTATACAGCTCGCGCCGCTGCGGCACGTCGGCCACCGCGCGGGCCGCGTCGAGCTTGGCGTCCACGGTCGGGTTGGAATATTTCGGATCGTTCAGCGCTCCGCCCGTGTGCAGGAACGAGTAGAGGTTGCCGTCCGGGTCGACGCGGCCCGACCACGCGGTCAGGAACGCCTCGAAATCGCCGCCCGTCGCCGCGTTCAGCGCCGTGGCGTACTCGGTCGCGGTGATCTGCACGTCGAACCCGGCCTCGCCGGTCATCGCCTGGATCACCTCACCCACCTGCCGCAGGTCCGGATTGTTCGGCACCGTCAGGTGCACCGTGACCGGCAGCTTCGCGCCCGCCGCCTGCAACAGCGCCTTGGCGCCCGCGACATCGCGCGGCTTCGGCGTCAGCGCGGGGTCATGCATTGGGCTCGCGGGCGGGATGCCCTGTGCTGCCGGCGCGTAGAGGCCGTTGTAGACGACCTGGATCAACGCCTCGCGGTCGATCGCCATCTCGAAGGCGCGCCTGATCCGCGGATCCTGCCCGATCGGCGACTTCGCCCGGGCGCCATTGCCGACATTGAACTCGATCGTCTGGAACTGCAGCGAGTCCATCATCGCCAGCTTCAGCTTGCCGTCGTTCTTGACCGCATCGATGTCGGTCGGGACGATGTTCTCCACGAGGTCGCTGCTCCCCGCCTGCAGGTTGGCGAGCCGGATCGAGCTGTCCGGGATGATCTGGTAGACGACCCGGTCGAGATGGATCGCCGCCGCGTTCCAATACTGCGGGAACCGCTCCAATGTAATGTGATCCTGCGGCACGCGGTCGACGAAGCGGAACGGCCCGGCGCACACCGGCTTGAGCTGGAAGTCCTTACCCGCCGCTTCGGCCGACTTCGGCGAGACGATCATGCCCGAGCGGTCCGTGAGTTGCGCCAGGAACGGCGATGACGGCTCCTTCAGGACGATCTTGATCGTCGCGGGGTCGACCACCTCGACATGATCCATCGCGTTGATCTCGGAGCGGCGGAAGCTGCCCGGCATCGTCAAGCTGCGCATCAGCGAGTATTTCACCGCCTCGGCATCCATCGTCGTCCCGTCCTGGAACATGACGCCGCTTCGCAGCTTGATGACCAGCGTCTTTGGATCGGTCCATTCGTAGCTCGTTGCCAACTGCGGCACGATTTCCAGCTTCTCGTTGATGTCGAACAGCTTGTCGCAGAGCCCGGCAAATACGATACGGCTGACATAAGTGCGTGCGAGCGCCGGGTCGAGGCTGTCCGGATCTTCCCGCATCGCGATGCGGAAGGGCTGGGCGAACGCGGGAACTGCGGCGGCAGCCAGAACCGTGGCCAGGATGAGACGTCGCATTGCTTCTCCGCGCGATGAGTGAGCGGCAAGACTGACGCCCTCGGACTCCGCTGGCAAGCGCGCTCGCGAGACGGGAGAACAAATAGTGTACACGCACTCGTGTTGCTGAGATTTAGGTCGAGAATCCTATCAAGTCCCGATGCCAGCGACGACACTGCTCATCGCTGCGGCTGCCTGACTTGATCTCACAAAAAGGGACTCGCCGTGACCGACATCCGACAAACCCTGGCTCTCGTTGGTTTCGCCGTGGCTACGTTGGCCGCAGCATTGTTCGGTCCGAGCCATGGCAGCCCCGACGCGGCGATCATGCTCGTCATCATGGTCGCCGCGCTGACGGCCGGCATTGCCGGACTGGCCTTCTCCGCCATCTGTGGCGCCATCCTGTTCCACGTCCTGGCCGATCCCTATCGCGTCCTGCTGCTCATGGCCGTTTGCAGCCTGGCCAATCAGGTGCTGACGGTATGGACGTTGCGGCGAGACGTCTGCTGGCGGCGGCTGGGCGGGCTGATCGCCGGCGGAGCAACAGGGATCGGGCCGGGCATCTGGACGCTGATGCATGTCGAGCCCCGTCTGATCGCCAACGTCATCGGCGTGATCCTGCTCGCCTACGCCGCCAACCTGGTGGTCGGCAAGCTACCGCGGCTGACGGTCGATTCGGGCTGGGCCGATGCCGCGATCGGGTTTGCCGCCGGGGCTGCGGGCGCTGTCGCGGCCCTGCCCTCGCTGCCGGTCACCATCTGGTGCCAGGCGCGCGGCTTCGAGAAGGACCGGCTGCGCGCGACGGTGCAGCCGTTCATCCTGGCCATGCAGATCATGACGCTGCCGCTCGTCGTCAGCGCCGCGCCGCCGAGCACCATCGGACCGGCTGACCTGCTCTGCATCCCAGCCGGACTTCTCGGCACCCAGATCGGACTTGGCTGCGCTAGCGGCCTGTCGAACCGGCAGTTCGCCATTGCGGTCGCCTGCCTGCTGGCTGCCTGCGGCGTGAGCTTATGGCTTTGACGGGCTGTTAACCTCTCGCCGCCATACTCATGCGGTGTCCGATACGTCCACCGCCTTCATCCCAGTCCTCCTCGGCGCCGTGGCCGACCAGGAGGCCGGCCGCCTCGCCGAAGCCGCCGCGGGCTTCGCCGACGTGCTCGCGCTCGAGCCCGGCCAGCCTCAGGCGCTCCTGTTTGCCGGCGTGCTCGCTTTGCGTATGGGCCAGTCCAGCCGGGCCGCGGTGTTGCTCGAGCAGGCGGTCGCGGTCCGGCCGACCCTCCCCGAAGCGCACTTCGCATACGGCAACGCGTTGTGGGCGGCCGGCCGCCGCCGCGGACGCCCGTGCAGCGTGGCAACACACGATCCGCTTCGAGCCGCAGCATGTCGGCGCTCTCCTGAACCTCGCACAAGCGCAGGAGCAGTCCGGCGAGGCCGAACTCGCCGTCGCGAATTGCCGCGCAGCCATCGAGGCGCGGCCCGGCCACCCCCAGCCATGGACCATCCTGTCCAACGCCCTGCGCTCCGTCGGGGAGATGCAGGAAGCCCTCGCCGCAGCCGATACTGCCATCGGCCTCAGCCCGGGCCATGCATCGGCGCATCACCAGCGCGGCATGGCACTCAAGCAGCTTGGCCGCCCGCACGAGGCTGCCGCCGCGCTGCGCCAAGCGGTCGCACACGACCCCGATCTCGCGCCGAGCCACCTGAACCTCGCCAACCTGCTGCACGATCTCGGCGATCTCGAGGGGGCCGAGCGGCACTGCCGTGCCGCCATCACGATCGACCCGTCGATGGCGGAGGCTCATACGGTGCTGGGCTTCCTCCTGATCCAAGCGTGCGACTTGCCGGGCGCGATCGCCGCCTGCGAGGAGGCGATCCGGCTCAACCCCGGCTTGTCCGAGGCGCACTGCAATCTCGGCATCGCCCTGCTCACGGCCGGCGACCTGCCGCAGGGGCTTCGCCCAATACGAGTGGCGCAAGCGGCACCCCATCTACGGACAAGGAGTTCCTCTCGCTGTCCGACCCAGAATGGCTGGGCCAGCCGCTCGACGGCAAACGCATCGTCATCATGGCCGAGCAGGGATTGGGCGATGCGATCATGTTCGCGCGCTATGCCGGCGTGCTCGCCGAGCGCGGCGCCAGCGTGATGCTCGCCTGCGACCGGCGGCTGGTCTCGTTGCTGAACCGGACGCCCTGGCGTGACGAAGGCGTTCGCCAAAACGCGCGCGATGCCCAGCTTCGATTTTCGGGTCGACCAGATGAGCCTTCCCCTCCTCTGCCAGACGACGATCGAGACCATTCCCTCGCCGAAGGCTTATCTCACCGCCGATCCCGTCCGCGTCACGCGAGCTGGCAGGCGCGGCTGGCCCCAGCCGATGGCCGCCGCCGCGTCGGCTTGGCTTGGGCCGGCAACCCGCTGCACACCAACGACGCCAACCGGTCCTGTCCGCTAAGCCTGCTTCCGCACCATCGTCGACAACCCCGGCATCGCTGCCGTCAGCCTGCAAGTCGGCGCCACCGCGTCGCAGGCGGCGGCCGGTCTCGGCTTGACCGACTGGTCGCCTCACCTGATCGACTACGCCGAGACGGCCGGGCTGATCGCCAATCTCGACCTGGTCATCACGGTCGACACCAGCGTCGCCCACCTGGCCGCGGCCCTCGGCAAACCGACCTGGATCATGCTGCCGCACTGCCCGGAATGGCGCTGGCTGCACGATCGGGCCGACACACCCTGGTATGATTGCGTCCGCCTCTTCCGCCAGCCCCGCGCGGGCGATTGGGACAGCGTCATCCAGGCGGTCACCCACGCCCTGTCATCGCCAGCGTAGGACCAACCGCTCCACTCTCCGAGCAGCCACGCGACGGTCAGCCCGAGCAGCGACAGCACGACGATCCCGGCCAGAAGATTGTCGGTGTCGTAGAGGTTGCCCGCCTGCAGGACGAAGGCGCCGATCCCTCGTTCGGCGCCGATCATCTCCGCGGCCACGAGCAGGATGATCGCGATCGAACTCGTGACCCGGAAGCCCGACAGGATCGCCGGCGCCGCGCCCGGCAGCAGGATGCGCCAGATGATCGCCCCGCGCGACAGCCCGAACGCCTGCCCCATCCGCACCAGGCCGCGTGGCACGGCATCCACGCCGGCGGCGGTGTTGATCACCGTCGGGAAGAACACCCCGAGGCCGATCGTCGCGATCTTCGAGCCCTCGCCGATCCCGAACCAGATGATGAACAGGGGCACCAGGGCGATCTTCGGGATCGGGAACAACGCCGAAACCACCGCCATCCCCGGCGAGCGAGCCCACACCGCGATCCCCACCAGGAACCCGGCCACGATCCCGCACACCGAACCGAGCGACCAGCCGATCGCCAGCCGGCTCAACGACGCGCCGAGATGCAGCCACAACTCGCCGCTTCGCGCGAGTTGTATCAGCGCCCGCCCGATCGACACTGGCGCGGGCAGGAACTGCGTCGAGATCGCCCCCTCGCTGGCGCCGAGCTGCCACAGCAACACGAGCCCGATCAGCGTCGCCGCCGCGGCGGCCGGAATGGAGCGCGGCGCAAAACCGGACGCCCGAAACGGCACCGGGCCGGAGATGTCAGGCATGCACCAGCTCCCGCGCCGCCGCCGCCGCATCGTCCCGGATCAACCCCCACAGCCGCGCCTGAACCTGCAACAGCGCCGGATCGGCCTCGTCGCGCCCAGCGAGCGGCCGATCGATCGTGACGATCTCCTTGATCCGCCCGGGCCGCCGCGACAGTACCGCGACGTCGTGCCCCAGCCGCACCGCCTCGCTCAGATTATGCGTCACGTAGATCGTCGTCGTTCCCGCGCGCTCGATCAGCCCGGCGAATTCGTCCAGCAGCAGCGCCCGCGTCTGCGCATCCAGCGCGGAAAGCGGTTCGTCCATCAGCAGGCACGCGGGCCGGACCGCCAGCGCCCGCGCGATCCCCACCCGCTGCCGCATGCCGCCCGACAACTCTTTCGGCCAGGCCGCCGCGAACGCTTCCAGCCCCGTCAGCGCCAACACCTCGCGCACCCGCTCCCGCCGCTCCGCCCGCGACAACCGGCCCAACACGAGCGCCACGTTCCCCGCAACACTCCGCCACGGCAGCAGCGCGAAATCCTGGAACACCGGCGTCATCACGTTCAGGCAATCGTCAGCGACATGTCCCTCGACCATAACGCGGCCCGTCTCCGGCGCGATCAGCCCGCCGATGATCCCCAGCAGCGTGCTCTTGCCGCAGCCGGACGGCCCCACCAGCACCAGCACGCGGCCAGGCTCGGCCACGAGGTCGATGCCCTCGAGCACCGGCAGCGACCCATACCGATGCGCGACGCCCTCGCACGGAGACGCGCAGCCGCGACCCGGTCACGGCAATGTCGGCAGGAACCGTGTGTCGATGATCTCGGCCGGGTCGGCGCCGGTCTTGACCATGCCCTGCTCGACGAACCAGCGCTGCTGCGCCGCGACGTCGCGCGCGTCGAGCGCGCCGTCGGCATCGTAGTAACCGATGCCGTCGAGGATCTTCTGGCGCGCCGCCGGGTCGCCGGTGAAGACGAAAGTCTCGATGTCGGCGATCGCCGCGTCGGTCTCGAGCCTGCTGCGCCGCGGCCTGCAGGAACGCCGCCCGGTAATCCGCCACGCCGCGCTTGTATGCCGCCGCGAACCGATGCAGCGCCTCCTCGTGGTCCGCTGGTCATCCGGCTCGGCGCGAAGACGGCGGTGATCTGGTACGGCACCAAGTCGCCGACCCAGGCGATGATCTTGGCCTGCCCGGTCGCATCGAGCGGCTTGGCCATGCGAGGCGATCGCCATCGTCGCATCGACCTGGCCGGTGCGCACCGCCGCCACCATGTTCCCGATCGTCTGCAGGGGCCGCAGCGTGATCGACTTCAGCTCGACACCCTCATGCCCCGCGATCCGGCCCACCATGTAGTGGAACGACGACCCGAACTGAGTGATGCCCATGCTGTGCCCGGCCAGCTTGGCCGGGGAGGTCAGCCCGGCATCGAACGCCGCCGGCGAGGCGAGCAGCGCCGTGCCCTCGAACCCCTTCTCCTCATGCAGCCCGCCGCCGATCACCTTCAGCGCGCCGCGGCCGGCCAAGTTGAAGAAGCCGCCCGTCAGCGCCGTGATCCCCACGTCGATGTCGCCCGACACCGCCGCCGCCGCGATCGGCTGCGCCGCCTCGAAGAACTTGAACTGCGCGTCGAGCCCTTCCTCTGCGAAATAGCCGCGCGCCATCGCGAGATAGAGCGGCGCGGGCGAGAGCGTGTGCAGCAACCCAATCCGCACCGTCTCCGCCGCCCGAGCGCCGTGCCCGAGCGCGCCCAGAAGCATCAGCGCCATGATCGCCCGCATGTCCGTCTCTCCCGTCGAGCGCGGTCATTGCCATACACGACGCGGCTTTAACAGCATCGTGGGTGGTTGCACTTGCTGCGCCCGCTGCCCATACCCGCCGCATGGCCCCGCCTCTTCTCCTGCTGCAGAACATCCAGCTCTCGCTGGGCTCGGCTCCGCTGCTGCGCGACGCCGAACTGGGCGTCGGCGCCGGCGAGCGGATCTGCCTGGTCGGACGCAACGGCTCCGGCAAGTCGACGCTGCTGAAAGTGGCGGCCGGGCTGCTGCAATCCGATGGCGGCACTCGCTTCATCCAGCCCGGCGCGACCATCCGCTATCTGCCGCAAGAACCTGACTTCACCGGCTTTGCGACGACGCTCGCCTATGTCGAGGCCGGTATGGGGCCAGGCGACGACCCCTATCGCGGCCGCGCACTGCTCGATCGGCTCGGCCTTTCGGGCGACGAGGATCCGGCGCAGCTCTCCGGCGGGCAGCAGCGCCGTGCTGCCATCGCGCGCACGCTGGCCCCCTCCCCCGACCTGCTCCTGCTCGACGAGCCGACCAACCACCTCGACCTGCCGGCGATCGAGTGGCTCGAGGCGGAGCTGAAATCCCTTCGCGCCGGCATCGTCCTGATCAGCCACGACCGGCGGCTGCTGGAGACCCTCACCCGCAGCATCGTCTGGCTCGAGGACGGCGTCACGCGGCGGATCGACCGTGGCTTCGCCCATTACGAAGCCTGGCGCGAGGAGGTCGAGGCCCAAGCCGAACGCGACGCACATTTGCTGGGGCGGCAGATCGTGCGCGAGGAGCACTGGCTGCGCTACGGCGTGACGGCCCGGCGCAAGCGGAACATGCGCCGTGTCGGCGAACTGCAGGCGTTGCGGCAGAAGCGGCGCGACCTGGGCACGGCCGCGTCGCCCCTCAAGCTGGCCGCGACCGAAGCCGACATGTCGGGCAAGCTCGTCGCCGTGGCGGAGGGGGTGACCAAGGGCTATGGCGGCCCGCCGGTCGTGCGCGACCTCACCCTCCGGGTCGTACGCGGCGACCGGCTGGGGATCGTCGGCCCGAACGGCGCCGGCAAGACCACGCTGCTCAACCTGCTGACTGGGCGCCTGCCGCCCGACGCAGGGGAGGTCCGGGTCGGCACCAGCTTGGCCGAGGTCACGCTCGACCAGCAGCGCGCCTCGCTCGACCCGGCGCAGACGCTGTCCGACACGCTGACCGGCGGCGGCGGCGACACGGTCGAGGTCGGCGGCGAGCGGCGGCATGTCATCGGCTACATGAAGGAGTTCCTGTTCAAGCCGGAGCAGGCGCGCACCCCGGTGGGCGTGCTGTCCGGCGGCGAGCGCGGGCGCCTGACGCTCGCCTGCGCGATGGCGCGGCCCAGCAACCTGCTCGTGCTCGACGAGCCGACCAACGACCTCGACCTGGAGACGCTGGACCTGCTGCAGGACATGCTCGCCGACTATCCCGGCACCGTCCTGCTGGTCAGCCACGACCGCGATTTCCTCGACCGCATCGTGACCTCGACGCTGGCGGCCGAGGGCGACGGGCGTTGGGTCGAATATGCCGGCGGCTACAGCGACATGCTGCGGCAACGCCGCGCGCCGGACCTCTCGGCGCCCGACAAGCCACGCGCCGCCGCGCCGATCGCCACGTCTCGGCCAGCGTCGCGCAAGCTGTCTTTCAAGGACAAGCATGCGCTCGAGACGCTGCCGAAGCAGATGGACGGTCTGACCACCGAGCGCAGCCGGCTGCAGTCGCGCTTGGCCGACCCAGACTTCTACCGCAAGGATCCGGCCGCCTTCGCCGCCGCCAGCGACCAACTCGCGCGCGTCGAACGCGACCTGGTGGCAGCCGAAGAGCGTTGGCTGGAGCTCGAGATCATGCGTGAGGCGATGGAGGCATCATGAACGGGTTGCGCAGTGCGGTCGTATTGGCGTGCGCCCTGCTATCCGGCTGCGGTCTTGCGGCCGCGCCCTGCCGGGTCGGCTCGGCGGCCCTCGACATCGTGCCGATCGTGGGTCACGTCGCGGCCGCGCCGACCGATGCGTGCGCCGGCGCGATCGACCCGTAACCGGCTTTCTTGCGCTCCACCGCCACCGCCCGCATACAGCGGCGTTATCAGGCCGATTATCGGGCAAGGGAGAGTGTGGATGGATCGAGTTGACGCTTCGGGTCTCGAAGTCGCGCGCGAGTTGTACGACTTCGTCGAGCAGGAGGCACTGCCGGGCACGGGCGTCACCGCGACTGCGTTCTGGTCGGGCCTGAGCGGCATCGTGCGAGAGCTGGCGCCGCGCAACGCCGCATTGCTCGCACGGCGCGATGAGCTGCAACGCAAGCTCGACGAGTGGCACCTCGATCACAAGGGCAAGCCGTTCGACGCCGGCGAGTATGAGGCGTTCCTGCGGGAGATCGGCTATCTGCAGCCTGCGCCGGACTCGGTTTCGGTCAGCACGGCCAACGTCGATCCCGAGATCGCGACGATCGCCGGGCCGCAGCTCGTCGTGCCTGTCTCGAACGCCCGCTATGCGCTGAATGCCGCCAACGCGCGCTGGGGCAGCTTGTATGACGCGCTCTACGGCACCGACGCGCTGCCCGAGACGGACGGCGCGGCCCGCGGCGGCGGTTACAACCCGGCCCGCGGCGCCCTGGTGGTCGCCCGCGCCAAGCAAGTGCTCGACGACGCCGCGCCGCTCGCGTCCGGCTCGCATCGCGACGCCACCGGCTATCGGGTCGAGACCGGCACGCTGGTGGTCAATACGGCCGCCGGCCGGGCCGCCTTGCGCGACCCGGCGCAATTCGTCGGCTACCGCGGCGACCCGGCGCAGCCGAGCGCCATTCTTCTGCGCAACAACGGCATCCATCTCGAGATCGTCGTTGACCGCGCGAACGCGATCGGCAAGACGGACGCGGCTGGCGTGGCCGACATGCTCATGGAATCCGCGATCTCGACGATCCAGGATCTCGAAGACAGCGTTGCCGCGGTGGACGCAGCCGACAAGGTTCTGGTCTATCGGAACTGGCTCGGCCTGATGCGCGGCGACCTCGCGGCGAGCTTCCAGAAGGGCGGAAAGACCCTGGAGCGCCGGCTCGAACCGGACCGGACCTACACCGCCCCGGATGGCGGGACGCTGACGCTGGCCGGTCGTAGCCTCATGCTGATCCGCAATGTCGGGCATCACATGTACACCGACGCCGTGCTGCTGGACGGGAACGAGACGCCCGAGGGCATGCTCGATGCCGCAGTGACCTCGTTGATCGCCATGCACGACCTAAAGTCGACAAACGGCATCCGCAACAGCCGGGCCGGGTCGGTCTACATCGTCAAACCCAAGATGCACGGGCCGGAGGAAGTTGCGTTCGCGAACGAGATCTTCGGCCGGGTCGAGCAGGTGCTCGGGTTGGGAGCGAACACGCTGAAAATGGGCATCATGGACGAGGAGCGCCGCACGAGCGCCAATCTCGCCGCCTGCATCGCCAGTGCGCGCGACCGGGTCGTGTTCATCAACACCGGGTTCCTGGATCGGACCGGCGACGAGATCCACACCTCGATGGAGGCTGGGCCGATGGTGCGCAAGAACGACATGCGCAACACGGCCTGGATCAAGTCGTACGAGGACCGCAACGTCGACGTGGGGCTCGCCTGCGGCTTGCGCGGCAAGGCGCAGATCGGCAAGGGCATGTGGGCCGCCCCCGATCGCATGGCGGAGATGCTCGAGCAGAAGGTCAGCCATCCCCGTGCCGGCGCCAACACGGCCTGGGTGCCGTCTCCCACGGCGGCCACTCTGCACGCGCTGCATTACCATCAGGTTGATGTCGCCGCCCGGCAGGCCGAATTGGCCGGCAAATCGCGCGGATCGCTGAACGACCTGCTCACCATCCCCGTCGCCGACCGACCGAACTGGGCGCCGGACGACGTCCAGCAGGAACTCGACAACAATGTCCAGGGCATCCTCGGCTACGTCGTGCGCTGGATCGACCAGGGCGTCGGCTGTTCGAAAGTTCCGGACGTCCATGACGTGGGCCTGATGGAGGACCGCGCGACGCTGCGCATCAGCAGCCAGCACATCGCCAACTGGTTGCACCACGGGATCGTCACCGAGCAGCAGGTGCGCGACACGATGAGCCGGATGGCCATCGTGGTCGACCGGCAGAACGAGGGCGACGCAGCCTACACGAAGCTCGAGGGCAACGAGGATGGCCCGGCGTTCAAGGCAGCCTCCGACCTCATCTTCCGCGGCCGCGCGCAGCCGAACGGCTATACGGAGTTCATCCTGCACGCCCGCCGGCGCGAAGCCAAAGCCGCATAGGCGGCCGAGGCAGCGCGGGTGGTGGGCGACGCTAAGGGAACATGGCGTCGGAGTTGCTGAACCCATCCGTCCAGTTGAAGGTGATGCCGGTGTGGGGCGAGAACGCTCCGGCATTCCCCAGGCCGTTCAACGGCGGTGGATAACGCAACACGACCACCTGTCCCGCCCGCCCTGCCGAGCTGGAGGTGCTTGCGGCGATCCATCCGGTCGCGGCGGCTTTGCCCGCCGCGGGCGTGCAGCTTATGCCGGACGGTCCAGACGCCCTCGTCCCGGATGCATCCTGCAAAATCGCCCAGACTTCGAATTCGGGGGCGGTGCCGGATGAGGTAATGTAGCCTGGACCTGAGACAGTCTGGCATAGCATCGCGCTCTGGCAAATGAAAACGAAGCAGAAGTCGCCAGTGTCGGACAGCGAAATCCCAAGATTTGTTGTGAGAGTATCTTCGTTATTTCCGCCAGCACTGCAACAATACTGTCCTGTCTCGATTTTGAACATGCGCTGCTTGGCGGCAATTTGCATCAAGTAAGGCTTGGCCGACTCAAGTCTCGCCTGCCGGATGTAGCCGGTGAATTTCGGCACCGCCATCGCGCTCAGCACGATGATGCAGGTGATCGTGACCATCAACTCGACCAAGGTGAAGCCCGCTTCCGCTGTGCGCGTCCGCGCGTCCGGCACTCCTCGGTGATACTTCATGGGGATGCCTCCACCATCGTGCCGAACTGGTTGCGGAAGGTTTCGGTGATCCCGGGCCCCTGAGCGGCGCCGGCCGGGGACGCGATCGACCGGGCGGCCCGATACGGGTTGGTGACGGAGATGCTGACCGACGCCGGAAACTGGATGCTGTTGGCGGTCGGTTGCGCCAGCACCGGGTCGCTGCCGAGCCAACCCTGTATCGTCCGGGTTTCCGCACCCGTGCAGTCCGGGACTGGTATTCCGGCTCCTTGGCAGGCGATTGTCACGGGGCCGACCAGGTCCCCGCTCGCCTGCAGGTTGCCGTCAGGCAGAACGAACTGGCCCGTTGCGGTCGTGCTGCGCAGCTTCCAGTTCGTTGGCAGGGCAGACCGGCTGTGCAGGCCTTCGACCATCGTGAACCCACGCGCATTCACCCCCGTGCCGAAGCTCGCCGTGCCGTCGCCCAGCAGGCGGAACGTCTCACGCGCCTGCTCGGCTTGCTGGGTTCGGCTGACAACGAGGTCGAGAGCGCTCAGGTTCGTGCGCAGGATGGCGTAGCACGGCAAGCCGATCAGCATCGTGAGCAGGCCCGCAAACAGGGCCTCGACCAGCGTGAACCCGGCATCCATCTCGGGCTCACTCACGCGCGGCGACCCAGTATGGTGCTGAGCGTGACCGTGTTCAGTTTCGAACCGGCGACGATGACGCCGTTCTGCAGCAGGTAGGGGTAGACCAGGATGAGCGTGGCGAGCTGACACGGGGTGGTGCCGGTGCCCGACCAGCAACTCGAGGCCGTTCCCGCCTTGCCGGTCTGGCCCCAGCAATCCGTCGGCAGGTTCGTCGTCACCGGACAGGACGCCCAGCTGAGGTTCGCCATGACGCGGCGTCCCCGGTCGATCCACACGTAGTTGGCCGGCGGTATCGTGCCGATCAGCAGAACCGCGGTGTCCGAGGCCTGGAATGTGGCGATCGAGCTCGTGACGAACGAGGACGCCTCTGCGGAGTTTCCGCCGGATTGTTGCTGGTTTCCGACTTGCTGTCCTGAGCCTTGGTAGACGTATCGGTTTGTCGCGTTCGTCACGCCCGCGACCGCAGGATAGCCGCTGGAACTCGTCGCCGAGGTGGCGAACGTGCTCGTGTTCCACATTCTGGCAAGGCGTTCCATCTCGCCGTTGAGCACGAAAACGGTCTTCTGACGGAGCAAGTTGTCGTAGCTCAGCTGGTCGAACGCGGACCACGCCCGTATCGTGCACAAAACCAAGGCGGACAGCACCGCGCACGCGGCCACCACCTCGATCAGGGTGAAGCCGTCCTGCCCGCGACGTGCGGACTGGTTGCTTACACGCCTACACACGAGTTGCAGTCCGGGCCCATGCACGCAGAGTAGGGCGAGAACCTTCACGAAAGGTGAACGCCTAGAAGGCGCTCACGAGCACCGGCCTTTAAGGGCGTGTTTACCTGGCGAGCTTAGGCTCGTGGCATGTCGGACGAGCATAGGTTGCAAGGAGATCCTGAGGAGGGCGGTGCCCTCCTAAGCATGATCATGGTGTGTGCCGTCGTTGCCGCCCTCGCGCTGGGCGTGACCGAAAGGGCCGTCAGCGAGGCTCGCGCGGTCAGCAACTCCCTCGCGCAGACCCGCGCCTATTGGGCGGCGCTCGGGATGACCGACTACGTCCTGTCCCGGTCCATGGCGAGCGGCGGCTGTGCCAGCAACTGCAACTCCGGCCAGATCAAGAAAGCATTCAACGGCTACGTGGGAGAGATTGGCTCCGCAATGCCGTGGATGTATCCGGAGGTCTCGGCTGCTTACCAGATTGGGCTGAACTTGACGTGGAGCGCGGATGGCAGTGCGCCCAACGGTTATGAATACATTCTGCGGGCGACGTTCAGCGCTTGCGATGGTGTTAAGCCAGACGGGAAGATTTCGAACTGTCCGAACGCCCCGAGCAACTCGGGGCCTGCTTCGCCGAAGGCCTTGCCGACCTACACGTTGCCAGCACTGCGCACCCTGAACACGACCCGCCCGGTCGAGATTCGATACTGCCTCATCACCGCGCCTGGACAAGCCTGCGGCACCGGACCCACCCAGGGAACACCCGGATATCAAGCGATCACCAGCGTGCACCGTCCGTCGCAGTGACGCACGAACGGCAAACGAGCGATCGGATGCATGATCGCCACGG
This sequence comes from uncultured Alphaproteobacteria bacterium, assembly GCA_963835135.1. GTDB lineage: Bacteria > Pseudomonadota > Alphaproteobacteria > Acetobacterales > Acetobacteraceae > JAVVHH01. The sequence goes on from CAWIEF010000003.1 coordinate 795,641, forward strand.
TGGCGTCCCGTAGGGGATTCGAACCCCTGTTACCGCCGTGAGAGGGCGGTGTCCTAGGCCTCTAGACGAACAGGACGTGGCCGGTGGAGGCGCGTCATTATGGCAGTCGGCGGCCGAGATCAAGAGCGGTTTTGCGCGATCCGCTGGCGAGCCTCGTCGCGGCGGCCGGATCGGCAGGCATCGGAGCAATGGCGGACCTCGTCCCAGGTGAGACGCCACTTCTTGCGCCACGCAAACGGGCGGCCGCACGTGACGCAGACCTTGGTGGGCAGGTCGGCCTTCTTGCGCGCTTTCATCGTGCCAGGGCGGCTCGGGCGATCAGCCGGCCGGTGCGCGTGTCGATCACGACGACCCGGTCGGGGCCGCCACCGGCGAGTTGTAGGGCGAGGCGGTCGCCCGCGAGCGCGATTTGGGCAATCCGGGTCCCGGCTGGTTCGTCAACGGGGGTGTCCGCCGTGGGATTGGACACGACGGCGCTGGCAATTGGCGGCGGGGCGGCCGACATACGTTGCACCATGACCACGACCAACACCGTCACTCCAGCCACGATCATGATACCCATGCCGATCACGGCCGCCATCAACCCGCGCACGATGCTGTCTCCATTTGTCTGAGGCCGACCAGCGGCCGGACTTGGTGGAGGTGGTGGCCGGACCGGACGCCGCCGGGTCGCGGACGGACCGCTTCCTGGCCGACGCCATCGGCGACCTGTCGCGGTCGCGCGTCAAGTCCCTGATCGAAGCGGGCGCGGTCCGCAGGCAGGGTGCGCTCGTGCGCAACCCGGCCGACACCGTGCACGAAGGCGACCAGTTCAGTCTGCAGCGCCCGGTCCCGGTCGCCGCGTCGCCTCAGCCGCAGGCGATCCCGTTTACGATCCTGTATGAGGATGCCGACCTGATCGTATTGGACAAGCCGGCGGGCTTGGTCGTGCACCCTGCGCCCGGCAACCAGGACGGCACGTTGGTCAACGCGCTACTCGCGCATTGCGGCGACAGCCTGCCGGGCATCGGCGGCGAGAAGCGGCCGGGGATCGTGCATCGGCTGGACAAGGATACGTCGGGCGTCATGGTTGCCGCGAAGACGGAGGTGGCGCTGGCGACGTTGTCCGCGGCGTTCGCCGCCCGCGACTTGGACCGGCGATACGCGGCCGTGGCCTGGGGCGTGCCGGCGCCGACGAAAGGCGAGATCGAGGGCGCGGTAGGGCGAGACCCGAGGGACCGCAAGCGCATGGCGGTGGTGGCCTCGGGAGGCAAGCAGGCGTTGACTCGGTATGCGGTGGAACGGGCGTGGGCGCCGGTGGCCAGCCTTCTGCAGTGCACGCTGGCGACAGGCCGCACGCATCAGATCAGGGTACATCTCGCCGACCGCGGCCATCCTCTGGTGGGCGATCCGGTTTACTTGCGCCGGGTTCCATCGGCGGCGAAAGGAGTCACGCTCGACCTGCGCCGGGCGCTGCTCGATTTCCCGCGGCAGGCGTTGCACGCGGCGTCACTCGCCTTCGATCACCCGCGGACCCGAACGCGGCTGTCGTTCGAGACTCCGCTCCCGTCGGACATGCAAGTCCTGATTAACAAATTGGACACACATACAGCCCTTTCTTGACAGGACCGCAGCGGTCCTGTATTAAATTTGGCGAGGCCGCGGGCGTGCGGCTTCGGCCTGTGTAGAGATCGCCTGCCATATCGGACGTGGTCTCTGGGACGTGATGGGCTTTACCGCGCCTGATATATTTTACGCCGCAACTATGCGTTGTACACCGCCGTATATGGGGTGGAAGCTCGAACAGTTTGGCGTGTGAGGGCCACAAATGGCTGCTGCTTTGGTGAATGTCGCCCCCGAGGGCAATCTATCGCGGTATCTCCAGGAGATCCGCAAGTTTCCGATGCTGGCGCCGGAGGAAGAGCTCGCGCTCTCCAAGCGTTGGCGCGATCAGGAAGATCAGGCCGCGGCGCATAAGCTCGTCACGTCCCACCTTCGCCTCGTCGCGAAGATCGCCATGGGCTATCGCGGCTACGGCCTGCCGGTCGGCGAGCTTATCAGCGAAGGCAATGTCGGCATGATGCAGGCGGTCAAGCGCTTCGATCCCGATCGCGGCTTCCGCCTGGCGACCTATGCGATGTGGTGGATCCGTGCGGCGATCCAGGAATACATCCTGCACAGTTGGTCGCTCGTGAAGATGGGCACCACGGCGGCGCAGAAGAAGCTGTTCTTCAACCTGCGTCGGCTGAAGGGGCAGATGCAGGCGATCGAGGACGGCGACCTGCATCCCGAGCAAGTCGCCAAGATCGCCCGCATGCTGGACGTTCCGGAACAGGATGTGGTCAGCATGAACCGGCGCCTTGCCGCGCCTGACAACAGCCTCAACGCGCCAGTCCGCGCCGACAGCGAAGGCGAGTGGCAGGATTGGCTGGTCGACGACAGCGAGAACCAGGAGGTCGTGATGGCCGATCGGGAAGAGCTGACCGGCCGGCGTGCCCTGCTCGACGTGGCGTTGAAGACGCTGAACGAGCGCGAGCGGCATATCCTAATCGAGAGGCGTCTGAAGGATAATCCGACCACGCTCGAGGAACTCTCGCAGCAATACAACATCTCCCGCGAACGCGTGCGGCAGATCGAGGTGCGGGCGTTCGAGAAGCTGCAGAAGTCGATGCGCAACCAGGTTGCCGAACGTCGGCAAGCCGTCGCGCAGGCTGCTTAACCATCCTGCCGCCGGACCCAGTCCGGCGGCACTCCGCTGCACCAACACGTCGGTCCGGTCGAGCAAGCGCGTGTGTATGCCGTGCTTGACGCAGTTCCCAATCAGTTCATGCGTGATCTGTGACGCGACTTAGCTTGAGTGGGGCGGGTTCCGCCGCGACCGTGCAGAGCAGCGTGACGGGTTGATCGATCTAGCTGGCCAGGCCGATTAGACCGAGCAGAGTTGTCCTAAAGCAAGGAGTAACCCGGACCCGGTCAGTCCGGCGTGTGCCGTTCGGGACTGGCGGCGGTCTCGGTCAACTGGCGATCGCTGGTCGGTCGCGCCTTCGGTTCCATGTCCACGTTCTCCGCAGGCACCCCGTTCGGCGCATTCGCCGGCATGGTGGCCGTGTCCACGGAGGTCGGGTGATCGTCCGGCTGCTTTGGGTCGGTCATGATCCTGCAACGCTTTCCGGAATACGGGGTTGCGCCATCGCCTGCGCCACGGCATCGCAGATGTGGTCGACTTGCGCGTCCGAGAGGTCGGGGTGGATCGGGAGTGCCATGATCCGCGTGGCGAGATCCTCGGCAGTCGGCAGCGCGGCGCCATCATGGGCGGCGGCGTACGCGGGCTGCTTGTGCAGCGGGCGGGGATAATAGATGGCCGTCGGCACACCGGCCTCACGCAGCCCGGTCTGGAGTGCGGTCCGATCGGCTTCGGACGGCAGCAGGATGGCGTAGATCGCCCAAGCGCTCGTGCTGTTCGCCACGCGGGCGGGGATCGTGACCAGATCGTGCAGGCGACGGTCGTAGTGGCGGGCGATGGTCTCGCGGCGCGCGAGTTCGTCGTCGAAGCCGTCGAGCTTGGCCAGCAGGATGGCGGCCTGGAGCGTGTCGAGGCGGCCGTTCATGCCGATGCGGAGCACGTCGTAGCGCGTGGTGCCTTCGCCGTGCGTGCGCAAGCTGCGAAACAGGGCGGCACGGTCGTCGTCGTCGGTGAACAGCGCGCCGCCGTCGCCATAGGCGCCGAACGGCTTACTGGGAAAGAAGCTGGTGGCGGTCGCGTGCGCCTGGGTGCCGAGCTTGACGCCGCCGGTCGTGGCGCCGAACGATTGGGCGAGGTCGTCCAGCAGGAACAGGCCGTGCGCCGCGGCGATGCGCTGGAGCGCCGGCCAATCCGCCGGCTGGCCGAACAGGTCGACGCCGACGATCGCGCGTGGCTTGAGGTCAGAAGCGGTGGTGGCGATGCGGTGTTCCAGGTGAGCCGGGTCGATCTGGAAGGTGTGGGGGTCGACGTCGACGAACACGGGGGTGGCGCCGAGCAGGAGCGGAACTTCGGCGGTCGCGGTGTAGGTGAAGGCGGGCAGATAGACGGCATCCCCTGGGCCGATAGCCTCAGCCATCATGGCGATCTGCAGCGCGTCGGTGCCGGAGCTGACGCCGACGCAGTGCTTGGCGCCGCAATACGCGGCCAAGCGCCCCTCCAGTTCGGCGACTTCCGGGCCGAGGATGAACTGGCAATGGGCAAGCACGGCCTCGAGCCGGGGGCGCAGCAGCGGCATCAGGCGGGCTTGCTGGGCCTTGAGGTCGAGGAAGGGAATGGTCAAGGGATGGCTCCTGAGGTCGCGGCCGCGGGCATCTCCCGTTCGTATTCGGGCACCATGCGGCCGAGCAAAGAGAGGGCGGTGTCGGGCTGGCCGGCGCGGCAGGCGGCGGCGATCTCGTCGAGGCAGCGTGCGACGATCGCCGGGTCGGCGGTGCGCGGCGTGGCGGTCAGCAGGCCAGGGTAGCCGGTGGGGAGCGGCGGCTCGCTACCATGGAAGAGTTCCTCGAACAGCTTTTCGCCAGGGCGCAGGCCGGTGAAGCGGATGGCGATGCTCTCTGGGGTTCGGGCGCCCTCGCCGGGCGCGACCGTGAGGCCGGCCAGGCGGATCATCTGGCGGGCGAGGTCGACGATGCGGACCGGCGCGCCCATGTCGAACACGAAGATGCCGCCCTGTGCGAGCTGGGTTTCCTTGCCCACCACGCTGGCTTGCAGCACCAGGCCGACGGCCTCCCGCACCGTCATGAAGTAGCGCTGCATATCGGGGTGAGTGACGGTGAGCGGGCCGCCGCGCTCGAGTTGGCGGCGAAACAGGGGAACCACGGAGCCGGTGCTGCCGAGCACGTTGCCGAAGCGCACGGTGACGTAGCGCATGCCTCCGGGACGGACGACCCGGTCCAGCGCTTGAACGTACATCTCTGCCAATCGCTTGCTCGCGCCCATGACGCTGGACGGGTTGACGGCCTTGTCGGTGGAGATGAACACCATCTGGGAGGCCCCGGCCGCCCGAGCCGCGTCGGCGACGATGCGCGTCCCGACGGCGTTGGTCATTAGGCCCTCGAGCGGATTGGCCTCGACCATGGGAACGTGTTTGAGCGCTGCGGCGTGAAACACCAGCTCTGGGCGGATGTGATCGCATACCGCGCGGATCCGGGCCTCGTCGCGCACATCGGCCAGGCAGATCTGGCGGGCCATGCCCGGATGCGTCTCGGCGAGTTCGGTGTCGATCTGCCAGAGCGCGTATTCGCCGTTATCCAGCAGCACCAGCAGCCCCGGCTCGAGAGAGGCGAGCTGCCGCGCGAGCTCCGAGCCGATCGTGCCGCCCGCGCCCGTCACCAGAACCCGGCGCCCCTGCACCAGGCGAGCCATGCCGTCGCGGTCGAGCGGCACCTGCGGGCGGTTCAGCAGATCTTCGATCGCGACCGGGGCGAGCGCGGCGGGCTCGTCGGACGAACCAAGCAGCCGCGTCGGCGGCGGCATCCGGCGTACCGTGCCGCCCTCGGCCTCGGCCTGTGCGACGAGATCGGCCAGCCGCGCGCCGTCGAGGTCGGCCTCGGTCACGACGATGGCGGACGCGGGGCGGCCCTCCTGGCGCAGCTTGGCGAGCACGAGCCCTGCCTGCTCGAACACGCCGAGGATGGGCCGCCCGTGCATGCGCCGGCCCACATTGCCGGGTCCGTTGCTGAGCAGCCCGAGTACCCGGTACGCCGCCCGGCCCTCGCGCGTATCGAGCGCGCGGAGGAACACGTCGGCGTTCTCGCCGGCGCCGGCCAACAAGATGGCCTGGGCGTCCCCCTCCCCTGCCCGTCGGCGGCCGCGGCGTAGACGATACACCACTCGGGGCGTCCCGAGTGCCACGATCAGCGTCAGAGCGTGGATGAGCGGGAAGGTGGCGGTCGGCAACGGGAACCCGGACACGAGCAGCAGGCCGGCGAACAGCGCGGCGGAGATGATCGAGCTTCCGACGACGCCGAGCAGGTCCTCGATGCCGGAGAACCGCCAATATTGCTGCGGCATCCGGAACGGCAGCCCCGCGACCAGCAGCGTGATTGCGCCGCCGGCGATGAACCAGAGCGGATGCAGCAGGCCGCCGGTGGGGTCGGCCAGGTAGCGGGCAAGTGGCGTCGCGATGGCGGCGAGCGCGCCATCGAGCAGGACATTGAGCAGAATGCGCTTCAGCGCACGCGGTGTAGGCCGTTGCAGAGCCATCGTCGGAACCCTATAGGCCGCGATCCCCAGCCGCGACAGCCCCGGTGACACTCCTCGCCTTTCTCAAACATCTGCTGTTTTGCGCCGGACTCGCCGGGCTGTCGGCGGCCGTCGTGCGCGGCATGATCGGCGTCGGCGTGCTCGACCAGCCGGATCAGCGCAAGGCGCACACCCGGCCGGTGCCGAAGGGGGGCGGAGTCGGCGTGGTAGTCGCGTTCCTGGTCGGGACCGGGCTGCTCTATGCGTTCGCCGGGTTCTCGCGGGTGGCGGACAGCTATTTCATGGGGGTGATCCTGGCCGCGACGGCAATCGCCGCCGTGGCTTGGCTCGACGACGTGGGGGACTGGCCCTTCACGGTGAAGCTGGGCGCGCAGATCGGGGCGGCGCTGGTCGCGATCGGGAGCGGGCTCGTCGTCACACGCCTCAACCTGCCGTTGCTGGGCACGGTGTCGCTCGGCTGGGGGGGCGTGTTGGGCACGCTGGCATGGATCTTGTTCGCGACCAACGCGATGAATTTCATCGACGGGCTGAACGGCTTGGCCTCGGGAGTGACCTTGCTCGCGGCGGTGGCCCTGGCCGTGGTGGCGGCCAGCATGAGTGGATGGTTCGTCTATTTCGCGAGCTTGCTGCTGGCGGCAGGAGTGGTGGGATTCCTGCCCTTCAACTTTCCGCGGGCCCGCATCTTCATGGGCGACGTCGGCAGCCAGTTCTGCGGCTTCGTGCTGGCGGTGCTCGGCGTCGTGGCGGCGCGGTTCGAACAGGTCGAGCTGTCGGCCCTGCTGGTGCCGCTCCTGCTGTTCGGCGTGTTGTACGACGTGGCATTCACGCTGGTGCGGCGGGCCATCGCGGGCGATCGGCTCACGCAGCCGCATCGGAGCCACCTCTACCAAGTGGCGCACCGGTCCGGGATGGGAGCCGTGTGGGTGACGCTGGTGCAATGGGCCTTCGTGCTGTGGGGTGCGCTGTGCTGTGCTGTGTTCCTGCGCGCGACGGGGCTCGGCAAGCCCCTCGCACTCCCGCTGGCGCTGGTGCCGCAGCTGATCTGGACCGGCGTCGTCGTTGGCCTTGCCCGGCGGGCCGCAATCGGACGGTGGTAGAACATCCGGCAGGCTGAGCGCTAAGCTCGCGCGGTCGGGAGGGAGATTCGAGGATGGGCGTGCGTCTGTGGGTCGCTGCGCTGCTGATCGCGGCGGGACCGGCGCTGGCGGACGATGCGGCCAATCCCTCCTTCTATCTCGTCAACCGCGCCCCCGGCCCGATCAGCCGCGTCTACGCGACCCCGGCCGGCCTGCCGACCTGGGGGACGGATCGACTGACCGGGCGGCCCATTCCGGCGGGGCACTATGCCGCGATCCGGCTTCCGGCGGATGGCGCCTGCGTATACGACATCCGCGTCGTGTATGCGACGGGGCGCAGCGACGAGCGCCGTGGTCTCAACACCTGCGCGCTGGACAACGTCACCTTCCCTGAGGCAAGCGCCGTCGTGCCGGCGCCGAACCGGCCTGATGCCGACCCATCGTTCCTGCTCACCAATCGGAGCCGGACCATCTTGAACGAGCTCTACATCAGCGCGACCGGAGACGAAGTCCTGGGGCGAGGACAGGCTGGGCGACAGCACCATCGCGGGCCGGTGGATCGCGTACCATCCGGCTACCCGCGGGCGAGTGCACGTATGACATCCGCGTCGTGTTCGCCAACGGCGAAGCCAACGAGAAGCGTCGGCTCAACCTGTGCCAACTGACCGCGCTGCGGGTCCCGTGAGGAAGAACTACGCCCGGCAATATTGGCCCTTCATCCTGCCGGCCGGGCTGGTCGTGGCAGGCGTCATCCTGTTTCCGTGGGTGTTCACGCTGTTCATGTCGATGCAGGATTTCCACGTCGGCGGTACCAGCAGCTTTGCCGGCGTGGACAACTACCGGCGCATGTTCGGCGACGAGCGGTTCCTCTGGTCGGTCGTGCGCACCGTCTACTTCACAGCGTTGTCGGTGCTGGCGCCGCTGGTGCTCGGGGTCGCGGCGGCGGTGTGTTTCCATCGCGAGTTCGTCGGGCGGGGGATCGCGCGAACCATCTTCATCATGCCGATGATGGCGACCCCGGTCGCGGTCGCGCTGGTGTGGACGATGATGTTCCACCCGCAGCTCGGTGTGTTGAACTACCTGCTGACATCGGTCGGCCTGCCGCCGAGCGAGTGGGTCTACTCACCCACGACGGTGATCCCGACCCTCGCGATGGTCGAGACCTGGCAGTGGACGCCGCTCGTCATGCTGATCGTGCTGGGCGGGTTGGCGAGCCTGCCGAGCGATCCGTACGAGGCTGCCGTGCTGGATGGGGCGAGCAGTTGGCAGGTGTTCCGGCACGTGACGCTGCCGCTGGTGTGGCCGTTCATCGTCGTCGCGGCGGTCATCCGCGGGGTCGATGCACTCAAGGCGTTCGACACGATCTTCGTCATCAGCAACGGAGGGCCGGGCACAGCAAGCGAAACGCTGAACATCCTGCTGTATCTGCAGGCGTTCAGTTTCTACGACATCGGCTACGCGTCAGCGGTCGTAGTGGTGTTCTTCGTGCTGATCCTGCTGGTCACGTTGCTCATGCTGCACTTCCGGCAGCGGGAACAGCTGACGTGAGCCGGATTCGGGGTGGCCGGGTGCGCCGCGCGGTCGGAAAGGCCGGGCTATACCTCTCCGTGGCCATGCTGGTGTCGCCCGCCCTGCTGCTGTTTCTGTGGATGCTGTCGCTGTCGCTCAAGAACGAGGCGGATAACACCGCGTTTCCGCCGGTTTTCGTTCCGAACCCGCCGACGCTGGCCAATTTCGCCGCTGTGTTCGAGAAGAACGACTTCCTGCTCTATGGCTGGAACTCGATCGTGGTGTCGTTCACCGCGACGGGGCTGGCGCTCCTGCTCGGCGTGCCGGCCGGGTATGGGATCGCGAAGGCCAAGGCGACCCGGGCGGCGCTGCTGATCCTCGTCGCGCGGATCACGCCCGGCCTCGTCGTACCTGATCCCGCTCTTTCTCCTGTTCCAGTGGATCGGGCTGACCGGAACGCTGACCCCGATCGTGATCACGCATCTGGTGATCACGGTACCGATCGTGGTTTGGATCATGATCGGGTTCTTCGAAGGCTTGCCGTCGGAACTCGAGGAAGCCGCACTGGTCGACGGCGCGACGATATGGCAGGCGTTCCGCTACGTGGCGCTTCCATTGGCCCGGCCGGGGATCACGGTCGCGCTGATCCTGGCGTTCATCTTCAGCTGGAACAATTTCATTTTCGGCGTCGTTCTCGCCGGCCGCGAAACCCGGACCTTACCGGTCGCGGTCTATAACGTTCTGACCTTCGAGCAGATCAGTTGGGGGCCGCTCGCGGCGGCAGCCCTACTGGTGACGCTGCCCGTCTTGCTGCTCACGCTGTTGATGCAAAAGGAGATCGTCGCCGGCCTTACGGCCGGCGGGGTGAAATCCTGACTGCCTGCTCAGGCGTGCGCAGCAGTGCGCCGACCGGAGCGGCCGGTGGTCGGCTCGGCGGCGGCTACGGCCGGAACCGCCTTGGCTGCCTCGCCCATGATGCTGCGCAGATCCTTGAGGAACGCCTGGCCCTTGATCGTCTTCTGGACGAGCACGGAGCGGCGATCCGCGGGATCGACCTTGCGGCGCGCCAATTCGAGTTCACCGAGGCGATCGAGCGCGCGGGTGATGGCTGGCTTGGACACGTTCAGGTCGGCAGCGAGGCCGCGAACGGTATGCGGGCCTTCCTGCAGATAGCAGGTCAGGAAGACGCCGAGTTGCCGGGCAGAGAGATCTGGCCCGTCTCTCCGCACGAGTGAGACAACGGTATCGCGAAGGATACCGACCATCTGGTCGACATTTGAATTGGCAGGCACTTCGGTGTTCCTTTCATCAAACGGGCGCCGGGGTCTCCCGGAAGCGACACGCCTTCTGCAAACTAGTTACGCACGACGCTGCAATTCGTAACCATTTCTACCACCGAAATATATGCACCCAACGATAATGTCATCGGCATATTCGTACACCAAGGAAATTAAATCGAAGTTAATTTCGTTACCGTCAACAACAGACATCTCAGACATTGGGCATCACCGCCCTCCGGACGCCCGGCTCGGGTCGTGTCGTTCCAGGCAAAAGTGTCCAAGTGCGCCCAGCTTACACCCGAGGTAACAAATCGTTGCAGGAACAGCGCGGCGATTACCGCTCCTGCATACGGTTTTGACGATACGTTACCGATGTCAGCTACCGGTACTCGCCAGCCATGCATCGTACTCTGGATGCAACGGTAACCGCCAGAGCGGGTCGACGGTTTCGGCCGCGCACTGCGTCAGCGTGGCCGCAAGCGCGTCATCAGGCGTGAACAAGGCTGGGAGGTCGGGACCGAGTGCGACCCGGGCAGCGCCGGTGAGCGTCGCGGCATCGAGCATTAGGTCGGGATGCTCGTCGGACGCTTCGGCCATCAGATCGCACAGGATCAATCGGCCCTCGGCATCGGTGTTGCCGACCTCGACGGTCAGACCCCGCCTCGTTTGCAGCACGTCCAGCGGGCGCATGGCGTTGCCGGACACCATGTTCTCGACGCAGCCGATCCGAACCGAAAGCCGCACCGGCAGGTCCTGCTGCATGATGGCGCTGGCCAACCCGAGCATGAGCGCGGCGCCGCCCATGTCCTTCTTCATGCGCAGCATGGCGGCCGAGGGTTTCAGGTCGTACCCGCCGCTATCGAAACAAACCCCTTTGCCGCACAGCGACACGTGCTTCGCGCCGGGTCCAGCACCGCTGCCCTGCCACGTGAAGGACGCGACGACAGGCGCGCGAGTGGACCCCCGCCCGACGGCCGCGATAGCGGGATACGCCGCCTCGAGCGCCGCTCCTTCGACCCGGGCGGTCGTGGCGCCATGCCGCCCGCCCAAAGCGATGGTCGCGTCGGCGAGTTCGGCCGGGCCAAGCAGGTTGGCGGGCGCGTTGATGAGGTCGCGGGCGAGCCAAATGGCCCGGGCGATCGCCAGTGACGGCGAGTCGCCCGCGGCCAGCAAGGCGACCGGACGCTGCTTGCTGGTCAGCGCGCCGTACCGATAGGCGCCAAGGCAGAAGCCGAGGATCGCCGCGTCACGATCGAAATCGCCGTCGGCCAAGGTCCACGCCGAGCCCGGCGGCAGCGCGGTCGCAAGCCCGCCATGCGCCCAGAGCGACCGATCGTTGCCGAGACCGGCCAGTGCGCCCGCAATCCCGCCCGCGCCGGGCAAGAGGGCCAACTGACCCGGCTCGGCCTTGAACCCAGAGGCGCGCACGAACGACGCGGCGCCGTCCGGCAAGGACGCCAGGAGCGACTCGAGCGCAGACGGTCGCACGGATGTGATCGGCAGGGCATCGGACCCGTCCGGTGCGATGCAGTCCAGCTCCCTTGCGTCGCTGAGTGTCATGTCTTCCTCGTTGTTTCAGACTTTGCGCGACGGCGGGCCAGGCTGAAGCCGTCGGCGGGTTGCAATATGGTTCGAACGGGCCAACCCTCTTGCAATGCTCGGTTTCCCTTCGCGGGTCAAAGCGGTGCTCGGGCCGACCAACACCGGCAAGACCCATCTGGCGATGGAGCGCATGCTCGCGCATTCGAGCGGAGTGATCGGCTTCCCGCTGCGGCTACTTGCGCGCGAGAATTACGACCGCATGGTGGCCCAAAAAGGCGTGCGGAACGTCGCGCTGATCACGGGCGAGGAGAAGATCGTTCCTGCCGGCGCGAAATGGTTTGCCTGTACCGTCGAGGCGATGCCGCTCGATATGCCGTCCGAGTTCGTCGCAGTCGACGAGATACAGCTCTGCGCCGATGCCGATCGTGGCCACGTGTTCACCGAGCGCTTGCTGCATGCGCGTGGACTGGTGGAAACCATGTTCCTCGGGGCAGAGACGATCCGTCCCTTGTTGCAACGGCTCGTTCCGCAGGCAACGGTCGAAACCCGGCCCCGTCTCTCACAACTCTCCTATGTCGGTCCGGCAAAGCTGCCGCGCCTGCCCCCGCGCACGGCGGTCGTCGCGTTCAGCGCCAGCGAAGTTTACGCCATCGCCGAGATGATCCGGCGGCGGCGTGGTGGCTGCGCCGTCGTCATGGGACGGCTGTCGCCGCGCACGCGCAACGCCCAAGTGCAGCTCTATCAGAACAAGGAGGTCGATTTTCTGGTCGCGACCGACGCGATCGGGATGGGGCTCAACATGGATGTCGACCATGTCGCGTTCGCGCGCCTCTCGAAGTTCGACGGGCATCGGCCGCGCCGGCTGACGGCGCCGGAGATCGCGCAGATCGCCGGCCGGGCGGGGCGGGGCATGCGCGACGGCACCTTCGGCACTACGGCCGACTGCGTGCCGCTCGAGGACGATCTGGTCAATGCGGTCGAGAATCATCATTTCGAGCCGCTCGAGCAGCTGTATTGGCGCAACGAGACGCTCGACTTCACCGGCGTGGACGCGCTGCTCGCGAGCCTACAGGCCGCACCGCCGAAGCCGGGCTTGATCCGCGGTCCGGACGCGGTCGATCTCGAGACGCTCGAAGCACTCGCGCGCGATCCGGACGTGCGGAGCCTCGCCGTCGGGCGGCGCCGCGTGCGGCTGCTGTGGGAGACGTGCGGGATACCGGATTTCCGCAAGCTGGCGGACGACACGCACACCAAGCTGTGCGCCCGCGTGTTCCAGCATCTCGTTCGCGACGGCGTGCTGCCCGAAACCTGGCTCGAAGCCGGGATCGGCTCGCTGGCCCGGGCGGAGGGCGACATCGATACCCTGATGCAGCGTCTCTCGGGCGTTCGGGTGTGGGCGTATATCGCCGCGCGGACGGATTGGGTTCCAGACGCGGCCGGATGGCAGGCGCGGACGCGACAGGTCGAAGACCTGCTGTCCGATTCGCTGCACGAGAAGCTGACGGCGCGGTTCGTCGACCGGCGGGCGGCGCATCTGATGCGCCGCTTGGACGAGAGCCCGGAGCTGCTGTCGGCCGTGACGCTGCGGGGCGAGGTCGTGGTCGAGGGTCACTCGGTCGGGCACGTGAGCGGGTTCGCGTTCCTGCCGGATCCCGCCACCGAGGGGCCGGAGCGCCGGCTGGTGCTGCGGGCGGCACGGCGGGCCCTGCGGGAATGGATGCCGCGCCGGGTCGAAGCGATCGAGGCCGTCGCCGATACCAACCTGGGCTGGGAGCTGGATCACCGCCTGACGTGGGCCGGCGTGGCGATCGCGCGGCTGCGGCCGGGGGCGAGCCTGTTGAGCCCGGCGGTGGACGTGTTCGACAGCGAGTTCCTCGATGGCCCGCGGCGCGAGCGGGTCAGGCTGCGGCTGCAACGTTTCGTGATGGCCAGGATCGAGGGCGCGCTTGGCGCCGCTCTTCGCCGCGCAGGCCAAGGCAGCCGGGGAGTCGGCGTTGCGTGGCGTGCTGCACCGTCTGACCGAGGCAGGGGGCGTCCTCCCGGGTGCCACCGAAGCGAGCGTGCCGGCCGGGTTGCGGCCCGCGCTCAAGGCGTTGGGCGTCCGGGCGGGACGGTTTGCGCTGTTCATGCCGGCGTTGCTGAAGCCGCACGCGGCGGGTGTTCGGGCGGCGTTGCTGGCGATCCGGGCGGGGATTGCGACGCCGCTGCTGCCTCCGCCGGGCAAGGTCTCCATCACCGGGCCGGGCTGGCCGGCGGGCTTTGCGGGCGTGCTGGGGTGGGTCGAGGCCGGGCCGGCGTTCATCCGGCTGGACATCGCGGAGCGGCTCGCGGCGGAGTTGGCGTGGGCGGCCCGGCTGCGGCCGGCGGCAGTCCCGGCGTCCGTCGCATCCCGGCTCGCGGTGTCGCGGGACATGGTGCCGGCCGTGCTGCGCGGCCTGGGCATGCGGCTGGCACCGGCCGCGGCGCTGCGGCCCGACGAGTATGGTCCCCCTGCGCCGGCGATGATGCAGGCGCCCCGGGCGGCCCGGCCGTTGCCGGACGCCGTGTCGGCCCCGCCCCGGCCGGATAGCCCGTTTGCCGCGCTTGCGACGATGAGGCGGTAGGTGAGCGACGCGGAGGATCGGGAGTGGCAGCGGCTGGACAAATGGCTGTGGTGCGCCCGGTTCATGAAGGCCCGCTCGGACTGCGCCCGGCTCGTCACGGACGGTCTCGTGCGGATCAATCGGCAGCCCACCGAAAAGCCGCATGCGCGGTTGCGGCCCGGCGATGTCCTGACACTGCCGTTGCGCGGCGATGTGCGGGTGATTGAGGTGATCGCGCTCGCCACTCGCAGGGGGCCCGCGCCGGAAGCGCAAGGGCTGTATCGCGAGCTTGTGGCATGTGACGAGCGCGGCTTGCGCGACGGATGAAAGGCTTGCATACCGCAGGCGTTTCGTGCCGCGGGCGACCCGCGACGCGTCCGGCTGCGCGGGAAGAGGATTGGCGATGACCTACGTGGTCACCGAGAACTGCATCAAGTGCAAGTATATGGATTGCGTGGAAGTCTGCCCGGTGGACTGCTTCTACGTTGGCGATAACATGCTCGTCATTCACCCTGACGAGTGTATCGACTGCGGCGTTTGCGAGCCGGAATGTCCGGCCGAAGCGATCGTGCCCGATAGCGACGACAAGTCGAACGCCTGGCTCGAGCGCAACCGCACGTTTTCCACGCAATGGCCCAACATTACCCGCAAGGGCGAGCCGCCGGCCGATGCCGACGAGTGGAAAGACAAGCCGGGCAAGGACGCGCTGTTTTCGGCCGAACCCGGCACGCCCTGACCAGCCGAGGCGCGATCGCTTCGGTATGATGCACCCGTTGCTGGTCGGGCCGCACGCGCAACAACCGCAGGCTGCGTGACTTCAAGCCGTTTTCTTGCTATACAATTGCGCTCAGAGCGCAGTGATCGCCTGACAGCACGGACCATCGCCGACTTCGGCGCCGTCTCGCTGTAACCCAGCTGTAGGCGAGGAGTCGGTTCACAACGTGTCCAGCAAGTCAGCAAAGGTTAACCCTGTCCTACCAGCGACGACAAGCCCGACCGTCAAGACCGCTGCCGTCAAACCGCCCAAACCAGTCGAGCCCGTGTCACCTACCGACGCGCCGGGCACGGAGACCGTGATGACAGACAATATGCAGACCATCGACGCCGGCGCGATCACCGCGCCGACGCCGGACAGCGCGTCGCCACCTGTAGCGCCGGCCGCGGCCGTCGAACCGCCGTTCCGCTCGCCGCCGAAGATGCCCGGCCACATGCCCGCCATGCACGGCCGGCCGCAGATCGTGCCGCGGGCCATGGCTGCCAAGGAGAACTTCGTCGAGGGCGATTACGTCGTCTATCCGACGCACGGCGTGGGCAAGGTGGAGCGGATTGCGACCGAGGAGATCGCCGGTCACAAGCTCGAGCTGATCCACATCACGTTCGAAGAAAATCGCATGACGCTCCGGGTTCCGGTGTCCAAGGCGAGGACGGCGGGGTTGCGTAAGCTTGCTACCCGCAAGGTGTTCGACGAGGCGCTCGCCCTGTTGAAGGGCCGGGCGCGCATCAAGCGGACCATGTGGTCACGCCGGGCGCAGGAGTATGAGCAGAAGATCAATTCGGGCGACCCGATGCAGATTGCGGAAGTCGTGCGCGACCTGCATCGCAACGCGGGTCAGCCGGATCAAAGCTTCAGCGAGCGGCAGATCTACGAGGCGGCGATGGACCGCCTGGCCGCTGAACTGGCGGCGCTCGACCAGATCGACAAGGCAACCGCGCTGACCAAGCTCTCGGACTATCTCAAGACGATCCAGAAAGGGTCGGCGGCCGAGTCCGAGCCGATCGAAGAGGACGCCGACGTCGAGTGAACGGAGGGTTCGCCGCGCGCGGACCCTCCCTCTTAGCCCCGTCGCTTGATGGTGAGCGGTCCCGGCCCCTGACATGTCGGCATCATCTCGAGGCGGTTGATGTTCACGTGGGACGGCAGGCCGAC
The DNA here is from genome assembly GCA_963835135.1 of uncultured Alphaproteobacteria bacterium. Lineage (GTDB taxonomy): Bacteria > Pseudomonadota > Alphaproteobacteria > Acetobacterales > Acetobacteraceae > JAVVHH01. Next base: position 811,765 of record CAWIEF010000003.1, read on the forward strand.
GACCCAGGCGACCGCTTCGGCGATGTCCTCGGGGGAGAGCGGAACGGTGCCGGCGTAAACCGCTTTGGCCTTCTCCACGTCGCCGCCGAACCGGACCGCGCTGAACTCGCTGCCGCCGACGAGCCCGGGTTCGAGATCGCTGACGCGGACGCCGGTGCCCACCAGGTCGGCTTTGAGATTGGCACTCAGCTGGGTCACGAACGCCTTGCTGGCGCCGTACACGTTGCCGCCCGGATAGGGGTAGCGCGCCGCGGTGCTGCTCACGTTGATGATGTGCCCGTGGTCGCGCTCGACCATGCCCGGTAGCAGCGTGTGGGTCATGCGCATCAGGCCGGTCACGTTCGTTGCAACCATCGTCTCCCATTGCTGCAGCGAGGCCGATTGCGCCGGCGCGACCCCGAGCGCGAGCCCGGCATTGTTGACCAGCACGTCGACCTCCTGCCACGCCGCGGGCAGGCTGGACGGCAAGCGGGCAACCGCGCCGGCATCGGTCACGTCGAGCGGAAACGGCAGCAGCGAGGCGCCGAGCTCGGCGCGCAATGCTTCCAGCCGGTCGGCCCGCCGGCCTGTCGCAATGACCCGGTGGCCGTCACGCACGAAGCGGCGCGCCACCGCCTGACCGAAGCCGGCAGTAGCGCCGGTCACTAAAACCGTCTTGACCATTCGTTCATCCTATTCTGGCAGCCTATTCTGGGAGGTCGAGGCGGACCGAGACTGGGCAGTGATCGGACAGCCGCTCCTTGGCCTCCTCACCCTCCCGATACACCATGACCCGCATCGAGTTCGGTTCGACCCATGCGCGAGCGGCGCCGCCGAGCATGATGTGATCGATGAAGCTGTTGCCGCCCCAGCACGGGGTGGAGCGCCCCTCGGTGACGCGCAGCAGCGGAGCCGCCTGGTTGAGGGCGGCCATCATCTCGTCGCGGCCATCCATGCGGCGGTTGAAATCGCCGAGCAGCGCGAACGGCACGCCCTCGTCGCGCCGTTGCGCGATCCAGCCCTGCAGCGGCGCGATCTGCCGGCGCAGCGTGTCGCAGACCCGCCCGGCGTTGCCGCCGAGCGCGCCGTAATGGCAGCCGGACTTCAAGTGCAGGCCGAGCAGGCGGATCCGCGCTGCGGCAACATCGAGCGTGATGTCGACGCCGCTCCGAAGATGGAAGCGCGCGCTGGGGTAGATGTCGAGGGCGACGAGATCTGGGTTTTGTTGGACGGCGATGCCGCGGCGAACTGCGAAACCCACGCGTTGGATGACGTCGTCGTGGCTGAAGAACAGGGCGTAGCGGTCCGGCGGGAAGATTTGCGCTGCGACGTCCGGACCATCCACCTCCTCGAACGCTACGACGTCCGCGTCGAGTGCGGCCGCGTATCGGCGCAGCAAGGCGCGGTCCTCGGCGCGTTTCGGGACGACGTTCTCGGGTAGGGCCGGATCCCCGGCGGCGCGGAGGGTGAGCCACTCCAGGTTCCACGTCGCGATTTTGAGGACGCGCGCGCTGGCTGGTGCCGCGGCGAGCAACAGGGCGGCGAGAAACAGGCGGATCAAAGCAATTGGGGCTCCGGCCGGGCGGGCGCATCCTGTTCGGTTCGGCTGCGCGCGTCCAGCATTGGAACGCCGCATGATTGCAGGTATGCGGCGATGCCGTCGTATCGGGCCGGGTCGCGGGTTGGGTCGCGGCCGGCGCCGACGGGCACCCAGATCACCGTGCCGTGGCGGGCGCGGGTGAGCAGGACGCGGTAGGCGTTGAGGCGGTTGGCGCGGGCGGACGCCGAGGCTCGGGTCCACTCGGTCGCGCGGAAACGACGCGCCTCCCACCCGACGGGACCACGGATGAGGTCGCCATCCCAGCAAAGGCCCGCTCGATCCAGCTCGAGGCCCTGGACGGCGAACTCGGTCGCGACGACTTCGAGCGCGTCGCTGCTGCGGATGTCGGTCCATCGCGCCAGAAACCAATGCGACACCGCGGCGGCGTCTTGATGCGGCAGGGTCGCGCCCAGGCCCTCGGCGCGAAGACGGCGCGCGGTGGAGGAGGCGATCAGGCCGGCGGTGCGCGTCCCACGCTGGCGGAGCGCGGTCCGGAGGTCGTCCAGGGAGCGGGTCAGGGTGAACGGGATGCCATCTGCCGCAATCCGGGCGGCGCGCTCGGGCTCATCGCCGAGGACGGCGTCGGTCCATTCGGCGATCGCCGGGGCGCGAACCGCGCGGACCGGTGTCGCCAGGTGCAGGTCGGCGTGTCGCAGGATTTTCAAGGAGTCGGGCAAACGCTGGCGGGGATCGGCGGGACGGGTAGCCGGCGCGTGAACGGTCCAGGCCGGATCGCGGGCAAGAGCCTCGCCCCAAGCGGCGAGGCCTCCCTCCCCGTCGTAGATCTCCTGGCCGCCGCCCAGCAGGCACACGATCACGGCCCAGCCGGGGCGGCGATGCATGGTGGCGAGCAGATGGGCGGGCTCGGAGTCGAGCAGCTTGGTCGGGCGCTTGCGAGTGGCATGGATCGCATGGGCGGCGGTCCAGCAGCGCTGAGCCTCGTCGATGACGATCAGGCGTTCCGGCGGGTACCCGGCCGCCGCGTAGTGGTCGCGAAAGCGCGGGAGCGGCTGGATCACGCCGTCGATCCGCTGTCGGGCCGCACGCGCGTCGAGACCACGGGCCGCGGCATCGCGCACGAGAGCGTCACGGAGGATGTGGACGAGCGTAGGGTTGCCGGTCAGGAAGGCCGCGCCGGCGCCGGGCGTGAACGCCAGGTCGAGACCGCACAGCGTCTTGCCCGCGCCGGGCGCGCCGGTCACGAACACGATGGCCTTCGTGCCGGTCGCTCGCGCGCCGTCGATTGCGTCACGAACCGCGGTCTGCGTGCGACGGACCGCGTCGGGGCCGGCGCTGGCGAGGCGAAGTGCGGCGACGTCGTGATCCGCATAGAGGCTGCACGCCGCGTCGAGCAGGCCGGGCGTTGGCGCATAGGCGGCAGCGTTCCAAACGGCCGGGTCACGGCCGAGCGGCGGAAAGCGGGCGATTTGCTGGAACAGACCCGGGAGCGTCAGCGGCGTCGCTTCGACGACGGGGGCGGCGCCGGTGAGCGGGAGGGCGAACTGCGCCCGGATGGACGTGCCTGGTGGACGAAGCAGGATGGGGATGACCGGCATCCCCCGGCAACCCGCATGGAAGTCGGCCAGGTCCAAGGCGGCATCTTCGGCGGCCGCGCGCGTGGCATTGTCGCGCATCGTGATGGCGAGGATCGCACGGTCCGTAACCACGAGGCAGTCAGGTGCAGCGCCGCCGCGCAACAGACCCGAGGCGGGCAGAACGCGCCAGCTCGGCATGGCGGCGGCTTCGATCGGGGACTGCATGAGGTATCATGCAGCGAGAAGGTTGATGGAACGTTAGAGGGTTACAGCAAGGATCTCAGGCGCAAGAGGCCCATCGAGGCGACCGTCGTCGCATCGGTGATCTGTCCGTCCCGGATCATGTCCTCGACGTCGGCGATGGGGAACGCGCGGGCGATCAGATCCTGTTCCTCGCGCTCCAGCGCCGGCGCCGTGCGCGTCAGGCCGGTGGCGAGGAAGATGTCGCAGCCCTGATTGGAATAGCCGTTCGCGACGAGGAGGCGCCCGGCGTGGATCATCGTGGCCGCGCTCAGGCCGGTCTCTTCCAGAAGTTCCGCCCGGGCGAGCAGGAGCGGATCCATGCCGGGCGCATGATCCCAACTGCCCTGGGGCAGCTCCCAATGCCGCGCACGGACGGGATAGCGGTATTGCTGGACGAGATGGATGTGTCCGCCATCGACCGCGGCGATCGTCGCGAAATCCGGCTTCTCGACGACGCCATAGATGCCTTCGCTGCCATCCCGGCGGCGCACCCGGTCCTCGCGCACCCGCATCCACCGATTTTCGTACACGACCTTCGTGTCGATCTGGACGATATCCGGAGGCGCCGACATGGTCAGTCTTGCCGGAACGGAGAGTATTCCTCCAGCGCCGCCATCTCGCGCGCGATCGCCCGGCGCTCATGCTCGAGAAAGCCCTCCACGGCGGACCGCAGGCCCGGATGTTCGATCCAATGGGCAGAGTAGGTCGGCTTGGGAAGATAGCCGCGCTGGATCTTGTGTTCGCCCTGGGCGCCGGCCTCGACCCGGCTGAGGCCGTGGGCGATCGCGAAATCGATGGCACGGTAGTAGCAAAGCTCGAAGTGCAGGAACGGCCAGTCGCCCCGGCAGCCCCAGTTGCGGCCGTAGAGCGCGTCGTCGCCCAGCAGGTTCAGGGCGCCAGCCACGGGCTTGCCGTCGTGCTCGGCCATCATGAGCACGACCTGGTCGCCCAACCGCTCGGACAGCAGCGGGAAGAAGCGCCTGGTGAGATACGCACTGCCCCATTTGCGATCCACGGTGGAATGATAGAAGCCGTAGAACGCGTCCCAATGGCGAGGTGTGATCTCAGCGCCGCGAAGCGTCAGGAAGGTGAGGCCGCAATCGTTGGCGTCGCGGCGTTCACGGCGGATGGACTTGCGCTTGCGGGAGCTGAGGGCGGCGAGGAAGCCGTCGAAATCGGCATAGCCGTCGTTTTCCCAGTGGAACTGCTTGCCCTGGCGCCGGAGCCAGCCGGCTGCCGCGAGCGTTTCCCATTCCGCCTCGGTGCAGAATGTGGCGTGGACGGAGGAGAGGCCGAGTTCCTGGCAGGCTTGGGCGAGCGCCTGGGCCAGTGCGGTCGATGGCACGCCGGGCCGGGTCAGCAGCCGCGGGCCGGGCACTGGGCTGAACGGCACGCCGACCAGCAGTTTCGGGTAGTAGTCGCCGCCGGCACGCTCGAACGCCTGGGCCCAGCCATGATCGAACACATATTCGCCATAGCTGTGCGACTTGGCATACATCGGCGCTACGGCGACGACCTGCTCATCCTGCCGCAAGACGGCGTGTTGCGGCATCCAGCCGGTGCGGCTGTTGGCCGACCCGCTGTCCTCCAAGGCGGACAGGAAGGCATGGCTGACGAACGGGTTGCCCTTGCCGCCCAGCGTACCGGCGCAGGCGTTCCAGTCGTCCGGGGCGATGTCTGCGATCTGCGGATGCAGCGTCAGGGTGAAGGTCGGCATCCCGTCAGGCATGATAGGGGATATGGGTGTGCTGCGCTGCAGTGAAGACCTGCGGCGGAGCGGCACAGATTTAGTCCAGAACCTCAAACATTCCCTCGACTTCGACGGCTGCGTCGCCTGGCAGGGAGGGCACGCCGATCGTGCTGCGGGCGTGCCGGCCCGCATCGCCGAAGATGTCGACGGCCAGATCGGAGGCGCCGTTCATGACGAGTGCGTGCTGCGTGAACTCGGGCGTGCAGGCGATGAAGCCGCCGAGCCGAACGACCCGGCGCACGCGGGCAAGGTCGCCGCACGCCGCGCGAAGCTGGGCCAGCACGTTGACGAAGCACGTTCCCGCGGCACGCTGCCCGATTTCGACCGAGACGCCGCCGCCGAGCTTGCCCGTGAAGGCGATCTTGCCATCGACCGCCGGGACCTGGCCGGAAATCACGATCAGCGCGCCGGTGCGAACGAACGGCACATAATTCGCGAGCGGGGCCATGGGAGTCGGCAGTTCGATGCCGAGTTCACGCAGACGGTCGTCGACCTTCATCCGTTGGACACCAATCGTAAGCCAGGTTTGCGGGCGCGCATCTGGAGGGGCAGATCGAGCGGGAGAAGCGGCAGGGCCTCGGGCTTGGCGTCGGGGATCCCCTCCGGCACCGAGCAGCCGCCCAGGTAATTGACCGCCAGATTGCGGAACACGTAATCGAGCACGGAGGTGGCGTGGCCGATGTCGGCGTCCCCCTCGACGGCGCCGGCCGGGCCGAAGCGCGTGAGAGTGAAGGCGCGGACATATTCCTCCAGCGGCACCCCGTGCTGGAGGCCCAAGCTGACTGCCTCGGTCACGCTCTCCATCATGTGGCGCATGACCGCGCCCTCGCGCGGCAGGGTGACGTGCAGCTCGCCCAGGGTGCCATCGGCATACTCCTCGGTACGCACGTACACGCGATGGCCGCCGATGGCGACACGCTGCGTGTAGCCGCGGCGGCGCGCCGGCAGGGCGCGGCGCAGCGGCGGCTGGGCCGGAATGGCGCCGATCACCGGACGGGGCGGCATTGCGTGCAGATATGGCGAGACCGCGTCGTGCATGGCCTGGTGCGCCTGCAGGCTCGACGGGGTGAGCAGTTGCTCGCCGCCGAGGATGCGGCCTAGCGCGGCCTCAGCGGTCATACCGAGCGCGGCCAGGCGGGCCTGGGCCGCGCGGGTCAGCTTGCCCTCGGCGTCCACCGGCGAGAAGGCGGGCGCGATGCCGCCGGTCTCGGCGCCGAGCAGGGCATCGGCCGGACCAGGTGCGGCGATCGCGGTGCTGGGCATGGACGCTGAACCGCGCAGGGCGTCGCTCCGGGCGCGGGCCGCGGCGGCGGATAGTTTGGGCATGCGGCGGAGCTTGGGCGGCTCGGGCCAACTCGGCAGCCGCGAGAGCAGGTCGGGCTGCTCCCCGGCGAGCACGACATCGACCGTGCCGCGCAGGAGGGCGGCGATCGTGACCGCCAGGTCGCGGGCGTCCGGGCTCTCGTAGTCGAGCCCGATGCGGGCGAGCAGGCCGTCGAGGTCGGTGAAGCCGATCGCGACCCGGCCGGCAGAGGGCTCGCTGAGGCGCAGCGCGGTCGCGGCGGTGCGGACGGCGTCGATGAAGCTCTCGACATCGAAGCCGGCGGCCTCGTCATAGAACGCCGGCAGATTGAGCACGAAGCCCGGCGGCGCGCCGTCGTCGCTGCCGCCCCAGAGTGGCGCGGTCGGCGCCCCCTGCCGCAGCAGCAGCAGCGCGTGGAGCCGGTCGGCCAGCGCCGGGTCACCCTCGAGGCGGGCGCTGGTGGCGAGCGGACGAATCCAGCTTTCGGCCGCGCGCGGCAGGCTCGCCTTGCCGCCGCCCGGCGCAAGTGCGGCGAGGGCGGCAGCGGCACGATCGTCCCAACTGGCGGGCAGGGTGAGCGAGCGGGGGATGGCGTCCGGGTCGGCGCCCGCTTCGGTGTCGCGCATGCGCACGCCGCGCCAGATTCGAGTGAAGCCCATCGGCGCGATGCTAGAGCGGTTTGCCGGCCGAAGGAACCGGGGATGATGCGGGGATAGTGTTTTGACCGGCTCGCACGTATATGTCGGCCATGACGATCGGCACTCGCCTGTTCACGTGGTTCGCGGGGCGCGCCGTCGGTAGCGACCCGGCGGGCAACACCTACTACGAGGAACGCCGTCCGCGGCGAGGCGCCAGAGTTCGGCGCTGGGTGATGTATGCGGGCGAACCCGAGGCGAGCATGGTCCCGCCCGAGTGGCACGGCTGGCTGCACTACATGGTCGACGAGCCTATCCCGCTTTCCGGTCGGCGCTCCTGGCAGACGCCGTATCAGCCGAATATGACCGGGACGCCGCAAGCCTATCGGCCGCCGGGTCACGACTACCAGGGCGGGAAAACCCCTTCGGCCACCGGCGACTACGAATCCTGGACGCCGGGGACTTAAGACTTGGCTGCCGCCAAACGGAGCGTCGCGGAGATCGCGACGGGCGCCGTCATCATTCTGCTCGCGGCCGGCTTCCTGGCCTACGCGCTGGTCAACACCGGGCGTGACCGCACCGGCGGACTGCATCTGACGGCCCAGTTCGACAATATCGGCGGGATCACGAGCGGGTCGGACGTCCGGCTGTCGGGCGTGAAAGTCGGCAGCGTGTCCAGCGTGACGATCGATCCGCGGACGTTCCAGGCGATCGTGGGCCTGACGGTCCGGCCGGACCTCAAGCTGCCGACGGACAGCAGCGCGGTGATCTCGACCGGCGGATTGCTCGGCGGGCAATTCGTCACGCTCGCGCCTGGCGGGTCGGCAAAGGACCTCCAGGATGGAGGCACGGTCACGCTGACGCAGTCGGCGACCAATCTCGAGGACCTGCTCGGAAAATTCATCTTCAACGTCGGCAGCCTGGCAGACGCGACGCAGAAATCGCTGCAGCAGAAATCCCCGCCGACGCCATGAGCGGGCGGTTGTGGCCGGGCGTGGACGGTACCCCGATCTCCTGCCGGGACAAGGTGCGCACCCTGGAAGACAACGAGGCCGAAGCGCGACAGGTTCTGCAAGACGCGTTCGAGGATGCGATCCTGATGGGAGTGGACGAGCAGGCTATGCGGGCCGTGATGGCCGAGCTGGTCGCCGGGTTGCAGTCGCCGAAGAGGGGCCGGTGAGGGTTCTTGTGGCGGTCTTGCTGCTGGCGGCGGGTCCGGCGCTGGCGCAGGAGGGTTGGGTTCCGAAGGCCACGGCCGACATCGTGCTGCTCGACAAGATCAGGGCGCAACCGAGCAACGTCGCCGTGAAGGTCGGGGACAGCACGGCGTTCGGGTCGATCACGGTGAAGGTCACGAGCTGCGTGGTCCGGCCGCCGGATCAGCCGGCCGATGCGGCGGCCTATGTCGACGTGACCGACAATCGGCAAGGAGGCGGCGGCGTGTTCCATGGCTGGCTGCTGGTCAAGACGCCGGCGGTGTCGCAGATGGAGCATCCGGTTTACGATCTGCGGCTGATGGGATGCCACTAGAGCTGCCGCCGCCCGCCCGTGCGGCGCTGCTGCTCGATATCGACGGGACGTTGCTCGACTTGGCGCCGACTCCTGATCTGGTCGTGGTGCCGCCGGGGCTGCTGGAGTTGCTGCGGCGGCTGCGGGGGCATTTGGGCGACGCGCTGGCCGTGGTGACGGGTCGGCCGGTGGAGCAGGCGGATGCGCTGCTGGCCGAAGTGGCCTACGCGGCGGCGGGCGAGCATGGGGGAGCGATCCGACGCCGACCGGGTGGCGCGATCGAGCGCCCTGCCCTCCCCGCTCTGCCGGATGGGTGGATCGAGCGCGCCGCGGCGCTGGTCGAAGCCCATCCCGGCAGCCTGCTGGAACGCAAGCGACAGGGCTTCGTGCTGCACTACCGGCTCGTGCCGGGGGCCGGCCCGGCGCTGCACGCTGCCGCGGCGGCGCTGGTCGCCGAGCAGGACGCCTTCCAGCTGCTCGAATCCTCGATGGCGTGGGAGATCAAGCCGCGCGGGATCGACAAGGGCGTCGCGGTCGAGCGGCTTTGCGGCGAGGCGCCGTTCGCGGGACGAGTGCCGATCTTCATCGGCGACGACGTGACGGACGAGGACGGCATGCGGGCGGCGCAGGCGATGGGTGGAGCCGGGCTACGGGTGGATCAGGCGTTCGGCAGCGCGGCTGGCGTGCGGGCCTGGCTGACCCGCAGCGCCGACGGGTTCGATGCGGGCAACGCCGCCTGGGCGTCGCCGGCCTAGTCACGTCATCGGTTGGGCCACATGGTCTCGGTACGCCGGGCGGGTGAGCAACCGGTCATACCAGGCGCGCAGATGCGGCTGCTGTGGCCGGTCGATCCCCTCGAAGCTGAACCAGCGATGCGCGTGCACGCCAATGGCGATGTCGCACAGCGTCAGCGAGGGGCCGCCGATGTAGTCGGACTCGGTCAGCACGCGCTCGAGCATGCCATACAGGTCGCGCAGGCGGGCGGCGGCCTTGTTGATGGTCGGCCAGTCGCGCTCCTCCGGCGCGTGCCGCACGAGGCCCCAGAACACGGGCGTCATCTGCGGGCCGAGCGTGGTCTGCAGCCAGTCCATCCAGCGGTCGACGTTGGCGCGGGCGCGGGTGTCGGCCGGCCAGAACGCTGCGCCTTCCGGGTTGGCGGCGGCGAGGTAGCGCAGGATGGCGTTGCTCTCCCACAGCACGAACTCGTCCTCGACCAAGGTCGGCACGACGCCGTTCGGGTTGAGCGCGCGATAGTCCGGGGTGTCGTTGCCGCCAAACGGGCCGCCGATGTCGCGCCGGTCGTATGGCAGGCCCATCTCCTCGAGCAGCCAGACCACTTTCATGACGTTGCTGGAATTGGCGCGGCCGAGAAGCTGACGCATGACGATTCTCCCTGTCGAGCTCGAGGGTAGGCAGATTGCCGCTCAGGCAAAAGCGCCGCATAGGAATGCCATGAAGCTGTTCGGGGCATGGCAGGCGGCGCTGGCCGGCACGCTGACGAGTGCGGCCGCGCTGGGGGCGGCGCTGGCATCGGAATGGGGGCTGGGATTGGTCCCGTGCGCGCTGTGCCTGGTGGAGCGATGGCCTTATCGGGTCGCGATCGCGGTGGGAGTGCTGGCGCTGGTGTTGGCGCGTGCGCGGCGGGCGATGCTGGGCGTGATGGCGGCAGTGCTGCTGGTCGGGGCCGGGTTGGGGGCGGTGCATGTGGGTGTCGAGTTCGGCTGGTGGCCGAGCCCGCTGCCGGAGTGTGCGGCCCCGGACCTCGGGCATGGCACGGCGGCGGAGCGGCTGGCGCGGATGCCGCTGTTCCCGGCCAAGCCGTGCGACGAGCCGACGTATCTCGTCCCGCGCGTGCCGGTGAGCATGGCGATGGCGAACCTGCTGCTGGCCCTGGCGCTGTCGGGGTATCTCGCCATCTCTGCGGCGAGGCCGAGGAGAGGACCATGAGCGATAAACTCAACTTACCCGGAGACCTGACGCCGTCGGAGATCGTCGAGCGGATCATCCGGGTGGATCACGCAGGCGAGTTCGGCGCGTCGCGGATCTACGCGGGGCAGTTGGCCGTGCTGGGGCGGAGCGACAAGGCGGAGGTGATCCGGCACATGAAGGCGCAGGAGGAGGTGCACCTGCAGACGTTCGCCGGACTGGTCGGCGAGCGCCGGGTGCGGCCGACGGCGCTGCTGCCGCTCTGGAGCATCGCCGGTTTTGCGCTCGGCGCGGTGACCGCGGCGATGGGCTCGCGGGCGGCGATGGCGTGTACGGTGGCGGTCGAGGAGGCCATCGACGAGCACTATCAGGCGCAGGCGGATCAACTGGGCGAGGACGAGGCGCCGCTGAAGGCGACGATCGAGCGGTTCCGAGCCGACGAGTTGGAGCACCGCGACATCGGGCTCGAGCACGAGGCGGAGTTGGCACCGGGCTACCGGCTGATGTCGCGGGTGATCAAGGCGGGATGCAAGGTGGCGATCGCGGTGAGCGAGCGGGTCTGATCACCGGCCAATAAAAAACCCCGGGGATTGCGCCCCGGGGTCGATCGGAGCCGAGGCTCCGGTTAGTTGTTGCTGTTGCGGACGCCGAAGAGTTGCAGCGCCAGCATGAACAGGTTGATGAAGTTCAGGTAGAGGCTCAGCGCATCGTAGACGCTGCGGACCGCGGCGCCGTCGGTGCCCTCGGCGTAGGCATACTGCACGTAGTCGTTCTTGATCCGCTGCGTGTCGTAGGCGGTCAGTCCCACGAAGACGAGCACGCCGATGACGCTGATCGCGAACTGCAGGCCGCTGCTGCCGATGAACATGTTGACCAGGCTGGCCAGCACGATGCCGATCAGGCCCATGATCAGGAAACTACCGAACCGGGTCAGGTCCGTCTTGGTCGTGTAGCCCCAGAGGCTCATCGCCGCGAACGTGCCGGCGGTGACAAAGAACACGCGCGCGATGCTGTCGCCGGCGTAGATCAGGAAGATGTTCGCCAGCGACGCGCCCATTGCGGCCGCGAACGCCCAGAACAGCATCTGGGTGGTCTGCCGCGAGAGGCGGTTGACGCCGAAGCTCAGCACCATGACGAACACCAGCGGCGCGAATACGGCGGCGTAGCCGAGCAGCGTTGGCTGCACTGCAAGCCCGCGCGGGGTCATGACCTGATGGTAGAACAGGTTAATCAGCGAGGTGTTGGCGACGCCGTACGCGATTGCACCGGTCAGCACCAAACCGGATGCCATCCAGTTGTAAACGCGAAGCATGTAGCCGCGAAGGCCGGCGTCGATTACCGCGCCGTCCGCGGCCGTGGGCGAATACGCCCGATAGTCGGGGACGAAAGCCATGGCTCCTAAATCCTCTTCAATACGGGCGGAATGCCCCTGCAAGCTATGTTGGAGAGAATGTTCTCTCGATCAAGATAAATCGAGAATTACTCGTTGCGGAGATACGGCGCTGGCCGCGCCCGCAGCGCCGAAGCGGTGCCAGCATAGCCGAACGCCAGCATCAGCGCGGTGCAGCCCAGCAGCGTGACGGCCAGTGCGCCGGGGAGGAACACCCAGTCGGCGCGCATGACGAAGCGCACGACGGCCCAACTCGCCAACGTGCCGACCAGTGCGGCCAGCAGCCCGGCCGCCAAGCCGATCGCGCCGAACTCGACGAGCCAGGCGGCGCGGATCTGCCGCCGGGTCGCGCCGAGCGTCTTGAGCACGATCGCCTCGGCCATCCGGCGGCGTTGCCCGGCTGCGACTGCGCCAGCGAGGACCAGCGCGCCCGAGGCCAATGTCACCGAGCCCGTGGCGGCGAGCGCGGCGGCGATCTTGCCGACCAGGGACGCCACCGCTCCGAGCACGTCGGCGACGCGGATCCCGGAGACGTTCGGCATCGCGTCGGTGACGGCGCGCAGGATGGCACCCTCGTCGGCCGGGATGGCGCGGACGGTGGCGATGTGCGTGTGGGGCGCGTGTTCGAGCAGGCCGGGTGAGGCGACCATGGTGAAATTGATGCCGAGCGTGCGCCAGGCGATGTCGCGCAGGCTGGCGACCTTGAGGTCGATGTCACGGCCGAGCACGTTGACGCGGATGACGCTGCCGATATGCACGCCCCAGCCGCGGGCGAGGCCGGCATCGAACGAGACGAGCGGCGACCCGTCGTATCCGGCCGGCCACCATGACCCGTCCACCAGTTTCGAATTCTCGGGCAGCGTCTTGCTGTAGGTCAGCCCGCGGTCGCCGCGCAGCGCCCACTGGGTGTCGGGCGTGGCCTTGACCGCCTCGGCCGGAACACCGTCCACGCTGACGATGCGGGCGCGCAGGCTGGGGACCTCGTCGACCTTCTCGACGCCGGGCTGGGCCGCGAGAATTTGGCGGAAATGCTCCATCTCGTCGTTCTGGATGTCGATGAAGAAGAAGCTCGGTGCGGCGGCGGGAAGCTGCTCGACGATCTCGGCGCGGATGTTGGCCTGGATGAGCGCGACGGCGGAGAGGGTCGACAGCCCAAGACCGAGCGAGACCAGCATGAGGCCGGTGGACGCGCCGGGCCGGTGCAGGTTGGCAAGGCCGAGCCGGGCCCAGGCGGCGCGCGGAGCCGGGATGCGGCGGGAGAGCGCGGTCACTGCGAGCCCGCCGAGCCAGAACAGCGCCAGCGTCGCCGCCGCAGCGGCACAGAACCAGGCCGCGAACCGCCGCTCCGGCGAGGTCGCGACGACGAGCCCGGCCAGCAGGAGCGCGAGTGCGGCGTTCATCGCAAGCAGCGCGGGGCGGCGGCGCAGGCGCGTAGGAAGGAGCGCGTCGCGGAACAGCGCGGCCCCGGAAATCTGGGCCGCGCGGGCCAGCGGCCAGAGCGCGAAGGCTGCGGCGGTGAGCAGGCCATAGACCGCGGCGAGCAGCAGCGGCGCGGGATAGAGTCCGAGGCGCGGCGGCACCGGCAGCGCGTCGCCGAACAGCCAGACGCCGACGGCGGTCAGCACCGCGCCGCCGATCACGCCTACCAACACTCCGGCCGCGGCGAGGACGCCGATCTGGATGAGGTAGGTGGCCGAGATCGTGGCGGAGGATGCGCCGAGGCAGCGCAGCGTGGCGATGCTGCGGGCGCGCGCTTCGAGCCAGGCCCGCACGCCGGTCGCCACGCCGATGCCGCCGACGAGCAACGCGGTCAGGCCCACCAGGGTGAGGAAGAGGCCGGTCTGGTCGACGAAGCGGCCCACCCCCGGAGCGGCCTCGGCCGTCTGGCGGATGCGCCACCCCTTATTGGGGAAGGCGGCGCGGATGGCGTCGGCAAGGGCGGCAGGGTCGGCCCCCTGCGGGACCGTGAGCCGGAGGTCGTAGTTCAGCAGGCTGCCGGGTTGCACGAGTCCCGTGGCCGGGAGCGACGCCATGGCGATCATGATGCGCGGCCCCAGGATGGCGGGACCGGCGACGCGGTCGGGCTCGCTTGTGAGCGCCCCGCGCAGTGTGAAAGTCCCTTGTCCCAGGCGGATGGGCGCGCCGGCTTGGACCCCCAAACGGTCGAGCACGAGCGGATCGGCCACGATACCACCCTCGCCGAGGGCAGCACGGAGATCGCCGGCCGTCGTCTCGGCCAGGCCCACGAGCGGATAGGCGGCGTCGACGGCTTTCAGTTCAACCAACTGGCGCTCGCCGTTGGCGGCGACGGCCATCGAGCGCATGGAGACGACGTCGGAGACGGTTGCCCCTCGCCCGGCGAGGAACGAACGTAGCGAGTCGGGCAGCGGCTCGGCGCCGCCTTGGACCTCCAGATCACCGCCCAGCAGCCGGCGGCCTTCGGTTGCCAGGCCCCGCTCGATGCCGTCACGCAGACTGCCCACGGCGGCGATGGCGGCCACGCCGAGGGCGAGGCAGGCGAGCACGATGCGCAGGCCGCGAATGCCGGTCCGGAGCTCGCGGCGGGCGAAACGGAGCGCGGGGCTCAGGAGACGAGCTCCGAAACGCGGCCATCGACGATGCGGCCATCGACGATACGGATGGTGCGGTCGCAGCGGGCGGCGAGGGCCGGGTCGTGGGTGATGAGCAGCAGGGTGGTCCCGTGCGTGGCCTGCATGTCGAAGAGGAGGTCCATCACCGCAACGCCGGTCGCGTGGTCGAGGTTGCCGGTCGGCTCGTCGGCCAGCAGGAGGCGGGGGCGGCCCGAGAAGGCCCGAGCCAGCGCGACACGCTGCTGTTCGCCGCCGGAGAGTTGGCCGGGGAGATGGGTCAACCGGTGCCCGAGCCCAACCGCGTCCAGTCCGGCTCGCGCACGCGCCCCGGCGTCCGGCACGCCGGCCAGCTCGAGCGGAACGGCCACGTTCTCCAGCGCGGTCATCGCGGGAATGAGGTGAAATGCCTGGAACACGATGCCGATCGTGTCGCGGCGGAAGCGGGCCAACGCATCTTCGTCACGCCCGATCAGGCTCTGGCCAGCGACCTCGACCGTGCCGGCCGTCGCTTGCTCCAGCCCGGCGAGCACCATCAGCAGGCTCGTCTTGCCCGAACCCGACGGGCCAACGATGCCAACCGCCTCGCCGCTCCCTACATCGAGGTCGATGCCGGAGAGAATGTTGACCGGCCCGGCCGCCGAAGGCACGGTCAGGCGCAAGCCCCGCACGGTGACGAGACTCGCGGGCGGGTTGGATGGGGGACTGATGTTGGTGTCCATACTTGCCCCATATGGCGCGCTGCGCGCGCTGACCAACGCGATGGTGGTGGTCCTGGCGCTTTTTTCTGCTGCAGCTGCGAACGCCCGGCCAGTCCGCGTGCTCATCCTGGGCGATAGTCTGGCGGCCGGCTACGGACTTGCGGCGGCAGACGGGTTCCAGGCGCAAATGCTCGCCGCGCTCAGGGCTCGGGGGCACGACGTGAGCTTCGTCGACGCCGCCGTGTCGGGCGACACCAGCGCCGGTGGGCGGGCGCGACTCGATTGGGCGATTGGCGACGGCGTGGACGCGGCGTTGGTCGAACTGGGCGCCAATGACGGACTGCGCGGTCTGCCGACCAAGGACCTGCAGGCCAATCTGACGGCCATCCTGGACGCATTGGCGGCCAAGCACATGCCGGTGTTGCTGAGCGGAATGTTGGCACCGCCGAACCTCGGCCAGGACTACGGGAGCGCGTTCAAGGCCATCTATACGACGCTCGGCGCCCGCCAGGACGTCATCTTCGACCCGTTCTTCCTCGAAGGGGTCGCGGCCGATCCGGGGTTGAACCAGGCCGACCACATCCATCCCAATCCGGCGGGCGTGAAAATCATCGTCGCACGGCTGTTGCCGGAGATGGAGAAGCTGATCGCGTCGGTGAAATCGTGAGGCTGTTCGTCGCCATCGACTTGCCCCCGACGCTGCGGACGCGTCTGTCGTGGATGTCGGGCGGCCTGCAGGGCGCGCGCTGGGTGCCGCCGGAGAACTACCACGTGACGCTACGGTTCATCGGCGAAGTTCCGGCGTGGCGGGCCGAAGAGATCGACCACGCGCTGGCCGCGCTGCGGGCGGCCGGGTTCGAGTTGCAGCTGTCCGGCGTCGGCACGTTCGAGAAGGGCGGCAAGGTGCTCTCCCTCTGGGTTGGGGTCGACCGCAACCCGGCGCTGGACCACCTGCAGTCGAAAATCGAAACGGCGATGCAGCGGGCCGGTCTCGAGTTCGGAGCGGCGGCGGTTCAACCCGCACGTCACGCTGGCGCGGGTCGAAGGCGTCGCGACGCATAAGATCGCGGAGTGGGTGCAAGCGCGAAACCTGTTCCGCAGCGATACGGTGCCGGTGGAGCACTTCACGCTATTCCGCTCGCGCCTCGGCAAGGAGCAGGCGATCTATGAGGCCGAGGTCGAATACCCGCTGAAGAGCGCCCTGCAGGACCCGACCATGGTGGCTGTTTGACAGGGGGCGCAAAAGCCCTCTCTCGCTGGCGGGAGGGGGTTGGGTGAGGGTGGAAACACAAGCCGAAACTCGGTTTCTGCTGCGCCAATCACCATCACCCCAGCCCTCTCCCGTCAGCGGGAGAGGGAGCAGTGACGTCGCCTTTGACAACTTGCTCGCCGACGCACGCGCTTGCGCCCTCTGCGACCTACCGGCCGGACCGCGGCCGATCCTCCAGGCCTCGGTCGAGTCGCGGCTGGTGATCGCGAGCCAGGCGCCCGGCAGCATCGCGCATGCAAGCGGGATCCCGTTTCAGGACCCGAGCGGCTTCCGCCTGCGCGACTGGCTCGGGCTCGACCAACCCACCTTCTACGACCCGGCCTGCGTCGCCATCCTGCCGATGGGCTTCTGCTACCCCGGCCGCTTCGCCCAAGGCGGCGATCTCCCTCCGGCCCCGGCCTGCGCACCCCGCTGGCGGCAGCTCTTCCTCGAGCGGATGCCGGCGGTCCGGCTCATTCTGCTGGTGGGCGGCTACTCGCAAGCGGACGCGTTGGGCGCCGGGCGGATGACCGACCGGGTGCGGCGGTTCCGCGACTACCTGCCGCGCTACTTTCCCCTGCCGCATCCGAGCTGGCGGACCGGCATTTGGGAACGGCGCAATCCGTGGTTCACCGACGAGGTTCTTCCGGCCCTCAAGCACGAGGTGCAGCGGGCGCTGCATGCCTGAGACCTCGCTCTTCTGGCAGCGAAACGTATACGTCTGCCTGTTCGGCTCTTTCACCACGCTGACGGCGATGACGCTGCTGCTGCCGTTCCTGCCGGTCTTTGTCGAACAGCTGGGCGTGGAGGGGCACGCCGCGATCGTGCAGTGGTCGGGGGTGGCCTACGGCATCACCTTCCTGGGTGCCGGCATCATGGCGCCAGTGTGGGGCCGCTTCGCCGATCTCTACGGGCGCAAGCCGATCCTGATGCGTGCCGCTTTGGCGATGGCGGTGGTCATGTCGCTGATCGGGTTGGCGCAGAATATCTGGCAGCTCGTCGCGCTCCGGCTCTTGGCCGGGCTGCTGGGCGGCTACAGCTCGGGCGCGGTCGTGCTGGTGGCGACGCAGACGCCGCGGGAGCGCTCGGGCTGGGCGCTCGGCGTGCTTTCGACCGGCACCTTGGCGGGCACGCTGCTGGGGCCGCTGCTCGGTGGCGTGATGCCGGGGCTGGTCGGCATCCGCGCGACGTTTTTCGTCGCGGGTGGGGTCATCTTCGTGGCGTTTCTGGCGACGGTGTTCCTGGTGCGGGAAGATCGCAGCGGCTTCCGCAAGGACGTCCGGCAGGTGACGAAGGCAGCCTGGTCGATGATCCCGGATCCTCGGCCGGTCGCGACGATGCTGGTCACCGCCACGCTGCTGCTGTTCGCCAACATGTCGATCGAGCCGATCATCACGGTGTATGTGGGTCAGCTCGGTCCGGCCGGCAGCGACGTGGTGTTCACGTCCGGGCTGGTGATGGCGGCATCGGCGGTCGGCAGCATCATCGCCGCGCCCCATCTGGGGCGGCTGGCAGACCGGCGCGGGCATTGGCGGCTGATCGTGTCGTGCCTGGCCGGATGCGCCGTGCTGCTGATCCCGCAGGCGTTCGTAACGGCGAGCTGGCAGCTGATCGGGCTGCGGTTCCTGATGGGGATCGCGCTGGCCGGGCTGCTGCCGGCGATCACGGCCACGATCCGCCACAACGTGCCGCAGGCGGCGGCCGGGACGATCCTGGGCTACAGCACATCGGCGCAATATGCCGGCCAGGTGCTGGGCCCGCTGGCCGGCGGCTTCGTCGGTGGCCAAATCGGCATGCGCGCGGTGTTCCTGGCCACGACGCTGGTCATGGCAGCGGGCGCACTGCTCAACTGGGTCGTCAGTCGGCGGATCGCGGCGGAGCAGAATCCACTTGGGGCCCGGCTCGAGACGCGGCAGGATGGCGGGCGATGAGCGAAGCGCCGATCCTCGACCGTCCCCAAACCATTGTCGCGGAGGCGGAGCACGTCGATGTGCTGGTCGTCGGGGCGGGCATATCGGGCGTGAGCGCCGGCTACCATCTGCAGCACTCGATGCCCGGCACTAGCTTCGTGATGCTGGAGGCGCAGAAGAGCTACGGCGGAACGTGGTACACGCATCGATATCCCGGCATCCGCTCCGACAGCGACCTCTACACGTTCGGCTACCGCTTCAAGCCCTGGACCGGCGCGCCGATCGCGACGGCCGAAGAGATCCGGCGCTACATGGGCGAGGCGATCGCCGAGAACGGGCTCGAGCGGCGGATCCGCTATCAGCACAGGGTGCTCCGCGCGTCGTGGTCCAGCGAGGCCAAGCGGTGGACGGTCGAGGGGGTCAGGACCGACACCGGCGAGGAGATCCGGTTCACCGCCAATTTCCTTTGGATGTGCCAGGGCTACTACCGGCACGAGGACGGGTTCATACCGGACTGGAAGGGCACGGAGGATTTCCAGGGCGAGATCGTCCACTCGATGCACTGGAGAGAGGACACCGACCTCACCGGCAAGCAGGTCGTGGTCATCGGCTCCGGCGCGTCGGCGGCGACCATCGTGCCGAACATCGCAGATCAGTGCGCCCATGTGACGATGCTGCAGCGGACGCCGATCTTCTACCGGACCGGGCGCAACGCCATCGAGATCGCCGACGAGCTGCGCCGCCTCGAAGTGGACGAAACCTGGATCCACGAGATCGTGCGGCGGAAGATCCTGTACGAGCAGAAGGTGTTCAACGGCCGCAGCTTCGACGAGCCGGAGAAGGTGCGCGGCGAGCTGCTCGGGCTCGTGCGCGACGCGCTCGGCGAGGGCTCGGACGACATCATCGCGGCCAACTTCACGCCGAAATACCGGCCCTGGCAGCAGCGCATCGCCTTCGTTCCGGATGCCGATTTCTTCAAGCAAATGAAGGCTGGCAGGGCGTCGGTCAAGACCGGCGTGATCGAGCGGTTCGTGGCTGACGGGATCGAGTTGCAGAGCGGCGAGGTGCTCAAGGCGGATCTCGTGGTGGCGGCAACCGGGTTCCACCTCAGCGTGCTGGGTGACATCGATTTCACGATCGACGGCAGGCCGCTCGCGTTCGGCGACACCGTGACCTATCGCGGCATGATGTTCACCGGGGTGCCGAACCTGGCCTGGGTGTTCGGCTATTTCCGCGCGTCGTGGACGTTGCGCGCCGATCTGGTCGCCGATTTCATCGTCCGTCTGCTGGGCCACATGCAGGCCAAGGGGGCCGAGATGGTCATGCCGGCGCTGCGTCCGGAGGACGCGGACATGGCGCTCGAGCCATGGATCGCGCCCGACAACTTCAACCCGGGCTACATCAACCGCGGCGTTCACCTGCTACCGAAGTGCGGCACCAAAACCGAGTGGCGGCATACCCATGACTACTGGGAGGACAGCCACAGCATCCCGCAGGCCGATCTGGACGACGGGACGCTGATCTACTCGTAGCGTTCCGGAGCCCTCACGGCGGTCCCATGCCGTAGTTCGAGAGGACGTTGAGCGTGTCGGGGCCGGCGAGGATGGCCAGCAGGATGATCGGAACCTCACCCGCTTTGGGGTTCATTGCGGCGACATAGGTCGTCTTGGTCTGGAGGTCGCCCGGCAGCGGGCCGACCAGTGCCGCACCCTTGACGGCGATCAGCTCGCTGGTCTGGCCGAGCGCCAGCTTGGCTTGGCCATCGAGGAGGCGTTCGGCCGCCAATCCGCCCTGTGTCAGCACCAGCTTGGGCTTGACCTGGTCGGTGATGCCGAGCTTGTCGAATACCGTCATGAGATAGGCGCCGCTGGTGCCGCCGGAGGCCGGGTCGACCATGGCGATCTTCGGGGCGGCGAGGAGCGTCTGCCGCAGCGCGACGGCGCTGGAGATGTCGGGCTTTGCATCGCCGGCCTTGACCGCGACGCCAACGCCCACCGTGGCGATCGGCGTGACGAGGATGACCTGCGCGTCGCGGGCCGGCGCCTCGGCCGTGGCGGGGGTGAGGATCGCGAGGTCGAACGCCTCCCCGCGACCGATGCGGGCGGCGACACCGCCGGCAGTGTCCGTGGTGACGACGACCTTGCTGCTGTTGCGGGCTTCGAAGGCCGGGATGACGGCATCCAGCACCGGGCGGAACGCGCCTGCGGTGATCACCCGGACGTCAGCGGCCGTGGCGGGCGCGAGGCCGAGCGCGGCTGAAGCCAGGCCGGCAAGCAGCAGCCGGCGAAACAAAGTCATTGGTCCTCCGCACGTAGGGTTTTCAGAATACCGACGAGCTTGCCGTCGCGCCAGCGTGCCCACTCCTCCAGCGAGCGCCCCTCCGCCTCGCGTTCGACGCCGGCGGCGAGCTGGTCTAGCAGCGCCGGGCTGTCCTGCTGCTGGCCGAGATGCGGCCACAGGATCGCCGGGCCGAAATTGGCCCAGAGATGACGCAGGCCGCCCTGCCCGCCGCCGAGATGGTGCGTCAGCGCCGGGCCCATGAGCGCCCAGCGGATGCCGGGGCCCTGGGCGACCGCGGCGTCGACATCGGCCACGTTGACCACGCCCTGCTCGACGAGGTAGGCCGCCTCGCGCCAGATCGCAGCCTGCAGGCGGTTGCTCACGTGGCCGGGCATCTCCTTGTTGAGCCGGATCGGGTGCTTGCCGACGGCGCGGTAGAAGCTCATCGCGCGGTCGACCGTCGCCGGATCGGTCTGCGCGCCGCCACAGACCTCCACGAGCGGGATCAGATGCGGCGGATTGAAGGGATGGCCGACAACGACCCGGCCTGGATGCTGGCAGCGCGCCTGGATCTGGCTCGGCATGAGATTGGACGACGAGCTGGCGATGACGACCTCAGGCCCGACCGACTGGCCGAAGCGGGCAAGCAGCTCCTGCTTGATCTCGACCCGGTCGGGACCGCTCTCCTGCACGAAGCCGGCGCCCTCGGCGGCGCGCGCCGGATCGGCCTCGAACGTGAGGCGGGACGGGTCCGCTTCGGCCGGCAGGCCAAGCGCCTCGAGGGCCGGCCAGGCTGCATCGATGAAGCGGCGGAGGCGGTCGTGGGCGTCCGGGGCCGGGTCGCTGGCCGAGACGGCAAGGCCACGGGAGAGGTAATACGCGGCCCAACTGGCGCCGATGGTGCCTGCGCCGATGGTCGCCACACGTGTCACACCCTCGATCGCCATCCAGCCCGCCTCCCCTGCCGTTGCGGGTTACCCTGCTCCAACTTGCCTAGCCCGGCCAGCCTGCCGGCTCAGCGATGCAGCACGCTGGCGACAACCTCCTTGACCGTGTTCTTCACGACCGAGCCCAGCTCCGGCTCGGTCGCCATCGAACCGAGGAAGTTCTTGGCCTGCTCCAGCGTGATATGCGGCGACATGGGCGGGACGTTCGGGTCGGCATAAATCTCGAGAACGCAAGGCTTGCCGCAGGAGAGTGCCTCCCGCCAGCCGTCGGCCAGCTTCTCCGGGTCGTTTACGAAGATGCCGTGCAGACCGAGCAGCTCGGCGTATTTGTGATAGGGCACGTCGGGGATCGACTGGGTCGCTTCGGTCTTGCCGGCCCCGGACTCGATGCGCTCCTCCCAGGTCACCTGGTTCAGGTCGCGGTTGTTCAGCACCATGATGACGAAGCACGGGTCTGACCACTGCTTCCAGTATTTCGAGACGGTGATCATCTCGCTCATCCCGTTCATCTGGAAGGCGCCGTCGCCGGTGAAGCCGATCACTGGGCGGTCGGGATACGCCATCTTTGCCGCCACTGCGTAGGGTGTGGCCGCACCAAGGCTCGCCAGGCTGCCGGAGAGCGACCCCATCATGCCGCGGCGGACTCGAATGTCGCGCGCATACCAGTTCACCACCGAGCCGGAATCGGCGGTCATGATGACGTGGTCGGGGAGCTGCTTGTCGAGTTCGGTGAAGATGCGTTGCGGGTTGATCGGGTCGGCGCCGACCATCGCCCGGGCTTCGACGATCTTCCACCAGCGTTCGAGGCCGCCGGCGATCGCCTCGCGCCAGGATGTGTCCTGCTGCTGGGCGAGTAGCGGCAGCAACGCCTTCAACGTCGGGCCGGCATGGCCGACGAGGTTGACCTCCATGGGGTAGCGCAAGCTGAGATGCTCGCCCTTGCGGTCGATCTGCACGGCACGCGCGTCGCCGGGCTTGGGCAGGAATTCGGCATACGGGAAGTTCGAGCCGACCATGAGCAAGGTGTCGCATTGCTTCATCAGGTCCCAGCTGGGCTTGCTGCCGAGCAGGCCGAGTTGACCCGTGACCCACGGCAGGTCGTCCGGCAGCGCACACTTGCCGAGCAACGCCTTCGCGCACCCGGCGCCCAGCCGGTCGGCCACGGCCGTGATTTCGTCCTCGCAGCCGAGCGCGCCGGCGCCCACCAGCATGGCCACTCTCTTGCCGGCATTCAGCACCTCGGCGGCCCGCCGCAGCCCGGCCTCCTCCGGCACCGTCGCCTCCGCCGGGAAACCGACGCCGGTGTGGGTATAGCCGTGCGCCATCTTCGGCTCTTCGTAGGTCATCTCCTGCAAGTCTTTCGGCAGGGACACGACGGCCACGCCGCGGCGGAACTGGGCGATGCGGACGGCCCGATCGATGGCGGTGCGCACCTGCGCCGGGGTGCGGCCCTCGCAGACGAACTCGGCGACGTCCCTGAACACGACTTGCGTGTCCAGCTCCTGCTGGTAGCTCGCCCCGATCGCCGACATGTTGGTCTGGCCGATGATGGCGACCACCGGCGCGTTGTCGCACTTCGCGTCATAGAGCCCGGTCAGCAGATGCGTCGCACCCGGCCCCGAGGTCGCATAGCAATAGCCGACCTCGCCGGTGAACTTGGCATGCGCCGCCGCCATGAACGCCGCCATCTCCTCATGGCGGACCTGGACGAACTCGAACTCGCCCTTGTCCACGCAGCGCTGCAGCGCGATGTCGAGCCCGCCGGCGCCATCGCCCGGATAGCCGTAGATCCGCTTCATGCCCCAGTCCTGCAGTCGGCTCCAAACGAACTCGGCCACCTTCATCTCGGCTCTCCCCGACCCGGCATCACCCCGTCATTACGCAAGCTGCGGGGCGACGTTTGGTTAAATTTCCCGACATGTCCCGGCTTGCGGACGGACCTTTGCGCAGGGGCTTGCCGAAGCCGACCGAGACGCGTTAGGCCGGGCCATGCAAACCGTCGAAACGATCGCCCCGTTCAAGCTGACCGTCTGCGGCATCGAGGAGCTGGCCGGCCACTGCGCCGCGCGTCCCAGCCATGTGCTGTCGATCCTCGACCCGGACTATCCCGTGCCCGAGGCGTTCGGCAGCTTCGGCGAGCACGAGAAGCTGGAGCTGCGCTTCCATGACAATGTCGACCCGATGCCC
The DNA here is from genome assembly GCA_963835135.1 of uncultured Alphaproteobacteria bacterium. Taxonomy (GTDB): domain Bacteria; phylum Pseudomonadota; class Alphaproteobacteria; order Acetobacterales; family Acetobacteraceae; genus JAVVHH01. The sequence goes on from CAWIEF010000003.1 coordinate 835,497, forward strand.
GGCCAAACGGTGCCGACCGAGGATCATGTGGCGGCGCTGCTGGCGTTTGGCCGCGACCTGATGGCGGAGCCGCCGCAGGACGCGCATCTGCTGGTGCACTGCCACGCCGGCATCTCGCGCTCGACGGCGGCGATGACGCTGATCCTGGCCCAGCACCGGCCCGACCTCCCCGCCGAGGCGATCCTGGCCGAGGTGCTGCGCATCCGCGACAAGGCCTGGCCGAACCTACGCATGCTCGAGATGGGCGACGCGATGCTGGGGCGCGGCGGCACGCTACCCCAAGCGGCGCACGCGGTGTATCAGCGCCAACTCGAGATCCGGCCGCAGCTTTGGGACTTCATGGGCAATCTCGGCCGCGCCCGCGAGCTCGCGCAGGCGACCAAGCCCGTTGCGGTATCCTAGTCAGCCGCCGATGACCCGGATCGCGTCGGTCGCCACCCTGATCCCCGCGCGGTCGAGCCCATCGAGCACGTCGCGCACGATGCGATCCTTGACCGCGCGGGTGCCGTGGTCCTCGACGGCGAAGCGGACCGACATCTGCAGATAGTTGCTCGTCAAGCTGCAATAAACGCGCGGCGCGAAGTCGAGCCGGCGCACGTCGAACTGCTGTTCGAGCGTGCGGGCGGCGGTTTCGGTCAGCGCGGCCGGGTCCAGCGCGTGCCGTTTGGCCGCCTCGAGCAGGATACTCTCGGCCATTCGCCGGTCGTCGCCGTAGCGCACCGGAAGGTGCAGTTCCTCCCAGATAAAGGGAAAATCGCGGGTGTAGTTGTAGACTGGGTCCTCGAAGATCTTGGCGTTGCTGACGGTGACGATGCGGCCTGTGAATTGCCGGCTTTTCACCCAGACGGCCGGGCCCGCGTCGCTGCCGGGTGCCACCCCCATCTCCAGCAGCATCGTCTGCATGAAGCCCAGCCGCAGCACGTCGCCGCGCACGCCGCCCATGTTGATGCGGTCCCCGATCGCGAACAGGCCGCTGTTGAGGATGACGATGTAGCCGGCGAAGGCGGTGATGACCCGCTGCAGCGCGAAGGCCAGTCCCGCGCCGACCAGGCCGAGCGCAGTGGCCAGGCGCGCCGGATCCTCGAACCAGATCGAGGCGAGCGCGAACACCGCGAAGGCGAGCGATGCCATGTTGATGAGCTGATGGCCCCAGAAACGGATTACGATGGCGCGGTTGCTTTGGCCCGGCACGGCCAGCTTCAATCCGAGACGGACGACGCGGCGCAGCACCCACAACCCGGCCAAGACGGCCAGCGAGAGCACCAGCTTCTCCAGATTCGCTTGGCTCAACCCGATCAGATGGATACTCGGCACATTCTCTCCCTCGATCCTGCAGTCTGCGCACCATGACAGACGCGACCAGCCCCGCCAGCATCGCCGCGCGATTGATGTCGTTGGCGCGTGCCCGTCAAGACCTGCCGGCAACGCTTGCCGACGCCGATGCCGCTGCCGCGTCGGCACCCGGCGGCGGCGACGAGAAAGCGCTCGTCGAGGCGCTGCGTCAGGCCATCGCGGCGCGGCTGGCGCCGGTGGCGCGGCGCAACCCGGACGTGGCGTTCGCCGAAGCCGCGGAGCGCAGCGAGGAGTTGAGCGGCCGCCCTCCCGCCATTCCGGCCTTGCAGGAACTCGCGACGCTGGTCGCCATGGCGGCCGGGCTCGACCCCGGGGAGGCGAACGTGCTGCGGCAGCGGCTGGTCGCCGCCGAGCAGAGCCGGCGGGCGGCGGCTCGCGCCGCCAAGGAGCGGGCTCGGGCATTGCAAGACTCCGAGCAGCAGCGGCGGCGCGAGTGGGAGAGCGAGCTGGTCGGCGTGGAGGACCTGCCGGCCCTCCTCGGCGTCCCGCGGCGGCTGGTGGAGCGCTGGCTGGCCGAGGGGCTGATCCCGGTCGCGCGCACGACCACCACCCGGCAGAACGGCGAGATCGTCGAGGAGTTGGACTTCCATCCGGAGCAGATCGCCGCCCTGCTGCCGCAAGTGGCGCGCTGGAAGGGGCTCGAACCGGACGTCCAGCGGCGGACCCGGGTGCCGAACGGGGCGATCGCGCGCCGGGCCGGGCTGGACCGGTTCGCGGCGCATTTCGCCGAGGCCCGTGCCCTGGACCGGCGCATCACGCTGGTGATCGGCCCGACCAACTCCGGCAAGTCGCATTACGCGCTGGACCGGCTCGCCAAGGCTGACACCGGGGCCGCGCTGGCGCCGCTGCGGCTGCTGGCGCTCGAGTTCCAGGACGCGCTAGCCGCGCGCGGCGTGCCGGCGAGCCTCATCACTGGCGAGGAACGCCACATCGTGCCCGGCGCGCAGCATGTCGCCTGCACCGTCGAGATGGCCAATACCGGGCGCATCGTGGACGTCGCCATCGTGGACGAGGCGCAGATGCTGGCCGACCCGGACCGCGGCGCGGCCTGGACGGCGGCGATCATGGGCATCCCCGCGCGCGAAGTGATCGTGCTCGGGGCGCCAGATTGCCTGCCGCTGGTGCAGCGCCTGGCGGAGCTGTGCGACGAGCCGATGGAGGTGGTCCGGCTGGAGCGCAAGAGCCCGCTCCGGGTGGCCGACGAGTCCGTCGGCATCGGCGCGATCGGGCCGGGCGACGCGATCGTGGCGTTCTCGCGCCGCGACGTGTTCGCCATGCGCGAGCAGGTGGTGGCCAAGGGGCTGACGCCCGCGGTGATCTACGGGGCGCTGGGGCCGGAGGTGCGCCGCGCCGAGAGCCGCCGGTTCCGCGAGAACGAGGCGCCGGTGCTGGTGGCAACCGACGCGATCGGCATGGGGCTGAACCTGCCGATCCGGCGGGTGCTGTTCTCGACGCTGATGAAGTGGGACGGCCGCGAGGACCGCTCGCTGACGCCGGCCGAGGTGCGCCAGATCGGCGGTCGCGCCGGCCGCTATGGCCAGCACGAGGAGGGGATCGTCGCCGTGCTCTCCGGCGGTGGCGAGCCGCGGCGGCTGCGCGCCCTGATGGAGACGGAACCGGCCCCGCCCACCGATCTGCGCCCGCTCGTCTCGCCGGACCGCCGCATCGTGCAGGGTGTGGCGGAAGAGTTAGGTACACAATCGCTGCTGGAGACCCTGCGGCGGATCAGCAAGGCGGTGCTGCGGCCCGGCGACCCCAACTACCGTCTCGCCGACCTCGAACAGCAGATGGAGATCGCGGCCGCGATCGACGGCACCGGCTTGTCGCTGCTGGACCGCTGGACCTACGCGCTCTGCCCGGTCGACCTGCGCGACGCCGGGATCGAGCGCCTACTGCGCTGGGGCGTCGACCACGCCGCCGGCACCCAGGTGCCGCCCCCGAGCGTGGGTCACCTGCCCCCGCCGGAGCGGGCCGACCAAACCGCGCTTGAACGGGCCGAAAAGGTCGCCAAGCGGCTAGTTTCCTGGCGCTGGCTCTCCCAGCACTACCCCGAGACCTACGCCGAAACCGACCGCGCACTCGAAGAGCGCCGCCGGCTCGACACCTTCATCGAAACGGTGCTGCGCCAACAGGCGATCGGCCGCGCCCGCCGCTTCCAGCGCGGCGGCGGCGGCAAAGCGCGCGAGAAGACGGACGCGGCGCCCTCCCCTGCCCGCAAGGAGCGCTCGTTCCGCGGCCGACGCTCCTGACGGCCCTGACGCTAACTTTTATGCTCCGTGTCTCGGTCAATCCTGACTGAACCGCTTCACATAGAAGATGCGGTCGTGACCGGGTGGGTAGCCCTTGATCCGGCCGCACTCCTCAAAGCCCAGCTTCAGGTAGAAGTCCGGCGCTTGGAACGTGAAGGTGTCGAGCCACATGCCGAGCAGGCCACGCCGGCGCGCTTCCGCCTCCGCCATACCCATGACTTGACGACCGAGACCGCCTCCCCGTGCCGGGCCGAGGGCGAGTAGTTCGACGAACAGGAAGCCGTAACCGGCCCGCCCCCATAATCCACCGACGACCGCGCCGGCCTTGTCCCTCACCGTGACGGCGAACGGGCCTCCTCGCGACGGACCGCCCGCTTCCTCGTTATAGGCGATGAGTGGATCGAGGATGGCCTGCCTGACCTCGGCAGCCGGGCTGTCCTCCAAAGCCACCAACCATTGGTCGGCCATCGACGTCTCCACTCCGTTACGGGACAAGATTTCGGAGCGCTTCTGTTACGTCCCGCAGAACGTTGCCAGCACGCGCTCCTCCGCCCGTGGGGGCAGCGTGAAGCGCTCTAGGCCGGGGCGTTCGTCGAAAGGCTGGGCCAAGACGTCCAGCAGGATCTCGAACGGCGTGTGGTCGGCATGCTGGACCGCAGCGTTGAGCGCTGCTTCGACCTGGTGGTTGCGCGGGATGTAGAGCGGGTTGACCGCACGCATCGCGGCCGGGCGGTCCGCGATCGGCTCGGCAGCCAGACGCGCGTGCCAAGCAGGGGCCCAGGCGTCGAAGGCGGCGGCAGGGCTGAACAGGGTGCGGACGGGACCGTCGTCGCCCCCGGCGGCGTCGGCGAGGGCGCGGAAGGTCAGGGTCCAGTCGGCGCCGCCCTCCTGCATGTGCCGCAGAAGCTCCTGGGTCAGGTCGTCGTCGCCGTCGCGCTCGGTCTCGAGGCCGATCTTGCGGCGGAGGCCGGCCAAATAGACCGTCTCGAACCGCGCCCCGAAGCCGGCGATCGCCGCTTTGGCGACCTCGATCGCCTCCTCCTGCGCCGGTGCTAGCAGCGGCAGCAGCGTCTCGGCAAACCGTGCCAGGTTCCAACCGGCGATCCGCGGCTGATTGCCGTAGGCGTAACGGCCAGCGTGGTCGATCGAGCTGAAGACGGTGGCCGGGTCGTAGGTGTCCATGAACGCGCAGGGGCCGTAATCGATGGTCTCGCCGGAGATCGCGACGTTGTCGGTGTTCATCACGCCGTGGATGAAGCCGACCAGCAGCCAGCGGGCGACCAACTCGGCCTGACGGGCGATGACGGCGCGGAGAAAGGCGGGGTAGTCGCCGGCGCAGTCCGGATAGTGCCGCGCGATCGCGTAGTCGGCGAGCGTGCGGAGGCCGTCGACATCGCCCTGCGACGCGAAATACTGGAACGTGCCGACCCGGAGATGGCTCGCCGCGATGCGGGTGAGCACCGCGCCGGGCAAGGCGGTCTCGCGTTGGACCGGCTGGCCGGTCGTCACCGCGGCCAGCGCGCGCGTGGTCGGGATGCCGAGCGCGTGCATCGCCTCGCCCATGATGTATTCGCGCAGCACCGGGCCGAGCGCCGCCCGCCCGTCACCGCCGCGCGAAAAGGGCGTGCGGCCGGAGCCCTTTAGCTGCATGTCATACCGCTGGCCGTCCGGTGCCACGATCTCGCCGAGCAGCACCGCGCGGCCGTCGCCGAGCACGGGCGAGAACCCGCCGAACTGGTGGCCCGAATAGGCCTGCGCAATCGGCGTCGACCCGGCCGGAACCCGGTTGCCGGCCAGCACATCGGCGTCGAGCGCGGCCGGGTCGATGCCGAGGCTCGCGGCCAGGTCGCCGTTGAGCCGCACGAGGGCGGGGGCTGCGACCGGCGTGGGCGCCTGGTGGGCGAAAAATCGCTCCGGCAGCCGGGCGTAGCTGTTGTCGAACGCGATCTGCGGCACGGTGTGGTCAAGCGGCATCGAGCAACTCCAGCGTCAGCGGGTCGGGCTGTCCCTGATAGAAATGCTGCAGGGCTGCCTCGAACGGCGACGGTTCGATCATGGAGAACAGCGTCAAGCAGGAGCGAAACTTCAGATCGTCCGGGCTGCCGAAGATCTGCAGCGCCGTCTTGCCCTGCACTTGGTTCACGAGCGCGGTGCATTCAAGCAAGCGCGGGCCGAGCACAGGGTGGGCCAGGTAGGCGCGGGCCTCGTCGAGATTGGCGAGCCCGTAGAGTCGGGCGGTGCCGCTCCGTCCCAACGCGCGGAGCTGCGGGAAGATGAACCACATCCAATGTGTCCGCTTGGCGCCGGCAGCCAGTTCGCGGCGGACTTGGCCGATGACGGGCTCCTGCGCAGAGACGAACCGGGCCAGATCGGGAGTGCTCATACGTCCAAAAGTCCGCGACGACCGCCGGGTTGCCTCCGCTGGCCTCTACGACCCCGCCATCTCATCGCACGTTGCCGCGTCTGGCCCTCAAGCAAGAGTGGCTGGGGGCTCGGCGGGCTTCGCCTCGGCCATGAGATAGTCGTGTACCACCGTCTCGAACGAACGGTAGACATTTGGCCGATTCCATACCGTGCGCTTGTAGACAATATAGCTCGACAGGGACGTATAGACGCGCAGCAAGCCAGACCGGCGCTGCCGCAAGATGATGGCCCGGTCCATGGTATTGGATAGGAAGTTTATCGATATGTATTCGAGCATGCTGAGCAGCGCCATCACGGCCGTATCGTCCTCGACGCTGATCGTCGCTGCATCGATCGTCGTCCTCGCTTCAACGTTACGCATGATGAAAGCGTAGGCGCGGGTGAATTGCTCGTTCGTCAGGAGAGTGATCATCACCTGATTGGTGAACGCCTCACGCTGTGCCCGGATCGGGATGGAGTACGCGTCCGGCATCTCGTGCTGCAGCGCGGCGCTGTCGCCGCCGTGGAACTCGGCCCAGGTCGCGTCATTGAGCGCAATGATTTGCTTGGCGCGCTCGATCAGGAAACCGCCCCGCGCGGTAAGCGAAACGGTCCCTCCCTTGCTTCGGTGCAGCAACTGTTGCCCAAGCAACGCTTCCAGCCGTTGGACCTGCATCGAGATGGCCGACTGGGTGCGACCGACGAGTTCCGCCGCGCGAGTGAAGCTTCCAGTTTCCGCGATGTGCAGAAAGGTGCGCAGCAAATCGAGATCGATGTTGGCGAGACGTGGACCATGAGGCAATCAACCCTCCAACCGGATCAAAAATCACGCAACTGCAATGAAGGCAGCTCAAACCAGTCATCACCGCGGCTCATAAGCCAGATAAGATCAATTCGTTTCGATTGAAGAGTTGGCCCAGCTATCTCTCAGAAGCCAACTCGGAGCGAAGACATGTCGGATCTCAGCATCATTGCCACACCGTTCGTCGCGACCCGGCGCCGCGAGCCGCGCCCGAGCGTGTTCGCCCGCTTGCGCGCCGGCTGGGCGCGGCAGCGGACGGCCCGCGTGCTGGCGCAGATGGACGACCATAGCCTGGCCGACATCGGCGCAAGCCGCACCACCGTCGTGTGGGAGGATAGCCGGCCAATCTGGGAACGGCTCGACACTCTGCGCTGAGCATCGGCGCTACGGGGCCGAACACGAGCCAGGACTGCCCGGACGACGACCCGCCGAGCTTCGGTCCGTCAGCTCTTGACGAGGGCGCAGCCGCCCTCGTTCATCGGGCGCCACGCCTCGTCGGCCGGGGTCGTCGCAATCAGTTTCAGGCCATCCCAGCCGCCCTTGCTCTCGGCTGGCGTTTTGGCCTGGAACAGGTAGGTCGGATGCAGCGTGCGGCCGTCCTCGCGGATCTTACCCGGGCCGAAGCAGTCGTCGTCGGTCGGCATCGCCTTCATGCGGGCAACCGCCGCGCGCCCGTCGGCCTTGGCGGCAGCCACGCCCATGTCCTTGACCGTCTTCAGATAATGCAGCGTGGCGGCGTAGTCGCCAGCTTGGACCATGTTGGGCCACTGGTTCGGCGTCTTGTCCTTGATGCGCGCCATGAACGCGCGGGTGCGGTCGTTGAGGTCCCAGTAGAACGATTCCGTCAGCAGCAATCCCTGCGCCGTCTCGAGGCCCAGCGCGTGCACGTTGCTGTTGTAGAACAACATGGCGGCGATCTTCATCTGCTTCTGCAGCCCGAACTCGTGCGCCTGCTTGATGCAGTTGATGGTGTCGCCGCCCGAGTTGCACAGTCCGAGCACCTTGGCGCCCGACTCCTGCGCCTGCAGCAGTAGGGCGGAAAAGTCGGTGGTGTCCGGGAAAGGGTATGCGCTGGAGCCGAGCACCTTGCCGCCGGCTTCGGTAACGAATTTGGTCGTATCGCGCTGCAGTTGCTGGCCGAACACGTAGTTGGCGGTGATGAAATACCAGCTGTCGCCGCCCGCCCGCACCATCGCGCCGCCGGTCGACTTGGCGAGCATGTAGGTGTCGTAGGTCCAGCAGATGGTGTTCGGCGAGCACTGCGACCCCGTCAGGTCCGTCGTGGCGGCCCCGCTATTCAGCATCACCTTGTTCTTTTCCCGGCACACCGTGTTGACGGCCAGCGCCACCGAAGAGGTCGGCACGTCGACGATGGCGTCCACGCCGCCCTGGTCGAACCATTGCCGCGCGATGCCCGCGCCGATGTCGGGTTTGTTCTGGTGGTCCGCCGTCAGCACCTCGACGTTGAAGCCCAGCGTGGCCGCCATCTCCTGGACCGCCTGGCGGACGCAGAGCACCCCGGTCGGGCCGCCGTCGTCGCGGTATTGGCCGGACTGGTCGTTCATCACGCCGATCCGTAACGTGTTCGCGTCGCTTGGAGCCTGCGCCCGCCCCAAGGTCGGCAGCGCGACGCCGGCGGCGGCGCCCAGAAGCAGGCGGCGTGAGACTGTCATGGCGTCCTCCCGATCGGCGGCCTTGGCGGACACCTTCGTCACACGTTACGCAGGCGGGCGGGCACCGTCGAGTCAGACGGGTGCGGGCACCAGTCGAGCCGGTGGCGTCTGCCGCGCCGCCGCCTTGACGAGACCGAGCCGCAGCAGCCCCGCCGCAATGTAATAGGCCGCCTTGAACGCCAATACCGGCACGCGCTGGTCGGGCCGCGCGCGCAGGTTGCCGGCAAGCAGGCTCACCAGCCCGTCGCGCATCCGGAACCGGTTGCTCGGGTTCATGAACAGCAGGCGCAGCGCCGGGCTGTCGATGCGATAGATCAGCCAGGAGAGCCGGGCCATGGCGCTTCGGATGTCGCGCTCCATGCTCGCGGCCTTGCGCAGGCCGTGCGCCGGATCGGCGAGCCAGGCATCGGCCACGTCGGCGCCCATCTCGCCCGAGGTCATCGCCAACAGGACGCCGCTGCTGAACACCGGATCGAGGAACGCGAACGCGTCGCCGACCATGAGATAGCCGTCGCCGAACGAACGGTCGCAATAATAAGAGTAGTTCCCCGTGCTGGTGACCTCGCCCAGCATCTCGGCCCCGTGCATGCGGGTGGCGACCGTCGGGCTATGGGCGATGCGCTGCTCGAACAGGTCGCGCGGCGTGCCTGTGCGGCCCTTGAACACGCTCGCATTGCCGACGAAGCCGACGCTCATCACCTCGTCCGGCAGCGGGATCAGCCAGAACCAGCCGTCTTCGACGAGATGGACGCTGATATAGCCGTCGAGTTCGCCCGTGCGGCGCTCGACCCCGCGGAAATGCGCGTAGACCGCGGCCGTGTTGTTGCGCTTGTTCGATTCCTTCGTCCGGAGCCGGCCCGCCATGAAGGTGTCGCGGCCGGACGCGTCGAGCACGAAGCGCGGCGCATAGACGATCGTCTCGCCGTCCGCGCCCAGCGCCTCGACCCGGGCGCGCTCGCCCGGCGCACCCGGCGTCACCGCCGTGACCTTCGTCGCCTCCCGCGTGCGGGCGCCGCGGTCGCGGGCGGTGCGGAACAGGATGTCGTCGAGCGCGGCGCGCGGCACTTGCCAGGAGGAGGTGTAGCGCTGGTCCAGGCCGTTCGCGAAGGAGAACTGCACCGCCCGGCCGGTCGCGTCGGAGACGAACTCGGCGCCCGGCTTGTGCTGCCCCACCGCGGCAACCTCGGCGGTGATGCCCAGGCGGTCGAAAATTTCGGTATTGAGCGGTAGCAGCGACTCGCCGATGTGGAATCGCGGGTGCCGTTCCTTTTCCAAAAGAACGACATCTCGGCCTCGCCCCGCCAGGGTCGCGGCCGCGGTGGAGCCGGCCGGCCCGCCACCGATGATCAGCACGTCGCACTCGGTCGCCATCAGCCGACGAGCTCCAGCCGACGTTTCACCCGATCGATCCGGCTCGACATCGTGTCCAGCCTCAGCTGCATCCCGGCGAGGTCTATCTTCATCGCCGCAAAGTCGCGTCCGAGCGCGCCGAGCCGCAAGATCAGCTCGTCAACCTTCGCCTCGATGCGATCGAGGCGCGCGTTGGTTCGGCCGATCTGCTCACGCAGGAAGCCCAGGACGTTGCTGTTCGGTTTGTCGAGGTCGCCCATCGCCGATACCTTACCAAAACAGGACGGCGACGGAAACTGCCGCGCCACCTCCTTGCTGCGGCTAGGCCGGTGCGCTACACGCCGCCGCTTGCGACACGCGCGGGCGTGGTGAAATTGGCAGACACGCCAGATTTAGGTTCTGGTGGCGCAAGCCGTGGGGGTTCAAGTCCCTCCGCCCGCACCATCCCCGCCGATCGTCATGACACCTGGTCATGGCGTGAATCGGCGGGTCAGACATTACAAGAGGCCGGGTCATGCAGGTTACCGAGACGCTTTCCGAGGGGCTCAAGCGGGGCTTCGCTATTACGGTGCCCGCGTCCGATATCGAGGATAAGCGGACCAAGCGGCTGACCGAGCTCGGCAAGACCGTCAAGCTCCCCGGCTTCCGCCCCGGCAAGGTGCCGATGGCCGTCGTCCGCCAGCGTTTCGGCACGGCGGTGATGTCCGAGGTGCTCGAGGAGAGTGTCAACACCGCCACCCAGCAGGTGCTGACCGACCGCGGCCTGCGGGCCGCGACCCAGCCGAAGGTCGACGTGACCTCTCTGGACGACAAGAAGGACCTCGAGTTCACGGTCGAGCTCGAGTTGCTGCCCGAGATCACCATGCCGGATTTCGGCGCGCTGAGCCTGAGCCGTCTCAAGGCCACGCCGTCCGACGAGGCAATCGACAAGGCCGTCGAGGAGATCGCCCGCCGCCAGCGCGAGATGGAGCCGGTCACCGAGGATCGCGGCGCCCAGGCCGGCGACACGCTCACGGTCGACTTCGTCGGCAAGGTCGACGACGTCGCCTTCCCGGGCGGCACCGGCACCGACATGGCCGTCGAGCTCGGCGGCACCGGCTTCATCCCGGGCTTCTGGGAAGGCATGGAGGGCATGAAGCCCGGCGAGGAACGCCAAATCCATCTCACGTTTCCTGAGGAATATCACGCCAAGGAGCTGGCCGGTAAGGCCGCCACCTTCGACATCACCGCCAAGAAGCTCGAGCAGCCGAAGCCCACACCGCTCGACGACAGCCTGGCCGAGAAGCTCGGCTTCGAGAACATTGAGGAACTCCGCAAGCTCATCAGCCAGCAAATCCAGCGCGAATACGACGGCCTGACCCGCATGCGCATCAAGCGCGAGCTGCTCGACGCCCTGGCCGAGAAGGCCGACTTCGCAGCACCCGAAAGCATGGTCGAACCGGAGTTCAACCAGATCTGGCAGCGCGTGGAGGCCGACATGAAGGCCGGCAAGCTCGATGACGAGGACAAGGACAAGGACGAGGAGACCCTCAGGGGCGAATACCGCGCCATTGCCGAACGCCGCGTCCGCCTCGGGCTGCTGCTGTCCGAGATCGGCCGCGCCAACGGCATCCAGGTCGGCAACGACGAAATGACCCGGGCCATGCGGACCGAGGCTCAGCGCTACCCCGGCCAAGAGCAACAGGTCATGGAATTCTTCCGCAAGAACCCGCAAGCGGCCGAAAGCCTGCGCGGGCCGATCTACGAGGAAAAGGTGGTCGATTTCATCCTCGAACTCGCCAAGGTCGACGACCGCACCGTGACCCCGGAAGAGCTTTCGGCCGACCCAGAGGCCCCCGCCGCCTGACCGCGACCCGGGCAATAGTCCGGGCTGCGCTGGACCTCTCGATCGTGCCTGCTTATCTCGGCACGGCATTTAGTAAGGATGGTGACTTCATGAGAGATCGCGACCCGGTCGAGGTCTACGGCAACACGCTGGTGCCCATGGTGATCGAGCAAACCGCCCGCGGCGAGCGCTCGTTCGACATCTACTCGCGCTTGCTCAAGGAACGGATCATCTTCCTCACCGGCCCGGTGTTCGACGGCGTCGCCGCCCTGATCTCGGCCCAGCTCCTATTCCTCGAGAGCGACAACCCGAGCAAGGACATTAGCTTCTACATCAACAGCCCCGGCGGGGTCGTCTCCGCTGGCCTGGCGATCTACGACACCATGCAATACGTCCGCAGCCCGGTCAGCACCGTCTGCATCGGCCAGGCGGCCAGCATGGGCAGCCTGCTGCTCTGCGCCGGCGCCGCGGGCAAGCGCTACGCCCTGCCGAACGCCCGCGTGATGGTCCACCAGCCGAGCGGCGGCGCCCAGGGACAGGCGTCCGACATCGAGATCCAGGCGCGCGAGATCCTGCATCTGCGCCGCCAGCTGAACGACATCTACAACCGGCACACCGGCCAGCCGGTCGAAGCGATCGAGAAGCGTCTGGAGCGCGACTCCTACATGTCGGCCGAGGAAGCTCGCGAGTTCGGGTTGGTCGACCAGGTGGTCGAGAACCGGCCGTTGCCGGCCGACGCGAGCAAGCCATAGCGGCGGGTCATGCCCGCATGCGCTGTCATGGCGTTGCAATGATGCACAACGCCCCACATCTGCAACGCTCGGATTGAACGGCGGAGGCTTGGGCGGGAACACGCTTGTCCACCTCTGTCGCCAAGATGTAGTCTTCCTACGGCTTGCCCCCATCGTGCGGGGCCGGAGTGTCGATGAGTAAGTCCCCGGACTCTAAGAATACGCTGTACTGCTCGTTCTGCGGCAAGTCGCAGCATGAGGTGCGCAAGCTGATTGCGGGTCCGACCGTGTTCATCTGCGATGAATGCGTCGAACTGTGCATGGACATCATCCGCGAGGAGCACAAGACGCACCTCGTCAAGTCCCGCGACGGCGTCCCGACCCCGAAAGAGATCTGCAAGGTCCTGGACGACTACGTGATTGGTCAGTTCCACGCCAAGCGCGTGCTGAGTGTCGCCGTGCACAACCACTACAAGCGGCTGGCGCACGGGGCCAAGAACAACGACGTCGAGATCGCCAAGAGCAACATCCTGCTCGTCGGCCCCACCGGCTCGGGCAAGACGCTGCTGGCTCAGACCCTAGCCCGTATCCTCGACGTGCCATTCACGATGGCCGATGCGACGACGTTGACCGAAGCCGGGTACGTGGGCGAGGATGTCGAGAACATCATTCTAAAGCTGCTGCAGTCCGCCGACTACAACGTCGAGCGCGCCCAGCGCGGCATCGTCTATATCGACGAGGTCGATAAGATCAGCCGCAAATCCGACAATCCAAGCATAACGCGCGATGTCTCCGGCGAGGGCGTGCAACAGGCGCTGCTGAAGATCATGGAAGGCACCGTCGCCTCCGTCCCGCCTCAGGGCGGCCGCAAGCATCCGCAGCAGGAGTTCCTGCAGGTCGACACCACCAACATCCTGTTCATCTGCGGTGGCGCGTTCTCCGGGCTGGAGAAGATCATCGGCTCGCGCGGTAAGGGGTCCGGCATCGGCTTCGGCGCCGACGTGCGCGATCCGGACGACCGTCGCACCGGCGCGATCCTGCGTGAGGTCGAGCCGGAAGACCTGCTGAAGTTCGGCCTGATCCCTGAATTCATCGGCCGCTTGCCGGTCGTGGCCACGCTCGAGGATCTGGACGAAGCGGCGCTGGTCGAGATCCTGACCAAGCCGAAGAATGCGCTGGTCAAGCAGTATGCCCGTCTTTTTGAGATGGAGGGCGTAAAGCTTTCCTTCACGGAAGATGCGCTAAGATCGGTCTCGACCCGCGCGATCGCCCGCAAAACCGGCGCGCGTGGATTGCGGTCCATCATGGAGTCGATTCTGCTGTCCACCATGTTCGATCTACCCGGCCTTGACGGTGTCGAAGAAGTGACGATCAATCGCGAAGTCGCGGAGAGTAGAGCTAACCCATTGTTCACGTACGGGAAGAACCGCGCCGAGGGCAGTGCTTAGCCCCGCCTCTTGTGGCAGCCCCACCGGCTGACGATATCTTTCTCGAAGCTGCCGGCTAAGCTCGGGGTTTCGCCAAAAAAGGTCGGCGCGCGCCACAATGGGCGCGCTGACAAGACGACTGTCCATCAATAGGAGGTCCTATGACCAATTCGCCGCGGGCCACCACTCCGCGCACCGCCGCCGCCGAGCCGCTGGCCGTTCTGCCGCTGCGCGACATTGTCGTCTTCCCGCACATGATCGTGCCGCTCTTCGTCGGTCGTGAGAAGTCTGTCCGGGCCCTCGAAGCCGTCATGCGCGACGACAAGCAAATCCTTCTCGTGGCACAAAAGAACGCCACTCAGGATGACCCGGGCGCCGACGACATGTTCCGCGTCGGAACCGTCTCGACCATCCTGCAACTGCTCAAGCTGCCCGACGGCACCGTGAAAGTGCTCGTCGAAGGCGGCCGCCGCGCGCAGATCACCAAGTTCGCCGACACCGACGCCTATTTCGAAGCCTTCGTCCGCGAGATGCCCGATGAGGGCGGGGACGCCAAGGAGCTCGAGGCGCTTGGTCGCACGGTGGTCGGCCAGTTCGAGCAGTATATCAAGCTCAACAAGAAGATCGCGCCGGAGGTGCTGGTCTCGCTCAACCAGATCGAGGAGCCGAGCAAGCTCGCCGACACGATCTCGGCCCATCTCAATCTCAAGATCGCCGAGAAGCAGGAGCTGCTCGAGGCAGCCAAGGTCAACGACCGGCTCGAGCGCGTGTTCGCGCACATGGAAAGCGAGATCGGCGTCCTGCAAGTCGAGAAACGCATCCGCAACCGCGTCAAGCGGCAGATGGAGAAGACCCAGCGCGAGTACTATCTCAACGAGCAGCTCAAGGCGATCCAGAAGGAGCTCGGCGAGGGCGAGGACGGCAAGGACGAGACCGCCGAACTCGAGGAGCGCATCAAGAAGACCCGCTTCACCAAGGAAGCCCGCGAGAAGGCCATGGCCGAGCTGAAGAAGCTTCGCACCATGAGCCCGATGTCGGCCGAGGCGACGGTGGTGCGCAACTACCTCGATTGGATGCTGTCCATCCCGTGGAAGAAGCGCAGCAAGGTCAGCAACGACGTCAACGAGGCCGAAAAGGTGCTCGACGCCGACCATTACGGCTTGGCCAAGGTCAAAGAGCGTATCCTCGAATATCTTGCCGTCCAGTCGCGCAGCGCGAAGATCAAGGGCCCGATCGTCTGCCTCGTCGGTCCGCCGGGTGTGGGCAAGACGAGCCTTGGGCGCAGCATTGCCAAGGCGACCGGCCGCAATTTCGTGCGCATGTCGTTGGGCGGCGTGCGCGACGAGGCCGAGATCCGTGGTCACCGCCGCACCTATATCGGCTCTATGCCCGGTAAGGTCGTCCAGGGCATGAAGAAGGCCAAGACGAGCAACCCGCTGTTCTTGCTGGACGAGATCGACAAGCTCGGCGCCGATTGGCGGGGCGATCCGTCTTCGGCCCTGCTTGAGGTGCTCGATCCGGAGCAGAACAGCACGTTCGCGGACCACTACCTCGAAGTCGATTACGACCTGTCGGACGTGATGTTCATCACGACGGCGAACAGCCTGCGCATGCCGCAGCCGCTGCTCGACCGGATGGAGATCATCCGCATCCCCGGCTACACCGAGGACGAGAAGGTCGAGATTGCCAAGCGGCACCTCGTCACCAAGCAGGCCGAGGCCAACGGGCTAAAGAAGGAGGAGTGGTCGCTGTCCGAGGAGGCCATCCGCGATCTCGTCCGCTACTATACCCGCGAGGCCGGGGTGCGGAACCTGGAACGCGAGATCGCCAACGTCGCCCGCAAGGCCGTCAAGGAGATCGTCACCAAGAAGGTCAAGAAGGTTACGATCACTGCGAAGACTCTCGAGAAGTTCGCGGGCGTCCGCCGCTTCCGATTCGGCGAAACGGAGGCCGAGGACATGGTTGGCGTCGTCACCGGCCTGGCCTGGACCGAGGTCGGCGGCGAGATCCTGACGATCGAGAGCGTGCTCTTGCCCGGCAAGGGCCAGGTCAAGCACACCGGCAAGCTCGGCGACGTCATGCAGGAAAGCGTCTCTGCCGCCCTGAGCTACGTGCGCAGTCGCGGCGTCGGCTTCGGGATCAAGCCGACGATCTTCGAGAAGAAGGACATCCACGTGCACGTGCCGGAAGGTGCCACGCCCAAGGATGGCCCGTCGGCCGGCATCGCGATGGCGACCAGCATCGTCTCCGTCATGACGGGCATCCCGGTCCGCCGCGACGTCGCGATGACAGGTGAAATCACGTTGCGGGGCCGGGTTCTGCCGATCGGCGGCTTGAAGGAGAAGCTGCTGGCCGCGCTGCGGGCCGGGATCACGACCGTCTTCATCCCGAAAGACAACGAGAAGGACCTCGCCGAGATCGAGGACGGCGTGAAGCGGCACATCAAAATCATCCCTGTCGCGCATGTCGACGAGGTGATCAGCCAAGCGCTGTCCCGTAAGCCGGAGGCGATCGAGTGGGTGGAGCCGGCCGAACCGGTGCTACCGACGCCCGTCCAGCCGGAGGTCTCGCTGCCACACTAGTGTCGTGAGCTTGCCCCGGCGGAAACGCCGGGGCACCGTGCGGTCCACCGCGCGGCGGGGCGGTTAGCTCAGCGGTAGAGCGTCTCGTTTACACCGAGAGGGTCGGCGGTTCGAAACCGTCACCGCCCACCACGCCGGGCACAGCAATAACTTGACTTCGCAGCACCGAAGCGTATTCCTCACGTGACTGCGACCGCCCGCCCCTGCCACCTGGCACGGGCGTTTTGTCGTTCCATCAGCCCGTCTCCGGGTAGCCGCTTCCGGAACCGACCCGGCCGCGCATTCCATGTTTCCGGCCCACTCGGCCGGACCCATTACAGGAAACATCGACCCACATGGCTTCTACCGCCACCGCCCTCATGGAACCCGCCCGCAACCACGGCATGGAAGATTTCGCCTCCCTCCTCGACGAGCAATTCGGCAAGGAAGCCGGCTTCGAGGGCTCGGTCGTGACCGGCCGCGTGGTCCGCCTGACCGACGAATACGCCATCGTCGATGTCGGCCTGAAAAGTGAAGGGCGCGTGGCGCTCAAGGAATTCGGCCTCCCCGGCCAGAAGTTCGAAGTCAAGCCCGGCGACAACATCGAGTTGTATGTCGAGCGCTATGAGGATCGCGACGGCTCAATTGTCCTGTCGCGCGAGAAGGCTCGCCGCGAGGAGGCTTGGACCAGTCTCGAGCGCGCGTTCGAAGCCCAGCAGCGGGTGAACGGCACCATCTACGGCCGGGTCAAGGGTGGCTTCACGGTCGATCTCGGCGGCGCGGTCGCCTTCTTGCCCGGCAGCCAGGTGGACATCCGCCCGGTCCGCGACGTCGGCCCACTGATGGGCACCCCGCAGCCCTTCCAGATCCTCAAGATGGATCGCGCTCGCGGCAACATCGTCGTTTCCCGTCGGGCCGTGCTCGAGGAAACCCGCGCCGAGCAGCGTAGCGAGCTGATCCAGGGCCTCAAGGAAGGCATGATCCTCGACGGCGTCGTCAAGAACATCACCGATTACGGCGCCTTCGTCGACCTTGGCGGCGTCGACGGCCTGCTGCACGTCACCGATATCGCCTGGCGCCGCATCAACCACCCGAGCGAGGCCTTGCAGATCGGCCAAGCCGTCCGGGTTCAGGTCATCCGCTTCAACAGCGACACCCAGCGCATCAGCCTCGGCATGAAGCAGCTCGAGGCCGATCCGTGGGACGGCGTCGCGGCGAAATACCCGCCGGGTGCCAAATACACCGGCCGCGTCACCAACATCACCGACTACGGCGCGTTCGTCGAACTCGAGCCGGGCGTCGAAGGCCTCGTGCATGTCAGCGAGATGAGCTGGACCAAGAAAAACGTTCATCCGGGCAAGATCGTCTCCACCTCGCAAGAGGTCGACGTCATGGTGCTCGACGTGGACAGCTCCAAGCGCCGCATCTCGCTCGGCCTCAAGCAGGTCCAGCGTAATCCGTGGGATCAGTTCCTCGAGGAACACCCGGTCGGCAGCACGGTCGAGGGCGAAATCCGCAACATCACCGAGTTCGGCCTGTTCATCGGCATCAGCGCCGATATCGACGGAATGGTCCATATGTCCGACCTGTCCTGGGACGAGCCGGGCGAACTTGCCATCGCCAAATACGAAAAAGGCCAGATGGTGCAGGCCAAGGTCCTCGACATCGATGCCGAGAAGGAGCGCATCTCGCTCGGTATCAAGCAGTTGCAGGACGATCCTGCTGCCGGCGTGCTCAGCACCATCCACAAGAATGACGTCGTCACCTGCATCGTCACCTCGATCCAGTCCAACGGCATCGAGGTTAAGGTTGACGATATCCTCACCGGCTTCATCCGCCGGGCCGAGCTCGCCCGCGACAAGGGCGACCAACGGCCGGAGCGGTTCGCCGTCGGCGAGAAGGTCGACGCCAAGGTCACCGCGATCGACCGGGCCGGCCGCAAGCTCGCGCTCACGATTAAGGGCCGCGAGATGGAAGAGGACAAGCAGGCGATCCAGGATTTCGGCACGGCTGACAGCGGCGCCTCCCTAGGCGACATCCTGGGTGCGGCGATCCGCCGCCGCAACCAGCAGTCGACCGACGCCTAACCCACACACCCCTCCCTCGTTCGCGAGGGAGGGCCACTACGAGGCCACGCTTGCTCGAAGCTGATCTCCTGATCGACAGGCGGCGCCTCAAACGCCGCCTGAATTTTTGGCGGGTCCTGACGATCGTCGCGATCGTCGCGGCCATCTCAGCCGTGGCCCTGCCGCGTGGCGGCTTCCAAGTCTCCGCCCAACACGTCG
Source organism: uncultured Alphaproteobacteria bacterium (assembly GCA_963835135.1). GTDB lineage: Bacteria > Pseudomonadota > Alphaproteobacteria > Acetobacterales > Acetobacteraceae > JAVVHH01. Next base: position 854,156 of record CAWIEF010000003.1, read on the forward strand.
CGCGCGTGACGATCAGCGGCGTGATCACCGAAGATAGAAAGCTGACCGAAGCCATCGCCGGTCTCGCGCGCGACAGCTCGGTCCCGGCCGTCATCGTTGCGGTGGACAGCCCGGGCGGATCCGTCGCCGGCGGAGAAAGTCTGCATGCCGCGCTGATGCGCGTTGCCGCGGCCAAGCCGGTCGTCACCGTCATGCGCGGAACCGCCGCGTCGGCCGGCTACATGGTCGCACTCCCCGCCGAGCGCATCTTCGCCCGCGATGCGACGCTGACGGGCTCGATCGGCGTGATCCTCGAAACCGTCCAGTTCTCCGGCTTGCTCGGCAAGCTGGGCGTCGATGCCGAGGCGATCACGTCGGGGCCGCTGAAAGACCAGCCCAGTTACTCCCGTCCCCTCACGGAGCCCGGCCGTGCCTACCTGAACGGCCTCGTCCAAGACATGTTCGACCAGTTCGTCACGATGGTCGCCGAGGGTCGCCACATGGAGCCCGACGCCGTCCGCAAGCTCGCCGACGGCCGAGCCTATACCGGCCGCCAGGCCAAGGCGCTCGGCCTGGTCGACGAGATCGGCGGCGAGACAGAGGCTCGGGCGTGGCTGGCGCAGAAGCACGGCGTGGCCGAGACCTTGCCGGTCCGCGACATCGAGCTCAGCAGCTTCGTCCGGCGGACGCTCGGTTCCGCCGCCACCGGGTTGCGAACGCTCATGTTCGGGACGCAGGAGGCCGGTGCCTGGGCGCTTTGGACCGGCCGTTAACGGCTTCCTTGACGCGCAACTACCGCTCCGGCATCGTCCCTGCTTCCCAAATAGCCGATCGACAAACCAGACGATGACCCGATCCGAGCTGATCGCCGATTTGGCGACCGCCAACCCGCATCTGATGAGCCGCGACGTCGAGCTGATCGTGTCGACGATTTTCGACGAGATCACGGCCGCGCTCTCCCGGGGCGCGCGCGTCGAGCTCCGCGGGTTTGGCGCATTCACGGTGAAGAAACGCGACGCTCGCACGGGCCGCAACCCGCGCACCGGCGAGGCCGTTCCGGTCAACGAAAAGGTCGTGCCGTTCTTCAAAGCCGGGAAGGAACTGCGCGAGCGGATCAACCGCGGCCCCAAACCCCGTGCCACCCGGCCTGAACGGACGTCTGCCTAACCATGCGTGTCTTGCTTGCTGCCCCGCTTCTTTTCATCCTGGTCCTGTTCGCGCTGTCGAATAAGCAGGTGGTCGAACTCGGCCTGTGGCCGACCGACGTGCAGGTCGAGTTGCCGGTATCCATCGCCGTGCTGGGGATTGCCGGCCTGTTCTTCCTGTTCGGCGCGCTCGTGGCCTGGAGCGGCACGCTGTCCGAGCGCAGCCGTGCCAAGCGCGCGGAAGCGACCATTCGTCAATTGGAGGCGCAGCTCGCCTCGGTCCGCTCGACCCGGCCGGCGCTGAGCCTGTCACCGCCGGCCTGAGCTGCCACCGATGACCCGCGTGAAAATCTGCGGGATCAACAGCCAGGAGGCGCTTGACGCCGCGTCTGGCGCCGAGTGGGTCGGGTTCAACTTTTACCCACGGTCGCCGCGCTTCGTGACGCCTGCGCGCGCCGCCAGCCTCGAGGGCAAACCGCGCCGGGTCGGGCTGTTCGTGGCGCCAACCGACGACGATGTCGCCGCAGCCCTCGCCATGGCGTCCCTCGACATCCTACAACTCTACGCTGATCCGCAGCGGGCCAGCGAGATCCGCGCGACCTTCGGTCTTCCCGTCTGGCGGGCCGTCGGGGTGGCAGCGCCCGATGATCTGCCCAAGGCCGGCGAGAATGTCGACGGCTACGTCATCGAGACCAAGGCGCCCGTGGACGCCGCCTTGCCCGCGGGCAACGGGGTTTGTTTCGACTGGTCGTTGCTGGAAGGCTGGACCTCGCCTCTCCCCTGGCTGCTCGCAGGCGGACTCGACCTGGCCAACGTACGGGCTGCCATTGCCGGGTCGCGGGCGCCGGCAGTGGATGTCTCGTCGGGGGTCGAGCGCCAGCGCGGTGTCAAGGACCCCGATCTCATCCGTGCGTTCATCGCCGAGGCAAGCGGGCGTTAACCATTTCTTAGGGATCGGCGACCAAGATTGCTCATCAGCAGGAGGCTGCGATGGCGGTCATGGCGCCACTACCCGGAGTCACGCTCGCGGCGCTCGCGCGGTTGAGTGCCGTCTTGCCGCTCCCGGATGCGGGAGCCAGCACCGAAACACTGGCGCGACCGCCGGATGTCGTCGTGTTCTCGTCTGCACCCATGCGCTTGTTGTCCGATCTGGCGTCCGCCGGGTTCCGGCAACTCGCGGCCCTCCTGCCCATCATCGAGCAAGCCGTGCAGGACCAGAGCGTCGTGCCACTCGGCCGGCTCGCAAAGGCCGCCAGTGCGGCAGCACGACAGATCGCGGACGGCCATGAGGCGCTCCTCGCCGAAGGGCCCGACCGGGTTGCGGTCGCATTGCGGGCGCAGGCCTGGCCGCAGGTGGCCAGCGCTGCGCCGAATCCGGCCAGCGACGCGAAGCAGTCGCTTCGCACGCTCGCCCGGCAGGTCGGCACCGAAGCCGAACTCGCCGAGGGCGGCCGGCCCGATGAGCGGCTGCGCACCCTTGCTCGGCAACTCGGCGCCGAAGATCCACTCGAACCTCGCCCTGCCCTGCAGCCCGGCGCAGGGCCCATCCAGCGTTGGCTTGCCGAGGCCAAACACCTCCTGCGCGACACGGGTGAGGTGCTCGACCGGGCCGAGCAGCAATTTCGTCCGCTCCTCCAGGTCCAGGATGCCGCAGGTTGCCCCACGGCGGCCTGGGTCCTGACCGAAATCAATGCAGCACAGTGCCAGATCGCCTCGGCCTATGCGGCCGTCCGGCAGACCGGCACGACCGCTCCGCGCGGCCATCGCGCCCTGTCGCGACCTCCGACGCTCGGCAATCTAGCCGGTGCGACGACGGTCTTGGGCATGCTGCTCGTCCTGGCAACGCTGTGGCTCCTCGGCGGCGCCTGGTCGCTGGGCATCGGTGCCTGTGCACTCGGCGGCGCCGTGGTTTGGGTGTGGCGCATCAGCAAGGCCTCGCAAGGCGTGACCCTCGACGCCCGAGGCTGAACCGTCGATCCTACCGGCATGAAGCAGAGGCTACACACGCTCGAGATCCCCACCACCGGCAAGAGTCTCGTCCCGATTACCCGCCCCGTCTTGGACTGGGTTGCGCAACAGGGCATCACCACGGGGCTCCTGACGCTCTGGTGCCGGCACACGTCCGCCTCGCTGACCGTGCAAGAGAACGCGGACCCGGCGGTCCGGCAGGACATCCTGGCCTATTTCGAGCGGATCGCCCCGGAACGCGCCGGTTATCGTCATGAGGATGAGGGCCCCGACGACATGCCGGCCCATCTTCGCACCATGCTCACCGCAACGCAGATGAGCATCCCGGTGGCCGCAGCCCGTCCCGTGCTCGGCACCTGGCAGGGCCTCTACCTGTTCGAACACCGCTCCGCCCCGCACCGGCGCGAGGTCGTGCTGCACCTGCTGGGCGAATAAGACCTAATCGGCCGCCAGCGCCTGACCGGGTTCACCCGCCTCGTGCCACAGCGCGCCGCCGACGACGACGCTGTCCAGCGCGAAACGCTGCCGGCCCTCCCGCGTCTGACCCGACACGTCGGCGAACGTGAACCGCCCCTCCTCGAGTCGCATCACCGTCGCATCACCGGTGCTGCCGACCGACAAGTCGGCCAGGTCCGGCCGACGGAGCGCGTTGGCAGGTGTCGCCGTGACCGCGCGGACGATCTCGGGCAGCGCCATACCCAGCATCAGGAACTTGCTCATCGTCTCCCTGTTATCGAACGCCGGGCCGTCGATGCACAGCACGTGCACGTCCGAGCTGATGATATCCGGCGGAAAGCCCGCCTTCAGCATCGCCTCCGCCACCCCGAAATCGAACGACCCGGCCCCGTGCCCGATGTCGAACAGCACCCCTCGTTCCCGCGCCGCCCAACATGCCTCCTTCACCTGCCCATCCGCGGTGCAGGGCGCGTTCGGGAAAGGCTTGAAGCAATGCGTCAGCGTGTCGCCCGGCCGCAACTCGGCCAGCACATCGGTGTAGCGCGGCGGCGGCCGGTCGATATGGCACATGACCGGCAGCCCGGCCCGGTCCGCCGCTTCGAGTGCGTGATACAGCGGCGCGATCCCATTGACGCCGCTGGTGTTCGCCCCGACCCGGACCTTGATGCCACGGATCAGGTCGGGATGGGCGCGCGCCACCTCGGCGCAGTTCGCCGTGTCCATCAGCCGCATGTCGAGGCTCTCGCCCACCATCACCGTCTTCGAAAAGGCGAATATCCCGGCGTGCCCGACATGCAGGTAGGCCAGGATGCGCGTCTGGCTGTGCTCCATCACGTGCGTGCGGAAGCCGGCGAAATTGCCCGGCCCGGCCGACCCCACGTCCAGCCACGTCGTCGTGCCCGCCCGCCGCGCCAACGCGTCCGCGTCGATGCTGATCGAGGTGCCCCCCCAATACACATGCGTATGGAAATCGATGTTGCCCGGCATGACGATGCAGCCGGCCACGTCCCGCTCGCGGGCTGCCTGCAGCCCGGCCCCGACGGCGGCCACCTTGCCGTCCGCGAACGCCACATCCGTCACCTCGTCGCGGCCTGTCCCCGGATCGATCACCCGTCCACCGCGTAGAACGACATCATGCATCGGCTTGGGTCCTCACGGATGTTTATGGATCGGATCGACCCAATGGACATGGTCGGGCGTCTCGACGGCATCGATGTCGAGATTGACGACGACTGCCTCGTTGTCGCTGCGGACCAGCACGCATTCCAGCGTCTCAGAGGTGCTCGCGTTGATCTCCTGATGCGGCACGTACGGCGGCACGAAGATAAAATCGCCCGGCCCGGCCTCGGCCACGTATTCGAGCTTCTCGCCCCACCGCATCCGCGCGCGGCCGCGCACCACGTAGATGACGCTCTCCAATGCGCCATGGTGGTGCGCGCCGGTCTTGGCATCCGGATGGATATGGACCGTGCCGGCCCAGATCTTCTGGGCCCCGACCCGTGCGAAGTTGATCGCCGCGGCCCGGTTCATGCCAGGGGTCTGCGCCGTATTGGTGTCCAGGCTGTCGCCCGGGATCACGCGGACGCCGTTGTCTTTCCAATCGGTCATGTCGTGCTCCTCGGCAGTGAGCGTGACGGGTCCGGCGGAAGCGGGCAAGGTCGGGCGCGAGGGAGACACTGACGCGCGATGGATCGGATCGAGACTGAGCTTAACACCAACCGGGTCGAGCGGCGCGAGCGGCGCCAATCGGCGGCGCGGATCGTGCTGGCGGTCGCCCTGCTGGCACTCGGATGTTACATCCTGCAAAACTTCCTGCGCCCGCTGCTCTGGGCCGGCGTGCTCGCCATCGCCGTCGCACCGCTCTACGAGTGGGCGCGAAACCGGGCTGGCCCGAGGCGGGACGGCGTGCTGCTGCCGCTCGGCTTCACAATCGTGACCACGCTCGTCTTCCTCGTGCCGCTGGTCCTGATCGGCGTGCAGCTTGCGCAGGAGTCCGGTGCCGTCGTGCGCTGGCTGCAGGAGGTGCGCAACAACGGTCTGCCGCCGCCGCCCTGGCTCGACCGGCTGCCGGTGATGCACGACCAGGTGCTCTCCTGGTGGCAGGCCAACCTCGCCGACCCGGAAGGCGCGCGCGGCTTGATCGGCCGGGCCGACCGGCTCAATCCGCTGCAGATGGGCCGTGAACTCGGCGCCGCGGTGATCCATCGTTCAGTCGAGTTCGTCTTCACCGTCGTGACGTTGTTCTTCCTGTTCCGCGAGGGCCCAAGCCTCGGCCCGAAGGTGATGTTTGCCGCGCGCCGCCTGTTCGGACCGCAGGGCGAACCCGTGGCGCGGCAGATGGTCGCCTCCATCCACGGCACCGTCGACGGGCTGGTGCTGGTCGGCCTCGGCGAAGGCGTCGTGCTCGGGATCGGCTACGCTATCGTCGGCGCGCCACACCCCGCGCTGCTGGGCTTCATCACCGGGGTGGCCGCGGTCATCCCGGGTGGGGCGACGGCGGTGATCGCGCTGGCCGCGGGACTAGTCCTGGCGACCGGCAAGACGGTTCCCGCCATCGTCCTGTTCGGTGCCGGCGTGGCGATCATTGCGATCGCCGACCATACGATCCGCCCGGCGTTGATCGGCGGCGCGACCAAGCTTCCGTTCCTATGGGTGCTGCTCGGCATCCTCGGCGGGGTCGAGACGTTCGGCTTGCTCGGCCTATTCCTCGGCCCGGCGGTCATGGCCGTCCTGATCTTGCTGTGGCGTGAATGGACGCGGGATGCGAAAACCGATCCAGCCGCCGACGCACCGGCCTAGGACATCGCCATGGACCTTCCGCATCCGTCGCCCAACCCGGCCGCCGCCGCCGAACCGGCCAAGCCCGGCGTTCCGGAGATGCGCGCGCGCATCCTCAACAAGCTGCAATACCAGGTCGGCAAGTCGCCGGAACGCGCCAATCCGCGCGACTGGTTCTTGGCGACGGCGTTCGCCGTACGCGACGGCGTCGTCGAGTGTTGGTTCGAACTCGCGGCGGCGGTCGGTCGATGGATCGGCCAAGCGCGTCTATTATCTGTCGCTCGAGTTCCTGATCGGCCGCTTGCTCGGCGATACAATCGGCAACCTGGGCCTCACCGACATCGTCCGCGAGGCCCTGGCGCTCGAGGGCGTCGATATCGATGAGCTGCGCGAGCGTGAACCCGACGCCGCCCTCGGCAATGGCGGCCTCGGCCGTCTGGCGGCCTGCTTCATGGAGAGCATGGCGACGCTGGAGGTCAATTGCTTCGGCTACGGCATCCGCTACGACCATGGCTTGTTCAAGCAGAAGATCACCGACGGCGTACAGGAGGAGTTGCCGGAGGACTGGCTCTCGTTCGGCAACCCCTGGGAGTTCGAGCGGGCGGAGTTCTCATACCGGATCGGCTTCGGCGGCACCGTCGCCGCGACGCCCGACGGCACCGGGCACTCCCGCTACACCTGGCATCCGGGCGAACAGATCCTCGCCGTCGCCTACGACACCCCCGTGGTCGGTGGCGGCGCCCGGCACGCCAATGCGCTCCGGCTCTGGTCCGCCCGCGCCCTGACCCCGCTGCATCTCGACGCCTTCAACCGCGGCGACCACGAGGGCGCCCAGCGCGAGCGCGTGCGGACCGAGGCCGTCTCGCGCGTGCTCTATCCGGGCGACGAGAGCGACGCCGGGCAGGAGCTGCGGCTGCGGCAGGAGTTCTTCTTCGCCTCCGCCTCGCTGCAGGATCTGATCGCCCGCCACCTCAAGCAGTTCGGCGACATTCGGACCCTGTCCGACAAGGCTGCCGTCCAGCTCAACGACACCCACCCGGCCATCGTCGTGATCGAGCTGATGCGCCTGTTGATGGATGAACACGATCTTGGCTGGGACGAGGCCTGGACCATCACGGTCGCTACCGTGTCCTACACCAACCACACGCTGCTGCCCGAGGCCCTCGAGACGTGGCCGGTGCATCTGATGGAGCGCCTGCTGCCGCGGCACATGCAGATCATCTACCTGCTCAACGCCCGCCATCTGGAGCACGTCGGCACCGTGCCGGGCGCTGACGACCGGTTGCTGGCGTCGACGTCGCTGATCGAGGAGTTCCACGGCCGCCGGGTCCGGATGGGGCACCTCGCCTTCCTGGGCAGCCATGCGATCAACGGCGTCTCGGCGCTGCACACGCGCCTGATCAAGCAATCTATCTTCCAGGACCTCGACCGCGTCTATGGCGGCCGCATCCAGAACAAGACCAACGGCATCACCTTTCGCCGCTGGCTGCACCGCGCCAATCCTGGCCTGACGGCGCTGCTGGTCGAGACGCTGGGCGAGCGCGTGCTGACCCATGCAGACGCCCTGCAAGGCCTGAAGGCCCATGCCCGCGACACGGCGTTCCAGAAGAAATTCGCCGCCCAGCGTCGCCTGCGCAAAGAGGTGCTGGCCCGGGTGATCGCCGAGCGCGTCGGTCTCGTCGTCGACCCCGACGCGCTGTTCGACGTCCATGTCAAGCGCATCCACGAATACAAGCGCCAACTGCTGAACGTGCTGCACTGCGTGGCGCTGTACGACGCGGTCCGGGCGCAGCCGACGCGAGACTGGGTCAAGCGGGTGAAGATCTTCGCCGGCAAGGCGGCGCCGGGCTATGCGGTGGCCAAGCAGATCATTCGCCTGGCGCACGACGTGGCGCATGTCGTCAACAACGATCCCTCGGTGGGCGGCCGGCTGCAGGTCGTCTTCCTGCCGAACTACAACGTCAGCCTGGCCGAGCAGATCATCCCGGCCGCCGACCTCTCGGAGCAGATCTCGACCGCCGGCATGGAGGCGTCCGGCACCGGCAATATGAAGCTGGCGCTCAACGGCGCGCTCACGATCGGCACGCTGGACGGCGCGAACGTCGAGATTCGCGACGTCGTCGGCCCGGACAACATCTTCATCTTCGGCCTGACCACCGACCAGGTGGACGCGCGCAAACGCCAGAACCTGAGCGCCTATGATTACGTTGCGGCCAGCCCGGCGCTCTCCCAGGCCATCGAGTCGATCCGTCGCGGCGCGTTCTCACCCGGCGAGCCCGATCGGTATGCCGGGCTGATCCACAACTTGCTCGAGCGCGACACGTTCATGGTGGGTGCCGACTTCGACAGCTACGTTGACGCGCAGCACGCCGTGGACCGGCTGTGGCGCGACCCGGCGCAGTGGTGGCGCGCGGCGGTGAACAATACGGCCAGCGTCGGCTGGTTCTCCTCGGATCGCACCATCGCCCAGTATGCGGCAGAGATATGGGGAATACCGGTCGCCAACACATAAACGCCGGCAAACCGGCGGGAGGGACGAACCGATGGACCAGGTGACACCGCGATCTTTCAGCCGCCCGGCCCCCGCGATCCTGTCGCGGGTCGCGATGGCCTACGTCCTGGCCGGTGGCCGCGGATCGCGACTGCAGGAGTTGACGGACAACCGCGCCAAGCCCGCCGTCTATTTCGGCGGCAAAAGCCGTATCATCGACTTCGCCCTGTCCAACGCCCTGAATTCCGGCATCCGCCGGATCAGCGTCGCAACTCAATACAAGGCGCACAGCCTGATCCGTCATCTGCAGCGCGGATGGAACTTCTTCCGTCCCGAGCGCAACGAGAGCTTCGACATCCTGCCCGCCAGCCAGCGGGTCGGCGACGGCGGCTGGTACGCCGGCACCGCCGATGCGGTCTACCAGAATATCGACATCATCGAGAGCTACGCGCCCCGCTACATCGTCCTGCTCGCCGGCGATCACATCTACAAGATGGATTACGAGCCGATGCTGCAGCAGCACGTCCAGCTCGGGGCCGACGTGACGGTCGGCTGCATCGAGGTGCCTCGGATGGAGGCGACTGGGTTCGGCGTGATGGCGGTCGACCAGGAGGATCGCATCATCTCGTTCTTGGAGAAGCCCAAGGATCCGCCCGGCATCCCCGGCGACCCGGACCATGCGCTCGCCAGCATGGGGATCTACGTCTTCGATACCGACTTCCTGATGGACATCCTGCGCGAGGATGCGGCCGACGAGACCTCAAAGCATGATTTCGGCAGCGACATCATCCCGCGCATCGTGCGCGACGGCAAGGCCGTGGCGCATCGCTTCGCCCAGTCCTGCGTCCGCGCGCAGGGCGTGGCGGAAGCATATTGGCGCGATGTCGGCACCGTCGACGCGTATTGGCAGGCCAATATCGACCTGACCGACTTCACGCCCGCGCTCGATCTGTACGACCAGAGCTGGCCGATCTGGACCTACGGCGAAATCACCCCGCCGGCCAAGTTCATCCACAACGAGGTCAACCGACGCGGCATCGCGGTCAGCTCGCTCGTCTCCGGCGGCTGCATCATCTCCGGCAGCTCCATCCACCGCTCGCTGCTGTTCACCGGCGTGCGCACCAACTCATATGCGACGATCGAGGCCGGCGTGGTGCTGCCCTATGCGACCATCGGGCGGCACGCGCGGCTGCGTGACGTCGTCGTCGACCGGGGTGTGCGTATCCCCGAGGGTCTCGTCGTCGGCGAGGACCCGGCGCTCGACGCCAAGCGCTTCCGCCGCACCGACCGCGGCGTCTGCCTCATCACCCAGGCGATGATCGACCGGCTGAAATGAAGGTCGCCCTGTTCAGCAAGGAATATCCGCCGAACGTCTACGGCGGCGCGGGCGTGCACGTCGAGTATCTGAGCCGCGCCCTGGCCAAGCGCATGGACGTCGAGGTCCGCGCGTTCGGCGACGATGCCCCGGTCGGGGGCAATCCGTCGGTGCGGTTCTACCCGGACTGGCCCGAGGCCAGGCGAGACACCGACCCGCGCTTCGCCGGCGCCGTGGACGCGTTCGAGCGCAGCCTGCGCATGGCCAAGGACCGGCTCGACGCCGACCTGGTGCACTGCCACACCTGGTACACCGACATGGCCGGCATCCTCGCCGCCCAACTCTGGGGTGTGCCCAGCGTGCTGACCATTCATTCGCTCGAGCCGCTACGGCCCTGGAAGGTCGAGCAACTCGGCCGCGCCTACCACCTGAGCGCCTGGATGGAACGCACCGCCATCGAGCAGGCCAGCGGGATCATCGCCGTCTCCAACGAGACGCGCGACGACGTGCTGCGGCTGTTCGATGTCGCGCCCGAGCGGGTGCACGTGATCCATAACGGCATCGACGTCGAGGAGTATCGCCCCTCCATGCATGCCGACGTGCTGGACCGCCACGGCATCGATCGAACTCGCCCCTACGTCCTGTTCGTCGGCCGGATCACGCGGCAGAAGGGTATCCTGCACCTGCTGCACGCGATCCCGCATCTCGACCCGGCGCTGCAGGTCGTGCTCTGCGCCGGGTCGCCCGACACGCCCGAGATCGGCCGCGAGATGGCGGCCGGGGTCGAGGCGTTGCAGCAGACCCGGCGTGGCATCGTCTGGATCAGCGAGATGGTGCCCCGGGCCGACGTGATCCAGCTGTACACGCATGCCGCGCTCTTCTGCTGTCCGTCGGTCTACGAGCCGTTCGGCATCATCAATCTCGAGGCGATGGCGTGCCACACGCCGGTGGTGGCCTCCGCCGTGGGCGGCATCAAGGAGGTCGTCGTGGCCGGAGAGACCGGGATCCTGGTCGATCCCGACCTGCGGCCGGGCAGTTTCGAGCCGTCCGATCCGGCTGCGTTCGCCGCCGGGTTGGCGGACGGGATCAATCGACTGGCCGAAGACGCCGGTCTGCGGGCCAAGATGGCCGAGGCCGGCACGAAACGCGTGCGGGATCGCTTTACTTGGGACGCAATCGCAATGAAGACGGAAGCATATTATAAAAAGATAATCGGCGAGGTTTCACGCTGATTTTACTCTACTTGAAGCCCTGACTGGTGTTTACAAAGACATGGCAAGTGCGCGGCTTCCCCCCAGCCTGCAGCCAGCCTGAATGTTGGCGCGGTCGACACCACCCCCCTAGTGTCTACCGCGCCACTTTCATTTGCAGCCTCATGATGTTCGGGGCCTTTCGTTCGCTGCACCGGGATAACGATGCATATTGGAATTGCGGGCCTGTCGGGCCGGATGGGTCGGCTCCTCGCGGAAGAGGTGGCCGTAGCCGGGCATGATTTGGTCGGCGGCACCACCCAACACGCGCCAGCGCCCGACGGGATCCCCGTGTTCTCGCTTCCGGCCCTCGCCGAACGGTGCGACGTTGTGATCGACTTCACCCACGCCAGCGCCGTGCAGGCCCATGCGGCCATCCTGGCGGGCGCCGGCACGGCCTGGGTTCTCGGCACATCCGGACTGTCGGCCGAGGACGACGCGAGCGTGGACCGCGCCGCCGCCCGGATCGGCATCGTCTACGCGGCCAATTTCGGGCCGGGCGTCAACATCCTGCTCGCCCTCGCCCGGCGCCTCGGCGCTGTCCTGCCGGCCGAGCAATACGACGCCGAGATCGTAGAGATGCATCATCGCCAGAAGGTCAACTCGCCCTCCGGCACCGCCATCGCGCTCGGCCGCGCCGTGGCGGCCGGCCGTGGCGTCTCGCTGGAACGCGTAATGCAAAGCGGGCGGGATGGGCATACCGGCGCACGCCCGCCGGGCGCGATCGGGTTCGCCGCATTGCGGGGCGGCCAAGTCGTCGGCGAGCACACGCTCCTGTTCGCCGCCGCCGGCGAGCAGATCGCGGTCACCCATCGCGCCATCGATCGCCGCGTGTTCGCGACCGGCGCAGTGCGGGCTGCCGCCTGGCTCGCTGGACGCCCGCCGGGACACTACGACATGGCCGACGTGATGAGTCTCACGGCTTGACCACCGCGGCCCGCTAGGCCACACAGCGTTCGCCAGGCATAAAGCCGGCACCGCGGCTGCCCAGCCATTCCCATATTCACGCGACAAGAGGAGAAATCCATGCGCGACAAGGGCGAGTATCTGTTCACGTCCGAGTCGGTTTCGGAAGGTCATCCCGACAAGGTCGCTGACCGTATCAGCGACACCGTTCTCGACACTTTCCTGGCCGCGGACCCGCTGGCCCGCGTCGCATGCGAGACCCTGGTCACCACCAACCGCGTGGTCTTGGCCGGCGAGGTGCGCGGGCCCGAAAGCGTGACCCCTGACCTGCTCATCGAGCGTGCCCGCGAGGCCATCCGCGACATCGGCTATGACCAGTCCGGCTTCAGCTGGAAGAACGCCCAGATCGACTGCCTGCTGCACGCGCAGAGCGCCGACATCGCCGTCGGCGTCGATAGCGCCGGCAACAAGGACGAAGGCGCCGGCGACCAGGGCATCATGTTCGGCTACGCCTGCACCGAAACGCCCGCCCTCATGCCGGCCCCGCTGCACTATGCGCACCAGATCCTGCGCCGCATCCGTGATGGCCGCGTGGCCGGTGACGACATGGTCGCCGGGCTGCTGCCGGACGCGAAAAGCCAGGTCACGCTGAAATACGTCGACGGCAAGCCGGTCAAGGCGACCAGCATCGTCGTCTCGACGCAGCACGAGGAGGGCATGGACCAGAGCGAGATCAAGCATCGCCTCAAGGGCCTGATCGCCAGCACCCTGCCCGAGGGCTGGATGTGCGCCGATGCCGACCTCTACGTGAACCCGACCGGCAATTTCGTCATCGGCGGCCCCGACGGCGATTGCGGGCTGACCGGGCGCAAGATCATCGTCGACACCTATGGCGGCGCCTCGCCGCACGGCGGCGGCGCGTTCAGCGGCAAGGACCCGACCAAGGTCGACCGCAGCGCTGCCTATGCCTGCCGCTACCTGGCCAAGAACGTGGTCGCCGCCGGGCTGGCCGAGAAGTGCACGATCCAGATCAGTTACGCGATCGGCGTGGCGCATCCGCTCTCCGTCTATGTCGACCTGCAGGACACCGGGCGCGACATCGACGAGGAAAAGCTCGTCGGCGTGCTGCGCGACGTCATGGACCTCAGCCCGCGCGGCATCCGCGAGCACCTGCGCATGAATCGTCCGATCTACGCCGTCACCTCCGCCTACGGCCATTTCGGCCGCGAGCCCGACGACGCGCTGGACAACTTCACCTGGGAGCGCACGGACCTTGTCCCCGAGCTCCGCAGCGCGTTCGGCCGCTAAACCGCCGGACGACCGCCTCTACGGCCGGGTCCGTGGCCACAAGCTACGGCCCCGGCAGGAGGCACTCCTCGACCAGACCTTGCCGCGGCTCATGTTCCGCGAGCCCCTGGCCACCGCTTTCGCGACCCGGCCCGAGCAGCTCTGGCTCGAAGTCGGCTTCGGCGGCGGCGAACACGCCCAGGCGCTAGCGGCCGCGCACCCCGACGCCGGGCTGATCGCCTGCGAGGTGTTCGAGAACGGCATCTGCTCCCTGCTCTCCCGCCTCGTGCCGGACGGTGCCGAGGCCGACGGCCCGGTGCCGCCCAACCTCCGCCTCTGGACCGACGACGCCCGCATCCTGCTCCGGGCCCTGCCGGATGCCGCGCTCGACAAGCTCTTCCTGATGTTCCCGGACCCGTGGCCAAAGGCCCGCCATACCAAGCGCCGCTTCGTCCACCCCGAGCAGATCGCGCTCATCGCCGGCGTCGTCAAACCCGGCGGTGAATGGCGCATCGCCTCCGACGACCCGACCTACCAGGACTGGGTCGCCACCGTCCTGGCCGCCCAACACGCCTTCACTTTCACACCGCCCGCATCCGACCGCCCCGCCGGCTGGCCGCCGACCCGCTACGAAGCCAAGGCCATCCGCGCCGGCCGCCGCCCCCTCTACTGGTCCCTCCGCCGCGCGCCAGAAACCTAACCCCACCGCACCCGTCATCGCGAGGAGCGCAGCGACGCGGCGATCCAGAGCGGCACGACCCGCCCTCCGCGACCCCATACCAAGCCCCCCGCAGCACCGACGATTGCAACGCGCCCCGTCACACCCTTTATCCCTCCCATGCAAAAGCAGCTTCATCTCGGCGCCTTCATGCGTCCGGTCGGCATCCACACCGCCTGGTGGCGTGTCCCCGGCGCGTTTCCGGACGCCAACTTCAATCTCGAGCACATCGTCCGCTTCGCCCAAACGCTCGAGCGCGGCTGCTTCGACGCTTTCTTCATGGCCGACCACCTGGCCGTGCTGAACATGCCGATGGCCGCGCTCCGCCGCAGCGGGACCGCCACCTCGTTCGAGCCGCTGACGCTGTTGTCCGCGCTCGCCATGGTCACCCAGCGGATCGGCCTGGTCGCCACCGCGTCCACCACCTTCGACGAGCCGTATCACATCGCCCGCCGCTTCGCCTCGCTGGACCACATCAGCCACGGCCGCGCCGGCTGGAACATCGTCACCACCTCCAATCCCGACGCGGCGCTCAATTTCGGCCGCGACGACCACATGGACCATGACGAGCGCTACCGCCGCGCCCACGAGTTCTACGACGTGGTCACCGGGCTGTGGGACAGCTGGGCCGACGACGCCTGGCTGCGAGACCAGGCCAGCGGCCTGTTTTTCGACCCGGCTAAGCTGCACCGCCTGGGCCACAAGGGCGAGTTCCTCTCGGTGGCCGGCCCGCTCAACATTGCCCGCCCGGTCCAGGGCTGGCCCGTCATCGTCCAGGCGGGCGCGTCCGACGCGGGCCGCGACTTCGCCGCCGCCACTGCGGAAGTCATCTTCGCCAGCCAGCGTACCGATCGACGACGGCCAGGCCTTCTCCGCCGACATCCGCGCCCGCGTCGCCGCTGCCGGCCGCGACCCGGCCGCGCTGCGCATCCTCCCCGCCTGCCTGGTCGTCGTCGGCGGCACCGAAGCCGAGGCGCGCGCCAAGAAGGCCGAGCTCGACGCCCTCGTGCATCCCGACAGCGGCATTCCCAACCTCTCGATCCGCCTCGGCGTCGACGCCTCGAAATTCGACCTCGACGCCGAATTGCCCGAACTCCCCGTCACCAACCAGAGCCAGAGCGGCCAAGCCGCCCTCGTCGCCCAAGCCCGGCGCGAACGCCTCACCGTTCGCCAACTTGCCCAACTCGCCGGCGGCTATTCCGGCCTGCAGATGGTCGGCACTCCCGCCCAGATCGCGGACCAGATGCAGGCCTGGCTCGAGGCTGGCGCCAGCGACGGCTTCAACGTCATGTTCCCCACCGTCCCCGCCGGGTTGGATGACTTCGTGGACCAGGTCGTCCCGGAGTTGCAGCGCCGCGGCCTGTTCCGCACCGAATACGCCGGCACCACGCTACGCGATCATCTCGGATTGCAGCGCCCGAGCAACCGGTTCTTCGCCGAGCAGCAAGCCGCGGCGGACTAGCCGGGGAGTTTCACCACGGCCTGTTTCGAGGGCAAGCTCATAGCGGAACGGATGCTGCACGTTGGTGGCGGGCCGTGAGCTGGTGGGGTTTGTGGCGGCGCTTGCATCATCCAGCGCGTCGTACGCAACCGTCTGACGCTCGTTTGTGTGGTCGCGGTTCGATGCAGCCGTCCCGTTGCGATCTCCCGGCCGTCGGGGCACTCTGCTCAGGATACAAGTTTCACGGTCGTCCATCGGCGCGACCGCGCCCGCCGTGGGCTGGCGTGGCCCCAGTCCGGACTTGCTCGCCTGCAAATCCGGTCTTGCAACGGTGCTATTGCTTCTTGCTGGCCAACTCGCCTTGTGGGCGCGGATCTGGGAAAGCCATGTTCCCGGTATCGGGGTAGCGTACCGGACTTGCTGTCCGGTTAACCACACCTTGGGACAACGGCTCAGGATAGGCCATGTTGCCGGTGTCGAAGCTTGATGAGCGTGATAAGGGGAACGTTGTCTTGGCCGCCTCCAGCGATGATGTCGGCAGAGCCATGTTGCCGACATCCAGCGGCGGCCCGTTTCCCGATTCCGCACAGCCTGCGACCAAACCTGCTGCGGCAAGCACCGTCAAAACGATGTTTCTCGCTGAACTTGAGTATACGTTTTTCATTGTCTTTTCCTCCGATCTAACGTCACGACCCTTACTGACGAAATCAGAACGGTTCTTTCGCCGTGACGCTTCCTTTACGGAATCGCATGAAGTCGACCGGACAATCCTATTATGTCTGTGGCTCGCCTGGCGTAGCAGCGCCACCGGCAGGCTTATGACCTTTGGGTCGTCTCGAACAAGAACCAAGTCCGCTGCTCCGCTCCGTCGAGACAGACCTCGACCAGGCTGCTAATCCCGACATCGTCGCGAAAGCGCACTTTTTGCCAGGACCGCCCGCTAGGCAGCGTCGCCGCGATGATTCCCGGTGTCATCTGCAAGCAGGCGAGATGTTCTAGCTGGATTGACGATGAGGGTCGGCGGGTTGCTGGCGTCCAGTGGCTGGCGCTCACCAGCCGGATCTACTGAAGGCGCACCTAAGTCCTGACCAGCAGCTGATACCGACGTTGCGCAAGCAGAAAGCTCCCATGGTCCCGGTGCAGCCTGTCGGTAGCGCGCCGACCGGACACATGTGCCCCTAGCCAAACTCAACAGGCATAACCGATGAGCGAGATGTCTCATCCGCAGTCCAACAATGATCGTGCTGCGTCACACGCCGGGCTGGCGACTCGCCCGCGCAAGCGGCGGTCAGCGGAGCGCAGGTCCGGCTACGGCCGATCCTGATGACGTCGTTCGCCTTCATCTTGGGCGTGGCTCCCCTTGTGGTCGCCACCGGCGCAGGGGCAGAGATGCGTCAATCCCTGGGAACCGCGGTGTTCAGCGGAATGATCGGGGTCACCGGCTTCGGCCTCATTTTCACCCCAGCGTTCTACACCCTCGTGCAAGGACGCTTCCGCAAGGCGGAAGGCCGTCAAGACGCGGCTGGCGTTACGCGCAGTATCTGATGCTCGGAACTCTGTGTCGACGCCAGTGCGAACGGGAGATGTTCCGTGCCTTCGGCGGAGAGCGGCGGCGCCGCGAGTGGCAGAACAGCCATAGGCGAACCGATCGGCCTGTGCCGCAAAGGACGTATGCATGATGCCAACACCTTCCATACTGGCGAGCCCGCGCCCAAGCGATCTGGCATGCCTCGACCAAGAAGAAGCGGAACATCGGCCAAAACGGGACAGAGGTCCGGATGACTTGGCCGGTCCAGCCCAAACGGTTCAGGTAAGCATGTGGGAGGGAGAAGATGTCTAGATTGCAAGGAAAGATCGCCGTCATCACTGGTGCCAATAGCGGGATCGGCTTGGCAGCGGCGCACTCGTTTGCGAGCGAAGGCGCCCAGGTCTTCATGACGGGACGTCGACAAGCAGAGCTGGACGAGGCGGTCCGCCAGGTCGGGACCAGCGCACGCGGTGTGCGCGGCGACGTATCTTCGTTGGCGGACCTCGACCATGTCTTCGATGTCGTGCGGCGGGAGGCCGGGGGCATCGATGTCCTGTTCGCCAACGCCGGCGGCGGAGAGTTCGCCCCGTTGGGCGAGATCAGCGAGGACCACTACGACCGTACCTTTGCCAGCAACGTCAAAGGAACCTTGTTCACGGTGCAGACGGCGTTGCCACTGCTGCGATCCGGCAGTTCGATCATTCTGACCGGTTCCACTGCCGCGAGCACGGGCGTCCCCGCCTTCAGCGTCTATAGCGCGAGCAAGGCGGCCATCCGGTGCTTCGCACGCGGATGGTGCCTCGAGCTTGCGCCGCGCGGCATACGGGTGAACGTGCTTGCGCCGGGAGCGACGTCGACCCCGGGATTGCATGGGCTGGCGTCCTCACAGACGCAACTCGAGGCGATGCTATTCGCGATGAAGGCCGAGACGCCGCTTGGCCGGCTCGGCACACCCGACGAGATCGCGCGCGCGGCGCTCTTCCTGGCCTCCGACGAGAGCAGCTTCATGACTGGCAGCGAGCTGTTCGTCGACGGCGGCTCGGCCCAAATCTGATCACCGATCGTCGGAGGGATTATGTACATTGCACCAATCACGAACACACGGCGCCTTTCAGTCTGGCCAGCTGTCGAATGGCTGAGCCGGGCCGATTGGCTCGGATTGGGCCTGATGCGGATCGCGATCGCGATCGTCTTCATCTGGATCGGCGGCGTGAAGTTCGCGCCGTACGAGGCGGATAGCATCACGCCCTTCGTCGCCAACAGCCCGGTGTTGTCGTTCTTCTATCGGCAGCCCGAGCAATACAAAGCCCACCTGACACGCGAGGGAGAGCTTGTGCTTGCCCAACGCGAGTGGCAGCGCGCCAACCGGACCTATTGGTTCTCCAACGGCCTCGGCGCGGTGGAGCTCAGCATTGGCCTGCTCGTGCTGGCCGGCCTCTTCTCCACCCGGCTCGGCGCGGCTGGGGCGGTGCTGGCGTTCACGACATCGCTCGTGACGTTGTCGTTCCTGTTCACGACACCGGAGGCCTGGGTGCCCGCTCTGGGCGACGCGCAGACCGGTTTTCCCTTCCTGTCCGGCGCCGGGCGGCTCGTGCTGAAGGACGTCATGCTGCTGGCGGGCGGGTTCCTCCTGGTGGTCGGGTCCGCCAAGGCGATCATGCATGAACGGTAATCAGCCAAGATCGCGAAGCAGGGATGCCGCCGTTTGAAGGTCGACCGTGGTAAACCCCTCGCTGAACCGTTCGTAAACCGGCGCGAGGGCGGCGCGGGCGGCGTCGGGTCTGCCCTGCTCCTGCCGAAGCTGCGCGAGGCTGCTGGCGGCGCGAAGCTCCCAAGAGAGCGCTCCCTGGCGCCGTGCCACGTCGACAGCGGATTGGAACAACGCCGCGGCGGAGGCGGCGGCGCCGGGACCGCCGCCTCCCAAGACAATTTCGCCCTTGAAGCGAAGAAGTTCGGGGAAGAACCACCGTTCGTTGAGGCGATTGCAGATACTGATGGACCGGTCGATCGCCTCCACGGCCTCGCGCGGCCTGCCGATACGACCCAAAGCGTGCGCCTGCTCGCCGAGAAAGCTCGCCTGATGCAGGCGGAAATTGCCCTCCGGGATCCCGTGCAGCGCGGCGGCAAGCAGATCGGCGGCCTCGCCCGGGTGACCCAACCGGGCTCGGAGCACACCCCTCCAGCATTTCGCAATGAGGTCCCATTGGCCGAGCGTGTCCCAGGAGGCCTGCTCGGTCAGACGCTCGAGATGGCGCTCGGCGCCCGGTAGGTCGCCGGTTTGTAACGCGATCCTACAGGCACACCACGCCAGAGCGTAGGCGAGAGACAGACCGTGGCTGGCCGAGTTGGCGAATGCGATGCTGCGCTCGGCCATGCGGGTCGCTTCATCTGGATGGCCTTGAAGCCAGAGGATATTCGCAAGGTTCGCGCTGGCCACCACGGATTGCTCTATGGAGAACCGCAAGACGTCCGAGTTTGCGGCGGACGTATCTGAGGCGCGCATGGCTTTGCCTATGTTCAGCCGGGCCGCGACCAACTCGCCGGCGTAGAACAGGTTCATACCCGTCATGTACTCGCCAACCCGCTTCATGGAGTCGGCATCCGACGCGGCAACCACATCGGCAAAGCGCTGTGCGAACGTGTGGGCGTCCCCGGACGCGCCGGTAGTGTAGGCATTGCGCCATAAGCTGCGCAAAGCCCTTAACAGATAATCCTGGTCGCCGATCGCGTCGGCAATGTCCAGCGCGCGCGTCCACGCTGCCGTGGACTGTGCGTCGGAACGCAAGGCGAGCGCGCTGCCGAGGGCCGCGTGCAGTTGCATCTCCTGCCGCTTCCTTCGGAGATCGTCGCCGGTCAGGGCCGCAATCGCAGCCTCCGCACGAGAGCGGCACTCCTCCGTCAGCGACAACCTTTGCCAGAGCGGCACGGCGGCAATCGTGAGGCGGATGCCGATCTGAGCGTCACCTTGGCGGGAAAAGGCCCAATCCAGCGCGACCCGAAGGTTGTCGAGCTGATGGCCATGCATTTGGATCCACTCGGCATTGGACCAGCTCTCATCGCCCGCCTCGGCCTCGCCCAGCAAGCGGAGGAAATGTTCGGCGTGCCGCCGGGTCACGCTTGCATGCTCGCCACTGTCGCACAGCCGCCGCAAGGCGTAGGCGCGCGTGGACTCGAGCAATCGATACATGACGGGCTCGGCCGAGACATCGGCGGTGATGAGCGACGCTGAAACCAGCACACTCAGCTCATCGGCCAGCTCGGCTTCGTCCACCTCCCCGTCGCCTGCGACGTCGACCGCCGACGGAAAGGTAAACTGCCCGGCGAACACCGCGAGACGGCGAAGAACGCCACGGGCCGCCTCCGGCAACAGCTCGTAACTCCAGTCGAACGTCGCTTGCAGCGTCTGATGCCGCGGGGGCGCCGCGCGCGAGCCGCGCCTCAGCAAGCGGAATCGATCATCGAGGCGATCAGCCACGCCCCGCACCCCCAAAGTGTCGACGCGGGCTGCAGCGAACTCGATCGCGAGCGCTATTCCATCTAGTCGCCGGCAGATCAAGGAGACGCTGGGTGCGTTCGCGTCCGAAAGCTCGAACGTGTCGACCAATGCCGAGGCACGCTCGACGAAGAGCTGGACTGAGGCATAGGTCAGAGCCTCGGCGGCGCTGATTCTGGGGTCGTCCGGTGGGAGGTCTAGCGGCAGCAAGCGCTGGACATGTTCGCCGACCACGCGAAGGGGCTGGCGACTAGTCGCCAGGATATGGATGCCCGGCGAGTTCTGAAACACCTCGTGGACGAGAGACGCTGCCGCCTCGACGACGTGCTCGCAATTGTCGAGTACCAGGAGCTGTTCCTTGTCGCGCAGAATACTCAGGATTGCCGGAGTAGGGGCATCGGAGGTGACGGGCAGCCCCAATACGGAAGACAGCGCGCTTGGAACGAGCGCCGCCTCGGCAACGGGGGCGAGATCGAGGAGACGAGTGCCGTCCCGAAAGGAATGGCTGACCGCGTTTGCGACCGCTAGCGCAACGGTCGTCTTGCCGATCCCGCCCGAGCCCGTCACGGTGATGAGTCTGCGTTGTGAAAGCTTGGCGATCATCGCCTCAATGATTCGGTCTCGGCCGACCATCCGAGTGCCGGCTCTGGGCAGGGTGCTGCCGGGTTCTGTCGATCGCTCCGGCACCGCAGGCGTGCGGGGGCCGCTTGCGGTCGAGACGGGAGCGATGAAGCTATATCCCCGGCCGGGCGTGTTCACGATGAACCGGCGTCCCTCCTGGCCGTCGCCGATTGCCTTGCGCAGACCGGTGATGTGTACCCGGAGATTGCTTTCCTCGACCGTCAGCCCCGGCCACGCGGCGGCGAGAAGCTCGAGCTTGCCGACCACCTCTCCCGCGCGACGGACCAGAGCGACGAGGAGGTCGAAGGCGCGGGCGCCAACGGCAACGTGGTGGTCGCCTTCGAGCAACAGCTTCTGCGACGGGATCAAGCGGAACCGGCCGAACACGAATGTCTCGTGCGCGTCGTCGCGAGTCAGCATCGTGCGGGCTCTTTCATGGGGCACCGTATGCGTGATCGATACGCACGCGGGACGGCATCAAGCCGGGCTTATCGCCCGGCGTCTAGATGCCTTCGTAGACGAGTCTGGTGAACAAATCGGGACTGATAACGAAGTTGCCCCAGTGCGCGTCCCAGGCGGCAGTCGGTCGGGCCGCCGTGATCGCCTCGAGCGAGTGTCCTTGCCGCTTCAGCGCCACCACGTTGGCGCGCACGCCGACGAGCATGTCGCGGAATGCCTGTAGCCCGGCACGGTCGCTCACGGGCTGACCATGGCCGGGGATGACGATCGTGCTCTCCGTGGTCGCCTGCAAATTCGCTTCGGCGGCGTTGACCGTGCCGTCGATATGGCCACCGGTGGAGTAATCGATCATCGGATAGGAAGCGCTCCAGTAGGTGTCACCGGTATGTAGGATGTCCGCGTCACGAAAGTGCACGCCGATGTCGCCATCGCTATGCGCCGGGCCGTAATATCTGAGTGCGATCGTGACGCCGCCATGGGTCACCGTCTGGTCCGTTTCGAATACATCGACCGGGAGCGCGCGTGGCGGGGGAGGAGGGAAATTATACTTCCAATCCTCGACCCATTGCGCCTCCATCAGGCGCTTACGCGTATTGGCGTGCGCCATGATCCGAGCGCCGGCCTCGTTCAGCCAGGCGTTTCCGCTGGCGTGGTCGAAGTGCCAATGCGTGTTGATCAACCGTGTCACGGGCTGGTCGCCGAGGCTGTCCAGCGCCGTCTCGAGCTGCGGGCGGGAGACGGAAATGCCGGCATCGACCAGCAACTTGCCTTCCTGGTTCGACAACACCGCCACGTTGCCACCGGAGCCCTCCAGCACCGCGACGCCGCCGCGCAGCCGATGCACGCGGATGGGCGATTTCGCCGCCTCGGCGAGGATCGCGGGGACGATCGCCTCCGGGCTCAATTCGGCGCGGGCGGCGGTCGCACGGAGGAGCCCGGGCGCACTCAGGCAGCACAAGCAGAACATGCGGCGGCCGAGAGCGGGGCGCATGGTGGTCGAGGCGTGCGATGGACGACGATGCAACATTCGATTTCCCCGGGATCATTCTCCGCATGAAACTAGGTGTCCCCGGCGAGCCGTTCTCCGCCGTTCGCACGAGTTTTCCACCATCGCACGGCGGGATGGCTGACAGCCCGGCGAGGTGTGCTCGTTCGTTTACGGTAGCTGTCCGGCAGATCGAGAAGATCGAACCAGCCCGGCACCTATCAATGGCACCTCCGGCCACGAGACCCGAGCACGGTTGGCCAGACCAGAGGAGCATGACATGCCGACGATCACGATGAATGACGGTGCGCAGATCTTCTACAAGGATTGGGGTAGCGGACAGCCCATGGTGTTCAGCCACGGTTGGCCGCTGAATGCGGATGTCTGGGACGACCAGATGCTGTTTTTCGGGAGCCGAGGCTACCGGGTCATCGCCCATGATCGTCGTGGCCACGGACGGTCGAGTCAGACCTGGGACGGCAACGACATGAACACCTACGCCGACGACCTGGCTACGGTGATGGACCAGCTTGGCATTGAGAACGCGGTCGTGGTGGGACACTCCACGGGTGGTGGCGAGGTCACCCGCTACGTCGGCCGGCACGGGACGAAGCGCGTCGCCGCGGTCGTCCTGGTCGGCGCCATCCCGCCGCTGATGTTGCAGACGGACGCCAACCCCGGCGGGCTTCCGCGCGCGGCGTTCGATGCGATCCGAACTGGGGTGCTCACCGACCGCTCCCAGTTCTATCGGGACCTGGGTGCCCCGTTCTACGGCGCGAACCGGCCGGGAGCTGCCGTGTCGCAAGGCATTCGCGACGCGTTCTGGATGTGGTGCATGCAGGTGGGGGAGAAAGCCGCATATGACTGCATCAAGGTGTTCTCGGAAACCGACCTGACGGCGGATCTGGGTCGGTTCGACGTGCCCACGCTGTTCATCCACGGCGAGGATGATCAGATCGTGCCGATCGACGCGGCCGCCCGGATCGCCTCCAAGATCGTCGAAGGCGCGAAGCTCATCACCTACCCGGGCGCACCGCACGGGCTGACCGCCACGCATAAGGATCAATTCAACGCGGACGTGCTCGAGTTCCTCCACGGCGCTGCGCAGCGGGCAGCGGCCTAACCACCGGTGAGCACCTCGCTCGGTCGACGGCGATCTGGCGAGGTGCTGCAGGCCTGCATCGGTCCGAGCGACCACACTGGACGAGGAGCAGACGAATGGACATCGATGGATTGACATGCTGGGTCAGCAGCTATGGCGTCGAAGAGACCTTGCAGCGCCTGCGCGAGGCGGTCGATCAGCAAGGAATGAGCGTCTTCGGGCTTATCGATCACGGGCGAGCTGCGGCCGCGGCCGGCCTGGAGTTGCGGCCGTTGGAGATCCTTGTATTCGGCAACGCGCTCGCTGGTACGAAGCTGATGCAGACCGCGCCGACGATCGGGATCGACTTGCCGCTGCGCGCGATGGTTTGGCTGGACGACGAGGGCACGACCTGGCTGGGCTATAACGAGCCCAGTTGGATCGCAGCTCGCCACAGTGCCCGGCCCGGCAATGAACAGGTCTTGGCCAACATGCGCCGCGCGCTCGCCGCCATCGCCGAGCATGTGACCTGCCCGACGGCGAACGAGTGAGCGGCAAGTGCCCCGTCAGAAGCCGAAATGGCTCAGCCCCGGGTGCTCGTCCGGCCGTCGCCCGAGCGGCCAGTGAAAGCAGCGATCAGCTTCGGTAATTGGATGCTCGTTGATGCTGGCGATCCGACGCCGCATCAGGCCGTCCTCGTTGAATTCCCAGTTCTCGTTGCCGTAGGCGCGAAACCAGTTTCCGCTGTCATCACGGTACTCGTAAGCAAAGCGGACCGCGATGCGATTACCTGAGAACGTCCAGAGCTCCTTGATCAGGCGGTAATCGAGCTCCCGGGTCCATTTGCGATGTAGAAAATCCTGCGCCTCCGCCCGCCCGGTCAGGAACTCTGCTCGATTGCGCCAGTGTGTATCGGGCGAGTAGGCGAGAGCGACTTTGGCCGGGTCGCGGCTATTCCACCCATCCTCGGCCAGGCGGACCTTTTCGGTCGCGCTGTCTTGCGTGAAAGGTGGCAGGGGTGGTCGAGACATGACGGTCCTCGTCTTGAGCGTTTTTCAACAATACGGCACTGAAGCGCATCGCTCGACCGAAGGGCTATCGCAAAGGCACGGCCGCGCAACAAATCCGCCGCAGGGATCAATCGGACGAGGGGCGGTCGCATCCTTCGTGCTGGGTCAGCCCGTGCGTTTGTGAAGCCTTCGTGCAGCCGGGGAAGAGTTCGGAACGATACTCCGTCCAGATGCGGCTCCCGCCGACCGAGATCATCGAACACGGGCGGGAGCAAGAGGGCCATCACAATGACGCTTGAAACTCCTGACGCTTGTTCGCGCCGGCGCCTGTGCTGGAGCGGTGCAGCGGCTGCGGTTGCAGTTGCGGGAGCGCTCTTGGTGCCGCTCGAAGCGGAGGCTGAGAGCGCCTCCCCCCTATTTGGAGTGACGATCCCCGAGTTATACCGTCAGTGGGAAATGGTCGCCGTCGCCCATGAATCGGATCCCCTCGACGAGCTTCGCGGCATCCTCGGCAACACCGCCGCCATCGACGCTTATCAGACGGGCACCCTGCCTTTTCCCGACGGAACGATCCTGGTGAAGCTGGCTTGGAAACATGTCCAGTCCTCCGAAGCACCGCCTGCCTTCGTTCCTGGCGCGGCGACGACGGTGCAGGTCATGGTCAAGGATACGAGGCGCTACGCCGACACGGGCGGCTGGGGTTTCGGCCGCTTCATTGGCGGCGTGGCGGTGGACGAGGCGCAGCATCGGACATGTTTTGCCTGTCACCAATCCCTGGTGAAAGACCATGACTATGTATTCACGCGTCTGGCTCGGTAATCGAGATCATCGATCAGCTGAACGGTCATCCGATACGATCGGCCAAGGACACTAAAACGAGGATCAAAATGGAAGCACTTCGGGTAGGTCGCGGTATTCGGCGCCCCGGCATAGTTCCCGCACTGCACGAGACCCCACTATTCGAACCGGGCCAGCAAGTCAGGGTTTTGAAACGCTATCCGCTCGGCCACTATCGGGTGCCTCTCTATCTTCGCGGCAAGACTGGCGTCGTGGAAAAACTCGTATTGCCAGCGATCGACAACGAGGAGGAGGGCTTCGGCCGCAACGCCGGTGTGAAAAAGCACTATTACCGGATTGCGGTCCCGATGACCGAGATTTGGGCCGGCTACGTCGGCTCGCAGCACGATCATCTCTACATCGAAGTATTTGAAGCCTGGCTGGAGGCTGTTCACGATGCATGATCATGTCCACGATCACGACCATGCGGAGATAGGCGCGTCGGAGCAGCCCGGCTATTTCGCCGTCCTGCAAGCCGCGCTCGAGGAAATGCTGATCGAGCGCAAGATCCTCCAGCCCGGCGAGATCGAGCACCAGATCGATGTCCTGGACTCGCGCACCCCTGCACTCGGGGCCAAGATCGTCGCTCGCGCATGGACCGACCCGGCCTTCCGCGCCCGCCTGCTCGCGGATGGACGCGGCACTTGCGAGACCTTCGGCGTCAGCTTTTATGACGACACCGGTCTGGTCGTTCTCGAGAACACCGCGACCGTTCATAACTTGGTCGTCTGCACCTTGTGCTCCTGCTACCCGCGGCCACTGCTCGGCCTGCCGCCGGAGTGGTACAAGCTGAAGCCATACCGGTCGCGCGCCGTGATCGAGCCGCGCGCGCTTCTGGCAGAGTTCGGCACGATCATCCCCGATGACGTGGAGATCCGGGTCGCCGATTCGACGTCGGCCCTGCGCTTTCTCGTGCTGCCGATGCGGCCCGCCGGCACCGAGAGCTTCACCGAGGAGCAACTTGCCGCCCTGGTCACGCGTGACGCGATGATCGGCGTCGTCGCGGTCAGAAACGATGAGCGGAGGGCGGCCGCATGATGGACCTGGAAAGCTTCCTGCACCGGTTGCCGAATGATATCGGCGGCCAGCCCTCGCCCGTCTTCAAGCGGGTGGAACACGAACTCGCCCCCTGGGAGAAGCGTTGCCACGCGCTGGCGGACGTCCTGGACTACCACAAACTGATCAGCACCGAAGAGAAACGCCGCGCGGTCGAGGCGCTCGGGGCCGAGATGATCGATCGGCTGAGCTACTACGAACGATGGGCGGTCGCCTTCGCCACGCTTCTGTTCCAGAAGGCGGTGCTGACGCCGACCGGGCTCGCCGAAAAGATGGCGGAGATCGAGGCACGCTGGTCGAGGAGCGACGTCCAATGAGTGCCACGGGCTGTCTTGCACGACGGCATCGACGCTGTTCGGTGTGAGTGACACGCTCAAATCGATCGCCGCACTGGTTGGCCCCCTGGTCTCCGCGTCCTTTCTCTTTGCCGTTGCGGCGGCCAACGTTCTCGTTCTTCGAAGCATCTGGCTCGCCGTACAGCAGCTTCGCCGAGGTGAGGCCGGTGCAGGTGAGAATACTGACATCCTCCTTAACGGCCGCGGCCTTCTCGCCCGGATGTTGCGACCACTAATTCGGTCGGTGACCAAAAGCTGGCATATGTTCCTGCTCGGTTTCCTGTTCGGTGTCGGCTTCGAGACCGCAACCGAGGTGGCGCTACTCGGCATGTCAGCCGCACAGGCCGCGAGCGGTGGCTCGCTCTGGTCCATCATGGTGTTTCCGGCCCTGTTCGCCGCCGGCATGGCTCTCGTCGATACAACGGATGGTATCTTGATGCTGGGCGCTTATGATTGGGCATTTAGGGCACCGGCCCGTAAACTCTATTACAATCTGACGATCACTTCTGTCTCGATCCTTGTTGCCGTGCTGATCGGCAGCATCGAGGTGATCGGCCTTGTTGGCGATCAGTTCGAGCTCGAGGGTGGGCTCTGGCGCTTTGGTCGCGTGCTCGACGAGAACCTCAACGTTCTCGGCTTCGCGATCGTCGCCGTATTCATCGCCGCTTGGGCCGTCTCGGTCATGGTCTCCCGGCTCGGGCGAGGCAGCGCCAACCGGAGGGCATCAACATGACGCCTCAACCTAGTTCGCGCGCGACCACCTTCATCGGGGGTGCGGCGGGGACTTTATCGGTCGTCTGCCACACGACGATCTCCGGACCGCCGGTCGCGGGCGTCGACCGCGTCGACATGGTTGATGGCATTGCCGCGGATCTGCCCGCCGGCGCCGCGTGGGCTCTGCACGGTGTCACATCTAACGACCGCTACACGACCCGCGGAGAGAAGACGGAGCTGACCAGTAAACAGGTGCCGATCGGACGGGTCGAAGCGACCTCCGCAGCCTTGATCCTGCTGCGTAAGCGGCCCGAGTGGTGGGCGCTCACCCAGGACGAGCGTCGCTCGATCCTCGAGGAGGACTTGCATCACATCGCGATTGGCATGCGCTATCTTCCTGCGGTCGCTCGTCGGCTGCTGCACTGCCGGGATCTCGGTCGTGACGCACCGTTCGACTTCATCGGCTTCCTTGATTTCGCGCCTGACAGCGAAGCGGCATTCGAAAGGATGCTGGATCAGTTGCGGGCGACGAGAGAGTGGTCGTTCATGGACCGCGAGATCGACATTCGTCTGACCAAGAGCCGCAAGCAGCTCTAGTCCCGCACGTGGCGAGAGCCTAGATCGGTACGGTGCTCCCAGCGAGCCCTCACATTGGTCATAAGGTGCGGTCGCTTGCGGAAGGCAGTGGGTAGATGATCGCCACGGCAGCGAGAGCCAGCACAGCGCCCACGATCTCGGCGGGGAGATAGTAGAGCGCTGTAGTCGCTGGCAGCGCACTCGCCCCCCTGGAGAGGACGGCGCCGAGCACGACAGCGGGATTGGCGTAAGAACCGGAAGGCATCGTCACGATTGCGGCGGCAAGCCAAGCACCGACGGCGAACGAGCCGGTTTCAGTCCGCTGGCTGCGTGCGCAGCCGAACACGACGAGCATCAGGCTCGCGCTGGAAATCATTTCGCTCGAGATCAGCGCCCAGCTTGCGACTGCCTTCGCCGGGGCGTCGCTGTTCGTGCCGAACACATAGCTCGCAAGCAGCGCGCCCCCAATCGCGCCACTCAGCTGGGCCGCGACATAGGCGAGGGTGCAGCCGAGTCTCCGCTGCCCGGCAAGCCACTGCAGCACCGTGATCAGCGGATTGAAATGGCCGCCCGACACAGGCCCCAAAGCGACGATCAGGCTGACCAGGGTGCCAGCTATGACGCCGGCACTCGCGATCAAATGCAGTGCGGACTGGCCAGAAAACACACTTTGCGCATTGAGGCCGGAACCTGTGATTGCAAGCATGAGCAACACCGTTCCGATACCTTCGGCCACGACCCGGCGGGCGAGAGCTGTCTCCGGATCATGCTCGAAAAAACAGGTGGCCGAATGCAGCTCCATTGGCGTGGCGTCCTGGCCTCGATGCTACAACGGCTTGTCGTCCGATGCCCTGGTTTCCAAACGAACGCATACAGAGCATGGACTGCGAACGGTGATGTAGCGTGTGAACAATCGTGCTTTGCCGCAGTTCGGGCAGCGGCAAGCAAGCCCTCGGAGAATGCCAGTCCGGGCTAACACAGCGATCATCAAACCCTCCCTTGCGGACTGAACGTGCGATCTCGTGCCGTACTCTGGACGACCGTCCACTCTCTATCTGCCCCACTCGCACGATGGCGGGCACATACGCACGGCTCCGCTGAGGGTGTTAAGCCGTCACTCACAACGATTAACACGGACTCGCAAGTCGTAACGAGCCTTCCGCCCCCAAGACGGGCAGGTTGACCGCGTCGCAATCAAATGCGGCGTGACCTCCGAGCCGGGTGGCAGGTGGGGCGCCGCTTTCCCAACCAGGAGAGCAGCTGTGTACATTGAAACGGCACCAATTCACCGGACCACGCCATCGGCAACGCCCTATCACCGGCCCGACACGACCGAGCAGACGACTAGCCTGCGTCGTGAGCAGGGGTGGCGGCAGCCCTGTATTGGCGAAGGCACGCCGGGTCAGGACGCCGTCATCTTTGCGTCGCGTTGGACCGACGACCGCGCCACCGCCCGGCAGGAGCGCTGCCACGGCGCCCCGGACCGCTACATCGTCGCCGTCGCGCTACGGCCCGTCCGGGCGCGGGTCGGGCGAGGAACTAACCCGATCCTCAACGGCATCCTTCACGCCGGCACCATCCATGTGACGGCGCCCGGGCAGGTAGCCGAAGCGGAGTTCTTCGCCCCCTGCGACTTCATCCACTTCCACGTGGCGGCGGATTACCTCCGCGAGTGGCACCGCTGCCCCGCCGGCTCGGAGGCTCGGAACCTGCACGACTTGATCGTGCGCGACGCGCTCGCCGGGCAGCTCGCGCGCACCCTGGTGTCCACGCCAGACGGCGGCGACCCACGCTACGTCCAGAGCGTCGGCCAGACTATTCTGATGCGCGCCCTCGCGTCCCGTCCGGGGCAGCCACGGGTTAGCGCGCTGCCTAAATGGCGCCTGCGGCGGGTGCAGGAGCATGTCGCCGTGAACCTCGCTGAGCCGATCAGCCTGGCGGAGCTGGCTGGAGTTGCCGGGCTGTCCCGCATGCACTTCGCCGCCCAATTCAAGGTGGCCACGGGCTGCCGGCCGCACGAGTTCCTGCTGCAATACCGCATCGAGGCCGCTAAGCGGATGCTGATCGAGACGAACGATCCCCTGGTCGAGGTCGCGCTTAATGTCGGGTTCCAGACACAGTCGCACTTCTCGACCGTGTTCAAGCGCTTGGTCGGTGAGACTCCTGCCCGCTGGCAGCGCGCTCAGGTTAGCCATTGATCGGCCACGCGGCTGGAGACCATGTCCTCTGCGCGGTGGCATCCCACATGCACGCCTGCATCCGCGAAGAGTATCCTCTGGCGTGTCTGGGCGGAGACGAGTGTGCCGTGATCATGCTGTCGGCAAGCACCCCGGCTGAAGCGTTGGCCCCGGCTGCACGGCTGGTCATGATCGTTAGCGAACCCTATTCGATCGGCGAACACATCGTCCGGATCGGCCTGAGCATCGGAATTGCAAGCGCACCGGAAGACGCCGAGACCGCCGAGCACCTCCAAGTGTGGGCGGACCAGGCTCTGTATGCTGCCAAGAATGCGGGCGGCGGTACCGTCCGGCTGTATGGCAAAAGTTTAGCCGCCTGACGGCGTCAACGCTGGACGAGCGGGCCGCAGCGTGCTCGCCTCCAAGCGCCGCCTTTCTCATAGGTCCATGCCGAACCCAGTCTTCCGACCCAAGCCGCACGCACTAGAAGCCATCTTCAACCGACGGAAGGTCGTCGTGGGCGTCATCCACTCCCTCCCGCTGCCCGGCAGCCCGGCCTATGACGGCCAGCCGGTCGCCGACATCGTCGCCTTCGCCCTCGCCGAAGCCGAGCGCTACCAAGAGGGCGGCGTGGACGGTCTCATCGTCGAGAACCACGGCGACATCCCATTCAGCAAGCCCGAGCATCTCGGGCCCGAAACCGCCGCCACCATGGCCGTCATGACCGACGCCGTCCGCCGCGCCACCGGCCTGAAGCTCGGCGTCAACGTGCTCGCAAACGGCGCGCTGCAGGCGCTCGCGGTTGCCAAAGCCGCCGGCGCCGACTTCATCCGCGTCAACCAATGGGCCAACGCCTACGTCGCCAACGAGGGCTTCGTCGAGGGGCCCGCGGCACTCGCCACCCGCTACCGCGCCATGCTGCACGGCCGCGACATCCGCATCTTCACCGACGTCCACGTCAAGCACGGCGCGCACGCCATCACCGCCGACCGCTCGATCGCCGAACTCGCCCGCGACGTCGAGTTCTTCGACGCCGACGTCGCCATCGCCACCGGACAACGCACCGGCAACTCCGCCACCATGGAAGAGCTCGAGACCATCGCCGCCGGCACGTCGCTGCCGTTGATGGTCGGCTCGGGCGTCAACCCCGACAACATCGGCGACATCTTCCGCCTCGCCGACGGCGTAATCGTCGCCTCTTACCTCAAGCAGGATGGCGTCTGGTGGAACCCGGTCGACCCGGCCCGCCTCCGCACCTTCATGACCGCCGCCAACCGCGCGCGCGACTAGTTTTGCATATTCGTGCAAGCGCTTCGGCTATGCCAGGCGTCCGGGCGGTCAAGCTGGATCACGTGGCCGTGGACGGCATCAAGCTGCGGGCCAACGCGTCTTCGGCTTCGAGCCGTCGAACCGTAGCGTCCCAACTTTCCACGAGTGCCGGCCGATCGTTGGACGACCGCAACACCGCGATAAACTCGAGCTGATGAAACTCGGTCGGATAGAGGTGCAGACACTCGAAATCCAGCCGTTCGAGCCGCGCTAAGGCAGCGCACAATCGGGCAAAGGAGAGCGGGGTGAAAACCCAGCAATGAACGTCTTGGTAGACACCCGTCGTGAAGCTATGCTCCGCTGCGCGCAGTGCTTCGCTTGGGGCATGGATCGGCTTAAGCTTCGAGCGGTCGACTACTCCACCCCAAACCTCCGTCGTAGACACGGCAGTATCGTTGAGAAAGTGATCAAGAATCGCACGCGGGAGTGGTCTGCGCGCCCGGCGGATGTGCGCATCAAGCGCGTCGGCCAGTGTCGACTCCGCCCGAAGAATGTCGAATGTGAAACGCCGATCGGGTATCGCCATGCGCAGCGACCCGTTTGGCTCGAGCACCGAGTGAATTTCGGCCAACCACGTCACCACGTCCGGCACATGCTCGATGACATGCGAGTTGAGCACGTAGTCGACCCGTACGCCGCCGAGACACTCGGACAGTGTTTTATCGCCCCATACATGATCGACGGCCACGATTTGAGACACATCCCGCACGTCGGGATGATTACGATATTTCTCGCGCAGCGTTGCCGTATCTACATGGTCCACATAGAGGATGTTGCCTTCCGCCTTGGTCACTAACGGCGAGATCAGGGGCCCGATCTCGAGCCCTCGTGAATGTTGTGTGTCGAGCCCAAACAAAAGTCGGTCGCGCCGCGAACTCGGCCGCATTGAGCGGCCTTCAGCCCGCCCGTGCGCGTTAAAATGCTGCCAGCCGCTCTCGAAGAAGCCAGCTGCGACTGCCTCACGCACGTCGGTATTGGCTGCGAGATACATTCCCTCGTCAAAGAGCTCTCCGTCGGTGACCGTACTCTCCACACTCGTCAACTTGGCACCTGCTCCGCCATCGCCAGCATCTGTCCCGCCATTTTCGTCTTCTCGCCGTAGATTCTCCAGGCCGACGACCGCGCCACACTCTGCCACGCATCCACCGCCGCGTTCGACATCGGCGTTACCTCCACCCCGGCCGCGGCGAACGCCCTGCCCATTTCCACGTCGTCCGCCTTGGCGCCCGCTAGGTTGAACGGGACCATCTCCTCACCCACCGCCAGCATCGCTTCCTGCTCGGCCGGGCTCAGCGTCGTCCAGATCGACTTGGCGATCATGATCGGCTCGAGGATGAAGAAGAAGCTCCGCTCTCCCGGGGTGGTCAGGTATTTGCAGGTCTCCTGCAGCTTGAACGACAGGAACGAGCTCGAACTCGTGCAGGCCGCGTCCATCACTCCGGTCTGCATGCCGACATAGACCTCGTTGGACGGCATCGTCGACACCGACGCCCCTGCCGCGGTGAACATCTCGTCCATCTCGCGCGAGCCGCCGCGGATCTTCATCCCCTTCGCATCGGCCGGCTCGACCAGCGGGCGCGTCCGCGACGCCATCCCGCCCGACTGCCACATCCAGCTCAGCAGGACGATGCCCTTCTCCTCGAGCAGCGAGGTGAGCGCCTTGCCGATCGGGTGCGTCCGCCAGGCGTAGCCCTGCGCGTAGCTCGTCACGACGGCGGGCATGAAGCTGATATTCATCTCATGGATCTCGCCGCCCGCGTAGGTCAGCGGCACCAGTCCCATGTCCAGCGCACCTTTCCGCAACCCGCTGATCTGGGCGAATGTCTTCATCAACGAAGCGTTCGGGTACACCTGGAACTCGAGCGAGCCATTGGTCCGCTGGGTGACCAGCTCCGCGAAGCGTCGGCACATCCGATCACGGAAATCTCCCGTCTCGCCCGAACTGCCTGGAAACTGGTGCGAGATCTTCAGCACGCGCGGCGCGGCCTGCGCCCGCCCGATCAGACCCGGCGCGGACAAACCCGCCAGCGCCGCCACCGTGCTCCGCCTGGTCAAACCAGCCATGTCGTCGTCCTCCCGCGCGGGTCCAGTCCTGGCCTCGCTTTGGCGCCAACGCTACACTGACCCCACGGGAGGACACCAGAATGCACATCAAGCGCATCGCCGGCGCGCTCGGGGCCGAAATCCACGGAGTTGATCTGCGCCAGCCATGCAACGAGTCCGAGATCGCGCTCATCCGTCAGGCGCTACTCGACAATCTCGTTATCTTTTTCCGCGACCAGTCACTCGAGCCGGCTCAGTTCCACGCGTTCGCCAGCTCCTTCGGCGACCTGATCGAGTATCCCTTCATACGCGGTCTCGACGGCTTCCCCGAGATCATCGAAGTTCTCAAGCGCGAGGACGAGCGCAGCAATTTCGGCGGCATTTGGCACAGCGACACCTCCTATCTCGACGAGCCCCCGATGGGCAGCATCCTGCTGGCCCGCGAGTTGCCCCCATTTGGCGGCGATACGCTGTTCGCCAACCAATACCTCGCCTATGAGGCGCTGTCGGACGGCCTGAGGGCTACTCTCGCTGCGCTGCGCGGCGTCAACACCTCGGCCAAGGCAGACGTGACCCGCACGCGCGAGGACCGGGTCAAGGAAAGCGGCAGCAACTCCGGCAAGCAAGACTACGCCGCCGAACATCCGGTCGTCCGCACGCACCCGGAGACCGGCCGCAAAGCGCTTTACGTCAACGTCGCGCACACCGCCCGCTTTGCCGGCTGGACGGAAGAGGAGAGCGCGCCGCTACTGCAATTCCTGTTCGCTCACCAGATCAAGCCGGAATTCACCTGCCGTTTCCGCTGGGAGCCCGGCTCCATCGCCTTCTGGGACAACCGTGCGGCGCAGCATAATCCGGTCAATGATTATCACGGCTTCCGCCGCCGCATGCACCGGGTCACGCTCGCGGGTGATCGCCCGGCATAACCGCGCGCGACATGCTCCGGTCCGCCACGCATCTCGTCCTTATCCCGAGCTACAATCCCGGCCGCCTCCTTGCGCCCACCCTCGCCGCTGCGCGCGCCACCTGGTCGCCGGTCTGGG
Source organism: uncultured Alphaproteobacteria bacterium (assembly GCA_963835135.1). Lineage (GTDB taxonomy): Bacteria > Pseudomonadota > Alphaproteobacteria > Acetobacterales > Acetobacteraceae > JAVVHH01. The sequence goes on from CAWIEF010000003.1 coordinate 889,177, forward strand.
TCATCGACGACGCCAGCACCGATGACAGCCAAGCCGCTGCGGCGGCCGCCGACCGGCTGCTCCGCCGGCCCGTCAACGGCGGCAAGGGCACTGCCCTGCTTGACGGCCTCCATGCTGCCGCAGCCGCCGGCTTTACCCACGCCCTGACCATGGACGCCGACGGCCAACATCCGGCCGCCGAGATCGCCCGCTTCATGACGGCCTCCCAGGCCAATCCGGCAGCGATGATTCTCGGCACTCCCGTCTTCGGCCCCGAAGCGCCTGCGCTCCGCATCCACGGCCGCAAGATCTCCAACTGGCTGACCCGGCTGGAGACCGCCGGCGCCGTCCGGGACTCCCTGTTTGGCTTCCGCGTCTACCCGATCGCGCCCTTGCTCGCCGTATTGACCCGGTCCCGCCACATGCGCCGTTACGATCTCGACGTCGAAGCCGCGGTCCGCCTCGCTTGGGCCGGGGTGCCCGCCCTTAACCTGCCGGCGCCGGTGATCTACCCGTCCGAGGACGCCGGCGGCGTCTCGCATTTCCGCTACGTCCGCGACAACGCCCTGCTCGCCCGCATGCACGCGCGACTGCTCCTCGCCATGCTCATCGGCCGTCGCTAAGAGGCGCGTCATGCGCCACCTCGCACTCCTGCTCGCCTGTCTGCTGTCCGCCTGCGCCGAGGCCCGCTTCGACACCATCGGCCAGGCTGACGCCGCCTACACCGAGGCCCATCCGCTCTTCGCCGAATACTGCGCCGTCTCGCAGATCAAGAAGATCCCCGGCTTCGGGGCCGATATCCGCGGCAATATCGGTGGCCACGCGGTGTTCTACCTCCAGGGCGCCTGCAAGGACCCGGTGGTCGCCTACCCCGTGCTCGTCCCATGCGAGGGCGACGGGGCCGGGCTCAGCATGAACGAGCACTTCTCCAACGCGAAATGGGTCGCGACCCCCGGCGACGCCTTCTTCTTCGACGGCGGCCTCCCGCCCGGCACGCCGCTCACCGCCGCCCGCTACCGCGCCGTCCAGCGCCGCGCCCAGGAGCTGGGCATCTACAAGGGCGTCACCTTCCATGACGTGGTGTTCGAGCCGATGCCGCCGGGCTGGACACGAGAGAACTGGAAATACGAGATGTCGGTCGGCACCGACTACGCGATCTCGCTGGGTCGCGCCCGGCACTGCACGCGCATCCCGGTCGACCGCCCGGCCATGAACCGTATGATCGACTTCCTCAACGCCGAGAACGCCCCGTATCGCGCCGGCAAGACCTATGTGTGGGATCTCTTCCGCGACAACTGCATCCACCTTGCCCACAACGCGCTGGCCGCCGCCGGGCTGTGGAACCGCTGGCCGACCAACCGCCCGTTCCTGATCTCCGTCTTCGATTTCCCGGTGCCGCGCAACGAGTTCGTCAATCTCGTCCAGCGCACCAACGACCGTTTTCCCTCGGACCCCGGCGCAGCCTACGACGACGCCGAAACCCGGCGCTCACTCCTCATGACGGGCGAGTTCCCGACTCGGCCCGGCGCCCTCGCGCTGTCGCGCAACCTCCATCAGCCGAACGCCCTCTACGAGACCGGACTGTCGCTCATCTTCTACGACGAGCCGATATTCGGCCACTTCCAGCGCGACTCCGACACCATCTTCGCCAGCGACCGCTACACCGACCCGGTCGCCAACCACGCCTATTTCGCCGCAATCGCCCGCGCCAAGCTCGCCGAGCGGCGGCCGCTGGAGTTCTGGCTCGGCATGCCGCGCTACGCCGCCGACCCCGCGAGCTTCACGGCGATCTACGACCGCTACTACGCCCTCATCGCCCGCCTTGCCGCCTGACAGCCAATCCAAGTCAGCTTGGCAATCCTTCCAGCAAAAAAGTAAGGTCGGCCCGAGGAGATTCCGTGACCAGCACCCCGACGACGCTCAATCAATCCGCCGCCGAGCAGCAACTCGCCACGCTGATCGTGTCGTCGCTCCAGCTCGACCTCGCTCCGGCCGACATCGTGCCCGAGGAGCGGCTGTTCGGCGATGGCCTCGGGCTCGACTCGATCGACGCTCTCGAGCTCGCATTGGCTATTTCCAAGAGCTACGGTTTCGAGCTGCGCTCCGACGATGAGCGGAACAAGCGGATCTTTGCCTCCCTGCGCAGCCTCTCGGCCCATATCGAGGAACATCGGACCAAGTAATCCGATGCCGTCTCACCCGTTGATCGATCGCCCGGCCCAGGCTGCGCTGTTCCTCACACCGCATGGCGCCATCGACGCGGAGACGTTCCTGGCCGACGCCGCGGCGCTGGCCGCCCGCTTGCCGCCCGGGCGGCACATCCTCAATCTCTGCCGCGACCGCTACCGCTTCGCGCTGTGCCTCGCGGCCGCGCTGCTGGCGGGCCGCGTCAGTCTCCTCTGCGGCGACCCGTCGGCGTCCGTCTCCGCCAGCCTCGCCGAGTGCTACCCGGACACCGCCACGATCGGCGATGCGCACGCCTACGGCACGCCGGGCGCGCCGGTCCCGGCAGCGTGCGCCATTCCAGGCGACCGCCTTGCCGCCATCGTCTTCACGTCGGGCAGCACCGGCGTTCCCGTCGCTCACGAGAAGCGCTGGGCTGCCCTCGTCGCCCGGACCCGCGCCGCGGCCGACCGTTTCGGCCTGCACGAGGGCAGCCCGGCCGCCATCGTCGGCACCGTCCCGCCCGGCCACATGTACGGCCTCGAGACCACCATCCTGCTCCCCTTGCACGCCCCCTGCGCCACATGGTGCGGCCCGGCCTTCTTCCCCGCCGATGTCGAGTCCGCGCTGGCCGCCGTGCAGGCCCCGCGCGTACTCGTCACCACGCCGCTCCAACTCCGCAGCCTCGGGACGATCGCCGCGCCGCCGCTGCAGACGATCATCTCCGCCACTGCCCCGCTCGACCCGGCCCTCGCCGCCGAGGCCGAGGCGCGGTGGTCGACCCAGGTCGTCGAAATCTTCGGCGCCACCGAGTGCGGCTCCATCGCGACACGCCGGACCACCGCGACCGACGCCTGGACCCCCTACGCCGGCATCCTGCTGTCCCAAGACGGCACATCGCCTTGCGTCCATGCTCCCTGCGCCCCCGCGACCCCGCTGTCCGACGAGATCGATCTTGCTCCTGACGGCAGCTTCCGCCTGCTCGGCCGCCGCACCGACGTGGTCAAGCTCGGCGGCCGGCGCGCTTCGCTGGCCGGGTTGAACCAAATCCTGACCGGCCTGGACGGCGTCCGCGACGGCATCTTCGTCGTGCCCGACGACCTCGACACGCGCAGCACCGCCCAACTCGTCGCCCTCGTCGTGGCGCCCGGCCGCACCATCCCCGGCCTGCTCGCCGACCTCCGCGACCGGATCGACCCCGTCTTCCTCCCGCGCCGGGTCATCCAGGTCGACGCTCTCCCTCGCAACAGCCTCGGCAAGCTGCCGCGCGAGGCCGTCCTCGACCTGCTTCGGACGGCCAGCACGGCATGATCGAGGCAGGCTCGTTCACGGTCCCTGCCGACCACCCCGCCCTGCCCGGCCACTTTCCCGGCAACCCGGTCGTGCCCGGCGTCGTCCTGCTCGATCACGCCACCGCCGCCATCCTCGCCGCCCACCCCGGCCACCGCCTCGCCAGCCTGCCGCACGTCAAATTCCTCAGCCCCGTGCGCCCCGGCACCACTGTCACGATCGCCTACACCCCAACCCCGCCCCGGATATCGTTCGCCTGCCATTCCGGCCCGGACGAGGTTCTGCGCGCCACCTTGCTCCTCAGCGCGATCCAGTGATCCATTGGGCGGCCCAGCCCGAACGCGGCGCTCCCGGCCTCACCCGTGCCGGCATGGGGCTTGTCCGGCGGTTCGGTTGGTCCGCCGGCCGTCCGCTCGCCCGCGCCGCCGCGTACTGGTTTTTCATCACCTCGCCGACTGCCCGCGCGGCCTCACGCGACTATCTGGGCCGCGTGCTCGCGCATCCCGTCCGCAACGGCGACGTCGCTCGCCATTTTGCCGCCTTCGCCGCCGCCGTCCTCGACCGCGTCATGCTCGCCTGCGGCCGCGCCGGGGACTTCCATATCGACGTGGACGGCCTTCCGGCCCTGCTCGCCACCCTGCAACGGCCGAGCGGCGCCATCCTGCTCGGGGCGCACCTCGGCAGCTTCGAGGTGTTGCGCACCCTCGCGGCCGACGCTCCCGTGCCGGTCTGGGCGCTCATGTATCGCCGCAACGGCGGCGCGCTGACGGCGCTGCTCGACCAAGCCGCCCCTGCCTTGCGCGAGCAGGTCATCGAGATCGGCGACACCACCAGCATGCTTCGCGCCCGCGAGTGCCTGGACCGCGGCGAGATGGTCGGCATCCTGGCCGACCGCGGCCCGTCCGGGCACCGCACCATCCCGGTGCCCTTCCTCGGCAGCCCCGCTCCCTTTCCCGCCGGCCCCCTCCTCGTCGCCGCCACGCTCGGCGCGCCCGTCTTCCTCTGCTATGCGGTCCGCACCGCCCCGCGCCGCTACCGCATCGGCATCGAGCCGTTTGCCGACCGGATCGTCCTGCGCCGTGACCAACGGGCCGCGGACCTCGCCGCCCACATCGCCCGTTACGCCGCCGCCCTCGAGCGCCTCTGCCACGCCACCCCCTACCAGTGGTTCAACTTCTTCCCCTTCTGGACCGACCCGCATGACCCTGACCCGGCGCGCCCTCTTCCCGCTGCTGCTGCTGCCGTGGCGCGCCCGGGCTGACACGCTCGAGCCCGCGGCCCTGATGGCCCGCCTCGCTAGCGTGTCCGAGCGCCGGGCCAGGTTCCGCGAAGAACGCACCCTGGCCGCCCTGACCATGCCGCTGGTCAGCACCGGCCGCCTGCTCTACCGCCGCCCCGACTACCTCGAGAAGGAAACGCTCTGGCCGCTGCCCGAACGTTTCGTCGTCGACGGCTCGCGCCTGATCATCGCCGACCCCGCGAGCAACGACCCGCCCCATGTCGTGCCGCTCGACGCGCAACCCGGCCTCCGCACCCTGATCGACGCCACCCGAGCGCCTCTGGCCGGCGACTTGGACACGCTGAGCCGCGCCTTCTCCATCACCGTAGGCGGAACGCTGGCCGCCTGGACCCTCGACCTGGTCCCGATCGCGCCTGCCGCCGCCAGGATCGTGAGCTCGATCCAACTCACCGGCCAGGACAGCTGGATCGCCGGCATACGAACGATGCAGGCCAACGGCGACGTCACCGGCCTGCAGATCACGACCGCCTAGGAGGCTTCCCGCCCGAGCGCGTGGTATTCCCGGTTCGGCATCATATCGAGCCCGTGGGCGACGCGGTTGGTGAAGTTGAAGAACCCCGTCACTTCGCAGATGTCGAAGATGTCCTCGTCGGAAAAGCCATGCTGGCTCAGCCCGTCGCGGTCCGGCCCGGCAATCTCGTGCGGCGCTTCGGTCAGCTTGACGGCGAAATCGAGCATCGCGCGCTGCCGGGTCGGCAACTCGGCGACGCGGTAGTTGAAGGCCAGCATTTCGCCCAGTTGCGGGTCGCCGGAGATCTTGCGCACCGCCGCGCCGTGCGCGACGAGGCAGTAGTAGCAGCGGTTCCACGACGAGACCGCCACGGCGATCATCTCGCGCTCGAGCTTGGACAGGCCGGACGGCCCTAGCATCAGCTCGTCATAGAGCTTGATGAAATTGCGCAGCTTCTCGGGCCGCACCAGCCAGGCGCGCAACACGTTCGGCACGAAGCCGAGCTTGTCGCGGCACTTCTGGAAATAAGGCCTGAGGTCCTCCGGCAGCGTGCGTTCGTCGGCATCGTCGAGCGCCGTCACGTGGTCGGGCTGCGGCATCCTAATCCTCCAATTGCCGTGCTCGAGCGCGGAGCTCGAACTTCTGCATCTTCCCGGTGCTGGTCTTGGGCAGCGGTCCGAACACGACGCTGCGCGGCGCTTTGAAATGCGCCATCCGCTCGCGGCAGAACGCAATGATCTCGGCCGCACTCGCCTGCGCCCCCGGTCGGAGCGTCACGAAGGCGCAGGGCGTCTCGCCCCATTTCGGGTCCGGCCGAGCCACCACTGCCGCTTCGAGGATGGCGGGGTGCCGATACAGCACGTCCTCGACCTCGATCGTGGAGATGTTCTCCCCGCCGCTGATGATGATGTCTTTCGAACGGTCACGGATCTCGAGGTAGCCGTCGGGGTGCCAGACCGCGAGATCGCCGGTGTGGAACCAGCCTCCGGCGAACGCCTCGTGTGTCGCGTCAGGGTTCTTCAGGTACCCCTTCATCGTGATGTTCCCACGCATCAGGATCTCGCCCATCGTCTTGCCGTCGCGCGGCACCGGGGTGAGCGTCGCCGGGTCGGCGACGACAACGCTCTCCTGCACTGGATAGGCCACACCCTGCCGCGCCTTGATGGCCGCACGCTGCTCGTCCGGCAGGGCGTCCCAGTCCGAGTGCCAGGCGCAGACCGTAGCCGGGCCGTACACCTCGGTCAGTCCATAGACATGCGTGATCTCGAAGCCCAGCCGCTCCATGCCCTCGAGCACCGCGGCCGGCGGCGCCGCCCCCGCCGTCATCATGCGCACCGGATGCGATCGTTTCTGCACGCCCGGGTGGTTCAGGATCGTGCCCATCACGATCGGCGCCCCACATAAATGCGTCACCCCGTGCTGGTCCAACGCGTCCAGGATCGCCACCGCCTCGACCCGGCGCAGACACACGTTCGTCCCCGCCATCGCCGCCACCGTCCAGGGGAAACACCAGCCGTTGCAGTGGAACATCGGCAGCGTCCAGAGATAGACCGGGTGGTGCGGCATCGCCCAGGTCAGCACGTTGCCGACGGCGTTCATGTAGGCGCCGCGGTGGTGATAGACGACGCCCTTCGGCTTGCCGGTGGTGCCGGACGTGTAGTTGAGCGCAATCGCGTCCCACTCGTCTGCAGGCAACGACCAGGCGACGGCCGGGTCGCCGCCGGCGAGGAACGCCTCGTAGGTCGTGCTGCCCACGCGCTCGCCGGGTGGCGCCAGCGTGTCCTCCACGTCGACGACGAGGGGGCGCGCGGCCGACGGCAGCAACTCGAGCGCCCGGCGCATGACCTCCGCGAACTCGCGATCGACCAGTACGACCCGTGCCTCGCCATGGCCGAGGATGTAGGCGATCGTCTCGGCGTCGAGCCGGACGTTGAGCGCGTTCAGGACGGCGCCCGCCATCGGCACGCCGAAATGCGCCTCCACCATGGCCGGCGTGTTCGGCAACATGGCCGCGACCGTCTGGCCGGGCGCCACATGCCGGGACAACGCGGCGGCGAGGCGCCTGCAGCGCTCGTAGGTGCCGGCCCAGCTCTGCCGCAATGCGCCATGCACGATCGCCACCCGGTCGGGGAACACGTCCGCGGTGCGGCGGATGAAGCTGAGCGGCGACAGCGGCGTGTAGTTCGCACTCGTCTTGGGCAGGTCGAACATGCCGCCAGTGGTACGGGGCCGCACCCTGTCTGGCAAGCTTCACGGCGGAGGGGTATCGATAGGCGCATATACAGGGAGCTGCCTCATGCGGATACTCATCGTCGGCGCCGGCGCGACCGGCGGATATTTCGGCGCTCGCCTGGCCCAGGCCGGCCGCGACGTCACGTTCCTCGTGCGCGCCGCCCGGGCCAAGCAGCTGCGCCGGACCGGGCTGATCATCAACAGCCCGCATGGCGACCTCACGCTGAAGCCGCAACTGCTGGAGAGTGGCGGGGCCGCCTCCCCGTTCGATGTCGTCCTGGTCGCGCTCAAGGCATACGCGCTCGAGCCGGCGCTGAACGACATCGCCCGCGTGGTGGGCCCCGACACGATGCTGGTGCCGTTCCTCAACGGCATGCGGCATCTCGATACGCTGATCGGCCGGTTCGGCGAGCGGGCCGTGCTGGGGGGCGTCTGCCTGGTCGCGACGACGCTGAAGCCGGATGGCAGCATCGCCCAGCTCGCACCCTTTCAGGAGATCGTCTACGGCGAGCGCGACGGCTCCGCCTCCGACCGGGTCGCCTCGATCGATGGCGCGATGCAGGGCGCCGGGTTCAAGGCGCGGGCGTCGTCGGAGATCATGCAGGAGATGTGGAACAAATGGATGCTGCTGGCGTCCGGCGGCGCGCTCACCTGCCTGCTGCGCGGCAATGTCGGCGAGATCGAGGCGGTGGCCGGCGGCACGGCCGTGGCGCACCGCCTGGTCGACGAGGTGGCATCGGTCGCCACCGCGGAGGGCTACAGGCCCAGCCAGGCCACCGACGACCGCGTCCGGACGACGCTGACCGCGGCGGCGTCACCGTTTGCCACATCGATGTATCGCGACCTCTGCGGTGACCAGCCGGTCGAGGCGGAGCAGATCCTGGGCGATATGGTGACCCGGGCGCAACGGTTCGGCTTGCCCACCCCGCTGCTGGAGGCTGCCGTGGTGCAACTCCGGATCTACCAGGGCCGGCTGACCCGCCAGCCCTCGTCGTAGGACGATCCGGGAGATCAGGCGCCGGTGGTCTTGCCCTTCTCGACGTAGCCGGCCGGGGCGCCTTTTTCATGGCTGGCGTCCTTGCTGTGACCGCCGACGCCTCGCGCCGCGTCGGCGCTGCCGGTCTTGGGGTTTGGTGCGCCGACAGTGCCGGTCACGGTGGAATCGGTGGGCTCTGGTGTCTTCTCGCTCATCGGGTCACTCCCTTGTCCGAGAGCCTAACGCGCCAGCCAGGATGCAAGTTCGGGCCTTGCCCGGGGCAGGCACCGGGGCTATACGCGGCGCCTCAGTCGGGGCGTAGTACAGCCTGGTAGTACGCTTGCTTCGGGAGCAAGAGGCCGGAGGTTCGAATCCTCTCGCCCCGACCATTCCACCCGGCGACCATGGGCTTGCGCGAGCGGCTCGGCGGGAGTGCACTGCCTGAAACGGTGGGAGCCTCCATGGATTTCGCGCTCACGCCCGAGCAAGAGGCGCTGCAAGCCTCGGTCGGCCGGATCGCAGCCGAGTTCGACGAGCGCTACTGGCTCGAGCGGGATCAGACAGCGACGTTTCCCCATGCGTTCACCGAAGCGGTCGCCGCGGGCGGTTGGCTGGGGATCGCGATGCCGGAGGCGTATGGCGGCGCTGGGCTGGGCGTGACCGAGGCGGCGCTGATGATGCACACCATCGCCTGCTCGCCGGGGGGCCAGGCTGCGGCATCGTCGGTGCACATGAACATCTTCGGGCCGCATCCGATCGTGGTGCACGCAACCGAGGCGCAGAAGCGCCGATGGTTGCCGCCGCTGATTGCCGGAACGGAGCGGGCGTGCTTCGGCGTGACCGAGCCGGACGCCGGGCTCGACACCACGCGCGCCGTGACCCGCGCCGAAACGGTCCAGGGCGGCTACCGCATCTTCGGCCAGAAGATCTGGACATCGACGGCGCAGGAGGCGGACAAGATCCTGCTGCTGGCGCGCACCACGCCGATCGAGCGATGCGTGCGGCCGCAAGACGGGCTGAGCCTGTTCTACACGACGCTCGACCGGGCCAAGGTGGAGGTTCGGCTGATCCACAAGATGGGCCGGCACGCGGTCGAACTCGAACCAAGTCTTTTTCGATGGCCTCGACGTACCCGAGGAGGATCGGATCGGCGCCGAAGGCCATGGCTTCCGCTATCTGCTGGACAGCCTCAACCCGGAACGCGTGCTCGTGGGCATCGAAGCGGTCGGCATCGGGCAGTGGGCGCTGGGGCGGGCGGCGGATTACGCGCGCGAGCGGACGGTGTTCGGACGCAAGATCGGCCAGAACCAGGGCATACAGCATCCGCTGGCGGTCAATTGGATCGAATTGGAGAACGCGTTTTACGCCTGCCTACGGGCCGCATGGCTCTACGACAACGGGCAGCCGTGCGGGCCGCAGGCCAACGCGGCCAAGTATTGCGGCGCGGAGGCCGGATACCGCGCCTGCCTGCAGGCCGTCATGACGCATGGCGGCATGGGCTACGCCCAGGAGTACCACGTCGAGCGCATGCTGCGCGAAAGCCTGATCGCCAAGATCGCGCCCGTCAGCGAGCAGCTGATCCTGAGCAACATCGCCGAGCGCGTGTTGCGGCTGCCGAAATCCTATTGAGGAGGATGCCCATGCTGCGGTCGATGCTGTTCGTCCCGGGCGATAGTGAGCGCAAGCTGGCCAAGGGTGCGGGAGCGCCGGCCGATGCGCTGATCCTGGACCTCGAGGACTCGGTCTCGGCCGATCGGACCCAGTTCGCGCGCGGGCTGGTGCGGGACTTCCTCGAGACGCATCGGGACCGTTCCAAGCGGCAGCTCTGGGTCCGCATCAATCCGCTCTCGACGGCGCTGGCGCTCGCGGATTTGGCTGCGGTGATCGGTGGCCGGCCGGACGGGATCATGTTGCCGAAGCCGGACTCCGGCGCGGACGTCGCGATCCTTGACCACTATCTGAGCGCGCTCGAGGTGCGCGAGGGAGTGCCGGCCGGGTCGGTTAAGATCATCCCCGTGGCGACGGAAACGGCGGCGGCGGTGTTCACGCTCGGAAGCTATGCCGGCTGCAGCGTGCGGCTGGTCGGCATGACCTGGGGCGCGGAGGACCTTTCGGCAGCGCTGGGGGCGAGCAGCAACCGGGCGGCCGACGGCGGCTTTGCCTTTCCCTACCAGATGGCCCGCTCCCTGTGCCTGGCCGGTGCGGTCGCGGCGGAGGTGCAGCCGCTGGACACGCTGTATGCCGATTTCCGGGACGGGGCCGGGCTGGCGGCGGACTCGCAAGCGAGCCGGCAGAGCGGGTTCAGCGGGCGGCTGGCAATCCACCCGGATCAGGTCAGCATCATCAACGCGGCGTTCACCCCCGACCCGGCCGACATCGCCCATGCCCAACGCGTCGTCGACGCGTTCGCGGCCTCGCCCGGGACCGGCGTGGTCGGGCTCGACGGCATGATGCTGGACATGCCGCATCTCAAGCAGGCCCGGCGGGTGCTCGCGATGGCGGGCCGGTAGGTGAGGCCGCTCGAGGGCATCCGGGTGCTGGATCTGAGCAAGGTGCTCGCCGGGCCGCTCTGTGCCCAGTATCTCGGCGAGTTCGGCGCCGAGGTGATCAAGGTGGAGCCGTGCACGATCGGCGACGACACGCGAGCCTGGCCGCCGCTGCGGGACGGTACCGGCGCGGTGTTCCTGGCCGTCAACCGCAACAAGCGCAGCCTGGCGGTCGACCTGAAGACCGACGCCGGACGAGCGATCGTGCATGCGTTAGCGACGCGGGCCGACGTCGTGCTCGAAAGCTACGGCACGGGCGTGGCCGAGCGGCTGGGGATCGACGAGACGACACTGCGGGCGCTGAACGGGCGGCTGATCTATTGCAGCATCTCCGGCTTCGGGCGCACCGGGCCGCTGGCCAAGGCTGCGGGCTACGACGTGATCCTGCAGGCGTTCAGCGGGATGATGGACCTGACGGGCTACCCCGGCGGCGCACCGGTGCGCAGCCCGATCTCGCCGATCGACCAGACCACGGGGATGCATGCTCTGTCCGGCATCCTGGCGGCGCTGATCGAGCGGGGGCGGACGGGCAAAGGGGCGCGGCTGGACGTCTCGTTGCTCGAGACGGCGGTGGCCCTCCTGGCGCCGAACGTGCAGAGCTACTGGGAGAGGGGCACGGTTCCCGAGCGGAGCGGCTCCGGTCATGAGTCCCTGGTGCCGTATCAGGCGTTCGAGGCCGCAGACCTGCCCTTGATGATTGGAGTGGCGAACGACAAGCTCTGGCGGGCTTTTTGCGCCGCCGTAGGGCGCGCCGAGTTGGCCGAGGACGCGCGGTTCCGGACCAGCCCGGACCGTGCCAAGCACCGGGCGGAGTGCGTCGGTTTGGTCCAGGAGATCGTGCGGGCGCGGCCGCGCGAGGCCTGGCTCGAGCTGCTGACCGGCTTGGGCGTGCCATGCGCCCCGATCCACACGCTGGCCGAGGCGCTCGATCATCCGCAGACGGCGGCGCGGGGAATCATCATGGATTACGACCATCCGCATTTGGGGCCGATGAGGGCGATCGCGCAGCCGCTCGACGTCGCCGGCGCGCCCCGCGCGGTGACGTTACCGCCGCCCATGCTGGGCGAGCATGGGGCGGCGATCTTGCGCGAGCTGGGCTACGCCGAGGCCGAGATCGACGCGCTCGTGCAGCAAGGCGTGGTGCTGAAGGGTGTCAAGCCGCGATGTGGATCGTGATCTCACCGAGACCGTCGATGCCGACCGTCATCGTCTGACCGGCTTTGACCGGGCCGACGCCCTCGGGGGTGCCGGTCATGATGAGGTCGCCGGGGCGAAGCTCCATCGAACGCGACGCGATGCTGATGACGTCTGGGATCGGCCAGATCAGCTTGGAGATGTCGCTGTCCTGCTTGGTCGTGCCGTCGACGGCAAGCCAGATGCGGCCCTTGTCGACGTGCCCGACCGAGGCGACGGGGTGGATGGGGCCGATCGGGGCGGAGTGGTCGAAGCCCTTGCCCCAATCCCACGGGCGGCCGAGGTCCTTGGCAGCGTTCTGCAGGTCGCGCCGGGTCATGTCGAGGCCGATGCCGTAGCCCCAGACGTGGTCGAGCGCGGCGTCCGGCGCGATGTTTGCGCCGGCCTTGCCGATGGCCACGATCAGCTCGGCTTCGTAATGGAGGTTCGCGGTTTCCGGCGGATACGGGATGGTTGCGCCGTCATCGACGACGGCGTCGGCCGGCTTGAGGAAGAAGAAGGGCGGCTCGCGGTCCGGATCCTTGCCCATCTCGCGCGCATGGGCGGCGTAGTTGCGGCCGACGCAGAAGATGCGGCGGACGGGGAAGCGGCCGCTGGCGCCGGCCACTGCGACCGAGGGAGTTGGGGCCGGTTCGATGACGAAATTCATGCAGCCTCGGTAGAGTTCAGTTTCGACATCAGAGGTTTGGGTCGGGACGGCCGCCAGGTGGTTCGAGCCAGGCGGCCGCGACGCCGTGGTCAGTACATATGCTGCCCGCCGTTGATCGACAGCGTCGAGCCGGTGATGAAGTCGCCCTCATCAGCGGTGAGGAAGCAGACGCCGCGGGCGATGTCGGTGGCCTGGCCGAGGCGGCCGCGCGGGATACGGGCGACGATCTTCTGCAGGACGTCGGCCGGAACGGCGCGCACCATCTCCGTATCGACGTAGCCCGGCGCGATCGCGTTGACGGTGATGCCGAAGCGCGCGCCTTCCTGGGCCAGCGCCTTGGTGAAGCCGTGGATGCCGGATTTTGCCGCGGCGTAGTTGACCTGGCCATACTGGCCGGCCTGGCCATTGATGCTGCCGATGTTGACGATGCGGCCGAACTTCTGCGCGCGCATGCCCTCGAAGGTCAGCTTGCAGAGGTTGAAACAGGAGCCGAGATTCGTGTCGATCACCTCGTCCCACATCTGCCGCGTCTGCTTGGCGATGGTGGCGTCGCGCGTGATGCCGGCGTTGTTGACGAGGATCTCGATCGGCCCGTGCTCGGCTTCGATCCGTTTGACCGCCGCCTCGCACGCCTCGAAGCTGCCCGCGTCGAACTTGATGGCCGGGATGCCCGTGGCCTTGGTGAAAGCGTCCGCCGCCGCATCGTTGCCGGCGTAGCTCGCGACGACAGTGCGGCCCGCATCCTTCAGCGCCGTGCTGATCGCCTCGCCGATACCGCGGGTGCCCCCTGTGACGAGTGCTACTCGTGCCATTCTTGTCCTCCCTCTATCGGCGGAGTGTTCCGTGTTTTGCCGTCCAACGCTACCCCTCGGGTGGTGCGGCGTGGATCAGTGTCGGCTTGGGCGACGGCGGGATGTCGGAGCGCTGGTCGAGCAGCGGGCGTTTGCTGCGGTAGGTTGGCGTCAACTCCTGGGCGCGGCCGGTGGCGAGCGCCCGCTCGATGGCGGCCAGCACGCGGACGTCGAGCAGGCCTTCCTCGCCGTCGGGCTCCGGGTCGCGATCGTTCTGGATACAGTCGGAGAAGTAGGCGGTCTCGCCGGCGAACTGGTCGATCTGGCGGAACGCGGTCTCGGTGGTGCTCTCGCCGACGGTGAGCGTGTGGTGCAGGCCGTCGTTGAGGGTATAGCCCGGGCTAACGCGCAGGGTGCCGTCTTCGCCGATCACGCGATATTCGTCGACGCTGCTCAAGCCATAGGCGACCGTGAAGTGCGCCATCCGGTCCTCCGGAAAGCGCATAGCGACGCTGACCGTGTCGTGGAAGCCGAACCCCAGCGTGTCGGTGCCCCAGGCCATGACCTCGGTCGGTTCGGCGCGGAACAGGTTGCGCACGGCGTTGATCGGGTAAGTGCCCATGTCGGGGACGGGGCCGGACCAGTAGCCGTTCTGGGCGCGGTGGTTGCCGAGTTCGACATGCTGCGTGAACGTCGAGCTGAACGCCGCGACCCGGCCGAGCGCGCCGCTCTGGGCGACGCGCATCGCCTCGAGCGTGCCGGGCTCGAAATGCAGGCGGTAGGCGATCATCAACTTGGCGCCGCCGCGGCGGGCGGCCTCGGTGATGGCGCGGCAGTCCTCCTCGCTGGTCGCCATGGGCTTTTCGAGCAGCACGTGGATGCCGCGCTCGAGCGCGGGCACTGCGAATTGCCGATGCTGCCAGTTGGGCAGTGCGAGGTAGATCGCATCGAAGCCGCGGCTGTCGAGCGCGGCCAGGTAGGCATCGTAGTGATAGGCCCGTTCGATGCCATATTGGCGGCCCAGCGTCTCGGCCTTGGTGCTGTCGCCGGTGACGATGGCCGTCATGATGGAGTTGCCGGTCGGCTTGACGCCCGGCATGAACGCCGCCTGGCTGATCCAACCGGCGCCGACGACGGCATAGCGGATTTTCTGGTCGTTTTTCATCCGGGAAGATCGCTCGTGACGGGCCGGAGTTGCCTCAAGCGGCCAGGTATCCCCCGTCGATCGCAAGGCTCTGGCCGGTCATGTAGGCGCTGGCGTCGCTGGCGAGGAACACAGCAGCGCCCACGAGCTCGGCGTCCTGCCCGAAGCGGCCCATCGGAGTTTGGCCGAGCAGGCGCGTGGAGAGGGCTTCATTGGCGATCATGCCGGCGGTGAGGTCGGTCTCGAAGTAACCGGGCGCAATGCAGTTCACGCGCACGCCCTTGGCGGCCCAGTCGAGCGCGAGCGCCTTGGTCATCAGCTCGACGCCGCCCTTCGTGGCGCAGTATGGGACCGATCGGCGCAGGCCGACATGGCCGGCGACGGAGCTGATGTTGATGACGGAGCCGCGCCCGGCCTCGGCCATGGCGCCGCCGATGTGCTTGGCGCAGAGGAACGTGCCGGTCAGGTTGATGCCGAGGATGTGCTGCCATTCCTCGAGCGTGGTTCTTTCGATGGTCTTGTAGATCGGGTTCACGCCGGCGTTGTTGACCAGGATGTCGATCCGGCCGAAGCGCGCGAGCGCGGCGTCGCGCAGGGCGGTGACGTCCGCCTCGACGGCGACGTCGCCCGCATGGGTCAGGGTGTCGGGGCCGAGTTCGCGGGCGGTGGCCTCGAGCGTGGCAGCGGTGCGGCCGGAGATGACGATCCGAGCCCCGTGTTGGGCAAGCCCGCGCGCGATGGCCCGGCCGAGACCACGGCCACCGCCCGTGACGATGGCGACTTTGTCCGTCAAATCGAAGGTCATGTGCGCTTCCCCGGGTCGGTGCGCCCAACGTATGGCAGGGGTTAGGCGGGGTCGACCTGGAGCGCGGTCACGCCACATGCGAGGGTGGCGAGCAGGTCCGGCAGCGCGAGGGCGATGCAGCCCTCGGTGGGGCTGTAGTCGGGCCGGGCCACGTGGAGGAAGATCGCGCTGCCGTGGCCGCGGATGACCGGCTGGTCGTTCCAGCCGAGGATCCCGATGAGATCGTAGAGCGGGTCGGGGCGCCAGAGCGTCTCGTGGCGGGCGTCGTAAGGGAGGCGGACGGGAGTGTTGTAGGCGCGGTCGGCCGGGTCGTCGCACCAGCCGTCATGCGGGGCCAGCGGCATGCACGGCGCGGCGCAGCGCGGGCGGGCGAGGCGGTCGGCGCGGTAGAGGATGCGGCGGAGCGGGAGGGTTGCGATCGGCGTGGCGCCATCGCCTTCCTGCTTGTGCAGCACGCGGCCGCCACGGCCGATCGCAGTGCGGAACACATGCGGGCCGACGCGGAGCAGGCCGTCCGATCCGAGCGTCGCCTCCGTCAAGCCAGGCCTTTTTCCACCGATTGCGACCGCTGCCACTCCAGGGCGGCGCTTTGATACGC
This sequence comes from uncultured Alphaproteobacteria bacterium, assembly GCA_963835135.1. GTDB lineage: Bacteria > Pseudomonadota > Alphaproteobacteria > Acetobacterales > Acetobacteraceae > JAVVHH01. The sequence goes on from CAWIEF010000003.1 coordinate 905,295, forward strand.
GGCGGCGCCGTTTTGGACGATCGCGGTGTTGGCGGAGGAGCCAGACTGCAGGAAATCAGGCGTCGTGGTGGCCAGCGTGGTGTAGGCGTCGCCGGTCATCGTGCCGGGGGTGACGGGCTCGATGCCGCCCTCGGAGCCAGTTTGCGACATGCCGGCCGCGACTGCGGGGCGGGACGTGTCGGGGCCCATCTTGATGATGGCTTCAAACAGGCTCATCAGCCCGGCGCCGATCATCCCAAGCGGCCCGCCGAGGATGCCGGCACCGGCGACCCGCATCGGGGCGGGGATCTGCTCGTCGGTGGCTGCCCGGTAAATCATGCCCACGACCGGCAAATGCTGCAGGGGGTTCAGCCCATGCATCAAGTCCTCCCGCGACACGTCGAGCGCCACGGGCCAGCCGCCGCTGGGCCCCCCGGCTTCGGACCCGGTGCCGAAAGCGCGGGAAGAGTTGATCGGGCCGGGCGGTGCGAGGTTCATGCCGCAAGGCTGAGCAAAGGCCGTGCCATCAGAAAAGATGGCCGAAGCGGCGAGCCTTCGTGGCGAGGTAGTGATCGTTGACGCCGTTGGGCGGGATGATGAGTTCCTCGCGCGCCTCGATTTCGACCCCGCAGGCGGCCAGCGCGGCGAGCTTGTCGGGGTTGTTGGTCAGCAAGCGCACCCGACGCAGGCCGAGCTGATCCAGCATGGTCGCGGCAACCAGGAAATTGCGCTCGTCGGCCTGCCATCCGAGGGCGCGGTTGGCGTCGACCGTGTCGAGTCCGCGATCCTGGAGGGCGTAGGCGCGCAGCTTGCTGGCCAGGCCGATGCCCCGTCCCTCTTGCGCCAGATAGAGGATCGCGCCGGACCCCTCGGCCGCGATGCGGTCGAGGGCGGCGTGAAGTTGCGGGCCGCAATCGCAGCGCAGGCTGCCGAGCAGGTCGCCGGTGAAGCACTCGGAATGGAGGCGAACCAGCGGGGCTGGGCGGCCGGGCGGCGTATGGGCCGGATCGCCGACGACGATGGCCAGGTGCTCGATGCCGGCATCAGCGCCGCGGAAAGCGACGACCCGGGCGTCGGCCGTGGCGGCAAGGGGCACGCCGGCTTCGGCCACGACTCGAAGCGAGCTGGCGATGGCGTCGGGATAGGCGAGGACCTCGTCAGCATGGACGGTCAGCAGGCCGAGCGATGCCGCGCGATCGGCGGCGTTGCGGCCGACCGGCGCCGACAGGGCTGCCGGCAGCAGACGGGCGAGCTTGACGAGCGCCAAGGCAGCCGGCGCCAGGGGCGGCGCGGCCGTGAGCTCGGGCGGGTCGAGCAGGAGCTGAGGGGCGGTGGGATCGGCCATGCCGCGCAAGATCGCCGGGTCGAGCAGCCCGGCCGTGCGAAACGCGGCGATGTCGTTCGCGGGCGGACCGACCGGTGCGATCGGCCGGCGCAGCAGCGCGGCGGCCCGCACGGGCGCCAGAAGAAGACATGGCGGCCCGGCGCCGACGGCCGCGAGTTCGAACAGGCCGCGGGCGCCCGCCGTTTCCGCGGGCAAGATGATCGCAGGCGTGTCGCCGGTCAGCAGCACCGGCGTGCCGCGGCGGAGGTCGGCGATGGCGCGGTGGACCGCGCGAACGCGCGAGATCGCAGGGTCGGCCTGGGGGGCTGAGATGGTGGGACCTGGCTTTGGAGGCATTGCCGCGGTTATGCAGGAGGGCGGGGCTTGGCGCAAAGAAGGGCTCACGGTCGCGTCACGCTACGGCTGCTCGCGAATTTGTGAGCAACTCGACGACGGTTGGCCTGAGTTGAAGTCGCGAGCCTCGCGTTTAAAGACCCGAGACTTATCACGATAAAGGTTGGTTCACAGTTTGGTGTGGTAGGTATAGGGGCAACGCCGGAAGCGGCTTGAGAGAGAGAGTTCGGATGGCAGGCGAACGGCCGGTTCTTATAGTCGATGACGATGCGACGTTACGGGAGACGTTGGTAGAGCAGCTCGAATTGGATGGGGAGTTCGCGCCGACCCAGGCCGCCTCCGTCAGCGAGGCTGAAGCGATGGTAACGAGTCGGGATGCGCGTTTCGACGCCGTGATCCTGGACGTGGGATTGCCGGACGGGGATGGACGCGATCTGTGCGCGAGTTTGCGCAAGCAAGGCCTGCGCATGCCGATCATCATGCTGACCGGGTCGGATGACGAGGCGGACGTGGTGCGAGGTCTCGACGCGGGCGCGAACGACTACATCGCCAAGCCGTTCCGCCTGGCCGAACTGCTCGCGCGCCTCCGGGCGCAGATGCGCATCTTCGAGAACAGCGAAGATGCGGTATTCACCATCGGGCCCTACACCTTCCGCCCCAGCGCCAAGCTGCTGCAGGAGCCGGTCAAGAACCGCCGCATCCGCTTGACGGAGAAGGAAGCGGCGATCCTCAAGTTCCTCTATCGGGCCGGCACCCGGCCCGTCGCGCGGCAGGTCCTGCTGAACGAGGTGTGGGGCTACAACGCCAACGTCACTACACATACGCTCGAAACCCACATCTACCGGCTGCGGCAGAAAATCGAGCCCGACCCGGGCAACGCGCGCCTGCTCGTGACGGAAGGCGGCGGATATCGCCTCGACCCGCTCGGAGTGGTCGCCGCGGCCTAGCCATGGTGATGTCCGACATCCTGGTGATCGGCGGGGGCACGGCCGGCTGCATCATGGCCGCGCGCCTGTCCGAGGATCCGAGTTGCCGGGTTACGTTGCTCGAGGCGGGGCCAGAGGATCGCGATCCCTGGATCCATATCCCGGCCGGCTACGCGCGGTTGTTCGCTTCCGGCCGCTATGACTGGAAATTCGCCACCGAGCCGGAAGCGGAGTTGGGCGGCCGCAGCGTGAACTGGCCGCGTGGCCGGGTGCTCGGCGGCTCCGGTAGCATCAACGGGCTGGTGTTCCTGCGAGGCTCGCCGCACGACTATGACCGTTGGGCACAAGCGGGCGCGCGGGGCTGGTCATACCAGGACGTGTTGCCGACGTTCCGGAAGATCGAACACTGGACCGGCACGCCGAGCGAGAACCGCGGCACGGGTGGACCCGTCACAGTCAGCGAGCCGAAGACGCTCTCGCCCGGTGCCGCTGCCTTCATCGAAGCAGCGGTCGCGTGCGGCATCCCGCTCCATCGTGACATCAACGCCGACGCGATCGAGGGCGTGGCGCCGATCCAGATGAACGTGCGCGGCGGCTTCCGCCGGAGCACGGCGCGCGCGTATCTGGCCCCGGCGCGCAAGCGGCCCAACCTGCGCGTGCTGACGGGCGTAGTGGTCACGAAGCTGATCGTGGAGGGCAACCGTGTCGTCGGCTGCACCGCCCGGCGGCCGGATGGCGCGAGCGATGAGTTCAGGGCGAGCCGCGAGGTGGTGCTGTCGGCCGGCTCCATCATGAGCCCGAAGCTGTTGATGCTGTCAGGCATCGGCGATGGCGCGGCGCTGCAGCGGTTGGGCATCCCTGTGGTGCATGCGCTCAAGGGCGTCGGTCAGAACCTGCAGGATCATCTGATCGTCCGATTCGGATTTCGGACCAGGCCAGCGCGGACCCTCAACGAGCTCACCGCGACCCGGCTGCGGATGGCGGCCATGGCGCTCGGCTACGCCGTGCGGCGGAGCGGGCCGATGGCGGTCGGCGCGACGGAGGCGACGCTGTTCGCGCGGGTGACGCCCGGAGCCGAGGAGGCGGAGGTCCAGTTCCAGTTCATCAACTTCAGCCTGACGCCGGGCCGGGGCTATGAGCTGCCGAAGCATCCGGGCTTCATGTTCAACTTCGGCCAGTGCCGGCCCGACAGCCGCGGCAACCTGGCGCTGCGCAGCCCCGATCCGGACGACAAACCCGTGATCCGAGCCAACTACCTGTCGCATCCGAACGACCAGCACGTGATGCTCGAGAGCAGCCGGCTGGCGCGGCGGCTCGGGCGGACGACACCGTTCGCGGATTTCGTCGTCGAGGAGTTGCAGCCCCCGCCCGAGGTGGACGGCGACGAGGCCATGCTGGCCTACATCCGGGAGACCGGGACGACGGTCTATCATCCGTGCGGCACCTGCCGCATGGGCACCGATGACGGTGCGGTGGTCGACCCGTCGCTGCGCGTGCATGGGATGGATGGGCTTCGGATTGCGGATGCCTCGGTGATGCCGCTGGTGCCGAGCTCGAACATCCAGCCTGCGGTCATGATGATCGCCGAGCGGGCAGCGGCGATGATGAAGGCGGCCTAGGCCGCATCGCGCTGGAACCCGGCCCCTGAATGTGATCTGTCTGTCGCTTCTGGTGCCTGTGGCGAGCCGGTCAAAATGACATTCCCCTTCGGCATAGACCCGCGCTTTGCGCTCTCCGGCCTATTGGTCGGCCTGCTGGTCGGGCAGACCGGGGTCGGCGGCGGATCGTTGATGACGCCGCTGCTCGTTCTGGTGTTCGGCATCCATCCGTCGACGGCGGTGGGAACCGACCTGTTGTATGCCTCGGCCACCAAAAGCGTCGGCACCGTCGTGCACGGGCTCGGCCACACCGTGCAGTGGCGGATCGTGCGCCGGCTGGCCAGCGGGAGCCTGCCGGGAACGGCGCTGGGCTTGGCCGTCCTGGCGCAACTCGATACGTCGTCGGCGGGACAGATGCGCTGGCTCTCGGTCACGCTCGGAGCGATGCTGATCGTGACGGCAATATCGCTGTTCCTGCGCGCGCGGCTGCTGGCGGTGATCGGTCCGAAGCTCGACGCCATTCCGCCGCGGCAGCAACTGACGCTGACGGTGGCGACGGGCTTCGCCTTGGGTTTCCTCGTTACGATGACGTCGGTGGGCGCCGGAGCTCTGGGGGTGACGGCGCTGCTGTTGCTGTATCCGCGCGAGCGGCTGCCGGTGATCGTGGGCACCGACATCGCGCACGCGGTGCCCCTGACGCTGATGGCGGGGGCGGGGCACTGGTGGCTGGGGTCGGTGGATACGGTGTTGTTGGCCGGGCTGCTGTGCGGGTCGATCCCGGGCATCATCATCGGATCGTGGCTGGCGACGCGGATGCCGGAGACGGTGCTCCGGCCGATCCTGGCGGCGACGCTGGTCCTGGTCGGGGTCAAGATCGTCTTCTGAATGGATTGGATCTGGCCGGTGATCGCGGCGCCGTTCGTCGGCAGCCTGCTCGGGGTGCTAATCCGGCGATTGCCGGCCGGGCAGCCCGTCGTCATGGCGCGCTCGTGCTGCGAGGCGTGCGGAATCAGCCTCGGCGCGCGCGATCTGGTGCCGCTGCTGAGCTACGCGGCGTCGCGCGGGCGATGCCGGCGGTGTGGAGCGGGAATCGCGCCGTTCCATTGGCATGTCGAGCTTGCGGCGATGCTGGTGCCGCTGTCGGCGGCCTTGGCCGGGGTTGACGGCGCCGGGCTGTGGGCGGTGAGCGGCGCCGGGTGGCTGTTGCTGGCGCTGGCGTGGATAGACGCCGAGTGGATGATCCTGCCGGACGCGTTGACGCTGCCGATGCTGCTGGGCGGGCTGGCGGCGGTGTGGTGGCTGGACCCGGCTGCGTTGGCGGATCACGCCATTGCGGCCGGGATCGGATGGCTTGCGCTGTGGTCGTTGGCCGCGATCTACCGCCGGCTGCGGGGGCGAGACGGGCTGGGCGAAGGTGACGCAAAATTGCTTGGCGCGCTCGGCGCGTGGGTGGGGCTGAGCGGGCTCGCCGACGTGCTGCTGGGGGCGGCGCTGACCGGGTTGGCGTGGGCCGGGCTGATGCGGCTGCGCGGGCGGGCGATGTCGGCGACGACGGCGCTGCCGTTCGGGCCGTTCTTGGCGGCGGCCGGCTGGGCGGTGATGTTGGCGGCGTGGCGCGGGGCGGATACGCTCGGCTGGTGATGGTCTTCCGGCTCCTGTTGCTGCTGCTCGTCTCCGGCGCCGCCGAGGCCGCGCGGCCGGTGCCGCAGGATTTTGCCTGGCAGCCGCATCCGGGCGGCGCCGTGCCGTTGGACGTGCCGTTCACCGATCCGGACGGACATCATACGACGCTGGGTTCGCTGACCGGCATCCCGGTCGTGCTGGCGCTCGGCTACTTCCACTGTCCGACGCTGTGTGGTCCGGTGCGGGACGACGTGATCGCCGCGCTGGCCGAAAGCGGGCTCGAGGGCGGACGGGAGTACCGCCTGGTCGTGCTGTCGATCGACCCGGCGGAGACGGTCAAGGACGCGGCCGAAGCGAAGGCCACCGACCTCAAGCGACCGGGCGCAGATGGCCGCGGATGGCACTACCTGGCCGGCGATGCGGCGCCGGTCGCGGCCGCGGTCGGCTTCCCATACCGGTGGGATGCGGACCTCCTGCAGTTCGCCCATCCGGCGGGAGTCGTGGTGCTGACACCCTCCGGACGGATCGGGTCGTATCTGGAAGGCGCCGGTTATGGCGGCGCGGCGATGCGGCAAGCGATCGAGCAGGCCGGCGCGGAACAGGTGGCAGCGGCCCCCTCCCCGATCCTCCTGCTCTGCTTCCATTACGACGCATCGACCGGCAAATACACGCTCGAGATCTACAAGGTGCTGCGGATCATGGCCGTGATGACCGTCGTCGGGATCTGCGGCCTGCTCGTGCTGCTGCGCCGCAAGCGCCGGGCTCTCAACGGGTGAGGTAATCCACCATGGTCATCATCAGCAGGATCGTCAGCCAGCAGAACCCGAGGAATGCGTAGAAGCGCAGCAGCGGCGCTTCTTCCCGGACCTCCATCGAGAACAGCAGCACGGTCAGGATCATGCACAGCGTGAGACCGGCGATGATGAACTGGGTCGTGCGGCCCGGGAAGAACCAGCCCAGGACCACGATCGCGGCCAGGAACGCCACGAGGGCGACGAACGCGAACACGGGAACCCGCATGGCCGCCCAGAGCTCGCGCTTGTCGCCGGGGGTCATGGCCTGACTCATCGGCCGACGACGTAGAGCACGGGGAAGACCACGATCCAGATCAGGTCGATGAAGTGCCAATAGAGGCCATAGATCTCGATGCGGTTCTGGCGCTTGGCGAGGAACCCTGGCTGCCTGGCCATCCATGTCAGCCCGAGCAGGAGTGCGACGCCGGTGGTCAGATGGAGGCCGTGCAGGGCGGTGGTGACGAAGTAGAGGTTCACGAACAGCCGCGATTGCGGGTCACCCTCCAGCGCGTAGGGGCCAGGCAGGAAGGGCGTCATGTGCTCTTGCCAGTCGGCGAACCACTCGTAGCCCTTGAGGACCAGGAACAAGCTGCCGAGCGCCGCCGTCGCCAGCATGCAGCGCACCATCCAGCGCTGGCCGCCGAGGCGGGAGAGCACGATGGCGCCGGACATGGTCAGCGAAGAGCAGATCAGGATGAAGGTGTTGACGGCGCCGATCCAGAACTTCAGGTGCGATGCCGCGGCATGGACACTGTCGGGGTACTGGAAGCGCAGCACGAGGGCGATGAGGAACAGGCCGCCGAACAGCAGCAGTTCGGTCAGCAGCCAGGCCCACATGCCGAGCTCGGCGGCACGCTTCTGTTGGCGCGGGTTGCTGAATTGCTCCTGGGTCTCGATCCCGACCGGCGACCCGATGATCGAGGTCGCGGACGCGGCGGCGTCAGCGTGCATCGCCAGGCGTCTCCATCGGGTAATCGTAGGGCTCGAAGTCGACGATGGGCGGCGTGGTGAAGTTGTGCGCCGGCGGCGGAGAGCTGGTGGTCCACTCCAGGCCCTTGGCATCCCACGGATTGGGCGGGGCACGCTTGCCGAACCAGAGCGACCAGACGAGATAGACCATGGGGAAGATGTAGCCGGCCGCGAGTACCGTGGCGCCGACGGACGACGCCACGTTCAGGATCTGGAACTCCGGCGGGTAGTCGTGATAGCGCCGCGGCATGCCGAGATAGCCGAGGATGAATTGGGGGAAGAACGTCGCGTTGAAGCCGATGAAGATGAACACGGCCGAGACGAGGCCCCACCCCTCCGGATACATGCGGCCGGTGAATTTGGGCCACCAGTAGTGCAGCCCGCCGAGGAAGGCGAGCACGGTCCCGCCGACCATGATGTAGTGGAAATGCGCGACCACGAAATACGTGCCGTGGACGTGCTCGTTGATCGACAGCGTGGCCAGGAATAGCCCGGTCAGTCCGCCTATGACGAACAGGCCGATATAGCCCATCGCGTAGATCATCGGCGTCTTCAGCCGGATTGATCCCTTGTAGATCGTTGCGGTCCAGTTATAGACCTTGACGGCGGAGGGAACGGCGACCGCGAAGGACAGGATGGAGAACACCAGCGCCGCGGTGTCGCTCTCGCCGTTGACGAACATGTGGTGGCCCCACACGAAGAAGGTCACCGACGCCAATCCGATCGAGGCGTAGGCGATGAAGCGGTAGCCGAAGATCTTCTTCTGCGCGAAGGCGGGCACGATCTCGCTGATCACGCCCATGCCGGGCAGCACCATGATGTAGACGGCCGGGTGCGAGTAAAACCAGAATAGATGTTCGAACAGCACCGGGTCGCCGCCGAGATTGGGGTCGAAGATGCCGATGCCGAACGCCCGCTCGAGCACCAGCAGGATCAGCGCCATGGTGATCACGGGCGTGGCCAGCAGGAAGATCAGGCTGACGGCGTAATGCGTCCAGACGAAGATCGGCATGCGGAACCAGGTCATGCCGGGCGCGCGCATGGTGTGGATGGTGACGACGAAATTGAGCCCGGTCAGGATCGACGAGAACCCGGCGATGATCACGCCGATCAGCGCGGGGATGACGTAGGTGTTGGAGAAGGCAGTCGAGAACGGCGCGTAGAACGTCCAGCCGGTGTCGACGCCGCCGATGATGATGTCCACCACCGCAAACAGCGACCCGGTGACGAACACGTACCAGCTCAACAGGTTGAGACGCGGAAAGGCGAGGTCCTTGGCGCCGATCATCAGCGGCAGCAGGAAATTGCCGAACGTGGCCGGGATGGACGGGATCAGGAAAAACCAGACCATCACCACGCCATGGATGGTGAACAGCTTGTTGTAGGTGTCCGACGTGAAGATCGCGCCGTTGGGCACGACCAGCGAGAGACGCACGAGACCGGCGGCGATGGCCCCGATGACGAAGAAGACCGTGATCGCGAAGAGGTACATCACCGCGATCCGCTTGTGGTCGGTGGTGAAGAACCAGGAGCGCAGCGTGTGCGCCTCGTGCAGATAGTCGGGCTCGCGGTCGAGCGTGATGCGCGGGGTGGGCGGATCGCGGAGCGAGCTGTCCAACGGGCTCATGGCGATGCCTCCTTGGCGGCGGCGGGCACCGCCCCGCTGCGGATGAAGGCGACGAGCTGGTTCATCTCATCCTCCTTGATCACGCCCTTGTAGGTGGGCATGACCTGCTTGTAGCCGGCGATCCGGTCGCGGTCCGGATCGAGGATCTTCTCGCGGATGAAGGCGTCGTCGGCGATCACGGTGCCGCCTTTGGCGAGCGGGACCGGAGCGCCGGCGAGACCGGCCAGGGTGGGGGCGCGGCCCGTGTTGCTCCCCTCATGGCAACCGCCGCAGCCGAGTTGGGCGAAGAGGCGGGCGCCGCCGGCCTGTAGGCTGATTGAGCTACCGGCCTTGGTGAGCCAGTCCGCATAGTCGGCTGGCGTCATGACGGTCAGCAGACCGCCCATCACCGAGTGGTCTGTGCCGCAGAACTCGCTGCAGAGGATGCGATAGGTGCCCGGCCGGTCCGCGTTGAACCAGAGCTGCGTGTAGCGGCCCGGCAGCGTCTCCATCTGGATGCGCAGCGCCGGGATGTAGAGCGAGTGGATCACGTCCTGGCTGATCATGTTGATGACGATCGGCCTGCCGGTCGGCACGTGCAGGTCGTTGATCTCGGCCTGGCCGCCCGGATGCTGGAACTTCCACATCCACTGGCGGCCGATCGCCTCGATGCGCATGGCATCGGCCGGCGGGTTCTTGTGGCCGATGAACATCACCGCCCCCCAGGCGAAGAAGATGAGCGTCAACACGAAGGGGATCAGCATCCAGCTGATCTCGAGCGTGCGGTCGCGGTCCTCGCGGTATGCCCGGTTGACCGTCTTGCCGTCGCGGTAGCGGACGGCGAACACCGTGATGCCGATGAAGATCGGCACCACGAGCATCAGCGTCAGGATCGTGAACAGCCAGATCAGATGGTCGGTCTCGGCCGCCGAGGCGGAGGCCGAGGCGGGCCAGAGCGAGAGCGATTGCTCGGGCTTCATGGCGGCGGCGCCAAGGGTTGGCCGGCCGTCAGCGCCATCGCGCGGCCGATCGGGATCCGGGCATGGGTGTGCCCCGCATCGAGATAGGCATAGGCGTCGAGCAGATCGTCCTCCCCCCGGCGCTGCTGGGCGATATCGCCCAGCGGGTCGCGCTGAAGATGCGGCTCGGGCGGCGTGATGAGAGCGGTCTGCTCGCTGGTAAGCGCCGGGCGGTTGCTCTGCTGGATGCTGGTGACCCACAGGCGCAGGCCGACCATGGCGCAGATCATGCAGACCGCGACCGAGCCCAGCAGCAGGACCAGCTTGGCCATGAGGCCGCCGCGCATGTCGAGCGTCTCGTGGCCGGCTCCACGGGCGACCCCACTGGGCGGGGTGGCGGGCCGGCCGCGGCCGCTGGCTTCGTCATAGCGGACGCCGACCAGCGCCCGGAGCGGAGCCAGATTGAGGCGCCGGACGAGCAGCGCCGCCGCCCCGAGCGCGGCGACGCCGGTCGCGAACCAGGTGGCGGTGCGCGCCGTCGAACGGGTGCGGGGTTCCTGGCGTCTCATCGCGCGCGGGCCGCCCGTGGCGCCGAGAGGAGCATGATCGCGCCCGCCAGCAAGCCGCCGAAGCCGAGCAGGGCCAGCAGATCGGCGAACCCCAGCGTCATTCGGCCGTGGAAGGCCGGCAACACGAACAGCAGCGTGACCAGCAGAAGGGCTAGGACGATCATGGCGCTGAGCGTCGCCATCGCGACAGGAATGCGGCCCAGCAACGATGGCAGCAGCGCGACGCCGGCAAGTCCGGCCACGGCCGCAAAAGCGACGATGGGGGTGCCGCTGCCGGCGAACCGCGCGACATACCAGCCCGCCTCCTCCGGGAGATTGGCGGACCAGGTGACCAGGAACTGCGCGAACTGCAGGAACACCCAGAACGCCATCAGCAGGCCGAGCAGCAATCCCACATGGGCGTGCACCCGGTCCCGCGCGCCGGTGCGGACGGCCACGATCAGCCCGGCCAGCGCGCCGGCCAGCGCCATCTGACCCGCGTTCAACAGCAGACCGGCCAGCGACGAGCCGAGGGCGGGCTGCGGCGCGAGGACCCAATCGACCCCGAGCACGGCCCCGAGAAACAGGCTGAGCAGCAGCCCGAGCGCCGCCAAGGCGCGCCGCGGGCGGCGCGGCGTGATCCAAAACAGGAGCGCGAACAGCGACAGCACGATGAGGATGATCCCGTCACGCAGGGCCAGCGCGGCGGGAGCGGTCCACCATCCCGGCAAGGCGCCCGGAAGATCGGGCCGGCCGAATAGACCCGACAGGGACCCCAGCAGCGGAAGCGCGAGAACGATGCCGAGCGGCAGCAACGGCAGCATGGACCGCAGCACCGGCAGCAGCGGCGACCCGGTCGCGCCCGCGCCCTCCAAGCCCATCACGATCGGCAGCGCGCCCATGGGCACCCCGATGCAGAACAGCCAGGCGGCGAAATAGCCCGGCATCGACGCGGCCACCGCCCACCAGGCCAGGCCGGCCACCAGGCCGAACGCGAGGAGGATCGTCGCCGGGCGCTTCATTTCGACGCGTCCAGCTCGGTCCGCGCGTCCGCCGGAAGGCTGGCGACGGCCGTGTTCTGGCTGCGCTGCAAGGCGCGGATATAGGCGACGATCGCCCAGCGGTCGGCCGGGCTGACGCGCGTGTCGTAGGCATACATCACGCCGTAGCCCTTCGTGATGGCGTCATAGAAGACGGTGTTGTCCGCGGTACGCAGCGAGCCCTCGGTGAGCGAAGGCGGTTGCGGGAAGCCGCGTTGCACGATCATGCCTCTGCCGTTGCCGGAACGGCCGTGGCACGGAGTGCAGAAAATCTCGTATCGTTGTTGGCCACGCTCGAGCAGCTCAGCCGAAACCACTGCCGGCGCTGGGACATCGGCTTGGTATGGCTGGCGCGCGACCGTGCCGTCGGGCGGATGGCGCATCGACATCCCGTTGGCGAAGAAACGGCTCTGATCCCAGCTTCGAAGATAGCGCTGCACGTACATGTCCTCGCGCTTGCAGCCGGCCAGCAGTGATGCAACGGCGAGCAGGAGTAGGACCGGCCTCATCGCGGCACGCGGCGTATGGCGCTGGGGCGGGACGGCAGGGCTGCCAGCACGGCCTCGATCGCGCCCGCGTCGAACCTGTCGTCGCGGGCTTCGACGGCGACGAAGAACCGGTCGGCGGTCACGCGGGTGAAGTTGTGGATGTTGAAGGCCGGATGGTTCAGCCTTGGCAAGCGGCTGAGCAGCAGCATGAGCGAATAGACAGCCACGGCTCCCAAGAGGCCGCCGAACGAGATGCTCGGCACGACGAAGGCCGGCCAAGAGAAGGGCGGCCGGCCGCCGATGTCGAACCGGTATCCCCACACGGTGCCGTAGGTGCACATGGCGAACATCGCCGCGGCGCCCACGACCGCGGCGGCGAGCGCGAACGGGTAGATCGGCTGGAAGCGGAGCCCGAGCGCTTCGGGGGCGCCCTCGACCGGCACGGGCGAGAACGCGGTGACATGGCCGAAGGCGCGGGGCATCAGCGTCCGGATCGCCGACAGCATCGCCTCCGACGTGTCAAACTCGGCCGACACGCCCCAGAGTGGGGCGCCGGAGTGGTGCTTCGGCTCAGCCATTCCGGCGCGCCGGTCTGGCCGGCAGCAGCCAGCGCAGGTTGACGATCGAGATCACCGGGACATAGCGGAGCGCCAACAGGAACAGGAACAGGAACAGCCCGGCGGTGCCGATGAAGGTTGCCAGCCCGACCACGCTGATGGCGTAGGCGTGCGAGGCCGACGGCAAGAAGTCTTGCTGCAGCGTTATGACGATCAGCATGAAATGGTCACACCAGGATCCGAGCGCGACCAGTACGCCCACCAGGCCGAACACCAAGCCGGACCGGCGCAGCGCCGGTATCCAGAACAGCTGGGGCGGCAGCACCGAGCATAAGATGCTGCCCCAGGTGGCCCAGGCATGCGAACCGTGCAGTCGCCGGGCCATGACGCCCTGATCGTATGCGCTGCCATACAGGGCTGAACCGCCGAACGAGCACATGTCGCAGTAGAGGAACAGCAACGCCAGCGCGAGCATCAGCCCGGCGAGCAGGTCGACGTGGCGTGGCGTGAGGAGCGGCTTGTAGGGCATCACGAAGCGCACGATGGCGAGCAGCGTGCCGGTGACGGCGACGCCGGAGAGCAGCGCCTGAACGATGTACGAGATCGGCAGCATCGGATCGTGCCAACCGGGCTCGGCGGTGCCGGCGAACATGACCGCCGCGCCGGTCTGCAGCGAGAGGACGACGACCAGGCCGAGAAGGGCGATGGCGCGGTAGGAGTGCTCCCAGCGTTGCCAATGCGTCACCGAGCCGCGCCAGCCGAGCGCCGGGATGCCGTAGAGCCGCGCCTTGAGCCGCCGGGTGAACGCGCCGGGCTTGCCCTCGTCTTGATACATCAGCTCGATCGCCCGGTCCCGCATGGCGGCGAGGTCCGGGATCAGGCCGGTGAACCAGAACAGGAAGGCGACGCCGAGGAAAGACACGATGTCGATCGCATCCCAGAAGAGCGGGCTGCGGACCTGCGGCCAGAGTTGGAAAGTGTTGGGATAGGGCAGGTTCCAGTAGAAGAACCACGGCCGCCCCAGGTGGATGATCGGATAGAGCCCGGCGGCAGATACGCCCAGCAGCGCCACCGTTTCGGCGAGCCGGTTGACCGCACCCCGCCACTCCACGCCGAGCAGCAGCAGGAGCGCGGACACACTGAGGCTCCCGGTGGCGACGCCGATCCACCAATCGTAGCCGACGATGTCGAGCGCCCAGGTGACCGGGACGTTGTTGCCCCACACGCCGACGCCCTCGTAGAGCAGCCAAGCGACGCTCGCGACGAGCAAGCCCATCAGGGCGAGGGCGACGCCGAAGGCGATCCACCAGCGCCAGCGTGCCCGGTGCTCGAGCGTGACGGCGGTGACCAGGCGCCCGCCGCTGGCCCAGCTCGGACGCCCCGTTTCGATGAGCTCGCTCATCCCGCGGTGCCCTCCCCTCGCCCAGCCGCGGCGCGAGCGGCGAGGTAGCTAGTGCGCGGCCGCGTGTTGAGTTCGCCGAGCAACGCGTAATTGCGGTCGTCGGCGCGGGCGTGAGCGACGGCGCTGCTCGTGTCGGCGAGGTCGCCGAAGGTGATTGCCCGGGTCGGACAGGCATTCTGGCAAGAGGTCTGCACTGCACCATCGGCGATCGGCGTGTTGCTCTTATGGGCGTTGATGCGGGCGTTCTCGATGCGCTGCACGCAGAAGGTGCACTTCTCCATGACCCCGCGGGCCCGGACGGTGACGTCCGGGTTGCGCATCAGTTCGATCGAGGGCGCGGCGCCGGCGGAGTAGTCGAGATAATTGAAATGACGCACCTTGTAGGGGCAATAGCCGGAGCAGGCGCGCGTGCCGACGCAACGGTTGTAGACCATCAGGTTGAGGCCCTCGCTGTCGTGCAGCGTGGCCTCGACCGGGCAACCGACTTCGCAGGGGGCGTTCTCGCAATGCATGCAGGGAACCGGCTGGAACCGGGTGTGCGGCGCGTCGGTTTCCCCCTCGTAGTAACGGTCGACGCGGAGCCAGTGCATCTCACGGCCGAGGGCGACCTGCTCCTTGCCGACGACGGCGATGTTGTTTTCGCTTTGGCAGGCGACGACGCAGGCGTTGCAGCCGATGCAGGCGTCCAGGTCGATCACCATGCCCCACTGGGCGCCCTCCAGCGGGCGTCGATCGGCGTAGAGGCTCGGCTGGTGCCAGCTTGCGGTCTCGCCGACCGGAGGCGCGCCCTCGTGTTGGACGCGGACGAAATCGTGGCCCTGCATCGTGTCGTGGTCTTGGGTCGTGGCGAGCGTTGCGGTGCGCCCGGTCTTGCCGAGCACCGCGCCGGCGAACACCCATGGGTCGCCGTCACCGCGCAGGGTTGCAGCGTTGTAGCCGATGCCGTCGCAGAGCATGCCGGGCGTCCGCCGGCCGTAGCCGAGCGTGGCGCCGACCGTGTGGTCGGCCTGGCCAGGCAGCACCCAGACCGGACCCTCGACATGGCGGCCCTCGATGTCGAGGGAGGCAATGTCGCCGGTCTTGAAGCCTTCGCGGGCGGCCAGAGCGGGCGACACGGTGAGGACGTTGTCCCAGACCAGCTTGGTGAGCGGCTTGGGCAGCTCCTGCAGCCAGGCGTTGTTGGCGTTGTTTCCGGCATAGATGGTCGGGTCGGGCCGGATGACGACGGCCAGGCCGTCGGGGGCGGCGGCAGCGGCGGATCGAGGAGGGGTCAGCCTCGGCGTGACCGGGGGCAGCGCGGTATTCGGCACGACGCCGTCGCGCAGCATGGCCTCCCAAACCGGGTCGAACGCAGCGTCAGCGGCGCTGCCCTGGTAGTGGGCGCGGAGCAGGTCACGCGCGGTCCGCGGCGCCTCGTCGATTAGGAGGGACAGGATCTCGCTGATGGCGCGGCCGTCGTATAGGGGTGAGATGGTCGGCTGCGCGAGGGTGATGGTGCCGTCGGTGGCGCGGGCGTCGCTCCAGGTTTCCAGCGTGTGCTGCAGCGGCAGGTGCCATTCGCTGCGCAGCGCAGTCTCGTCGACGTAGAGCCCGGCGTGGACGCGCAGCTTGACCTGTTGCAGGGCCTCCTCGAAGCGGAGCGAACCGGGCGCGTCGTAGACCGGGTTGACGTCGACCATGATCAACGTGTCGACCGAACCCTTCAGCATCGCGTCGACCAGCGCGGCGAGCGGCCGCCCGGTAGAGACGACGGGAGCCGTGTGGAACACCGTCTTGCCCGAGTTGCCGAGCGCATCGTTCAGCCGGTGCACCGCTTCGGCGAGCGCGGGAGAGGCGGTTGCGCCGGTGACAACGAGGCTGGCGCCGCGATGGCGCTGCAGCGCGGCGGCAGCGGCGGCCCGCCACTCGCCGAGCGGGCTGGCGTCGGCATCGGGCGCGGCGCCGGGCTGAATGTCTGCGAGCAGCCCGGTGGCGAGCGAGACCAACTCCGCCGGAGTGGCGGCAACCGGGTGGTCGGCCTTGGCCGCGGTCAATGTCGGGATCGACGCGGCCGCGTACAGCGCTAGCAGCGGACCGTTCGCGGCGCTGGCCCGGCGGGCGGCAATCCACTCGCGCGACTGCCCGATCTGATCGGGGCCGGGATCGAGGAAGTCGCCGTCGAGCGAGACGATGACCCGGGCGGCATCGAACCGGTAGCGGGTTTCGAACGGCTGGCCGAACGCGCCAACAGTGCCGGCATACCGGTGCTCGCCGCCGGTCGCGGAGTGGCTATACCAGCTCGCTTTGGGCATCATCGCCAGCGTCGCCTGCATCTGGGCGAGCAGGCTGGGCGACGTCAGCGGGCCGGTCAGGACATGCAGCCCTTCGCCGCCCTGCTGGTGCAGTTCGGACCACTTGCCGAGAATGCGGCCGCGAAAGGCCTGCCAGGACGAGGCCTTGTCGAGGTAGCGCACGGTCTGCGAGCGCAGCGGGTCATACAGATCGAGCACGCTGGCCTGCGCGAAGATGTCGGTCCCGCCGCGGCTCCAGGGATGGCTGGGGTTGCCCTCGACCTTGATCGGCCGCCCATTGCGGGTGTTGACGACGACGCCGTTGGCCAGCCCGTCGAGCACGTGCATGGTCGAATACTCGACCGACGCGCTTGGCTGGATGCGGAGCGGATCGCGGACGTATGGCACCTCTTCCGCGCGGCCATCGGGCGGGTCGTCGCACCCGGCCAGGCCGGCCATCGCGAGCGAGGCGGCCATGAGGCGAAGGAACTGCCGACGGTCGGGGCCGGTGCACAGATCGGTCACGGCCGGAAATTCGCGCTCGACGAAGCGGCGGAACTCGGGCGTGTCGGCCTGGTGCTCGGCGCTGAGCCATTGGCGCGGACGGTGCGTCACCGGTGGCACACCGAGCAGTCGGTCAGGCGCTGCGGCCCGAGGATATGGTTTTGCGCCACCAGCGCCGGCCCGAGCGTGGCCTGGTCGGCCGGAGGCTGCCACTGCATGTTCCAGATCTCCTTCTCCGGGCGCACGTAGCGCTCCGGGTTCCGGTGGCAAGTGAGGCAGAAATCCATGCGGAACGACTGGGCCGCATAGGTCAGCTGCATCTCGTTGACCGCTCCATGGCAGGACGAGCAGCCGACGCCCTTGGTGATGTGGATGGAGTGGTTGAAGTAGACATAGTCCGGCAGGCGATTGACGCGCACCCAGTGCAGCGGCTCGTTGTTGGCCAGGCTATCGCGTACTGGCGCGAGCATCGCCGCCCCGGTCCAAATCTGCGAGTGGCAGGTCATGCAGGTGTAGGTCTGCGGCAGCCCGGCGGTCGCTTGCTGTTCGACCTGCTGGTGGCAGTTGCGGCAGTCGAGCCCGAGTTCGCCGGAATGGTGCTTGTGGCTGAACGGCACCGGTTGCTCTGGCGCGACGCCGACGGAGCCGACGTAATTGCCGAACGACCACGCCAGCGTGCCGAGGCCACCGAGGATGATCAACAGCACGATCGCCCACAGCACCAACCGCAACACGGCGTCCGCCCCCGGCGCGAACAACTGGCGGGGCGGTAGGCCGGTGCCGCTGCTCTGCGTGATATCGCTCGGCATCAGCGTGAGTGCGGACCTGAGAGGCGGTAGCTATTTTGCATTGGCCCCCGGAAAATGGCCGATCATCAAACCCCGGGCAACAACGCACGGCATGCTTGGCAGGCGAATTCAATCAAATGAAATTCAGAACCCGCGCCGTGGCATGTCCGCCAAACTTTTGTAGTCGGGCAAACTTAATAGTCAGTGCACGGAAAAGGGTGTGTCATGCCGCGTGTTGTCGTGATCACGGGAGCCGGGGCCGGTGTCGGGCGGGCCACGGTGGAGGAATTTGCGCGACACGGCGACTCCATCGCGTTGCTGTCGCGCGACAAGGAGCGCCTCGACACGGCCGCACGGGAGATCAGCAAGCGCTACGGCGTGAAAGCGCTGGCGATCCCGACCGACGTCGCCGATGCGGCTGCGATGGCGGCGGCTGCGGACCGGACCGAACAGGAGCTGGGACCGATCGACATCTGGGTCAACGTGGCGATGGCAACGGTATTCGCGCCGGTGAGCAAGCTGACGGCCGACGAGGTCCAGCGCGGAACCGACGTCACCTATCTTGGCCAGGTGCACGGGATGATGACGGCGCTGGCCCGGATGCGGACGCGCAATCGCGGGACCATCGTCAATGTCGGCTCGGCGCTCGCGTATCGCTCCGTGCCGCTGCAGTCGATCTATTGCGGCGCCAAGGCGGCGATCCGCGGCTTCACCGACAGCCTGCGGTCAGAGATCATCCATGACAAGTTGAACATCCACTTGACGATGGTTGACCTGCCTGCGGTGAATACGCCGCAATTCGACTGGGCGATGAACAAGATGGGCAAGAAAGCCCAGCCGGTGCCACCGATCTTCCAGCCGGAAGTGCCGGCACGGGCGATCTACTTTGCCGCGACGCACCGGCGGCGCGATGTCTGGGTCGGGTTTCCGACAGTCAAAGCGATCCTGGCCAACCGCATCGCCCCGGCGCTGATCGACCGCTATCTGGCCAAGGCCGGCTACACCGGACAGCTGACGGATCAGAGCGAGCCTGCCGGCTCACCGGCAAACCTGTTTGAACCGGTGCCCGGGCCATACGGCGCGCATGGCCGCTTCGACAAAAGGCATCCGCGCACCGGCAGCTGGGAGATGTTCACCGACCGTCACAAGATGGCGTTCATGAGCCTGGTGGCCGTGGCCGGGCTGACGCTGCTGCACGAGGTCGCCAAGAGGCTCGATGTCTAGGAACGGTTGAGCCCGAGCTGCATCGGCCCGGCCGTCAGGGCTTGAACTTGCCCTCGAAGACCGTCTCGGCCAGCGGCTTGCGGCCATTCGGGTTCTCGCGGGCCTGCAATCCGGCCGGCAAGGTGGACTTGTCGCCGAGCTTGCCCAGTGCGACGGCGGCTTCGACGCGATGGCCCTCGGTAAAGCCAAGCTCGGCGAAGGCGCGCTCGCGGTCGAAGCCGATCATGCCATGTGCATACCAGCCGAGCTTGGTGGCCTGCAGCGCGAGGCTGGCGAAGGCGGAGCCGGTGTCGAACGAATGAGTGGGGGACGGCACCTTGGTGTCCTTGCCGGGCGGCAGCATCATCGAGTCGGACGCGATCACGATCAGCGCTCCCGCCTGCTTGCACCAGGTCCGGTTGCCTTCGACGAACAGGCTCAGCATGCCCTCCCAGGCTGGGCTGCCGTGCAGCGCATAGACGAACCGCCAGGGCTGGGAGTTGTAGGCCGAGGGGGCCCAACGCGCGGCCTCGAGGATCTGCATCAGCACCGGCAATGGGATCGTCTCGCCGGTGAAGGCGCGCGGCGACCACCGCTCGAGGAAAATCGGATCGATGTCGTGGTCGGAGGTGCGCGGGCCTACGGTCGTCATGCTTGGTCTCCTGGGTGCCGCCTCTTCTATCGGCGCGGCACAGGCAGGGAAACCTCCCCGCTCGGCGGGCGCGTGGTGCGGGACAGAACGGTCAAGCCGATGACGGCCGAGATGATGGAGCCCGCGAACACCGCGAGCTTGACCTCATCGCCCCGCGGCGAATCGCGAAACGCGAGATCGCCGATGAAAAGGCTCATGGTGAAGCCGATGCCGCACAGGATCGCGCCGCCATACAGTTGCGGTCCCGTGACGCCGGACGGGAGCTTGGCGAGCTTCATCCGTGCCGCGAGCATGACCGCTCCGAACACGCCGACCTGCTTGCCGAGCACCAGGCCCATCGCCGTGCCGAGCGCAAGCGAGTCCCGCCAGGCGTCGGGCGGCAGCGTGTCGAAGCTCAGCCCGGCATTGGCCAGTCCGAACAACGGCAGGATCAGGAACGCGACCCAGGGCTGCAGCGCGTGTTCGAGGCGCAGCGCCGGGCTGCGGTCGTCGCCGGAGGGGACGACGAAGGCCAGCGCGACCCCGGCCAACGTGGCGTGCAGGCCGGAGCGGAAGACGAGGAACCACAGCACCCCGCCGCCCACGAGATAGAGCGGCAGGCTGCGGAGGCCGGCGCGGCTCGCGCCCCACATCACGACCAGCAGCGCCGCCGCCGAGCCCAGCATGACGAGGTCGAGCGAGTTGGAATAGAATAGGGCGATGACGACGATGGCGCCGAGATCGTCGATGATGGCGAGCGCGGTGAGGAACACCTTGAGCGCGATGGGCACCCGGGCGCCCAGCACGCTCAGGACCGCGAGCGCGAAGGCGATGTCGGTGGCCACCGGCACGGCCCAGCCGCGCATGAGCGTGCGGTCATGATAGTTGAAGGCGGAGAAGATCATGGCAGGGACGATCATGCCACCGAGCGCCGCGATGGCTGGAGCGGCGAGCCGGCTCGCCGAGGCCAGTTGTCCGACGGTCATCTCGCGCCGCAACTCGAGCCCGACTAGCAGGAAGAACACGGCCATCAAGCCGTCATTGATCCAGACATGGGCGTCCAGCGGGCCGAGATGGGCGTTGAGACCGGCGCGGTATAGGCGCGCGCCTGGCGTGTTTGCCCAGATCAGCGCCACGACGCCGGACGTGATGAGAAGCGCGCCGCCGGCGCTCTCGGTCCGAAGGAAGCGCAGCAATTCGGTCCAGGTTGTGGCCGCGCGGGCCGCCGGCTTGAGGATGGTCATCGGTCTCCTAGGGTGGAACGCGCCGCCGACGGGATGGCACGCGCATGAACGACCGTATGCAACAAGCTAAGCTGCCTCAACCCGCAGCGGTGCAGCAATCCGAGAACGCTGGCGCGATATGGTTCAGCGCGATGGCGACGGGTGATTTCGCGGCGGCATGGGACGCCAGCGACCGGGTGCTCGCGTCTCGGCCGCGGTGCGAGCGCGACGACCCGGCTCAACCCTACCACCTGCGCTGGGTGTGGGACGGAACGCCGGTGGACGGGCGCGACGTCCTGGTGCGCTGCTATCACGGGCTCGGCGACACGCTGCAATTCTGCCGCTACCTGCCGGCGCTGCGGCGGCGGGCGGCGGGCGTGACGCTCGAGGTGCAGCCGGACCTGCTGCCGCTGATGCCGCTCGTGGGGGGACCGGACCGGATGGTGCCATTCGACCCGGCCCACCCGCTTCCGCCCTCGGAGTGCGCTTTGGAGATCATGGAACTGGCGCACGCGCTCCGGATCGCCCCGGAACCGGCGCCATATCTTGTCGTGCCACGCCCCGACCCGGCTCGCGATCACGGGGGCCTGCGCGCCGGGCTGTGCTGGCGGGCGCAGGCGGGATGGCGGCCGCAGCGCTCGATGAACCAGGACGCCGCGGCTGCCCTGGCTTGCCTCCGCGGCGTGGCGTGGCAGAGTTTGCAGAAAGGGACGGCGCTGCCCGGAATGGCGGCGTGTCCAGAAGATCTGCCGGAGACGGCGCGGATCATCGCCGGGCTCGATCTGGTCATCACGGTGGACACGATGGTGGCGCACCTTGCCGGCGCTATCGGAGTCCCGGTCTGGCTGCTGCTCGACACGGCGCCGGATTGGCGGTGGCGCGCGGGGGGCCGCGGCAGCGTGTGGTATCGCGGCGTTCGCAAATACCAGCAAATCGTGCCTGGCGACTGGACGGGGCCGCTGCGCGCCGTCACTGCCGACTTGACCCGGCTCATGCGGGCGGGAACTGTCGGGGCGTAGACATGTTCTTGGGATCTCATGGATAGAGGCCTTCGCATCGTGATCCTGGGGCTGACGATCACGTCGTCCTGGGGCAACGGCCACGCAACGACCTACCGGGGGCTGGTTCGAGGGCTGGTGCGGCGGGGGCACCAGATCCTGTTCCTCGAGCGGGACAAGCCTTGGTATGCCGAGAACCGCGACCTGGCCGAGCCACCCTATGGCGAGACGGCGCTGTACGATGGCCTCGACGCGCTGCAGACCAAGTGGGGCCCCGCCATCGCCGCGGCCGATCTGGTGATCGTCGGGTCGTATGTGCCGGAGGGGATCGAGGCAGGGCGCATCGTGCAATCGCTCGCGCGGGGCGTGACGGCGTTCTACGATATCGATACACCCGTGACGCTGGCAGCTCTCCAGGCGGGGACGTGCGATTACCTGACGGCCGACGTGCTGCAGCGCTACGACATCTACCTGTCGTTTACCGGCGGACCGACCCTGAAGGAGTTGGAACGGAGTTGGGGCGCACGCGCCGCACGGCCGCTGTATTGCTCGGCTGACCCCGATCTGTATCACCCCGCGCCGAACGCGGCGGTCCGATGGGATCTCGGCTATCTCGGGACGTATAGCGCCGACCGGCAGCCGGTGCTCGACAGCTTGCTCTGCGCCCCGGCGCGGCACTGGAGCGAAGGACGCTTCGTGGTCGCGGGCCCGCTCTACCCGGACGACGTCGCCTGGCCCGGAAACGTCGAGCGGATCGAGCATTCGCCGCCTGCCGAGCACCGGAACTTCTACGCGGCGCAGCGGTTCACCCTGAACGTGACACGGGCGGACATGGTGCGGCGCGGCTACAGCCCGAGCGTACGGCTGTTCGAGGCCGCCTGCTGCGGCACGCCGATCATCAGCGACTGGTGGGAGGGGCTCGACGAATTGTTCACCCCGGGCGAGGAAATCCTTATCGCGCCAGACACTGCCGCCGTGCTGGCGACGATCCGCACGATGCCCGAAGCGCGACGCTTGCAGATCGGGGCGGCCGGGCGGGCCCGCGTCATGGCGGGGCATACCGGCGACCATCGGGCGGCCGAGTTGCAAGCCTTTGCGGAGGAGGCGCTGCAGACGCAGGAGCGGCGGCGGATGTCGGCATGAAGATCGTCATCTTCGGCCTGGCGGTCAGCTCGTCCTGGGGCAACGGGCACGCCGCCCTGTGGCGCGGGCTGATCCAGGCGCTGCTCGAGGCGGGGCATCGCGTCGTGTTCTTCGAGCGGGACGTGCCCTACTACGCCGCCAATCGCGACCTGCACGCGCTGCCGCCCGGCGGCACGCTGGTGCTGTACGACGAGTGGGCGGAGGCGCTGCCGCAGATGCGGGCGCAGCTTGCGGACGCCGATGTCGGGATGGTGACGTCATACTGTCCGGATGGGCTGGCGGCGACGGAGTTGGTGTCGGGCGCCAACCTGGCGGTTCGCTGCTTCTACGACCTGGACACGCCGGTGACACTGGCGCGGATCGAGGCGGGCGAGGATGTCGGCTATATCGGACCGGACGGGCTGGCGCCGTTCGACCTCGTGCTGAGCTACACTGGCGGCGGCGCGCTGGATGCGTTGCGGACCCGCTTGGGCGCGCGGCGGACAGTGCCGATCTACGGTTCGGTCGACCCGGCGCTGCATCGTCCAGCAGAGCCTCGGCCGGAGTATCGGGCGCTGCTCTCCTATCTCGGCACCTATGCGGCCGACCGGCAGGCGGCGCTCGAGCGGTTGTTCGTCGAGCCGGCCCGGCGGTTGCCGGGCGAGCGGTTCGTGATCGGCGGCGCACAATACCCAGACGGCTTTCCCTGGACCGCCAACACCTATTTCGTACGGCACCTGCCACCGCCGGAACACAAGGCGTTCTACTCGTCCTCGCGCCTGACGCTGAACATCACGCGCGACGCGATGGCGCGGATGGGCTGGTGCCCGTCGGGGCGGCTGTTCGAGGCGGCTGCCTGCGGGGTGCCGATCCTGTCCGACTGGTTCGCCGGCCTCGACGACTTCTTCGTGCCCGGCGAGGAGATCCTGGTGGCGGACACGACCGACGACGCGATGCTGGCGCTGCAGCTCGGGGACGACGCGCTGGCGCGGATCGCGGCGCGCGCGCGGGCGCGAACGCTCGAGGAACATAGCGCGGCCCGACGCGCGGCGCAGATGATCGCCGCATTCGAGGCGGCGACGGCACCGGTCTCCGCCTGATGTGGGGCATCATCCCCGCCGCGGGCAACGGCACGCGCATCCAGCCGCTGGCGTTCAGCAAAGAGTTGCTGCCGGTCGGGTCCCGGCTGGATACGAGCGGCGTCGAGCGGCCACGGGCGGTGAGCGAATATCTCATCGAACGGATGGTGCGGGCGGGGGCGGACAAGATCTGCTTCGTGATCTCGCCCTTCAAAAGCGACATCCTGCAATATTACGGGGCGGCGGTGGGCGACGTGGACATCGCCTATGTCTGTCAGGCGGGCGCGGCCGGGCTGTGTGACGCGATCTTCCGCGCCCTGGCAGTCATCGCGCCGGACGAGCCGGTGCTGGTTGGGCTGCCGGACACGATCTGGTTCCCCTCCGATGCGCTGGCGTCGCTGCCGGACGATCGGCTTTCGTTCCTGCTGTTCCCGGTCGAGCGGCCGGACTTGTTCGATGCGGTGGTGCTGGATGACGCCGGCCGGGTCGTGGAGATCGAGGTGAAATCGGCCGCGGCGCGGTCGCGTTGGATCTGGGGCGCGTTCAAAATGCCTGGGCGGACGCTGTTCGAGCTGCACCGGCTATGGCTCGAGCGAGAGCGGCAGGACGAGTTCATGGGCACGCTGATCAACGCGTGGCTGCGGGCGGGCGGGACGGCGTGGGGCGTCTGCGCTGGCGAGAGCTACGTCGACGTCGGGACCTTGCATGGGTATCGCGAAGCGATGCGGCTGCTGGGTGGCCAGGAAGTTGCGGGACGATTGGAGCAGAGCAGAGCGTGACAGCGTGGACCGAAGAGCGGATCAGGACGGAGGCGGCAGCACTCGGGCCGTGGTTCCACAACATCGACCTCAACGGGGTCAAGACGGCGCCCGAGCACTTCCTGGGCGACTTTCCGCGCGTCAAATGGGAGCGGTTCAAGCAGTGCCTGCCTGACGACATGAGCGGGCGGACGGTGCTCGACATCGGCTGCAATGCCGGCTTCTACTCGATGGAGATGAAGCGCCGGGGCGCGGACCGGGTGCTGGGCATCGATTTCGACGCCGATTACCTGGCGCAGGCGCGGTTCGCTGCAGACGTTCAAGGCGTGGACGTCGAATTCAAGCAGATGAGCGTCTACGACGTGGGATCGTTGCGCGAGAAGTTCGATCTCGTCTTCTTCATCGGCGTGCTCTACCACCTGCGGCATCCGCTGCTGGCGCTCGACCTGATCCATGAGCACGTCGCCGGAGACTTGCTGGTGTTCCAGTCGATGCAGCGCGGGTCCGACGAGATCATGGAGGTCGCCGAGGATTACGAGTTTTGGGACAAGGCGGCCTTCGACGAGCCCGGCTATCCGAAGATGCACTTCATCGAACAAAGCTATTCGCACGACAACACCAACTGGTGGGCGCCGAACCGGGCGTGCTCGGCAGCCATGCTGCGCTCGGCCGGCTTCACGATCGAGGCCAACCCCGAGGAGGAGATTTTCATCTGCCGCCGCGGCGAGCGGTCCGATCCGCGCTACGGCGCCGTCTACCCCGCACGAGGCTGAGCGCATGATCGAAGCGGCCATGATCTGGAACGAGCCGAACAACAAGTCGCACTGGGACTTCGAGAACGACCCGGGCTGGGCCGTGTTCGCGCGCATGGCGGCCCTGGCCGGGCAGGCGATCGCGGCCGAGGCGCCCGGACTGCCGCGGGTGTTGGGCGGCATCAGCCCGATTGACCCGGACTTCATCCGTGTGCTGCAGAGCCATGGTGGGCTGAACGAGTTGGACGCAGTGGCGGTGCACGGCTTCCCGCTCGACTGGAACCACTGGATGCTCGACGAGTGGCCGGCCAAGCTCGATAGCATCCGCGCCGTGACGCCCCTGCCGCTTTGGGTGTCCGAAGTGGGCATCTCGACGTTCGGTGCCGAAGAGGTGCAGGCCTGGGGCTTGCAGCGGACGGCGGAGTTGCTGATCGGCAAGGCGCCCCGGATCCACTGGTATAGCCTTTACGACCTCCCGGCCGCGTGGCCCGCCACGACCCGGCATCGCGAAGCCGAGGGCAGCTCGTATTACCGGCATTTCCACATGGGGCTGCTCGATGAGCACGGACGGCCCAAGCTGGCAGCCAAGCAGTTCCACCAGTTCACGCCGGAGCTCGGCATCTGCCAGTGGTTCCACTACGAGGACCATCGGTTGGACGACGCGGTGAAGCGGCTGGACGATCTGGGCGTGACCTATCTGCGGACCGGGCTGTCCTGGGCCGATTGGTTCCGGCCCGATTGCGAGCGCTGGTTCGACCGGCAGATGCGGGCGCTGGAGAAGTTCAAGGTGACGGCGACGTTCTGCTTCACGCCCGAGCACGAAGGCCAGTGGGAGCACTACACGGCGGTGCCGAAACACCCGGAGCGTTTCGCCGAATTCTGCGGCGAAATGATCCGTCGCTATGCGCCAGGCCGGGCCGACAGCTTGGCCCCGGCCCACGCGGGGGCGACCTAGCACCATGCTGGCCGCGCTCCTCGAGCGGCGGCCGATCGAGGAAGCGGTGGCCTTGGTCGTGGCGCACCCGGACGACGAGACGCTCGCGGCAGGTGGCAGCCTGCAGCTATTCCGGCGGCTCCTCCTGGTCCACGTGACCGACGGCGCCCCGCGCGGGCTGGGCGATGCCGCGCGCGAGGGCTTCGCGAGCTCTGCCGCCTATGCGGCCGCGCGGGCACAGGAGCTGGATGCGGCGCTTTCCCTGTGCGGAACAGCGCCGGAGCGTGTCGGGCTAGGGATTGCCGATCAGGAGACGACTGATGCGGTGCCAACCATCGTGGCGCGGCTGCGCGACCTGTTCGCCACACACCGCATCCAGGCGGTGTTGACGCATTGCTACGAGGGCGGCCATCCGGACCACGATGCGGTTGCGCTGGCGGTGCATTCGCTGGAACCGGAGGTGTTCGAGTTCGCCGGCTATCATGCCGACGCCGAGGGCCGCCTCGAAACAAACATCTTTCTGCGGCCCCCTGCCTTAGGAATTGAGACGCAGGACGCGATGGTGAGACTCGGCGGCGAGGACCTGGAGAGGAAGCGCGCGATGTTGGCGTGCTTCCATACGCAACGCGACATCCTGAGCCGCTTCGATCCTGCCGTGGAGCAGTTCCGGCGCGCGCCCTCGTACGACTTTCGCAAGCCGCCGCATCCGGGGCGGCTGCTGTATGAGGCATGGGGGTGGATGACCGGGGCGGCGTGGCGGGAGCGGGTCCGATGCGGCGGCTGACGGTTCTCAGCGTCGCCTACAAGTTGGCGCCGGTCGGGCCGGATGCGGTCGGCGGCTCGGAGCAGGTGCTAACCGCGATCGACGCGGCGCTCGTCGAGGCGGGCCACCGCTCGATCGTGGTGGCGCTGGCGGGCTCGCGGACGGCGGGAGAACTGTTGCCGGTCGCCGGACCCCTCCCCGGCGAGGCGTTCGACGAGCCCGTGCTGATCGCGCTGCGCCAACGTGTCCAGGCGGCAATCGAGCGTGTGCTGGCGGACAACGACGTCGACGTGGTGCACATGCATGGGCTCGATTTCCACGAATACGCGGTGCCGCCGGGTCCGGCGATGCTGGCCACGCTGCATCTGCCCCCACATTGGTATCCCGAAGCCGCCTTCGAGATCACGCGACCGGGTACTTGGCTGAACTGCGTGTCACACGACGAAGCGACGCACACCTGGCCGGGAGCGCACATGCTGCCGCCGATCCCCAACGGGGTGCCAGTGGACCTGCTGGCGGCGGCCCGGGTCAGGAAACGCGACTATGCGTTGATGTTGGCGCGGGTATGTCCGGAAAAAGGGCTGCATCTGGCGCTGCAGGCGACCCGGGCCGCCGGCATGACACTCCTGATCGGCGGCGAGATCTTCCCGTATACGGCGCATCAGGACTACTTCGAGCGCGAGGTCAAACCGTTGCTCGGGGCGCAATGGCGGTATCTCGGACCGCTCCCGTTCCGGCGAAAACGGCGGTTGCTGGCCGGAGCGCGCTGCCTGCTGATCCCGAGCTTGGTGGCGGAAACGAGTTCGCTGGTGGCGATGGAGGCCGCCAGTTGCGGGACGCCGGTGATCGCCTTCCGCAGCGGCGCGCTGCCGGAGGTGGTCGAGGACGGCAGGACCGGCTTCGTGGTCGATGACGTCGACGGCATGGTCGACGCGTTGGGCCGCGTGGGGGCGATCGATCCGGCCGAGTGCCGCCGGGTCGCGCGGGAGCGGTTCTCGTTGGAGCGGATGACTGACGCCTACCTGGCGCGCTACGCCGAGCTGACCGCGCGCGCCATTACGCGGGCGGCGTGATCGACATCATCGACACGGATGGTGGCCTGGCCGCGGTGGCCGCCGAATGGGCCGCGTTGTGGGACCGTTCCTCGCAGGCGACGCCGTTCCAGTCGCCGCATTGGCTGCTGCCGTGGTGGCGGCAGTTCGGGACCGGGATGCCTCGGGTCGCCGTCGAGCGGCGCGGCAGCGGGATCGAGGCGATCCTGCCGCTCTACGTGCTGCCCACGGAGCGCAAGGCGCTGCCGATCGGGGCAGGAACGACCGACTACCTCGATGCGATCGGCGACCCGGCGCGGCTGCTGCCCACCCTACTGGCGCGCCTGCGCGAGGATCCGGTGGATCAGGTCGACCTGATCGAGGTGCCGCCATGGTCCCGGCTGCTCGACACCCCGCATGTTTGGCGCCAGAGCAGCCCGTGCCCGGTGTTGACGCTGCCCGAGTTGCCGGCGGGGATCCGCCGCAAGCTGCGGATGAGCCGGCATCGGGCCGAGCGCGCGGGCGGCTGGATGGTCGAGACGGTGATCTCGGACACGCTGGCGGCGGGTCTGGACACGCTGGTGCGGCTCCATCAGGGGCGCTGGATGGCGCAGGGCGACGCGGGCGTATTGGCCGATGCGGCCGTGCTGGCCTTCTGGCGGGACGCGGCGCCGGGGCTGCTGGCGGCCGGGCTCCTGCGGCTGCAGGTCTTGCGCGTGGGGGGCGTGGCGGCCGCGGCGATCATGGCGTTGCTGGCGCCGGGCCGCATCTTCTTTTACCTGAGCGGCTACGACACGGCGCAACGCTTCGTCAGCCCCGGCACCCTGCTCCTCGGGGCGATGCTGGAGCAGGCGGTGGCCGAGGGGCGGACCGAGGCGCACTTCCTGCGCGGGCAGGAGAGCTACAAATATGCCTGGGGCGGCGTGGACCGGCTGAACTATTCCGCGCGGCTGACGCCACGCTCCAGCGTCGATTCGACATAGACTTTCCTGACGAACACCATCGCCGCGGCCGCGAACGGCGTGGCCAGGATGATGCCGAGCAGCCCGAACAGGCTGCCGAGCACCGTCTGCGACAGGATGGTCACCGCCGGCGGAAGGTCGACGGTGCGCTTCTGGATCAACGGCGCGATCACGTTGCCCTCGAGCATCTGCACGGCGGCGATCAAGATCGCCGTATAGAGCGCCAGATCGGCTCCTTGCGACGACGCGATCAGCAGCGCCGGGAGCGACCCGGCCAGCGCGCCGATATACGGCACGAAGTTCATCAACCCTGCGAGCAGCGCCAGCGTCCCCGCCAGCTTGACCCCCAATAGATAGAGCCCGATCCCGGTCAGGACGGTGACGACCGCCATGTCGGCAAGCTGGCCGATGAACCAGAGCTGCAGCGCCTCACCCATGTCGTTCAGCACCTCGCGGCCGCGGTTGCGCCACGTCATCGGCAACAGGTGCACGAGCCCGTCCCGATACAGGCCGGGCGCGGCGGCGAAGAACAGTGCGGTGGCGACCAGGATGATCAGCGTGCTGCCGATCCCGAGCAGCGAGTTCGCGATGGTCGGCACGTATCCACCAAGCTTGCCCAGGATCGACCAGCCTGACCCGTCGCCAGCCTTGTCGGCGAGCTGCTTGCCCCAGGAGGTGCCGAGCACGAAGGTCTTGAGCCGCTGACCTTCCTCGGCGAAGTTCTGGGCGATCTGGCCGGTCTGGTTGGCGATCACCGGCCCCCGCCACCATAGCCCGAGGCCGGCCACCAGCAGCACGGCGACGATCAGCAGCAGCAGCGCCCAGCCGCGCGGCAGTCTGGTCCAATCATGGATCTTCGCCGCGCCACCGTGCAGCACGCACGCCATTAGCACGGCGGCAAAAATCACCAGCAGCACGTCCGACAGCAGCCAAACCAGCAGCAGCGCGAGCCCGCCCAACAGGGCGACCCGCAGCGTGACGGCGATCGAGTGCAGCGCGTGTCCGTTGTCCATCAGACTACGTAGCTGATGCGAAGAGTCTCGTCACTGCGAGGAGCGAAGCGACGCGGCAGTCATGGGCGGTAAGGAGCCTTCTGCCGTCCTGGATCGCCACGCCGCTAGGCGGCTCGGGATGACGGCCTGCTCATCGCGGTGTGGACCTACAAATAACCCTCGCCGGCCTCCGACTCGAACCGGTCGGGCGGGCCTTCCCAGACGGTGCGGGCGTGTTCGAGCACATAGACGCGGTCGGCGTGCGGCAGCGCGAACGTCACGTTCTGCTCGCCGAGCAGGACGGTGATCGGCGTGCTCTGGCGCAACCGCTCCAGCGCGTGCGAGAGCTGTTCGAGGATGACCGGCGCCAGGCCCAGCGTCGGTTCGTCGAGGATGAGCAGCTTGGGCTCGCATCATCAGCGCCCGCGCGATGGCCAGCATCTGCTGCTCGCCGCCCGACATGGTGGACGCGTTCTGGCCCTCGCGCTCCTTCAGGCGCGGGAACAGGTCGAACAGCCAGTCGAGCTGGCGGGCGCGGTCGGCATCGGTCAGGTGCTGGCCGCCGAGGTCGAGGTTCTCGCGGACCGACATGTCGCCGAACAGTTCGCGCGTCTCGGGGCAATGCACGATCCCGCCGCGCGCGATCGCCGCGCCGGACTTGCCGGACAGGCTGGCGCCACCCCATCGGATCTGGCCGTCATACGGCACCAGGCCGGAGATGGCGTTGAACAGCGTCGTTTTGCCGGCGCCGTTGAGGCCGACGACGGAGACGAACTCGCGCTCGTGCACATGCAACGAGACCTTCTCGAGCGCTTGCGCCTTGCCGTAGAACACCGAGAGATCGCTGATGTCGAGCAGCGGTGTGTCGCCGTCGGCGAAGCTGGTCTCCGGCCGGGCCGCAGTGGTGATGGCGCCGCCGAGATAGACCCGGCGCACCTGCTCGTCGCGCATCACCTGATCGGCGGTACCGACCGCGATCCGCTCGCCGAGATACATCGCCACCACGCGGTCGGCCAGCGCGGCGACGCTCTTGACGTTGTGGTCGACCAGCAGCACCGCCCGGCCCTCGGCCTTGAAGGTGCGGATCAGCTCGGAAAAGCTTTCCGTCTCGCCGCGGGTGAGCCCGGCGAACGGCTCGTCCACCAGGACGATCTGCGGGTGGCGGGCGATGGCCTTGGCGAGTTCGAGCTTGCGCAGGTCGGCGAAGGGCAGCGTCGACGGGCGCCGACCGAGCACATGGGTCAGGCCGACGCGCTCGGCGATGGCGCGGGCCTCGCGGTCGTGGGCGGGGTCGGCGAGCAGGCGGATGAGGCTATCGGGCAGCAAGGCCAGCTTGATGTTCTCGAGCACGGTCTGCCGCTGCAGCGGGCGCGAGTGCTGGAACACGAGGCCGACGCCCTGGCGCGCGATCTGGTGCGCCGGCTGCCCGGCGACGTTGACGCCGGCGATGCGGACGGCGCCCTCGGTCGGGCGCTCGATCCCCATGACGCACTTCATCACCGTCGATTTGCCGGAGCCATTGGGGCCGATCAGGCCAACGATCTCGCCGGCGGCGACGTCGAACGTCATGCCCTTCACCGCGACGAGGCCGCCGAAGCGCTTGGTGAGGTTCTGGACCTGCAGCAACGGACCCGGCATCAGGCGCGCTCCCCCCGGCGGCCGGTGATGACACCGACGAAGCCGTTCGGCGCGACGAGCACGACGACGAGGGCGACGGCGGAGACGATGAAGGTCGCGAGTTCACCGGTGCTGCGCAGCGCCTCTGTCATCGCGATGAGGAAGATGGTGCCGATGGCGGCGCCGATGATGGTGCGGCGGCCGCCGATGACGGCGGCGATGATGATCTGCACGCCGACCGTGATCGCCACCAGCGTCGTGACCGAGGCGGTGCCCATGTAGAACACCAGCAGCGCGCCGGACAGCCCGGAGAAGAAGGCGCTGATGATGAAGGCGGCCAGCTTGTGCTTGGTGATGTTGAAGCCGAGCGCGCCGGCCTGCACCGCGTCCTGCCCGCTGGCCTGCAGGATGAGGCCGATCGGCGAGCGCGACAGGGCGAAGAGGATGGCCCCGCAGACCACCATGAAGGCAAAGGCGATCCAGTAGTTGGTCGACGCATCGATGCTGATGACGTCCGGCACCATCAGTCCGATCTCGCCGCCGGTGAAGCCTGCGAACACCACGACGAGGTTCTGCAGGATCAGCACGGCAACCAGGGTGGTCAGGCCGAAATAGGGGCCGGTCAGCCGGAGCGCCGGCAGGGCCAGCACGATGCCGCCGGCGACCGCGATCAAGGTGCCGAGGATGACGCAGGCCCAGATCGGAACGCCGTGGCCGTTCAGGATCCCGGCGCCGTACGCGCCGAGGCCGATCAGGAAGGTAGGGCCGAAATTGACCTCGTTGGCAAAGCCGAACAGCAGGTCCCACGCCATGGCGAAGACACTGAAATAATAGGCGACGGTCAGCACCCCGAGGATGTAGCCGGATGCCCAGAGCGGGACCACGCCGAGGGCGGCGAGCACGACGATGACCGCGGCGGTCAGAACGAAGCGCATCACTCAGCGCCTCCCCAACAGACCGCGCGGGCGTACATACATGACCACGACCAGCAGCAGCAGCGCCGGGATGAAGCGGTAGGAGGTCGAGCCGAGACTGGTGCCGAAGATCTGGTCGAAATAGGCCGTGATGGTCTCGATGTAGCCGACCACGTAGGCGGCGATCAGCGAGCCGGAGACGCTGCCGAGTCCGCCGAGCACGACGATCGAGAAGGCGCTGCCGGTCAGCGGTCCGGCGCTGTAGGAGCTGACCCCGAGGAACATCCCGAGCAAGACGCCGGCGATGCCGACCAGCACGCCGTAGATGATCCAGACGACCAGGTAGATCCAGGACAACTCGATGCCGAGCAGCGTCACCCCGCGGGCGTTCATCGAAGCCGCCATCACCGCTTTGCCGGTGCGCGTGCGGTTGACGAGCAGCCACAAGATGCCGATCCCGACCCAGCAGATGGCCGCCGTGAACAGCTCGTTGGTCGGCGTGCGAACGCCCAGCACCGGCACGACGCCGCCCACGATCGGCAGCACGGTCTTGGCACTATCGGTAAAGAAATAGGCGATCAACTCCTGGATCATGATGCCCCACAGCAGCGTCGCGGTGAGGATGAAGATCTCGCGCTCCTCGTTGCGGATGAGGCGGGAGCGCTGGATGGGCCGGACCACGAAGCCATAGGTCAGCAACGCCAGGCCGACGCCGACCGCGACGCCGAACAGGGCGCCGACATAGGGGCCGGTGCCGAGCACCGCATTGGCGAACCAGGCGCCGACCGCTGCGGCAACCATCAGCGAGCCGTGCGAGAGGTTGAGCACGCCGGACACGCCGAAGATGAGCGTGAAACCCGTCGCGCCGAGCGCGTAGAGGGCGCTGATCGCGAAACCGTCGATCAGGACTTGCAGCAGAACCATGTTGCCTCGCGCAAACTATACCGTGACCCGCGGGTCCACCCGCGGACGTGACACGCGGATGGACGGTCCGGCAAGCGCTGGCACAACGGAATGGATTGCCGGGTCAAGCCCGGCAATGACGAACTCGCACGAAAGCCTAATTCGTGACGTTGGCCTTGATGAAGCTGGGGAACTGCATCTTGCCCTTGGACAGGTTGACCGGCCAGAGATTGACCTGGTTGCCATCCTGCCACTGCAGGAACAAGCCCTCGATCCCGCCCTTGCCGGTCACCAGCGTGTGCGGGTTGCTGGTGTCTTTGCCGGTGAACTTGGTCTGGCCGATGACGCCCTGGTAGTCGGTCTTCTCGAGCGCCTCGACCAGCTTGTCCTGATCGTCCGACCCGGCGCGCTTGATCGCGTCGGTCAGGTAATAGACCTGGTCGTAGGCGGTGTAGCCGGCATAGGACGGCGGGGCACCGAACTGCTTGGTGATAGGCATCGACGAACGGAATGGTCTTGGGCGTGACCGCGACGCCCGGTCCGGAGATCGACTGGAACAGCACGCCGGCCGCAGCGCCGTTGGTGTCGCCCCAGAAGGTCGCGTTCGTCGCCTGCGACGAGATGCCGAACATGGGCATCGGCACCTGTTGGTTCTTCCACTGCACCGTCGGCTGCACGCCGACATGGGAGATGCCGGTGACGATGATGTCCGGCTTGTTGCTCTCGATCTTGTTGAAGATCGGGGTGAAGTCGGTCGTGTCCGGCGAGAAGCGGATGTGGTCGAGCACCTTGATGCCGATCTTGGGCAGGCACGCCTCGTAGCCGGCATCCAGCGGGGTGGTCCAGGCGGCATCCTCGCTCATGATGACGGCGGTCTTGGCCTTGATGCCGTCGACCATCATGTCCTTGCCGGCGTCGCACACGAGGCCGGACAGCGAGGTGGACGTCAAATAGCCCTGGAAGGTGTATTTGAGGTGGTCGTAATCCTTCTTGATGTTGGCGGTGATGACGTCCGAGGCGGCGCCCGGCGTGATCATCACGGTCTTGAGCCGGGCCGACCACGGTTCGAGGGCGAGCACCACCTCGCTGATATAGCTTGCGATGACGACGTTGACGTGGTCCTCGCTGACGGCGCGCTGGAACGCGCGGACGGCATCGGCGGCCGAGGAGTGATCGTCATAGACGATGACCTCGACCTTGCGGCCATCGACGCCACCCTTGGCGTTGATCTCGTCGGCGGCCATCTGGGCCGCCTTGGAAATCGAGCTGCCGCTGATGGCCTGCGCCTCGGCGATGACGCCGATCTTGATCGGCTTGGGTTGGGCCAGGGCCGTGCCGGCCAGCAGCGACAGGGCAAACGCGCCCGCCCCCATCATCCCGAACTGCTGTCTCGTCTTCGCCATCGTAAACCTCCCGGATGCCGCTGCGCGGTCAATCATTGGCACAGACTACAAGATACGGACATCCAGTCCAGCGTGCTTGCGCAGGCTCGTAGGGTGGGCTTCAGCCCACCATCGCACGCCGCCGCGCTAGGCGGGTGGGCTGAAGCCCCCCTACGACACTCTAGGCGAACAAGTTCCGCGGACTCGCCTGCCGGAGCGCGTCGCCGAGCGCGGCGCCGGTCGCGGCGGCGTCGGCGCGGTCGCACTCCGTCGAGCGGCGCAGCAGGAAGCTGCCATCGGCTTTGGCGACGAGCCCGGTGATCCGCACGCGTCCCTCGGGCAGCAGCACCGCATGGGCGCCGATCGGCGTGTGGCAGGAACCGTCGAGCGCGCCGAGAAGAGCCCGCTCGGCTTGCGCCGCGACATCGGCGTCGGCGTCGGACAGCGCGGCGAGCAGGTGGCGCAGCTCGGTGTCGCCCTGGCGCGCGGTGATGCCGACGATGCCCTGGCAGGCCGCGGGCAGCATGGTTTCCGCGTCGATCGCGATGTCGACCTCGTGCTCGAGGCCGAGGCGGCGCAGCCCGGCCATGGCGAGCAGCGAGGCCGCGTAGTCGCCGCGGCGGACCTTATCGAGCCGGCCATGCACGTTGCCGCGGATGACCTCGACCTTCAGGTCGGGCCGGGCGTGCAGCAACTGGGCCTGGCGGCGCACCGAGCTGGAGCCGATCACCGCGCCGATCGGCAGCTCGGGATAGGGCAGCCCGGCGGCGTCGGAGGTGTCGCAGGCCGGGCCGAGGATCAGCACGTCACGGTTGTCCTCGCGCGGCAACACGCAGGCCAGCACGATGCCGGGGGGCAACTCGGTCTCGAGATCCTTCAGGCTGTGGACCGCCATGTCGATGCGGCCGTCGAGCATCGCCTCGTGCAGTTCCTTCGAGAACAGCCCCTTGCCGCCGACGTCGGCCAAGCGGACGCCCGACGCCTGGCTGCGGTCGCCGGTGGTGCGGATTGCCAGCTCCTGGAAGACTTCGAGCCCATGCAGGACCGGGCAGAACTTGGTCAGCCGCGCCAGGAACGCCCTTGTCTGGACCAACGCCAGCGGTGAGGCGCGGGTGCCGATCCGCAGCGGCAGCGACGGGGAATGCCGCCCCACCGTTTCGCGCGCCCGGACGATCTCGCCCATGGGCGCGTGCGCGGCCGGGCATGTCGCGGGAACCGCCTGCGCTTTCGGCTTGAGGGTCTCACCCATCTTCTCGTCCTCCGTCTCAGGCACTGAACGGCCCGTTCAATCGTACGATGGCCAGGTTCAGGAACCCGGCAAACAACACCCAGAGCAAATACGGCACCAGCGCCCAACCGCCCGTCCGCGTGACGGGGAACACCAGCAGCATGAGCACCAGGATCGACAGCCAGAACGGCACGACCTCGGACAACGCCCAATCTGGCCGCCGCTGCCCGAAGAACAGCTCGCTCCAGAGCACGTTCAGCAGGGCGTTTAGGGCAAACAGCCCCATAATCCGCAGCCGCCGCTCCCGATCGGCGATCCGATTCCACACCAGCACGCCGGCCAGCGCGGTCAGGCCGTAGATCAGCGTCCATACCGGCCCGAACAGCCAGTCCGGCGGCTGCCACGACGGCTTGTGCAGCCCGTAATACCACGGCCCGATCTGGGTGGCGGCTCCGCCGAGCAGCGCCACAACGAGGGCGCAGCTGGCGGCCGTCAAAACGGGACGGCTGATCCTCAAGCGCGCGATCTTGCGCTGACCGGGCGTGACCGCGCGAGCCCGACCAGCTGCGCCATGTCCTTGAAGAACACGCGCACATGCGCCATCGGGTCGCGCTTGGTGATCGCCTTGTTCATGTAGCTGTCCCAGGTCAGGCGCTGGACATCCTTGTCGCGGCACATCTTGACGAACGTCTCGCGCCGCTTGTCGTTACTATACCAGAACCATTGCATGAAGCCCAGCACCATGAACACCCGGCCGTGCGCCTTCATGAACCGCTTGCGCGCGGTGCGCAGCGACTTGGCCTGGCCGGTCTTGCACAGCAGCTCGACCGCGTCGGCGGCCAGGCGGCCGCCCAGCATCGCGTAGTAGATCCCCTCCCCCGACGCCGGCGCGACCACGCCCGCGGCGTCGCCGGCCAGGACGATGTCGCGGCCGTTGTCCCAGCGCTTCATCGGCCGCAGCGGGATTGGCGCGCCTTCGCGGCGGATCGTCTCCAGGCCCGCCAACCCGGCCTGCTCGCGCAACTTGGCGACCGCGGGGCGCAGGCCGAAGCCCTTCTGGGCCGAGCCGGTGCCGATGCTCATCGTGTCGCCGTGCGGGAACACCCACGCATAGAAATCGGGCGACAGCGGGCCTTGGTAGTAGATGTCGCAGCGGCCCGGGTCGTAGTCGGCGGATTCGGCCGGGGCACGGACGATCTCGTGGTAGGCGAACACGTATTTGACGTGGTCGGCCCCCGGCACGCATTGGCGGGCGACGGCCGATTTGGCGCCGTCGGCCCCAATGATGGCGCGCGTGCGGACGCTGGTCTCCTCGGTCGCGCCCTTCGGCGTGAAATGGATGCGGGCGACGCCGTCCGGGTCGCGGGTGACACGCTCGAAGCTTGCGTCGCGGCGTTCGGCGCCGGCGCCGGCGGCCCGCTCGCGCAGCCACTCGTCGAACGTCTCGCGGTCGACCATGCCGACATAGCTGTCGTTTGGGCCGCCCTCGATGGGCATGTCGGCCTCGGCGGCGCTGGGCGCGACGATGCGGGCCCCCCGGGCGCGAGCGACCATCAGGTGGTCGGGGATCGCGAAGTCGCGGATCAGGATTGGCGGCACCGCGCCGCCGCAGGGCTTGATGCGCCCCGCTTTGTCGAGCAGCAGGACCGAGCGGCCGTGGCCGGCGAGGTCGGCGGCGGCGGTCGCACCCGCCGGGCCACCGCCGACGATCACGGCGTCATAGGTATCGGTCATCCCGTGGCTCCCAGTTGGAGTGCATTGAGGCGTCTTGGGGCGGGCTTGCCCTCGACGAACAGCCCTGCGGCCAGACGCGCGGCCAGCAGGAAGACGATGGCTTCCGCGACAAACACGGCGGCGTAGGCCAGCGCCGGCCGATCGAACAGGCGATGGGCGATGTCGGAGGCACCGGTGCCGAGCAGGCCGCCGGCGCCGAACGCCAGCGCTTGAGCGGCGCCCCAAAGGCCGATCCGCGTGCCGTCGCGGGCGCCGCGCCCCTCGGCGGCGAGGCCCAGCATGGCGCCGATGGCCGAGACCGCGAACGCGCCGTTAGCCACGCCGAGCGCAAACACGACCGGCCGTAGCGGCATCTCGGGCACGATGGCGGCGAGCGCGAGCAGCAGGATTCCGCCCGCCGACGCGATGCAGCCGCCCATCGTCCAGGCCCGCATGACCCGGCCGCGGTATGCCCCGGCCCAGACCGTGACCACCGCGACCAGCGCCATCCCAGCCAGCACGCCACCATGCTGCAAGCCAGTGAGGCCGGCCGTCTGGCCCGGCGTGAGGCCGAACACGGCCCCGGCGAACGGCTCCAGCAAGAGTTCCTGCGCCGAATAGGCGAGCATGGAGACGAAGACGAACTGCGCGAACCGGCGCGACTGACGCTCCCGCCAGATCTCTGCGAGCGCCGGCAGGAACGGCGCCCGGGCGGCAGGCGCGGGCGCGGCAGCCGAGCCCTCGATCCGCCACACGGCAAACAGGGTCAGCACCATGGCGATTGCGCCGACGCCGGCGGTGATCTC
Source organism: uncultured Alphaproteobacteria bacterium (assembly GCA_963835135.1). GTDB lineage: Bacteria > Pseudomonadota > Alphaproteobacteria > Acetobacterales > Acetobacteraceae > JAVVHH01. Next base: position 944,035 of record CAWIEF010000003.1, read on the forward strand.
CAGCAGCCGCGCCGGCGAGAATGGGTCCAGCAACCGCGAGGCGACCCCGGCCGTTATTGCGATTCCGGCGATCATCATGAGCCAGAGGATCGTCGCGGCAGCCGCACGGCGGTTGGGGTCCACACGGTGCGCGACGAGCGTCAGCAGCGACGTTCCCGCTGCGCCGACGCCCAAGCCGAGCGCCACGAAGCCGACCGTGGCCAACGCGACGCCCGCGGCCAGGCTCGCCGGCATCAGGCAAGCCCCCAGGGCTGCGACCAGCGCGCCTATCGCCATCGCCGCGATCCCGCCGACGATCCAGGGCGTGCGCCGCCCGCCCATGTCGGAGCCCCAACCCATGCGGGGCCGCAGCACCTGCACACAATAGTGCAGCGCCACCAGCGCGCCCGGCAGGATGGCCGGCAGCGCGAACTCGACGACCATGACCCGGTTCAGCGTCGACGTGACGAGCACGACGACGCTTCCCAGCGCCATCTGCACCAGCCCCAAACGGGCGATCCCGGCCCAGCTCAGCGCACTCACGCCATACCACGCAGCGCGAAGGCGGCGACGAGCATGCCGACCACGTAGAGCGTGGTCCCCGTCGAATTGTACCAGATCGCCTGCGCCCGCGGCGCACCGAGGAAGCGCGGCATCAACGCGAGCTGCGCCGCAAGCACCACGACGATCCCGCAGGCAAGCAGCGGCGCCCCCCAGTGCAACAGCAGCGCGATCACGGCCACCTGCGGCAGCGCCATCACCCAGCATGCCAGCCCGGCCGCACGGCCCACCCCAAGGATGACCGGAAGCGACCGGATCCCGGTCTGCGTGTCGCCCTCGACACTCTTGAAGTCATTGAGCGTCATGATGCCGTGTGCGCCCGCGCTGTAGAGCAGCGCCATGGCGACGATGCGGGCGTCCGGCAGCGCGCCGCTCATCACGGCCGCGCCGGTGAACCAGGGCAAGCCCTCGTAGCACGCGCCGCAGGCGAGATTGCCCCACCAGCCATTGCGTTTCAGCCGGAGCGGTGGGGCGCTGTACGCCCAGGCCAACGCCAACCCGAGAAGCGCGGCGCCGAACGCCCACGGCCCCAGCGTGCTGGCGACGGCAATCGACAGGATCGTCCACGCGACCGCGATCCACAGCCCGGTCCGGCCCGGCAGCCGGCCCGACGGGATCGGCCGGCCCGGCTCGTTGATGGCATCGACGTGCCGGTCATACCAATCGTTGGCAGCCTGGCTCGTCGCACACACCAGCGGCCCCGCCAGCGCCACGCCGGCCACGGCATAGGGCCACCGATCGGCCAGCGGCACGCCTGAGGACACGACGCCGCAGCCGAAGGCCCACATCGGCGCGAACCAGGTGATCGGCTTGAGCAACTCGAGCGCGGCCGACCAGTCGGTCCGCACTTCTGATGACGGGACGGTCGCCGACATCTACTCGGCTTCGGCCGTTTCGTCGGCGCCGGCGCCGAGATCGCCCAGCCCGTAGCGGCGCAGCTTGACGTAGAGGCTCTGGCGCGACAGGCCGAGCATTTCGGCCGCCGACGCGCGGTTGTTGCCGGTCAGCTCGAGCGCGGCCTCGATGCACAGGCGCTCGATCACCTCGGTCGCCTCGCGCACGAGGTCCTTCAGCGGAACTTGGCCGATCAGCTCGGTCAGTTGCTCGACCGAACGCGGCAGGGCGCGGGCGGCGGCCGGGTTGTCGCCGTTGCCGAGCCCGGACATGCGGGGCGCCACGTTGCGGATGGCGAAGCCGAAGCAGGGTTGGCCGCCGTTGCGGATCGCCACGGCGGAGATCTCGACCTGGACGGTGGTGCCCTCCTCGCCGCGGATCGTGCTGGAGAAGAACCGCACCGATCCGCGCTGGCGCAAATTGGCGATCAGCACCGCGACGTCGACGCCCGAGGCGCCCACCCAATCGTCCAACGGCCGGCCGCGGGAGCTTTCCTCGTGGGCGATCTGCGCCATGTCGAAGAACGCTGCGTTGGCGATGATGACCCGGCCGTCGCCATCGGTGACGACGAACCCGTCCGGCGCGCGCTCGACGGCCCAGAGCAGCTTGGCCTTGGCGTCAGGCAACTCGGTCAGCGCCGTGTCGCCGTGCAGCGGGGCGATGCGGACCAGGAACAGCGCGTCGCCTTCCTGGCGGAAGAACGACGCCTTGATCATCATGTCGCGGCCGCCACGGGTCTTGGCGATGATGTCGTCCACCCGGACTCCGGCGCGGACGGCGCCCAGATGCGCTTCGACGAGTGCGACGGCTTCGGGCGTGAACATGGCGGCGAGCGCGGCGCCGGGAAGGTCGTCTCCCGTCGCGTCGAACAGGGTGCGGGCGGCGGGATTGGCTTCGAGCACGCGCATGCGCGCCGCATCGAGGATCATGACGGCTTCGGAGGAGAGCTGGAACAGGAGACGGTAGCGCGTCTCGACGTCGCGCATGCGGGAGTAGTCGCGCTCCATGCTCTGCTGCGCGGCGACGAGACGCTGCTGCAAGGCGGAGAGGTCGCGGAGGTCGCGCCCGAACGCCACGAGTCGGGTGCCCTCGAGGAGGACGCAACAATAGAGGATGGGGATGAAGCGGCCGTCGGGGGTGGGATGGTTGACGTGGCGCCAGCGCGTCTCGGTGTTGCTGCCAGCGTCGGCGATCAGGGCGGCGACCTTGGTGCGGCTATCGGGGGCGGCGACGCCGGCGAACGGCTTGCCGGCCCAAGTCGCCGGGTCGCGCAGGTCGGCGGCGAGATCGTCGGTGCGGACCGCGACGTCGATGATGGTGCCGGCGGTATCCAGGACCAGGGTGATGTCCGCGACGGCCGCGATCAGGGCGGCGGCAGCCTCGGCGTCAAGATCGCCCAGGGCGGTCTTGGGGGATACGAAGCGCTTCACGGGTGCGAGATCCCCTCTATGCACGCCCCTGATGGCCGTCCCGTCGGCCGGAGCCACGTTTTCATTAGCGAAGCCCCGCGTTTGTTCGCGGCGAGATGTGTGAATGATGTTGGTCAAGACGACCCTGCCCGGCGTTTGAGCAGGGCCGCCGCGATCGCGACGGCTTGGGCACCGTCCAGCGCGGTGCCGTCGGCGCCGATCTCCAGCGCGAGGGAGGCGTCCTGCGCGAACGGCAGGCCGCCGACCATGATGACAATGGCCGGGTTTCGCGAGGCGCGGCGAACCGCGGCGATGTGACGCCGCGAGTCTTCGAGCAAAGCGTCATGCGACAGCGAGAAGCCGAGGAGGTCGATCCATTCGCCGCGCACCATCGCGTTGAGTTCGCCGGCATCGCTCACGGTGCCGGACCAGGTATCCCACCCCGCGCGGCTGAAGAAATCCGACAGCATCGAGAGGCCGAACGTGTGCTGCTCGCCGGGAAGCGGCAGCAGCATCGCGCGCGGTGCGCCGGGCGCCATCGATCCGGCCGTCGTGAAGAAGGCACGGTGCAGCGCCCGCATGGCGGTCTGCAGGTGGCCGATCCCGATGGTGACGTCGGCGAAGCTGCAGACGTCGTCGGTCCAGAACTGGCCGAGCAACACGGCCGTGGGCGTCAGCAGCTTGAGATAGAGCCGCTCGGCATCGGCACCGTTCTCCATCAGCCCGGTCACGAAGTCGACGACCTCGTGACTGGTCGCCTGCAGCGATAGCGAGGCCAGGCGCTCCACATGGGCGCTCAACCCGGCCGCCGGGGCGGCGCGCAGGCTGGAGCGCTGCAAAAGTTGCGGGATGACCTGAAGCTGGACCGCGCGGGTCAGGATGGCGCGGCGCTGCTGGGACCCGGACTGGGTGGCGGCCTGCGCTCCTCCGCGCAACGCGCCATCCCCCACCTGCGTCCCGACACCATCAATCCGCCGCAACCGCGGACTCGTCGGGACGGCGATGCCGTCGGTCGACCGATTGAGGGCAATGGAGTCGGGTGTCATTTTTTCCATCGGCTACGCTCCCGCATTTGATCGGCTAAACCCCCGGTGTGTCAACCGCGATTTACGTAACGCGCGCTTGACACATGCTCCGGTGGGGACTTAGCGTCCGATTGTGCCCAGACGGACGAGTCAAGTCGCAGGGCAGGATCGGGGCCAAGGTGTGCGTCCTCGGAGCTCTTCGCGGCTCCAGAGTGGGACCGCAGACCGCCAGGGAGGCATTGTCAAGAAATGTTTACTCGTGTTCTTGAGACCTTGCTGAATCAGGTGGATTCCTGCCCGTGGGCCGGCGCTGCGGGCCGGCATATCCCCACGCCCTTCCGCCTCTACACGCCAGCGCAGCGCCGCTTGCGCGATGCCTCCCACTGGACGCTGGTCCAGGGTGTGCTCGCCCCGGTGCAGTTCCTGGTCTTTCTGGTCAGCCTGGCCCTGGTGTTGCGGTTCTTGCTGACGGGTCAGGGCGAGGCCGCGGCGACCGGCTCGGTGATCGCAAAAACCGGGATGCTTTACCTCATCATGGTAACCGGCTCGATCTGGGAGCGGGAGATCTTCGGTAAGTATCTCTTCGCGGCGGCGTTCTTTTGGGAGGACGCCATGAGCATGGTCGTCCTGGCCCTGCACACCGTCTATCTGTTCGCGCTCTTCGGCGGCTGGCTCGACTCGCACGGGCTGATGCTTCTCGCCCTGCTGGCCTATGCCACCTACGTCATCAACGCGGGGCAATTCCTGCTCAAGCTGCGGGCGGCGCGGCTGGACGAGGCCCATTGGCCGGTCGGCGAGGCGACGATGCCGGCCGGCATGGGTCAGGGTGGCATGGGTCAGACCGGGGTCGGCCAGTTCTCGTGAGCCCTCTGCTGGAAAAACGTGCGGCGACCCTCGGCTGCGCCGAGGCTCCCGTGCTGCGCGAACGCGGCCAGCGGGAAGTGTTCTGCGGGCTGACCGGGATCATCTGGCTGCACCGCAAGATCCAGGACGCCTTCTTCCTCGTCGTGGGCTCGCGGACCTGCGCGCACCTGATCCAGTCGGCCGCCGGCGTGATGATCTTCGCCGAGCCACGCTTCGCCACCGCCATCATCGACGAGCGCGACCTGGCCGGGCTGGCGGACGCCAATGACGAGTTGGATCGAGTCGTCAGTCAGCTTCTCGCCCGGCGGCCCGACATCAAGCTGCTGTTCCTGGTCGGGTCCTGCCCCTCCGAGGTCATCAAGTTGGACCTGTCGCGCGCGGCGCAGCGGCTGAGCGTGTCCTATGCCGGGCAGTGCCGCGTGCTCAACTACTCCGGCAGCGGCATCGAGACCACCTTCACCCAGGGCGAGGATGCCTGCCTCGCGGCGCTGGTGCCGATCATGCCGAACACCAACGAGCGTACGCTTTTGATCGTGGGCGCTCTGGCCGAGGTGGTCGAAGACCAGTTCCGCCGGCTGTTGACCGCGATGGGGATCGACCGGGTCGCATTCTTGCCGCCACGACGGGCTGAGGAACTGCCTGCGGTCGGGCCGCAGACGCAGATGCTGCTCGCGCAACCGTTCCTGGCCGACACTTCCCGGGCACTCGAGGCGCGCGGGGCGAACTGGCTGCCGGCCCCCTTCCCGCTCGGCGCCGAGGGCACCACCGCCTGGCTGCAGGCTGCCGCCACCGCTTTCGGCGTCGATCCGGCTCTGTTCGAAGTCCGCCACCCGCGCGCCCCGAACTCGGGCGGCCGGCGCCATCGCGCGCCACAAGGACCGCCTGGCGACGAAAAAGATTTTCTTCTTCCCCGACAGCCAGCTCGAAATCCCCCTCGCCCGCTTCCTGTCGCGCGAGCTGGACATGCAGCTCGCCGAGGTCGGCACGCCCTTCCTGCACAAGAAGCACATGGCCGCCGAACTGGCGCTGCTGCCGGCCGACACGATGCTGTCCGAGGGCCAGGATGTAGAGCGCCAGCTCGATCGCTGCCGCGGCGACGCGCCGGACATCGCCGTCTGCGGCCTCGGCTTGGCCAACCCGCTCGAAGCCGAGGGCATCACGACCAAATGGTCGATCGAGCTGCTGTTCACGCCGATCCAAGGCTACGACCAGGCCGGCGACCTAGCCGAATTGTTCGCGCGGCCACTCGCCCGCCGCGCCGTGTTGCGGGTGTAGCCGGTGCAGCTGACGCTCTGGACCTATGAGGGCCCGCCGCATGTGGGCGCGATGCGGGTCGCGGCCTCGATGCAGGGCGTGCACCTGGTGTTGCACGCGCCGCAGGGCGACACCTATGCCGACCTGCTGTTCACGATGATCGAGCGCCGGGTCGGGCGTCCGCCGGTGAGCTACACGACGTTCCAGGCCCGCGACCTCGGCGGCGACACGGCGGAGCTGTTCAAGAGCACGGCCCGCGACGCGGTCGAGCGGTTCCGCCCCGACGCGCTGCTGGTGGGCGCCTCCTGCACCGCCGAGCTGATCCAGGACGACCCGGGCGGCCTCGCCCGCTCGATGGGCCTCGACGTCCCGGTCGTGGCGCTGGAACTGCCGGCATATCAGAAGAAAGAGAATTGGGGCGCGGCGGAGACGTTCTACCAGCTCGTCCGCACCTTTGCGCGCAAGCCCGAGTCGCAGCCGGCCGCGGCGAGCTGCAACGTGCTCGGCCCATGCTCGCTCGGCTTCCGCCACCGTGACGACGTCAAGGAGATCGTCGCCCTGATCGAAGCGCTGGGCGTCGCGGTCAACGTCGTCGCGCCTCTCGGGGCCAGCCCAGCCGACCTGACCCGGCTCGGCAACGCCGCGTTCAACGTCGTGCTCTACCCCGAGATCGCCGGGACCGCGGCGCGCTACCTCGAGCGCAGCTTCGGCCAGCCCTCGACCAAGACGATCCCGATCGGCGTCGGCGCCACCGAGGCGTTTCTCGAAGAAGTCGCCGTGCTGGCCGGGCTGCCGGCCGTGGTCAAGAACGACAGCCGCCTCCCCTGGTACTCGCGCTCGGTCGACAGCACCTACCTGACCGGCAAGCGCGTCTTCGTGTTCGGCGACGCGACCCACGCCATGGCCGCCGCCCGGGTCGCCCGCGACGAGCTAGGCTTCAACGTCGTCGGCCTCGGCAGCTACAGCCGCGAGTTCGGCCGCGAGCTGCGCGCCGCCGCCGCCGAGTTCGGCCTCGAGGCACTGATCAGCGACGACTACCTCGAGATCGAAGCCGCCATCACCGCGCTGCAGCCGGAGCTGGTGCTCGGCACGCAGATGGAGCGGCACATCGCCAAGCGCCTCGGCGTGCCCTGCGCCGTGATCTCGGCGCCGATCCACGTGCAGGATTTCCCGGCCCGGCACTCGCCGCAGATGGGGTTCGAGGGCGCCAACGTGCTGTTCGACACCTGGGTGCATCCCTTGATGATGGGCCTCGAGGAACACCTGCTCGGCATGTTCCGCGGCGACTTCGAGTTCTCCGACAGCGCCGGCAGCAGCCATCTCGGCCATAAATCCGAAACCCGGGTCGAGGCAGCGCCGACCGGCCCTGCAGGCTGGGCGGCGGATGCCGAGAAGGAACTCGGCAAGATCCCCTTCTTCGTCCGCGGCAAGGCTCGCCGCAACACGGAGAAATTCGCCAACGAACGCGGTCTCGCGACCATCACGGTGGACACGCTGTATGACGCAAAAGCTCACTTTGGCCGATAACGTGCTGTCCCTCGTCGACCCGGTCCGGGTCGCTAGCATGACCGACCCGGTTCGGGTCGTCGTTGTCACCATGGACAGCCATCTGTCCGGCGCGGCAGCGCGGGCGGAGGCGGCGCTGCGGGCTGAACTGCCCGGGCTGTCGCTCGTGGTGCACGCCGCCGATGAGTGGGGCAGCGACGACGCGGCACTCGCCGAATGCATCGAGGATATCGGCCGCGGCGACGTGGTGATCGCCACGATGCTGTTCATGGAAGACCATATCCGCCCCGTCCAAGCCGCGCTCGCCGCCCGGCGCGAGGCGTGCGATGCGATGCTGTGCTGCATGTCGGCGGCCGAGATCACCAAGCTGACCCGGCTCGGCAAGTTCGACATGATGGAAGAAGCCACGGGCGCGCTGGCGATGCTGAAGAAGCTGCGCGGGGCCAAGAAGGGCGATGGGCGGACCAACGGGGTCGGCTCGGACGGCAAGTCGCAGATGCGGATGCTGCGCCGGTTGCCGAAGTTGATGCGGTTCATCCCGGGTACCGCGCAGGATGTGCGGACCTATTTCCTGGCGCTGCAATACTGGCTCGCCGGGTCCGACGAGAACCTGGCGAACATGGTCCGCATGCTGGTGGGCCGCTATTGCGACAAGCGCTCGCTGCGTCCGGCGGCCGCGCCGGTGACGTATCCGGATGTCGGGCTGTATCACCCGGGGCTGCCTGGGAAGATGACGGAGGACCTCGCGGCCTTGCTGCCCTCCCCCGTCACAGCCCCCCGCGGCCAGATCCGCTGGTTCACGTCGCCTTCCGTCAAGCAACCGAACGTTGTCGACGCGGGGAAGGTGGGCACCGTCGGGCTGCTGCTTCTCCGCTCCTACCTCATCTCCGGCAACGCGGCGCATTATGACGGGGTGATCGCAGCAATCGAGGCCCAGGGGCTGCGGGTAATCCCGGCCTTCGCCAGCGGCCTGGACTCGCGGCCGGCGATTGAAGCGTATTTCATGCGCGACGGTGTCGCCACCGTCGATGCGGTCGTGTCGCTGACCGGGTTCTCGCTGGTCGGCGGCCCCGCCTACAACGATAGCCGCGCCGCCGAGGCGCTGCTGGCGCAGCTCGACGTGCCCTACATCTCCGCGACCCCCGTCGAATTCCAGACGCTCGAGCAGTGGGAGGGCGACGCCCGCGGCCTGTTGCCGGTCGAGGCGACGATGATGGTCGCGATCCCGGAGCTGGACGGGGCGATCAGCCCGATGGTGTTCGGCGGCCGCTGCGGGCGGGCGCGATCGGCCAGTCCGTGCGACGGCTGCGACGGGGTGAGCTGCAGCCGCGACATGGTGGTGCATCACGAGCGGGCGGCCGCGTTGGCGGGGCGTGTGGCGAAGTTGGTGGCGCTGCGCCGGACCGAGCGGGCGGACCGCCGGGTCGCGGTGGTGCTGTTCAACTTCCCGCCCAACGCAGGCGCGACTGGGACGGCGGCGTATCTCGCCGTGTTCAAAAGCCTATTCAACACGATGACGGCCCTGAAAGCGGCCGGCTACGACGTCGACGTGCCCGCCGACTCGGAGGCGCTGCGCTCGTTGGTGGTCGATGGCGGCGAGGCGTATGGCATGGACGGGTCGATCGCCGCCCGGGTCGGGATCGACGATCACGTGCGCCGCCAGCCCTGGCTGTCGGAGATCGAGGCGACCTGGGGTCCTGCGCCGGGCCGAGCCAATACGGATGGCGCGTCGCTGTTCGTGCTGGGGCGGCAGTTCGGCAACGTGTTCGTGGGGCTGCAGCCGGCGTTCGGCTTCGAGGGCGACCCGATGCGGCTGCTGTTCGAGCGCGGTTTCGCGCCGACGCACGCGTTCTGCGCCTTCTACCGCTGGATCCGGGAAGATTTCCGCGCCGATGCGGTCCTGCATTTCGGCACCCATGGGGCGCTCGAGTTCATGCCGGGCAAGCAGGCCGGGCTGTCGGGCAGTTGCTGGCCGGACCGCCTGATCGGCGACCTACCGAACATCAATCTATACGCGTCGAACAACCCGTCAGAAGGCATGATCGCCAAGCGGCGCGCCTCGGCGACGCTCATCTCGTATCTGACGCCGCCGGTGGCGCATGCGGGCCTCTACCGCGGGTTGCTCGACCTGAAATCGTCGATCGACCGCTGGCGGACAATGGAGCCTGACGCGGACGCCGAGCAGCTCATCGCGCTGTCGACGCTGATCCAGGCTCAGGCGGCCAGCGTCGATCTCGGTGTGGCCGAACCGGCCTGGGCAAACCCCGAGGCCGAGATCGCCCGGGTCGGCGCCGCGCTGATCGAATTGGAATACACCCTGATCCCGCACGGGCTGCACGTGATCGGCGAGCCGCCGACGCTGGACGAACGCGCGGCGATGCTCGATGCGGCCGGGATCATCGAACCGATCGAACGCGCCCGGCTCGACGGGCTGCTGGCCGAGGATCACGAATTGCCGGCGGTGATCCATGCGCTGGATGGTGGCTATACGCGACCGGCGCCGGGTGGCGACTTCCTGCGAACCACGGACGTGTTGCCGACCGGACGCAATCTGCATGGGTTCGACCCGTTCCGTATCCCAAGCCAGTTCGCGTGCGGCGACGGGACCCGGCAGGCGGACCGCCTGCTGGCGCGACACATGGAGGAGGGCCACGGCCTGCCGGAGACGGTGGCGATGGTGCTGTGGGGCACGGACAATCTGAAGACCGAGGGCGGGCCGATTGCCCAGGCGCTGTGGCTGATGGGCGCGGCACCGCGGTTCGATAGCTACGGCCGGCTCTGCGGCGCCAAGCTGCTCACGTTGGTCGAGCTCGGCCGGGCGCGGGTGGACGTGGTGATCACGCTGTCGGGCATCTTCCGCGATTTGCTGCCGCTGCAGACCAAGCTACTGGCCGAGGCAGCGTTGCTGGCCGCGCAGGCCGACGAGCCAGAGAGCGAGAACTTCGTCCGCAAGCACGCGCTGGCGTTCATGGCGGCGAACGGCGGCACGATGGAGCAAGCGGCGTTGCGGGTGTTCGGCAATGCCGACGGCGCCTACGGCGCCAACGTCAACCAGATGGTCGGCTCCGGCGTGTGGAACGACGAGGACGAGCTCGCCGACGCCTTCACCACGCGCAAGGGTTTCGCCTATGGCGTCGACGGCCGGGCAAGCAAACAGAAAGCAGTGCTACAGCACGTGCTTTCGAGCGTCGAGGTCACCTACCAGAACCTCGACAGCATCGAACTGGGCGTGACCACGGTCGACCACTACTTCGACACGCTCGGCGGCGTTTCCCGCGCGGTGCGCCAGGCCCGCGGCGGCGTTGCGGCGCAGGTCTATATCGGTGATCAAACCCGCGGCGATGGCGCAGTGCGGACGCTCAACGAGCAAGTCTCGCTCGAGACCCGCACCCGCGCCCTCAACCCGAAATGGTACGAGGCGCTGCTCAAGCATGGCTACGAGGGCGTCCGCGAGATCGACGCGCACGTGACCAACACGCTCGGCTGGTCGGCCACCACCGGCGAGGTCAGCCCCTGGGTCTATCAGCAGCTCGCCGAGACCTACGTGCTGGACGAGGCCATGCGCGACCGCCTCGCCGCACTGAACCCGAAGGCGTCGGCCAAGATCGCCGGCCGGCTGATCGAAGCGCACGAGCGCCGCTACTGGAGCCCGGACGAGGCGACGGTCGAAGCGCTCCGCCGCGCCAGCGAAGCACTAGAAGACCGCCTTGAAGGCATCGACGTGGGAATCGCAGCATGAACATCGCCATCCGCAATCCCATCCTCCGCAAGCCGCCCATGAGCGGCGACGGTGAAGGCTCCGTCCAGGTCTCGCTCGACCCGGCCGTTCGCATCGACACGGCCAAGGTGTTCGCCGTCTACGGCAAGGGCGGCATCGGCAAGAGCACGACGTCGTCAAACCTGTCGGCCGCGTTCAGCATGCTCGGCAAGCGGGTGCTGCAGATCGGCTGCGACCCCAAGCACGACAGCACCTTCACCCTGACCAAGCAGTTGCTGCCGACCGTGATCGACGTGCTGGAGGGGGTGGATTTCCACTCCGAGGAACTGCGGCCCGAGGATTTCGTGTTCAAAGGCTTCAACGGCGTCATGTGCGTCGAGGCGGGCGGCCCGCCGGCCGGCACCGGCTGCGGCGGCTACGTGGTCGGGCAGACGGTCAAGCTGCTCAAGGAGCACCATCTGCTCGAAGAGACCGACGTGGTGATCTTCGACGTGTTGGGCGACGTCGTGTGCGGCGGGTTCGCCTCGCCGCTGCAGCATGCGGACCTCGGGCTGATCGTGGCGGCCAACGACTTCGACAGCATCTTCGCGATGAACCGGATCGTGGCGGCGATCGGCGCGAAGGCGAAGAACTACCAGGTGCGGCTCGGCGGCGTGATCGCCAACCGCAGCGCCGAAGTCGACCAGATCGAGAAGTTCAACGCGGCGTCCGGCATGAAGACGCTGGCGCACTTCCCGGACTTGGACATCATCCGCCGGTCGCGGCTGAAGAAGTCGGTGCTGTTCGAGATGGAGAGCTCGCCGGAACTCGAGCTGGTCAAGGCCGAGTATCTGCGCCTGGCCGCCTCGCTCTGGGCCGGGGTGGTGCCGCTCGAAGCGGCTTCGCTGAAGGACCGGGAGATCTTCGACCTGTTGGGGTACGATTGATGGGCGGCGGCGTGGCCCTCACCCCGATCCTCTCCCGGGGGGAGAGGGAGAAGACGCAGGAGCCGACGCAAAAGCCCTCTCCCCCCGGGAGAGGGCTGGGCGAAGGCTATCTCACCCGCCGCGCCCAACTCGAAACCTATTTCGACCGCACCGCTGTCGCGGCCTGGGCACGCCTGACGTCGGACGCCCCGGTCAGCGGCATCCGCGCCACCGTGCGCGCCGGACGCGACCGGATGCGGGCCACCCTGCTCTCCTACTTGCCGGCCGACCTCACCGGCCTCCGTATTCTCGATGCCGGCTGCGGCACCGGGGCGCTGGCCGTCGAGGCGGCCGAGCGCGGAGCCGAAGTCGTCGCGATCGACCTCTCGCCCACGCTCGTCGGGCTCGCCCGGGAGCGGGCGCCGCAACACCTGCCGATCGAGTTCCGCGTCGGCGACATGGCCGACGATAGCGCTTCCGGGGCGCTCGGCCGCTTTGACCACGTCGTCGCCATGGACAGCCTGATCCACTATCGCGCCGCCGACATGGCCCGTGCCGCCGCCGCGCTGGCGGGGCTCGCCGAACGCTCGCTGGTGTTCACCTTCGCGCCGCGGACCGCCCTGCTCTCGGCCATGCACGCGGCTGGCCAGCTGTTCCCCCGCGGCGACCGCTCGCCGGCCATCGAGCCGGTCGGCCCCGCCCGCATCCGCAAGCTGCTCGAGACCGACGGGCTCCGCACGCTCCGCTCCGACCGCGTCGCCGGCGGGTTCTATATTTCGCAGGCGCTCGAGGTGGTCCGGGCATGAAGCTCGCGAGCCTCTGGCGGGAGATCGGCCCGGGCTTCCTGCCGTTCGCCGATGCGGGGACGGACGAGTTGCCGATGCGCCGGCTGCTGCGGCTGTCGCTGTTCCAGGTGACGGTGGGCATGGCGGCGGTGCTGCTGATCGGCACGCTCAACCGGGTGATGATCGTCGAGCTCGGCGTGCCGGCCTGGCTGGTCGCGGTCATGGTGTCGTTGCCGCTGGTGTTCGCGCCGCTTCGCGCCGTGGTCGGCTTCAAATCGGACAATCACCGCTCCGTTCTGGGCTGGCGGCGGGTGCCGTATCTCTGGTTCGGCACGCTGCTGCAATTCGGCGGGCTGTCGATCATGCCGTTTGCGCTGATCATCCTCTCGGGCGATAGCAGCGCGCCGGCTTGGGTGGGCGACGCGGCGGCCGGACTGGCGTTCCTCCTGGTGGGCGCCGGGCTGCATACGGTGCAGACGGTCGGGCTGGCGCTGGCCACTGATCTCGCGCCGACCCGGGCGCAGCCGAAGGTCGTCGCCCTGCTCTGCATGATGATGCTGCTGGGCATGGTGGCTTCGGCGTTGATCTTCGGCCTGGCGCTGTCGCCGTTCAGCGAGATGCGGCTCATCCAAGTCGTCCAGGGCGCGGCGCTGCTGACGATGGTGATCAACTCCGTCGCGCTGTGGAAGCAGGAGCCGCGGCAGCGCGACCGGGCTCCGGTCAACACCAAGAGTTTCCTCCAAACGTGGCGGGAGTTCCGCCGCGGCGGCCAGGCCAAGCGGCGCCTGGTGGCGCTCGGGATCGGCACGGTCGCGTTCAGCATGCAGGACATCCTGCTCGAACCCTACGGTGGCAAGGTGCTGGGCCTGCCGGTCGCGGCGACGACGGCGATGACGGCGCTGCTGGCGATCGGCGGACTGATCGGGTTTGGGATCGGGGCACGCATCCTGGGCCGCGGGGCCGACCCGTACCGGCTGGCCGGGACCGGAGCGCTGGCCGGGCTGGCGGCGTTCGCGGCGCTGATCTTCGCCGCGCCGTTCGAGGCGCCGTTCCTGTTCGCGCTCGGGGTGGCCGGCATCGGCCTGGGCGCCGGGCTGTTCGCCCACTGCACGCTCACGGCGGCGATCGGCACCTGCGGGCCGGGCCAGGTAGGGCTCGTGCTGGGCATCTGGGGCGCGGTGCAGGCGTCGGCGGCGGGGCTCGCGGTCGCGGCTGGCGGGCTGATCCGCGACGGCGTCGGCATGATGGCCGATGCCGGCCTGCTGGGCCCGACCCTGCGCACGCCGGCGACCGGCTACGTCGCCGTTTACGTCATCGAGGTCGGGCTGCTGTTCGCGACGCTGGTTGCGGTCGGCCCGCTGGTCCGGTTCGTGCAGCCCGGCCCGAACAGCCTGACCATGTTGCAGCCGACAAGAAGCTGAAGGGAGACGACCATGCAGACCGGTGCGATCACCAACTACATCGATGTGGCGCAACTCGCGCTCTATGCATTCTGGCTGTTCTTTGCCGGGCTGATCTACTACCTCCACCGCGAGAACAAGCGGGAAGGATACCCGCTCGTGGCGCCCGACCGGGCCGGCGTCAGCCCGGTGGTCGTGCAAGGCTTTCCGCCGGTCCCGGCGCAGAAGGCGTTCCCGATGCCGGACGGAGCGCAGCTGATGGTGCCGCGGCCAGAGACGCGCGAGCCGCTGAGCCGCTTCCGCCGGGTGAGCAAGGCCGAGGGCTCCCCGATCGAGCCGACCGGCGAGCCACTCACCGCGGGCATCGGGCCGGGCGCCTGGGCGAACCGTCACAACGAGCCGGACCTGGCGTTCGACGACGGCAAGCCGAAGATCGTTCCGCTGCGGGCCGCGCCGGCGTTCTTCCTGGCCATGGAAGACCCGGTGATCATCGGCTACAGCGTCGTCGGCGCCGATGACGTCGTCGCCGGGACGGTCGCGGAAGCTTGGATCGACCGGTCCGAGGTCGTGGTCCGCTATCTCGAGGTAGAACTGACGTCGGGCGGCCGCGTGCTGCTGCCGATGACGTTCCTCCGCATCGACAACAAGGGCAAGCGGATCATCTGCCGTTATATCAAGGCCGCCCAATTCGCCCTGGCGCCGGTTCCGGCCACGCCCGACCAGGTTACCTTGCGCGAGGAGGACCAGATCCAGGCGTTCTACGCCGCGGGCAGCCTGTATGCCTGGCCCGGCCGTGAAGGGCCGCTGCTATGACCCCGCGCAGCTTCCCGGGGCCGCTGCCGGCCGGCGAGACGCTGCTGTGGCAAGGAGCGCCCAACTGGCGCGTCCTGGCCCGCACGGCGCTGCACACGCGAGCCCTCGCCATCTACTTCGGTGCGCTGGCCTGCATCGCCGCCCTGACCGGTGGCGGCCTGCTCGGCGGCGTCAAGGTCGCCGGCCTCGGCCTGGTGCCGCTCGCCTTGGCATACGGCTACGCCTACGCCGTGTCGCGCGGGACGGTCTACAGCATCACCACCCACCGAGTCGTGCTGCATGTCGGTCTGGCGCTGCCGGTCACGCTCAACCTGCCGCTCGAGCGCGTCGCTTCCGCAGATCTGCGGTCGGCCAGCGATGGCAGCGGCGACCTGTCGCTGACGTTGGCCGGAAGCGACCGTTTCGCATACGTCGTGCTTTGGCCGCATGCGCGGCCGTGGCGGTTCTCTCCGGCGCAGCCGACGATGCGAGGGCTGGCCAATGCGGCTGAACCGGCGCAGATTTTGGCTGACATCCTGGGTTCCGCTGCACCCCGGGCGGTGCCAAGCTGGACTGAAACAGCATACGACCCGATGCAAACGCCGCTCGCGGCCTAAGTAAGCAATAAGAGGAGCGCCGATCATGGCCAAGTCACCCGTGTTCCCCCGTCTGCCGCTGTTTGCGGTATTCGCGGCCCTGACCGTGACGGTTGTCGGCGCATTCGTGGGCCGCGTGACGCATGCGAGCGTCACGCTTCCAGGCACGACGGTGGTGGCCGAGCGGAATCTGCGCTTCCTCGACCGCGATGACGGCGCGGTCGTCGTTCAATCGGCCAAGGACGGGCACGAGGTGGCCGTCTATCAGGGCGAACAAGGTTTCCTGCGCGGCACGCTCCGTGGTTTCGCGCGGACCCGGCACCTGACCGGTCTCGGCCCGGAGCAGCCCTTCCAGTTGTCCCGCTGGTCGGACGGCCGGCTCACGATTGACGACACCGCGACTGGCCAGCATGTCGAGCTGATGGCGTTCGGACCCACCAACGTGGCCGTGTTCGCACCGTTGCTGGATCGGAACTGATGGGCCTGCTCTCCGAAGGCACCCTCGCCATCAAGGCGGACGTGGACATCGAAAAGACATTCGACAGTTTTCACGCCTACGCGGTGCCCGACGGCGTCGACATCCGGCCGGGCGACGTCGTCTACCTGCACGGCGTGCCAACCGATATCGGCTTCGGCGAGCGCCTGGTGATGCAGTGCGACGCAACGGTGCACCGTGCCGGGCCGGTGTTGCGGGCCTGGACGGCGTTCACCTCGATGTTCGAGCTCACGCAACTGTATGAAGTCGGCTTCGAGCCGAAAGAGGCGTCATGAATTACGCGGTCACCCCGTCGGCCAAGATGCTTAACGCCACCACCGAGATGGCGAAAGAGGACACCATCCTCGCCCCTCGGTTCTACACGACCGATTTCGAGGCGATGTCCAAGATCGACGTGTCCGGTGTGCGCCGCGAGTGGGACGGGCTGATCGCCGAGCTGCGGGCCGACCCCAACAAGGGCCATTTCGTCCGCAATGAAAAGTTCGACGTCGACCTCTCCGGCATGGAGCCGGAACTGCGGAAGGAACTGCTCGAATTCCTCGTGAGTTCCGTCACGGCGGAGTTCTCCGGCTGCGTGCTCTATGCCGAAATCAAGAAGCGGATCGCGCCCGGCGATGTCCAAGAGCTGTTCACCTTCATGACCCGCGACGAGGCCCGCCATGCCGGCTTCATCAACGACAGCCTCAAGGACATGGGCGTCGGGGTCGATCTCGGCTTCTTAACCAAGGCCAAGAAATACACCTATTTCCGGCCCAAGTTCATCTTCTACGCCACCTATCTGTCCGAGAAGATCGGCTACGCCCGCTACATCACCATCTACCGGCATTTGCAGGCGCATCCGGAGCGGATGATCCATCCGATCTTCGGGTGGTTCGAACAATGGTGCAACGACGAGTTCCGCCACGGCGAGGCGTTCGCGCTGCTGATGCGGGCGGAGCCGAAGGTGCTGAGCGGGTTCAACAAGCTCTGGGTGCGGTTCTTCCTGCTCGCCGTGTTCGCGACGATGTATGTGCGCGACCATGCCCGCCCGGTGTTCCACGCCGCGCTCGGTATCGACCCCACGGAATACGACTTCAAAGTGTTCCGCATCACCTCCGAAATCGCCGCCCAGGTGTTCCCGGTTGGCCTCGACCTCGATCACCCGGCGTTCGCGGCTGGGCTCGAGCGGTTGCGGCGGATCACGGTGGGGCAGCGGGCGGCGCGGACGCAGGGTGGGATCGTCGGCAAGGTCAAGAATGCCGGGCTGACGCTGGCCGCGGCCGCGACATTCGCGCGCATGTTCCTGATCCCGGTCAAGCACAACGAGTTGCGCCCCGAGGTCCGCATGGTCCCGGCCTGGTAGATGGCCGTCGACCTCGCCGCGGCCGGGTATGCCCTGTTCGTCTGGTGGTTCAGCACGGCCGTCATCATTCTGCTCGACAACCTGCCGCGGCGCACGTTCGGCTGGAGCATGGCGGCGGGATCGGTTCTGTTCGCCATCTCTCTGTGGCGTCTCGGCGCGAGCGCGCACGACACGTCCGTCGCCGGGGTCTATGGCGCCTTCACCTATGCCGTGCTGGCCTGGGGCTGGCAGGAAATGAGCTTCTTCATGGGGTTCGTCACCGGTCCGCGGCGCACCGGCGCGCGGATGGGCGCGACGCTCGGACAGCGCTTCGCCGACGGTGTGGCGGCCTGCCTCTACCATGAGCTTGCGATCATCGTGACGGCGGCCGTCATCGTGGCGGCGACCTGGGGCGAACCCAACCAGACCGGCACCTGGACCTTCATTGTGCTCTGGGTGATGCGGCAGAGCGCGAAGCTCAACGTGTTCCTCGGCGTGCGCAACCTGGGCGAGCGTTTCGTGCCGACCCATCTGCATTATCTGCTGACCTACATGGCCAAGCGGCCAATGAACGCGCTGATGCCGGTCTCGGTCACGGCCGGCACCGCGGTCACGGTCGCGCTGGCGTTCCAAGCCGGGCGTGCCGGGATCAGCCCGGCCGAAGCCGCGACCTACACGGTCCTTGTCACGATGCTGGCGCTGGCTGTGCTCGAGCACTGGATGCTCGTGCTGCCGCTGCCCTTCGAACGGCTGTGGAGTTGGGTGCTGACGTTTCGTCATTTCGGACGGCAGCCGGCGCGCCGGCTGCCGGTGGCAGTACCGGTGCGGCAGTGGGATTACCTGAGCGGGAGTAGCAAATGAATTACGAAACCTTCTTCCGTCGGGAACTGGACGGGCTGCGCCGCGAGGGCAATTACCGCGTGTTCGCCGACCTGCAGCGCAAGGCCGGGCAGTTCCCGCGCGCCACCCACACGCGCGACCGCGAGCGCTCCGAGGTGACGGTGTGGTGCTCGAACGATTATCTCGGCATGGGCCAGCACCCGACCGTGCTCGGCGCGATGCACGAGGCGCTCGAGCGCTGCGGCGCCGGCGCGGGCGGCACCCGCAACATCGCCGGCACCAACCACTACCACGTGCTGCTCGAGGAAGAGTTGGCCGACCTGCATGGCAAGGAAGCCGCCCTGCTGTTCAACTCCGGCTACATGGCCAACTGGGCGGCACTCTCCACGCTCGCGTCCAGACTGCCGGACTGCACCATCCTGTCGGACGCGTGGAACCACGCCTCCATGATCGAAGGCATGCGCCACTCCCGCGCCAAAATCATCCAGTTCGCCCACAACGACGCGGCCGACCTCGAGCGCAAGATCGCCACGCTCGACCCGGCCGCCCCCAAGATCGTCGCCTTCGAGAGCGTCTATTCCATGGACGGCGACATCGCGCCGATTGCCGAGATCTGCGACGTCGCCGAGCGGCACGGCGCGATGACCTATCTCGACGAGGTCCACGCCGTCGGCCTGTACGGCAAGCGCGGCGGCGGCGTGTCCGAGCGCGAGGGCCTGGCGCACCGCATCACGCTGATCAACGGAACGCTCGCCAAGGGCTATGGCGTGGTTGGCGGCTACGTCGCCGGGTCGGCCGCGCTGTGCGACTTCATCCGCAGCTACGCCTCCGGCTTCATCTTCACCACCGCCGTGCCGCCCGCGGTTGCCGCCGGCGCCCGCGCGGCGATCCGCCACTTGAAGGAAAGCTCGGTCGAGCGCGAAGGGCAGCAGCGCAACGTGGCCCTGCTGCGGGCCGGGCTGGACGCGGCCGGCGTGCCGCATCACGACAACCCGAGCCATATCGTGCCCGTGATGGTCGGCGACCCGGTCTTGTGCAAACAGGCCAGCGACGTCCTCCTCGATCGCTACGGCATCTACGTGCAGCCGATCAATTACCCGACGGTGCCGAAAGGGACCGAGCGACTGCGCTTCACGCCGACCCCGATGCATACCGCGGCCGATATCGCGGCGCTGGTCGACGCCCTCTCGGCCGTATGGTCCCAATTGAGCCTCCGCCGAGCGGCTTGACGCGCTCAGATGCATCTTATCTCTTTGAAGCACGTTCATGTGCCGAATGAGGGAGGGTAGTTGATGACGAACCAGGACAGGCGCGCAGCACTACGGGCGTTCGCGGGATTGGGAGTAGGTGCTGCGGCGCTCGTCGTCGCGTCCAGGGGATCGGTGGCGCAAGATCAGAAGATCTCCAAAGAGACCGTCCAGTACCAAGACATGCCGAAAGACGGCGCCGAGTGCGACAAATGCGTCAACTGGGTCGCGCCGAACGGCTGCACCATCGTGGCGGGCAACATCAATCCCAAGGGCTGGTGCGTCGCCTACGCGCCTAAGGAAGGCTGACCTGCCGCAACTGTGAGCTCGACTGACGGTTAGACGTCTCAGGCCGGTGTTGTACCGGCGGGGAGAGACCGTATGGACGAGAACAGGATCGAAGGCGCCGCCACCAACATGGGCGGCAAGGTCAAGGATGCCGTCGGCAGCGTGCTGGGCGACACCGGCATGCAGGCCGGCGGCAAGGCCGACCAGATCGGCGGGCGCGTCCAAAACGTGTATGGTTCGGCCAAGGATGCGGTGGGCGACGGCGCGTCCACGCTCGCGGATCAAATCGAAGATTTCGTCCAGGATAATCCGATCGTTGCGCTGTTGAGTGCAGCGACGGTCGGATTTCTATTTGCGCGGCTGATCAACCGCTGATCGGCGGCGCCTGACGTCACGGCTGGTCAATACTAACGTTTGACGGGGCGGCGATGCTGCCCCGTCATTTCTCGCCGTGGAGACGACGATGCAACCAGCCAAGATCGCACCGGCGGACGCGCCCAAGACCACCGACATCATGGCGCTACAGGTTGGTGTGGTGGTGGTTGCCGGGCTGTATCTCGGCCGGGAGGTGCTGATCCCGATCACCCTGGCGATCATGTTGTCCTTCGTACTCGCCCCTCTCGTCGACCTGCTGCGCCGCATTCTGCCGCGGGTCATGGCGGTCGTGCTTGCCGTCGTGCTGGCGCTCGGGGTCGTGCTCGGATTGGGCAGCTTGATCGGCATGCAAGCGGCTAGCTTGGCGCCGGACGTCCCACAATACGCCCAGGTAGTGGAGCAGAAATTCGGCGCGGTGCGCGACTATGCCACCAGCCATCTCTCGTCGGTTATGAACCAATTCCAGGAGCCTCCGGGCACGCCCGGAGCAGCGCCCGCGGCTAAACCCACCGGACCCGACAAGCCGCCACCCGCCGTGCAGGTGGTTCAGCCGAGCCCGACCCCGCTGCAGATGGTGCAGCGCATCGCCGATCCGCTGATCACCCCGCTGTCGACCGCCGCGATCGTCTTCGTATTCGCCATCTTCATCCTGCTGCAACGCGAGGATCTGCGCGACCGGATGATCCGGCTGTTCGGATCGGGCGACCTGCACCGCACGACGCTGGCAATGGATGATGCGGGGCGTCGGCTGTCGAAGTATTTCCTGGCGCAAGCCGGCGTCAATCTCCTGTTCGGCTGCGTGATCGGGCTCGGCCTTTGGCTGATCGGGTTGCCCTCGCCCCTGCTGTGGGGCGTGCTCAGCGCGATGTTGCGGTTCGTGCCGTATGTCGGTCCGGTGCTGGCAGCCGCGTTGCCGGTCGTCCTGGCCGCTGGCGTGTCGGACGGTTGGTCGCTGGTCGCCTGGACGGCCGGCCTGTTCGTCGTCGTCGAAGGGATCACCGGGCAGATCGTCGAGCCGTTGCTGTATGGGCATTCGACCGGGCTGTCACCATTCGCCATCGTCGTTGCGGCGACCTTCTGGACGTGGCTGTGGGGCCCGATCGGATTGCTGCTGTCCACGCCGTTGACGTTGTGCCTCGTCGTCATCGGCCGGCATGTGAAGCGGCTTGAGTTCCTCGCCGTCCTGCTTGGCGACCGGCCCGCGCTGACCCCGGTCGAGAGCTTCTACCAGCGCATGCTCGCCGGCGACCCGGACGAGGCGCAGGAGCAGGCCGAGACGCTGCTGAAGGATCGCTCGCTGTCGTCCTACTACGACGATGTCGCCCTGAAAGGCCTTCAGCTCGCCGCGGCCGACCTGCAGCGGGGCGTGCTGAGCGAAGCGCAGATCGCGCGGGTGAAGGAGACCATCACCCAGCTTTCGGACGACCTGGATCGCCACGAGGACGTCGACAAAACGCCCAAGCCGGTCGATGCCGATGGCGTGCTGCCGCCGGCCCCGGGCGAGCAACCGGCCAAGCCCGCCCCTGTTCCCGGTCAGGCCCCGCCGAGCTCGGAGTTGCCGCCGCCCTGGCAGCTGCCGACCGCGATCATGTGCCTCGCAGGGCGCGGACCGCTCGACGAGGCCGCATCCACGCTGCTCGCCCAGCTCCTGCGCAAGCACGGGCTCGGCGCACAGGTCGTCCGCTACGAGGACGCCTCACGCGGGCGGGTCGATCTGCTGGATGTGAAAGACGTGGCGATGGTCTGCGTCAGCTATCTCGAGATCAGCGGCAGTCCGTCGCACCTGCGCTATCTGCTCGATCGCCTGCGCCGCCGCATCCCAGGCAAACCGCTTCTGGTCGGACTTTGGCCGGCCGAGGATGCGGTGCTGTCAGACGAGGCCATGCGGCGGGCGATCGGCGCGGACTACTACACGACGTCGTTGCACGATGCCCTGCAAGCCTGTCTGAGCGAGGCCTCCAAGAAGGCCGAGGAGAAACAAGCGGCCTGAGGCAATTTGCCGCAGGCCGCACCCCGATCCGGCTACTGAGCGGAGACGGGCTCCGGGTTGGCCGCCAGCGTGCGTAGGTAGTCGATGATGTCGGCGCGGTCCTTGGGGTTGGCGACGCCCACGAACGTCATCTTGGTTCCGGGCGCATAGGCGGCCGGCTTGGTGAGCCACTGGTCGAGTTCGGCAAAGGTCCAGTTGCCGGTCTTGGCCTTCAGCGCGGTGGAGAACGCATAGCCGTCCTTCTCGCCCTGCTTGGTGCCGACGACGCCGTACAGGTTCGGCCCGATGCCGTTCTTGCCGCCCTCGTTGAAGCTGTGGCAGGCGACGCAGCCGAGCTTCTTGGTGTCCGCCTCGCCCGCCTTCGGGTCGGCCGACGCGAGGCGCTCGGCGATCGGCGTGGCCGCCATCGCGCCACCGCCCGGGTTGGCGTTGGGCTGCGCGCCGCCGTTTGCGGTAGCGCCGGCCGTCGCCGGGTTGGCGGGCGCGGCGTTGGTGTTCGCCGCGACGGCCTCGACCGGCGGCTTCGGCTTGGGCTCGTCCGACAGGGTGCGCAGATACTCGATGATGTCCGCGCGCTTCTTGGCGTCACCCAGGCCCGCATAGCTCATCTTGGTGCCGGGTGCATAAGCGCTCGGCTTGGTCAGCCATTCGTTCAGCTCCTGATAGGTCCAGGGGCCTTCCTTGCCCTTGAGGGCGGCGGAGTAGGCATACCCCTCCATGTGGCCGTGCACGTTGCCGACGGTGTTCCACAGATTCGGGCCGACGCCCGCCTTGCCGCCCTTTGTGAAGCTATGGCAGGCCACGCAGCCCTGCGCCTTGGTCAACGCCTCGCCATCGGCGGCTGTGGCGGACGCCAGCAGCACGCCGATCGGCGGCTCCGGCGCCTTGGCCGCGGCCACCGGCGCGCTGGCTTCGGCAGGAATCGGGAGATGGGGTTTGGCTGGGACAGCCGGGTCGACCAACGCCTGACCCAGCAGCCCGGCTCCGACGAACGCAATGCCCGCCACCAGCACGGCGGCGGCGGCTTTGTTGAGTTCGAGGCTGTCCATACAATCGTCTCCGAGCGCCGTCTTTGTGCCCTTCAATTGCCACGCCTTGCGGCGCTGTCAATCGAAGAAGCACAAAAACAGTGCTGGAGACGGGAGTGTTAGGGCTTCGGCGCCGCCGCAGCCAACGTCGTCGGTCCCTGCAACTCAGGGAACGTCTGCACCATGCTGACCCCGAACAGCGGCTTGTAAACACCGTTGTGGCAGGTGGCGCAGTTGAGCTTCGCCACGTCGCCGTGCAGTCCCTTGCGGGCTGGCGGGAAGACGTCGCTCAGCGAGTTGAGGTAGTTGTCGTTGAGGTCTCGCACCATGTTGATGCCATACCAGGCCGTCACACGCTGTGGCGTGCTCTGCGACCAGTCGCCGAACGCGCGCGAGTTGTGGCAGTAGGTGCAGTTGACTCCGAGCGACTGCGAGAAGTGGATCATCAACGCGTAGGTCCACTCCGTCTGCTGGATCGATTGCCGGTCGGTCCCCGGAAGAGCCTGCTCCGACTGGACGCGGATATTGGCCGCGTTCTCCAGATATGGCGTGAACGGGTCATACGGCAGCGAACTGTTGTTGATGGCCGCCGTCGGATGGCCCTCGCCGGTGCTGGTCGCTGCGAAGCCGCCGCCGAAGCGGTTGGGCAGCGGATCGGTGAACCAGATGTTGGCCGGGACCGGGTTGCCGCGGTGGCAGGTGTAGCAGGTCACCCCGGTGTTCGCGACGTGGGTCTTGTAGTCGGCGTTGACGTGCTGGACCATCTGGATCATGCGCCGTGCGACGATCTTGGTGTATTTGCTGTCCTCGGCCATGTTGGCGGTGTTGTGGCAGTAGGCGCAGCCGCCGGCGGGAGACACCCAAGTGGTGATCGAGGCCATCAGCCGCGTGAACTGGCCGACGCTGAGGTCACCGAGCACCTGCACGTTCTTGTAGACCACGCCCGCCTTTGGCCCCGCCGCCGGCAGTTGCGGCAGCGACGCGGGGATCTTGTTCTCCGCCAGGTAGGCCCGGACCTCGCGGGGGTTGTAGACCAGCCCCATCGCCACGCCGCGGAAGCCGCGCTGGATCGTGTCGGGGCTGGGCCGGTCGAACGTGGTGACGACGACGACGGTCAGCAGGGCCGCCGCCACGATGGCGACGCCGGCCAAGGCCGGGCCGAGGCCGAGGCGGGGGCCGAGCTTGCCCCCCAGCTTGGAGGCGAGACCGGGTTCGCCGCCCGGCTCGAGGCTCGGATCGACACTCGCGCTCATCGTATTGCTCCCAAGGCCGGATCGGCGACGGTGCCCCAAATCGCCGGATAGGGCGGCGCGATGCCGTGCTTGACGCCCCAGAGGAACCAATTGTCGACCACGGTGCCGGTCAGCAGGATGCCGATGCCGCCGCAGATCGGGCATAGCACCGCGAACCACCACGCCCACCGGTGGATCGACTCCGCCGTGGCGCAGAACCCCATCGTCCAGCGCCAGAACAGCGCACCGCGTTCGAAGGCCGTGCCGCGGTCGATGATCTGCTCGATCTCGCGTTCCGCGCCGAACCGGCTGGTGGCCAGCACGGTCGCGCCGTGCATGGCGAACAGCAGCGTCGCGCCGTAGAGGAACACGATCGAGAGCATGTGGAACGGGTTGTAGAACAGGTTGCCGTAGCGGATCGACAGCGACGCGGTCCAGTCAAGATGCGGGAAGATGCCGAACGGCACCGCCTCGCCCCACGATCCCATCAGGATCGGCCGGATGAAGCCGACGACGAGATACAGCCAGATGGCCGCGGCGAACGCCCAGGCGACATGGGTTCCCATGCCGAGCGCACGGGCCCGGGTGTAGATGCGGGTCCACCAGAGCAGGATGGAGGCGGTCAGGAAGAAGCCCGCCATGAGCCACCATCCCCCTTCCGCCAGCGGCGGCATGACCGTCAGCCCGAGCGCCGGCGACGGCGGTTCGAGTGCCAGCCAGGGCAGTTGCCGGACGAACTGGACGACGTCCCAGTTCACCGAAGCCCACATGTTGAGCCCGATGATCTCGAAGGCGATGAAGCCGCAAATCAGCGACGCCACGCCTGTGACCCCGAGGTAGATCGGCCCGACCTGCGCGTCGCCGAGGCGACCGAACAGGTGCAGGAAGAATGGTTGGCCGGTCCGCGTCCAGCCGGTGGTTGCGAGCGGCACCCCGGCATAGGCCGGGCCGCGGACCTGAATGCGGGTGAAGATGTTCTGATATTGCGCCATTGCCCGCTCCCCCTTTCGTTATGAGTTTATGAGTGCTGCCAGATCGGAAGGTTGAGCCACCAGCCCCACCACTCCGGCCAGCCGCGGGTCCAGAAGGGGCCGCTGATCACGATGCACACGGCGCTCCAGAACCCGGCCGACAGCGCCAGGAACAGCCCCAGCCGATGCACGCCCAGGGTGCCGATCGACCAGCCGATCGTGTCGCGGAAGAAGGTGTTCTCGTGTTCGGCCGTCTTGACCGCCTGCCCGCTCGGCACGTTGACCGCCGACAGCACCAGGCCACCATGCATGGAGAAGGCGAGCAGCGTGGTGAAGAAGAAGCTCACCGCGAGCATGTGCGCCGGGTTGTAGTGGAAGTGCAGGTATTGGTAGCCGGTGTTGGACACCCAATCGAGGTGGCTCAGGATTCCGTAGGGGAAGCCGTGCCCCCAGGCGCCCATCAGCACCGGGCGGATGACGACCAGCGTGACATAGGCGAAAATGGCGACCCCGAACGCGACCGGCACATGGTAGCCCATGCCGAGCTTGCGGGCGATCTCGGCCTGGCGCAGCGCCCAGGAAACGAACGCGCCGATGGCGCAGATGGTGATGATCTGCCACAGGCCGCCTTCTCGCAGCGGCGCGAAGCCGAGGCCCACGGAGAGATCCGGCGGCGGGATGTTGATGCGCCACACGTTCCAGGTCGGGCCGATGGCGGCGCCATAGACGATGAGGAGCGTGCCGATGACGCTGAAGAAGATGGTCGTGATGCCGAAGAAGCCGACGTAGAACGGGCCAACCCAAAAATCGAACAGATCGCCGCCGACCAGGGTGCCCCCCCGGACGCGATACTTTTCCTCGAACGTGAGCATTGACATGGGGGCTTACCTTTGAGCGGCGTTGGTGGCGGGAGCGGACGGTAGGCGTCCGTTCCCGCTACCGAGGAAGCGAGTTTATCGCGGCGCGGCCGCCGGAGCGGGAAGCGCCTGGCCGCCCGGAAGCGGTGTCACCTGCGACATCGCGCCGGCGCGGGCCGGACCCTCGAGCCAATTGAACCGGCTCGTGCTGAGCAGGATGAAGTGGATCAGGAGCGCGAGAACGAACAGGAAGGTGAACAACGCCACGAGTGCGCGACGGGGATCGAACAGCAGCCATACACGCCACATGATTCTGTCTCCTATGCCAAGAACGATTTGGCGGCCGACACACCGTCCATCAGCATGGACGTCGCGTAGCCGTTGGGCCCGGGCAGCCAGGGGCGCCACAGCCAAACCAAGATGTGCGCTACCACTGCGACCGCCACGAAGATGATGAAGCTCGTGACGAATATGCTGTGGAACTCGCGCGCTTCGGAATCCGTTAGGCCCGAGGTCGAGCCAGTTCTGAGTTGGACATCCGACATTTTTGGGGTTACCTCCGTCTCTGTCGTTGCCGCGCGGGAACCCTGCGCGGCGAAGGGCTTGCTGAAGCACCGCGCGCACCCCGCGCGGCCGGGTCTGGGCGCCGGGTGGTCATGACACCCGCCCCCGCAGTGAAGCGAGCGAACGGCGCACGCGGTCGGCGGTAATCCGCCCCTCCCGCGCGTCGCGCGCATCGCGCTCGATGTGTTCGCGCAGCCGCTTGGCTGCCGAGATCCGAACCAAGAACGGCTCCTGCTCGACATGCTCGTCGAGCAGGGTCGCCGCAGCCTCGTCCCAGGGTTCGGCGTTCCAGGCATTCTGCTGCACCGGCGTCGGCTCGACTTTGTCCATCTCCGTGCCGAGCGGCAGGATGTGAAAGAGCGCGTCGAACAGGGCGTTGCAGAACTCCTGCATGATGTAGGTCGCGCCGGCATAGCCCATGTAAGGCGTCCCGGTGGCCCGCCGGATGGCTGCGCCCGGGAAGGAGGCGGCGATGAACATCGAGCGTCCCCCCACTTCGGCGGCATACATCCGTTCGTTGTAGGAGCCGTAGATGATCAGCGGTTTCTTGGTGTGGATCGCCTCACGCACGGCCGCGTTGTCGGTCTTCTCGCCGGCGGTGCGCCCGAAGTGGAACACGCAGGGCAACCCGAGTTCGCCCTCGAGGAATCCGACCAGCCCGTGCTCGTAGGTCCGGTTCGCGACCACACCGAAGGTGGCCGAGGCGAAGAAATCCTGCGTGACGGAACGCCACAGGTCCCACACCGGCTTGATCGTCGTGTGCTTCTCGCGCTCGATGAACGGCTCGGCATCCAGGCCGGTCAGTTCGGCCAGCTTACGCAGGAAGTTCGTCGTCGCATGCAGCCCGATGGGGGCCTGCAAGTAGGGGCGGTCCAGCTCCTCGCAGAGGAGGCGACCGAACTCGCGATAGAGGCAGATGTTGACGTCGGCGTTCGGCAGCTTGTGCACGTCGTCGATATGCGCGCCGAGCGGAAACACCATGTTGACGACGCAGCCGATGCCCTCGACCAGGCGGCGGATCTCGGCCAGATCGGACGGCATGTTGAACGTGCCGTACATCGGGCCGAGGATGTTGACGCGCGGGGCCTCGCCTTCCTTGCGGGCGTATTTACGCGAGCGTTTCACGCCGAACTCGTTCCAGAGCCAGAACATCGCCCGGTCGGCGCATTGCCACTGGTCTTCGTCGATCGTGCGCGGGACGAAGCGCTGCAGGTTGCTGCCCTCGGGCGTCACGCCGCCGCCGATCATCTCGGCGATGCTGCCGGTGACCACCACGGCCGGCAATTCCTGATCCTGGCTCAGCGCCGCGCGGCTGAGCGCGCCCTCCGTCCCCGTGCTCGACAGATTCTCTTCGCTGAGCCCGGTGACCACGACCGGCAATTCATGCGGCGGCAGCCCGTCGGTGTAGTGCAGCACGGCGGTGACGGGCAGGTTCTCGCAGCCGACCGGGCCATCGATCACCACCCGCAGGCCGCGGATGGCGGTGAAGGCGTAGACGGCGCCCCAGTAGCCGCCCGCGCGATCATGATCGAGGACGAGCATCAGGTGCCCACCGCGGATTCGGATTTGACCTTAGCGGCGCGGATCTTGCGCTGGCGGTCGCGGAACCCGGCGGGCTCGACCGGCACACCGACGCTCCCATACCCGGCGGTCTCGCCGGTGCCGACACCCTGGAAGAACGACACCATGCGGGCAAAGCGCGGCGCGCTGCCGATCTGCGCGGCCACAATCGCGGCCAGCGACCCGGCGCCCGCAGCCCCAAACAAGGGCCGGGCCGACACCATGTTCGTATAATACAGGGCCGGAATGCCGAGTTCCTTGGCCTTCTGCACCAGCGGCGTCGTGCCAACGGCGAGATCAGGCTTCACTTCCAGCATCGCCTGGACGTCCTGCTCGAGCGAGGCGCGGAACTGCACGTGGGTGCCGCGGCTTTCGAGCCAGTCGCGATCGGCCTCGGCCCACTCGGTCTTCGGGCAGGCGGTGCCGACATACGGGATCTCCGCGCCGGCTTCGACCAGCAGGCGGGCGGTCAGCAACTCGGAGCCCTCATAGCCGGAGAGCGTGATGCGGTGGCGGATCGGGTTGGCCTCGAGCGCGGCGCGGATCGCCGGCAGGGCGCGGGCCCGGGCGGCATCGCGCAGTTCGAACGGCACGTTGGCGGCCAGCCCGATGGCTTCGAGCCAGGCTTCGGTGCCCTCGACCCCGACCGGGCCGGAGCCGACGACCGGACGGCCGGCCGCCGTGAACTCGCGGATCGAGGCGGTATAGAACGGATGTACGGCGGCGACGGCAGCGCAATCCAGCGCTCCATACAGATCCCGCCACTCGCGGGCGGGCGTCGGCGGGGCGAGCGCCAGGCCCATCGGGGCCAACATCGCGCCGATGCCCGGCGGGTCCGCCGGAAAGACTTCGCCCAACATTGCGATGGTCGGCAGAGTCGGTGGCACCGCGCGGCCGGGCCACGGGCCCTTGTTCGGCTTCGAGCCGAGCGAAGCGCAGCATCGCGCCGGCCAGCACGTCCTTGGCTTCCGCATGGGTCGGCACGCCGAAGCCCGGCACGTCGATCCCGATCACGCGCACGCCGTCGATCTGCTTGGGCAGGCGATCCAACGGCACGCCCGACGCGGTCGGCACGCACAGGTTGATGACGACAATCGCATCCAGATCGGCCGGCTTGGCCAGCGCATAGACGGCGTCGCGAATGTCTTCGTAGAGCTGGCCGCGCACCAGCGTCTCGGAGTTGAACGGCACATAACCGACGGTCCGACGCGCTCCATAGAAATGCGACGTGAACGTCAGCCCGTAAACGCAGCATGCCGACCCACACAGGATCGTCGCGACCCGGCGCATGCGCAGCCCGACGCGCAAAGACCCGAACGCCGGACACATCGATTGCGGCTGGTCATGCGGCCCTTGCGGATAGTCGGACGCCAGCCGGTCGAGCACGGCGCTCTTGCCGGCCGAGCGTGCGGCCGACAACATCGTCTCGCGGCCCGCATGGCAACTTCCGGTGCTGGGAGGCAGCGCGTCCATGACCTTATGCGCCCTCGTAGATTACTTCGAGGGACGGACGGGTGATCTGGACGTCGGCGCACATATCGGCCTCGGTCGCAGCAATCAGTGTGTAACCGCGGCCGACCGCCTCGCCCTTGAACAGGCCGAGCAGCCCCTCTTGCGTAAGCGGGGTCGGACGCAGCGGCGGGGCCGTCGCAACTTGCTCGGCGAGGTCTTCGAAGATTGAGGCCCACTCACCGCCGGGTCGGCCAACGATTTCGTAGTTGGCGGATTTGCGGCGGATGTCCTCGTTGGCCGGGATCGCAGCCAGGACTGGGATGCCTGCCGCGGCGGCAAAGGCCTGCGCCTCGCCGGTCCCGTCGTCCTTGTTGATGACCAAACCGGCCACGCCGACATTGCCGCCCATCTTGCGGAAATACTCGACCGCCGAGCAGACGTTGTTCGCGACGTAGAGTGACTGCAGGTCGTTCGAGCCGACCACGATCACCTTCTGGCACATGTCCCGCGCGATCGGCAGGCCGAACCCGCCGCAGACGACGTCGCCCAGGAAGTCGAGCAGGACGTAGTCGAAGCCCCAATCGTGGAAGCCGAGCTTCTCCAACAGCTCGAAGCCATGGATGATGCCGCGCCCACCGCAGCCGCGGCCGACTTCGGGGCCACCGAGCTCCATGGCGAACACGCCGTCGCGGATGAAGCAGACGTCGCCAATGGTCACCTTCTCGCCGGCGGCCTTCTTCTTGGACGAGGTCTCGATGATGGTCGGGCAGGAGCGCCCGCCGAACAGCAGCGACGTCGTGTCGCTCTTGGGATCACACCCAATGAGGAGAACCCGCTTTCCTTGTTGCGCCATCATGTAGCTGAGGTTGGCGAGCGTGAAGCTCTTGCCGATGCCGCCCTTGCCGTAGATGGCGATGACTTGCGTCTCTTTCTTGACCGGGCCGGTCGGAACGGCGTCAGGCTCGATCTCCGCTTCCGAGCGAAGGGCGTCGGTCATGGCGTTGGGCGTGATGGCGTTCATGCTGATGCCTTCCACTCCAGGACCATCTTGAGACAGTCGGGATTTTCGAATGCGGTGCGGTAGGCGTCCGGCGCGGCTTCGGCCGGAGCGCGGTGGGTGATCAGCCCGGTCAGATCGAGCGCGCCCGAGGCGGCAAGGTCGCGGACCGCAACCAGATCGGCCGGCTGCCATTGTGCGGCAATGCGGAAGCGGGCCTCGCGCATGAAGGCGGGCGGGAACGCGAACGACGGACGATCCGAGTAGAAGCCGGCCAACACGATCTCGCCGCCCGGCGCCAACCGCATGACCAGTGTGTCGATTAGCCCGGCGTCGCCGGAGGCGTCATAGATGGCGCGGTAGTCGCGGCGGGCGTCGTCGGCCGGGTCGAGCACGGCGTAGCCAGTGGCGCCCTCGGCGCGAACCGGGTTACGCTCCCAGACGGTCGGGCGGCCACCCGCCAGGACCGTGAGGCGGGCCAGCAGGCGGCCGAGCACGCCGTGGCCGATGATCAACTCTGGAAGCGCGAACCCGGCCAGCGCGTGCTGCGCCGTCGCAGCCAGCGCGAGAAGGATGCCATCCTCGCCGATGTTGCCGAGCGAGAGGGCGCGGTCGGATGGGACGATCACACGTGACGCTGTGGCGCCGAACAAGCCATGGACCGGGCCGAAGCAGCGGGCTCCGGGCACGAACACCCGCTCGCCATCCCTCGTGCCGCCGACGATGCGGCCGACCAACTCGTATCCGGGCACCAGCGGATAACCCATTCCGGGGAACGGCGGCATCGTGCCCGACCAGAGCAGGCGCTCGGTGCCGGCGCTGACGCCGCTCCACTCGACATCGACGATGACGTCGCTGGACTCGGCCGCGTCGAGCACCAGCGAGCGCAAGCTCAGGTCGTGTGGTGCATTCAAGACGACGGCTAAAGCGTCCACGCGTCGTTATCCTCCAAAGCCGGCCATTGCGGCCCGATGTGTCAGCCTAAGCTGACTCCAAGAGTTGTCAACGTTCATTTACACTCACCGTTGTCACGGCTTCGCCACAATGAGGCTGGTGATGACCGCGTTGCCGGTTCGCAGCGGACGGACCTGTCCGAATCCGGCGCTGGTCAGCATGGACATCAACTCAGCCTGACGCCGCGGCCGTCCGCTGCCCAGCGCAAGCAGATACATCGCAAAATAGGCGCCGACCGCCTCGGCCCCGGGGGCATCCAGCATGGGTTCGGCCAACAACAGCGTGCCATCGGCGGGGGTCGCGGCGCGGATGTTGCGCAGGATCGCCATCGCCAACTCGTCGTCGTGATCGTGGATGACGCGGATCAGCGTGAGCAGGTCGGCGCCCGTCGGCAGCGCGTGACGCCGCATGTCCCCACCTGCGACGGTGACCCGGCTCCCGAGTCGCCGTGCCGCCCGGGCAGCGACTTCGGGCAGGTCGAACAGCCACAGTTGGAGAGTTGGCGCCCGGGCGGCGGCTTGTTCGAGGAACGCGCCCTCCCCTCCGCCGACGTCGAGCAGACGCCGGTGGCGGCTGATGTCGTAGGCGCTCAGGATCTCGGCCGCGACGAGCGGCTGCGACTCGGCCATCAGGACGGAGTAGGCGGCGATGGTAGTGGCGGGCAGGGCGGCCGGGTCATCGGCGGCTCCATACGGCCAGTAGGCGGCGAGTCCTGTGCTGCCCGTGCCGCGGAACAGCCCGACCGGGTCGGCCAGGTCACGGTACAAGATGGCGTGGTGGCGCACCATGGCAGCCACGCCGTCATTGCCGATCATGGCGGCGCCGAGTGGACCCAACCCATAGGCGTCACCGCGGCGGCGGAGCAGCGTGAGCCCGGCTGCGGCCTCGCAGAGGCGCTCCGTGCGCTCGACAGTCAGGCCGAGCCGAGACGCGAGTGCGCCAGGTGTCTGCGGCCCCACGTGCAGGATGTTGAACAGGTCGAGTTGGACGCAACTCTGCAGGACTTGCGAATAGACGAACCCGGCGCACAGATCGAACAGCGCGCGTGAGCGGCGCCGTGCGATGGGCCGCGTGAGCGGGAAGCGGGCGGCCCAGGCGCGGAAATCCGGGCTCGCCAGCGTGCGGTCGCGCCAGGCGGACAGCCGAGCAAAGAAGCTCGCTAGGCCCTCTCCCGCTGGCGGGAGAGGGTTCGGTGCCGCGATCCGCAAGCTCGCACTCGCTGGACCAGCTACCCTCACCCCTTCCCTCTCCCGCCAGCGGGAAAGGGGAGAACCGAGGGAAGAGTCGGACTCACGCAGCCGTCCGGGCCAGGTCTTGCGGGATCAAGCGAAGCGTTTCGGTCAGGATGTGGCTGCGCAGCGCGGTTTGGCCCAGGCAGGGCGGGACGGCGTCGACCGCCTCTTCCGCCAGGTGCCGGAGATGCGCGATCGCGCCGTCGAGACCGAACTGGCCAACCGCGCTCGGGCGCGCGTGAGCAAGGTCCTGGCCGACCGGCTTGCCGAGCGTGGAAGCGTCGGACGTCGCGTCGAGGATGTCGTCGGCGACCTGGAACGCCTCTCCCAGCGCCGCGCCGAGCGCCCGCCACGGCTCGCCCTCGGACCCGGCCGCCACCGCGCCGGACACCGTCGCGGCAGCGAACAGCGCGCCGGTCTTTTCGCGCTGGTATTGCGCCAGGTCGGCCGCCGGCTCGCACTCCCAGGCCTGCCCGGCCACGATCCCGCACGGCACGCCGACGGCTTGGCCCAGCGTCAACACGAGTTGACCGAGTCGCAACGGCTGGGTGGCAGCGCCCTGCGCCAGGGTTTGATAAGCCAGCACGATCAGCGCATCGCCCGCCAGAACGGCAAGCGGTTCGCCGAATGCGCGATGCACGCTGGGCCGGCCCCGGCGAGTGTCGGCGTCGTCGAAGCAGGGAAGGTCGTCATGGATCAGGGAGGCGCAGTGCATCAGTTCGATCCCGATCGCCGCGGCATCGGACACGGCCGGCGCGTCCTCGCCACAGGCGGCCGCCACGGCCAGCGTCAGGCGGGGCCGGATGCGGGCGCCGCGCGGAAAAACCGCGTGATGCATGGCATGGCCCAGGCGCGGCGGGCACCCTGGATGGCCGGTGCGGGCCAAGGCCGACTGGAGCGCTCTCTCGATCCGCGTCATGACGTCCATGATGCCCCCTTCCGTTGTGTCAACTTTGTTTGTCTGCGATGACTGTCACTCCAAGCTTACACAGGGGTCAAGCTATTCCTTCCAAGCGCGTCGCGGTGATCGGAGCGGGGGTCGGCGGCTTGGCCGCAGCGGCGATGCTGGCGCGCCAGGGTCTAGACGTCACGGTGTTCGAGCAGGCGGCCGCGCCCGGCGGAAAGATGCGCCAAGTGGACGGAGTCGATGCCGGGCCGACCGTGTTCACCATGCGCTGGGTGTTCGAGGCGCTGTTCTCCGATTGCGGCGGGCGCCTCGAGGACGCCGTCGGGCTCACCCCGGCCGGCATCCTGGCCCGGCATTGCTGGGGCGCCGATCGCCTCGACCTGCACGCCGACCTCGACCGCTCGGCCGCTGAGATCGCGGCGTTCGCCGGGCCGGCCGAAGCGCGCGGGTTCCACGCTTTCTGCGCGGCCGCCCGGCGCATCTACCAGACACTCGAAGGACCGTTCATCAAGGGGGAGCGGCCCAGCATGGCCTCCCTTGCGCTCTCGGTGCGGCGGCCCGCCGATCTGCTGGCGATCAAACCGTTC
This sequence comes from uncultured Alphaproteobacteria bacterium, assembly GCA_963835135.1. Classification (GTDB taxonomy): domain Bacteria; phylum Pseudomonadota; class Alphaproteobacteria; order Acetobacterales; family Acetobacteraceae; genus JAVVHH01. The sequence continues at coordinate 978,621 of CAWIEF010000003.1, forward strand.
GCGACCCTGTGGTCCGAGCTGGGCAGCCATTTCCGCGACCCCCGGCTGCGGCAGTTGTTCGGGCGGTATGCCACCTATTGCGGCTCGTCGCCGTTCCTCGCGCCGGCGACGCTGATGCTGGTCGCCGACGTGGAGCAGCAGGGCGTCTGGTATGTGGAGGGCGGCATGCACGCGCTGGCGCAGGCGCTGGCCGGGTTGGCGGCGGCGAATGGCGCGGTGATCCGCTACGGCGCCGCGGTGTGCGAGATCGCGGTGCAGGCGGGGCGGGTGAGCGGCGTGCGGCTGGCGAGCGGCGAGGCGGTGGCCGCAGAGGCCGTGATCGCCAATGCGGACCCGCAGGCCATCGCGGCCGGGCTGTTCGGGCAAGCGGTGCAGGGCGCGGTCGTTCGGCAGAAACCGGCGGAACGCTCGCTCTCGGCGCTGACCTGGACCGGCATCGCCGAGGCCGAAGGTTTCCCGCTGGTGCGGCACAACGTGTTCTTCTCGGGCGACTACAAGGCCGAGTTCGACGCGCTCGGCCGCGGCGCGATGGCGCGGGAGCCGACCGTCTATGTCTGCGCCCAGGACCGCGCGGACGACCCGGTCGGCACCCGGCCGGAACGGCTGCTCATCCTTATCAACGCACCGGCGACCGGCAGCACGCTGGGCGAGATCGACCGATACAAGGAGGACGCGTGGGGAGTGATGAAACGGTGCGGGCTGACGCTGACGAACGCGGCGCTGACCGCGACCGGACCGGCGGAGTTCGAGAGGCTGTTCCCGGCGACCGGGGGCGCGCTCTACGGCCCGGCGGTGCATGGGGCGACGGCGAGCTTCAAGCGGCCGGCGAGCCGGACGGCGGTGCGGGGCCTCTATTTGGCGGGCGGCGCGGCGCACCCTGGAGCCGGGGTGCCGATGGCGGCGCTGTCGGGCCGGCTGGCGGCGTCGGCGCTGATGGCGGACCTCGGTTCGGACCTCGCGAAGACTGGCCGGTCCCGCATGACGGCTACCGCTGGTGGTATGTCGACGCGCTGAGCGCGGACGGGCGGCACGGCATCACCATCATCGCCTTCATCGGCAGCGTGTTCTCGCCGTTCTACGCCTGGTCGCGCCGCCGCAAGCCGGCCGACCCGGAGCAACACTGCAGCCTCAACGTCGCCCTCTATGGACGACCCAAGCGCTGGGCGATGACGGAGCGCGGCCGCACCAAGCTCACCCGCAGCGACAACCACCTGACGATCGGGCCCTCCGCGCTGCACTGGGACGGCACGTCGTTGACGATCTGGATCGAGGAGGTCACCGCGCCGGTGCCGTCGCGGCTCTCGGGTATGGTCAAGGTCACGCCGCGCGCCCTGACCCGGCGCAGTTTCACGCTCGATGCCGCCGGGCGGCATCGCTGGTCGCCGATCGCGCCGTCGGCCGCCGTCGAGGTGACGATGGAGCGGCCCAGCCTGTCGTGGACCGGCACCGGCTACCTCGACAGCAACGAGGGCGACCGGCCGCTCGAGCGCGACTTCAAGGAATGGGATTGGTGCCGGGCGCCGACGAAAGACGGCGCGATCATTTTGTACAATGCCGTGCGCCGGGTCGGGGGTCGGCAGGATCTGGCGCTGCGGATCGACCGCGCCGGAGCGGTCGAGGCGTTTACGCCGCCGCCCATGGCCACCCTGCCCCGCACGCTCTGGGGCCTGCACCCCAGCACGCGCTGCGATGCGCACTCGCAACCGATCGTGCGGCAGCGGCTCGAGGATGCGCCGTTCTACTCGCGCTCGGTGATCGAGACGCGGCTGCTGGGCGAGCGGCTGCATGCGGTGCATGAGAGCCTGGTGATGGACCGGTTCACCGCGCCCTGGGTGCAAGCGATGCTGCCGTTCCGGATTCCACGCGGCCGATGAAATCACATCCTGCCATCGGCATCGGCTTGATGCTGATGAGCTTCGGGTCCGGCTGCATGGACATCCTGAGCTACCGCTTCCTCGGCGAGGTGTTCCCGTCGGCGATGACCGGCAACGTGGCGCTGATGGGGCTCAGCCTCGGCCAGGGCGCGCTGTCGGGGGCCATTCGCAATCTCTGCGCGTTCGGCAGCTTCTTCGCCGGCCTGCTGGCAGGGGCGGCCGTGTTGCGGTCCGAGCCGGGCCGATCGCGGTTCCTGCTGACGCTGGCCCTGCAAGCTGCCGTTTTGCTCGCATTCGCGCTGCTGTGGCCGCGCCACCAGGTAACCGCGTGGCGCTACGGCCTGATCGGGTGCGCGGCGGTGGGGATGGGGCTGCAGAGCGCGGTGGCGCACCGGATCGGCGTGGCCGGCGTGTCGACCACCTATTTCACCGGCACGCTGGCCAACATCGCGTTCGCGCTGGTGTCGCCACCCACGTCCGGCGCGTCCCGCACGCTTGCGCGCGGGCGGATCGGGTGGCCGGCGCTGGCGTTCCTCTCGTATCTCGCCGGGGCGTTCGCGGGGGGTTGGTACATCTCCGGACGCACCGGCACCGAGTTGTCCGCCGGTTTGCCGGCTTTGCCGTTCGCGATGACGGTCATCCTGGCCGTCATCATCGCCGCCAGGAAGGAGCCACGGACACGGTAGTGCTTGACGGTCAAACGCTCCGGTATGCACGCTGACGCGATAGCCCCAACCACGGAGGACAGAGTGCGTCGTCGAGATCTCCTTGCCGCGGGTGCCGGATTGGCCACCGCGGGCGTCGTCGGGCGAACCCACGCGGCGGCTGCGTCGAACACCATCCGCTTCGTTCCGCAAGCCGACCTGTCGAGCATCGACCCGGTCTGGACCACCGCTACGGTCGCTTTCACCCACGGCATGATGGTGTACGACTCCCTCTACGGCATCGATGACCAACTCCGGCCGCAGCCGCAGATGGTCGCGGGTCACGAGATCAGCAGCGACCAACTGACCTGGACCTTTACCCTCCGTGACGGGCTGCTGTTCCACGACAACACGCCCGTCCGGGCGGTGGACTGCGTCGCGTCGATCAATCGCTGGGGCAAACGGAAGGGGTTCGGGCAGAAGCTCCTGTCGCTCACCGACGAGATCAAGCCGCTCGACGACAAGCGCTTCCAGATCCGGGTGAAGACGCCGTTCCCGCTCATGACGTTCGCGCTCGGCGGGCCGGATATCTGCCTGATCATGCCGCAACGCGTGGCCGAGACGGACGCGTTCACGCAGATCACCGACACGACGGGGAGCGGCCCGTTCCGCTTCCTTCCCGAGGAGCGCGTGTCTGGCTCGTTCTACGCCTATGCCAAGTTCGACAAATACGTGCCGCGGTCGGAGCCGCCGAACTTCTGGGCCGGCGGCAAGGTGGCCCACGTGGACCGGGTCGAGTGGAAGGTCATGCCGGACCCGGCCACCGCAGCCGGCGCGTTGCAGACCGGGGAGGTGGACTGGCTGGAATACCCGCTGATCGATCTGCTGCCGACGCTGCGGCGCGACAAAGGCATCCAGATCGTCAGCCCCTACGCGCTCTCCCAGCCGGCAGTCATCGCGCTCAATCACACGCAGCCGCCGTTCGACAACGACAAGCTGCGCCAGGCCTTGCTGCCGGCCATCGACCAGACGGAGTTCATGACGGCGATCGTCGGCGACCAAACCGACCTGATGAGTGTCCCTTGCGGGATCTTCACCCCGGACACGCCGATGGCCAACGGCCGTGACATGTCGCTCTTCACCGGCAAGCGGGATCTGGCGCTCGCCAAGAAGCTGGTAGCCGAGAGCGGCTACAAGGGCGAGAAGATCGTGCTGATGCTGCCGACCGACCAGGTGACGATCGTTCCGATGGCGCAGGTGACGCGCGACCTGTTCACGCGCATTGGCTTGAACGTCGACATGCAGAGCATGGATTGGGGCACGCTGGTCGGCCGCCGCGCACTCGACAAGCCGGCGGCAGAGGGCGGCTGGAACTCGTTCTGTACCTCCTGGACCGGCCTGCAACTGTCCAATCCCGGCAGCCATTTCCCCCTGCGCGGCAACGGCAAGGCGGGCTGGTTCGGGTGGCCGGTCAGCCCAGCGCTCGAGCAACTGCGGGACCAATGGTTCGCCGCGCCAGACGAGGCGGCGCAGAAAAGCATCTGCGAACAGATGCAGGCGGTGGCGTTCAAGGAGGTGCCTTACGTGCCGATCGGCGCCTATTCGATCCCGTGCGCACAGCGCACTACGTTGAAGGACACGGTCAAAGCGGGCAGCATCTGTTTCTGGGGCGTGAAGAAGGCCTAGGCGTCCCGCTGCTTGGCCGCGTCAGCCTCGCGGGCGCGGCGGATGGCGCGGCGGACCGAGACGAGCTCGGCGATGGCGAGCACCAGGCCGAGGCCGAGGAAGATCAGGAACTCGTATTTGATCACCGCTCAGAGGCGGCGGGCTTGGCGCGCGTCGAGCTCGCCGAAGAGGGTGACGAGCCAGACGAGGCGGTCCTCGATGCTGGCTGGACGGGCACGCGGGGCGGCAGTGGACGCGGCGAGCACGAGGTCGGCGGTCGCGGCCAGCGGCGGATCGGCGAGCGGGGCGAAGCCACGTGCGGCAGCGGCAAGGCTGCGAGCGGCAAGCCTCAGCTTCAGCCGGCGCGGGACGCGGGCGCGGCTGGTGACGGAGTCGCAGCCATTGACCATCACTTGGTGGCCGATCGCGGCGTATAGATGCCGGGCAGCGAAGATTCCGGGGCGGCAGGCGCGCGGCAAAGCGGCGATGCCGGTGTCGGCGCGCCGATAAAGCGTTTCGGCAGCGCCGAGCAGGCGGCCGACGACGGCCGCGAGCGCGGCGGAGGGCTCAGGGCGGGCGAGGAAAGCGTCAGGGGCGATGCCGGCGTCGCGAAGCCAAGCGAGCGGGAGGTAGAGGCGGCCGGCCCGGGCATCTTCGCCGACGTCGCGGGCGATGTTGGTCAGTTGCATGGCGACGCCGAGGTCGCAGGCGCGGGCCAGGGCGGCCGGGTCGCGGACGCCCATGAGGACGGCCATCATGGCGCCGACCGTGCCGGCGACCCGGGCGGCATAGTGTTCCAGCGCAGCAAGGTCCTCGTAGCGGCGGCCCTCCGCGTCCCAGGCGAAGCCCTCGAGCAGCCGATCGAGTAGCAGGCGGGGCAGGCGGTGCGTTTCGGCCAGAGCGGCCAGCGCGCGATCCTCGGCGAAGTCGGCCGGGCGGCCGGCGTAGATGCCATCGAGGCGGCGGTGCAATTCGGCCAGGGCGATCGGTGGGTCACCGTCATCGATCAGGTCGTCGGCCACCCGGCAGAACGCATAGAGCGCGGTGGCCGGGTGGCGCACGCGGGCGGGGAGCAGGAGCGAGGCGGCATAGAAGCTGCGGGAGCCGCCGTTGAGCAAGGCGCGGCAGGCGGCGAGGTCGACGGGGGCGATCATGCCGGCACCATCGTGGGGATAAGGCGGTCGAGGACCTTGGCCGAGCAGAGCACGCCCGGGAGGCCGGCCCCGGGGTGGGTGCCGGCCCCGACGAGGTAGAGATTCCGGACATCCTCGCTCCGGTTGTGCGGGCGGAACCAGGCGCTTTGGGTCAAGAGCGGCTCCATCGCGAAGGCGGCGCCGGCATGGGAGAGCAGGCGGGTCTCGAAATCGGCGGGGGTCATGATCTTGGAGGTGACGATGGCGCCGCCGAGGCCGGGGAGCACGGTCCGCTCGAGCTCGGCCTGGATGGCGGCGCGGTAGGGTTCGGCTTGAACGGCCCAATCGGTGCCACTTTGAAGGTTCGGGACTGGGGAAAGCACGTAGAAGGCGTCGCAACCCGGCGGGGCGAGGCTAGGGTCGGTCGCGGTCGGCCGGTGCAGGTAGAGGCTGAAGTCCCTCGCGAGGGTCTGCTTCTTGAAGATGTCGTCGAGCAGGCCGCGGTAGCGGGGGCCGAGCAGGATGGTGTGGTGCTGGACATCGTCCCAGCGGCGGTTGGTGCCGAAATACCAGACGACCAGGCCCATCGAATGGCTGGCGCGCTCGATCTTGCGGTCGGTCCACCGGCGGCGGTGCTGGGGGGCGATAAGGCGGCGGTAGGTGAAGGAGGCGTCGGCGTTGGAGACGACGAGGTCGGCGGGAATCGTTTCGCCGTCGGCGAGGCGGACGCCGGTGGCGGCGCCGTGCTCGACGGTGATCTCGGCGACCTCGGCGTTGCAGCGGAGCGTGTTGCCTTGGGCGCGGATCAGGCCGGCCATGCCGCGGACGATCTGGCCGGTGCCGCCCATGGCGAAGTGCACGCCGCCTTTGCGCTCGAGCCAGGCGATCAGCGCGTAGATCGCGCTGGCGGAGAACGGGTTGCCGCCGACCAGCAGCGGATGGAAGCTGAGGACGGTGCGGAGCCGATCATTTTTGATGAATTTCGAGACGAGGCCATGGACGCTGCGCCAACCGCCGAGGCGGACCAGGTCGGGGGCGATACGGGCCATGTCGGTCCAGTGCAGGAACGGCACGTCGCCGAGTTGTTCGAAGCCGACGCGGTAGATCCGTTCGCTAGCGGCCATGAAACGGTCGTAGCCGGCGACGTCGTCTGGGGCGAAGCGGGCGATCTCGGCGCGCATGGCGTCGGGGTTACCGCGGTAGTCGAAGGCGGGGCCGTCGTGGAATCGGATGCGGTAGAACGGATCGACAGGCACGAGGTCGACGTCGTTGGACAGGGTGCGGCCGCAGAGCGTCCAGAGCTCTTCGAGGAGCACGGGCGCGGTGACGATGGTGGGGCCGGCGTCGAAGGTGAAGCCGTCCTGTCGGAAGACGGAGGCGCGTCCGCCGGGCTCGGGGAGGCGTTCGAGGATGGTGACGCGGTAACCTCGGGCGCCGAGGCGGATGGCGGCGGCGAGGCCGCCGAAGCCGCTGCCGATGACGAGGGCATGTGGCGCGCTGGCAGACCGGAGCTGGGCGGGTGTCAACGCGTTCATTGAAGGAAAGTGTAAACTGAACTGGACAGTTGTGGGAAGTCTCTCACTTGATAAAGTTGGCCGTTACGGCCCCAACTCTCACCCAGCCTTCCCGCGCCCGCGGGAGAGGGTCCTAAACAGATCGATTGTGTGGGCGATCCCGGCCGCAAACAGGGCCAGACCGACCCAGGGCAGCCCGGCGCCGCCGAGAGCGAGGCGCATCGCTATGACCAACATCAGGCCGGCGAGAAGGGTGATCAGCACCCGTGCGCGACCGAATGCCCAGAGTGTGATGCCCTCTATGATGACGATGGCCATCACGGCGTCGACCATCAGGATCATAGAACCTCGCGCGCGAATTCTTCGATCAGGGCGGCGATCGTCGGCGGGTCTTCCTCGTGGGCAAGGTGGCCGAGGTCGGGGAGACCGATGTAGCGGCCGTGCTGGACTTGGGCGGCGACGTGTTCGGATTGGCTGGGCGGGACGGTCTTGTCGTTCTCGCCGGCGATCAGCAGGACGGGGATGTCGATGCGTGCGAAGGCGCCGGTGAGCGAGGGAAGGTCCCAATGGGCCATCATGCCGAGCGCGGACGCGGCATGACTGCGGTTGGTGACGACACGCTGGTAGAGGCGGACGCCATCGGGGTCGATGCGGGAGCCGGTGGCGGCGAGGAGGCGCTCGACGACGGCCGGGTCGCGGGCGCGCCAGGCGAAGAGGTCCGGCAGGCCGGGCAGACCGGTGAGGAGCTTGGCGAGCGGGGAGAAGAGCTGGCCGGCCATGCCGCCAAGCGGGAGGAGCGCGCCGTTGAGGCCGATCAGGCCGCGCAGGGTGATCTGACCGTCGAGCAGCATGCGGACCAGGATCGGCGCGCCGGCGGAGTGGCCGGCCGCGAGAACCGGCTGGAGATCGAGCGCCCAGAGCAGGGTCTGCAGCGCGCGGGCCATGCCGGGGAGCGAGAGGCGGCTGGTGGCGGGCGCGTCGGTGAAGCCGTGGCCGGGGAGGTCGGGGGCGACGACCGTGAAGTGCGGCGTGAGCAACGGCAGGAGGGCGCGCCAGGAATGGGTGGCGGCGCCGGTGCCATGGAGCAGAAGCAGGACGGGTCCGCTGCCGGCGACCTGGACGTGCCATTCGAGGCCGCCGGCGCGGACGAAGCGGCTGGCTTCGCGGTTGGGCCAGCCTTCGAGATGCTTCACTCGCGGACCAGGCCGGAAATGGCAGCTGCACCCGCGAAGGGCAGCGGGACGTAGCGGCCGCCCATGGCCGCGGCGATGCGGCGAGCAGCGGGGGCAGGGCGCAGCGAGCTGTCCACCAGCAGGGCACGGTGGCCGGCGGCGCGGATGCGGCGCGCGGCGGCATCGGCGTCGCGCTCGGCGGCGGGGCGGCCGCCCTGCCCGTCTCGCCCGACATTGGCGCTGCCATCGGTCAGCAGCACGATCGCGGGGGTGCCGCCGCGGCGGCGGACGCTGTCGGCGAGCGCGAAGCCGGCGTCGAGGCCGAGCGCCAGCGGGGTGCCGCCGCCGCCGGGCAGGCCGGCGAGGCTCCGTTTGGCACGGACCAGCGAGCGCGTCGGCGGCAGCACCAGTTCCGCGACCCGGCCCCTGAACGCGATCAGCGCCACCTGGTCGCGGCGGACATAGCAATCGGCGAGGAGGAGTTGGACGGCGCCCTTGGCCTCGGCGAGGCGGCCGAGCGCCTGCGAGCCGGAGGCGTCGACGAGAAAGATGGTGGTGGTCTCGGTGCGGGGTTGGCGGCGGACGATGCGGAGGTCGCCGGGGCGGATGGATAAAGCGAGGCCATGATGCTCGCGCAGGCGTTGGTAGGGGAGCGCGGCGCGGATGGTGTCGAGGAGGGCGAGGCGGAAACCGCGGCGGGGGTCGCCGGGGCGGATGCCGGCGGGGCGGCCGCGGGCGCCCTCGCGCTTGAGGGCACCGGATCGGCCCTGGGCGCCGGCGCGCGATCGCTCGTCGCCGGCGAGCTTGGCGAGGAGGTCGGGGGGGAGCGCGGCCAATGCGGCGGCGAGGACGACGTCGTCCATGGCGGCGGCGCCGGGTTCCGGTGAGTCGTCGGGTGGAGGCTCGTTCGGCGGCGGGGGTTGCGGCTCCGGCGGAGGCGCCGGCCGCGTGGTAGCGCGGGGGGCGAGCACGAGCTGGGCGGCCAGGGCCGCGTCGTCGGCGTCGGCGTCGGCGCGGCCGGCCAGGGCGGCGGCGGCGCGGGCGGCGCGGACGGCGAAAAGGGGTGCGCGGAGGCTGGCGATGCCGAGGGCGGCGGCGGTTTGGCAGAGCGCGTCGATCAGGTCCGGGTCGACAGTGACGTGGGGCAGGAGGGCGCGGGCGGCGGGAACGTCGCCGTCGAGGTGGGCGGCCGGGGTGCGGGGGTCGAGGTGGAAGGCGAGCCGGTCGGTGAGCGACGCGGGGATGGTCTCGTCGGGGCCGGCGCCTTCGTCATAGGCGATGGCGGCGATGCGGGCGGGGTGGCGAAGGGTGAGGCCGTCGCGCTCGGTGAGAATCTCGCCGCGGTCGAGCACGGCGGCGATGCTGGCGGCGGTGGCACTCGGGAGGCGCTCGGCGGAGGCAAGCAGGACGATGCCGCCATCGGCGTCGGCGAGCACGCCGCGCTGGGAGCGGACGCCGTGCCCGGCCAGGGTGGCGGCGAGGTCGAGGCCGCCAAGCAGGCGGTCCTCGCCGATGCCGAGCGGGATCTTGCGCACGGGGACGCCGTGGGGGAGGAGGGCCCGGAGGCCGTCGAGCCAGAGGTCGCGGGCCGGGCCGGGCGGACCGCGGAGGACGGCGCCGCCGAGGCCGGTGGGGTCGACCGCGAGAAGAGCGGCGGCGGTCATGGAGTGCGCACCGTCACGGAACGACTTTCACCCCGGCCCTCCCCCGGGGGAGAGGGAGAAGGTGAGGAGTTTGGTGGGGTCATACGGGGAGGAGTTCTTCGACGGCGCGGCTGACGCGGGTGGTGGAGACGGCGTCGTCGAGGGGGTCGCGGCGGAGACGGTGGCGCAGCGCGGAGGGGGCGATCTGGACCAGGTGCAGCCGCTCGACGCGGTCGGCGCCGGAGAGCGCGGCTTGGGCGCGGGCGGCGCGCATGAGGGTGAGCTCGCCACGCAGGCCATCGGTGCCGAGGCGGACGCAGAGCTTGGCGGCATCCTCGAGCACGGCGTCGGGCACGTCGAGGGCGCCGACGCGGCTGCGGGCCTGCAGGATCGTTTGGCGGATGATCTCCTCAGCGGCGCGCCACTCGGCGGTGAAGCCAGCGGGGTCGCGGTCGAACTGGTCGCGGCGGCGGATGATGGTGATGCGGGTCGCGATGTCTTCGGGGGTGCGGACCTCGACGCTAAGGCCGAAGCGGTCGAGCAATTGCGGGCGGAGTTCGCCCTCCTCCGGGTTGCCGCTGCCGACAAGGACGAAGCGGGCGGGGTGGCGGACGCTGAGGCCCTCGCGCTCGACGACGTTCTCGCCGGAGGCGGCGACGTCGATCAACAGGTCGACCAGGTGGTCCTCGAGCAGGTTGACCTCGTCGATGTAGAGGAAGCCGCGGTTGGCGCGGGCGAGCAGGCCGGGCTCGAACGCCTTCTCGCCGCGGACGAGGGCGCGTTCCAGGTCGAGCGCGCCGACAACGCGGTCCTCGGTGGCGCCGAGCGGCAGGTCGACGACCGGGACGGGCGCGGCGACGGCGGCGGTGCGGCCGGCGGCGCGGCATTCGTCACAGGCGGTGTCGGGTTGGGCCGGGTCGCAGTGATAGCGGCAGCCGGCGATGACCTGCATCGGCGGGAGCAGCGCGGCCAGGGCGCGGACGGCGGTGGATTTGCCGGTGCCGCGGTCGCCGAAGGCGAGGACACCGCCGATCGCGGGATCGACGGCGGCGATCAGGAGCGCACGCTTCATCTCCTCCTGACCGGCGATCGCCGAGAACGGGAAACTTTCACGCATCGGGAGCTACTCTTGTCAACTTAGGTTGACGATAGCACCCGATTTTTCCGGTGGCGATGGTGCGGCGTGATGTCTCAGGGTGGCGGGCAGGGTAAGCGAAGGCTTACCAGGGTGCCGGCCGCCGTCTTGGTCTGCAGGGTGGCGCCGAGCTGGCGGGAGAGGCTGCGCACGATCGTCAGCCCGGCGGACTGACTTCCCGCCCGGTCCTCCGGCATGCCGATGCCGTCATCCTCCACCGAGACGCGCAGCTCGGTCTCGGCGTCGCGCTCGAGACGGATGACGACGTGCCCGCCGCTCCGGCCGACGAAGGCGTGGGCGAGGGCATTCATCAGCAGCTCGTGCACGATCAGGCCAAGGGGCACGGCGGTGGCCAACGGGACAAACAGCGTTTTGGGGGCGTGCACCTCGACCTCGGCGCCGCGGCCCTGCTGTGCCAGCGCGAGGCGGCGGACCAGTGCGCCAAGATCGAACCGGGCCGAGGAGCCGGCATCCCAGATCTGCTGCTGCGCCAGGGCCATGGTGGCGGCACGGGAGGCGGCGACGCGTAGCGCGGCCTTGACGGCCGGGTCGACCGCCCGGCTGGCCTGGACGCTGAGCAGCGAGGCGAACACCTGGGCGTTGTTCTTCACCCGGTGATGCAGCTCCTGCATGACGGCGGCTTTCTCGTCCATGTCGCGCTGCCGCTGGGCTTGGGCGTCCTTGAAGTCGGTGATGTCGGTAATGCAGCCGATATAGCCCACGAAATCCCCGGTCCGATCGGTGCGGGGAGCGCCGGTCGCGAGCATCGCACGCCACACGCCGTCATGACGGCGCATGCGGAATTCGAGCCGGAACGGCGCTCGTCTGCCGAATGCGGCGGCGAGGGCGGCGCCACGTGCGGGCTCGTCGTCCGGATGAACGCCGACAGTCCAGCCTGAGTCGATCTCCTCGTCGTGCGTCCGGCCGGTGAAGTCGAGCCAGACCTTGTTGACGTAGACCCAACTGCCCTCGGCGTCGGCACACCAGATGAGGCACGGGACGTTGTTGAGGAGCTGCTTGACGCGCTGCTTGCGGATCATGCGAGCGGGGGGAGCGGGAGCTTGAAGTAGCTCGGAATGACGGCATCGACACCGGTCTGCACGGAGTCGAGCGCGGCGAGCAGCCACTCGGCCTGGAACGGCTTGGAGAGGCATCCATCACCGGCGCGGGCCCGGGCCCGCACCTCGGCCGGGTTGCCGGTCGCGAACAGGATGCGGATGGGCATGCCTGCGGAGAGCTGGGCCGCCAAGGCGATGCCGTCGCCGCGGTCGGCGAGCCGAACGTCGATGACGGCGATGTCGGGGTCGAGCGCGCGGGCGATCTCGAGCGCCTGCTCCGGCCGGTCGGCGATGCCGCAGACGCTGTAGCCAGCCTCGATCAGCACGTCCTCCAGCGTCAGCGCCACCAGCGCTTCGTCCTCAACGATCAGGACGCGCTTCGGCGCCGTCCGCGCCACCCCCGGCTCGCTCATGCTATGCCCTCGATGACGTTGATGGAGCGGCCGAACGCTTCCGCCAGCGTCGGCACGACGGCGTTGCCAAGCGATCTCACGCGGTCCACCCGGCCGGGAAACCCATCATCCACTCGACGAACGCAGGGTTCAGCAAGCCACCCACCAAATCGTTCAGCTGGCAGGAGGCTTCGCGCGGCGCGTTGTGACGCGCTGCCGCACCGCCAGTCGCGCGCGAGCGGGGTGGGCAGAGATGTCGCGCGCGAGCAGGAAGAGCCGGTTGCGCCGGTGCGGGGCGCCGGCATGGACAGCACCCACCACGAATGCCCAGCTGGCGTAGTCGAGCGCCGCCAGGTCGCCGATGACCCGGTCCGCGCCGCGAGTTCGCAGGCTAGGGACGTTCTCAACGATGACCCAACGGGGTCGGCATATGCTGACGATACGGGCCATTTCGCTCCACAGGCCGCTCCGCGCCCCGTCGAGCCCGGCGCCGCCGCCGCCGGCGAGGCTGACGTCCTGGCAGGGGAAGCCGCCGCAGACGAGGAAGGGTGCGATGCCATCCTGCTGCAGGCGCTCGCTATCGAGGGCGCGCACGTCGGGGTAGATCGGCACGCCGGGCCAATGCCGGGCGAGCAGGCGCTGGCAAAACTCGTCGGATTCGCAGAAGGCGAGGGTTCGAAAGCCAGCCCAGTGAAGGCCGAGGCTGAAGCCGCCGATACCGCTGAACAAGTCAAGGACGCCGCGCTCCTCCATGGAGGCAGACGGGTATATTTTCCTAGTTAATTGGTCAATCCCGAACTTGTGACGGTGGCCGGCTCCACGTAAGCAGGGACGCGGTCGACAGGGATGTGGAGAGGTTGGGCGTCTATCTACTGCGGCGACTGATCTTGGTGATCCCCACGCTGTTCGGCATCATCGCGATCAACTTCGCCATCGTGCAGTTCGCGCCCGGCGGCCCGGTCGAGCAGGCGGTGGCCGAGGCGCGGGGCGGCGCGGGTGCCACGGCGCGGATCACCGGCGCGCAGAGCGACAGCGGCGCATATCGCGGCGGCAAGGGGCTCGATGCCAATCAGATCGAGCAGATCAAGCGGCAGTTCGGCTTCGACAAGCCGGCCGGCGCGCGCTTCTTGGAAATGGTCGGGCAATACCTGCGCTTCGATTTCGGACGATCGTTCTTCCGGGACGACACGGTGATCCATCTCGTGCTGCAGAAGATGCCGGTCAGCCTATCGCTCGGGCTGTGGTCGACGTTGCTGGTCTACCTGATCAGCATCCCGCTCGGCATCCAGAAGGCAGTCCGCGACGGAACGCGGTTCGACGTCGCGACGTCGGCGGCGGTGCTGGTGGCGTATGCGATCCCCGGCTTCCTGTTCGCGATCATGCTGGTGGTGCTGTTCGCGGGCGGCAGCTTCGTGCAGTGGTTCCCGCTACGGGGGCTCGTGACCAGCGGATCGTCGGCGTGGCCGTGGCCCGCGCGGGTCGGCGATTACGCGTGGCACATGGTGCTGCCCACCGTGGCGCTGGTGGCGAGCGGGTTCGCCGGGCTGACGATCCTGACGAAGAACTGCTTCCTCGAAGAGATCGGCAAGCAATACGTGCTGACGGCCCGGGCAAAAGGCGCGGCGGAGCCGCGGGTGCTGTACGGCCATGTGTTCCGCAACGCGATGCTGCTGATCGTGGCCGGGTTCCCGGCGGCGTTCATCGGCATCCTGTTCAGCTCGGCGCTGCTGATCGAGATCGTGTTCTCGCTCGATGGCCTGGGCCTGCTCGGGTTCGAGAGCGCGATCCGGCGGGACTATCCGGTCATGTTCGGCACACTCTATATCTTCACGCTCTTGAGCCTGGTGCTGCAGGTGGTGGGCGACCTGCTCTATACCGTGGTGGACCCGCGGATCGACTTCGAGGCGCGCGGGTGACATCGGCGACGCTGACCCGGCGCCGGCTCGCGATCTTCCGGGCGCACCGGCGCGGCTATTGGTCGCTGATGATCTTCGCCTTCGTGTTCTTCGTCTGCCTATTCGCCGAGTTCATCGCCAACGACCGGCCGCTCCTGGTCGAGTACGACGGACACCTGTTCGCGCCGGTGCTGCGCGACTACAGCGAGGATGCGTTCGGCGACGACCTGCTGCCGCTCGAGGCCGACTTCACCGACCCGTCGCTGCAGCAACGCATCGCGGCGCATGGCTGGATGGTCTGGCCGCCGATCCGATACAGCTATGCCAGCGTGGTCAAAGACTTGCCGGTGCCGGCCCCTGCCCCGCCCTCGTGGCGCAACCCGCTCGGGACCGACGACCAGGCGCGCGACGTGCTGGCACGGGTAATTTACGGGGTGCGCCTCTCGGTGCTGTTCGGGTTCACGCTGACGCTGGTGTCGTCGGTCGTAGGCATCGCGGCCGGCGCGGTGCAGGGGTTCTACGGCGGACTGACCGACCTGCTGTTCCAGCGCTTCATCGAGATCTGGTCGGGCATGCCGCAGCTCTACATGCTGATCATCCTCGGCAGCATCGTGACGCCCGGGTTCTGGGTGCTGCTGCTGTTCCTGCTGGCGTTCTCGTGGATGAACCTGACCGGCGTGGTGCGCGCCGAATTCCTGCGCGGACGCAACCTGGACTACGTGCGCGCGGCGCGGGCGCTGGGCGTGTCGAACGGGGCGATCATGGCGCGGCACATCCTGCCGAACGCGCTGGTCGCGGTGCTCAGCTTCCTGCCGTTCACGCTGTCGGGCTCGGTGACGGTGCTGTCGACGCTGGATTTCTTAGGCTTCGGGCTGCCGCCGGGCTCGCCGTCGCTGGGCGAATTGGTGAGCCAGGGGAAAAACAATCTTCAGGCGCCCTGGCTGGCGGCGACCGGGTTCGTGGTGCTGGGCGGGCTGCTGACGCTGCTGATCTTCATCGGCGAGGCGGTGCGGGATGCGTTCGATCCGCGGAAGGGAGTGTGACGACCAAGCTACTCAACCTCCCCGCCCTGCACTGCGAGAGGGTTCACTGCCGAAGGGCGCGAACCATCGGCCGGCGCGGTGGCGCCCTCGCTCGCTTCGGCGGTCGGCTCGGGTCTTGGCCGGCCGTCCGGACCAGAGCGGACGACGGTGAACGGGATGATCAGGGTGTCGGCCCCATAGGGGCGTAGCGGATCAGACATCGCTCGTCCTCCAATCACGGCGGTATCGAATTCTTCGGCATCGCAAGCAAGCATCGGCTGGCGCCCGCCGCGCGGCGCTGATAGGCCAAGGGCGATGCTCGTCGTCGATAGCCTCTCGATCGCCTTCGGTCCGCGCCGGGTCGTCGACGGCGTGTCGTTCCAAATAGAGCCCGGCGAGACGCTCGCCCTCGTCGGCGAGAGCGGGTCGGGCAAGTCGCTGACGGCCCTATCGGTCTTGCGGCTGCTGCCGCCGGGCGCGGCGGCCTCCGGGCGGATCACGCTGGACGGGCAGGACGTTCTGGCGGCCGGTCCACGCACGCTGCAGCGCATCCGCGGCGGCACGGCGGGGATCGTGTTCCAGGAGCCAATGACCAGCCTCAATCCGCTGCAGCGGATCGGCCGGCAGGTCGGCGAGGCGATGGCGCTGCATGGCCGGCGCGCCTCGCGCGACGCGGTCGCAGCGTTGCTCGCCCGGGTCGGCTTCGCCGACGCCGTGACCCGGCTCGACGCGTTTCCCCACCAGCTCTCCGGCGGCCAGCGGCAGCGCGTGATGATCGCGATGGCGCTGGCCAACGACCCCAAGCTGCTCATCGCCGACGAGCCGACCACGGCGCTGGACGTGACGATCCAGGCCGGCATCCTCGATCTGCTGGCTGCGGAGAAGGCGCGGCGGGGATTGGCGCTCGTGCTGATCAGCCACGATCTAAACGTCGTGCGCCGGGTCGCGGACCGGGTGGCGGTGATGAAGGATGGGGAGATCGTCGAAACCGGGGCGGTCGAGGCCGTGTTCGCGGCGCCGCAGCACGCGTACACGCGCATGCTGATCGCGGCCGAGCCCTCGGGGGCGCCTGCGCCGGTGAGCGAGACTGCGCCCATCGTGGCCGCAGCGGAGGAGGTGCGGGTCACGTTTGCCGGTACGGCGCGGGGTGTTGCGCCGGGTCGTGGCGGAGGTGCATGCGGTCGATGGGGTCAGCCTCGCTGTGCGCGAGGGCGAAACGCTCGGGCTCGTGGGCGAGAGCGGGTCGGGCAAGAGCACGCTCGGGCTGGCCATGCTCAAGCTGCAGCCGGCTGCCGGACGGGTCATGTTCGAAGGTCGAGACCTCCTCCCCCTGTCGCAGCGGGAGATCCGGCCGCTGCGGCGTCGGATGCAGATCGTGTTCCAGGACCCGTTCGGCAGCTTGTCGCCGCGGATGAGCGTGGCAGACATCGTCGCCGAAGGCCTGCGCGTGCACGAGCCCGGGTTGGACGCGCGCGCCCGGATGGCGCGGGTGGCGGCGGCGCTGGAGGAGGTCGGCCTGCCGCCGGAGATCGCGGCGCGCTACCCGCACGAGTTCAGCGGCGGGCAGCGGCAGCGCATCGCGGTGGCGCGGGCGATCGTGTTGAAGCCGCGGCTGCTGGTGCTGGACGAGCCGACCAGCGCGCTCGACCGCTCGATTCAGGCGCAACTGGTCGACCTGCTCCGCGGGCTGCAGCGGGCGCATGGGCTCTCTTACCTATTCATCAGCCACGACCTAGCCGTCGTGCGGGCCTTGGCGCACCGGGTCGCGGTGCTGCAGGCCGGCCGGGTCGTCGAGCAGGGGCCGGCCGAGGCGCTGTTCGCGCGGCCGCAACGCGAGTACACGGCGGCGCTCATGGCCGCCGCGTTCCCGCGATAGGGTCTCAGGCGACGATGAGGCGGACGGGCACGTTGTTGCGCGTGGCGTTGCTGTAGGGGCAGACCTGGTGGGCCTTGTCGACCAGCGCCTCGGCCTGCTCTGGCGGTACGCCCGGCAGCGTTACCTTCAGTTCGATGTCCAGACCGAAGCCGCCCTCCGAGCGCGGACCGATGCCGACCGAGCTTTGCACCGTAGCGTCGTTCGGCACTTGCGGACCGTCCTTGTTCTGGCTGGCGACGAACTTCATCGCCCCGAGAAAGCACGCGGCGTACCCGGTGGCGAAGAGCTGCTCCGGGTTGTTACCCGCGCCGTTCCCGCCCATCTCCTTCGGCACGCCCATCGTGATCTCGAGAGCGCCGTCATCCGTCTGGCTCTTCCCGTCGCGGCCACCGTGGGCGGTTGCGCTGGTCCGGTATTTAACGTCGACCGACATTCTGTCCCTCAGGTTTAAAAGTATGGCTCCTACATCCTTCGCCGCCAGCAATTCCGCAAGTCCGGGGCCGCCGCCGGGCTCGCCGCTGCGGCGCCTGCTGGACGCGCCGGTTCGGCCGGGCAGCGTGGGGTGGCTCGGCGCGCGCCCGGCCCGGCACGCGGAGATGGTCGTTCTCGAGGCCGCGGAGTTGGAGCCGCTGGCCGGGCTGGTGGGCGATCACTACGCTGGCCGGAGCGGGTCGCGGCAGGTCAGCCTAATTGGCGAGGAGAACCTGGCCGCGATCGGCGCCTTCCTTGGTGCCGGCCGGGCCAGCCCTGTGCTGCTGCGCCGCAACATCGTAACCTCCGGCATCAACCTGCTCGCGCTCAAAGGGCGCCGCTTCCGGCTGGGCACGGCCACCTTGGCCTATGCCGGCGAGTGCCACCCTTGCTCGCGCATGGAGACGCTGCTCGGCGCGGGCGGCTATAACGCCGTGCGCGGCCAGGGCGGAATTCTTGCCCGCGTCCTGGACGCGGGCACGGTCGAGATCGGGGACATACTGATCCGTTTGGAAAATGACCCGATGCAGGCCATGCTGCCGCTATGACGCTGCGTGACGTTGCCCGATGCGCGGGGGTGATCCTGGCGCTGGCCGCCTGCTCTGGTCCAGGCGCCGTAGAGCCGCCGGCGGTGCCGCCTATCCGGGCGGAGCGGATCCCGCTGCCGCCCGCGTCGAACGCGACGCAGATCTGGCAGCCGGGCCACTGGGATTGGGAGGGGCAGAGCTTCGTCTGGCTGGAGGGCGAGTGGGTGCCACGGGCGGGCCATGGGCCGCTTTGGCAGGATGGCTACTGGCGCCGCGACGGCAGCCGCTTCACTTGGATGCCGGCTCACTGGATGTAGGAGCAGCACCGTCCGACGGTGCGCTCTGATCGGTGCCGGCCGCGGGACCGGGCTGGGTCGGGGCGGCGGTCGGGGGCGCCACGGGCGGAGCGGACGGGGCCGGCGGCGCTTCCTGGCGAGGCTGCTTCTCGAGCGGGATAATGATCGGCTGCGCCGTGGCGGGAGACATGGCAAAGAGCAGCATTCCAAGCAAACGGGCGGACTTCATCGTCATCGCTCCCTCACGGATCATATTCGAAGACGCGGATGCCGTGCGAGTCGACGGCATACGTGCCGAGGAACGGCCCATCGCCGCGGCGGGGATCGCGGCGAACCCAGACCGGCGAGACGCCGTCGTATTGCCGCGCGCTCGCAGTGTCCTCTGCCTCCAGACGGCGGGGCGCCAGCGAATCCGGACGAGCCCGCGCGATGCGCGGAGTCTCGCGCCTGGCACTTTCGGAGTGACGCACGTGCGGACTGCGTTCCGCCTTGACTTGCACCTGAGCGAGTCCGGCAGCGATCAGCGCCGGCTCGGCGAGCGGCTCCGGCCGCGGCTGCGCGGGGGGTGCGGCGAGTGCAACCGGCGGCATCGCCGCTTCGCCGGACGACACGGCGGCGATCAACGGAGGCAGGTCGGCGCCCACTGCGGGCGGGGGCGACGCATCGGCCGTCTCCGGACCGGGCAGCCGGGCGGGCACGGGAACCGGCACGACGGCCGGGTCGCGGCGGATTTCGGCACGCGCGATCTTGCTCCCGACTGCCGCCGAGCTCGTATCGTGCTCGGCCCACAGCAACGCGGCTATTGCGGCGACGCCAAGCGCCGAGGCCGTCCAGATCAAAGGCCGCCGGACCCGATCGGCAAGCAGCCTGACCCGGTCCGCAAAGACCGGTTCCGCAGGTAACTCGGGCAGGCTGGCGAACACCGGCATGACCGCTTCCTCGGGCCGAGCGGCTTCAGCCGGCCGGTCAAACTCGATCGCTGGCGAGGCCGACACACGCGCCAGAAGCGGCGCGAACCCAGGCTCCTGCAGCATCGCGGCAAGCGGCGCAGCCTTGTACATTACCAGCAGCAGCCCGGGCGCCTGAAGCGCCACGTGCTGCAGGTAGCGCAGCGCCGAACGGCTGATCCCGGCGGGCGCGAGCACCATCAACACGGTCCGCCCGTCGCCGGTCAGCCGCTTGAAGCCCAGCTCGAGCCACGAATCATCCTGGTTGTCGAGGTCGAGGCGGCCTGAGAGCTGCGCGATGAGGTGGGACAGGCTAAGTTCGCCGATGGGAGAGGCAACGGAGACGACCGTCGCCTGCTCGGCCAGCATCCGCGCCGCCTCGGCGAACAGCACCCGGGCCTGGACCGGCGTTCCGCCGACCAGCACGTCGGTCCCTGCTGCGATATCTGCCAGCACGGACCGCACCGCCTCGTTCTCCTCGATCATCGCCCGACGTGCCTAATGAGACGCAAGACTTTTACTCGACACTTGCGGCGAAAATAGGTTTGGCCGGACAAAACTGCGCGATTGACCCGTGCTGCGGCGACCTTGATTTGGGCCGAACCGGGTGCGCTCGTCCAACTTGCACAAGTATGGGTGCTGCAACATGTATGGACCTCGAAAGCGAGGTTACCGGCATGGATACGATCATCGGGCGCAGTCCCGCCAAGCCACCGACCGGCGGCGACGTAGACGCCATGATTATCGACAGCACTCAGGCGACGTTCATGCAGGACGTCATCGAGGCGTCGCGCCACGTTCCCGTCATGGTGGATTTCTGGGCCACGTGGTGTGGGCCTTGCAAGCAGCTCACTCCGGCCTTGGAGAAGGTGACCAAGGCCGCGGGAGGCCGGGTCAAGCTGGTCAAGATCGACATCGACGCCAACCGGGCGCTGGTTCAGCAGCTCGCCTCCATCGGCTTGCCGATGCAGTCGGTGCCGACCGTTGCCGCGTTCTGGCAGGGGCAGATCGCCGACGTCTTCCAGGGCGCGCTGCCGGAGTCGGAGATCAAGCGCTTCGTCGAAGGTCTCTTGAAGCTCGCCGGCGGGGCGATGCCGTCGGCCGATCTGTTGGCCGAGGCCAAGGCCGCCATGGAGGAGGAGCGTTTCGAGGACGCAGGCGCGCTGTTCAGCGAATTGCTGCAGGACGAGCCTGAGAGCCCGGACGCCTGGGGTGGACTGATCCGTGTGCTGCTGGCGCTCGGGCAAGAGGATCAGGCGACGGACGCGCTGTCGCAAGTCCCCGCCAAGATCGCCGAGCACGCCGAGATCAGCGGCGCCCGCAGCGCGTTGGCGCTGGCGGTCGAGGGGCGGCAGGCAGCGGCGGGTCTGAAGGATCTTGAAGCCCGGGTCGCCGCCGATCCGGACGATCACCAGGCCCGCTACGATCTTGCCACCGCGCTGAACGCCACGGGGCGGCGCGACGAGGCGGCCGCGGCACTGCTGGAGATCGTCAAACGCGACCGCTCGTGGAACGACGACGGCGGACGCGTTCAGCTGCTGAAGTTCTTCGAGGCCTGGGGCTTGAGCGACCCGGCCACTCTGGCCGCGCGGCGCAAGCTCTCAGCCCTCCTGTTCCGGTAGCCGGCATGACCCTCACCCGCACGGACACGCTGCCGAACGAATTCTCCGTCTTTCCCTTGCCGGGCGCGCTGCTCCTGCCCGGGGGGCGCTTGCCGCTCAACATCTTCGAGCCGCGCTACCTGGCGATGATCCAGGACGCGCTGGGTCTCGGCCGGGTCATCGGGATGGTGCAGCCGGACCCGTCCCGGCCAGTCACTCCGACCGGGCCGGGCCTGTATCGGGTGGGCTGCCTCGGCCGCATCACCTCGTTCAGCGAGACCGAGGACGGCCGTTTCCTGGTCACGCTGACCGGGATCACGCGGTTCGCCATCTCCGTCGAGTTAGAGATGCAGCGGGGCTATCGGCGGGTTCGGGCCGATCTCGGCCGGTTCGCGATGGATCTCCATGGCGAAACCGACGGCGTGGACCGCGACGTGTTGCTGGACGCGTTGCGGACCTACTTCACCGTTCGGGGTTTCGAGGCGAACTGGGAGGCGATCGACGAGATGCCGGACGGCGTGCTGGTGTCGACGTTGGCGATGGTCTGCCCGTTCGAGCCTGCCGAAAAACAGGCTTTGCTGGAAGCGCCGACGACGGAGGAGCGGAGTACGGCCCTGCTGGCCCTGCTGCGCATCGGTGCACATGCGGCCGGCGACGACAGCACGGGACGGGCCCTGAGCTGAGATGAGCGAACCCGAGATTGACCGTAGGCTCCTGGAGATATTGGTGTGCCCGGTGACGAAAGGGCTGCTCGAATGGCATCCGGAAACGCGTGAGCTGATCAGCCGGCAGGCCGGCCTGGCGTTCCCGGTGCGGGATGGCGTGCCGATCATGCTGCCCGATGAGGCGCGGGTGTTGGACGAGTAGCCAGGATGGCGCCCGTCGCGACCGAGATCCATGTGCGCCGTGCGACGAAATGCCTCGACGTCGCCTTTGACGACGGACATGCCGCGAGACTTCCGGCCGAGTATCTGCGCGTGGAAAGTCCGAGTGCGGAAGTCCAGGGACATGCTCCCGACCAAAAGAAACTGGTCTCCGGCAAGCAGGATGTGAACATTACCCACGTGGAGCCGATTGGCAACTACGCCGTCCGGATCCGTTTCACGGACGGCCATGATACCGGCATCTTCACTTGGGCATACTTGCATCAGCTATCGGCCGAATACGAGGAACGATGGGAGGGGTATTTGGCCGCTCTCGCACAGCGAGGACTGAGCCGGTCGGCTTGATCGGGCGCGCCTTCGCACTTTGTTAAGATTTTCGGCCTAGCCTGGCATCGTTCGCCGGAGAAGCCGAGTGTCTAGCGTTGCCTCACGCCCCGATGTGAAAGGGACGGTCGAGCAGGTGATGTCGGGGGAGTTGTTCTCCGGCTTGTTGCTCAACGACGCCGATCAGCGTGCGATGGCGCTCGAGGCCTTGCTCGGCAAAGTCGTCGATGACGACACGCGGGTCGTTTGGGTGGGCAATCCGCTGCGGTCACCGCTGACGATCGAACGCTTCCTGATCCAGATCGTCGGGCCCGAGGTCGATCTGCGGGAAGAGCGCGGCCCCGCCGAACTCGCGCGGTTGATCGCCAAGCCGGTCGGGCGCGAAACCCGTCTGATCATCGTCGTTCAGCAACCAGAGACGATCGATGCGACGACTCGCGAGTTGCTGGTCGGGATCGGCGGAGGCCTGGGTGGCGAGGCGGTGCACGTCCAGTTCCTGTTCGTCGGGTCGCCGGCGTTCGCGGTGCCGCAACTCGACCCCCCTTCGATCATCGCACTCGGGTCCGGCTTCCAGCTGGCCCATAATTCATCGCCACAGCCCGCCACGCGCCCACGCGGCGCTTGGCCGCTCCTCCTGCTGCTGGTCATGGTCACGATCGGCGCCGTGATCTCGATCGCGCCAGCCTCGAAGGACGGCATCCCTCCCGCTGCCATAGCCGCCGAGACCCCTGCCCCGCCGCCGCCATCTCCGCTCAGGCGGGAGTTCGACGCGTTCCTTGCCGAGCGTACCGAAACGCTGCCGCCCATGACCGAGAGCCAGAAGGACGCCTTGTTTACCCAGTTCCTCACCCACCACCATCGCGAGTGAGGCGACGTCGATCACTCCGCCGCTGCGGCCATCGGCGCGGCTTTGACCGGCGCCCAAGGTGGACCCGACTCGACCGGCAGGCTCGGGTCACGGGCCCATTCGTTGAAGGACCCGAAATAGATCCGCACGTCTTCGATCCCGGCTTCTTTCAAGGCCAAGAAGGTGTTCGACGCCCGCGCCCCCTTGAAGCAGAACAGATAGACCGGGGTTGCAGTGTCGATGCCTACGCTATGGCATTCGGCCATGATTTCCTCCGGGGCCTTGAACATCGGGCCCTGCGCGGACGGCTTCATCAGCCGATACCACTCAATCCACTTCGATCCGGGGATCCGGCCTTTGCGCGGGAGGAAGTCCTTGCCGTACGGCGAGGAACTCGTGCCGACCCATTCGTCCACGTCGCGGACGTCGAGCTTGGCGATTGACGGGTCGTCGAGTGCCGCCAGCATCTCCTCACGGTCGATCATCAAGCTTTTGCCGGTGTCGACGATCGGGAAGGTCTTGGCCGTGGGAGCCGCCGGGTCGGTGCTGACGGGCAGGCCGGCGGCCGTCCAAGCCGCGAACCCGCCATGCAGGACCGTCGCTTTCGGGTAGCCGAGGAACTTCAATAGGAAATAACCGCGGCAGGACTGGCCGAAGCCCGAGTTCATGCTGCCTTCGTAGATCACCGCCGTCTCGCTGCCCGACAGGCCCGCAGCGCCGAAGATCTCGGCGAACTTGCCCTTGAGCTCCGACATGCCCTCCGGCGTGGACATCGCCAGATACGTGAAGATGTCGTGGATGTTGACCGCTCCCGGAACATGGCCGGCTGCGTAGGCGTCGGGCGGGCGGGTGTCGACCACGACGATATCGGGCCTGCCGAGCATCGGCTCCAGGTCCGCGGGCGTCATCAGCACATTTTCGCTCATCATCGTCTCCTTCGGGTCGGTCAGTTGGACGAAAGCGCCGCGATCTCCTGGCGGAGATGGCGGATAGATGGGGTGATGAGGGCGACGAAGTTGCCCTCGCGCTGGCGGCGTGCGATCGCCGAACCCTCCGTGTAGCCACGCGCGCCGCCATGCAGGACGCCGGCCTGCGTGGCAGCCAAGGTCAGTTCGCTGACGGCAAGCCGCAGTTCGAGCACCGCGCGCAAGTAGTCACGGCCCGCGCCCGGCGTGTCAGCGAGCTCGGTCAACCGCTCCTGGAGCGCCGCCCCTTCATCTTCGAAGAAGCTGGCGCCGTGCGGCAGATAGCGGTTGGTGTGGCTATAGCTGACGTCGTCGTGCCGCATCTGCGCGGCTGCGCCAGCGATCACGCCGAAGCCCATCCCGGTCTGCAGCAGCACGAAGCCCGGGCGGATGCGCGGCAACACGTCCTCGATCGGGTCCGCCAGGATATCCGCGTCCGGCAGGAACGCCCGGCGAAACCGGATGCTGTATGTCGCGGTCCCTTCGAGCGCCACGAAATGCACGTTCTGCTTGATCTCGACCCCGTTACGGCCGCAGCAGAACATCGCCATGACCCGGCGCGCACTCTCCCCTTCCGCCTCGAAGATCGTGCCGAACCAGTGCCCTTCCCCGAGATTGGACACCCAGGGCAACGCCCCGGTCACGCACCAACCGCCCTCGACGCGGACGCCCCGGAGGCGGAACCGTTCGATACCGGCCAGGGCTTTGACCGGGTTGGACAGCCCAGTGCCGCCAAGCGTGTCGCCGCTGGCCACGCCGGGTTGCAGACGGTCACGCAGCGTGGTGTTGGGGGTTTGCTCGAGATACCAGCCACAGGTGTCCTGGCACCAGACGCAGAAGGCGGTCGACATGCACGTCTCGCCGACCACGGCCATCGATCGGACCGCCGCGGCGAGGCTGCGCGTTCCGAGCGTCGTATGCGCGGCCAGATGGGCGGAGAACGCGCCGGCCTCGCCCAGCATCCGGATGCCTGCTTCCGGGTAGTAGCCCTCGCGGTCGATCTGTTCGACATGGGGCGCGATCTCGGCCGCGACGACGGCGCGGATCGCGTCGCCGTTCCCGGCGATGCGGGCGCCGCCGTGCGGGTAGAACGCGGCGCCAGTGTCCATCAGGCAGCCGAAACGTCGAGGGCGACGGGCTTGGTGAAGGTGTTCGCCACCGGCGACCAGGTCGCAGCGTGGGCGATCAGGCGGTCCAACTCGGCTTGCGGCGCATCGGCGTCGAGGTGCACCTTGACGCGGACGGCGTCGAAGCCGACCGGCTTGGGCGAGACGTCGCCCGTGCCCCAGACGGAGGTGATGTTGATATCGGCCTCGAGCTCCAGTTCGAGCGAGCGCACCATGATGTCCCGCGCGACCGCGTTGGCGTGGATGCCGACGGCGAGGCAGGAGCCGAGCGCAGCCAGCGCCGCTTCGGAGGGGTTTGGCGCGGTGTCGTCGCCCAGCAGGACCGGCGGCTCGTCGATTACATGCGCCGGCAGGGTGCGAATCATGTTGAGGTGGCGGAACTTACCCTCCGCTATCGTGCGGCACTTGACCGTCTTGATGGCGGCCGGGTTCTCGCGGCCCTTGGCGATCAGCCCCTCCAGTCCGGTCTTGTCGATCGGCGCCAAGCAGCCGGTAACGGCTGTCGCGGGCATTGGTGCGGTAACGCTCACTGGGTTAGCTCCCTCTCGTTCGACCGCAGAACAGAACGGTCTGTCTTATGCATTGCGACACACCGCAAACGGCGTGCCAGCCAGGAAAGAGCGCACAAGACGATGGGAAAGAGTTCTATTGCCTTGAAAAACGGCACACGTACAGAGAACAGCTCATCCATTGAGCAAACGCCGCCGCACGTCCGGCTCGTCGGAGTGGCCCGGGAGATGTTCTGCCGCGACGGCATTCATGCGACAGGGATCGATCGGATTCTGAGCACGGCCGGGGTGTCCAAGATGACGCTCTACACGCGGTTCGGCTCAAAGGAGGCTCTCGTCCGCGAGGTGCTGCACCAGGAAGGGGCCGAGTGGCGCGCCGACTTCTTCGCCGCCGTGCTTGCCTCATCCCCCGACCCGGCACAGCAGCTGCACGGCGTCGTCGCTGCGCTCCGCCCCTGGTTCGAGGGGGACAGGTTCTATGGCTGCGCCTTCATGAACGCGGTGGCCGAACACGCCAAAGGCGAACGATGGCTCCGGGACTTGGCCGCGGACCACCAGTCGAAGGTGGTCGGCTTCCTCGCCGAACGCGCCGAAAACGCCGGCTATGACGAGCCCGCACTGTTGGCCCGGCAGATCATGCTCGTGATCGACGGCGCGATCGTCGCTTTCATGGTCTCGGGCGACCCGGTGGTCCTGACGATTACCGCCCGCAACCTGGCGGCGGTGCTGGCGCAGGCGCCAACCCAGGCCTGATCAGTTCAGCCGCGCCCGCAGGCCATCTATGGCGGCCCTCGTCTGCATGGCCGCCTCGCCCAACGGAACGAGGTCGAGGAAGCGGCTGTAGCATTTGAGCGCCGAGGCGATGTGATCGAGCCGCTCGTTCATCAGCGCCGCCTCGCGCCAGAGCGGCGCATGATCCGGCGCGATGGCCAGCATGGACTCCGTGCAGTCGAGCGCGCCGGCAAGATCGTCGGCCTGCAGACGCCTGATCCTCACGTTCTCCTGCAGGCGAAGCAGTACCCGCCGGGCCGACATCGGCTGCAACACACCCGGCTTGAGCTCCACCTCGGGCCCGCCGACCCGCTTGAGCAGCGTGCGCAGGTCGCGCGCCTCGAGCGGCAGGCCGCCATCGAACACGTCGAGCACGATCTGCTGCGACACCGGCTTGCGGTTTCGCTTGTCCGCCGGCTCGCCCTCCAGCCCGATCAGGAAATGCCCTGGAAAGTCGATCCCGTGCGCGCCCCAGCCGATCGCGCGCGTGCAATGGAGCCACAAGATACCGAGCGCGACCGGCAAACCGCGGCGACGCTCGATCACGCGGATGAGGTTGGCATTGTCCGGGTCGTCGTACGTCTCGGTGTCGCCGCGGTACCGGTGCCGCCCGGTCAGCAACCCGGCCAACGCCCCAGCCCGCGCCGGCAGATCACCGGGCGCGATGTCGCGCGCGAGTTCGAGCGCCTCGCGCGCGAGCGTCGACAGATGCGCCGAGGCCGCCGCCCAATCCTGCCCGGGCGTGTCGATCCGCGCGAGTTGCAGCGCGGCCCCGGCAATGTCGATCTCCACGTCCGGCAATTGGCCGACCGCCTCGAGCGCCTCGCGGGGCTCTACCGTCGCGATCGGCTCTACTCGGCAGCCGGGATGTAGACCTGGCTGCCGCGCTCCTTGAACTCCGCGCTCTTGGCCGCCAACCCCTCCGCCCGCTCCGCGTCGGCGCGGATGTCCTGGCTGATCTTCATCGAGCAGAATTTCGGCCCGCACATGGAGCAGAAATGCGCCACTTTGTGCGCGTCCTTCGGCAGGGTCTCGTCGTGGTATTTGCGCGCGGTGTCCGGGTCCAGGCCGAGGTTGAACTGGTCCTCCCAGCGGAACTCGAACCGCGCGCGGCTGATCGCGTCGTCGCGCAGCTTGGCGGCCGGATGACCCTTGGCCAGATCGGCGGCATGGGCGGCGATCTTGTAAGTGATCACCCCGGTCTTCACGTCGTCCCGGTTCGGTAGCCCGAGATGCTCCTTGGGCGTGACGTAGCAGAGCATCGCGGTGCCGAACCAGCCGATCATGGCAGCGCCGATCGCCGAGGTGATGTGGTCGTAGCCCGGCGCGATGTCGGTCGTCAGCGGCCCAAGCGTGTAGAACGGCGCCTCGCCGCACTCCCGCAGCTGCTTGTCCATGTTGACCTTGATCTTGTGCATCGGCACGTGGCCGGGACCCTCGATCATCACCTGGCAGCCCTTGTCCCAGGCCACCTTGGTCAGCTCGCCCAGCGTCTCCAGCTCGGCGAACTGCGCGCGATCGTTGGCGTCGGCGTTGGAGCCCGGGCGCAGCCCGTCGCCCAGCGAGAACGACACGTCGTATTTGCGCATGATGTCGCAGATCTCGTCGAACCGCTCGTAAAGGAAGCTCTCGCGGTGATGCGCGAGACACCAGCGCGCCATGATCGACCCACCGCGCGACACGATCCCGGTCACGCGCTTGGCCGTCAGCGGCACATGCGCGAGGCGCACGCCGGCATGGATGGTAAAGTAGTCGACCCCCTGCTCGGCCTGCTCGACCAGCGTGTCCTTGAACACCTCCCAATCGAGCTTGTCGGCGTCGCCGCCCACCTTTTCAAGCGCCTGATAGATCGGCACGGTGCCGATCGGCACCGGGCTGTTGCGCATGATCCAGCTGCGGATGTTGTGGATGTTGCGCCCGGTCGACAGGTCCATGACCGTGTCGCCGCCCCAGCGGATCGCCCAGACCAGCTTCTCGACCTCTTCGGCCGCGCCGGAGGTGACCGCCGAGTTGCCGATGTTGGCGTTGATCTTGACCAGGAAGTTGCGGCCGATGATCACCGGCTCGAGCTCGGGATGGTTGATGTTGGCCGGGATGATGGCCCGCCCGCGCGCGATCTCGGAACGGACGAACTCGGGCGTCACGAAATCGGGGATCTCGGCGCCGAAGCTCTCGCCGTCCTCGATCCGCGCCGCCGCCTCGGCCAGCGCCTGCGCCCGGCCCAGATTTTCGCGATGCGCGACGTAGATCATCTCCTCGGTGATGACGCCGGCCCGTGCGAATTCGTATTGGGTGACGAGCTGGCCGGGCCGCCCCTCGAGCAACGAGCGCGGCGCCGGGCAGGCGGGCACGAGCCGGTCGGCCGGCACGTAGCCGTTGTCCTCGGGCTTGACGTCGCGCGGCGTGGCGGCCGCGAACCCGCGCGCCGCCAGCCACGGCGCCCGCACCTGCGGCAGCCCGGCGGCCAAATCGATCGCGACATTGGTCTCGGTATAGGGGCCAGACGTGTCGTAGAGCGACAGCGGCTCCTCGCGGGCGGACGGGTCGAGCACGATCTGCCGGAACGGAACCGAGATGTCGGGACGGCCAGCTGGGCTGCTGTAGATCTTGTGCGAGCCCTGGATCGGCCCGGTGGTCACCGAACTCGGCTTCTGTTGATACGTCACGCGCGCCTCCCTTCGAGGGCCAATGACGCGGGCGGGTTGCTCGAGCACGGCCCCGTCCCTACGCCGGCATGACCCGGATCAGGTGTTTCAGGGTCATCGCGCCGCGGCTCGTCTCGACCGCCTAGCGAACTCTCAGCCCCTTGCCGGGACACCCCTCGGAAACCGCAAGGTTCGGGCGCGCGGGCCCAATTGTCAATCAGGTCTGCACCAGCATCGGCCCGAGCGGGCCGCCGCCGAACAGATGCACATGGAAATGCGGCACCTCTTGCCCGGCGTCCCGACCCATGTTGGCGAGCACCCGAAACCCGGGCTCCTCGAGCTTTAACGCGCGCGCGACCGTGCCGACCGCGCGGAAGAACCCGGCAATTTCGGGTTCGGATGCCTGGGCGACGAAGTCGGACAGCGCGACATAGGGCCCGCGCGGGATGACCAAGACGTGAATGCGGGCTTGCGGCGCGATGTCGTGGAAGGCGATGGCCCACTCGTCCTCATACACGCGCCTGGACGGGATCTCCCCGCGCAGCAGGCGGGCGAAGATATTAGTGTCGTCGTAAGGACCTTGTCCGCTCACCGGCATGGTTCCGTCTCCCGCACGTGGCCGCCCGTTTTGCGCCATCTTTCTGCGCCATACTCCGCCGATGGCGAACGCGGAAGGCTCTCATGCGCTTGCGTTCCAAGGAGGTCACCATGCGTCAGACCCTATTCGTCGTCATTGCCGTCGCGGCCGGGCTCGGCGCCTGCGCCCCGGTGCCCGCGGGCCCGTATGGATATGCGACAGCGCCGGAGTCGGCGCCGGCCTACGGCTATTACGATGGTGGTTACGCGCCGGGTCCGTACTACGCCCAGCCAGGATACGCGCCCTATGCCGCGCCGAGCACCGCCATCGTCATCGGCGGTGAGCGCCGCTTCGACCGCGACGACCGGTTCCGCGGGGATCGGTTCCGCGAGGACCGGTTCCGCCAGGACCGATTCCGCGAGGAGGGCAATCGCGAGGACCGGCGCCGCTTCGAGGGTGGCGGGTATCGCGGCAATCCAAACCCGCCGGGGCGCGAGTTCGCCCGGCCGCAGGGTCCGCAGGGGTTCGGCGGCGGCCCGCCGGCTCCGGCCCCCGTAGCCGTCCGCCCCGCCCCGGTTCTGCAAGCCGTGCCGCCGCCGCCCGCGGGCGGGCGCGCCTTCGAGCAATGGAACCGCACTCACGTGAACGCCAGCCCATCCCCGACCGATAACGGTCCCCGCTAAGCCGTCTCGCTCAGCAACCGGCGCAAGGGGCGGGACCGCGCGAGCGGCATCGCCCCATACGCGTCCTTGATCGCCTCCGTGACCACCACGCCGCCGAGATGCGGAACGAGGAAGCGTCCCGCCTGCTCCCACAGGCGCGCGCTGCGCAAGACCGGTCGGAACCGGGCCGGCGGCAAATACAGGGCGAACTCCCGGCGCTCGACTCGGAAGGCTTGAGCCGCCAGCAACCGCCCGATCTGACCCGGCGAATACGGTTGCCCATGGCCGAATGGCGTGCTTTCGACATGGGCCCACAGCCCCATCCGGTTCGGCGTCACCACGACCAGCCGCCCGTCATCCTTCAGCACGCGCCACACTTCCCGCAACATCGCCCGCGGACTGTCCGCAGCCTCAAGCCCATGCACCAGCAACACCCGATCGAACGACAGGTCGGGAAATGGCAGCGCATGCTCTTCGACCGCGCAGGCCAGATTGGCCGCCACCAGCGGCCAGCGCGCCGCCCCGACTTGCACCGGCCGCGCCGCGATGCAGCGTGCCGCCTGCCCGCGCCACGCGCGCAGATACGGCGACGTCACCCCGAGCCCGAGCACGCATTGCTGGCTGAGATCCGGCCAAAACTTCAGCAATTGCTGGCGCAGCAACCGGCACGCCACGCCGCCACGCGCCGAGCCGTAGAACGAATCTGCCGATTGCGCGTCGGCCGCCATAGCCGCGGTATACCATGGTCCGCCGCGGAAGGTGCAGACCCGTTTGCGCCATCATCTTTGCGCAGCCATCGCGTCGCGCTACCACCCTGTCCGCCATCACCGATCCGGAGCACCCATGCCGATCAACGCCCGCGCCGTCCCGATCCTATCGGACAACTACGCCTGGCTCCTGCATGACGAGAGCAGCGGCACCGTCGGCATCGTCGATCCGGCCGATGCCAAAGCCTGCATCGCCGCCATCGAACAGGACGGCGGCAAGCTCGACATGATCCTGATCACCCACCATCACGACGACCACATCGCCGGCGTCGACGAAGTGCGCGCCAAATACGGCGCTACGGTCGTCGGCGCGACCGCCGACAAGCACCGGCTGCCGCTGCTGGATCAAGCAGTGGCGGAGGGCGACCGGGTCGCGTTCGGCCAGTCGCATTTCGAAGTGATCGACACCCCCGGCCACACGCGCGGCCACATCAGCTACTTCTCGCCCGATGGCGACATCCTGCTCTGCGCCGACACGCTGTTCAGCCTTGGCTGCGGCCGCCTGCTCGAGGGCACGGCCAAGGAGATGTTCGACAGCCTGCAGAAGCTGGCCAAGCTGCCCGACGACACGCTGGTGTGCTGCGGCCATGAATACACTCAGAGCAACGCTCGCTTCGCCGTTACGGTCGAGCCCGAGAACGGCGAATTGCGGCAACGCGCCGCCGAAGTGGATCGCTTGCGCGCCGAGGGCAAGGCGACGGTGCCAAGCACGTTGGGCGCCGAGAAGGCCGAAAACCCGTTCCTGCGCGCCCGCTCGGCCGAGTCTCTGGCCAAGATCCGCACGGCGAAGGACACCTTCAAATGAAGCTATTCTACAGCCCGACCAGCCCGTTCGTGCGCAAGGTGATGGCGATGGCCGTCGCTGCCGGCGTCGAGCCGCAGATCGAGCGCGTGACGACCAACCCGTGGGAATCGCCGCCCGACCTGCTAGCGCAAAATCCGCTGGCCAAAGTACCCTGCCTGATCACCGACGATGGCCTTGCCTTGTTCGATAGCCCGGTCATCTGCGACTACATCGCGAGCTTGGGCGGCAGCGCGCTGCTCGCTGGCAGTGGACCAGCCCGCTGGACTCAGCTCAAGCAGCAGGCGCTGGCCGACGGCATCATGGACGCCGCGATCATCCGCCGGAACGAGGCCGCGCGTCCGGTCGAGGACGCCCGCAGCAAGAACATGGAGCGGCAGCGCCAGATCGTGACGGACGGTCTCGACACTCTCGAACGCGACACGCCCGCCGAGCAACTTGACCTCGGCACGATCAGCATCGGCTGCTGCCTTGCCTATCTCGACCTGCGCTTCGCCCACGAGCCCTGGCGCGATGCCCATCCGGCCCTCAACCGCTGGTTTGAGGGGTTCAGCCATCGCCCGGAGATGACGGAAACGGCGCCGCCCTAAGCGTCACTTCGGCCCGGTTACGCCGCCAGCGCCGCGCGGATCGCATCCAGCGCGGCGTCGGCGGCGCCCGCGTCGGGTCCGCCGGCCTGCGCCAAGTCCGGCCGGCCGCCGCCGCCCCGCCCCCCCAGCGCGACGCTCGCCGCCCGCACCAGCTCGACCGCATTCAGCTTGCCGACCAGATCGGTCGACACCCGCACCACGACGCTCGCCTTGCCCTCCGCCGTCGACACGACGGCGACGACGCCGCTGCCCAGGTCGTTGGCGATCGCTTCGGCCATCCCCTTCAGATCCCGCGCCGGTACCTCGCCGAGATTGCGCGCTGCCAGGTTGACGCCGGCCACCTGCTCGACGGCCGCAGCCCCGCCGCCCGTCGCCAGCTTGCGCTGTAACTCGGCCACCTGGCGTTCCAGCCGGCGGCGGTCCTCGAGCAATTGGCCCACGCGCTCGGCTAGTTCCGCCGGCGCCACCCGCAGCAGCGCGGCTGCCTCCAGCAGCCGCCGCTCGCTCTCGACGATGGCGTCCTGCGCCGCCTGCCCCGTCACCGCCTCGACCCGGCGCACGCCAGCGCTGACCGCGCTCTCGCCAGTGATGCGGAACAGGCCGATGTCGCCGGTGCGCCCGACATGCGTGCCGCCGCAGAGCTCGACCGAGTAAAGCTTCTCCCCGTTATGCTCGCCCATCCCGACGACGCGGACCTCGTCGCCGTATTTCTCGCCGAACAGCGCCATCGCGCCCTCGGCGACGGCGGCGTCGGGGGTCATGAGCCGGGTCGTGACCTCGGTGTTGGCGCGGATTTGAGCGTTCACCGCGGTTTCGACCACGGCGAGGTCCTCGCGCGTGATCGGCGTCGGCTGGCTGACGTCGAAGCGCAGGCGGTCCGGTGCGTTCAAGCTGCCCTTCTGCGCCACATGCGGCCCGAGACGCTGGCGCAGCGCGGCGTGCAGCAGATGCGTCGCGCTGTGATGCGCGCGGATGGCGGTGCGGCGGGCGTGATCGACTGTCGACACGACCGCCATCCCTGCCGCGACCTCGCCCTCGGTGACCCGGCCGATATGGACGAACAGGTCGCCCAGCCGCTTCTGCGTATCCGTAACCTCGATGGCGAGCCCCGGCGCGGTGATCCGCCCGGTGTCGCCGACCTGGCCGCCGCTTTCGGCATAGAATGGCGTCTGGTTGAGCACCAGCGCGACAGTCTGCCCGGCGCCGGCCGAGGCCACAGCCTCGCCGTCGGCCACCACCGCAAGGATTTCGGCCTCCGCCGTTTCGGTCGAGTAGCCGAGGAACTCGGTCGCCCCCAGCCGCTCGCGCAAGTCGAACCACACCCGCTCGGTGGCGGCGTCGCCGGTGCCGGCCCAGGCGGCGCGGGCGCGCACCCGCTGCTCGGCCATCGCGGCGTCGAACCCCTCGGTGTCGACCTGCTTGCCCTGCTCGCGCAGCGCGTCCTGCGTCAGGTCGAGCGGGAAGCCGAACGTGTCATAGAGCTTGAACGCCACCGCGCCCGGCAGCGTGCCGCCCTCGCCCAACCGCCCGGTCTCCTCGGCCAGCAAGCCGAGCCCGCGCTCGAGCATCGCCTTGAACCGCTCCTCCTCGAGCCGCATCGTCTCGGTGATCAGCGCCTCGGCCCGCGGCAACTCCGGATAGGCTGCGCCCATCTGCCGCACCAGCGCCGGGACCAGCCGATGGAACACCGCGTCCCGCGTGCCCATCATGTGCAGATGCCGCATCGCGCGGCGCATGATCCGCCGCAGCACATAGCCGCGCCCGTCCTTGGACGGCAGCACGCCGTCGGCGATCAGGAACGCGGTGCTGCGCAGATGGTCGGCGACCACCCGGTGGCTGGTGCGGAACGGCCCATCCGCCGCCTGCCCGGTGGCGTCCGCGCTGGCTTGGATCAGCGCGCGGAACGTGTCGGTGTCATAGTTGTCGTGCACGCCCTGCAAGATCGCGGCGAACCGCTCGAAGCCCATCCCGGTATCAATCGAGGGCCGCGGCAGCGGCACGCGGGTGCCGGGCGGACCCTCCTCGTATTGCATGAACACGAGGTTCCAGATCTCGATGAACCGGTCGCCATCCTCGTCCGGACTGCCCGGCGGGCCACCGGGGATCGATGGACCATGGTCGTAGAAGATCTCCGAGCAGGGGCCGCACGGGCCGGTATCGCC
Organism: uncultured Alphaproteobacteria bacterium; assembly: GCA_963835135.1. Classification (GTDB taxonomy): domain Bacteria; phylum Pseudomonadota; class Alphaproteobacteria; order Acetobacterales; family Acetobacteraceae; genus JAVVHH01. The sequence continues at coordinate 1,013,118 of CAWIEF010000003.1, forward strand.
CATGCGCCAGAAATTATCCGACGTCCCGATCCGGATGATCCGCTCCTCCGGCAATCCGGCGATCCGCTTCCAATACGAGGCGGCGTCGTCGTCCTCGGCGTAGACCGTGACGAGCAGCTTGTCCTTCGGCAGCGCGAAATCACGCGTCAGCAGCGTCCAGGCCTGTTCGATCGCCTGCTCCTTGAAGTAGTCGCCGAAGCTGAAATTGCCGAGCATCTCGAAGAACGTATGGTGGCGCGCGGTGTAGCCGACGTTGTCGAGGTCGTTGTGCTTGCCGCCGGCGCGGACGCATTTCTGCGCCGTCGTCGCCCGGTTGTAGCTCCGGCGCTCCTGCCCGGTGAACACGTTCTTGAATTGGACCATGCCGCTATTGGTGAACAACAGCGTCGGATCGTTGCGCGGAACCAGCGAACTGCTCGGGACGACCTGATGGCCGGCGTCGCGGAAATAGTCCAGGAATGTCGCGCGGATGTCGTTACTGCTGACCATGGCGCTCCGTAGCGCGTCCTCAGGACGCAAGCTAGATGAGTTAGGAGCGGGGCGGGACTGCGAAGATCTGGCCGGGATAGATCCGGTTCGGGTCGCGGATCTGGTCGCGGTTGGCCAGGTAAATGACGGTGAAGCGCGTTCCCTGGCCATAGCTCTGCCGCGCGATGCGCCAGAGGTTCTGCCCGGGCTGCACGATGGCTCGGCCGCCGGCCAGCGGCTCCGGCGGGGTGACAGTCCGTTGGAACGGCAGCTCGATCCGGCCTAGCACGCGTCCGTCCGTGCCGAGCTGATCGACCCGCAGCTGGTGCACGCCGGGCGCCACCGGGTGGGCGGGCACGGTGGTCCATTGTCCGTCCGGCCCGGCTCGGGCGTCGGCGACCGGCCGGTTGTCGACATAGATGCGAACCGAGGTGTCCGGCTTGGCCGAGCCGGAGAAGCGGATCTCGCCCTTGTCGTCATAGTCGACGGTCTCGAGCGCGAGTTTCCGGTTCGCCGCGGACCCGAGCAAGACGCGCGGCGGCGCGGCCGTGCTGGGCAACAGGACGGCCACGGCAGGGCTGTCCGGCTCTGGAACCGCGGCCTTCCCTGGTGGCGCCGGAATGACGAGGAAAACGGAATCCGCGCCCGCGACGTCCTTGCCGCTGGCCCCCCGCGCCGAGAGAGTGAGCTCCCGTCCGCCGGGCTGGAGTGACTGGCCCGGCAAGAGCAGGAACTGCCCCTGCGCATCGGCCACGATCGTGCCCAGCACGCGCCCGCCGTCGCGGACAGTGACCTCGGCGCCGCTCTCCGCGCGTCCCGCAATGACGGCATGGCCCTGCGGACCGACACGGACGACGTCGAAGCTGGGGCCTGGCGGCTGCGCAAGCGGCGTTGGTTCGGCTGGCTTGCTGGGCGGCGGCGCGGCGCGCGGCGTGGCTGAGACAATCCGTTCCGGTGCTTTGGCGGAGGGTACGGGCCAGGTCCAATAGCCGATGAGACCGCCCGCCAAGCCGAGCAGCAACAGCAGCGCGAGAACAGCCCAAGTCGACCGTTCGCGGGATGGAGTGTCAGTTCGTGACATCACAGTGAAACTAGGCCGCAAGGCCAGCGGACGCAACGAAACTCGATCCGATTGAACGTGGCTGATCAGAAAGCGGCGCGTTTCAAACCCCAGCCCAGCGCCACCGCACCCGCTGCGCCCAATGCCGGCGCCAGCCTGCGCCACCGTTTGGCCAACCGAGCCTCCAGCGCGGCAGCCATGAACGGCGCGGCGAGCGCAAGCAGGCAGACCACGTCAGCCGCATCGACGTGCCCACGCGGTATGCGTCCGCGCGCCAGGTCGGCGCCGCCGAGCGCCGCGGCCATGATGGCGCTCGGCACCGCCGCCTCCGCGCCGAGCAGGAACAGCACGGCCCACGCCCCCGCCAGCACCGCAGCCGCCCCCTGCCATCCCACGGGCAAGCCGGCGACGACGGACCCGCCGCATAGGGCCAAGGCCGCCGCGGCGCCCCGCATCGTCTGCCCGCGCACCACCCAGGCGCTTACCCCTGCTAGCACCGCCACGACGACGCAGACTCGCCAGAACTCGCCCGGCCCCGCCGCCACCCGCGCCAGCCACCAGCCGGTGACCAAAGCGGCAGCCACCGAGAGCAAGCGCTCGTTGCGGCCGCCGCGCCACACCCGGATCGCCTCGATGATGACGACCGCAGCGGCTGGAACGATCAGCATGCCCGGCCCGACCGATGGTGACAGCGCCGCCCCCCGCAGCCGCGCGACCGGCTCGAGCGCGGCCCAGCCGAGCAGGCACGCGAGCGACATCGCGGTCCGCCGCCACCGCTGGCGGCCCTTGGCCCGGCACAACCAGTGTGCCGCAAGCGACACGGCCAGCGCGAGCAGCGCCGGGCCGAAGAAGGCGAGCCAGGCCGGAGCGACATGCGGAATCGGAACCATCCACCCGACCTTCCCTCGACGCCCGCACAGCGGCAAGATGTCCACCATGGCTCAGCCGATCCGCCGCCCGAGCGGCCCTCCGAAACCCCGCACCCCCCTCCTGCTGATGCGCGTCTGGGATGCGCCGACCCGCCTGTTCCACTGGGCGATCGTGGTGCTCATCGCGGTCAGCTACTTCAGCATGAAGTTCGACCAGGTGCAGCTTCACTACCTTTCGGGCTACACCATGCTGACCCTGCTGCTGTTCCGGCTCGGCTGGGGCCTGTTCGGCAGCGAGACCTCCCGCTTCCGGCAATTCTTGCGCAGCCCGGTCGAGGGCTTCCGCCACCTCGCCGATTTCACCACGCGCGAGCCGGATCGCGAGATCGGCCACAACGCCGCCGGCGGCTGGATGGTTCTGCTGATGCTGCTGGCGTTGGCCGTTCAGGCCGTGACCGGCCTATTCGCCGGCGACCCGGTCGAGGGCGGCGGCCCCTTCATCGACCAGATCGGCAGCAAGCCGCAGCACCTGCTCTCCACCATTCATGACGTCAACTTCAACATCATCCTCGCCCTGATCGCGATCCACCTGATCGCCATCCTCGCCTACGCCGCGATCAAGCGGCACGACCTGGTCCGGCCGATGGTCACGGGAAAGAAGCGGCTGCCGCCAACGGTCCGTCAGCCCCGCTTTGCGAGCCCGATCCTCGCTGTGGTCGTGCTCGCGGCAGCCGGGCTGTTCGTGTGGGCGTTGGTCAGGTTCGCCTGACCGATCAATCCTTCGCCTTATACTGCCGGTGACAGGCGCCGCAGGTCTTGCCCACCTCGGCGAACTGCGCCGCGAAACCGGCCTTGTCGTCGGCATCGGCCAGGGTGACGAGCTTTTCGGCCGCGTCCTGAAGCGCCTTTCCCTTCGCCGCGAAATCGGCCTTGTCGGACCAGACGGCCGGAAGCGCCTTGGTGTCGTTCGCCTTCTCGGTGCCGGGTGGAAACATCGTTGCGATGACTTGGGAGGAGGAGACGAGGCCCTTCGCCCCCGGCATGAACGGTTTGACGTCCGCCTTCTGCTCGACGCCGGCCTTCATCGCTCCGAGCACGCCCTGCTGCAGGTCCATCATGGCCTTGCGGATCGACACGATCTCGTCGGGCGCCAGCGGCACGCCACCTCCTTGCGCCTGCGATTGTGCACTGCCGAGCATGGTCATTATGGCGCCAAGAATGAGATAACGAGTCATTAGGCCCTCCAGAGGGTGGGCCATCACCGTCGCACAGCCATGATCCTTTCGCCATCATCGGAGCCGCATGAACAGCAGTCGCAAGAGTGAAATCCGTTCGGTCGCGGTCTTCTGCGGCTCCCGGTTCGGCAACGACCCGGCCTACCGCGAAGCGGCCCACGCGCTCGGCGCCGGGATCGCCAAGGCCGGCTGGCGGCTGGTCTATGGCGGCGGCCGGGTCGGACTGATGGGCGTGGTCGCCGACGCGGTGCTCGCCGGTGGCGGCAGCGTGTTCGGCGTCATCCCGGATTTCCTGCAGCGCCGCGAGGTGGCCCATGGCGGGGCGGTCGATCTGGTCGTCACCCAGACCATGCACGAGCGCAAGACGCGCATGTTCGACGCGGCCGACGCGTTCGTCACCTTGCCCGGCGGTCTCGGCACGTTCGACGAGACGATCGAGATCACCACCTGGCGGCAACTCGGGCTGCACGACAAGCCCGTGCTGATCTGCAACGTGCTCGGCTGGGCGCAGCCCTATCTCGCCTCGATCGAAGGCGCCATCGTCCAAGGCTTCGCGGACGCCGGCAGCGCCCGGCTGTACGAGGTGCTGCCCGACGTCAGCTCCGTCCTGGCGCGCCTATCGGCGTTGTCGCGCCCGGCCGCCGCGGATCCGGGGCGGCTTTGACAGCCGCCTGAAGCGACGGCGCAGCGGCGGAGTCGACCACGATGAGCGTGTCGCCCGCGAGCGGACTCGGCTCCCGATCCGGCAGCAGGAGCGCGCGGAACCGGATGTCGGCGACCGCGACCCGCTCGTAATCGGCATCCAGCACGCCATGCCGGTCGAGGAACCGGTTCAGCGTCGCCGGCATGCGGATGCAGCCCTGCGAGGCAGGCCGGCCGAGCCGCTGCTCCAATCGATCCGGATCCGTCGCGTGCAGCATGAAGCGGATGGGCGTGCTGTCGGGCTTGCCGGCCACTTCAGCCCACCCCTTCTTGGCCACGTGCCAGCCGAAATCCCACACGCGCATTCCTTTGGCGCCGAGCCCGCGGATCCCGTTTTCGTTCAGCGTCCCCTCGGCGCGGTAGCCCAAGATTGCGTCGGTCGCATGGAACACGCCCGTCGGCGTGACATAATGATCGAAGCGCCCGGTCTGTCCCGTCGAGATCGCGCCGCCGCCAATGACCCGCCACTCGTCTGACGGTATCGCGGCGATCACCATCAGCTGCTGCACCCGCGGGTTGCGGTCGACGACGACCACGAGCTGCGGGTGGTCGAGCGTCGCGTTGCTGTCGGCCAGGGCGGCGCGGGCGAGCGCAATCCAGCTTTTCGCGCGCGCCGGGTCAGGAAGGATCGGCCTGTGCACCTCGTGCTGGAAGGCGTCGCGCAGACGTAACACCTCGACCGTGATCGCCGGCTCCTCGAGCGGAGCGGCAGCCAGTGCGGGGACAGCCACGAACAAGGCCAGAAGCGCCACGATGATCCGGAACGTCATGCCAGCAACATAGCATGTCGAGCCGGTTATTGCGTGATTTCTGCCACCATCCCAGCAACGCTGTTGCAAATATACAGCACGAGCGCGAAGCCTAGTGGCCGCGCAGGATTTGGCTCAGGAAGAGCTGCAAGCGGTCGGTCTGCGGGTTCTCGAACATCTCGACCGGCGGCCCGGCTTCGACGATCTCACCCCGGTCCATGAACACCACCCGATCGGCGACCTGCCGCGCGAAACCCATCTCGTGGGTGACGCACACCATGGTCATCCCGTCCTGCGCCAGGCCGATCATGGTGTCGAGCACCTCCTTGATCATCTCCGGATCCAGCGCCGACGTCGGCTCGTCGAACAGCATGACCCGCGGCTTCATGCACAGCGCCCGAGCGATCGCCACCCGTTGCTGCTGCCCGCCGGAGAGTTGGCCCGGATACTTCTTGGCCTGCTCCGGGATCTTGACCCGGCGCAGGTAGCTCATCGCCAGCTCCTCCGCCTCCGCCTTCGGCATCTTGCGGACCCAGATCGGCGCCAACGTCAGGTTCTCGAGGATGGTCAAATGCGGGAACAGGTTGAAGCTCTGGAACACCATGCCGACTTCGCGGCGGATGGTGTCGAGCGAGCGGGTATCGTCGGTCAGCTCGGTGCCATCGACGATGATCTTGCCTTCCTGGTGGGTCTCCAACCGGTTGATGCACCGGATCATCGTGGACTTGCCCGAGCCAGACGGACCGCACACCACCACGCGCTCGCCCTGGCCGACGGTCATGCTGATGTCGCGAAGGACGTGCATGGCGCCATACCACTTGTTGACCTTGTCCAGCACGATGGCGGCATGGTTGGAGGCGGCGGCACCCGGCCGGTCGATCGTGTTGGCTTGGCTCATGCTGAAACCGTCCCTTCTTAACGCCGCACGCTGCGGCCCAGGTCGCGCTCGATCCCGCGGCTGTAGCGGGCCATGACGTAGCAGAAGACGAAGTAGATGGCGGCGAGGACGACGTACATCTCGGTGCTGTACGCCTGCCACGCCGGCAACGCCAAAACGCCTTTGCCGGCGAGCAGCAGGTCGAAGATGCCGATGATCAGCACCAGCGACGTGTCCTTGAAGAAGCCGATGAATGTGTTGACCAGTGGCGGGATCACGACGCGCAGCGCCTGCGGCAGGATGATGAACGCCGTCTTGGTGAAGTAATTCAGCCCGAGGGCGTCGGCAGCCTCGTACTGACCGCGCGGCAGCGACTGCAGCCCGCCCCGGACCACTTCGGCCAGATACGCCCCGGCGAACAGGATCACCGCCACCTGCGCCCGCAGCAGCTTGTCGGGGTTGAGCCCGGCCGGCATGAACAGCGGGAACATGACGCTCGCCATGAACAGCAGCGTGATCAGCGGCACACCCCGGATGAGCTCGACATAGACGACGCACAGGTATTTCACCGCCGGCATCCCGGTGCTGCGCCGCCCGAGGGCCACCAGCACAGAAAGCGGGAAGGCGAACGCCAGACCGAACGTCGCCAGCATCAAGGTGATCGGCAGTCCGCCCCAGCTATCGGTCTGAACCGGCGACATCCCGGCGAAGCCGCCCCACATCAGCCCGCCGATGACAGCCAGTGTCGCGACCCAGATCAGCAACAGCTCCTTGCGCCAGAACCGCCGCATGGCCGAAACGGCATAAAGCCCGATGAACAGCACCACCACCAGCGCCGGGCGCCATTGCTCGTCGTAGGGGAAGCGGCCGAACAGCATCAGCCGGTAATTGTCAGACACCACCGCCCAGCACGCGCCAACACCCTGGACGCTGCGGCACGCGCTCGTATCCGTCGCGTTACCGAGGTCCGGCACGTGCCAAACGGCGTGGATGATGCCCCAATCGACGAACTTCAGCGCCCAGGTGACCAGCAGATACGCCAGGACGAGGGTCACGACGCTCGACAGGATCGACCCGAACAGGTTTTGGCGCGCCCACCCGATCGGCCCGGTGCTGGCGACCCCCGGAGGCGGTCGCGTGGCGATCGGAGCGGCCGCGACCCCGGCGATGGCGGGAACCGGATCGCCGGCTGCTTCCGAGAGTTGTGCCGTGGTCTGTGACATCGCTCAGCGCCCCACGAGCGCGATATGCGCGTTGTACCAATTCATGAAGGCACTGATCGACAGGCTGATCGTCAGATAAACGGCCATGATCGTCGCGATGCCTTCGATGGCCTGACCGGTCTGGTTGAGCGTCGTCGATGCGATCGAAACGATGTCTTGGTAGCCGATCGCGACCGCGAGCGAGCTGTTCTTGGTCAAGTTCAGGAATTGGCTCGTCATCGGCGGGATGATCACCCGCAGCGCTTGCGGCAGTACGACCTTGCGCAGCGTGAGCGAGTTCCGCAAACCGAGCGCCCCGGACGCTTCCCACTGCCCCTGTGCCACCGCCAGGATGCCGGAGCGCACGATCTCGGCGATGTAGGATGCCGTATAGAGCGATAGACCGAGCGTCAGCGCGCCGTACTCCGGCGAGATCGAGAAGCCCCCGGCAAAGTTGAACCCCTGCAGCGCAGGCACGTCCGGCGACCAGGGCGCCCCGCACGCGAGCCAGGCGAGCAACGGCAGTCCGATCAGGGAGCCGGTGATCGCCGGCCATATGACAGGGCGGACACCGGTCGCCTCCTGAGTCCCCGCGGCCTTGCGGCGGATCACGACGGTGCAGACGATGCCCACGGCAAGCGCGAGCAAGCACCACAGATACTTGTCGTTCCAGTCGATGAACGGAAATTTCAGGCCGCGGTTGGAGAGGAACACACCCGGAAGCGGATGGAAGGATTGCCTTGGCCCCGGCAGTCCTTGAAGCAAAGTGTACCAAAAGAAAAGCTGCAACAGCACCGGGATGTCGCGGATGACCTCGACGTAAACTCCTGCGAGCCTGGCCAACAGCCAGTTTTTCGACAAACGCGCGATCCCAATCAATGTGCCTAGTATTGTGGCAATCACCACGCCAACCACCGCGACCCGCAAGGTGTTCAGGATGCCGATCAGCAACGCCCAGCCATAGGTGTTCATCGAGGGGCTGTAGGGCAGCAGGCTTTCGCCGATCGGGATCCCGGCGGTGCGCGTCAGATAGCCGAACCCCGTCGCGATATGCCGCTGCTCCAGATTGCGGGTCGTGTTGGAAACCAGGTACCAGACCAGCAGCGCCACCGAGCCGACGATCACCACCTGCCATACCAGGCTGCGGAACCGCGGGTCCGCCCAACTGAGTTGGAACTGCTTGCGCGGCGCCTGGCGGGTCGGGGTCAGGCGGGGATCGGATGCGGTAACGGACATCGAGTTTTCCTAGAGGGAGGCACTCGCGGGTGAACGTCGTCTGGCGCTCACCATGCAGAACACGTGCCAGTGGCCGGGACGGCTGGGCGCCGCCCCGGCGATTGGGTCAGCGCATGGGCGGCGGATACATCAGACCGCCCTTGTTCCACAGGTTGTTGATCCCCCGTGGGATACCAAGCGGCGTGATGTTGCGGTCCCACACCTCGGCGAAATTTCCGACCGACTTGACGATGTTGACGGCCCACTTGTTGTCGACCCCGAGCGCCTTGCCCAGGTCGCCCTCGGCACCGACGAAGCGCCGGACGGTCGGCTCGGTCGAGCTTGCCATCTGATCGACGTTCTTCTGCGTGATGCCGCTCTCCTCGGCCTGGAGCAGAGCGATGAACGACCACCGCACCACGTCGAAATACTTGTCGTCGCCCTTGCGCACCATCAGGCCGAGCGGCTCCTTGCTGATCACTTCCGGCAGCAGGACCAGGTCGTCTTTCTTGTCGCCCTGCTGCGAGCGGAACGCGGCGAGACCGGACAGGTCCGTGGAGTATGAGTCGCAGCGGCCGGACAGGAACGCGTTCTGGATCTGGCTCAGATCCTCGATCAGGATCGGCTGGAACTTCAGGTTGTTGTCACGGAAGTAGTCGGCGATCGCCAACTCGGTGCTGGTGCCGGGCTGGACGCAGACGGTGGCGCCGTTCAACTCCTTGACCGACTTCACGTTGAGCGACTTGTTCACCAGGAACCCGGTGCCGTCATAGAAGTTCACGCCCGCGAACTCGAGACCAAGGCTCGCTTCACGGCCGAGGGTCCACGTGGTCGAACGCACCAACAGGTCGATCTCGCCGGATTGCAGGGCGGTGAAGCGGTTGGTCGTGTTGGTCGGGACGAAGCGGACCTTGTTGCCGTCGCCCAGGATCGCCGCCGCCACCGCGCGGCACGTATCGGCGTCGATGCCCTGCATGACGCCCTTGCTATCGGTCAGCGAGAACCCGGCCACGCCCGTCGAGACGCCGCATACGAGTTGCCCGCGCGACTTGATGTCATCGATGGTCTTGGAGCCGGATCCCTGTGCCCAGGCTGGCGCAGCGCATGCCAGCGCGCCAAGCACGACGGCGCCGGTCAGATAACGTTTCATAAACGAACTCCCGTTCAACAAAGACGTGGGTTGCAGTCCACGGTTGGCTGAACTGTGCGTCGCGCAGGGCGCGAGCGCAATGGCTGCCTGTCAGGCAGCCCGGCGCTGGGCGACCTCGCTCTCGTGCCGCGCCCGCCCCGCATCGGTCGCCTCGAACCGGCCATCCGCCCGCGCGCGGACGAAACCCATCGCCGTCATCCGGTGTAGGCACGGGCCATCCTTCATCCCATCTGGCCGGCCGCTCTCCCCCGCGAGCGTGACGCGATGCAGGGCGGAGCGGCAGCAGGTCTCCAGGTAGGGCTCGTTCCACATGGCCCGACCCTAGCACGGGGCGCATCGATCGTGCACAGAGCGCGGATGACTCCCGCCCTCGCCTCACTCACGACGCCGTTGCTACGCTTGATGGACCCCGAACGGTCCCACCGCGTGGCGATCACGGCGCTTCGTCTGGGCTTGGCGGGGTGGAGCCGCGCCGACGACGCGCGGCTCGCCGTCAGCGCGATGGGACTGTCGCTCTCGAACCCGATCGGCCTGGCTGCCGGGTTCGACAAGGGGGCAACGGCCGTCCGCGGGCTGCGCCGGCTCGGCTTCGGCGTCATCGAGACCGGCACGGCGACGCTGCGCCCCCAACGCGGCAATCCCACCCCCCGCGTGTTTCGCCTCGAGGCCGACCGCGCCATCATCAACCGCTATGGGCTGAACAGCGACGGGATCGAGCCCTACGTGGCCCGGCTTGCCGCCATTCCTCGCGGCCGCATTCCGATCGGCGCCAACGTCGGCATCAACAAGGAAGACGCCGACCCCGAGCGCGACTATCCGCGCCTGGTCGCCGCCGTGGCACCGCATTGCGACTACGTCGTCATCAACGTCTCGTCGCCGAACACGCCCGGGCTTCGCGACCTGCAGGGCGAGGCCCGGCTGCGAGGGATCCTGGCCGCCGTCGCCGACGCCGTCCCGGCCGGGCCGCCGGTGGTGCTGAAGCTTGCGCCGGATCTGGACGAGGCCGCGTTGGAGGCGGCGCTCGAAACGGCGGTCGTGCACGGCGTCCGCGGCGTGATCCTCGGCAACACGACGGTGGAGCGGCCCGCCACCCTCCGCTCGCCGGCGCGCGGGGAGACCGGCGGATTGTCGGGCCCGCCGCTGATGGCGCGCAGCACCCGATTGCTCGCCCATGCCCACCGCTGCGTCGGCGGCCAGCTCGCCCTGATCGGCTGCGGCGGCGTGGCGAGCGGGCGGGACGTGCTGCGCAAGCTGCGCGCGGGCGCGAGCTTCGTGCAACTCTACACCGCCTTCGCCTATGACGGCCCGGTGCTGCTCACCCGCATCAAGCGGGAACTGCTGGCCGCGCTGAAAGCCGAGGGGTTCCAGTCGGCGGCCGAGGCGATCGGGACGGCACGATGAGGTTCCTCGATGGCTTCGGCGCCATCGCCGGCGACTACGACGGCTTCATCTGCGACCTCTGGGGCGTCGTCCATGACGGCGTGAACCCCCTGCCGGGCGCCCCGGACTGCCTGCGCCACATCGAGGCCGCCGGAAAGCGCCTCGTCCTCCTGACCAACGCACCCCGCCGCTCCGACGCGATCATCAGCCAACTCGGCACCATGGGCATCGGCGCCACGCTTTACGACGGCGTCATGAGCTCGGGCGAAGCGGTCCATCTCATGCTGCGCGACCGGCCGGACGACTGGTATCGCTCAATCGGCACCCGCATGTTCTACATCGGGCCGAAGCGCGACCTGTCCGTCGTCGCCGGGCTCGACATCACGGAAGTGGACGACCCGGCCGATGCGACCTTCGTGCTCAACACCGGCCCCGATCACCTGGTCGACCCCGCCGCCGCCGCCGTGTGGGACCCGGTGCTCGCCCGCTGCGCCGCGCACCGCCTGCCGATGATCTGCGCCAACCCCGACCTGGAGGTCATCCGCGGCGGCGTCCGCGTACTCTGCGCCGGCACGCTGGCGGTGCGTTACATCGAGATGGGCGGCCAGGCCCGGATGCTCGGCAAGCCGGACCCGGCCATCTACGGCCCGGTGCTCAACATCCTCGGCCTGCCGAAATCCCGGGTACTCGCCATCGGCGACGCGCTCCGCACCGACATCGCCGGCGCCGCGGCAAGCGGGATCGACAGTTGCTGGGTGCTGGGCGGGCTTCACGGCGAAGAACTGGCCGGCGATCACGCCGCGATCGAGCAAGCAGCTTCGGCCTCGGGTCTCGCCCCGGTCGCCGTCATCCCGACGTTCGTCTGGTGACCCTCAGCCTCTCACGGCGCTACTTCTCGACGAACGCTTTCTCGATCACGAAAGTGCCAGGCGAATGCGCGCTCCCTTCCTCGAAGCCGCGGCGCTTGAGCAAGGAAACCATGTCGGCCAGGAACACCTCGCTACCGCACATCATCACCCGATCGTCCTCTGGCGCCAGCGGCGGCTGGCCGAGATCGTCGGTCAGCTTGTTGCTCTCGAACAGGTCGGTGATCCGACCCTGATGCTCGAACGGCTCGCGGGTCACGGTCGGGTAGTAGGTCAGCTTCTGCTGCACCAGTTCGCCCAGAAACTCGTCCTGCGGCAGAGCGCTGACCAGCTCCTTCCCGTAGCCGAGTTCCGCCTTCAGCCGGCACCCATGCACCAGCACCACCCGCTCGAAGCGGTCATACATGTCGGGATCGCGGATGATGCTTGCGAACGGCGCCAGTCCGGTGCCCGTGCCCAACAGATATAGAGTACGGCCCGGCGTCAGGCTGTCCTGCACCAGCGTCCCGACCGGCTTGCGGCCCACTAGGATCTGATCGCCCACCTTGATATTTTGCAACCGCGAGGTCAGCGGCCCATCCGGCGCCTTGATGCTGAAGAATTCGAGTTGCTCGTCATAGACCGCCGACGCCATGCTGTAGGCGCGCAGCAACGGCTTTCCGTCCACCGGCAAGCCGATCATGGTGAACTGGCCAGCCAGGAAGCGGAACGACGGATCGCGCGTCGCCGTGAAGCTGAACAGCCGGTCGGTCCAGTGCCGCACCGCAGTGACGGTTTCGTGGTTCAGGTTAGACATGGTCCTGCAGATAGAGGCGGTGGCCTCCGCTCTCAAGCGCTGCAAGTGCGAAGGAGACGCGCGCGGGCGACAAAGCAGCCCCGGATCAGTAAGAAAGGCGCATGGACGACAGCCTCTTCATCAACCCGCCCATCCTCGACGGCATCGACATCGACCTGCCGAACCACAGCAGCGGCAAGGTGCGCGAGAACTACGACCTGCCCGACGGGCGCCGCGTCCTGGTCGCGACCGACCGGCTCAGCGCCTTCGACCGCATCCTGGCGGCCATTCCCTACAAGGGCCAGGTCCTGACCCAGACGGCCCGCTTCTGGTTCGAGCACACCGCCGACCTATGCCCCAACTGGGCGAGCGAATATCCCGATCCGAACGTGGTCGTCGGCCAGCGCCTGACGATCCTGCCGGTCGAGTTCGTCGTCCGGGGCTACCTGGCCGGCACGACGAGCACCTCGATCCTGACGCAATACCGCGCCGGCGCCCGCTCGATGTATGGCATGACGTTCCCCGATGGCCTGCGCGACAACCAGGCGCTGCCCGCCCCGATCATCACGCCCACCAGCAAGGCCGAGCAGGGGGCCCATGACGAGCCGCTGTCCCGCGCGGAGATCATCGGCCGTGGGCTGATGCCGGCTGCGCAATACGACGCGGTCTGCGCCTACGCCCTGGCCTTGTTCGAGCGCGGCCAGCAGATGGTCGCCCCGCGCGGCCTGATCCTGGCTGACACGAAATACGAGTTCGGCACCACCGCGGACGGCGTCGTCGTGCTCGCCGACGAGATCCACACCCCGGACAGCAGCCGGTTCTGGCGCCGCGACAGCTACGCCGAACGGTTCGAGCGCGGCGAGCCGCCGGACAGCTTCGACAAGGATTTCGTCCGGACCTGGGTGGCCGCCCGCTGCGACCCCTACCGCGACGACATCCCGGCGATCCCGCAGGAGCTGATCCTGCGTACCGCCCGACGCTACGCCGAAGCGTTCGAAACCATCACCGGCGAGCGGTTCGCGCCTTCGAAGGAGGATCCGGTCGCCCGTATCAGGAAGAATTTGGCGCCGCTTGCCGCGTAGGGCGCTTACGGTCGCCGTCGCTCCCGGCTACGCCAGAGCAGGCACCCCGGCCCACTCGATCGTGTGATCGGCCACCGCCGGCCGTCTTGGGGCGATCGGAGCCGCAGCCGGCGTGCCCACGAACAGGAAACCGGCCAGCTTGTCGCCGGGCTCCAGACCCAGCGCCGCCACCACCCGGTCGTCGAACGCGTTCGCGCCCGTCAGCCAGACGCCGCCGTAGCCGAGCGCGTGAATCGCGTTCAGCATGTTCATCGCCGCGGCACCGACGCACAGCATCTGCTCGATCTCCGGGATCTTGTGCCCGTGCTGCAGCTTGACGCCGAGCGCGATGATCAAGGGCGCGCTCAACACCCGGTTCCGCTGCTTGTCGATCGCCTTCTCCGGCGCATCCGGCTCGCGCGCCTTCAACGCCGACACGATCGTCTCCGCCCATGCCGCGCGGGCCGCGCCGCGGATCAGCACGAAGCGCTGCGGCCGCAGCTTGCCATGATCGGGCGCCCGCAGCCCGGCCTGCAGGATGAGGTCGAGATCGTCGCCCGCCGGCGCCGGGTCGCGCAATTCTGAGACGGAGGCTCGATCGAGCAGCAGCGAAAGGTCGGTCATGGCGCGAATGTAAACGCCGGCGCGGGCAAGGCAACACGCTAGCCCTGGCAGGAAGGCGGCCGTGCGCCTATGTCGAACCTCGATCTCGGACTGGAGAACACGCGGATGCGCCTGCGCCCCCTTCTCGTTACGCTGGCCGCTTTCGCCACCGCGCCGGCGCTGGCGGCCGAACCCGCCGTGCCGATGGCAGCGCATCGCGCCGTTTATAAGCTGTCGCTCGACAACTCGCGCGGTGACGTGACCAACGCCAGCGGCCAGATGAGCTACGAGGTCGCCGACTCCTGCGATGGCTGGGCGACGCAGCAGCGTTTGGCCATGACCATCACCAACCGCGACGGGCAGGACATCGAACTCATCTCCGATTACGCCACGCTGGAAGCCAAGGATGGCTTGTCCATGCGGTTCCGCATGCGCCAGACCACCGACACGGCCGTGACCGAGCAGGTGGAGGGCACCGCTACGCTCGACAGCAAGGGCGGGCCGGGTCACGTTCACTACAGCGTGCCCGACGAGAAGGACCTCCCGCTGCCAGCCGGCACGCTGTTCTCGATGGCGCACACCGAGGCCATCATCGCCGCCGCGACGGCCGGCCAGAAGTTCCTCTCGGTCCCGATCTTCGACGGTACTGGCGACAAGGGCGCGCAAGACAGCTTCATCGTCATCGGCGCATGGGGCCCGACCAGCAGCGCACCCTACCCGGCGCTGGCCAAGCTCGACAGCGGCAAGGTTCATATCTCGTTCTTCGAGCGCAACGCGAAGGCGTCGAACGACAAGCCGTCGGGCAGCCCCGACTATGAAGTCGGGATGACCTACTTCAGCAACGGGGTGGCCAACGACCTGATGATGAATTTCTCCGATTTCACCATGCACGGGACGCTGGCCGAGTTCACGGAGTTGGCCCCGCATTGCTGACGGCGATCGTAACCGGCGCCACCGGCGGCCTCGGTTACGCCACCGCCGAGGGACTGGCGCGGGCCGGGCACCGCGTCGTGCTGACCGGGCGCAACCCGGACAAGGGCCGCGCCGCCCTGGATCAACTCCGCCGCGCCTTGCCCGCGGCCGATGCCGAATTCAAGCTGCTCGACGTCTCGAGCCTCGCCGCCGTCGACGCGTTCGCCGCTTCGTGGACCGGGCCGCTCGGCATCCTGATCAATAACGCCGCCGTCATGGCCCTGCCGGAGCGGCGGCTGAGCATCGACGGGTTCGAGTTGCAGCTCGCCACCAATTACCTCGGGCATTTCGCCCTGACGCTGCGCTTGCTGCCCGCGCTGCTGGCCAATGCGGACGCCCGGGTCGTCGACGTCAGCAGCCTCGCCCATCGCGGCGCCCGGATCGCGTTCGAGGATCTGCAGAGCGAGCGGTCGTACTCGCCCTACCGCGCCTACGGGCAGAGCAAGCTGGCGATGCTGCTGTTCGCCCGCGAGCTGCAGCGGCGGGCGCGCGGTCGGGGATGGGATCTGCGGAGCATCGCCGCCCATCCCGGCTGGAGCGCCACCTCAATCGTCAGCAACGGGCTCGGCCCCAGCCTGAAATCAACCCTCGCCAACCTGGCCTTCAGCTTGGCCGCCCAATCGCCCGCCGAGGGCGCCAAGCCGATCCTCTACGCCGCGCTCGACCCGGCGGCTGATCCCGACCGCTACTACGGCCCTGCCAAGTTCGGCGAGACCCGCGGCCCCGTCGCCCCCGCCCGGATGATGCCGCAAGCGACCGACGCCGCTGCAGCCGCCAAGCTGTTCGAGCAGTCGGAACAGTTGACCGACACCAACTTAGACCAAGTTGTCTCCAAGATGTAACGTGCTGCCAGTGGAGTTGGACGGCGTGAAAGTCTAGCTCATCGCCCATACTCGACAAAAGGTCGAAACGATGGCGAGACGTACACGATCCACACCTCCGCCCGCGAGCAGCAGCCCGGCGCCGACCACCCACCCCGTCTTCGCCGAACCGGTCGCCTCGCCCGACCAGAGCACGTTCGCCACCGAGCACGGTTCGGACAACGCGGTCTACGCGCAAGTGCAAGCGCTGCTGAAGACGCAGGTGGTCAGCTTTCCGAAGTCCCGCGCCGCCGACGACGCATTGTTCACCCTGGCCGACGCCTATGGCCCATCCGGTGCCGCCATTGTCGAGCAGATCAAGCAATCCGGCCGCATCGTGTTCCACTCGGTCGGCGACACCGGCGCCTCCGACGTTCGCCGCTACCAGAACGAGCAGCGCGTTGCCGACCAGACCACCACCGATGCCCATAGTGCCGAAGTGAGCAATCGCCCGGCCTTCTTCTTCCACCTCGGCGACGTCGTGTACAATTTCGGCGAAGCCCGTTACTATTACGACCAGTTCTACGAGCCCTATCGCGCCTATCCCGGCCCGATCATGGCCATCCCCGGCAACCACAATTCCTTCGTCGTCCCCGGCACGCCCGAGGGGGAGCGTCCGCTCGACGTGTTCAGCCGCAATTTCTGCGCCCCTGAAGTGGTGACCACCAACGAGGCGGGTTCGCTCCACCGCACCGCCGTGACGCAGCCGGGCGTCTATTTCGCCCTCGACGCCCCGTTCATCCGCATCATCGGGCTGTTCAGCAACGCGCTCGAAGACCCCGGGACTATTTCGAGCGGGGGCGGCGCCTGGCCCGGTGTGCCGGACCATCAGCTCAGCTTCCTCCGCGCCCAGCTGCAACGCATCAAGACCGAGAGATATTCCGGCGCCGTGGTCATCGCGACGCATCACCCACCATTCGTCTACTCGGTCCCGCCGAGCAAGGCGGGCGCCGCCGGCAATCATGGCAGCAGCAGCGACATGCTTCGCGAGATCGACGCGATCTGCACCGAGGTCGGCGTCTACCCGCATGCCTGGCTGTCGGCGCACGCCCACTGCTACCAGCGCTTCACCCGCACGCTGAGCTTCGGCGGAGGTGAACGCCGGGTCCCGTTCGTGGTCTGCGGCAATGGCGGCCACAACATCAATCCGCTGGTCCGCCCCACCCGCGGCCACGCCGCGCAGGAGCCGGAGAACGGCGCCGACGTCTCCTATTTAGAGGTCAGGCCGGCGGTGAAGGCCACGCACTTGCAGCTCGAACGATACGACGACCATGATTACGGCTATCTGCGCATCAGCGCCGACGCCAACCAGTTGCGGATCGCCTACCACCAGTGCGGCACCCGCAGCCTGTTGCAGTCGCGGTTCGATCTGGTCACCATCGATCTCGCCAAGCGCGACCTGCTCGCGAACGCCTGACCCGGGGAGAGGGCACGCCGGCGGCCACCATTCGGGATACGCCGCCGGAGCGGCTCGCGGTGACGGGACTGAGCCGCCTGCTCGACGGCAATCCGGCTGCCTACTTCTCCGGCAGCCCGAGCGTACGCCCCGGATAGCCGGCCGCGTCGAAATAGACGGTGTCGCCCACCGTCTGCGTGACCACCATCGTCACGGTCCCGCTGGCGTCCGGCGGCGATGCGACCACGTCCCGCTTGGAGTTGGGCATCGCGCCGCCCGGCATCGCCTCCGTCAGCACGCGGCCGACCAGCGTGCCCTTGTCGGCGATGCGCAGCGCCAGCAGGTGCGCGATCGTCTTGCCCAGGTCGGCATTGCTGGCCGGCGCCGGGTCCTCAAATCCCTGGCGGAAATCGGGGCCAGCCGCGCCCATGATGTTGCGCGTGTCCGCGCGCGAGAAGCTGCCATGCATGCCCTGGCCCTGCTGCAGCCCGGTGTCGGCCAGTTCGGCGCCGCACGTGGTCGGATCGGCGCAGCCCGTCGAGAACGTGCGGAAGTTGAGCGCGATCGCCGGCATCGGTGTCACCGCGCTGCCCTTCAGCGCGATCGCCGATAATGGCAGCGTCCCCGGAATTGGACCCAGCGCGTCGTCGACGAACAGCCCGCTGGTGTAGTCCTCCTTGGACAGCGCGGCCACCACGCGCTGCGCCAGCGCCCTGTCGCCGCTCGGGATATAGATCAGGTCCGATCCGCCATTCGAGGCAACCACCACCTCCGGATGCAGCGCCTCGCCGCCGATCAGCCCATTGCCGCGCGAAGGAACCTGTCCGGCCGTCAGCTCGATGCCCTTCTTGTCCGGATCGAACAGCGCCTTGCCGAGCGCGTGGGCGAGGTCGATCGCCACGAAGCCGGGTGGCACCTGCCCGGCCGGGACGCCCGCAAACGTCTGCGTGGCGCTCCAACTCGTCGCACTCTCCTTCGAGATCGTCGAAAAGCCGTGATCCGAGGTCAGGATGACGTCCGTCTCCTCCGACAGCCCGAGCGCGTCCAGGCTCGCCAGCAGCGATGCGAGATTGTCGTCGGCGTTCCTGATCGACGCGAACGAGGTCGGCCCGTTGATCCCGGGCAGCAGCTTGCCGAGACTATCCCCCTGGTTGTGCTGCGTGCCATCCGGATCGCGCGACCAATAGACGAGCGCGAAGGGCTGGTTGCGTTCCTTGAACCACGGCAGCACCACCTTGGTCGTCAGGTCGGTGAAATACCGCTGCTGCGCGACGTTCGCCACGCTGGTGCCGGGCGTCGTGGCGGTGCCGGCCGCGCCATTGTCGCCGCGGGTTGGCGTTTGGACCGGCAACTCGATCCGCTGCAGCCGCTGCGACAAGGCGCTCGACAGCGGGATGCCGCCGGGGCGGCCGGTGGAATCGTCAACCACGATCGTCTTTTCGCCCGACCGGTCCGTGTGGTCGAAGATCAGCGCCGGACCGAGCTTGCCGATCGTGGCCGTCGAGAAGCCGGCGTTGCGCGCCGCTTCGAGGATCGTCATCTCGTTGAGGTAATTGCCCGAAAAATGCTCGTCGACGTCGCCGAGCACCGGGTCGTTCTCGAGGAACGGCGTCAGGCTGTCACCGGCGCCCGGGACGGGAAAGGCGGTGTAGATCGTATTGCTGAAATCGCCGGTGTCGCCGAGGAGATGCCCGGTCGCCATGCCGCTGGCGTTGGCCGTCGTGAACGTCGGGAACAGCGAGTGCGAGTTGGTGAACCGCACGCCGCGGCGGAGCAACGCGTCCATCGCCGGCGCCGTCTGCGCGGTCACGACGCCCGGCCGCAGCCCGTCGGCCACGAACAGCACGACGTTGTGCGGCCGGGTCTGCGCCAGCGCGGCGCCCGCCAGGAGCGTGCTCGCGAGCAGGGCGGATGTCAGTGAGCGCATCGGCGACGGGTCCTTCGGAACGGATACCATGCCTTAATTTGGGATCGAGAGCGTGACAACATCAGATCGGTGACACTCGTGCACCGCCGAGAAGGACAGCGACCCCGCTCGCCGCCGCCAGGACGGCACGAAGGGCCTCGCCGAGTCGGATCGCCACGCCGCGCGCGTGGTTCGCGTCAACGATCGGGCGCTAGAGCCCGGCGACGAACTCGGACAGCCCCGGCTGGCGCGGCCGCGCCGTGCGCGACGACTGCAGCACCGCCCGGACGGCACCAAGGGCGGTCTCGAACTCCTGGTTCACCACGATGTGGTCGAACTCCGCCCAGTGGCTGATCTCGTCGCGCGCCGCCTGCATCCGGCGGGTGATTTCCGGCGCGTCGTCGCCCCGCGCCTCCAGGCGGGACCGCAGGGTGGCCAGCGTCGGCGGCAGGATGAACACGCTGACGACGTCGCCGGGCAAGGCGTCCCGCAACTGGCGGTGCCCCTGCCAATCGATGTCGAACACCACGTCTCGCCCGGCCAGCAGCGCCCGCTCCACCGCCGATCGCGGCGTGCCGTAGCTGTTGCCGAACACCGTCGCCCATTCCAGCATCTCGCCCTGCGCGACCATGACGGAGAACGCCTCGGGCGACCGGAAATGATAGTGGACCCCGTCCTGCTCGCCCGTCCGCGGCGCCCGGGTCGTCGCGCTGATCGAGAGCTCCAACCCCGCATCCGACGCGAGCAGCGCCCGCGTGATGCTGCTCTTGCCGGCGCCGGACGGGGCCGCAATCACCAGGCAGACGCCGCGGCGCCTGGGCAGCAGCGGTGGCACGCTACTCGACATTCTGCACCTGCTCGCGCATCTGTTCGATCAACGCCTTGAGCCGCAACCCGGTCGCCGTCAGCGGCACCGAAGCTGATTTGCTGCACAGCGTATTGGTCTCGCGCACGAACTCCTGCACCAGGAAGTCGAACCGCCGTCCCACCGCGCCGGCCTCGGCCAACAGCACCCGCGCTGCTTCGACATGCGCCTCCAGGCGGTCCAATTCCTCTCTCACATCGGACCGGGTCGCCAGCAGTGCCACCTCTTGGGCGATCCGCTCCGCCGGAAGCCCGGGCTGGTCGCGCAACAGACCGTGCAGGCTCTCCATAAGCCGCTGCCGTTGCCGCTCCGGCTGGTCGGCCGCCTGCTCGACGGCAGCCCGCCGCAGCGCATCGACGTCGTCGAGTTGCAGCGACAGTAAGCGATGTAGCCGGGCGCCCTCCTCGCGCCGGGCTGTGACCAACCCGGCCAGTGCCGTGCCGAAACCCTCCGTCACCTGCGCCAGCAACGCCGGGCTCCACGCCTCCTCCGGCGCCGAAGCGCGGAGCACGCCCGGCAGTGCCAACAGGCTCTCGGCCCGCGGTGGCGGCGCCCCGGGGATCTTGTCGGCCACGTCGGCCGCCAGCCGCAGCAACTCACCCAGCAGATCCGAATCGACCGCAATCTTGGGGCGATCCTCCCGCCGGATCGTCAGCGTGCCGTTGACGTTGCCCCGCTTGAGCGATGCCGCCGCGACATCACGCAGGCCGGGCTCGAGGCCGTCGAGCCCCGCCGGTAGGCGCAGGCGCAACTCCAGTCCGCGCCCGTTGACGCTGCGCAGCTCCCACGCCCAGGCGATGCCGGCCGCGCTGCCTTCGGCACGGCCGAACCCCGTCATCGAAGCCAGCGTCATGGCATCGCCTTGCGCGACCGCTCGGCGGCACGCCAGCGTTGCACGTTCCTGGCATGGTCTTGCTCGGTCTTGGCGAAGCTATGCCCGCCGGTGCCGTCGGCAACGAAGAACAGGTCGGCGCTGTCGGCAGGGTGGGTCGCCGCCTCGATCGCCGCACGGCCCGGCATACAGATCGGCCCGGGCGGCAGCCCGGGATACCGATAGGTGTTGTAAGGAGTGTCCGCCTCGAGCTCCGCCCGCGTCAGCCCGTGATCCAGTGCGCCCGCCCCGTTGCTGACGCCGTAGACGATCGTCGGGTCCGATTGCAGCTTCATCCCTCGCCGCAGACGGTTGAGATAGACCGCCGCCACGAGCTTGCGCTCGTCCGGCTTGGCGGTCTCGCGCTCGACAATGCTGGCCAGGATGAGCGCCTCGCGCGGTGTCGCGAGCGGCAGGTCCGGCGACCGGGTCGACCACTCGTCATCCAGCTCGGCCTCCATCGCTCGGCTCGCCCGCCCCAGCACGGCGGTGCGGGCCGTGCCGCGCTCATACACATAGGTCTCCGGCAGCACGCCACCCTCCGCCACCGCCGGCAACTCGCCATCGAGCGCATCCGCGTGGGCGAACACGGCCCCGACCTGTATCGCCGTCAGCCCTTCGGCGATGGTCAGCTTGTGCTGGATCGGCCGACTGGTGCGCAGCACGCTCAGCACCTGGTGCAGGCTGGCGCCGGCGGGAAAGGCGAGTTCGGCCGCCTTCAGGCCGCCAGCCCCGCGAGTCGCCAGCGCGGCCGCTTCGAACGCCCACTCGCCGCGGACCACGCCCTGCGCCTTCAGCACGCCCGCGACCTGGCCGAGGCTGCCTCGTGGCACCACAACCGCCCGTTCGGCGGCCAGCGGCCCGGGCGCTTCATAAAGGTGGAACGCGTAGAGGCCGGTCCCAGCGACGACGAGCGCGCCAAGCCCGAGAACGGCGAGCAGACGGCGCATGCGCGCCCTCTCTTACGCCGCGCGCTTGAACAGGATACTCGCGTTGGTGCCGCCGAAGCCGAAGCTGTTGGACAGCGCGATGTTCACCTTGCGCTCCTGCGCCTGCTTGGGCACCCGGTCGATCACGCTCTCACGGCTCGGATGATCGAGATTGAGCGTCGGCGGCACGACCCCATCGCGGATGGCGAGGATCGAGAAGATCGACTCCACCGCACCCGCCGCCCCGAGCAGATGCCCGGTGGCCGACTTGGTCGACGACATCGCGACCCCGTTGGCGCTCTCGCCGAACATCCGCTCGACCGCCTCCAGCTCGAGATCGTCGCCGAGCGGCGTGCTGGTGCCGTGGGCGTTGATGTACTGCACGTCCCCGGGCTGCAGATTGCCGTTCTTGAACGCCGCCCTCATCGCGCGGTAGGCGCCATCGTGGCCCTCGGACGGCGCCGTGATGTGATGCGCGTCCCCCGACATGCCGTAGCCGCACACCTCGGCGTAGATCTTGGCGCCGCGCGCCTTGGCATGCTCGAATTCCTCGAGCACCAGCACCCCGGCCCCCTCGCCCATGACGAAGCCGTCGCGCTCGCGGTCCCACGGACGCGACGCCTCCGGCGGGCGGTCGTTGAATGCGGTCGAAAGCGCGCGGCTGGCGCAGAAGCCGGCGATGCCGAGTTCGTTGACCGCCGCTTCCGCCCCGCCGGCCACCATCACGTCCGCGTCTCCCAGGCCGATCAGCCGGGCCGCATCGCCGATCGCATGCACGCCGGTGGCGCAGGCGGTCACCGCCGAATGGTTCGGCCCCTTGAAGCCGAACTTGATGGACACGTGGCCGGAGACCAGGTTGATCAACGCGGACGGGATGAAGAACGGCGACAGCCGGCGCGACTTGCCGGTGTAGACCATGACCGAAGCTTCGTAGATCGTGCCCAGCCCACCGATGCCGGACCCGATCATCACGCCGGTCGCCCAGCGGTCCTCCTCGGTCTGCGGCACCCAGCCGCTATCCTCGACCGCCTGGCTCGCCGCCACGACGCCGAGATGGATGAAGCGGTCCATCTTCTTTTGATCTTTGACCGGGATCCATTCGCCGATGTCGAGCTTGGCCTCGCTCTTGGACCCCGCAGGCACCTGACCCGCCACCTTGGAGGCCAGATCCTTCGTGTCGAAGGCTTGGATCGCGGTGATGCCGCTCTCGCCGTTGATCAGCCGCGACCAGACGTGTTCCACGCCGAGGCCGAGAGGACAGGCGACACCCATCCCCGTCACCACCACGCGCCGCATCGTCACCACCCTTGTTCGAGGCCTCGTAATTCCGGCTCAGGCCGCCTTCTGCTTCTCGATCCGGCCGCTCACGCGGCCTTCTGCTTCTCGATGAAATCGATGGCGTCCTTGACCGTGCCGATCTTCTCGGCGGCGTCCTCGGGGATTTCCACGCTGAACGCCTCCTCGAACGCCATCACCAACTCGACCGTGTCGAGACTGTCGGCGCCCAGATCGTCGATGAAGGACGCCTCGGGCGTGACCTTGCTTTCTTCGACGCCCAGATGCTCGACGACGATCTTCTTAACCCGGTCGGCAACTTCGCTCATCTGATCCTCTGATTCCGCTGTTCGATATGTATGTCGGCTGCTGGGCGTCGCACCGCACGGCGCGCCGGAAGCCGCGCGCATATCATGGTTCCCAACGCCACGCCAAGGCAGCCCGCCACGCGATGCGACCCCGGGCGGCTATATCATCGCCATCCCGCCGTTGACGTGCAGCACGGTCCCGGTGATCCAGGCCGCCTCGTCGGATGCCAGGAACACCGCCGCGCCAGCGACGTCCGCCGGCGCGCCCATGCGGCCGAGCGGAATCGCGCCGATCAGCCGCGCCCGTTGCTCCTCACCCAGCGCGTCCGTCATCGGCGTCTCGATGAAGCCCGGGGCGATCACATTGACGGTGATGCCCCGGCTGCCCACCTCCTGGGCCAGCGCCTTGCTCATGCCGACCAGCCCGGCCTTCGCCGCCGCGTAGTTCGCCTGCCCCGGGTTGCCGGTCGCGCCGACGACGCTGCCGATGCCGATGATCCGCCCGGCGCGCCGCTTCAGCATGCCGCGCAGCGTCGCCCGCGCCAGCCGGAACGGCGCCGCGAGATCGACGTCCAGCACCGTCGCCCAGTCTTCGTCCTTCATCCGCATCGCCAACCCGTCCTTGGTTAGCCCGGCATTGTTGACCAGGATCGCCAGCGGGCCAAAGGCCGCCTCGGCCGCGGCGATCAGCGCGTCGGCCGCCCCCGCCTCGCGCAGATCGGCCGGGCAAACCGCCGCCCCGTCGCCCAACTCGGCCGCCAGCGCCTCGAGCGCGTCGCGCCGCGTGCCCGAGAGCGCCACCTTCGCCCCCTGCGCATGCAGCGCCCGCGCGATCTGCGCCCCGATCCCCCCCGAGGCCCCGGTGACCAAGGCGGATTTGCCATCCAGCCGGAACATCAAATCACCTTCAACAACGCTTCGATCTCCTCCGGCGACCCGGCCGACGCGACCCTCAGGTCCGGATTGATCCGCCTGGCCAGCCCGGACAGCACCTTGCCCGCCCCCAGTTCGACCACGCTGGTCACCCCGATCTCGACCGCCGCCAGCATGCACTCCCGCCAGCGAACCATGCCGGTCACCTGCTGCACCAACAATGCGCGGATCGCGCCGGGCTCCATCTCGCGCTCCGCCGTGACGTTGGCGACCAGCGGCACGATCGGCGCCCCCATCGCAGTCTCGCCCAGCACGTCCTTCATCGTATCCGCCGCCGGCGCCATCAGCGCGCAATGGAACGGCGCTGATACCGGCAGCAGCATCGCCCGGCGGATGCCGCGCTCCTTGGCCAGTGCGATCGTCCGTTCGACCGCCGCCCTGTGCCCCGAAATGACCACCTGACCGCCGCCGTTGTCGTTGGCGACCTGCACCACCTGCGTCTCTTCGCGCCCATCCTCGTGGCGCAGCACTGCGGCCGCGGCGCAGATCGGCTCGACGACCGACACCTCCGCCCCCAGCACGGCCGCCATCGCGCCCTCACCCGGAGCCACGGCCCGTTGCATCGCCTGTCCGCGCTGCTGCAGCAGGCGCGCGGCGTCCCCGAGCGCGAAGGCTCCGGCAGCACAGAGCGCCGTGTATTCACCAAGCGAATGCCCCATCACCAGCACGGCCTTGTCCGCCAGCGTCCAGCCGCCCTCCCGTTCCAGCACGCGCAACACCGCCACCGACATCGCCATCAGCGCCGGCTGCGCGTTCTCGGTCAGCATGAGGTCCTCGGGCGGTCCCTCGAACATGATCTTGGACAGGTGCCGCTTCAGCACCTCGTCGACCTCGCCGAACACCTCCCGCGCCGGCGCGAACGCCTCCGCCAGCGCGCGGCCCATGCCGACGCTCTGGCTCCCCTGGCCAGGAAACAGGAACGCGTGGACGGGCATGGGCGGAGCTATTCCTCGACAGCGGCCTCGCAGCGCGACCGTTCTTTGATGGCGGCGGTATTGCGCCGGCTGTGCGATGTGTCAAACCCGAGACACGGCCGGCGCACTCGCCGCCGACCGATCACCGTGAGCCCGTGGCGCGTCGACCATAGCCGTTCATGCGCTAGCACCCCTGCCTCGAGCTGCGAGACTTGATGCTGGAAAAGCCGGTGCGATCGGTTGTAACATATTCGTCATATCGCCGGAGCCTGCCATGTGCCGCTTTCTCGCGTACGAGGGTGAGCCGATCCTCTTGGAAACGCTGGTCACGGCCCCGTGTCACAGCCTGATCCATCAATCCATGCACGCGGCCGAGGGTAAGACCGAGACCAACGGCGATGGCTTCGGCGTCGGCTGGTATGGCGAGCGCGACACGCCCGGCCTGTATCGCGACGTGCGCCCGGCGTGGTCGGACGAAAACCTTCGGAGCATGGCCGCCCAGGTCCGCAGCCGGCTGTTCTTCGCCCATGTCCGGGCCGCGACCGGCACGTCGACCAGCCGGGCCAACTGCCACCCCTTCGCCCAGGGCCGCTTCCTGTTCATGCACAACGGCCAGATCGGCGCCTGGCCGCTGCTCCGGCGCCGGGTCGAGTCGATGATCCCCGACGCGCTGTATGCCGCCCGCACCGGCACGACCGACAGCGAGGCGATCTTCCTCGCTGCTCTCGGCCGCGGCCTCGATCACGACCCGGTCGCCGCCATGCAAACCACCTTCGCCGAGATCGCCGCCTTGATGAGCGATGGCGGCGTCACCGACGCACTCCGCTTCACCGCGACCCTGACCGATGGTGAGACGCTCTGGGCCTTCCGCTGGTCCACCGACGCCCGGCCGCCATCACTCTATTATAAGCCGATGCCGGGCGGCCTGCTGCTTGTCTCCGAACCGATCGACGGAGTCCGCGGCAACTGGCAATCGGTCCCGCATGGCGGCACGCTCGTCTGCCGGCCGGGGCGGGATCTCGAACTGCTCGGCGCGCCGGCGTGCGTCCGCGCCGCCTGACGGGACCGCTTGCTTTTTAGCCAGATCGGCGTATAGGGCCGCCTCCCCTGCCGGGTGGTGGCATCCCTCCCGGCTATGCCCGTTTTGGGCTGACTCCAGCCAAAGGGAATAGATATGCCGCTTTATGAATGCGTGCTCATCGCACGTAATGATGTCACGCAGCAGCAGGTCGAGGCCGTCGCCGACGGGATCGGGACCGATCTCGAAGCCGACGGCGGTAACGTCGCCAAGCGCGAATACTGGGGACTGCGCACCCTCGCCTACCGGGTCAAGAAGAACCGGAAGGGCCACTACATGCTGCTGGGCCTCGACGCCAAGCCCGCCTTCATCACCGAGATGGAGCGCCTGCTTCGCCTCAATGAAGACGTGCTCCGCTTCATGACCCTCCGCGTCGATGAGATCGAGGAAGCGCCGAGCGC
This sequence comes from uncultured Alphaproteobacteria bacterium, assembly GCA_963835135.1. Lineage (GTDB taxonomy): Bacteria > Pseudomonadota > Alphaproteobacteria > Acetobacterales > Acetobacteraceae > JAVVHH01. The sequence goes on from CAWIEF010000003.1 coordinate 1,040,038, forward strand.
CATCTTGACCCGCAAATCCGACGACCGCGAGCGCGCCTTCCGTGGACCCAAGCCGGCCGGCCGGTTCGAGAGCGGCCGCAAGCGCGGCTTCGACGACCGCGAGGAATTCCGCGCCCGCGAACCCGAATTCCGTAACCGCGACGAAATGGTCGAGGAGTAAGCCCGATGTCCGATCGACCCATGAATGACCGAGCCGGTGGCGGCGACCGCGGTGGCGAGCGTGGCGGCGAGCGTGGGGGGGACCGCGATGGCGGCGCCCGCCGTCCGTTCTATCGCCGCCGCAAGAGCTGCCCGTTCAGCGGCCCGAACGCGCCCAAGATCGACTACAAGGACGTCCGTCTGCTGTCCCGCTTCCTGAGCGAGCGAGGCAAGATCGTCCCCAGCCGGATCACGGCCGTCTCCGCCAAGAAGCAGCGCGAACTCGCCAACGCCATCAAGCGCGCGCGTTTCCTGGCCCTGCTCCCCTACGTCGTCGCCTGAGGAGGGATCATGGCCGTCGTTGAACTGATCCTGCTGCAGCGGATCGAGAAACTCGGGCAGATGGGCGACGTCGTACGCGTCAAGCCCGGCTACGCCCGCAACTTCCTGCTGCCGCAAAAGAAGGCGCTCCGCGCCAACAAGGCCAACCTGGCCGACTTCGAGACGCAGCGTGCGCAGCTCGAGGCGACCAACATCCGCAAGCGCGAGGAGGCCGAACGCCTGCTCGAGCGCATGGAAGGCCTCAAGGTCGTCATCATCCGCCAGGCCGGCGAAAGCGGCAGCCTCTACGGCTCCGTTTCTGGCCGCGACATCGCCGATGCCTGCACCGCTGCCGGGCTGACGACGAACCGCAACCAGATCGTGCTGGAGAACCCGATCAAGACGCTGGGGCTGACGCCGGTGCGCCTGATCCTTCACCCGGAAGTCAGCCTCACCGTCACCGTCAACGTGGCCCGCAGCGTCGAAGAGGCGGAGAAGCAGGCCCGCGGCGAGCAGGTCGGCCTGGCCGGCGAGGATGAGGTCGAACAAGAGGACGACTTCGAGTTCGGTGCGGCGCTGGCCGAAGCTGGCGGCGACCGGGCCTAAGGTCCAGCCGCTTGCTCGATGCAGCGTCTGAGTTCCAGACGCTGTCCCGCCCGCGGCCAGCAGATCGGCTGGTCAGACGGATCGTCGAGGTGATGCTGGGCCAGCACATGGCCCACGGCACCTTGACCCTCCGCTTTCCCGATGGCTCCGAACGGATCATCGTCCGCAGCCCGCAGCCGACCCTCCGCGTGGAGCTGAGAAGCTGGCGCTGGGCCCGCCGGATGATCGCCAACCCGGGCCTGGCCTTCGGCGAGGCGTTCGTCGACGGCGGCTTCGTCATGCTCGAAGGCAGTATTTTCGAGTTCATGGACAGCCTGTTCGCCGTCGACCCGCGCCGCCGCGGCCCGGTGCTGACGCTGCGCGACGGCATCGCCTGGCTCGGACGCCGCATCCAGCAGTTCAACCCGGCACCCATCGCCAAGCGCAACGTCGCCCATCACTACGACCTGAACGGCGAGTTCTATCGGCTCCTTCTCGACGAAGACCGGCAATATTCCTGCGCCTATTTCCGATCCGGCATCGAGTCGATCGACGAGGCCCAACGCGCCAAGACCCGGCACATCGCCACCAAACTCCTGCTCCACCGGCCCGGCCTGCGCGTGCTCGACATCGGCTGCGGCTGGGGCGGCACCGCGATCACCCTCGCCCGCGACTACGGCGCCGACGTCACCGGCATCACGCTGTCGGCCGAGCAGTTGGGTGTGGCCCGGCAGCGCGCGGCGGATGCCGGGTTGAGCGACCGGGTCCGCTTCGAGTTGCTCGATTACCGCGCGCTGACCGGTCAGTTCGACCGCATCCTCTCGGTCGGCATGTTCGAGCATGTCGGCATCAATCACTACCGCAGCTTCTTCGCGACCGTCCGAAACTGTCTGGCCTCGGATGGCGTTGCACTCATCCATGCCATCGGCCGCAGCCACGGCCCGCGGACCACGAACGCCTGGCTCAGCAAGTATATCTTTCCCGGTGGCTACTCGCCCGCACTCAGCGAGGTGATGCCGTCGCTCGAACGATCCGGCCTGATCGCCACCGACATCGAGATCCTCCGGCTGCACTACGCCAAGACCCTGTCCCGTTGGCGCGACAACCTCGACCACCACCGCGACGCCATCCGCGCCCTCTATGACGAGCGCTTCCTGCGCATGATGGAGTTCTACCTCGCAGGGGCCGAACTGGCCTTCACCCGCACCGGCCACATGGTCTGGCAACTCCAACTCGCCCGCCACCAAACCGCCGTCCCGCTCACCCGCGACTATATGGCGGCGTAGGTCCCAACATCGTCATCGCGAGCCGCCCACGTGACAAGATCCGACGTGACGCCCGCGTAAAGCGTGCCACTTCTCCCACGCGGCATGACGTAAGCCGCCGGCCGCCTCACCCCAGCAGCGACCGGCACGCCGCCTCGACGGCGTCGACGGTCAGCGCGTCCATGCTTGCATGCTCCGCCTCGGCCCATGTCGCTCGCACCCCCGCCGGGGCCATCTCGGCCGCCCGGTCGCGCGTGGTGCCGCAGAGGCCGACCGTCGGCGTGCCCGTTGCGGCCGCCAGATGCATCAGACCGCTGTCGTTACCGACATACAGCGCACAGCGCTCGATGACGGCGGCGACCTCCGGGATGCTAAGCGCGCCGCGCAGATCGATCGCGCCGGGCAGGCAGGCGAGCGCGGGCGCCGCCATGTCGCGCTCCGCGGCGCCGGGCCCGGCGAACACCGCCGGCACCGCGCCCGGCAGCGCCCCCGTCGAGAGCCGCTCGAACAGCGCGCCGAACCGCTCGGCCGCCCAGACTTTCGGCGCCCAATTCGCGGTCACGCCGAAACCGATCACCGGCCGATCAGGCGGGAGCAGCGCCCGGGCCCGCTCGCGGTCCGCCGGAGCCGTCCAAGCCACCGGCAGCGGCGCCGGGTCGATCCCGAGCATCGCCGCGTGCTGCTCGAACATCCGGCCCGGCCGCTTGCGCCGCACGACCCGGCGCTTGGCCGGCACCAGATACGCCAGCGCCGACCCCCGCACGTCGATCACCAGATCCCACCAGGTGAACGCCACGGCCCGCCACAATTTCGGCCAGTGCAGATCGTTTCGATGCTTATCGAAGACGATGATCCGCTCCAGCCGCGGCATGCGGCTATAGACGCCGGCTGCGGCTGGGCCGCAGGCGATGGTGAAACGAGCGGACGGATGGGTCTGGATGAGGTGGTCGAGGATGCCGCAGGTGATGACGGCGTCGCCAAGACGGTTGGCCGAGACGAGGAGGATGCGCACGTGGTCGCCGTGCCACAGGGCGGGAGGCACGGCAATCATCCCCCCTCTTATCCACAGATCATCCCCATGTACCACACCAATCCGAAGGCCCGCTCTGGACGGCGATCTTGTATGGTGCGCCGAGCATGAATGCATTCGATTCGCCGCTGCCTGGGCTGTCGCAGCGCCAACCGCCGTCCAACGACCGCGCAGAGATGGCGCTGCTCGGCGCTCTGCTGGCCAACAACAAGGCCTACGAGCGGGTTAGCGAATTCCTATCCCCGGACCACTTCGTCGACCCGGTCCACGGGCGGATTTACCAGTCCATCTCGCGCCGGGTCGAGGCCGGGCAGTTGGCCGACGCCATCACGCTGAAGGCCGAGTTTGAGCACTCCGGCGCGCTCGACGAGGTGGGCGGCACCGCCTACCTGGCGCAATTGCTGACCGCCATGGTCGGCATCATCAACGCCGGCGAATACGGCCGCGCCATCCACGACGCCTGGATCCGCCGCCAGCTGATCGAGATCGGCGAGGTCGTCGTCAACAACGCGTTTGGCGCGCCCGGAGAGCTCGACGGCAAAGCGCAGATCGAGCTGGCCGAAAGCGAGCTGTTCCGGCTGGCCAAGGATGGCGGCAGCCCGAGCGGCTTCGTGACGTTCGAGTCGGCACTGACCGAGGCGATCCGGGCCGCAGAGCGAGCCTTCAAGCAAGCAGGCCACGTCAGCGGTCTGACGACCGGGCTGCGTGACCTGGACAAGAAGACCGGCGGGATGCACCCGTCCGACCTGGTGATCATCGCCGGCCGGCCCGGCATGGGCAAGTCGGCGCTGGCCACCAAGATCGCCTTTGGCGCTGCCCGCGCGCTGCAGCGGGACGCGCAGGAGAAAGGCCCGGACCTGGTCGCCAAGGGCAGCGTCGCGATCTTCTCGCTGGAAATGAGCGCCGAACAATTGGCAACGCGGCTGCTGGCCGAGGAGTCCAGGGTGTCGGGCGACCGCATCCGGCGCGGCGAGATCGGCCAAAAGGATTTCGACCGCTTCATCCAGGTCAGCCGCGAGATCGCCAGCCTACCGCTGCATATCGACGACACGCCCGCGTTGTCGCTCTCGGCCATGCGCACGCGGTGCCGCAGGCTCCAACGCACGCAGGGGCTGAACCTGGTCATCGTCGACTATCTGCAACTCATGCGCCCCAGCATCGGCACGAAGCAGGAAAACCGGGTGCAGGAGGTGAGCCAGATCACCCAGGGGCTGAAGGCGCTTGCCAAGGAGATGGGGATTCCGGTGATCGCGCTGTCCCAGCTCTCGCGCGCCGTCGAAAGCCGTGAGGACAAACGCCCGCAGCTCGCCGATCTGCGCGAGAGCGGCTCCATCGAGCAGGACGCCGACATGGTGATGTTCATCTACCGCGACGAATACTACCTGCAGCAGCGCGCGCCGAAGCAGATGGCCTTCAAGACCGAGAACGAGTTCCAGGATGCGCTGGACAAGTGGCAGCGCGACATGGAGACGGTGCACAACCGCGCCGAACTCCTGATCGAAAAACAGCGCCACGGCCCCACCGGCAAGATCGACCTGCTGTTCGAGGGCGAATTCACCCGCTACGCCGATCTCGACCTGCATCACGACCCGGGCTAGCGCATCCTAGCCTAGCGACGAGCGCGCACGAAACCACCCGTCGCTGACCGGGGTGGGCCGGTTACGCTACATGTGACACATGGTTTCGAACACGACAGCGCAGCGCGTTCAGCGGCGGCGCGACAAGCTCCGCGCAGCCGGGTTCCGGCCGATCCAGATTTGGGTTCCCGATACGAGGGCGGCAGGGTTTGCTGAGGAATGCGCTCGACAAGCTCGGCTCGTCCGGGCGCAAGAGGCGGCCGATTCGGATGGTGACGCGTGGGCGGTCGTCTCTGACACGAACGGTTGGTCGGCTTGAAGCGAGGGGACGTCATCACGGTCGCAGTCCACGGTGACCAGGGAAAGCCGAGACCGGCGCTCGTGATACAGGCCGACCTGTTCGCAGAACTCGGCTCCGTCACGGTGTTGCCGATCACGAGCGTGCTCACCGACGCGCCGCTGCTTCGGGTGCAAATCGCTCCCGATGATTGGAACGGGTTGGTCAGCCGATCCGACATCATGGTGGACAAGCCGCAGACGCCGGGACGCAATCGGCTCGGAGCCGTCATCGGTCGTCTCGATGACGCGACGATGATCGTCGTCAGCCGGCTCCTTGCCGTATTTCTGGGTCTCGCGTGACGGCGCTGGACCCGTGGCGCGGGGTCGAACTGGGCTTCCGCCCGATGGCGCCGGACTTTGACGGGGCGCGGTTCCCTCTGTAGGGCATCGGGGCGATGAAGCTCTCTCCTTTGGATGCGGTGGCGGCCGTCGGGCGCGGGACCATCGGCGCGGTGCGCGGGACCGGCGCGACCGCGCTATTCGCCGGGCTGGGCCTCTCGCACCTCGTGCGGCCGCCATTCTATTGGCGCATGTTCCTGCGGGCGTTCGTCGAGTTCGCCTATTTCAGCCTGCCGGTGGTCGCGCTGACGGCGGTGTTCTCCGGGATGGTGATCGCGCTGCAATCCTATACCGGCTTCTCGCGGTTCAACGCCGAGAGCGCGGTCGCCTCGGTCGTCGTGCTGTCGGTGGTGCGGGAGTTGGCGCCGGTGCTGGCGGCGCTGCTGGTGGCGGGCCGGGTCGGGGCGGCGATGGCGGCCGAACTGGGCACCATGCGGGTGACCGACCAGATCGACGCGCTGACCACGCTGTCGACCAACCCGGTCAAATACCTCGTCACGCCGCGGCTGCTGGCGGGCGTGCTGGCGCTGCCGCTGCTGGCCGTGGTGGCCGACATCATCGGCGTCGCCGGCGGTTTCATCGTCGCCACCGTCAAGCTGGGCTTCAGCCCGCACCTTTATCTCACCAGCACCTTCGACATCCTGACCACGTCCGACATCGTGGTCGGCTTGGCCAAGGCGGCGCGTGTTCGGCTTCATCATCGCGCTGATGGGCTGCTACCACGGCTACAACAGCAAGGGCGGCGCGGAGGGCGTGGGCGCGGCGACCACAAGCGCCGTCGTGTCGGCCAGCATTCTGATCCTCGCGTTCGACTACGTGATGACCGAGCTGTTCTTCGCCCGATGACTCCGAAAATTCGGATACGCGGCTTGGTCAAATCGTTCGGTAGCAAGCTGGTGCTGGACGGCGTCGACCTCGACGTCGCGGCCGGTACGTCGATGGTGGTGATCGGCGGGTCCGGCACCGGTAAATCGGTGCTGTTGCGGAGCATCCTCGGGCTGATCGAACCGGACGCGGGGTCGATCGAGATCGACGGCGTCAACGTCCTGCGGCTCGATCGAGAGGCACGCGAGGCGGTCAATGCGCGCATCGGCATGCTGTTCCAAGCGGCCGCATTGTTCGACAGCCTGACCGTGTGGGAAAACGTGTCCTTCGGGCTGCTGGCGCGCAAGAAGCTCGCCCGGTCCGAAGCGCGCCGCCGTGCCGGCGAGGTGCTGGCCCAAGTCGGGCTCGACCCGAGCGTGGGCGACCTGGCACCGTCGGAGCTGTCGGGCGGCATGCAGAAGCGGGTCGGCCTGGCCCGTGCGATCGCGGCCCAGCCGGAGATCCTGTTCTTCGACGAGCCGACCACCGGGCTCGACCCGATCATGGGCGCCGTGATCGACGGTCTGATCGTCGACTGCGTCAAGCGCCTGGGCAGCACGGCCATCGCCATCACCCACGACATGGCCAGTGCGACCCGGATCGGCGACCGCGCGGCCATGCTGCACGCTGGCCGCATCGTGTGGGAGGGTCCGGCCGCCGACGTGATGTCGAGCGGCAACCCGATGGTCGACCAGTTCACCCACGGCCGCCGCGACGGCCCGATCCAGATGCAATTGCGACGGTAGGCGTGTAGCATCGCGCGATGAACGAGATCAGGCGCCCGATCCGCGACGCCGACGAGATCGCGCGGGCGCGCGAGATCGTCTCCCGCCATGAATTGCCGGACTTCATCGTCGGCTTCGACATCGAATTGGGCGTCGTCGAGGACCAACCAGCGCTCTACGTCGTCTATTCCGCCAAGCCCTATGACGGCCAGCCCGAGATGGACGAGGTTCTCCGGCGGGCAGACGCCTATGGGCAGATCGACCAGATCATCTTGACGGAATTGCTGCACGCGTTCGACGACCGACTGCCCTACTCGTCGATCGTCGCCGCGCCATCGACCTGAACCCGGGGTGATCAAGGCTTTCGAGCTCCTCGACGAGGCCGAGCGCCTCGCCGGTGCGCCTTCCATGCAGTCTGAAGCAACCCGGCGCCGAGCGATCTCGACCGCGTACTACGGGCTGTTCCACAGCCTGACCGAAGCGGGCGCCACTCTGATCGCGGGCGCCGCCGGCCCGCTGCACACGCAGGCGTCGCGCAGCTACAACCACGCCCTGCTCCGAACGGTCAGCGAGCGGATCTGGCGCGAGCGGCTTGATCCGCCGTGGGACCGCGTGTTTCCTGCCCCGCTCTCCGAAGAAATCAAACTCGTCGCCTTCACGATCATCGAGCTGCAGGCCGCCCGCTCCGTGGCCGACTATGATCTGGGTGAGACGATCGAGATCGAGTTCACCCTGGAACGCGTGCGCTCGGCCCGCCGAGCCGCGATCGCGTTCGCCGCGATCGCCGGCACCGACGAGGCACGCGCCTTCCTGCTCGCGATCCTCCTCTCCGATCGGTGGAGCCGCCGTGGCTAAGCCAGTCAACCGTTTCGTTTGCCAGAACTGCGGCGCAGCCTACCCAAAATGGGCCGGGCGATGCGATGCATGCGGCGAGTGGAACACGCTGGTCGAGGAAGCCGTCGAGGCGCGGCCAGGAGCGCCAGCGCCGAAACCCGGGAGCAGACGCGTCGCCTTCGTCGGGCTCGAGGGCGGGGCCGCCCCACCACCACGGGAGCCCGCGGGCATCGCCGAACTCGACCGCGTGCTGGGCGGCGGCTTCGTGCCGGCCTCCGTCGTGCTCGTCGGCGGCGACCCGGGCATCGGCAAATCCACCCTCATGCTGCAGGCCGCCGCCACGCTCGCCCGCGCCGGCAAGCGCGTCCGCTACGTGTCGGGCGAAGAATCCGTCGACCAGGTCCGGCTCCGCGCCCGCCGGCTCGGCCTGGCCGACGCGCCGATGGAACTCGCCGCCGCCATCAACGTGCGCGACATCGCCGCCACGCTCGAGGCCGAGCGCGACCTCGGCCTCGTCGTCATCGACTCCATCCAGACCATGTGGCTCGATACCGTCGAGAGCGCGCCCGGCAGCGTCAGCCAGGTCCGCGCCTCCGGCTTCGAACTGATCCGGCTCGCCAAGACCCGCGGCTTCGCCCTCGTGCTGGTCGGGCACGTGACGAAGGAAGGTGCCATCGCCGGCCCCCGCGTGCTCGAACACATGGTCGACGCGGTGCTCTACTTCGAAGGCGACCGCGGCCATCAGTTCCGCATCCTGCGCGCGGTCAAGAACCGCTTCGGCGCCACCGACGAGATCGGCGTGTTCGAGATGACCGAGGCTGGCCTGGCCGAGGTGCCGAACCCGTCCGCGTTGTTCCTGGCCGAGCGGCGCGGCAACATCGCGGGCTCCGCCGTGTTCGCCGGCCTCGAAGGCACCCGGCCGGTGCTGGTCGAGGTGCAGGCGCTGCTCGCGCCCAATTCCGGCGGCTCGCCCCGCCGCTCGGTCGTCGGCTGGGATGGCGGCCGGCTCGACATGCTGCTCGCGGTGCTCGATGCGCGCGCCGGGCTGCGGCTGTCCGGCTCGGACGTCTACCTCAACGTCGCGGGCGGATTGCGCGTCAACGAGCCGGCCGCCGATCTCGCCGTCGCCGCCGCCCTCGCCTCCGCCGCGACCGAAACCCCCACCAGCGCCGGCGTCGTCTATTTCGGTGAGGTCGGACTGTCCGGCGAGATCCGCCAGGTCGCCCAGGCCGAAGCCCGGTTGAAGGAGGCGCAAAAACTCGGCTTCAGCCGCGCCTGCCTTCCGCGCCGGCTCAGCGGCCGCAAGCTCGTCGCGCCCGATGGGCTCGTCACGGACGAAATCGGACATTTGACCGATCTCGTCGGCGCTTTCTCCGGTCCGAAGGGCAGCCACTGATTGCCCCGATCCGTCCCGCCGCGTATATCGGCCGCGAACATTATGGCAGTTCGATGAACTGGGTCGACCTCGTCGTCCTCGGGGTTATCCTGATCTCGGGCTTCCTGGCCTTTGCTCGCGGCCTGGTGCGGGAGGCGCTCGGCCTCGGCGCATGGGTCATCTCAGGCTACGTCGCCTATCGAGTGGCGCCCCTCCTCGAGCCGTGGGCGCGCCAGCAGGTCAACGACACGGCCCTGGCCGATACTCTCGCCTTCATCGGCGTCTTCGTCATCGTCCTCATCCTGCTGTCGCTCGTCGCCGGCGGGCTCGCCAGCGCGGTCCGCGGTTCTGCCCTCGGCGGCCTTGACCGCACATTGGGTCTGGTATTCGGCCTGTTACGGGGTGCAGCGCTGGTGTGCGTGGCCTATATTCTAGCCGGGCTCGCGATTCCCGTGGATCAATGGCCCGCTCCCATCATGGAAGCCCGGGCGCTGCCTCTCGTGTATCGCGGCGCGGCCTGGGCTTCCGAACACATGCCACCGGGCTTCCGCCCGGCCGTCGCCGTGCCTCCCGGCCGGGCAACCAGCTCGGCAGAGTTGCTGCATGCCAATCCGGTCGGCCGAGCTCTCGGAGCCCGGCCGTTGCGCGAGTAGGAGATCGATCGTGTCGCAAACCATCGACGAAGCGGACGACGACGACAAGCTGCACGAGGAGTGCGGCGTCTTCGGCGTGTGGGGTGTCAGCGACGCCGCCGCCGTCACCGCACTCGGCCTGCACGCCCTGCAGCACCGCGGGCAGGAAGCCACCGGCATCGTCGCCTATGATGGCCGCCGCTTCCACAGCCATCGCGGCCTCGGCCTCGTCGGCGACAACTTCAGCGACGCCAAAGTCATCGCCGGCCTGCCCGGCCCGTCCGCCGTCGGCCACAACCGCTACGCCACCACCGGCGACACCGTGCTGCGCAACGTCCAGCCGCTCTACGCCGATTTCGAGTTCGGCGGCTTCGCGGTCGCCCATAACGGCAACCTGACCAACGCCCACCAGCTCCATCGCCAGCTCGTCCGCCGCGGCTGCCTGTTCCAGAGCACGACAGACAGCGAGGTCTTCGTCCACCTCATCGCCATCTCGCTCTACTCGACCGTCGTCGACCGGCTGATCGACGCGCTCAAGCAGGTCGTCGGCGCCTACTCGCTCGTCGCACTGTCCAACGAGGCGCTCATGGGCGTGCGCGACCCGCTCGGGGTCCGGCCGCTGATCCTCGGCCGCATCGGCCCGGGCAACGGGAGATTGGAGGGCACCGGCGGCTGGGTCCTGGCCAGCGAAACCTGCGCGCTCGAGATCGTCGGCGCCGACTTCGTCCGCGACGTCGAACCCGGCGAGATCGTCGTCATCAACGATCAAGGCGTCCACAGCATCAAGCCGTTCGGCGCCACCAAGGGCCGCTTCTGCGTCTTCGAATACATCTACTTTGCCCGGCCGGACTCCAAGATGGAGGCCATGCCCGTCTACGACGCCCGTAAGCGGATCGGCGCCGAACTCGCCCGCGAGAGCGGCGTGGACGCCGACGTCGTCGTGCCCGTCCCCGACAGTGGCGTCCCCGCCGCGATGGGCTACAGCAGCCAAAGCGGCGTGCCGTTCGAGCTCGGCATCATCCGTAACCATTACGTCGGCCGCACCTTCATCGAGCCGACCGACACCATCCGCAATCTCGGCGTCAAGCTGAAGCACTCGGCCAACCACTCCGTGCTCGCCGGCAAGCGGGTCATTCTGGTCGACGACAGCATCGTCCGCGGCACCACCAGCCGCAAGATCGTCGAGATGGTCCGTGCCGCCGGCGCGGCCGAGGTGCACATGCGCATTTCGTCCCCGCCGACCACACACTCCTGTTTCTACGGCATCGACACCCCCGAGCGCGGCAAGCTCCTCGCCGCCCGCCATACCGTGGACGAGATGGCCTCCATCATCGGCGCCGACAGCCTGGCCTTCATCTCGCTCGACGGCCTCTACCGCGCCCTCGGCCAGCCCACCCGCGACCCGGCCCGCCCGCATTTCTGCGACGCCTGCTTCACCGGCGACTACCCGATCCAACTGACCGACATGAAGGACAACGCGGACCGGCAGCTCAGCCTGTTGACCGAAAGCTGATGGACCAGCGGCTCGCCCTCGTCACCGGCGCCAGCCGCGGCATCGGCGCGGCCGTGGCGCTCGACCTCGCCCGCGCCGGCATGCACGTGGTCCTCACCGCGCGCACCGAAGGCGGCCTCGCTGAAGTCGACGACGCGATCCGGTCCGAAGGCGGCAGCGCCACCCTGCTTCCGCTCGATCTTCTGGACGGCGCCGGCCTCGACATGATCGGCCCCAGCATCTTCGATCGCTTTGGCCGCCTCGACGTCCTGGTCCACAGCGCCGGCGCGCTCGGACGCCTCACCCCGGTCGCCCACATCCTGCCCGCCGACTGGAACTCGGTCGTCGGCGTCAATCTCGCCGCCGCGTGGCGCCTGATCCGGAGCTGCGACCCGGTCCTACGGGCGTCACCCTCCGGCCGCGCCGTGTTCCTGACGACCCATCGCGCCGCCGAGCCGCGCGCCTACTGGGGCGCGTACGGCGCCACCAAGGCCGCGCTCGACCATCTGGTGCTCACCTGGGCGCAGGAAGTCGCGACGACGAACCTGCGGGTCAACCTGGTCGATCCCGGCGCGGTCGCCGGCCGTATCCGCACCGAGGCGTTTCCCGGCGAAGATCCCGCCTCCCTGCCCAAGCCGGACGACGTCGCCCCCGCGATCGCCGCGCTCTGCGCCGAAGCCGAGACCCGGCACGGCCAAATCGTGCGGCTGACCGCCAGCTAAACCAGGCAAAGATCCCGTAGGTCGCGCAGCACGTCGGCCGGCAGGCTCTCGACGCCGTGCGCGGCCGTGGTCCGCACATCCGCGGGCGCGGCCTTGGGGTCGAGGTAGCGCCAGCCCTGGAACGGCCGGGTCCGCACGGGCGACACCCGGATCAGCGTCGGCTCCAACTCGATGCGCGCGCAACGGGAGCCGTCGTCGTAGGTGTCTTCCTCGATCGTGATGACGGGTTGCCGTGCCGAAAGCAGGCCGGCGACGACCCAGTATAGCGAGCCGGTCCCGATCACGTCATCGGCGCGCTTCGGAAAACTACGCGTCCACACCTGCATGCCGGTGCCTGCACGCCGGCGCGCTTCGATCCGGCTTTCGAACGCTTCGAGAGTGGGAACGCCGACCGCCAGCTTCATCATGTGGACAGCAGTGGAGGGTCCGGCGCGCGACATCATCGGCGAGTATGCCCGCACCGGACCCGAGTCGCACAAGCCGCTGGTCGACCCGGCGGCTCGCGCCCGACCTACTTTAGGGTCAGCTTGATGCCGTCGACGGAGCCCTCAAGACGAGCGCCGCGGCTGACCTGATCCACTCGGATCTGCACGCCGTTGGCATTCTGCAGGATTTGGCCGCCGATGCTGGCGTTGCCCGCCGTGGCCTGCCCGGTCGACGCCGCATACGTCCCGCTGAAATCCTGCACGTTCTTAAGGTGATACACTCGGCCCCGTCCCATCACCCGCGAGTAGCCGACGTCCGCAATGGAAACGCCGTTGACGGTGAAGTGGTATTTCCGGCCATGGAACGTCAGGATGCCGTCGCCCCACGTATAGCCCACGCCCACCGCCGCACCTTGGGCGCTGAGCGTGATCGTTCCGTTGACCGGCCCGGGTTGCGCCGGGTCGACCGCGGCGGAGGCCGGCGACAACGCGGCCGACGTGAGGGCGAATGCACCGGCCGCGAGGGCCGTCAGCATCGAACGGTGATTGGAAACCATGGGAACCTCTCTGCAGAACACGAACTACGGTCACTGAACGACCAAAGCCTGCATTTGTTTCAACCGCTTGGCCTCGGTCGTCACCACACCTCTGCCGTCCGCGGCCTCAGCCCTGCCGCCACCCTGGCCCGGCGCCCTCCGCCTGGCTAAACAGACGCATGATCGACATTCAAGGCGCCCGTGTTCTGCTGGCCGACGGCACCGTCGCGGACACGTCGGTCCTGCTCGACGCCGACGGCACGCTGCGGATCGGCGCGACCGGCGCCCGGCGGCGGTTCGACGCACGCGGCCTGTTCGCGCTGCCCGGCTTGGTCGACCTGCATGGCGACGCCTTCGAACGCCAGATGCAGCCCCGGCCCGGGGTCGGCTTCCCCATCCCGCTCGCCCTGCGCGACACCGAGGCGCAACTGCTCGCCAACGGCATCACCACCGCGATGCACGCCGTCACCCTCTCCTGGGAGCCCGGCCTGCGCAGCGCCCAGAGCTGGCGCCGATTGGTCGACGCGCTCGAGGCGCATCGCCCCTCGATGGTCTGCGACATGCGGATCCACATGCGGTGGGAGCTGTACAACCTGCCTGCGCTCGAGATGGCGCTCGAGGATGTCGAGGCCGGCCGGGTCGGCCTGGTCAGCTTCAACGACCATATGGGATCGGTTCTGCGCGAAATGGCGCAGCCGGCGGGCGCCGCCAAATATAGCCAGCGCACCGGGCTGCCCGTGCCCGAGTTCCGCCATCTGGCCGAGACGATCGCCGCCGGCGCGCCCGGCGTCCCGGCCGCGACCGAGCGCTTGGCCGCGGCTTCCCGCCGGCACGGCCTGCCGATGGCGAGCCACGACGACGACGCCATCGCCGTGCGCGAGAAATATCGGGCCGTGGGCGCCCGGATCTGCGAGTTCCCCATGGCCGAGCACGTGGGCCAAGAGGCCCGCACCGCCGGCGACACGGTCGTGATGGGCTGCCCCAACGTGGTCCGCGGCGGCTCGCATCTCGGCTGGGCCTCGGCCGGTGCCTTGGCCGAGCGCGACATCTGCACGGTGCTCTGTAGCGACTACTTCTACCCCGCCATGCTGCCGGCCGCCTGGTCGCTCGGCCATCGCGGCACTCTCTCCCTGGCCCAGGCCTGGGCGCTGGTCTCGGCCAACGCCGCCGCCGCCGCGGGCCTCGGCGACCGCGGCGCGATCGCCGACGGCAAGCGCGCCGACCTCGTGCTGATCGACCCGGCGGGCCCCAGCGTCGTCGCTACCTTCGCTGCCGGCCGGCCCGGCTTCCTCAGCGGCGCCGGCTGGAACCGGCTGCAGTAATCAGCCGGACGCTCGGTCGCCGACGATCCCCTGCGCCCGCAACGGCCCCTCGAGACGGTCCAGCGCCTCCCGCCAAATCTGCCAGTCGCTGCGCTCGCGGGGGCGTGCCGGATTGGGTGCGATGCCCCGGCTGCCCCAGATCCTCAGGATGCGTGCGTGCAGCACCTCGATCCGGCGGTTGCGGTACAGCCGATCGAGGCAGCGGATGACGCCATCGACGTCGCTCACTTGCGAAGGGCCGGCTTGCAGCGCGCGGGCGGTCGAGAACCAAGCGGCCTCGACGGAGGGGAACGGGGCGGCCGGAACGGGGGACGGTTGCATTTTGCTGTCCTCTGATGAGAACTAAACAAGAACATTCTCCGCTGGCGCTCACAAGTGTTGTCAGGCTCATTTTCCCAGTTGCCACGGTCTAAATTCCTAGGCACACTCCAATACCATGAAGCACGACGACATTTGGCGAGCCTTGGATACGCTCGCCGCAGAGCACGGCCTGTCACCCTCCGGCCTGGCCAAGCGCTCCGGCCTCGACGCCACCACCTTCAATCCCAGCAAGCGCCGGATGCCCGACGGGCGGCTGCGGTGGCCCAGTACGGAAAGCATCGCCAAGGTGCTCGGCGCTGTCGGCGAATCGATGGAGGCCTTCACCGCCCTCGTCACCGGGTCACCCCGCGCGGTGAACTCGGTCCGCATGCCGAACCGCATCCCCCTGCTCGGCCTCGCCCAAGCCGGTGGCGACGGCTTCTTCGACGACGGCGGCTTCCCCGTCGGCGGCAGTTGGGACGAAGTCAGCGTGCCCGAGATCGGCGATCCCAATGCCTATGCCCTCGAGATCTCCGGCGACAGCATGGAGCCGGTGTTCCGCGAGGGCGACATGGTCGTGGTCTCCCCGTCCGCCCCGATCCGCCGGGGCGACCGTGTCGTCGCCAAGACCTGGGCCGGCGAGGTCATGGCCAAGCAGCTCGCTCGCAAATCCGCCAAGCGGATCGAACTGAGAAGTCTCAACCCGGCCTATCGCGATCGCACCTTCGAAGTCACCGAGGTCGCGTGGCTCCACCGGATCATCTGGGCCAGCCAGTAGCGCCGCAGGTCGATTATCCTTGTTGACGGACCATCTCCCGCGCCACCATCGGCCGACGGAGGTCGACCATGCGCGCGCTTGTCCTGTTGCCTTTGCTTCTTGCCCCGGTCCTGGCCGCGGCAGCCGAACCGGTCGACGTCATGCTCGTGCTCGTCACCGACGTCTCCCGTAGCGTCGACGACACCGAATTTACCATGGAAAAGCAAGGCTATGCCGCCGCGCTGGCCGACGCCCAGGTGCTCGCCGCGATCAAGGGCGGCGCGATCGGACAGATCGCCGTCGCCTACGTCGAATTCGCCGGCTCGTACGAGGTGCGGACCGTGGTCGATTGGCACGTCGTGCGCGATGCATCGAGCGCCGCCGCCTTTACCGGGGAAATGCAAGCGGCCCAGCGCTCCTACTGGGGCCGCACCAGCATCAGCGCCGGCATCGACCACGCGATGCAGATGCTGGCCGAGGGCGGGTTCGAAGCGCAGCGTCGCGTGATCGACGTCGCTGGCGATGGAACCAACAACTCCGGCCGAGAGATCACCGACGCGCGCGACGACGCCGTCAAGGCCGGCGTGACGATCAATGGGCTCGCCATCATCAACGAACACCCGGTCAGCTACACCTTTGCCCATGTCCAGCCGCCGGGCGGGCTGACCAACTGGTATGCCGAGAACGTCACCGGTGGCACCGGCAGCTTCGTCGTCGAGGTCCGCTCGTTCCAAGCCTTCGGCGAAGCCATGACCCGCAAACTTCTCAACGAGATCGCCGACACTGGAACACGGGCGCAACACGCCGCGCGGTAACTCGAACCCGGCGCTATAACGCGCGAGCGAGTTCGGGCGCCATCGGCCGCCCGGTCAGGTAACCTTGCACGTAGGGGCAGCGCATCCGCCGGAGGTGCTCGAGCTGCGCCTCCGTCTCGACGCCCTCGGCCACGACCCGCATCTCGAGCCGCTCGCCGAGCAGAAGGATGGCCTCGACGATCGCGTCCGACTCCCGCCCTGTCCCCAGATTGCGCACGAACGATCCATCGATCTTCATTTTCTGGAACGGGAACCGCCGCAAGTAACTCAGACCGGCATGGCCCGCGCCGAAATCGTCGAGCGTCAGCGAGACGCCGATGCGCTGCAGCGCCGTCATCGTCTCCAGCACCGGCCCGGTATTCTCGAGCAGGATGCCCTCGGTCACCTCGAGGTCCAGCCGCTCGGGAGCCAGCCCGGATCGGGCCAACACCTGGCGCACGGTCTCGACCAGATCGTCCCCGTGGAACTGCACCGGCGACAGATTGACCGAAACCGTCCGCTGGTTGGGCCAACTCGCCGCTTCGAGACACGCCCACTCCAGCGCCGAACGGCCCAGCGGCACGATCAACCCCGTTGCCTCCGCCACCGGGATGAACACCGCCGGCGAGACGTCTCCCCGGACCCGGTCGACCCACCGAAGCAGCGCCTCGTAGCCGACGATCGCGCCGGTCTCGACCGCGACGATCGGCTGATACCACAGCCTGAACGCGTTGCTGCCGACCGCTTCCCGCAAGAACTGCTCGAGTTGAAACCGCTCCTCCCGGGCGGCAGCCATGGATGGCGTATACTGGCTGACCTGGTTCCGACCCGCATCCTTGGCGCGGTTGAGCGCGATATCGGCGTTGCGAAGCAGTACCGCCGCCGGCGTGCTGGCATCGCCCACGACCATCCCAATCGACGCCGTGATCGACAGCTTCACCCCATCGATCACATGCGGCTCGCCCAGCGCACGACGAAGCCGCTCGGGCAATGCATCGGCATCGCTCGCTGCCTCCGCTCCAGCGACCAGGATGGCAAAGCTGTCGTCCCCGACCCGGCTCACCATGTCGCCCGGTGAACAGGCAGCCACCAGGCGCCGCGCCACCTCGACCAGGATCAGGTCGCCAGTCTCATGCCCGCGAGCGTCGTTGAGGAGCCGAAAGCGGTCGAGGCTCAGATAGAGCAGCGTGACCGTGCGATGATCGCCCTCTGCGTCGGCGCTGCGCTCGTCCAGGGTTCGCCGCAGCAGAAGCCGGTTGGGCAAGGCCGTCAATTCATCGTACAGCGCCGCTCGCTCGATCCTCGACTGCGCCAGTTTTCGCTCTGTCACGTCCGTGAACGTCCGAACCACCCCTCCGCCGGGCAGCGGTTGCGAGCGCACCTCGATCGCCACCCCGTTTGGCCTCAAGCGCTCGTAGAATTGCGGTTGATCCATGATGCCGCCAGCCCGGATGAAATCCTGCAGCGATCTGTCCGTCCGGCTGAATTCGTCGTGTTCCCACTGATAGCGCAGCAACGCCGTGAAAGCCGGCCGTGAGGCGAGGAACTCCTCGGGGATACCGAGCATTTCGACGACACGCCGGTTATAGACCGACACGATGCCGCTCCCGTCGACCATGATGATGCCCTGGTCGATGTGACGCAGCGTCGTGCTGAGCGCGTTCGCCCGCTCCTCGAGCGCGACCTCGCGCGCCTCGATGGCCTCCGCCGTCGCCTTCAGCGCCACGGTCTGCGCCGTCAGGCTGCGATGGGTTTTCTCAAGTCCGATCCGGCCCGGCACGTCACCCTTCCAAGCGCAATGAACAACTGTTCCAACCGCCCACGTGCCATCCCCTCTGCGCCCGGCCCCTCTGCGCCCGGCTCGAGCTTAGCATGAACCAGGTTAACACTTCCTATCGGAGCGTCGTGCAAGATCGAGCCGAGTTGACCTCAGATCTTGAGCAGCCGGCGGAGCCGCGCGCGCACCGAGTAGGGATGCCAAGCCGGCGCCACGCTCAGCCAATGGAGCCATCGATGGGAGTTGGCCAGGCTCAACTTGTAACGGTCGGCCCCTGCCAGGAAGTCGTAAATGCTCATCCCGCGCGACCGATACGCCTCGATGGCGAGATAATGGGACGTCAGCCCGGGCTTCTGTTGCGGCCGCGCGGCCGCGTAGTCGAAACCGCTCTGATAGGCCGAGACGATGCCGTTGTGGTTGAAATTCATCAGGTAGCCGATCACGGCCTCACCCGCGCTGACCCGAAGCAGGTCGACTTCGCCGCACGGGATGCCGATCTCGATTAGCTTGTGGTAGAACCGTCGCACCGGCGCGGTTGCGAATGCGCCCTTCTTCCCCCGCGCCTGCCACGTGATGTTATGCAGCGCGATCATCTCGGTCAGGTAGGCCGACCCCTCGTCGACCGTCTCGGCGCGGCGAAGCGTCAGCTCCCCCTGCGCCGCGTAAAGGCGATTCGACCGGCGCAGCTGGTGGCGCGTATTCCGGCTCAAGAACTCGATGAACGGCCGATCCGTGTCGAGCGCCCGGAAATCCGAGAACGGCGCCATCCGTCGCGACTTCTCGTCCACCAGGCCGCCGATCATGCCTGCGGCATCGGCACAGTCCGGCCCGACGCCCGAGAGGACAAGGCGCCGCGGCTGGAGCGGGAGCGGGTCGATCGGCTCCCTCGCCGCCGTCGTGAAGAGGCTGGCGAGCACCGCCTGCCGCAACACCGGGTCCGCGATCGCGACCAGCGGTCCGTTATGCTCGACGAAGATCGAGGCGAGCTGCGGATCGATGCTCTCCTGCAGGTGCAGCGAGGCGCCGTCCCGCCGGCTGGTTCCACGGTTGAACAGGGCCAGCGCGATCAGCTCTTCGCCCTGGTGCATCTCCAGCAGGATCGGGTCGGGATATCGTTCGGCTGCCATGCAGCCGACCCAGCCCCAATCTTGGAAATACGACCCGCTCGCCGCCGCGGCCAACGCCCGCCAGCGTGGCTCGAGCCGGTCGAGGCCCGACGGATCGAGCGCAGGGCGGGAGATTGTCGTTTTGAACATACCTGGCGTTACATACCCGTAATCGCGGCCCGTCGCATCTTCTCACCGCCGCCGACCGATGGCAGGTTGCGCCGGCAGGAGGCGAAGTGGTCAACGTCGTATCGGACATACTTCTGCCGCCAGTCAGCCTTGCGGTCCTGGCGCTCTTGCTCCTCCTGCATCCGTCGCGCGGCCGGATCGGCTCGGCCATCTCGATCGTGCTGCTGATCGTCCTGGGCCTGCCGACCGTCGCCGCTGCGCTCCTCAACAGCCTTGCGCCACCGCCGGCGACCACCGCTGGACCGGAACCGGCGGCCATCGTCATCCTCTCGGCCGACGCAATCCGGATTCCCGGCCCGGTCGACCTCGACCCTGGGCCGCTCACCCTCGACCGTATCCGGGCCGGCGCAGCCCTGGGGCGCCGGGTGGGCCTGCCCATCCTGGTCTCTGGCGGAGCCATCCCCGGCGCGGCGACCACGCTTGCAGGGATGATGACCCTGAGCCTGCACGACGATTTCGGTCTCACCCCCACCTGGGAGGAAAACCGCTCCCGCGATACCTGGGAAAACGCCGAGTTTTCCGCCCAGATCCTGCATGACGCCGGCATCCGGCGTATCTACCTCGTCACGCACGACTGGCATATGCGCCGCTCGCTGCTCGCCTTCCGCCATTTCGGCCTCGACCCGGTCCCCGTCTCCGTCCGGGCCGCCTACACGCCCCCTTTCGCCTGGCGTCGGTTCGTCATCAGTCCGGTGGCATGGGTCAACAGCTTCATCGCGTTCCATGAGTGGGTCGGACTGGCCTACTATGCGCTGCGAGGGTGAACGCTCCGTTAAAGCTCGACGTCCTGCATGCAGTCTCCGACCTCGGGCCTGACTGGGATCCTTTGTTCGCCGCCGGCGCCGGCCTACAATCGAGCCGCGCGTGGTGGGACGCCAGCATACGGACCGCCCTTCCCGCCGGCGCCCGGCCCTGCCTCCTCGCCGTCTCCGATGCAGCCGGGCCGCTCGCCCTGGTGCCCATGCTGTCTGTACCAGGCCGGCTTTGGGGATCGCTGACCACACCATACACCTGCCTCTACCAGCCGCTCCTCCGCCCCGGCACTCCCGTCGACACGCTCACCCTTCCCGAGATCGGCAGCTACTGCCGCCAGTGGAGCGTCACGCGCTTCGAAGCGCTCGACCCCGAGTGGCCCGGCATCGCCGTGCTGCGGCGGAGCCTCGCGAGCGCCGGCCTGGCCACCCGCACCTTTGCCCATTTCGGAAACTGGCATGAGCCGATCGCGACGCGCTGCTGGGAGGCATACCTTCAGGCCCGGCCCGGCGCCTTGCGCGAAACGATCCGGCGCCGAACCCGGGCCGCGACCCGCGCCGGAACGCGGATAGAGATCGCGCGCGAGGGCCCGGCGTTGGCGGCCGCCCTCCGCGCCTACGAGGCCGTCTACGGCCGGAGCTGGAAGCAGCCGGAGCCATACCCTGACTTCAACGATGCCCTCGTGCGGGCTCTGGCGGAAACCGGCCTGCTGCGGATCGGGGTCATTTGGAGCGGCGACGTGCCGATCGCCGCCCAATACTGGTCCGTGGTCAGCGGCTCGGCGACGATCCTGAAATTGGCACATGATGAGAAATTTAAGTCACTGTCGCCTGGCACTGTCCTGACTGCTGCCACAATCCGGGCGCTCATAGAGGTCGATGGCGTGACGGAGCTGGATTTTGGCCGCGGTGACGACCTGTATAAGCGAGGCTGGGCGAGTTTGCGTCGCCCGAGGATCGGGCTTCTGGGCCTCGACCCATTGAGCTGGACCGGGGGGCGGATGTTGATCAGTCACGATGCCGGCACGCTGGTCCGCAAGGCGCGGCGGTTCTCCGCCCGTCGCAGGACTGAAGCTCACCCGCCGAGCCCACCGGAAACCTAGTGTTAAGGAATTTGCGATAGACCAACATGATGTCTGGCCGCCCGAACTTTGGGGAACATGAGTTGGAGACCTATGCGATTACCGGTGGAGCTGGCTTCATCGGCTCACATCTGGCTGACGCACTCCTGCGCGCAGGCTACCAGGTGCGGATCATCGACGATTTCTCGACCGGGCGGATCGATAACCTCGATGAGCGGTGTGAGATCATCCGAGGCGATGTCCGCGATGCCGCGGTCGTCCGGCGCGCCCTGATCGGCGTCAGCGGCTGCTTCCACCTCGCAGCGATCGCGTCCGTCGTGCGCAGCAACGAAGACTGGATTGGCACCCATCAGGTCAATCTTGGCGGCTTCATCAATGTCATGGACGCCTCCCGCCAGTTTGGCGGCATTCCGGTCGTCTACGCGTCGTCTGCGGCCGTCTACGGCAAGCTCTCCGGCGTGGCCGAGGAGACCGGGTCGCCCGCGCCGCTGACGGCCTACGGCGCGGATAAACTCGGATGCGAACTCCACGCCAGGGCTGGCGCACTCGTGCATCACATCCCGTCGCTCGGCTTCCGCTTCTTCAACGTCTATGGCCCGCGTCAGGACCCGGCTTCGCCCTATAGCGGCGTGATCTCCATCTTCGCTCAAGCCATGTCGACCGGACGGCAGATCCAGGTTCACGGCACGGGCGAGCAGACCCGTGACTTTATTTTCGTTGGCGACATCGTCAAATTCCTCGTCTCCGGCATGAACGCGCTCCGCGACGGCCGGGAGGGAGAAAACTGGGCCGGATTAGTTCTCAACGCTTGCACCGGTCGCGAAACGTCCGTGATCGGGATGGCCAAGGCGATCGGGGATATCCTGGCCTGCGAACCAGACGTGAGCTACGGCTCAGCCCGGCCCGGGGACATCGCTCGCTCGGTCGGCGC
Organism: uncultured Alphaproteobacteria bacterium; assembly: GCA_963835135.1. Classification (GTDB taxonomy): domain Bacteria; phylum Pseudomonadota; class Alphaproteobacteria; order Acetobacterales; family Acetobacteraceae; genus JAVVHH01. Next base: position 1,062,247 of record CAWIEF010000003.1, read on the forward strand.
CCCCGACCGCGCCACGGCCATGCTTGGGGTATCGGCAACCACCCTCCTCCGGGATGGTCTGGCGGAGACGCTGATCAGTCTGCGCGGGCAGAAGCGCTTGCAACAGGCATGAGGTGCGTGGCCAATTTGAGGTATCGTTCGACGCAAGTGACGTTCAGGCGTGTAGCTCAGTGGCAGAGCGCTGCTATTACATGGCAGAGGCCGGGGGTTCGAACTCCTTCCACGCCTACCAGATTTGTGTGGTATGTAGCCGTAATGTTGAATGTTTTGGAGGCCAAGGCGCTCTCATGACCAACCGGCTATTGCGGGTTCTGACCCTGTTTCCGATCCTTGCCGGGCTGCTCGCAGCCTGTTCCTCGACGCCTCCCGTCAATCAGGTGGTTCCAGCGAACCTGCCTTATGTGATCGGCCCGGGCGACACGATGGGGATCTACGTGTTCCGCAACCCGGAACTCAGCACCACGGCCGTCGTCGCCCCTGACGGCCGCATCTCGCTGCCCCTGGTCCCCGACATCGTCGCGAACGGCCGGACTGCGCCTGAACTCTCCAAGGACATCGAGGGGCGGCTCAAGGAATACGTCAAGGAGCCGAAGGTCTCCGTCATCGTCAACGGCTTCGTTGGACCATCCAGCCGTCAAGTCCGGGTCATCGGCGAGGCGACCGATCCCGTCGCGATCCCATACCGCGATCAGATGACCCTGCTTGACGTCATGATCGCGACGAAGGGCCTGACGCGCTTTGCCGCCGGAAATCGTGCCGTCATCATCCGACGCTACGGCGGTCCGCGCCAAGTCATCCCAGTTCGTCTGAGCGATCTGATCAAAGACGGCGACATCGACCAGAACGTCACGATGGCGCCAGGTGACGTTCTCCTCATCCCGCAAACATTTTTCTGACGGCCGGACGATGTATCAGACCCAACTGCTCATTCGTAAGCAGCTTTCGGCAGCGTGGCGCTACCGCTGGCCAGCCGTCTTCCTCGGTTGGCTGGTGTGCGCTGTCGGTTGGGTCGGTGTGATGAAGATTCCCAACACCTACGAGGCCGACGCACGCCTCTACATCGATGCTGATGCCATTCTGACGCCGTTGCTGCGAGGGATCTCCATGGATTCCTCGCTGCAGGCACAGGTCGACCTTTTGTCTCGGACATTGATGAGCCGGCCAAATCTCGAGAAGCTGGTCTCCAAGACCGACTTGAACCTGCAAGTCGACACCCCGGCCGAGAAGCAAGCGCTCGTCGCTCGGCTCAGCACCGAGATCAAGCTTATTCCGCAAACCCGAAGCCTGTTTGTGATCTCCTATCGCAACGAAAACCCCCGGCTGGCCTACGACATCGTCCAGGCCATGCTCACAGGCTTCGTCGAAGGCAAGGCGGGCAACAATCGCAGCGATTTAGAGAACGCCAACCGCTTCATCGAAAGCCAACTCGGCTTCTACGAACGGCAGTTGCGCGAAGCCGAACGCCGCCGCGCCGAGTTCCGTACGCGGTATACCGATCTCCTTCCCGGGGACACCGGAACCAGCAGGCTTCAGGGCGCCGTGGAGGCCGTCCGGGCGCTCAGCGGACAGATCGCGGACGCGCAGGCGCGCCGGGTCTCTCTGGCCAAGGAGCTGGCCGGCACGCCTCCCATGCTCGTTCCCGAGAACACTGCTGGCTCCGCAGGCGGCGGCGGCTCCCGCCTGGCGGCGGAAGAACAGAAACTCAGTGAGCTCCGCCTACGGCTGACTGATGCGCATCCGGACATCATCGCACAACGGCAAATCATTGCCGCACTGCGGGCGGGCAAGCTGGGTCGGGACTCGTCCGACGCACCGCGTGCCCCGGTCGCGAGCGCGCCGGCAGTACCCAACCCGGTGTACGAGCAGTTGAAGGTGCGCATGGTCGACACCGACTCCTCGATCTCCTCGCTGCAACGGCAACTCGCCGACGCGATCAAGGAACGCGACAGGCTCGAAGCAATCGCCAAGACCGCGCCGGCATTGCAGGCAGACGCGCTGAACCTCGATCGCGACTACGGAGTTCTGCAGACAAACTACTCGGCCCTTCTCGCCCGCCGTGAGTCCATGCGGATCTCTGCGGCGGCGGAAGCCAACGCGGACCAGGTCAAGATCCAGATCATTGAGCCACCGCTGGTGCCGACCGTGCCGGTCGCACCGCAGCGGACCAAGTTGGTGACGGGGGTTCTCGTGGCCGGGCTGGCCGCCGGGATCGGGTTGGCGCTCTTGCTGGTCCAACTCGACCAGTCGTTTCACACGACCGATGATCTGCGCAGCCTCGGCTATCCTGTGGTCGGCGGCGTCTCGCTCCTTGGCGGCACCGTCTCACTCTTCCGTCGACTTGTGACCGTCAGCAGCTTCGTTTGCGCCGTGATCCTGCCCTGTATGATCTACGGCGGCCTGCTGATCCGATTGATCCGGAGCGGTTCCGCCTAACGCGTCGGCGGCCCTCCCCGCCCGCGCTGCGGATTGAACCATTCGCGCCGGGACCGCTTCAAGGCGCGTAGCTTGAGCGGAGGGCAGCATGTCCGGGACTGATACAGCATACGCGTTGCATGACCTTCCAGTCGGGATCGACGCGTCGGGAGAGCGGCAGGAATTCGATTCCATGGGCACCATGGCAGTGCCGGCCCAGCGGTATTGGGGCGCGCAAACCCAGCGATCCCTGCATCATTTCTCCATCGGCTCCGACAAAATGCCGCTCGAGGTCTGCCGCGCCTACGGATTGGTCAAGAAGGCGTGCGCCTTGGTGAACCAGGAGTTCGACCTCCTGCCGGGCTGGAAGGCCGATGCGATCGTGCGCGCGGCAGACGAGGCCATCAGCGGCGCGCTCGACGAGCACTTCCCGCTCTTCGTCTGGCAGACGGGCTCCGGCACGCAATCGAACATGAACGTCAACGAGGTGCTGTCCAACCGCGCCATCCAACTCCTCGGCGGCGCGCTCGGCAGTCAGAAGCCGGTGGCGCCGAACGACGACGTCAACATGAGCCAGTCGTCGAATGACACTTTCCCGGCCGCCATGCACATGGCCACGATCGGCTATTTCGACGACCGCCTGATCCCTGAACTCGACAAGCTCGCCGCCTGCATCGAGGCCAAAGCGGCCGGCTGGATGGGCGTGGTGAAAATCGGCCGCACCCATCTGCAAGATGCGGTGCCGCTGTCCGTCGGCCAGGAATGGTCCGGTTGGGCCGCCCAGATCCGCGCGGCCATCGCCGACGTCGAGCGCTCGCGCGAGGGCTTGTACGAACTCGCGCTAGGCGGCACCGCGGTCGGCACCGGGCTCAACGCCCCGCCGGGCTTCTCGCGCGCCGTCGCCGCCAAGATCGCCGACCTCACCGGCAAGCCGTTCGTCACCGCTGCCAACAAGTTCATGGCCCAGGGCTCGCTCGACGCCATGGTCCGCGCGTCCGCAGCCCTGCGCGGCGTCGCCGTCGCGCTCATGAAGATCGCCAACGACATGCGCTGGCTCGCCTCCGGCCCGCGTTGCGGCCTCGGCGAGCTCAAGCTCCCCGACAACGAGCCAGGCAGCAGCATCATGCCCGGCAAGGTCAACCCCACCCAGTGCGAGGCGATCGTCATGATCGCCATCCAGGTCATCGGCGACGACACCGCCGTCGCCTTCGCCGGCAGCCAGGGCAACTTCGAGCTGAACGCCATGCGTCCGATCATCATCAACAACGTGCTGCATGCGGCGCGCATCCTGGCCGATGGCTGCGAGATGTTCCGCCTGCATTCGGTCGAAGGGACCGAACTCAACCACGATCGGATCGAGAGCTACCTCGAAAACTCCCTCATGCTGGTCACTGCGCTGTCCCCCGTGATCGGCTACCAGGCCGCCGCCCACATCGCCGAAGACGCCGCGGCCACCGGCGCGACGCTGCGCGAGGCCGCGCTCAAATCCGGCAAGGTGACCGAGGCGCAATACGAGCAAGCCATCCGCCCGCGCGATATGATCGGCCAGGGTTTCGAAGGGGCCTAGCGCAGCATCACCGTCCCCGAGGAGCCATGCGACTCCACTGGCATGGCCTGACGATTGCATGGAGTGACTCGATGTATGCCGACACTCTGATCGAAGGACGCGTCTGGTGCGGGTTGCACGAGGGCTGGGCCGAGGCGATCGCGCTGCACGGCGAGCGCATCGTCGCCGTCGGCCAGCGCGCCGCCGTCCGCGCCCTCGCCGGTCCGGCAACCCGGCGCATCGACCTCGACGGCCGGGTCGCCATCCCCGCCTTCAACGACGCGCACCAGCATCTGCTGCCGCTCGGCCTCAACATGACCTACGTCAACCTGCGCCCCGAGCACGTCACCACGCTCGACGAGCTGCTGCGCCGGATCGCCGAAGCCGCCCAGGCCACACCGAACGGCCAATGGGTGCTCGGCCGCGGCTACGATCACAACGAACTCGACGTCCGCCGCCACCCCACCGCCGACGAACTCACCCGCGCCGCCCCGGACAACCCGGTCCTCGTGCGCCGCACCTGCGGCCACATGGCCGTCGCCAACGCCGCCGCCCTCTCCATCGCCGAAGTCGGCCACAACACCCCGGACCCGGAGGGTGGCCTCATCGAGCGCCGCGACGGCAAACTCACCGGCCTGTTCCAGGAGCGCTCCATGCGCCTCCTCTACGACCATGTGCCGGAACCGGGCGACGCCGCCCTGGTCGACGCCATCGAGCGCGCCGGCCGCCACATGAACGAGCTCGGCTTCACCGCCGTCATGGACGCCAATGTCGGCATGTCCGCCGGCTTGCGCGAAATCGCCGCCTACCGCACCGCCCTGGCCACCGGCCGGCTGCCGGTGCGCACCTGGATCTGCCTGGCCGGCAATCCGGAGGGCATCGCCGACCAGGCCTGGGCGGACGGCATCCGCCCCAACGACGGCGACGACATGCTCCGCTTCGGCGCCATGAAAGTGTTCGCCGACGGCTCCGCCGGCGGCCTCACCGCCGCCATGCACGAGCCCTACCGGCAAGGCGGCACCGGCGTATTCTGCTTCCCCGACGCCACCATGCACCGCCTGCTCCGCCGCTACCACGAGCAAGGCTGGCAGTTGGCCATCCACGCCATCGGCGACGCCGCCATCGAGCAGGTCCTCTCCGGCATGGAGGCCGCCGACGCCCCCGCCCAGCCCGTCGCCGGCCGCCGCCACCGTATCGAGCATTGCGGCTTTCTGACCCCCGCGCAGATGGCCCGCATGGCCGCCCGCGGCATCGAGCCCGTGCCGCAGCCCGTCTTCATCTACGAATTCGGCGACCTCTACGTCACCAATCTCGGCGAGCAGCGTGCCGCCGCGTCCTACCCGATGCGCGACTGGCTCGCGGCCGGCCAGCATCCCGCCGCCAGTTCCGACGCCCCGGTCTCCTCGACCGACCCCTTCCAAAACCTCTTCACCATGGTGACAAGGCAGACCAACAAAGGCACCGTCATCGGCCCCGGCCAAGCGATCTCGCTCGAACAAGCCGTCCACTGCCTCACCTACAACGGCGCCTACACCCAGTTCGCCGAGGACCGCCGCGGCCGCCTCCGTCCCGGCATGCTCGCCGACGTCGCAATCCTCTCGCGCGACATCTTCAGCGCCGCCCCCGCCACGCTGCTCCACACCCAAGCCGATCTCGTCCTCCTCGCCGGCCGCCCCGTCTTCGACCGCCACGGTGCGATGACGAAGTGATCCGCCACGTCCTCAACCGCGTCCTGCTCAGCATCCCCGTCCTCCTCGGCGTCCTCCTCGTCGGCTTCCTGCTCATGCAGGTCATCCCGACCGACCCGGCCACCGTCCGCGCCGGCCCCAGCGCCACCGCCGACATCGTCGCCGCCATCCGCAGCGATCTCGGGCTCGACAAGCCGCTCGCGGTCCAGTTCCTGCTCTATCTCGCCCGCCTCGCCCGCGGCGATCTCGGCGTCTCCATCATCAACAACATTCCCGTCGCCACCGAACTCGGCAACACGGTCGGCCCCACCCTCGAACTCATGCTCGCCAGCCTGATCTGGTCCATCCCGCTCGGGATCGCCGCCGGCACCGCCGCGGCTGCCCGCCGCGGGCGCTGGCTCGACCGGCTGGTGATGGCCGCCAGCGTCGCCGGCGTCTCGGTGCCGGTCTTCTTCGTCGGGCTCGTGCTCATCTGGTGCGTCGGCTTCCGCTGGCAGTTGCTGCCGTTCACCGGCCGGGTCGGGCCGCTCTGGACCTGGAACGGACTGCAGGCCGCGATCCTGCCAGCCGTCACCCTCGGCGCCGTGTTCGTCGGCCCCGTCGCGCGGATGACCCGGACCGCCATGCTCGACGTCCTCGGCGCCGACCACGTCCGCACTGCCCGCGCCAAGGGCCTGCCCGAACGCAGCGTCCTGCTGCGCCACGCGCTGCGCAACGCCCTGATCCCCGTGGTCACGCTCATCGGCCTGCAGATCGGTTTCCTGCTCGGCGGCGCCGTCGTCACCGAGACGATCTTCTCCTGGCCGGGCATCGGGCGGCTGGCCGTCGGCGCCATCCTGTCGTCCGACGTCCCGATGGCCCAGGGCACCATCCTCGTTCTCGCCGGCGGCTTCATCCTCGTCAACCTGGCGGTCGACCTGATCTACTCATGTCTGGACCCGCGCGTGCGGACGTGAACGCCCTCGCCAAGCTCCGCCGCGACCCGATCGCCCTGGCCGCCCTGCTCCTCGCGGTCCTGCTGATCGCCGCAGCCCTGCTCGCCCCCTGGCTCGCGCCCACCGACCCGTCCGACAACGACCTCTCGATCGCCATGCAGCCCCCCGGTCAACTCTTGCCGCTGGGCGCGGACGACCAGGGCCGCGACATGATCACCCGCCTGCTCTACGGCCTGCGGCTCACGCTGCTGATCGGCGTCTGCGCCGTCGGCCTTGGCGGCGCTGTCGGCAGCGTCCTCGGCCTGCTCGCGGCCTTCTATCGCCGGCTCGACGGCCTCATCATGCGCTGCATGGACGTCATGCTGTCCTTCCCGGCCATCCTCTTCGGCCTCGCCATCGCGGCCATCTTCGGCCCGGGCGTGCTCGCCGTCGTGCTCGCCCTCTCCGTCGCCACCGTCCCGCTCACCGCCCGCATCGTGCGCGCCTCGGCCGCCGTCGAGATGGCCCGCGACTACATCGAAGCCGCCCGCGCCGTCGGCATGGGCGACGCCCGGCTCATGTGGCGACACCTCGCGCCGAACTGCGCCAGCGCGCTCGTCGTCTTCATCACGCTCCGCTTCGGCCAGGTCATCCTGCTCGGCGCGGCACTCTCCTTCCTCGGCCTCGGCGCCCAGCCCCCCACCGCCGAACTCGGCGCCATGGCCTCCCAGGGCCGCACCTTCCTGTTCTTCGCGCCCCACATCGCCGTGCTGCCCTGCGCCGTCATCTTTGTGGTCGTCCTGGTCTTCAACGTCCTCGGCGACGCCCTCCGCGACGCGCTCGACCCCCGCCTCAGCCTGTGACCCAGCTCAAAAGGAGTGCCCCATGAGAACGCTGCTCGCCGCCCTGCTGCTCCTCGCCGGCGTCGCCCACGCCCAGCCCGCCTCAACCCTCGTCGTCCTCCGCTCGATCGACGCCGACAGATACGACCCGGCCAAGAGCACCGCCCGCAGCGCCGGCGAAGTCCTCTACATGCTCGCCGACACGCTCACCTCGATCGACTGGGACATGAAGACCGTCAAGCCCGGCCTCGCCAGCGCCTGGACGGTCAGCGAGGACGGCAAGCTCTACACCTTCACCATCCGCGACGACGTCACCTTCTGCGACGGCCGCAAGATGACCGCCGACGACGTCGTCTACAGCCTCAAGCGCTTCATCGACCCCGCCACCCGCAGCCCGGTCCGTTGGCGCGCCGGCCCCGTCAAGGACATCCGCGCCACCAGCCCCACCACCGTCGAATACGAGCTCACCCAGCCCTATGGCGAGCTGCCCTACCAGCTCGCGCTCTTCTTCATGTCGATCGTCGACAAACACTCGGTCGAAACCCTCGGCGACAATTTCGGCGTGCAGGGCATGAACGGCACCGGGCCGTTCTGCTGGGTCAGCTGGACCCCGCGCGGCGACTTCGTCATGAAGAAACACGACGGCTACGCCTGGGCCCCGCCCATCTTCAAGAACCCGGCCCCGCAGGTCGACCGCGTCATCTGGCGCATCATCCCCGACGACAACACCCGCCTCGCCGCGCTGATGAGCGGCCAAGGCGACGTCACTCAATACATCCCCTATGTCGCCCTGCAGAGCCTCAAGAACAATTCCGCCATCCATTTGAGCCAGCAGCCGAATTACTTCTGGGACTACTTCCTCGGCTTCAAGGTCGACAAGCCCGCCGTCGACGACCCCGTGCTGCGCCGCGCCGTCGTCATGGCCGTCAACCGCCCCGCCATCGCCAAGGCCGTCTTCTTCGGCGCCGGCGACCCGGCCGACTCCTACCTCAACCCCAACACCCTCGACTACGACCCCAAGAGCAAGGACCTGCTCGCCAGCTTCGACCCCGCCGCCGCGCGCAAGCTGCTCGATGACGACGGCTGGGTCCCCGGCCCCGACGGCATCCGCGCCAAGAACGGCGTGCGCGCCAGCTTCCTGCTCTACGGCATCACCGACGCGCAATGGAATCGCGCCAGCGAGGCCATCCAAGCCGACCTCAAGCGCATCGGCGTCGAAATGAAAATCCAGTTGTTCGACGCCACTATCGCCTGGGGCAAGCTCGCCACCCAGGAGTTCGGCGCCTTCGTCATGTCGTATCCTTACGTCTCCGCCTCCGACGCGCTCAGCCTTTATTTCGCCAGCGCCAACACGCCGACGCCCAACCGGATGAACTGGAAGAACGCCGACACCGACAAATGGCTGGTCGAGGGCCGCACCGCGCTCGACCCGGCCGCCAAGCGCGAGGCCCTCGCCAACGTCCAGCGCCAGGTCACCGAAGCCAACGTCTGGATCCCCCTCGTGCGCGAACAGCTCTGGGTCGCCGCCGCCAAGCGCGTCGAGGGCGCGCGCGCCCACGGGATCTACGGCGTCGGCGTCTATAAGGGCCTCGACATCACGGTCGGGAAATAATGGCATGCCGGTAACCGTCATCCGCGGCGCGGACACGGTGGTCGCCTGGGTCGGCGGCAAGCACGTCTACATGCCGGGCGCCGAAATCGCCTTCGAGGACGGCGTCATCCGCTTCGTCGGCCCCGCCTACGACGGTGTCGCCGACACCGAGGTGAACGGCGCCGGCGTCATGGTCATGCCCGGCCTGGTCAACATCCACACCCACCCGAGCAGCGAGCCCATGAACAAGGGCCTGCTCGATGAGATCGGCAGCCCGGCCCTCTACAACTCCTCGCTCTACGACTACATGCCGCTCTTCCGCGCCGACGCCGACGCCATCCCCCACAGCGTCCGCGTCGCCTACAGCGAGTTGCTGCTCTCGGGCGTCACCACCGTCGCCGACCTCTCCATCGCCCATTCCGGCTGGCTGGACCTCGCGGCCGAAAGCGGCCTGCGGGTCTGCCTGGCGCCGATGTTCAAAAGCGCCAAATGGGGCACGCGCAACGGCCACGTCGTCGAGTACGAGTGGGACGAGCCCGCCGGCGAACGCGCCATGGGCGAGGCGCTCACCCTCATCGAGCGCGCCATGCAGCACCCGTGCGGCCGCCTCTCCGGCATGGTGATCCCCGCCCAGATCGACACCTGCACCGAAGGCCTGCTGCGCGACAGCTTCGCCGAAGCCCGGCGCCGCAACCTCCCTTGGCAGGTCCATGCCGCCCAATCCGTCGTCGAGTTCCACGAGATCACCCGCCGCCACGGCGTCACCCCGATCGCCTGGCTCGATCAGCTCGGCGTGCTCAGCGGCCGCTCCATCATCGGCCACGGCATCTTCCTCGACGACCACCCCAGCACCCGCTGGCACACCACGAGCGATTTGGCCCGCCTCGCCGAAACCGGCACCACCGTCGCCCACTGCCCCACCGTCTTCGCCCGCCGCGGCATCACGCTCAAGGATTTCGGCCGCTACACCCGCGCCGGCGTCAACATGGGCGTCGGTACCGACACTTATCCGCACAACATGCTCGACGAGCTCCGCCTGCTCGCCTACCTCGCCCGCACCCAGGCCGGCGACCCCCGCACACTCAACAGCACCGACCTCTTCAACGCAGCCACCATCAACGGCGCCAAGGCGCTGCATCGCGACGACATCGGCCGCCTCGCGCCGGGCTGCCGCGCCGACCTCGTCATGGTCGACACCCATCATCCCGCCATGCGCCCCGGCCGCGATCCGGTCCGCAGCCTGATCTACGCCGCCGGCGACCGCGCCGTCCGCCGCGTCTACGTCGACGGTCTCATGGTCGTCGACGCCGGCACCGTCCTGACCATGGACTACCCCGCCGCCGCCCAAGCCCTGCACGAAGCCCAGATCCGCGTCATCGAGCGCGCCCCCTCCCTCGACTGGGACCGCCGCCCGGTCGACCAGATCAGCCCCCCCACCTTCGCCACCAACTGACCGTAGGATGGGCTTCAGCCCACCAAACCCTGGGTAACCGTTGCCATGATGGGCTAAAGCCCATCTACCAGAACAGGAACGACACATGGCCAAATATGAGCTCGGTGCGATGCCGGCCGCGATCAGCCCCGAAATCATCGCCCTGCTCGAACAAACCGAAACCGCCACCGTCGGCCACTGGCGGCATTGGGGCTTCTGCGACCGACGCATCCAACCGCTGCTCCGCCGCCGCCGCGTCGCCGGCACCGCGGTCACGCTCATGATCCCCGGCCCCGACAGCACGCTGCTGCACCACGCCCTCGGCCTGCTCCGCCCCGGCGACATCCTCGTCATCGACCGCCTCGGCGACGACCGCCATGCCTGCTGGGGCGGCGGCGTCACCGTCGCGGCCAAGGCGGCCGGCGCCAAAGCCGGCGTTGTCGACGGACCCTGCACCGACATGGAGGAGATCGAAGCCTCCGACTTCCCGATGTGGTGCCGCGGCATGGCCCCGATCACGACCCGCGTGTACGACCTCGGCGGCGCGCTGAACCGCCCCGTCAGCATCGGCGGCGCCGTCGTCATGCCCGGTGACGCCGTCCTCTGCGACGACACCGGCGTCCTCGTCCTGCCCGCGGCCGAAGCCGAAGCCGAAGCCCGGCGCGCCATCGAGACCCAGGCCCGCGGCCTCAAGACCCAAGACCGCGTCGCCGCCGGCGCCAAACTCGGCGAGATCAGCGGCGCAACGGCCAAAGTGGAGCAAGCGCAATGAACTTCGCGATCCTGACGGCGGCGCTGCTCGCCGCCACCCCCGCCCTCGCCGACACCGCGACCGTCATGGCCTACTCGGACGGCCCCTTCCAGGACAACTACACCGCCGCCGTGCTCACCCCCTACAACCAGGCCGCCGGCGCCCACCAGGCCGAGTTCCACGGCAGCGCCTCCTCGGCCACCATGCTCGGCGAACTCCGCACCCAAAAGACCAGCCCGCAAGTCGATGTCGTCATCATGGACACCACCACCGCCGCGATCGCCTGCGCCGAAGGGCTGATCGAGAAGATCACCCCCGAGATGCTGCCCGACTTGGCCGATCTGGACCCGCAGGCCAAGGACGAGAACGGCTGCGGACCCGCCGTCACCTTCGACCACTTCATCATCGCCTACGACACCAAGGCAGTCTCGGCACCGCCCGCCTCCCTGCTCGACCTGCAGGACCCGAAGTGGAAGGGCCGCATCGCCCTCTCCGCCCCGCCCAACATCCAGGCCCTCGCACTGACCGCCATCCTCGCCAGGGCCGAGGGCGGCGACTGGCACAAGCCCGATGCCGCCTTCAAGACCCTCGCCGCCATGGCCCCGAACGTTCAGACCTTCGACCCGCAGCCGGACGGCTACACGCTCATCCTGAACGACACCCTGGCCTTCGCCACCGGCTGGAACGCGCGCGCCCAGCTCTTCCACGACCGCTCCCAAGGCCGCATCGGCGTCATGCTGCCCTCGCAGGGCACCGTGCTGCAGCTCAACATGATCAACCTCGTCAAGGGCGCCCCGCACCGCGCCGCCGCGCTGGCCTTCATGCGCTACGCCCTCGCGCCCGCCGCCCAGAAAGCCTTCACCGAGCGGATGTTCTACGGCCCCACCAACACCAAGGCCGAGGTCAGCCCCGACGCCGCCGCCCGCACCAGCGCCGGCGCCGACACCAGGGCCAAGATTATCCCGGTCGACTGGAACGAGATGGTCAAGCTCCGCGACACCTGGACCCAGCGCTGGCGCCGCGAGGTCATCAGCGCCGGGGGTCGCTGAGCTGTCCTACCTGCGCCTCGAACACCTCACCCGCTCCTACGGCACGTCCGTCGCCGTCCGCGACCTCTCGCTCGACGTCGCCCGCGGATCCCTGATCGCCCTGCTCGGCCCCTCGGGATGCGGCAAGACCACCACCCTGCGCATGGTCGCCGGGCTCGAGCGTCCGGATGGCGGCCGGGTCATGGTCGACGGGCAGGACGTCACCCGCCTGCCGCCCTACCGCCGCCGCATGGGCGTGGTGTTCCAATCCTACGCGCTGTTCCCGCATCTCTCGGTGCTGGCCAATGTCGGCTTCGGCCTGCGGATGCAGGGCGTCAGGGGCGCCGACCGCCGCCGCCGCGCCGCCGCCGCGCTCGACATGGTCGGCCTCGGCGCCCACGCTGCCAAACGCCCCGCCCAGCTCTCCGGCGGCCAGCAGCAGCGCGTGGCAGTCGCCCGCGCGCTCGCCATCGAGCCTGACGTGCTGCTGCTCGACGAACCCCTCTCCGCGCTGGACGCCAAGTTGCGCGAAGAACTCCGGGTCGAGATGCGCGCTCTCCAGCGCCGCGTCGGCGCCACCGCCGTCTTCGTCACCCACGACCAAGCCGAAGCCCTGGCCATGTCCGACCTCGTCGCCGTCATGCATGACGGGGTCGTCGCCCAGCTCGGCGCCCCCGAGGAGGTCTTCGAGCGCCCCGCCACCCCCTTCGTCGCCGAGTTCGTCGGCCGCAGCGCCCGCCTGACCGGCCCCGCCGAACCCGGCGGCTTCCGCGCCGGCCCCACCCTCCTGCGCGCCGCCGCCGCCCCCGCCACCGGCCCGGTGCGCGCCTTCATCCGCCCCCACCGCATCCACCTCCTCGACCCCGCTGCCGCCGCCGACAACGTCCTGACCGGCACCGTTGCCGCAATCGACTACACCGGCGAAACCGTCCAGATCGTCGTGCAAACCGGGTCGGGCCGCGTCCCGGTCGACGTCCCCGCCACCCACGACTCTTGGCGCGGCCTCCAGCCCGGCGCCGCCATCCGCGTCGGCTGGGCCGCCGCCGACACGCTCTGCTTCGCCGCATGAAGCGGCGCACCGGCCTCCTGCTCTGCCTCCCGGCCCTCGCCCTGCTCGCGCTCGGCTTCGCCTGGCCCTTCGCCGTCCTCGTCCGCATGAGCCTCAACCGCACCGATGACGGCGGCGCGCTCCTCCCCGACCTCTCGCTCGCCAGCTACGCCAAGCTCGCCGCCGACGATTTCACCTGGGCCTTGACCGCAAACTCCCTGCGCCTCTCCGCCCTCGCCGCCACCGTCGCGCTCCTGCTGGGCTACCCCATGGCGCTCGTCCTGTTCCGCTCCCGCAGCCGCTTCCGCGGCGTCCTCGCCGTCGCCGCCGTCGCGCCCCTGCTCGTCTCCGGCACCGCCCGCGTGATCGGCTGGCTCGCCATCCTCGGCGACGGCGGCCTCGTCAACGGCCTGATCGCCGCCGCCGGGCTGCCCCGCCTGGCCCTGATCAACAACTGGACCGGCGTCCAGATCGGCCTCACCGAAAGCGTCATGCCCTACACCGTCCTCGCGCTCCTCGCCGGCTTCGGACGCCTCGACCGTCGCCTCGAAGAAGCCGCCGCCACCCTCGGCGCCCGCCCGCTCGTCACGTTCTGGGCGGTCACCTTGCCGCTGACCCTTCCCGCCGTGATCGGCGCTTGGCTGCTCGCCTTCCTGCTCGGCGTCTCCGCTTTCATCACCCCCAAGCTGATGGGCGGCGGCCGCGTCTTTGTGCTCGCAACCGAGATCTACGACGCCGCCATGCAGACCCTCGACTGGCCCGCCGCCGCCGCCCTCTCCGTCTACGTCCTCGTCATGCTCGCCGTCATCCTGCTCGCCCAGGCCGCCCTCTCCCGCCGAATGGCCGCATGAGGATCACCTCCATCCTGGCCACCCTCGGCTACGGTTTCCTCCTCGCGCCGCTCGCCGTCGTCACGCTCCTGAGCTTTTCCGCCGGCCCCTATCTGACCTTTCCGCCCCCCGGCCTCTCGCTGCGATGGTATGCCGCCCTGCTGGCCAGCAAGCCCATCCTCGACGCCGCCGGCGCCAGCCTCCTCCTCGCCCTGCTCGTCACCGCCATCGCCGTGCTCACCGGCTTCCCCGCCGCGCTCGCCATCGCCCGCGGCCTCGTCCCGGCCTGGGTCGCCGGCCTGCTCGCCCTCCCGCTCCTGCTCCCCACCCTCGTGATCGGCCTCGCCCTCCTGATGGTCCTGCAGCCGCTCGGCCTCCTGGCGACCTGGCCCGGCCTCGCCCTCGGACACCTCATGGTCGTGCTCCCCTTCGTCGTCCGCCTGCTCACCACCGCCTTCGCCAGCCTCCCCCCAGACCTCGAGGACGCCGCCGCCACGCTCGGAGCCCGGCCGCTGCACGCCTTCCTCCTCGTCACCCTCCCCCTCGCCGCCCCCGGCGCCATCGCCGCCGCCACCCTCTCCGCCCTGCTCAGCTTCGACGAGACCGTCATCAGCCTCTTCCTCGTCGGCCCCCGCTTGACCACCCTGCCCGTCACCCTGTTCCACTACGCCGAAACCCGCGTCGACCCGATGCTCGCCGCCCTCGCCGTCACCCTCATCGTCCTGACGCTCGCCATCGTCCTGCTCGTCGACCGCCTCGTCGGCCTCACCCGCGTCCTCGGCAAAGCCTAACCTCCGACTGAAGAGCTTCCATGACCGAAACCATCGTCGTCCTCGACCCCATCCCCCAGGTCACCGTCGAACGCATGCGCCCCCTCGTCCCGCCCGGCATGCAACTCACCTGGGGCAACGCCCGCGACGAGGCGCACCAGCAAGCCATCATCGCCGACGCCGACTACGCCATCTCCGGCCAGATCCCGGTCCCCGGCAGCGTCCTCCGCGCCGCCAAGCATCTCCGACTGCTGCACAAATGGGGCGTCGGCGTCGACAATTTCGATCTCGACACCGCCCGCCAACTCGGCATCCCCGTCGCCCGCACCACCGGCAGCAACGCGCTCGCCGTCGCTGAATTCACCCTCGGCCTCGCCATCGCCTGCATGCGGCATGTCGCCCACGGCCACGCCGCGCTCGCGCAAGGCGTCTGGACCGGCGGCAATTTCGGCCGCCCCAGCCTGCTCCTCTCCGGCAAGACCGTCGGCATCGTCGGCTTCGGCGCCATCGGCCAGGCCGTCGCCCGCCTGCTCGCCGGCTTCGCCTGCCCCGTCCTCTACCACCAACGCCGCCGCCTCGACCCGGCCGACGAAGCCCGCCTCGGCGCCCGCCACGTCCCCATGGACGAACTCCTCGCCCAATCCGACGTCGTCTCCCTGCACTGCCCGCTCACCCCCGAGACGGCCGGATTGATCGACCGCGCCGCGCTCGAGCGCATGAAGCCCGGCGCCGTCCTCATCAACGTCGCCCGCGGCGGCGTCGTCGTCGAAGCCGACCTCATCTGGGCCCTGCAGAACCGCATCATCCACGCCGCCGCCATGGACGTCTTCGGCACCGAACCGCTCCCGGAGAACTCCGAACTCATCGGCATCCCCGGCCTGCTGCTCACCCCCCACATCGCCGCCCACGCCGCCGAAACTTTCGAACCCACCGTCCGCCAGATGTTCGCCAACATCGAACGCGTCTCCCGCGGCGAACCGGTTGCGCCCCAAGACGTGGTCCTGTGATGAACCGGTTCGGCTTCGCCTGCGAGAAGGGCCCCGCCACCGGCTCCAAGGGCATGGTGGTGACCAACCACCCGCTCGCCTCCGCCGCCGGCGCCCAGATCCTGCTCGCCGGCGGCAACGCCATCGACGCCGCCATCGCCGCCCTCTTCGCGCTCACGGTCGTCGAGCCCATGATGGTCGGCATCCTCGGCGGCGGCATCGCCCATCTCCGCCTCGCCGGCGGCCAGCACGTCATCGTCGACGGCCTCAGCACCGCTCCCTTGGCCGCCACCCCCGACCTCTACCGCCCCGTTTCCGACACCCTGCCCGAGTACCAGGAGACCGTCGGCCGCGAGAACCACTACGGCGTCCGCGCCGTCGCCGTGCCGGGCGCGCTCGCCGCCTGGTGCACGACGCTCGACCGCTTCGGCACCATGCCGCTGGCCGACGTGCTCCGCCCCGCCATCGCCCTGGCCAACTCAGGCTTCATCGTCACCCCCTACCTGCAAACCTGCATCGCCGACTGCGCCGCCGACCTCGCCCGCGACCCCGAACTCGCGGCACTCCTCCTCCCCGCCACCGCCGGCTCTCGCCTGACCCGTCCCGACTACGCCGCCACCCTCCGCACCGTCGCCCAGCTCGGTGCCCACGCCCTCTACGCCGGCCCCCTCGGCATCGCGCTCACCGATTTCATGGCCACCGCCGGCGGCCTCATCGGCCCCGCCGACCTCGCCGCCTACGCCGTCAAGCACCGCACCCCGATCCGCGCCCCCTACCGCGGCTACGAGATCCTCGGCCCCCCGCCCCCCGCCTCCTCCGGCGTCCACATCGCCCAGATGCTCGGCATGCTCGAGGGCTTCGACCTCCACGCCATGGGCTTCGGCTCCCCCAATTCCATCCACCTCCTGGCCGAAGTGCTCAAATGCGCGTTCGCCGACCGCGCCGCCGTCACCGCCGACCCCGACTTCGTCGACGTTCCCGTCGAGCGCCTCGTCTCCCCCGCCTACGCCGCGACCCGGCGCGCACAGATCGACCTCGCCCGCGCCCACCCCTGGCAGGCCGCCATCGCCGCCGGCGAAAGCGCCGACACCACCCACCTCACCGTCGCCGACGGCCGCGGCAACGTCGTCAGTAGCACCCAGACCATCAACGGCCTGTTCGGCGCCCGCGTCGCCGTCCCCGGCACCGGCATGATCTGCAACAACTACATGTTCAATTTCGATCCCCACCCCGGCCACGCTCTCTCGATCGCCCCCGGCAAGCGCGTCTTCACCTCGATGGCCCCCATGATGGTGCTCCACGACGGCCGCCTCGCTTTCGCCCTCGGCCTCCCCGGCGCCCTCCGGATCTTCCCCTCCGCCCTCCAAGCCATCGTCAACCTCGTCGACCACGGCATGTCGCTCCAACAGGCCGTCGAAGCCCCGCGCATCTTCACCCAGGGCCACGTGCTCGAGGTCGAGACCGCCCTCTTCGATCAGGTCCAGCCCGCTTTGTCCGCCCGCGGCCACCAGGTCGTCCACTCGCCCCGCATCGCCGGCGGCATGAACGCCATCGCCCTCGCCCCCGATGGCACCCTCACCGGCGCCGCCTGCTGGCGCGCCGACGGCACCCCCGTCGGCATCGGTGGCGGCCTCGCCCGCGCCGGCACCCGCTTCGTCATCTGACCCGGCCGCCGTACCCCGAAACGAACAACCCTATCGGAGCTGCCGGGCTCCCGCCGCATCGGCCGCCTCCGCGCAATGCCCCACGCCGGACGTGTCGTCGTCCGCCATCCGACAGAACAGCACGTGCGTCCCCTCGATCAGCAGCCCGGTCGTGCCCCCGCACCCGTCCACCAGGAAGTCGTCGGAGAAAGAACCGACATGCGCGACGGCAAACGTCGCGATGAAATCGTTGCCCGCGCCGCATTGCGAGTTGCTGATACTATGCGTCAACTTGGTCCTGATCGTCAGCGCCCCTGCACCAGTCTGACACCGATACGCCGTCCGGACGAAATCTCCGACCTTGTGCTGTTCGAACCGAACCGCCTCCGTCTTCCCCCGGGCCTCCACGCTCGACGGCGCCGTCCCCGCCCAGAACACGAACCCGGCCGACCCGGCGCGGCACGCTGTCGAAACGACCCCCTCACGCGTCGCCGTCTCGTACGCCCGCCGCGCCGCCCCCTTCAGCTCCTCCGCCGACGCCCCGACCGACCCGCCCGCCATCAGCACACCGACCATCACCAAGCAATCGACCCCCCGCATCACACGTTCCCTCTGTGAGTGCGGGCCCATTATCACGGCGTCGTGGTGATTACTGGCTGTTTTGCCTCAGTACCATGCCGCTGCGCCCTGTCGAGTAGGGAACGGTCTCGCCCATGATCCCCTTCCACAACACCTCGTTGAAGAGCGCGACCGGAACGCGGTCCTCTTTCGAGAAGTCGAACCCGCGCGTCGCGTGCGCCCAATAGCTGGCGTCGTGCGTGGGCCCGAAATCGGGCCCCTCGGCGAACTGCACGTCGCTGGCCCTCTCGGCCAGTTGCAGCGTCGTGGTGGCCAGGACTCGCGAGGCCTGGGCGACGAAGCTCCAGGCGCCGTTGGATGACGTGTCGAACACGTCGGCCATCGGCCGCTGGTAGGCGGTGTTGAGATTGATGTGCTCGGTGCCGAGGATGTCCTCGATCGTCCGCAGCGCGCTCACCTGGTTGTAGCGCGTGCTGACCACGGCGCCCTGCTTGACGTAGGGACCGACGACGTAGGTCGTCGAGCGGTGGCTGTCGTAATGGTCGGCGCCGTCCTGGCTGTCATCCTCGATCGAGATGATCAGGGTGTTGGCCGCATACTGGCTGTTGGCGACGGCCTGGATCAGGCGGGCGACCGAGTAGTCGTTGTCGGCCTGCTGGGTTTCCGGGCTGGTGAGGCCAGCCAGCGCCGTGCCGAAATTGCCCGTGTGGTCATGGGCGAGACGGACCAGCTCGAGCGTCGGCAACTGGCCATTGGCGACGTATTGCTGGAACTCGCGGTTCCACTCGTTGAAGCGCCACAGGTCCGGGTAGTTCTGGTCGAAGCCGCGGAAGTAGACATCCGTCTTGTCGACGAGCGCCGGGTTGAGCTCGCTGACCTGCACCACGCCGGAGTTGTAGGGGTCGGAGATCGGATTGGCGTTGGTGCCGATCGCGCCGACGTTGTTGGTCAGGAACCCGTAATTGCGCACGGTCCCGCCCGCCTTCAGCACGGCGTCGAAGATGTAGCCCAGCTGCTTGCCATACGGCGCGTCGGTCGCGGAATGATCGCCGGTGCCCGCCAGCAAATTGTTCTGCCCACCCGCATACTGGCTCGCCACCGCGGCGAACTGACCCGGCGGGTTGCTCGCCGCGTTGCGGCTCGCGATGTCGAGCTGGACCGGCACGTTACGGTTGGCGTTCTCGCCGTCATAGGACAGGCCGCGGTCGATGAAGGCGTAATTGATCTGCTGCGTGATCGTCTCGGTGTTGGTGACCCGGCCCTGCAGCGACCACGACCAGCCGTCCATGCTGCCGTCGCCCGGATCCAGGAAGTTGTCGAGCGTAACGAATTGCTGCGAGAGGCGGTGGAAATTCGGCGTGATGCGCTTGCCGAACAGGGTCAGCGTCGGATCGCCGTTGGAGCCGTTGCCCAGGTCGCCGAGCAATTGGTCGAACGTCCGGTTCTCTTTGACGATGTAGATCACGTGCTGGATCTTCGAGCGCATGAACGCCATCGTCGCCGCGTCCGACGCCGTGCTCTGGTTGGACGAGGGATAGAAGTTGTTCAGCGCCGCTTGCGCGGTGAGCGCCGGCAGGTCGCTCGCAGTCGGCACGGCCCCGCTGACCAGCGACGCGTGCTCGAGCTGGAACTGATACTGGTTGTTCGCGGCCAGCGCGGCGTAATGCGCGGCCGTCCCGTCAGCGTAGGTGATGGTCGAGAAGGGCGGCGGGTCGCCGTAGTTGTAGCCGTAGCCCGGGTTCGGTCCGGTGTCGCTCTTACCGTTGATGACGTACATCCAGGTGCCGTCGGCGCTGAACGTGACGTCATGCGGCTCGTAGGCCGTGGGGATTAGGCCGGTGACCGTGCCGAGGCCATCGGCACCGAGCGGGATCACGGCGATCGTGTTGGCGCCGCTATTCACGGCATACAGCGTGTTGTTGTTGATGCTGACGGCGGTGGTTGCCGTGCCGGTCTGCGCCCCGAGGCCGGTGCTGGCCGGCGCACGCGCGTCGATGCTGCCCACGATCGCGTTGGTGGCCGTGTTGATGACCGAGACCCGGTCGGCGTTGTCCTGCGCGACGTACAGCAGTGACTGGTCGGCGTTGAACGTCATGCCTTCGGCGTTGCCGGCGAGCTTGATGCGGCTCACCAGGCGGCCCGGCGAGGCGCCGATCGCGACCACGTCGACCTCGCGGTCGCGGTCGGACGAGACATACGCCACCAGGTTGGCCCCGGTGCCCTTGAGCAATACGGCATACGGGTAGGTGCCGCCGGGAGCGCCATCCGTGCCCTCGTTGTAGGGCTGGAAAGGTCGCAAGTCGTGCTCGAACAGCACCGCCCTCGTGCTCGTGTCGATCACGCTGATGGAGTCGTTGAAGTTGTTCGCGACGACGAGACGGCTGCCGTCGGCCGAGATGTCCAGGCCCCCCGCGTTCGGCTCGACCACGGCGCCGAGCCCGGCGCCGGGCGTGTTGGCGCCGTGGTTCAGGGCGATCCGTCCGCTTGGCTCGAAACCGTTGGCGCCCTTGGTGTAGGAATAGACCGCGTCATCCGCACCGCCGGTGCCGTACAACGTGTTGCCGTCGGGCGCCCAGACCAGGCCCACCCAGCTATTGGTCTGCTTGAGCACCTGGAGCAGGGACGGGTTGGTCTTGTTCGCGCCACCGACGGCGTAGAGGAAGATATACTGCGTCGAGTTGGCGGCGTCGGTCGTCCCCGAACTGGCGTCGAGCGAGTTCTGGCCGGCGCAGATGATTGCCAGCGTGGTGCCATCCGGGCTGAGCTTTGAGCGCACCGCCATGCCGGCCACGAAGTTCGGATACTGGGGCAGATGCGGATTCAACAGTTGCTGGACGGAATTGGTCAGCTTCTGCGGCGTGACATACTGACCGGTCGGCAGCGGCAGCGTGCCGTTGTTGCCGTCGATGGCCGTGTTGTACTCGGCCAACGCGACGTGCGGCGCGACCAGCACACTGGACACCAGGAGAGCCGTCTTTATCAGGCCGGAGCCGTACCGATTAAGCAAAGGATTGACCTTTTTGATGCATCTCGCGCGCACCAGACAACGAAACCGAGATGACCGTCGATCCATGTTCAAAGTCAGTTTGAAGAAAAGAAGATACAGCACCGAAGCGTGATCGGCCCCACCACCCAGCCCCGACCGTGTGCTGTTCGAACCCAACATGCCCGACGCACGGGGGCGGGGTTCGTTACTCCGCCGGGTCGGCCACGTTGTCGCGCGGGGCGGACGTCTCCGGGCTCCGCACCCCTTTGCGGTAAGGCATCCGCAGCCGGTCGACCACCGGATAGAGGGATGGCAGGACCAGCAGGGTCAGCACTGTGGCGCTGATCAGGCCGCCGATGACCACGGTGGCAAGCGGGCGCTGCACCTCCGCCCCGGCGCTGGTCGCAACCGCCATCGGCACGAACCCGATCGTCGCCACCAGGGCGGTCGTCAGCACTGGCCGCAGCCGCTTCTCGGCCGCATCCTGTGCGGCGTCGGCCGCGTCCTTGCCGCCCGCGCGCTCCTCGACGATGTAGCTGGCCAGCACCACGCCGTCGAGGATGGCGATGCCGAAGGTCGAGATGAACCCGATGAGCGCGGTCACGCTGAACGGCATGCCCCGAAGCACCAGCGCTACGATCCCGCCGGTCGCCGCCATCGGCACGTTCAAGAAGATCAGCCCCGCGATCTTGAGGCTGCCGAAATTGAGGTAGAGCAGCAGGAACACCAGCGCCAGCACGCCCGGCACCACCAGCTCCATCCGCGCCGTCGCGCTCTGCAGGTTCTGGAACTTGCCGCCCCAATCCACCGTGTAGCCCGGCGGCGGCTTGACCTTGTCCCCCACCGCCGCCTGTGCCTCGGTGACGAAGCTTTGCACGTCGCGGCCATCCACGTTGATCTCGACGTTGATGCGCCGCTTCAGTTGGTCGCGCAGCACCTGGGACGGCCCGTCGGCGACGGAAACCGTCGCCACGTCCGACAGCGGCACGGACTGCCCGTTCGCCAGCCCGACCGGCAGCGCGCCGATCTGCTCGGCGTTGCCCCGGGCCTCGGCGGGCAGGCGCACGACCACCGGCGTCTCGCTGTTGTCGTCGCCGTAGACGGTCCCGACCGTGCGCCCGCCGATGGCCGCCACCACCGCGAGCGCGTCGGACGCCGTCAGGCCGAAGCGCGCCAGCTTTGCGCGGTCCACCTGAACGGTGAGCGCCGGCAGGCCGTCCACGCGCTGTGCTTGCACGTCGCCCGCGCCCTTGACGGACTTGAGCACGGCAACCGCCTTGTCGGCCAGGTCGGTCAACGTGCTCAAATCATGCCCGTAGAAGGTGAGCGACACGTCGGAGCGAACGCCTTGCAAGAGGTCGTCCATCCGCATCTGAATGGGCTGCGAGAACTCGAAATCCACCCCGGGGATCGCCGCCTTGACCTTGTCCTCCATCGCCGCCCGGATGCCGTCCTGCGTGCTGGCCGTCGTCCATTGGTCCTGCGGCTTGAGGATCACGTAGCTGTCCGTGCTCTGTACGCCCATCGGATCGGTCGGCGTCGCCGCGCTCCCGGTCTGCGAGACCACGGTCTCCACGTCCGGAAACGATCGCAGCACACGCTCGATGTCGCCCACGATCCGCAGCGAGGCATCGAGGTTGATGCTCGGCAGCTTGTTGGAGGTGACCACGATCGCGCCCTCGGAGAGCTGCGGGATGAACTCGCCGCCGAGCCCGGTCGCGAGGAACACCGAGCCCGCAAACAGCGCCAGCGCCACCCCGCCGGTGATCCAGGGATGCGCGCTGGTGCGCTTGAGCACCGGCGTGTACCCGCGCCTCGCCCAGCGCACGACGAATGTGTCCCGCTCACTCGCCGTCCTGCTGAGGAAGGCCGCCGACAGGGCCGGCACGACCAGCACGGTGACGAGCAGCGCGCTGATCAGCGCCATGATCACCACGAGCGCCATCGGCCGGAACATCTTGCCCTCGATGTCCTGCAGGGACAGCACCGGCAGATAAACCATCGTGATGATCACGACGGAGAACACGACCGGGCGCGCCACCTCGGCCGCGGCTGCGGGAACGATGCTGACCGGATCGGCGTCCGCGCCGGCGGCGCTTTGCCGACGCAGCACGTTCTCGACCAGCACGACCGCCCCGTCCACGATCAGCCCGAAATCCAGCGCGCCCAAGCTCATCAGGTTGCCGGAGATGCCGAACGCCCGCATGCCGGCGAACGCCATCATCATCGCGATCGGGATCACCGCCGCCACGATCAGCCCGGCCCGCAAGCCCCCCAGCATCAGCAGCAGAATGCCGATCACCAGCAGCGCGCCCTCGCCCAGATTGTGCTCGACCGTGCTGATGGCCCGCCCGATCAGGTCCGAGCGGTCATAGAAGGTGTGGATCTCGACACCCGGGGGAAGCTGCTTCTGAACCTCGGCCATCTTGGCCTTCAGCGGGCCGAGCACGGCGCTCGCGTTCAGCCCATATTGCATGTCGGCGACCCCAAGGATGGTCTCGCCCTTGCCGTTCTGCGTCACCGCCCCGAGGCGGACCTTGGGCGCCATCGTCACCGCGGCCACGTCGCCCACCGTGACCGGCACGCCGCCGAGCGACGCCGTCTTCAGCACGATCGCCGCGATGTCGTCCTTGCTCTGGGCGAGCGCCAGGCCGCGGACGATCTCCTGCTGGTCGTTGCGCTCGACATAGGCGCCGCCGCGCGCCTGGTTGTTGGCCTCGATCGCCTCATAGACCTGCGGGATCGTCAGGCCGACCGCGCGCAGCCGCTCCGGCGAGAGCTGGACCTCGTACGTCTGCAGCTCGCCGCCGTAGATGTCGACCGCCACGATGCCCGGCACCAGGCGAAGCTGCGGCACGATCTGATACTGCAGCATCTGATACAGCTGCAGCGGGGTGTACCCGGGGCCACGCAGCTCGAACTCCAAGATCTCGCCCAGCCCGGTGGCGAACGGGCCCTCTGCAGGCGTGCCCACGCCGGGCGGCATCGCCTCTTTGGCCTGCTGCAACCGCTCGAACACCTGCGCCCGCGCCGTCTGCACGTCCGCGCCGTCCTCGAACGTGACATACACGGCCGACAGCCCGAACCGCGAGGTCGAGCGCAGGTCGCGCATCTGCGGCAACCCGGTCATCTGCATCTCGATCGGGATCGTCACCAGCCGCTCGACCTCGAGCGGCCCCAACCCGGTGGCCTCCGTCAGGATCAGCACCTGCTTGGGCGAGATGTCCGGCACCGCGTCGATCGCAAGGTTCTGGAGGTTCAACCAGCCGCCTGCGATCACCGCGAGCGCCAGCACGATCACGAGCCATCGCCGCGCCACCAGGCCGCCGAAAAACCGCTCCATCCGCCCTAGCCGCCCAGCATTGATTTTTGCAGCAGCGCCTTCAGCTCGAAGCTGCCCTGGGTGACGACGGTATCGCCCGCAGCGATCCCCCGCCTGATCTCCACCAAATTCTGCCGCTCCGCGCCCACCTCGACCTCGTGGCTCCGGAACTTGCCGCCGTCCATCGGGGTGAACACGACCCGCTTGTCCTTGATGAGCTGAACGGCCGCCTCCGGAACCACGACCGACTCGCGATCCAGGTCGCGGGTCACCGTTACGTCGAGGTACATGCCCACGCGCAGCGCCCGATCGGGGTTGGCCAGGACGATGCGCACCGGCAGCGTGCGCGACTGCGGATCCAGCGCCGCCGCGAGCGTGGCGATGCGCCCGTCCCAGCGCCGGTCCTTACTCCCGGCCAGGCTGACCTGCACCCGGTCGCCCACGGCGACGCTGGCCGCGCTGCTCTCGGGCACCTGCGCCAGCACCATGATAGTCGAGAGATCCGCCACCATCATCGTCTCGCCGCTCGCGCCCAACACCTCGCCGGGGGTGGCACTGACCGTCGCCACCACGCCGCCGATGGGCGTCTTCAGCCCGGCGATGCCAGCCGGACCCAGCGGATCGAGGCGCGCGACGTCAGCCTCCAGCGCGCTCACCCGCGCACGGCCGGCCTCCTCGGCCGCCTTGGCCTGAGCCAGGACGAGACGCCGCCGGTCGGCCTCGGCCACGGCCAAGGAGCCGTCGCGCGCCAGGATCTGGCCCCGCCGGAGCGCATTGGCCGCGACGGAAACGCCAGCCTGGGCCTCGTGCAATCCCGCCCGCCCGGCTGCGAGATTCTGCTGGCTGCTCGCCAGGCCAGGCATCTCGAGCTCGGCCAGGACTTGCCCGGCGGTAACGACGTCGCCGGGCGCCACACGCAGCCGAAGCACGCGCGCCTCACCGAACGGGCGCAGGACAGCGACGTGCCCAGGATCGAAGCCGACGGTCCCAGGCACGTGCAGCGCTTCGGTGATCTCCTGCCGTTTGGCCGTGGCGAGCCGAAGCTCGATCGTCTTCTGCTGCTCCTGAGTCATCTCGACCACGCCGGGCGGATCTTTGGCCCCCGCATTGGGCGCCTCGGCGGCCTGCACCGCCACGGGCGCTGCCAGGCCGAGCATCACGGTCGCCCACCGTCTCATGGCAGGCGCCCTTGCGCCAAGTCCAGGCGGATCGCGGCGGCGCTCAGGCTGGTCCGGGCCTTGTCCCGAGCCAGGCCCGCGTCGAGCGCCATCGCGTTCGCCCTCGTGAGCTCGATGAACGGCATCTCTCCCAATCTCCAGGCGCGCTCGATCTGCCCTCGCCGCTTCTCGAGGTCGGCATAGGCCCGTTCCGCCGCCGCTCGCCCACGCCGGCTGCCGTCCAGCTCGAGCTCGGCCTGCCGAAGGCCCAGGAGCACGTCGCGTCGAGCCAGCTCCTGGCTCACCCGAGCCTGCGTCAGTTGTGCCTCCGCCGCCGCGCGCAGCGGCGCGTTGCGGGCCTCCGTCGCGAAATGGAACCGGAACGTCACGCCGAACCGCGTGTCCCAGCGCGTGCCCGGCTGCTTCTCGTTGATCCCCTGGACGCCGATCTCGGGATCGTCCCGGTTCTGTATCCCGACCAGGCGCAGGTTGGCCTCGGCCGCCTCGACTTGGCGGCTGGCGGCGATCAGGCGCGGATGAGCCGCGAGCATCGCCTCGACCGGGCCTGGCGCCCGGGCCGCAGGCGCGAGGTCGAGCACGGGAACCTGCTCGGTGCCGACCAACATCGCGAGCGCGGCCTCGGCCGACCTCAGCTGTAACTCGGCCGCGCTGAGCGCCACCTCCGCGCTGGAGGCGTCCGCCTGTGCCGCGAGCGCATCGCTGTCCGACGATTCGCCGGCCGCGAACCGATGCGACAGATCGGCTGCCAAGGCCCGGTTGGTCGCCAGTCGCCGTGCGGCCACGTCCCGCCCGTTGGCGGCCAGCGTCGCGTTGACCACGACCTCGAGCACGTCGCGCGCGAGTTGCAGGTGCGCGGCCTCGACGTCGGCCGTCACCACCAGGCTGTCCGCCGCCGCGCGCCGTTGGGTCGCGGTGCCTTCCCCCGGAAGCCAGAGCGGCGTGCTGAGTTCGACCTGGCTGGTCACGTAGCCGTAATTGCTGCCGGCGAGCCGGTCGTTCACGTGGCTGCCCGTGGCGCTCGGCGCATTGGGCGTCAGCGCGCCGCCGACGACGTATCCGGCAGCCGCCTGGTTCTGCCGCGCCGCGAGCACGTCCCGCTGCGGGAACCGGCTCCACGCGATCGCCACCGCCTCATGCATGGTGAGCGGCATCCGAGCGGCCGGCCGCGCATCCATCGCGGGACGGGGGCGCTGCGCCGGTTGGGCACCGGCCGGATGCATCCCGAGCCCGGCCGTGAGATCCAGCGTCAACAGCCAAGTCGCAGCCCGGCCAGCGCCGAGGAAAGCGCCTAAGATGTACCGATTGAACAAAGCGCTCGAGGTCCTCCGACGAGCTATGAACGCCCCTGGAAGCGTTTGGATCGATCGCCGCCCGCAAAAGTCAGCACGACCGGTCGGCCAGGCCGGCCGGAGCCGCCCTGGACCACCCCACCACCCGACGCACGTCACCCAACCCTCTTGCACTCGCTCCTAGGAATATGTTCTCTCCCCGCCATGTCCATCCCGCTGCCACCTCCAGAAACGCCCGAGCAGCGCAAGGCACGCCAATTCACCGTCCTGCACCACGTCGGCCTCATGGCCCACGACCTCTCCACCGACGCTCACGCCCGCGCCAAGGAACAACTCGCCACCAAGCGCGCCCAGCCCAAGCCGCCGCACCCGACCGCCGAGCGCGAGATCGACTACGCCGCCACCTTCGCCAGCCTCGTCCGCGCCGTCCGCCAGGCCATCGCCCTCGAGCACCGCCTCGACGCACCGACCCGCACCCGCCCCGCCTATCGCGACGCCGCGCCCCTCGCCGATCCGCGCCGCATCCTGCTCCGCCGCGTCTTCCACGACGCCGTCGCCAAGCACCCCGACGCCCCCCGCCTCCGCCGCGAGAGCGACACCCGCATCGACGACGAACTTCGGGCCGATCCGGACCACCTCGTCCCCATCCAGGACCACCTCGTCACCCTGCACAACACCCTGCAGATCGACCTCGACCTCAGCCGCATCCCCGACGAACTCCTCGGCATGCCGAAGCGCCCGCCCCCCTTCCCCGACCCATCCTGACCAACCGGCGCGTCCGCACCGCATGGATTCACGCCACCGATAGCCCCCGCCCCCGCACTGTGCGAAACCGTCGCGTCCGAGAACGCGAGGGGGCCTCATGCTGCCTGACACCGTCGAAACGCTCGTCATCGGCGCCGGCCAGGCCGGCATCGCCATGAGCGAACACCTCCGTGAGCGCGGCCTGCCCCACCTCGTCGTCGAACGCCGACGCATCGCCGAGCGCTGGCGCGAGGAACGCTGGGACTCGCTCGTCGCCAACGGACCCGCCTGGCACGACCGCTTCCCGAGCCTGACCATCGACGGCGTCGACCCCGATGCCTTCGCGACCCGGCAGCAGATGGTCGACTACTTCGTCCGCTACGCCGAGACCATCGCCGCCCCCATCCGCTGCGGCGTCGGCGTCGAACGTCTCCAGCCCCTCCCCGATCGCCCCGGCTTCCGCGTCCAGACCTCCGCCGGCCGCCTCGACGCCCGCAACGTCGTCGTCGCCACCGGCCCCTTCCAGCGCCCCGCCATCCCCGCCCTCGTCCCCGCCGACATCCCGGTCCTGCAGCTCCACTCCAGCCGCTACCGCAACCCGGGCCAGCTCCCCCCGGGCGGCGTGCTGGTCGTCGGCGCCGGGTCGTCCGGCGTGCAGATCGCCGACGAACTCCTCCGCGCCGACCGCGCCGTCACCCTCTCCGTCGGCCCGCACAACCGCCCGCCCCGGCGCTACCGCGGCCACGACTTCGTCTGGTGGCTCGACGCCCTCGGCAAATGGGACGCCATCGTCCACGCCCCCGGCCGCGAACACGTCACCATCGCCGTCAGCGGCGCCCATGGCGGCATCACCGTCGACTTCCGCGACCTCGCCGCCCGCGGCATCACCCTCGCCGGCCGCGCCCAGGCCTTCGATGACGGCGTGATGCGCTTCGCCCCCGACCTCGCCGACAGCATCGCTCTCGGCGACGCCGACTACCTCTCGGTGCTCGACGAGGCCGACGCCTACGCGATCCGGCACGGCCTCGACCTCCCCGCAGACCCCGCCGCCCGCGACTTCGAACCCGGCCTGCCCCGCGGCTACGACCCACCTCGGGCGCTCGACCTGAACCAGGCCGGCATCACCACCATCCTCTGGGCCACCGGCTACGCCTTCGACTTCGGCTGGCTGCAGGCCGGCACGTTCGACCCCCGCGGCCACCCCGTGCACACGAGGGGCGTCGCGACCGTTCCCGGCCTCTACTACCTCGGCCTACCCTGGCTCTCCCGCCGCGCCTCGGCCTTCATCTGGGGCGTCTGGCACGACGCCGCCTTCCTCGCCGCCCACATCGCCGCCCGTGGCGATCCGGCTCAGATCCCCGCGAACCAGTTGAACCCGAGCTTCTCCCAATAACCCGGCATGTAGTCGTTGGTCACCTCCATCGCGGTGATCCATTTCGGGTTCTTGTAGCCCAGCTTGGTCGACATCCGCAGCCGCAGCGGAAACCCGAACGGGTCCGCCAGCGGCGCCCCCGCATACCCCGTCGCCAGCAGCGTCTGCGGATGCAGCGCCGTCGCCATGTCGATGCTGCTCGGATAGTCGTCCGCGGTGTAGAAGTTGACGTAGCGCGCCCGCAGGTCCGCCCCGGATCGGTCCAGCACCGTCCGCAGCGTCGGCCCCGACCACTCCCCGATGTAATCCCACCCTTCCACGCACACGTGCCGGATCACCATGTCGGCCTGCGGCAGCGCGCCCAGCTCCGCCAGCGTCCAGCGCGTCTTGTCCGAAACGAGCCCGGACACCGCCAGCGTCCACCCCGCCGCATCGACCGGCTTCAGCTCCGTCACGTCGTAATACGCGTTGAACTTCGGCGGCTGCAGCACCATCGACTTGGGATACGTCGGCGCCAGCCGGGTCGGGTCGAACAGTTGCGCCTGGATCCAGTCGTTGAACGCCGACACCTGCCGCAGCCCACGCTCGACCGCCGGCTCCGAGCCGAGATCGCACCCGGTCAGCATCGTCAGCGCCCCCAGCGACATCCCGCCCCGCAACAGCCCGCGCCGCCCGAGTTGGAGCAGCGCCGGGTCGGGCCGCCGCGCCGGGCGGAACGCCGACCTCATGGCCGCGCCCCCGCCACAAGCGGGCCGCCCGTCACCATCGCCTTCAGCGTCTGCGGCACCAGCAGCGCCAGCGCGACATGAACCGCCAGGAACCCGACGATCACCGACATCCCCAGGAAATGGACGATCCGCGCCCCCTGGAACCCGCCCAGCAGCCCCACCAGCCCGGAGAACTGCACCGGCTTCCAGATCGCCACCCCGCTCACCACCTGGCTCACCCCGGCCAGGATCACCACGATGTAGAGCAGCTTCTGCACCGCGTTGTAGACGGTCAGGTCCTCATGCGCGATGTGCAACCGCACCGTCTCGCGCACGACCTGGACGATCTCGCGTACCCGGATCGGCAGCAGCCGCTCGCGGAACCGCCCGGTCGCCACGCCATAGACCAGGTAGGCCAAGCCGTTCAGCACCAGGATCCACATCGCCGCGAAGTGCCACAGCAAGCTCTCCGCCGCCCAACTGCCCAGCCGCAGCCATTGCGGGAAGTGCAGCCCGCGGATGATCACGTCGTCGTCGTAGATGCCCCACCCCGAACCGATCAGCACCAGCATCGCCACCGCGTTGACCCAGTGCATGATCCGCACCGGCACGGGATGCAGCTGCCGCCCCGGTGTCGCCACGTCCAGCGTGGCAGGCGATCCAATCGTCATGCGTGACCCCTTCTCCGGTCTGTCCCGTCCCCTCCGAGTAACGGCCCGCCGCTCCCGCCGCCAATGCCGCCTCGGAATGGTATCGATCACCCCGCGGCATCATCCGCCCGGCATCGGCTCCAGCGGCAGCCACGCCCGCGCCCGCGCCAGCTTCAGGAACGCGTCCGCCGCCGCCGTCACCGGCCGCCCCGCGACGACCGCCAGCAGCACCGAATGCCGCCCGCCCCCCGCCACCGCCTCTTGCCGCAGCTCCGCCGGCCCGCCCGCCCGCGCCGTCGAGACCGCCCGACCCAGCCCCGCCAGCGCCAGCGTCACCGCCTGCATCGCCGTCGCAGCCCGGTGCCGCGCCGCCGGCAGCCCGGCACCGACCGCCTCGAACACGGTCCCCGCCGTCCCGGCCGGGCCGCACACCGGCCCGCCCGCCGCCCCCGCGCCCCCAGCGCCGAGCAGCACGACGGCATCGTCGAACAGCGTCCAGCTCCGCATCCGGTCTGGCAGCGCGGCCGCGTCCGTCACGACCGCCGCGTCCATGCTGCCCGCCAACAGCGCGTCCACCAGCCCGGCCCCGCTCCGCTCTTCCAGCCGCAGTTGGAAGCCCGGCAGCGCGCGGTCCAGCTCGGCGATCAGCGGCATGAACGGGCGCAGCGGCGCGTCCGGCGCGAAGCCCAGCCGCAACGGCGCCGCATCCCGGCTCCGCATCGTCTTGGCGTGCAGCTTGGCGCGATGGGCGGCATCCTGGATCTGCTGCAGCATCGGATGCATCTCGCGCCCGAGCGGCGTCAATTGCGTCAGCGCCCGCTCCCGCAGCAGCAGCGGCCCGCCGAGTTCGTCCTCCAGCCGCTGGATGCTCTTGGTCAACGCCGGTTGCGACACGTTGCAGGCCTCGGCCGCGCGGGTGAAGTTCAACGTCCGCGCCAGCGTCAGGAAGTAATGGATCTGGGTGAGGTCCATGCCCCTCAGCATCTACTCCAGTTTCGCCAATGCGGACAGTATCTCGCTCGGCTCGGCCCGGCGCGTGAAGTCGATGTCGACCCACGACCGCTCGATCAACCCGCTCCGCCCCACCAGGAACGTCGCCGGCGTCGGCAGGAACCAGCCCGCATTGCCGCTCAGCGCCACCAGGTCGATGCCGCGCCGGCGCAACAGCGCCGCATACAGCGTCGGCACCCGGAACACGATCCCGAACGCCATGCCGATCGCCAGGTCGACATCCACCAGCACCTCGAAGCCAAGCCCATGCGCCTGCTTCATCGCCAGCGCCCGGCCGCCCGTCTCCGGCGTCATCGCGACCAGCGTGCCCCCCGCCGCCGACAGCGCTGGCAGCGCCACCTGCAACGCGTCGAGCGTGACCGAGCAATACGGGCACCACGCGCCCCGGAAGAACGACACCACGACCGGCCCCCGCGCCAGCAGCTCGTCCGACCCGACGAGGCGTCCCTCGCTGTTCGGCAGCAGGAAGTGCGGCATCCGCGCCCCCGGCCCGAGCGCGCTGCCCGCCACCTGCCCCGCGCCGAGCCGCTGCAGGAACTCCTCGTACGCCGCGCGGATCTCCGGCGTTTCCCGCTCGCGTCGCAGCGCGGACAAGACTAGGTTCAGCACGGCGAACGGGCGAGCAGGATCAGCGCCTCCAAGCGGCCTCGGTCGCCCACCCTCTCAGTGCCGCGCCCCGCGCGGAAATATCCGATGGCTATGGGTTCGATGCCTTTTCGATATTGGCGGCGGACCCGAACCGCCGCTAGCTGCTGCTCTGTCATCATCACCGAGGTCCTCGTATGCGCGTCCGCAGCGCCGCCGCGATCGCACTGCTCCTGGCCGTCCCGGCGTACGCTCAAAGCAAGTCGCCCGGCGGCATGCCGCCCCCGCCCGGCATGGCGCTGGCGCAATCGGCCGCGATGCGCTTCCCGCAACCCGTCCGCGTCGGCGATCTCCCGGGCCGGCCGGTGCTCGAACCGACCGAGAGCCAGACCGTGCTCGGCAGCATCAAGTCCATCGTGCAGGACAGCGCCGGGCGCACGCTGGTCGTCATCGACCTGGCGCATTGGTTCGGCCTGGCCACCCGCACCGTGGCGGTCCCGGTCGACGCCATGGTGCTGGTCGGCGATGCCGTTGAGATCGTCGCATACACGCCCGACCAGCTGTGGACTCTCCCGACCTTCGACGCCCCGGCCGCCACCGCTCTGCCCGCGGGCGCGACCATCAAGGTCGGGCTGGCCAAGCCGTCGCACTGAACCGCGACCACCAAGCCCGCCCGCACGCGACGAGCAGCGCCGCCCCGCCGACCCCGAACACGATCGCGAGCGGGATCGCCGGCGACAGGTACAGCAGGTTGACCGACGGGATCGCCGTCACGTGCACGTAGGCCAGCAGCGCGATCCGGCCTGCCACGGCGACCAAGCTCCCCAGCACGAGCGCGAACAGCGGCGTCCGCACCAGGTCTCGGCGCCAAGCCACCGTCAGCACAACCCCCAAGCCGCCCGCCAGCAGGAGCACGGGCCCGAGCAGCGCGTAGCCGCGGCCGATCGCCCGCGTGACCGCCAGCACGACCCGGCCGCCCCGCAACGAGCCGCCATGCAGCGGCACCTGTCGCACCCGAACGAGGTCGAGCGTCACCGCCGGCGTCACCAGCCGCGGTGGCAGGCTGGCGAGCGGCAGCGTCGCCACGTCCTGTCCGCCCGCCGAGACCACCAGCGCGCAGTCCGCCGCCGGGCAGTCGGTCGAGAGCGTGAAGCCATCCGCCGCGTCCAACGCCGTCGTGCTCGTCCACTCCGGAACTGCACGCACCGGCTGCACCCGCACGCTGCCGCCGCCGCTGAGCCGCCCCATGATCTCGATCAGCACCACCGGCCTGCGCGCCACCGGCCCCACCATCTCGGCAAAGCCCTCGACATCACCCGGGCTGCCCAAGCTGGGATCGCTCCTGATGGCGGTGCCCCCCAGCGTCGCCAGCATCGCCACCAGCGACCCGGCCGGCCCCACGGCCTCTGTCACGTCGGACCACCGGAACGGCGCCGCCAGCGTCGCACGCGCCGCCAGGCAGGCGATCTCCCCGCTCTGGCAAGCGGCATCGATCTCCCGCCCCAGCTCGCCATAGAACCGCTCCGCGTCCCGCGCCGTCCGGTAATGCCCCGCCTGCTGCACCGCGTCGCGCAAGGCCCACTGGAACCACGGCGACAGGATCTCCGAGCAGTCGCGCTCCGGCAGGTCGCGGCAGCCCGTCTGCCGCCACGCCTCCCCGCCCGGCCCGTCGAAGAACGGCCGCAGCTCCCGCGCCGCCGGGCTGACCCGGTAGGCCAGCGCCCGCGCATCCGCCGGGAACACCACGTAGGGCTGCCACCGCTCATGCTGGATGCGCGAGATCGCCCCATACGCGTGCCGGAACGCGGACGACCGCACGTCCACCGTCTCGGCGACCCCGTACACCTGCCGGTTCAACGCCACGTTGCCGCCGACCAGAACGCCCCACGCCAGCCCCGCCGCCACGACCGGCCGGACCGTCGGGCGCCAACCCGTCCGCCACGCGCCCAGCGCGAGCACCGCGGCCACCGCAGGCGCCAGCCAGACACCCTCCTCGCGCGTCAGCCAGAACGCGCCTCCCACCAGCCCCAGCCCGGCCCCGCGCCAAGCCGCGCTCCGCCCCGTGGGCGCCGTCGCGATCGCCGCTGCCGCCCCGAGCGTGCCGAGCGACAGCCCCAGATACAGCCCCTCGCGGATCACCCGCGCCAGCTCCACCGTCCACGCCACCGGAACGAAGGCCAGCGCCGCAAACAGCGCGGTGCCCACCGCGCGGGAGCGTATCAGCGACGCCAGCACCGCGCTGGCGGCGAGATACACCGCCTGCTCGGCCATCTTCAGCGGGATGCCGACGCCGGACGCGGCGGCGATGAACGCCGGGTAGAACGCCCCCTTGGCCAACGTCGTGTCGGTGAACGGGCCCAGCCAGTGCCCGCCGCCGATGCTTTCGCCAAGCCGACGAACATCGCGTCGTCCAGATTGGCCCAGCCGATCGCGTGGACCGGGAAGAAGCGGCGCAGCCAAAGGCTCGCCGCCGCCACGAGCAACCACGTGACGGCAACGCGCCGGCCGGCGCTGGTCGGGGCCTCTGTCAGTGAACTCGCTCCCTATCGCTCCAGACCAATTTGCCACCGCACGCGCCGGTGCGATACGTCACCACGCGGATCGGGCGGAGGGCCTCGCAATCACCCTGTTACGGCTGGCGAAGGTCGCTGCCGGCGGCAAGACCTACGCGGCCGCCCCCGCGCGCCCACTCGCACCGGGCTGGCGCTGGATCGCGGCGTGGGTGCCGGGCCAATCGGGCGATTGGCTCGCCACCATGCGGGCCGACACCGCCCCCGACGGCGAGCCGCCCCTGATGCTCCGGGCGGTGGCGGGCGTGGCCGGGCTCCGGATCGGCCTGACCTTCCTGCGCGTCGGCAGCCGCCGCCTTGAGGTCGCGCTGCACGGCTCGACCCGTCCGCCGCAGCTCCGGCTGCTTCTCCTGCCGCTCCCTCGCCCGCTCGCCGCGGCGGTGGCCTTCATGCAGGACCGGCAGACCTTCGTCACCGCGCTCCGCATCGCCGGCGGGTCGCCGGCCACCCGGCTCCGCCAGGCCCTGCTCGCCGTCCTGGTAAGCCGCCCCAGCCTGCAGGAGACCTACGCCAACTGGGTCACTCTGTTCGACGAATGGACCGAGTATCGCGTCGCCGGCTGGCGGGCGACGGCCGACGTGCTGCCCGCGTTGGCCGCAGTGGTGTACCACGCCGCTCCCCGTTCGGCCGCCCTCGCCGCCACGCTCGCCTCCATCGACGCACAGCATCATCCGCTCGCCCTGGTGACCACCGCCGGACCAGGACGCGCCTCCGCCATCGCGCAGGCCGCCGCCGCCGCGCCCTTCGTCATCGTGCTGCAAGCCGGAGAGGTGCTGCCGCCGCACGCGACCCTGGTGCTGGCGGCCGACCTCGCCGCCTCCCCGGCCGACCTCCTGCTGGCCGACGAAGACCGGATCTCGCCAGGCGGACGCCGGTCGGACCCATCCTTCAAGCCCCAGCCAAGCCTGACGCTCGTCTGCTCCGGCACGCTGTCCCGCGGCGTCTGGGCGATCCGCTCGGCCCTGCTCGCCGGCGCGCGCACCGAATGGGCGGAGACGACCCGCGTGCACGCCTGGTTCCAGGGCGGCGTGTCGCGCCGGGTCGCGCACGTCCTGACCCATCGGCGCAGCGACGCCGAGGCGGCCCCGCCCGACGCGCTGAAGGCCGTCGTCGACGGCGGGCTGCGGTCCCTGCGGGTCGCCGCGACCGCGTCCGCCAGCTTCCCGCTCCGGCTGGAGTGGCAGAACGCGGCGCGGGGCCGCGTCAGCCTGATTGTGCCATCTCGCCTGCGCGGCGCGGTCCAGCTCGCCTGCCTCCACGACGTCCTCGCGCGAACGCAATACCCAGCCTTCGACATGCTGGTCGTCGTCACTCAGCGCGGTCCGCTGGATCGGGACCAGGCGCAGGCCGCCCAGCGGCTCGAAGCCACCGGCAAGGCGCGGGTCGCCCTGCTCGATCGCGCGTCGTTCAACTACTCGGCCGCCAACAACGTCGGCGTGACCCAGAGCACCGCCGAGTTCCTCTGCCTGCTGAACGACGACGTCTCGACGCTCGAGCCGGACTGGCTCGGCCGCATGCTCGCCATCATGTCCGCTCCGGCCGTCGGCATCGTCGGCGCCAAGCTCTACTACGACGACATGACCACCCAGCACGGCGGCGTCATCATCGGCCTCGGCGGACTCGCCGATCACGTCAGCCGCCTGCTGCCGCGCGGAGCGCCCGGCTACATGGGCCGGGCCATGCTCGATCAGGAACTGTCGGTCGTCACCGGCGCCTGCCTGCTGGTCAGGCGCAGCATCTACGAGGCCGTGGGCGGGATGGACGAGGACCTCCCGACCGCCTTCAACGACGTCGATTTCTGCCTTCGCGTGCGCGAGGCCGGGCACCGGGTCGTCTTCGCCGGCAGTGTCGAGCTCGTCCACCACGAGACCATCTCGTTCGGCCACCACTACGCCGGCCGCCCGGAGCAGGAGGCCATCGAGGTGCGCCGCATGCAGGCCCGCTGGGCCCATGTCTGCCGCGCCGACCCGTTCCACAACCCGAACCTGTCGCTCGTCCCCGGCAAGGAGTGGACGCCCGCCTTCCCACCCCGCATCGACGCTCTCTCCCCTGTGCCCCCCATCCCCGCCAGCGCGTAACCATGAACGTCATTGCGAGACGCGTAGAGCCGCGGCCCCCCAACCTCAAGGAAACCGCCGCGCTCGAGGGGTCCGGCCGCTGGAACACGCTGCGCCGGGTCACGCTGCCGCTCCTGATGCCCACGACGCTCTTCGTGCTCGTCAACGCCGTCATCAACGCCTTCCGCGTCATCGACCACATCGTCGTCATGACCCGCGGCGGCCCCAACAACGCCACGACGCTCCTGCTCTACTACGTCTACGAAGCCGGCTTCCGCTTCTGGGACACCTCCACCGCCGCGACCCTGACCGTCGTGCTCTTGCTCATCCTCGTCGCCACCGCGCTGCTCCAATTCGGCGTCCTGTCCCGCCGTGTCCACTACCGCTGATGGTCCGCGCCGTCTCCATCGCCCGCCTGGTCGAGATTACCGCCAGTTGGATGCTGGCCCTGCTCTGGATCGCGCCCCTGCTCTACGCGCTGTGGGCCACCATCCACCCGTCCGCCTACGCCACCCGCTTCGACCTTGCCGCCCCGCTGACCACCGCCAACCTCGCCGCCGCCTGGGACGCAGCACCCTTCCCGCGCTACCTGCTCAACACCTTCCTCCTCGTCACCCTCATCCTCGCGGCGCAGTTCCTCCTCTGCACCCCGGCCGCCTACGCCTTCGCCCGCATGCGCTTCCCCGGCCGCGACATCCTGTTCGCGCTCGTCCTCCTGCAGTTGATGATCGCCCCCGACGTGCTGCTCGTGGCCAATTACGGCTCCATCGCCCGGCTCGGGCTGGTCGACAGCAGCCCCTGGTCGTCAGCAACTCGGTCCACACCCGGCCGCTGACCGTCGGTCTCTCGGTCTTCGCCGGCGCCGATCAGGGCATCGACTGGTCCGTGATCTCCGCCGCAACCCTCATGACCAGCGCCCCCCCTGCTGCTCGCCTTCCTGCTGTTCCAACGCCAGTTCGTCGCAAGCTTCATGCGCGCGGGCATCCGCTGACGGCATTCGCTACGGCATACTCTTTTCTCCGCCAACGTCACCTTCGCACGGCTTGATGGTTTGCCCGAGATCGACGACGACATTGGCGTCGAGTGAACTGGTATGGCCCTCGCTCGTCCAAACCGTCACCGGAACGGTGTACGTGGCGCTTGGCGGCGGCGGTGGCAGCATCAGCGTCGCCGGAGATGACGGTGGTGGCGTCGGCGTCGCTGGGGCTGACGGGAGCGGCAAGGGCGGCGGCGGCATGGGCGGCGCAGCCACTGCCGGCTTGTCCACCGGCTGCCCAGAGACGGTCTGCACAATGGTACTTAAGACAGTCTTCCTATTGCGCTGACTTGGCTGCTTGGATGTCGTTTGTCCCTTGGGTTGCGCGTTGGGAGCGCTCTCCGGGCGATCCACCATGATAGCCGGTCCGGCAGTGGGGCCTTGGGGCTGGGTGTCGTTGAGGAAGAAGTCTCCCGTCGTAGGTTTACGGATGCACGTGAATGTCGCCGCGATCCCGGTCATGTCGGGCAACACTTCGATCCGGTCGGCCTTCTGGCCGCCGAGCGTCACCACCGTGTTGCGCCACAGACGCTCCCCGGTAATCACCAGCTGCGTCGACTCCGCAGTCTTGCCGGCGAACAGCACCGGAGGCTTCTTCCAGGAATTCATGTACGGCGTCGTCAGCACATCCATGCCCAAATGGCGCGACACGTCGGCCGATGTGCCGGGCAGCCTGATCATCTCCACGCGACACTTGGCCGACCGATCCCAGAACTCGTCGGTCACCACGTCACCGGTATCGGCCTGTGCCAGGAATCGGGTGCATGTCTGCATCAGCGCGCTGCGCCACCAGCTCGGCAGCGCGACGACGGCGCTCAGCTCCGCCTGCTCGAGCGGCACGCTGTAGGTGTCCTCCTTGCCTGGTCGCGGTGTCAGCAGCCAGCCGAACCGGGCGGCGCGCGGCGTTCTCTCCGATTTGGACGATCGCATGAAGCCGACGACCTCGGGTTCGACGCCCCGGTAATCCAGGCCGCGGCTCCGCTTGAAGCTGCCGCCGCCCTGTTCGAACCGAGCGCTGGCGACGTCTCGCGTATCGCGCCGGATCTCGACGTTCTGCCGCAACCGTGGCGACAAGCTGTAGCCGTAGGCTGCAGTGATCGGCTTCTCAACTGAGCCGTTTCCATAGCCGGGACCTTCGAGCAGTTTTTTGAGCTGGTGCAACAGATCCGTCTGTTGATTCAACTGTGTATTTGCATCAGCGAGCTCGTCTCCGGAAAGATCAGCAGGCAGTCGGAGCGAGAATACCTTCGGCTGAACCGACAGCGAGCAGCCCGTGGGCAGCCGGTCGACACGGATATCGAAGAACGTCTTCAACGACGCTCCATGATTGCGCGGCTGGTCCGCGGTCGGACGGACGGCAGTTTCCTCGAGAATGGATGCCGCCACGCAACTCGTCTGGACCCGCTCCAGGTCGCGGCTGGAAAAGGTGATCCCACCAACGACGGGCACACTCCAATCGCGTGCCTGGCTCGACCCATTCTGCGGTGCCGTCTCGGGCGCGTTCGGGCCGAGCTTGTCGAGCAAAGCCCAGAACACCCGCAGGGGCATGTTCTTCGGCACGATCTTGCAGGTGAAAACCAGATCCT
The DNA here is from genome assembly GCA_963835135.1 of uncultured Alphaproteobacteria bacterium. Classification (GTDB taxonomy): domain Bacteria; phylum Pseudomonadota; class Alphaproteobacteria; order Acetobacterales; family Acetobacteraceae; genus JAVVHH01. The sequence continues at coordinate 1,101,400 of CAWIEF010000003.1, forward strand.
GGGCATCGCCGGGGAACTCTCGCTTGAGAGCATCGACGATCCAAAATGGGACGACAGAAACGCCTGAAGCCGCCGTGTCGGTCGACGTGCCGATGCAACCGGATGCAAGATCCTCTGCTCCGCGCAGCGAACTCTTGCCATACGCCACCAAGGTCTCGTTGAATTGGGCCGTGGGGTCACTAAGCGCTTGCCGGTTCTTCGCCAAGAACAGCTTTCGCGCATGCTCAACCTGTTCGAGGAAGTCGCCCGCGATCCTCGTGAGAACCTTGCTGGTCACCGACGTCAGTGTTTTGTCGAGTAGTCGCATCGCGTCGCGAGCGTCGGTGTCGGCTATCATCGGCTTCGGGGATCGCTCCCACCAATCCCACGGCGTGGTTCCCGTCAGGGTGCTCAGACATGCGCGCTGGCGTTCTACGATGGATGTGTCGGGCCGGGCTCGCCGGAGCAGCTCGCCGCACGCGTTGCGTCGCAACAGTTGCTCGTAGTCGCTGCTGCGGTATTGCGAGGCCTCCAACGTGTCCAACGTGTAGGTCAGGGTCTCCAGGCTCGACTGCTGGACGTTGCGGACCTTGTCCAACCATCCGACATAGGTGTCGAACAAATCCTTATCGGCTTGTTGGTCGAACAGCTCCCTAGCCAGCTTGTAACCGGGTAAGCCAGGATCGAGTTCGGACGCATCGGGAGTGAGCAGCACCTCGATCGCTGCAGATCCATGCATGCCGTTGCGGGGCATCACCGTCGTGTCGAACGAGAACAGGTCGAGGGTATTGTCGTCCATGTCGTGGCGGTCGTCGAGCATCGCTCGCGCGCGCGCAGCTCGCAACACGTCCCGATAGCCATTGACCATCTCGAAATCCTTGCGCGGGTCGTCCGCGCCGTAGCGCAGCTGCTCGAGCGACTCGCTGGTGATTTGCATCCTCTGCTCAGCCGCCTCCTTTGCGGCGGCCGGCGCCGGCGCCGGCGCCGGCGCGCTCGGGGTTGCCTCAGGCTTTTTGGACTTCTCCGGCCGCGTGCCCCGCAACTCCTCATCGAGCCAGGCAACCTGCTCGAAACGATCGTTCAGCAGCCGCTCGCGCGTATGTACGGTGGGCGTCCCCACGCTAATCGCGACCCTGCTCTGCTTGACCGGGTCTGGCGTCCATAAATCGTTAAGCCAAACCCAATTGAACCAAATGCAGAATGCAACTACGGGAACGATGAATGCTCCGACGGCCATCTTGAAGCCGGGTGCGCTTGATATCGTGCGGAGTTTGTCGAGCATTTTGCTGTCAAACCTCGTCTCTCGGCAGCTCGTTACGCGTCGTGCCGCAACTCCCGTTCGGCGACCGACAGCACCGTCTCCAGGAGCGTCTGACGCGTCAGCCTGCAGTAATCGGTGGTCGTGGTCCTGAAATCGCCGGTCTCGAACAGCTTGTTGGACGGCGAACCGCCACCGCACCAGGCATACCAACCGCACGTCCGGCGGCAATTGGCCAGCCCGGCGGCGATATCGTCACGCAGCCTCGAAGCTAAAATACGATACACAATCGATTCGATGTCGTCTACGACGATGTTTCCGAACAGGAAGTCGTCATACCGGCCATCCCGCAGACCAAGCAGCTCGGGCGAGAACGTGGACACTGAGCCGTCCTGCGCGACCCCGAGAATGCGCGCGGGCTCCGCCTCCTGGTTCGTGCCTTCCGCGACCCCGAACCGCAGAACGTCCACCGCATTGCTCCACTCACGCAGCCGGAACAGCCCGGGCTCCCGGTGCATGCGCTCCAGGAACCCGCCCATGAAGCGGCGATAAGCCTCCACCGCGCTCACGCCGCTCATGCTGGACGAGTGATGCGCTCCCTCTAATTCCTCGACATTGAAGGCGATCTCGGTGATGCCGGCATCGCGGTAGAACTCGAACAGCGCGTCCGGATGATCCAGCGATGGCCGCGTAAGCACCGTGATCGTGGCGGGATGGAGGCCGGCCCGCTGCAGCAACCGCAATCCGCGCATGGTCTCTGCATGGGTGCCGGCGCCGTTGCGCCGCCGGCGATGCTGGTCGTGCAGCCAAGCAGGGCCATCGACGCTGATCGAGATCTTGGCGCCGGTCCGGCGGAAGAACTCGGCCCAAGCCTCGGTCACCAGCATGCCGTTGCTCTGAAACACATGATCGAGTTGCAAACACGGGGGCCGATGCGCCTCCGCCCGCGCGAATGCCGCATCATACCATTCGATCGGCACTGCCAGCGGCTCGCCCGCGTGCCAAACCACAGCCAGTCGCTCGTGTACGAACCGGCTTGGCAGGACCTTGGCAAAGACTGCCTCGACCACATCGTGCGACATACGTCGTCGGTCGGACCGTGCGGGAAGATAGCAGTAATGGCAATCGATGTTACAAAAGGCGGATGCCTGTAGAACCAGCATCTCTGTCCAGGTCAGGCATGTGGCCAATGAAGAGCCTAACGAATGTTTGGAAAATTCGGGAAATTAGGAAAGTTTGCGAATTGTTGCTGAACTCGGTGGTTGATAGAACGGCGGCGCCCCGTAATTTGGAGCCGGCCGGAACCCGCCGACGTTCGGAAAATTCGGAAAGTTCGGGAAGTTCGGGAAGTTCGGGAACTGAACCAAGCTCGGCGCCGAATCCCAGACTGACCTCGCTTGCGGCATCACACGCTGCGCATGCGCCGCGATGCGAGCGGCCAGCGCCGCCGCAGAGGGCTCGCACATCCTGATCGGATGCGCCACCGCTTCCGGTAACGCCAGAACACAGGCCGCGCTTGTCAGAAGAATATTACGCAACGACATCATCATCGCACGCCTGATTGCTTCGTTACGGTATTCTCGTCGGCACGCGAGCGCAACCAGCCAATCGCTTGCGCGCCCCCGCAACGCACACCTCGAATACCTCGAGCGAGTCGAAACCGAGGTCCCGGCCGCCCGCCGGCAGCGTCACCCGCGCCCCGCTCCCATCCATGACCGCGCCCTCGATCATCAGGTTGTCCGACAGCCCGAACCCCTCGGTGGTCAAGCCCGGAATCGGGTCGGGCACCGCGTCCCCGTGCTGGCGGGAGCGGACGTCGAACGGGGTCGCGCTGTTGGAGTAGCCGAAGATGGCCCGGCCCCGGCCGAGGAACCAGCCAACCTCGATCAGCGTGCCGCTGTCGGCAGAGGCGCCGCGGAATGGCGTCAGGTTGGCGATGACGATGTCGCAGGCCTCCATCAATGCGATGTCGCTGCGGTAGATCGCCCACCACGCCTGCTCGGGCGGCATGCTTTGCAGGCCGGTGATGCTCTCGTTCAACGGCGCGCGCCCCAGGATGCCGTAGCGCGCGCAGATGTCGATTTTGCGTTGCCCATGCGCGACCGCGTTGGGCAGGAACACGTCGGGGCCCGCGAGATAGGCGCTGATCATGCGACGGTCTCCGGTCCGAACGACAACGGCAGCAGCTCGGCCAGCGTGGTCGCCACCAGCGTCCGCCCAGTCTCGTCGACCATCCGGACGACCGCGCCGGGTCCGGAGAACTCCCGCAACTTCTGCCGGCATCCACCGCAGGGCGGCACCGGCCCCGGCCCGGCACCGGCCACCACCATCTCGGCGATGCGCCGCCCACCCGCGAGCACCATCGCCGAGATCGCCCCAGCCTCGGCGCACACGCCCTGCGGATACGCCGCGTTCTCCACGTTGCACCCGGCATGCACCGCCCCGTCCTCCGTGCGCACCGCCGCCCCGACGAGGAAGCGCGAATACGGCGCATACGCCCGCTCTCGCGCTGCCACCGCCGCAGCCACGACGTCGTCCATCATCGCTCCTCGCCCATGCGCCGGCCCGTCACCCGCGTCTGCCCACCGAGCCGCAGGACGGCGCCGGCGATCCTGCCGGCAGCGCACAGCATGCGCGCCCGGTCCAAGCCACGATCCAGCGCCAGCGCGATCTCTTCCGGCGTCAGCGCCCCGACCGCGACGGTCACCAAGCGATCGCCCAGGTCGGTATCCGGCTGCAGCGACGCGGCCGGACGCCGCTCGACCGCAGGATGGGCCGGTAGGTCGACCGAGTTGGCGACCACCGTCGCCGCGGCGTCCGCCGTCGCGGCGTCGGCGGCCAACACCGTGACGGCATCGGCGATGCCGAGCGAGAAGGAGCGGCCGCGCCAGCCGGATGTGGCGATGCCGCCGACGCCATCGCCCGCCTCGACCCGGCCGGTGGCCGCCAAGGCCGCGCGATCGGGCCGATCGGCCAGCCCGGCGGTGAAGCCCTGACCGGGCCCGAGGTGCAGCGCGATGTCGCCGCCATTGTTGACGAACGCCCGGTCGAGCGACGCCGCATCCGTCATGGCGTGTAGGACCGTGTCGGCGACCGCGCCGGCGACCGCGGCCATGGGCGTGATGAAACCCGCATGCGGCAGCACCGCCGCCCACATCCGCCGCGCGATGCCCCCCGCCGGCGCGTCGCCCGGCGCTGCCTGCCGGCGCAGCAGAGGCAACTCCGCGCACAACTCGTCCAACACCGTCCCGAACCGGGTGATCGCCGCGCGATAGGCGTCCCGCACCGCGCCCGGCGCGCCATCGGCGCCGATGACCAGGTCGATCGGCCCGTCGTTCAGGTGCAGCCGCCGCCCGTCCGGCAGCATGCGCGCCTGCATCCGCACATGGCTCATGGCTGCAATGGCCACGGGTTGCCCTGCTCCGGCACGATCCGTCGCGGCAGACCGCGCGCGACGTCGTCCAGCCGGCGGATCTGCTCGACATGGCCCCCCAGCGCCACATATTGCTCGAGGGGCAGGCTGAACTCCACGGGCGCGACCAGCGCGGGCGTCGGCACCGAGCCGAACGCACCCTCCGGCAACCGGGTGACGTCAACCATGAAGGTGATGCCACCGCCGGGCCATACATAGGTCGGCGCGCCGCCGCAGGTCACGCGCGTGACCGCGTCCTTGACCGACCAGGTCAGCCGCACCGGGTTGTCGGTGACGCCGGAGCGCAACGACCCGCCAGCCCCGCCCATGAACAGCACGCTCGTCAGCGCCGGCTCGCAGTTCTCGCGGATGCGCGCGGCCACCGCCTCGAGCGCCGTGGGCATCGGCGCGGCCACCGGGCGCAAGGCCTGGTCCAGCACGTAGTAGGCGGCGTGTTCGCCGGTGGTGGAGACCATGAACAGCGTCAGGCCCGGCCGCGCGCCGCGGGCCGGCTCGAACCGCTCGATGATGGCCAGCGGATCGGTCAGATCGGTGCCTCCCCAGCCAGTGCCGGGGTTGGCGACGTTGAAATACCGCCCCGGCGTCGAGCGCCGGCCGCGCAGGCGGATGCCGGTGTCCGGCCAGCCGATCACCTTGCCGGCCTGGTGCTCCGAAATGACGCCGGTGATGTGGTCGTCCACCACCACGACCTCGTCGGCCAGACCCAGCCATTGCTGGGCAAACATGCCGATCGTGGCCGACCCGCAGCCGACCCGCATCCGCACCTCGCGGACGCCGTCGATCACCGGCGCTTGCCCGGCCGCGACCGTCAGCGCCGCGCCGCCGTCGATGGTGAGCTCGACCGGCTTGCGGTTGCACAGATCGAGCAGCGTGTCGCAGGTGATCTTGCCTTCGCGCTTGGAGCCGCCGGTCAGGTGGTGCACGCCGCCCAGCGAGAGCATCTGCGACCCATATTCCCCGGTGGTGACATGCCCGACCGCCTCACCCCCGGCCCGCACCGCGGCACCCTCGGGGCCCAGGAAGCGATCGGTGTCGATCTTCACCTTGACCCCGCAGTAACTGAAGATGCCCTCGGTCACGACGGTGACCATGTCCACTCCGTTCACCTCGCTCGCCACGATGAACGGCGCAGGCTTGTAGTCCGGATAGGTGGTGCCCGCGCCGATCGCGGTGACGAACGTGGTGCTCCCGCTCTCGTCGCCGTCGAGGAACGCGACCAGCTCGGTGCCGCCCTCCATTGCGCGCCCGAGCAGCACGTGCGGGTCGACCCGCACCAGATCCCCGGCCACGTTCGCATACCGGTCGCAGGCGCCCGTCAGGCCGTCGGCGATGAAGCACAGCACGGGGCAAGCATCGCAGCGGATCTTGTCGGCTGCCACCCTATACCGCCAGGTAGCGCCGCTGCGCATCCAGATCCGCCGTCAGCGCGGCCGACGTTCCGGACCAGACCACCCGGCCCCGCTCCAGCACCACCGCATCGTCGCCGACCAGGCGCGCGAAGTGCAGGTTCTGTTCGGCCAGCAGCATCGTCGTCCCCTCCCGCTTGAGCAGCAGCAGCGTGTCGGCCAGTTGCTCGACGATCAGCGGCGAGAGCCCCTCGCTCGGCTCGTCCAGCAGCAGCAGCCTGGGATTGCCCATCAGCGTGCGCGCGATCGCCAGCATCTGTTGCTCGCCCCCGCTCATGCGGCCGGCCGAGCGGTGCCGCATCTCGGCCAGGTTGGGGAACAGCGCGAACAGCCGCTCCGGCGTCCACGCCGCGCCCGTCACCGCGCCGCGGGTGCCGACCGAGAGGTTCTCCATGACGGTCAGGTCGGTGAAGATGCGGCGCTCTTCCGGCACATAGCCCATCCCGCGCCGCGCGATCCGATACGGCTCCTCGCCCGCCACGTCATGACCGAGGAAGCGGACCGCCCCGCCCGCCGGCCGCACCAGTCCGATCAGCGACTTGACCGTCGTGCTCTTGCCCGCGCCGTTGCGGCCCAGCAAAAGGCACACCGTCCCCTGCGTCACCGCCAGCGACACCTCCTGCAACACCAGCGCCTGGCCATAGCGCGCCTTCAGTCCCACGACCTCGAGCATCAGGCCGCCCCCATGACCCGGCCGCCGCCCAGATAGATCTCCTGCACGAGCGGATCGGCCCGGATTGCGGCGGCGTCGCCCTCGGCGACCAGCCGGCCCCGGTTGAGCACCAGAATGCGGTCGGCAGTGCCGAACACGACATCCATGTCGTGTTCGGTGAACAGCACCGCCAGCCCCTGCCCGCTCGCCAACTGCCGCACTGTCGCCATCAACGCCGTCCGTTCCGCCTCCGCCATGCCCGCCGTCGGTTCATCCATCAGCAGCAGGCGCGGCTCGTGGGCGAGTGCCATCGCCAGTTCGAGGCGCTTGAGGTCGCCATAGGCGAGTGTCCCGGCGGCATTGTCCGCCCGGCGATCCAGACCGACCAGCGCCAGCACCCGATCGGCCGCCTCCGCCGCGTGCGACCCGGCGCTGCGCCAAAAGCGCCAGACCTGCCGCCGATGCGCGAGCAACGCCGTCTGCACGTTCTCCCGCAACGTCATCGAGGCGAAGGTCTCGGTAATCTGGAAGGTGCGCCCTACCCCGAGGCGGCAGAGGTCGCGGGGCCTGGCGCCGGTGACCACGCGCTCGCCGAGGCTGACTTCGCCCGCGTCGGGCCGCACCTGGCCGCCGATCATGTTGAACGTGGTGGACTTGCCGGCGCCGTTAGGGCCGATCAGCGCCAGCATCTCGGACGGCTCGACTTGGAACGACACGTCGTCCACCGCCCGGACGCCGCCCCAGCGCTTGCTCAGCCCGGACACCGTCAGCGCCGGGCTCATGTCGCCCTGCGGCGGGCGAACAACAGTTGCGCCGATCCCGCGATCCCCTGCGGGAACGCCAGCACGAGGACCACGATCGCCGCACCCAGGAACAGCCGCCAGAGATCGGTCGCCTGCAGCAACAGATCGTACAGGCTGGTATAGGCCAGCGCGCCGACGATCGGCCCAGCCATCGTCTGCAGCCCACCCAGCAGCACCATCAGCAACGCATCCACCGAGCGCGGGATGTCGGCGTAGGAGGGGAACACACCCCCTTTGGCAAAGGCGAACAGCCCGCCCGCCAGCCCCGCCCCAGCGCCCGCCAGCGCGAACGCGGCCACCCGGAGTTGGAACGGCGACAGCCCGACCGCCGCCGCCCGCAGCGGCGAGTCCCGCGCGCCGCGCAGCGCGTAGCCGAACGGCGCGAACAACGCACGCCGCAGCAGCATCGTGCCCCCCAAGCAGATGCCGAGCGTCAGCCAATAGAACGCGACCGGCCCGCTTGCCCAATGGGCCGGCCAGATATTGAGAAGCCCGTTGTCACCCCCCGTCAGCCCGACCCACTGGAACGCCACCGCCCAAACGATCTGCGCGAAGGCCAGCGTCAGCATCGCCAGGTACACGCCCGAGAGATTGGCCACGAAGGCGCCGAGCGCGGCTGCCACGAGCGCGGCCACCAGCATGGCGCCGGCCAAGCTCGCCAGCATCGGGCTGCCGGCCCGCGCCGTCAGCGCCGCGGCATAGGCGCCGATGCCGAAGAAGGCCGCGTGCCCGAAGCTGGGGATCCCGCCCGGCCCCATCATGGCGTGCAGGCTGGCCGCGAACAGGATCGCGATCGCCGCCTCCGTCAACACTGAGAGCCCGTACGGTCCAACGACCAGCGGCGCCAGCACGCCCGCAAGCAGCGCGGCCGCAGCCAACCCCCGCGCGGACCTGGAACTCCGGCCGATCAGCGCCGCCGCCGCCGCCGCGCGACCTTCGTCGATGGGCCGCCCGAGCAGGCCGTTCGGCCGCACCGCCAGCACCAGCGCCATCACCGCAAACGCCAGCACCAGCGTCGCCTGCGGGATCAGCACGATGCCGAATGCCTGCAACTCGCCGATCAGAACCGCCGCCAGATACGCGCCCGTCACGCTGCCGAGGCCGCCGATCACGACCACGACGAACGCATCGGTGATCGCCCCGAGATCCATCTGCAGATTGGCCGACCGGTCCGGCAGCGCCAGCGCACCACCCAACCCGGCCAGCGCCGCCCCCAGCGCGAACACCGTGGTGAACAGAGTTCGCTGGTCCACCCCCAACGCGCCCACCATCTCGCGATCCTGCGTCGCCGCCCGCACCAGCGTCCCCCAGCGGGTGCGCGAGAACAGCAGCCATAGCAGCAGCAGGACGAGCGGCCCGGCCGCGATCAGCGCCAAGTCGTAGATCGGGAACAGGCTGCCATCGAGCCGCACCGCCCCGCGCATCCAGGCCGAGCGCTGCAGCGAGTGGTCCTCCGGCCCCCACACCCGCTGGCACATCTCCTCGATGATGAGCAGCGCGCCGAAGGTGGCGAGCAACTGGAACAGGCTCGGCGCGCGGTAGATGCGGCGCAGCAGCGTCATCTCCATCACCGCGCCCAACACCCCGACCGCCGCCGCCGTGGCCAGCGCGCCGACGGCGAAGAACGCGATCCCCGGCGGCAACGCCGACAGGACCGTCCAGCCGATATACGCGCCCAGCATGTAGAGCCCGCCATGAGCGAAGTTGACCACCCGCGTGACGCCGAAAATCACCGTCAGCCCGGCCGAGAGCAGGAACAGCGAACTCGCCCCCGCGAGCCCGGTCAGCGCCTGCAGGAGGACGAACGACATACCGCTATTTGGCGGGCCTCAGCTTCTCGACGAACGCGTCCGGCGGCATCACCGACGCGCCGTCGACATAGCGCCAGTCCACCATCGTTCCCTTGCCGTCCCGCAGCGCCAGCTTGCCGACGAAGGCGCCCATCGTCGATTGATGGTCGATCGCGCGGTACGCCGCCGGGCCGATCGGCGTCTCGAACGACACGCCCGTGAAGCCATTGACCAAGGCCGCCGTCTCCAGCGTTCCCGCCTTGGCGATGCCGGCTGCGATCGACTTGATCAGCGCGTAACCGACCACCGAGCCCATACGCGGCAGCTCCTTGAACCGTGTCTGATACCCCTCGATGAACGCGACGTTGGCCGGCTGCTTGTCCTGCTCGACCGGATAGCCGGTCACGATCCAGCCCTCCGGCGTATCTGCGCCGAGCGGCGCCAGGTATTCCGGCTCGCCCGTCAACAGCGAAACGACCGGCGTGTTCGGGAACAGCCCGCGCGTGTTGCCCTGGCGCACCAGATTGGTGACGTCCGGCCCGAACGTCACGTTGAACAGCGCGTCCGGCTTGGCCTGCTGCAGCGCCCCCACCGTCGCGCCCGCATCGATCTTGCCGAGCGCCGGCCATTGCTCGGCGACGAACTCGACGCCGGGCTGCTTCTCGGCGAGCAATTGCTTGAACCATTTGACGGCGGACTGCCCGTATTCGTAGTTCGGCGCCACGGTCGCCCATCGTTTTGCGCCCAGCTTCACCGCGTCCGGGATCAGCATGGCGACCTGCATGTAGGTCGACGGGCGCAGCCGGAAGCAGGTCGGGTTGCCGCTCTCCCACACGAGCGCGTCCGCCAGCGGCTCGCCACCCACGTAGAGCTTGCCGGCGTGCGCGGCGAACTCCGACAAAGCCAGCCCGATGTTCGACAGGAAGCCGCCCGCCAGCAGATCTACCTTCTCGCTGTTGACCAGTTCGCCCGCGAACCGGATCGCGTCCGCCGGCTTGCCCGCATCGTCGCGCGAGATGATGTCCAACGTGCGCCCCAACACCCCGCCCGCCGCGTTGATCTCTTCGGCCGCCATCTGCCAGCCGTTGCGATACGGCAGCGTGAACGCCGGCACCGCGCTGTAGCTGTTGATCTCGCCGATCCGGATCGGCGCTTCGCCGGCCGCGCGGACGATGCTTGGAGCCGCGAGCAGCGAGGCGGAGCCGGCCAATACGGCGCGGCGGGTGGTGGTGACCATGCGTCTAACCCTTCATCGTAAGGCGTTCAGCAACGATAGCAGCGTCTTCCGCTCCGCCTCGGCGAGCGGCGCCAGCGTAGACTCCGTAACCCGGCGCGCGCATGGTATCGCATCTGCAACGACGCGCCTGCCCGCGTCCGTCAGAGACAACACGTGCAGGCGCGCATCATGCCCGTCCGGCCGGCCTGCGACCAGGCCGCGCCGGGTCAAACGATCGACAACGCCCTTGATGGTCGGATTGTCCATCGCCGTCAGCCGGCCGAGCTGGTTCTGCGAGCAGGAGCCTTGCTCGCGCAGCTTCAGCAGCGCGGAGAATTGCTGGGGCGTCAGCGCGTGGCACATCGTGGCGGTGAATAGCGCCAGGTGCCGCTGCGTCACCTGCCGCAGGATGAAGCCGACATTCTCCTCGAGCACGTAGCCGGCGCTCATGCCGCGTCCCGCGCCGCCAGCACGGCGGCGATGATGCCGGCATAGCCGGTGCAGCGGCACAGGTTGGCCGAGAGCGCGTCGATGATCGCCCCGTCCGAGGCGGCCGGGTCGCGTTCGAGCACCGCCGTGGCCAGCATCAGGAACCCCGGGGTGCAGAAGCCGCACTGCAGCCCATGATGCGCCATGAACGCTTCCTGTAGCGCGCTGCCGCCCAATCCCTCCACGGTGCGAAGCTCCGTCCCCTCCGCCTGCACCGCGAACACCAGGCAAGCGCGCACCGGCGCTCCATCCATGATGACCGTGCAGGCGCCGCACACGCCATGCTCGCAGCCGGCATGCGTGCCGGTCAGCCCGCAATCCTGGCGCAGCGCATCGACCAGCGTCCGCCGCGGCTCGACCTCCACCTCATACGGGATGCCGTTGACGCTCAGGCGCATGACCGTGCCTCGGCGAGCGCGGCATGGATGCGCAGCGGCGTGGCCGGGATCGCGTCGATCTTCGCGCCGAGCGGCGACAATGCGTCGTTGATGGCGTTCAGGATCGCGGCCGGCGCGCCGATCGTGCCGCCCTCGCCGAGCCCCTTCGCGCCCGTGACGGTCGCGCTGCTGATGGTCTCCAGATGATGGATCTCGATCGGCGGGATCTCGCGGCAGGTCGGCAGCAGGTAGTCGGCGAAGGTCGTCGTCAGGATGTCGCCGGTGTCGGCGTAGACGATCTCCTCATACAATGCGTTGGCGATCCCCTGCGCGACCCCGCCGCGGATCTGGCCCTCGGCGATCATCGGGTTGATCAGCCGCCCCGCATCCTCGGCCACGATGTAGCGCTCGATCCTGACGGCGCAGGTCTCGCAATCCACCTCGAGCAGCGCGACATGGCACGCGTTGGAGAAGGTGCCGGCGGGGTCGTAGGTCGCGGTCTCGGACAGGCCGGGGGTCAGGCCCGGAAATCGGTGCGCCTGGTGATAGGACGCCCGAGCCAAAGCGGCGACCGGCATCGTCCGGTCGGTGCCGGCGACCCGGGCCACATTGTCGCCGATCTCGATATCGGCCGGGTCGGCCTCCAGCAAGCCGCCCGCGATCACGCCCAGCTTGGCCCGCAGCGCCCGCCCGGCGAAGGTCAGCGCCCCGCCCGAGAGCACCAGCGAGCGGCTTGCGAACGTGCCGAACCCATACGGCGTCCGGTCGGTGTCGCCATGCACGACGCGGACCTGTTCCGGCGTCACCCCGAGCGCATCGGCGACGATCTGTGCCAGCGTCGTCGCCAGCCCCTGCCCGTGCGGCGACGCGCCGATCCGAGCCTCGACGGAACCGGATGGATCGATCGACAGCTCGACCGTCTCCCACCCGGGTGTGACCGCCATTCCCCGCGCCGCGAAGGCCGGCGTGCCATACCCGGTGCGCTCGCAGAAGGCGGCGATCCCAAGGCCGAAGTAGCGGCTCTGCTGCCGCAACGCCGCCTGCCGGGCGCGGAACGCCGGCACATCGGCCGCCTCCAGCGCCATCTCCAGCGTCTGCCGATAGCTGCCCTCGTCATAAACCAGCCCCGTCGGGCTCGTATGCGGGAACCGCGTGATCAGGTTTCGGCGGCGGATGTCGGCCGGGTCGAGGCCGAGCGCGGCGGCAGCCTTGTCCATCAGCCGCTCCATCGCCAACGTGATCGCCGGCCGGGCGACGCCACGATAGGGCGCGCTGCAGCATGTATTGGTCACGACCCCGCGGGCGCGACAGGCATAGGCGGCGAACTCGTAGGGACCCGGCAACTCCGCCAGCGACATCAGCGGCTCCACCGCCGCCGTGTTCGGATAGGGCGCGTAGGCCCCGACATTGGCGATCACGTCTGCGTCCAGCGAGAGCAGCCGCCCATCCGTACCGAACCCGCCCTCGAGCGCGATCGCAATGTCGCGGCTATGGAAGCTCGCCATCAGGTTCTCGCGCCGGTCCTCCACCCAGGCCAGCGTCGTGCGCAGCCGCCGCGCCAGCCAGACCAGGACGACGAACTCCGGCGCCAGCGACATCTTCTGCCCGAACCCGCCGCCCACGTCGGGCGCGATCACCCGCAGCTCGACCTCCGGCATCCCAAGCACGTCGGCGATCGCGGTGCGCATCAGATGCGGCGTCTGCGTCGTGCAGGTCAGCGTCACCCGGCCGCTCGTGCGGTCGAACGCCGCATGCGCCGCCCGCGGTTCGATCGGGCTCGCATTCTGCCGGTGCGAGCGGATGTCGCTGCGGACGAGGATCGCGGCCTCGGGCGAGCCCCCCGCCGCGAACCTCGTGTCGATCACCAGGTTGCCCGGCGCATCCTCCCGCACGCGCGGCGCGCCTGCCTCCAGCGCCGCCCCTGCCTCCGTCACCGCGGCGCTCATGTCGATGTCGAGCACGACCTGCTCTGCGACATCCTCCGCTGCTTCGGCGGTGGGCGCGACGACCACGGCGATGGGTTCGCCGCAGTAACGCACCACGTCTTGCGCCAGCACCGTCTGGCTGATCGGCACGTAGCCGAACCTGTCGATCATGGGCCGCAACGGCCCCACGCCGGCGAGGTCCGCCATCGTGAACATCGTCGCCCCGGGCGGTGGCGTGATGGTCCGGATCCGGCCTGCCGCCACCGGACTGCGCACGAACCGCACGGCGTGCGCCGCCGGCACATCGGCCGTGAAGCTGCCCGCTCCGGCGACCAGCGCCGCATCCTCCTTCCGCCGGATCGCCCGGCCGACCCAGTGTTCGTTTCCCTGCAGTGTCACGGGACGGCGTTCCGCAACGCACGCTTGACCGAGCAGCGCACCAGATCCCGCCGCAGGGCTGCGCTGACCTGGAGGTCCTCCATCGGATCGACCGCATGGGCCGCCGCGTCGGCCGCCCGTCCGATCGCCTCGTCCGTCCACTCCGCCCCGGTCAGTGCCGCCTCCGCCGCCGTGATCCGGCGCGGTCGCCGCTCCGCGCCGCCAACCCCCACCCTGGCCTGCATCACCACGCCGGCCTCCACCTCGACCGTCACGAACGCCATGGCCATCGCGTAATCGCCGGCCCGGCGGCTGACCTCGTAGAAGCCGAAACGCACCGAGGGCGCCGGTATCGCCAGACGCACCTCGGTCAGCAGTTCATCGTCGGCCAGCGCCGTCGTCATGATGTCCAGCACGAAGCACTCCGCGCCGACCCGCCGCTCCCCCGCCGCACTGCGCAGCACCGCCTCACCGCCGAGCGTGGCAAACACCAGCGGCCACTCCGCCGACGGGTCGGCATGGGCCAAGCTGCCGCAGAACGTGCCGCGGCTGCGGATCGGCAGATGTGCGATGTGTCCGGCGACATGCCGGAGCGCCAGCCCCAACACTCCCGGCGCGGCCCCCAGCTCGTCATGCCGGGCAGACGCCGGCACGCAGAGCGCCCCGTCCTCGACCCGCATCGCCCCGAACTCGACCCGGCCGATGTCGATCAGATGCGATGGTTGCGCGAGCCGAAGCGCCATCAGCGGCACCAGGCTCTGCCCGCCCGCGAGCACTCGCCCACCTTCGGGTCCCCATTGCGTCAACAGATCGAGCGCGTGCCCGACATCGGATGCGCGATGATACGAAAACGCGGCTGGCTTCAAGCAATCCCTCGATTGTTTGCGCGCTAACAACGACGCTACGGTGCGGCCGGAGCGATGTCAAAGCGACCGCCGCGGATCGATGTAACATGGTGCGGTGAAGCCGCCCCGCCCCCGCCTGACCATCGCCACCTTCAACGTCAACGACGTGAACCGCCGCCTGCCCAATCTGCTGGCCTGGCTGGAGGCCTCTCGGCCCGACGTGGTCTGCCTGCAGGAGCTGAAGGCGGCGCAGGACCGCTTTCCAGCCCAAGCCCTGCAAGCAGCCGGCTACGGCGCGGCGTGGCAGGGCCAGCGGACCTGGAACGGCGTCGCCATCCTGGCCCGCGGGCGGGAGCCGATCGTGACCCGGCGCGCCCTGCCCGGCGACGCCGCAGACGCGCAAAGCCGCTACATCGAAGCCGCCGTGGGCGGCATCCTGATCGGCTGCCTCTACGCGCCCAACGGCAATCCGCAGCCGGGCCCGAAATTCGACTACAAGCTTGCCTGGCTCGAGCGCCTGGCCGCCCACAGCGCAACGCTGCTCGCCCTCGACATCCCCGTCGTGCTGGCCGGCGACTACAACGTCGTCCCAGCCCCGTTCGACATGCGGCCGTCGCGTTCGATGGCCAACAACGCGCTCGTGCAGCCGCAAAGCCGCGCCGCCTTCCAGCGATTGCTGGAGCTCGGCTGGACGGATGCGATCCGCACCCGGTTCCCCGACGAGCCGATGTACACCTTCTGGGGCTACCTGCATGAGCGCTGGACCCGGGATTCCGGGTTGCGGATCGACCACCTGCTCCTCAGTCCCGCCATTACGCTGCTGGAGGCCGGGGTCGACCGCTGCGTCCGCGGCGCGCCGAATGCGAGCGACCATGCGCCCGCCTGGGTCACGGTCGCTTCACCCGGCTGACCGAACCGCCCCATACTCCCCTCATGATCGACACCGAGTACGACACAATCATCATCGGCGGCGGGTCCGCCGGGGCGACGCTGGCCGCGCGGCTGAGCGAGGACCCTTCGCACCGGGTCTTGCTGCTGGAAGCTGGGCAAGATCTGCGCACCGCCACCACGCCGGAACACATCCAGATCCCCAACCCGATGCGCGCCATCGGCGACGATGATTTCCGCTGGCCCGCCCTGATGGCCCGCCGCACCGAACGCCAGGCGCCCCGCCTGCTCTGGCGCGGCCGGGCGATGGGCGGCAGCTCGACCATCAACGGCCAGATCGCCATCCGCGCCGTGCCTGACGATCTCGACCGCTGGCAGGCGCAGGGCTGCGACGGATGGGGCTGGGACGCCATGCTGCCCTACTTCCGCAAGCTCGAGACCGACAAGAACTTCCCGGATGCGCCCTACCACGGCGATCGCGGGCCGATCCCGGTCTACCGCGCCCCGATCGAGGACTGGGGCCATGTCGACCGCGCGCTGCGCGAAGCCGCGCTGAGCCTGGACTACGGCTGGTGCGAGGACCACAACGCGCCGGCCGGCACCGGCGCATCGCCCTACGCGATCAACAGCGTCGCCGGCCGCCGGGTTTCGACCAATGACGGCTATCTCGAGCCGGCCCGCGGTCGCGGCAACCTGGCGATCGTCGGGCATGCGTTGGTCGAGGGCATCGTGCTGGAGGGCAACCGCCCGCATGCCAGCGGCGTCCGCGTCCGGATCGGCGGCCAGGTGCACACCCCGCGGGCGCATCGAGAAATCCTGCTCTGCGCCGGCGCCATCCACTCGCCCGCCATCCTGCAGCGCTCCGGCATCGGCCCGGCCGCGCTGCTCGAACGTCTCGGCATCGCGGTGCGCACCGACCTGCCGGTGGGCGAGAACCTGCTGGACCACCCCATCGTCGGCGCCTTCCTGCATCTGCGCGAACACGCCCAGGTCGGCACGCTGATGCACCGCCATACCAATTGCTGCCTGCGCTACGGCTCCGGCCTCGGCGGCGCGGGCGAGAACGACATGATCATGATCGCCGGCAACTTGGCCGGCGCCGCGCTATCGACGGCCGGCCCCGACGCCGCCCGCGGCCGCATCGCCGTCTCGGTCTACCAGGCGTTCAGCCAAGGCCATGTCCGCATCACCAGCACCGACCCGGCCACCGACCCGGCCATCGAGGAACGCATGCTGTCCGACGAGCGCGACCTCGTCCGCCTACGCGACGGCGTGCGGCGTCTGCGCGAGATCTGCCGGGCCGATGGCGTCAACAAGGTCGCCCACCGGGTCGAATACGGAACGAGCGGCCGCTCGATGGACGAGGCGCTGAGCGACGCCGAACTGGACGACTTCCTGTTCCGCGAGTGCGGCGACGCCCAGCACGCCAGCGGCACCTGCCGCATGGGCGCGCCAAACGACCCACGCTCAGTGGTGGATCCGGAGTGCCGGGTGCTCGGCTGCACCGGGCTGCGGGTGATCGACGCCTCGATCATGCCGGAGGTGCCCCGCGCCAACACGCACCTGACGACGGTTGCCATTGCGGAGCGGATGGCAGATCGGCTCAAGTGACGGCTCGTTCCGATCGGAGCCTGTCATGAAGCGCCGCACCCTGATTGCCGCCGCCTCCGCGAGCCTGGCTCTGCCCTCGATCGTCCGGGCTGCCGGCGCGTCGACCCTTAAGTTCATCCCGCAGATCGACCTCGCTTTCCTCGACCCGCACTGGACCACCGCAAACGTCACCCGCGGCCACGGCTACATGGTGTTCGACACGCTCTATGGGCAGGACGGCACCTTCACCTCCTCGCCCCAGATGCTCGAGGGCCACACCACCGAGAACGACGGCAAGCTCTGGAAACTGACGCTGCGGCCCGGCCTGCTGTGGCACGACGGAGACAAGGTCACGGCGCGCGATTGCGTCGCCAGCATCCGCCGCTGGGCCGCGCGCGACGCGTTCGGCTCAGCGCTGATGGCGGCCACCGACGAACTCTCCGCGCCCGACGACCGCACCATCCAGTTCAAGCTGAACAAGCCCTTTCCGCTGCTGCCGCAGGCGCTGGGCAAGCCGACCACGCCCAACCCGGTCATGATGCCGGAGCGCCTCGCCAGCACCGACCCGTTCACGCAGATAACCGAGATGGTCGGCAGCGGCCCGTATCGCTTCGTCGCCAACGAGCGCATTCCCGGCGCCCGCAACGTCTACCAAAAATTCGACAAATATCAGCCGCGCCAGGGTAGCACGCCGACCTGGACCGCCGGCCCGAAGACTGCCTATTTCGACCGGGTCGAGTGGACCACCATGCCGGACGCCGGCACCAAGGTCGCCGCCATGCAATCGGGCGAGCAGGACTGGTGGGAGAACCCGACCGCCGACCTGCTGCCGCTGCTGGCCAAGCAGCGCAACATCAAGATCGTCAACACCAACCCGACCGGCAACGTCAACATGATGCGGCCCAACCACCTGCAGCCGCCGTTCGACAACCCGAAGATCCTGCAGGCCCTGCTCTACGCCGTCGATCAGCAAGCCTGCATGCAGGCCATCGTCGGCAGCGACGCATCGATGTATTACACCCCGCACGGCGTCTTCTGCCCCAACAGCCCGATGGCCAGCCCCGCCGGGCTCGAGCCGCTGCAGGGCCCCCGCGATTACGCCAAGGCCAAGCAGATGATGAAGGCCGCCGGCTATGCGGGCGAGAAGGTCAGCATGCTCGTCGCCACCGACTACGCCCAGTTCAAGGCCATCGCCGACGTCATGGCCGACAGCATGGCCCAGGCCGGCATGAACGTCGATTACGTCGCCACCGACTGGGGCACCATGCTCCAGCGCCGCAACAACCGCGGCCCGGTGGCCCAAGGCGGCTGGAACTGTTTCTTCACCGGCTGGGAGGGCGAGGACCACCTCAACCCCTCCAACCACTACGCCATGCGCGGCAACGGCAACGAGCCCGCCGCCTGGCCCGGCTGGTGCACCAGCCCCAAGCTTGAGGCTCTCCGCAACGCCTGGTTCGACGCCCCCGACGAAGCCGCGCAAAAGCAGATCTGCATGGACTTACAGCGCCAAGCCATGCTCGACCTGCCCAGCATCCCGGTCGGCCAGTTCCAGCAACCGATCGCCCACAACACCCGCATCACCGGCGTGCTGCCGGGTTTTGCCACATTCTGGAACGTGCGGCCGGCCTAAACCTCTCGCACGCCGCACCACTGCGCGACGAAGCACGCGATCGCCAGCGTCACCTGGCGTAGCGTTGGCAAATGCGCGCCTTCGTCGAAGCCGTGCACGTTCATGCCGCGCGGGCCGTAACACAGCGCAGGCATCCGATGGTACAGCCCATAGAACCTCGTGTCGTTCACCGCCGTCGACCGCCGCTCCTCCATCGCCGTGCCGAACACCGCCCGGTGCGCCTCGGCCAACACCCGCTCCGCCTCGCTCCCGGGCTCGAGCACGTATCCATCCGCCTGAAACCCGTTCCAAATCACGTCCGGCGGATTGTTCGCCATGAACCCGTCCGCACGCGCCGCCTCCGCCACGCAGCGCTCCACCCCCTGACGCGCCGCCTCCAAGCTGCTCCCCGGCATCAGCCCGATCCGGCAATCCACCTCGCACCACGCCGGCGTGCTGCTCGCCCAATCCCCGCCTCTAATCACCCCCGGATTGAACTTGATCGGGTCCGCAATCCCCCCGAACCACTCATCCGCCCGCGCCGCCGCGTTCAGCGCCTCTGTATGTCGTTGCAGCGCCAGGATCAGCTGATAGGACGACATGATCGCGTTCGTCCCCGACTGCGCCCGCGCCACATGCACCGGCACGCCCCGCACCCGTAGCCGGAACCACATCACGCCCACATGCGCCCGGGTGATCGTCGCGTCGGTCGGCTCCGGGATCAGCACCGCGTCCGCCCGGTAGCCGCGCGCCAGCGTCGAGAGCGCGCCGTTGCCGGTGCACTCCTCCTCCGTCACGCTCTGCACGTGCACGTCCGCCGTCAGCTCCAGCCCGGCGGCACGGATCGCGTCGAGCGCGAACACCATTGCCGACACGCCCTGTTTCATGTCGCCCGCGCCGCGGCCCTGCAGCCACTCGCCCTGCGCCTCGCCGCTGAACGGCGGCGTCGACCACAGTGCGGCCGGGCCCGTGGGCACCACGTCCACATGCCCCTGGATGATCAGGCTGCGCCCCTCCGGCGCCGCCGCCCGACGGGTGCCGACGACCTGCACGGCGCGAGCGTAGTCGGTGTCCATCACCGGGCTGAACCCGGGCAAATGGGCCATGTCCACGTCGCCGAGCGCGTAGCGGTCGACGCTATAGCCGCGGCTGGCGAGTTGGCGCGCCATCCAGTCCTGCAGCGGCGCTTCCTCGCCGCGCACCGACGGGAATCGCACGAGGTCGGTCAGGAATGCCGTCTGCGCGGCAAAGCCCGCATCGACCGCAGCACGCAAACGGTCGAGCATCATGCCGCCAGCGCCCGCGCCGCATCGCGCCACGCCGCGACCGTCTCGCTGACGTCGCGCGCGTCATGGGCGCATGAGAGATAATGTTTCGACTCGCCTTTCAGGATACCGCGTTCGCGGAGCAGGGCGTTGAACCGGGCCTGCATGGCGGCGTCGCCGCGCGCCATGCCGCGGTAATCCCGGATCTCGCCGATCGTGAAGATCGCGTCGAAACAGGCGGGCTCGCCGATCACCTGCGCCGCGATCCCGGCGTCCGCCAACGCCGCCCGCAGCTGCGCCATCAGCTCTCGCCCGGTCTCTGCCAGCCGCTCGTAGGTACCCGGCTCGCTCAGAACCTCGAGCGTGGCCAACCCGGCCGCTGCAGCCACCGGGTTGCCCGACAGCGTGCCGATCTGCTTGACGAACCGGTCCGCCCCCACGCTCGCTGCGTCGAAATGAGCCATGATGTCGGCCCGGCCCGCGATCGCCGCCAGCGGATACCCGCCGCCGATGACCTTCCCCAGCGTGCACAGATCGGGCGTCACGCCATACAGTTCCTGCCCGCCGCCCCACGCCAGCCGGAACCCGGTCACCACCTCGTCGAAGATGAGCGGAATGTCCGCCCGCGCCGTCAGCCGCCGCAGCCCGGCGAGAAACCCCGGCGCCGGCGGGATCAGCCGCTGCATCGGCTCGACGATCACCCCGGCGATCTCGTCGCCATGCCTGCGGATCAAGCCCTCCACGGCGTCGAGATCGTTGAAGGGCGCCACCAGAACCGTATCGGCGACCGCCTTCGGGATCCCCGCCGAGTCCGGGATCGGCTCCCACGAATTCGCCTCCCGCCGCGGCGACGTGCTCATCAGCCCGTAGTCGCTCATGCCGTGATAGCCGCCCTCGAATTTGAGGATCTTGTCGCGGCCACGGAACGCCCGCACCAGCCGGATCGCATACGCGTCCGCCTCGCTGCCGGTCGACACGTAGCGCACCTGCTCGGCGCATGGCACCGCCGCCACGATCGCCTCGGCCAGCTCGATCCCGAGCCGGTTGTTCATGAAGAACGTGGTGCCGAGCCCGACCTGCGCCTGCACGGCCGCCGTGACCGCCGGGTGCGCGTGGCCGACCAGCATCGGGCCCGACCCGATCAGGTAGTCGATATACTCGCGCCCCGTCTCGTCCCACACCCGCCCGCCGCGCCCTTCGCGGATCACGAGGTCGCTCGCCGTGTTGCCGAACGTCCCGCCCGGCAGAACGCGATGCGCCCGCTCCAGCAACGTCGATGCCATGGGCCCGCTCTCCATCAGATCTTCAGCGTTGCGATCAGGCCCGCCAGCAATCGGCCGCGCGCGACCAGGCTGTCGACCAGCAGGTGCTCCTCCAGCGTATGCCCGCCGCCGCCGAGCACGCCGAGCCCGTCGAGCGTGGGTATGCCGGCCGCCCCGGTAAAATTGCCGTCGGATCCGCCGCCCGCGCTCCGATGCGGCAGCGGGATCCCGATCTGTCGTGCCAGCGCGTCCGCCTGCGCGTGCAGCGCGAGCGTGCGCGCGTCCGGCTCCCAGACTGGCCGGGTCACCGTCTGCCGGACGTCGAAGCGCACGTCGTTCTCCTGCCCGGCCAGCGCCAGCATCCGCTCGACGCCGCGATCGAGGTCCGCCTGCCGCTTGGCCATGCTCAGCACCTGTGCCGTGCACGTCGTCGCCACGCAGTTCACCCACTCGCCGCCGCGGATCACGCCGACGCTGAACGTGCAGTCCTCGGTCGTCATGTCTTCGATGTCAGCGATCCGGCGGGCCATCGCGCGGATGGCCGAACGGCCCTCCGCGAGCCGCGCGCCGGCGTGGCTGGGCCGTCCGGTCGTCTCGATGGCAAAGCGTGCGATGGCATAGCGGCCGGTGGTGACCTCGTGCCCGGGGCCGCCCGGCTCCGGCACGAGCACGGCGGCATGGCGCGACGCCTCGGCCTCGATCACGTCGCGGGTAGAGGGCGAGCCGACCTCCTCGTCACTGGTGAACAGCACGGTGACCGGCAGCGCGGGCGCGATCCCGGCCTGCTCGAGCTGCCGCAATGCCTCGAGCACGAGCAGGTTGCCGCCCTTCATGTCGTAGATCCCCGGCCCGTAGCAGCGGTTCCCGTCGCGGCGGTACGGCAGCGCGGCCAGCGTGCCGACCGGGTGTACGGTGTCCATGTGCCCCATCAGCAGCAGTCCGGGCTGGCCCGCCCTCTGGTGGCCCAACGTGGCGCGCACGCAGTCGCCGAATCCCATGCGGCCCGGAATGCGCTCGACCGTAGCCCCCATGATCGCCAGGTCCCGGCTGGCCAGGTCCATCATGCGATTGACGGCGGCGGCATCGTGCGTCGGGCTTTCGCACTCGACCCAGGGTCGCAGGCGCGCGAGCATGGCGTCGGCGTCGAACGGCAAGTGGCTCGGGTCCATGCGCCATCTCAGGACTGGCCGGGGGGCCCGTCAACTGTCTTGCGGTTGGCAGCGCCATCCCGACATAAATGCGGCATGCGATTGAAGACGCGCTCTGTTATCCTCGGGCTTGCCGCGACCGCCGTGGCAGCCGCGCTGGCGATCGTGTATCGCCCGGCGATCGACCCCATCACTCCCGCCGCTGGCGACGTCCCGCCGGCCCTCGTCGCCCGCGGCGCGCAGCTCGCGGCGGCAGGCGATTGTGCGGTCTGCCACGCCGCGCCCGACGGCGCGCCCTACGCCGGCGGCGCACCGGTGCAGACCCCGTTCGGCGCCGTCTACGCCACCAACATCACTCCTGATCCGGAGACCGGCATCGGCGCCTGGTCCAACGCTGCCTTCACCCGCGCGATGCGGGACGGCGTCGACCGCGACGGCAAGTTCCTCTACCCGGCATTCCCCTACAATCACTACACCGCCGTCGACGACGCCGACATCACCGCGATCTACGCCTTCCTGATGACCCGCGAGCCGGTCCACGCCGAGCCGCCGCCGACACGCCTTCCCTTCCCCTTCAACATCCGCCCACTGATGGCCGGTTGGAACCTGCTGTTTCTCGACCACCGGCCGGTGCCCCGAGACGCATCCCGCAGCGCCGAGTGGAACCGTGGCGCCTACCTGGTCGAAGGCCTCGGCCACTGCTCGGCCTGCCACACGCCCCGCAACGCGTTCGGCGCCGAAGACAAGAGCCGCGCCTTCACCGGCGGCGAGGCGGATGGGTGGGACGCGCCGGGCCTCACCGCGACCTCGTCGCCGGCGGCGATCGCCTGGACGGCGGACGCGCTCTATCGATATCTGAAGCATGGCGTGGACGACCGCCATGCCGCTTCGGCCGGGCCGATGCTGGCGGTGTCGCATAACCTCACCGGCGTGCCGGATGCGGATGTGCGGGCGATGGCGGTCTACGTCGCGTCGATGACCGATCCCACCGGCGCCGCCGAGCCGGATCGCGAAAAGCGCGTGGCCGCCCAGGTCGCCGCCGCGCACGCGCCGCCACCCGGGCTGCAGCAGATGGAGGGCGCGTCGATCTTTGCCGGCGCCTGCGCCGCCTGCCATGGCGCGGGAGCGCCGATGATGTTGAACGGGCGGCCCTCGCTGGCCCTCGGCAGTTCCGTCACCGCGGCCACGCCGCGCAACGCGACGCAGACCATCCTCTACGGCCTGCAGCCCGGCCCGAGCGAGCGCGGCCCCTGGATGCCAGGCTTCGCCGCCACGCTGAACGACAAGCAGGTCGCCGCCGTCCTCGCCTACCTCCGCGCGCGGTTCACCGACCGCCCCGCCTGGGACGGACTCGAGGGCAGCGTCCAGCGCATCCGCCAAGGAGCCAGCTCATGATCTCGCTCACCGTCAACGGCCGCGTCCACCAGGTCGACGTCGATCCCGCGACGCCGCTGCTCTACGTGCTGCGCGACACGCTGGGGCTGCACGGCGCCAAATATGGCTGCGGCCTCGGGCAGTGCGGCGCCTGCACGGTCATGCTGGACAAGCAGGCGGTGGTGTCATGCCTGACGCCGGTCGCAGTCCTGGACGGCCGCCAGGTGCGAACCGTCGAGGGCCTTGGCACACAGGAGCGTCCCGGCCCGTTGCAGCAGGCGTTCATCGACGAACAGGCCGCCCAGTGCGGCTACTGCATCGCCGGCATGATCATGCGGGCACAGGCGCTGCTGGAACGGACGCCGTCGCCGACCGACGCGCAGATCCGCGCCCACATGCAGCCCAATCTCTGCCGCTGCGGCACCCACATGCGCATCCTGGCCGCCATCCGCCGCGCCGCGACGACCATGCAGCAGGCCGCCCTATGAGCGCGCTGACCCGGCGCCGGCTGATCGAGGCCAGCGGCGCACTGCTGGTCGCCTTCTCCACGCGCCCCACCGTCGCCCAGCATGCCCCGGCCAAGCTGCCCGGCAGCCTGAACGTGGAGCCGCGTCTGTTCGGCTGGATCCGGATCGCGCCCGATGGCGCGGTCACCGTGTTCACCGGCAAGGCGGAACTCGGGCAGGGCATCCGCACCGCCCTGCTCCAGGTCGCCGCCGAACAGCTCGACCTCGCGCCGGACCAGATCACCCTCGTGACCGCCGACACCGGGCGCACCGCGAACGAGGGCTACACCGCCGGCAGCCACTCCATGCAGGACAGCGGCACGGCGATCATGCACGCCGCCGCGGACGTCCGCGCGATCCTGTTGCAAGAGGCGGCCAGCCGGTTGGATGTGGAGCCCGCGTCGCTGCAGACCAGCGGCGGCCGGGTGAAGGCCGGCGACGGCCGCAGCCTGGGTTACGGCGAACTCGTGGCCGCACTCACCCCCGACCAGGTCGCGACCTCCGGCGGCGTCCTGAAAGATCCGGCCCGTCATGCCGTGATGGGCAAGCCGGTCCAGCGCGTCGACATCCCGGCGAAAGTAACCGGCAGTCCCGCCTACGTGCAGGATCTCCACCGCCCTGGCATGCTGCACGCCCGCGCGGTACGCCCACCGACCTACGGCGCCACGCTGCTGTCGCTCGACACGGCCGCGGCCGACGCCATGCCGGGCGTCGTCAAAATCGTGCGCGACGGCAGCTATCTGGGCGTGATCGCCCAGGGTGAATGGCAGGCGATCACCGCCATGCGCGCCCTGCAAGATGCCGCAGTCTGGAGCGAGGGGCGGCGGTTGCCCGAGCAAGCCACGATCTTCGACACGATCCAGGCCCTCCCCGCGCAGCCGACCGTCATCCTCGACCGCAAGGGCGACCCGGCGCCAGCCGTCCGTACCCTGCGCGCCCGCTACCTACGTCCATACGGCATGCATGCCTCCATCGGTCCGTCGTGCGCCGTGGCGCTGCTCGAGGACGGGCAGATGACGGTCTGGACCCATACCCAGGGCGTCTATCCCGACCGCGCCGCCCTGGCCGAGTTGCTGCAAATGCCGCCGGACTCCGTCCGCTGCATCCATACCGAGGGGTCCGGCTGCTACGGCCATAACGGCGCCGACGATGCTGCCGCCGACGCCGCGCTGCTCGCCCGCGCAGTGCCGGGCCGCCCGGTCCGCGTGCAGTGGATGCGCGAGCAGGAGAACGTCTGGGAGCCGTATACCCCCGCCATGGTCGGCCAAGCGCAGGCCTCGCTCGCCGCCGATGGCACCATCGTCGATTGGCAGTATGCGATGTGGAGCAACAGCCACAACATGCGTCCTGGGAACGGCGGCAGGCTGATGCCGAGTTGGGCGCTCGCGGCCCCGCTGCAGCCCTCGCCGCCGATGCCGATCCCACAGCCGGAGGGCGGCGGCGACCGCAACGGCATTCCGCTCTACGATCTACCGACCGCCCACGTCGTCTCTCATTTCATCCCCGACATGCCGCTGCGGGTGTCCGCCATGCGCGGGCTCGGCGCCTACACCAACGTGTTTGCCATCGAGAGCTTCATGGACGAGCTGGCCGCCGCGGCCGGCCACGACCCGGTCGCGTTCCGTCTGAAACATCTCACCGACCAGCGCGCCCGCGACGTCGTTGAGCGCGCCGCGACCGAGTTCGGCTGGGCGAGCGCGACGTCGTTGCCCAAGGGGCACGGCCGCGGTTTCGCGTTCGCGCGCTACAAGAACCTGGGCGCTTACGCCGCCGTGGCGCTCGAAGTGTCCGTCGAGCACGAGAGCGGCCGGGTGCGCGTGGTCCGGGCGCACTGCGCGGTCGATAGCGGCCAGGTCGTGAGCTTCGATGGCATCCGCAACCAGATCCAGGGCGGCATCCTGCAATCCGCGAGCTGGACGCTCTACGAGGCCGTCAGCTACGGGCCGGGCGGCGTGACCAGCCGGGACTGGAGCGGCTACCCGATCCTGCGGTTCCAGGCGGTGCCCGACAGCGTCGATGTCCATGTCATCGACCGGCCCGGTCAGCCCTTCCTGGGCACCGGCGAAGCCGCCCAAGGCCCGACCGCCGCCGCGATTGCCAACGCGCTGGCTCACGCCGCGAACGTCCGCATCCGCGAGTTGCCCCTGTCGGCGGAACGGGTGAAGCAAGCGATCGGCGTCTAAACAGCGTGCAGCAAACCGCCTTGGGCGCTGACGCCGGCGCTGCCAGGGAACACCGCGGGCATGGCCGCGGCCGGGACGCCGAGATGCTCGACCAGCAGCGCCATCGCCAACGCGCGGGCGTCGGTGCTGGGCGCCAGATCGCGGTTCTCGAACAGCATGCTGTCGGACAGGCCGGGCCAGGTCCCCGCCACGCGCCCACCGGCGACGGCGCCGCCGGCCAGGAACGCGACGCTGGCCGTGCCGTGATCGGTCCCGCCGGTGCCGTTCACCCGGGCGGTGCGGCCGAACTCGGTCAGGATCAGCACGGCGGTCTGATCCCATGCCGCGCCCATCGACTGTTTCAGCGCCGTGATCCCCGCATCCAACTGCTTAAGCGGCGCGACCAATCGTTGCGCCTGCGCGGCGTGCGTATCCCAGCCGCCGCCTTCGAGCACCGCGACCCGTGGCCCGTCGGTTGCCGCCAGGAGCCGCCCCGCCGCCGAGGCCACGTTCGCCACCGCGTTCCGGTCGCCGCTCTGCTGCAGGCCTGACAACGCTCCTGCCGAAAACCCACGGTCCGCCAAGCCCTCCGTCACGACCGGCCCCAACAGCGCGTCGTCATGCGCCAGATCGGCGATGCGCGCGTAGAGCTCCGGCGAGAGCGCCTGGTAGCCCGTCGGTGCGTAGGTGCCGACCGCGGCCATCCCGCGCAGCATGAGCGGCACCGTCACGCCGACCGCGAGCGCCGTGTTGGCCTTGTGACCCGGCATCGCCTCGACCGCCCGGTTCAGCCAACCGCTGGACAGCCGCTCGTCCGCGCCGCTTTCCAGATAATCCTGCGCGTCGAAATGGCTCCGGCTCCGATACGGGCCGGCCACCGCGTGCACCGGCAGCAACTGCCCGGCCCGGTAGAGGTCATACATGCCGGCCAACGCCGGGTGCAGGCCGTAGAAGCCGCCCAAATCGAGCAAACCGCCGGGCTGGCCGGGCTGCGGCGGCACCAGGCCGGGCCGCAGCCGGACCAGATCGCCGTCGCCATACGGCACCACCGCCGCCATGCCGTCCAACGCCCCGCGCAGGATGACGACCACCAGCCGCTTGTCGGTCGGCGCCGCGGCCAGCGCCAGCGAGGCCGGCCCCATGGTCCAAGCGGCGGTGAGCCCCAGCAGGGCCGAACGGCGGGAGATCTGCATGTCAGCGCCTCTGGAACTCGGGGGAACTCAGCAGCAACGTCAACGCGTCGCGCCGCGACCCGGCGCGCGTCATCGCCTCCACTGTACGCGGCCGGAGCAGCGACCCCATGCTCGCGTCGGCGACGGCGGCCGGGTCCCGGTCCGCGGCGCGGGCGGCGACGCTGAAGCTCCAGTCGAACCGCCGCATCATCGCCTCCGGCGAGGCCCACTCGGAGGCGACGTCGGACCACCCATTCGGCAGCGGCGCATTCCACAAAGGCTGGCCGAGGCTGGACAACACGCCCTCGAGCGGCACCTGCTTGTCGGCCGGCAGATCGAGCGCCCGCAGCGCCGCCACCGCGAAGTCGAGCGGTGCCCGCACCTTGGTCAGCGGCGTCCACGCCGCGTCCAGATGCAGCAGCGCCACGCTGGCCGCGCCGAGGTCGCCCCCCGTGTCGCGCAGCACGCCCTCGATCGTGGCGACCGCATCGGGCGGCGGCTCGTCGCTGACGAAGTGGCGCACGAGCTGCGTGGCCAGGTGCCGATGCGTGGCCGGGTGGTTGGCCAGGAACTCGAGCGCGGCAAAGCCGCCCGCCTCGTCCGGTGGAAACCGTCGGCCGAGCAGCATCTTGCTGCCCGGCTCGTGCGCGGCCTGGCGGAACAGGAACCCGGGATACAGCCGGTTGTAATCCACCGACCAGCCGGTGAGGATCTTCGCGAACTCGGTGACGTCGGTCTGGGTGTAGCCCGAGGCCGGGCTCACCGTGTGCAGCTCCAGGCATTCCCGCGCCAGATTTTCGTTCAGCCCGCGCTTCTGGTTCTTCCCGGCGGCGCTGTTGGGTCCGAACGAATTATTGTTGTCCAAATACATCAGCATCGCCGGATGCCGCATCACCGCCAACAGCATGGCGTCGAACGGGCCGGTGACGTTGGGGCGGATCGCCTCGCGCATGTAGGGGCCGATGACCGCGTTGGTGCCCCCCTGGCGGATGCTGACGGTGAAGTGGTTGGCCCAGAACCAGACCAGCCGCTCCCGAAACGGCATGTCGGTGGTCAGCAACTGCCTGGTCTGCGCCTGCGCGTCGGCCTGGAACAAGGGCTTGACCAGGGACTCGCCGGGCGGCAGGTCCAGCTTGAACTGCTCTCGCAGCACCGTCAGCCCATCGGCGGTGGTCGGCAACCGGCTGTCGAACACGGCCGGGTCGTCGCCGTCGAGCTGCGCCTGCAGCCAGGCGACCGGATCGGCCGGCAAAGCCTCCTCGCCCCGCCGACCGAGACCGAAACGGACCATGGCATGAGCGGTCTGAGTGTCCATGAGCTGAGATTAGCACGCCGGCGAGGGCCAATGCCTCACTTTCCGGCTTCAGCAGGGGTCAGGGCTGGCTGCGTGTCAGCACCGCCTGTGGGACGTCGTAGGCGCAGAAACTCGACCAGTGACGCTCCAGATCGGCCTGGAACAGCCCGCGCGTGAGGCCATGGACCAATTTGGGGACCGCGGTGGTCATGGCGTTGATGCTGGAGCCGGAGGGGCCGAAGCTCATGGTCGAGGCGATCGAGAACACGTGGATGTCGGCCAGTTCGGGCGCCGTGCCGGGGACCTTTTCGGTCAGGCTGTAGTTGGAGGCCAAATAGGGATAGCGGGCGAGGCGATCGTCGCGGAGATCGTCCGGCGGCGAGTAGAGGTCCGCCCACGTCGCAACGTGCGGCGCGAGTGCGGCGAGTTCCGGGCGACGCGCCAGGTCGACGTCCATGCCGGTGCCGGCGATGACGAAATCGACCTGCACCGGCTGGCCCGCGATCGTGAGTTCGACGCCGTCGCCGAACGGGTGGGCGTCCTCGATCGGCGAGCCCGTGTGCAGGTGGAAGTTCGGCCAGCGGGCGCACCGGTCCCAGGTCGGTTGCGGGAAGCCCTCGCGCCGCCCGAGGATCGCCGCCATGAACCGCCACCGCCAGGCATCGTCGAGGTCCCCGAGATGGCGCAGGAACCCGGCGAACGTCAGCCAGCGGTAGCTCTGGATCAACTGCGGGCGCTCGCGGCGGCAGAAGACATCGACGGCCGCCGCCCCGGCCTCGAGCGCGCAGGCGGCGTTGTCGAGCGCCGAGGCGCCAAGCCCGATCACGGCGACCGTCTTGCCGCGCAGCGCGGCGAAATCGACCGGGTCGGCGGCATGGGCGCGCAGATGTGTAGGCAGCCGCTCCAGGCAGGGCGGCATCCACCAGGCGCCCAGCCCATCCTGCCCGGTGGCCAACACGAGCTTGCGCGTGTGCACCACCGACCGGCGCCCGGCTTCCTCGACCTCGACGGCCAGCAGGCCCGGCCCGGCCGCCGAGACACCCGTCATGCACACGCCGTTGCGGACCGGCACGCCGGTGACGTCGCGGACCCAGAGCAGGTAGTCGGCCCAGTATTCGCGCGGGATCAGGCCGAGCGCGTCCCAATCGGCGGTGCCGAAGCGGGCCTCGTGCCAGGAGCGATAGGTCAGGCTCGGGATGTCGAGGTCGGGGCCGGTGTAGTCCTTCGGGCTGCGCAGCGTGTGCATGCGGGCGAAGCTGCGCCAGGGGCCCTCCTGGCCGCGGGCGGCGCCGTCTATGACGCGGATGTTGCCGACCTTGGCGCGCAACAGGCCGAAGCCGATCGCGATGCCGGACTGGCCGCCGCCGACGATCAGCACGTCGAGCGCCGCGGTCCCGTCCGGCGCGGTGCGTGGCTCGAGCCATGGCATCGCAGGATGGTCGATGCGTTCGAGGTCTCGGCGGACCTGGGCCTCGAGCGCCGCCAGGCTCATCCGGCGTGCCCGTAGCCGCCGCCGCCGCAGGTCTCGATGGTGACGAGATCGCCCTGTTGCAGGAACAGGTTGGCCTTGCCGTCGAGGGCGGTGATGGTGCCGTCGCGGTCGAGCGTGATGCGGAAGGTGGCGCCTGGCCGCCCGCCTCTGAGGCCGTAGGGCGGGACCTGCATGCGCTCGACGCAGGTGGTCAGCAGCATCTTCGGCGCCAGCACGCGGTAGGACCGGATCACGCCGTCGCCGCCGCGATGCTGCCCGCTGCCGCCGGTCCCGCGGCGGATGGCCTGGCGCTCGACCGTGATGGCGTAGGTGCTCTCGATCATCTCGGCGGGCGTGTTGGAGGTGTTGGTCATGTGCACGCGGGTGGCCGGGCTGCCGTCGCGGTCGTGCCGCGCGCCCTCGCCGCCGCCATGCACCTCGTACAGCAGCCGCCAGCCGCCGCCCGGCATCGGCTCGGCAAAGGCGAGCAGGCCCGACGTGGTCGGGCCGCCGGCGGCGAGGCGGTGCGGGATGACGTGCTCCATCCCGTTGATGACGGCGTCGACGATCCGCATCGAGGTTTCGTGGTTGCCGGCCGCGACCGGCGCGTCCCAGCCGGGTTCGCACACCGATCCGGGCCGCGTGATGATCGTTAGCGGGCGCAGCGCGCCGGCGTTCTGCTGCATGTCGCGGCCGCTGAGCAGGCGGGCGGCGTAGATGATGGCCGACGCGGCGATGAACGGCGTGGTGTTGCAAAAATTCG
Organism: uncultured Alphaproteobacteria bacterium; assembly: GCA_963835135.1. Taxonomy (GTDB): domain Bacteria; phylum Pseudomonadota; class Alphaproteobacteria; order Acetobacterales; family Acetobacteraceae; genus JAVVHH01. Next base: position 1,132,455 of record CAWIEF010000003.1, read on the forward strand.
GCAGCCGGTCGCAACAGCCGGAGAGGTCGAAAGTAGCGTGGTCGCCGGCAATCGTGATGCGGACATGGATGCGCGGCGGGGCGTCGCCGGGCTGGATCGGATCGAGCGTGTCCTCGCCCTCGTAGACGCCGTCGGGGAGCGCCGCGATGGCTTCGCGCATCTCGGCCTCGGAGAGATCGTGCAGGCGGTCGAGCGTGCGGAGGAAGATGTCGGTGCCGTGCGTCTGGCAGAGGTCCTGCAGGCGCCGGGCGGCGATGGCGGTGGCGGCGATCTGGCCGAGCAGGTCGCCCTCGGCGGAGACGGGGTCGCGGACGTTGACCTTGATCATGTCGATCACGGCCTGGTTGACGCCGGCCGCGGACGCGACCGGGACGGGCGGGATGCGGATGGCTTCCTGGAAGGTGTCGGTCGCCTTGGCGTAGTAGCTCATCGGCCAGGTGCCGCCGACGTCGGGCCAGTGCGCGAGGCTGAGGGCGAAGGCGATGATGGCGCCGTCGACGAAGACGGGGCGGACGACCTTGACGTCGTTGAGGTGGTTCCCGCCCAACGCGCCCATGTTGTAGATCAGCGCATCGCCCTCGCGGAACCGCTCGAGCGGATGCACCTTCAGCAGCTCGCGGATGGTGTAGGCCATGGCGCCCAGATGCACCGGGATGTCACGCCCTTGCGCCACCAGGTCGCCGCGCGCGTCGGTCAGCGTCGAGGACAGGTCCCCGGCCTCGCGCAACAGCGGCGAGCGGGCCGAGCGCATCAGCACGAGGCTCATCTCCTCCGCCGCGGCCGAGAGGCCATGGCGGATCACTTCCACGGTGAACGGATCGAGCGGTGTCATGATGCAACCCGCGTCAGCCGCAAATGCCCGCCCTCGGCCGGGGCCGCCTGCCAGCCCGGCGGGACCACGATGGTGGACCACGCATCGGCGACGATGGCCGGGCCGGTGACGATTTGGTCCAGGCCGTCGCGCGCGATGATGGCGGTTTCCACGGCCACCGCGCCGGGAAAGCTGCACACGCGGGTTCGCACGGCGTGGCCGGCCCCGGCGCGCGGCTGCCGCGCCTGTGTCGTGGACGGCACGCGGGCCTGCACGCGGACGTTCTCGATGATGCGGGGCTCGTCCGTCGCATAGCCGTAGAGCTGCCGGTGCTCGGCCTGGAAGTCGGCTTGCAGCGCCACCGGGTCGAACGGCAGCGCGAATGGGATGGCGGTGGTGTCGCTCTGCGCCTCGTAGCGCATCAGGGCAACGTAGCTGAGTTCGATTGCTTCCAGGGCGAGGCCGGCGTCGAGCAGCGGCGCCATGGCGACGCGGCGGAGCGCGGCCAGGCGCTGCTCGAGCGCGGCCGGGTCGAGGCCATCGAGCTTGAGGCGGACCGATTGCTGGTGCAGGAAGCTCTGGTCGGCGGTCAGGCAGCCCAGCGCCGAGAACGCGCTCGACGCCGCCGGCACGATGATCTCGTCAAGGCCGTAGATGTCCGCCAGCCCCGCCGCATGCATCGGCCCGCCGCCGCCGAACGCCAGCAGCGTGCAGTCCCGTCCATCCACGCCGCGCTCCACCGTGACCCGGCGCAACGCCCGCGCCATCGTCGCATTGGCGACCTGCACGATCCCCAGCGCCGTCTGCACCATCTCGAGCCCGAGCAAGGCGGCGATCGGCGCGATCGCGGCCCGCGCGGCGGCGATATCGATGCGGATCTCGCTGCCCAGCCGCGCCTCCGGGTCGAGATAGCCGAGCACGGCGTTGGCGTCCGTGATGGTCGGCAGCACGCCGCCATGGCCGTAGCAGGCCGGCCCGGGCTGCACCCCGGCGCTCTGCGGCCCCACCCCGAGCCCACCGGCCCCCTGACGCACGATCGACCCGCCGCCCGCGCCGATCGACTGCACCGCCAGCATTGGCTGGCGCAACGGCCGGTCGCCCTTCTGGCTCGTGTCGGTCATCGCGGCCTCGCCGTCGATGATGAGGCACACGTCGGTGGTGGTGCCCCCCATGTCGAAGGTGAGCACGCGCGGCAAGCCGAGCCGGCGGGCGATCTGGGCCGAAGCGGCGACGCCGGCGGCCGGGCCGGACATCGCCATGACGATCGGCCGCCGTTTGGCCGTCGCGGTCGAGACCATGCCGCCGGCCGAGTGGAACACCTGCAGCCCGGCGCCGAGCGGCAGCCGCTCCTCCAGTTCGGAAAGGTAGCCCGCGGCGATCGGCATGGCGGCGGCGTTGATGGTGGTCGACGAGGTCCGCTCGTATTCGCGGCTTTCCGGGTTGATCTCGTGGCTGAGCGAAACGTACGGCACGATCCCGCGCAGCCGCTCGGCGACGAGCAGCTCGTGCGCCGGGTTGGCATAGGCATGCAGCAGGCTGACGGCGACAGATTGCACGCCGGTGGCCGCGACCCACGCGGCCATGCGGTCGAGTTCGGCGTCGTCTGGCGCCAGCATCGCGGCGCCGCCGTGGTCCAGCCGCTCGGCCAGGCCGAAGCAGCGCTCATGCGGCACCAGCGGCGGCGCTTTCGGCGGAACGTTCAGGTCGTATAGGTCGCGCCTTCGATAGCGGCCGATTTCCAGCACATCCTCGAACCCGGCGGTCGCGATCAGCGCGATCGGCGGCAGCCGGTCCTGCACGATCGCGTTGGTCACCCGCGTCGTCCCATGCACGAACCGCTCGACGTCCGTCTTCTCCAGCCCGACGGCGGCGATGGCGTCCAGCATGGCGTCGACCGGCGCATCGGGGCGCGACGGCACCTTGGCCAGCCGCGTCTCGCCGCTGCTTGGCTCGACGGCGACGATGTCGGTGAAGGTGCCGCCGATATCGGTGCCGACCAACCACCTCACAGCGCCGGCTCCGGCACGCGGTTCGGCTCGAAATAGGGGATCGCGGCCAACAATTCGCGCGTGTACTCCGCTTGTGGCGCCGCGAAGATCGCCGCCGCCGGCCCGGCTTCGACGACCCGGCCGCCCCTGAGCACCACGAGGTCGTCGCACAACATGCGGACCACGTTGAGGTCGTGGCTGACGAACAACAAGCCGATGCCGTCTTCGCGCCGCAGCCGGTCGAGCGTCTGCAGCACGACCGCCTGGATCGACACGTCGAGCGCCGCCGTCGGCTCGTCCAGCACCAGCAGCCGCGGCCCGGTCGCGATGGCGCGCGCGATGCCGATCCGCGCCTTTTGCCCGCCGGATAGCTGATGCGGGTACCGTTGCAGCAACGCGTCCGGCAGCCCGGCCCGCGCCGCACTCTCGCGCACGCGCGCCGTCAGCGTGGCGCCGTCCTTCAGGCTCTCGAGCCGACGCAGCGGGTGGGCGATGCTGTCGAACGCCGTATGCCGCGGGTTCAGGCTGTCATGCGGATCCTGGAACACGATCTGGATCTGACGGCGGAACGGGGAGCGGTGGAACTCGCGCGCCGGAATGCTGCCGATCGCCTCGCCCTGGAAGATGATGTCGCCCGCATCGGGGTCGATCAGCCGGCTGACCAGGCGCGACAACGTGCTCTTGCCGGACCCGCTCTCCCCCACCAGCCCGAGGCTGCCCCCCGGCGGGATCGCGAACGAGACGGCGTCGACGGCCTTTGTGGTGTCGAATGCCTTGCTGACATTGCCCAGCTCGAGCAGCGGCCCTCTCCCCCCGGGAGAGGGTTTGGTGAGGGTCCTTCTAGCGGCGTCATCCTTACCCCGGCCCTCTCCCGGAGGAAGAGGGTGGAGCGGCGCTGGGGTCAACGAAGCTAACGTCGAACTCCGCGTCGGCGAGGCCGCGACGAGGCGCAGCGTATACGGATGCTGCGGCGCTTCGAACAGCGCGGCGGTCGGCCCGGTTTCGACCACGCGGCCCTGCTCCATGACCGCGATCCGGTCGCACCAGCGTGCGGCGAGGCCGAGGTCGTGGGTGATCAGGATCATCGCCATGTCGCGCCGCTTCTGGATCGCGGCGAGCAGTTCCATCACCGTCTGCTGGGTCGTGACGTCGAGCCCGGTGGTCGGCTCGTCGGCGATCAGCAACGCGGGCTCGCAGGCAATCGCCATCGCGATCATCACCCGCTGGCACATGCCGCCGGACAGCTCGTGCGGGTAGGCGTGCAGGCGTTGCGCCGGGTCGCGGATGCGGACGGCGTCGAGCAGGGCCAAGGCTTGGCCGCGGGTGTCGTCGGCTTTGCCGTGGGCGCGCAGCACGTCGGCGATCTGGCGCTCGACCGTGCGGATCGGGTTCAGCGCCACGCGCGGGTTCTGGAAGATCATCGAGATCGCCGCCCCGCGGAGGCGACGCAGATCGGCGTAGCCGGCGCGGATGATGTCGCGCCCGTCGAACATGATTTTTCCGGATGTGATCCGCCCCGCGCGGTCGAGCAGCCGCATGATGGCAAGCGAGGTCACGGATTTGCCGGAGCCGCTCTCGCCCACCACGCCGAGCGCCTCGCCGCGAGCGACGCTGAGGTCGATCCCGTGCAGCGGCTGCACGCGGCCATGCCTTGTCGCGAACTCGACGGCCAGGTTCTCGACCTGCAGCAGCGTCACGTGCGCATCCGCGGATCCAGGATGTCGCGCAGGCCGTCGCCGAGCAGGTTGAAGCACAGCACCGTCAGCATCAGCGCCAGGCCCGGCATCGCCACCAGCCACCATTTTCCCGTCGTGATGAACCGCGCCCCCTCGGCGACCATGATGCCCCATTCCGGCGTCGGCGCCGTCACACCCAGCCCGATGAAGCTCAGCCCGGCCGCGTTCAGGATCGCCCAACCGAGATTGAGCGAGATCTGCACCGCCATCGCCGGCAACACGTTCGGCAGCAGAATCCGCAGCACCACCGAGAGATGGCTCTCGCCGCACGCCCGCGCCGCCTCGACCCAGCCGGCGTTGCGGCGCACGTTGACCTCGGCGCGCGCGAAGCGGACGTAGAACGGCAGGTTGATCACCGCGGTCGCGATGATGATGTTCTCGACCCGGTTGCCCAGCGCCGCCACCAGCGCCATCGCCAACACGAACAGCGGGAACGCCATCAGCACGTCGACGATCCGGCCGACCCAGCGGTCGAGCGCACCGCCCTGGTAGCCGCAGAACCCGCCGATCACCGCCCCGGTTACGAACGAGAGGCCGACGGCGGAGATGGCGATCACGAGGTCGAGCCGGGTCGCGCTGATGATGCGGCTGAGAATGTCGCGGCCGAGCTGGTCGGTCCCGGCCCAATGCGCCGCACTCGGCGGCAGCAGCGCCCGCGGCACATCGGACGCGATGGGGTCGTACGGCACGATCCAGGGCGCCAGGATCGCGACCAGCACCAACATCAAGCCGCCGGTGGCCGCCACGGCGGTGACCGGGTTGGAGCGCAGGACATAGGCGATGTGCCGCCCGGTGCCGCCGCCCGCAACGGTCGCGCTCATGCCGTCGAGACCCGCGGGTCCGCGATGCCGTAGAGAATATCGATGACGATGTTCACCGCGACGAAGATCAGCGCCATCAGCAGCACGAACGCCTGCACCGGCGCGTAATCGGACGCGAGCAGGGCGTCGAGCGCGTAGGAGGCGACGCCGGGCCAGGAAAACACCTTCTCGACCAGCACATTGGCGCCGAGCATCGTCGAGAACACGATGCCGGTGATGGTGATGACCGGCAGGATCGCGTTGCGTAGCGCGTAGGTGACGATGATGCGCCGGCGCGGCAGGCCCATGGCCGCCGCGGTACGGACGAAGTCGGCGCCCAGCACGGCGAGCATCGAGGCCCGCGTCATGCGCGCCAGCGGGGCCAGCACGAACAGCGCCATGGTGCAGGCGGGCAGCAGCAACTGGGTGAACGCCGCCCACCAGCCCTCCCAGTCGCCGGTCAGCGCGAAGTCGATCAGGTAGAAACCGGTGATGTCGGGCGGCGAACTGGCGAAGATGTCGATCCGCGCGGTCGGGTCCGGGGCCCAACCGAGCACGTAATAGAACACGTAGATCAGCAGTAGGCCGGACACGAAGGTCGGCACGCAGACGCCGAGCGTGCAGAGCATGCGGACCGCGTGGTCGAGCGGCCGGTTGGGGCGGAGTGCGGCGAACACGCCGAGCGGGACGGCGAAGATCAGCGCGATGAACAGCGCCGTGACGGTCAGTTCGAGCGAGGCGGGCAGCCGGCGGCCCATGTCGGTGGTGACCGGCTGCCCGGTGGTCATCGAGCGGCCGAGGTCGCCGCGGGCGATCTGCCCGAGATAGAGTGCGAGCTGCACCGGGACCGGCCGGTCAAGCCCCATGCTGTGCCGCACCTGCTCGATCTCCGCCTTGCCCGCGCTCGGCCCGGAGGCGAAGAACACCGCCGGGTCACCCGGCAGCACGCGCATGAGGATGAAAGTGACGAGCACGACCCCGAACAGCGCAGGGATGGAGGCGAGCAGGCGGCGGCCGACGCGGGTGGCGATGCCGGTGAGCAACGGCCTCATCTTCTCCCTCTCCCTCCGGGAGAGGGCCGGGGTGAGGGTGTCGCCGCACGGGCCCGGCTTTCGGCTGGTGGCACCACCCTCACCCAACCCTCTCCCGGGGGGAGAGGGTTCTTAGGGCCGGGAGGATGGCGTGGCACCTTTCACCCTCGAGTCAGCACCCGGAAGTCGACCTGGCGGTAGAACTCGTAGGTATAGTTCTCCAGCGACTGCGCCATCACCGCGTCTTGGTTCGGCTGCCAGAGCATGATCAGCGGCGTCTGCTCGACGAACAGGTCGATCATCTTCTTGCAGTCCTCGTCGTATTTGGCCTGGTCGGTCTGATAGCGCGCATCGAGCGTCAGGCGTTCCATCTCCGCACTCTTGAGCGACGAGAAGTTCCAACGTTGGTCGCGGGTGAAGTAGAGATAGAAGAAGTAGTAGGTGTAGGGCAGCCAAGCCGTCGCGCCGTCGGTGAAGAACGGCATCGTCTTGTCGGATTCGAGCGTGTTGAACTCGGCGTCCGGCTTCTTCTGGATCTCGACTTTGATGCCGACCTTTCCCAGCGCCTCCTTGACCAGCGCCGCCATTGGCTCAGCGGTCGCAGCTTGGCCGGTGCTGAACGCGAACGTGGTCGAGAATCCGTCGGGGTAGCCGGCCTCAGTGAGCAGCTTCTTGGCCTGCGCCACGTCGGTCCGGTTTGGCATCGCCTGCGGGAAGCTCGCATCCGGCGCCTCGGTCCAGGCCGCGCCGTACAGCTTCTTGCCGCGGCCGAAGATGCTGGCCTGGAACATGTCGTCATACGGCAGCGCCGCCGCGATCGCCTTGCGAACCCTCACATCATCGAACGGCTTCATCGTCGTGTTCATCGTGATGTGGGTGAAGCCGTTGGTCTGCGGGATCGACTGCACCTTCGCCTTGGCCGATTTCTCGATGCTCGGCATGTCCGACGCCGCCAGGTCGATCGCCAGATCGGCGTCACCGCGCTCGATCAGGTTGGCCCGGGTCGCCGCCTCCGGCACGGTCTGGATGATGATCCGCTTCAGCGCCGGTAGCGCGCCGCCCTTCCACGTCTCATTGCGGCGAAGGATCGTGCTTTCGCCCGGCTTGTGGCTGTCGATCGCGTAGGCGCCGCCGCCCGCAGTGTTGGTCTTCATCCACTCCTGCGCCCACGGGTCCGTCTCGGTGGCGTGGCTTCGGGCAAGCTTGCTGTTGATCATGATGGCGTACGGCACGCAAAGATTGGCCAGCGCCAGCCGGTCCGGCTTGTCGAGCGTCAGCGTCACCGTATGCGGATCGACGATCTTGAACTGATCGGCCGAAACGATCGACCCGGTCTGCAGCTGCGGCCCGGCCAGCGACTTCGACGTTACCGCGCGGTCGAGCGACCACTTGACGTCCTCGGCCGTCACCGGGCTGCCATCGTGCCAGACCGCATCGGGCCGCAGCTTGATGGTGATGACCGTCTTGTCGGGGCTGATCTCGTAGCCCTGGGCGAGCTCGCCCTGGATCGTGTCGGCATCGAACACCCAGAACTGGCCCAGCCGCTTGCGCCCGAAGCTGAACAGCCGGTCATAGATGTTCATGGCCAGGCCGAACGCCTCGCGGGTCGAGCCCGGCTGCGTCAGATCGAGCGTGTTGATGGTCGCGCCGGTCACATAGCGCAACGTTTCCGCGCGCGTCTGCGCCACGGCCCGCACCGGCCATTGCCCCAAAGCCGCCGCCAAGGCTGCGCCTTGCAGTAGAACTCGCCGCTCGATCGTCATCTGCACACCGCTCGCTGTCTGAAGGGCGGCGTCTCATCCCGCGATGTCTTTTTTCGATCGTAGGGTGGGCGTGCGCCCCGCGCAATCGCCTGTTTCACACCGCCGTGTAGCCGCCATCGATCAGCAGGTCGGCGCCAGTCATGAAGCTCGAGGCGTCGCTCGCCAGGAACAGCGCGGCCGACGCGATCTCGCCGGGTTGGCCGAGGCGGCCGATCGGGTGCAGCGGCACGCTCGCCGCCCGGGCCGCCTCCATGGTCTTGTTGCGGACCAGCAAGCGCGCCGTCTCGACAGCGCCGGGCGATAGCGCATTGACGCGGATGCCCTGCGCGGCGTGATCGAGCGCCATCACCTTGGCGAGCTGGATCAGCGCGCCCTTCGCCGCGCAATAAGCCGGCCGGCCCGGGCTGCCGACCCGGCCCATCTGCGAGGCGATGTGGATGATCGAGCCCCGCCCGGCCGCGATCATCGAGGGCAGCACGGCCCGACTCATGTAGTATGCGCCCGTGACCTGCACGGCGAACACCTTGTTCCATTCCGCCGGCGGCAACTCGAGCACGGTGCCGACGGGATCGTAGGGCGCGGCGCCGTTGACCAGGATGCTGACCCGCTGCCACGCCGCCAGCACCGCCGCGACAGCTTCCAGCGTCGCCGCCTCGTCGGCCACGTCCGCCGCCAGCGCGATCGCCTCGCCCCCCGCCTCGACGATCTCGGCGGCGAGCGCGGCCGGTTCCGTCAGATCCAGGCAAGCGACCCGGGCGCCCGCCGCGGCGAAGCGCCGGGCGATGGCCGCCCCGATCCCGCCGGCGGCTCCGGTCACGACCGCGACCTGCCCGTCTAATGCGTGCATCCTTGCTCTCCCTTGGGCCAGACGGCCGTTGCTGACCGCCTGGCGGGGCGTCAGACCTTGTGGGCCGATGCCTGGTAGATCTTGTCGATCGCCGCCGACAGCGTCGCGTTGAAGTCCTCGTCCGACATATCCTTCTTCAAGCCGTCGATCAGCGCGCGCGAAAAGCTCGCGATCATGCCGTGGTTGCGGCTCAGCCGCTCGCACGCGTCGTCCAGCTTGTAGCCGCCCGACAGCGCCACCACCCGCTCGACGCGCGCGTGCTTGGTCAGCGGCTCGTACAGGTCCGCCTGGTCCGGAATGGTCAGCTTGAGCATGACCTTGCCCTGCGCCGCATCCAGGTGCCGGGTCAGCTCGTCCTTCAGGATCCCCTCCGCCTCGGCCTTGGTCGGGCTCTTGATCGACACTTCCGGCTCGAGGATCGGCATCAGCCCGTGCGCGGCGATCTGCGCGCCCACCTCAAATTGCTGCTTCACGATGGCCGCGATGCCCGCCTTCGACGCGCCGGTGATCACCGACCGCATCTTGGTGCCATACACCCCCAGCTTGACCGCGCGGGCCAGCAGGCTGTCCAGCTCCGGCATCGGCTTCATCATCTGCACGCTGTCGGTCTCGGCCTCGAGCCCTTTGTCCACCTTCAGGAACGGCACCACGCCGCGGTCCTCCCAAAGGAACGCCGGCACCTGCTTGCCGTGCACGTCGCCGTCCATGGTGCGCTCGAACAAGATCGCGCCGAGCACCTTCTCGCCCGTGAAGGCCGGCGCGGTAATGATGCGCACCCGCATCTCGTGCATCAGGCGGAACATCGCCTCGTCGCCGCTATAAGAATCGGCCTCGATGCCATACTGGCGCAGCGCGCCGGGCGTCGACCCGCCGCTCTGGTCGAGGGCGGCGATGAAACCGTCCTTCTGCGTCATCTGCGCCGTCATCGTCTCGTTGCTCACGCTCACCATCCTCGTCTGAAACTGGGCCACCACTCGGCCCCCGCACTGAGGCGTCTATTGCCACGGTGAGCCGGATCGACATAGGCCTGAGGATAGAGGGCGAAGCACCTTTGGAATGCGCGCACCTGAGATTTCTACATCCATTCGCCCGTATCTTTGATACGCTTCCGCAGTGTTCTTCCACGTGGCGCAAGGAGCAAGGTGATGGGATCGCGGGTAGCGTGCCGTGCGAGAATTGTCGGCGTCGTATTCGCCTGGCTTGTCGCGGGGCTGCCATCAGCTCCGGTCGCGACGGCACAGGGGACCTACGTCATCAAGCCGGTGACGGAACGGCGACTGAAGGAATTACCGGCTGGAGCACTCTACTGGCGGATCGAGCAGTTCCGAACACTCCCCGAGGCGCAGACCGCCGCTGGTCCAACGTCACTGGCGGCCGACATCGCCGGGACAGCATGGCTCTTCACGCTCGGCCCGAAGGACGATGTCGCGGCCGGCGTGAACAAGGCCGTTGAGATCGGCCCCCTGCCACGCATCGAGGCACCCGAATATTTGCTGCGGATCAATTACGTTGTCGGACCGCCGGGTGCCAAGACCGCCGTCCATACGCATCCGGGCTCCGAGACCTTCTATGTATTGACCGGGCAACTCGGGCAAAAGACCCCGCACGGTGTCTCGCGTGTCGAGGCGGGCCAATCAATGGCAGGGCACAGCCCGGGCATGCCCATGGAGGTCTCCAGCGCCGGCACGACCGAGCTGACGGCTCTCGTCATGTTCGTCGTGGATGCGACCAAGCCATTCTCCTCGCCCGCGCAGTTGGATTAGCGAGCGTGACCCAAGTTGCCCGTTGACCATCAGGCCCCCTCCGCGATCGCCCACGCCCGTCGCGCCAAGCTGCGGAACCGCTCGCCCGCCTGCGCCGCGCGCGCGTCGGCGGCGTTGCCGTCCAGCGCCCGCCGATACACCCCCGCCACGATCGCCGCCCAGCGGAATAGCGAGAACACAACGAAGTAGTCCAACGTCGTCGGCATCGGCCGGCCCGCGTGCCGGCAGTAATCGGCCACGAACTCCGCCTCGGTCGGCAACCCCTCCACGTCGAGCCCGAGCAGCCCCATCTGCGCCGGCGGCAGCCGCCACGGGATGCAGCAATAGGCCAGGTCGGCCAGCGGGTGACCGAGCGTGGACAACTCCCAGTCCAAGATCGCGATGACCCGCGGCTCGGCCGGCTCGACGATCAGGTTGCCGAGCCGATAGTCCCCATGCGCGATCGCCGTTTCGTCAGGGACCGGGGGGTGCCGCTCCAGCCAGGTGATGAGGTTGTCCATCGCCGGCTCCGGCTCCAGATTGGTCGCGCGATACTGCCGGGTCCAGCGCTCGATCTGCCGCGGCACGTAATGGGTCGGGCGTCCATAATCGCCCAACCCGACCGCCGCGGGCTCGACCCGGTGCAAGCGCGCCAACACCGCGGCCATGTCCTCGAACGCCGCGCGCCGATGCGCCGGGTCGACGCCGGGCATCGACCGGTCCGTGTAGATCCGCCCGGCCAGGTAATCCATGACGAAGAACGCCGTGCCGATCACCTCGGTGTCCTCGCACAGCAGCCGCATCCGCGGCACCGGCACGTCCGTTGGCCCGAGCGCCTGCATCACCCGGTATTCGCGCTCGACCGCATGCGCCGAGGCGAGCAGCACGCCGGGTGGCTTCTTGCGCAACACATAGGCCGCTTCCGGCGTCTGCAGATGGAAGGTCGGGTTGGACTGCCCGCCCTGGAACTGCCGGATGACGCAACCGCCCTCCATCCCCGGCAGCCGTCCCGTCAGATACCGCCGCAGCGCGTCCTCGTCGAAGCGGTGGTTCGGCAGGACCGGAACCAACTCCGGCCCACCTGGATCAGGCATGGTTGCGCGCCGGCCGATACTTCGCCAGTTCCTGCCGCCCGAGCTGGTGGCGATGCACCTCGTCCGGCCCATCCACGATCCGCAGCGTCCGGGCGTACTTATACATATAACCGAGCCCGAAATCGTTCGACACGCCGGCCGCCCCGAACGCCTGGATCGCCCGGTCCACCACCTCGCCCGCCATGGTCGCCGCCGCCACCTTGATCTCGGCGATCTCGCGCCGGCTCTCCTTGTTGCCCACCGTGTCCATCTTCCAGGCCGCGTGCAGCACCAGCAGGCGGGTCTGGTCGATCTGGATGCGGCTGTTGGCGATGCGCTCGATCATCACGCCCTGATCGGCGATCGCCTTGCCGAACGTGCTGCGCCCGACCAGCCGCTGGCACATCATCTCCAGCGCCCGCTCCGCCAACCCGACCGCTCGCATGCAGTGATGGATCCGCCCCGGCCCCAGCCGCCCCTGCGCGATCTCGAAGCCGCGACCCTCGCCGAGCAGGATGTTCTCCGCCGGCACCCGGACATTGGTGAAGCTGATCTCGCCGTGCCCGTGCGGCGCGTCGTCGTAGCCGAACACCGGCAGCATCCGCTCGATCGTCACACCCTTCGTGTCCGCCGGCACCAAGATCATCGATTGCTGGCGGTGCTTGTCCGGCCCGTCCGGATCGGTCTTGCCCATCACGATCAGGATCTTGCACCGCGGATCGCCCGACCCGGACGACCACCATTTCCGCCCGTTGATGACGTAGTCCCCGCCGTCGCGCGTGATGGTGCACTGGATGTTGGTCGCGTCCGACGACGCAACATCCGGCTCCGTCATGCAGAAGCACGAGCGGATCTCGCCCCGCAGCAGCGGCTCCAGCCACTCCTGCTTCTGCGCTGCCGTCCCGTAGCGGTCGATCGTCTCCATGTTGCCCGTGTCCGGCGCGGAGCAGTTGAACACCTCGGACGACCACTGCACCCGGCCCATCACCTCGGCCAGCGGCGCATAGTCCACGTTCGACAGCCCGGCCCCACGCTCGCTATGCGGCAAGAACAGGTTCCACAGCCCGGCCGCCCGCGCCGCCGGCTTCAGCCGCTCGACCACCGGCACCGGCTGCCAGCGATCGGCCATCGCCGCCTGCTCCTCCTTGTAGGTCTTCTCGTTCGGATAAATGTGCTCGTCCATGAACGCCTGGAGCCGCTCGAGCAGCTCCTCCGCCTTCGGGCTGTGACTGAAGTCCACGCTGCGATCTCCTCTGATTTAGTCTCTCTCCGTCATCGCGAGCCGCAGCGCGGCGTGGCGATCCGTCGGCACCGAGCGTCCGTGCCGATGGATTGCCGCGGCGCAAGCGCCTCGCAATGACGAAGTTTAGGTAGGTGTGATCAAGATCTTGCCGACGGTCCGCCGCGCCCCGAGCGCGTCGAGCGCGTCCTGCGCCCGATCGAGCCCGAACCGCCCTCCGATCAGCGGCGCCAGCTTGCCGGCGCGATAGAGGTCCAGCACCTCCCGCCCCACCCGCGCCGCCGTCTCGGGCTCTCGGGTCCGCGTCTCGCCCCAGAATACGCCCAATGCGGTCGCCTCCTTCAGCAACAGCCGGTTCGCGGCAAGCGCCGTGATCGGCCCGCCCGCGAACCCGATCACCAGATATCGCCCGCGCCAGGCCAACGCACGCAAGCTCTGCTCGCCGACACTGCCGCCCACCGGGTCATACACGACATCGACCCCGCCGGGAAAACTCGCCCGCACGGTGTCGATCCAGTCCACCGCGGAATAGTCGATCACCACCTCCGCCCCGAGCGCCCGGCACGTCTCCAACTTCTCCGCCGACCCGGCCGTCGCGATCACCCGGCACCCCGCCGCCACGGCGATCTGCACCGCAGCACTGCCGACGCCGCCCGCCGCCGCATGCACCAGCACGGTCTCGCCCGCTCGGATCGCCGCCCGCCCGTGCAGCGCGTGATACGACGTCGGATAGTTGATCCCGAGCAGCACCAGCGCTGCCTCCGATGGCACGTCGTCCGGGATCGCCCGCGCCGCCGCGCCCGGCACCAACGCCCGCTCCGCGAAACCGCCGCTCGGCAGACCCGCGAACACGCGCTGCCCCGGCCTGAGCGCCGCCCCCTCGCCCGCCTTGAGGATCGTTCCCGCGATCTCGACGCCCGGCGTGAACGGCAGCGGCGGCTTGCGCTGATACGTGCCCTTGATCATCAGGATGTCGGAGAAGTTCACCCCCGCCGCGTCCACCCGGACGACATACGTCCCAGCCTCGGCCACCGGCTCCGCCCGCGCCCCGAATGCCATCCGGCCGAGCTCCTCGACGATCCACGCCCGCATCACGCTCTCACGAGCAGCGCGTCGACGGCGATGATCCGGCCTCCGCTCGCGATCAGCGGATTGATCTCCATTTCGCTGGCCTCACTGGCCAGGTCGGCCGCCAACTCCGAAAACCGCGCCACGACCTCAGCCAGTCGCTCTCGATCCACCGCCGCACTGCCCCGAAACCCGTCCAAGACCGCTCCCGCCTTCAGCGTCCCGAGCATCGCCAGCGCCTCATCCGCCGTCACCGGCGCCAGCGCCAGCGCTGTGTCACGCAACAGCTCGACGAACACGCCCCCGAGCCCGACCACGACGAGCGGCCCGAACTGCGGATCGACCCGCGCGCCGACCATGATTTCCACGCCCTTGCCCACCATGGGCTGCACGACCAGCCCGGCCAGCCCGGGCGTGCCCAGCATCGCCGTCGCCGCCGCGCGCACCGACATGTCGTCGCGAAGATCGAGCCGCACCAGCCCGGCCTCCGTCTTGTGCTGGATCGCCGGATGCTCGCCCTTCAATACCACCGGGAACCCGACCGACACCGCGGCCGCGGCCGCGGCCTCCGCGGTCTTGACGAATGTGTCCGCCACGACGGGGATGCCGTAGAGCGCAACGATCGCCTTGGCTTCCCGCTCCGTCAGGCTCCGGCCCGCCGCTTTCAGCAGCGCCCGTGCCTGCTCCGCCGCCTCCGCCGGCGACGCGCGGCCGGCACTCCGGCTCTCGGCACGCAACGCGTGCCGCCGGTTCCATGACGCCAGGACCGCGAAGCAACGGTCCATCGAGTGGAACAAGCAGAGGTATGGATCGGCCTCGATCTCGCGCGCGCCGGGTCCGCCAAGCCACTCCGGGACCCAGACGCTGCAGACGATCTTGCCGTTGTCCCGCGCCGCCGCCGCGAAGGTGGGCAGCCGCGCGGTCGCTGCCGCATAGGCGTAGCCCTGTGTCGTCACCAGCGCGGCATAGACCGGATCGGACAGCAGCGCCTGCGTGCAGGCGGCCAACCCGGCGGGATCGCTGATCGCCTGCGCGGTCACGTCGCACGGGTTGCGGGGCGAGCCGTATTCGGGGACGTGCGTCGCCAGCACGGCCACCCCGGCGGGCCCGGGCTGCGGCAGCGCGACGCCGTGCCGCTCCGCCTTGTCCGCCGCCATGATCACCGCGCCGCCCGACGTCGCGATCACCGCGACGCCCGGCGCGGTCGGCGCCGGCGCCTTGGCGAAGAACGCAGCCGCCTCCACCAGCGCCTCGAGATCGTCCACCTGGATCACGCCCGCCCGCGCGAACGCCGCCCGATACGCGGCCCCTGACCCGGCCAGCGACCCCGTATGCGACAGCGCCGCCCGCGCGCCCTCCTCGCCGGTCGCCATCTTATACATCACCAGCGGCTTGTCCGCCGCCCACGCCAGCTCGGCCGCCGCGATCATCCGCCCGGGATCGGCCATGCCCTCGAACACGCAGGCGATCGCCCGGCAATGCGGGTCCGTCGCCAGATAGGCGACCTCGTCGGCCACGTCGACGTCGCACGAATTGCCCGCCGTCAACACGTGGCTGACCGACACGCCGCGCTCGATCGCCTGGCTCAGCGCGAACCCCAGCGAGCCCGATTGGCTGACGATACCGATCGCATGCGGCGCCAGGGCCCGCCGCTCCGGCATGGCCGAAAACGTCAGCCCGGCCCCAATGGCGTAGTTGACCAGCCCGATCGTGTTCGGCCCCACCAGCCGCATGTCGGCCTCGGCCGCCATCGCCACCAGCCGCGCCTGCAACGCCGCATGCTCCGGCTTGCCCGTCTCCGCGAACCCGGCCGCGAGGATCACGACCGCTCCCACGCCCAACCGCGCGCATTCCGCCACGATCGGCTCGACCGCCTCCCGCCCGGTCGCCACGACGACGCAGTCCGGTACCTCCGGCAGCGCCGCCAGGCTCGCATGGCACGGTCGCCCGCCCAGCTCCTGATATTTACCGTTGACCTGATATAGCCGGCCATCGAATCCGGCCATGTTCGCCATGACCCGGCTCCCGAACGCCCCCGCGCGCTCCGACACCCCAATGACCGCCACGCTCGCCGGCGTGATCAGCCGCGCCAACCGCTCGCGCGCATACGGCTCCCGCCGTCCGTCACCCATCGATCGTCTCTCCCCGCTCGGTCTTTCGCCGACACGTCATGCTCGCCCGATCGCGCAAGGCTGTAAACGGGGACAACGCAGGCAGGTAAACGCCAATCCAAGGCGTACGGTCAAGCAGGGTGGCGAGCCCGCATTACCGAGTCGACAGCAGTTTGAGCCGGAGTAGAAACGACTTGCGTACGTGTAGTACGCTGCCTACCATGAAGCATCCATGGGGAGCGTGGCAGACATGAGTAGAGTGTTAGCAGTCGCCACTATGGTTTTCTCAGTCGGAGCCGTCACACCATCATTGGCGCCGGCGCAACCGGCACCGGCGCGCGCAGCCGATGCTAAGATGATCGCAAATGCCCGGTCGGCAGGTCCAAACGAGATCTCACGAGATGCCACCATCGTGGCGATGGACGGCGACAAACTGCGCGTGCTCTTCAAGGGCAGTGGCGCGTTCACTTGCGTGCCCGATGATCCTGGATCCCCAGGCAACGATCCGATGTGTCTGGATCGAAATGCAATGGAGTGGCTCAACGCCTGGATGGAGCACCGCGATGCTCCCAAGGGTAAGTTGGGGCTCGTCTACATGCTTCAGGGCGGCTCCGACGCGAGTAACAGCGACCCATTCGCGACGACTCCACCCGCTGGCCAGAAATGGGTGACGACGGGTCCGCACGTCATGGTCGTGGGTATGGCGGGATCACTCGGCGACTTGCCGAAAACACCGGATAATCCCAAGAAGCCCTTCATCATGTGGGGTGGTTCATCATACGAGCACATCATGATGCCGGTGAAATGAGCGCCCTTATTGCTGAACGACGATAACAAGGAAAACGCGCCCTAAGCAGTGCGCAACCGCTCCACCCGCAACGGCACCGGCGGATGGCTGAAACTGACGAGCGCATACAGCGGGTCCGGCGTCAGCGTGCTCGCATTGTCGCGCGATAGCCGCACCAGCGCCGACGCCATCGGCCCCGCCCCCACCATCCGCCGCGCGAAATCGTCCGCCTGATATTCGTGCCGGCGGCTGACCCAGTTCGCCGCGATCGAGAGCAACGGGTCGGCCATCTGGATCAGCACGACACACACGAGCAGCGCCAGCGCGTCGTCCCTGTGCGTGATCCCGAAGCTCGGCAGCAACCAGGGCTGGTGGCTCAGCACGCCGAGCGCGAAGCAGCCGGCGAACAGCACCAGCACGGATTGCGCCATGCCGTACCAGATGTGGTTCAACTTGAAATGACCTAGTTCGTGCGCCAACACGGCCTCGAGCTCGGCCTCGCTGTTCTTGGCGATCAGCGTGTCGAACAGCACGATCCGTTTGCTGCGCCCCAACCCGGTAAAATACGCGTTGCCGTGCGCCGACCGCTTGGACGCATCCATCACGAACAGCCCGGCCGCCGCAAAACCGCAGCGCTGCAGCAGCCCCTCGATCCGCGTCCGCAAGCTGCCCTCGAGCGGGCTGAACGTGTTGAACAGCGGCGCGATCCAGCGCGGGAACACCTCCACCATCGCCAACATCAACAGCACCAGCCCGGCCCACGCCCAAATCCACCAAGCGCCCGCCGACTGCATCAGCCAGAGCAGCCCGTACAGCAGCGGCACGCCCACGATCAGCGCCAGCGCCGCGCCTTTCAGCCGGTCGGCCACGAACCGCAGCGGTGTCGTCCGATTGAAGCCGAACCGCCGCTCGACCCCAAACGTGCGCACCAGCGCCAACGGCAGTCCGATCAACGTCGAGATCGCTCCCACCGCGAGCAGGAACGCCACGCTCCGCGTCAATCCCGGCGCCACCGCGGCGCCCACAGCCCCGAACACCAGGTCATATCCGGCCCACGCCCATCCGAGCGCCACCACCAGCCCGACCACCGAACCGGCGGCCCGCAGCCGCAGCCGCGCCCGCTCGTAATCCGCCGCGCGCTGATGCTCCGCGAGGCTGACCTCCGCCGCGAACGCGGCCGGCACCGCGCCGCGATGCCGCGCGACCGTGGCGGCCTGTTTGGCCATCAACGCCAAGAACGCCGCCGTGGTCAGCGCCGAAACTACCGTGAACAGGATCAGAAGCGACATCTTGTGTAAACTCGTGTTCGGAGCCCTCTCCCGCTGGCGGGAGAGGGCTAGTGAGGGTGAAGCCACCAGCCCAAATGGGACCGCTCGCTGAACCCACCACCCTCAATCCGAGAACGACGCGTCGCTCCGCATCAGCCGCCGCTTGACGCTCTCCAGATGCAACCGGGCGCTGCCCGCGTCGGCCGCGCGCATTTGCGCCGCGACCCGGCGCGCGACGTCCGGCGCCACCGGGCACAGCGTCCGCCCCGTGCTCATCGCCTTGACCTGCACCTCGGCGGCCCGCTCCAGATAATACAGATCGTCCCATGCTTCCGCGATCGAGGCGCCCGTGACCATCACGCCGTGGTTGCGCATGAACACCACGTCGGCGTCGCCGATCGTCGCCGCGATCCGCTCGCCCTCCGCGCCATCGAGCGCCAAGCCGTTATACGCCTCGTCCACCGCCGTCCGGCCATAGAACTTCAGCGCCGTCTGCCCCGCCCACACCAGCGGCTCGCCCGCGACCATGCTCAACGCGGTCGCGTTCGGCATGTGCGTGTGGAACGCCGCCCGCGCCCTCGGCACCAGCTGGTGCACCCGGCCATGAATGTAGAACGCGGTCGCCTCCGGCTGCCCGTCCCCTTCGATCACGTTGCCGTCGAAGTCGCACATCAGCAGGCTCGAGGCCGTGATCTCGGCGAAGGCCAGCCCATACGGGTTGACCAGGAACAGATCGTCGCGCCCCGGCACCATGGCGGAGAAATGGTTGCAGATCCCCTCCTCGAAGCCGTGCTGGGCCGCCGCCCGGAAACACGCGGCCAGATCGACCCTCGCCTGCCGTAGCGCCGCAGCATCGATCTCGCCGAGATTGCTGCCGCGCCGGACCGTCTCAGCCTGAAACTCGTGTGCCATCGCCTTGCTCCTAACGTGCCAAACTCCGCCGCAACCGGTTCAGCGCGCCCGGCAACCCGCGCACCGTCAGCACCCGCCCGGCCTCGTCGTAATCCTCTGACAGGACCCGCGCACTCTCATACACCTCGCCCAGCAGCCCCTGCTTGGCATAGGGCAGCACCAGCACCTCCTCCGTCATCGACGCCTCGAAGAAGGCGATGATCGTCTCGCGCAGCGTAGCGACATCCTCCGGCGCATGCGCCGACAGCATGATCGCGTCCGGGTGCCGGTCGGCCAGCGCCGCCCGCTCCTCCGGCCCGACCCGGTCCATCTTGTTCAGCACCAGCCGCGACGGCACCACGTCCGCGCCGATCTCGTGCAGCACGCTCCGGCTCACCTCAAGTTGCGCCTCGTAGGTCGGGTCGGACGCGTCGACCACGAACAGCAGCAGCGACGCCTCCAGCGCCTCGGCCAGCGTGGAGCGGAACGACGCCACCAGATCGTGCGGCAGTTGCTTGATGAAGCCCACCGTGTCCGAGACCAGCACCCGCGGCCGGGTCTCCGGCTGCAGCGCCCGCACCGTGGTGTCCAACGTCGCGAACAACTTGTCCTCGACCAGCACCTGGCTGCCCGTCAGCGCCCGCATCAGCGACGACTTGCCGGCGTTGGTGTAGCCCACCAGCGCCACGCGGAGCTGGTCGCGCCGGGCCGATCGCCGCTGGTCGCCGTCGCGCTGCACCGCCTCCAGCTGCTCCTTCAACTCCGACAGCCGGTCGCGGATCTTGCGGCGGTCGAGGTCCAGCGTGCTTTCGCCGGCGCCGGGTCCCTGCTGCCGCCCGCCGCCGGCCGAAGACTCCCGCAGCCGGGGCGCGACGTATTTCAGCCGCGCCATCTCGACCTGCAGCTTGGCCTCGCGGGTGTTGGCGTGCCGATGGAAGATCTCGACGATCACGCCGGTGCGGTCCAGCACCTGCGCCCCGGTCGCCCGCTCGAGGTTGCGGATCTGGCTCGGCGACAGCTCATGGTCGACGATGACGAACTCCGGCCGGCTCTCGTCGTCCTCCGCGTCCTCCGGCTTGCTCGCCGCCGCGCCTTCGAACCGCTCGCGCGCCTTGTGCTTCGGCTTCGGCGCCATCGACCCGATCACGCCTGTCCCACCCGTCAGCGCCGCCAGTTCGGCCAGCTTGCCGCTGCCGAGCAGGGCGCCCGCGCCCGTCCCCTCCCGCCGCTGCGACACTTGGCCGACGACGTCGTAGCCGAGCGTCTTGACCAATCGCCCGAGCTCCTCGAGGCTGCCGGCATGCGCGACGTCGTCGACGTCCGGCATCTGGATGCCGACGAGCACGGCCCGTGGGGTGGGCGCTTTAGTTTCCATGCCGCTCCCCTAGCACGCCGTCCTCATCGTCCAAAAATCCCCGCAGGATCGCAACCGTCGCGGGCGCCTCCTCCTGCGGCAGATGCCCGACGCCCGGCAGCGCCACAAGCCGCGCGTGCGGCAGGGCGGCGACGTAGTCGGCAGAGTTCCTGAACGGGATCATGGCGTCCTTCTCGCCCCACATCAGCAACGCCGGCGCCGAGATGGTCGCGAGCAGCGGCACAGGATCGGTCAGCCTCTGCTGCCCCATTCGGTCCACGATGGCCTGCCGGACCCCCGGCGCCAGCATCATGTCCCGGTAACGCTCGTAGAGCGCCGGCGTCATCGCCTTCGGGTCGGCATAGGCCGGCGTCAGCGAGGCCCGCAGCAGGAATGAGGGCAAGACGTACGGAAGCGCCCGCATCATCAGCGGCACCGTCGGGCGCGACGCCATACGGCATTCCTGGGCTGGAGAACCCGTCCGGCGAGATCAGCACGAGCTTGTCCAACCGCTCCGGCGCCGCCGCCGCGAACCGCCAGGCGATGCGGCCGCCCATGGAGTTACCGACGATCGTGGCCCGCGCGATCCCGAGCCGGTCCAGCAGCGCGAGCAGGATCGCCACGCTCCGCTCGTCCGTGTAGTCGCCCGACGGATCTTGTCCGGTCAGCCCGAAGCCCGGCAGATCGTAGCGCACCACCCGGTGGTCCCGGTCCAGGGCTGCCGCCCAGTCATCCCAGGTCTGCAGGCTCGACCCGAACCCATGCAGCAGCACCAGGGCGGGCGCGTCGCGCGGCCCGGTGTCGCGCACGTGCAGCCGGACGCCCATGACGTCCAGGAAATGGGACGGCGGCCCCGCGTATCTCGCCTCCAGCGCCGCGCGCGGGCGATCCGGCGCGTAGAGCCACGCCCCGAGGAACAGGGCCGCCACGATCACGCCAAAGCCCAACACCTTACCCATCCGACGTCGATCTCTCACGTGTTAAGAATTGTAGCGGACGGCTTCCTTCCAACCGCCAAATCGGCTCTATATGGGACTGGATTGCCAGTCGATCTCGCGCTCGGCCTCGCCGGGTGGACAAAATTGAGGAGAGAAAGATGGACGGAGATAATGTCGGCAAGTGCCCGATGGATGGGTTCGCGCCCAACAACTCGACTGCCTGGCCGCGGTCGAACCGGGAGTGGTGGCCGAACCAGCTGAACCTCAAGATCCTGCACCAGCATTCCGTGGACGCGGACCCCATGAAGGGTGCGTTCAACTACGCCGAAGAGTTCAAGACGCTCGACTTGGCCGCGCTAAAGCAGGACATCTTCGCCCTCATGAAGACGTCGCAGGATTGGTGGCCGGCCGACTACGGCACCTATGCTCCGCTGTTCATCCGCATGGCCTGGCACAGCGCTGGCACGTATCGCATCGGCGACGGCCGCGGCGGCGCCGGGTCGGGCACCCAGCGGTTCGCCCCGCTGAACTCCTGGCCGGACAACGCCAACCTCGACAAGGCCCGGCTGCTGCTATGGCCGCTGAAGCAGAAATATGGCCGCAAGATCTCCTGGGCCGACCTGATGGTGCTGGCCGGGACGTGCGCGCTGGAGTCGATGGGCCTCAAGACGTTCGGTTTCGCCGGCGGCCGCGAGGACGTCTGGGAGCCGCCGGAGGATATCGATTGGGGTCCGGAAGAGACCTGGCTGGGCGGCGACAAGCGCTATAGCGGCGACCGCCAACTGTCCGGCGAGCTGGGTGCGGTGCAGATGGGCCTGATCTACGTCAATCCCGAGGGCCCCGACGGCCGGCCGGACCCGCTGGGCTCCGCGCGCGACATCCGCGAGACCTTCGGCCGCATGGCCATGGACGACGCCGAGACGGTGGCCTTGATCGCCGGCGGCCACACCTTCGGCAAGTCGCACGGTGCGGCCAACCCGCACGACTACGTCGGACCGGAGCCGGAAGCGGCGCCGATCGAGGCGATGGGCCTGGGCTGGAAGAACAGCTACGGCACCGGCAAGGGCGCCGATGCCATCTCCAGCGGCCTCGAGGGCGCATGGACGGCAGAGCCCACCAAGTGGGACGGCGGGTATTTCGACAACCTGTTCAACTTCGAGTGGGAGCTCGAGCGGGGACCCGGCGGCGGCTGGCAGTGGACGCCCAAGAACGGCGCCGCGCGCGACCAAGTGCCCGACGCACACGACGCCACCAAGCGGCATCCGCCGATGATGTTCACCTCGGACATCGCGATGATCACCGACCCGGCTTATCGCGAGATTTCCAAGCGCTTCCACGAGAACAACGGCGAGTTCGCCGACGCCTTCGCCCGCGCCTGGTTCAAGCTCACCCATCGCGACATGGGTCCGATCGAGCGTTACCTCGGCCCGGACGTGCCGCAGGAAGAGCTGCTCTGGCAAGACCGTGTGCCGCCGGTCGACCACCCATTGGTCGATGCAGCCGACATCGCCGCGCTGAAGGCCAAGCTGCTCGATTCCGGGCTGTCCGTGTCACAGCTCGTCTCGACCGCATGGAAGTCTGCCTCGACCTACCGCAACTCCGACAAGCGGGGCGGTGCCAATGGCGCGCGGCTCCGGCTTGCGCCGCAAAAGGACTGGGAGGCCAACGAGCCGGCTGAACTCGCCAATGTGCTCTCCGTGCTGGAGCGCATCCAGGCGGAGTTCAACGGCGCGGCTGCCGGCGGCAAGAAGATCTCCATGGCCGACCTGATCGTGCTCGGCGGCTGCGCCGGTGTCGAGAAGGCGGCCAGGGATGGCGGCAACCCGGTCGAGGTGCCGTTCACGCCCGGCCGCACCGACGCCACGCAGGAGCAGACCGACGTCCACTCGTTTGCCGTGCTCGAGCCGAAGATGGACGGCTTCCGCAACTACGTCGGTAACGCCCGTGGCAAGCACGAGGAAGTGCATCTGGTCGACCGGGCGCAGCTCTTGGGCCTGTCGACACCGGAGATGACCGTCCTACTCGGCGGCATGCGGGTCATGGGCACTAACTATGGCAACACGGATCTCGGCGTGTTCACCCATCGGCCGGGCCAATTGACGAACGATTTCTTCATCAACCTGCTCGACATGGGCACGACCTGGAAGGCGCTCTCACAATCCGACGACCGCTTCGAGGGCCGTGACCGTCGCACCGGCGAGCCGAAGTGGACCGGCAGCCGGGCCGACTTGATCTTCGGGTCCAACTCGCAGTTGCGGGCCATCTCCGAAGTGTTCGGTTGCCTCGACACCGAAGCGGTCTTCGTTCAGGACTTCGTCACCGTGTGGACGAAGGTCATGAACGCCGGCCGGTTCGATATCGCCAAGGCTTGATCCGTCGGACCTCTCTCCCGCAACGCGGGGGAGAGGTCCGTCACAGGCCTTGCAGGAACGGTAGGCTCGGGGCGAAGAAGTAGGCCCCTCCGAGCAACTTGACATACGGGCCCGCCGGCGGGGCGCCCTTGCGGCTGAAATACTCGACGGGATCGGTCTCCGGCTTGCCATACAGGCGCGGCCAATCGAGCACGGCCGATTGCGCCTGGCCGATGACCGGGTCGACGCCGCCATCGCCCGTGCTGTTGGCCCAGCCCTGCGTTGTCTCGAACTGATCGGCGATGTTGGCCTGGTAGGATTGGAACAGCAGCCCGACGCCGCCGGCCGGCATCTTCGCCGTCGGAACGCCCTCTTCGAGGACGAGCTTGCTCGGATCGGCCGGGTCGGCTTTGGCGTCGTCGCGGGTGCCGTAGGTGATCCCGCGGCGGATCATGAGGTGCTCCCGCGTGGCGTCGGTCCGCGGGTTGACCTTGCGGATATGGGCGAAGTGCGGACAGCGCGCGGGATCCTCGCCATAGGTGAAGTTGTTGGTGAGGTCGGCGAAGCCGTGGTCATCCTGCGATAGCTCGAACGGCGTGCCGCTCTCGAGCCGGCCGACCCCGGCGGAGTCGCGGTTGGGAAAGGTCTTGTCCTGGCCGTCGGTGAGCTCGTCCTCACGGGTCTTGAAGCCGAGGACGTCCTGTTCGAGCTGCCGGAACACGAAGTAGCTGCCATAGGCGCAAGGGTCCGCGATGGCCGGGTCGGGGATGACGAACTGGTCGACCGGGAACTCGGCGCGCGGCCACTTGTTGATCCCGCCCTCGGACGGGATGTCCTCGGTGAGCACGAGTGGCTGGCTGCGGCCGTCGACGTAGCCGAAATTTTCGACCCCGTTGCCGGCGGTGTTGAAGAATTGGTTGCCGATGATCTCGCCGCTCTGCCCCGCCTCGACGTCGCCGATCTCGCCGATGGCGTTCAGCAAGCTGGTCCGCTCGGCCTGCGCCTCGTCCGGGCCGTTGACCGCCACCAGGATCAGCACGTGCGGGCTGCGCAGCCGAACGTCCCAGGTGGCTTGCGGCGGATCGTTGAGGCGGGTGGCCGCCATGGCCATACCCCCCTGGAAGGCGTGATCGGCGGGTTGGCTGGGCAGCGCGATGCCGAGATAATCGTAGCCGCTTTTCGACAGGAAAATCGAGACGAACGGGGTCAGGTCCTTCTCGCCGGTCAGCCGCTTGCGCTCGGCCAAGTCGAGCTGGTTCTTTGCCGAGCGGACCCGGCCGATCTGGCCGCGGAGGAACGCGAGCGCCTCGGCTTTGAGATCCTGCCGGAACCGGCAGAACATGAACACGACGTTGGTCCGCCCATGCCCTTTCAGGATGTTGCCCTGCAGCTTGTCGAGGAAAGCGCCGATTTCGGGATCGGGGTCTTTCCAGGAGATCGGCGCCTTGAGTTTGACCGCGAGCATGAGCGTCTCCCCATTGAGGAGGATATCATAGCATATTCGTAACATTGTTGAAGCGCAATCGTCGGGCTCGGGCGGCAAGGGTTGTCGTTGCGCCGCCGCCGCTGTAGCCCGGGCGCCGCGCTCCGGTCCGGTCATCGTGGCAGACGGCGCGCCTTCAACCGGGAGAAACTCAGTGTTCAGTCACGTGATGATCGGCAGCAACGACATCGGCCGCACGAAGCAATTCTACGACGCGCTTCTAGGCACCCTCGGCTGCAAGCCCGGCGTGCAGGACGCCAAAGGCCGGCTGATCTACGCGCATGACGGCGGCCGCCTGCTGATCACCAAGCCGATCGACGGCGCGGCGGCCACCTGCGCCAATGGGGGCACGATCGGGTTCGCCGCGAGCGGCCCCGAGCAGGTCGATGCCTGGCACAAGGCTGGCATCGAGAACGGTGGCACCGCCGTCGAGGATCCGCCGGGTGTTCGCGAAGGTGGGGCCAAGCTCTACCTGGCCTATCTGCGCGACCCCGACGGCAACAAGCTCTGCGCCCTGCACCGGATGCCGGCGTAACGCTCGCGAAGGCCGGACCGGGTCGTGCCCCGGCCTGGCCAGGACCGCCGGCCGGGGTAGGATGCAGCATGGTTGCCTCCTCCGAGCCCGTGCCGGCCCCCGACACCCGTCCGCCGGCCGATGACGGCGCGGCCAACTGGCGGCGGACCCTGGCCGTGATGATCGGGTTGCAGATCGGGATGAACGCCGGCTTCACCGTGCTCTCGCCCATCATGCCGCTGTTCCTGCCGCAGATCGGCGTCAGCGACCCGGCCGACATCAATCTCTGGGCCGGCGTCCTCGCCTGCGTCACCCCGCTGTTCGCCGCGGTGATGTCGCCCATCTGGGGCCGGGTCGCCGACCGGCGCGGACGGCGGCTGATGGTGCTGCGCTCCTGCCTGGCGATCGGCGCGTTCATCGGGATGATGAGCTTGGTGCGCAACGAGTGGCAGATGCTCGGGCTCCGCGCAGGCATGGGAGTCTTCGCCGGCTTCAACGCCGCCTGCATCGCCATGGTCGCCACCCAGGTGCCGGCGCGCCGGCTGGGCTATTCGCTCGGCTGGCTCAGCACCGGGCAACTGGTCGGCTCGCTGGTCGGCCCCCTGCTCGGCGGCGCCGTCGCCGATGCGACCGGCAGCTACCGCGCCCCGTTCGCGCTGACGTCGGTCATCTGCTTTCTGTGCGCCGGCGTCGTGCTGGGACTCGTGCAGGAACGGTTCACGCCGCCGAAGATCACCGCCGGCAAGCGCTCGTTCGTGCAGAGTTTCGCCATCCTCGGCCGCTCGCCGGGGCTGGTGCCCCTCTTCGTCGTGTTGCTGCTGGCGCAATTCGCGGTGCAGGCGGTGCAGCCGGTCGTGACCGTGTTCGTCGAACACCTGGCCGGCGACCGGGCCGATATCGCGACGCTCAGCGGCATCGCCTTCTCGATCACCGGGGCAGCCGACCTGATGGCCTCGCCGTTCCTCGGCCGGCGGAGCGACACGCTGGGCTACCGCCGCGTGCTGCTGATCAGCCTGGCAGGGGCGGCATTGGCCAGCGCGCCCCAGTTCTTCGTCACCGACTACTGGGCGTTCGTCGCCGCGCGGTTCGGGCTGGGATTGTTCGTGGGCGGCATCCTGCCCACCGCCAACGCGCTCGTCGGCCGCCTGGCGCCGCCGGCCGATCGGGGGGCGGTCTATGGCGCGACGGCATCTGCGATGTTCCTCGGCCAGTCCTTGGGTCCGCTCTCGGGCGGCGTGATCGCGGCGGCGGCCGGTGTGCGCTGGGTGTTCCTCGTCACGGCGACGTTGCTGACGATCAACCTGATCTGGGTATGGGCCAGGGTGCCGGAAGTGAAATCAAGCCCGTGAGGCGCATCGCCGCCGTTCTGAACGCACTTTGCGCCCTGGTGGCGTTGGCCGTGGTGGGCATCACCGCCGGCCTCGCCCGGCTCGACCCGAACGACTACAAAGCCCGGCTCGTCGGCGCCGTGCAGGACGCGACCGGGCGGACGCTGACGATCGGCGGCGAATTGGTGCTGACGAAGTCGCTCTGGCCCACGCTCGAAGCGACCGACATCTCGCTGTCGAACCTGCCGGGCGGGACGCGACCGGCCATGGCCCATGCCGAACGCATCGAAGGCCAACTCTCGCTGCTCGCCCTGCTGCGCCACGAGATCGATGTCACGAGGTTGACGCTGACCGGTCCGAACATCCTGTTCGAGCAGGTCGGCGGCAGGCCGAATTGGGTCTTCACCAGCACGCAGCCAGCACCCGCCCCAGCCTCGGCCGCCACCCCGGGTACTCCCTTCGCGTTACGCATACGGGCCGCGCATGTGCGGGACGGCATGGTCACCTGGAAGCTGCCCGCGCGGACCAAGGTGGTCGGCATCCGGGCGCTCGACTTCAAGCGCGCGCGCGAGAACGGGCCGGTCGAAGCGCAGTCGACGCTCGTCTACTCGGACAACCAGCCGTTCGCGCTCGTCGTCGCCGCCGACCCGACCGGAGGCGTAATGGATCCCTGGCGCACGCGGTTGCACTTTACCGCATTCGACACCGATGCCGCCGCGACGGGGACCATGGACGTCGCAGGCCACTACGATCTGCGGGTCGAGGCGGAGGCTGGCGCGCTCGAGAAGCTGAACGCATTGCTGCCGGAGATGGCTCTGCCGGCGCTGCGGCAGGTCAAGCTGTCGGCGCAGATCGGCAACGGTAAGCGCCCGGGCGACATCCCGGTCATCGGGCCGGCGACGCTGCAATTCGCCTCGGCCGACCTGCGGACGCTGACGCCGGGGCTGGTGCTCGGGGCGACCCGGGCGTCGTTGCCAGCCGCCGGTGGCCAGGCCGCGGTGGACAGCGCGGGGCAGTATGCCGGGAGCGCATTCCACCTGGCCGGCAGCGTCGGCGTCCCGGCGCAGCCGGACGGCAAGGCGAGCGTGCCATTCGCGCTCAAGGTCGAGACATCGCCGAAAGCCGCCGATGGCGTGCTGACACTGAAGGGCGCGCTGGCGCTCGACACGCTGCGGTTCGCCGGCTTGGACGCGTCGGCGACGCTGCAGACGGCGGCGCTGGCCGGGTTGCGGCCGGTGCTCGGCGCAGGCCTGCCGGCGTTGACCGGGGTCCGGTTCAGCGGACAGGTGTCGGTCCCCGCCGGCGCCGGCACGCTACGGCTGCGCGGGGTCACGCTGGATACGGAGCAGGGCGACATCGCCGGAGATGGCAGCATCGACGTCGCTGCGGCGCCGGTGGTGACCGGAACGTGGCGGTCGGGCGTGCTCGACCTCGACGCGATGCTGGCCGCAATCGGCGTCGACCTGTCCAGCCCGGGCGCATCGCGCGCGACGACGGGCCCGATGATCCCGAACGCGGCCCTGCCCTGGGCGGCGCTGCGCGGCCCGGTGGTGGACCTGGTGGCCGACATCGGCGAGATGCGCTTCCAGGGCGAGGTCTGGCATCACGTCGGGGCCACGCTCAAGCTCAAGGGAGGCATGCTGCAGGCCGGACCGATCGGGGTGGCGATGCCGGCGGGGCCACGGTTGATGGCCGCCCTGACCGTCGACGCCCGGGCGGCGGCCGCGCCGGTGTTCGTCTCGCTCTCGGCCCCCGCGGTGCCGCTCGCGTTGCTGGGGCGGTATGCCGGATTGCCCGGGCCGATCGTGGGCACGGCGGCGATCAGCACCCAGTTGCGGGCGCGCGGCCAAACTATGCGGGAGCTGGCGAGCACGCTCGAGGGGCCGCTCTCCATCACCGCCGTCGACGGCAGGCTCAGCAACCGGGCGCTGATCGGCCTGACGTCGGCCGCGCTCGACGGACTCGGGATCACGGTGCCGCCGCAGGGCGAGACGACGCTGACCTGTTTCGCGCTGGCGGGGTCGTTCGCGGCAGGTGTCGGAACGTTCAAGACCATCGCGCTGGAGACGACCTATCTGTCGCTGTCGGGCGCCGGGCAGGTCGATCTGGGGCGCGAGACGGTGGCCCTGAAGCTGCAGCCGATGGCACAGGTGGCGGGCTCGCCGGTCGCGGTGCCGGTGGTCGTGCAGGGGCCGTTCCGCAACGTGAGCGGCAAGCTGGACGCCGGCGGGTTGCAGCAACTGGGCTTCCTGATCGACGGCATCTTCGGCGGCGACACCTCGACCGCCTGCGCCGCAGCAGGGTTGAAGCGTTGATCCTGGTCATCGCGAGCCGCCCCTTGGCGGCACGGTCAGGGAGCGGCCAGCCGGTCCAGGTCGAGACGCCGGAGCGCGGGCGCGCGCCAGGCGATGACGGCGACGACGACCAGGGTAATGGCGCCGCCGACGAGGACCGTCGGAACTGCGCCGATCGCGGCAGAAACCAACCCGCTCTCCAACGCGCCCAGCTCGTTGGAGGAGCCGACGAACACCGATTTCACGGCCGCGATCCGTCCGCGCAGGGCTTCGGGCGAGGCAAGCCGCAGGATGGCGCGCCGGATCGTCACGCTGGTCCCGTCGCACAGGCCAGCCAGGAACAGCGCGGCTAGTGAGAGCGGAACGCTTCGCGACAGGCCGAACACGATGATGCCGACGCCGAAGCACGCGATCGTGGCGTGGAGCACCAGCCCGGCGTTGCGGCGCGGCAAGAGCCGTGTGCTGAGCAGGGCGGCGAGCAGACTTCCCGCCGCCATGGCCGCCCGCATGATGCCGAAGCCCGCGGCGCCGACGTCAAGCACTTGGGTCGCGAAGAACGGCAGCAACGCGGTGACGCCGCCGAAGAAGACCGCGAACAGATCCAGCGCCATCGACGACCACAGCAGCTCGTGGCGGAAGACGTAAGTGACGCCCTCGAGCACCCGGGTTGCGATGCCGGAGGCGGCGCCTTCGAACGGCAGCGGCGGCTTGGGAGCCACGCCGGCCCGGAGCAGCGTCGAGGCGAGCAGGAACAGCGCGGCCAGCGCGGCATAGGTCGCGGCCGGTCCGGCCCAGGTCCAGGCGAAGCCGACCGCGACCGGGCCGAGCACGTCGGCGCTGCGCGCCGTGGTCGCCAGCAGCGGCACGCCCCGGAACACGAGATGCAGCGGCACGATGCGCGCTTCGAGGCCCGTGGCGGCCGGGCTCTCGAACGCGCGGACCGTCGCCGCCAGGAGAGCGACGACGAAGAGCGCCGGCAGGGTGGCCGCCGGGTCCAGCCGGGCGGCGACGGCGAGCATGAGCGCCAGCCCCGCCAGGAGCGTCGTGGTCAGGAGCATGATCGCGCGGCGGTCGTAGCGGTCGGCGACGTCGCCCCCGAGCAGGACGAGCGTGACACCCGGGATGGCCTCGACGAGGCCGAGCAGGCCGACGAACAGGGTCTGGCCGGTGAGCTCGAAGATCTGGAACCCGAGCAGCACCGTCATGGCGGCCGCCGCGAAACGTTCGACCACGTCGGCGGCCAGGAAATAGCGAAATTCGCGGAGGCCGAGCAGCTCCCGGACAAGGACGGTCTCAGTCACGGCGTTGAGGGTAGACGCGCGGCGCCGAACCCGGCAAGGAAACGCCATGCGCATTCCGCTCCTCTTTCAGCCGATCACCCTCCGCGGCGTCACCGCCAAGAACCGCATCGCCATCTCGCCGATGTGCCAATACACCGCCGAGGACGGTCTCGGCACCGACTGGCATATCCAGAACCTCGGCGCCAAGGCGATGGGCGGCCCCGGCATCGTTTTCACCGAAGCGACGCACGTCTCGGCGCTCGGCCGGATCACGCCGGGATGCCTGGGCCTCTGGACCGAGGCGCAGCGCGAGTTCGCCCGCCGGCTGGTGTCGCTGATCGAGTATGGCGGCGGCATTCCCGGCATCCAGATCGCACATGCCGGACGCAAGGCGAGCAGCCAGCGCCCCTGGGAGGGCGGCAAGGCGTTGCGGCCGGAAGCGGGCGGTTGGGTGCCATGGGGCCCGAGCGCGATCAGCTTCCACGATGACGGCGTCGAACCGCACGCGATGAGCGAGGCGGAGATCCACGTCGTCATCGACCAGTTCGCCGAAACCGCGCGGCTCTCGCTCGAGGCCGGCTTCAAGATCATAGAGCTGCACGGCGCCCACGGCTACCTGATCCACTCCTTCCTCTCGCCGCTCAGCAACACCCGCAACGACGGCTACGGCGGCGACCTGCGCGGCCGCTCGCGCATGCTGATGGAGGTCATCGAGGCGACCAGGGGCGTGTGGCCGGACGACCTGCCGCTGTTCGTCCGTCTCTCCTGCACCGACTGGACGCCCGGCGGCCTGACGCTGGACGACGTGGTCGAGGTGTGTGGCTGGCTCAAATCGGCCGGACAGGTCGACCTGATCGACTGCTCGTCGGGTGGCATCGAACCCACGATGCGCATCCCGTCGCTGCACCCGGGCTACCAGGTGCCCTTGGCCGAGCGCATCCGCGCCGCGACCGGGATCAAGACCGGCGCAGTGGGCCTGATCCGCGCGCCCGAGATGGCGGCCGAGATCGTGGCCAACGAGCGCGCCGACCTGGTCTTCATCGGCCGCGCCGCCCTCGCCGACCCGGCCTGGCCGCTGCACGCCGCCAAGGACCTCGGCCTCAAGCCGCAGCTGGTCCCGCAATATGCGCGGGCGGACGTCTAGCGGGAAACTTGCCCCCGGCCCGCGTCTCTCTTATAGACCCGAGCTTCGCTGCCGGTCGGTATCGGCAGCTCCGAACAGGACCAACCTCGATGAAACCCGGCATCCACCCCGAATACCATGAGATCACCGTCATCATGACCGACGGTTCGCAGTTCAAGACCAAGACGTGTGCCGGCAAAGCGGGCGACACCATTCGGCTGGACATCGACCCGAAGTCCCATCCGGCTTGGACCGGCGTGCAGCGGATCATGGACACCGGCGGCCAGGTCGCCAAGTTCAACCGCAAGTTCGCCGGCATCGGCCTCAAGAAGTAGCTCCCAAACCGCATCGAGTTCGACGGGCCGCCCCTTGAAACCGGGGGCGGCCTTTGTTATTTTTGGCTCGTTCGGGATGCTCAACTGAGGTCTCGGAGGCTGAACCGGTTGGCCCTATGGGCGGCCAGATTGTCGACCTTGCTTTTGGAGGTTTACCCATGACGACTCTCGATTTTTCCCCTCTGTTCCGTACCGCCATCGGCTTCGACCGCATGGCCCGTCTGGCCAGCAACGCGCAGGACGCGGCAAGCGCCCAGACCTACCCGCCCTATAACATCGAGCGCACCGGCGATGACAGCTATCGTCTGACGATGGCCGTGGCCGGCTTCAGCGAGGACGAACTCGACCTCGTCGTGCGCGACAACACGCTCGTGATCGCGGGCCGGGTCAAGGCTGAGGACGACAAGTCCGAGCTGCTCTATCGCGGCATCGCCGGCCGGGCCTTCGAGCGTCGCTTCGTGCTCGCCGACCACATCGTCGTCGAGAACGCGGACCTCAAGAACGGCCTGCTCCACGTTGGCCTGAAGCGCGTCGTGCCGGAGGCGCTGAAGCCCCGCCGCATCGCGATCGGGTCGGCGCCGGCCGCTCAGCCGGTCATCGCGAATGACAGCACGTCCGAGGCCGTGCAAGCGGCCTGATTTTGACAACGGGGGCCGGGTTGCGACCCGGCCCCTTCGTCAGAACCTGAACATCGTGTCCGCCGCGCTGCGATGCCCTCGCTTCGCGGCGATCTGCGCTTCGGCGCGCCCGATCTCGGCTCGCAGCTCCGCGATGTAGTGGTCCAACTCGGCGATCCCCATCCGGTCAAGTATTAAAGGCGTCAGCCGCGGCTTCACCTCATCGTCTTCCATGGCCATTCCGGACCCCATGATCGTTTGATCGCGCATACTACCCCGCGCGGGCTTGACCGCCACCACGGCGCAGCCCCATATCCGCACTCCCTCGAAATTGAACCGCTGGCCGCGCTCCCGGCGACCGGCGAAGGACACTGATCCGATGAGCCTACCGCTGATGCCGAAAGCCACCGCCGTGTGGCTGATCGAAAAAACCGCGCTGACCTTCACCCAGATCGCCGAGTTCTGCGGCATGCATCCGCTCGAAGTTCAGGCCATCGCCGACGGTGAGGTGGCGCAAGGGATCGTCGGCTACGACCCCGTCGCCAACCAGCAGGTCACCGAAGACGAGATCAAGCGCTGCGAGAAGAGCCCCGACGCCCGTCTCAAGCTGATGCCGCCGGCCAACGCGTCCAAGTTCAAGCGCGGCGCCCGCTATACCCCCGTGGCCAAGCGCAACGACCGTCCGGACGCGATTGCCTTCGTCCTGCGCAACTTCCCGCAACTGACGGAAGCGCAGGTCATCAAGCTGCTCGGCACCACCAAGGACACCATCCAGAAGGTCCGCGAGCGCACCCACTGGAACAGCGCCAACATCAAGCCGCGCGACCCGGTCATTCTCGGCCTATGCAGCCAGACCGACCTGAACGCCGCCGTGTCGGCCGCCAACGACCGCCTCGCGCGGGACGGCCAAGCCATCCCGGTGCCGCCGCTGCCCGAAACGGAAGAGGCCGCCTGACGCCATTTGCGTCAGGTCTCTTTCGTCTCCCGGAGCCGCTGTTCGGCCCGGTTGATCGCCTTGACCACGGTCTGACCCGCGCGCACGACGGCGGGGTCCGAGTGCGCCAGCAGGCGGTCCGCCACCAGCAGGGCGGGCGACAGCATGCCGCGGATGTCGTGCCGCAGCGACGATGTCGCCGCCCGCAGGGCCGCCAATTGTGCCGCGATCTCGTCCTCCGCCATGGCTCAGGCGCTCGGCGCGTAGAAGCCGATGCCCTCGTCGTGCAGATCGGGCCGGGTCGCCAAAATCGAGGCCCGCTCCGGCGCGCTCGCCGTGAAGAAATGCGTGCCATCGGCCGCATCGAAGAAACGATAGATCGGCGTGTCGCCCGCCTGGGGCACGGCGTGCTCGTAGAAGGCGACCCCTTCGAACACCAGCGTGGGCCGCGTCGCCTGGATGGCGTCGCGCTCGGCGCCGCTGACCGAGTAGAAATGTGATCCGTTGGTCAGATCGAAGAACCGGTACACCGGCGCGGCGGCCTGATCCGCCGAGGGCGTTGCGACCGCCGTCAGATCGAGGCCCTCGTAGACGAGAGCGGGCCGCGTCTGTACCAGCGTGTTCCGCTCCGCCTCGCTGGCCGAATAGAAATGCGTGCCGTTGGAGCTGTCGAAGAAGCGGTAGATGCCGAGCGAGTTTCCGCTGACCTGTCCGTAGCCGCTGTTGTCGAGGATGAGCGCGTTAATCTGCCCACGGACCGTCACGCTGTCGGCCGGGTTGAGGCTCGAGAGCGCGAGGGCGAACCCCTCGTCCGAATGGCCCGTCGTCGAGTTGGCCACCGCGATGCTGAGCGTCGCCGTCGTCGACCCGGCTGCGAACGTCACCTGCCCCGAGGGATACGCGCCGCCCCCGAACTCTGCCGGGTCCGCCGCGACCGAGCCGCTCAGCGAGGGATAGGGCGCCCCGGTGATCGCGTAGCCGATCGTCAGCGCGGCGGCGGGATCGCTGTATCGCGTGATGGTGAAGTCGTAGGTGTCCGTCTGCCCCGCCGCGCTTGCGACCTGCACCGGGGCCGCCGCCGCGACGGTGTAGTAAGGATAGAGCGTGTTGATCCCCTCGACGTCACCCTCGGCCAGGTCGCGGTTGGTGGAGGAGGCGTACGGAAACATGATGGTGGTCGGGTCGGTCGTATGACCCAGCCCGAGCGCGTGACCGATCTCGTGCAGCGCCACCTGGAACAGCGTCACGCCGTAGGCGTCGTACGAGTAGGCCCCGCTTGCGTCGAGGGCGACGGCGGCCGAAGCCGGGTCCAGCAGCCGGATCAGCGTGTCGGTGCCAAGCAGCCCGTGCGCGTAGCGGAAGTCCGTCTCGCCCAGTTCACCGGCGCGCGTGAACGCGTCGAACCCGATCCGGATCGGCACGCTCGCCGAATCCGTCACCTGCGAGAAGGTCAGTCCTGACACGGACGCCCACCGGTCGAACGCCGCCGCCACGATGCCCTGGTAGGGGGCGCCCACCACGTTGCTGAACGGAATGCCGGTATCTTGCGGCAGCGTCTGCGTCGCGAAGCTCCAGCTGATGGAGGCCGAGCTCCGCCTGGCGGCTTCGAACGCGTACTCGCTCATCGGATGATCGGGCCCGGCATCGACCTTGAATCTAGTCAAATCCTTGGCCGGAGGGGAGACCGGTTAGGGTGAAGTCCTAGTGACTGCTCGCCCAAAACGCAGGAATTGCTCGCGAAACTCCATCCCGAACCACTCTGCCGCGAACACGCTTTCTTGAAATACGTCCAGCGCGTCTGCCAGCGAGCCTGGCACGGCCGCCGCCGACTGCTCGAACAGCCGCCGATGCTGCCGCAGCCCGTCCAGCCCGGCCCATACCAGCGCTCCGAGCGCCAGATAGGGCGAGGCGCCCGCATCCCCGAAATCCAGCTCGATCCGGGCGGGGACGCCCACGCCGTCGTCGCCTGGATCGCTGCGCAGGCGGAGCGCGCCAGGCCGCCCGTCGACCGCGAGCTCGGCCCGGGCGCGACCCGCCGGATACAGCCCGGCCCAGGGCGCAACGATGGCTGCCAGCGCCGGCAGATGGTGCACCACCCCCGCCGCCCAGTGCTCCGCCTCGTCGGACAGCCCATGCTCACCGCTGCTGTCGGCCATCGCCGGCTGGCCGAACCCGTCCACCAGGCCTACGCCGATTCGCACCCGCCCCATCCGGACGCCGTCCGCCGCCGCGAACGCCTCGATCAACTCGCGCGCCACCACCGCCTGGTCGGCCGCCGCAATCCCCAGCGCTGCCATCGCCGCAACCTCGAACTCGCCCGGGGCATCGCCCGGCTGCATGCAATCCGGCACGATCCCGTTCGTCCGCATCACCGCCAGCAACCGCCCCAGCAACGGCGCTTGGCGGCGGAGCGCGCGCAAGGTCCGCCCCTCGTCCGCCAGCCCGGCCGGAAGGACGAAGCGGTGCGCGAACCCCGCTCGTATCGTCAGCCCGAACTCCGCGTGCAGCGCCGCGAGCGCCCGCCGCAGGAAATAGCGCGGGCAGCAGGCCCATGGCGCGCCGTCCAGCTCCAGCACGTCGCCGAGGAGCAGCACCAGATCGGGCGCGCCCTCGACCGGCACGTAGGCCCGCGTCGCCGCGTCCGGCAGCAGGAGCAGGTCGGGTGCGGCCGGCCCGATCGGACCGGCCGGAGGCCGCAGCGGGACGTGACCCGGCAGCACCACCCCGCGCCCCATCACGCGCTGCAGCTCCGCCCACGGCAGTGCCACGCCCCGCAACGATCCGCTGAGGTCGCTCGTGCCGATGAAGGCCAGGGTTTCCGGCCGGGTCGGCTCCGGACCGATCACGCCTGCAGCCTCCGGACGAGACGCCGCAATTGGCGCTGCGTGTGATGGCGCGACAACCCGGTCCGGATCACCGTATCCGCCCGCCGCCGCTTCTCCCGGTCCGCCATCTGCCGCCCGATCACGGCCTCGATCTGCGCTGGCGACATCGTGCCCCGGCGCCGCACCCGCGCCCGCTGCACCTGCGGCGGCGCGCTGACGACGATCACATGGTCAACCCGGCGCTCGCCACCGGTCTCCAGCAACAGCGGCACATCCAAGACCGCCAGCCGCCGCCCGGCCCGGCGCGCCCGCGCCAGGAACCGCTGCTCCGCCTGCCGCACCAGCGGATGCACGATGCGCTCCAGCTGCCTTAATCCTGCTTCGTTGCCCAGCACCGCTGTGCGCAGCGCCGCCCGGTCCACCGCGCCGTCCCGCACGCTGCCGGGAAACGCGGCCCCGATCGCCGGCACCGCCGCCCCGCCCCGCCCCTGCAGCCGGTGCACCGCCGCGTCGGCGTCGAACACCGGCAGCCCGGCCCGCCGCAAAACCATGGCGGCATTCGACTTGCCCATCCCGATCCCGCCCGTGAGCCCCAACACCTTCATCGTACACCACCGCGGCCGTTACCATCGCATCGCCCGGGTTGACGTCGGAAGCCGGCTCATCGCCGGACTCGGCCTGAGTTCACTCACGCGCGCTCTCCCTGCAGGAAAGCATAGGTCCGAATGCCGCGCCTGGCAGCCCCCGGATGGCTCCTCGGCGGGAACCCTGACTACATGGGTCATGGCCCGCCCCCTGCTCGCGCTCCTCGCTGTCCTGACCGCCTGCACTCCCATGCCGGCGCGTGTCGACACCCTCGCACCCGGGTCCGCGCGTAACAGCCG
Organism: uncultured Alphaproteobacteria bacterium; assembly: GCA_963835135.1. Taxonomy (GTDB): domain Bacteria; phylum Pseudomonadota; class Alphaproteobacteria; order Acetobacterales; family Acetobacteraceae; genus JAVVHH01. The sequence continues at coordinate 1,169,871 of CAWIEF010000003.1, forward strand.
CGACCAGGTCGTCAGCATCCCGGTCACCAATGCGGAGGGTCAGGTCGTGCCGATCCAGGCCCGCATCTGCCGCCCGGAGTCGGATGCGCCCGCTGGCTTGGTCGTCATCAACCACGGCGCGCCAGCCGACGCGGCGGAGCGGCCCCGCATGCAACTCCGCCGCTGCGGCGAAGAGGCGACGCGCTGGTTCCTGGCGCGGGGCTACGTTGTCGCCTTCCCGCTCCGCCGCGGCTACGGCGCGACCGGCGGCGCCGCTGCCGAGGCGTCACCCTCCTGCCGCGAGAGCGACTTCGTCCGCTCGGGCCTCGAGACGGCGCGCGACATCCAAGCCACGGTGCAAGCCCTTGTCGCACTGCCGTTCATCCGGCCCGACCGGGTCGTCCAGCCGGGCCCCTTCGGCTCGGACGGGCACGCACTGTTCTTCGGCCGCGGTGGCTCGGCCATCTGGGGGCCGCCGGTCAAGCGCTACCTCGCCCAGCAGGACGCACTGGCGCGCTAAACGTAGTCCCGCAGCCACGCGCCGACGGCGCGATACACCCGCGCTTTGTCGTTTGCGCGGATGAAGCCGTGCCCCGCATAGTCGAACGTCTCGAACCGCACGGGCAGGCCTCGCGCCCGCAGTGCGGCCTCCATCTGCACGCTCTCGCCGAACGGCACGCGCGGATCCCGCTGCCCATGCAGCAGGAGCATCGGCACGCGGACTCGGTCGATGTGGCGGATCGGCGAGATGCGGTCGAACAACGCCCGGTGCCGCAGCGTATCGCCATACTCCTCGCTGCGGTGCGCCCGCCGCCAGGGCCCGGTCGCCTCCAGCAGCGTCACGAAATCGGCGATGCCGTAAAAGTTGACCGCCGCGCGCCAGAGCTCCGGGTATTCCGTGACCGCCGCGTTGACCATGTAGCCGCCATACGACTGCCCCATGATGGCGATCCGCGCCGGATCGATCTCGGCTCGCCCGGCCAGGTAGGTCCGGCCTGCCGAAAGGTCATGGACCGAGTCCAGCCGCTTTTCCACGTCGTCCGCCTCGAGCCACGCCCGGCCGTATCCGCTGCTGCCCCGCACGTTCGGCATCAGCACCGCATAGCCCTGCGCGAGCAGCGCCTGCATGTCCGCCCGGAACCCGGCCCGGGCTTGGCCCGCCGGCCCCCCATGCACCCAAACCACCGCCGGCCAGCCTGCGTCCGGCGCGACGCCCTGCGGGACGGCGAGCCAGCCGGGGATCGTGTGCCCGTCGAACGTCTCCCACGACACCAGCTCGAACGGCCGCGTCGAAAGCTCGAGCGGGGGCGTCCACACCGCCCGCACCGTCCCATCGTCCCAGACGTAAAGCCCGGCCGGCCGCTCCGGGTCGCTCCAGGCGAACGCCAACTGCCGCCCGTCCGGCGACCATGCGAGGTCGGATGCGACGCCCGACTCGAACCCGGCCACGACGGGCCGCTCGCCCCCGCGTGGCCCGACCCGCAACACGCCGTACCCGCGATCGTTCTCGATCGTCGCCAGCAGGTTTCCCTGGGCTGCCAGGGCCCAGGCTTCGACCTCACGATCGGCCGGTCCGAACTCCACGTCGGCCGCGCCGGTCGCTGGGTCGATGCGGCACAACCAGGTGAGGTCGCCGCCATGCGCATCCGTCAACCCGAGCAGGGCGTCGCCGTCCCAACGCAACGCGCTGAACCGCCCCGCCCTGGTCCGCGGCACCAGGGTCATCGCGCCGTCCAGCCCAAGCACGAAGGGCCGTTGATCCGTCGTCGACCGCTCCTCGATGGCCAGCAGGCGGTCCGCATCGCCGTGGAACGGCCCCGCCGTGACCTCGTGCCGCCCCTCGTGCAGGCGGTGCCGGGTGCCGGACGCGATCTCTTGCAGGAGGATGTCGTAATGCGCCGGGTCGCGGTCGTTGGCGGTGAGGCTGAACCGCGTGCCGTCCTTGCTCCAGGCGCCGAAGCCATGGATCACGTCCAGCGCGCTGGTCAGCGCCCGCGGGGTCCCGTCCTCGAGCAGCCAGAGCTGCTGCCGCTCGTCGCCGCCTGCATCGATTCCGTAAATCAAGCGGTCGTCGCCCGGCGCCCGGCGCAGCAACCCGACTTTCTCGTCATGGTCGGTCAGGCGGCGCGACGCGCCACTCGCCAGATCGAGGGACCAGACCTGCTGCTGCCCGGAGCCGCGGAGATGGAACAAGCGCCCGCCATCGGCGGAAAAGCTGGGCGAGCTGGCAGACTCGGTCTGCGTATACGGCGTCGGATCGTCGATCATGCCGCCATAGTACGCGCCTTCCCGCCCGGAGCGTAAGACCCCGGGCGGACGATCCGGCTAGTACGCCGGCAGGTGTGGCAGCAATTTGTCCAGCGTGATCGGGAAGTCGCGCACGCGGATACCGGTCGCATTGTACACCGCGTTGGCGATCGCCGCGCCCGCGCCGCAGATCCCGACCTCGCCGATGCCCTTCGCGTGGATCGGGTTGGTGTGGATGTCCCGCTCGGGCAGGAAAACGACCTCCAGCTGCGGCACGTCCGCGTTCACCGGCACGTGGTATTCGGCGAGGTCGTGGTTGACGACCTGCCCGGTGCGCGGATCGTGGATCAGCTCCTCGATCAGCGCCCCACCGATGCCGAACGTCATCCCGCCCAGGCATTGGGACCGCGCGGTCTTCTCGTTCAGGATGCGGCCGGCGGCGAACACGCCGAGCATCCGCCGCACCCGCGTCTCGCCCGTGACGGCATTGACCGCCACCTCGGCAAAGTGGGCGCCGTAGGAGGCTTGGTTGACCGCGCTCTTCTGCTTGCCGGGCTTGATCGTGCCGGTGGCCTCCAAGCCCTCTCCGACCAGATCGGCTATGGCGACGGAGCGGTTTCCGCCGATCGCCTGACCGTCCTTCAACGTCAGCGCGTCCGGCGCCACGCCCATGGCCTTGGCCAGCTTGCCCCGGATGTTCTCGCAGGCAAGATAGACGGCCGAGCCGGAGGAGCAGGCGCCCCACGAGCCGCCCGAACCGCCGGACGGCGCATCGTTGGTGTCGCCCAGCTCCACCGCGACCCGCTCGACCGGTATGCCCAGCAGCTCGGACGCCATTTGGGCGAGGATCGTATAGCTGCCGGTGCCGATGTCTGTCATCGCCGACGACACCGTCACGCTGCCGTCCGGATGCAGGGCCACGTGGGCCGAACTTTCCATGACCAGGTTGGCGCGGGCCGCCGCGGCCACGCCCATGCCGACCAGCCACTCGCCCTCGCGCCGCTGGCCCGGCGCCCGCCGCTGCGTCCAGCCGAATCGCTCTGCTCCTTGCTCGAGCGCGTCGATGAGCCGGCGGGACGAGAACGGCACGCCCTTCTCCGGATCCTCGCTCGGCTCGTTGCGGCGGCGCAGTTCGATCGGGTCGATCCCGAGCCTTTCCGCCAGCTCGTCCATCGCACTCTCGAGCGCAAGCAGGCCGACGGCCTCGCCGGGCGCGCGCATGGACCCGGAGAGCAGCCAGTTCAGGCGCACGAGATCATGCGTGATCTTGCGATGCTCGCCGGCGTAGAGGAAATGCGTCGAGATGCCGGTCGGCTCGAAATAGTCGTTGTCGGACAGGTTGGAGGCGACCGTCTCGTGTCCGATGCCGATGAGCTTGCCCTCGGCGCTCGCAGCCAGGCGGACTCGCTGCGAGGTGTTGGAGCGGCGGACCGTCGCCTCGAACACCTGCTGGCGCAGCATGACCGCCTTGACGGGGCGGCCGAGTTGCTTGGCCGCCAGCGCCGCGGCGACGCTCTCGGGCGCGATGCCGAGCTTGGAGCCGAAGCCGCCGCCGATGTAGCGGGAGATGATCCGCACTTTCTTCTCGGACAGGCCCAACGCATCGGCCAGTTGCTGGCCGTCCGCGGTCGGCATCTGGTACGATCCGTACAGGGTCAGCCCGTCATCGTCCCATGTCGCCAGCGAGGCGTGCAGCTCCATGGCGGCCGAATTCTGGCTCGGCGTCGTGTAGGTCTCGTCGACCGTGACCGCGGCTTGAGCGACCGCCTTGTCGATGTTGCCCTGCTCGAATTGGGCCGGGGTGTTGTTGGCGGGCAGCTTCTTGTCGCGGGCGACGTCGGTCGAGAAGCCGAAGACGCCTTCGCCCCGATCATAGACGACACCGAGCTGCAAGGCCGCGTCACGGGCGGCCTCATAGGTCTCGCCGACGACGATGGCGATGATCTGGCCGAAATACTCGATCGCCTTGACGCCCTGCGCCGGCGCCGAAGTTTCGCCGCCCTGCTGCGGCGTGCGGGCGAATTGGTCGAAGTCGATCACCACGTCGATCACGCCCGGCATGGCCTTGGCCGCCTCGACATCGATCGACCGCACCTTCCCCTTGCCGATCGTGGCGCTGACGAGAACCCCGTAGGCAACGTTCTCGATCTGGTACTCGGCCGCGTAGGTCGCCGCACCCGCCACCTTCTTTGGTCCGTCCACCCGGTCGAGCGGCTTGCCGAGGATGTCCTGCACGGTATGGTCGAGCAGGCTGTCCGGCACCGGCCGATCCATCGTCAGCGACGCTTCGTCGCTCTTGCCAAAGCCAAACATCGGCTATTCCTTCGTCAAATCGCGCAGGCACGCGATGAGCGTGCGCCGGGCGAGCGTTATCTTGAAATCATTGGTCCCCTGCCCGCGCGCGTCGGCGAGCAGCAGCGTCGCGGCCTCCTCGAACAGACCGTCCGATGGCGCCTGGCCGATCAGCGCCTGCTCCACGGCGCTGTTCCGCCATGGCAGGTGCGCCAGGCCGCCGAAGGCTAGCGCCGCAGTGGCGATCTTGCCGCCCTGCATGGACACCACCCCCGCCACGGACACGAGTGCGAAGGCGTAGGAGGCGCGATCCCGCACCTTGCGGTAGATCTGCCGGGCTCCCGCGGGCGCCGGCGGCAGCTCGACATGGGTGATCAGCTCGCCGTGCTCGAGTACGGTCTCGATCTCCGGCGTGCTGCCGGGCAGACGGTAGAACTCGCCGATCGCGATACGGCGCCGCTCGCCGTCCGGCTTGAGCGTCAGGATCGTGGCATCCAGCGCGCGCATGGCGACCGACATGTCGCTCGGATGGGTGGCGATGCAGTGCTCGCTGGCGCCGAGGATGGCGTGGATGCGGTTGAACCCGCCGATCGCGGCGCAGCCGGCGCCAGGCTCGCGCTTGTTGCAGGGGCTGGCGGGATTGTAGAAATAGTAGCACCGCGTGCGTTGCAGCAGGTTGCCGCCGGTGGTGGCCTTGTTGCGCAACTGCCCCGTCGCGCCGGCCAGCAGCGCCCGGCTCAACACCTCGTACCGCGCGATCACGCGGTGATCGGCGGCCAGATCGCTGTTCGGCACCAGCGCGCCGACGCGCAGCCCGCCCTCGCCGGCATCCTCGATGTCCATCAGCGCCAGGCGGCTGACGTCGACCAGGCGGTCCGGCGTCTCCACCTGCAGCTTCATGAGGTCGAGCAGGTTGGTGCCGCCGGCGATGAACTTGGCATGCGGCGGCGCGACGCTGCGGACGGCCGCTTCCGGGCTGTCGGCCCGGTCGTAGGTGAAGGTCCTCATGCGTCCACCCCAGCCACGTCGCGGATGGCGTCGACGATGTTGGGATAGGCGGCGCAGCGGCAGATGTTGCCGCTCATCCGTTCGCTGATCTCGGCCTCGGACAGCTCGGCGTGCCCGAGATCATCGGTCACGAAACTCGGCCAGCCCTTGGCCACCTCGTCGAGCATGCCGACCGCCGAGCAGATCTGCCCGGGCGTGCAGTAGCCGCACTGGTAGCCGTCGTGCCGCACGAACGCCGCCTGCAGCGGGTGCAGCGCGTCGGCGCTGCCCAGCCCCTCGATGGTCGTGATCTCGTCGCCCTCGTGCATGACGGCGAGCGTCAAGCAGCTATTGACCCGGCGGCCATTGATCAGGACCGTGCACGACCCGCACTGCCCATGATCGCACCCCTTCTTGCTCCCGGTCAGACCCAGATGCTCGCGCAGCAGGTCGAGAACGGACGTGCGGATATCGGGGTCGGCCTCGCGCACTTGGCCGTTGATCGTGAATCTCATCGTCGTCTCGTCCTCGTGGTCGTCGCTGCGCTTCGAGTGTCGCTAGCGTTTCGCGTCGGACCGAGTTGCCCGCCGTCGCAGATGTGACCACTTGTATCGGTCACGGTCTGTCAAACATTCTGCCGTGATGGATTTGCTTCAGAAGCTCGAGATCTTGGCCGATGCGGCGAAATACGATGCCTCGTGCGCCTCGTCCGGAACCGCCAAACGATCCTCGCTGGGCGAGAAGAACGGCGTGGGCTCGACCGAGGGCATGGGCATCTGCCACGCCTACGCGCCGGACGGCCGCTGCATCAGCCTGCTGAAGATCCTGCTGACCAACTCCTGCGTCTACGACTGCCTCTATTGCATCAACCGCCGCAGCAGCAACGTCCAGCGCGCCCGCTTCACCCCCGAGGAGGTCGTCACCCTCACCCTCGGCTTCTATCGCCGCAACTGCATCGAAGGCCTGTTCCTCAGCTCCGGCATCATCCGCAGCCCGGACTACACGATGGAACAGGTCGTCCGGGTCGCCAAGCTCCTGCGCGAGGAACACGGCTTCCGCGGCTACATCCACCTCAAGACCATTCCCGACGCGTCGCCCGAGCTGCTGGCCGAAGCAGGCCGCTATGCCGACCGCCTCAGCATCAACGTCGAGCTGCCGACCGAGGGCAGCCTCGAGCGCCTGGCGCCGGAGAAGGACATGGCCGGCATCCGTCGCTCGATGGGCCGCATGCGCCTGCGCATCGACGAGGCGAAAGCCGAGCGGAAGGGCCCGCGTTTCGCACCCGCCGGGCAGAGCACCCAGCTTATTATCGGCGCCGATGCCAGTTCCGATCGCGACATCCTGGACCTCAGCACCAACCTCTATGGCAACTACGGACTGCGCCGCGTCTACTTCTCGGCGTTCAGCCCCATTCCCGACGCCTCCGCCGTGCTTCCGCCTGCCAAGGCGCCTCTGCTCCGCGAACACCGGCTCTATCAAGCCGACTGGCTGATGCGGTTCTACGAATTCGACGCCAAGGAACTCGCCCTCGACGCGACCGGCAACATGGACCTCTCGATGGACCCCAAGCTCGCCTGGGCGCTCCAGCATCGCGAGCAGTTCCCCATGGACGTGAACCGCGCCACGCGCGAGCAATTGCTCCGCGTCCCCGGCATGGGCGTCAAATCCGTCGACCGCATCATCCAAGCTCGCCGCCACCGGCGCCTGCGCATGGACGACCTCGCCCGCCTGCGCCTGCCGCTCGGCAAGATCGGCCCGTTCGTCATCGCCGCCGACCACCAGCCCGGCCCGCAGCTCGACAGCGCCACCCTGCAACGGCGCCTCACACCCAAACCGGTGCAAACCGACCTGTTCGCATGAAATCCATCGTTCTCGCCCACCAGGTCGACTGGGACGGCTGGCGCGCGGCCGCCCGCACCCTGGCGTTGGACGGCATCCCGCCCGAGCACGTCGTCTGGTCCGTCGGCGCTCCGGACGACCTGTTCGCGGCGGGAGAGCGCCCTGCCCCGCCGCCCGCGTCCGGCAGCTTCACGGTGCCGCGGGCGCTCGTCGCGCTGGCCGAGACCGTCATCCAGCATAGCGACCCCGAGCGCTTCGCCCGCCTCTACCGCCTGATCTGGCGTGCCCAGCAGGGCGAGAAGCATCTGCTCGAAATCACCACCGATCCCGACGTCCACGCCGTCCAGGAACTCGCCAAATCCGTTCGCCGCGACACCCACAAAATGCGCGCCTTCGTCCGGTTCCGTGAAGTCCCGGACGAGAGCGGCCTCAAATACGTCAGTTGGTTCGAGCCAGACCACTACATCGTCGAGGCCAACGCCGCCTTCTTCGTCCGCCGCTTCGCCACCATGGTCTGGTCCATCCTGACGCCCTACCGCAGCGTCCACTGGACCGGCGAGGCGCTCGAATTCGCCCCCGGCGCCAGCCGCGCCGACATCCCCGATGACGATCGGCTCGAAGCCTATTGGCGCGCCTACTACAGCTCCATCTTCAACCCGGCCCGCCTCAAGATCGGCGCCATGACATCCGAGATGCCACGCAAATATTGGAAAAACCTTCCCGAAGCCGCCGCAATCCCCGAACTGATCCGCACCGCCGGCGCGCGGGTTGACGCCATGGTGGACCAACCCGTGATCTCCCCCCCGAAGCCCGCCCGCGCCAAGCCGACCGACACGGCCATCGCCAAAGGAGAAGTGACGACCCTCGCCGCCGCGGCCCGCGACGCCGAAGCCTGCCGCCGCTGCGACCTGTGGCAACCCGCGACGCAAGTCGTCTTCGGCGAAGGTCCGGCAGACGCCCGCATCATGATGATCGGCGAGCAGCCCGGCGACCAGGAAGACCTCGCGGGCCGCCCCTTCGTCGGGCCCGCCGGCCAACTACTCGACCGCGCCATGCAGGAGGTGGGTCTCGACCGCACCCAGGTCTACGTCACCAATGCCGTCAAGCACTTCAAGTTCGAGCCGCGCGGCAAGCGCCGCATCCACGCCAAGCCTGGCACTTCCGAGATCACCGCCTGCCGATTCTGGCTCGAGATCGAGCGCGGCGCCGTCCAGCCTGCGCTCACCGTCATGCTCGGCGCGTCGGCCGCCCATGCCGTCCTCGGCCGCACGGTCACCATCTCGCGCGAGCGCGGCCGCCCGATTCCGCTCTCCGGCAACACCCAGGGCTTCGTGACGGTCCACCCGTCCTACCTCCTCCGGCTCCCCGACCCGGCCGCCAAGGATCGCGAATACGCCGCCTTCGTCGCCGATCTGCGCCACGTCAAGGAACTCGCCGCCGCGCTGTGACGCCTGCCACGGCCGCATGGCGACTGCGGCGTTCAAGCGCGGCGACAAGCGGGATCGGTAAGTTTACGATGTACGATCAAGCGGCAGCGAGACAAACACGATGGAGCTGAGTTCAAGCCTGATGGCCCGCATCGCGGGTCACGATACTGATCAGTTGCTTGCCCGCTGGCGAGACCTGATCGTGGCCGCCGGCGGCAAGGGCGGCGGCCGGCTCACCGACGGTGAGCTCCAGCAGCAATGCCGCGATTTCCTCAAGGCGCTCATCGATGGGCTGCACTCCGGAGCCAGCACCTGCAACGAGCCGGGCTTCGCACCGGCGCGCGAGTTGCTCGACCACATCTCCCACTCCCGGGCCTCTCTGGGGTTCAGTCCGCGCGAGACCGCGGCTTTCGTCTTCTCGCTCAAGGAACCGTTGTTCGAGCGGCTGAGAGCGGAAGCCGGCGGCACCGCCGCGGACGCCGAGCCGTTCTGGCACGTCACCGCACTGATCGACCAGCTCGGCCTCTACACCATGGACGTCTACCAGCGCAGCCGCGAGGATCTTGTTCGGCGCCAACAGGACGAGATCGCCGAGCTGTCCACGCCGGTCATCAAGCTCTGGGACGGGATCCTGGCGCTGCCGCTCATTGGTACCCTCAATTCATCGCGCACGCAGGTCGTCATGGAGAACCTGCTGCAGGCGATCGTGGATCAAAACGCCGAGTTGGCCATCATCGACATCACCGGCGTTCCCACGGTCGACACGTTGGTCGCGCAGCATCTGCTCAAGACCATCGCCGCCGCGCGCCTGATGGGAGCCGACTGCATCGTGTCCGGCATGCGGCCGCAGATCGCGCAGACGATGGTCCATCTCGGCGTCGAACTCGACGTCGTCTCCAAGGCGACGCTGGCCGACGCCCTGGCCGTGGCCCTCAAGCGCACCGGCCGGCTGGTCACCCGCCGCCCCGCGGCGAAGGCCTGAGCGCACCATGGATCGTATCCCGATCCTGAAACTCGGCCGGGCGCTGCTGGTCAGCATCCAGGCTGACGTGCACGACCGGCTCGCCAAGGCGCTCGAGGAGGACTTGGCCAAGCGGATCGTCGAGACGCAGGCCCGCGGCGTGATGATCGACATCTCGGGCTTAGAGATCGTCGATTCGTTCATGGGCCGCATGCTCGACAACATCGCCGGTGTCGCGCGCCTGTTGGGAGCCGCCACCGTCGTGGTCGGCATGCGCCCGGCTGTGGCGATCACGCTGGTCGAACTGGGGCTGTCGCTCAACGGAGTCCGCACGGCGCTCAACGTCGAGCGCGGCATGCGTTCGATCGGGACCGTGGTGGTCGATCTCGACATTGACGACGAAGCGGCCGGGCAGGGGGCGGCCGATGATTCCGATCCGAGATGAGGTGCTGGAAATCAGGCATGCCGATGACATTGTGCGGGTTCGGCAGGCGGTTCGAGCGCGCGCGATCGAGGCCGGGCTGGGCCTGGTGGACCAGACCAAGATCGTGACCGCCGCCAGCGAGATCGCACGCAACACGTTGGACTACGGACTGGGGGGCACCGCACGGGTGGAAACCTTCACCGACCCGCCCCGGCGTGGCCTTCGGTTGACCTTCGAGGATCAAGGGCCCGGCATCGCCGACATCGACAAGGCGCTGACCGAGGGGTTCACCACCGGCGGCGGCCTCGGTCTGGGACTGACCGGGGCCCGGCGGCTATCCAACGAATTCGATCTGCAGTCGCACCCCGGCAAGGGAACGAGAGTCATGATCGCGCGCTGGAAATAGCATGCGCGCCGTCGAGGTCGAAGCAGCGTCCCAAGTCGCCGAAGCGCGTCGGGCTTCGGTCGGGCAAGCGCAGGCGCTGGGGTTCAGCGACGAGGCGGCCGGCCGGGTCGCGATCGTAGCGACCGAGTTGGCGACCAATCTGGTCAAGCATGGCGGCGGCGGTGTGTTGCTGGTCGGCAGCTTCGCCGATGAAACCGGGGCAGGGGTCGAATGCGTGGCGTTGGACCGGGGTGCCGGCATGCAGGACGTCGCGGCCTGCATGCGGGACGGGCACTCCACCGCCGGCAGTCCGGGCAACGGGTTGGGTGCGGTGAGCCGAGTGGCCGATCTGATGGAGGTCTACTCCCGCCCTGGCGCGGGCACCGCGATCCTCGCGCGGCTCGGCCCGGCGAACGCGCGGGAGCGGCAGGCGCGGACGGTGCCGGCCTACGGCGCCGTCGCCGTCGCCGTGGCGGGCGAAGAGGTCAGCGGCGATGCCTGGTGCCGTGCTACCCGCGATGACGGCTGGACGGCGATGGTCGTGGACGGGCTGGGCCACGGCCCCCAAGCCGCCGAAGCGGCCAAGGCCGCGGTGCGCCTCTTCTCCGGCGCCGAACGGCAACAGCCGACCGATCTGCTGGCGGCCATGCACGCGGCGCTCCGGCCGACGCGCGGCGCGGCGGTGTCGATCGCCCGGTATGAGCCTGCGGCCGAGCAGGTCGTGTTCGCCGGCATCGGCAACGTCGCCGGTGCCATCTTCCGGCGCGGTGGCGAAGTGCGCCGCATGGTCTGCAACAACGGCACGGTCGGACACATCGCCAAATACATGCGCGCGTTCACCTACTCGACGGCCGGCGCAGCGGCGCTGGTCTTGGCGTCCGATGGGCTCACCAGCGGATGGCGGCTCGACGGCTATCCCGGGCTGCTCGACTGCCACCCGACCCTGGTCGCCGGCGTGCTCTACCGGGATTTCAACCGGGGGCGGGACGACGTGACCGTCCTGGTCTGCCGGATGCAGGCGTCATGAAGGCGTTGCCCCTCATGACCGTGGCGCTGACCGAGGAGAGCGACATCGTGGTGGCGCGGCGACGCGCCCGCGAGATCGCGGGACTGCTCGGTTTCGAGGCGCAGGACCAGACGCGCATCGCGACCGCGGTGTCCGAGATCGCGCGCAATGCGACGATGTACGGGGGCGGCGGCCGGGTCGAGTTCGCAGCCGTGCAGGAGCCGAGGCCGGGCCTGAGACTCGTCGTCCGCGACAAAGGGCCCGGCATCCCGGACGTCGATCGCGTGCTCGACGGCCAGTTCAAGAGCGCCGGCGGCATGGGAGTGGGCATCAGCGGCACGCGCCGGCTGATGGACGAATTCGCCATCGAATCGAGCGCTGCGGGCACGACCGTGACCCTGGGCAAGTCGCTGCCCCGCAACGCTCCGCCCATCACGCCGGAAGCTCTGGCGCAGGTCGGCCAGCATCTCGCCGCAAGCCGAGTGGACCCGGCCGCCGAAGCCCGGCTGCAGCATCGCGAGCTCCTCGAAAGCCTCGCCGCGCTGACCGCCAAGCAGGAGGAGAGCGACCGCCTCAACGAGGAGCTGGCCGCAACCAACCGCGGCGTGGTCGCGCTCTATGCTGAATTGGATGAAAAGGCAGCACAGCTCGCGGCGCTCAACGTCGATCTCGAGAACCGGGTCGCCGACGCGGTGGCCGACTATCACCGCGTGAACGACGCGTTGCGCCAGGCTCAGAAGATGGAAGCCGTGGGCCAGCTCACCGGCGGCATCGCGCACGACTTCAACAACCTGTTGCAGATCGTGGTCGGCAACCTCGAACTGGTGTTGCGGCGTCTGCTGCCCGAGGAGGAGCGCCTGCGCCGGGCCGTGAGCAACGCGATGCTGGGCGCGCAGCGGGCGGCGACGTTGACGCAACGCCTGCTCGCCTTCTCGCGCCGGCAACCGCTCGCGCCCAAGCCGGTCGATCCGAACAAGCTGGTCGACGGCATGTCGGACCTCATACGGCGCACGCTCGCCGAAACCGTCGCGATCGAGACCAATCTGGCCGTCGAACTCTGGATGGTCGAGATCGACGCCAACCAGCTCGAGAACGCGCTGCTGAACCTTGCCGTCAACGCACGCGACGCCATGCCCGACGGTGGTAAGCTGACGATCAGCACGGCCAACGGCGTCCTGGGCAAGCACGACCTCGCCGAAGATGCGGTTCCCGGCCAGTATGTCTCCGTCAGCGTGCGCGACACCGGCATCGGCATGTCGGAAGAGACCATGTCGCGAGTGTTCGAGCCGTTCTTCACCACCAAGGAGGCCGGCAAGGGAACCGGCCTCGGCCTATCGATGGTGTATGGCTTCGTCAAGCAATCGGGCGGCCATCTCCGGCTCGAATCCGAAATCGGACGCGGCACCGTCGTCACGCTCTATCTTCCCCGTTTCACCGGGCCCATGACCGCCGACACGGCCCCGGACATCGGCACTGCCGAACTCGCCCAGCCGCACGAGACCGTTCTCGTCGTCGAGGACGATCCGGAGGTGCGGACATACTCGTGCGACGTCCTGAGCGAACTCGGCTACCGGGTCATCTCCGCCACCAACGGCCCCGAAGCGGTCGCCCTGCTCGACGGCGGCGGGCGCATCGACCTCGTGTTCACCGACATGGTGTTGGCCGGCAGCATGAACGGACGCGCGGTCGCCGACCACGCCGCCGCGACCCGGCCCGGCACGCCGGTGCTCTACACCAGCGGCTACGCGCACGAGGTTATCGCGAGCCAGCGGCCCGACCCGGCCATCGATCTCCTGCCCAAGCCGTTCGGCTACGCCGCCTTGGCCAAGCGCGTGCGGCAGGCGATCGTGAAGACGGGTTAGCGCCCCCTACACCGTGCCCTAGACCGCAATCGGCATCGCCGAGGCGGCGCGCCGCTCTTGCGCGCGCCGCATCGGGCGGAGCACGAACAGCGCCAACAGCACGACAATGAAGTTCATCGCCGCCGCCACCAGGAACACCGACCACCACGACCCCGTCTGCGCCTTGATCATGTTGGCGAACGGCACCAGCAGCGCCGACGCGCCCTTGGCGGTGTAGAGCAGCGCCGTGTTGGTGGTGGCGTATTTGGCGCCGAACGCGTCGGTGCAGGTGGACGGGAACAGGCTGAAGATCTCGCCCCAGGTGAAGAAGATCAGCCCCGCGAACAGCACGAACAGCCACGGATCAGCCCCGAACTCGCCCAGCATGAGATAGGCGATCCCGCCCAGGGTGAACGCCAGCGCCATCGTCGTCTCGCGCCCGATCTGGTCCGACAGCCAGCCGAAGAACGGCCGGGCCGCCCCGTTGGCGAGGCTGTCGACGATCAACGCCGTCGCCAGCACCGTGCTGCCGCCCAGCAGCACCATCTTGTCCAGCCCGAAATCCTTGGCGATCAGCGAAAGCTGCGCCGTCGCCATCAGCCCGCTCGCCGACACCATCACGAACATGACGTAGAGCAGCCAGAACACCGGGCTCATCAGCATCTCGCGCGGGCTGAAATTCAGTGCGGACTGCGTCACCTTGCGTGACGGCGCCCCCAACACCTCCCCTGCTTGCGGGTAGCGCATGAACCACGCGATCAGGAACAGCAGCACGCCCTGGCCCAGGCCGAACACCAGGAAGGTGTGGGCATAGCCGCTGCTCTTGATCGTCTGTTCGATCGGGATGATGGTCAGCGCCGCGCCCGCCCCGAACCCCGCCGCGATCAGGCCCACCGCCAACCCGCGCCGATCGGGGAACCACTTGACCGCCAGCCCGACGCAGGTCGCGTAGATGAACCCGCCGCCGATGCCGGTGATCGCCGACCCGACATAGAGCATGTTCAGTGTATCGGCGACCGAGTTCAGCCCCCAGCCGATCCCGACCAGCACGCCGCCCAGCGCGATCGTCACCTTGGGGCCGCCGCGTGCGCCGAGCCGCTCGACCATCCAGCCGCCGGCCGGGGTCAACCAGGTCTCGAGTGCCACGAAGATCGCGAAGGCCAACTGGATGTCGGCGATCGGCCAGTCCGCATGGGCCGCCTTCATCGGCTGGACGAACAGGGTCCAGCCGTACTGCAGGTTGGCGATCAGCACCATGCTCGTGATGCCGAGCAGAAGCTGGAGCCAGCGCTTGTTGTCCGGCCGGGGGCCGGCGAGGCTTGTCGACATGGTCATCTCCTCAACGGTCCCTCTGGCGGGGCTTGGGTGGTTAACCTTTCAGTGCGCGGACCATCGTGCTCCCGAGCGCGGCCGGGCTGTCGGCCACGTGGATCCCGGCCTTGCGCATCGCCTCGAACTTGGCAGCCGCGGTGTCCTTGCCGCCGCTGATCACCGCCCCGGCATGGCCCATGCGGCGCCCGGGCGGAGCCGTGGCCCCCGCGATGAAGCCGACGATGGGCTTCTTGGTCCCGCTCCTGGCGATGAACTCGGACGCCTCCGTCTCCGAATTGCCGCCGATCTCCCCAATCATGATGATGCTTTCCGTCTCGGGGTCGGCCAGGAACAACTCGAGTACTTCGATGAAGTCGGTGCCCTTGACCGGGTCGCCGCCGATGCCGACGCAGCTGCTCTGGCCGAGCCCGGCCGCCGTGGTCTGCGCCACCGCCTCGTAGGTCAGCGTGCCGGACCGGCTGACGATGCCCACGCTGCCGCGGCGGTGGATGTGGCCGGGCATGATGCCGATCTTGCAGGCCTCGGGCGTGATGACGCCCGGGCAGTTCGGGCCGATCAGGCGCGACTTCGAGTTGGTCAGCGCCCGCTTGACCCGGACCATGTCCAGCACGGGGATGCCCTCGGTGATGCAGATGATCAGCGGGATGTCGGAGTCGATCGCTTCGAGGATGGCGTCGGCCGCGAATGGCGGCGGCACGTAAATCGCCGACGCGTTCGCCTTGGTGGCGTGCACGGCCTCGGCCACCGTGTCGAACACCGGCAGGTCCAGATGCGTCGTGCCGCCTTTGCCCGGCGTGACGCCGCCCACGACCTTGGTGCCGTAGGCGATCGCCTGCTCGGAGTGGAACGTGCCTTGCGCCCCGGTGAACCCCTGGGTGATGACGACC
Source organism: uncultured Alphaproteobacteria bacterium (assembly GCA_963835135.1). Lineage (GTDB taxonomy): Bacteria > Pseudomonadota > Alphaproteobacteria > Acetobacterales > Acetobacteraceae > JAVVHH01. The sequence continues at coordinate 1,185,478 of CAWIEF010000003.1, forward strand.
GTGTTGGCGTCGACCAGAACGGCCATTATGCGGCCTCCTTCACGGCGCTGACCACCTTCGCGGCGGCGTCGGCCAGGTTGTCGGCCGACACGATCGGCAGGCCGGATTTGGCCAGGATGTCCTTGCCGAGATCCACGTTCGTGCCCTCCAGCCGCACCACCAGCGGCACCCCCAGGCTCACCTCCCGCGCCGCCGCGACCACGCCCTCGGCGATCACGTCGCACCGCATGATCCCGCCGAAGATGTTGACCAGGATGCCCTCGACGTTCGGGTCCGACAGGATGATCTTGAACGCCGCAGTGACGCGCTCCTTGGTCGCGCCGCCGCCGACGTCGAGGAAGTTGGCCGGGCTGCCGCCATACAGCTTGATGATGTCCATCGTCGCCATCGCCAGCCCGGCGCCGTTGACCATGCAGCCGATCGTTCCGTCCAGCGCGATGTAGTTCAAGCTGTACTTCGCCGCCTCGAGTTCCTTCGGGTCCTCCTCCGCCTCGTCGCGCAGCTTCTCCAGCTCGGGATGCCGGTAGAGCGCGTTGTCGTCGAAGCTCACCTTGGCGTCGAGCGCCACCATGTCGCCGGCGCCCGTCACGACCAGCGGGTTGATCTCCACCGTGGCGCAGTCCAGGTCGGTGAACGCCTTGTACATGGCCATGACGAACTTGCCGAACGCGCCGATCTGCTTGCCCTCGAGCCCCAGGCCGAACGCCAGCTTGCGGGTGTGGAAGCTGGAGATGCCGCTCGCCGGGTCGATCACCGCACGCAAGATCTTGTCGGGATCCGTCTCGGCAACGTGCTCGATCTCCATGCCGCCCTCGCTCGAGGCGATCACCACGACCCGGCCCGTATCGCGATCCACCAGCAACGACAGATACAGCTCGCGCTTGATGTCGCAGCCGGCCTCGACATAGACCCGGCTCACCCGGCGTCCGGCCTCGCCGGTCTGCTTCGTGATCAGCACGTTGCCGATCATCGCCTCCGCCGCGTCCTTGACCTCCGCGGCGCTCTTGGCCAGGCGCACCCCACCCTTGCCGTCCGGATCACCCTGGAACTTGCCGGCCCCGCGGCCCCCCGCGTGGATCTGCGACTTCACGACGAAGACCGGCCCGGGCAGCTTGGCCGCGGCCTGTTGGGCCTCGTCCGGAGTCCAGGCGACATGCCCGTCCAACACGGCGACGCCATACCGGCGCAGCAGCTCCTTGGCCTGATATTCGTGGATGTTCATTCCGGCCCAACCTCGCACAGCATCTAAAAACGTCGCCGTGTCTCCATAAGCCGAAACGCGCGGGTCGCCTAGCGGACGTGCGGGGCGGTGGTCGCGGCCGTCGAGTCCTCAGTCGATGGAAAAGCTCGTGCCACACCCACAGGAGGACGTCGCGTTGGGATTCTGGATCTTGAAGTAGGCGCCCATCAACTCGTCCGCGTAATCGAGTTGCGACCCGGCGAGAAGGTCCATGCTGACCGGGTCGACCAGCACGCGCGCCGGCCCGGCCTGGATGACCAGGTCGTCCGCCTGCGGCACCCCATCGAGCTCGAACTTATACTGGAACCCGCTGCACCCGCCCGCCAGCACGGACACGCGCAAGGCGGCATCGCCCTGCGACCCATGCTGTGATTGGGCGATCTCGGCCACCCGCGCCGCGGCACGGTCGGTCACCGAGAAGGGCGCGGCGGATGTCATGGTCTCGCTCATGTCCCTTACATAGCGTTTCGGGGGCGCTTATTGAAGGTCCGATGCCCGATGTCGCCCCCTATGCCGTCCGGGCCGCCACGTCCCGCGGCCGCTTGCATCCCGAGCCGGAGGCAGAGGGCCGGAGCCCGTGGCAGCGGGACCGTGACCGAATCATCCACAGCTCGGCCTTCCGGGCCCTGCAATACAAGACCCAGGTCTTCGTCAATCACGAGGGCGACTACTACCGCACCCGCCTGACCCACAGCATCGAGGTGGCGCAGATCGCGCGCTCGGTCGCCCGCGAGTTGCGGCTGGACGAGGACCTCACCGAGGCGCTGTCTCTGGCGCACGATCTCGGTCACACGCCGTTCGGCCACGCCGGCGAGGACGCGCTGGACTCACGGATGCGGCCGTTCGGCGGGTTCGATCACAACGGCCAGAGCCTGAAGGTCGTGACGAAGCTCGAGAGCCGCTACGCCGCGTTCGACGGGTTGAACCTGACCTGGGAGACGCTCGAGGGGTTGGCCAAGCACAACGGCCCGCTCGAGGCGCCGCCGGGCTACATCGCCGACTACGATGCGATCCATCCGCTCGACCTGAGCACCTGGGCCGTCGGGCGAGGCGCAGGTCGCCGCGGTGGCCGACGACGTCGCCTATCACAGCCACGATCTGGACGATGGGTTGCGGGCCGGGTTGTTCACGACGGCGGATATCGAGCACCTGCCGGTGGTCGGGCCGGCGCTGCGCGAGGCCGGGCGCGCGAGCTTGGACCTCGCACCCGCGCGGCTGCGCCACGAGACGATCCGCCGGGTGATCAACGAACTCGCGCGCGACCTGATCGAGGAGAGCCGCCGCCGGATCGCGGCGCTCGGCCCCGCCGATGCGGACCGGATCCGCGGCGCAGCCGGCCCTGTCATCGGCTTCAGCCCGGCGATGGACGACGCCAATCGCGCGATCAAGCAGTTCCTGAGCGCGCGCATGTATCGGCACTGGCGGGTGAACCGCATGACCGCCAAGGCCCGGCGGGTGACGGAGGAACTGTTCTCGCTCCTGCACGGGGACACGGCGCTGCTGCCGGACGGATGGCGCACGATGGCCGGGCCCGTCTCCGACGTCCGGGCCGCACGGGTGGTGGGCGATTACATCGCGGGAATGACGGACCGGTTCGCCCTCGAGGAACACCTGCGGCTCACGGACCCGTTCCGGACGGGCTGACTTTACCCCTTGCCGATCAGGATGCCCGCCGCCAGGACCAGCGCGCCGCCCAGCATCACCTTGGCCGCCGCGGCGAGCGGCGGGGTCTGCATGTAGCGGTATTGGATATACGCGATCGCCAGGAGCTCGAAGACGACCACGACCGCCGCCAGGATCGTCGCGGTCCAGAAATCCGAGATCAGGTACGGCAGCGTATGGCCGATGCCGCCGGCCACCGTCATCAGGCCGCACACGAAGCCCCGCAACAGCGGAGTGCCGCGTCCGGACAGCTTGCCGTCGTCGGCCAGCGCCTCGGCGAACCCCATCGAGATGCCGGCGCCGACCGAGGCGGCGATGCCGACGAGGAACGCGTCGTGGCTGTCCTTGGTCGCGAAGGCGGCGGCAAACACGGGCGCGAGCGTGGAGACCGATCCGTCCATGAGGCCGACCAGGCCCGGCTGGATGACCTGGAGGATGAACCGCTTGCGCGCGCTCTCGTCCTCTTGGGCGACGGTCTCGCCGGGCAGCCGCTTGGCCGCGATGCTGTCGGCCGCGCGCTGATGCTCCATCTCGGCGGTGGCCAGGTCGCCCAGCAGCTTGCGCACGCTGGCGTCCGTCGTCCGGCTAGCTGCCTCGGCATAGAACCGGCTGGCGTCGACCTCCATCTGGCGGGCATGGCGGCGCATCGCGTCGATGCCCTGCTGGCGGACCTGCCACACCGACTTGCGCTCGACGGCGCCCCGCACGTCCTGCCGGCGCACGAGCGGGATATGATTGCCGAACCGTGCGATGTAGGAGTCGATCAACATCCGGCGGTGATCGCTCTCCTCCTCCGCCATGTCGTCGAACACCCGGGCGCTGTCGGGATAGTCCTCGCGCAGGCTCTCGGCGAAGTCGGAGTAGATACGCCCGTCCTCCTCTTCGGAGCTGATCGCCAGGGCAAGGATTTCGCGTTCGGAAAGGCTCGTGAAGGGTCGCATGGGGCGAAATGTGTGGATGCCCCCCGGATCGGTCAAGCCTTTGTTGTTGAGAATGCCTTGCGATTGCAAGGTGTTACGTGGTTCAGCGTGTCGCAACCAGGAACAGCCGCGGGAACGGAAGCAGGATGGTCCCATCCGCCTGGGCGAGGTAAGCCGCCGCGATTCCAGCGCGGTAGCGCGCCAGGAAGTCGGCCCGGCCGGCCTCGTCGAGCGCCTGCAGGAACGGGCGCAGCCCGCTGCCTCTGAACCATTCGACGATCGCGTCCGCACCCTCAAGCACGTGGAAATAGGTCGTCCGCCAGATGTCGACCCGGCTGCACACGGCTTTGAGGAGCCCATAATAGGTGCCCGCGCTTTCCATGCCGCCGCGCTGGCCCCCTGCGCGCCCGAGCAGCGCCGGGCCGGCCACCTCGCGCATCACCTGGTAGGCGGGCTCCTCCAGGTTGTCCGGCATCTGGATGGCCAGCGTGCCGCCCGGGGTCAGCCGGGTCACCAGCCGGGGCAGCAGCGTGGCATGGTCGGGCAGCCAGTGCAGCGCCGCGTTGGAGAGGATCACGTCCGCCCGGCCCTGCCACTGCGCGATGTCCGCCACCTCGAACTGCAGCCGCGGCAGGCGCTGGCGGGCCGCGGCGATCATGTCGGCGGAACTGTCGAGCCCGGCGATCGCCGCGTCCGGGTACCGGGCCGCCAGGACCTCGGTCGAGTTGCCGGGGCCGCAGCCTAGGTCCATCGCGGTCGCGGGCGCCGGGTTCGGGATGGCGGCCACGAGGTCGCGGACGGGCCGGGTGCGGTCCTCCTCGAACCGGGTGTAGTGCTCCGGCGACCACGTCATCGCCTATGCCCGGGCGGCGGCCTTCATCGCGTCCCGCTTGATCTTCGCGGTGGCCGTCCGCGCGGCCTCGTTGACGGTGAACATCTCGAGCACGTCCATGTCGTCGTCGCGAACCGGCGTCAGCGCCTCGTCCATATACTGGCGGGCGTTCGGGTCACGCTTGAGCCTGCGGCGCAACCGCGACAGACGCAGGACCATGCCGGCCAAGCGGGCATGCTTGCTGACCACCGCCCACGCCTCGCGCGGGTAGAACACGAGCGGGCTCTCGATCGGCAGGCCGGGGCGCCGGTCGACCCGCACCTTCCGCCGCAGATACCCGGCCTGCAGCGGATGGACCTTCTCGATGAACACCGCACCCCAGAACCACACCAGGAACAGCATCATCTTCCCGGGGCTGATCCGCGTGGCCATCGCGCGGCGCAAGATCGTCTCCATGTGCGCGGGCGTGTAGTAGCGCTCCCAGGCAAGCTGGTACGTCTGCTCCCACTCCGCTTTCGACATTTTGGGATGCGCGGCGCACGCGTGCTCCAGGTCGTACTTGTTCATGTCCGGCTCCATCTCCGTCCCGGCCATGAACAGCGTCTTGTGGTCTTCCGAGCCGGGCAGCGGCGTCAGGAAGAAGAACTCGAGCAGGTCGAGCGGCAACTCGCGCTTGATGATGTCGATGTCGCGCAGCACCGAGGCCTGGGTGTCGCCCGGGAACCCGATAATGTAGCCGGCATAGGTGAAGCAGCCGACCGCCTTCCAGTCGAGCAACATCTGCCGGTACTCGCTGATCCGGTTCTGCTTCTTCTTGGCCGCGATCAGGTTTTCGGGGTTGATGTTCTCCAACCCGATGAACACCCGCCGCACGCCAGCCCGCGCCGCCTTGGTGACGAAGTTCGGGATCTTGTGACAGAGCGTGTCGACCTGGATGATGAAGCTGAAATACAGCGTCTCCGCCTCCCGCATCGCGATCAGGCGGTCGAAGATCTGCTCCCAATTGCGGTTGCGCGCGAAATTGTCGTCGGTGATGAAGAACCGGCACACGCCCTGCGCCAGGTTGCGCCGGATCAGGTCCTCGATGTCGTCCGCCGTCCGATAGCGTGACTTGCGCCCCTGCACGTTGATGATGGTGCAGAACGAGCACTGGAACGGGCAGCCTCGCCCGGCATCGAAGCTGCTCACGCCCCCCGCCGTCCGCGCGATCCGCTCCGAGCCGAGGATCGGCGCCGGTTGCCCCTCGAGCCCCGGCAGGTCGTCCATGTAGTTGTAGATCGGCTTCAGCGACCCGGCCGCCGCGTCCAACAACACCTCGTCCAGTCGCCCCTCCGCCTCGCCCGCATAGAGGCTGATGCCGAGATCGAGCGCCTCCTGCAGGTCGGGCTGGATGCCCGGCAGCATCGACATGCAGCCCGACACGTGGAATCCGCCGATCACCACCGCGATGCCCTCGGCGCGCAGCCGCCGGGCAATGTCCATCGCGCGCGGGAACTGGTTCGATTGCACCCCGACCAGGCCAACCATGCCCAGCCCGCCCCCTGCCTTGATCGCGGCCGCGATCCGCTCGGGCCGGATCCGGTCGTTGGTCTCGTCCGCCTCGATGATGTCGATGTCCGTGTCCGCGCCGAGCACCTGCCGCTCGCGGCAATCGGCCGCCAGGCCGTAGAGCGCGGCTAGCGTATTGGACGGGATGGCCGACCGGGCCCATTGGATGACGTAGCCGTCGTCGTCGTAATGCGACGGCTTGATCAGGTGGAGCTGGAACCGGCGGCGAGTCCCGGAAATCGACGATCTCATCATGACGTCCTACGGCATCGGCCGCAGCTCTCGCAACGATTATGCTGCGGCCGGCTTGGCTTGGTCCAGATCGGCCATCCAACCCGCGGCGGTCAGCGGGAAGCGCGCAACCGTGTTGCGGATCGCCACCTGGTAAGTCGGCTGGAACAGGGGAATGAGCGTCGCCTGCTCGACCATGGCCGACTGGAAATCCGCCCACAGCGCCTCCGCGCGGGCTGGGTCGGCAGCGCCGGCCGCGTCCGCGATCAGCGGCGGGATCGGATTGGGCGCCGTCCACCCGAGGCGCGCGCCGACCCGGTCGACGCTCGCCTCGGCCCAGACGCGGTCCTCGATCACCGGCGGATGCCAGAACGCCAGCACCGCCTGCGCCTTGCCGCCGAGATAGCGGTCGCGCAGCGTCAGCGGGCTGACCATGCTCAGCGTCAGCTTGATTCCGACGCGGCCGAGGTCGGTCTGCAGCTTGCGCGCCAGCGCGTGGTAGGTGATGCCGGCGATCGCGTCGTCGCCGTAGCTCAACTCGAGCTCGAACCCGTCGGCGGCGCCGGCCTGGCGCAGCAGCGCCCGCGCCCGGTCGACGTCCTGATGATGGCCCAGCCTGGCCGCGACCGTCTCGGTCGAGCCGGGCACGCCGATCGGCAGGAAATGCGCCGGGCGGACCGCGTTGCCGCCGACCAGCCGGCCGAGCAGGTCCTCGTAGTCGATCGCGGCGCCGATCGCCTGCCGCACCTCCGTGATGGCCAGCCATCGGCTCAGCGCGGGGTTGGCCGTCAGCGCGAGATAGACGAAATCCAGGCTGCGGACGCTGTCGACGCGGATGGCGCGGTCGGATTGCAAGGCGGCGAGTTGCTCGGGGATCAGGTTGAACGCGACGTCGATGTCGCCCTTCTGGATCGCCCGCAGCTGGGCCAGCGGGTGCGGCATGTGCGCGATCGTGATGCGGCCGAACCCGGCCGGCCCCCGCCAGGCATGCGGGCTGGCGACCAACTGGATCGATTGCCGGCGCGACCATCCGGCCAGCACATACGCCCCGCTGCCGGCCGAGTGCTGGTTGATCCACTCGGTCGTGTTGACGCTCTGCGCCTCGATGGCGGCCCGCTCGAGGATGCCGAACTGCGGCGAGGCCAGCGTCGACAGCAGCCCCTCGTCGGGCCGGCGCAGGTGGAGGTCGATCGTGTCGGGGCCGCTGACGGCGACCGCCATGATGTTGGTCACGAACTGTCCCGCGCCGTCCGCGGCCGCCCGGGCGCGCTCGAGGCTGAAGCGGCAATCATCGGGCGTCACTGTCCTGCCGCTGTGGAACGTGGCGGCCGGGTCGAGCGTGAAGCGCCAGCCGCCGCCCTCGGGCAGCTTCTCCCACCGCGTGGCCAGCCGCGGATCGACGGCGTCGTAATGCCCCGGGCGCATCGTGACCAGCGTGTCGTACACCGCCGCCAGAGTGAGCGGGCTCGTGTAGCTGGCCAGCCGGGCCGGGTCGAACGTGACGGTGTCGGCGATGTCGAGGCCGACCGTCAGTGTCTCGCGCCTGGATTGCGCCCGCGCTGCGCCCGGCAGGGCGGCGGCGATCAGGCCGAGCTGTCGACGCGTGAGTTTCAGGGTCTGCCTCCGCAGGTTGTGCTGCACACTAACAGCGTTGCGCGCCGGCGCTACCCGGGTGCAGCCGCTTACGCTGCGGGACAAAGCGCGCTAGAACGCCGCCCATGTTCGACTTCGCATGGTCCGAGATTGCGCTGATCGGGATCGTGGCGCTGGTCGCGATCGGGCCGAAGGACCTGCCCGTCGCCATCAAGGCAGTCGCGCAGATGGTCAAGAAGGCGCGCAAGATGGCGGGCGAGTTCCAGACCCACGTGGACGAGATGGTGCGGGAAGCGAACCTCAACGAGGTGCGCGACAGCTTCAACGACATCCGCCGCATGGACATCAAGGGCAAGATCCTCAGCGCCGTCGACGACGACGGCAGCATCCGCAAAACGCTGTCCGAGCCCGTAACCAATTTCGCCCCCCCGCCCCCGCCGGTCCCGGTCCACGATGCGGCGCCGCCCGCGGTGCACGGCGCCGCCGACGCGGTCTCCGCCAGCGTCACGTCCGAGCCGGCCGTGACGTCCCTCCCCGAACTCCAAGTGGCCGAGCGGCCGGTGGCGGTGGAGCCGGCGCCGGCCTTCGTGCCGCCGCGCTATGCGCCGGCCCAGGCCCCGCATGCCGCACCCGTGCCGCCCGCGTTCATCCCGCCCGCCTTCATCCCGTCCGCCCTCGTGCCCGCGTCGGCGAGCCCTCCCCCACTTTAGATGGTAGCGAAGACCCTGGCCGACCGCGAAGACGACCCCATCGACGACAAGCCGATGCCGCTGCTCGAGCACCTGGTCGAGTTGCGAAAGCGGCTGCTTTGGTCCTCGGTCGCGTTCTTCCTGTGCTTCGGCGCGTGCTACTACTTCAGCCGCGACATCTACTCGTTCCTGGTGCAGCCGCTCGCCCACATCCTCGAGCAGCGCGGCGCCAACCGGCGCATGATCTACACGCAGCTCTACGAGGCGTTCTTCACCTATTTGCGGGTGGCGTTCTTCGGCGCGGCGTTCATCTCGTTCCCGGTGGTGGCCAGCCAGGTCTACCTGTTCGTCGCACCCGGCCTGTACCGCAGCGAGAAGCGGGCGATCGTGCCGTTCCTGCTCGCCACCCCGGTCTTGTTCGTGCTCGGGGCGGCGCTGGCCTACTACTTCATCTTCCCGGCCGCTTGGACCTTCTTTCTCAGCTTCGAGACGCCGACCGGTGCGGGCGGCTTGCCGATCGAGCTGGAGGCCAAGGTCTCGGAATATCTGAGCCTGGTGATGAAGCTGATCTTCGCGTTCGGGGTCGCGTTCCAGTTGCCGGTGCTGTTGAGCCTGCTGGCCAAAGTGGGGATCGTCTCGTCGGCCGGGCTGAAGAAGTACCGGCGCTACGCCTATGTCGGCATGTTCATCATCGCCGCCATCATTACCCCGCCGGACGTCATCACCCAGACCGGGTTGGCCGTTCCGCTGATCCTTTTGTACGAGATTTCCATTCAGTGCGCCCGCGTGCTGGAGCCCAAGCCGGTCGAGATCTGAGCCATGCATGACATCCGGGCGATCCGGGCCGATCCGGCCGCGTTCGATCGCGACTTGGCCCGCCGCGGCGTGCCGGCGAGGGCTGAGGCGATCCTGGCGTTGGACGCCGAGCGGCGGGCCGCGCTGACCACCATGCAGGAAAGCCAGGCGCAGCGGAACGCGCTCTCCAAGCAGATCGGGCAAGCCAAGCGCACCGGCGTCGACAGCGCGGCGCTCGAAGCCGAAGCGACCGCGCTGCGGGACCGCATGGGCGCGCTCGAGCAGGAGGCCGCCCGCCACGAGGCGAGCATCAAGGTCATGCTCGACGTGCTGCCCAACCGCCTCGACCCGGCCGTGCCCGACGGCGCCGACGAGACCGGCAACGTGGTGCTCAAGCAAGTCGGCGAGCCAAGCCGTACGAACGACGCCCGCGAGCATTTCGAGCTCGGCGAAGCGCTCGGCATGATGGACTTCGAAGCCGCCGCCCGCATGTCCGGCAGCCGCTTCACCATCCTGCGCGGCGCGCTGGCGCGCCTGGAGCGCGCCCTCGGCCAATTCATGCTCGACCTGCACACGACCGAGCACGGCTACGTCGAAACCCAGGTGCCGCTGCTCGTCAACGACGCCGCCGCTTACGGCACCGACAAGCTGCCCAAATTCGCCGACGACCTGTTCCGCACCACCGACGGCCGCTGGCTCATCCCCACCAGCGAGGTCCCGCTCACCAGCCTCGTCATGGACCAGATCGTCCCCGAGGCGCGCTTGCCGATCCGCGTCACCGCGCTCTCCGACTGCTTCCGCAGCGAAGCCGGCGCAGCCGGCCGCGACACCCGCGGCATGCTGCGCCAACACCAGTTCCGCAAGGTCGAGCTCGTCAGCATCACCCATCCCGACCGCAGCGACGAGGAGCACGAGCGCATGACGGCCTGCGCCGAGGCCGTGCTCGAGCGGCTCGGCCTCGCCTACCGCCGCATGCTGCTCTGCGCCGGCGACACCGGCTTCGGCGCCGCCAAGACCTACGACCTCGAAGTGTGGCTCCCGGGCCAGAAGGCATGGCGCGAGATCAGCTCCTGCTCCAACACGCGCGACTTCCAAGCCCGGCGCATGAACGCCCGCATGCGCGGCGCGGACGGCAAGGCCGCGGGCCCGGTCCACACCCTCAACGGCTCCGGCGTGGCGCTGGGGCGGGCGCTCATCGCGGTGATGGAGACCTACCAGCAGCAAGGCGGCGCGATCGCCGTCCCGGACGTGCTGACGCCCTACATGGGCGGCGTCACGACGGTCGAGTGAGCCAGACCGGCTCCTTGATCCGCGCGATGAACGCGGCATGCCGCGCGAGGGTCGCGTCGTCGAGTTCGATCAGGATCGGGCGTCGCTCGCCGACCGGCTGGTAGGCGATCGACGGCATGGCAGCACCACTCTCGTCGAGCAACATCAGCGCCGCCTGCCGGCCGCCGGTCAGCTCGACATAGACGTCCGACAGCAGGCGGCAATCGAGCAGGGCGTTGTGGCTGGTGCGCTCGGACAGGTCGATGTCATACCGCCGGCACAGCGCGTCCAGGCTGTTCGGCAGCCCGGGGAAGCGCGTCTTGGCGAGCACCAGCGTGTCGACCATGCGGCCGAGATCGAGCGGCGGCCGGTTGGCGCGACGAAGTTCCGCGTTGAGGAAGCCGAAGTCGAACGGCGCATTATGCGCGATCAGCGGCGCATCGCCGATGAAGGCGAGGAAGTCGTCGACCATCTCGGCAAACCGCGGCTTGCCCTCAAGATCGGCCCGCCGGTAGCCGTGGACACGGGTGGCATCCTCGGGGACGTCGCGCTCCGGATCGATCAGCGCGTGGAAGCTCGCCCCGGTCGGCAGGTCGCGGTTCAGCTCGATGCAGGCGATCTCGATGATCCGGTCGCCGGTCGCCGGGTCGAGACCGGTCGTCTCGGTATCGAAAATGACCGAGCGCGTCACGCTGGAACCGGCACGGCGCCGAGATAGCGGTCCATCACCTCCTGCGGCGGGCCGTCGTCGACGATGCGGCCATTCTCCATCCGGATCACGCGGGTGCTCCAATTCAGGATGATCGCCGGCGCGTGCGACGACAGCACCAGCACTTCCGCCTGCCGGACCACGGTCTCCAGGCGCAGCGACGCCTTCTCCATGAACGCCGCGTCGCCCGCCAGCAGCCACTCGTCCATGAGCAGCACCTCCGGCCGGATGGCGGTGGCGAGCGCGAACCCCAGCCGCACGTTCATGCCCGCGCTGTAGAACCGCATCGGCAGGTCGAGGAAGTCGCCCAATTCGGCGAACTCCTCGACGTCCTCCTCGAGCCGGCCGAGCTCGGGCCGGCTGAGACCGTTGTAGAGGCCGCGCAGCGCGATGTTCTCGCGCCCGGTCAGGTCGAAGTTCATGCCGAGATTGGCGTCGAGCAGCGCCCCGACCCGGCCCTCGATCTCGACCCGGCCATGCACCGGCTCGTAGATCCCCGCCAGCGTGCGCAGCAGCGTCGTCTTGCCCGCCCCGTTGCCCCCGATCAGCCCCAGCCGGTCGCCGCTGCGCAGGTCGAGCGAGATGTCCCGCAACGCGTTGACCACGATGCGCGACTTCTCGTCCTGCTGCAGCCGGCCGCTGGCCCGGGCGAACACGTGCCGCTTCAGGCTCCGGCTGTTGCCGTGATAGATCGGAAAATCGACCGACAGGCCGCGCGCGACGAGGCTGGCCAAGGCTACACCCAGAACGCCAATCGCGCGCGCGTGCGCGAGAACAGCATCCAGGCGAGGCCGATCAGGACGGCGCTGTAGCCCAGCGCCGAGGCCCAGACATGCAGCGTCACCGTCTCGCCGAGCATCGGCCCGCGGACGATCTCCAGCAGCGTGTAGAACGGATTGAGCCAGAGCAGCTCGAGCGCGCTCCCCTTCAGCAATTCGGGCTTCCAGATGATCGGGCTGACGAAGAACGCGATCTGGATGACGCTGGCGACGATCGGCGGGATGTCGCGGAAGCGGGCGCCGATCGGCCCGAGCAACAGGCAGACCGCCAGGCCGTCGATGAGCCACAGGATCAGCGCCGGAAGAGCGTACAGCGCCTGCCAGCCCGGCCAATTGTCGAACCAGGCATACACGGCGACGATGACGATCACGTTGTGCGCCAGGACGATGAGGTTGCGCACTACGACCCGCATCGGATGCACCGTGAACGGCATCCGCATCGAACGGATGGTGCCTTCGGCCGAGGTGAAGCAGGTGCAAGCCTCGCCGATGACCGTCGACAGCACGCCCCAGAGCACGAGCGACAGCGCCAGGAACGGCAGGTAGTCGTGTAACTCCATCTTAAACAATCGGGAGTACAACACGCCCAGCGCGGCGACCATCACGGCCGTCGAAAGGGTGAGCCAGAATGGGCCGAGCATCGAACCGCGGTAACGGAGGCGGATATCGAACCAGCCGAGCGTGAGGGCGAGGCGCCACAGGCGGCACGCGTCCGCCATGTCGGCCGTGGCCAGGCGCTGCCGCTCCATGTGGCCCAGGCCGGACTGCAGCACGAGCGTTCGCGGACTCGCGGCCGTGACCGGCAGGACGCGTTCGGTCTGACTGAGGCTCATGGGCAGCCCGTATCCGATCGAGGCGGGCGACACAATCATCGCCCTCGCCGGACCTGTGTTGATTTGGCAGCACCGATTGCGAACCGAACGACGCGATCGCGCCACCGTGTAGAAAACCATTGCCGGGAATCGACAGCCAGGTTAGGGCTTTACGGTCAGTTCCTATTGTTACGCCTAAGCGATGGCAGTTAAACCTGCTTTGACAGCCGACCCTCTCGTGGCGGCGACTACCACGGAGGTCATGCTTGCGCCGTAGCACTGCTGCACACCTGTTCGGAACCGCGTGCGCCATCGCGCTGCTTGCGGGGTGCTCGAGCAAGCCGCAGATCTCGGCGCAACAGGAATCGACGAGGTATTTGTCGCACGCCGGCCGCTCCTACAGTCCGCCGGGCCCGTCTAGCGATCCGTGGGGGCCGTATATCCGTGAGGCGTCGTCCAAATACGACGTGCCGGAGAAGTGGATTCGCGAGGTGATGCGCCAGGAATCCGGCGGCAACCTCTATGGTCGTAACGGCCAACTCGTCACCTCCGGCGCAGGCGCGATGGGGCTGATGCAGGTTATGCCGGCGACCTACGACGACCTGCGCAGCCGCTATCGCGAGTTGGGCGACGACCCTTACGACCCGCACAACAACATCCTCGCCGGCGCGGCCTACGTGCGCGAGATGTACGATATCTATGGCGCGCCGGGCTTCCTGGCCGCCTACAACGCCGGGCCGGGCCGGCTCGACGACTACCTGACGCGCAACCGCACTCTGCCGCTCGAAACCAGGCGCTACGTCGCCGCGATCGGGCCGCGGATCAGCGGCCACGAGCCGAACCGGCCGTCGCCCGGCGCCATGTACGCCATGAACTCGATCCCGCTCGATATCCCGGCCGGCCCGCGGTACCCGGATGTCGGTGCGACTCAGTTCGCCAGCGCAGCCCCGGCGCCGTCGCGGCCGATCGTGCTCAACCCGCCTGCCCCGGCCTATGCGGAACCCGTCTCGGCCGCGCCGGTCGAAGTGGCCCAGGCCTCGCCGGGCCCGTTCATCCATCTCAGCCCGCAACCGGCTGAGCCCGTCGTGCTGGCTGACGCCACGCCGGCGGAGTCGTTCATCCATCTCAGCCCGCCCGTGCCGCCTGCGGCCGTGGCCCAGGCGCCGGCCCCGCGGTTTGAGCCCGCGCCGCGCTATGAGCCCGCTCCGCGCTTCGCCCAACTCCCGCCACCGCAGCGCGAGGCGCCCGCCCGCTTCGCGTCGCTGGCCATCCCGGAGCCGCCCGCCCCGCCGCCGCTCCTGCGCAACAATCCGTTTGGGCATCGGAGCAACGCGTTCGCCGGCCGCCCGATCGAAGTGGCCGAGATGCCGGAGCCGCCCCGCGTGCCGACCCGCTTCGCCGCAGCCTCGGAACTCGCACCTGCCTCGCCGCGCACGCACGGCTTCAGCTTCATCCCCACCGCGTCCGCCGCGCCGGTCCACCGCGGCGGGCCGATCGGCGCGACCAGCGGCGCCTGGGCGGTCCAGGTCGGCGCCTTCTCCAATCAGAACCTCGCGCAATCCGCGACCGCCGCCGCCCGGCAGAACGCCCATGGCGTCCTCGGCGGCGCGCAGACCGTCGTTGCCGGCGTCCACCAGCCCGGCGGCACGCTCTACCGCGCCCGTCTCGGCGGACTCTCCCACGATGCCGCCGCCGAAGCCTGCGAGCGGCTGAGTCGCGCCCGCACCAATTGCATGGTCGTCTCGCCAGACGCGCAACGCTGATCCGGGCGCGCAGGGTTGCCGCCCCCGGCACCCTGCCGCACACTCTCGTCTTATGACGGGACCTGAAGCGCAGTATCGAGATTTCCTCAAATCCGGCCAATTCATGCTGCAGCGCAGTAAAAGCAGCGGCCGTTACACCTTCTACCCACGCGTTGCCATCCCAGGGACCGGCGAACGTGACCTCGAATGGGTCCCAGCCAGCGGGGGCGGCGTCGTTTATGCCATCACCGTCAACCGCAGCCGCGACGGATCGTCGAACCTGGCCCTCATCGATCTCGACGAGGGACCGCGGCTGATGTCGCGGGTCGAAGGCGTCGAAACCCTCCCGATCGGCAGCCGCGTGACCGCTCGGATCATCGACGACGGCGGCGAGAACGTCGTCGTCTTCGACCCGGCCGACGCAGCATGAGCCTGCGCGGCGTCAGCGCCATCGTCGGCATCGGCAGCGCCGGCACCGGCGAGGCGCCGGGCCGGACCGCGATGGAGCTCCTGGCCGAATCGGCGCTCGCCGCCATCGACGACGCCGGACTGACGCTCGGCGACATCGACGGCCTGTATGCGGCGACGATGACGAACTTCTTCCCGACGCTCTCGGTCGCCGAGTACCTCGGCCTGCGCCCGCGCATCCAGGACGGCACCAACATCGGCGGCTCCTCCTTCGAGGCCCACCTGCTCTCGGCCACCATGGCGCTCGCGACCGGCCAGTGCGACGCGGCCCTGATCTGCTACGGCTCCAACCAGCGCACCGCCGGCGGCAAGCTCGTCTCGATGGCCGAGCGCTCGCCGCACGAGGCCGCCTACAAACCCCGCCAGCCCATCAACGCCTACGCCCTCGCCGCCAGCCGCCACATGTATGAGTACGGCACCACCCGCGAGCACCTCGCCGAGGTCGCCGTCGCCGCTCGCGCCTGGGCCAACATGAACCCGGAGGCCTTCGCCCGCGGCCCCCTCGCCATGGCCGACGTGCTCGCCAGCCGGATGGTGAGCGACCCTCTCACCGTTGCCGATTGCTGCCTCGTCACCGATGGCGGCGGCGCGTGCGTCCTCGTCCGCGCCGACCGGGCGCGCGACCTTAAACAGAAGCCCGCCTACGTCCTCGGCGGCGCCACTGCCGGCTGGCACCGCTCGATCGCCTCCATGCCCGATGTGACGATCACCGCCGCCAGCGAAAGCGGCCCCCGCGCCTACGCCATGGCCGGCCTGACGCCCGCCGACGTCAAGCTCGCCATGCTCTACGACGCCTTCACCATCAACACGATCCTCTTCCTCGAAGACCTCGGCTTCTGCCCCAAGGGCGAGGGCGGCCGCTTCGTCGAGGCCGGCGCCATCGCCCCCGGCGGGCGCCTCGCCGTCAACACCAACGGCGGCGGCCTCTCCTGCGTCCACCCCGGCATGTATGGCATGTTCCTCATCATCGAGGCCGTCACCCAACTCCGCGGCGACGCCGGCGAGCGCCAAATCCCCGGCCTCGACGTGGCGTTGATCCACGGCAACGGCGGCACGCTGTCCAGCCAATCCACCGCGCTGCTCGGCACCGCGGCGGCACTATGACCGGCCGGTCGGCCCTCGACAGCCTGTTGCAGCCGGCCAGCGTCGCCGTCATCGGCGCCTCCGCGGACGCAACGCGCATCGGCGGACGTCCGATCTCCTACATGCTGCAGCAGGGCTTCAAGGGCGAGATCCTGCCCGTCAACCCGAACCGCGCCGAGATCCAGGGCCTCCCGGCCTATCGAAGCGTCGCCGAGCTGCCCTCCGTGCCAGACACCGCGATCGTCGCGGTGCCCACGGCCCTCGCGATCGACGCGGTCCGCGACCTCTCGGCCCGCGGCGTGAAATCCGCGATCGTGTTCACCGCCGGCTTCGCCGAGGCCGGCCCGGAAGGCGAGGCCGCCCAGGCCACCATGCTCGCCGCGGCCGGCCCGATGCGGCTCCTGGGCCCGAACTGCCTCGGCCTGTTCAACGCGCGCACCGGGTTCTACCCGATCTTCAGCTCCAGCTTCGAGAGCGGCTTCTCCCCGCCGGGCCGCATCGGCATCGCCAGCCAGAGCGGCGCCTACGGAACCCACGTCTTCGCCGTCGCCCGCAACCGCGGCATCGGCACCCCGATCTGCGTGACCACCGGCAACGAGGCCGACATCACCATCGGCGACATCATCTTCTGGCTGGCCCGCGACCCCGACACCGACGTCATCGCCGCCTACGCCGAAGGCATCCGCGAGGCACCCGGCTTCCTCGCCGCACTCGAGGCGGCGCGCCAAGCCAAGAAGCCCGTCGTGCTGATGAAAGTCGGCACCTCCGTCATCGGCCAGCACGCCGCCAAGTCGCACACCGCCTCGATCGCCGGCGACGACCGCGTGACCGACGCCGTCCTGGCCGAATTCGGCGTCGTGCGGGCCGCGACCACCGAACAGATGCTCGACATCGCCCTGACCGCAACCAAACGCATCTACCCGGCCGGCAACACCCTCGGCGTCATCACCATCAGCGGCGGCGCCGGCGTGCTGATCTCCGACGCCGCCGACGCCGTCGGCCTCCCCTTGCCGCCGATGCCCGACGCGGCGCAGGCCCGCCTGAAGGCCATGCTGCCGTTCGCCGCGCCCCGCAACCCGGTCGACTGCACCGCGCAAGCGTTCAACGACATGACGCTGATCGGTCGCTTCACCGATTCCATGGTCGAGGAGGGCGGCTACAGCTCGATCCTCGCCTTCTTCAGCCAAGTCGGCGGCTCCAGGACGATCTCCCCCGCCCTGCGCGAGCAGCTCAACGCGACCCGGGCCAAGCACCCCGACCGTCTCTATGTCCTGTCCATCGTCGCCCGGCCGGAGCAGGTCCAGCAATACGAAGCAGACGGCTTCGTCGTGTTCGAAGACCCGACCCGGGCCGTCGTCGCCATCCACGCCATGGGCCGGTTCGGCGACGCGTTCGCCATGTCGCCCGACCCGGCGCCCCCGCCCCTGCACGCGGTCGCGTTGCCGCCCGCCATGCCGACCGAAGCGGAGGCCAAGCGGCTGCTCGCGTCGGCCGGCATCGCCTCGGCGCCGGAGGAGGCCTGCAGCACCGAAGACGCCGCCGCGGCCGCCGCGGAACGGTTCGGCGGCAAGGTGGTCATGAAAATCCTGTCCCCGGACATCCTGCACAAATCCGAAATCGGTGGCGTCCTCCTTGACGTGTCCGGCGCAGAGGCGGCGCGCGGCGGCTTCCGCACCCTCATGCAACGCGCACGCGCGGCAGCGCCGGGCGCGCGGATCGACGGCGTGCTCGTGGCCAAGCAGCTCGAGGGCGGCGTCGAATGCATCATGGGCATCCAGCGTGACCCGGTGTTCGGCCCCGTCGCGCTCGTCGGCATCGGCGGCATCTTCGTCGAGATCCTGCAGGACGTGGCGCTGCACCGCTGCCCGTTCGGCCCAGAGGTCGCCGAGCGGATGATCCGCCGCCTCCGCGCCGCGCCGATCCTGCTGGGCGCCCGCGGCAAGCCGCCCGCCGACGTCGCGGCCCTGGCCGGCATGCTCTCCCGGCTCTCGCAATGGGCCGTCGCCGCCGGCGACCGCCTGCAATCGGTCGACCTGAACCCGGTGCTGGCGCTGCCCGGCGGCGCCTACGCGCTCGACGCCGTCATCGAGCTGGCCCCCCGAGAGACGGCCCGATGATCGACAAGCGGGTCCAGACCATGGCGGACGCCCTCGATGGCATCGCCGACGGGTCGACGGTGCTGATCGGCGGCTTCGGGTCGGTCGGACAGCCGGACCAGCTGATCGAAGGGCTGATCGAGCAGGGCGCGCGCGACCTCGTGTGCGTCGCCAACAACGCCGGCACCGGCCATGTCGGGCTGGCGCGGCTGATGGAGCTGGGCCGGGTTCGGCGCATGATCTGCACCTTCCCGCGCTCGGTGGGCTCGACCGTGTTCGAAGACCTCTACCGGGCGGGCCGGATCGAACTCGAACTGGTCCCGCAGGGAACGCTGGCCGAGCGGATCCGCGCCGCCGGCGCCGGCATCCCGGCCTTCTTCACCGCCACCGCCGCCGGCACTCTCCTCGCGCGCGGCAAGGAGACCCGCGTCATCGGCGGCCGCGCCTACGTGCTGGAAGAGGCGCTACACGCGGATGTGGCGCTGGTCGAGGCTTGGCAGGCCGACCGGTGGGGCAATCTCACCTATCGATCGAGCGGAAGGAACTTCAACCCAATCATGGCGACCGCGGCCGCACTGACCGTCGTGCAGGCGCATCACCTCGTCGAGCTCGGCCAACTCGATCCGGAAGCGATCGTCACACCCGGCATCTTCGTCAACCGCGTCATCCACATTCCCGACAAAATCTAGCAATACATTCTTAACCTATCTCGTGTTGACTGCGGGCGACCGAAACGCGATGTCGCGTCGGGCGCAAGAGACCGCGTCCGTTGGTGGAGACTAGTCCTGTGCCCTTGACCAGAAAGCAGATGGCCGAAGCCGTCGCCCGCGACATCCCCGAAGGGTGGTATGTCAATCTGGGGATCGGGATCCCGACGCTCGTCGCCGACTACGTGCCGCCCGACCGCGAAGTGGTGTTCCATAGCGAAAACGGCGTGCTCGGCGTCGGCCCCGCCCCCGAGGAAGACGCGGTCGACCGCTGGCTGATCAACGCCGGCAAGCAGCACGTGACGCTGCTGGATGGCGGCGCCTATGTGCATCATGCCGACAGCTTCGCCATGATCCGCGGCGGCCACCTCGACCTCTGCGTGCTCGGCGCGTTCGAGGTTGCGGAGAATGGCGACATCGCCAACTGGGCCACGAGCGAGAACGATACCGCGCCGGCTGTGGGCGGCGCCATGGACCTCGCCGTCGGCGCCAAGCGGCTCTGGGCCGTGATGGAACACACCACCAAGGAAGGCCGGCCCCGCCTGGTGCGCGGCTGCGGCTACCCGCTGACGGCGCCGACGGCAGTCAGCCGGGTCTACACCAACCTCGCCGTGCTCGACGTGACGGAGGACGGCTTCGCCGTGCGCGAGTTGGCGCCGGGCGTCGATTTCGAAACGGTCCAGGCCGCCACGGACGCCAAGCTGACCTACACCCCGATCACCGCCGTCGCCTCCTAACTCTTTTACGCGTAGCCCTCTCCCCCGGGGAGAGGGTTGGGTGAGGGTCTCTCGCGCAGCGACGTTGTTGCTCCCCGGCCCCGGGGATGGAACAGTGCCGCAATGGGCCGCACTGCAGCATTCATGGTCTCCTCGGAGCACCCGTGACCCGGCATGTCGCCGTCATCGGCGTCGGCGCGGTCGGAGCGGCAACCGCGCTCGAACTCCTGCGCGACGGTCATCGCGTCACCCTCGTCGAGCCCGCCGAGCCCGGCGGCGAGCAGGCCGCGAGCTACGGCAATGGCTGCTGGCTGTCGACCATGTCGGTCATCCCGCCCGCCGCGCCCGGCACCTGGCGCAAGATCCCGGGCTACCTCACCGACCCGCTCGGCCCTCTCTCGATCCGCTGGCGTCACCTGCCGCGCGCCGCGCCATGGCTGCTGCGCTACCTGGCCGCCGGCTGGACCGAGCAGCGCGTGACCCGGGCGGCGCAGGCGTTGCAGCCGCTGCTGGCCGGCGCGCCCGCGCTGCACCGCGCCCTCGCCGAGGAGGCCGGCGTCGGCGCCCTCATCGAGCAGCTTGGGCTCATGTACGTCTACCCCGACCGCGCCGCGTTCGAGGCGGAACGCGTCGCGTTCCGGGTCCGCGCGAGCGTCGGCCTACGCTGGCTCGAGCTCGACGAGGACGAACTGCGGCAGCGCGAGCCGGCGCTCGACCGCCGCTACCGCTTCGCCGTCGTCTTCGAGGAGGCCGGCCATTGCCGCGACCCCGGCGCCTACGTCGCCGCCCTGGCCGCATGTGCCACGCGCGACGGCGCCGCTCGCGTGACGGCCCGGGCGACCGGCTTGCGCATCGAGGCGGGTCGGCTCCGCGCCGTCGAGACCGAGTCCGGCCCGGTCGCGTGCGACGCCGCGATCGTCTGCGCCGGAATCCGCTCCAAGGCGCTCGCCGCCGCCGCCGGCGACCGCGTGCCGCTCGAGAGCGAGCGCGGCTACCACGCCGTGCTGCAGCACCCCGAGACCGGCCCGCGCATCCCGCTCATGCCGTCGGACGGGAAGATGGCGATCACCATGACCGACGGCGGCCTGCGCTGCGCCGGGCAGGTCGAGATCGCCGGGCTCGATGCCGCGCCCGACTGGCGCCGCGCCGCCGTGTTGCGCGACCACCTACTCCGCTGCTTTCCCGACCTTCCCCGCACCCTGCCCGCGGACAGGGTTAAGGTATGGATGGGCCACCGGCCCAGCATGCCGGACGGCCTTCCCTGCATCGGCGCCTCGCGCGCCACGCCCGATGTGACCTACGCGTTCGGTCACGGCCATGTCGGCCTCGTCGCCGCCGCGCGCACGGGCCGGCTCGTGGCCCAGCTCGTCGCCGGACGCTCGCCCGAAATCCCCGTCGCCCCCTTCAGCCCGGCCCGCTTCCACTGACCCCGAAAGGACCCCCATGTTCAGCAGAACCAGCCGCCGATCCCTGGCCGCCGCGGCCGCCATCCTGCCCGTCGCCGGCCTGATCCGCTCGGCTCGCGCGCAGGACAAAACGGAAAGCACGCTCGACCGCGTGCAGCGCAGCAAGACGCTCCGTATCGCCGTGCTGCCCGGCGAGCTGCCCTACTTCAACAAGGACCTCGTCAGCGGCACCTGGACCGGCGCCTCCATCGAGATGGCCAAGAGCATCGCCGCGGTGTTCGACGCCAAGCTGGCCTACGTCGAATCGACCTACGGCAACTCCGTGCTCGACCTGCAATCCAACAAGATCGACCTCGCCTTCTCGCTCAACCCGACGCCGCAGCGGGCGCTCGCCATCGGCTTCACCCATCCGATGATCACCAACCCGTTCGGCTGCATCGCCAAGAAGGGCCTCGCCCCGAAGAGCTGGGACGACATCAACAAGCCAGACCTCCGGATCGCCTTCGACATCGGCTCGCTGCACGACACCTGCGCCCACCGCTTCGCCCCCAAGGCGCAACTGGTCGGCTTCAAGACCCGCGACGAATGTATCCTCGCGCTGCAATCCGGCCGCGTCGACGTCGACATCCTGGCCGCGACCCTCGGCTTGGCCGCAGTCGGGCGCAATCCGGGCCTCGGACCGTATCATCTGCTGGGCCAGCCCGCCGTCGCTCTGCCCAGCAGCCTCGGCATTCAGTACGAGGCCGACCAGCGCTTCAAGGAGGTGCTGAACGCCTGGCTCGACTTCAACCGCGGCACCGGCCAAATCCGCGAATGGATGCTGGCGGGCTTGGAACAGCTCGGCGTCAAGCGCGACGACATCCCAGCCGAATTGGCGTTCTGACACCCGCCGGCGATGGCCTATCAGTGGAGCTTCGGCTTTCTGACGCGATACACGCCGCTCTTCATCTCCGGCGTCGGCGTGACACTCGCCTACACCGTCGGTACGATCGCGCTCGGCCTGGTGCTCGGCCTGCTGATCGGCATGGCGCGGCTCTCCAAATCGCGCCTCGTCAACGTGCCGCTGATCGCCCTGATCGAGTTCTTCCGCTGCACGCCGCTGCTGGTGCTCATCGTCTGGTTCTACTACGCCCTTCCCGTCCTGCTCGGCATCCAGATGACCGCGACGGTGGCCGCCGTGCTCGTGCTCTCCCTCTACACCGGCGCCTTCTACGCCGAGATCTTCCGCGGCGGCATCCTGTCCATCGAGCCCGGCCAGTGGGATGCCGCCCGGGCCGTCGGCCTGCGCCCGCTGCACGTCATGCGCTTCGTCATCCTGCCACAGGCGACCCGGCGCATGGTTCCCCCGCTCATGAACCAGTCGATCACGCAATTGAAGAACACGTCGCTGGTCTCGACCATCGCGGTGCCCGACCTGCTTTACCAAGGCACCCTGATCACGGCCGACACGTACCGCCCACTCGAGGTCTATACTGTCGTTGCGCTCATCTATTTCGTCCTGCTGTTCCCCGCGACGCGTTTCGTTCAGGCCTTCGAACAACGGGGGAAAGCCAGCCGCTGAGCCGCGCTCACCATCCGCTTGCCGAACGCCAGCGCCGCCACCGCGCCGAGCAGGATCTCCGCCGAAACCGGCTCAGGGATGTCATTCGGCGTCGTATACGTGACGGTGCCGGCGCTAGACTGGAAAGCACCGTTCGATGTCGAGGTATCGTAGTCGAGATTGACGAACACGGGTGTCGCGGAGAATGCGCCGGTTATGTCCCCGGTTGCCGTATCCTCAAAGCCGCTGAGCGGCGTGATCGCGCCAAATAGGAGTGACTCCGATGACGCGGTGTAGTCGATGAGAAACCGATAATTGTATGGCAGCGTCGTACTGTTCAGGACGATCCCTTTGGCGGTGAATGGCACCGGATACGGATTGACCTCCGTCGTGAGTGGTGTCGAGACGGTCGGATCCAAAGTGACAGTAAAGACGAACGTGTAGCTGGCGGCTGGCGGCGTGAGTGGCGGGACGTCGGCCAATCTGGTGTCACGGTAACCAGTCCCGGTCACCGTGAACGTGCGGGTGACGAGCGAGGCGTGCGCCGAGAGCGCGGCCGACACCGCAAGCACGACCCCGAGCACCGTTGCATTCCGCATCGTCTAACCCTCCGTGACAGGCCTGCAACCGAGGCCAGCACAGACCGCCTCGAGGGGGCAACGGCAACCACGTAACGATCGCGACATCGTACCGCAGCGTCAAGCGAAGCGGCTCGGCGCCCCGCAACCCGCAGCGCCACACGCCCGCAGCACCGGCGCCGGCCCCGGAGCCGCATCGATATCCTCCGCCGTGCCCCGTTCCATCAGCAACTCGCGCAGGTTGCGGATCAGCGGAAACACCTCCTGGTTCAGGTCCATGCCCTGCGCGTCGTGCGCGGCCTGCTCCATCTCCACGATCTCGCGGTCCTCGCCGAAAATCCGCTCCGTGAACATCACCAGCAGCGGCCACGCCGCGTCCAGCAGCCCGGGGATCTTCGGCCGCTTGACCGAGAGCAGCCCGAACGTCCGATGCGTCCGCTGCGCCGCATCGAGCGGCACGTAGACGATCCATAGATCCATCGCCGGCACATCCGGATCGCTCGTATGGATCCGCAGCGTCTGATACGGATACTCGGTCCGGATCGTCATGATGTCCCGCTGCGCGCCCTCGGCGCTGCCGGGTCCCTTGCGCCCGCCGAAAATCGCCGCCTCACCGAACGATTGCCGGCCCCCCGTGCGCGCGAAGGTATAGCGCGCCTCGATCCAATCCTCGCCCCGCCGCTGGCCCAGGAAGCGCGGCTTGATCTGGCCCATCTGCTTGCGGTGCAGGAACTGATGGTTCATGTCCATCAGGTTCTCGTGCATGAAGCTGTAGTGGCAGCCCACCTCGCGCCCGAACCGCCGCGTCTTGTACCGCGCGTCGCCGACCGAGCCCAGCGCCGGGAACGGCACCGCGTCCGCAACCGCCGGATCACCCGGGAACACGAAGATCAGCCCCTCCACCTCGCGGCACGGATACGACCGCACGCCGTTCGGCAGCTTCCCCCTGCCCAGATACGGCACCTCGACGCACGACCCGGCCGAATCATACGTCCATCCGTGATACCCGCAGCGGATGCCGTCGCCATGCACCAGCCCGATGCTGAGCGGCACCTGCCGATGCGCGCACCGGTCCTCCAACGCGAACACCGCGCCCGTCTCCGGCCGCACCAGCACGATCGGCTCCCCCCCGAACCGCACCGCCAGCGACTTGCCCGTCTTCAGCTCCGGCGACCACGCGACCGGATACCAGTGGTTCGGGTTCGCCCCGACCCGGCGCAAGTCACGCTCCCGGCCCCTCCCTGCCAGCGCATCCGCGCAGAAGGGCTCATCGACCGTGGCTGGTAGAGACGGCAACTGGTCCATTCACCCTCGCATGTTGCGCATCCGACGACCCCGGCGCAGGCCCTGCTGTGCATACGCAGGATTGTGCGCCGCCACACGGAAGGCGCAACGCAATTTAGAGCCCGTACGTCGCCCGATGCCAGAGCTAAGGTGTTGGAAACATTGTGGAACCGACACGAAGGCCGGTCCCACCGGCCGCTTACAGCGCCTCGGCGCCCGAGATGATCTCGATCAGCTCGCGGGTGATGTTCGCCTGCCGCGTCCGGTTGTAGTTCAAAGTCAACCGGTTGATCATCTCGCCCGCGTTGCGCGTCGCGTTGTCCATCGCCGCCATCCGCGCGCCCTGCTCGCCCGCACCGCTCTCGATCAGCGCCCGGAACAGCTGGATCGCCATGTTGCGCGGCAGCAACGCCGCCAGGATCGTCTCCTCGTCCGGCTCGAACTCGTATTGCGCCTGGTTCTTCTCCGCCCCCGCCTTGTCGCTGCCGGCCGCCCCGCCCGGCTCCAACGACAGCGGGATCATCCGGCTCTCCGTCGGCACCTGGCTGATCACGGAGACGAACCGGTTGTAGATCACCGTGCACACGTCGAACTCGCCGGCCTCCAGCATCTGCGTGACCCGGTCCGCAACCTCGTTCACGTCCGCGAACTCGACCCGCTTCTTGCCCGCAAAGCTGTATTCGCCCACCAAACGGCTCGCGTACTCGCGCCGCAGGTAATCCCGGCCCTTGCGGCCCACCGTGATCACCTTGACCGTCTTGCCTTCGCCCTCGAGCCGCTGGATCGCCGAACGCGCCGCCCGGCCCACGTTCGTGTTGAACGCCCCGGCCAGCCCGCGGTCCGCCGTCACCACCACCAGCAGGTGAACCTTGTCCTGCCCGGTGCCGACCAGCATCCGCGGCGCCGTCGGCGAGCCCTGCGCGCTCTGCGCCAGCGCCGCCAGCATCCGCTGCATCCGCTCGGCATACGGCCGCGCCGCCTCCGCCTGCGTCTGCGCCCGCTTCAGCTTGCTCGCCGCCACCATCTTCATCGCCGACGTGATCTTGCGCGTCGACTTCACGCTGTTGATGCGCCCGCGCAGCGCCTTGAGGCTCGCCATCTTAAGTGAAGTTCTTGGCGAAGCCGTCCAGGAACCCGACCAGCGCCTTCTCCACGTCCGGCTTCATCTCGCGCGTGTCGCGGATGCTGCTCAGCACGTCCGGATGCCGCGCCTTCAGATCGCCCAGCATCCGCCGCTCGAATTCGGTCACCTTGCCCACCGGCAGCTTGTCCAGATAGCCCTTGGTCCCCGCATAGATGCTGACCACCTGCTCCTCGACCGGCATCGGGCTGAACTGCGGCTGCTTCAGCAGCTCCGTCAGCCGCGCTCCGCGCGCCAGCAGGTTCTGCGTCGACGCGTCCAAGTCGCTGGCGAACTGCGCGAACGCCGCCATCTCCCGATACTGCGCCAGCTCGAGCTTGATCGAGCCCGACACCTTCTTCATCGCCTTGATCTGCGCCGCCGAACCCACCCGCGACACCGACAGCCCCACGTTCACCGCCGGCCGGATCCCGCGGAAGAACAGCTCCGTCTCCAGGAAGATCTGCCCGTCGGTAATGGAAATCACGTTCGTTGGAATATACGCCGACACGTCGCCCGCCTGCGTCTCGATGATCGGCAGCGCCGTCAGCGACCCGGCCCCATGCTCCTTGGACATCTTCGCCGCCCGCTCCAGCAGGCGCGAGTGCAAGTAGAACACGTCACCCGGATATGCCTCGCGACCCGGCGGACGCCGCAGCAGCAGCGACATCTGCCGATACGCCACCGCCTGCTTCGACAGGTCGTCATACGCGATCACCGCATGCATGCCGTTGTCGCGGAAGAACTCGCCCATCGTGCAGCCGGTGTAGGGCGCCAGGAACTGCATCGGCGCCGGGTCGGACGCCGTGGCGGCCACCACGATGGAATACTCCATCGCGCCGTTCTCCTCGAGCGTGCGCACCAGCTGCGCCACCGTCGAGCGCTTCTGCCCGATGGCGACATAGATGCAGTAGAGCTTGGCGCCCTCGTCGGTGCCGGCGTTGGCCTTCTTCTGGTTGATCATCGCGTCGATGATCACCGCCGACTTGCCCGTCTGCCGGTCGCCGATCACCAGCTCGCGCTGCCCGCGCCCCACCGGGATCAACGCGTCGATGGCCTTCAGGCCGGTCTGCATCGGCTCGTGCACCGACTGCCGCGCGATGATCCCCGGCGCCTTCACCTCGACGCGCATCTGCTTGACGTCGACCAGCGGCCCCTTGCCGTCGATCGGGTTGCCCAGCGCATCCACCACGCGCCCCAGCAGACCCTTGCCCACCGGCACGTCCACGATCTCGCTCGTCCGCGTGACCGTGTCCCCCTCGCGGATGTGGTTGTCGTCGCCGAACACCACGATGCCGACGTTGTCGGTCTCGAGGTTCAGCGCCATGCCCTTCACGCCGGCGCTGGGGAACTCGACCAGCTCCCCGGCCATCACGTTCTGCAGCCCGAACACCCGGGCAATGCCGTCGCCGACCGACAGCACCTGCCCGGTCTCGGCGACATTCTGTTCCGTGTCGAACGAAGCGATCTGCTTCTTGAGGATGTCCGAGATCTCGGCGGGACGGATTTCCATCTTAGGCGGCACCCTTCATGGCGTACTGCAGGCGTTGCAGACGGGACTTCAAACTCGTGTCGTACAGCCGCGCGCCGATGCGCACGACCAGGCCGCCGAGCAGGCTCGCATCGACGGTATCGCGGATGTTCACCGAACCATACCCGGCCTCGATCAACCGCGCCCGCAGCTGCTCGCGCTGCACGTCGGACAGCGGATGCGCCGTCGTCACATGCGCGACCACCACGCCGCGCTTGGCCGCGACCAGCGCGGCAAACGCGGTGACGATCTGCCGCAGCGCCGACAGCCGGCGGTTGTTGGCCACCACGCCGACGAAGTCGCGCACCAGCTTGCCGAACCCCTGCTGCTCGAGCACCGCGTCCGCGGCGGCCCGCGCCTGCGTCACGTCGATCAACGGGCTGGACAGCAGCCGCCGCATCTCGGGGCTCTGGTCGATCAGCGCGCCGAGGCTGTCCATCTCGGACACGGTCTGGTCGATCGCGCCGGTCTCGTCGGCCTGCGCATACAGGGCGGTCGCATAACGGTCGGCAACGCCGCCGGAGGTCGTCGTGCCAGAGGCCACGCTGAACGTCCTGCTGAATATGTGTCTTGCCGGCACGAACTGCCGGTGGCCGCGCCTCTAACATGGTGTCCCGCGAGCGGCAACAGCCCAAGCGCATCGAACGCCGCCGCACACGCCCGCACGCTCGATCATTTCGGCCTCCAGCAACCCTGCAATCCTGTTGCACCCGGCCAACGTCGCATGTCACGGTGCTGGTAATTCAAGGACCGGCTCGTTCGGTCCCAACAGGGAGAGACGACATGGGAGATGGCCTATCGCGCCGCGGCGCACTGAAGCTGGGCGCCGCCTCGGCCGCGCTCCCGCTGGTCCACATCCGCACCGCGGGCGCCGCCGGCAAGCTCAGCGCCGGGCTGTGGGATCATTGGGTGCCCGGCGCCAACGACACCATGACCAAGCTCGTCAAGCAATGGGCCGACGCCAACAAGGTCGACGTCTCGATCGACTACATCACCTCGGTCGGCAACAAGAACCTGCTCACCCTGGCCGCCGAAGCCCAAGCCAAGTCCGGCCACGACATCCAGGCCTTCCCGACCTGGGAGGTCCGCAACAACGCCAACTCCCTCGAGCCGATGGACGACGTCATGAAGCGGCTCTCGGCCAAATACGGGCCGATCAACCCGATCGTCGACTATCTCTCCAAGGAGAAGGACTCCTACAAGGCCGTCCCCGCCATCTCCGGCAGCCAGCTCAAGCCGGCCTGCTCGCGCATCAGCGTGTTCAAGCAGCAGATGGGCATGGACCTGCCCGCCATCTTCCCGACCTCCGGTGCGATGGGCGCCGGCTACGATCAATGGAATTGGGACCAGTTCCTCGCCGCCGCCGAGAAGTGCAACAAGGCCGGGCTGCCGTTCGGCCTGCCCATGGGGCAGTTCAGCGATGCCGTCGACTGGGTCGGCACTTGCTTCGCAGGCTTCGGCGCCGAGCTCGTCAATGCCAAGGGCGAGGTCACCGTCAAGTCCGACAACGTCCGCAAAGTGCTCGAATACTTCAAGAAGCTGTCCCAGCACCTGCCGGGCGACGTCTGGAGCTGGGACGACGCGTCCAACAACCGCGCCCTGATCTCCGGCAAGTCCGCGCTGATCTTCAACCCACCCTCCGCCTGGGCCGTCGCCGTGCGCGACAACCCCGATGTCGGCAAGGATTGCTGGACCCACCCCGGCCCGGCCGGCGAGAAGGGCCGCTTCACCCCCTACCTCCCCTACTTCTGGGGCGTCTGGAAGTTCGCCTCCAACAAGCAGGCCGCCAAGGACCTCATCGAGTTCCTCAGCGAGCGCGCCCAAGCCGAGCAGCTCTGCACCGCCACCCACGGCTACGACACCCCGCCCTTCGACAGCATGCACGACTTCAAGGTCTGGCAGGAGGAAGGCCCGCCCAAGGGCACCGTCGCCAACTACCAGATCCGCGCCGAACAGAAGACCACCCCCTGGATCGCCGCCTACCCCGCACCCCCCGAGGTCGCCGTGCAGATCTACAACCAGGCCACCATGACCAAGATGGTCGCCCGCATGTCCCAAGGCGGCAACTCCATCGAGAAGGTGATCGCCTGGGCCGAAGGCGAACTCGAAGGCTACACCCGCTAGCAAGGGAGGTAAGCGATGGCCGACGGCACGATACTAGCGGGCCTGCCGCCCGCTACGGAGGTGAAGACCGGCAGCCTGCGCCGCTTCGCCCGCCGCCGCTCGACCATCGCCTTCCTGATGTGCCTGCCGCTCCTCGTCGTCGTGTTCACCCTCGTGATCTACCCGGCCACCTACGCGATCTATCTCTCCATGCTCAACAAGAAGATGACCAAGTTCGTCGGGCTCGGGAACTACGCCTTCCTGCTCAACCGGCCGACCTTCCAGACGGTCATCCTCCAGAGCGTCATCTTCGCCGTCTCCGCCGTGCTCCTCAAGGCGCTCATCGGCTTCATCCTCGCCCACCTGATGCAGAACGTCCCCAGCAACCGCCAGCGCATCTGGCGCGGCCTGCTGCTCGTCCCCTGGGTCATCCCGCTGGCCATGTCCACGCTCGGCTGGTGGTGGCTGTTCGACCCCTCCTATTCCGCCTTCAACTGGATCATCCAGGGCCTCGGCGGCCCCCAGATCCCCTGGCTCGGCGCCACCTGGTGGGCCCGCTTCTCCGTCATCCTGGTCAATGTCTGGTACGGCGCGCCGTTCTTCCTCATCATGTACATGGCCGCCCTCAAATCCGTCCCCGACCAGCTCTACGAGGCCGCCAGCATCGACGGCGCCGGGTTCTGGCAAAAGCTGTGGCACGTGACGCTGCCGATGATGCGCAACATCATCTCCATCACCATCCTGTTCAGCCTCATCATCACCTTCGCCAACTTCGACATCGTCCGCATCCTCACCAACGGCGGCCCGCAGGATCAGACCCACGTGTTCGCCACCTACGCCTTCCAGGTCGGCATCCAATCCGGCGACATTCCGCTCGGCGCCTCGGTCAGCCTGTTCATGTTCCCCATCCTGGCGGTCATCGCCTTCTTCGTCCTGCGCGGCGTCACCCAGCGCTCCAAGGAAGCCATGTGACATGAGCGCCACCACCCTGCCCGCTCTGCCGATCAAGCGCGCCCGCACCCAGGCCGACCGCAAGCGCAGCTACGCGCTCTGGGGCAGCTACGCCGCCCTCGGTCTGTTCGTGATCTTCTTCCTCACGCCGCCGTTCTACATGCTGGTCACCAGCTTCAAGACCGCCGGCGAGATCAGCGCCGAACACGGCAACCCCTGGATCGTGACCCGGCCCACGCTCAGCAACTACGCCGAACTCCTCACCAACGACCACTTCCTCGGCTTCTTCTGGAACTCCATCAAGGTCACGGTCTGCCTGGTCGTGCTCTCCATGGTCATCTCGGTCTTCGCCGCCTTCAGCCTCGCCCGCATGAAGTTCTTCGGCAGCGGCGTGCTCGCGACCGGCATCTTCCTCACCTACCTCGTCCCCGAAAGCCTGCTCTTCATCCCGCTGTTCCAGATCGTCGGCGCCGTCGGGCTCATCAACAACGCCTGGGCCATGGTGCCGCTCTACCTCACCCTCTCGGTCCCCTTCTGCACCTGGATCATGATCGGCTACTTCGCCTCCATCCCCAAGGAACTCGACGAAGCCGCCCTGATCGACGGCGCCACCTACATGCAGATGCTGTTCCGCATCTTCATCCCCGTCGCCCTCCCCGGCATCATCGCCGCCACCATCTTCGCCTTCACCGTCGGCTGGGGCACGTTCCTCTACCCGATGGCCTACCTCTACAGCTCCGACCAGATGGTCCTCACCGTCGGCATCGTCAGCGACCTCATCCGTGCCGACGTGTTCCAATGGGGCAAGATCATGGCAGGCTCGCTACTCGCCGCAGCCCCGCCAGTATTAATCTACGCTTTCCTGATGGACTACTACATCGCCGGACTAACGGCGGGTGCAACAAAAGGGTAATACTAAGTCGCACCCGCCACGGATTCGATCTCGACTCCGAAATGATCCATCTACTTTGCTTTATTAGTGGCCGTGCCAATTTGACTACTCCGCTCGATTATGGCCAACCCTCCTCGCCGGCACAAAATGAGTGTGGCCCAGGGGGGCCCGTGGGGCCGGCGAGGAGTACGCATGACGACATTGACAGTCGGTAACGCCCAGCAGTTCAACACCCTGTCCGCCGCCGTCGCCGCCGCGAACCCCGGCGACACCATCGACCTCCAGGCCGGCACCTACACCAACGACTTTCCCGCCCAGATCAACGGCCTGACCATCGAAGGCGTCGGCGGAATCGCCAAACTGGTCGCCACCGCTCAGCCCGGCAACGGAAAGGCCATCCTCGACGTCGCCGGCAACACCACGCTCAAGAATCTCGACCTCTCCGGCGTGACCGTCCCCGACGCCAACGGCGCCGGCATCCGCTACGAGAGCGGCAACCTCGTCGTCCAGAACACCGCCATCCACGACAACCAGAACGGCATCCTCGGCGCCCCCGACTCCGCCGGAACCATCACCATCGACAAGTCGGAAATCTACAACAACGGATCCGGAACCGGATTCACCCACAACCTCTACATCGGCGACGTCGCGCAGTTCACGCTCACCAACAGCTACGTCCACGACGCCAACGTCGGCCACGAAATCAAGTCCCGCGCCGAGACCAACGTCATCACCAACGACCGGATCGACGACAACGGCAGCAACGCCTCCTACGGCATCGACCTGCCCAACGGCGGCAACGCCACCATCTCCGGCAACACGATCCAGAAAAGCGCCAACAGCGGCAACCGCGTCACCATCGCCTATGGCGAAGAGGGCTCGCCCCACCCCGGCACCGCCGTCAGCATCGCCAACAACACCTTCGTCAGTGACCAATCCGGGGCCGATGTCGTGTGGGACGCCACCGGCGTGCCCGTCTCCGCATCCGGCAACACGATCTTCGGCTACAGCCAGATCGACAAGGCCGGCAACGTCTCGGGCAGCGGCTTCAACACGACCAACGTCCGCCCGGCGCTCGACACCTCGTCGCCCATAAATCAACCCACCGGCTCCAGCGTCCCGGCTCCCACGCCGGCCCCGACGCCTACCCCAGCACCCAATCCCGTTCCGGCCCCGACGCCGGCCCCAACACCGACGCCTGCGCCCTCGGCCGACACCACTCCGCCCACGATCACCGTCACGGAAAGCTCGTCCGGCACGACCAACGTCTCCACCGACCTCATCAGCGGGACCTACGCCGACATCGGCAGCGGCGTCGAGCGGGTGCAGATCTACGACAACTTCGACGGCCGGACCGTGGATTTTGGCAGCGCCACGCTCGCCGATGGCACCTTCAGCCTGACCGCCAGCCACCTGTCCGACGGCACCCATTCCTTCTACGCCGTCGCCACCGACAACGCCGGCAATGACAGCCAAGCCATCTCGGCCGGCGCCGACCTCGTCGTCGACACGGCCAACACGTCGCCCAACGACCAGTCGGGCAACCCGGGCGTCCCAACGCCCACACCGGCGCCGACACCCACGCCGACACCGACGCCAACCCCGGCACCCACGCCGACACCGACACCGACACCGACACCTGCCCCAACACCGACGCCTGCGCCCTCGGCCGACACCACTCCGCCCACGATCACCGTCACGGAAAGCTCGTCCGGCACGACCAACGTCTCCACCGACCTCATCAGCGGGACCTACGCCGACATCGGCAGCGGCGTCGGGCGGGTGCAGATCTACGACAACTTCGACGGCCGGACCGTGGATTTTGGCAGCGCCACGCTCGCCGATGGCACCTTCAGCCTGACCGCCAGCCACCTGTCCGACGGCACCCATTCCTTCTACGCCGTCGCCACCGACAACGCCGGCAATGACAGCCAAGCCATCTCGGCCGGCGCCGACCTCGTCGTCGACACGACCGCCCCGGCCGGCGATGCGAACGGCACCTCGGGCGCCTCGGGCGGCAACTCTAACCCGATCACGGTCCCGCCCGTGTCCGCAATCCAGTCGATCTCGGCGTCCGGACCCGGTGCTGTCACGGTTACCGGCACAGCCGCAGCCAACAGCACGGTGGACCTCTTCGACGAGGTGAACGGACGCGTCCAAGCCATCGGCACTGCCACCACGGACAGCAACGGCAGTTGGAGCATTACCAACGGCACCATCGGCACGTCGGCGGTGACCAGCTTCGCCGCACTCGCAGTCACCGGCAGCGGAGTCAGTCCCTCCGCCGGGTTGCTGATCCTGTCGAGCAATAACGATGACACGCTCGCCGGAACGGTCGGACCGGACGTCTTCGCCTTCCTCCCGGACCTCGGAAACGACGTCATCAATGGCTTCCAAACCACCGCGGCCGCCGGCGCCGGCCACGATGTCGTCGACCTGAGCGGCACCGCTTACCGCTCCTTCGGCCAACTCCAACCCAACATCACCGGATCCGGCGCCGCCGTGATCCGCCTGGACGCCGCGGACAGCATCACCCTCTCCGGCGTGAGCCCATCCTCACTCCAAGCCAGCGACTTCCGTTTCTCCTAACCCGGCCGAAAGAGTGCGAGGTGAGGGCGCGGCGAGCCCTCACCCCACCTTCTCGAACCGATCCGCCACCAGCCGGTCCAGCAGCCGCGCCCCCCAGCCCGTCGGGCCCGCCGCATGCCGGTCATCTGCCGTCGCGTGCGCCTCCACCCCCGCGATGTCGAGATGCACCCACGGCATCTTGCCCGCGAACTCGCTCAGAAACGCCGCCGCGTGACACGCGTCCGGCTGCCGCGATCCCTCGCTGCATTGCCGCACGTCGGCGATCTCCGACTCCAGCACCTCCCGATACCCGGTCGCCAGCGGCATCCGCCACGCCCGCTCCCCCACCGCCGACCCGGCCGCCGCCACATGCGACGCCATGGCATCCTCCCCGGGAAACGACCCCACGAACATCCCCGCCATCTCGTGCCCCAGCGCCGTCACGATGCTCCCCGTCAGCGTCGCCAAGTCGATCGCCACCGCCGGCCGCACCCGGTCCTTCGTCCACAGCAGCGCGTCCGCCAGCACCAGCCGGCCCTCCGCATCCGTGTCGACGATCTCCACCGTCGTCCCATCATACAGCCGCAGCACGTCGCTCGGCCGATAGCTCGCCGCCCCGAACGCGTTCTCCGCCAACGCCAGCACCGCGATCGCCGGCGCCGGAGAGCGCCGCCGCGCCAGCGCCAGCATCGCCCCGGCGCACGCCGCCGCCCCCGCCATGTCGCCCCGCATCTCCCACATCCCGTCCGCAGGCTTGATGCACAGCCCCCCGGTGTCGAACGTGATCCCCTTGCCCACGAACGCCACCGGCGCCGCATCCATCGTCCCGGCCCAGCGCAGCACCGCTAGGACGGGCGGGTTCACCGATCCCCCGCCCACCGCCAGGATGCCCCCCAGCCCCTGGCTCTGCAGCATCGCCGCATCCAGCACGTCGAGCACCAGCCCCTCCCGCTCGAGCCCGCGCAGCCGCTCGACCATCCCCGCCGGCGTCAGCGCGTTGCTCGGCTCCGCGACCAGGTCGCGCGCGAACATCGCCCCCGCGACCCCGGCCGACACGGTCTCCCAGGCCGCCTG
Source organism: uncultured Alphaproteobacteria bacterium (assembly GCA_963835135.1). Taxonomy (GTDB): domain Bacteria; phylum Pseudomonadota; class Alphaproteobacteria; order Acetobacterales; family Acetobacteraceae; genus JAVVHH01. Next base: position 1,220,416 of record CAWIEF010000003.1, read on the forward strand.
CGCCGCCGCCGGGTCGTCCGTCATGATGTCGATCCGCTCGACCCGGCCCCGCTGCGGCACCGCGTCCGCCGGCTCCTCCCGCGTGAACCACCGGTCCAACCGCCAGCTCCGCAGCACCCCGCCCGCCGCCAGCGCCGCCGCCTCCGCGCCCGTGCACCCCCGCGCGTCGAGCGCCACATGCGTCAACCACTGCAGTCGCGCGATGGCCAGCGCCCCCGCCGCCTCGAAATCGCGTCCGGCGCCCATCCCCAGCAGCAGCACCCGCCGCCGCCGGCCACCCACCTCGGCCACCTCGCCGAGCCGCCCGCCGAAGCCCGCCGCCGCCGCCCGCTTGGCCTTTGGCACCGCGCCGAACACCGGAACCGCCCGCGCCGGCGCGTCGCTCGTGCGCCCGAACCTGACCTCCACCCTCAAGCCTCGAAGTGGTCCGCCACCAGCCGGTCCAGCAGCCGCAGCCCGAACGCCGTCGCCCCCTTCGGGATCGTGGCCGTGTCCTTGCTGCTCCACGCCATGCCCGCGATGTCCAGATGCGCCCAAGGCCCGCGCACGAACCGCTGCACGAACTGCGCCCCGATGATCGACCCGCCCGGCCGCCCGCCGATGTTCTTCATGTCCGCGATGTCCGACTTGATCAGCTTGTCGTACGCCTCGCCCAGCGGCATCCGCCACACCCCCTCGCCGGTCGCCTGCCCCGCCGCGATCAGCCGCGCCGACAGCGTATCGTCATTGCTGAACATCCCCGCGAACTCATGCCCCAGGCTCACGATGATCGCCCCCGTCAGCGTCGCCATGTCCACCGTCAGCACCGGATGGAACCGCTCCTGCGCATACCAGATCACGTCCGCCAGCAGCAGCCGCCCCTCCGCATCCGTGTTCAACACCTCGATCGTCTGCCCCGACAGGCTCGTCACCACGTCCCCCGGCCGCAGCGCGTTGCCCGCCGGCATGTTCTCCGACAACCCCACCAGGCCGACCACGTTCGCCCGGGCCTTGCGCAGCGCCAGCGACGCCATCAGCCCCACCACCGCGCCCGCGCCCGCCATGTCCCACTTCATGTCGCCCATGTTGGCGCCCGGCTTGAGGCTGATGCCCCCCGTATCGAACGTCACCCCCTTGCCCACGAAGCACAGCGGGGCCGCATCCGTCGCCCCGCCCATCCATTTCATCACCACCACCCGCGGCTCGCGCACCGACGCCTGGCTGATCGCCAACAGCGCCCCGAACCCCTTCTCGGTCAGCTCCTCGACCCCCATCACCTCGACCTCGAGCCCCAGCTCGGCCAGCTTCGCGCACCGGTCCGCCATCTCGGCCGGATACAGCACGTTCGGCGGCTCCGTGATCAGGTCCCGCGCGATCGTCGTCCCCCGCGCGATCGCCTCCAGCGCCGGCCACGCCGCCTGCGCCGCCCCCACATCGTCGGTCAGCACCGTCAGCGTCGCCAGCTTCGGCTTGGCCTCCGCCTTCTCCTTGGTCCGATACACATCGAACCGATAGCTCCGCAGCAACACCCCGAGCGCCGCATGCGCCGCGTGCGCCGCCGGCATCCCATCGGCCGCAATCGCGACGACCGCCTCCTTGGCCAACGCCGCCGCCGCCGTGCCGCCCGCCTCCTCCATCCCGCGCGGCGTATGATCGGCCGCCTTGCCCAACCCCACCAGCAGCACCCGCGACAGCCCGGCCCCCGCACCACCAATGCCGGGCGCCAGCAGCATCGCCGTCTGCCCCTTCTTGCCGGTGAACTCCGCCGCCGCCATCGCCCGCCCGATCCCGCCGCCACACGCGGCATCCGCCTGCTGCCACAGCCCGCTGGGCTCGGCCCCCTCCATCACCAGCAGGACCAACGCACCGGTGGACGGCAATGCAGCGGCAGCGAATTCGATGGCGACCATGAGACCTCTTCCGGAACAGGACCGGGACCATAGCCATCGCGCCACCCCGCGGCTACACAGGGGGATGAACAATACCGCGTTGCTTGAACTCGCGGCGGACCTCGCGCAGCAAGCCGGCGCCGTCATCCTCGCCGTCCGCGCCCGCGGCTTCGAGACCCTCCGCAAAGCCGACCGCAGCCCGGTCACCGAAGCCGATCACGCCGCCGAAGCCATCATCGTCGCCGGCCTGCGCGCCGCCACCCCCGACATCCCCGTCATCGCCGAAGAGGAGATGGAGGCCGGCATCGCCCCGGACGTCGAACACGACTACTGGCTCGTCGACCCACTCGACGGCACCCGCGAGTTCGCCGCCCTGCGCGACGAATTCACCGTCAACATCGGCCTCGTCCGCCACGGCGTCGCGATCCTCGGCATCGTCGGCGTCCCCGCCTACGGCGAACTCTTCGGCGGCGTCATCGGCCCCGACTCCTGCGCCTGGAAGCAGACCGCCGCCGGCCGCACCCCCATCCGCGCCCGCGCCGCCCCCGCCGCCGGCCTCCACGTCCTCGCCAGCCGCCACTACGCCGGCGACCACCGCCTCGACGAATACCTTCAGGGCCGCACCGTCGCGCAGGTCACCAACATGGGCTCCGCCCTCAAGATCGTCCGCCTCGCCGAGGGCGCCGGCGACCTCTACCCCCGCTTCGGCCGCACCATGGAATGGGACACCGCCGCCCCCCAAGCCATCCTCGAAGCCGCCGGCGGCCACCTCACCACCATGCCCTCCGCCGCAGGCGGTCATACGACCGGAACCCCACTCCGCTACGGCAAACCCGCCTGGGAAAACCCCCCCTTCGTCTGCACCGGCCTCCGTCTGGACCCCTCTCCCGCTGGCGGAAGAGGGCAGGGTGAGGGTGGCACCACGAGCATGAACCCCAAAACCGAGTGACCGAACGCCTCTCCGCCCCCGCCGGCATCGCCCGCGCCGCCGCCCTCCTCCGCGACGGCCACCTCGTCGCCTTCGGCACCGAAACCGTCTACGGCCTCGGCGCCGACGCCACCAACCCCACCGCCGTCGCCGCCATCTTCGACGCCAAGGGCCGCCCCCACTTCAACCCCCTCATCTGCCACTACCCCGACGCCGACTCCGCCTTCCGCGACGTGGTCGCCGACCCCTTGGCCCACCGCCTCGCCGCCGCCTTCTGGCCCGGCCCCCTCACCCTCGTCCTCCCCCGCCGCGTCACCTGCCGCGTCGCCCTCCTCGCCGGCGCCGGCCTCGACACCCTCGCCGTCCGCGTCCCCCGCGGCGACCCGGTCCAAGCCCTCCTCCGCGCCGTCGCCCGCCCCGTCGCCGCCCCGTCCGCCAACCGCTCCGGCCAGGTCTCGCCCACCACCCCCGCCCACGTCCTCGACGGCCTCGCCGGACGCATCGCCGCCATCCTCGACACCGGCCCCTGCCCCGTCGGCCTCGAAAGCACCGTCCTCGACCTCTCCGCCGGCGCCCCCTTCATCCTCCGACCCGGCGGCGTCACCGAAGAAGCCATCACCGCCGTGATCGGCCCCGTCAGCCACGCCCTCACCCCCGCCCAGGCCGAAAGCACCCGCACCCTCCGCTCCCCCGGCCTCCTCGTCTCCCACTACGCCCCCACCCTCCCCGTCCGCCTCGACGCCGCCAGCCCCGCCCCCCACGAAGCCCACCTCGCCTTCGGCCCCCCCGACCCCGCCGCCGCCCTGACCTACCAACTCAGCCTCCACCGCAACCTCCCCGAAGCCGCCTCCCGCCTCTTCGAAGGCCTCCGCTCCCTCGACCGCGAAGCCCCCTCCCACGGCCTCACCGCCATCGCCGTCGCCCCCATCCCCCCCACCGACCTCGGCCGCGCCATCAACGACCGCCTCCAACGCGCCGCCGCCCCTCGGCCGCAACTCAGACGAGCCCGGCCCCGCCGCAACCTGAATGTCGGCGATCGACCGCAAATCGGCCGGAGCGCACCGCCTCATCCGACCCGAGCGGCAGACCTCGACGTGGGAGATGCAGACCGGCGTCGCTGCGAAATTCCGAGATTCATAGAACGCGATGCGCGCTAAGTTTGCCCGGACCGTCAGGCGGCTGGTCGGGAGGGGCGGTCCATGGACGAAGCAGTCACGCGATTGGCGCAGCACTTGCTGGACGGCGGCCTGTCCGGATTGGCGCAGAGGGAGCAGCGCGTCATCAGCCTCATCGCGCAGCGGCTCCACGTTTCCAGAGACGTCAACACCATCCTGCAAGACCGGGAGACGTATGGCGAACGGCTTGCCGACCGCGTTGCGCAGCTTGGCGGCTCTTGGCTGTTCATCCTGGTGTTCACGGGCATGCTGGCCGCCTGGGTCGTCGTGAACACGGTCGTTCTGGCGCGGTTCGGTGGCGGCTTCGACCCCTACCCCTACATCTTCCTCAACCTGATACTGTCGATGGTCGCTGCCTTGCAGGCGCCGGTGATCCTCATGTCGCAGAACCGGCAGGCGGCTCGGGACCGGGTCGCCGCCGGTCTCGACTACGAGATCAACCTAAAGGCCGAAGTCGAGATCATGGCGTTGCACGAAAAGCTGGATCGAAGCCGGCTGGAGCGGCTCGAGAGCACCTTGCAGGCTCTGACGCTCGAAATTTCGGCGACAAATGCATTGATCCGGGCAAGGTAAGTCTCGTCTCGCGATTGGTGCCGTCTGCCGCCTCACCCGAGAGGCTGACGGGCATCTTGCCGCCAACAAAAGCTGACGTTCGTTCGCGCACAGTGAATGGCCGCTGCCGACCTCAGAGCGGACGGGACAGGCCCGGTCGGCCACGCCCGGAAGCAGACATGTCGATAAAGCAGTCACTCCGGCGCTGCGGGACCGATAGCGATCTCCAGCCGTCCCTGTTTAGGCAGCGCGTGCCGATAAACCACTCGTTGGCCGTGTTCCGACAAGGTCTCCTGCCTCAACTTCGAACTGGCCAACTCCACAAGCACCGACCACGTCCCGGGCGATTAACATTCATACAATTGGGCTTCCTATGGTGGGTGGAGCCCCAAGGTTGTCTGTTGCAGGCAAGAGAGGGGGACGATACCTTTCTGCAGAACGTATTCAAGTGAGTAGACGACCATTGAAAATCCCAGGTTGGATGAAAATAGAGCGCACAGAAATCGTCGCATCCGGAGTTATTGGCGCAATTCTGGGTGGAGCTCTTGTTGCGGTGTTTACCCCAACACTCACATTGGTTGGCGGCAGGATAGCCTCTTTCTTCTATCCGCCGTCGGCCGCCGTGACCATTCAAGCATGCGCGCCGCTCAAATCGGCCAGAGAAATCGTGTCGTTTCATTCACCAACAAAGGGTTTGCAGGTCCTAGAGGATTTTAATCGTCATGTTCGTAATGAAACCTCGTATATGTCGAGAACAAGTCTGGTAAGGACTTGAAGGATGTTTTCCTGTCGATCTATCCCATTTCTGCGACTGGCGAGCCGGCTGACCTATCTACAGCAGAGTTGCTGTCTACGGCGATACACAGAAGCTCGGACTACAAGTACGTCTACGAAAAGCCCCACCATACACTGGGGGTAACAATCCCCGTAATGGGAAATTCCAACTCTTTGCTCATAGACCAGGTGTACAACGTTGCAGTTGGCTTTATCGTTGAGCTTTCCGCGGACGGCTTCAATGAGCGGAAAATGTTTCAACCAGGCTGTCCTCATTGGATATTTGTAAACGATCTCCTGATGAGGTCTTCAGACCCCTACATTGGCGACGACTGCAAAGCGAAGGTCGATCCGGACTCGAATAGTATCTCCGGTACCATCTGCACGTATACCGATCAGCCCGAGAAGCCGATGCAAATCACCGAAGAGATGCGTGGCAAGAGCCTGCAAATTGACGACTACACCGACACGGATCCAACCCGGCTAAGTCTGAAGATGATTAATAGGAACCGGCGTCCGTAGCGGCCAAGCATCAGACAAAAACGACAGCAAAAAGCAGCGACAGCTTTCCCCACCAGGTGTCCAAGGGACAAGTGCCAAATGTTAGTTCTTGACCGCTAGTTATTTAGAAATCCTTAAAATTACCAACCTGTCAATAATAGTATCGATCGGAAACCTTGGGTCGGAGAACACGACTAGCAATAAAACGCCAACTAACTTTACAATTGTTGCTAGAACCATTCCTAACCTGTCTTCTGGAAGTCCGATTTCACTTCTGTAAGAGATTATCAATACGATTGCAAAAAGTGTCAAAGAGCTGAAATAGAAGAAGTTAGTCGCGTATACGAAGATCTTGAAGAGGCTGCTCTCTATTTGACTAAGAAGGACTCTAAGCGCGATCAAAAGTAAAAACCATCCAATGCACTTGAATAAAATATCCAGGCACTTAAACAGATACTTCGCAGTAAATACGAGAGGGTATCTAAAGGCAAGATCGGCTGCTATGGCCTTTTCCTCTTTGTTCATCTTAGATCCTGTCTTTGATTGATATCGGAATGCCATTCTTCGACCTCAATGGACCCGTCCCCGGGCAACGCACGCTTGTCCGAAAGCGGATACCGAGCACGGTGCGAAATTCAACAATATAATTGAAAAACCCCGCCCGACGCCGCGTGGCACGATCTCAGACGAGAGTCGCAATATGAGGATTGTTAGATATCAACATTCGTGGCGATGTATATATATTGAATGAAGGTGCCCGTTTGCCTCGCCGATGATCTTTCTCAACGGTATTCAAGATGGCCGCAAATCATGCGGTAGAGCTAGATCGGTCAACGGCTTCGTTGGTGTGGAAATCTGGTGCGAATGTGATGCATAGAGCGGTCCGCTTTGGCGAGTGTCGCATCCGAAAGCAGACAGGCCGCTACCCACCCAAAAGCGGCCAATCGTCGGTTACTCTCGACCACGTAAAAACATCCGCGCAATAGTCGCTATATGCGATTGCTCCAACCCCTCCAGCACCGGCCCGTGGCGCTTCTGTGGTCGGGCCTCGCCCTGTCCGCAATGGGCGATCAACTCTACGCCGTCGCGCTGACATGGATCGCAATCGGCGTGCTCGGAGCAGGCGCCGGCTACCTGACGGCGCTTCAATCGGGTTGCATCCTCCTGTCCGTGCTGTTTGCCGGCCATTGGCTGGACCGCTGGAATCACCGGCGCGTGCTCATCGCCGACTACCTCGTCGAAGCCGGAGCCTTGGCTCTGGTCGTGGCGGCGTGGACGCACACCGGTTCGGCGTCCCCGATACTTCTGATCTTCGCCGTCGTCGTCCTCTCGATCGGTATCGGTATCACGCGCCCTGCCGTGCAAGCGCTCCTCCCTGAACTGCTTCCCCACCAAGACCTGCTCCCCGCCGCGAACGCCTTGATCGACAGCACGGAGCGGATCGCCCGCCTTGGTGGCCCGCTCATTGTCGGGCTGCTGGCTGGGATGCTGCCCGAAAAGCATTTCCTCACTCTTGATGCGCTCAGCTTCATCGTCGCCGCTATCGCAACGATGCTGCTCCCGCCGACACGGCAGCGGGCGCCGGCGGCGCGCGGACCCTCTGCCGTGCTCCGCGGAGTCGCCGCCCTTCGTCGGGACAGGCTGCTCCGAGATTGCTGGAACGTGGCCGCCGTCGCCAACGGCACTTGGTTCGTCACCTTCTTTCTCTGTGTGCCGCTTGCGATCGAGCGCGCAGGGTGCGATCTGGTCCGGCGGTTCCGGCCTCGGTGCCTTCGGCCTCGTGATTGCCTGCTACGGCGTGACAAATCTTGCGACCCTGCTGATCGTAGGCAACCGCACCATGCCCTCTCAGCCGGCAAGGCAGGTCATCGCCGCGAAACTCGTCATGATGACCGGCATGGCCATCGTGGCGGTCGTTGCGTGCTGCGCGCCGCCTGACCTGCTGTTGCCGGGCTTCATGCTCGGCGCGTTCGTGTCGGCTCCCGCTGGCCCAATGGCCGACGTCCCCATTGCGTTCATGCGACAAACCAGAATGGGACCGGGTGAGGTCGCACCGGTCGTGCGCGCGTTCATAGCGAGCAACCAGATCGGCAACATCGCCGGCCTGTTGATGGCGCCGGTTCTGATCCACTGGTTCGGCATCGGCGCGGTTGCGGCACTATGTTCGGTGCTGACGGCTGGAGTCGCCCTGTTCATGATCCTGCGACACCACCGCTATGCCTTAGCGTGAAATTAGAGACGAGGGTGCCGCACCCAGTCGGCCTGCCGCTGCGCCGACCCAAAGAAGGCGTTGACGAGGCCACGGAGGCGCCAGGCTGAATTCCTTGAGCAGCGCGCGGGGTGCGTCGCGCATCGGCAGCTGGAACCGATCCGTGTAGGTGTCCATCATGTCCTCGGGCGCCAACTCGAGCATCAGGGTGTTCTCGATCCAGAACTCGACCACGTTGAAGAACGGCTCCTGACCCGGCGCGCCACGCCCGGCCAATTGCGTCACCCAACCCTCCCGCGCGCCGATCCGCTGGATGGTGCCGAGATCACTCGAAACCGAGAGCAGGAAATGAAACGGGACCATGCCAGACCCGGTCCTTTGGCAGGAACCAACGGCTGGCTCGTCGTCGCCGCTGCCGGGCTGCAGGGCGATGTCGGCGGGGCACACCTCGATCATGGTCCCGACACTGTCGCCGCTGACCGCCATCCACGAGCCCGAAATCCAGCCCGGAGAGCGATAGCAGGAACCGCTCCATGAGTTCGGCCAATACCTCGGCGACATGGCGGGGGTTCTGGGCAGCGAGGGAAACATGGCGGATCATCGTGCAATCCTCGTGGCAACACCGGTTTCGTTCGCCGGCAGTCCTACGAGTAATGCCAAGCTTGGTAGCAAGACGTGACGGACGTCACGCCCGATGCAGCCCGGAACGGCGCAGGCGATCCGCCGCATGTGGCCGCGTGACGTCGACCAGCCGCCCCAGCCTTCGCCCACGCACGTCATCCACCTTCCGCTTGACTCCCCCTCAGACAAATATTCCTATCCGACCCATGACGCCCGACCCTAACAACCCAACCCTCGAGGCCGACCGCGCCGCCCTCGAGGAACTCCGCGACCTCGGCATGGACATGGCCCGGCTCACCGTCGCCCGCGCCAAGGCCGATGCCGAGGACGGCGTCGACGCCGATCGCACCCCAGCCTTCGAGCGCATCAACCGCGGCGTCCGCCGCGCCGTCTTCCTGCTCCAGCACATCGCCCGCGAGTGCGCCCGCGCCGAAGCCCAGCTCACCCGCACCGAGCGCGACCAAGTCCGCGCCCGCCGACAAATCATCCGCGACGTCGAGGACGCGACCGTCAACCGCCCCAAAGCCGAGCAGGACGCGCTCGCCGCCGAACTCCTCGAACGCCTCGACGCCCCCGAATTCGCCGACGACCTCTCCGGCATGACCGTCGCTCAAGCCAGCGAACTCGTGCGCCACGATTTCGGCCTCGGCAAGATCTACACCCACAAGCGCCGCACCCCGGCCGACGTCAAAGCCCTCGCCGCCCGCGCCCGCCACTCCGCGCCCGCCGCCCTGCCGGACCAGCCCGACGCAGCCATCACCGCGCTCCTGCGTCACGAAGCGCAGCTCCGACGACAAACCTGAACCCGCCGCTTCCCGGTCCGCACCCACCTCGACCCACGAGCCCGCCCCTGACGCCCAGCCCGCCCCCAAGCGGACGCTGGCGCTCGCCGTTATTCGGTCAGAGACTATACTCGTAGCGAATGAACCCGCTGTGCTTTGCCAGCCGGTCATACAGGCGTCGCCCGACCTCGTTGTGGTCTTGCGTCAGCCAGTAAAGGCGCGGCGCCTGGGCCTCCCGCGCAGCGTCCGCGACGGCCTCGATCAGCGCCCGCCCCCCGCCCGTGCCGCGAGAGCCGGGCTCGACGTAGAGATCCTGCAGGTAGCAGACCGGACGAAGTGTCCAAGCACTCTCATGAAACAGAAAGTGCACCAGTCCGATCATCCGGCCATCGTCACGCAGCACCAGCGCATGCAGCGTTCCTCCCATCAGCCGCGACCATGTATAGTCGTATTGTTCTTGCGGCATGATCGTGTCGTAGAATTTCAGGTAGCCGGTCCAAAGCTCGGCCCAGCCAGAGCGGTCACGCTCGGTCAATGTGTCGATCATGTCGCTCCTTCGGCTCTGTTGTGAACGGTGAAGAGCACGCCGCCCAATGCGCTGCCATCTACTGCGCTGCCATCTACTCCGCCGCCACCGCCTCCACCAGCTCCACCGCCGCCCCCAAATCCACCGACAACAGCCGCGACACCCCCCGCTCCTGCATCGTCACCCCATACAGCCGGTCCATCCGCGCCATCGTCAGGTGATGGTGCGTCACCACCAGGAACCGCGTCCCCGTCTCCGCCACCATGTCGGCCAGCAGCGTGCAGAACCGCTCCACGTTCGCGTCGTCCAGCGGCGCATCCACCTCGTCCAGCACGCACAGCGGCGCCGGGTTGCAGCGGAACACCGCGAAGATCAGGCTTAGCGCCGTCAACGCCTGCTCCCCGCCCGACAGCAGCGACAGCGTCGCCAGCGTCTTGCCCGGCGGCTGCGCGTAGATCTCCAGCCCGGCCTGCAGCGGATCGTCCGACCCCACCAGCGCCAGATGCGCCCGCCCGCCCCCGAACATCCGCGCGAACAGATGCTGGAAGTGCTTGTCCACCTGGGTGAACACCTCCGACAGCCGCTCCCGCCCCTCCCGGTTCAGATGCCCGATCCCCCCGCGCAGCTTGGCGATCGCCGTGCCCAGCTCGTCCCGCTCCGAAACGATCGTCGCCATCTCGGCCGCCAGCGCCTCCGCCTCGATCTCCGCCCGCAGGTTGACCGGCCCCATCGCGTCGCGCTCGCGCGCCAGCCGCTGCCACTTCGCCCGCGCCCGCTCCTCGGCTGCGACGGAGACGTCCTCGGGCGGCGGCGGGATGTCCAGCGCCCCCATCCGCGCCTCCACCGCCGCCTCGGCCGCAGCCACCCCCTGCGCCGCCGCCTCGACCGCGCCCTCCGCCCGCACCAGCGCCTCGCGCGACGCATACAGCGCGTGCTCGGCCGTCCGCGCCGCGGCGGCGGCCACGGTCTCGTGCCGCTCCGCCGACGCCAGCGCGCTCTGTGCCGCGTGATGCGCCGCCTGCGCCTCCCGCAGCCCCGCCTCCGTCTGCTCCGCCTGCCGCGCTGCCGCGCCGGGACCGTCCTGCAACGTCTCGACGTCCCGCGCCGCCTCGCGCGCCCGCGCCGCCAGGTCCGTGACCCGGCCCCGCGCATCGGCCGCCCGCATCCGCCCGTCCGCCCGCTCGCGGCCGATCACCGCGATCCGGCTTTGCCGCGCCGCATGCGCCCGCTCGAGCGTCTGCAGCGCCAGCAGCGCCTCCCGCTCGCGCGCCCGCGCCGCCGCCTGCGCCACCCGGCTCCGCTCCACCTCGGCCCGCAGCAGCGTGATGTCGGGCGCTGCGTCGCGCTCGCGCCGGGCTGTGGCGAGCGCGGCATCGGCCTCGTCCCGCTCCGGCGTCAGCGCATCGATCTGCGCCTGCAGGTCGTCCCGCCGGGCGGCGCTCTGCTCGGCGCGGCCGCGCAGCGCGGCGGCTTCGGTCCGCGCGCGCTCGGCGGCCTGCTCGGCCGTCCGCAGCCCCGCGCGCGCGGCCCCATCGGCCGCCACCGCGCCGCGCTCGGCCGCATCGGCCGCCTCCCGCGCCGCCCGCGCCTCGCCCGCGGCCCTCTCGGCCGCCCGCAATTGCCCCTGCAACCCGGCCAGCCGGTTGCGCTGCTGCAGCCGCACCGCCGCCGCCGTCGGCGCCCCCGCCCGCACCGTGTAGCCGTCCCAACGCCACACCGCGCCCTGCCGCGAGACAAGCGTCTGCCCCGGCCGCAGCCCCGCCTGCCCCGCCTGCCCCGTCCCGTCATCCTCCACGACCGACACCCCGGCCAGCGCCCGCGCCAGCAGCGCCGGCCCGCGCACCAGCGCCGACAGCGCCGTCCCGGGCATCGCCGGCGTGTCCGCCAGCGCTGGCAGCTCCCGCCAATGCCGCGGCGCGTCCGGGTCGGCCGCCGCGGCCAACTCCTCGCCCAACGCCGCGCCCAACGCCGCCTCCAACCCGGCCGGAACCTCGAGCCGGTCGACCATCTTCGGCCACCGCTCGCCGTCGCGCACCGCCAGCACCTGCGACAGCCCGGCCACCTCCGCCGCCAGCCGCGACCGCGCCGCCTCGGCCTGGTTCAGCCGCTCCCGCGCCGCGCTCGCCACCGGCAGCGCCGCCGCCCGGGCCGCCTCCGCCGCCTCGGCCCGCTCCCGCGCCGCCGCGAGCGCCGCCCGGGCCGCCCCCTCCGCCTCGGTCGCCCGCTGCACCTGCGCCGGATCGGGCGACGCGGCCTCCGCGCGCGCGCGCTCCGCCTGCAAGCGCGAGACCGCCTCGGCCGCCCGCTTGGCCCGCATCTCGGCCGCCTGCAGCGCCTGCTGCACGCTGGCCGCCCGCGCCGTCAGCGCCGCCGCCCGCTCGGTCGCCGCACTCGCCGCCGCCTCCGCTGCCGCGAGCGCGTCCGCCGCTTCCACCGCCCCGCGCCGCGCCGCCTCCAGCGCCGCCGGATGGCCCTCCGCCTCGCCCGCCAGCCGCGCCTCCTCGGCCAGCAGCCGGGCCTCCGCGGCCTCGGCATCGGTCTGGGTCTGCTCGGCATGCGCGAGGTCGCGCACCGTCTGCGCCCGCCGCGCCGTCGCCGCCGCCAGCGCCGCCTGCGCCCGGGCGATCTCCGCTTTGACGCCTTCCTCCGCCACCCGCGCCCGTTCCAGCACGGTCCGCGCCGCCGACTCCGCGCCGCGCAGCCCCGGCAGGGCCGCCTGCGCCGCCTCGGCCACCTGCGCCGCCGCGATCGAGCCGGACGCCGCCGCCGTCACCCCCGCCTGCGCCTCCGCCAGCGCCGCCTCGGCCGTCGCATACGCCGCCCGCGCCCGCGCCCGCCCAATCGACAGCATCGCCGCCTCCGCCTCGCCGACCGTGCTCGACAGCGTCCGATACCGGTTGGCCTGCTTGGCCTGCGTCTGCAGCCCCTCGAGCTGCGTCGCCAGCATCGCCCGCCGCTCTTCCGCCCGCTCGAGATTGCCCTCCGCCGCCCGCAGCCGCGTCTCCGCCTCCGCCCGCCGCGCATGCAGCCCGGTGATCCCAGCCGCCTCCTCGAGCACCTGCCGCCGCTCGTCGGGCCGCGCGTTGACCAGCGCGCTGACCCGCCCCTGGCTCACCATCGCCGACGACCGCGCCCCCGAGGCCAGGTCGGCGAACAGCGTCTGCACGTCCCGCGCCCGCGCCTCCCGGCCGTTCACCCGATACGCGCTGCCCGCCCCGCGCTCGATCCGCCGCGCCACCGCAAGCTCCGCCTGCGCGTCGAACGGCTGCGGAAACCCGCCCTCCGTCTCCAACGTCAGCACCACCTCGGCCAGGTTGCGGCTGGCCCGCGACGTCGTGCCGGCAAAGATGACGTCGTCCATCTCCGCCCCGCGCAACGTCCGCGCCGACGCCTCGCCCATCGCCCAGCGCAGCGCGTCCGTCACGTTGCTCTTGCCGCACCCGTTCGGCCCGACGATCCCGGTCAGCCCAGGCAGGATCTCGACCGTCGCCGGCTCGGCGAAACTCTTGAACCCGGCAATCGCGAGCCGGACGAACCGAGCCCGCATCGTCTCAGGCGCTGGCGGCCGCTTCAACCGCCTTCAGGAACGTGTCGTACGACACCGCCCCCGCCGTCGGCTTCTCGTTGAACACGAAGGTCGGCGTGCTGTTCACGCTATACTTCTTCTCGCCCCCCGCCTGCTCGTCGAGCACGAACTGCTTGAGCGCGTCGTCGCGCACCGTCGCGTCGAACGTCGTGCGCGACAGCCCGGCCAGCAGCGCCAGCTTGGCCAGCTCCTCGACCGGGTTGGCCGAGCGCGTGAACGCCCAGCGGTCCTGCGTGCCCAGCAGCGCCGAAACGAACGGCTCATACCGCTCCGGCGGCAGCGCCCGCGCGACCATGGCCGCATACAGCGCCAGTTGGTCGAGCGGATAATCCCGCCAAATGTATCGGACCTTCCCGGTGTCGATCAGCTCCGCCTTCACGCGCGGGAACGTCTCCTTCTGGAACGCGGCGCAATGGGTGCAGGTCAGGCTGAAATACTCCTGCACCGTGACCTTCGCGTCGGCGCTGCCGATCGCGCGGTCCGCCAGGCGAGGGTCCTCGCCCTCGGCGCGGGCCGCCTTCAGAGCGGGAAGCGCCAGGACGCTGGCGGCGAGCAGGGTGCGGCGTGTGGGCGTCATAGCGGCCTCGGACTCGGACGATACCCTCTGTTATGCCTCCGACCCCCGCGTCCGCGTCAAGCCTCCCGCCGCCGGCGCCGGGCCGGGCTCGGCTGGGCCGCCTGCGCGACCGCGCCGCCGAGCGCGGCCAGCGCGTCCCGCAGTGGCCCCGCTTGCATGTCGGGCACCGCGACGGGCGGGGCTGGCGCGGGGCGAGGGCCGGGCGCGGCCTCGGCGGCACGCGGCGCCGGGGCCTGCACGAAGCGGAACTGCTCGACCATCGTGCGGCCGTAATGGGCGTTGATCCGTTCGGCCAGTTGCCCCGAAAGGTGCTGCAGCTCGAGCGCAACTGGCCCGGCGCACGCCAGCGTCAGCGTCGCGCGGCTGAGCGCGCGGGGACTGCTGACCGCCGCCAGGGCGGGGCCGACGATGCTGGGCCAATCCGCCATCAGTTGGGCCGCGCCGGCCGCGCGCGAGCGGAAGGCCGTCCGGGTCACCGCCGGGAGCAGCGCACCGATCGCCCGGGGGCCGCCGTAGAAGCGCCCGGGGCGGTCCGCCGCATCCTTGCCCGGCGCGTCGTCGCTCGCCATACCGATCCCGTGCCCCCACTCCCCTCAGCGGCCGACCTCCTGCGGTGGTACGACCGGCATCGCCGATCTATGCCATGGCGCGCCGTCCCGGGCGAGCCGCCCGATCCCTACCGCGTCTGGCTGTCCGAGATCATGCTGCAGCAAACCACGGTGGCGGCCGTCGGCCCGTATTTCGCCCGCTTCATGGCGCGCTTTCCCACCGTCGGCGCTCTGGCTGCGGCCGAGGAGGACGCCGTGCTGCAAGCCTGGGCCGGGCTCGGCTACTACGCCCGGGCGCGCAACCTGCATCGCTGCGCCAAGATCGTCGCCGCCAGCGGCGGCTTCCCCTGCGATCTGGCCGGTCTGCGAGCGCTGCCGGGAGTCGGCGAATACACCGCCGCCGCGCTCGCCAGCATCGCCTTCGGCATCCCCGTCGTGCCGGTCGATGGCAACGTCGAGCGCGTCGCGGCGCGCGTGTTCGCCATCGACCGCCCGCTCCCGGCCTCCCGCGCCGAGATCGCCGCCGCCGCCCGCACCCTCGGCCGCGACCCGGCCGCCATCGCCCGCCCCGCCGACTTCACCCAAGCGCTGTTCGACCTCGGCGCCACCATCTGCACGCCCCGCACCCCGGCCTGCGCCCTCTGCCCCTGGCGCCCCGACTGCGTCGCCCGCGCCGCCGGTATCGAGGCGACACTCCCGGTCAAAGCCCCCAAACCCGTCCGGCCCATCCGCTACGGCGTCCATTTCTGGCTCGAAGACGCGAGCGGCGACGTCCTCCTCCGCCGCCGCCCTTCCACCGGCTTGTTGGGCGGCATGCTGGAACTGCCCGGCACCGCCTGGCGCACCGAGCCCTGGAGCCGGCCCGACGCGCTGATCCACGCGCCGCAACCGGCCGACTGGCAGTTTTGCGGCACCGCCAGGCATGGGTTTACTCATTTCGAGCTACGGGCCGACGTCCACTGGGCGCGCGTCGACTGTATCGACGCGCCCGGATTGCACCGCAACGCCAATGGTCTGGCGGACGAAGCGTTGCCGACCGTTATGCGTCGCTGTATCGAACTCGCCCGAAAACACGCGGGCTCATTCACCTCGCGTTAATATCTTTCCTGCATATTCCAGTCAGCCCAACAAAACGGGGGCTTGATCTGATGATTAGGCAAGAAGGCACTTCAACATGTCACTTAACTCTGTAAACACCAACATTGCGGCTCAGGTTGCGCTGCAGTCCCTCAACTCGACCCAGACGAACCTGCAAGCAACGCAGAAGCGCATCAGCACCGGCTTCCGCGTCGCTGATGCGACCGATGACGGCGCCGCGTTCGCCGTTGCTCAAAAGGTGCGGGCCGATACCGGCGCTCTGACCACCGTCAACCAGCAGCTCGGCAACGCCAAGGGCTTGGTCGGCACGGCGATCGCTGGTTTGACGTCGATCTCCAACACGCTGAACAGTGCGAACTCACTCCTGGTGAAACTGGGTGACGCTGGCATCTCGGCTGATCAGCGCGCTCAGTATACCACTCAGTACAAGTCTCTTGTCCTCCAGGTTGCGAGCACCGTTGACGGTTCTACCTACAACGGGAAGTCGCTGCTTGGGACGACGGGTGACGCTCTCGGCGGAACTCAGACTGCGGGTGCTCCTGTTTCGGTGGTTGCCACTGAAACGGGCGCGCAGAAAGCTATCGCGGGCGAAGACAACAGCAAGCTCGCCGCGGACCTCTGGAGCCTAATTGGCGGAACGGTGACTGCCTCGACCGGCACAGCTGCCGCGATCTACAATGACCCGACGACAAACGTGCAAGCGAATGCCGTCGCGGCTCTGACTGGCAAGGACGCCGCAGGAGCTTCGTATGCCACGGGCGGTCCGACCACGAGTGTCCACAGCGTTGGTGATCTTCAAAAAAATGTCGCCAACCAGCTGAACCAGGCGAGCGCTGACTTGAATGCTCTGGATGCGACGATCACCTTCAACTCGTCCAAGATCGACAGCCTCAATGCCGGTCTAGGCGCGCTGATCGATGCGGACCTGAGCAAGGAATCGGCCAACCTGCAGGCGCTGCAGATCCGTCAGCAGCTGGGCACGCAAGCCCTGTCGCTGGCGAACCAGAGCCCGCAGTCCCTACTCAGCCTCTTCAAGTAACTTGGCTAATCCGGCGGCGGACCCTCCGCCGCCGGTCCTTTCTTGAACGTCTAACGAAAGCTAGAGGCTGACAGTATGTCGAACCTCGTTTTGGAATTGCGGCAAGGGGAGACGATGATCATCAACGGAGCCCCGATCCGTTTCCGCACCAAGGCCCGCATCGAATTGACCGCGCACGCTCGCTTTCTGTTCGGCAAGCAGATCATGTCGCCCGAAGCCGCCGACAGCCCGGCGCGCCGGCTCTACTTCGCCCTCCAATCAGCCTACATCGGCACCGATGAGGAGCGGGTTCAGGGGCTCGAAACGGCGCGTACGCTCACCGCCGCGTTCAAGGAAGCCACCACATCCGCTCTGGCTCGCGAAATCCTCGACCGGGCCCTTGCCGCAGCCGAGGCGGACGAGTGCTACACCGCTCTCAAGCTGGCCCGTCGCATCATCCGTCACGAAGACGCCCTCCTCGGCCGATCGGTCGTTCCAACGGAGCAAATCAGCCAATGCATGGCCTAACAGCGACGCGCGCGTATCAAGCGCGTTCGGCAGACCGCAATCTCCGCGACCAGGAGGCCGACGTGTTTCGCCGCGCCACTGCGGCGCTTCGTCAAGCTCAAGCCGACTCGGCCGTCGCACGTGTCCGCGCGTTGGCCGACAACAGCCTGCTCTGGACCACCTTGGTCATCTCGCTCAAGGATCCAGCCAACGCTCTTCCCGAGACCCTCCGCAGCTCGATCATCTCTGTCGGTCTGGCCGTCCAGCGCGAGATCAACGCCAAACAGCCAGACCTTCCCTTCCTGATCGGTATCAACGAACAGATGACCGCAGGCCTGATGGGCATCTAGCCCTGTTCATGTGTCACCGAACCGTCGTCCGTTGAGACACATCTCCGACTAGCCCACAAAATGCGGGATCCATTCAGGGCGCGCATCTCTCAAGTATGCGGCGTCTCGGCTGGTTGCCGTCGGAGTGGTGGCCAAGCTTGCGGCAGCGTGCAGGTTTGGGCACCAAGGGTCCATGACTGATCGATCGGCAACACTGCCCGTTCGTCGAGGTAATCTCGGCCAGCAGCCCTGGCTCTGGCTCATCGGGTTCTGTGCCGCAGGATGGGCTCTGCGCACGACCACCGCCATTACGTTTGCCGCGATCGAGCGGCCTGACGAGATCTTCCAGAACCTTGAACCGGCATACCGGCTTTGGACAGGGCACGGGATCGTCACGTGGGAATGGCGGGCAGGGATACGCTCGTGGCTGTTCCCCGGCGCGCTGTCGGGGCTGATGTTCCTGACCAGCCTGCTGCATCTGCCAGACGGCGCCGCGATCCCGCTCATCTGGGCCGTGCTGTCGCTTGTGTCCTGCGGAGTGATCGCGGTGGGCGTGAGCATGGGATGGCGCCGCTTTGGCACGACCGGCGCCATATTGTGCGGTATTTTGACGGCGTTCTGGCCGGATCTGGTCTATTTCGGGCCAAAGACGCTCGGAGAGGTGCAATCCGGCAACTTGCTCGTCATCGCAGCCGCGCTCGCCTCCCCCGGACCGGTGCGGCGGAGCGGGTGGCGGATGGCATCGATCGGCGTGCTGCTGGGCGCCGCCTTCGACCTACGGTTCCAACTCTCCATCTCCTTGTTTCTCGTCGCATGCTGGGCCGCACGGTTCGATTTCCGCAAATCTTGGCTGCCCCTCGTTCTCGGGGCAGCCTTTCCCCTGCTCGTGCTCGCAGTGGTCGACTGGTTGACCCTCGGCAGCCCGCTTCAGTCCGTCTGGAAGAACATCCAGATCAACTTGCTTCAAAACAAGGCAGAAGCGTACGGGGTTGCCCCGCTCTACCAGTATCTCTATGACTTTTCGGCGCGGAACGGCGGTGTGGTGGTCGCCATGTCCGTGTTTTTCGTCCTTGGACTTAGATACGCACCGCTGCTCGGGCTGACGACGATCAGTGTCGTGGCGTTCCACTCGTTGATCTCGCACAAGGAAATCAGCTTCGTCTACGCCGCCCTGCCCTGTGCGATGGTGACCATCGGCTTCGGCACGTCCCGGGTCGTCGAGGGGATGCAAACATGGTTGAGGCAACCTCCGTCACCCCGCCTGGCTCGGACCATGGCCGCCCTGGCCGCCCTCGCGACAGTGGTCACGCTTGCCAAGGCCGAGCGGCCCTTCGACAAGGGCTCGACGCCCACCGACCTCAAGAGTCTGTTCGGCTACGCTCATGCGCAAGCCGATCTGTGCGGGCTCGACTTCTTCGTTGACGACGAGAGCCTGTGGTCTTTGAGCGGGGGATACGCGGCCCTGCGCCGCCCCGTCCCCATCTACATGACGAGTTCGCTTCAAGCCTTCGCCGACAGCAAATCGGGCTTCAACTACGTGATCGCAAAACGCTCCATGCCGCTGGTCATGGACGGCCTGAGCGTCGTCCACTGCGGCCGAGACTATTGCTTGTTCCACCATCCGGTTCAGTGCCAACCTACCGTCGCTCATGAGATCACTGCAGAACTGGCTCGCACCGATCAGTAGGATGCGGCCGTGAACGTCGCGGCTCCGCTTTCATCGGCCAGTGCTCCCGACGCTCGAGCCTTGGGCGCCGAGGCAGCCGGAGCCTTGCTGACCATCGACCTCGGCGCCATCGCGTCGAACTATCGGCTGCTGCAGCGCCGGGTCGGTCCGGCGGCGTGCGGGGCCGTCGTCAAGGCCGATGCGTATGGGCTCGGCGCCGCGACGGTCGCGCCGATCCTGTTCGCCGCCGGCTGCCGGCACGTCTTCGTCGCCCACCTCGAAGAGGCCGTCGCGCTCCGCCGCGTGCTGCCCCTCGAGGCCGCAATCTACATCATGCATGGCGTCTTCGCCGGCGGCGAGGCCGCGTGTGTTGCCGGCGACCTCGTCCCCGTCAGCAACAGTCCGGCGCAGCTCGCGCGCTGGGCGGCGCTGGCGCGGCAGACCGGCCGCCGCTTGCCGGCCGTCATCCAGCTCGACACAGGCATGGCGCGCTTCGGCTTCGCCGCCCCAGCTCTGGCCGCCATCGGCGACGATCTCCGGGCGCTCGCGCTGCGCTTCGTCATGAGCCATCTCGCCTGCGCCGACACGCCCGCCGACCCGGCCAACGCCGAGCAACGGGCCCGTTTCGACAGTCTGCGCGCTCGGCTTCCGCCCGCCCCCGCCACCCTCGCTGCGTCCTCCGGCATTTTTCTCGGCCCGGCCTTCCACTACGACCTCGTCCGCCCAGGCGCTGCGCTCTTCGGCGTCGCCCCCACGCCAGGCGCCCCCAACCCGATGCAGCCCGTCATCCGGCTCGACGCCAAGGTCGTTCAACTCCGCGACGTTCCAGCCGGCACCCGGATCGGCTACGGCCATACCGCCCGCACCACCGCGCCCGCCCGCCTGGCCACCATCGCCGTGGGTTACGCCGACGGCTATCTCCGCAGCGGCAGCAATCGCGGCAGCGCCTGGTCCGGCGACATCCCGCTGCCCATCATGGGCCGCGTTTCGATGGACAGCATCGTGCTCGACGCCTCGGCCGTGCCCGCTTGGGCCATGGACGAGGGATCCACCGTGGAGTTGATCGGCCCCCATCGCAGCGTCGACTCGGTCGCCGCCGACGCGGGCACGATCGGCTACGAGGTGCTGACGAGCCTCGGCCGGCGCTACCACCGCCGTTATGTCTTGGAGGACCCGCACGGTTGAAAGTTCTTGTTCTCGGCGCCGGCGTCGTCGGCATCACCTCCGCCTACTACCTCGCCCAGGCTGGACACGAGGTCGAGGTCGTCGACCGGCAAGACGGCGCCGGACTGGAAACGTCGTTCGCCAATGCCGGGCAGGTCTCGCCCGGCTACTCCTCGCCATGGGCCGGACCGGGCATTCCGTTCAAAGCGCTAAAATGGCTCATGATGCGGCATCGCCCCTTCGTCATCTGGCCACGCGCCGACGCGCGGCTCGGCTGGTGGCTGGCGCAAATGCTCGCCAACTGCACCGAGCCCGCCTATCGCATCAACAAAGCGCGCATGGTTCGCCTGGCCGAGTACAGCCGCGACGCCCTGGTCGCGCTGCGGGCGGAGACCGGCATCGAATACGACCATCGCGAGCGCGGCACGCTGCAGCTCTTCCGCACGCACAAGCAGCTCGATCACATCCAAAGCGACACCGAAATCCTGGACCAATACGCCGTGCCCTACGAGATCCTCGACCCGGCCGGATGCATCGCCGCCGAGCCGGCCCTCGCCCGCGTCGAGCGGAAATTCGTCGGCGGACTGCGGCTGCCCGGCGACGAGACCGGCGACGCCCACGTCTTTACCCAGCGGCTCGCCGGCATCGCCGAGCAGCGCGGCGTCCGCTTCCGCTACGGCGTGCGCATCGGCCGGCTGCGCGCCGAGCAGGGCACGCTGTCCGGCGTGGAGACCGACCGAGGCGTGCTCACCGCCGATCGGTATGTGGTCGCGCTCGGCTCCTACTCGCCGGCGTTGCTCTGGCCGCTCGGCATCCGGCTGCCGGTCTACCCGGTTAAAGGTTACTCGCTGACGCTGCCGATCACCGACGAGCCGGCCGCGCCCGTGTCCACGGTGATGGACGAGACTTACAAGATCGCCATCACGCGCCTGGGCGACCGCATCCGCGTCGGCGGCACAGCCGAGCTGGTCGGCTTCAGCCAGCGGCTGCGCGCGCCCCGGCGGCGCACGCTCGAGCACTCCGTACACGATCTCTTTCCCGACGGCGGCGATCTAGCCCAAGCAAAGTTTTGGACCGGGTTGCGGCCAATGACGCCGGACGGTACGCCCATCGTGGGCCCAACCACCGTCCCCAACCTGTTCACCAACACGGGCCACGGCACGTTGGGCTGGACCATGTCGTGCGGCTCCGGCCGGGTCCTGGCGGACCTCGTCTCCGGCCGCCAGCCCGATATCGACGCCCACGATCTGGCCATCTCGCGCTATGCGGATTTCGACCCGGAGCGGGCGGCCGCGTGATCTCGGTTGCCGTGCGCCACCGCACGACCTACCGGTATGGCACCCCGGTCCTGGTCGGCCCGCAGCTGGTCCGGCTTCGCCCGATGCCGTGCACGCGCGCGACCATCCGGGACTACACGCTCACTGTCGCGCCCAAGCCCGACGGCCTGCGCTGGTTCCAGGACGCGCCAGGCAACGCCGTCGCCCAGGTGCTGTTCCGCGCGCCGACCGACACCCTCGAGTTCGCCGTCGCCTTCGAGGCCGAACTCCCGGAGAGCAACCCGTTCGATTTCACGCTCGACCCGGCCGCCGCAACCTGGCCGTTCCGCTACCCTGCCCCGCTCGCCCACGAACTGGTCGCGTATCAGTCCGCCGGACCGATCCAGTCCTGGCTCGCCACCCTCCTGACCGACGTCTCGCTTCAGGCGCAGCCCTCGGTCAGTCTGCTCGTCGCCCTCAACCAAGTCGTCTTCGGCAGGATCCGCTATACCACCCGGATGGAGCCGGGCGTGCTCAGCCCGGAGCAGACCATGGATCAGGGCAGCGGGTCCTGCCGCGATGTCGCGTGGCTGCTGGTCAATCTGGCGCGCAGCCTGGGCTTGGCCGCCCGGTTCGTGTCGGGCTACCTCATCCAACTGGTCGAGCCCGGATCGCCCCAGCCCGGATCGTCCAAGTCCGGACCGTCGGCCGACACCGTCGATCTGCACGCGTGGGCCGAGATCTACCTTCCGGGCGCAGGCTGGATCGGCTTGGACGCGACATCCGGGCTGATCACCGGCGCTACCCACATCGGGCTCGCCGGCAGCGCCTATCCCGAAGGCAGCGCCCCGATCAGCGGCACGGTCGGACTGAGCCCGACCGCGCATTTCGACATCGAGACGACGGTCGAACGCGTGACGCTGCCCTGACCGTCGGCGAGCGCCTCAGTTCAGCAAGCTTTTCCGCAAGTCCTCCGACGGCGGCCGGTTGCCGATGAAGCCGAGAAGGATCAAGCGGCCCAAATCGGCCTTGTTCGACTGAAACAACAGGGCGTTGTCGGCATAGAAACGCACCCCGCCCGGGGTGATGATGAAAGTGAACGTGTCGCCGGCTTTGGCCGCAGGCGCAGCCGCCACCATGCGGTCGAAATCGCTCTGGTCGGCTGGATCGCATCCGCCGGCCGCGCAGTTCCGCTCCTCGCCGGCCCGAAACTGTCCGGCGACTTGCTCCTTCGAGCCCGAGCGAAGAAATTGTAGCAACAAAACCTTGGGCGTCGGCGCCGACAGGATCTGCTGCGGATCGTGGCTGCGTTGGGCGAGATACAGCCCGGCCACATACACCCGGACGTTCAGGATCGTCAGCGTCCGCAGCCCCATCCCGTTCAAAACGAGGGTCTTCCCCTCTACCGCGTAGGTGTCCGGGAACGTCACGCCCTCGAGCGTGGCCGCCCGGGCGCAGCAACAGGACAGAAGCAGGGCGATCAGGACACGGATCAATGCACATCTCCGGACACGCGGGCATGGACCACGTCGTGGATGAAATCTAGTTTTTTGATGACCGCTGGCGACAACACGAACGGGTAGAGGTCGTTCAATCCCATGCTCTGGTTCATCGCGTTCAGCGCGATCGTGAGCGGCAGCCATCGGCTGATCAAGCGCGCGAACGGCTCCGGGGCATACGGGTCGGCGCCGGGCTGGGTTTCGAGGACGTGGTCGGGGTCAATCGTCGGATGCGCCTCGAGGCCGAACGCCCCCGCTGTCTCCAGGCCATCGACGATGTGCAGGTAATGAGCCCAACTCTCGGCCCAATCTTCCCAGGGGTGCGAGGTCGCATACGTGCTAACGAAGTTTTGTTGCCAATTCGCCGGCGGCCCGTCGGCATAATGAAGCTGCAGTGCCTGGCCATAATCTTGGCTCTCATCGCCGAACATGGCGCGAAACGCGGGGATGCGATCACCGTCGCGGATCAGCCGATCCCAGAAGAAGTGACCGACTTCGTGGCGGAAGTGGCCGAGCAGCGTCCGGTATGGCTCGCCCATGCGGGCCCGACGCGCCTCCCGTTCGGCATCGTCGGCCTCGGCGACCGCGAGCGTGATCAGACCATCATCATGACCCGTCATCACTTTTCCGCCATTCGGTCCGTCGGTATCCGCGAGAAAATCGAACACCAGCCCGTTCTGCGGATCCTCGACCCGGCTTGGCGTCGGCAACCTCAAACGCAGCAGCGTATAGAACAGCCGATGCTTGGCCAGCTCCATCTTAGCCCACGCGTTCCAACTCGCCCGCTCAGAAAGGTTGGGCACCGTCCGATTGTGCCGGCAGGCGACGCAGAAGCGGTCGGGCGACGATGCCGGGACGAGCCAATTACACACGGAGTATTCGGCATTGGCGCAGAAACGCCACGCTTGGCCGGGCGCACCGAGGGCCGTCCAGGCGGGGCCGGCCTCCTCCATCGCGCTCAGTATACCCTCGTTAGCCACGAAACCCAGCCGGCTGCCGCAGCGGGCGCAATGCTGATTCTCAAAAAACAAGACCTGCCCGCAAGTCTGGCACTCGAACAGCCGCATGCAAAATTCCTCGTCGCCCGCTTGGAACGTAGGCCGGAGGCGCAAGTTCTTGCCCGCCCGAACGTGTCCGGCGCGGCGCTGCGGCACGAGGGTTGTTCGGGCCTGCATACTTGCCAATATCAATCCCGATGACTGCGGTGATCGAGTTCAAGCCCCGCCGAGACGACACGCTTTGGGCCGTCGTGGCGTCGGTGGGCCGTAAGACGCGCGTGGCTGAAATCTTCCCAAGCCGCGAACGGGCGCTGGCCGATCAGGCCTGGCGCGAGCAGCAAATCCGGGCCTATGCCAGCCTATTCCAAAGCTGCCGCCAGCCTGCACCGCTCTACACCGTCGCGCCGATCCGGGTTCAGGACCTGCCCCGGGCCTGGACGCCTCTGCCCGCGCTCGGCTTCTTGCGCGGCCAGTTTATCTGAACGAGCGGTTAACCCTTTGTTCAGAGGTTGGACGGAAGATGCTGCCATGTCCTTCTCGATCACCTCGCCCGCGCTCTCCCTGCTGCAGAGCCTGACCTCGAATAGTCAGACACCTGACCTGTTCAGCATCATCGGTGGACAAACGACATCGGGATCGAGCACGGATCCGGTCGCAGCGCTGAGTGCGGCAGAAAAGAATCAGACGAAGGCTGTCCAGCAGCAGGAGAAAGATCCCCAGACCAGCCGTGAGATCAGCCACTTCTTGGCAGTGGTCGCCAAAGCCCCGGATCTGGCGACGCTGCTGCATGATCCCATCGCGCGGAACGTGCTGCTCACGGCCAATGGCCTCGGCGATCAGGCAGACTATACTGCCCTAGCAACCAAAGCTCTGTCGTCAGACACCACCAAACCCGGCAATCTGGCGAGCAAACTCAGCGACACGCGTTGGTTGACGACGGCCAAGACTTACGATTTCGCCAACAAAGGCTTGTCCGTTCTCAAGCAGCCCAAAGCCCTCAACAGTTTGACGGCCGGATATGCCCAGGTGAAATGGCAGCAATCGCTGGATGTTTCGACGCCGGGACTCTCCGCAGCCCTCGACTTTCGCAGCCGGGCCAATACCATCAAGAGCGTCGTTCAGATCCTCGGCGACGCCAATTTGCGCAAGGTCGTAACGACCGCCCTCGGCATACCCCAGGAAATCGCCTACCAGCCGCTGGAAGCGCAGGAAAAGGCCATTTCAAGCCGGATCGACATCAGCAAATTCCAAAGCGCGACCTACGTCGAGCAGTTCACCCGCCGATTCCTCGTCGCGAACCAAACCTCGAGTTCATCGAACCTGTACGCGTAACCGTCTGCACCTCCGAGGTCGCCGAACTCGCCTCTACGCCGTATACAAGCCAGCGCGCCCGGACCGGCCGCGGCGGAGAGTGGCGTGCGAGTGATCGGGTTTGCGGGCTGGAGCGGGGCAGGCAAGACGACCCTATTGCGGCGGCTCATCCCCACCCTGACAGCGACCGGCCTGCGCGTCTCGACCTTGAAGCACGCACACCACGCCTTCGACATCGACACGCAAGGCAAGGACTTCGTGGGAGCATCGCCAGGCCGGCGCGACCGAGGTGCTGATCGGCTCGGCCAACCGCTGGGCGCTGATGCATGAGTTGCGCGGGGCGGCCGAACCCGGGTTGGCCGAGCTGCTGCGCCATCTCAGCCCAGTCGATGTTGTCCTCGTCGAGGGCTTCAAGCGGGGCCCGCACCCCAAGATCGAAGTCCACCGGCACGCCAATGGCAAGCCCTTCCTGCATCCGGAGGACCCCAGCATCGTCGCCCTGGCCAGCGATGTGGCCGGCCCGGAGTCACTGCCGCGCGTCGAACTCGACGATGTCGCCGGAGTCGCCAAACTCGTGTTGGAACACGCCGCCGCGGTTTAACCGGGCGTTAGGAACTCGCTGCCATGATGCGGCCATCCCATTCTAGGCAATGCAGGGCTTATGCGCATGGCAACCAGCAAATTCCGCCTCGTCACCCGTAGCGACTTCGACGGTCTCGTCTGCGGCATGTTGCTGCGCGAGCTAAACATGATTGACGAAGTCAAGTTCGTGCATCCGAAAGACATGCAGGATGGAATCGTGCAGATCACCTCGCACGATATCATCACGAACCTGCCCTATGTCGCCGGCTGCCATCTGGCGTTCGACCACCACGCCAGCGAGGTGCTCCGGGTCGGCGAGCGCGGCCCGGACAACCACGTTATCGATGCGTCGGCGCCGTCGGCGGCCCGCGTCCTGTTCAATCACTTCGGGGGTGCAGCGGCGTTCCCGCGCGTGCAGCCGGACCTGATGGCCGCGGTCGACCAAGCGGATTCCGCGCAGTTCACCCATGAGGACATCCTCAACCCGCAAGGGTGGGTGCTGCTGAACTTCCTGATGGACTCGCGCACCGGCCTCGGCCGCTTCCGGGATTTCCGGATCTCGAACTACGACCTGATGATGCAGCTCATCGAGCGTTGCCGCGACCATACGATCGAGCAGGTTCTAGCGCTGCCAGACGTTCACGAGCGCGTCGAGCTGTTCCAGTCCCACCGCCAGCAATTCGAGGCTCAGCTGCGGCGCTGCACGACCGTCCATGATCGCTTGGCCATGCTCGACCTGCGCGACGAGGAGATCATCCACGCGGGCAATCGGTTCATGATCTATGCCCTGTTCCCGCAGTGCGACATCTCGGTCCATGTTCTGTGGGGCGTGCGCAAGGAGAACACCGTGTTCGCGATCGGCAAGTCCATTCTTGACCGTGGATCACCGGTCAATGTCGGCAAAGTGTGCCTCAGCTACGGAGGCGGCGGTCACGAGGCCGCCGGCACCTGCCAGGTCGCAAACGTCGACGCGGAGCGGGTCAAGCAAGAGCTGATTGCCACGCTCTCGCCCTCTCCGCTCCGCGACGCGGCCTAGCTAGACACCCTTGCTCATGGCCTGGATGGGCGGGTTGACGTCAGGCGGCAGCGGGCAGACGTACGGGGTGCGGCTGATCCGGGCTTGGTGATCAGCCTTGGCGCGCTCGACGAGAGCCGGGTTCTCGAGCGCGTCCACCGCCGTCCCAGCCATGACCTTGGCGACATGGATCAATCCCTTGTGGGCCGCTTTGCTCTTGCCCTGGGCCGTGAGCTGCCAGGAGTGGAACGGCGTGCCGACCGCACAAGTCGCGCCTCGGGCCTGAACGGTCGGAACCGCCCAAGAGACGTCACCCACGTCGGTCGACCCGTTGCCGCCCTTGCCGCGGGCCTCGATCGGCACGATGAAGTCACACAGCGCCATGTCCGGCTGCACCGGCACGCCCGCTCTGTCGAACGCGGCCGCAATGTCCTCCGGGCTGAGCGTCCCGCGGATCCGCTCGGCATAGTCCCGATCTGCCGCGTCGAACTCAGGCGGGCCAAGCCGTTGGAAGTTTTCGTACATGGCCTGTTCGAGCGGGCCGTTGCCCATCAGGTTGGACACAGCGCTGACCACCTGCGTGGACACGGTGGTCTCCGTCATCAGCGCCGCGCCGTCGGCGATCTTACGCACCCGGGCCACCAGCTTGGTCAGTTCCGACAGGTCGGACGCGCGGATCAGATACCGCACCTTCGCCCGTGCCTGCACGACGTTTGGCGCGATGCCCCCAGCGTCGAGGTAGGCGTAATGCACTCTCGCCGAAGACGGCATGTGCTCACGCATGTAGTTGACGCCGACATTCATCAGCTCGACCGCGTCCAGCGCGCTCCGGCCCAGATGGGGCGCAGCGGCGGCATGCGAGGACCGGCCGACGAAGGTGAAATCGATCCGCGTGTTGGCCAAGCTCACCGGCTCGTTCACCCCGGAAAACGAGGCCGGATGCCACGAGATCGCGATGTCGACATCCTTGAACGCGCCGTCTCGCACCATGAAGCCCTTCGCCGCCCCGCCTTCCTCGGCCGGGCACCCGTAATACCGGACCCGGCCCGGCAAGCCCCGCTCTGCCAGCCAATCCTTCACCGACGCCGCTGCCAGCATCGCCGCCGATCCCAGCAGGTTGTGACCGCACCCATGCCCCACGCCGCCCTGCCCCTCGACCGGCTTCGGCTCCGCCATGCCCGCCTCTTGCGACAGCCCGGGTAACGCATCGTACTCGCCCAGGATCGCGATCACCGGTCCGCCCTCGCCCGCCTCGGCCATCAGCGCCGTCGGAATGCCGGCGACGTTCTCCGTCACCCGGAAGCCCTCGCGGTTCAACATCGCAAGGTGCTCGGCTGCCGACCGGAATTCGCCATAAGCCAGCTCAGGCGTGCCCCACACCTGATCCGACAGCTCTATATAAGCCGGCGCCTTGCCGTCGACCCGGGTCCAAATCTGTTCGGCATTTCGCATGACACGTCCTCCAATGCGCAGACGCTAATCCCGGGCCCCGCGCTTGCCAACCAGCGTGCCGGCCGCCACAAGGCGGCCCATGACTGCGAACCAGCGCCGCGTCTGCCTGTTCGCGCACTATCACCCCCGTCAGCGAATCCGCCCGCCGCTCCTGAGCTATCTCGCCGCCCTGCAATCGTGCGGCTATCAGACCTACGTGGCCTGCTCCGGCGATGGCGAGCCGCCGGAGGACGAGCGCGCGGCCCTCGAAGCGACCGGGGCGAGCCTGCTCCGCCGTCCGAACGCCGGTCTCGATTTCGGCGCCTGGCAACATCTCGTCCGGCAGGGCTGCGCAGACGGCGCCGACCGCGTCCTACTGGCCAATGACAGCGTGTTCGGCCCGTTTCAGCCGCTGGACGCCGTCATTGACCGAATGGAGGCGGCCGGCAACGACGTTTGGGGACTGATCGAAAGCCGGCAGCGCACTTGGCACCTGCAATCCTGGTTCCTGCACTTCACCGGCGAGGCGTTTCGTCACGAGCAAATCTGTCGGTTCTTCGCCCAGCCGTTCGAGCGCATGGACAAGGACGCTGTCATCGAGCACGGCGAACTCGGCCTCGGCGACCTGCTGCGGTCGGCCGGCCTGCGATGTGACGCGCTGATCAAGCATCGGCACGGCACCTTCTCGGCCCGGCGACACACGCTCAACATGATGCATCTCGATTGGGCGCATAACATGGTCGCCCTCGGCATGCCGTTCATTAAGGTCGAGTTGCTGCGTCTGAACCCCATGCGGCTGGCCTGGACCCATGAGTGGGACGCCGTGTTGCGCGAGCGGTTCGGCATCGACACCGCCCCGCTGCACGACTACCTCTACGATTACACCGGCACGGTTCCGGCCTACCCCGGCGCGCCATACCCGGTCCCGCTGCTGCCGATCCCGCTCCGGCTCGCGATCGGCTACGTGTCGGCGACGCACGATCATTGGCGGGCCCTTCGTGGCCTTCGCCGCGCGCCCATACGGTTGAGCATGCCGCCGGACGGCCTCGTGCCCAAACGGCCCTGAGTCAAGCCGGGCCGAACACCAGGTCGAGAAAACCCATCATCATCTCCTTCGGATCGATCTTCTCGTTCCGGCTCCACAACTCGTTCCAGACCGACGCCATGATGACCGGCGCGCCCAGGAGCTGTGGGCAGCGGAGCAACGGCTCGATCCGCTTGCGGTCGGTCGCGCCCTCGAGCACGGCGGCGACCGCCTTCATCATCGGATCGATCACCAGCCGCCGATGGATCTCCGCCAGCGCCGGAAACCGCGCGCCCTCGGCGATGATCAGCCGCAACACGCTCGCCCGCCCCGATGCCTCGAAGTCCTGCAGCATCGGCAGGAACAGCCGGTTCAGCCGTGCCCGCACGCTCTCGTCCGCACCCACGGCCTCCGTGCGCAACCGGGCCAGCGGCGCCGACAACATCTCCTGGAGAACAAACTCGAACAATGCTTCCTTGTCGGCGAAATGGAGATACAGCGTTCCTTTCGCCAGCCCGGCGCGCGTCGCGACATCGACCATCCGCGTTCCCTCGAAGCCGCGCTCGAGGAACGTCGCCAGCGCCGAGCGCAGAATCAGCTCCCGCGTCTGCGCCACGCGCTGTGGATCCGGCGCGCGCCCGCGTCCGCGGCCCGGCGCCATGGGAAGCATCTCGTCCATGGCCTGCATGTAGAGCACATCGCCGCGGCCGCCACGAGATTGCCAGCCCCGGCCGCCGGTGGCTTGATGCGGCAAAGCGGACGAGGGAGCGCACATGGCGGGATTCAAGGTGTTCACCATGGCCGGCCCGAGCCCGGGCAACTACGACTACGAACTCGAAGCGCTCGCCCCGCTCGGGGTCGAGATCACCGAGGCGCCAGCCGACGAGGACGCCTTCATCGCCGCTGCGGCCGAGGCGGACGCGCTCTACGGAACCCGGGCCAGGATATCCAAGCGGGTCATCGACGCTCTGCCCAACCTCAAGATCATCTGCGTCGGCAGCGTCGGCGTGGACCAGATCGACGTCGTCGCGGCGACCGCGCGCGGCATCCCGGTCACCAACTGCCCCGACACCTTCATCGAAGAGGTCGCCGACCACGCGATGACGCTGCTGCTCTCGGGCCATCGCCGGGTCGTGGAGCAAGACCGGATGGTCCGCGAGGGCCGCTGGAGCGAGGGCCGGCCTGCGCTCTACCAGTTCCCCCGGCTGATGGGCCAGACGCTCGGCTTCATCGCCTTCGGCCACATCGCCCGCGCTGTCGCCACCCGCGCGCGCCCGTTCGGCTTGCGCATGATCGCCTACGATCCCTTCATCGAGGAGATCCTGATGCCGCCCTACGGCGTGCTGCCGGCGACGCTCGACGAGGTGCTGTCGCAGTCCGACTTCCTCTCGATGCATGCTCCCGGCACGCCCGAGACGGGCGGCATGTTGAAGGAGCAGCATTTCCGCCGCATGAAGCCCGGCGCAATCTTCATCAACACCGGCCGCGGCAAGACCGTCGACGAGGCGGCGCTGATCAAGGCGCTCGAGGAGAAATGGATCGCCCACGCGGCGCTCGACGTGCTTGAGACGGAGCCGCCCGGTCACAACAATCCGCTGCTGAGCATGACCAACGTCACGCTGTCCGCCCATGTCGCCTCCGCCTCCGCCCGGTTCGACCCGGCCCGCAAACGCCGGGTCGGCCAGGAACTGGCGCTGGCCGCGATGGGCAAGTGGCCGACCAGCTGCGTCAACCCGGCCGTCCTCGCCGGCTCGCCACTCCTGCGCTGGCAGCCGATCAACATGGAGCGCGGGCCGAACTCCTAGCGCGGCGCCGGCGCCGCGCGACCCGAACTCCTAGCGCGGCGCCGGCGCGTCCATGTGGGCCAGTGCGGCACGCATCGGTGCGCCGGAGAGCGAGATACTGCCTGCCAGCGAGTCGCTGTAATCGATGATGAGGTAGAGCGGCGACGCGATCGACAGCGCCGAGAGCATGACGACGACGTAGACGACCGGGCTCGGCGGGGACGTCATGCCGAAGATCGCGAAGATGATGCACAGCCACGTCGTCAAGATCAGCAGGAAGGGCCAGGCGATGGTCGAATGCGACTTGAAGATCAGGTGCCAGCGCTGTGCTATGGAGGAATCCATGCGCACCCGGAGCGACTGCGCGATCTGACCATGAAACGCGTCCGCGGGCGTCAGATGGTCGATCAGGAGGGCGACCTCGTTCAACATCGCGCCGAGTTGCTCCCCCTCGATCCCGTCCGCCGCCGGTGCGCGCGGGAAGCGGGGATAGTCGCCGGGCGGCGCGGGCTCGTTCGACCAGGTGTCCGCCAGGGCGGCAGCGGTATATCGTCGCAGCATGTGACGCGCCCCGTCGGCCTCCGGCCCGTACACGACGAGCGTCTCGTTCAACTCGATCAGGTCCGCGGCGAACGCGCTCAGCTCGTCGTTCAAGCCGTCGAAACGCTGCTTGGCGTTGGAGGTCAGTAACCCCAGCACCAACGCCGCGAAGGTCAGCAGCATGCCCATCAGCAGCCGGATGCTGTCCACCGACTCGCGGGTCAGGTGCCGGTTGTCGATCCGGCGCCTAGCCCACAGTCCCGCGGCCGCACTTCCGAGCATCGCCAGGATCAGCGCAATGGTAGAAACGAACTCCATGGGCCCTTTCTGGCGCGCCGGGCCGCAAAACTCCAGGCGAACCAGTCCACGCAAGCTGTAGCCAGACGCGCCCGATCCCGCTACGCCTGCGGCCCCACTCGACGGGAGCCTTCAGTGCGCCGTTTTACCCTCTTTCTTGCCGGAGCCTTGAGCATCGCTATGACCACATCCGCAGCGCCTGCCGACGGCTACGTGACCATGGCATCCGGCGTGCAATATCACGACGAGGTCGTGGGCACCGGTCCGCAGCCGGAGGCCGGCCAGACCGTGAATGTGCACTACACCGGCTGGCTGTACGAGCACGGCGCGAAAGGGGCCAAGTTCGACAGCTCGCGCGACCGCGGCAAGCCGTTCAGCTTCGAGTTGGGGGCGGGCCGGGTCATCGCGGGCTGGGACAAGGGCGTGGCCACGATGCATGTCGGCGGCAAGCGGACCCTGATCATCCCGCCAGACCTGGGCTACGGCACCCGCGGCGCCGGCGGCGTGATCCCGCCGAACGCGACGCTGATGTTCGACGTGGAGCTACTCAGCATCAGCTGAAGCCCTGACGATCCGCCGCGCTCGGAGCGCGCGCGACCGCGGCGGCTTGGGCCGCCGCTCCGGCGCCTGCCCGCTCCGGCCGGTGACAGGCAGATCCATGCCCACGGCAATTACAACGAAGTTCAGTCTCGCCTGGACGGAGTTCAACTGCGCGAGTGCCTCGCAGAGCAGACGCCGACGATCGCCCCAATAACAATTTTTTAACCCCACATGGAACAGCGCTCCGTCGCGCGAGCGCTGTTGAGGCGCTTGCGATCCGGCCAAATATGATGGTTGCGCCTGTCGGTTCGACCGAACACACCACGAGCGTTACAACGCCCAAATTACCGCAATTTTGCCAAAAAGTTTGGCCTATACGTCTGGTATGAGCGGCGGCGAGCGGACCAACATCGTCCTACCGCGCTCCGATCTGATCGACGGGGACATCGACTTCCATGCGCCATTATCATTTGGCCGATGCGATTGCCACGGCTGCACGGGCCACGGAGCAAGAACGCATAATTAACGGCGCAATGCCATGAACATAAAGCGGGCGGGTGGGACCGCACTCCTGGTCCTATCCCTGTTCGGCTGCGCGGCTCCGGCGAAAGTCGATCCCGCCGCAATCGCCGCCAGCGCGCCCGAGAGCGAGCAGCAATCGATGGCCCGGCTGATGCGGATCAGCAGCCATTTCCAACACACGCAGTTCAGCTACGGCAACAAGGTGACGTTGCTCCAGAACGGCCCCCAGACCTATGCGGCAATGACGGCCGCGATCGAGGGCGCCAAGCGCCGGATCGACATGGAAAGCTACCAATTCGATACCGCCGGCGCTGCCCTGTTCGCGCCGCTGCTGCTGCGCAAGCGCCTGCAGGGCGTGGAGGTGCATCTCATCTACGATGCGTGGGGATCGGTGTCGCAAAACAAAGCCTTGTTCGAAGGCCTCCGCCGCGGCGGCGTCCAAGTGCTCGAGTTCAATCCGCTCGGGAGCGATCTCAATCCCGACCACCGCGACCACCGCAAGCTGCTGGTCGTCGACGACCGGATCGTCATCACGGGCGGGGTCAACGTCACCGGGGTATACCTGAACCGAACGAACGCCTCAGCGACCGACCCCGAGCGGATGAAGTGGCGAGACACGGACGTGCAGATCGAGGGCCCGGTCGTTCAGCAATTCGAGGACCTGTTCGCCAAGACCTGGCGTCAGGAGAAGGGCCCCCCGCTGACCCCGGAACTCACCGCCGAGACCGTCATGCGGGGACCGGCAATCGTCGAGGCGATCGACGGCGCGCCGGTCGATGACCACCCGGTGATCTACGAGACCCTGCTGTCCGCGATCGCGCTGGCCAAGACCTCCGTTCACCTCACGACAGGGTTCTTCGGCCCTCCGGGCGAGATGATCGAAGCGCTCGAAAGTGCCGCGCGCCGCGGCGTCGACGTGGCTCTGATCACGGCAGGGCACAGCGACAGCAAGGCCTCAATCCAAGCGGGGCGGTCCCACTATGCCGATCTGCTCGCGGCTGGCATCCGCATCTATGAGCGGGAGGGAGCAGTCCTGCATGCCAAGACGGCGGTGGTAGATGGGCTTTGGTCCGTCGTGGGCTCGTCGAACCTGGACTGGCGCAGCACCATCCTCAACAACGAGATCGATGCGGTCGTGCTCAACCGCGAGTTCGGCCAGACGATGGAGGCCATGTTCCGGGATGATATCGCCCACTCCAAGCAGATCAGCCAGGCCGAATGGGCGCAACGGAGCGTGATCGATCGGGCCGGCGAGTGGTGGGCCCGCCTCGTCGAAACCCAACTCTAGCCGATGGACACCGCCTCCCGGGCGCCTCGTTTCAAGCGATCTCGCAGCTCAGCACGTTGAGCCAAATCAGGCCGCGGGGAGCAGCCCGGCGACCGTCCCCTCGGCCCGGTAGTCCGGCGGCGTCCGGAAATCCTTGCGGGCGAGGCCGCGCGAGGCGTGGGCGCCGCGCGGCAGCCCGCTCCGATCCGAATAGTCTCGCCGGCTGCCTGACCCGCGGCGATGCCGTACCGTCACGCCGGTATAGGCGACAACGTCGAGCATCGTGATCCCGAGCACCAGCGCAATCCCGAGCGCGGCATTGCCTCGCTTGGGATTGTCGCGGCTGAGGGCGGCGCTGCCGAGTGTCGCGAGATCGAGCCCGTCCCCGGCGATCCGGGATGCCAACCCGGCCGATTTGTCCACCGACAGCGTCGCGACCGCGCTCGCCAACTCCCGGGCGCCATAGAAGCGGACCAGCCCGGCCCGGCCATCCAGCCCGAACGTCCGCGCGATCCGTCCCGCCGCCACCAGCTCGGCAACCCCGAGCCCAATCGAAACCCAGCCGAGCGCGCGCGCCATACGGTCCGCGGCCGTCAACGAACTCGGGCCGGATTGCAGAACCCGCGGATCGCCGTCGGAGCGGGTGATCTGTGCAAGTTGAGTGAGCAACATCATCGATACCTCCTCAGGGCTGTAGCACGACCTTGATGCAGCCATCCGCCTTGTCGCGGAACTTGGTATACATCTCGGGTCCTTCGGCGAGGTCGGCCGTGTGCGTGATGACGAACGAGGGGTCGATCTGACCATCCTCGATCCGGCGCAGCAGATCGGCCGTCCAACGTGGCACGTGGGTTTGGCCCATGCGGAAGGTCAGGCCCTTGTTCATCGCCTGGCCCATCGGGATCTTGTCGACGAGTTCCAGGTAAACCCCGGCGATCGAGATGACGCCCGCCGGGCGGCAGACATAGATCATCTCGCGCAAGACGTGCGGCCGATCGTTCTCCATGACCAGCATCTGCTTGGCGCGGTCGAGCAGCGTATCGGGCTGGCCGAGACTGACGTGGCTTTCGGTGCCGACCGAATCGATGCATTTGTGCGGGCCCTTGCCGCCGGTCAGCTCGTTGAGCCGCTCGATGACACTCTCGCGTTTGAAATCGATCGTGATGGCGCCCGCAGCCTCGGCCATGGACAGCCGCTCCGGCACGCAATCGATGGCGATCACTTGCTCGGCCCCGAGTAGGATGGCCGACCGGAGCGCCATTTGGCCAACCGGACCGCAGCCCCAGACCGCGACGGTGTCGCCGGGCTGGATGTCGGCCTGCACTGCGGCCTGCCAGCCGGTGGGCAGAATATCGGAGAGGAACAGCACCTTCTCGTCGTCGATCCCGTCCGGCACTTTGATATGCGTGGTGTCGGCAAACGGCACCCGCATGTATTCGGCCTGTCCGCCCGGATATCCGCCGGTCAGATGCGTGTAGCCGAACAGCCCGGCCGTCGTATGGCCGAACGCTTTGTCGGCCAAGGTCTTCTTGCGGTTGGTCCGCTCGCAGACCGAGTAGTTGCCCCGCTGGCACTGCTCGCATTCGCCGCAGATGATGGTGAAGGGGATGACCACCCGGTCGCCCTTCTTGAGCTTGCCCTTCGCCGCGCTACCGACGTCCACCACTTCGCCCATCGACTCATGGCCCATGATGTCGCCGGGCAGCATCGCAGGAATCAGGTTGTGGAACAGATGGAGGTCCGAGCCGCAGATTGCGCAACTCGTGACTTTGATGATCGCGTCGCGGGGATCCTCGATCGCCGGGTCGGACACGGTGTCGCACCGGATGTCCTCCTTGCCATGCCAGACTAGAGCTTTCATGCGTGTCTCCTCGAAGCGCGAGTTCTCCGGCTCAAGCGCCACAAAGCCCGACGATGCTGACAGTTCCGATCCGCCGAGATGCCGTGGACGTGAGCCCGGCCGCCGCCATCGATGCACCACCTAGACGTGTACGAGAGGGCCGGAACCGGCTCGGGTGCCGGGCTTTGCTGTGGCGATCATAAGGAGACATTCGTGCAGATCAGCGACATCATGACCCCCAACCCGCGCACCGTGCAGCCCGGCGATACGGTCCAGGCCGCCGCACAGGCGATGGACGAACTCAACGTGGGCGTGCTGCCGGTGTGCGATGGCGACACGCTGATCGGGCTCGTCACCGACCGGGATATCGTCGTCCGCTCCGTCTCGGCCGGGCAAGATCCGCGCACCGCCACCGTGGCCGACGCCATGACCGCCGACCCCCGCACCTTGCGCACGAACGACTCTCCCGAGGATGCGATCAGCATGATGGAGGAGCATCAACTCCGCCGCGTGCCGGTGCTGGATGCCGACGGCAAGGTCGCAGGCATCGTATCGCTCGGCGACCTCGCCGCGGCGGGTACGCCCGAGGCCGGCGACGCGCTCGAGGCAATCTCGATCCCTGCAGGTCCCGACCGCTGACCGAGCCGGGCAGCGTCGGCCTGACCTAAGCCATGCGACGTCGCTGAAGAGGCATCGCAATGGTTCGTGAATCCGAGATCCGGCCGTCCGAAGTCGCCGTGGAGCCTCCCGCTGCGACAGACGCCGGTCTGGTGTTCATCGGGCGTATCCATACGCCCTGGTCGTCGCGCCTGAAGGCACCCCGCCGCGGACGCCCGGACGGCCCGGTGTGCCGCATCGAGCTGTTCGAGCCATGGGTGGCCGCGCTCGACGGCGTTGCTGCGTTCGAGCGGCTCGAGGTGCTGTATTGGCTGCACCTGTCCCGCCGCGACCTGGTGCGGCAGAGCCCGGCCAATGACGGCATCTCCCGCGGCACGTTTTCACTACGCTCGCCGGTGCGCCCGAATCCGATCGGAACGTCCATCGTCGTGTTGGTCGGGGTCGATGGAGCCAACCTGCTGGTGCGCGGATTGGACTGCCTCGATGGGACGCCGTTGCTCGACCTCAAGCCCGACCGCGCGCTGTTCCAGCCGGTTGCTCCCCCGCAGGAAGGCGACCTCCAGACCGACCCGGCATAGAAGCTGCCGAGTGGCATCGGCAAACGACCAAACCATTTGCGCCGGCTGCGCTGCCCTCATGCGTGCACGGCGAGCGCACCATCTCCGGACCCGTCCGACGCAGCACCATGCTGCTTCAGTGGCCGGTTGCCGGTCAGGCGGCGAAGGACGACATAGAAGACGGGCGTGAGAAAGAGGCCGAAGGCGGTCACGCCGATCATGCCGGCGAAGACGGCCACGCCCATCGCATGGCGCATTTCCGCACCCGCCCCGGTGGACAGCACCAGCGGCAAGACGCCCATGATGAAGGCCATGGAGGTCATCAGGATGGGCCGCAGCCGCAGCCGGCTTGCCTCGATGGCGGCCGCCAGCGGAGATCGGCCGGAGAACTCCAACTCGCGGGCGAATTCGACGATGAGGATGGCGTTCTTGGCCGACAACCCGACCAGCACGATCAGGCCGATCTGCGTGAAGATGTTGTTGTCGCCGTGGGTCAGATAGACGCCGGTCATCGCCGCGAGCAGGCCCATGGGCACGATGAGGATGATGGCGAGCGGCAGGACGAGGCTCTCGTATTGCGCGGCCAGAACCAGGAAGACCAGGAGCAGCGCGACCGGGAACACGATCAGGCCCGAGTTGCCGGCGATGATCTGCTGATAGGTCAGTTCGGTCCATTCATAGGCGAAACCCTTGGGCAGCGTCTCCTTGGCGATGCGGGCCACCGCGTCCTGCGCCTGGCCGGTCGAGTAACCCGGCGCCGCGCCGCCGTTCACATCGGCCGATAGGAAGCCGTTGTAGCGCATGGCGCGCTCCGGGCCGGAGCTGGTCTTGACCGCCATCACCGCACTGAGCGGCACCATGTCGCCGTTCGCCGAGCGGACCTTCAGCCGACCGATATCCTCGGCGTGGGCGCGGAACGGCGCGTCCGCCTGCACGCGGACGGAGTACGTGCGTCCGAAGGCGTTGAAGTCGTTGACGTAGAGCGAACCGAGATAGATCTGCAGCGTGTCGAACACGTCGGTCACCGCGACGCCCAGCTGGCGAGCGCGGACGCGGTCGATGTCGGCGTAGAGCTGCGGCACGTCAACCCGCAGGCCGGTGAACACTCCGGCGAGTTCCGGCGCCTTGCGGGCCGCGTTGACGAACGCGTTGGTAGCGTCGTTCAGCGCCTCGTACCCCAGCCCGGCACGGTCCTCGATCTGAAGCTTGAAGCCGCCGATCGTGCCCAGACCCTGGACGGGCGGGGGCGGGAAGACGGCGATGAACGCATCCTGGATGGCGGCGAACTGGCCGTTCAGCGCGCCGGCGATGGCGCCAGCCGAAGAGTTGGGGGTGGTGCGGCGCTCGAAATCGTCGAGCGAGACGAAGACGATGCCGGAGTTGGAACTATTGGTGAAGCCGTTGATCGACAGGCCGGGGAAGGCGATGTTGTTGACCGCGCCGGGCTGACGGCCGGCGATGCTGCCCATGCGCTGGATGACGCTCTCGCTGCGGTCGAGGCTGGCGCCGTCGGGGAGCTGGGCGAAGCCGACGAGGTATTGCTTGTCCTGCGCCGGGACGAAGCCGCCGGGAACGGCCTGGAACAGGAGGACGGCCAGGCCGACGAGGCCGAGATAGACGACCATCATGACGGATTTGCGGCCGACCACGCGGGTGACCCCGCGGCCATAGGCGCTCGAGCTGGCAGCGAAGAACCGGTTGAAGCCGCGGAAGAACCAGCCCAGCACCCGGTCGAGCACGCGGGTCAGCAGGTCTTTCGGCGCATCATGGCTCTTCAGCAGCAGAGCGGCGAGGGCGGGCGAGAGAGTCAGCGAGTTCACCGCGGAGATGACGGTCGAAATCGCGATGGTCAGCGCGAATTGGCGGTAGAACTGCCCGGTCAACCCGCTGATGAAGGCGAGCGGGACGAAGACCGCGACCAGCACGAGGGCAATGGCAACGATGGGTCCGGACACCTCGGTCATGGCCTTGTAGGTGGCCTGGATCGGCGAGAGGCCGGCCTCGATGTTGCGCTCCACGTTTTCGACGACGACGATCGCGTCGTCGACCACGATGCCGATCGCGAGGACGAGGCCGAACAGGCTGAGCGCGTTGATGGAGAAGCCGAACAGGTGCATCACGCCGAACGTGCCGATGATGGAGACCGGCACGGCGACGAGCGGGATGATTGAGGCCCGCCAGGTCTGCAGGAACAGCACGACGACGATCACGACGAGGACCACGGCCTCGAGCAGGGTGTGCACGACGGCCGCGATGGAGGCACGGACGAACTGGGTCGTGTCGTACACAACGGCGTAGTCCACGCCCTCGGGCATGTTCTGCTTGATCTCCTCCATCGTGGCGCGCACGGCGTCGGCGATCTGGATGGCGTTCGAGCCGGGGGCCTGGAAGACGGGGACGGCCACGGCGGACTTGTTATTCAGCAGCGAGCGCAGCGAATAGTCGGCGGCGCCCATCTCGATGCGGGCGACGTCGCGCAGCCGGGTCACGGCGCCGCCTGGGGCGGTCTTGACGACGATGTCGCCGAACTCCTCCGGCGATTGCAGGCGGCCCTGGGCGTTGACGGAGAGCTGCAGGCTGGTGCCGGGGACGTTGGGCGATGAGCCGACGACACCGGCGGCAGCCTGCACGTTCTGGGCGCGGATCTCGTTGACGACGTCGTTGGCGGAGAGGCCGTGCTCGGCCACCTTCTGCGGATCGAGCCAGACGCGCATGGCGTAGTCGCCGGAGCCGAAGAGCTGGACGTCGCCGACGCCGGTGATGCGCGCGAGGCGGTCCTTGACGTTCAGGACGGCATAGTTGCGGAGATAGGTGATGTCATACTTGTTGTTGGGCGACAGGATGTGGACGACCATCATCAGGTCCGGCGAGGATTTGATGGTGGTGATCCCAAGCGTGCGGACCGCATCGGGGAGGCGCGGCTCGGCTTGGCTCACGCGGTTCTGGACGAGCTGCTGCGCCTTGTCGGGATCGGTGCCGAGCTTGAAGGTGACGGTGAGGGTCATCAGCCCGTCGGTCGTGGCCTGGCTGCCCATGTAGAGCATGCCTTCGACGCCGTTGATCTGTTCCTCGATGGGGGTCGCGACCGTTTCGGCGATCACCTTCGGGCTGGCGCCGGGGTAGTTGGCGCGCACGACGATCTGCGGCGGCACGACCTCGGGATATTCCGAGATTGGCAGCGCCCGAAGCGCGAGCAAGCCGGAGACGAAGATCAGGACCGAGAGCACGCCGGCGAACACCGGGCGGTCGATGAAGAATTTCGAGATGTTCATGGACGTCGTCCGAGTGGGAGGTTGGGGTCGATCGATGGCGCTCGTGGCGACCCGCCCCGGCCCCTCCCTCGACGGGAGGGGAGAAGAGGTCGCAGTCGATCCCCGCTGCGCGGGGCAAGGAGGTTATTTCGTGGCGACGGCGGTTCCGGCGTCCATTGCGACGGGCTGGGGAGCGACGGTGGCGCCGGGACGGATCCGCTGGAGGCCGTTGACGACGATCCGCTCGCCGGGCTTGAGGCCGTCGGTCACGAGGCGGAGCCCATCGGCGGTGCCGCCGAGGATGACCTGGCGATAGGCGACCACATCGTTGGCGCCGACGACCATGACGAAGCGGCGATCCTGGTCGGTGCCGATCGCGCGCTCGTCGATGCCGAGCGCAGGCTCGGTGTGGGCGAGTCCGAGGCGGAGGCGGGCGAACTGGCCAGGCATCAGCTTGCCCTCTGGGTTGTCGAAGGCGGCGCGCACCCGGATGGTCCCGCTGCGGGTGTCGACCACATTGTCCACCAGCTGCAGCTTGCCTCGGAAGGGCGTGCCCTGGGTCCCGAGGGTGCCCATCTCGACCGGAATCTGGCCGACTTGGTTGACCAGGTCGCCGGCCGCGGCGGGCAGGCTGGCCAGCGCCCGGGCGATCGACTGCTCGTCGGCTTCGAAGCTGGCGTAGATGGGGTTGACGGAGACGAGCGTGGTCAGCACCGGCGCGGTGGGGCCGGCAGCGACCAGGTTGCCCTCGGTCACCTCGATGCGGCCGACGCGGCCGGCAATCGGAGCGCGGACCTCGGTGTAGCCGAGATTGAGGCGGGCGGTGTCCAGCGCGGCTTGCATGGCGCGCAGGTTGGCCTCCGCGGCGCGCTGCTCGTTGACGCGCTGGTCCACGTCGCGCTGGGGGGTGAAGCCGTTGCCGACGAGCTGCTGCGCGCGGACGGCCTCCTTGTTGGCGAGCGCGAGGCGGGCTGAGGCGGCGGCCACGTTGGCCTCCGCACCCTGGACCTCGGCGGCGTAGGGCGCGGGATCGATGGTGAACAGGAGCTCACCCTGGCGAACCAGAGCGCCCTCGCGGAAATGGGCCTTCAAGATCGCGCCGGCGGCGCGGGGCCGGACCTCGACCCGGCCCACGGCCTCGACCCGGCCCGAGAAGTCGGACCAAATGGCCGTGTCCTTCTGCTCGACGGTGGCGACCGAGACGGGGATGGCGGCCGGTGCGGCGGCGGCAGCTCCGGGGGCGGGTTGCGCCGTCAGCCGCGGCACGAGCTGCCAGGCGGCGCCGGCCGCGAGCAGGGCGACGAGGGCGACGCCGACCAAGCGCCGCCGCCGCCGGGCGGGAGTGGCCGTGCCGGGCGTGGTGGCGACCGTGTTGGAGGTGGTGTCGAGCATGGTCAGGTCCTGCTGGCAGCGATGGCGGGGCGGCTTGCGGCCGGAACGAGGTTCGGCGTGGTGGCCACGAAGAACTCGATGAAGGCGGTGCGAACCGGTGCGGCCCAAGCAGGACACGCCGGGCGGGCAAGCGCGTCAGGCCAGTCGTCGGCCTTCAGCGCCCGCACGTGCAGGGATACGCCGGCCTCGCGCAGGCGCCCGGCATAGCCGATCGCCTCATCGCGCATCGGGTCATCGGTCGTGGTGATCACCAGAGCAGGCGGCAGCCCCTGCAGGCGCGAGCTGCAGGCGGGGGCGGCGTAGGGATGCGCGCCCTTGCCGGGCTCTCCAAGGTAGGACGTCCAGCCATCCGCCCACTTGCAGCCGACCGGGCCGGCATCGGCGTCGCGGATGGAGCAGGTCGCCATGCCTGCATCGAGCATGGGGGAGAGCAGGATGTGCCCAGCCAGAGGCGGCCCGAGGCGGTCGCGCGCCATCATGGCCAGGGCGGCGGCGAGCGTGCCGCCGGCTTCCTCGCCGGCGACGAACAGCTTGGACGCGCGCGCGGCCCAATGGGTGCGGCGGTCGTGCAGGCGCCAGAGCAGGGCGTAGAGCGTCTCCAAGGCGTCCGGGA
The DNA here is from genome assembly GCA_963835135.1 of uncultured Alphaproteobacteria bacterium. Lineage (GTDB taxonomy): Bacteria > Pseudomonadota > Alphaproteobacteria > Acetobacterales > Acetobacteraceae > JAVVHH01. The sequence continues at coordinate 1,263,182 of CAWIEF010000003.1, forward strand.
ACGGGTGGGCATCGCCGACCGGATAGGCGGCGGAGATGACGACGGCGCCGGCCTCGGCCAGCAGGGCGGCGACGGGGCGGTGCTCAGGGATCCGCATGAACGTGCCGCCGGGCAGATGTAGGACGAGCGGGGCCGGACGGGCGACCATGCCCTGATAGACCTGAACGGGGATACGCCGGGCACCGACGTCGATGGACTCTGTCGTGGGATGGATCGGCATGGCGTCGTAACGGCCCGTGTTGTGCTGAGTATAAGGATGGGATGGGCCATCGCTTGCACAAAGAGCGAGTTTGCCATCACATTGTTTCCGGCAGTAGACAATCGAGCCTCATGGACCAGATCGCCGCCATCCGAGCCTTCGTCCGCATCGTCGAGAGCGGCAGCTTCACCCAGGCCGCCGCGACGATGCGGATGCCGAAGCCCACCGTCAGCAAGCTCGTCCAACAGCTCGAGACTCATCTGCGGACCAAGCTGCTGAGCCGCACCACCCGTCGCCTGGCCGTCACGTCCGACGGCGCGGCCTATTACGAGCGCGCCGTGCAGGTGCTGGCCGACCTGGAGGAGCTGGACGCGAGCGTGACGGCCTCGCAAACCACGCCCAAGGGGAAGCTGCGGATCGACGTTTCGTCCTCGATCGCGCAGGCGGTGATCATCCCGGCGCTGGGCCGCTTCTTCGAGAAGTATCCGGACATCCAGCTGGAGATCGGCGCATCCGATCGCACGACGGACCTGGTGGCCGAGAACGTCGACTGCGTCATCCGGGCCGGAGTGATCGGCGACCTCTCGCTGATCGCCCGGCGGATCGCGGAGATGCACATGGCGACCTGCGCGGCGCGCGCCTACCTGCAGGCGCACGGGCAGCCGGCGCACCCGGAGGCGCTGGCGACGGACCACATGATCGTCGGCTACCTGAAGGCGCGGACCGCCGGCGCCCATCCCATGTCGTTCGTGCGGGGTGCCGAGACCTTGGAGGTCACGGGCCGGTACCAGGTGGCGGTGAATGACATTTCGACCTACCTGGAAGCGGCGCTGGCCGGCCATGGGGTGATCCAGGCGCCGTATTTCATGGTACGCGCGCACCTGGCCAGCGGCGCTCTCCGGGCCGTGTTGCCGGACTGGAGCGTGCCGTCATTGCCGCTGCACGTGGTGTATCCGCCCAACCGGCACCTGAGTACCCGCCTGCGGGTGTTCGTCGACTGGGCTGCCGCCCTGTTCGCGGCTGCGGCGCTCGCCCCGCCACCGGAGCCCAGAGTGGCGCGGCCTCACCTGGTCGGATCGTGACCTCGAGCAGGGGGGAGGGGGTCATGATCCGTACCCGATGTCGTGCTCGCGGCTCATCGGCACGACGCCGTGCCGCTCGCCTCCGGCCGCATCGAAACCCATGTCCTCCGCCATCAGCCGGGTCGTGACGCGTGCGCTTTCGAAGATGACGGGCAAGCCGCTCCCCGGATGGGTGCCGCCGCCGACGAGATAGACGCTGTCCAAATCCTCGAACCGGTTGTTGGGACGCGTCGTGCATCGCGACCCAGCGCGGCGCGATCCGGCGTCCCCGGCGCCATGCTATCGATCCGGGCCTGCAGAATGGCGACGGGGGTCCGCAACTCATGCGCCGCGTTGGCGGTGAAGAGCGGCTGGCGGGCCCAGCCATCGGCCAGGCGGTCGAGCGCCTCGTTGATCGCAGCCACCGCCGAACGAAGCTCCGCCGGCAAGCCCTTGCTCGGCAATCGCCTGTCCAACGCCCGCAGGTCGATCCGCGCGGCTTCCTGGCACACGGCGCGGAGTGGCCGCAGCATCCGTCGCAGCAGCAGCGGCAGGATGACGACGCCGCCGATCAGAACCGGCCCTTAGGCCGGCAGGATGGCCGGCAGGAACACGGCCATGAACGAGGGCACGTCGTCGATCCGAAAGACGTTGCCGGTGGTCGCGAAGGTGATGACCCCAATGCGGGTCATGTCTGTTGTGACGAATGCTGTGCCGCCCAGCCGCCCGGGCTGGTCGATTTCGAAGTTGCCGCCGACCCGCGGCAGCGCCGGGTTCAGCCGGAGCAGGAGAGTGGTCATCTCGGGCATCGAACCCGGCATCACGGTGCCATCCCCATCGAGGGCGGCATACCCGAGCTCGGGGCGACGCTGCGCGTACGCTCGCAGCTCGGGTGTGGGTTGGATGCGCACTGCCCCGTCGGCACCACGGACGAGCGAGCCTTCGATCAGGCGACGCGCCGTCGTGTCGGCGATCGTTTCATAATTCGTGAACGGGGCCAGCAGGGGGAAGGCCAGCAACGCCAATACGACGCAGCCGGCCTGCACCAGAACCAGCGCCAGGGGCACCCGGACGGTCAGCGAGTCCGGCCACACCGGTCTGAAACGCAGCCCCTCACGGCCAGTCAAGTGGTCGCCTCCGTCTCCGCCCCCGCCGAGTGGACCGCCAAGGCCCTTCAAACCACTCGTTATCAGTTCGTTGAAGTCGACGCACCGCCGTACGTGTCCAGTGTCAGGCGCTCGCGCACCGCGGCCAACAGCTGACGGTGGGCGATGCGAATGATCGCACCGCCCGGATGCGCTCACTTCGGCATAAGCACCTTGTCGACCACATGGATGACGCCGTTGTCGGCGACGACGTCCGCCCTGGTGACCATGGCATCGTTGACCTTCACGCGTCCGCCGGTGCCGTTGACGGCCAGCGTCTCGCCCTGGACGGTTCTTGGCGTGGCTTTCTTTCCTGTGACGCTGGCCGCCATGATCGTCCCGGGGACCACGTGATGGGTCAGAATGGCTGTCAGTCGAGCCTTGTTCTCCGGCTTGAGCAGTTGCTCGACCGTGCCGGCCGGCAATCCGGCGAAGGCGCCGTCGGTCGGAGCGAAGACGGTGAACGGTCCGGGGCCCTTCAGGGTGTTGGCCAGTCCAGCCGCCTCGATTGCTGCCACGAGCGTCTTGAAGCTGCCTGCCGCCACAGCCGTATCGACGATGTCGGCCGCACGCGCCGGGAGGTGACCACCGCGAACGGGCTCCCCAGCAGGCTTGCCACGAGCATCAGCATTGAGCGCTTCATGTGAGATTACCTTGCACTTGAAATGTTGCGTGTGCCTCCCGCAAGAGGCGCACAGTGTGAGCTTCACCGACTGCGCAACGCTGACCTACACCGCGACGATTGCAGCAGCCTGACACAGGCCGCCGGTGCGAGGGCCGTCGTCGACGTGATCGGAGTTTCGATCTTCGTGACGCTCAACGGCGTGGTCTTCCAGGCGATCTTCGGCCCGGGCCGCTTCACCGGACCCCGGATCATCGGCGCCTTCTCGCTCTATCTCAACATCGGGCTGATGTTCACCTTCCTTCATCGGCTCGTCACCGAACTTCTGCCGGGGGCCTACGCCAATTTGCCGTCCTCGGATCAGGGCGCGGCCTTCCGCGCGGCCGCAGTCTATTTCTCTTTCTCGAGCCTGACGTCGGTCGGCTACGGCGATATCGCGCCCGTGCAGCCGATCGCGCGGAGCTTGGCGATGCTCGAAGCCATGATCGGGCAACTCTTGCCGGCAACACTGCTGGCCCGAGTAATGACTTTGGCAATGAAGGCTCGGGATGAATGAGCCTGGCCTGCAATCGCCGCGACGTTGCGCCGGGCGGGAACTCTGCTCTGCCCGAGGACCGGTCGGTCGGGAGTGCGCCACCTCCGCAATCAGCCGCCGAATATCAGCTCCGCCCTGAAGTTCTCGGCAGTGTCCGAGTGCAAATCCCAGAATGCCTCGGCAACTCTCGCGGGATCGAATGCGGTTCCGGCTTTGATCTGTCCGGCAATCGTGACCGTGCCGGCGTGGATGCCCGCCGGGGACAGCTCTTTGTTCAGCGTGAACGCCAGGCTGCGCAGCCCGGCCTTGCCGACCGCAAGCGAGGCGGCCGGCAGCCATCCGGTGGGATCGAGCGCCAGGCCACCGCCGGTCAGAAGGATGTGTCCGGCGCGCGCCGCCCGCATCGCCGGCAACACGGCCTGCACCGCCGCCAGTGCGCCCGCTACGTTCACGCGGAAGTCCGCGACCAGTTCGCCAGGATCGATGCCCGACGGGCCGGCCTCACCCATCGTCGCTCGATAGGCATTGTAGATCAGCACGGAGACAGGCCCGCCGGCTGTTACCGCGTGCGCCAGCGCCACCGGATCGGCAGCGTCCGCCCGCCGCATCGTCACGCCGGGTAGCGCCTCGAGGCGGGCCGGATCACGGGCCAGACCGGTCACCGCATAGCCACCGCGGGCGAAACGGGTGGCCAGGGCCGCGCCGAGACCCGGGCCCACCCCGACGATGACGGCGACCGGCCGCGCGCCCGTCGCGCTCATGCCCGGCCGCCTTGCGCGTGGTCGCGCAGCGCCCCGTCCTCGCCGCCCGACGTCGTGCCAAGCGCTCGCGCCAGCTCGGTGCCACTCAACCCCGTGTTGTAGACAGGCGAACCCGGGTCGAAGGACGCCGCGCGGGCGAGCGGTCCGGCCAGCACCGGCTCGAACCCCGCATCCCGGACCAGGCGCGCCGCAACGTCAAGCGCGGCAGCGTCGTCTCCTGCAAGCGGGATCCCGACCCGGTCGCCAGCACGATGTGCCTCGGCCCGCAGGGTCTTGAAATAGACCGAGTTGAAGGCCCGAACGACCCGCGCGCCGGGCAGCAAACGGGCGACCGGCACGCCAGCCCCTTCGCCGGCCGCGATCGCCTGGTCTGCAAAGGCGCCGTCGCGCTCCGGATACGGATTTGCGGAATCCATGACAACTTTGCCCGACAGCAGAGGGGCGAGCATCGGCGCGAGCGCCGGCCATACGCCGAACGGGACTGAGCAGAACACGACGTCGCCATAGTCGGCGGCCTCTTCGGGCGTGCCTGCGGACGCCGAAGCGCCGGCCTCGGCGAGCAGCGATCCAAGCTGGTCGGGATGCCGCGTGCCGAACCGGACAGCGTGACCCGCCTTGGCCCATAGCACGCCGAGCGTGCCGGCGATGTTGCCGGCGCCGATGATGCCGATATTCATGATGCTCTCCCGTCCCCGTGCGCCGGCCAACTCGCCATCGCGCGGTGCTGCGCGTGCCCCATCAGGTCGGCCACGCGGACCAGCCGCGGACAGGCGTACCGTGCGGAAGCAGCTGTTCCGTAGTGCAAGACCTCTACTGTCATCCTGCCACCCCCATCGATAACGTCGATATTGGAGGCGGTCCTCAATCAGTCAAATTGAATTGCATGATGGGCCGCATCATCGGGATCGATACGCGAGCGACGGGTCCGCCCGACGTCTTCGATCAACCGTCTAAACCAGATCTGCGCCGGGTCCGCGCTGGTTCGGCTATGCCACACCAATCGGACGTCGTAGCCGTCTGACTTCAGCGGGAGCGGGCAGATGGCGAGCCCGGCTGCCTCGGCGCAGTTTTCCGCCAAGCGCAGCGGCAGGGCGGACACGGCTCTCAAGCCGTGCAGCAGGAACGGCACGGCCAGGAAGTGTGGGGTCGTATAGACGACGGTTCGTTCGCGGCCCGAGGCCTGCAGCAGCTCATCGACATGACCGAACGGTTCGCCCCGCAACGAGACGAGGATGTGGGGAAGCGCGGCGTAGTCGTCGAGCGACAGCGGTGGTTCCAGCCGGCACGCATGCGGATCGAATAGGCACACGAAGGTCTCGTGATACAGCGTTGCCGAGGCCAGGTCCCGATCCGCATCGGTGAAAAAGCCGATGGCGGCATCAATGGCGCCCGTGGTGAGCAACTCGGAGCCTAGCCGCATCTCCACTGAACGTGCCACGACCCTTACACGGGGCGCGTCATGCTGAAGCCTGCGCAACACGTCCCGCATGAGAGCGGCCTCCGTCTGGTCGGATACGCCGATGCGGAAGGTGCGATCGTCGGTCGCGGGATCGAACGTCCGTCCCGCGAACACCTGGTCGCGCAGATCGGCCAGGATCCGCGACACCGGCTCGACCAGATCCAGCGCCCGCGCCGTCGGCTGCATGCCGGCGGGCGTACGGGTGAGCAGCGGATCGTCGAACATCTCTCGCAGGCGGGCCAGCGCATTGCTCATCGCCGGCTGGCCGAGGCCCATCCGCTTGGCTGCACTTGTGACGCTGCGTTCAGCGATCAGCATGTCGAAGGCCACGAGCAGGTTGAGGTCGAACCGCCGCAGATCGTCGAGAGATCTCGGGACCTTAGCCACGTGAAAGCGCCTCGCCGTTCAGCTCAGAGTGCCCCCGCTATCGCGCGAGACTGCACCCGGTGGCCGCACAGGCCTAATCGATTCGCAACGCCTGATCCCGTCCGCCCCGCGGCGCCGATCCGACTTGGCCATACATGTCTGATCGCCTGGAGCGGGCGAAGGGATTCGAACCCTCGACCCCAACCTTGGCAAGGTTGTGCTCTACCCCTGAGCTACGCCCGCATCCGGAGGCGCGTTCTAGGCCGCAGGGCGGCGCGGCGCAAGGGTGTTTTCTGGGGCAACCGCATCTTACGGCACACGTTGAGGGCTTTGAGACAGATACAAGGACCTCGGCCGCTATGTCCGACAACGTCAATCACGGATCCCAAGACCCCAACGAGCAAATCGCCCAGCTTCGCGAGCAAGTGCAAAGCCTCATGAACGACCGGGTCGCGCCGGTCCTGTCGCAAGCCGCCGATACCGCCCAGCATTATGCCAGCCAGGCGCGCGACATGTATTCCGATCAGTCGGAGGCGCTGTCGGAGCGCGTTCGCGAATCTCCCATCCTGGCAATCCTGGTCGCGACCGGGCTCGGCTACATCATCGGTCGTATCGCACGGTGAGCATGGCTTCGTCCCAGGCGATCGTTCGGGCGGCAGCGTAGATGCGGGCGCTCGAACTGGCCAAAGTCGCGGCCGCCGCGGAGGCGCTCCGGGTCAAGCGATACGCACGGCGGCAGGGCATCCGCGTGGGCTTGGGGGCCGGCGCAGCCGTGTTCGGCATCGCCTTCGTCGCAATGCTGCACGTGTTGGGCGTCGTGCTGTTGGCGCTGCTCGTGCCGCTCTGGGCCGCGGTGCTGATCGTGATGGTCGTCGACCTCGTCATCGGCGGCGTGCTCGGCTCGATGGCGATGAGCAACAAGCCGGACCATATCGAACTCGAGGCTGCTTCGGTCCGCCGGCAGTCGCTCGGGGAGGCGCGTCGCGCGGTCAGCAGCATGGCAACCGTTGGCGAAGTCGCCGGGCTGGCAATCGGGATGTCGGGGCGGCGCCGGGCCAACAACAGCCGGGCCGGCAAGGCTTGGATGATCGCAAACCTGGCTTCCCGGTTCGTTCGCCGACGCTGAGCCGAAGCAGCATGGAGAGAACCGCGCCCGTCTTGTTCAGGCGGGAGGGGCGGGTTGGTCGTATCACGCTGAACCGTCCGCGCGCCCTGAACGCGTTGACTATGGACATGATCCAGACCATCGGCCTCGCGCTCGAAACCTGGCGTGACGACCCGTCCGTGCATCTCGTTGTCATCGAAGCCAGTGGCGATCGAGCATTTTGCGCCGGCGGTGATGTCCGGTCCGTGCGCGAATGGGTTCTCGACGGGCGCTTCGAAGACGTCGACGCCTTCTTTGTCGCGGAATACGCGCTAAATCGGGCGATTGCGCGATACAACAAGCCCTATGTCGCGTTGATCGATGGTATTTGCATGGGCGGGGGCATCGGGCTGTCGGTGCACGGACCCGTACGGGTTGCCACCGAGCATGCGAGTTTCGCCATGCCAGAGGCGCAACTCGGCCTCTTCCCCGATGTCGGCGGCAGCTACTTCTTGCCCCGGCTGAGGGGCCGCTTTGGCATGTATCTCGGTCTGACCGGGGCGCGGATCGGCGCGGACGATGCATGCTGGCTCGGCATGGCGACCCATCGAGTGCGGCGCGCGGCCCTGCCTGAACTGATGCGCAGCTTGATCGAACATGGCGCGGCCGCGCTTGCGCACGGTGCCGAGCCGCCACAGCCCTCCGCATTGTCGTCGATCGAGGACGACGTCAACAGCATTTTCGGCGAGGAGACCATCTCGGCGATCATGCGTCGGCTCGCCGACAGCGAAGCGGAATGGGCGTTGCACGCGCTCATCGCGATGCAGTCGGCGTCGCCCAACGCGCTGCACTGGACCTTCGACCTGCTTCGCGCAGGCGGCGATCGGACGTTCGAGGAGTGCCAGCGCGCCGAGGTTTTGCTAACCCGGCGCGCGTGCAGCTTTCCAGATTTCGCCGAGGGCGTCCGCGCTGCCGTGGTCGACAAGGACCGCGCTCCTAAGTGGCTGCCGCTCCAGACTGCCTGACGTTGGTTCAACCGTCGCGCCGGCTGCGCTCGAATCGTGGCAACGACCCGCCGATGACTGTCCAGGATGGACGTTGCGATACGAACACATGGTCGTGCGGCTGGACCGCGTTCGCATCATCGAGCGTCGCGGTCGCAATGTCGAGTTCGTCCGGCAGCCGGTCGTCCTCGAAGGTCAGGGATGTCCCGCAAATGCCGCAAAAGCGGCGCGTTCCGTGTTGGCTGGACCGGTAGGTGGCCGGCGTGCCCATCCACTCGACATCGCGCCGCCGAACGCTGAACCAGGCGACCGCCACCGCACCGCTGCTTCGGCGGCAGTCCACGCAGTAGCACACCGTCTGGTGGAACGGCTTGCCCCCGGCCGTGTAGCGGATCGCGCCGCAGTGGCAGCCCCCGTCCAGCATCAAACCCTCCCCTCCTGCTGCCAGCGCGAGACGAGCATTAGCATCAAGGCGAACGGCGCAAGCCATACGAAGCGGCTTTGGTAACGGTCATATACGCCTGACAGCGCGCCCGCGATGAAGGCGTTCGCGACCAGTCCGATGGTGACTGAAGCGAACAGCCCACCGATCGTGGCCCTGCGGCGGAGCGCCGAGACCGCGCCAGCCCCGACCAGCACGATCGACACGGCTCCGAACACCACATGAAGCGCTTGCAGCCCGGCCGGAACGAGTGGCAGGCCGCGATACTGCATCCCCCCATGATATCGCTCCTGCTCGGCCGGCGGGAACACCGCTCGCCAAACCCCGTCGTTGAACGCCGACGGTCGCAGCAGCGCATCGCCGCTCCGGAAGGAGATGAACTGCACCATCGTATTGCGCAGAGCGAGCCAAGCCATCGTGCCGGGCTCTGCCTGCAACGCCGACAGGATGATCGGCCACGCTTGCGGCGCGACGACCTTGTAGCCTCCGGCGCGGTCGAGCACCGAGTCCTTGCCCCAGAGCATGTCATCCTCGTCCACGATGGTCGGGATCTCGTCCTTGAACGCACATAACGTCCATTCTGGGCGCGGACACTCCCGCTGCAGCGCGCGGACGCCCGGTCCGTCCACAAGCACGCGGTTGAGCAGGAAGATCTTGCCATACGGTGATATCGACGCCTGCCCGGCGAACACTGCATTGGTCACGATGAGGAGACCGATGGCCAGGGCCGGCGCCGCTACCGCACGGACGAGATCTCGCCGCGTCAACGCCCGGGCTGTCAGCCAGCGGCAGACCAGTAAAGCAAGGATCAACACGAGCGAGATCGGCAGCAAGCTCAGGTGCATCGTGATGCAGGCCGCCGCAAACGCGATGGCGGCGCATTGACCGAGAGGAGAAAGCCTCGGCGGCAGCATCAGCAATGCGGCGAGCGTCAGCACCAACAGGCCCGCGAACACGTCCGGCATCAATTGCGACACGAACCATGGGAGCGACGTGCCGATGGCCAGCACCAGCGTCACCGGCACGAGCGCCAGCGGGTGGAGCCTCGGAAGAAACAGCCGCATGGTCGCGAGCAGGATCGACGTCACGATCAGCGCCTGTGAGACCACGACCGGCCACGTCGTCCGCATCAAGTGGAGCGGCAGCATGAAGAGGCCGTAGAACATCGGCCTTGGCCAACTGACGTGATGGTCGATACCGTCCTTAAGATAGACGCCGGTGTCGCCAAACAGGAGCGGATAGCCATTCAGCACCGCCGGCCAAAGTAACAGCGGCGCGGAGATCAGGATGGCGGCGACGGCACTGACCGTGATTTCGCGCTTCATTCAGTCCGACCGGCGTGCCAGCCGCAGGAAGCTGAGAAAGAACGACATCGACGACGTCGAGACCGCAAGCAAGATCAGTGTGGCCGAGGGAATCGCCAGCCGCATCGTGTGGTCCGGCGCCAGATCGCCGAAGCCGGACAGTCCCCAGCCGGCAGTCGCCACGACCCCGAGCGCCAAACCGGCGACCAGCAGCGCCAGCGCCAGCACGAGCCCGCGCTCGAGCGTGAGCGCGCTCTGGAGGCGCCTGAAGCTCGGGTCAGGAGCCAGCATACCCTGGGTCAGGTTGAGCGTCTTGCAGAAGAACCAGAACAGGATCGACTGATAGCCGACCACCACGAGAACTGCCGCATACAGCAGCGTGTGCACATCGAGCGTCACGCCGGCGACATGCAGCGGCCCGGCCTCGAGCGCGAGCATTCCGAGCAACCCGGCCAGGAACATGACCGCGCCCGAATACAGGAACACCCATCGCGGACTGAACAGCAGCAAGAAACGCAAGTGCCGCCAGCCATCACGCCAGCTTCGCAGGTGCGGTGGCCGCGAGCGGCCGTCTTTCGAGAGGGTGGTCGGCACCTCTGTGATGCGCAGCTTACGGATCGTGGCCTTGACCACCATCTCGCTCGCGAACTCCATGCCGGGCAGGTCGAGGCCCAGGTCGAGGATGGACGCGCGGTCGAAGCCGCGGAGGCCGCAGTGGAAGTCGCCGGAGGGACTGCCATAGAGGATGCGGCCGGTCGCCGTCAGCACCGGGTTGCCAAGATAGCGGTGCAGCGGGGGCATCGCGCCCGGTGCGATGCCTCCCTTGAACCGGTTCCCCATCACCAACTGCCATCCGTCGCGCAGCTTTTCGACGAAGCCATCGAGCTGGCTGAAATCGTAGCTGTCGTCGCTATCGCCCATGATGACGTAGCGGCCCCGGGCCGCCCGGATGCCGCCGAGCAACGCCGCCCCATACCCGCGTGCCGCGATCGGCACGACCCGGGCGCCTAGTTCCGCTGCAATGGCCTGCGATCCGTCGGTGCTGCCGTTATCGGCCACGACGACCTCTCCTGCCACACCGCTGCGGTCGAGGTAGCCCATCGCCTTGCGTATGCAGACCGCGAGCGTCTCCGCCTCGTTCAGGCACGGCATCAAAATCGTCAGCTCCAGGGGCATGACCCGGATATCGTCCATTGTGACCGCCTAATCTCTACGACATACCAATGAGTTCACCACTATCCAACGGCAGTGCAAGGACGGCGATAGCGTGTCTTCGCGGCAGGGCCGTGGTATATGCCGGCGGACCCCATTCTCGAGCCGCACGATAGATGTCCGTCTCCCTCGTCGATCCCTCCCGTCTCGAACACTTCCGCCGCTTCGTCCGCAGCGGCGGGCTGCGCGAACTGATGCTGTTTCTCGTCATCGGCGGCACCGGTGCGATTGCGTACACCGGGCTGAACTACATGTTCACCAAAGCCGGACTGCGGCCAAGCCTGTCGATCGCGCTCACGCTCGTCGTGCTGATCCCACCCGTCTACTACCTGCAACACCGACTCACCTTCCGCTCCGGCCGCAACCACCTCTCGGCTTTCCCCCGCTACGCCGGTGCACAGCTCTTCGGCAACGTTATCGCAATGGGGATCGCCGAGATCGTCCCAGGTCCGATCAGAGCCAATCCTCTGACCGCCTACATCCTCATTGCCATGATTGTCGCAGCCATAAATTACGGCATCCTTAAATTCTGGGCGTTCAGTCACCGACCGCCCGCAGGAACTTGATGCCGGATCCGCATCTGCTGCCGGCGTTCCTCCTCGCCGTCACGGCGCTGATGCTGATCCCTGGTCCGAATGTCGCCCTCATCGTGGCCAACTCCCTCGCGCACGGATCGCGACAGGGCATGCTGACGGCGGTCGCCACCAGTAGCGCCAGCGTCGTCCAACTTCTGTTCGTCTCGATCGGCATGGCGTCGGTCGTCTCTCGGCTCGGTGAATGGTTCGGAGTGTTGCGCTGGCTGGGAGTGGCCTACCTCGTGATCCTCGGCCTGCAGCAATGGCGGACCATACAGCCCGCGCTCCAACAACCGGGTCAGCAATCCATCCGCTCGATCTTTGCCAAGGCGGCGACCGTATCGGTGCTCAACCCCAAGACCCTGCTCTTCTACGCCGCCTTCTTCCCGCAATTCCTCGCCGCCGACCGCCCGGTGGCGCCGCAATTGGCCGTGCTCGCGGCCATCTACCTCCTGCTCGCCCTCAGCATCGACTGCCTCTGGGCAATCGGCGCTGGCCAGGTCCGCGGGCTGCTCGGGGCAGGGTCGCGGGTGTTCAACCGGATCTCCGGTGGCGTGCTCATCGGCGCCGGGATCGGCCTCGCGCTCGAGCGCACGCGCTGACCTCAGGCGCTCAGGCGCATCTCCGGCGTCCCAAGCCGCACGACGATCGGCCGATGGTCGCTGTTGCTGCGATGCAACGCATGGACGTTCGCGCAAATCAGCCCGCGCACCAGGCAGCGGTCGATCCGTAGCGGCAGCACGTCCCCGGCCCGGTGGGTCGGCTCGCGCGGCCCCACATCGCGGAACCCCTTCAGCATCGTCGGCCCCACCAGATTGTAGTCGCCCAGCACCGCCGCATGGGCCGGCAGCGCCGCCGCCACCCGGCGCAGCTGGCGTCGGTTCAGCAACTGCCCGTGCGAGAGATGGACGTTGGCCACCTTGAATTCGCCGAGGTCCACGATCTGCGTCACGCGCTGGAACATGGCCCCGGCCGGCAGGGGAATGACCTCCGGCGCCGACAACTCGCGCGGGCTCCAGAACGCCAGCCCATGGATCCGCCCGGGCTGCTGCACCCGATGATAGGTGCCGCCAAGGATCCGCGGCAACTCGTCGATCCGCTTGGTCGCCTCCTGCATCAGCAGAAGCTCGGGCCGCTCTTGCCGTGCCAGCCGCACGACGTCGTCAAGCGTCGCTCCGGTCAGGCGAAGGAGATTCCAACTGACGATCTTGATCATGGGCGTCCACAGTGGCGAGGGCCGGGTCGGGGGGCAAGCGATGCCACGATGACGGTTTGCCCATCGGCGGGTCGCTGCCGCTTGGCGCCCGCGACGACCCAGACCGCAGCCGGACCGCGCGGATCAGCAGCGTGACCGCGACCCAGCAGCCCAGGACCGCCAGCGGCGCCGTGACCACCAGGGGGTAGACCACCGCCAGCAGCGACAGCGCGAACAGGAGAACGCCGCCGACCGCCATGACCTGCGCCTCCGCCGGGCCGAGCGCGCGGTGGTTGGTGATCGCCGCGGTCACCGTGCTGCCCAACCCGGCCGCGCCCGCGGCGATTCGGCCCGGGCTGCCCCGCCGCGGCGTGCCAGACCGAGGCTCGGCCGGCAACACGCGCTTGCGCTCCAGCACGATCTCGGTCGCGTGCTCGAGATCGCGCTGGAACATCCGCTCCATCTGGCCGGCGAACCCCTCGTTCTCGACCGCGATGTCGAGCTCCCAATTACCCGCCCAGCTCGCGAGGTTCAGGTTGGTCGAGCCGATCCGCGCCCAACGCCCATCCGCCACCGCCGTCTTGGCGTGCAGCATCGGCCCGTTCCATTCGAACACGCGGACCCCCGCCTCGAGCAGAGCGCGGTACCCCGCCCGCGAGAGCGCCTTGGCGACCGGGATGTCCGACGACCCCGGGACCAGCAGCCGCACGTCGACGCCATCCCGCGCCGCATCGATCAGCGCCTGCACATACGACGTCGTGCCCACGAAGTAGGCGTCGGTCAGCCACAGGCGGCTCCGGGCCAGGGCCGCAATGAGTTGGTCGAACCGGTAAAGACCCATCGTCGCCGGCTTGCTGCCGATGACGCGCAGTGCGATCTCGCCGGCATCCGGCTCCGGCTGGGCAGGCGGCGGCGCGGGCGCCGCGCTGCCGCCTGCAAATGACCAGCTCTGGCCGAACGCGATGTCGAGGTCTTCCACCGCCGGGCCGCGTATCTCGACGCCGGTGTCGCGCCATGCCTCGATCTTGCGCGCGGGGTCGCCGACCCAGACGTCGCCCACGCACAACCCAGCCACGAACGCCACCGTCCCGTCCACGTTCAGCGACTTGCGATGATTACGGCTCAACCAGCCGAACGGGCTGTCCAAGCGCGGCCGATTGAAGCCCCGCACCTCGCCCCCTGCCGCCCGCAGCGGCCGCCAGAAGCCCGGCCGGGTCTTGGTCAGGCAGCCCATCCAATCATAGAGGACCCGGACGCGGACGCCCGCCTTGCGCCCGCTCGACCAGCGCGTCGCGAAACCGGCGCCCTGTCGCGTCGCTGGCGATGATGTAGTTCTCGAAATCGATCGATCGCTTCGCGCCGGCGATGGCGTCGAGCCAAGCCGGATAGTTCTCCGCCCCGTTCTCGAGCAGCCGCAAGGCGTTGCCGTCCACCGGCGCCGCGCCGGCCACGCGCGAGAACACGTGCTCGGCCGCCACGCGCTGCAGCCGCTTGTGGCTCTCGCGGGCAAATTGGACATGGGGGTCGTTCGGGGCCCGGCCGGCCGGATGGGCCCGCCGCGCCAACCGAAATGCCCGCAAGGCGTCGGCGAGACCGCCCCGCCCGATCCTGGCGCGAACCGCCTTAGCCAAAATGCCTGTCCCGTTCAGTCGCCGAAATAAAGATACAGGTTAGAGCTAAACGGCCCTAGCTTGAAGCCCGTGTAACCGACCTGCATCCGCCGGCCTGGCGGGCAGAGGTCTGCCAAACTCCGCTTCGACATCAGGATGAGGTTCGCCTGGTCCGCCCACTCCGACTTGCTCGTCGCCCTGCAGGCCCAGCCGAAGCTGCGCTCGCTCCATCCCATGACGGGCAGCGCCGTGTGATGCTCGATTGGAAAGAACCGGTTCGGCACCGTCAGGAACGCGCGCTTGGCGACCCGTGCGAGATCGGCGATGAAGGCGCGCTGATGGGCTACCGTCCCGAGATGCTCGATGACCGCGTTGCTGCAGGCGATGTCGAAGCTGCGCTCGCCGAACGGCAACGGCTGGTGCGGCTCGACCCGGCGGTAGCGGACGGCCGGGAACGCGGCGATGAAGTCATGCGCCTCGCCCAAGCCCACCGCCGAAATCCGCTCTGGATACGGGTAGAGCCGCTCGAGCAAGTTGGCGGCGCCGCCAACGACGTCCGACACCCCGGCGTCCAGCAGGTCGTCTGTCGGCAGCGGACGTGTGAGCCGGATAAAGTCGGCGTAGATCCGGTTGCGCGCCGCGATGAACACCCGCTCGGCCAGCGATCCCGCCGGAACGGCTTGGTAATATTTCTCGTCGACGAGATCGTTTTCAGGCATGCGCGTCCAGACGGCTGTCCCCCTCTGGTATCCGACACCGCGCGGACATCCAAGCCACATCAGTGCTCGTTGGGCGCGTGCACCCCGAGTGACGCGCCGGTCGCCTTGATCGCCGCCCAGGTGTCTGCCTGCAGCGGCACGCCGTCCCGCAACCGTTCCACCCGGGTCAGCGCCTCTTTTTGGCCCGGCACCATCACCGCGACGCCCGCCTCGATCGGCCGGCAGGCCCGCACGTAATCGGCGTAGTCCGCCGCGGTCTGCGCGAAACCGGCCGCGCCGAAATGCTGCGGGTCGAGGTAGATGGACAGCATGCCGTTCACCACGCCCGCGCGGGAGCCGCCCGGCAGCGGCCCCGCGGTCGGGCTGCCGCACAGGCACCCCGCCAGGATCTCGCACATGAACGCGATTCCGCTGCCCTTGTGGTCGCCGAACGCCCGCAGCGCCCCCGTGCCCCGGCCGGGATCGCGGATGCTGGTGCCCTCAAGCGGTCCATAGAAATCCGCCGGGTTCGACGACAGCCGCCCATCGGCCGTGACCAGCGCGTCCCCGGGGATCGGCTTGCCGCCATTGCTCGCCACCAACACCTTGCCCTCGGCGACGATGCTCGTCGCCAGATCGAGCAGCAACGGGGGGCCGTCCGGCTGCGGCACGCCGATACAGATGGGGTTCGTGCCGAACCGCCGCTCGATGCCCCCGAATGGGCGCGACGATCTCGCCCTTGCCGACGTTGACGAAGTGGATCGACACCAGCCCGGCCTCCACCGCTCGCTCGGCCCAGCCGCCGATCCGCCCGATATGGCCCGCATTGCGCAGCGCGATCACCGACAGCCCCGCCGCACGCGCCTTGGCGATGCCGAGGTCGACCGCCTGCTCCCCGACCGTCTGGCCCAGCCCCTGGTTGCCGTCCACCACGGCATGCGTCGCCGTCTCGGTCACCACGCTCATCGACCGCCCTGCGAACACCTTCCCCTCGCGCAGCCAATCGCAATAGCGGGGCACGCGGATGATGCCGTGGCTGTCGTGCCCGGTCAGGTTCGCCGACAGCAGATGCCGGGTCGTTCGGCCGGCTTCGTCGGCCACGCATCCAGCGCCGGCAAAGATACGCGTGATATAGGCCTGCAGCGTCTCGGCCGGAACGGTGACGGTCGAGCCGGCCATCATGCGGCTCCGGCGATCCGATGCGCGGTCTCGCGGTAGAAGGCGTTGTCGGTGGGCGTGATCAACATCTCAGCCATACAGGTCCGGGGCGGCAGCCCGGCCGCGAACACCGCCGCTGCCGCCACGTCCTCGGGTTGGACCATCATCGCCCGCTCGGCCGCAGTCGGCGGACGCGGGCGTTTGTCCAGGATCGGCGTCGCCACCTCCCCCGGGTTGATGCAGATCGAGCGGATGCCGTGGATCCCCTCCTCGGCGTTCAGCGTCGCCGACATCGCCCGCGCGCCGTGCTTGGACGCGGTGTAGGCCGGCCCCGCCACGCTGAAAATGCCCGCCGCCGCGTTCGACACGACATGGATCAGCGTGCCGTCCCGCCGCTCCCGCATCGCCGGCAACACGGCCAGCGAGCAGAGGAACGGCCCCTTCAGATTGACGTCGACCAGATGCGCCATGTCCGTGGGGGACAGGTCGCGCCAGGCCCGCCGCGCCGTGTTGGTGCCGGCATTGTTCACCAGGATCTCGACCATCCCCAGCGCCTCCGTCACCGCCAGATGCGCCGCGGTCACCTCGTGCGAGTCGCTGACGTCGGCCAGCGCCAGCATCGCGCTGCCCCCGAGCGCGTCGACCATCGCCTTCGTCTCCTCCAGCGTCTCCCGCGACCGCCCTGTCAGCGCGAGCGTGCACCCGGCCCGCGCGAAGGCCAGCGCCACCGCCCGGCCGATGCCGGTCCCCGCGCCGGTGATCCAGGCCACCCGTCCGGCAAGCCCGATCGAGGGGCCACCTGCAAGCTCGCTCAAACCACCTTCCCGGACGCGGTATCAATCAGGTGCATGTTGTTCATGTCCGCTTGCAGCGTCAGCAGGTCGCCGGGCTGCGCCGTGCTGTCCGGGTTGACCCGCGCGATGGCGGAGGTCTTGCCCTGGAAGAAGTGCACGAGGGTCTCCATGCCCATCGGCTCGACCACGTCGACCTTGGCGTGGAACGCCGCCAGCCCCGGCCGCCCGGGGTCGAGCATGTCCGTTAGGTGCTCCGGCCGCAGCCCGAGCAGCATCTCCTTGTTGCCGTGCGGCGTATAGCGGGCGACCCGGGCGGGCGGGATCGGCAGCACCTGCCCGTCCTCGAGCTGCACGGCGAGCGCCCCGTCGTCGCCGACCAGCCGCGCCGGCATGAAATTCATCGCCGGGCTGCCGATGAACCCGGCCACGAACTTCGTCGCCGGGTGGTGATACAGCTCCTGCGGCGGCCCCACCTGCTCGATGATCCCGCCATTCATCACCACAACCCGGTCCGCCAGCGTCATCGCCTCGACCTGGTCGTGCGTCACATACACGGTCGTCGTCGGCACCAGCTGGTGCACCTTCTTGATCTCGGTCCGCATCTGCACCCGCAGCTTGGCGTCCAGGTTCGACAGCGGCTCGTCGAACAGGAACACCTTCGGGTTGCGCACGATCGCCCGCCCCATCGCCACCCGCTGCCGCTGCCCGCCCGAGAGAGCCTTCGGCTTGCGCTCGAGCAGCGGCACCAGGTCCAGCATCCGCGCCGCCTCGTCCACCCGCTTGCTGATCTCCGCCTTGGCGAACTTACGCAGCTTCAGCCCGAACGCCATGTTCTCCCGCACCGACATGTGCGGGTAGAGCGCATAGTTCTGGAACACCATCGCGATGTCGCGGTCCCGCGGCGGCACGTCGTTGACGACCGACCCGCCGATCCAGATCTCGCCGTCGCTGATCTCCTCGAGTCCAGCGATCATGCGCAGCGTCGTCGACTTCCCGCACCCCGACGGCCCCACCAGCACGACGAACTCGTGGTCGGCGATCTCGAGGTCGATCCCCCGCACCGCCTGCACGCCGCCCTCATAGGCCTTGACCACCTTGCGGACAGAAACTCCTGCCACGGCACGCCTCCCGATTTTGCGAGAGTGTGCCCACCCGGCCGGGCAGGAGCAAGCGCCACCAACCAACTAATCCCATAGGGTGAGTGGAGCCGAGCGAAGCCCATCACCACCCAGCACCTCGCGTTCCCTAATGGGACAGGCTGTGCTCGATCTCCTTGAGCGAGTTGTTCGTCAGATCCTTCGACAGCGACCACGCCACCGCCTTCTCGAGCGATGTGTGCATCGCATCCCGGATTTGCCCCAGCGTCTGCGGGTCCGCGACCAGCACCATCTCCTTGAACGAGTTCTCGTCATGCATCGCGGTCAGCAGCTTGGTCAGGTTTTTGGCGAACGTGGCCTCCCCCGTTTGCTTCGGGCTTTGCTCGTCCGGCCGCGCCCCCGACGGCCCCTGCGTCAACGTCGCCGGCTCGACCCGGCGCTCCTCCTTCAACGCCACCTCGCTCCCCGTACCGGTATTGCGGAACAAGATCGCCTTGCCCCCATCGGCAACGACGACGAGCGCATTGGCTGGAACGGACTTCGACACGACGATGACTCCTAAAACTTGCCCAAGAGCAAGGCGACAAGACGCCCGAACCCCCCCGAGGTTCCCCCACCCCCAACCGCCCCCACCAGATGCACGAACCAGCAATCCCGTGTCGGATGAAACAAGCACGAGCCCCGTCCACC
Organism: uncultured Alphaproteobacteria bacterium; assembly: GCA_963835135.1. GTDB lineage: Bacteria > Pseudomonadota > Alphaproteobacteria > Acetobacterales > Acetobacteraceae > JAVVHH01. The sequence goes on from CAWIEF010000003.1 coordinate 1,282,193, forward strand.
CTCGTCTGCTCTCCACCCACCCACGTCACAAGTCGCTCTGACGAGCGTGTCTGAACGCGGTCATCCGCGGTCGAGTATGCGCGTAACCGCTTTGCCTAGTTCAAGAATTTAGCATCACGGTCCAGCGCCTGAGACGATGGCTGACCCACCGCCTCGACCAATACTGTTGAACCATTTGACAGGCAGCCGATTTGAGCGGGTCGCCCGGTGGAAGGTGCTGGTTGCTTGGAGGTCTCAGACGATGTCGATGATTGGAAACTTAGGTTCTCCGGTGATGCAATCCCATAAATAGACGGCAAGACCGACGTCTCCCGTCCAAAGGGAGTAGCGGCCACGGCCGAACGCAGCCCGAGCCCCCCGGACCTGGTCAATGGCCGTCATGGCAAACGCTCTCGCGCGCTCCAGCCAGAGCGGGTCGCCCGTCCGCTTGTAAAGCTTCAGGAAAGCGTAGCCGTTACCTCCGGTCCCGTGGCACAGGTTCGACCCCTTTGTGAGCGGCCCGGCGTTCCAGGTCAGCTCTCCCCCCTGAAGCAGCAGAACCTCGAACTTTGACGCGGAAAATGGCGCATCGGCGAACGTGGTCACCATGCCCGGTGCGCCGTGGCAGTGCTGGCACAATATGGTCGCTTCACTGCTCGGCACGACGGCTGGCCAACTCGCGCCCAACTCCGAGTGCACCGCGTGGGCGGCAAGGGTCTGCGGCACAGCGTCGGCCACCACGGCGCGCTGCTCCGGCGTCAGCCAATCCCAACCGTGAAGCAGCGGCAGCATGTTCCCGGCAAAGCCGTGCACCGGCCCCAACCAGCGCTGAGCCCGTCCATACAGGTTCTGGGTCCAAATCGGACCGCTATCGGTCGTTTCTAGAGCGGCAAGGAGCCGGGTAGCTTGCGCTTGGAACAGCGGCTTGAACCTGGCGTCCCCGGTCATGGCGCTCATGTGCACGCAGGCGAGCATGGAGCCTGGCAGCCCCCACATGAGTTCCACGATTGGCAGATCGGTGTTTGCTGCAGCCAAGATGTAGATCGCGTCGACAAGGCTCGGCGCCGGTGCGACGCGCATCGCGACCAGTTGGATGCCCAACTCTCCCATCAGCAAGGATGCATGGCCAGGATAGCCCGTCGCCGCAAACCAAGGGGCATTGCGCTCGCGGGCTGCTGCCAATACAGAAGATAGATCAAGCATCTCCGGGACGGCACCGAGGCGATGCAGGTAGTTCAGTGCCCAAGCAACTCCGGCGGCACCGAAGTAAACGCATCCAAGCCCGTCCGCCACCTGGCCCTCCATCGGGTGCGAGGGCCACAGAGCAGCCGGGTCGAGCGTGGCCAGTGCGTCCGCCGTGATCTCCTTGATCGCCGCTGCAGCATCGTCGCGATCCCAAGCCCTGTGCAATGGGGCAAAGTGGCGTGTCCGCTTGAACATGAGTGAGGTTTGCATGCACATCCGAAACCAACAAGTCGGGCTTTAGAGGACGGATATTCCGGCGTAGCTGGCCGGTTCATCGGCCGGCTTGCGCATGCAACGCCTTTCCTTGCTGCGGCCAAAGACGTTCAGCAACTCAGGGCTTACGCACCGCGAGGCGAGGACAGGCACGTTAGTGCTTCGCTAGGGCAGATGTCTGGTGCGCTACGGACTGGCGCCACATCCCGCCGCCCAACCTCACCGCCCACCCATTTGCCTCCCCCGCCCGCCTCGGCTAGTCCGATCCCCAACGGAGGTGGCGTGCGGATACTCGGGATCGGGTCGAAGGTGGAACTCGGCGACCTCTATGTCAGCCTCATGCGAGAGGGCCACGAGGTCCGCGTCTTCGCCGGCGACCCAACCTACGCAGGCTGCTTCGAGGGCATCCTCCCCAAGGTCGCCGACTGGCACGCCGAACTCGATTGGGTCGGCCGGCACGACACCAACGACGGCATGATCCTCTTCGAACGCGTCGGCGTCGGCCCCGAGCAGGACGCTCTCCGCGCCCAGGGCTACCGCGTCGTCGGCGGCAGCGCCCTCGGCGACCGCCTCGAGTACGACCGCGCCTTCGGCCAACACACCCTGCGCGACGCCGGCCTACAGACCGCCCAAGCCCTCAGCTTCGACACCGCGGCCGACGCAGCGACCTGGCTCGAAGCCAACCCCGGCCGCACCGTCCTCAAATACCACAACAACGCCAAGGCCACCTTCGTCGGCGACCACGCCACCGGACGCGACGTCCTCTTCCAGCTCCGCCGCGGCCCGCAAGGCCCCGTCCTCCTCATGCCGCGCCTCACCGGCGTCGAGGTCGGCGTCGGCGCCTATTTCGACGGCGAGCGCTTCCTCCGCCCCGCCTGCATCGACTTCGAACACAAGCGCTTCTTCGTCGGCGAGATGGGCGAGATGACCGGCGAGATGGGCACCCTCGTCGCCTACCCCGAACACAACCGCATCTTCGAGGCGACCCTCGCCCGCATCGAGCCTATTCTGCGCACCACCAACCATGTCGGATACGTCAACCTGAACATGATCGCCAACGACGACGGCCTCTGGCCCCTCGAATTCACCTGCCGCTTCGGCAACCCGGGCTTCGCCATCCTCGCCCCGCTGCAGACCGCCGGCTGGGGCGACCTGTTCGCCCGTATGCTCACCCGCAACGAAACCCGCTTCCCCGCCTCCCCCGACTGGTCCCTCGGCATCGTCCTCACCGTCCCCCCCTTCCCCGAGGAGCGACCCGGCGCCGACCCCGCCGAAGACCCACCCCTCTTCTATCATCACGACCCGGCCCCAGCCGAGCAGCCCCACTACCACCTCTCCGACGTCCGCATCGAAGTCCGCCTGGAAGGCGGCCAGGAAATCTCCCAGATGTTCGCCCGCCGCCGAACCGGCTACGCCATGGTGGTCACCGGCACCGGCCCGAGCATCGAGGCCGCCCGTAACGCCGCCACCGCCCGCGCCCGCAACGTCTGCGCCCCCGACCTACGCTGGCGCAACGACATCGGCGACCGCTTCCTTCACGGCGAAGGTGAAACCCTTTGCCGGTTGGGCTGGCTATGAACCAGACACTTCGGGACTGCATCGACGGCGCTATCTCCCCGCAGATCGCCGTCGCCCACTTCATGTTCGCCGGCGCCGGCGCCGCCGGGATCGAGGCCGCCCTCGACGAGGCCGAACCGCATCCCAAACTGGACGAGATCCGCACGCTGCTGCACCAGCACGAGCAGCAGATCGACACGCTCGCCGCGCATGTCGCGCTCACGGCCGATGACCACAACGCATACGGCGCCACCCCGGAGCAGGGCATCGCCCGCATCGCCAGCTTCTTCGACCGCGCCGTCGCCACCTCGCCCGAGGCCAGCGTCGCCCTCTACTCCCTGGGCGACCCCGCCATCCTCGCCGCCGCCACCGCCGAGATCGTCGAGTGGCTCGAGATGTCCGACCTGCTCGCCCCCGAAGCGCCAGGTGGGGCTGACGTGCTCGACCTCGGCTGCGGCATCGGCCGGGTCGCGGCAGCACTCGCCCCGCGCTGCCGCAGCGTCCTCGGCCTGGACGTCTCCGCCGGCATGGTTGCCGAAGCCCGCCGCCGCTGCGCCGAGCACCCGAACCTGCAATTCGAGGTCACGCCCGGCCAGAACCTGGCCTTCCTCCACCCCCAGTCCTTCGACCTCGTCCTCGCAATCGACAGCTTCCCCTACCTCGTCCAGGCCGGCCCCGAAATCGTCGCCGCCCACCTCGCCGACGCGGTCCGCATCCTCCGCCCCGGCGGCGCGCTCGTCGTCCTGAACCTCTCGTACGAGGATGACGCCTACGATGAGGCCCAGGCCGCTGCCTGGGCCGACACCTTCGGCTTGCACCTCGCCCACGCCGACCGCCAGCCCTTCCGCCTTTGGGACGGCTCCGCCTACGTCTTCCTCCGGTGACCTTGAACATCATCGCGACGCGCGCAGCCTCCGTCATCGCGAGGAGCGAAGCGACGCGGCGATCCAGAGCGGCACGAGCTCACCTTGCCGCCCTGCGGAACCGCGCCAACAAACGCCTCGCGATCACGCTCGCAGCCCTCCTCCTGGCCACCCCCGCCCGCGCGACCACCCTGCGCCTCCTCGCCCATGCCGCCGCCGGCACGCTCGACCCCCAGATCAACTACACCGCGCAATACTGGCAGCTTTACTGCTTCACCTATGACGGCCTCGTCGCCTTCCGCAAAACCCCGGGCCCCGCCGGCACCACCCTCGTCCCCGACCTCGCCGACGCCCTGCCGCAGCCCGAAGAGGGCGGCCTGCTCTACCGCTTTCACCTGCGGCCCGGGCTCCGCTTCTCCGATGGCCGCCCGGTGCGCGCCACCGACGTCCTGGCCAGCGTCCGCCGCCTCTTCCGCATCCGCAGCCCGACGGCCGAGACCTTCTACGGCGCCATCCAGGGCGCCTCCGCCTGTCTCGCCTCGCCCGCCGAGTGCACCCTCGACGGAGTCACCGCCGACGCTGACACGATCAGCATCCGCCTGACCCGGCCGGATCCCGAGTTCCTCGCCAAGCTGGCTCTGCCGCATGCCAGCATCCTGCCGGAGGACGCGCCGCCGCAGGATGCCGGCGTGACCCCCATCGCCGGCACCGGCCCTTACCGCTTCGCCGCCTACGACCCGAACGACCGGCTGCAGATCGTCCGCAACCCGTTCTTCCGGCCCTGGAACGCGGACGCCCAACCGCCCGGACAGCCCGACGGCATTGACTACGAGTTCGGCTTGGAAGACGAGGCCGAGGTCACGGCCATCGTTAACGGCCAGGCGGATTGGATGTTCGACGCGCCGCCTGCCGACCGCCTCGGCGAACTCGGCCGCGACCTCCTCGATCAGGTCCACCTCAACCCGGCCCCCGCGCTGTGGTTCGTGCCCCTCAACGTCAACCTGCCGCCCTTCGACGACATCCGCGTCCGCCACGCCGTCACGCTGGCGGTGGACCGGACCGCCGCCGTGAAGCTTTTCGGCGGCCCCAAGCTCGCCGCGCCGGCCTGCCAGTTCCTGCCGCCCGGGCTGCCCGGCGCCGCCGCCACCTGCCCCTACCCAAACGACCCGGCGCGCGCACGCCAGCTCGTCGTCGAAGCCGGCGCGACCGGCGCACCCGTCACGCTCGTCACCGACGACAGCCCGGTTAACCGCGCCCTCGGCACCTACCTGCGCGACGTATTTGCCGGGATCGGCCTCGACGCCAAGCTGCGCTCGCTGTCGGCCAACGTGCAGTTCCCCTACATCCAGAACAGCAACAACCGCGTCCAGGCGAGCCTGACTTCCTGGTATGCCGACTATCCCTCGGCCGCGAATTTCCTGCTCGGCAGCTTTGGCTGCGCTGCGTTCCAACCGGGCTCGGACTCCTCGCCGAACATCGCTGGCTTCTGCGACCGCGCCATCGACGCCCAGATCGCCCAGGCCACGCTTGCCCAGGACCCGGCCGCCTTCGCCGCCGCCGACCGCGCCCTCACGCAAGCCGCGCCGGCCATCGCGCTGTTCAGCCCGCGCTACGTCGACTTCGTCTCGCGCCGGATCGACGGGTATGCCTATCACGAGATCTACCATTGGCTGATCGTCCAATCCGGCACGCGCTGAGCCGCCCGGGAGGGGTGCCTCGCGCCGCCGCCGCCGCAATCCTGCTCGCCATCGTGACCGCGAGCATCCTCGCGCCGGCCTATGCGCGCTTCGTGTCCGGCACCGACCCGTTCCGCAGCGCGCCGATGGCCCTCGTGCAGGGCCAGCCCGTGCTGGCCGACAATCCGGGCCTAGGCGTCACCCCGATCGGGCCCGGCTGGCGGGGCTCCTATCTGCTCGGCGCCGACACGCTCGGGCGCGACGTCGCCGCCCGCCTGCTGCTCGGCGGCCGGACCTCGTTGCTCGTCGCCGGCGGCGCCACCGCGCTGTGCCTCCTGCTCGGCACGCTGACCGGAGTGGCGGCCGGCTTTCTCGGCGGTGCCGTCGATACGGTGCTCTCCGGTGTGTTGGACCTGCTCTGGGCGTTCCCGGTCTACCTGCTGGCGATCTCGCTCTCGATCATCCTGGTCAATGAGGGCCTGCATATCGGCCCGTTCTTACTCGAAGCCGGCGACAAGCTGCTGCCGACGCTCATCCTGGGCCTGGTTTACGTCCCCTATCTCGCCCGCCCCGTCCGCGCCGAGGTGCAAGCGCTCCTCGCCCGCGAGTTCGTCGAGGCCGCCATCGCCACCGGCGGCACCCGCCCGCACATCCTGCGCCGGCACATCCTCCCGCTCGTCTGGCCCACCGTGCTCGGCCTCGCGCCGGTTATCGCCGCCATGACGCTCCTCACCGAAGCCGCGCTCTCCATCCTCGGCATCGGCATCCAACCTCCCGAAGCCAGTTGGGGCACCCTGATCGCCGATGGCCAAAACCTGATCTACAGCCGCCCCTGGGTTGCCATCGCCCCGGGCCTGGCCGTCGCGGCCACGGTGCTGTCACTCAGCGTCCTGGCCGACCGCGACTGACCCGGCCATGCGCTTGCTCCGCCCCCTTCTCGTCCTGTTCGGCATCAGCGCCCTCGTCTTCCTCATCTTCTTCGCCACCCCCGGCGCCGACCCGGCCGCCCGCCTCGCCGGCCGCGGCGCCAGCCCCGAAACCCTCGCTGCCATCCGCCAAGAATTCGGCCTCGACCGCCCCCTCCCCGTCCAATACGCAACCCTCATGCGCCGGCTGTTCTGGACCCGCGACCTGCCGAGCTTCGTCAACCGCGGCCAGCTCGTCGTTCCCGCCATCCTGCGCGCAGCACCGGTCACGCTTGCGCTCGCCGCTGGCGCAGCGGCGATCTGGCTGGCGGCCGGGCTCTGCATCGGGCTGGTGGGCGCCGCCTGGCGCGGCCGGGGCGCCGACATGGTCGTCTCCGGCCTCGGTCTGCTCGGCGTCTCCATCCCGGTCTTCTGGCTCGGCGAGATCGTCAACCTCCTCACCCAAGACCGGCTCCGCGCCTGGTTCACCTGGGTGCCGCCGCTGGGCCTTCACGGGCAGGACTGGACCGAGACGGCGCTCGCCTACGTCCTGCCCTGCACCACGCTGGCCGTCCTCTACGCCGGCATCTACGGCCGCGTGCTGCGCAACAGCCTCGCCGACGCCTACCGGCAGGATTACGTCCGCACGGCCCGCGCCAAGGGGCTCGGCGAAGCCCGCATCCTGCTCAAGCATGCGCTGCGCAACGCCATCTTGCCGGTCCTGGCGCTGTTCGGCCTGGATTTTGGCGCCCTGGTCGGCGGCGGGACGCTGCTCGTCGAGATCGTGTTCGGCCTACGCGGAATCGGCAAGCTGACCTACGACGCCCTGCGTGACCTCGACCTCCCGATGGTCATGGCGTGCGTCCTATACGCCTCGTTCTTCGTGGTGCTCGCCAACGAAGCGGTGGACGTCATCCAAGCATCCCTAGACCCCCGCCGCCGGTAACGGCCTATACTCGCCTTATGCAGATCAAACCCGTCGAAACCTTCGACTACGTCGTCTTTGGCGCCACCGGCGACCTGACCATGCGCAAGCTGCTGCCCGCACTCTATCACCGCTTCCGCGACAAGCAGTTCGACGCGGAGTGCCGCATCATCGGCACGGCCCGCTCCCCGCTCGACGATGACGAGTTCCGCCGCCGCGCCGCCGATGCGCTCGAGCATTTCGTCGGCAAGGCCGAGCGCGAACCCGCCGTGATCGCCGAGTTCCTCGGCCTGCTGCACTACGCGCGCGGCGACTCCACCGAGCCCGGCGGCCTCGACGGACTCGGCACGCTGCTCCAAGCCAAGCCCGACCGGGTCCGCGTCTTCTATCTCGCGACCTCGCCGTCGATCTACGGCCCGACCTGCCTCAACCTGCAGAGCGCCGGGCTCGCTGGAAACGGAGCCCGGGTCGTCCTCGAGAAGCCGATCGGCCACGATCTCGAATCCGCCCGGGCCATCAACGACACCGTGGGAAAGGTTTTCGACGAGGCCCACACCTTCCGCATCGACCATTACCTCGGCAAGGAGACCGTCCAGAACCTCATGGCGCTCCGCTTCGCCAACGTCGTCTTCGAGCGCCTCTGGAATGCCGACGTCATCGACCATGTGCAGATCACCGTCGGCGAGACCGTCGGCGTCGAGGGCCGCGGCGACTATTACGACGGCTCCGGCGTGCTGCGCGACATGGTGCAGAACCATCTGTTGCAGCTTCTTTGCCTCATTGCCATGGAGCCCCCCGCCAGCCTTGGGGCCGACGCTGTGCGCGACGAGAAGCTCAAAGTGCTTCGGGCCCTCAAGCCGATCGCGCCGCACGAAGTCGGCCATATCACCGTCCGCGGCCAATACGCCGGCGGCGCCATCGACGGCAAAGCGGTGCCCGGCTACCTCGCCGACCTCGGACCCGGCCGCACCAGCCGCACCGAGACCTTCGTCGCCGTCAAAGCCGAGGTGCAGAACTGGCGCTGGGCCGGCGTGCCGTTCTATCTCCGCTCCGGCAAGCGCCTGCCGCAGAAGGTCAGCGAGATCGTCGTGCAATACCGCTCCGTCCCGTTCAGCATCTTCGGCCGCGACGCCGGCGAGCTCAGCTCGAACAAGCTCGTCATCCGCCTGCAGCCGAAAGAGGGCATGCGCCTGACCATGATGACCAAGGACCCTGGCCCAGGCGGGCTGCACCTCCTGCCCACCGACCTCGACATCAGCTTCGAGCAAGCCTTCGGCACCCGCTTCCCCGACGCCTACGAGCGCCTTCTGATGGACTGCGTCCGCGGCAACCCGACCCTGTTCATGCGGCGCGACGAGGTCGAGACCGCCTGGTCCTGGGTTGAGCCCATCATCGAAGCCTGGGACGAGGGCCGCGAAGCCCCCCGCCTGTACCCCGCCGGCGCCTGGGGCCCCACCGCAGCCATCGCCCTCATCGAACGCGACGGCCGCACCTGGCACGAGGAACTCGCCTAACCCCGCGTAGCCCAAACACCGCTCCGCTGGCGGGAGGTGAACGGAAAAGGGGCGCCCTAGGCGCCCCTCCCTGCTGGCAGCCGCCGAGTGCGGCTGCGGTAGCGCTTACCGCGCCGCTCTGCGACGGCGGATCATGCCGATCCCGGCTAGGCCAGTTCCCAACAGGAGGAGCGAAGCCGGCTCCGGAACTTGCACGCTCGGATCGAACTCAAACGCTGAGGACGTGGACTTGGCCACAACCTGATTGAACCCAGGCGCCTCGAAGGACAGAGTCACAAAGGCCGGCGTCGAGCCATCCGCTTTGAAAGTGCCGCCGACAGCCGACGCGACCTGGGCTCCGGTGACCGTCAACTGGAACAGCGATATCGAGTTGTTGCGGAAATCGAGGCTCAGGCTGTTGTAGCTGTCCACCGTGCCCCAGAGCAGGCTGAAGCTGTGATAGAACCCGAGCGAGCCAGGAGCGGGGTTGGTGCCCAGGTCGATCGTGACCGGGTCATTCGGCTGCGCGTCCAGGTAGTTCATGCTGGGCAGGCTAGTGCTGTTGAACGGCGACGCGCTCTGACCGGGGACGTTGCCGTCCCAAACGCCAGCCTTCGGGACGCTTACGTCCGGCGAAAAGCTGATGCTGCCGCCGTTCGCGATCTGGATCGTGCTCGTCGAGACCAGCCCATTCGTGCCGGCGTTGCCGAAATTGCCGAGCATGAACGGCGACGTCGTCGCGCCCGCCGCGCTTGTGGCCGTAAGCGTTCCGGAAGCAATACCGGGGCCGGCGACGGCGATCGTGCCAGCCTGTGCTTGGCTGAACCCGGCAATCCCGACAAACGCAATGGTGGAAAGTAGAAGTGTTCTCATGGCTACCCCTTGAGAGATGCGAACGTGTCCCCCCGACACGTTCACAAATCCGTGTAGCAAAAGGCGTACCATCGTCTAAATTATTGGAAACACACGGTGCGAAATATCAGTTCACGGAAGATTGTAAGATTTTTTGACACTGATACCGCTGTTTTCCCGTCGGTGTGACTCCAGGCGCGACGTAACCATGCACCGGCCTTTCGGCCCGGCCGCAGACCTAATGCACCCCAGCGACCTCCATCTCGCCCAGATACGCCTGCCGGATATCCTCATGCTCCCGTAGTTCGGCCGCGCTTCCCGAAAGCACCACCACCCCCGTCTGCAGCACATACGCCCGGTGCGCGATCTGCAGCGCCATAGCCGCGTTCTGCTCCACCATGAAGATCGTCATGCCCTGCTTGTTGATCGCCTGGATGATGTCGAACACCTGCTCGACATACAGCGGCGACAGGCCCATCGACGGCTCGTCCATGCAGATCAGCCGTGGCCGCGCCATCAGCGCCCGCCCGATTGCCACCATCTGCTGCTCGCCACCGGATAGCGTGCCGGCCAGCTGGTTGCGCCGCTCCTTGACGCGCGGGAACAGGCCATAGACCCGCTCCAGATCCTCCTCGAACTGCGGCCCCTTCTTCTGCGTATACGCCCCCATCTCTAAGTTTTCGTAAACGGTCATCCGCGGAAACAGCCGCCGCGCCTCCAGCACCGGCGCGATCCCCCGCGTCACCCGCGCGCTCGTCGACAGCCGTTCGATCGGCTCGCCGTCGAACACCACGCTGCCCGTCGTGGGCCGCACCACCCCCATGATCGTCTTCATCGTGGTCGACTTGCCGCACGCGTTGCCACCTAGCAGCGCGATGATCTCTCCCGCCTGGATGTCGTAATTGACGTCCTTCAAGACATGCAGGTCACCGTAATGCGTATTGACGTCGCGGAACTCGAGAATCCTCTTGCCAGGCGAACTGTCAAACAACCTCTTTCTCCAACGCCGCCCGTGCCCCGCGGCCCAGATACGCCGTCAATACTTGCTCGTTGCGCCGCACCTCGTCCGGCTTGCCCTCCGCGATCTTGTCGCCGTGATCCAACACCACCACGCTGTCCGCCAGACGCGTCACCACGTCCAGCTTGTGCTCGATGATCAGGATCGACAGCCCGCTCGCGTGCAGCGACTTGATCTGCTCGGCCAGTTCCAGCGTCTCCGCCGGGTTCATCCCCGCCGTCGGCTCGTCCAGCAGCAGCAGCCGCGGCCGCGACGCCAGCGCGCGCGCGATCTCGACCCGGCGCCGGTTCGCGTAACTCAGCCCGCTCACCGCCTGCGCCACCCGCGGCGCCAACCGGTTGCCGAACAGCGCGATGATGTCCAGCACCGCCTCGCGCGCGGTCTCCTCCTCCTGCCTCTGCATCGGCGTCCGCAACACCGAAGAGAACGGCCCCGAACCGAGCCGCGCATGCCGCCCGATCAGCGCGTTCTCCAGCACCGTCAGCGTTGGAAACAGCCGGATGTTCTGGAACGTCCGCGCGACCCCCAACTCCAACACCTGGTGCGGCTTCAGCCCCAGCAATTCACGGCCGCCAAAGCTGATCGTGCCCTCCGCCGGCACCAGCCCGGTGATCACGTTGAACAGCGTCGACTTGCCGGACCCGTTCGGCCCGATCACCGCCACCACGCCCCCGGCCGGCACCGTCAGGTTCACCTTGTTCAACGCCACCAGGCCACCAAACCGAACCGTCACGTCCCGGATCTCGAGGGCCGCCCCGCTGCCCCACTCGGCCACGTGATCGAGGTTGGCAAACCCGCCGCGCGCCACTTCGGCGTGCTGCGCGTCGTAGGTCAGCCCCGGCGTCCGCCGCACGGCGGGAATCAGCCCCTCGCGCCGGAACAGCATCATCCCGATCAGGATCACCCCGAAGATCAACTGCGTCCACTGAACCAGGTCGACATGCTGCAGCCACTGGCTTCCGATCGCGAGCCCCGCCTCCTGCGTCAGCCGGCTCAGGCTCGGCAGGAACCAGCTCTGCATGAGTTGCAGCAGCACCGCCCCCAGCACCACGCCCCAGACGCTCCCCATCCCGCCCAGCACGACCATGACGATCAGCATCGAGCTGACGTTGAAGTTGAACATCTCCGGCGTCGCCGTCTGCAGCTTGGCGACGAAGTAAACGCCGGTCATGCCCGCGAACGCCGCCCCGATGGCGAACGCCATCAGCTTGTATTTGACCGGGTTGACGCCCATCGCGGCCGCCGCCGTCTCGTCCTCGCGGATCGCCATCCAGGCCCGCCCGATCCGGCTGTCGCGCAGCCGCACCGACGTCAGGATCAGCAGCGCGATCAGCCCGAGGCCGACATAGTAATACGGGACCGCGTCGATGCCGAAATTATACCCGAACAGACGTGGCGGCTGGATGCCGTTCAGCCCGGCTGCCCCGTTCGTGACCGACGTCACGTTGCGCGCCACAATCGGCACGATCTCGCCGAACCCGAGCGTCACGATCGCCAGGTAGTCGCCCCGCAGCCGCAGCGTCGGCGCCCCGAACGCGACCCCGCACAGCGCCGAAACGATTGCCGCCAGGGGCAGCGCCAGCCAGAACGACAGCGTGAAATGCACCAGGTCCGGCCCGCCCTGGTTCAGCTTTTCCACCAGCCCGATCGCCGCGAACGGGTCCCAGAATGCCGACCATTCCGGCATGATCTGGAAGCTCGTCAGGATGCCGTAGAAATAAGCCCCGATCGCGAAGAAGGCGGCGTAGCCCAAATCGAGCAGCCCGGCGAACCCGACCACGATGTTCAGCCCGAGCGCCAGCGCCGCATACGACATTGCGTTGCCCAGCGCGTCGATATCCGCGTCGTTGTCCCAAATCGATGGCAGCAGCAACAGCAGCACCGCGATGATGTAGATGACGAACAGCCGCTGCCGGTCCCGCGGGATCCCCATGATCGGGTGCGACGCGGCCAGCCCCGTCTCTTCGCGTCCAGTCCGCGGGCTGAAGATACCGCCCTTCGTCAACGTGGGATCGCTCATGATTTGTTCGGCGCGAGCCGCCCCAACAGCCCGGCCGGCTGGAACACCAGCACCAGCACCAGCAAGCTGAAGATCACCACATCGGCCCAAGCGGCCCCAATCGTCTGGCCGGCAAACGCCTCGATCAGCCCGATCAGCACGCCGCCCACCATCGCACCCGGCACGTTGCCGATTCCGCCCAGCACCGCGGCCGTGAACGCACGCAGCCCGGCGCCGAACCCGATGTCGACCTTCGCCAGATTGTAATACAGCCCGAAGATCATCCCGCACGCCCCCGCCAGGGCGCCGCCGACAAAGAACGCCGTCCCGATCACCCGATCGACCTCCACGCCCATCATCCGCGCCGCATCCGGATCCTGCGCCGTCGCGCGCATCGCCTTGCCGAGCTTGGTGTAGCTGACGAAATACGTCAGTGCGCCCATCAGCCCCAGCGAGATCGTCCAGATCGCGATCTCGCGGATCCGCAGCACCGCCCCGCCGATCGCGAACTGGACCGGCGGGATCGGATTGGGAAAGTTCTTGCTGTCCGACCCAAGCGTCAGCAGCACCACGTTGAACAGCACATACGATACGCCGATCGTCGTGATCATCGCGGCCGGGCCCTTCACCACGGAGAGTCGCCGGAGCAGGAACCGCTCGATCGACATGCCGATCAGCCCGCACACCAGCATCGAGACGAAGAAGCCGGTCAGCAGCACGCCGAGCAACGGCAGGCCGGTGAGGACCGTTTCCTGGCCAACCAGGCCAAACGCCTGAAGCGTCAGCATCGCAACCATGCTGCCGACCATGAAAACGTTGAAATGGGCAAAGTTTATGAGTTCAGCGATCCCGTAGACCAGAGTGAACCCCAGGGCGAGCAGCGCATACATCGCCCCGAGGCTCAAACCGTTGATGACCTGCTGAACGACGATGTCGACCGAGGTCATGCGTCATCCCCATGAGAGAAAAACTCCCTCTCCCACGGGGAGAGGGGTGGGGTAAGGGAGGTCAGCTCATCGGCGCGGTGCCGATATACTTGTATTGCGCGGTCGGGTCGTCGAGCGGCGCCTTGTCGTCCTTGGTGATCTGGAAGACGCTGATCACCTTGTTCTTCAAGTCGCCGTTTGCATCGAATTCGACCGGCCCGACCAGCGTGTTCTTCAGATCAACGTGCTGGATCGCATCGCGCACCGAACTACGGTCGACGGTCTTCTTTGCCTTCACCAGGTCTTTGACCGCTTGGATGATGACCTCGGCCGCCGTGTAGCAGGTGACGGTGTAGTCATCCGGATGCTGATTGAACTTCTTAAAATAGGCGTCGCCGAACGTTTTCGCGCGCGAGTTGGTTGCCTCGTCGAAATGCGGCGACGCCACGGTGGCATACCAGCCTTCGACGGCCGGGAACCCGGCACCCTTCAACAAATCGGCGCTCTGCATCCCGTCGCCGCCCGCCTTGATCACCTTCGGAATGATGTCGTAGGCCTGCTTGGCGAGCTTAACCCCCGCCTGGCCCACACCGCCGTAATACACAGCATCGGGGTTCATCGACTTGATCTTGGTCAGGATGGACGAGTAGTCGACCGCCTTCGGGTCCAACTTGTCGCGGCCGAGGATTTTGACGCCCTTCTTCTCTGCCTGCGCCTGGAAGGCGTCGGCCAGTCCCACACCGTAGGCGCCGGTGTCGTCCAGCACGTAAACGTTCTTCACCTTGAGCTTGTCGGCCATATAGTTGGCCATATTGGGGCCCTGGAACGCATCCGTCGCGACCGTGCGGAAGTAGATCGCCTTCCCAGCCGGCCGATATTGTGCGGCAAACTTTGGGTCGGTGATGTCCGGGTTGGTGGAGGCGGGCGTGATGATCGCCAGATCGCCTTGGCTCAGGATTGGAGCCATCGCCTTGCCCGCGCCCGACATCTGCGGCCCGATCGCCGCGACGGTCGCCTTGTCTGAGATCATTGAGCGCGCGTTCGTCGCGGCTTGGGCCGGGTCGTATTGGCCAGCGGTGGGCGTTGCATCGTCGAATTTGACGAGTTGGAACGTATAGCCGGGAACCTCGTGCTTGGCGTTGGCCTCATCGAAAGCCAGCGTGGCGCCGTTGCCAATACGCGCGGCGTTTTCGGCGTCCGCGCCGGTGAAGGAAAGGTTCAAACCGATCTTCAGAACTTTGTCGGCCGCCTGAGCGTCCGAACCAAATGCGGCGGTGCCCGCGACCATTGTCGCGGAGAGCAAAGCCGTCTTGAGCGTGGCGCGACGTGAAATCATCTATCAGGCCCTATAGAGTTGCATACCAGCTCTTCAACCAGAGCACGCCTCCAAGTGGCTAGCAAGCACCGTGCCTGATCGCGCTTACCATAGTAGGGACAAGCGGATGCTTGGCGGACCTTGTGTTCGCCTTTCTGTTCACCAAGCTTGCCCGCGAATGAGGCAGATTCGGCCGCAAAGAGGGTGGGCTGTTCGGCTGCGAGATGTCGGCCTCTAGGCCGCGGTCGCCGCTTCCTTGCCCACCCCGCACGGCGCTACCAAGAGGGCGGCGACGTCGCACGCTGGGATCGGACGGCTGAACAAGTAACCTTGGACCTGGTCGCAGCCGGCCGCGCGAAGATGGGCCAGTTGACTCTCGGTCTCGACACCTTCGGCGGTCGTCGACATGCCGAGATCGATGCCCAGCCCGGTGACGGCACGCACGATCGCCTTGCAGTCGGAACTCGTCTCGATATCGGCCACGAAACGTCGATCGATCTTGATCTTGTCGAAGGGAAAGCTGCGGATGTAGCCGAGCGACGAGTAGCCGGTTCCGAAGTCATCCATGGCGATCCGCACCCCCATGCTCCGCAGCTCTCGCAAGATACCAATGGTCGCCTCGCTGTCGGTCAGCAACGCAGTTTCGGTAATCTCCAACTCCAGCCGCCGGGGCGGTAGCCCGGCTTGGGCCAGCGCCTCGGTGACGGCGCTGACGAGGCCGTTGCCTTTGAATTGTGCGGCAGAGATGTTCACGGCTACCCGGATGTTGTCCGGCCATTGGACCGCATCGGCGCAGGCACGGTTCAGCACCCAGGCGCCGATCGGCGTCATCAGACCGGTTTCCTCGGCCAACGGAATGAAGCTGTCGGGCGGGATCAAGCCCCGCTCGGGATGGTTCCATCGCACCAGTGCCTCGAGCGCGTCGATGGCGCCGGATGCGAGGGTCACCAATGGCTGGTAGTGCAGTTCCAACTCGGCCATCGCGACCGCGCGGCGAAGGTCGAATTCGAGCTGGCGCCGGGCTCTGAGATCGAAGTCCATGTCGGATTTGAATAGGCGGAACACGCCGCGCCCGTCGGCCTTTGCGCGATAGAGCGCGAGATCGGCCATCTTGAGGAGATTGCTCGCATCGCAGGTGTCGAGCGGCGCGAAGGCGATGCCGATGCTGACCCCGGCCACGACCTGATGCCCGTCCAGGTCGTAGGGGAGGGAAAGCGCGGCGATGATCCGATCTGCTAGCACCGCCGCCTCCTCGGCCGAAGCCAGACCGGTCTGGACGATGGCGAACTCATCACCGCCGAGGCGTGCCACGGTATCGTGCCTGCGGGTGCATTCGCGGAGCCGATCTGCCGCCGCGCGCAGCAACGCATCGCCGATCGCGTGACCAAGCGTGTCGTTCACCTGTTTGAAGCGGTCGAGGTCAAGGCAGAGCATGGCCACCATGCCGTCCTGCTGCAGCGCCGTGCTCAGCGCTTCATCGAGACGCTGGGCGAGGAACGAACGGTTCGGCAGCCCGGTCAGCCCGTCGTGCAGGGCCAACCGATGCGCCTCCTCCCGTGACCGCGCGAGATCGTCCGCGATCCTTTGCGCAAGCTTCTCGGCAACGAACGCGATGAACGCGAGGAGCAACACTCCGCCGATCACCGACCCGACGATCATGCGCTTGGACACGTCCGCCGTTCTGGCTGCGCTCCTGCGCTCCTTCCGGACGAACGTGTCCAACAGGTCGCGGGCTTCGTCCATTTCGGTCTCGAGCATGGCGAAGCTGTGACGGAACACCTCATAGTTGGCGGCGCCTGCCGTCGGATTGCTCAAAGCGAGCGCGACGGCTGCATTGCCTGCTTCAAGGAACGAGGCGACCAACCCTGCGATGTGCTCGTAACGACCACGCAGGTTGGGCCCGAGCGGAAGGACGGCATTCTCCTTGATGGCGGCGCTCACCATCTCGACGTGATGTTTCAGGTCGGACTCGATGACCCCGTCCTCCTCCTTGTTGATGGAGAGGGAGTTCAACAAAGCCCGCATCACGTCGGCGCGGATGTCGTCCATGAACGTGTCGGCCGAGTTATGATTGCGCAGGCCTTGCTCGATGAAGACGACGCGCGCCCGCGCGTCCAGCTGCTGCTGCGTCGCGAGCAGGCCGAAACCAGCCAAGCCGACCGCGATGACGATGCTGACCGCCCCGAGGGCGCGCAGCACACCGCGAATGGATAACGTGATTTTCCGTTGCACCAGCAGACCGTCCCGTACGCTTACGCAAACGAGTGTACCGGCCAATTCTTAACATCGGGTGAGCAAGGATCGCCTAAACGGCCGCTTCCAAAGCCTCGCTCGCCTCGAGCCACTCCATCTCCGCCGTCTCGACCTCCCGCCCGATCGCCGCCAGCCGCTGGTTCGCCGCCGTCACCTCCGCCGCCCGACCCGCCGCATACATGGCCGGGTCGGCCAGCCTCGCCTCGATCCGCGCCCGCTCCGCTGCCAGCGTGGCCAGCCGCGCCTCCGCGTCCTTCGCCTGCCGCCGCAGCGGCGCCTGTTGCGCCCGCACCTCCGCCCGGTCGCGCCGATCGTCCCGCCGGCTCGGCGCCTCCGCTTTCCCCGGCGGCCGTCCCCGCTCGGCCAGCAGCGCCCGATACTCGTCCATCGCGCCGTCGAACGCCCGCGCCGTCCCGTCCGCCACCAGCCACAGCCGGTCCGCCACCAGATCCACCAAATGCGGATCGTGCGTGATCAGCAACACCGCCCCCTCGAACGCCGCCAGCGCCCGCACCAGGGCTTCCCGCGCATCGATGTCCAGATGGTTCGTCGGCTCGTCCAGGATCAGCAACTGAGGCGCATCCCGCGTTGCCAGCGCCAGCAGCAGCCGCGCCTTCTCGCCCCCCGACAGCGCCGATATCTTGTTCCCCGCCCGGTCCGCATCAAGCCCGAACCGCGCCAGTTGGCTGCGCACCTGCGGCGGCGTCGCCTGCGGCAGCACCCGGGTCATGTGGTCGATCGGCGTCTCGTCCATCACCAGTTCGTCCGTCTGGTGCTGCGCGAAATAGCCCACCCCCAGCCGCGGCGACCGCCTGACCTCCCCCGACAACGCCTCCAGCCGCCCAGCGATCAGCTTCGCGAGTGTGCTCTTCCCGTTCCCGTTGGACCCGAGCAGCGCCACCCGGTCATCCATGTCCAGGCTGAGATTGATCCCCGAAAGCACCGGCCGGCCATCGTACCCGATCGACACCCGCTCCAGCGTGAGGATCGGCGGCGCCAGCCGCTTCGGCGCCGGAAAGTCGAACTTGGTCGGCGCATCCTCCACCACCGACTCCAGCGCCGGCAGCTTCTCCAGCGCCTTGATCCGCGACTGCGCCTGCCGCGCCTTGGTCGCCTTCGAGCGGAACCGGTCCACGAACGACTGCATGTGCGCCCGCTGCGCCGCGATCCGCTCGGCCATCCGCGTGTGCTGCATCGCCTGCTCGGTCCGGATCCGCACGAACTCGTCGTAGCCCCCCGGCGTCAGGTTCAGCTTGCCACGGTCCAGGTGCGCGATCGCCTCCACCGCCCGGTCCAGCAGCCCGCGATCGTGGCTCACGATCAGCGCCGCCCCCGGAAACCGCGCCAGCCATCCCTCCAGCCAGAGCGTCGCCTCCAGATCCAGATGGTTCGTCGGCTCGTCCAGCAGCAGCAGGTCCGGGTTGGCGAACAGCGCCGAAGCAAGCGCCACCCGCATCCGCCAACCGCCCGAATAGTCGCTCACCGGCCGCGCCTGCGCCGCCGCGTCGAACCCCAGCCCGGCCAGGATCGCCGACGCCCGCGCCGGCGCGCTCTCCGCCCCGATCGCGCGCAACCGCTCGTGGATCTCCGCCTGCCGCACCGCTTCGGCGCTCTCGAGCTCCGCCAACAACGCCACCCGCTCCCAATCGGTCGCCAGCACCGTGTCCACCAGGCTTTCCGGCCCCGATGGCGCCTCCTGCTTGACCTGCGCCAGCCGAGCGCGTGCCGAGATCGTGATCGCGCCGCCATCGACGCCGAGCTCGCCCATGATGGCGCGCAGCAGCGTGCTCTTGCCCGCCCCGTTCCGCCCCACCAGCCCGATCCGCCGCCCGGGATCGACCCGCAGCGTCGCCTCGTCCAGCAGGGTACGCCCCGCCATGCGCAGCGTCACGCCATCGATCACCAGCAGGCTCATGCCACCAGACTAAAGGTGCCGTCCCAAACTCGCTAGGCCGAGTTGGCTGGTGGTGATGTCCGAGCACCGTAGCGCAGCGGCCATAAGGGCCGTGAGCAACGGAGCGCAGGACAGCGCCGCTAGACGGCCAGCATCGCGAGTTTGGGACGGCATCTGACCCGACTTGCCCCCACGGAGCGACTGTCCTAGACCGCGGCACCCCATTGCCGAGGCACCCCATGACCGAACGCACCCTCTCGATCCTCAAGCCCGACGCGACCCGGCGCAACCTCACCGGCAAGATCAACACCGTCTTCGAGGACAACGGCCTACGCATCATCGCCCAAAAGCGCATGCAGCTCTCCACCACCCAGGCCGAGGCGTTCTACGGCGCGCACAAGGAGCGCGGCTTCTTCCGCGACCTCGTGACCTTCATGACCTCCGGCCCCGTCGTCGTCCAAGTGCTCGAAGGCCCCGACGCCATCGCCCAGAACCGCAAGCTCATGGGCGCCACCAACCCGGCCAATGCCGACGCGGGCACCATCCGCAAGATGTTCGCCGAGAGCATCGAGGCGAACAGCGCGCATGGCTCCGACAGCCCCGAGGCCGCCGCCCACGAGATCGCATTCTTCTTCGCGGGCACCGAAATCGTTGGCTGACACGCGGATCGTCACCCTGGCCGCCGGCCTGCTGCTGGCCGGTTGCTCGGCCCCGCCGGCTCCGATCGTTCTGACCCCGCCACCGGGGCCGCCGAGCGGGATCGAGGGGCGCTACCGCGGCACCGCGCGCCTGATCCGTTCCGACAACCGGTTCTGCCCCCGCAGCGGCCCGCGCGTCTATGAGTTGCAGAACGGCGTCGTCACCCTGTCCTACCAGGGCCCCGGCCGCGCCCGCATCCCGCTCACGGCCCCGATCTCGGCCAACGGCGAGTTCGACATCTCCGACGGCCAGGGCCGCCTCGAGGGCAAGGCCGTCGACGGCGCGCTCACGATGACCATCGCCAGCCAATACTGCGAGCACCATTGGACGATGCGCCTGATCCCCTGAGCCGATCCGTCACGACCGCGCGGCGAACACCCGCGAAAAGCTGACCACGCACGCCACGCCCGCGAATGCGGCCGCCAGCGCCAGGGCCAGCGACGGCCCGTGCGCCACCGAGATGCCGAAGCAGAGCGCCACCAGCGCCGCCCCGGTCGATTGCCCCATCAACCGCGACGTGGCAACGATGCCCGAGGCGCCGCCGCTCCGGCCCGGCGGCGCGCTCGACATGATCGCGCGAAGGTTGGGCGATTGGAAGAAGCCGAACCCTGCCCCGCACAGCAGCATCCGCCAGGCGATCGCGGCACTGTGCGCCCCCTCCGGCAACGTCGCCATCAACGTCAGCCCCAGCGCGAGCAGCGCCATCCCGATCCCGCCCAGGATTGCCGGCGGAAACCGGTCCGACAGCGGCCCGGCCACCGGCGCCATCAGCGCGGTCGCCACCGGCCACGGCGTCAACAGCAAGCCGGTCTCCACCGCCGTCCGCCCCATGCCGAGCTGAAACAAGAACGGCAGCGACACGAACGACAGGCCCTGCGCCGCGAACGAGCACATCGACGTCAGCGACGACAGCGCGAACATCGGCCGCCGATACAGGTCGATCGGCAACAGCGGCACTGGCAACTGCAACTGCCGCCGCACCAGCGCGAACCCGGCCACGACCACCACGGCCGCGAGCGCCACCGTCTGCACCGCCGACGCCTGGTGCGCCGCCTCCCCGATCATGAAGATCAGCGCCCCGAAGAACAGCGCGTTCAACACCCCGCTCTGCCAGTCGAACCGATGCGACGACAGCGGCGTATCCGGCAGCGCCCGTACCGCCAGCACCATCGCCGCGAGCCCGACCGGCACGTTGACCGCGAACAGCATCGGCCACGGACCCAGCGACAGCAGCCCGGCCGCAACGCTCGGCCCCAGCGCCGTCCCCACGCCCACCACCATGGCATTGAAGCCGACGCCGCGACCGAGTTGGTTGGCCGGATAGATGAACCGGATCAGCGCCGTATTGACGCTCATGATCCCCGCCGCGCCGACCCCCTGCAGCACCCGGGCGACGGTCAGCGTCGGCAGCGACCAGCTCAACGCGCATAGCAGCGACGCCACCGTGAATAGGCCGAGCCCCCACAGATACACGCGGCGGAACCCATGGATCTCGCCGAGCGTCGAAAGCGGCAACAGCGTCGCCACCAGCGCCAATTGATAGGCGTTGATCACCCAAACCGAGGCGGCCGGACTGGCCTGCACGTCGATCGCGATCGTCGGCAGCGCGGTGTTGGCGATCGAGGTGTCGAGCGACGCCATGCCCACCGCCAGCACGATCGTCGCCACCGCCCATTTCCGCTGTGCCGGTGGGACGCCGTCCTGCACCGCCGACGCGCTCACTCCGCCGCGTCCAACCCGAACTGCGCCTCGTGCAGCCGCCGGTATGCGCCGCCCCGCGCCAGCAGCGCCATGTGCGAGCCCTGCTCCAGCACGCCCTGCGGCGACAGCACGACGATGCGGTCCGCCCGCCGGATCGTCGCCAAGCGATGCGCGACCACCAGCGTGGTCCTTCCCTCCGCCAACTCCGAGAGCGACCGTTGGATCGCGTGTTCGGTCTCGCTGTCCAGCGCCGACGTCGCTTCGTCCAGGATCAGGATCGGCGGGTTCTTGAGGAAAATGCGCGCGATCGCGATCCGCTGGCGCTGCCCGCCCGACAGGCGCGCGCCCCGCTCGCCCACCTCCGTGTCGAGCCCCTCCGGCAGGCTGTCGACGAACTCCTCCAACCGCGCCCGCCGGATCGCCACGCGGATGTCGTCCACCGACGCGCCCAGCCGGCCGTAGGCCACGTTCTCCCGCAAGCTGCCCGCGAACAGGAACACGTTCTGCTCCACGATCCCGATCTGCCGCCGCAGCGAGCGCCGGGTCACCGCGCGGATGTCGACGCCATCGATGGTGATCCGTCCCTGGTCTGGATCGTAGAAGCGCGGCAGCAGCGCGCATAAGGTCGTCTTGCCCGCGCCCGACGGCCCCACCACCGCCACCGTCTCCCCCGCGCCGATCGCCAAGTCCAGCCCTTGCAGCACCGGCCGCTCCGGCCCGTAGCCGAACGACACGCCTTCGAACCGGATTTCGCCACGGAACCGGGCCGCGTCCGGCGCCCCCGGCCTATCCTGCACGTCTGGCACCATCGCCAGCAACTCGCGATACCGCCGGAAGCCGGCCAGCCCGCGCGGATAGATCTCGATCATCGTCCCGATCTTGTCCAACGGCCGGTAGAACACGCTGACCAGCAGCAGGAAGGCGACGAAATCGCCGATCGACAGCCCGCCGCGCACGATCAGCACCGTCCCCGCCAGCATGACGACGATCTGCACCAGCCGCATGCTCAGATAATTCAGCGTCAGGCTCGTGGCCATGATGCGGTAGGCGCCGATCTTCTCCGTCCGATACGACTCGTTCTCGATGGCGAACAGCGCCCGCTCGTGCGCCTCGTTGGCGAACGCCTGCACGACCCGAGCGCCACCGACGTTCTCCTCCACCCGAGCGTTGAATCGCGCCACCCGCTTGAACTGCTGACGCCACACCGCGTCCATCCTGGACCCGTAATGCACGATCAGCCACGTCGCCGCCGGCACCACTAGCAGCGCGACCAGCGCCAACTGCCAGCTGACCAGCAGCATCAGCACGAACGCCCCGAGGAAGGTCAGAACCGCGATCAGCGCGTCTTCCGGTCCGTGATGCGCAACCTCGCCGATGTCGGCGAGATCGGTCGTGATGCGCCCGACCAGATGCCCCGTCTTCTCCCCGTCATAGAACCGCATCGACAGCGCGTGCAGGTGATCGAAGGCCCGGCGCCGCAGCTCCGTCTCGATCGACACGCCCAGCACGTGCCCCCAGTAGGTCACCACTGAGACCAGTACCGCGGCGCCGACATACAGGGCGAGCAGCGCAGCGATCGCGAGCAGGATCGGCCCCATCTGCGCGCGCGGCAGCAATTGGTCGACGAACGCCCGCACAGCCATCGGAAAGCCGAGTTCGAGCACGCCCGATACCGCCGCCGCCCCGAACACCGCCAGCAATAACCGCCGATGCGGCCGGTAATACGACCGGAAATCGCGCCACATCAGCCTGTCGCCCCCGAGTTTCGCGTCATGCCGATGATCAGGTCAGCTCGCGTCCGATATGTCGGGCGCAATCAGGAGGCCACCAGCCCAGCCCCCGTAGAAAAATAGATCGTCCAGCATCGTTCCCTGCCAGTCGTGCGGGTCGACCACACTGATGCTGTAGAGCAGCAACGGTGGCAACGGGATGGCCTGGTCGAGCAGATGCCCGAGGCCGGTCAGCGCGATGACGACGAAGCCGGCGCCGGCGACCCACCCCCCCGCCCGCACGTTCGAGGTCGCCGTCCAAGGCTGGAAACAGGCCTGCGCGAACAGCAGGAGGACGCACGGCACTATGGTCCAGAGGATCTCGCTGTGCGTCCAAGCCTCCGGCGTGATCCCGGCCCGCAGCAACACTTCACCAATCGACGCGATGAGCGCAACGAGCAGCACCGCCGTGCCGGCCCGGACCCAGACGGCGCCCGGCCGCGAGAACCAGAAGGCGCAAACGGTCACCACGATCAGTCCGCGCTCGAGCCCCGCCCCGACCGAGTCGCCCAGATAGGTTTCGAAGTGATGGTGCAGGACGGTGTGCACCCAAACGAGCCCCGTACCCAGCACGACCATCAGCAGCAGCGCCGGCACGCCGATGAGCTCGCCGTGCGGATGCGGTGCGTGCAGGACGCCGCGCGCGATCCGTTCCTTGAGCGGCTCCCATAGGCAGGCGAACAGCAGCGACAGCATCAGCGCTGACCCGATCGCTCCGGCCATGGTGGACGCATGAGCCGGGTCGGGCGGGTGGTGGGATGGCCGGACGGAGTCGGCGAACAGAGTCGCCGCAGCCGAACACACGCAGACGCGCACCGCGATGTCCGCGCGAGCACTCAAGGTCGGCATGATATGTCCCCGACAGCCCCAGCATAATGGGACAGCGCGCCTGCTTCGACCAGCCACAATCCGTCGTCGCGCCCGTCATGGAGCGTTGATGTCCGCGGCGGGATTCGAACCCACGGCCCCAGGATTCATCCCACTTCGGCTTTCGCCGCCGCTCCGATCCAGGAGCGTTCGTGGTCTGGACTGTCCCTTCACCTTAGGTCTGGCGACCCGTAGGTGCTGCCCGTCCAGTCTCTACACCGTCCCTTGTGACAGGGCTTGGCTCGGGATCGGCATGGCGCACGGTGCACCGAAGCGTTCCCCGACTTTGAGCAGATCCGCCGCGCGGTTTCCCCTCGCGACGCCCAATCAACCACTAGGAATCCTGTGCTCTATCCTGCTGAGCTACGCGGACATACCTTGAGACGATAGCCCGGCGGGGCGGCAAGCGCCACCCCGCCCGGACCAGGCCGCTTAGCGGGTCGACTTCTTCCCCGTCGTCCGGCGGCGCGTCGTCCTCGTCGCCGCGGGCTCGTCGCTCGGCGTGGGCGCGGCGACCGCGGGAACGCCCTCGCCCCGCGTGACGGTCACGGCAACCTTCACCACCGCGTCCGGGGTCCCATCGGCCGAGCGCAGCGCGGCGGAAAACTGGTCCGGCCCGACATAGCTCGCCGCCGGCGTGTACTCGACCCGCGTCTCTCCATTCCACTTGCGGATCAGCAGCTCGCCGTGCACCGGCCGCTGCTTGACCAGGCCAAGCTCATACGCCTGCCCGGATTTGACGGACGCCCGGAAGGCGCACCAGCCGTCGTTCGTCATCGTGATCGTCGAGTCGACCGTGGCGCCCGGCTTGGGCTGGACCGGCGTGAACGTGCAGGTCTTGGCCATCCCTTCGCTCAGCGCGTCGATCTCCACGGTCGGCTGCGGCGTAGGCTTGGTGCAACCCTGCAAGGCGAGCACGGCCACAGCAGCGGCCGCAAACAGACGATAGGACAAAGAGAAACTCCGCGTGCAAAGCCAATTGGACGGTCCTCCTAAAGCACCCCACCTGCTTCGCCAAGCTGTTAACCGAGAGAGAAGGCGTATTCCGTCTCTGATCTGAACGTCTCCCCGGGGCGGAGCACCGTCGAGGGGAAGGCTGGATGGTTTGGGCCGTCGGGGAAATGCTGCGTCTCGAAGCACAACCCATCCCCGGACCGATATGTCCGGCCCGACGGCCCTACCAGCGCCCCGGTCAACTTGTTGGCCGAGTAGAGTTGCATCGCAGGCTGGTCCGTCCGCACCGTCATGACCCGGCCGCTGCCGCCCTCCCGCAGCACCGCCGCCTCCCGCATCCCGGCGCCCCGCAACTGGAAGCAAGCATCGTAGCCGAGCCCCGCCACGATCTGCGGGTGCGCCTCACGCACCCGCGAGCCGACGAGGCGAGGCTGACGGAAGTCGAACGGCGTTCCCGCGACGTCGAGCAGCGCCCCTGTCGGGATACTGTCCGGGCGCAACTCGACGATCCGATCCGCCGCCACCCGCAACTCGTGGCTCCAGACATCCCCGCTGCCTTCCCCCGCCAGGTTGAAATAGCTGTGGTTCGTCAAATTCAGGACCGTTGGCCGGTCGGTCTCGGCGCTGTAGTGCAGCCGCAGCGTCGTCTCCTCGATGGCGAACCGAACGCGGACCTGAAGCCGGCCCGGAAACCCCTCTTCGCCATCCTCGCTCGCATATCCCAGCGTCACAGACGCCCGATCGGCCGCCTCGATCGTCCAAACCCGTTTGCCGAACCCTTTGACCCCACCGTGCAGCGTGTTTACCCCCTCGTTCCGCGGAAGGTCGTACGTGGTCCCGTCGAGAGCGAAGCGGCCATCCGCAATCCGGTTGGCGTAGCGGCCGATCGTCGCCCCGAAGCTGGGGCTGCGCATCTCGTAGTCCTCCAGCGTGGACAGCCCCAGCACCACGTTGTCGCGCCGTCCATCCCGCCCCGGCACCTCGAGCCGCGCGATGATGCCGCCATATGTCAGCACCTCCGCCCGCAACCCCGCCTCGAGCATGACCCGCTCGACATCGTCTCCCGCCCGGGTCCGCCCATAGTGCTCGATCTGCGCCTGCATCCGGGCAGAGTAGCCATCACCGGCCCTAGGCGATATCCCGGGGGTGGGTAAACTGAGCGCATGGAGGAGATAAACGACCGCCGTGCGCGCCGCAACGCGCTTCGCCTCGCCGCGGCTCAGGCGCTCGCTGGCGCCAACGCGACCGTGGTCTTCGCCACTGCCGCCATCATCGGCGTGACGCTATCGCCGGACCGCAGCCTCGCCACGCTGCCGGTGTCCGTGTTCGTGTGCGGCATGGCTGCGGGCACGTTGCCCACCGGTGCGATCGCGCGACGCTACGGTCGCCGGGTCGCGTTCATGATCGGGAGCGGCATTGGCTGCCTCGCCGGCCTGATCGCCGCCGGCGCGCTGCTCGGCGGCTCCTTCGCCCTCTATTGCGTCGCGACGTTCATGGCCGGTCTCTACGGCGCAGTCGTCCAGAGCTTCCGGTTCGCCGCCGCCGACGCGGCCAGTCCGGCCTTCCGCCCGCGCGCGCTGTCCTGGGTCATGGTTGGCGGCGTCTTCTCCGGCGTGCTCGGGCCGCAACTCGTGACATGGACGATGGATCTGTGGCCGCCCTATCTCTTCGCTGCCAGCTACCTTGCCCAAGCGGCCGTCGCACTTGTGGCCATGGCGGTGCTCTCCGGCGTCGACCTGCCGCGCCCGGTCCGCGCCGACACCGGCGGCGGCCGCCCCCTGTTGACCATCATCAGCCGGCCCCGCTTCATCGTCGCGGCCCTGTGTGGAGTTATCACCTATACGCTGATGAACTTGGTCATGACGTCGGCGCCGCTCGCCATGCGTCTGTGCGGTCTCCCGCTCTCGGCGTCCAACGCCACGCTCCAGTGGCACGTGGTCGCGATGTATGGGCCGAGCTTCTTCACCGGCGCCATCATCGCCCGCATCGGCGCCCAGCGCGTCGTCGCCGCCGGGCTGGTGCTGCTTGCGGCCGCGGCAGCGTGTGGCCTGGCCGGGATTGCGCTGGCCAACTTCACCCTCGGTCTGATTCTGCTCGGGATCGGTTGGAATTTCGGCTTCGTCGGCGCCTCCTCCCTCGTGCTCGAGACGCATCGACCCGAGGAGCGCACCCGGGTTCAGTCGTTCAACGACTTCCTGGTGTTCGGCACCATGGCGATCGGATCGTTCTCATCCGGCCAGTTGCTCGTGCTGTATGGCTGGGCGACGGTGAACTGGGTGGTCTTGCCTGCGGTGGCCGTCGGCCTCGGCGCGCTGGCGATGTCCGAGCATCCTGCGCTCGCGGGCGCGGGAACGGCTGGCCTAGACTGGTTGCTATGCTGCCCGTTGCCGCGGAAGCAGGCCGCGCGCGTAAAGCCAGGCCACATACCCCAGCCACTTCAAGCCGAACGACGCTCGGAGCGCCTCGACGCCGTACCGCTTCGCTTCTCTGACATCGCCTTTGTTCGCCGCCCGCGTGGCGATGCGTTTGAGCGTATACACCCGCTCCTGCTGCGAGCGTTTGCGCACGAGCTCCAGCCGCGCGGTTTGGATCAGATTGTCGAACCAACGCAGACGGGAGGCGTCTTTCTCTTCGTCCGGAACGGTGTTGGAAGCGCTGACCCGGTTTGCGCCGGCGGGTATGTGGTGCCGCGAGACGATGCGCGGCGTGTATCCGATCGCGCGAGCCTGATCGATGAGGCGGAAGTAGAGCTCGCGGTCCTCCTCGTAGGTGATCCGGAGATCGAAGCCCTTCAATGTGTCTCGCAGGAGCGGGAGATCTGACGATGGTGGTGTTCAGATGGGCGAAGCCGTCACTGCGCAGCGCCTGCTCGACCTGAACCCGGTAGCTGCCGTCATCGGCCGCGCTCACTCCGGCGTGCGGCAATAAGGTTGCCCAATCCTCGGTCCAGATCGGCGGCGGTTGGACGCTGCCGTTCGTGAACATTGCTTCCTGATCGGCGAAGTGCACGTCGTAGCCATGCCGCACCATGGCGGCAGTGGCGACCTGGAGGTAGTCCGGATCGATCCATTCGTCGTCGTCGTCGAGAAACGCGACGTAGTCGCCGGTGCATCGGTCGATGCCGTGATTTCGCGGGAAGCCCGGCCCCCGCCCCGACATCTCCGGTGGCAATTGCATGTAGCGTGCGCCCGGACAGGATGCCTCCACCAGGGCCAGGTTGGCGGCACGCACGGCGTCGGTGCTGCTGTCGTCAATGACGATCAGCTCGATGTCGGGATGCGTCTGCATGCTGACCGAGTTCAGCGAGCGGGTCAGCAACTCCGGGCGATTCCGTGTCGGAATAAGGACGGAGACCTTCCCAGTCACGCCCGACATCCTCTGCCGCTAGAGACCGGAGTTGTTCATCAGCACGTGGTAGCCCTTGCCCCGCATGCAGTCGGCCGTCGAGCCACCCGTAAAGGGAATCCAACTCCCGCTCGTCTGCTCGCGGCAATCGGCAATGTCTCGGTTGTACTTCGCATCGCTCACGTTGATCCGATCGATCAACGGCTCCGGTGTGGAGCAGCCGGCAAGCGTGGACGCGACGAGGGCGAGGATGGTGAGGGCATTGGTCTGGCGCATGGCCTACCTTAGCATGGCCGCCACGCTGCCGGCACCCATCGCCTGGCGCACAAACATGCGCTTGAGCCCGGGCAGCCGGTCCACGCCGGCGATCCCCAGATCGCGCACCCCGCGCACGATGGGGTTGTCGGTGCTGAACAGCCGGTCGAGCGCGTCCGTCGCACCCAACATCAGCAAATTCGCTCCCCGCCGCTGCCGCTGATACTCCGCCAGCAATGCGGGCGCACCCGCATCGCCGCCCGCCCGCACCGCGTCCAACACCAGCTTCGACAGGGCGATCACGTCGCGGAAGCCGAGGTTCAAACCTTGCCCGGCGATCGGATGGATACCGTGCGCCGCGTCGCCCACCAACACCAATCGCGTGTCGACATAGCGCTGGGCGTGCATCGCCGAGAGCGGATAGCGCCACCGCCGCCCGACCGGCCGCACCGCGCCGAGATGCGAGCCCAACCGCCGGGCCACTTCGCGCGCGAACACGACGTCATCGGTGGCGTAGATCCGGTCGGCCAACGCCGCGCCCTCGGTCCAGACGATCGCCGAGACGTTCGGCGCGCCGTCGATGCCGACCATCGGCAACTGTGCGAACGGTCCGCCCGGTAGGAAATGTTCCAGCGCCACGTTGCCATGCGGCCGCTCGTGCGCGATCGCCGCGACCAGGCCGCGCTGCTTGTAAGGCACCGTGGTGACCGCGATGCCTGCCTGTTGCCGCAGTGGCGACTGCCGCCCTTCGGCCGCGACCACCAGCTTGCACCGGAAGCTGGCCCCGCCCGCCACCACGACGGTCGCGCCCTCGGCATCCCGCGTGACCTCTGCCGTCGCTGGCGCATGCACCTGCAGTGTCGGCAACGACCGCAGATGCGCGTTCAGCGCCACCCGCAAGCTCCGCGCCTCGACCATCCAGCCAAACGGCTCGCTCCCCGCCTGGCGGTGATCGAAGTGCAAGTGCAGCCGCGACGCCGGTCGGCCGATCCGGCCGTCGGACACCCTGATATCCTCGATCGGACACACCGGGAGCGGCAGTTGCGCCCACACGCCGGCCGCCTCGAGCAGCCGCCGCGACCCGGCTGCGACCGCATAAGCCCGCCCGTCGAAGTCAGGATGCTCCATCGGCGGCAGATCGGCTCGGTCGATCACGGCCACCCGCGCGCCCCCTTCCGCCAACCGGCACGCCAGCGTCCCGCCCACCGGTCCGGCTCCAACAACGCAAACGTCCACCTCCAGCATGGATTACCCTCGTGTGCTCACCTGCATTTAGTCACGCTTGCCTAAATTACAGGCACTCGACCGTGGCCAATTCGCCGCGCCTTCACTCAGCGTCTGCATAAGCAGGCGGCAGAGCAGCAGCAAGACCGGGTGGGAACTCCCGATCGCACCGCCGCTCCATCGGCCGATCTGACGCGGCACGGTTCTTGAAATGAGAGTAGCCGCGCCAGCCGCCGCTTTCTGCGTCGGAGCGCCGGACGTATCAAGAGAGGCGCTATGAAGCTCATCATGGCCATCATCAAACCCTTCAAGCTGGACGATGTGCGCGAAGCGCTCACGCCGCTCGGGGTTCAGGGCCTAACGGTGTCGGAAGTGAAGGGTTTTGGCCGCCAGAAAGGCCAGACCGAAATCTACCGCGGCGCGGAATATCACGTGAACTTCCTGCCGAAAGTGAAGATCGAGGTCGCTGTGCCGGCCGACCTGGCCGAGCAGGTCGTGGAGGCCATCATCCGCTCCGCCCGAACCGGCAAGATCGGCGATGGCAAGGTCTTCGTGATGGACATGCAGCGCGCTGTCCGCATCCGCACCGGCGAAACCGACAACGAGGCCCTATGATGATGAAGAAGCTGCGCGGGCTGCTCCCAGCCCTGATCCTCTGCCTGGCCATGGCGCTCCCCGTCATGGCGCAGACCACGCCGCCCGCCGCGGCGGAGGCCCCGGCTGCGGGCACCGAGACCGGTAACCCGGGCACCGGCGCCGCCCCGGCGGCACCGGCCGCCGCGGCCGAGCCGAAGGTCGACACCGGCGACACCGCCTGGATGCTCACCAGCACCGCACTCGTGCTGATGATGACCATCCCCGGCCTGGCCCTCTTCTACGCCGGCATGGTGCGCAAGAAGAACGTGCTCGCCACCATGATGCAGTCCTTCGCGATCACCGCGATCGTGACCGTCGTCTGGTTCGCCGTCGGCTACAGCCTCGCCTTCACCAACGGCAACGCGTATGTCGGCGACTTCAGCCGTCTGTTCCTCCGCGGCATCGAGGCTGCCTGGGACAAGCCCTTCACGCTCGGCGCCGGCACCGACAACAGCACGGCAAACACGATCCCCGAGACCGTGTTCATCATGTTCCAGATGACCTTCGCCATCATCACCCCGGCGCTGATCACCGGCGCGTTCGCCGACCGGATGAAGTTCTCCGCGATGGTCCTGTTCATGATCCTGTGGTCGATCTTCGTCTACTCGCCGATCGCCCACTGGGTCTGGAGCCCGCTCGGCTGGCTGAACAGCCTGGGCGCGGCCGACTTTGCCGGCGGCACCGTTGTTCACATCAACGCCGGGGTCGCAGGACTGATGTGCTGCCTCGTGCTCGGCAAGCGCACCGGATACGGGCACGAGAACATGGCGCCGTATAATCTCGGCTACGCGGTGATCGGCGCCGGGCTGCTCTGGGTAGGCTGGTTCGGCTTCAACGCGGGCTCCGCGGTGGGCGCCGGCGGCCGTGCCGGGATGGCGATGCTCGCCACCCAGGTCGCGACCGGGGCGGCCACTTTGGCCTGGCTCGCCGCCGAATGGGTCGCCAAGGGCAAGCCTTCCGTTCTCGGCGCCGCGTCCGGCGCCGTCGCCGGGCTAGTCGCCATCACGCCCGCCTCCGGCTTCGTGCTCCCCGGCCCGGCACTGATCATCGGCATCGCTGCCGGCATCATCTGCTTCTGGTCGGCCACGTCGCTCAAGCATCTGCTCGGCTATGACGACAGTCTCGACGCGTTCGGCGTGCACGGGATCGGCGGCATCGTCGGCGCGCTGCTGACCGGCGTGTTCGCCTACGGCCCGCTCTCGGCCACGACGGACCACCCCGACGGCGTCTACATCGGCGGCCTGCCGCAGTTCATCGACCAGGTTTATGCGGTCGCCGCGACGCTCATCTACAGCAGCATCGCGACACTGGTGATTCTCTTCGTGGTCAAGATCCTCGTGGGCCTCCGAGTCAACGAGGAGGAGGAGCGCGAGGGTCTCGACGTCGTCCTCCACGGCGAACGCCTCGGCTAGACCCGACCTCATAGCCCATTCCCTCTCCTGCACGCGGGGGAGGGAGTGGGTGAGGGTGGTCAGGGTCAGGGTGGGCCGGCCCAGCTACGAACCGACTTCCGGCCAGAAATCGTCCGCCAGCACCTGAACCGCCGACCACGGGCAGACCTCCGGGAAGCTGGCCTCGGCCAACCCTGTCTCAACCACAGCGTTCCTGCGGGCGCGGCGATACGCGAGCGCCATGCGCGCCTCCAAGGTGCCCCGCAAACTCGGATTATCGTCCAAATGATCACTCAGCGCGTCGCGCGTGCCAGCGATCGACAATCGCCACGACGGCCCCCGCCGCACCGGCCGATATTGCGACTTGAGCAAATGCAGCAGCAGAACCGTCAGCCGGCTGACCAGCTCACGCTTCTCCGAGCGGCCCATGCTCTCGATTTCCTCCGCGATGTGCTCGAGATCCGCCTCGGAAACCTTGCCGGCCCGCAGCAGGCCGGACTGCTCGGTCGTCCACGCATAGAAGTCGCGGTCATAAAGTGTCGGATCGCTCATCAGGCGCCCACTGCAGTCCCGTATCAGCTCCGCCTTACCACATAACTCTCGGCCAGCGCCGCCGAGATCGCGTCCGCGTGCGCCGGGTCACGAGCCTCGATCATCAGCTCCAGCTCGGCCGCCTGCACGCTCGGCGCGTCGAACAGCCGTTGATGGATCACCTCGATGATGTTGCCGCCCAGCCCGCCGATCCGCGTCGCGATGTCGGCCAGCACACCCGGCCGGTCCGGGATGTCCATCGTCAGCCGCAGGAGTCGCCCATCCCGCAGCAGCCCCCGCAGCAGCACGTTCGCGAGGATACGCCCGTCGATGTTGCCGCCGCACACCACCGTCCCGACCCGGCGCCCGGCAAACCGCTCCGGATGCGCCAGCAGCGCTCCCACCCCGATCGCCCCCGCGCCCTCGGCCACCTGCTTGGCCCCTTCGGCCAGCAGCGAGATTGCGTCCTCTACCACCCGCTCGGGCACCACCAGCACCTCGCGCACCAGCCCGCGCATCGCCTCGAGGCACAATCCCCCGATACGCTGCACGGCAATCCCCTCGGCGATGGTCGACCCGCCGGTGACGCTCTCGCGCCCGGACAATGCTGCCTGCAGCGACGCGTAGCTCTCGACCTCCACGCCGATCACCTCGAGGTCCGGCCTCAGCCCCGCTGCCGCAACGGCGCAGCCCGAGATCATCCCGCCGCCACCGACCGGAATGAGCAGAATGTCGATCTCCGGCGCGTCTTCGAGGAACTCCAGCGCGAGTGTCCCCTGCCCGGCCATCACCGCCTCGTCGTCGTATGGATGGACGAACACCCGCCCGTCCCGCTCGGCCAAGAGGTGCGCGTGCACCGCCGCATCGGCCAGCATGTCGCCGTGTAGGACCACTTCGGCCCCCCACGCCCGGGTCCGGCTCACCTTCGTCGACGGCGTGAACAACGGCATCACAATCGTCGCCTGTATCCCGAGCAGGCTCGCGTGCCGCGCCACCGCCTGTGCGTGGTTGCCGGCCGACATCGCGATCACGCCGCGCGCCCGCTCGCCGGCGGTCAGCAGGGCCAGCCGGTTCGCCGCGCCCCGCTCCTTGAACGAGCCGATCCGCTGCAAATTCTCCAGCTTGAGCGTGACATCCGCTCCGGTCGCCAAACTCACCGCGTGTGACGCGATTGACGGCGTTCGCAGCACGCGCCCTTCGATCCGCCGCGCCGCCGCCCGCACGTCCTCAAGCCCAATCATCCGATGTCCCTCTCTTGGAACCCTCTCCCTCCGGGAGAGGGCAGGGTGAGGGAGCCCTGTTCAGCCTAGCCGAACTTATCCATAGCGAACCTCGAGCACCTCATAACTCCGATCGCCCCCTGGCGCCGGGACGGAAATGGTATCCCCCGTCTTCTTGCCGATCAGCGCCTTGGCCAGCGGCGAGGAAATCGACAGCCGCCGCAGCTTGATGTCCGCCTCGTGCACGCCGACGATCTGGTAGGTCGCCTCTTTCTCAGTCTCTTCGTCGACCAGCTTGATGTGCGCGCCGAACTTAATCTGATCGCCGGACAAGGAGGCCGGGTCGATCACTTCGGCCGCCGAGACGATCTCCTCGAGCTCTATCACCCGGCCCTCGATGAACGATTGACGCTCCCGTGCGGCGTGGTACTCGGCGTTCTCCGACAGGTCGCCATGGCTCCGCGCCTCGGCGATCGCGCGGATGATTGCGGGCCGCTCCACGGATTTGAGGTGGCGCAGCTCCTCTTCGAGACGCTGCAGGCCCGGCGCGGTCATCGGAAACTTCTGCAAAATCAACGATCCTCTACCCGGTCGGCATACACGTCAACGCGGCGCCAAGGGTCGTCCCGGGCACCGCATAGGCCCAGTCCGGCCAATCCGGACTAGAATGATCGGTCAAAATACGATTGCAGCGGCGCCACTTCAAGCGTGCCCGATTTCAAGGCAGCAATCGCGCCAACGGCGGCCCTCGCGCCGGCGATCGTCGTGTAGTGCGGCACGCCGTTCGTCAGCGCCGTCCGCCGGATGGCGAAGCTGTCCGTCACCGACTGCGCCCCGGAGGCCGTGTTGATGACGAGCTGGATCTCGCCGCCCTCGATCGCGTCGACGCAGTGCGGCCGTCCCTCCAGCACCTTGTTCACCTGCTTGACCGGCAGCCCCGCCGCCCGGATGCGGGCCGCCGTCCCCCGCGTCGCCATGACCTCGAAGCCCATCTCCGTCAACCGTCGCGCCATCGGGACCAGCCCGACCTTGTCGCCGTCGCGCACCGAGAGGAACACCGTCCCGCTCGACGGCAGCTTTACCCCCGCCCCGAGTTGCGACTTGGCGAATGCCCGCTCGAACGATTGGTCGAGCCCCATCACCTCGCCGGTCGACTTCATCTCCGGACCCAGGATCGTGTCGACGCCAACGAAGCGCGCGAACGGGAACACCGCCTCCTTGACCGCCACATGCGGCGCGACCCGGTCGTCGTCGAGCGTGAATTCGGTCAGCTTCGCCCCGGCCATCACCCGCGCGCCGATCTTGGCGACAGGCACCCCCGTCGCCTTGGCCACGAACGGCACCGTCCGCGACGCCCGCGGGTTGACCTCCAACACGTAGATCGCCCCATCCTTGACCGCGAACTGCACGTTCATCAGCCCGACCACGCCCAGCGCGCGGGCCATCTCCTCCGTCTGTGTCTTCAGCTCGGTTATCGTCGCCGGCGCCAACGAATAAGGCGGCAGCGAGCAGGCGCTGTCGCCCGAATGGATGCCGGCCTCCTCGATATGCTCCATCACGCCAGCGACGTAGACGCCCTGCCCGTCGCAGATGCAGTCCACATCGACCTCGATCGCGTCATTCAGATATCGGTCCAGCAGTACCGGACCCAGCGCCAGCGACGCCTCGCCCGAGTGGCGCATATAGCGCAGCAGCCCGGCCCGGTCGTGCACGATCTCCATCGCCCGCCCGCCCAGCACGTAGCTCGGCCGCATCACCACGGGATACCCGACCCTCTCCGCGATCGCCTCCGCCTCGGCGGTCGACCGCGCGATGCCGTTCTCCGGCTGCCGCAGCCCGAGCCGGTGCAGCAGCGCCTGGAACCGCTCCCGGTCCTCCGCCACGTCGATCGCGTCCGCGGACGTGCCCAGGATCGGGATTCCCGCCTCGGTCAGCGCCTGGCTCAGTTTCAGCGGCGTCTGTCCGCCATATTGCACGATGCAGCCGAGCACCTCGCCTCGGGTCTGCTCGCGTCGCACCAGCGCGATCACGTCCTCCGCCGTCAGCGGCTCGAAATACAGCCGGTCCGAGGTGTCGTAATCCGTGCTCACCGTTTCCGGGTTGCAGTTGACCATGATGGTCTCGAACCCGGCCTCCCGCAGCGCGTAACACGCATGCACGCAACAATAGTCGAACTCGATCCCCTGCCCGATCCGGTTCGGCCCGCCGCCGAGGATGATGATCTTCTTGCGCTCCGTCGGGTTGGCCTCGCACTGCGGAACCCCGAAACCACCCTCGTAGGTCGAATACATATAGGGTGTGCCCGAGGCGAACTCGCCCGCGCACGTGTCGATCCGCTTGTAGACGGGTTGGACCCCCAGCCGTGCCCGCTCCGCCGCCACGTCCCGCCCGGACAGCGCAGACAGCCGCTCATCCGAGAACCCCAGCGCTTTCAGGCGCCGCAGCCCAGTCGCGTCCGCCGGCAACCCGGTCGCCGCCACCTGCCGCTCCGCCGCCACGATGCGCTCCAGCTCGCGCAGGAACCACCGATCGAACTTGCAGGCATCGTGGATCTCGTCAACCGTCAGCCCGGCCCGCAGCGCCTGCGCCGCCATCAGCAGCCGGTCCGGCCGCGGCGTCGACAGCGCCGCCCGAAACGCATCGTGCCCCTCGCCGCCCGGCGCCTCAACCTCGTCGAGCCCCGACAGCCCGGTCTCCATCGACCGGAGGCCCTTCTGCAGCGCCTCGGCGAACGACCGCCCGATCGCCATCGCCTCGCCGACCGACTTCATTGCCGTCCCCAGCAGCGCCGGCGTTCCCGGGAATTTTTCAAACGTGAACCGCGGGATCTTGACGACCACATAGTCGATCGTGGGCTCGAAGCTGGCAGGAATGCCTTTGGCGATGTCGTTGCCCAGCTCGTCGAGCGTGTAGCCCACCGCCAGCTTCGCCGCGATCTTCGCGATCGGGAAGCCCGTCGCCTTGCTCGCCAGCGCCGAGGACCGCGACACCCGCGGGTTCATCTCGATCACCACCATCCGGCCATCCACCGGGTTCAGCCCGAACTGCACGTTGGACCCGCCGGTATCGACCCCGATCTTGCGCAGGCACGCGATACTCGCGTCCCGCATGATCTGATATTCCTTGTCCGTCAGCGTCAGCGCCGGCGCCACTGTCACGCTATCGCCGGTATGCACGCCCATCGGGTCCACGTTCTCGATGGCGCACACGATGATGCAGTTGTCCGCGCTGTCGCGGACCACCTCCATCTCGTATTCCTTCCAGCCGAGCACGCTCTCCTCGACCAGCACCTCCGTCGTCGGGCTGGCGGACAGGCCCGCTGACACGATCTGCTCGAATTCCTGCTTATTATAAGCGATCCCCCCGCCCGTTCCCCCGAGCGTGAACGACGGCCGGATCACCGCCGGCAGCCCCACCTGCGCCAGCACCGCCCGCGCCTCCTCAAGCGTGTGCGCGATGCCGGATTTCGGGCTCTCGATCCCGATCTCGCTCATCGCGTCGCGGAACTTGAGCCGATCTTCCGCCCGGTCGATCACGTCCGCCTTGGCCCCGATCAGCTCAACCCCATGCCGCTTCAGCGCCCCCGACGCATCCAACTGCATCGCCACGTTCAGCGCCGTCTGCCCCCCCATCGTCGGCAACAGCGCGTCCGGCTTCTCCTTGGCGATGATCTTCTCGACGATCTCCGGCGTGATCGGCTCGACATAGGTCGCATCCGCCAACCCGGGATCGGTCATGATCGTCGCCGGATTCGAGTTAACCAGCACCACCCGATACCCCTCGGCCCGCAACGCCTTGCACGCCTGCGCCCCCGAATAATCGAACTCACACGCCTGCCCGATCACGATCGGTCCCGCGCCGATGATCATGATCGTCTTGATGTCTGTCCGCTTCGGCATGCCCTACGCCCCTCCACCCATCATGCCGACGAACCGCTTGAACAGGTGGTGGCTATCCGTCGGTCCAGGGCTCGCCTCAGGATGATACTGCACGCTGAACGCCCGCTTACCCTCGCACGCGATACCCTCGTTGCTGCCGTCGAACAGGCTCGTATGCGTGATCTGGACCCCGTCCGGCAGGCTCTTGTCGTCCACCGCGAACCCATGATTCTGCGCCGTGATTTCTACCTTGCCCGTCGCCAGATCCTTCACCGGCTGGTTCGCCCCCCGATGCCCTTGCTCCAGCTTGTAGGTCTTAGCCCCCAGCGCTAGCGCCAGCAGCTGGTGCCCCAGGCAGATCCCGAACACCGGCACGCCCTTGTCCAGCACGCCCTGGATTGCCGGCACCGCGTATACTCCCGTGGCCGCGGGGTCCCCCGGCCCGTTGGAAAGGAACACCCCGTCCGGCTCATGCCGCAGGATGTCGTCCGCGGTCGCATCGGCCGGCACCACCGTCACCTTGCAGCCCGCCGCGGCCAGGCAGCGCAGGATGTTGCGCTTGGCCCCATAATCGACCGCAACCACGTGATGCGTCGGCTCCAACGCGACATGCCGGTCCGGCCAGGCCCAAATGCCCTCGCTCCACGCGTAGCTCTGCGTGCAACTCACCTGCTTGGCCAGGTCCATCCCCTCTAGCCCGGGCCACGCGACGGCCTGCGCCCGCAGCGCCGCTAAATCGAACTTCCCGTCCGCCGGGTAGCACAGCACCGCGCTCGGCGGCCCCCCGTCCCGAATCCGCAGCGTCAGGGCCCGCGTGTCCACTCCCGCTAGACCCGGCACGCCCCGCGCCTTCAGCCACGCATCCAGCGTCGCCGTCGACCGCCAATTCGAGGGATCCGTGATGTCCTGCTTCACCACCAGTCCCAGCGCCGCCACGTTCGTCGCCTCGGCATCCTCGCTATTGGTCCCGACATTACCGATATGCGGGAAGGTGAACGTGATGATCTGCCCCGCATAGGACGGGTCGGTCAGAGTCTCTTGATACCCTGTCATCCCGGTGTTGAAGCACAACTCCCCCACTCTACTGGCCGTATGCGCCCCGAAACCCAACCCCCAGAACACCCCGCCATCGGCCAGCACCAGCACCGCCGTGGCCCCAGCCGGCGCAGCGGCTTCGGTGGCGCTCTCGTCCGCTCCGGCCTCACCCGCTAAGTCGGCAAGCGTCAGGCCGGTTGCCGCCACCACGGCCGGCCAATGCTTGCTGGGAACCGCACGCGCCTGGCGCCATTTCCGGATTGCCTCGAGTCCAACGCCGGTCAGCCGCGCTGCGGCTTCGGAACCGCCCAAACGTGCGATGATGTCGTCGATGCTGGCCATACCTCACCATATGGGAAGTTTCTTCCCAGCTCAATCACAGTCTGGCACACTACCGGTAACTCTTTTCCGCTTGGAGCCCCCATGAGTCTGCGCGACCAGTTCACCGACGCCCTGAAAACCTCCATGAAGGCCGGCGACAGCGCGCGCACCTCCACGCTTCGCATGGTGCTGGCTAAGATCAAGGATGCTGACATCGCCGCCCGCCCAAAAGGAGTGACCGCTATCCCCGACGATGAGGTGATGGGCACGCTCCGCGGCATGGTCAAATCCCGCCGCGAGTCGGTCGAACTCTATCGCCAGGGCAACCGCCCCGAGCTCGCCGCCAAGGAAGAGGCCGAGATCGCCGTCATCGAGGGGTTTCTGCCGCAGCAGATGGACGACGCGTCCCTGGCTGCCGCCGTCGACAAGGCGGTCGCCGATACCGGCGCCACGTCACCCAAGGAGATGGGCAAGGTCATGGCCGCCCTGAAAGCGGCCCATGGCGCCGCCCTCGACATGTCGCGCGCCAACCCGCTCGTCAAAGCTCGCCTCACGCCCTGATCCCATGGCGCTCCCGCCCGACTTCCTCGACGAGCTCCGCGCCCGCACGCCGCTGTCGGCACTGATCGGCCGCCGGGTCAAGCTGAGCAAGTCGGGCCGTAACTGGAAAGGCTGCTGCCCCTTCCACGGCGAGAAATCCCCCAGCTTCTACGTCTATGACGACCATTTCCATTGCTTCGGCTGCGGCGTCCACGGCGACGCCATCAGCTTCCAGATGCAATCCTCCGGGGCGTCCTTCCCCGAGGCGGTCGAAAGCCTGGCCGCGGAGGCTGGGCTTGACGTGCCGAAAGCCTCCCCCGCCCAGGCCCGCGCCGAGCAGCACCGGCTCGACCTGCATGAGGTGCTCGAGCACGCCCAGACCAGCTTCCGCCGCCGCCTTGAAGCCCCCGAGGGTGCCGCCGCCCTCGCCTACCTGCGAACCCGCGGCCTGTCGGAGGTCACCATCGAGCAATTCGGCCTTGGGTGGTCCGGCGACGGCCGCGGCCAGTTGAGCGCGGAGCTTGGCGCTCTCGGCATCGCCCCGGCCCGCGCCCTCGAAGCCGGCCTCCTCCGCGAGACCGAAGGCGGCGAGTTGCGCGAGCTGTACTGGGGCCGGGTCACCTTCCCGATCCGCGACCGCCGCGGCCGCCTCATCAGCTTCGGCGGCCGCGCCCTCGGTGATGCCAAGCCGAAGTACATCAACGGCCCCGACACCCCCATCTTCCCCAAGCGCCGCACCCTCTACGCGGCCGACCGGGCCCGCGACGCCATCCGCGGCAACCGACGCCTGGTCGTCGTCGAGGGTTACATGGACGTCATCGCCCTCCACCAAGCCGGGCACACCGGCGCCGTGGCCCCCCTCGGCACCGCGCTGACCGACGACCACCTCGCCGAGCTCTGGCGCCTCTCCCCCGAGCCCATCCTCTGCTTCGACGGCGACGCCGCCGGCGCCAAGGCGGCCGAACGCGCCGTCACTCTCGCCCTACCCCTCCTACAACCCGGTTTCAGCCTCAGGATCGCCACTCTCCCGGCCGGCGAAGACCCCGATAGCCTGGTCCGCAAAAACGGCGCCGCCGCGTTCGACGCCGTCTGCGACAACGCCGCCCCCCTCGTGGACGCTCTTTTCGCCGCGCTCTCCCGCGGCGTCGGCACCACCCCCGAACAGCGCGCCGCCCTCCGCGTCCGCCTCGACGCCGCCGCCAAATCCATTCCCGACCGCATCCTGGCCGGCGAGTTCCGCTCCGCCCTGCTCGATCGCGTCTTCCAGAAGCGCGGCAACCGCGCCCCGTCGCCGCCCAAGCGCACCCGCATCGCCCCGTCGGGGGACGCCATCGCCGAGCGTCGCGCCATGATCCTGCTCGCCCTCCTCCTGCGTCACCCCGAACTGATCGCCCCGCTCGACGACGCCCTGCACCGCATTCCGCTCTCGGCGGAACTCGATGCACTCCGAAACGAATTGAGTGCATTCGCCCACGAACAGGCGCTTGACTCGGCCAGTCTGCTTGCCCACCTGCAGCACTCTGGTGTCAACGGAGAGGCTTCCCGCGTGCTGTCGGCAATCGCCCAGGACCTCCCGGATCATGCGCTTGCAAACGCGATGCCGGTCGAGGTGCAGAAGACGTGGTGGCACTTTTACGGGTTGCTCACCGGCCCGTCCCATCTGCAGGAAGAGGTCGCCTATGCGCGTCAGGCATTGGAGAACGAGTTCAGCAAGGCCAATCAGGACCGGGTCGTGGCCCTGCGCCAGGCCGAGATCGATCTGAATGACCTGTTCGACACCGAGTAGTAACCCGGCCCGCCCGTCCGGACTGATCTGAGGAGTTTCGCCGATGGCGACCAAGCAACCCGTGAACGGTGAAGCCACACCGGCCGAACAAGACGGCGACAACACCCTGCTCGACACCAACGCGGTGGCCGTCAAGCGCCTGATCGCCAAGGGCAAAGAGCGCGGCTACATCACGTTCGACGAACTCAACGCCGTCCTCCCCTCGGAGCAGAACAGCTCCGAGCAGATCGAAGACGTCATGGCCATGCTCAGCGAGATGGGCATCCAAGTCGTCGAGAGCGAAGAGACCGAGGACACCGAGGCCCCAGCCGCGAAGGCGAAGGAGGAGGAAGAAGAAAAGGAGCCGGAC
Source organism: uncultured Alphaproteobacteria bacterium (assembly GCA_963835135.1). Taxonomy (GTDB): domain Bacteria; phylum Pseudomonadota; class Alphaproteobacteria; order Acetobacterales; family Acetobacteraceae; genus JAVVHH01. The sequence goes on from CAWIEF010000003.1 coordinate 1,323,807, forward strand.
GAAACCACCGGCAACGTCGACGAAGCCAGCCTCGGCCGCACCGACGACCCGGTCCGCATGTACTTGCGCGAGATGGGCTCGGTCGAATTGCTCTCGCGCGAGGGCGAGATCGCCATCGCCAAGCGCATCGAAGCCGGCCGCGACATGATGATCGGCGGCCTCTGCGAAAGCCCGCTCACCTTCCGGGCCATCATCGCCTGGCACGATGCGCTGAAGGCCGGCCGCATGCTCCTGCGCGACATCGTCGACCTCGAAGCGACCCAGGGCGGCCCCAAGGTCGACGCCAATGAGGCGTCGAGCGAACCCCCGGCCGAAGCCGCCTTCGAAGCGCCCGCCGAAGAATCCGACGACGACATCGAGGGCGAAGGCCAGGGCATGTCCCTCTCCGCGCTCGAAGAGAAACTCAAGCCCGAAGTCCTCGCGACCTTCGAGGAAATCGAGAACCTCTACAAGAAGCTGCAGAAGATGCAGTCAAAGCGCCTCGACGCCATGACCTCGGGCGAGGAAGTCGCGCTCCGATCGGAGAAGACTTACGAGAAGTCCCGCGAGGAACTCGTCAAGAAGGTCGAGCAGGTCCGCCTGCACAACAATCGCATCGAGGAGTTGGTCATCCAGCTCAAGCAGATCAGCCAGCGCCTCAACGGCCTCGAAGGCCAGCTCCTCCGCCTGGCCGAGCAGTGCAAGGTCGGCCGCGACGACTTCCTGCGCGAATACCGCGGCCACGAGCTCGATCCCAATTGGATGGAACGCGTCGACAAGCTGCCCGGCAAGGCCTGGAAGGCCTTCGTGCTCAAGCAGTCCGAACACGTGGCCGAGGTCCGCGCCAAGATCGGCGACGTCGCCCAGGAGACCCAGCTCCCGATCGCGGAATTCCGCCGCGTCTACCAGACCGTCAGCAAAGGCGAGCGCGACAGCGCGCGCGCGAAGAAGGAGATGATCGAGGCCAACCTCCGCCTCGTGATCTCGATCGCCAAAAAATACACCAACCGCGGCCTGCAATTCCTCGATCTCATCCAAGAGGGCAATATCGGCCTGATGAAGGCGGTCGATAAATTCGAATACCGCCGCGGTTACAAATTCAGCACCTACGCCACCTGGTGGATCCGCCAGGCCATCACCCGCTCGATCGCCGACCAGGCGCGCACCATCCGCATCCCGGTCCACATGATCGAGACCATCAACAAGCTGGTCCGCACCAGCCGCCAGATGCTGCACGAGATCGGCCGCGAACCCGCCCCCGAGGAGCTGGCCGAAAAGCTCGGCATGCCGCTCGAAAAGGTCCGCAAGGTCCTCAAGATCGCCAAGGAGCCGATCTCCCTTGAAACCCCGATCGGCGACGAGGAAGACAGCCATCTCGGGGACTTCATCGAGGACAAGGCCGCCGTCATCCCGCTCGACGCCGCCATCCAGGCCAACCTCCGCGAGGCGACCACCCGCGTCCTCTCCAGCCTCACCCCCCGCGAGGAACGCGTGCTGCGCATGCGCTTCGGCATTGGCATGAACACCGACCACACCCTCGAAGAGGTCGGCCAGCAGTTCAACGTCACCCGCGAGCGTATCCGCCAGATCGAAGCCAAGGCGTTGCGCAAACTCAAACACCCCAGCCGCAGCCGCAAACTCCGCAGTTTCCTCGACGACTAGGTGCGTGCACCCACCCCTCGACCGGCCCATGAGGCCGTCGGGTGGGTGCATGCCACCATGGCCCGGTGACGGCCCTCTCGTCGCAACTCGCCACGGCGCGCAAAAACGCCCTGTGTGTAACATCACGGAATAAATGTGGTGGGATAGCGATCATCTCCTTGCAACGATGCGAGACGAGATCGATCAATGAGAGTTCCAGGCTCCACGAAACCAATCAGCGCCATCCTGGCATACACTCTGCTTGCCGCGATGTCCCCCGCGCACGCCACCACCTTCACGGACGACACCTTCTTCACCGCCAGCGACCGCAGCATCTGGGCGAGCGGCGCCGGCTTCACGTTCGACACCGGCTCACGCTTCCTCGGTACCTCCTGGGACATCGGCAAGACCATCGGCGGCATCGACGAGACCTGCGTGTTTGGCGTCTGCGCCTCGTTCGGCGCCGAGGTCGGCGCTAAAACCAGCGGCAAGGTCGGCGTCGACTACAGCCTGAAAGTCAACAGCGGCACCTTCGACGTCCAACTTCCCGGCCGCGCTACCTTCACCGTCCCGACCTCGGTGTCCGGTGCCACCATCGGCGCCATCACCGTCGGCTCGAGCTACACCACGCTTGGCGGCGGCCTGCCCGTCCCGACCACGCCCAACGGTCCTGCCGTTGTCCGCGTCCCCAGCCTGCAGGTCACCGGCCCAACCGCCCAAGCCAGCCTCGGGCTTGAGGCCAAGGTCGACGCCTTCGCCGGCGCCAAGGCCTGTGTCGTCGTCTGCTACGGCCCGGCTCTTGGCCCGCTCGGCTTCGCTTACTCGCAGTCTATCGCCACCGTGAACATCAACAACGACCACCAGGTCACTGTGCTCGGCACTACTGTGAGCGCCAAGCAGTCAGTCAGCGCCCTCAATGGATTGCTGAACGCCAGCTTTGACATTCCCAACCTGGACAGCTCGTCGCAGGCCACCCCGAACGGTTTCAACGGCACGACACTGACCGCCACCAAGCGCGACAACATCGCCGCCGTCAATGCGAACGTCGCGCAGATCGCGGCCGACGCCGTCGGCTTTCCCTTCCCGCTTGCCGGAAATATCGGCCCGTTCGGCTACAACCTGCTTCAGGCCAATGCCGGCGCCGCGCTGGACGTGCAGCAGACCATCAATGTCACGCCCAAGGTCACCGGCAGCTATCTCTTCTCCTCGGCCGTCATTCCCGTCGTCAACGGCGTCGACGGTGCCCTCACCGACCACATCGACTTCAACTTCGGCGACGACGTCACCTTCAAGCCCGGCCAGGTCGGCAAAATCAGCTACATCCCCCTCATCAACGTCGACGGTGTGGTCCATAACGAGACCGACCTGATTGTTGGGGGCAACCTCGACATCAAAGCCCTGGGCGTCAATGTAGCCGGACTGTCGATAGGACCGCTCGTCGATACGCAGCTCGCCAGCTCGGATCTCGGCCGGATCGACCTATTCGACGAGACCTTCACCGACCGTATCGGGTCCATCAAAGCCACCCCGATCACCCTCGATTTCGCCGGCTGTAAGCAGAACGTCAAATACAGCGAAGTCGATTTCAGGAGTTACTTATGCGCGTCGAGCGACTACACGCCCCTCGGCTCGTTTGACAAAGGCGATGGCACCTCGTTGGCCGGCATCCTTTACGAGCAATGCGATCGAAGCCTCCCAGGCGACCCTCGTACCTGCGGCACGGAGTATTCGTTCGGTCGAACCAGCCCTTACATCCCGGGTGACCCTCTTCCGACCTACGTCAGCGGCGCCGACGCCCTGACCTACCGGCCGATCGACACTACCCCGTCGACCACCGACGCCAGCCAACTTATCTCGCTCGCCTCACTCGGTTACACCGGGCCCCCGCTCGGCAACGCCTCGCCTTTCATCATCCCGACCGGCGCGTCGCTCGAATCGTTCGACGTGAGCGAGCCTCCTGCGCTGGCTCTCCTTGCACTTCCGCTCTTGGCTGTTCTCGCTTTTGCGCGACCACGCATACCGCGCCGCGTAACAATTCGATGAAGGAACCGTTCGGAACCTATCCATCCCGCGGCATCCTCGTATGGTAACGTACCAACGACGAGAGTGCCGTTGCCGTCAGAGTTCGAGCGAGATGTCCTCCCGCATCTCGACGCCGCCTACAATCTCGCCCGATGGATCGTCCGTGATCCGGATCTCGCGCAAGACGTCGTTCAGGAAGCGATGCTGCGCGCGATCCGCTATCACGCCGGGCTGCGCGGCAACGCAAAGCCGTGGCTGCTGCAAATTGTCCGCAACGCCGCCTATGCCGCCGTTGCCAACCGCCGGGTCCAACCCGCCCAACAAACTTTCGACGTCGGCGTCGAAGCCGTCGATCCTGAAGGCGACCCACTTTCTGCCCTGGAACGCAGCGATGGAGTGCGCCATCTGAACGTCATACTCGCCGGCCTGCCGGACGAGTTGCGGGAGTGCCTGGTGCTGAGGGAGCTGGAGGAATTGAGCTATAAGGAGATCGCCCAGATCACGGGCGCTCCCATCGGCACGGTCATGTCACGCCTCTGGCGAGCTCGCCGCACCCTATTGGACAACCAGCGATGACCGCCGCCTGTGAGACCATACACCTTCTCCTGCAAGCCGAACTCGATGGCGAGTTGGACGCCGCCGGTGCAGCCGGCCTGTCGAGCCATCTGCACACCTGCCCCGATTGCACCCAGCTTCAAAGCGAGTTGACGACGCTTTCGACCCGGCTTCGCACCGGTCTGACCCGCCATCCCGCCCCCGCGAGCCTCGTGGCGTCGCTTCCCCGCCCCACCCCGGCGGCCCCGCCCCGGCGCCGAAATCCCTGGACCCACGCCGCCTCGTTCGGTGCCGGCATCGCCCTGGCCGCCAGCGTCATGCTCGCCCTGCGGCCCGCGCCCGCCGAGCCCGGCGCGCTCTCCGACCTCGTCACCGCCCATATCCGCGCCCTGCAGCCCGGCCATCTGCTCGATGTGCCCTCGAGCGACAGCCACACCGTCAAGCCCTGGTTCGACGGCCGCATCCCGTTCGCTCCCGTGGTCCTCGACCTTGCCGCTCAGGGCTTCCCCCTCCTCGGCGGCCGCCTCGATGTCCTCAACGGGGCTCCCGTCGCTGTCCTCGTCTATGGCCGCCGCCAGCACGTCATCAACGTGTTCATCGCCCCGGGCGAGCACGCCCAAAAAGCGGCCACGCTGCAGGGCTACAACACGGTTGCCTGGACGCAAGGCGGCCTCGTCTATCAGGCCGTCTCCGACCTCAATGCGGCCGAACTGGCGACCTTGGTGCAGATGCTGCAGTCGCCGTCCGCGGCAGCGCCGTGATTGCAGTGCCAAACCCGTTTTGATAACCCGGGCGGGATGCAACCCGCCACCCGCGTCGCCGTACGAGTCACCTTCTTGCGCATGGACACGCGCACACCCGCGCCGCGGCCGCTCCCGGCCGATACGAGCCTGGCCCAGCTCGCAGGATGCAGCGTCCCGTTCTATCGCTACCTCTACGGCACCGTTGGCGGCCCCTACCTCTGGTGGCTCCGGCGCTCTCTGCGGGATGCCGAACTCGCCGCGATCCTGCGCAATCCAAGCGTTTCGGTGCACGTTTTATATCGGGGTGGTGAGCCGGCCGGCTTCTTCGAACTCGATACGGGCCCACGCCCGACCGTCAACCTGAGCTATTTCGGCCTCATGCCGCACGCGGTCGGCACCGGGCTCGGCACCGCCTTTCTCGACACCGCGATCGACACGGCCTGGCGCAAGGGCGCCCGCGCGATCACGGTCAACACGTGCACCGCGGACCATGAACGTGCCTTGCCCAATTATCTGCGCGCCGGCTTCTACAAGCTCCGCGTCGTCGACGAAGTCTGGGACGTTCCCGCCCGGCTCGGCCTGACCATCCCCGCACATCTCCGCACCCTGGCCTAAGTCTCGGCACGGATCTCGCATGTCCCCACCCGTGGACATCGCCCTTCCCCCGCGCCAGGACGACGGACAACGCGAGACGCCGGATCTACTTGGCCTGGTCCACCGCGCCCGCGCCCGCGCGGCCGATGACCCGTTCGGCAACCCTATCCTGTCGGCCGCGCTGGCCATCAGCCGGCGGCTGGACGAAGGGCTGCTCACCGAAGCTCAACTCGGCGCCGCGATCGCCGCCCTTCGCGACGACGCCATGGACGCCCGCGCCGCGCGCCTGCGCGCCTATGTCGGCGACACCGACCCGGCTGCCTCGGCCGCCGCCCTCACGCGCCTGGCCGGCGAGTTCGTCGCACACGCCGGCCCCCGTCTGCACGACGCGCGCACGCGCCTTGAACGCGCCCGCTATGCCTGCGTATTTACCGCCCACCCCACCTTCGCCGCCGCCCCACCCGCCTACGAAGCCATCGCCGCTGCCGCCAGCGCCCGCCCGATGCCGCAAGCAGGTGCATCGCATCGACCGTCCAAGCCGACGCTTGAAGACGAGTTCGCCGCCGCGACCAAGGCTCTCCAGCGCGGACGCGACGCCCTCGATGCGCTGTCCGGCGCCTTGCTCGACGCCGCCGGCGCGCGCTGGCCCGACAGCTGGCTCAATATCCAGCCCACCCCCGTCATCCTCGCCTCCTGGGTCGGCCTGGACACCGACGGACGCACCGACATCGGCTGGTGGGACTCCCTTCGCTTCCGCCTGCTGATGAAGCGGCAAGGTCTCGCCCGGCTGCTTGCCGAGGTCGAGACCACCGGAACCCTCGCGCTTCGGGTGCGCGAAGCCCTCGAGACCGTCGACGCCCAACTCGCGCTGGCCCCGCCCGGTCCTGACCCCGAGGCCGTCGAGCCGTTTGCCCGCGCCCTCATCGGCGGCCGCGAGCGTGCCCTGCTCTCGCCCGAACCGCTCCTCCCCCTCTTCGCCGCGGCCATCGCCGGAGCCGCTCCCGACGACCGCCGCCGCCTCTGCATCGCTCGCGCCGGCATCATGGGCCACGGCCTCTCCATCGCCCACGCCCATGTGCGCCTCAACGCCGCCCAGCTGCACAACGCGGTCCGCCTGCGCCTCGGCCTGGCCGACCCGCCCGACGACCGTTCCCGTCGGCGCACCCTGCTCGCTGCCATCGACGACGCGCTTGGCTGCACCCTCGCCCAACCGGTCGATTTCGGCGCTCTCATCGCCGAACAATCGTCCGCGGTCCGCCTGATGATGCTGGTTGCGCAGATCACCAAGCACGTGGACCGCCACACTCCCGTACGCTTCCTCATCGCCGAGACCCGCACCGGCTTCACCTTGCTCGCCGCCCTCTGGCTTGCCCGCCTCTGCGGCTGCGACCGCACGATCGAGATCTCGCCCCTGTTCGAGACGCCCGACGCCCTCGAAGAGGGCATCCGCATCCTCGAAGAAGCCCTCCGCTCGCCGCATTACCGGAACTACCTCCGCGGCATCGGCCGTCTCTGCCTGCAGTTCGGCTACTCCGATAGCGGGCGCTTCCTCGGCCAACTGGCCGCCAGCTACCTCGTCGAGCGCCTCAAGCTTCGCCTCTCCGAAGCCATGGGGCGGTACGGCCTGGGCGACATCGAGATCGTCCTATTCGACACCCACGGTGAAAGCATCGGCCGCGGCGCCCACCCGGGCACGCTGGCCGACCGCCTGCTCTATCTCTCCCCCACCGCCGCCCGCTCCACCCTCGCCGAAGCCGGCCTGCGCGTCCGCGAAGAAAGCAGCTTCCAGGGCGGCGACGGCTATCTGCTGTTCGGCACGCCCGAACTCGCGCTCGCCACCATCGCCCGCGTCGCCGAGCACGCCCTACGGCCTACCGTCACCGCGCCCGACCCCATCTACCGCGAGCCCGACTTCGCCGCCGGCTTTTTCGTCACCATCCAGAGCGAGCTGCACGAGCTCCTCGAGGACCCCGGCTACGCCGCCCTGCTCGGCGCGTTCGGACCGGCCTTGCTCGACCCAACCGGCTCCCGCCCCAGCGCCCGCCAGTCCGATTCCGGCGGGCCCGCCACCATCCGCCACCCGCGCGAACTCCGCGCCATCCTCAACAACGCGATCCTCCAGCAGCTCGGCTGGTGCGCCAACACCATGCACGGCATCGGCGCCGCCGCCGCCCGCGACCCGGAGCTGTTCAACGAGTTACGCCGCTCCAGCCCCCGCTTCCGCCGCGCCCTCGATCTCGCCGAATACGCCGCCTCGGTGTCCGATCTCGACGTGCTCCGCGCCACCGTGTCCCTGCTCGACCCCGGCTCCTGGCTCGACCGTGCAGCCCACGCCCAGATTGCCGGCCGCGCCGATCGGCTGGCCGAGATTGCCGCCGCCCTCGGCAGCATGGGTTCTTGGGAGACCATGCAGCTCACCGTCCGCCGCGCCCAAGCCGATCAGCTGCGTCTCCGCGGCGCCTGGCCCGAGCTGCCCCGCATGGGCGACCGCGCCGCCCTGCTGCACGCCCTCCGCCTCGCCCTCATCGGCCGCATCTGGCTGCTCGCCACTGCCATCCCCGACTTCTCACCCCGCTTCGGCGCCACCCCGGAGGGCATCCGCGCCCGTCTCCTCCGCCTCGACGTCCCCGCCGCGCTCGACATCCTGCACGCCATCTTCCCCCGCGACCCGGGCCAGCTCGGCGCCCACGACTACGGCGAACCCTCCGGTCCCGCCGCCCACCTCTCCTACGAGCGCGAGCACGAGACTCTGTTCCAACCCATCGCCCGCCTGTTCGCGCTCACCCGCGAGATCACCGCCGCCTTGAGCCACGAGATCGGCGCGTTCGGCTGATCAACCGTGCCCTGCTAGCGTTGCTGCCATGGCAGCGCGTCTGCCTTCCACCCGGCGACCATACCACGATGCCCCTCCTCGTCCGGCGGCCCCTCGAAGCCATCGGCGATGTTGAACACCTGCCCGAACCCGGCGGTGGCCGCCGCTCTCGCCGCCGCGACGCTTCGCACGCCGCTCCGGCATAGAAAGTAAATCTTGTGCTCCGGCGTCAGCCCCGCCTGACGCAGATGGTCGGCAAATGCGCCATTGACCTGCATCGACGGATAAACCTGCCACGGGATCAACACCGGCTCCTGCCCTGTTTCGCTCAGGTCCGGCAAACCCACGAAGGCCCACTCCGCATCCGTCCGCACATCCACGAGCCGGGCCTGCCGATCGCTCCGGAGCGTCTCGTACACCGCCCGCGGCGACACATTCTCAACCATCGAACCCACTCCTGACCGCCCCACTTAGGTCACCGGACGCCACCCGCGCAATCACCGCCCCGTACCGCCGCAGATAGTCGCCCATCCCCAGTCGACGGTCCGCAAACGCGCGCGCGCCCGCGCGGATCGACCCGGCCAGCACCCGATCGTCCAGCACGTCCTGCACCCGCTCGGCGAGCCGGAGCGGTTCCAAGCACGGCGTGAGCACTCCGCTAACCCCGTCTGCGACGAACTCCCGCACCGGCGCGGTGTCGCTGCCCACGATCGCGCACCCACACGCCATCGCCTCCCGCAAGCTCCACGACGCCACGAACGGGTACGTCAGATACACGTGCGCGTCCGAGCGCTGCAGCAACGCGACGAACGCCGCATAATCGACCTTTCCCGCGAACAGCACGCGCGCCGGGTCGAGCCCGCCGATTTCAGCCAGCATGTATGCCCGCCAACTCATCTCCCGTAGCGCCGCCCCGTAGCTGACGCCGTCACCGCCGACAATGACGGCCTTGAGCCTAGGCCGCTCGCGCAGCAGGATCGGCAGCGCCCGCATGAGGATGTGGAACCCGCGATAGGGCTCCAGATCACGCGCCACATAGGTCACCAGTTCGTCGGCCGGATCGACACGGAACCCGGCCAGTTGGAACGGCCGCCCACCTGCCTGCGGATCGGGCCGGCACACATCCAGATCGACACCCTCCGGCACCACCGCGATCCGCTCCTGCGCCCAGCCGGGATAGGTTCCATGCTGGAAGCGCGTCGGCGTCTGACCCATGCCCGGATTGCACAGCGCGAGCAGGTTGACGGCGTTCTTTGCGCGCACGGCGGCCGTTCCGCCCGGTGGCAGCGGAAACTCCGGGTCGAACCCCACATCGAGACCCTCGGTCCGGTAAAAGAATTCGAAGTAGCCGAGCACCGGGACGTCTGGCCACACATCCTGCAGGTCGAGCAATTCGCCCCACCCGTGATGCCCGATCACGATGTCCGGCCGATAGCCCAGCGCCTTCAGCCGCCCCGCCGCCTCCGCCACCGCCGCTGCACGAGCCATCGCTGACCCGAGATCCGACGCCACGGCCCCGTTCACCGCCGGCGGGCCGCGATAGACCACCTTACGCGCGCCCGCGATGTGATTGTCGTTCGCCTCGGTCATGAACAGCACTTCGTGCGCCGGGTCGGTCACGAGATGCCGGACCATATGCAAGAACTGGCCCGGGAAGTTCTGATGGACGAATAGGATCCGCACGCCGACCCCGACCGGCTTAGGCTATCGCCGCCGCTTTGCCGCCGGCGCAGCCTCGGCCGCCTCCTTGGGCAGCAGCACGATATGGTAGGCCTCCAGCGCCGCCAAACTCGGCGCTTCGCAGGGCATGTCGCTGACGGGTCCCACCACCGTCCCATCCACGAACGTCGCTGACACGGCCAGGGTGAAGCCCTCGGCCGCCGCTCCGCGCAGCCGCACGTGCAAGCCCAGCACCGGAAGCGACATTCCCCGACTGCCGCAGAACTGCCCCAACTCCGCCCACGGCGACAGCCATCCCCGCCCCAGGACGGCCTGGTATTCCAACTCGCCCGGCAGCGTCAGCCGCGACGATTGCAGCGCGAAGCCCTCGATCCACCGTCGCCCGCCCCGCTCTCCGATCCATTCGCCAAACCGCCCGCCGATGTCGCCGCGCCCATACACATGCGCCATGGCTTCGATCGGTGGGGCCGGAGCCGCGGCTGCCGCCGCGGCCGGAGCCGGCCCGTCCGCCCGTGCGTCGCTCACCCGCAACACCTGGAGCTTCGGCGCCTCCAGCCCCGCTTCGGCGCCCTGGTAGATCGTGACCATCACGTGCGCCGGCCCGCCGATCACCTTGACCAGAGCCGCGTCCTCGCGTCCGGCCAACCAGCCTTCCCCAAAGCCCGCGATGGCGACCCGACCCGGCATCGCTCCCGGCGCTGCCGATAGCCGCACCAGCGGCAGCCCGGTCTGCGGGTTCGGCGCCGGCGACCCGGCCGCCCCGAACACGCAATACGTCCCGGCCTCGAGCGCCATGAGCGTCGCCGTCGTCCGCAACTCGGTCGGCGGGCGGCTCGTGTGATCCGACATCGGCTTCAGTCCAGCTGCATCTCCCGCCAAGGTTGCAGTCCGGCCGATGCCGACGCAAGCCGCAACAGGGCGTCATTCACTCCCGCCGCCGGCAGCCCGAGCGGCAGCAGGTGTCCCCGCCCGGTCGCCCTGATCCGCTCCGCCGGCGCGCCCAGATCGAACGCCACCGCCGCTAATCCCGCCTGCCACGCCCGGGTCAATGCAAAGCACCAGGTTTCCGGCCAGATCGACGGAATGAACGCCAGCTGCGCCCGCTGCTCGCGAACGAGCCCGACCGCCTCCGACGCCGCATATCGCCCCGTGACGAACACCGGGCCAGCCGCCATCAACCGCTCGTCATCCTCGGTGACCCCGCAGACGACGAATTCGAGCGGCAATGCCCGCACTCGCGCATCCTCGGCACAACCGAGCAGGACATCGAACCCCTTCTCGACCCCGATCGCACCCACCACACACACCCGCGCCACCGCCCCGCGCGGCGCCGCCTGGAGCAGCCCCAGCGCGCCGTCGTCCTCCCACGCCACGACCTCCGGTCGCACCGCCGGAAAATGCCGCTTCATCCGGCGGGCCGTATCCGCCGTCGGCACCACGACCCGGCGGCACGCAGCGAACTCGGCGGTCGACCGCGCGACGAGATCGCCCACGGCGATGACTTCTTCCAGGTGGGACCCCAACCTCGCCACGCACGCCTCGCATGCCGCGACAGCAGGCTCGCCGCAATACCGGCGCTCCTGCCCGATCAAGGAGATACGCGGGCAAAACGAGGCCGCGTCATGGACCCAAAACTCCATCGGGATGCCCAACCGGTCCGCTAAGCCCAGCACCCCGTGCGCGTGTCCAAGCGTGTGATGCACCTCGATGTGCGTCGGCCGATCCTCCCGCAATAGCGCAGCCAACTGCGACAGCTCGTCCGGCACCGCAAAGCGGAGGTCCTCGTATCCCTCGATGCGACACCCCGCTGCGGCAGGCACCAATACGACCGGCCGCACCCCGTCCTCGCGCAGCGCCGCCGCCCGGGTCGCCACGAGCTCGGCCACGCCCCCGCCCTCGCCGTGGCTGATGAGGATCACCGCCCGAGCGGCCTGACCCTCTCGCCACAGGACCGCTTCGATCCGACGCCGCGCCGCGAACAGCGGGTCGGCCGCGACATGCGCCGCAATCAACGACGCGTAGGCTGGATGGTGCCGCTCGAGGATCGCTTGGTTGCGCCGGCGTAGATCGGTGCGGCCCGCACCAAATGACATCCCTCCGTGATGGGCAACCAACACGTCCAGCGCCGCGACGTGCCGCCATCCGCGGCGGCGCGCCCGCAGGCAGAAGTCGCTTTCCTCGCCGTATCCTTGCGCGAACAGGTCTTCCCGGAACAGGCCAACCTGATCGAGGCAGTCCCGCCGCACATAGAGGCAAAATCCGACCCCGACCGGCACCTCTGCAATCAAGCCTGCATTGATGTGCCGCGCCGCCTCGTCGGCCCGGCCCGGCGCCGCCGTCATACCACAGGAGACGATGCTGCCATCGTTGGAGAGCGGAGTGGCCGTCCCGATCTCGGCCGCGGCATAGGCAGCCGCCCGCAACCGCTCCAGCCAGCCCGGCGGCACCAGCGTATCGCTGTTGAGCAGGACCACGTCCCGTCCCGCGGCCGCTCTCAATCCCGTATTCGCCGCCGCCGGAAAGCCCCGGTTCTCCGCATGCCGGTGCAGCCGCACCCGTCCAGCCCGCGCGAGGGCATCGAGAGCGGCCACACACTCCGGCTCCGGCGACCCATCGTCGACGACATGCACCACCGTCGCAGCCGGCACGCTGGCCAACACCGCCTCCACGCACGCGAGCGCCACCGCCGCACTGCCGAACACTGGCACGACGATGTCCGTCTCCCGATGCCGCAGATCGACATGCGGGTCGCCCGGCTCCGCGTGATCGGGTTGAGCGGTCAGCCAGATCGGACTGCCCAGCAGATGCCGCCCGCCCGCGTCGGTGATCGCAACCGGGTCGCCCAACTGCCGCACCATCTCGGCTGGAAGCTGGAAGGTGCGAGGCCGGGCGAGCGGCGCCAGACCCTCGACCTCATCGGCCAGGGCACCCGCGACCACCATGCGCACGGCATTCGGGCCGCGCACGGTCAGCGTCGGCCTCCGGTCCGGATCGCTGGGGTGCCACGCCCAGCCGGTCAGGCCCCCATCGATCTCGGAAACGAACCCCTGCACCGCGCGCAAGCGGCGAAGCGGCAACGGGCTGCCGAGACAGGCCCCGCCCGGCCCCGCGACGACCAGGCTCTCGCCAGCTTCCAACCGGTCCGACGGCTCGAGGCGCCGGCCGTCGAGGACGATGGCGCTCGGCTGGCCTGGCCCACTCTGCACCCGCCCATCGGGACCGAGGCCGCACCAGCCGGGCAGGTTCGCCACGGTCGCGCATCGAGCCGCAAGCGCGGCCAATTCGGGCGTAACGACGCTTTGCTGCAGCGCTTGCTCGGCGGCCGACGCTGCGCTGGCGGCCTCTCCGAGCGCAAGGTGGGCCAACGCCAGCGCCATCCAGGCCGAGGGACTCTGGTTTCGACGCGCAAGGAGTGCGAGACGCTGTGCGGCGCGGGCCGGGTCGCCGCAGGTGAGGAGCTGCGACGCGAGCGTCAGCGCGACCAGTGTGTCGGCCGGAACGAGCCGATGCGCTCGCTCCAACCAGCGCCGCGCCTCCGCCTCGCGTCCGGCCCCTATGGCCGCCTGAGCCCTCGCCCAGGCAAGAGCGGCCGGATTACCCGTCGTAGCGGCAGCAGTTCGGTCAGGCGCGTTGCTGGACAGGAGCGCTCGGCGTCGGTGGCGCCGGTGCCGGCAGGGGCGGCAACGCGGCGATGTCGTTCGCCGCTTCGGCGACGCCTGCCGCCAGCGCGCGGCGGAGCATCGTCTCGGCCTGTGACCGGTCGATCTGGCCAGCCAGGCCCCGCGCGAGGTAACGCCCCAGCATCAGCATGGCGAACGGGTGATCATGCGCCGCCGCCTTGGCGAACCAGGCTTGCGCGGCCGATCGATCGATGGGGATGTCGTGCCCGCCGCCAAGCAGGGCGCCCATCGCGAACTGCGCGCCGGGATGGCCCCGTTCCGCCGCGACCTCGAACAGGTTCTTCGCTGCCTCGTGGTCGCGCGGGCCGCCGCGGCCATTGACCATCATCTCCGCCAGCGCGACCTGCGCCTCGACCAAGCCCGCATCCGCGGCCCGCTTGATCCAGTCGCGGCCACCCTGCACGTCGACCGGAACACCATGCCCTTCCGCCAACATGCGGCCATACCAGAACTGGGCGTTGACCACGCCGTCCGCCGCCCGCCGCAGCCATTGCGCCGCGGCCGCCAGATCCTTCTCGATGCCCACGCCCTCGGCGAGGCAAACACCGTAGTTGAAGGCCGCGACCAAATCGCCCTCGTTGGCGGCGGCCGCGAACCACTCGCGCGTGCGAACACGGTCTTCCCGCTGGCCGCCGCCGCGGAGCACCAAGTCGGCTAGGCCCGACCGCGCCAGCTTGTCGCCGCGCTCGCCCGAGATCCGGAACCAACGCGCCGCCTCGTTCTGGTCGCGCGGGACACCGGCTCCGTTGTTGTAGAGCGTCGCCAACGTGCGCGCAGCCGCAGCATGACCGGCTTCCGCGGCGCGTGTGTACCACAAGGCGGCTTCGGCGAAGTTGGGCGGCAGGTCGCCGCCTTTGGCGTATAGATCGCCCACGAGGGCGGCTGCTTCCGCATCGCCCGCCAACGCCGCCCGGCGCAGCCAGGACTCGCCATTCGTGGTGTCGCGCGCCACACCGCGCCCCTCCAACAGGGCGACGCCCCACTTCGCTTGTCCCTGGCGCACGCCGCGCTCCGCGGCCTGCTGAAAGTGTCTGGCGGCCGCTTCGAGATCGCGGTCGATCCCAACACCGTTCTCGAGCGCGACACCGAACAGATAGAGGCCTAGCGGCAGCTTCGCCTCGGCGGCGCGCGCGAGTTGGGCGGTCGCGGCTTTCTGCTGCGCTTCGGACACCGCCGTCCGCATCAGTGCGAGGCCGTGTCCAAGTGATCCCTGAGCACAGCCGGCCTGCGCCGAAGCGCGATACCAGCGATCCGACGCCGCAATGTCGCGCATGTGCGCAGGGCCGGAGACGTAAATGTAGCCGAGCAACGCCTGCGCTTCAGCGTGGCCGGCTTCGGCGGCCTGCAACCCGAATTTGAGCGCCCGCTCAAAGTCGGGCTCGCCACGGTCGGCATCGCTGAACAAGGGGGAACCCGGCCCCATGTCGGCACCCCGGCCTGCACCGGTCAGATAGACTGTCGCCAATACCGCTTGCGCGTCGACATGCCCGGCATCGGCCGCCTTCTCGAGCCAGAACGACGCGGTGCTCCGGCTCGGCGGAACGCCCCTGCCGTCCAGGTAAGCTTTTCCGACCCAGAACTGACCATCTGCAATCCCGCGCTCCGCCGCGGTTGCGAAAACGGCAAACACCGAGGCCGCATCGCCCGCTTCGGCGCGCTTGATTGCCTCGCGAACCCGGCTAGTCGGCGACATCTTTGCCGCAAGCCGCCCGAATACGCCCACCATGCCTTACCCTGCCTGGTCGCCGGCGCCGTTCACGGTTCCCGCATTCCATCCGAAAAGGCCGGCAGCACGCGGGACAGCAGGTAGCGCACCAGCGTGTGCGTCCCGACCTTGACATCCGCGGTGAGCGGCATGCCGGGGGTCAGCCTGAACCAACTCGGGATGTCGTGAAGGTGCGTGGCGTCGAGGGTCACGCGGGCACGGTAATAGGAGGACCCGAGCGGCCGCGGCGGGGTCGGTTGCGATCCGCGCTTGGGCTGCTGATCCTCCGGAGCCGTCGAGAAGCTGTCTGGGCTGATGACCCGGACGAGGCCGTCGACCGTGCCGTAGTTGGTATAGGGCAGGGTATCGAGCTTCAGGTTCGCCGGATCGCCCGGATGGATGTAGCCGGCATCCGAGCCGGCGACGTTGATCTCTGCCTCGAGCGGCGCGTCGCTCGGAACCAGCGTGATGAGCTGCTCCCCCGATTGCATGACGGAACCCGGCGAGACCTTGGCGACGGTCAGAACGGTGCCGTCCTGATCGGCTCGGAGTTCGACAAGCTGCCGGCGCAGCTCCGCCTTCTTGAGGTTCTCTTGGGCATCGCTCAGCTTACGGCTCTGCTCGGTCAGGTCCTGGCCGACCTGACCACGCCAGTTCTGATTATAGGCGTCGCGTTCGGCCTCGAGGGCCTGAATGTCCCGTTGGGCCTGCGCAGCCTGGGCGATTGCGCCATCCAGTCCGCGCTTGATCTCCAAGCGGCTGTCGGTCGCGGCAAGGCGGTTCAGCTGGCTTCCCACCTGCAAATGTTCGAGCTCCAGACGTTTCTGTTCGACCTCGGCCGCAACCTTCAGCCGATCGGAGTATCCGTTCAGGTCGGATACGGCGCGCTGGATCTGCGCCTGCAGGCTGCTGATCTTCTGGTTGTAGTTTTCGTTCTTGAACGACCGTTCCGCCGCGTGCTGCAGGAACAGCGCACCCTGCACGGCCGACATCGGACTGCTATCGCCGGGGTGAAAGGCGGTGTTGTTCGCCTCTGCGGTGAGGCGGGCGACCTCCGCCTGCAAGCTTGCCACCTGCGACTGCAGCGCGCCGAGATCGGCTGTCGCAAATGTCGGGTCGAGGCGGGCGAGCACCTGGCCCTTGGTGACGCGGTCACCCTCATGGACGTCGATCGAGCGGATGATGGCTGTCTCGAGCGGTTGGACGACACTGGTCGCGTTGAGCGCGATGATGCGCCCCTGCGCCGTGACGACCTTGTCGACCGGGATCAAAGCCGCAGCGGCGAAGCACGCCGCCACCAAGGTTGCGACGGTCCAGATGACCGGGCGGGCGAGGGGCAGAACGGGCTCGACCGTCAGCGCAGTGGTCGGAGAATGGAAGTCGAGCAGCATCGGCGCGCGCTCGTCGTCCTTGCGGGAGGCCGGCACAGCGGTGCCCGGACCGAGAGTTAGGCTCATCGCTCAGTCACCCTGCGCCAGAACTGGGACGAACTGACCGCTCCGGCCCGGGGCGCCGTCCATGTGCCGGTTCTGTTGTGCCCATAAGAGGCGATAGATGGAGCAACGCTCCAGCAGAGTGCGATGCGGAGCCATGTCCACGACCGTGCCCTTGTCGAGAACCAGGATTTGATCGCAATCGACGAGAGACGAGAGCCGGTGCGAGACGATCACCATCGTGCGGCCCTTGCCAAGCCGAACGAGGTTGGCGTTCACCAGCGCCTCGCTTTCCGGATCGAGCGCGCTGGTCGCTTCGTCGAGGATCATCAACTTCGGATTGGCGATCACGGCGCGCGCGATCGCGAGCCGTTGCTTTTGCCCGCCGGACAGGTTCGCCGAGCCCTCCTCGATCCACGTGTCGTAGCCGGATGGCAGACGCTCGATGAACTCCTCTGCGCCGGCCAATCGCGCGGCGCGCACCACGTCATCCAGCGTCAAACCCGGGCGGCCCGCGGTGATGTTGTCGCGAACGGTGCCGCGGAACAGGAAGTTGTCCTGCAGCACGACGCCGAAACTGCAGCGGAGATGGGTGAGGTTGATGTCCCGCATTTCGTTGCCGTCGAGCCGCAAGAAGCCTGAGTAATCGCGGTTGATGCCCTGCAGCAGCCGGGTGAGCGTGCTCTTGCCGGAGCCACTGCGGCCGACGACGCCCAGCATCGTTCCCGCCGGTATCTCAAAGCTGACCTTGTCGAGCGCCGGCAGCTTCGCCCCGGGATAGGTGAAGGTCAGATCCTCGAAGCTCACCGCGCCGGTGAGGTTCGGGCGCAGCCCACCCTGCATGGCAGCCGTTTCGCTCGGGTTATTCAGCACCATCGCGACCTGTGCCACGGACGCACGAACGTCTTCGAAATCCTCGATCAGCTTGGCCAATCCCACCAGCGGCTGTGTCACTCGCGCGCCGAGCATCATGAAAGCGACCAATCCGCCGACCGCGATCCCGGTGCTGTCGCTCAGCGCGATGTAGGCGCCGAGCATGATGACCCCGCGCTGGATGAAGCTCTCGATCGGGTTGATGAGGGTTTGCGGCCAGTTCGCCAACCGCCCCGCCTGCAGCTTCAGCCGCCCCGCCTCGGCCGTCCGCTCGTCCCACTCGGTGCGCCGCTGCGGCTCGATCGCGAGCGACTTCACCGTCCGGATGCCATGGACGGTTTCGACCATGGTCGAGCCTTTGAGGCTTTCGGCCATCGTGAGCTTGCCGACGACCCGGCGCAGCGCCGGCAGGAACAGCAGGATGATCCCCGTGATCACGGCCGCACAGACCAAGACGATCCAGGCCAGCGTCGGCTCCATCCAGAACAGGAAGGGGATCAGCATCACCAGCGTGAACATGTCGAGGAACGTGCCCATGAGCTTCCCGGTCAGGAACTCACGGACCTTCCAGACTTGAGCGATGCGGTAGTTGATCTGCCCAGCCGGATTCTTCTCGAAATAGTCGAGCGGGAGTGCGAGCAGGCGGTTGAACACGTGCAGGTTCAGCCGGGCATCGACCCGGGTGGACACGACTTGCACCAATTCACGCCGCGTATAGCCGAGCAGCGTCTCGTAGACGGTCACGATCAGCAGGATCACGCTCAGCAAGACGAGAGTAGACATGCTGTGATGGACGACGACCCGGTCGACGACAGTCATGACCAACAGCGGCGGCAGGATCGTCAGGGCGCTGATCGTCACCGAGGCGATGCCGATATCGCGGAGCGAGCGCCGCTCGAGCAACACCAGGCTCATTAGCCAGCCGAACGTGAACGGCCTGTCCGCCTCGGACTCGCCCCGAACGCGCCGGATGAGCAGAGCCTCGCCGTCCCAGGACTGGCGCAGGCGGAACTCGTCGACGGCGGTTGCGAACTCGTTGGAGTTCTGCCGCGGGTCGCGGATCCAAACGATGCCGCGCGCCGGGTCAGCACCGACCATGAGGCCGGCCGTTCCATCCTTGAAGAAAAGGATGACCGGCGGCGGCGGCTTGGTCGCTCCGACCAAGCGGAACAGCGCTTTCCATCGCAGCTTCTCGGCCCGCGCGTACAGCCCCCGCTCCTTGGCCCACGCCGCCAAGGATGCGGGCGATGGGACGCCCTCGCCGGCACGGGCGCGAAAATCGGCGGCGTCGAGGTCGGTGCCATGATGCCGGGCTGCCGCAACCACTGCCAGAAGGCGTGTCTCCATCGCGGGAGGTAGTTTTCCCCCTGCAACGGTATCAGTGTCTATTTTGGGATCTGATACGTCGGACGGGACAAATTGCGGTCCGGATCGGGTCAACAGACGTTCCTTCGCTCATGGCCGCTGCCGCGGTGTAGTCGGCTCAGGGGCGTTAGCATGGAGTATGGCCGCCATAACATAAAAATGAGTTAACGCCTATTTGCGCGTTGCGGGATCGGCAGCCTTCACCTTTGATGCGGACATGAACATCCGACCCGCAACCTCGTCCGACGTGCCAGAGATACAGTCCATTTACGCCCATCACGTCTTGCACGGGGCAGGGACATTTGAGGAAATCCCGCCGTCCGTCGAGGAGGTCGGCCGCCGGTTCGACGGCATCGTCAGCCGCGGCTGGTCCTATCTGGTCGCCAGCGATGCGACGGGCGTGCTCGGCTATGCCTATTTCGCCCAACTCCGCGAGCGATCCGCCTATCGGTTCACAGCAGAAGACAGCATCTATGTTCGCGACGACGTGCGCGGCCAGGGCGTCGGCAAGGCGCTGGTCGCCAAGGTGCTCGACGAGGCTGAGGCGCAGGGGTTTCGGCAGATGATCGCCGTCATCGGCGATTCCGACAACGTCGGCTCGATCGGCATGCATGCCTCACTCGGGTTCCAGCGAACTGGGCTGCTCCGCGCGACGGGCCTTAAATTCGGCCGGTGGGTCGACACCGTATATATGCAGCGCGCGCTTGGCCGTGGTGATCACGACGTTCCCGGCTGACCGGGATCGAGTCTGAAGCGGGCGGAAGCGACTGGGTCGTTCTGCAACGCAGCGTGAACGGCCATGTCGCCTTCCGGGCTGCTCGTGACGGCGATCACGCGGCGGAAGAACGTCACCTCGCCACGGGCGCGGCGCTGAAACAGCCGGTCGAGCGCCAGTGCGGCCGGACTACGCGCGGCACAGCAGGAACACCCGGGAGCATGGCCGCTGACTTCGGGCGTGAAACCCTCCGCGGGGCGCTCTGCCACCCCTGGAACACCCTCCACGAGAAAGGCAGCATCCTCTTCGGCAGGGTTTGCTGCGCCGAGGCGGACTGGAATGCGGGCATCGAGCGACCACGACATGATGTAGACATAAAGATAACTTTATGTCATTGGCAAGCCCATGGACGCCCTCTTAGCAGCATTGCGCGCGTGTGCCGAACCGACCCGGCTTCGCCTGCTGGCGTTGGCCGCCCGCGGGGCATTCTGCGTGGTCGAGTTGACCGACATCCTCGGGCAGTCGCAGCCGCGGCTCTCCCGGCATCTCCGCCTTCTATGCGATGCCGGGGTGCTCGAACGGGTCCGTGAAGGATCGAACGTGTGGTTCGGCCTGCCGCCGGACGCCGGGTTGGTGCACGAGTTGTTGGCACGCATCCCCGAGGACGACCCGGTGATCGCAGCAGACCGGCGGGCGGCGGCGCGCGTGCTTGCGGAACGGGCGCGCGTCGCGTCGGAGACATTCCGCCGGCAAGGGGCGGATTGGGACGAGACGCGAGCTTTGGCGCTTCCCGCCGCCGCGATCGAAGAGGCGGTCGTCTCGCTGCTGCCATCCGTCGGGGTCAGCCGCGTTCTCGATATCGGCACTGGCACCGGGCGCATGCTCGAGTTGCTGGCACCCCTGGTCAAGGCCGGGCTGGGAGTGGATGCGAGCCGGGCGATGTTGGCACTGGCGCGGTCCCGGTTGGCCAAGCCGGGGCTCGGGCATTTGTCGGTCCGGCAAGCCGATATGTACAGCCTGCCGGTGGCGCGTCGTTTCGATCTGGTGTTGATGCACATGGTGCTGCACTACGCCGAGGACCCGCGCGCGGCCCTGGCCGAGGCGACGCGGGCGATGACGCCTGGCGGCACACTGCTGGTCGTCGATCTGGCGCAGCACGACCGATCGGCATTGGCCGACCGGCTGGCGCATCGCTGGCCCGGTTTTAGCGCGGCGGAGATGGCCGCGCTGCTTCTCGAGGCCGGGCTGCAACCCGGCCGTATCGTTTCCGTGTCCGGCCCGCTCGACGTCTGGGTCTGGACCGCCACATCACCGGCCGAGGCTACGGCCCGGCTGCCTGAACTGGAACTCGCTCAATGACCCGTCCGCATCTGCTCGACGCACTCCGCGATCAAGTCCTGCTCTGCGATGGAGCGATGGGGTCGCGGGTGCAGGCGCTCGATCTCGAGGTGGAGCGCGATTACTGGGGACAGGAGAACTGCACCGAGGTGCTGAACCTGTCGCGCCCCGACCTCGTGCGCGAGATCCATCGCGGGTATTTCGAGGCCGGCGCGGACATGGTGGAGACCAACACGTTCGGGGGGTCGCCGATCACGTTGGCGGAGTTCGGGCTGGAGGCGCGGACGCATGAGATCAACAAGGTCGCGGCCGAGCTGGCGCGCGAGGCGGCGGAGAGCTTCGCCGATGGGCGGCATCGCTGGGTGGTGGGGTCGGTCGGGCCGGGGACGAAGCTGCCCTCGCTCGGCAACATCGCATATGATCCGTTGGAGGCAGCGCTGGCCGAGCAGGCGCGCGGCCTGATCGCGGGCGGCGTCGACGCAATCTTAATAGAGACCTGCCAGGATACGCTACAGATCAAGGCGGCGGTGAACGGGGCAAAGATCGCGCGGCAGGAGGCGGGGCGGGATACCCCGATCTTCGTGCAGGTGACAGTGGAGACGACGGGGACGCTCCTGGTCGGGCCGGACATCGCGGCGGCGGCGACGGTGATCGACGCACTCGACGTGCCGCTGATCGGGCTGAACTGCGCGACGGGGCCGCAGGAGATGGCCGAGCACGTGCGGTGGCTGGCGGCCAACTGGAAAGGTCTGCTGTCGGTGCAGCCGAATGCCGGGTTGCCGGAATTGGTGGATGGGCAGACGCGCTACCCGCTGGACGCGGCGCAGATGGCGAGTTGGGTGGAGCGCTTCATCGGTGAGGATGGGCTCAACCTGATCGGCGGCTGCTGCGGGACGTCGGTGCCGCACATCCAGGCGCTGGATGCGATGCTTCGGCGGCGTGCGCAGTCGGGCTATCGGCCGGCGCCCGTTGCTAGAAAACCGGTTTGGGTGCCGTCGGTGGCGAGCCTTTATGGGCAGACGTCGTTGCGGCAGGAGAACAGCTACTTCTCGATCGGCGAGCGCTGCAACGCCAACGGGTCGAAGAAGTGGCGCGAGTTGCAGGAGCGCGGCGACTGGGATGGCTGCGTCGGCATGGGGCGCGAGCAGATCGGCGAGGGATCGAACAGCCTCGACGTCTGCACGGCGTTCGTGGGGCGGGACGAGCTGGCGGAGATGACCGAGGTGGTGACGCGGTTCACCTCGAGCGTGAACTCGCCGCTGGTGATCGACAGCACGGAGACGCCGATCATCGAGGCGGCGCTGAAGCTGCATGGCGGCAAGCCGATCATCAACTCGATCAATTTCGAGGATGGCGAGCAGGCGGCGCGGGATCGGCTGGCACTCGCAAAAAAGTTCGGGGCCGCGGTGATCGCGCTGACCATCGATGAGACCGGGATGGCGAAGACGCCGGAGGCCAAGCTCGAGGTGGCGCGGCGGCTGGTGGGGATCGCGGAGGAGTTCGGGCTGCCGCAGTCGGACCTGCTGATCGATCCGCTGACGTTCACGGTGGCGACCGGTAACGAGGATGACCGCAAGCTCGGCGAGTGGACCCTGGAAGGCATCAGGCTGATCCGCGAGGCATTCCCGGACGTCCAGATCGTGCTGGGGCTGTCCAACATCAGCTTCGGCCTCAACCCGGCGGCGCGCGCCGTGCTCAACTCGGTGTTCCTCGACCATGCGGTGCGGGCGGGGATGAGTGCGGCGATCGTGCATGTGAGCAAGATCCGGCCACTGCATCTGATCGCGGCGGAGGAGGTGAAGGTCATGGAGGACCTGATCTTCGATCGGCGCGAGGGGGACTACGACCCGCTCAAGCGCCTGCTGGAGATGTTCGCGGACCGGAAGGCGGCCGATGCGGTCAAAAAGGTGCGGGCGGAGACGGTCGAAGGGCGGTTGAAGGACCGGATCGTCGACGGCGACCGGAAAGGGCTGGCGGAGGAACTGGACGAGGCGCTGGCGAAGATGCCGCCGCTGGACATCATCAATACGGTTCTGCTGGACGGTATGAAGGTGGTGGGCGAGCTGTTCGGGGCGGGGAAGATGCAGCTGCCGTTCGTGCTGCAGTCAGCCGAGACGATGAAGGCGGCGGTGGCGCATCTCGAGCCGCACATGGAGCGGATCGAGGGCCAGGAGAAAGGCACCATCGTGCTGGCGACCGTGAAGGGCGACGTGCACGACATCGGCAAGAACCTGGTCGACATCATCCTGACCAACAATGGCTATCGGGTGGTCAATCTCGGGATCAAGGTGACGCTGGCGGACATGGTGACCGCGGCGAAGGAGCATCGGGCGCACGCGATCGGCATGTCCGGGCTGCTGGTCAAGAGCACGGTCGTCATGCGCGAGAACCTCGAGGAGATGGCGCGGCAGGGGCTCGAAATCCCGGTGATGCTGGGGGGTGCGGCGCTGACGCGGAACTATGTCGAGGACGACTGCGTGCGGGCGTATGCGTGCGGCCGGGTCGCGTATGCACGGGACGCGTTCGACGGGCTGAGCCTGATGGACAAGGTAACCGGCAACGGTTTCGACGATTACCTGGCCGCGATCCAGGCCAAGCGGTCCGGCAAGGCGCGCAATACGAGCCGGACGCTGGGACAGGCGGACGCGAAGGCGTTCCGGCCGGTGGACGTGGCGGCCGTGCAGGCGCGGCGGCGGCGATTGACGCAGGACGTGCCGTTGGTCGAGCCGCCGTTCTGGGGCGCGCGGGTCTTGGAGGCGCCGGCGAAGGCGATTGTGCCGTTCCTCAACGAGCGCAGCCTGTATCAATTCCAGTGGGGGTTCCGGAAGCAGGGGCGGACGCTCGAAGACTTCCTCGGCTGGGCGAAGCAGGAGCTGCGGCCGGTCATGCGCCGCATGCTGCAGATCTGCGAGCAAGAGGACATCCTGCGGCCGCAGGCGGCCTACGGTTACTGGAAGGCGGCGGGCCAGGGCAACGACCTGATCGTGTTCGAGCAGGACGGGACGACGGAGCTGTGCCGGTTCGCGCTGCCGCGGCAGCCGCGGGAGGACGGCGAGTGCATCGCCGACTTCTTCCGCGACGTGGACGATGCCGAGCGCGACGTCATTGGGTTGCAGGTCGTAACCGTCGGACAAAAGGCCAGCGATACGGCGCGGGTGTGGTTCGAGGACAACCGATACCAGGATTACCTGTATCTCCATGGCCTCTCCGTGGAGATGGCGGAGGCAATGGCGGAGTACACGCACAAGCGCATCCGGGCGGAGTTGGGCCATGCGTCCGAGGACGATCGGGACATGGAGAAGATGCTCGCCCAAGGCTACCGCGGGTCACGATACTCGTTCGGGTATCCCGCCTGCCCGCGGCTAGAAGATCAGGCGCCGCTGCTAGCACTGCTGGGGGCGGAGCGGGTCGGGGTCTCCATCTCGGACGAGTGGCAGTTGCATCCGGAGCAATCGACCAGCGCGATCGTGGTGCTGAACCCCAGGGCGAAATACTTCTCGGTCTAGAGCGCCTCGCGCGCGGAGGTGGCGAGGCGGTCGGCGCGTTCGTTCATGGCGTCGCCGGCGTGGCCGCGGACCCATCTCCACTCGACCGCGTGCGGCTTGGCGGCGTCGAGCAGGCGGCGCCACAGATCCATGTTGGCGACGGGGTCGCCGGCGGCGTTGCGCCAGTTGCGGCGCACCCAGCCGGTGTGCCACCGGGTGATGCCGTTCTTGACGTATTCGCTATCGGTATGGACGACGACCTTGCAGGGCCGGCTCAGCGCCTCCAGGGCGGCCGCCGCGGCAGTGAGCTCCATCCGGTTGTTGGTGGTGGCGGGGTCGCCACCGGTGAGCTCACGCTCGTTGGCGCCGAAACGCAGGATGGCAGCCCAGCCGCCGGGACCTGGATTGGGCTTGCAGCCGCCATCGGTCCAGATCTCGACGTAAGGTGCTTCAGAGTCCGTAGGCATGTTCGTCCCGAGCCCCGAGATGAAAGCGAAGGCGGCGGAGGTATTCCAGCGGGTCCTTGCGGGTGACCATCGCGCCGTCGGGCGTGTTCACCCAGTCGTAGAGACGGGTGAGGAGGAATCGGATGGCGGCCCCCTGGCAGAGGACCGGGAGGGCGGCACGCTCGGCCTCCGACAGCGCGCGGACGCCGGTGTAGGCGCGCAAAAGGGCGCGGGCCTTCGTCACGTTGAACTGGTAGTCGGGCTCGAAACACCAGGCGTTCAAGCAAACGGCGATATCGTAGGCGAGCAGGTCAGTGGCGGCGAAGTAGAAGTCGATGAGCCCCGACAGCGCGCCGTCGAGGAAGAAGACGTTATCGGGAAACAGGTCGGCGTGGATCTGGCCGCGGGGGAGTTCGGCCGGCCAGGCCGCTAGGATCCGGTCGAGGGCGGCTTCGAGTTCGAGGCCAAGGCCGGGTTGGACCTGATCGGCGCGGGGGAGGCAGTGCGCCAGAAGCGGGCGCCAACCGGCCGGCCCGAGCGCATTGGGGCGAATGGGGGCGTAGCTGGTGCCGGCATGATGCAGGTTGGCGAGAGCCCGGCCCACGGGGCCGCAATGCTCGGGGCGGACGCGGCGCGGCCAGACGCCGGGCAAGAAGGTGGTGATGCAGGCGGGCCGGCCGGCCAGACGGCGCAGGCTGTCGCCGTCGAGGCCTGCGACCGGGAGAGGGCAGTTTATGCCCTGCCCCGCCAGATGCTGCATCAGGCCGACGAACCAGGGAAGTTCGGCCGGATCGACCCGGCGCTCATACAGGGTGAGGATGAAGTCGCCCTGGGTGGTGCGGAGTTGGAAGTTGCTGTTCTCGACTCCCTCGGCGATGCCGCGGAATGCGACCGCGGTGCCGAGATCGTATTCTCGGAGGAATGCGGCGAGGGCATCGTCGGTGACCTCGGTGTAGACGGCCATCAGCGGCTCATGCGGCGGAGACCCTCACCCTGGCCGAACGGCGAAACGTGGCGTCAGACGAGGCCGGCGGGGAGCTTGAAGACGACGTCCTCCTGGGTGACGCGGCGCTCCTCGATGGCGAGATCGTAGCGCTCGCCCAGGGCGCCGAGGAGTTCTTGGACCAGTGCTTCGGGGGCGGACGCCCCCGCGGTGAGACCCAAGCGGCGAACCCCGTCCAGCGCGGACCAGTCGAGCTGGTTGGCGCGCGGGAGCAGGATGGCCCGCTTAGCGCCGGCGCGCTCGGCGACCTCGCGCAGGCGTTGCGAGTTGCTGCTATTCGGGCTGCCGATCACCACGACGAGGTCGCATTCGGGTGCGACCGCCTTGACGGCGGCCTGGCGGTTGGTCGTGGCGTAGCAGATGTCCTCGTTCTTCGGGCCCTCGATGAGCGGAAAGCGGGTGCGGAGAACGTCGATGATGTCGGCGGTGTCGTCGACGGACAGGGTGGTCTGGGTGATGAAGGCCAGGCGGGCCGGGTCGCCGAACGCGCTCGGGGGCGCGACGGTGCGGGCGTCATCGACGTCTTGGACGAGGGTGACGCTGCCGGGCGGTAGTTGCCCCATGGTGCCGACGACCTCAGGGTGGCCGGCATGGCCGATCATGAGGATATGCCGCTGGCTGGGACCGCCGCCGGCGAAGTGCCGCTCGGCCTCGCGATGGACCTTGCTCACCAGCGGACACGTGGCGTCGAAATAGAGCAGGTTGCGGCGCTGCGCCTCCGCGGGGACCGATTTCGGCACGCCGTGGGCGGAGAAGACGACGTGCCCGGCCTCGGGCACCTCGTCGAGCTCCTCGACGAACACCGCGCCCTGCGCCTCGAGATCTTCGACGACGGTGCGGTTATGGACGATCTCGTGGCGCACGTAGACGGGGGCGCCGTAGCGGCGCAGCGCCTCCTCGACCACGCGGATCGCCCGGTCGACGCCGGCGCAGAAGCCGCGGGGACCGGCGAGGACGACGTTCAACTGGGGCTTAGGGTTCGGTCTAAGCTGGGGTTCGATGTCCATCATTTCCGGCCCTGTGTGTGGGGACTGTCCCGCCGGCTTGTTATGGCTACAAGAAGGGCCTGCGCCAAGGGTGGGCGATCTGGAGTGACGAATGGCAGTGTTGTGCGGGCGGTGGATGGCATTGGGACTGGCCGGGTTGGTGGCGGCGTGCGGAGACACGCCCGATAAGTTTCCGCCGGCGTGCCCCCGGCCGGCGATCCTGGGCGATGCCGGCGATCTGCAGCGCTTCCGGGGCCCGGGGCGGGACTTCCTGGATACGTCGCTGCAGGGTCGCATCACCAGCCTCAACGGCAGTTGCACGCAAGACGGCAGCCGCGCGGTGATCGCGACGGTCAACGTCGGGATCGAGCTGACGCGCGGCCCGGCGGCGACTGGGCGGACGGCGGAGGTGGCCTTCTTCGTGGCGGTGAGCCAGGCAGACCGGGTGCTGGACAAGCAAGTCTACACGCTTCAGGCCGCCTTCCCGGAGAACACCGACCGGCTGCGGCTGACAGGGGACAGCATCGATCTCCGGCTCCCGGTGAACGCAACGATGAAGGCGGACACGTATCAGGTCACGGCCGGGTTCCAGTTGACGCCGGAGGAGTTGGAGGCGAACCGTCGCCGGGTCGCGCGGTAGGCGGTCGGCTCGATCGGCGGGCGGCTCGCGGACGCGCAAGGGAGAGACAGCATGATCGAGATGTTCGGGTTCTGGCGGTCGGCGGCGTCGTTTCGCGTTCGCATGGCGCTGAACCTGAAAGGGCTCGCATACACCGAGACGATGATCGACCTCGATTCTGGCGAACAGAGCTCAGGCCCGTTCGTGCAGCTGAATCCGCAGGCGAAAGTGCCCTTGGTGACGTTCGAGGATGGGACACGGTTGACCCAGTCGATGGCGGTGCTCGAATATCTGGAGGAGACGCATCCGGCGCCAGCCCTGCTGCCTGCTGACCCGCCGGGACGGGCGCGGGTGCGGGCGCTGGCGGGGATCTGGGTCGCTGACCACCATCCGCTGATCGTTCCACGCGTGCGAAGCTATCTGCGCGACGTGCTCGGCGTGGGCGAGGCGCAACGCACGGCTTGGATACGCCACTGGTTCAGCGAGGGCCTGCGCGTCGGCGAAGCGGCGTTGGCGGCGGATGTCACGACGGGGGCGTTTTGCCATGGCGAGGCGTTAAGTCTCGCAGACTTGTGCCTGATGAGCCAAGTCATGGGCGCGCGAGGCTTTCAGGTGGATTTCGAGCCCTACCCGATCATCAACCGTATCACACGCACTTGCCTGGCGATCGACGCGGTCGCGCGGGCGCTCCCACTGCGGCAGCCCGGCGCCCCCGACGCGCACTAGACCGTTTCCCGACCGAGTGGGGTCATCCGGCTGGGAGTAATGCTCGTCAGAACAAACCGATCGGTGCGCGCGGCAGGACCGCTCGCCCGTGAGGTCGATCCGGAACCGTGGTCAGGCGAGCGTGAGGTCGTCGCGGTGGATCAGCTCGTCGCGGCCGCGCCAGCCTAGGAGCGATTCGATCTCGGCGGAGTTGTGGCCGGCGATGCGGCGGGCGTCGGCGCTCGCATAGGCGCTGAGGCCGCGAGCCAGGATCGTGCCGGTGGTGGATTGGATCAGCACCGGGTCGCCGCGCTCGAAGTCGCCGTCGACGGCGCGGACGCCGGCGGGGAGCAGGGACCGGCCGGCGGCCAGCGCCCGGGCGGCGCCGGGGTCGATGGTGATGGTGCCGGCAGGGTGCAGACTCCCGGCGATCCAGCGCTTGCGGGCCGAGCGGCCGTCGTCGTCGGGAAGGAACCAGGTGCAGCGGGCTCCGGCGACAAGGGCCGACAACGGGCGATCCACGTGGCCGAGGGCGATGGCCATGGCGCAACCTGCCTGAGTGGCGATGCGGGCGGCGGCGAGCTTGGTGCGCATGCCACCACTGGAATAGCCGGGCGGCGGGTCTCCGCCCATCGCCTCGATGTCGGGCGTGAGGGCGGAGACGGTGGGAATGTGAGCGGCGGCCGGGTCGCGTTTCGGATCGGCGGTGTAGAGGCCGTCGATATCGGAAAGGAGCAGCAATTGGTCCGCCTGGACCATTTCGGCGACCCGGGCGGCAAGCCGGTCGTTGTCGCCGAAGCGGATCTCGGCCGTGGCGACAGTGTCGTTCTCGTTGATGACCGGGACGCAGGCTAGGCCGAGGAGGGTGGACAGGGTGGCGCGCGCGTTCAGGTAGCGGCGCCTGTCCTCGGTATCCTCGAGGGTGAGCAGGAGCTGGGCGGCGACGAGGCCGTGCGCGGCGAGTGCGCCGGTCCAGGCTTGGGCAAGGCGGATCTGCCCGACGGCGGCCGCGGCCTGCTTCTCCTCCAGTCGAAGGCGGCGCTTGGTCAGCTTGAGAACCGGGCGGGCGAGCGCGATGGCGCCCGAGGAGACGACGATGACCTGGGTGCCGCGGGCGCGGGCGGCGGCGACATCGGCGGCGACACCGTCGAGCCAGGCCGAGCGTGGAGTGGCGCCGTCGACAATGAGCGCGCTACCAATCTTGATGACGAGAGTGCGGGCCGTGGCAAAGGTCGGGGTCATTCGGAGGGTTGAGCGGCTCCGATGGCGGACAGGTCGGTCGGGGGTTCCTGGATCGCCGCGTCGCTGCGCTCCTCGCGATGACGAGTTTTGGCGGTGGGCGTGGCGCGGTGGTTGGTGACGCCGGACATGAGGGTCCGCAGGATCTCGGGGACGTTCTGGCCGGTGACGCCGGACATCAACATGACCGGGCGGCCAGAGGCGCGGGCCAAGGCGGCGCGGCGGGAACTGGCCTCGCGGGGGGTCATGGCGTCGGATTTGTTCAGAACCAGGAGTTCGGGCTTGGTGGCAAGGCCGCCGCCATAGGCCTCGAGCTCCTCGCGGATGGTGCGCCAGGCCTGGACGACGTTGCCGGCGGCGCCGTCAATCAGATGGAGCAGCATGGCGCAACGTTCGACATGGCCCAGAAAACGGTCGCCGAGGCCGGCGCCTTCGTGGGCGCCCTCGATAAGGCCGGGGATGTCGGCGATGACCATCTCTTCGGAATGGCTGAGGCGGACGACGCCGAGTTGGGGGTGCAGCGTGGTGAACGGGTAGTCGGCGATCTTGGGGCGGGCCGCGGAAACAACGCTGAGGAAAGTGCTCTTGCCGGCGTTGGGCAGGCCGACGAGGCCGACATCGGCAATGAGCTTGAGGCGGAGCCACACCCAGCGCTCCTCGCCGGGGTAGCCGGGCGTGGCTTTGCGGGGAGACCGGTTGGTGCTGGACTTGAAGTGGGCGTTGCCATGGCCGCCGTCGCCGCCCCGCAGCAGGGTGATGCGTTTGCCGGCTTCGTCGAGGTCGGCGAGCAGGGTTTCGCGATCCTCGTCCAGGAGCTGGGTGCCGACCGGCACTTGTATGATGACGTCGGACGCGGCCGCGCCGGTGCGGTCGGAGCCGGCGCCGTTGCCCCCCTTCGGGGCGCGGAAATGCTGGGTGTAGCGGAAGTCGATCAGGGTATTAAGGTTGTCGGCGGCCACGAACACGACGCTGCCGCCGCGGCCGCCGTTGCCGCCGTCCGGGCCGCCGAACTCGACGAAGCGCTCGCGGCGGAAGGCGACGACGCCGTTGCCGCCATCACCGGAGCGGCAATAGATCTTGGCTTGGTCGAGGAATTTCATTTGGGTCTCGGGTACGGCTTGGGGCGCCACCCTCACCCTGCCCTCTCCCGGAGGGAGAGGGTTCGAAAGGGACGAAGGGGAGAGTTACTCGGCGGCTTTGGTGACTGGCTCGACGGAGACGTGGACGCGGCCTTCGGTGCGGCGCTCGAACTTGACGTGGCCATCCACCAGGGCCCAGAGCGTGTGATCGCGGCCGACGCCGATGTTGAGTCCGGGCTTCACCTTGGTGCCGCGCTGGCGGATGATGATGTTGCCGGCGATGACGGCTTCGCCGCCGAACTTCTTGACGCCGAGGCGGCGGCCGGCGGTATCGCGGCCGTTGCGGGACGAGCCGCCTGCTTTCTTATGTGCCATGGCCGGGTCTCCTCAGGCAGGAACGGTTTCGGTTTCGGGTTCGGGCGGCGTCGCTTCGGCGGCGGTCGGCTCCGCCTTCGGCTGATACACGTGGCCGTCGGCGTTGATGCCGGAGACACGGAGCACGGTGACGTGCTGACGGTGGCCATTCTTGCGGCGGCTGTTCTGACGCCGGCGCTTTTTGAAGATGATGATCTTGTCGAGCCGGTCCTGGGCGATGACGGTGGCAGACACGGTGGCGCCAGACACGAGCGGCGCGCCGACCGTGGTGCCGGCGTCGCTGCCGACGGCAAGGACGTCGGAGAAGGTGATGGTCTCGCCAGCCGCGCCTTCGAGCTTCTCGACCTTGAGCACGTCATTCGGCTTGACGCGGTACTGCTTTCCGCCCGTGCGGATGATCGCAAACATCAGATGATCCTTACGGCCATGCCGGTGGTCCGGCGGCCCTTTTTCATGAAATGGGGCGAGCGTGCTCAAAAGCCGCTCGCCAGAAGGCGCGCGTTATACGGGGACGCGCCGAAAAGTCAACTGATGCCGAGTTGCCAACGGGCGATCAGGCTCACGGTGGCCACGAACGCGACGTAGGTGCCGACGATGCCGACATGGGAGGCGAGAAGACGCTTCATGTGCCAGACCTGATCACTGGGACTCGATCCAAGTAGGATGGTCCCGGAACGCCGAACAAGAGTGGAATACGAATCTGAAGAAAGATTTAGGTGGCCGACGCGGTTGAACGGGGCCCAGCTGCTTGTTAGGGTCCTAGTCATGGGTTTGGCCCTCCCCGTTCTGGGATATCGCTCTGCGCCGATCGTCGCGTGGACGGCGCTGCGCGCGTCCGGGCTCGACCTCCTCCTCCTTCGACTTATCCGCCCCTGAGCGCCGCGCCGGCTCGCTGCCGGCATCGCCCAGGGGATATGACCTGGGTTCGACCCGGGACGGACGAGCGAGACGGATAAGGAACAGATCATGAGCATCACCCATCCCAGTTTTGGCACTCTGGCCGACGGCCGCGTCATCATCTTCGACACCACGCTGCGAGACGGGGAGCAGTCGCCGGGCTTCTCGATGAACCTGACCGAGAAGGTCAGGATGGCAGAAGCGCTGGCGGAGCTTGGCGTCGACGTGATGGAGGCCGGGTTTCCGATCGCGTCGGTCGGGGATTTCGAAAGCGTCGAGGCGATCGCGAGGACGGTGAAGGGGCCGGTGATCTGCGGCCTGGCGCGGACCGGGCAGGCCGACATTCTCCGGGCGGCGGAGGCGCTGCGGCCAGCCGAGCGCAAGCGGATCCACATCTTCCTGAGCACGAGCGCGCTGCACATGAAGTACAAGCTGCGGATGGAACCGGAGGCCGTGCTGCAGCTGGCCGTCGATTCGGTGACGCTGGCGCGCAACTATGCCGACGACGTGGAGTGGTCTGCGGAAGATGGCAGCCGGACGGACCCTGACTTCCTGTGCCGTTGCGTCGAGGCGGCGATCAAGGCCGGGGCAACCACGATCAACGTGCCCGATACGGTGGGGTATTCGACGCCGGAAGACATGGTGCGCATCTTCGGCATGCTGCGCGAGCGGGTGCCTGGGGCGGACGGGGTCATCCTCTCCACCCACAACCACAATGATTTGGGTCTGGCGGTCGCCAACACACTGGCGGCGGTGCGGGCCGGGGTGCGGCAGATCGAGTGCACCATCAACGGGATCGGCGAGCGGGCCGGGAATGCGGCACTCGAAGAGATCGTCATGGCGATCCGAACCCGGCCGGATGCCGCGCCTTACACGAACGCGATCAAGACGGAGCGCATCCTGCGGGTGTCGAAGCTGCTATCGACGATCACCGGCTTCGACGTGCAGCCCAACAAGGCCATCGTTGGACGGAACGCGTTTGCGCACGAGAGCGGCATTCATCAGGACGGGGTGCTGAAGAACGCGGCGACCTACGAGATCATGACGCCCGAGAGCGTGGGCTGGACGAAAAGCAGCCTGGTGATGGGCAAGCATTCGGGCCGGGCGGCGTTCCGGGACAAGCTCGTGGCGCTCGGGTACGGCGCGGTGGGGGACAACCAGATGAACGACGCGTTCCGCCGGTTCAAGGATCTCGCAGACCGCAAGAAGGTCGTCTACGACGAGGATATCGTCGCCCTGGTGGACGACGAAGTCGGGCGGGACCATGACCGCGTGCGGTTCGGGTCGCTCGAGGTCACGTGCGGGTCGCGCGGGCCACAGCGGGCGGTGCTGGAACTGGAGGTCGATGGGCAGCGGGCGACTGCCGAGGCGACCGGGGACGGGCCGGTGGACGCGACCTTCAACGCGATCCGGGCAGTGTTCCCGCACGAGGCGCGGTTGCTGCTTTTCTCGGTCGGAGCAGTGACGGAAGGGACGGACGCACAGGCCAAGACGACGGTTCGGCTGGAAGAGGCCGGCAAAATGGTCGACGGACAGGGCGCGGACACGGACACGATCGTGGCGTCTGCACGGGCCTACATCCACGCGCTCAACAAGCTGTTGGTCAAGCGGGTGCGGACGGCGCCCGAGGCGTTATCGGCCTAGGCGGCCTGCCCGCTCCGGGAGCGGGCAGGCGCCTCGTCAGTAGCGATCGGGGTAGTAGGCAGGCGGGGGCGGAGCGTAGCCTCCGCCGTAAGGGCGGTCATACCCAGGCGCGTAGGCGGGGGCATACCCCGGAGGCGGCGCGGCATAGGCCGGCTGCTCGGCGTAGTAGGGCGCAGGACGCTCGACCGGGGTGGTCGCGGCCCCGCCTGCGGCACCGAGGGCACCGCCGGCGAGTGCGCCGATCGCGGCGCCTCGGCCGCCGCCGGCAACGGCGCCCAGCGCCGCGCCAGCGCCGGCGCCGAGCAAACCGCCTCCGACGGCTCGCTGGCCCGGGTCATATGGGTCTGTGCATGCGGTCAGGCCGAGCCCGGCGACGAGCGCCAGGGTGACGGCAGCCTTGCTGATCATCTCGAGTATCCTTTGGTGTCAACGAGCCCTCTCGGCCCCCTCCCCAGAGGCGGAGAGGGTTCCGGATGCCATGTCGGGTTTAGTAGCGCCGGTATTCGGGCTGCTGCGGCGTGGTGACGTAGCCGGTGCCAGCGCCGACGGCGGCGCCAGTCAGGCCACCGATGGCAGCGCCCCTGCCGCCGCCGGCCAAACCGCCGATGGCCGCACCGGCGCCAGCGCCGATCAGACCGCCACCAACGGCGCGTTGGCCTGGACTGTATGGGTCGGTGCACGCGCTGACGCCGAGCAGAGCGAGCAGGGCCAACGGGAGCGGGGCTTTCTTGAACATGACGTCTCCTGGTTCAGGTTTGGTAGTCTGCAGCTTTAAGGCGCAAAGCTTTACCTCAAGTTAAAACACCGCGGTGGTCTGTCAGGATTGTGGCACCAAGGCCGGAGTCACGAAGAGGTGATCCCCAGCCCTTGCCGCGGGTGGAGTGTGCGGCTAAGGCACCCCGCCGGATGCTGCGGTGCATGACCAGCGTCCACCGCTTTATGTAGGATTGTTTGCGAATGTTCGGACGCCTGTTGGGCATCATGTCGGCTGACATGGCCATCGATCTCGGGACGGCGAACACGCTGGTTTACGTCAAGGGCCGCGGGATCGTGCTGGCGGAGCCGAGCGTGGTCGCGATCGCGGACGTGCGGGGCAAGAAGCAGGTGCTGGCAGTGGGCGAGGAGGCCAAGATGATGCTGGGGCGCACGCCGGGCAACATCCAGGCGATCCGGCCGCTGCGGGACGGGGTCATCGCCGACTTCGAAGTCGCCGAGGAGATGATCAAGCACTTCATCCGCAAGGTGCACAACCGGCGGGGCTTCGCCTCCCCACTGATCATCGTGTGCGTGCCGTCCGGCAGCACGGCGGTGGAGCGGCGGGCGATCCAGGAGAGCGCGGAGAGCGCGGGGGCGCGCAAGGTGCTGCTGATCGAAGAGCCGATGGCGGCGGCGATCGGGGCCGGGCTGCCGGTGACGGAGCCTTCGGGGAGCATGATCGTCGACGTGGGCGGCGGGACGACCGAGGTGGCCGTCATCTCGCTCGGCGGGATCGTGTATTCGAAGTCCGTTCGGGTGGGCGGCGACAAGATGGACGAGGCGATCATCTCGTATATCCGCCGGACGCATAACCTTCTCATCGGCGAGAGCTCGGCCGAGAAGATCAAGATGGACATCGGTGCGGCAACGCCATCGCAGGAGTATGACGACGGGCCCTACCGGGAAGTGAAAGGGCGCGACCTGATGAACGGGGTGCCGCGGGAGATCCTGGTGGGGCAGCGGCAGATCGCGGAGAGCCTGGCCGAGCCGATCACGCAGATCGTGGAAGCGGTGAAGGTTGCACTGGAGAACACGCCGCCGGAGCTGGCGGCCGACATCGTGGACAAGGGAATTGTGCTGACGGGGGGCGGAGCGCTGCTATACCGTCTGGATCAAGTCCTCCGGGACGCAACGGGGCTGCCGGTCGTCGTGGCGGAAAACCCGCTGAGCTGCGTCGCTCTTGGAACCGGGCGGGCGCTGGAGGAGATGAAGCGGCTGCGGAACGTGCTGACGACGATGTACTAAAAACTAGTTTGGGGGCACACGCCGTTTGATCCGTCTGTCGATCCCGGTCCGGCAAGCGCTGGCAAAGCTGACCTTGCCGGTGCTGATCGCGGCGGCGTTTGGCGTGATGCTGCTGGGCAAGGCGGACGCGCTGCTGGCCGAGCGGGCGCGGATGGCGCTGGCAGATACGTTGGCGCCGCTGTACTCGCTCGCCGCCGAGCCGTTGGCGCGGTTGCGCGAGGTGTCTGACGACCTGCAGAGCCTGTGGTCGCTGCGCACGGAGAACCAGCGGCTGCGCGACGAGAACGACAACCTGCGGCGGTGGCATGCGGTGGCGCTGGCGCTCGACGCCGAGAACACGGTGTTGAAGGCCAATCTGCACTGGATCCCCGACCCGGCGCCGTCCTATGCGACGGCGCGCGTGGTGGCCGATGCGGGGGGCGTGTACGCGCGGGCGGTGCTGCTGGCGGTGGGACCGGATAACGGGATCACGCGGGGACAGGTGGCGCTGGACGAGGATGGCGTCGTCGGCCGGGTCACGGAGTTGGGCGCGCGAAGCGCCCGCGTGCTGCTGATCACCGACCTGAACAGCCGGATCCCGGTGACGCTGGAGAACAGCCGGGCGCGGGCGATCATGGTGGGAACGAACGGGCCGCGGCCGCGGCTGATGTATTGGCCCGAGGGGGTCACGCCGGCGGAAGGCGAGCGGGTGGTGACGTCGGCGGAGGCGGGGGCATTTCCGGCCGGGCTGCCGGTGGGGACGGTGCGGTTCAGCGCGAGCGGGGTGCCGGAGGTGGAGCCGGCGGCGCGGCTGGGGCGGCTCGAGGTGGTGCGGCTGTTCAATTACGGGCTGCGGGGGATCCAGCCACCGGAGAACTCGCTCAGGCCGGTCGAGAAGCCTGCTGTCTCCGCGCGGCGATGACGGACCGGCTTCCTGGAATCCGGCCGCGCCCGAGCCTGTGGCGGATGCTGGACGCGACGGCGCGGCAGACCTTTCCGGTCACGGTCACGGCGATCTTGCTACTGGCGTTGTCGGCGCCGCTGGGTCTGCCCGGTCAGCCGCAGTTGCAGGCAGCGGTGGCGCTCGCATGCGTGTTCTTCTGGTCGGTGTTCCGGCCAGACAGTATGCCGCCCGTGGCCGCGTTCGCGCTGGGATTGCTGACGGATTTGCTCAGCTTAGCGCCGTTGGGGCTTGCGGCGCTGATCTTGTTGATCGTGCACGGGGTGGCGCTGCGGATGCGGCGGTTCGTGGCGGCGCAGGGCTTCCTGGTGGTGTGGCTCGTTTTCGTCGCGGTGGCGGTGGGGGCGGCGTCGATCGAGTGGGCGCTGACCAGCGTGCTGACGTTCCGGCTGTTGCCGCCGGCGCCGGCGCTGCTGCAGTTCGGGGTCAGCGCGGGGTTCTACCCGCTGCTGGCGATGGTCTTTACGCGGGCCCATCGTGGCCTTGCCGATCCTGACAAAGCGTAGCGCATGAGCCAGCAGTTCAAGAAAGAGAACAAGCGGACCGGCGTGTTCACGCGGCGGGCGCTGCTGCTCGGGGCGGGGCAGCTCGGCATTCTCGGCGCGCTCGGAGCCAAGCTGTATCAGGTTCAGGTCATCGAGGGGGAGCGCTACTCGACGCTGGCGGAGAGCAACCGGATCAGCGCCCGGCTGACGGCGCCGCCGCGGGGGCGGGTGCTGGACCGGTTCGGGGTGCCGGTCGCGGGCAACAAGCTGAACTGGCGGGCGCTGCTGACGGTCGAGCAGACGGACAGCGTGGATGCGACGCTGGATGCGTTCGGCAGGGTGGTGAGCCTGGCGGACCATGAGCGGTCGCGGATCGAGCGTGAGATGCGCAAGCGGCGTCGGTTCATCCCGCTGGTCGTGCGGGAGTTCCTAACCTGGGAGGAGATGGCCCGTCTCGAGGTCAATGCGCCGGACCTGCCGGGCATCTTCGTCGATGTGGGCACGACCCGGATCTACCCGTTCGGGCCGGCGCTGGCGCATGTGGTCGGCTATGTTGCGCCGCCCAACGATGCGGACGTGGCCGAGGACCCGATGCTGGCGCTGCCCGGCATCCGGGTGGGACGCGCGGGGATGGAGAAGGCGCAAGACGTCAAGCTGCGCGGCAAGGCCGGGGCGACGCAGATGGAGGTCAACGCGGTCGGGCGGGTGATCCGCGAGTTGGACCGGGTCGAGGGCCAGGCGGGGGCCGATCTGGGGCTGACGATCGACGTGGCGCTACAGAATCAGGTTTTGAAGCGGCTGGGCGACGAAAGCGCGTCGGCGGTGGTGATGGACTGCCGCAACGGCGAAGTGCTGGCGATGACGTCGGCCCCGAGTTTCGACCCGAGCCTGTTCAACTCCGGGGTGTCGCAGGCGCAGTGGGTGCAGTGGACGAGCAACCGCAAGGCGCCGTTGATCAACAAGGCGGCGGCGGGGGTCTATGCGCCGGGGTCGACGTTCAAGATGGCGGTGGCGATGGCCGGGCTGGACGCCAAGGTGATCGGGCCGGGGTCGCGGATCAACTGTCCGGGGTTCCTGGACCTCGGCGACACGCGGTTCCATTGCTGGAGCAAGAACGGACACGGTTCGCTGGATGTGCGCAACGCGCTGAAGCATAGCTGCGACGTGTTCTTCTACGAGGTCGCGCGGCGAACGGGCATCGACAAAGTAGCCGCGATGGCCAACCGGTTCGGGATTGGGGTCGATACCGGGATCGAGTTGCCCGGTGCCCGCCGCGGACTGATGCCGACCAAAGCGTGGCGGCAATCGCGCG
This sequence comes from uncultured Alphaproteobacteria bacterium, assembly GCA_963835135.1. GTDB lineage: Bacteria > Pseudomonadota > Alphaproteobacteria > Acetobacterales > Acetobacteraceae > JAVVHH01. Next base: position 1,362,158 of record CAWIEF010000003.1, read on the forward strand.
GGCATGCGTGGAACATCGGCGATACGATCAGTTGCGGGATCGGTCAGGGATATATCCAGACGACGCCGCTGGCGCTCTGCACGTACGTGTCGCGGGTAGCGACGGGGCGGGCCGTGGAGCCGCACTTGACGCGCTCGCTGGGCGGGGCGCTGCAGCGCGGCGTCCAGCCGACGGATTGGCCGGCTCTGGGCGCGCCGGAGCAGTATCTGCACCTGTGCCGCGAGGGGATGTGGGCCGTGGTCAACGAGGCTGGCGGGACGGCTCCGGCCGGGCGGGTCGCGGTGGCCGGGGTGCAATTGGCGGGCAAGACCGGGTCGACACAGGTGCGGCGGGTCTCGCGCGAAGCGCGTGAGCACGGGTTCAAGTCGGAAAACCTACCCTGGGAGTTTCGCCCGCATGCGCTGTTCGTGTGCTATGCGCCCTACGACGCGCCCCGGTATGCGGTCTCGGTGGTGGTGGAGCATGGCAACGCCGGGGCGGCCGCGGCAGCCCCGCTGGCACGGGACATCATGACGGACGTGCTTCTGCGAGACCCGGTCAACCACACGGAATCGCCGGGGCAGAGAGTGGCGGACCGGTCGTGACGGTTTTGCCGCGATGATCACGGCGCGACGGCTGATCCGGGCGGAACCGTCGTTCGGGCTGCTGAACAAATTCTGGCAGGTCAGTTGGTCGTATGTCCTGATGCTCTGCGCGCTGGCAGGGGTCGGATACGTCGCGCTGTATTCGGCAGGGGGCGGCCCGGAGCCGTACGCGGCCAAGCATATCCTGCGGTTCGCGTTCAGCTTGGTAATGATGCTGTCGATCGCCATGATCGACATCCGGTTCATCGCGCGCTTCTCATATCCTATCTATGCGTTCGCGGTCGGGTTGCTGGTCCTGGTGTTGCGGATGGGCCATGTCGGCAAGGGGGCGCAGCGCTGGATCGATCTCGGCGGGCTGCAGATGCAGCCGAGCGAGCTCGCCAAGATCGGTCTCGTGATGGCGTTGGCGGCGTGGTTCCACCGGGCGAGCTGGGAGCGCGTGGGCAATCCGCTCTTCCTGATCCCACCGGCGCTGATGATCCTGCTGCCGGTCGGGCTGATCCTGAAGGAGCCGAATCTGGGGACGGCGGCGATCACGGCGATGGTCGGCGGATGCGTGATCCTGGCCGCCGGGCTGCGCTGGTGGAAGGTGGTGCTGCTGCTGGCTCCCCTGCCCTTCCTGGGGCAATTCGTGCTCAGCCACATGCACGACTATCAGCGCGCGCGCATCACCACGTTCATGAATCCGGAAAGCGATCCGCTTGGCGCCGGCTACAACATCATCCAGTCGAAGATCGCGCTCGGGTCGGGCGGCATGTTCGGCAAGGGGTTCATGCAGGGGACGCAGGGACACCTGAACTTCCTGCCGGAGAAGCAGACGGACTTCATCTTCACCATGATCGCCGAGGATTTCGGGCTGGTCGGCGGGCTGGCGGTGATTGGGCTGCTGTCGCTGATCATCCTGGGCGGGCTGGCGATCGCGTTGCGGTGCCGGCACCAGTACGGGCGATTGCTGGCACTGGGCATCACCGCGAACTTTTTTCTGTACTGCTTCGTCAACATCGCAATGGTGATGGGCGCAATCCCGGTGGGCGGCGTGCCGCTGCCGCTCGTCTCGCATGGCGGCTCTGCGATGCTGACGGTGATGTTCGGGTTTGGGCTGCTGATGTCGGTGCATGTCCACAGGGACGTCGAGTTCACCCAGCGGGAAGAATGAGATCGTCACACGTCGGGCGGGCGGAGCTGGTCCTGGCCGATCAGGGCGGTGGCGCGTTCGACCGAGCGAACGACGGCGTCGCCAGCGCGGCGGACCAGCGGGTCCTCACTCTTGAGCAGGCGGTCGGACACCATCAGCGCGGGGGAGAGCGCGCCGCGCAACTCGTGGCGGAGCCCCGACATCTCGCGCTCGAGGGCGGCTAGTTTGGCAGCGGCCGGGTCGTCGAGCGGTGCGGGTCCGGAGGGTGTGCGGGCAGCCGCCCATCGGCCGGCACAGTAGATGAGCAGGCCGGCGGACAGGCCGGAGAGACCGGCGCCCAAGACGTAAGGCAGGCCGAGGCCGAGCAGGGCGAGGGAAAGGCCACAGGCGGCGACAGCGGCAACCCCGCCGACGAGGGCGAGGGCGACTAGTCCGGGCTGGCGACGCGGTGATCTCATCAGATGTCGAACTCGGGTTGCAGGACCGACCCGAATCTCACGGGTAGGATCGCCGGAAGGATTGACGGGAGGCGGCGGGCGCACCTATAAGCCCGGCCTGCCCAGAAGACGATCGTAAGCCGATCGTGGTTCCGGCGGCATGCGTCTATTTCGGACGGTTTGTTGTGGTCCCAGGTTGCAGATCGGGACCGTTAGTCATCGGAGTTCGTCGTGAAGCGTACCTATCAACCGTCGAAGCTGGTTCGCAAGCGTCGTCACGGCTTCCGGGCCCGGATGGCAACCGTTGGTGGCCGTAAGGTGTTGGCCAACCGGCGGGCCAAGGGCCGCGCGAAGCTCTCCGCCTAGGCCCATTGCGATGGCGCCCCGCGACCCGGCGCCGTCCGTCAAGTTGAAGCGCCGGGCAGAGTTCCTGGCGGTGGCCGCGAAAGGCCGCAAGGCGCCCGCGCCCGGGCTGGTGTTGCAAGCTCTGCTGCGAGACGATTCCGGGCCGGCACGGCTGGGCTTCACCGTGACCAAGAAGGTGGGCAACGCGGTCCGCCGCAACCGGACCAAGCGGCGATTGCGGGCGGCTGCGCGCGACGTGCTGGCCGAGCGGGCGACGCGAGGTGTCGATCTGGTGCTGATCGGGCGTGACGGGACGGCGGCTCGGCCGTTCGGGGCGCTGAAGAGCGACTTCCGGCGGCTGCTCGAGACGCTCGGGCCGGCCTCGTGAGCCGACTCCTAATCCTGCTCGTCCAGGTCTATCAGTGGACCTTGCGGCCGGTCATCGGCGCGCATTGCCGGTTCGAGCCGAGTTGCAGCGCCTATGCGATCGAGGCGCTGCGCACCCATGGTGCGGTGCGCGGAACTGGGCTGGCCGCCCGGCGTGTGCTGCGCTGCAATCCTTGGAATGCGGGCGGGGTCGATCCGGTGCCGGGTCGCTGCGGCTGTCGTTCCCATGATCAGAAAGCGATTATCTCCTGATGGATCAGAAGCGCCTGTTCCTTGCCATCGCGATTTCGGTGGCGATCCTGCTAGGGTTCCAATTCCTGGGCCCGAAGCGGCCCGTGACGCCGGTCGACACCAAGGAAACGCCGACCGGGCAGACTGCGGCGCCGGCGCTCAACCCGGCATTCCCGGGCACGCAACCCATCCCCGTGGCAGCGCCGGAGCAGCGGGACGTACCGCGGCTGCAAATCGTGGCGCCGAAAGTCGAGGGAAGCATCAACCTGGCCGGGGCGCGGCTGGATAGCCTGGTGCTGCGCGACTACCACGAGGAGGTCTCCAAGGAGAGCCCGCTGGTCCGGCTGTTGGAGCCGCGTGTCGATCCGCAGCCCTATTACGTGCAGTTCGGCTGGACGGGCGACGGGGTCGCGCTGCCGGGTCCGGAGACGCTGTGGTCGGCGACATCGGGAGATCTAGCGCCGGGCAAGCCGGTGACCCTGTCGTGGGACAATCAGGCGGGCCAGGTGTTCCAGCTCGTGGTTTCGGTCGACGACAACTACATGTTCGGCATCGACCAGAAGGTCGTGAACAACGGGCCGGCGGCGGTGCAGGTCTATCCGTGGTCGCGGATCCGGCGGGACTACAAGCCGATCACGGCGGGCTACTATATCCTGCACGAAGGATTGCTCGGCGTGTTGGACGGGCGGTTGCAGGAGCAGACTTACGACAAGGCGAAGTCGGAGAGCGAGAAGAGCAAGGGCCCCAGCCTCAAGATGGATACGACCGGCGGCTGGGCCGGGATCACCGACAAATATTGGCTGACGGCGCTGGTGCCGGACCAGTCGGTCCCGGTGACGACCGCGTTCCGGCATGTCACGGAGAACGGAGCGGATCGCTTCCAAGTCGATTTCGTGCCCACGCAGCCGCAGACGGCGGCGCCCGGGTCGTCGGCCAGCCTCACGTCCCATTTGTTCGCGGGCGCCAAGGTGGTCCAGTTGCTGGACCGGTACGAGAGCGAATACCACATCCCGAACTTCGACAAGGCGGTCGATTTCGGTTGGTTCTACTTCCTGACCAAGCCGATATTCTACGCGTTGGATTGGCTGTTCCACCTGACGGGCAATTTCGGCGTCGCGATCCTGATCTTCACGGTGTGCGTCAAGGCGCTGTTCTTTCCGCTGGCGAGCAAGTCCTACCGCTCGATGAGCCGGATGAAGCTGCTGGCGCCGAAGATGACCGAGATCCGCGAGCGGCTGAAGGACGAGCCGCAGAAGATGCAGTCGGAGATCATGCAGCTCTACAAGTCGGAGAAGGTGAACCCGGCGAGTGGCTGCCTGCCGATGGTGGTGCAGATCCCGGTGTTCTTCTCGCTGTATAAGGTCATCTTCGTGACGATCGAGATGCGGCATGCGCCGTTCTTCGGCTGGATCCATGACCTTTCCGCGGTCGATCCGACGAACATCTTCAACCTGTTCGGGCTGATCCCGTTCGATCCAAGCCAGCTCTCGCACTTCCTGCATCTCGGCGCGTGGCCGCTGATCATGGGCGTCACGATGTTCTTCCAGCAGAAGCTGAACCCGGCACCGCCCGACCCGGTGCAGGCGCGGATCTTCCAGTTCATGCCGATCATCTTCACCTTCATGCTGGCGAGCTTCCCGGCGGGGCTGGTGATCTATTGGAGTTGGAACAATACGCTGACGATCCTGCAGCAATGGACGATCATGCGGCGGACGCGCTTGCCGAAGCCGGCGCTGGCACGACCCTGAGGCGATGCGGGTCGTGCTTTTGGCCCCACCCTCACCCTGCCCTCTCCCGCCAGCGGGAGAGGGTTCCTCGTTAAGAGGTCGAGCAATGGACGAAGAGGAGGCGGCGCGGGTCGAGGCGGGGCGTTGGTTGTTCGCGCAGGAGTGCCGGTTCTTCTATGCGGCGCAGCGGATCGATCAGTTGCCGGAGCCCGGGTTGCCGGAAGTGGCGTTCGCCGGACGGTCGAACGTGGGTAAATCGAGCCTCATCAATGCGCTGACGGGGCGGAACGCGCTGGCGCGGGCGTCGAACACGCCGGGACGAACAAGGCAGCTCAATTTCTTCGACCTGGGCGAGCGGCTCGTGCTGGTGGACATGCCAGGCTACGGCTATGCGCAGGCGGGCAAGGACATCAAGGCGGACTGGCAAGGGCTGATGTTCGACTACCTGCGTGGACGGCCCACGCTCCAGCGGGTGGTGCTGCTGCTGGATAGCCGAATCGAGCTGAAGGCGTCGGACCATCAGGTGATGGATTTGCTGGACCGTGCCGCGGTGACGTATCAGCTGGTGCTGACCAAGGCGGACGGGGTCAAGCCGGGAGCGCTAGCGACAAAGCAGGCCGAGGTGCTGGCGCTGTCGGCCAAGCACGCGGCGGCGTTTCCGGTGGTGCTGACGACGAGCAGCGAGACCGGGTTGGGGATCGACCTGGTGCGGGCGGACCTGGCCGGTCTAGCGCCGTAGCCAGACGATCACGATGGTGCCCCGGCCGACGCCACTGTCGATCTCGAGCGTGCCGCCGCACTGTTCGGCGTAGGTCCGGGCCATGGAAAGGCCCAGCCCGGTGCCTTGGCCGACGGGTTTGGTCGTGAAGAAGGGTTCGGTGGCGCGGGCGAGGGTGGCCTCGTCCATGCCGAAGCCGCTGTCCTTGACCCAGAGACGGACGTAATCGCCTGGGACGAGCCGGGCATGACCCGGCCCAACGGCCTCGGCGGCGGCGCCGAGTTCCAACGGACCGCCGTCGGGCATTGCGTCGCGCGCGTTGGTGGCGAGGTTGAGCAGGACGGTCTTGAGCTGATTGAGCTCGGCCTCGATGGCGAGCGTTTCGTCGTCGACCTGCGTGCGGATATCGATATGGCCGGCGCCGCGCAGGGTGTGACGGAGGATGTCGACGACGTCGGCGAGCATGGTGGAGATGGTGATCTGCTCGGCTTGGGCCGGGTCCTTGCGGGAGAAGGCGAGCAGTCGCTGGGTTATGGATGAGCCGCGGGCGGCGGCGTCGGCGATGAGCCGGGCGGCATGGCGCATGGTGTGGGGTTCCTCGGCCCGGCGCTCGATGATGGCGGCGCAGCCGGTGACGCTCTGGAGCACGTTGTTGAAGTCGTGGGCGATGCCGGTGGCGAGCTGGCCGAGGATCTGCAGGCGTTCGGCGACGGAGGCGCGGGCGAGCGCATCGTCCTGGGCGGCGGCAGCGGCGACGGCGCGTTGCTCGAGGGTGGTGTTGCGGCGGAGCAGTTCCTCTTCGGCCTGCTTGCGGTGAGTGACGTCGCGGATCGTGCCGATCAGGCGGTAGATGCGGCCGTCGACGTCGCGGACGGGCACGAGCAGCGTCTCCCAGTGGCGCGGGCCCACCGGCAGTGTCCGGGTGTGCTCGTAGGAAAGCGGTTCGCCTTTGGCCAGGCACTCACTCCAGTTGCGCAGGATGACGGCCGCGGCATCGCGGGGCAGGCATTCGGCCGGAGTTCTACCGATCACTTCGTCGGCGTGCAGGCCGGTCAGGTCTTCGCAGCGGCGGTTCAGTAAATCGAAAGCGAACCTGCCGTCAGCGCGGCGGCTTGCGGCGAACTGGGCATCGGCGGAATAGCGGAACACCGCGTCGATCCGGTCGAAGGCGGCGGCGAGATTGGCTTCCGAGCGCTTGGCCAACTCAGCCAGCTCGAGCGCCTGGCGCTCGGCGGCGCTTCGGCGGACGAGTTGGCGGCGCAGAGCGCGGACGAGAACCGCGCCGAGGCCGATGAGCGTAGCGATCGAGGCAACCGTGAGCACGGTTTTTCGGCGCCACGCGGCGAACGCGGCGGAGCGGCCGTAGCTGACGGCGACGATCAGCGGGCGGTCGCCGACGTGCCGGTAGGCGTACGTGCGCTGGATGTGGTCGACGCTGGAGAAGCCGTCGACGAGGCCGGACTCGTGCTCGAGCATGGCCTGGAAGGGCGCGGCGCCCGCCAGGCTGCTGCCGATCTCGCCGGGCCGTGCCGGGTAGCGGGCGAGGATGACACCGTCGGTGCGGACAAGGTTGACGGCGCCGCCCTCGCCCAGCCGAAGGCTCGCGAACAGGGTGCGGAAGTAGTCGGTCGCGACGCTGCCGGTGATGACGCCGGCGAAGCTGCCATCGGCGGTGGGAATGCGGCGGCCGAAGACCACGATGTCCCGGTTGGACAGGCGGCTGCGGATCGGGGCGTCGATGTAGAGGCCCGTTTCCGGGTGGTCGCGGAGGAAGTGGAAATATTCGCGGTCGGCGAAGTTGATCGGCTTGGGATCAGGGTCGCTGGACTCGAAGCGGATGTCGCCGGAGGCATCGAGGACGAGGATGGCGGAGAGGAACTCGGTGGTCGCAACGCGTGAGAAAAGCGCGGCGCGGCGCAGCTCGGGGCTGATGTCGGCGAGGCCGGGCAGGTTCATCGCGGCAGCGGTTTCGGTAATCGCGAGATCGTAGATTTCGATGTTGCGGGCGATGTCCTTTTCGAGCGCGTTGGTCAGGTTGACGATGGCAGAGTCGGCGCTTGCGCGGGTCTCGTCGTAATCGGAGACGACGATCCAGGCGGTCAGGGCGGCGGCGCCCAGGAACAGCAGAGCGGCCAACCAGGTGATGGCGCGGCTGTCGTCGGCGAGCCAATGGGCGAGTTTGCGAGCGGGCATCCCGGCGAGACGGCGCACGAGCCGCACGAGGAGGCGGTGGTCGGCATTGATGACGGGGCGCGGCTTGAGACTAAGCAATCGGACCTTCTGATGCGGGGCGCGGCCACCCATTCGACCCGCAGAAACGTTAACGGGGCGTTCAGAGCAAGTCTCAACAATGAGGCACGCTCATGGCGGTCGCTTGATTTCTCACGCCCTGCAAGCGAGGGTCGGACGGGGATGAGGCCCGTTAGGGGTCCCAGTTGACGGAGCGCGATGCGATTGCCACTCGATCTTGAGGCCGCGGCCGAACAGGCCGGCATCCTGGTTCAAGCGTTGCCGTTCCTGCGGCGGTATGCGGGTGTCACGGTGGTGATCAAGTACGGTGGCCACGCGATGGGCGACGAGCATTTGGCCGAGCAGTTCGGGCGCGACATCGCGTTGCTCAAGCAGGTGGGGGTGAACCCGGTCATCGTGCATGGCGGCGGCCCGCAGATCAACGCGATGCTCGGACGGCTCAAGATCCAGTCGAGCTTCGTCGATGGGCTGCGGGTGACGGACGAGGCGATGGTCGAGGTCGTCGAGATGGTGCTGGCCGGGACGGTCAATAAGCACGTGGCCGGGCTGATCAACCAGGCAGGGGCGCTGGCGGTCGGGATCTGCGGCAAGGACGGCGGCTTGATCCGGGCGCGCAAGCTGCAGCGGACGGTGGTCGATCAGGACAGCCATATCGAGCGCGCGCTCGACTTGGGTTTCGTCGGCGAGCCGGAGCACGTGGACGTGCGGGTGATCCACGCGCTGACCGGCGCCGGGCTGATCCCGGTGATCGCGCCGGTGGGGATGGGATCGGACGGGAAGACCTACAACATCAACGCCGACACGGTGGCGGGCGCAGTGGCGGGCGCGCTGGGGGCGCAGCGGCTGCTGATGTTGACGGACGTGCCGGGCGTACTGAACGCGGAGAAGCGGCTGATCCCGGAGATGTCGCTGGCCGACGTTGAGGCGGGGGTGGCGAGCGGTATGATCAGCGGCGGGATGATCCCGAAGGTGGAGAATTGCGCCGAGGCGGTGCGGCGCGGGGTGAAAGGGGCGGTGATCCTGGATGGGCGCATGCCCCATGCGTGCCTGCTCGAGTTGTTCAAGGATGGCGGGATCGGGACGATGATCCACGGGTAGGCTACGGTGGGCGCCAATCCGCTGCTGGTGTTGGCGGAGCATGCCGCGGAGTGGCGCGGGCGGGCGCTGCCGCCGGAATTGGAGCGGCATGCGCGGCGAGCGCTGATCGACTGGGTGGCGGCGATGTTGGCGGGGGCGGGGCAGGCACCGGCGACGCTGCTGGCCTCGGCGCTGGATCCGGGTTGTGGGCCGGGCGGGGCGGTCTGCTACACGACGGGACGGATCGGGTCGGTGCGGCATGCGGCGCTGTTGAACGGTGTGGCGAGCCACACCGCCGAGTTCGACGACATCCATCGGGATTCCGGCTACCACCCGGGCAGCCCGACGATCGCGGCAGCCCTGGCGGCAGCGCAGGATCGGACAGCGCCGATGGAGAGGCTGCTGCGGGCGGTGATCGCGGGATACGAGGTGTCGTGCCGGATCGGCTTGGCGGTGCAGCCGAGCCATTACCGGATGTGGCACACGACGGGGACGGTGGGGACGTTCGGGGCGGCGGTGGCGGTAGCGGTGCTGCTCGGGTGCGAGGCGAGGGCGATCGGGCATGCGATCGCGACGGCGGCGACGATGGCGGGCGGGCTGCAGCAGGCGTTCCGGGGCGACGGGATGAGTAAGCCGATGCATGCGGGGCATGCGGCGGAGGCGGGCAGCCTGGCGGCGCTGGCGGCCGCTGCGGGGGTGACGGGGGCGCTCGACGTGCTCGATGGAGCGGCCGGTTTCGCGGCGGCGACGAGCGAGGATCGGGGAAAGTGGGATTGGGCGCTGGCGGGGCTGGGGCAGCCGTTCGCGATCGAGCAGATCACCATCAAGAACCACGGGTGCTGCGGGCACATCTTTCCGGCGCTGGACGCCGTCATCGCGATGCGGGCGGCGCATCCGTTTGGGCCGGAGGAGGTCGAGGCGATCGAGGTGGCGGGCTATGGTGCGACGGTGACCGTATGCGACCGGCCGGAGGCGCGTAGCGAGGCGGAGTGCCGGTTCAGCGTGCAGTTTTGCGTGGCGGCGCTGCTGATGCTGGGTGGGGTGCGGCTAGCGGCGTTTGCGCCGGACGCCCGGGCGGATCCGGCGATCCGCGCGCTGATGGCGCGGGTGCGGGTGCGGCTGGCTCCGGACCTGGCCGACGCCTATCCGGCGCGGCGGCCGGCACGAGTGGTGGTGCGGCTGCGCGACGGGCGGGCGTTCGAGCATTTCCAGCCGACGCGGAAAGGCGATCCGGACCTGCCGTTGAGCGACGAGGAGCTGGGGGCGAAGTTCCTCGAGCTGGCAGGGCCGGCGATGGCGGGCGATCCGGAGGCGTTGCTGGCGGCGCTCTGGTCCGGGGCGGCGGTGCCGGGGGCGATTGAGTTGCGGGGGGCAAGCGGCTGAGCCTCGGCTCGCCGAGAAACGGCAAGGCTAGGCTCGCTCGTGTTTCACGGCCTAAGGTGGCCTGAATAGCCGGATTGAGAGCCGGCGCTGCGGGAGGATGTCGATGGCCAGGTCCTGGTGGGGCGCGGTGCTTGCGTTGTGGGTATTGCCGGCGATGGCGGCCGAGGCGCCGGCGGAGATCAAGATCGGGGCGCTGTATGCCGGGTCGGGGCAGTTGGCGAGCGCGTCGGTGCCGCTGCATGCAGCGCTGGAGTGGTGGGCGGAGGGAATCAACCGGGGCGGCGGAGCGTTCGTCAAAGGCTTCGGCAAGAAGATCCCGGTGCGGCTCGTTTCGTATGACGACCAGAGCTCGCCGTCGCTGGCGGCCAATCTGACGAACCAGCTGATCACGCAGGACAAGGTCGACATCCTGCTGTCAGACTCGACGTCGGTGATGACGGCGTCGTCCGTGCCGGTGGCGCGGGACCACAAGCAGTTGCTGTTCGACGTGACGGGGAGCAGCCCGAACTTCTTCTCGCCGGACAACCAATACATCGTGCTGTTGGGGCTGGCCGCGACGGACCGATATCCGAAGTCGATCGCCGAGTTCGTCGGTCAGATGCCGAAGCTCGGGATCAAGACGGTGGCGCTGCTGTACAATACGGCGGATTACACGGCGTTTCAGGCCTTGGCGGTGCGGCGGGCGGTTGAGGCGAACAAGGAGCTGAAGCTGGTGTTCGACCGCGGGGTGCCGGCGAACACGACGGATTACACGTTGCTGGTCAACAACGTGGACGCGGCCAAGCCGGATGCGCTGCTCGAGTTCGGCTATCCTGCCAACGAGATCGCCTTCCTGCATGCGATGCAGGACAACGGGAACAAGTTCAAGTTCCTGTTCACCGGCTACGGGCTGACCGAGCTGCCGCTCATGAAGACGAACGGGGTGTCGGACCAGTTGGCCTATAGCTACGCGCTGGCAAGCCCGGCGGTGTACGAGTTCAAGGTCAACTACGGGCTCGATCTGGACCATTTCCGCGAGGCGTTCGAGCACTACGTGGCGAGCCGGAAGCTGCCGGGAGTGGAATTCGGGTTCAATGCGCTGGCTGGATACCAGGCCGGGCTGGTGGTCGAGCGGACGCTGGCGGCCGCCGAGAGCCTCGAGCAGCTCGAGTTGCGGCGCGCGGTGTTCACGCTGTCAGGGAACATGACGACGCTGGCGGGCCCGTTCCTGTTGGCCCCGGACGGGTCGCAGAGCGGGGAGATCCTGCCGTTGGGGCAGATGGTACCGGGCAAGGAGCTGATCGGGGAATACAAGCTGAACATCGTCTGGCCGCAGGACCTGGCGACGGCCAAACCGGTCTATCCCGCCCCCTGATGCTGGCCTACGCGCTCGCGACGGGGGTCATCTTTGGGCTGTACTACGCGCTGGTGGGCGTGGGGATGAACCTCGTGTTCGGGGTGATGCGGATCGTCAACCTGGCGCATGGCGACTTCATCATGCTCGGAGCGTTCGGGGCGTTCTGGTTGCTGCGCGGGTTGGGCGTGCCGGCGCCTGCCGTGGTGCTCATCAGCTTTGCGGTGTTCTTCCTGGTCGGAGTGCCGGTGTACTACCTGCTGGTGCCGCGGCTGTTCCGGGCGCGGGAGCCGGAGATGCTATCGCTGATCCTGTTCTTCGGGTTGTCGCAGGTGATCGAGGCGGTCGTGGCGACGCTGTTCGGCAACACGGAGCGGTCGATCCCGAGCCGGTTGCTGGGCGGCGGGCCGGTGGCGCTGCTGGGGCAGACGATCCCGTTCGCGTGGGCGTACACCGGGTGCGTGTCGGTGCTGATGCTGGCAGGCGTATATGTCTATCTATACCGGACGCGGCTGGGGCGGCAGACGCGGGCGATCATGGCGCAGCGGGACGAGGCGGTCGCCATCGGGATCGACGTGCACCGGATCTCGGCGATCGCGTTCGGAGCAGGAGCCGGCCTGGCTGCGGTGGCGGGGGTGTTCGCGCCGTTCATGCTGGGGAGCTTCACGCCGTCTCTGGGGATCCCGCTCGATCTCACGTCGTTCGCGGTCATCATCATCGGGTCGTTGGGCAACCCGCTGGGGACGGTGCTGGGCGGGATCATCTTCGGCGTGTCGCTGATGCTGATGCGGACGTATCTGAGTTCGTTTGCCGACCTGTTGCCGAACCTGGTGCTGATCGGGGTGCTGCTGGTGCGGCCGACTGGATTGCTGGGGCGGCGAGTGCGGCATGCATAGGCTGTTTTTGCGCGACATCCTGTTGGTGGTCGTCCCGCTGCTGGTGCTGCTGGCAGTCCTGCCGTTGGTCTACAACAACGGCTTGCTGCTGCTGAATTTCGTGGTGTTCCTGGTGTTGGCGCAGGGGCTGAACCTGACCTACGGGTTCTCCGGCTATCTGCCGTTCGGGTATGTCGGCTTCTTTGGCGCGGGGGCCTATGGGTTCGCGATGACGCTCATGCTCGGGCATGCGCCGGCGCTGCTCGGAGTGGCGGCGGGCGGGGTGGCGGCGGGGCTGGTCGGCCTATTGCTGGCGCCGCTGCTGCGGCTGCAGGGCGCTTATTTCGGGCTGGCGAGCCTGGCGGCATCGGAGGCGCTGCTGCACCTGATCGCCAACCCCAATCTGCAGGACGCAACGGGCGGGCCATACGGCGTTCGGCTCGCGGCGGCGTATGCGCCGGGCCTGACGTATGGGCTGGGGCTGGGCGTGTTGGCGCTGACGATGGGGCTGGTCGCCTATCTGCGGCACTCGCGGTTCGGGCTGCAGCTGCAGGCGGCGCGGGACAACCCGGTAGCGGCCTCGATGGCGGGGATCGACATCGTGCGGGGAAGGCTGCTGGTGTGGCTGGCCAGCGCGGTCGCGGCGGGGCTGATCGGGGCGATCTTTGCGTGGCGGGCGTCGACGTTTTTCCCCGAGGCGGTGTTCGACATCAACTTCAGCATCTTCGCCATCGTGTTCACGCTGTTCGGCGGCGCCGGGACGCTAGGCGGTCCAGTGGTGGGCGTGTTGCTGCTCTATGGGCTGTACAACGTGATCGGGGTGTCGGCGCCGCAATACTTCCAGCTGGCGTTCGGGCTTCTAATCATGGCGCTGGTGCTGTTCTTCCCCGAAGGGTTGGCGGCGATCCCGCGGCAGGTCAGGGCGCTGCGGCATGGCTGAGCCGCTGCTGAAGGTGACCGGGGTGGTCAAACGATTTGGCGGCTTCATGGCGCTCGGTGGGATCGATCTCGACGTGCATGCGGGCGAGATCGTCGGGCTCATCGGGCCGAACGGGTCGGGCAAGACGACGTTGATCAACGTGGTGAGCGGGTTGCTGGCGGCCGATGCAGGCGCCGTGCTGGTCGCGGGAGAGGACATCGCCGGGCTGCCCGCGCATCGGCGGGCGGGGCGTGGGATCAACCGGACGTTCCAGATACCGAAGCCGTTCGCCAGCCTGACGGTGCGGCAGAACCTCGAGGTGGCCGTGCAGGCCGCTGGGACACCCGCGGATCTGGATCGTCTGCTCGAGTCCGTGGAACTCGGCGCGGCCAAGCATCGGCGGGCGGGAGAGCTGACGAGCGTGCAGCAGAAAATGCTCGATCTCGCGCGGGCACTCGCGACGGGGCCGCGGCTGCTGCTGGTCGACGAGCTGGCCTGCGGGCTGAACCCGACGGAACTGGAGCGGATCGCGACCCGGCTGCGAGAGCTGGCCGAGGCGGGGCTCGGGCTGGTGGTGGTGGAGCACCTGATGCCGTTCATCGACCGCATCACCGACCGGGTCGTCGTGATGAACGCCGGGCGGGCGATCTTTGGCGGTGCGCTGCGCGACGCGGTGCGGGACAGCCAGGTGGTCGACGTGTTCCTCGGTGCGCCGGAGCCGGTCGCATGAGCTTGCTGGAGACGAGCGGGCTCGAGGGCGGTTATGGCGCGATCCGGGTGTTGTGGGGCGTGGATATCGCGGTGGGCGGCAACGAGACCGTCGTGCTGCTCGGGCCGAACGGGGCGGGGAAGACGACCCTGCTGAGATGCCTGGTCGGATTGCTGCCGGCGACGGCGGGGACGGTCCGGTTCGCGGGGCAGGACATCACGCGGATGTCGCCCCGGGGACGGGTGAAGATGGGGTTGAGCTACATGTCCGAGTTGGGGGTCTTCCCCGATCTGACGGTGGCGGAGAACCTGGATTTGGGAGCGCTGTTCGTCGGCCGAGCGGCGGCGCGGCGGCGGCGGGGCGAGCTGTATGCGTTGTTCCCGATCTTGAGCGAGAAGCGCAACCAGCCGGCGGGCGGTCTGTCGGGCGGGCAACGCAAGATGCTGGGGGTGGCCAAGGCGCTGGCGGCGGAGCCGAAATTGCTGGTGATGGACGAGCCCTCGGCTGGGCTGTCGCCGCTGATGGTTTCGACGGTGATCGACTCGCTGGCGGCATGCCGGTCGGGCGGGTTGTCGCTGCTGATCGCCGAGCAAAACGTGAAGTTCCTGGGGCTGGGCGACCGGGTGTTCACGATGGAGGGCGGGCGGATCGCATTCGGTGGCACGCCCGAGGAGGTCCAGTCGGATGACGGGCTGCGACGGGCCTATTTCGGGTTGGGGGTCTGATCATGCTGCCGCTCCAAGGCATCAAGAGTCATCGAGGTCGCGCAGAACCTGGCAGGTCCCTACGCGGCGGAGATCCTCGCGACGCTCGGGGCCGACGTGCTGAAGGTCGAGCGGCCCGGCGGAGACGATGCGCGGGGGTGGGGACCGCCCTTCGTGAACGGGGCTGCGACGACGTTCCAGACCGTCAATCGGAACAAGCGGTCCGTCACCCTTGACCTCAAGCAAGCGGGCGATTGCGAGCAGCTGCGCGGGTTGATCGCGGAGGCGGACGTCTTGGTGCAGAACCTGCGGCCGGGGTCGCTGGATGCTCTCGGGTTCGACGCGGCGAGCCTGCGGGCGGCGCATCCGCGGCTGGTCTACTGCTCGTTGTGGGCCTTCGGCGCGGTGGGGCCGATGCGGCTGGAGCCGGGCTACGAGCCGATGGTGCAGGCGTTCTCCGGGCTGTTTGGACTTAACGGCTGCGAGGATGGGCCGCCCTCGCGCGTAGGGGTGCAGGTCCTCGATCTCGGGACGGGGGTATGGGCGGCGCTGGGCTGCATGGCGGCGCTGTTCCGGCGCGTGACGACCGGCGAAGGGGCCGTGGTGGATGCGTCGTTGCTGGAGACAGCGATGGGGTGGATGAGCGTGCCGTTCGCCGGGTTCGCACAAAGCGGGGTCGTGCCGCCGCGGGACCGGACGGGGAACCCGAAGGTGGTGGTGTTCGGAGCGCTGCCGACTGCCGATCGGGAGTTGGTGGTGGCGGCCGCGAACGACCGGTTGTTCGCCAAGTTGGTCACCGTGCTCGGCCGCCCCGAGTGGGCAGCAGAGCCCCGCTATGCCGACAATGCGGGCCGTGTCGCGCACAAGGACGAGATCATGGACGCGATCGGGGCGATCATGGCGACCCAGCCCTCAGCGCATTGGTCGGCGCTGTTCCGGGCCGCGGGCGTGCCGTTTGCGCCGATCAACGATCTGAGTGCGTTGCTGGACGACCCGCAAGTGAGGGCGCTCGGGATGCTGCAGACTATTCCCGGGTTGGATATCCAGACCATTGGGTTGCCGTTGAGTTTCGACGGCGTCCGTCCGGCGATGCGGAGTGCGGCGCCGCCGTTGGCGAGGCACGATGTTCAGCCCTGACCTGCTCGCCGAGCGGCATGTGCTGATCACCGGCGGCGGGACCGGTCTGGGGCGCGCGATTGGGGAACGGTTTTTGTCGCTGGGGGCGTCGCTGGTGATCTGCGGGCGCCGGGTCGCGGTGCTGGAACAGGCGGCCGCGGAGATGCGGGCGGCGCGGCCGGGGGCGGAGGTCTGCACGATCGGCTGCGACGTGCGCGACCCGGCAGCGGTCGAGACGATGCTGGATACGATCTGGCAGCGGCGGCCGCTCGACATCCTGGTCAACAATGCGGCGGGTAACTTCCTTGCACAGAGCCATCGACTGTCGGTGCGGGCGGTCGATGCGGTGCTCGGGATCGTGCTGCATGGCTCGGCCTATTGCACGCTGGGCTGTGGGCGGCGGTGGATCGCGGCGGGGCGGGGTGGCACGGTGCTGTCGATCCTGACGATCTCGGCCCTGTCGGGTGCGGCGTTCACGGTGCCCTCCGCGATGGCCAAGGCGGGCGTGCTGGCGATGACGCGCAGCTTGGCGGTGGAATGGGGGCCGAAGGGGATTCGCTGCGTGGCCGTGGCGCCGGGCGCGTTCCCCACCGCCGGAGCGGCCGCTGGCTTGGCGCCCGCGGGGCTGCAAAAGCCGGCACCGGAGCGGATGATCCCGCTGGGG
Source organism: uncultured Alphaproteobacteria bacterium (assembly GCA_963835135.1). Taxonomy (GTDB): domain Bacteria; phylum Pseudomonadota; class Alphaproteobacteria; order Acetobacterales; family Acetobacteraceae; genus JAVVHH01. The sequence continues at coordinate 1,378,752 of CAWIEF010000003.1, forward strand.
CGGGTGGGCGAGTACCGCGAACTCACGGATGCCTGCAGCTTCCTGGTCTCGGACCTCGCGTCCTACGTCAATGGCGAGTGCCTGGTGGTGGATGGGGGCAAGCAGTTCCTGTCCGGCTCGGCGCAGAACGACACAGCGACGATGCTCGGATGGGACGATGCGCAGTGGGACGCATTGCGCTCCCCGAACGCCACCCGACTTGGCGGATAGGAGACCGGAATGAGCGACCAACTCGCCGATAGCGCACAGCAATTGTTCAGCCGGCACGTCGACAAGGATGTGCTGAAGGCGGCGGAGGCCGGCACGTTTCCGCAACCGCTCTGGGATGCCGTCGTCGAGGCCGGGTTCACGGCGGCGCTGCTGCCGGAGGAGGCCGGCGGTTTCGGCGCCAGCGTGGCGGAGGCGCTGCGGCTACTGCAGATCGCGGCCGAGCACACGGCGCCGATTCCGCTTGCGGAAACGATGCTCGCGGGGTGGCTGCTGGCGCGAGCCGGGCTGATCGTGCCGGACGGCGTGCTGACCGTGGCGCCGGTGCGCAGGGGTGACGTCCTGACGCTCGCGCGGGACGGCGACGGATGGCGGCTGACGGGAACGGCCAGCCGCGTGCCATGGGCGCGGGACGCGGCCGCGGTGGCGGTGCTGGCGGCGGGCCCGGACGGGCCGATGGTGGCCAGCGTGGCTGGAGCCGGGCTGGTGACGGCGCGGGATGTGAACCTCGCCGGAGAGCCGCGCGACACGATCAAGCTCGACCTGGCGCTGCCCGGCGGGGCGGTGGCGGCGGTCGATCTCGATGCGGCGCGATTGCGGGCCGCAGGCGCGGCGGTGCGGACGGCGCAGATCGCCGGCGCGCTGTCGCGGGCGCTGGCGTTGAGCGTGGGATATGCGCAGACGCGGGTGCAGTTTGGACGGCCGATCGGTAAGTTCCAGGCCATCCAGCAGAACCTGGCGGTGCTGGCCGGTCAGTCGGCGGCGGCCATCGCGGCGGCGGACATGGCGGCCGATGGGCTCGCGGGCACTCTGTCCCCGTTGCTGGTGGGGGCGGCCAAGGCGCGGGCGGGCGAGGCGGCGAGCGTGGCGGCCGGGCTGGCGCATCAATCGCACGGAGCGATCGGGTTCACGCAGGAATATGACCTGCATTACGCGACCCGGCGGCTGTGGTCCTGGCGGGACGAGTTCGGCAACGAGGCGGAGTGGAACATCGTCGTGGGACGGGCCGCACTGGCTGCGGGGCCGGAGGGATTGTGGCCGGCGCTGACGGCGGCATGAGCACGCTCGACAGCCTGCTGTCGCCGCGCTCGATCGCGGTGATCGGGGCGTCGCCGGACGTGCACAAGATCCGCGGGCAGGTGTTGAGCATCCTGGTGCGCAATGGGTTTGGCGGTCGGATCGCGCCGGTCAATCCGAGCTACCGGGAGATTGGCGGCCTTCCGTGTTTTCCGACGATTGCCGCAGCGGGTGAGCCGGTTGATCTCGCGATCATCGTCATTCCCGCGGCAGGCGTGTTGGCGTCGCTCGAGGAGTGCGCCGCGGCGGGCGCGCGCAATGCGATCGTGATCTCGTCGGGGTTCGCCGAAGACGATGCCGCTCCGGCGGAACTGCAAAATAAGGTCGCGGCGCTGGCGCGGCGGACGGGCATGCGGATCAGCGGGCCGAACGCGGAGGGGTTCCACAACGAGATCGCCCGGGTCAGCGCGACGTTCAGCCCGGCGGTGGACCGGGAGAGCGACGCCAATCCAGTAGCGCTGAATGCCCGCATCGGGATCGTGGCGCAGAGCGGCGGCATGGGGTTCGCGCTGTACAATCGCGGGCGGGCGCTGGGTATGTCGTTCAGCACGGTAGTGACGACCGGGAACGAGGCCGATCTGACCGCGGCAGATTTCATGGCGCACATGGCGGCCGATCCGGACACGGCGGGACTGCTGCTCTTCCTCGAGAGCATCCGCGATCCGGCCGGGTTTGTCGCAGCAGCCGAGGCGGCGCGGCGCGCAGGAAAGTTCATCGTCGCCATCAAGGTCGGGCGGTCGGAGACCGGCAAGCTGGCCGCGGCCTCCCACACGGCGAGCATGGCGGGGTGGAATGCCGGCTACGACGCGATGTTCCATCGGCATGGGATTGTCGTGGCAGCTGAATTGGAGGAGGCGCTGACAGTGGCGGCCGCGCTGGCCGCCAACCCGTACGCGGCGGGGCACCGCGTCGGGGTCGTAACGATCTCGGGCGGCGCGGGCGCGTGGGCGGCCGACGTGCTGGAGGCCGCGGGGCTGAGCGTGCCCGCGCTGTCGGACGCGACGCAGACGGCGATCCGGGGCTTCATCCCGTCCTACGGCAGCGCGCGCAACCCGGTCGACCTCACCGCGGGCGGCGCGGCCGGGGGCGGGACCTTGCGGACGGTGGGCTTGATGCTCGACGATCCGGCGGTGGACATCGTCGCTGTGGTGACGACGCTGGCCAACCCGGCGCGCGTGTCGGTCGACGCCCCTGCACTGGCCGCGATCGTGGCGGCACGGCGCAAGCCGGTGCTGTTCTACAGCTACACCCTGCCCTCCGCGCTCGGGCGCCAGGTGCTGGCCGACGCGGGGGCGGTGATCTGCCCCAGCATGGCGCTGCTGGCGCGGGCGGCACGGGTTCTCGCCGATCATGGGCGGTCGCGGCCGTGGGGAGACCCCTCCCCGCTCGCGGCCCCGGCCGAGCTTAGGGGACCAGCCGGACCGATGGCGGAGCATGCGACCAAGGCGGTGCTGACGGCGTGCGGGGCGGCCATGGCGCCGAGCCGGCTGGTGACGGAGAGGGCTGGGTTGGCGGCGGCGGCGGCGGTGCTGGGGTTTCCGTTGGCGGTGAAGGTCCAGTCGGCCGCCATCCCGCACAAGACGGAGGCCGGAGGTGTTCGGCTCGGCATTGGCGACCTGTCCGCGCTGGACGCGGCATACGATGCGGTGATGGCCGGAGCGCGAGCGTTCGCGCCCGAGGCCGCCATCGACGGGGTGCTGCTCGAGCGGATGGCCGCGAGCGGCACCGAGATGATCGTCGGCGTGGTGCGAGACCCGACATTCGGTCCGGTGATCACGGTGGGCGCCGGCGGCACCACCACCGAGTTGTTCAGCGACGTCGCTTACCGGCTGGCGCCAGTGGACGAAGCGGAAGCGGCGGCGATGGTGCGCAGCCTGCGCAGCGCGCCGTTGCTGGAAGGTTTCCGGGGCGCGCCCGAAGCGGACCTGCCGGCACTCGCCGGGCTGGTCAGCCTCGTGTCGCGCCTGGCCCATGCCGGCCGCGCCACCGTGGCGGAGCTGGAACTCAACCCGGTGATCGTCCATCCTGCGGGCCAGGGCTGCACGGTCGCCGACGCACTGCTGGTGCTGTCGCCCGCAGGTTTGGAGAGCTGATCATGCAAGCACTCGCGTTCGCCACACCGCCGGACCAGACCGAGGCCACCGAGGCATTGCGGGCCGAGTTGCGGGGCTTTCTCAGCGTCGAGTTGGCAGATCGGACCCCGCAACAGAAAGCCGCGTCGTGGAGCGGCCACGACCGTGCGTTCAGCCGCAAGATGGGCCAGCGCGGGTGGCTCGGGATGACCTGGCCGAAGCGGTACGGGGGGCACGAACGGAGCGCTCTGGAGCGGTACGTCGTACTGGAGGAGATGCTCGCGGCAGGTGCGCCGGTCGGACATCACTGGGTCGCGGACCGGCAGAGCGGGCCGAGCATCTTGAAGAACGGCACGGAGGCGCAGCGGCTGGACATCCTGCCGAAGATCGCCGCGGGGGAGTGTTCGTTCTGCATCGGCATGAGCGAGCCGGATTCCGGCTCCGACCTGGCGGCGGCGCGGACGCGGGCGCAGCGGGTGCAGGGCGGCTGGCTCGTCAGCGGAACGAAGGTCTGGACCTCGTCGGCGCACGTCGCGGATTACATGATCCTGTTCTGCCGGACCGGCGAGAAGGCGCAGGACGACCGCCATGCTGGCGCGAGCCAATTCGTGGTCGACATGCGGCGGGCCCAGGAGGGCGGTGGCATGACGGTGCGCCCGATCATCGACATGACCGGGGGTCACCATTTCAACGAGGTCATCCTCGACGACATGCTGCTGCCGGAGGACTCGCTGCTCGGCCAGGAGGGCGACGGCTGGAAGCAGGTGACCGGCGAGCTGGCCTTCGAACGCTCGGGGCCGGACCGGTTCCTCTCCAGCTTCGCGCTGCTGGTCGAGGCGGTGCGGACGCTCCAGCCAAAAGCGGGGGGGCCGGATGCGGATGACCGGGCAGCGGCGGCAATCGGGCGGCTGACGTCGCACATCCTGGCGCTCCGGCGCCTCTCGCGATCGATCGCGGGCATGTTGCAGGCGGGCGAGGACCCGGCGCTGCAAGCCTCGCTGGTCAAGGACCTGGGCAACGTGCTCGAGCAGGAGACGGTCGAGGTCGTGCGGCTGCTGGTCGACGTGGAGCCGAGCATGGTCAACGGGGCCGGGTCGCTGTCGGCGGTGTTGGCGCATCTGGTGATGACGGCGCCGTCCTTCTCGCTGCGGGGCGGGACGCGGGAGATCCTGCGCGGGATCATCGCCCGGGGTCTTGGCCTTCGATGAGCGAGACGGCGGGGCGCGACGTCCGCGTCAGCATCGACGGGCATGTCGGGATCGCGGAGATTTGCCGGGCGCCGAACAATTTCTTCGACATTCCGCTCATCCGCGACCTGGCGGCGGCGTTCGAGGGCTTCGGGCAGGACCCGGCGGTCCGCTGCATCGTGCTGTGCGCGGAGGGCAAGAACTTCTGCGCCGGGGCCAATTTCGCATCACCGGCGCGGGACACCGTGGGCGACCGGCAGGGCGGGCACTTGTACCAGCAGGCAGTGCGTCTGTTCCGGTGCGAAAAGCCGATCGTGGCGGCCGTGCAGGGCGCCGCGGTGGGGGGCGGGTTGGGCTTGGCGCTGGTGGCGGATTTCCGCGTGGCGTCGGCCGAGTCGCGGTTCACGGCGAATTTCAACCGGCTGGGTTTCCATCCCGGGTTCGGGCTGAGCGTGACGCTGCCGCGCGTAGTCGGCGCACAGCAGGCTGCGATGCTGTTCTACACCGGGCGGCGCATCGGCGGGGTGCAGGCGGAGGCGATCGGGCTCGTCGACGTCCTCGCGCCGGCGGACGGGCTGCGCGAGGCGGCGATGGAGCTGGCGCGCGAGATCGCGATCTCGGCACCGATCGCGGTCGCTTCGACCCGGCGCACCTTACGGCGGGGCTTGGCCGATGCCGTGGCGGCGATCACCGATCACGAACTCAGCGAGCAACAGCAGCATTTTCAGACCGCGGACTTCAAAGAGGGGGTCGCGGCGATGGCGGAGCGGCGGGCGCCGGCGTTCTCAGGGCGATAGTCAGCGATCCAGGCCGACGGAGCGCCGCACGCGACGTTGCGGGTCCGGCGAGCCGGATTGGGGCAGGCGCTGGAGCTCGCTAGGGATCGCGGCCGCGTTGATCAGCTGATCGCGGAGGTCCTCGGTGAGCGCGCGGGCGTCACGCTGATCGTGGACGACGTGCGGCGTGACGAGGACGAGGAGTTCGGTCCGGCCGCGCGCGTTGCCCTGCTGACCGGCGAGCAGGCCCAGGATGGGGATGTCCTTGAGCCAAGGAATGCCGCTATTTTCGCGGCTGGCGTTGTCGCGGATCAAGCCGGCGAGGCCGATGGTCTGGCCGTCCTGCACGACGACGCGGGAACGGACGTTGCGCTCAAGGAAAGTCGGCGAGGCGATCTTGGAGTTGTTGGTCGCGGTCGTGTCCACGTCGCTGACCTCCTGGGCGATGTCGAGCGTGACCAGGCCGCCGCTGTTCACGCGGGGCGTGACCTCCATGATGACGCCGGTCTCGCGGTAGTCGATCGAGTTGATGATGGCGGAATTTGGCGTCAGCGTACTTTGCGAGCTGGTGGTCAGGAAGGGAACGAGGTTGCCGACCTGGAGGCGGGCGGATTCGTTGTCGAGCACCATGAGCTGAGGCGAGGACAGGACCTTCACCGTGGTAACGTTCTGCAGCGCGCTGAGCGCGTAGGTCTCGTTGTTGCCGCCGGCGAGGATGAAGCCAGGAAAGGTGGTCGCCAACGCGCTCGCGGTCGCGTTGAGTGCGGTGTTGAAGTTGAGCGCGCCGTTGATGCCGCCGCCTTTAAAGAAGAATTGGGTGCCGTAGTTGAGGCTGTCGTTCAGCGTGACCTCGGCGATGACCGCGTCGATCCGGACCTGCAACGGCAGGATGTCGATCTTGTGCAGCATGGCCTCGACCGTGTCGTGCTCGGCGGGGGTCGCATAGACGAGGATGGCGTTGTTCTCGGCGTTGGGGATGATGCGGATGGTGTTGAGGTCGGCGTCGGTCCCGCCGCCGGCCTGTCCTGCGCCGCCCCCCGCGCCGCCGGCCGGGTCGAGTCCGCCGAGCAGAGGGTTGGCCGGGTTCTGTCCAGGGGCGAGCTGGGCCTGGGCTCCGGTCTGGCCGAGGCCGCCACCAGCGCCGCCCAGGCTGCCGAGACCCCCGCCGGCCCCGCCGAGCGAGCTGCCACCGCCGAGCGCATTGCCGCCGAGCCCGCCACCACCCCCGCCTGCACCGCCGCCGCTGTTGAAGCTGTTGGTGCCGCCGCTGCGGCGGGCTGGGGCGCCGACCGCGCGGGCGCTGGGCGTGGCGGTCACGTGATTGGGCGTGAAGGCTTGCTGCAGGACATAGGCGACGTCGTTGCTCTTGCTGTTCTGCAGGTAGAACACGCTCCAGCCGCGGACCGTCTGACGCCTGCTGCGCTCGACGAGCGCGTAGATCCGGCGGGCATCCTCGATGTAGCGGGCTTGGGCGGATACGAGCAGCACGGCGTTGATGCGCTCCATCGGGACGACCCGCACGATGCCGGCCAGGGCGGCGCCCTGCCCGCTCCGCATGGCTTCGGTCATCGCGGCGCCGAAATCGCGGGCGGTCCCGCTGCCGACCGGGAATAGCGCGTAGGACTGGCCGGCCAGAGCGTCGATATCGAAGGCATGGACCAGGTTCAGGAGCGCCTCGCGGGTGCCGGGATCACCGCTGATGAGCAGCGCGTTGCGGCCCGGATCCGGGCTGACCCGGCCGGTGGCGCCGGCGTATGGCTGCAGGACTTTTGCCAAGTCATCGGCCGCGGCGTAGCGGAGCGGGATGACGGCGCTTCCGGCGACGCCCGCGCTGGCCAGGCCCGGGGCGGCGGCCGCGATGGCGGCGGGCGCGACCCGGTAGAGACCGCCGCTCTCGAGCACGGTGGCGCCGTTCTGCGCGAGCACCGCCTGCAGCGAGGCGAGCACGCGCGAGCGTGGGATCGGGTTGACCGTGCGCAACGTGGCGGTGCCGCGGACGGACGGGTCGAGGGTGTAGTTGACGTGCAGGATCGTGCCGAGCGTTTGGGCGACGATCTCGCGGATGTCCGTGTCGACGAAATCGAGCGAGATGTCGCCGGGCTCGTTGGCCCCGGGAGCCGTCGCACCGGCGACAGCGGCCGGCGAGGGTCGGACGGTGCCGTAGGTGACGAGCGGGGTGCCAAGCGGGGTCGCGGCGCCGATGGGGCCGTTGACGCGCGTCGCGGCGACGCCGGCTTCGCCCTGCACGGCCGGCAGCGATTCGAGGACCGGGGTCTGGGGCAGCTCGCAGCCGAGAAGGGCGAGCGGCGAGAGGAGCGCAAGGAGAAGGCGGCGGGTCATCGTGCTGCTCCGGCAGGTTGCGGAATCCCGTAACCGGCGCCGGGGGCGATGGGCGGGATGGAGAGGGGTGGGCCGCCGGGGATGCCGACACCTGATGCGCCAACGGGCGCGATCCCGGGAAACTGCGGCGCGCCGAGAGCGAAGGGCTGGGGTGGGGCGGGCGGTTGCAAGGTGGGATCGAAGCTCGTCCGTACGGTGCGCTTGCCCTCCGGGCCGATGACGATGACCTGTTGTGGCTCGATCGTCTGCACGGTGAACGGGCCGATATGGCCGCCCTCGGCCACGATGACCGGCTTGCCGCCGCCCGAAGTGGCAGGCGGGGCGAAGATGGCGCTTCGGCGGGCTCCGTCGATGAGGATGCCGGTCATGCGCGGGAGCGGGGTGGCCGTCGAGGCGATCGGGGCGGCCGGGCTGGTGACGCTGGGGGCCCGGCGGGTCTGGCTGAACAGAGGGCGCGCGAGCAGGATCTCCACGGAGCGGCTGGGGTCTGCATCCGCCGCGGCACGTGGGGCGGCCGGCGCGGTGGTTGCGATCGGGCTGGGCGCGACGGCCGGCTCGACGGAGGGCGGCTGGTCTTGGATCTCGATGAACACCAGGGCGGCCAGACCGGTGGCGACGAGCGCGAGAAGGGCGGCAAGGGCGTTCATGGCTCGGCCGCGGGTGACGGAGGTGCCGCCGGCGGGGCCGCGGCGCCGGCGCGGAAACCGAAAACGACCATGGTGACGTTCATGGCGGGGTCGGCGTCGGCGACGACCGCTCGCAAGGACTGGACCTGCAGGTCGTTGACCAGCAGCCGCGGCGTGTTGCTGGCGACGGCCTCGAGCAGGCGGACGATGACGGGCCACCGGGCGTTGACGGCGAGACGGACCCCGATGCGGCGATAGGCGCCAGCGGGTTCGCCCGCGAGGACTTCGGTGCTGGACAGGGTCGCCCCGAGGCTCGCGCCGATCTGCTGCAGCCGTTGCTGGAGGGCGGCGCCGGCGACGGCATCGCTGGCCCCGCCCAGGACGGCGACGGGTGCCGCAGCCTGGGTCGTGGCCGCCTCGGCGCGGAGTGCCGGGAGGTCGGCCGAGATCTGGGCCATGCGGCGGGCCAGCGTCGTTTGCCGGTCGATACTGTCGGCGCGCTCGGCATACCAATCGGTCAGCGGCACGGCGATGCCGGCCCAGAGTGCGGCCAGCACGACGACGAGCAACGCGACGGCCAAGACCCGGCCGCGCACACCCTCCGGCAGATCACCCATGCGATGCTCCCGGGGCGCCGATCATGGCGTGTTGGCGGCGGCGACGGCGACGCGGCCGGTCAGCCAGTTGACCGCGATGCGGGCCGTGTTGGCATGGCCGGCAAGGTCGACGGTGCCGCCAGAGGAGCTGCCATCCGGGCGAAAGAGGATGGCGGGGGCGGCTGCGGCGATGCGGATGCCGGGAGGCAGGCGGCGAACCGGGTCGGCGCCGAGTTGCAAGGCGGCGTCGGCCGGGTCGAAGCGGACCGGGACGAGACGATTGGCCGCAATGGCGCGGGTGCGGGCGACGCGGAGGGTGCCGGCGACGAGGGAGGTGGCGGCGCGAAGGTCGATTGTGCCGCCGCGGGTGGGCGCCCGGGTGAGCACCAGGCCGGCGACGAGGGCGAGGATGACGAGGACGACCGTCATTTCGATCAAGGTGAAACCCTGGTCATGGTTGCGTCTCGGGGCTCGTGAGGCATCGTTCATCGTTTCAGCCGCAGCACTCGCGTCGTTGCTACCGCCGAGGCGGATCAGGGGCAGGGTATAGTGGGAAGCGTGCGCCGGAGCGATCGTGATATTTCGGCCATGAGCGCGTGCAGGCGGACAGACCGCCGGACCACGGCGGGTGATATTCATCTTTTCTACATCAATGCTGGGTAGCATCGACGCACTCGAGTGGAAAAAGCGCGTGGCACTCCCGGCGGTCATCGAATCAGGTCTGAACGAAGCAGGCACTGCGGTCGCCGTGATCGTCCATCCCGAGCGCGGAGCCTCGGCGATGATCGAGTACGTCAACCAGCCCTTCGCCGAGGTCATCCGGCGCACGCAGCGAGAGCTCACCGGGGCTAGCTTTCAAAGAGTGTTGGATTTTGTCGGCACGACCGAGTGCCGGGAGCAATTGCTGCAATCGCTGAGGACGGGCCGATCGATCGAGCTGGACGTCATGTTGGTGGCGGGCGCCGTGGAGAGTTGGCTGGGCTTGCGCCTCTCGTTTCCGCCGCCGGGCCCGTCCGGGGTGCGCAACGCGATCCTGATCGGCCGGGATATCACGCGGGCGCGGAAGAACGCCACGCAGGAAGACAAGATGCGGCAAATGCTGGCGCAAATCTTCATGCGGATCAACGCGGCGGTCACGATCGTGGGCCGGGGCGGTGAGATGGTGATGTGCAACACCGCGTTCCGCAATCTGACCGGCTTTTCTGCCGAGGAGCTGAAGCGGATCCGGGTTCAGGACCTGACCCCGCCGCACTACGTCGAGGCTGGCACGAAGGCCCGCGAGGCCCAATTCGCCGGCGGCGAGCCGTATGCGATGGACTTCGAAACGCTGGTCAAAGGCGGACACCGGGTTCCCGTGCGACTCACGTCGGAGCTGTTGTCCGATAGTGGTCAGCATTATCGGGTCGTGACGCTGATCCCGCGCACGGTGGCAGCCAGCGATCCGCGGCCGGTCGAAGTGGCGGCCCTGACGGCGGCCGCGCAGGCCTATGCGAGCCGTGATCGAGGCGAGTTGCGCGCGATCAGCCTCGAAGCGCTTCGCTCCCTGTTCGGGCCGGATTGGGAGCGGATCGCGGTCCGCGCCATGCTGCGGGCGGAGCAGGCGATCCGCAAGCGGCTGGAGCGCGACGACGTCCTCAGCCGGCTGAGCGACACCGAGTTCGTGCTGTGGTTCAGCAACGAGGACCACGTGCGCAACGGGTCGATGCTCCAGGCGATCGTGCGTGACGTCCGCCTGACGTTCCTGACGGAGTTCGGGGAGGAGATCTCCAACTCCGTGAGCGCGACGCTCGTCCCCCACGAGAAGGCCACTCCGCCCTCGCCCCCGCCGGGGCCGGCGCAGCCCAAAGGCAAGGTCGTCCACTATGTGAACGTGCACGGCGCGGCGACGAAAGCCGCGACCAGCTAGCTCATGTCGCGGCGAGGTCGTTCAGGCTCAGCATCGCGAGCAGCAGGGCGGCGATGATGCCGGCGATGGCGGCACCCATCACGACGGTGATGGCAGGCACCAGCAAGGCGACAAGGCGCTGGACACCGAGGCGAGTACGTTCCTCATGGATCTCGGCGGCGCGCAGTGACATCGGGCCGAGTTGGGCGGTTTCTTCGCCGAGGCGAAGCAGATGGGTGGTGCGGGGCGGGAACAGCCCGCTCTCCTCGAGCGGGCCGGCGAGCCCGGCGCCGCCTTTTGCCTGAAGTGCGGCGCGGGAGATCGCGCCGGTCGCTGCGCGATTGCCGACGGCATCTTGGACGATGCCGAGCGCTGCGATGAGCGACACGCCGTTGATGAGCAGGGTGCCCAACGTGCGGGTGAACCGGGCGGCCACGAGTTCGCGCTGCAAGCCGCCGAAGATCGGCAGACGAAGGAGGAGCGTGTCGGCCCGCAGGCGCGGGCCTGGCTGCTTGAGCACCTGCCCGGCGACGAGGAGCACAACGAGCAGGAGCAGACCGACATACGCTCCTTCGTTCGACACGAAGTCGCCCAGCGCGAGCAGCGCCCGCGTGGCGCCCGGCAACTGAGCGCCGCTCTGCTCGAAGAGCGGGACGAATTGGGGCAGGACTTGGGTCAGCAGGAGGATGATGGAGCCGATGGCCGCGACGAGCAGGAGGGCGGGATAAATCATTGCCGACTTGACGCTGCTGGCCAGGCCGCGCTCGCGTTCGAGCAGGGCCGCCAGATGCTCGAGGGTTGGAGCCAGCGTGCCCCCGGCCTCGCCGGCGCGGACGAGGCCGATGTAGAGGCGCGGGAAGCTGGCCGGGTTTTCGGCCAGCGCCGCGGCCAAGGAGCCGCCGTCGCGGACGGTGCGGCGGAGCGCCTCGACCGCGGCGAGGACGCGCTTGTTGGGGGCGGTCTCGACGAGAAAACGGAGCGAGCGGTCGAGATCCTGGCCGGCCCCGAGCATGACGGAGAGCTCGCGGGTGAAATCGGCGACGTCCTGCCGGCTCATGCCGCGGCGGCCGAACTCGCGATCGAACAGGCGCCGCCAGGTAGCGGTGTCGGCGGGCTCGGCGCGCAGCGGGATATGCCCCTGGCGTTGCAGGCGGCCGATGATCTCGGCCTGAGTGTCGGCCTGCATGGTCCCGCGCACGGTGCGGCCGGACGGATCGAGCGCAGTGTAGCGAAAGGACGGCATCAGGCGTAGGTCCGGATCGGACGCATCTACGCATCCGTCCGGATGCTGCGGGTGACTTCCTCGATGGTGGTCTCGCCGGCGAGCGCGGCCTGCATGCCGGCGTCGAACATGGTGACCATGCCGGCGGCGACGGCGGCGCGCTCGATCTCGGACTGGTCGGCGCGGGAGAAGATCAGCCGCTCGATGGCAGGCGTGGGCTCGAGGAATTCGGCGATGGCGAGGCGGCCGCGGTAGCCGGTGGTGCGGCAGTGGGGGCAGCCGACGGGATGGTAGAGGATCGGCGCCGCATCCCCTGCCCTGCCCAGCCCGAACCGGGCGACGAGTTCGGGCGGGGCCGGTTCGGGGCGTCGGCAGGCGTGACAGAGGCGGCGGACGAGGCGCTGGGCGAGAACGCCGCGCAGCACGGCGGTCAGCAGATAGTCTTCGAGCCCCATGTCCCGTAGGCGGGAGATGGTGGCGGCGGCCGAGTTGGTGTGGACGGTGCTGAGCACGAGGTGGCCGGTGAGCGCCGCCTGCACGGCAATCTGGGCGGTCTCGATGTCGCGGATCTCGCCGACCATGATCACGTCGGGGTCTTGGCGCAGAATGGAGCGAAGCAGGCTGGCGAAGTTGAGACCGATCTGCGGCTTGACCTGAATCTGGTTGACGCCCGGCAGTTGGTATTCGATCGGGTCTTCGACGGTGACGACCTTACGGACGACGGAATTGAGCGACAGCAAACCGGTATAGAGCGTCGTCGTCTTGCCCGAGCCAGTCGGGCCGGTGACGAGGACGATGCCGTTGGGCAGCTTCAGGGCGGCGTCGAGACGGGCGATCACCGGGGCCGATAAGCCCAACTTGCCGTATTCGAAGCTGACGGCGCTTCGGTCGAGCACGCGGAGGACGACGGTCTCGCCGTAGAGCGAAGGGATGGTGGAGACGCGGAAGTCGATCTCCTGGCCACGGACGGCGAGCTTGATGCGGCCATCTTGCGGCAGGCGGCGCTCGGCGATGTCGAGGCGGGCCATGATCTTGATGCGGGAGATGATGGCTGGGGTGAGGTGCGCTGGGGGCGGCTCGGCTTCGTGCAGCACGCCGTCATAGCGGTAGCGGACGCGGAGGCGGTCTTCGAACGGTTCGATGTGGATGTCGGAGGCGAGGGTTTCGACGGCGCGGGAGATCAGGCCGTTGACGAGCCGGATGACGGGAGCCTCGGAGGCGAGGTCCTTGAGTCGTTCCGCGTCTTCCTCGAGCGGCTCGGCCGCCGCCGGGTCGGGCTCGGCAGTGACGGCGCTGTCGGGGTAGAGGCGGGACAGGGCGGCGTCGAGTTCGACGGGCAGGCCGATGAGAAGCTCGACCGGCAGCCCGGCCGCGGCGGCGATGGCGGCGGGGGTGAATGGGTCGAGCGGGTCGGCTACGGCGAGGCGGAGGTGTCCGGCCTCGATGCCGAGGGGCAGCGCGCGGGCGTGGCGCAGGAAGCGCGGGGCGATCCGGTCGGGCACGGCCGGGTCGGTGGGGAAGTCGGCCGGGGCGGCGAGCGGCAGGCCGGTCAGGGCGGCATAGGCGCGGGCGAGGTCGCGCTCGGTGACGAGGCCGAGTTGGATCAGCACCCTGTCGAGGCGTTGCCCGCTCTCGGCGGCAACCCGGCGGCCGCGCTCGATGGTCCGAACGTCGCAATGGCCATCCGAGACCAGAAGGGCGGCGAGCGCTTCGACCGGGTCGGGCGGGGGCAGGATGCCGCGCGGCAGGTCCATCAGGGGCGACGGTTCGACGAGAACAGAAGGGTGGCGGAGCGCAGGACCTTGGCCTGGTAATTCTGGTTCAGGGTCGTGGTGTGCGAGTGGTAGTTGCCCACGGCGCGGAGCAGGTCGCCCGCGGTTTCGTCGAGATAGATGCGCATGATGAGGCCGGCGGCGGCGATGTTAAAGCAAGCGTTGGTGAGCAGGTTGGCGCGGACATCGGCTTGGGAGCGGCGGCTATAGGCGCTGAGATAGGGCAGCCAGATCGTGTTGATCTGCATGATGCCGAGGTCTTGGGTGCCGTTGGTGTTGGTGCGCACGAGGCCAGGCTGCCCGCCCTCGACATGCTGGATCGCCGGCAGCACGCGCGGCGGCAGCGCGTAGATCTGCGCAACCAAGGCCATGCAGGATAGGAACGGGACTGCCATGTGCAGTGACATACGGAAGCGGCGCAGTTTAGGCATCAACGAAATTCAACTCCCCCGCCGCGGCGCCATAACGATGTCGGGCCAGCGCGGGGCGGCGGGATCGACGAAGGCGATCCGCAGGCGGATGAGCGAAGGCAGGCCGGCGCGGGTCCAGTTGGTCTGCCAGGCGGCTACCGGATCGTTGTCGGCCGCCGGGCCGTAGTAAGAGAACGTGATGCCGGCGATGCCGGTGAGGAGTTCGGCCTGTTGCTGCACGAGCGGCACCAGAGGGCGGCCTGGCGGTTTCGGCGTCCAGCGCAGGACGAGGCGGTGGCTCGCGTCGAGGCCGAGCGCGACCAGGTTCGGGCCTGGCGCGGTGGCGATGTCGCCGACGAGGGAGAGGGTGCCGGGCGAGCCTGCCAGTGGCGCAGCCGGGTCGGCGGTGGCCACGATCTGGCGAAGTGTGCGGTCGACGGCGTCGAGGTCGCCGCTACGGGTGCTGGACTGGCCCTGCCGAATGGCGGCGCCGGCGCCGAACCGGGCGCCGCTGGCCAGGCCCACGAGGAGGAAGCCGAGGATGAGCACGCCCACGAGCGTCTCGAGCAGCGTGAAGCCGCGCGTCACGGGCGATCCTGCGCGACGGAGGCGACGCGCAGGGTCTGCAGCGCGAAGCGATGCGGACCGTCGACGGTCCAGGTGATTTCGACGGTGATGTCGTAGAGGGCGGCGGCGCCGGAGCGGCCCGCTTGGCGGACCACCTCGCGCCAGTGGAACCCGCCGCCGTCATCGCCGCTGCGCTCGCCCGGCGGTGCGAGCGCCGCGGCGGCGAGCCGGGACTGGGCGCGAGAGATCGCTTGCTCGGTTGTGGCCGCCGCGCGGCTGGAGCGCAGGCCGCCAGCGACCGCTGCCGTGAGCGCGGTCAGGGCAAGGGCGGCGATGGCGAAGGCGACCAGGATTTCGAGCAACGTGAAGCCCGTCGAGCGCCGCATGCTGGTGTCTCTCGCACAAGCGGCCCGGTCCCGCCACGCGAGACTGGGACCGTGAAACGTGAATTCGTCAAACTGTCATGTGCACGACATAGCGCGAGCGGCGCGCGGGCTCTAGCTAGCCTCAAGATCGACGAGGGACTTTCGCCCAATGACACACAAGAAGTGGCTCAAGAGCAGTTGCGCAGCGCTCGGCATCGTCGCGATGCTGACCAACAGCACAGCAGTATTGGCGCAATCGGCGGCAGCCCCGACGCTCACGACGCAGCAGAAGATTGCGCTTCTGCAGCAAAAGGTTAAGTACGTTTTCGTGATCTTCAACGAGAACCAATCGTTCGATCACCATTTCGGCACGTTTCCTGGCGCGAACGGCCTGCTGAGCGCGCCGCCGGGCTTCACCCCGGCGAACCAGACGCCCAGCTTCAACCAGCGCTACCTCGACACGAACCTCAACACCGTGACGCAATCGCCGTTCTTGTTGCCGCAAGCGGTCCAGGTCGGCGGCTTCGGGAGCGGCGGTGCCATCGTGCCAATCTATCCGGCCGACCAGGTCTCGGTCGATCATAGCCATCAGGGGATGGCCAACGACCTCGATATCAGCAACGGCGTGACGAACAACGATCGCTACGCGATGGACCAGGAAGGGCTGACCACGGCCACGCCGGGTGGCGCGATCGTCAAGTCGAACGGGGCGGCGGCGACGTCGGTCACGCTGGCGCAGAAGCAGCAGGCGGAGATGGTCACGGCGCACATCGACTGCGACACCATTCCGTTCCTGTGGTCGTGGGCGAAGAACTTCGCGCTGATGGACAATTTCCACCAGACGATCGTCGGGCCGTCGACGCCGAACGCGATCGCGATGATCGCCGGACAAGCGGGCGAGACGCAATGGGCGCTGCACAACAGCCAGGCGCCGAACGTCACGTACGCGAGCTCGGCGTTCCCGAACCCGAAAGGGGCGACGTATACGTCGACCGTGGCGGGCAACACGAACGCGTTCGTGCCAATCGTTGCCGATCCCGGTCCGTTCCCGGGCTCGAACAAGGATCTCAACGCAGTCAAGCCGCCATACAACTTCGATGAGAACGCCGCCAATCCGACGGTCAACCAGACCTACGCGTCGCTGCCGCTCTCGTTCATGGGCCCGACCATCAGTCAGGTCATCAAGTCGGACCAGAACCCGCGCGCCAACCTGATCGACGTCCAGCACGACGTGTTCGCCATCGCGACGAAAAACCAGATGGTGAACTGGGGCTGGTTCCAGCAGGGCTTCAACGGCAACGACGCGCCGGATCTAAACGAGCCCCAGGGCACCGGCACGCCGAACCCGACCAACGATCCGGCGCTCTACACCGGCTACGTGCTGCATCATAACGGGCCGGCCTATTTCGGCTATCTCGCCGACAACACGCAGATCTTGGCCAACAACCTGCACGGGGCGCAGGACCTGGTCACCGCGGTGAGCAACCAGACGCTGCCTGCCAACGGCGGCGTGTTCTACTACCGCGGCGGCTACAGCAACAATCTGGGCCTGGTACCGGCCAACCCGTCGCCGGGGATCAGGAAGGCGTTCATCGGCAACGACGACCACCCTGGCTACGCCGATCGACAGATTTCCGAAGCCTTCGCGGCGCAGATGATCAACTTGATCGCCAACAGCCCCTATTGGAACCAGAGCGCCATCATCATCAGCTACGACGAGACCGACGGGCAGTACGACCACGAGCAGGTTGCGCAGCGAAGCACTTTCGTCGACGGCTCGGTCCTGGCCGGCGGCCCGCGTAACCCGGCGATCGTGGTTTCGCCCTGGGCGCTGCAAGGAACCATCTCGCACCAGTACAGCGAGCATGGTTCGATCATTAAGTTCATCAACGAGCTGTTCGGGCTGGTGCCGCTCGCGCAACTGCCCGACGAGGCGCATGCGCGTCAGCTCGGGCAACAGAACCTTGGGCAGGCCAACCTGGGCCCGTCCGACGACCCGGCCAACGCCCTGGGCGATCTGACCGAGGTGTTCGACTACAACCGGCTGCAGAGCAACGCGCCGATCGCGCCGTCGGCGGCGACGTTCAGCGACACCCAGATCCGGTCCTTCCCGCATCTGGCGCAGCCGGGCTTCTCGCCAAACGGCTACACCAACGGCGCGTGCGCAGCGATCGGCGTCTTGCCGACCGACTTCCCGTCCGCGGCTGCCTACCAGAACGGGACGCCGACGGACCCTTATCCGATCGACGTCAACCCGCGGCCGTCCAGCTCGCCCGGCCTGCCGACGTCCGGCTCCTGGACGCCTTAACGCCCTCGCGGGAGGAGGCGAGCGATTGCCCTCTCCCGCGTCGTGGATCGATTGATGTTCAAGTTTTCCACTGCACTTGCCTTGTCCGCGCTGCTGCTGCCGGGTCCGCTGCGTGCCCTGGCACCGGAGGCGGCGCACAGCATGGCGGCCGTCGAGAGGTCCGAGCGTCTGACGTGCGGGACGGTCCAAGCGGCCGAGGACTGGAACAACCAGGACCAGCATGGCGACCTGTCCGTGCTGACCACCGAACTCTGCCACGCGGTGGCGGCGGCGATGTTGGGGGACGCGGCCAAGGTCGACGTGGTGGCGTTCCCCGGGGAGGCGGACGCGCTCGCCGGGCTGCACAGCGGGGCGCTGCAACTCGTCATGGGCGTTACGCCGAGCGCGGAGGCAGCGATGCAGTGGGGCGTCGGGTATGGCCCGGCGGTGTTCTACGACTCCGAGCGGCTGATGGTGCTCAAGCGTCCGGGGCTGTGGAGCGCGGCCGACCTGAAAGACTCGCTCGTTTGCGCGATGCAAGGCTCGACGGCCGAGCAGACGCTTCGCGACGAGATGACGGCGCGCAGAATTCCGTATGGGCTGCAGGCGCATTCCGAACAAGGCGAAATGGACGAGTTGATCGCGGTGGCGCATTGCGCGGCCGGGGCGGCGTTGGAAAGCCGGTTGGCAAACTCGCGAGCGGACTTCCCGCCGGGAGCGCCGGAGTTCGTGTTCCTGCCCGAGCGGTTCGGCGTGGACCCGGTGGTGCCGGCTTGGCGCTACGGCGATCAGCGCTTCGGCTTGATCGTGAGCTACACGATCAATGCCCTGATCGAGGCGGAAGCGCTGGGGATAACGCAGGCGAACGTCGAGGACGCGCGGGCGCGGACGGACATGCGGGCGCGGCGGTTGCTGGGCGCGGACCGGTCGGTGTCGCAGGCGCTTGGGTTGGCCCCGGATTGGGCGGTCCGCGTGATCGCGGCGGACGGCAATTACGGCGAGATCTTCGACCGGACGGTCGGGAAGCGGTTTCGGCTCGAACGCGGCTTGAACGCGTTATGGACGTCAGGTGGCTTGATGCACCCGATGCCGATGCAATGATCATCAACCCGCCAAGGAGGCGCACATGACTCTACGTTCCTTTATCCTCGCCGGCGCCGCCCTGTTCGGCGCCGCCGCCCTGATCGCCGCGCCTTCGGGCCCCGCTCAGGCCGCGGTCACGACGTTCGGCTTCGCGGGCTCCCTCGGCGCCACCACCAACTTCAGCGTAACTGCGGGCGGCAGCACCGCGGCGTTCAGCACGACGCCTACAGGTCTCTTTTCCGTCGCGAACTCCGGCTTCTACAGCTTTGGCGTCGGACTCGGCGATTACGGCTCCTTTGGCGGGGACACGCTGACCATCACCTTCAGCACGCCGGTCACTCAGAGCATCTCGATCCCGTTCGGCGTGGAAGACCTGTTCGGCTTGGGCCCGGACACGCTGACCGCAACGGGCAACAGCCAGGTCGTGACCGCCACAGCGACGTCGGGTGCGACGGGCGTCGCAGAGGGGACGCTGTTCTTCACGCCAACCAGCGCCGTCAAGACGCTGACCCTGACGAGCGCGAACGCCTTCGCAATCGGGAGCGTGCAGGTCCCGGAGCCGATGTCGCTCTCGTTGCTGGGGGCAGGCTTGGCTGGCGTCGCAGTCACGCGGCGGAAGAAGCGCGCTGCCTGATCGAGCGGTCAGACAGAACGGCTTGGGCGGGACCTGCGGGTTCCGCCCTTTTTGTTAGATGGGCTTGGTTCCAGGACGCATATGCGTTAGTCACTCAACTGGGAGTGGCATTGACGACGTGCCGCACACCTGTGCGTTCTGCAGAATGTAGAACGTCTCACGAGGGAGACGGCATCGATGTTGAAGAGACGTTGGCATGGTCTGTGCGCATTTGGCGCGGTTGCCGCATGGCTTCTCCCGGCGCCCGCAGCATACGCGGTCACGTTCGATTTCAGCCGGTCTATCGGCGCGGCAAACGATTTCAGCGTGACCTCGACGGGCCAGACCGCAACGTTCTCCTCGAGCAGCGGCCCCGCCACGTTCACGGTCAATCCGTCGGCGGACATCTTCTCCTTTCCCGTCGCGCTCGGCGGGTTCGGCAACTTCAATGGCGATCCGCTGACGATCACCTTTTCCGACCCGGTCGTTGAACGGATCTTGATCCCGTTCGGCGTCTTCGAGGCCTATTCGACGGCGCCGGTGACGCTCGTGGCGACCACTAATACCGGCGAGACCGCACAGTTCACGACGGCGTTCAACAACCTGATCTCCGGATCGCCGGAGGGCGTGATCAATTTCGTGCCGACAGGGCGGATCAGTTCACTGACCTTGATGAGTTCTGCGGCCTTCGCGATTGCGAGCGTGGAGGTGCCGGAGCCGATGTCGGTCGTGCTGCTCGGGGGCGGGCTGATGGCGTTGGGGCTCACGCGCCGATGGACGAGTTAAGCGCAGGGCGCTTGCGGCGCGGCTGACCAGCTGAGGATAGAGACTGGCGCCTTGGCCGGATCTCGCGCGAGGCCGATGACGGCGGCGCGCGTGAACTGCGCGCCATGGAGGATCGAGGCAGTCGCGGTGATGCTGATGGTGCGCGGCTGAGCGCCGGCGATGGCCGCGCCGAACGACAGCAGCGACGCGGTGTCGGTTCCGAGCAGTGTTTGAAGCGCGGCCCTCGTGGCCGGCGAGGCGAGCGCCGGGTCGGGAGCGGCCTGGTTCCAGATCGAGAGGTTGGGGCGAAGGTGCTCGAAGATCGCGGGCGTGACGCCCAGGACGAAACGCAGGTCGTCCACGGTCTTGAAAGGCTGGCCATCGGGCGCGAACGGCAGACCCGCTCGGCGGTAGAGCGCGGTGCGGTCCGCGACCACCGCAGGGTTGGTCTCCAGGGTGCGCCAGGCGACGATGGCGTCGCCGATTCGCGCGGCATCGTTGGCCGGAACGCCGACCGCGGCGATCAGGGCGGCCATCAGGGCCGCGTTGGCCTGGTTGGGATTGATCTTGCCGGCGTCGTCGGTCAGGCAAACGGCGATGGCGACGCCCTCGCGGCTGGCGTCGATGGGGGAGCCGTTCGTGGGCCATGGGACACAGTCGGATTTATCCGTACAGGGCAGCGCGTGGAACGCGGCTTGCTGGATGGCACCGTCGGCCGCGGCCATGGCGATGGCGGCGGCGCGGAGATTGCGGGCGAGGGCGACGTCGTTTCGGCCCGACGCGATCATGGACGATCCGACGGCGCTCAGCATGACGACGGCCCATAGAACGATGATGAGCGCGACGCCGCGTTCGCGCCGGGCCAAGCGGGCTGGGCTCAGGGCTGCATCTCGGCACGGATGGAGAAGGCCTCGGTGCGGGTCATTTCGTTGCGGGTGACCGCAGCGGAGAAGACGGGATTGCGCACGGCCGGGTCGGCGGCGAGCGCGGGGATCAGGCGGGCCGCCTGGCTGGACTGGCCGGAGAAGGTCACCACCCGGTCGCGTAGCGTGAGATCGTAGAGCGAGGTGTCGTCGGGCAGCAGGTCGGTCACTGCCGCGAGCATGCGAAGCGTGTTGCCGACGCGGGCGGCTTCGGCGGCTACCACGTCGGAGCTGGCCGCCCGTTCGGCGACCCGGCGGCGCAACGCCTCCGCCATCTCCACCTGCGGGCGGAGATCGGCGATGCGGACCCCGAGCCTGTCGAGTTCGGCCTGCTGGCGGACGAACGGAACGACGATCGCGGCGATGGCCAAGGCCGCACAGAGGCCGACGCCGGCGATCAATGCGGGGCGGCGGGTTGCAGACCGGCGCGGGCCGGCGAGCGAGATCGACCGGGCAGGTTCGCCGGCCGCTTCGAGCCGGGCGGGCGCGAGGCCGACGGCGGCGAGCGCGTCGACGGTGGCCTGCACCGCGGCTTTGGCGACCAGTATCAGGCGAAGGCTCAGCTGATTGCGGACGCGGTCGCGCTGGACGATCCGCCAAGTCCAGAACACGGCATCGGCCGTGAATGGAGTGAGCCGGTCCATCTCCCAGCGCAGCGCGCTGTCCAGGCCGCGCTCGGCCGGCAGCGGGAGGGTGACGGGCTGTTCGAGCAGCAGGGTCGGGGGCAGGACAAGGCGGATCGGGCCATGCCGGCCGGCGCCGATGGCAGCACGCAGGCCGGCCAGACCGTTGGCGTCGAGCGCGAAACGGCCGAGCGGGATCAGCCGCCGGCGGCGCCGGCGGACGGCGTCGACGGCGGTGGCCGGATGGCCGGTCCGCGTCGCGGCAAGCACGAGCATCACGGAATCCGCGGTGTCTTCCGGCATGTCGCCGGCGACCGCGGCGGGGCGCCACCCTGGCGGCAGGAGCGAAGCCAGTTGCCGCAACCACCAGGCGAGGAACATACGGATCATGGGGCCTAGCTGGTGACCCCTCCCGCGTGCGAAGGCAATGTTTGGCCGCGATGGTCACGTATTTGTAATTGCCGCACACTATCGTTGTGCGTGGTGCGGTGCGATGTGGCGGGGGTGATGGTGGTTGGGGTGCGACGGTGCGTGGCGGCCGGGCTGTTGGCCGGATGTGGGTTGGTTCAGGCCTGCGCGCCGGCCACGCTGCTGCCCCCGCCGGTATGTAGCGATGCGGGCGTCCTGCGGCAGGTCGACGAGATCATCCGAATGCGCGGGCAAGACATGGTACTCGACGCGCCGCCGGTGGGCGAGGTGTCGACGGTGCCTGTCCGGGTACTGCCCGCCGCCTCCCCGCCCCTGGCGCATTGCTCCGTGCGGGGGCACATCGTCGCCTATGACACCAATCGATATGGGGCGCTCCCGGTCAATGAGCCGTTCATCGTTCGCTACACCGTCGAACTGCGCAGCCATGGTTTGTTCGTCAGCATCGACTAGGCGAGGGCCGCGCGGCTTCACGCTGCTCGAGATCTTGGTGGTGGTTGCGATCTTGGGGTTGCTGGTGTTCCTGGTCGCGCCGGCGGCGCTGCGCCAGCTCGGGGGCGCGCGGAACTCGATTGCCAAGCAGTCGATCGAGCGGATCGCGTCGGTGCTGGACCTCTACAAGCTCGATGTCGGCACGTACCCGTCCAGCGAAGAGGGGCTGGGCGCGTTGAACGCGAAACCAAGCTCGGCAACCGGCTGGAACGGGCCATATCTGAAAGGCGAGACCCAGCCGGTGGACCCGTGGAACCATGCCTACCTCTACCGCTCACCGTCGTCGCGGGCGGGGCGTGAGTTCGACCTCTGCTCGCGCGGGCAGAGCGGAACCGCGACCGATGCGGCCAACGGCCTGATCTGCAATTAGCGGCGGATCCGGTTGCCGAGGACGAAGCCGAACAGGCCGATGAGGACGACGCCGACGACATATTGCAGGCTGCCCACTACGTAGACCGACCGGCTCGCGAGCTTCAATCCGAGGTCGGGGGTGGTCGAGGTGATCTGGTTGAGGAAGCTGAACGAGAGCGCGTCGATCACCTTGTGGCTGTGCACCCAGAGCGTCTCCGCGCCGGACTGGACGGGGCGGAGCAGGCTGCCGGTCAGCAGGTAATATGCGGCGAACGCGAGCAGGTTGATGGCGTAGGCGCGGACGACGCGGGGGATGGAGTCGCCGTAGTCGCACAGCCACTCGACGAAGGTGTCGCTGGTCCAGCTCGCCGCGTGGCGGAGCGCGGAGGACCAGTCGCGGGCGTGGGCGGCGTGGCGGGCAGTGGCGGCATTGGCCCATTTGCCCATCCGGCGGGCCCGGCGGTAGCACCAGCTCGCAGATTCCGCATCGCCGAGCCCCCTGAAGTTCTGCTCGAGGTCGAAATATCCCTGCCGCGCGGTCGCCCACTCGCCGGCGGCCTCCTCGCCGATCGCGCCGCCGAACTGTTCGATGCGCAGCCGCGTACGCTCCATCCAGGCGCCCGCGACCCGGACATGGCGCAGGTTGCAAGTGAGCAGGTTGGCCTGGACCAGTTCCGCCTCCGAGAGATCGGCGCCGTCGAGGGTGGCGCGGCCGAGATCGGCGCCGCGCAGATTCGTCCCACGCAGGACGGCGCCCGCCAGGTTGGCGTTTTGCAGCTGGGCACCGCGGAAATCGGCGCCGACGAGATCGGCATCGACCAGGCAAGCCTCGCGGAGGATGGCGTTCTCGAACGTGGCGCCGCGGGCTTCGGCGCGGTCGAACCGTGCGCCCCAAAGGTCGGCGGCGGCGAAGTCGGCGTGTTCGAGCAGTGCCTCGGTGAAAATCGAGAAGCGCAGGGTCGCACGAGCGAACCGGGCGTCCTCGAGCAGCGCTTGCGTGAAATCGGCTTGGCTGGCCGCGGCCTCGACGAAGCTGGTTCCCGTAAGGTCGGCACTGGCGAAGCCGGCTTGCTCGAGTGCGGCGCCGTCGAGCCGGGCGGCCCGCATGAGGGTGGCGGAGAAATCGGCCCCGGTCAGATCGACACGGGCGAGATCGGATTTTTCGAGATTGGCGCCGCGGAAGCAGGCGTGGCGAAGCTGGAGACCGGCCTCCCGATGCCACCAGGGTGGGGTCGAGCCGTGGGCCGCCTCGGCCCGGGCAATCTCGGTGCGGAGGAGGTCGGCATCGAACCGCAGATCCTGAAGGGCGAGGCGGCCGGGGTGCTCGGGCAGGCGCAGGCAGAAATCCTCTGACGCCTCGACCATGCGGAGGAGTTGGCGGGCGCGCTCCATCGGCGTGACGGCGGGGAAGTCCTCGTGATGGGCGCTATCTGGCACCGGCGTGGACTAGCATAAAACGGCGCCCGGGCGGATGACGGTTGGGTCATGAGGGCTCGGGCGCTTGCCGAGGACCCTCACCCGCCCCTCTCCCAAACGGAGGGGCGCTGAAGACGAAGGAGACACGGCGTGTATTCGTTGTTGCAGGGTATGCGGGTGGTCGAAGCGGCGTCGTTCATCGCGGCTCCGTCCTGCGCGCTGCATCTGGCGCAAATGGGGGCCGAGGTCGTGCGGATCGACCAGATCGGCGGCGGGCCGGATTTTGGGCGGTGGCCGGTGCGGGACGGGCGAAGCCTGTATTGGGAAGGGCTGAACAAGGGCAAGAAATCGGTTGCCATCGACCTGGGACGGCCGGAGGGGCGGGAGCTGGCGGTGCGCATCATCACTGCGCCTGGTCCGGGCGCCGGGCTGTTCGTGACGAATTTCCCGGTGGGCGGGTTCCTGGCGTACGACCGGCTGCAACGGCTGCGGGCGGACCTGGTCTGCCTTCGGCTGATGGGGTGGGGCGATGGGCGGCCGGCGATGGACTATACCGTCAACGCGGCGATCGGGCTCCCGGCGATGACGGGACCGGTGGCGGCGGAACCGGTCAACCACGTGCTGCCGGCGTGGGACTTGGTGGCGGGAGCGTACGCGGCATTTTGCCTCGTCTCGGCTGAGCTGAACCGGCGGCAGAGCGGCGAGGGCTGCGAAATCCGGCTGCCGCTGGCCGATGTGGGCATCGCGAGCGTGGGGCATCTCGGCTGGATCGCCGAGGCGCAACTGATCGGCGAGCGGGAGCGGCTGGGCAACGAACTCTATGGCGCGTTCGGACGCGATTTCGTCAGCGCCGACGGCAAGCGCCTGATGGTGGTGGCGGTCACGCCGAAGCAGTGGCGAGGGCTGGTCTCGATGTTGGGCGTGGGCGCCGCGGTCGCGGCACTGGAGGCCGAGATGGGCGTCAGCTTCGATCGGGACGAGGGGCTGCGGTTCATCCATCGGGCCCGGCTGTATCCGATGTTCGCGGCGGCATTCGCCCAGAAGGGTTCGGCCGAGCTGGTTGCGGGATGCGAGGCGGCAGGGGTGACCTGGGGGCCGTTCCAAACCCTGCGCGAGGCGGTGCAGACCGACCCATATGTTTCGGCGGCCAACCCCGTGCTGGCGGAGGTCGGGCATGGCGGGGGCACGTATCTGACGCCGGGCGCGGCGGCCACCATCCCGCAACGCGCGCGCGGGGCGCCCGGGACGGCGCCCTCGCTCGGGCGCGACAGCGAGGCGGTGCTTGCGGACATGCTCGGGATGTCGTCGGGGGAGATCGCGCGGCTGCACGATGCGGGCCTGGTAGCGAGCCCGGCGCAAGCAGGCTAGGGTCCGGGTATGAAGCTGCCGTCGGTGCTGGTCGTGATGGGCGTGTCAGGGTCGGGCAAGACCACGGTGGCAGCGCTTTTGGCCGGTCGGCTCGGGTGGGAGCTGGGCGACGCAGACGACTGGCACTCGCCGGCCAACGTGCGGAAGATGCATGGCGGGACGCCGCTGTCCGACGAGGACCGATGGCCCTGGCTGCAGTCGATTGCGGCGTGGATCGACGCCACGCGGTCCACCGGGCGGCATGCGGTGCTGGCGTGTTCGGCGCTGAAGCGGGTGTACCGAGACATCCTGATCGGCCAACGGGAGGACGTGCAGTTGGTATTCCTGCGAGGCGAGGAAACGCTGATCGAGCGGCGGCAGGCGGCGCGGCTGAACCACTACATGCCCGCGAGCCTGGTCCACAGCCAATTCGAGGCCCTCGAGACGCCCGGGATCGACGAGCGGCCGTTGGTGGTGGACGTGGCGGCGCCGGCGCACGACGTGGTCGACGGGATCGTCAGGCAGCTCGGATGAACCAGGACGCGCTCAAACGGCAAGACTCACTCAAGCGCTCGGCGGCCGAAATCGCCGTCGCGGCGGTCGAGGCTGGGATGGTGGTCGGGCTCGGGACCGGGTCGACGGCGGCGATCGCGGTGGCGCTTCTGGGCGAGCGGGTGAAGGCCGGGCTGCAGATCGTGGGGGTGCCGACATCGGAGCGGACGGCCGAGCAGGCGCGCGGTCTGGGGATCGCGCTCGGCACGCTGGCGGAGCATCCGGCGCTCGATGTCACCATCGATGGAGCAGACGAGGTCCATACGGGCACGCTGGACCTCATCAAAGGCTTGGGCGGCGCGCTGGTGCGCGAGAAGATCGTGGCGGCGGCAAGCCGGCGGATGATCGTCATCGTCGACGAGAGCAAGCTGGTGCCCCGCCTCGGGGGCGTCCGCTTGCCGGTCGAAGTGGTGCGGTTCGGCTGGCAGGCCACGCTGCGGCATCTGGAGCGGGCCGGCGCGGAGGGCGCGTTGCGCTCGAGCAACGGGGCGCCGTTCGTGACCGACAACGGCAATCACATCATCGATTGCCGTCTCGATCTCGCCGATCCGGCCGCGGTCGACGCGCGCCTGCACGCCATCCCCGGCGTGGTGATGAGCGGATTGTTCGTCGGCATCGCCACGCGGGTGATCGCCGGGACTGAGAGTGGCCTCCGCATACTGGATCGCGCATGACAGACAGTTCGGCTTTCGACGGCACTCAGCCGGCGGCGGCGGCGGCGGGGCGGATCACGCTCGCACTGGACATCGGCGGGTCCGGGCTGAAGGCCGGGCTCTTGGATGCGACCGGGCAGTTGGTCGGGCAAAACCTTCGGATCGTGACACCGCACCCGTCGCCGCCGGCGGTGGTGGTGCCCGCGCTGACCGGTATGGCCAACAGCTTGGGCCAGTTCGATCGGGTGTCGGTCGGGTTTCCGGGGGTCGTCCGCAGCGGCAAGGTGCTGACGGCGCCCAATCTGGGGACTTCGGATTGGGCAGGATACGACCTGGCGGGGACGCTGAAGGAGCTGCTGGGCGCCCCGGTGCGCGTGGAGAACGACGCGACGGTGCAGGGCCTGGGGGTGATTACCGGGCACGGGTTGGAATGCGTGATCACGCTCGGCACCGGGTTCGGCTTCGCGCTGTATCAGGACGGGCGGCTGGCGCCGCATCTGGAGGTCAGCCAGCACATCGCGTACGGGAAGAAAACGTACGATGAGTATGTCGGGGTCGCTGCGCTGGAGAAGGTCGGGCGCCGGCGATGGAACAAGCGGGTCAAGCGGATCCTCAAGCAGCTGCGCGTCATGATCAACTTCGACACGCTCTATATCGGCGGCGGAGATGCCAAGCTCGTCGATTTCGACCTGCCGGCCGATACGCATGTGGTGTCGAACCAAGCGGGGCTGACCGGAGGCGTACAACTCTGGAACGAAGCGAACCTGCGCTGACGACGATCCACTTGGTCCGGCATGCGGCGCACGGGCTGTTGGGGCGGGTGCTGACGGGGCGGATGCCGGGGGTCCCGTTGAGCGTGGACGGTTCGGCGCAGGCGAATGCCCTGGCGGCGCGGTTCCGCGAAATGCCGATCGCGGCGGTGTTGTCGAGCCCGGTGCAGCGGGCGCGCGACACGGCCGAGCCGATCGCGGCGGCACTGGGACTGGCAGTGCTGGCCGAGGCCGGGCTGGACGAGATCGACTTCGGCGAGTGGACAGGCTGCACGTTCGAGGCGCTCGAGGGGCAGAGAGCGTGGGTGGCCTGGAACCGGTTCCGCAGTTCGGCGGCCTGTCCGGGCGGCGAGACGATGCTGACGGCGCAGGCGCGCGCGGTTGCGTCGGTGTTGCGCGCGGGAGCGGCATTTGCAGGGCGGCAGATCGTGATGGTGAGCCATCAGGACGTGCTGAAGTCGGTGCTGTCGCACTTCCTGGGGATGCCGCTCGATCAACTGGCGCGATTCAGCCTCGACCCGGCCTCACATAGCGTGCTGACACTGTGGGACGCGGGGGTTCGGGTCGAGGCGGTCAATCTGCCGCTGCCCGGATCTGGGCGGTAGCCATTCTCGCGCGGGGCGTCCCTGGACATTTCCTCGAACGTGAGCACGTGCAGAGCAATCCAAAACGGCTTGGGAGGGCGCGCCATGCAGATTTCGTCGATCCTGAAGGAAAAGGGGGGCGAGGTCGTCAGTGTGGCCCCCGACACGAGCGTGTCGGAGATCTCGTCCATCATCGCCTCTCGCCGGATCGGCGCCGTGGTGGTGCTGGCGGAACGATCCAGGCTCGCCGGCATCGTCAGCGAGCGGGACGTGGTCAAGGCGATCGCCGCCAGAGGGGCAGCGGCGCTGCAACTGACGGCGCAGGACATCATGACGCAGGCGGTGGTCACCGCGTCGCCGACCACGTCGGTCAACGAAGCCATGGCCGTCATGGACGAGGGTTATTTCCGTCATTTGCCCGTGGTCGATGGCGGCGCCCTGATCGGCATCATCAGCGTGCGCGACGTGGTCCGCGCCCACATCCAGCAGCAGAGCCAGGAGGTGGACAGCTTGAAGGATTTTGTGTTCCGCGGCAGCCAGACGGGCGGCCTGCGCTGAAGGCTAAGCGGTCTAGGGTGTTTGGTTGCATCGGCGATGCGGATACGGTGGTCTGTCTGTCCTGATCCCAGAGTTCGCACCGATGGCTTCCCCCGTGCCGCCTGCTCCGCTGCCGCGGTCCCTCAAATGGCGGGCCTACGGGATCGTCAGGCCCGTGGTCCGGCCGGTCGCCCGTCAGCTGCGGCTTTTCCTGGTCGGCCGGCTCCATGACGAGATCGCGGAGTTGCGGGCCGAACTCCGCGAGGTCCGCGCGGCCGTGGAGCGGCAGCGCGTGGCCGAGAGCGCGGCCGCCGAGCGGCAGACGCGCGAGGTGATCGCGCAGGCGCTGGCGACGCTGACGCTCGATCGCGAAGCTTAGGCGAGTTTCCCTCGGCTCTGGGTGTAGGCTTGCTGCGGTGAACATTCTCTCCATCCAGTCCTGGGTGTCCTACGGCCATGTCGGCAATGCAGCGGCGGTGTTTCCGTTGCAGCGTCTGGGGGCGTCGGTCTGGGCGGTCAACACGGTCCAGTTCAGCAACCATCCCGGGCACGGGTCCTGGACCGGCCGGGTCGGCAGCGGGTCGGAGGTGACGGCGCTGGTCGAGGGCATCGAACGACGCGGCGTGTTCGGACAGTGCGACGCGGTGCTGTCCGGTTACATGGGCGACGCCTCGGTCGGAGATGCGGTGCTCGACGCGGTGGCGCGGGTTCGGGCGGCCAATCCGCGGGCGATCTATTGCTGTGATCCGGTGATCGGAGACGGCGGCCGGGTCTATGTCCGGGAGGGCATCCCGGCCTTGATCGCCAGCCGAGCGGTTCCGGACGCGGATGTGTTGACGCCGAACCAGTTCGAGTTGGAGCAGCTGACCGGCATCGCATGCACCGATCGGGCGGCGGTGCGGCGGGCGATCGGCGCGCTGCGGCGGCGGATGCGGCCGGGCGTACGCGCGGTGCTGCTGACCAGCGCCGTGCTGGCGGAGACGCCGGGCGGGACGTTGGACATCGTCGCGGCGGATGACAGCGGGATGTGGACGGCCCGGGTTCCGACGCTGACGGTGGCGGCGAGCGGGGCGGGAGACCTGATGGCGGCGCTGTTCCTGTTCCATCTGCTGCGCGGCGACCCGGCCGGGGTGGCGATGACGGCGGCCGCCGCGGCGGTGCACGCGGTTCTGACGGTGACGGCGGCGCAGGGCGGGCGTGATCTGCGGCTGGTGGAGGCGCAAGACGTGCTGGTCTCGCCGGAGCGTGTGTTTCAAGCGCGGGAATTTTAGCGGACCACGGTTAATCCGCCCTCATCCTGCCGCGATTAGCCTGTTGACTAAGGGCAGTCCTGGCATCCGGTGGCTACATGCGTTTCCTCAACATCTACGGCCGCGTTCTCTCCTCCCTCGGCAGCGACAAGCGCCTGGCCGGCCTGCTGGTGGCCGCCAATATCATCGTCGCCGGGCTGCAGTTCCTCGACCCGGTGCTGTTCGGCCGGGTCATCGGCATGCTGGCGCAATCGGACCGGATGGCGCCGAGCCAGGTTTGGGCCCAGGCGGCGCAGCTGCTCGGCGTATGGCTTGCGGTCGGCGTCGCGGCGATCATCGCCAACGTCGCGGTGGCGATCCATTCGGAGCGGATGTCGCACCGCAACCGGCTCTCGATCATGAGCCGGTATTTCAGCCACGTGCTGTCGCTGCCGCTGTCGTTTCACGGCGACATTCATTCAGGCCGCTTGATGAAGGTGATGCTCGGAGGGTCGGACGCGCTGTTCGGCGTCTGGCTGAGCTTCTTTCGCGAGCAGTTCTCGACCTATGTGGCGGTGGCCGTGCTGCTACCGCTGACCTTCTTCATGAATTGGCGGCTGGCGCTGACTCTGCTGGCGCTCGTGGTGCTGTTCGTTGCGGTCACGGTCTATGTCGTACGCAAGACGGAGGGGCGGCAGCGGCAGGTCGAGCAGTATCACTCCAACCTGGCGGGCACGGCGCAGGATGCGCTGTCCAACGTGATGGTGGTGCAGAGCTTCACAAGGCTGGCTGCCGAGAGCCGCATCTTCGGGCAGATCGCCGAGGACCTGATCCGGCATCAATTCCCGGTGCTGAACTGGTGGGCGGTGGTCAACGTGCTGACCCGGGGCGCCAGCACGCTGGCCGTCATCGCGATCGTGGTGATCGGCACGCTGCTGCATATGCAGGGCCAGGCCAGCGTGGGCGAGATCGTCAGCTTCATGGGGTTCGCGACGCTGCTGATCGGCCGGTTGGAGTCGGGCGTGCAATTCACGTCGCGGGTGTTCCTGCAGATGCCGATCCTGGAGGATTTCTACAACGTGTTGGACGCGAAGTCGTCGGTGCCGGAGAAGCCAGCCGCGCCGAAGCTCGATGCGCCGCATGGCGAGGTGAATTTCAACAACGTGAGCTTCGCCTATCCGGGCGGGCCGAACATCCTCAGCGGCGTGACGTTCAGGGCGACGCCGGGCACGTCGGTCGCGCTGGTCGGGCAGACGGGCGCGGGCAAGTCGACCGCGATGAACCTGCTGCAGCGCCTGTGGGACCCGAGCGAGGGTGGGATCTCCATCGACGGGCAGGACCTGCGCGACGTGAGCATGGAGAGCCTGCGCGCCTCGATCGGCGTGGTGTTCCAGGAGAGCATGCTGTTCAATCGGCCGATCCGGGAGAACCTGCGGATCGGCCGACCGGATGCGACGGACGATGAGGTCGAGCGGGCGTGCCGGTTGGCCGACGCGCACGAGTTCATCATCCGCCAGCCGCGCGGCTACGATACGATCGTGGGCGAGCGGGGCTCGACGCTATCGGGCGGGCAGCGTCAGCGGCTGGCGATCGCGCGGGCGTTGCTGAAGAACCCGCCGATCCTGATCCTGGACGAGGCGACCAGCGCTCTCGACGCGGCGACCGAGGCCCGGGTCTCGCGGGCGATGTCGACGCTGATGAAGGGCCGCACCACGTTCATCATCGCGCACCGGCTCAGCACGATCCGGGATGCTGACATGATCCTCGTGTTCGACCAGGGGCGGATCGTCGAGCGGGGCAGCTTCCAGGAGCTCGTCAGCCTGGGCGGCCGGTTTGCCGAACTGGTCGCGACGCAGCTCACCCCGTCGATGGCGGCGGGCGACTAGGAGGGCGGAATAAGCGGGTTCCCAGTCCGGGTTTGCTTGCTAGGGTAGACGGATGTGACGGCGTCGAGTCGCCGGCCAGGCAGCGAGATCGGGAACGGGATGGATTGGGACAAGCTTCGGGTGTTTCACGCGGTCGCGGAAGCCGGAAGCTTCACCCACGCCGGCGACACGCTGAACCTGAGCCAGTCGGCCGTGTCGCGGCAAATCTCGGCGCTGGAGGAAAACCTCCAGGTGCCACTGTTCCATCGCCATGCGCGCGGGCTGATCCTGACCGAGCAGGGCGAGAGCCTCAATCGGACGGTGCGCGAAGTGTTTGCCAAGCTGGCGATGACCGAAGCGCTGCTGACCGAAAGCAAGGAGAAAGCAGCAGGACGGCTGAAGGTGACGACGACGGTGGGGTTCGGCGCGACCTGGCTGGCGCCGCGGCTGCGCGACTTCCTGGAAAAGTATTCGGACATCACGATGTCGTTGCTGCTCGACGACAGCGAGCTGGATCTGGCCATGCGCGAGGCCGACGTGGCGATCCGGATGCACGCACCAAAGCAGCCCGACTTGGTGCAGCGGCATCTGTTCCAGATCCACTGGGTGACGGTCGCCGCGAAGAGTTACGTGGAGCGGCACGGCCTGCCGGAGCGGGCGGAGGATCTGGACGCCCACAAGTTGATCCTGTTCGGGCCGTATCGCCCTCCTGTCCCGGACATCAACTGGCTGGCCGAGGCCGGCAAGCGGCCCGGAGCGCCGCGTCGGGCGTTGCTCGAGGTCAACAGCTTGCATGCCATGGCAACGGCGGTCCGCTCAGGGCTCGGGATCGGCGCGCTGCCGAACTGGATGACGGAGGAGGTCGACGGCCTGGTTCGGCTGCTGCCGGAGCTGAAGGCGCCGAAGGTGGACGTGTTCTTCGTCTATCCGGAGGAGTTGCGGAATTCGAAGCGGGTAGCGGTGTTCCGCGACTTCCTGCTCACGCAGCTGCAGGAGCTGCATTAGGTCGCTGAACGCCCCGGCCGCGGTGCGGGTGTCGAGAAACTTTACAACTCGCCGCCAGCTACCCCACAGCCGAAGCGGTATAACGTTGTGATAACGCTGTTTTGATGCACGGCATGCTGGTTGCAAGAGTGGATGCGGTCTCAACCGACTTGCATCACGGACACTGATCCCATGAAGAATGCTCTCCTTGCCGCCACCATCATCGCTTCCGCTGCACTCCTGGCGCCCCAGACCGCGGCCGCCTATCCCGTCACCGTGCAGACCGTCAACACCAATGGCACGCCATTCGACGCCGTGCCGAATGGCGTTGCCGGCGGCATCACCGCGTCCTTTACCTATACCGGCCCGTTGAGCTTCGTGAACTCGGCCGCCCAGAACAGCAGTTCGTCGGGCGACATCAATTCCGTCTTCTTCAGCGCCGGCACCATCACCGACTTTGCGTGCACGTCCGGGTCCTGCACGCTCGGCGCGCCGTCGAACGGCGACTTTACGTCGCTGAGCAGCTTCCTGGCCTCCAGCGGCAGCGCGTCCAACTTCCAGTATGGGACGCTCTACTCGATCGACCTGGGCATCGTCGCGGCCGGCACGGTTCTGACGATCGCTCATGACGATGGCGCCAGCGTGTATGAGGGCGCGACTCGGATCGGCACGACCTTTGCCGGTCCGACGACCGTGCGGACGGATACGGTGACCGTCGGCACGACCGGTGACACGGTGTTGTGGTACGCGCGCGAAAACGGCACGGCGTCGATCCTGACGGTGGGCGTGCCTGAGCCGGTGTCCGCGGCCCTTCTCGGGTCCGGCCTGTTGGCGTTGGGTGCGTTCCGCGGCACGCGCCGCAGCATGCGCCGCGCCAAAGCCTGAGTGCGTCGGGAAGGGCGGTCTCAGCCGCCCTTCCCCTCACATGGAGCGCCGCCCCTTGAGTGCCGCGAGCAATGTTCCATCGTCGAGCACATCCAGGGCGCCCCCGAACGGCACCCCCTGCCCGACCCGGGTGACCGCGAGGTTCGGCGCCGCGGCCCGAAGCCGGCCGATCAGCCAATGAACCGTGCTCGCGCCATCCACGGTGGCGCCAAGCGCAAGGATGACCTCGGACAGCTCCGGTGCCGCCCGCAGCAGGGATGCGGTGTTGAGGTCGTCCGGCCCGGTTCCGCCCAAGGCCGACAGGGTTCCACCCAGCACGTGATAGCGGCCGCGATGGGCCCCCGTGCGCTCGAGCGCCCAGAGGTCGCCGACGCCCTCGACGACGCAGACGAGCGTTTGATCGCGGGCCGGGTCGGTGCAGATGCTGCAGGGGTCGCGGCTATCGAGATTGCCGCAGATGCTGCAGGAGCGGACGGCACGGGCGGCCGCGGTGAGGGCAGCGGCGAGCGGGGCCATGCGGGTCTCGGGCTGCTGCAACATGCGCAGGACGGCGCGGCGCGCGCTGCGGGGGCCGAGCCCGGGCAGCTTGGCGAGTAGGCCGATCAGCCGATCGACTTCGGGGCCGCCCACCTACGTTGCTCCACCGTCATCTTCGCCCTCTCTCCGGGGAAGCGGGCGAAGAATGATGATCGGGCTTAGAATGGGAGTTTGAGGCCGCCGGGGAGGTCGAGGCCGCCGGTGGCGGTTTTCATCTCGTCGGCCATGATGGCCTCGACCTTACGCTTGGCGTCGGCGTGGGCGGCGACGATGAGATCTTCGAGCATCTCGGCTTCGGCCGGGTCGAGCAGCTTGGGATCGAGCTTCACCCGCTTGAGCTCGGACTTGCCCGACAAGGTGACGCGGACCATGCCGGCGCCGGCCTCGCCCTCCACCTCGGTCGCGTCAAGCTTGGCCTGCATCTCGGCCATCTTGGACTGCATTTGGCTCGCCTGCTTCATCAGGCCCGCAAGGTTCTTCACGAATCGTCCTCCATGTCTGGGTAAGGATTGGTGTCGGGATCGTATGGCGGGTCGGGCGGAGTGACGAGGCCATAGGCATCGACCCGGTGATCGGTCACACGCTCGATGGTGGCGCCGGGGAAGGCGTCGAGGATGGCGCGGACCAGCGGATGCTCGGCGGCCACGCCGCGGCGGGCCGTGTCGGCGGCCTGGGCTTGCTCGGCGAGGGTGGGCTCGCCCTCGGACTGCGAGAGGGCGATGGTCCAGCGTGTCCCGGTGGCCTCGAGCAGGAGGCGGCCGAGCGAAGCCGCGAGGTCGCGCGGGGCAGCCGCATGCGGACGCAGCTCGATCACGCCCGGGGCGAAGCGGACCAGATGCACGCTGTGCAGCAGATGGCCGTGCAGGACGGGCTGGTCGTGCGCGACGAGGGCAACCACGTCGCGGAACGTGCGGAGTTGCGGGGCCGACGAGACGGCTTGGACGGGCTGGCCCTGGAGCACGGGGCTGCCGCCAGCGACGGCGCGCATGCCGCCGTCGGGGGGCGTGGGCCGGGGCGCGGCCGGGTCGCCGAGGCGACGGATGAGGTCGCCGGGCGTTGGAAGATCGGTAGTGTAGCAGAGGCGGATCAGCACCATCTCGGCCGCGGCGCGGCGGTCGGAGGCGGTTTCGACCTCTTGGACGCCCTTGAGCAGCATCTGCCAGAGGCGGCCGAGCACAGGGACGCCGAGGCGCTCGGCCAAAGCGGCGCCGCGCACGCGCTCCATCTCGGGCAGGTCGGCACCATCGGCCAGGCCGGGGACGGTCTTCAGCCGGGTCAGGGTGTGGGTCAGGTCGAGCAGGTCGCCCAGCATGACGCCCAGGTCGGCGCCGCGCGCGTGGGCACGGTCGGTGACCAGGAGCGCGGCTTCGGTCTGGCCCGCGAGAACGGCTTCCATCAGGTCGAAGACGGCGCTGCGGTCGGCCAGGCCGAGCATGTCGGTCGTGTCGGCGGCGGTGACCGCGTCGCCGCCGGACTGGGCGATCGCCTGGTCGAGCAGCGAAAGGCCGTCGCGGGCGGAGCCGTCGGCGGCGCGGGCAATGAGATCGAGGGCGGCGGGCTCGGCCGTGACGCGCTCGCGCTCGGCGATGCGGCCGAACAGGGTCGTGAGTTCGGCCACCGAGATGCGGCGCAGATCGAAGCGCTGGCAGCGCGAGAGCACCGTGATCGGAACCTTGCGGATCTCGGTGGTGGCAAAGACGAACTTGACGTGCGGCGGCGGCTCCTCGAGCGTTTTCAGCAGCGCATTGAATGCGTTGCGGGACAGCATGTGGACTTCGTCGATGATGAAGACCTTGTAGCGAGCCTGCAGTGGGCGGTAGCGGGTGGCGTCGATGACCTCGCGAACGTCGTCGACGCCGGTGTTGCTGGCGGCGTCCATCTCGATGACGTCGGGGTGGCGGTCGGCGAGAATGGCGGTGCAGTTGGGACAGGCGCCGCAAGGGTCGGCTGTGGGCCCGCCTTGCCCGTCCTTGCCGATGCAGTTGAGCGCGCGGGCGATGATGCGGGCCGTGGTGGTCTTGCCGACGCCGCGGACGCCGGTCAGCATCCAGGCATGCGCGATGCGCCCCTGGGCGAAGGCGCGGCGCAGAATGCGGACCATCGCCTCTTGGCCGATCAGGTCATCGAACGTCGTCGGGCGGTATTTGCGAGCCAGGACCCGGTAGGGCGCGGCGGAGGCTGGCGCCGGATCGCCGAAGAGCCCCACGCCCTCTTGGGGCGGGTGCGGCAGCGTGTCGTCCGATCCGGACATCACAGAGCTGCCATCTCCTTCGTGCTAGCGCTCGAACAAGGGTTCGAGCGGGGGGTGGGAGGCCGACCATCGACCCGAGCGGAAACTCGTTGCGGCTGCTTCCTTCCGGACCTGACCGGGTTGGCGAGGCGCCCGTCCGCCGCCGACC
This sequence comes from uncultured Alphaproteobacteria bacterium, assembly GCA_963835135.1. Lineage (GTDB taxonomy): Bacteria > Pseudomonadota > Alphaproteobacteria > Acetobacterales > Acetobacteraceae > JAVVHH01. The sequence goes on from CAWIEF010000003.1 coordinate 1,415,175, forward strand.
TCCCGCGCAGGTCATAGCACGGCCGGGAGGGGGTGGCACAAGCCGGGGTCGCATGCGAGAAGCGCCGGACATGCCGATGACGACACCGATCATCCGGGCCAGCCGGATCAATAGCTATGCCGGAAGCCCGCTCGACCGCGCCGGACTGCGCCGCGACGATGCCGCGTGGGTCGGGGCGCGGCTGGCCGACCCGGAGAGCGTGTTCGTGGTCGTCTGGCGGTCCAAGACGCTGATCACCGCGGCCGAGAGCCCGGCGGGCGTGTTCCTGACCGGGGCGGAGGCGCGCGAGAGCCGGGTTGCTGGCGGGCCGTGGGCGTTTCTCGGCCTGCGGGATGGGCGGGCGGTCTTCGCCGTCGACATCAGCCAAGCGGAGGATCCGGCGACGCTGGTGCCGGGAGGCGAGACGCGGTTCGAGGACCTGCGGGCGTTGGCGGGGCGGTTGCCGGCGGCGGACGCATCGGTGTTCGCGCATGCGCGGGCGCTGATGTTCTGGCGCGCGCGGCACAAATTCTGCGGCGTCTGCAGCGGCTTGTGCGAGCCGCGGAGCGCTGGGCACGCGCTCGTGTGCACGCAATGCGGCACGCAGCACTTCCCGCGGACGGACAGCGCCGTGATCATGCTGGTGCATCGGGGCGACCGGGCGCTGCTGGGCCACTCGCAGCGTTTTCCGAACACGACGATGTATTCGACGCTGGCCGGGTTCTTGGAGCCGGGCGAGAGCCTCGAGGAGGCGGTGGCGCGCGAGGTCCATGAAGAGGTCGGCGTCGCGGTCGGAACCGTTCGCTATCACAGCAGCCAGCCCTGGCCGTTTCCGGCAAACATCATGCTCGGCTTCTACGCCGAAGGGCTCTCGGACGAGATCACGCTGCAGGAGGACGAGCTGCGGGACGCGCGCTGGTTCTCTCGCGACGAGCTGCGCGACCCGGCCGCGCACGGGTTTCAACTGCCGCGGGTCGACAGCATCGCGCGGCGCTTGATCGAGGACTGGATGGAGCAAGGATGATCGGGCGCAGCGCAGTCCTGATGGCGCCGCTCTGGCTCGCCGCCTGCGGCGGCCCGTCGCCGGCGCATGCGCCCCTGTCGCCCCAAGAGGAGGCTTGTGCGTCCCAAGCCGATCAGGATCCGGCGCTGCAGCAGGCGCGCGGGATCGCGGCGTCACAGCCGAACTGGGAATTCCAGCACGAACCGGAGATGCAGCAGATCAAGCGCGACGCGATCACGCGCTGCTTGAAGGGGCGCGGGCTGCTGCCGCGGGGCGGAGTCGAACGGCCGCGCTGATCACGTCGCTGAACGTGCGAGCAACCCGAGTAGCCGCCCACCGTTGAGCGGACGAGTGCGCCGTGACCGGCGTAGCGACTGCCTTGGGTGATCCATGATCGACGATTTCGAACGACGTCCCGGCACGGCCGGCCTTCCCCTCCTGAATATCCTCGCCGCGTTTCCCATCGCCTTCTTCACCGGCGCGCTCGGGACGGATCTCGCCTACTGGAAGACGGCCAACATCATGTGGGCGGACTTCTCGGCCTGGCTCTTGTCCGTTGCCGAGGCGTTCGGCGTCCTGGCGGCGCTGGTCGGGCTGGTCATCCTGATCGCCAACCGCCGGCTGACGCGCACGCGGCCGATTTGGCCCGTGGTCGTCGGCGCCATCTCCGTGCTGGTGATCGGCTTTATCGACAACCTGGTGCATAGCCGCGACGCCTACACCTCCGTGGTGCCGACCGGCCTGACGCTGTCGGTGATCAACGTCTTGCTGATCCTGGTCGTCGCCTGGTTCGGCTTCGCCGCCACCTACCAGCCGGTGCGCCGGTTGCAATACTCCGGAGCCAATTGATGCGCCCTGCTCTCCGCCCCCTCGCCCTCGCCGGGCTCTCGGTCATGCTCGCCGCGGCGGGGCCCGACGATTTCGACGTGCAGTCGCAGATCGGGCCCGACCCGGTCTTGCCGGAGCCGCACCAATACCTCATGCCGCCGATGCGCTTGGCAACGGTTTCGGGCTGGAAGGCCGGCGAGGCGCCGACGGTGGCGCCCGGGCTGAAGGTCGAAGCCCTTGCAAGCGGACTGAACCATCCACGCGCGGTATATACACTGCCTAACGGCGACGTCCTGATCGTAGAGTCGCGGAGCCCGGGTGTGGAGCCGATCACCCGGCCCAAGACCATCATCATGCACTGGGTGATGTCGCTGGTGACCCCGGCTGGGACGCCAGGCGGCGAGAGCAACCGCATCACCCTCGTTCGCGACAACGGGCCTGGACAGGCGCCGACCCGGACCGTGTTCCTCAACCACCTTAACTCCCCCTTCGGCGTGGCGCTGGTCGGCAACGATCTCTACGTCGCCGACACCGACGCGCTGCTGCGCTTTCCTTACAGGGAGGGTGACACCAGCATCACGGCGCCGGCGACCGTGGTGACGCCGTTGCCAGGCGGCCCCATCGATCATCACTGGACCAAGAGCCTGGTCGCCAGCGAGGATGGAACCAAGCTGTATGTTGGCGTGGGCTCCAACAGCAACATCACCGAGAACGGAATCGAAGCCGAAACCAACCGGGCGGCGGTCTGGGAGATCGACCGCGCGACCGGGGCGCACCGGCTGTTCGCGACGGGGGTGCGCAACCCGACCGGGCTGGGCTGGGAGCCGGTGTCGCACGTGTTGTGGGCCGTCGCGAACGAGCGGGACGAGTTGGGACCCAACCTTGTGCCCGACTACCTGACGTCATTGAAAGATGGCGCGTTCTACGGCTGGCCCTACAGCTATTACGGCCAGCACGTCGACATCCGCGTCATGCCGCAGCGTCCCGATCTGGTGGCCAAGGCGATCCCGCCCGACTACGCCCTGAGTTCGCACGTCGCGCCGTTGGGTCTGGCGTTCAACACCGGCACCGGGTTGCCGGCGCACTATCAGGGCGGCGCCTTCATCGGCGAGCACGGCTCGTGGGACCGCGACGTGTTCAACGGCTACAAGGTCGTGTTCGTGCCGTTCAAGGACGGCAAGCCTGCCGGCAAGGCGGAGGACGTGGTGGCCGGCTTTCTGGATGGCAACGGCAATACGCATGGTCGGCCCGTCGGCGTCGCGTTCGACAAATCGGGCGCGCTGCTGGTTGCCGATGACGACGGCGACACGGTGTGGCGGGTCAGCGCGGCAGCGCCGGGCCCAACCGCGAGCGCAAAGTAATCGGAACAGACATGCATCACATCAAGACGGCCGACGGTGCTACCCTCTACGCGCGCGAGTGGGGCTCCGGTCCCGCAATCGTCCTCATCCACGGCTGGCCCCTGGACGCCGATATGTGGGAATACCAGGCGGTCCCACTGGCCGAGCAGGGCTTCCGCGTCATCACCTATGACCGGCGCGGCTTCGGGAGGTCGAGCCAGCCTTGGACCGGCTATGACTACGACACCATGGCCGACGACCTGAAGATGGTCATGGATACGCTGGCGGTTGAAGACGCGCTGCTGGTCGGGTTCTCGATGGGTGGGGGCGAAGCGGCCCGCTACATGTCGCGGCATGGCGGACACGGCGTATCGAAGGTCGCCTTCGTAGCGGCCGTGACACCCTACATGCTGAAGACGGCCGACAATCCAGAAGGCGTCGATGCGAGCGTGTTCGACGAGATCGTGGAGGGGCTGCGGGGGGACCGGCAGCACTTCCTGGCCGCGTTCGGCAAGAAGTTTTTCGGGGCCGGCCTGATCACGTCGCCAGTCAGCGCCGAAGTATTGGAGTGGACGTTCCAACTCGCCATGCGGGCCTCGCCGCGGGCAACGATCGAATGCGCCAAGGCATTCGCGACGACGGATTTCCGCCAGGACCTGGTAACCATCAAGGTGCCCACCCTCGTGATCCACGGCGACGCCGATGGCACGGTACCGCTGGCCAGCAGCGGCGAGCGCACGGCCAAGATGGTGCAGGGGGCACAATTGCTCGTGTATCCCGGGGCGCCGCACGGGCTGCAGGTGACCGAGAAGGACCGGCTCGTCCGCGATCTCGCGACCTTCGCGCGGGCCGGCAGCGTCTAACCGCCGTTTCCGGCGGGGTTGCTAACCTCTGCCCCGTTGCCTGCCGAGGGTCCCATCTGGCACGTTCGGCCGGCACCGAGGGAGGGCGCGATGGAACCGACATACCCGCTGAACGCCTGGTACGCGGCAGCGTGGGGCCACGAGGTCGCTCGCACGCTGAGCAAGCGAACCGTGTGCGACCGCGACGTGGTGCTGTTCCGGCAGCAGGACGGGACGGTGGCTGCGCTCGAGGATGCGTGCTGGCACCGGTTGATGCCGCTGTCGCTCGGCACGCTCGAGGGCGACACAGTCGTCTGCGGGTATCACGGGTTGCGGTTCAACGGCGCGGGACGCTGCACCTTCATGCCGGCGCAGAAGACGATCAATCCGTCCGCGGGAGTACGGTCGTATCCGACGGTGGAGAAGCATCGGCTGATCTGGTTATGGCCGGGTGACCCGGCGCTGGCCGACCCCGGCAGCGTGCCAGACTTCCATTGGAACGACGGGCTCGATGCGGACGGGAATGGCTGGGCCGGAGAAGGCGGCACGTTTTACCATCTGAAGTGCGACTACCGGCTGGTGATCGACAACCTGATGGACCTGACGCACGAGACGTACGTGCACGCCGGGTCGATCGGGGACGACGCGATCACCGATACTCCGTTCGACGTGACATACACGGACCGGACGGCAACGGTGACGCGGTGGATGATCGGGATCCATCCGCCGCCATTCTGGGCCAAGCACCTGGACCGGCCGGGGGCGCTGGCGGACCGATGGCAGATCATCCATTTCCAGGCGCCGAGCGTGATCGCGGGCGATGTCGGGGTGGCGGTCACGGGGACGGGCGCGCGGGAGGGAGATCGGAGCCAGGGGGTGAACGGCTGCTTCCTGGCGGCGATCACGCCGGCCACCGGGACGAGTTGCCACTATTTCTGGAACTTTGTGCGAACCTTCCGGCGCGAGGATGAGGCGCTGACCAAGGCGATCAACATCGCGCACGTCAATGGCGGCAACGGGGTGTACGACCAGGATCACGCCGTGCTGGAGGCGCAGCAGGCGGCGATCCTGAAACAGCCTCGGCAGCCGTTCTATCATTTGAACATCGATGCCGGAGCGCTGTGGGCGCGGCGGCTGATCGATCACATGATCGCCGACGAGGTGCCGAAGAGGCCGGTGCTGGCGGCGGATTGAATGGCCGAACTCATCGAGTGGGGCCCGGCGACGCTGCTGGCGACACGTAATCTCACGGCGGACATCAGGCAATTCGAGATCGCCCCGGCGACGCCGTTCCGGGCGCCGCCGGGGAGCCACCTATCGGTGTTGCTGCCGATCGGGGGCGGGAGCGACGTACGGTCGTATTCCATCGTGCATGCCGCGGGCGGGGTGGTGCGGATCGCCGTAAAGCTGCTGCCGGACTCTCGCGGCGGCTCGGCTTACCTATGGTCTTTGACGGCCGGGGCGCGGCTGACGGTGTCGGGCCCGCGGAACCACTTTCCACTCGGGCGCGACGCACCGGACTATCTGCTGGTCGCAGGCGGGATCGGGATCACGCCGATCTTTGGCATGGCGCTGGCGTTGGCGGAGGCCGGGTCGCCGATACGGGTGCTGTATGGCGTACGCAGCGCGTCGGACGCCGCGCTGGCCGATGAGTTGGGCGCGGTGCTGGGCGAGCGGCTGGTCGTTGCGGCTGGAACGCCGATTGATCTCGACAACGAGATTACGCGGCTCGCGCCCGGAGGCGAGATGTATGTGTGCGGGCCGATCGGCATGCTCGAGGCGGCCAAGCGCGCGTGGAAGGCAAGCGCGCGGCCGGTCGCGAACTTACGCTTCGAGACGTTCGGCAGCAGCGGTCGCTACGCGACCGAGGCCTTTACCGTTCGCATCCCGCGGCTCGGGGTCGAACTCGAGGTGCCGCGGACAACGAGCCTGCTCGATGCGCTCGAAGGCGCAGGCGTCAAGATGATCTATCACTGCCGCAGAGGCGAGTGCGGGCTGTGTGCGCTGCCGATCGTGCGGGCGGACGGCGTCGTGGACCATCGCGACGTCTTTTTCACCGAGGCGGAGAAAGACGAGAACGCCAAGCTCTGCACCTGCGTCTCGCGCGCGGCGGGCGGCGTTCTGACGCTCGACACGGGCGACCGGGCCTGAGCTAGCGCGTCACCATGACGTTCATCGTGATCCCGACCGCGTCCGGCTCGAGGGTGATGCTGAACGTATCGGGGCCCGCGTAGCCCGGCGCCGGTGTGTACGAGACGATCGCCTGCCGGGCGCCGGGGGTGACGCCGGCTTGGGCCTGGCCATGGTGCGCGGCGCCGGTCACGAGAGCGGCGTTGACCACCACGTTCAGGGCCGGGTTGATGAGGACGAGGGTGCAGGCCTGGCCGGTGTTGGCGATCGTCATTTCAGCCGGAACCGAGCGCAAGCCGAGCAGGAAGAACGGCTTGACCCGGCAGGGGCCGCTCACCGATTGCGGCTGAAGCGGGCCCTGGGTGTTGTTCTCGATCGCGGCGCAGGACGCCAGCAACGGAAGGGTCGCGGCCAGGGAGGCCGCCAGGGTCGAGCGCCGTGCCATGCTGTTTTCCTTTTCGATGTCTGCCGTTACGGTCGGCCGATGTTGGTTTGTGGTTAGACGAGAAGACATGCCGCGCGTCATCCGAGTTGCCGCCGCACAGATGGGCCCCAACCAGAAAGCGGACGAGCGCAGCGCGATCCTCGCGCGCATGATCACAATGTTGGATCGTGCGGCCGATCAGGGCGCCACGCTCGTGGTGTTTCCCGAACTCGCGTTCACGACTTTCTTTCCGCGCTGGCTGCTCGAGGGCGACGAACTCGATGACTACTACGAGCGCGCCATGCCGAACCCGGCGGTGCAGCCCCTGTTCGACCGCGCACGGGATCGCGGGGTCGGGTTCTACGTGGGCTACGCGGAACTCGCCGACGGGAGACGGTTCAACGGCTCGATCCTGGTGCGTCCGGATGGCGGCGTGCTCGGGCGATATCGCAAGGTGCATCTGCCTGGCTCGGTCGAGCCGCGGGCGGGCGCGCGGTTCCAGCAGTTGGAAAAGCGGTATTTCGAGTATGGCGACCTCGGCTTTCCCGCCTTTCGCGCGGGGCCGGAGTGGCAACACTCGATCGTGGGGATGATGATCTGCAACGACCGGCGCTGGCCGGAGTCCTGGCGGGTGCTCGGACTGCAGGGGGTCGAGCTGGTGTGCCTCGGCTACAACTCGGCCGCATACGATCCCAATGGCGGAACCTCGGAAGACGGCGCGCTGCGGACCTTCCATTCGACCTTGGTGGTCCAGGCCAACGCCTACATGAACGCGACATGGGCGGTGGCGGTGGCCAAGGCGGGCGACGAGGACGGGTCCGGGCTGATCGGCGGGTCCTGCATCGTCGACCCGAATGGTTTGATCGTCGCCCAGGCCGCCACGCTCGGTGATGAGGTGCTCGTTGCCGAGTGCGACCTGGATCTGTGCAAGCAAGGCAAGTCCAAGATGTTCGACATGGGCGCGCACCGCCAGCCGGCGCAGTATGCGGCCATCACGGCCCGTGCTGGGGTCATCGAACCACCCTGAGTGCGGAGTGGCGCCGCTCAGCCGATGCCGATCGTGCGGATCAGCGCGAAGCTCATCGCCATCAGCAGCGCGAGGCTGCCGGTCACGGCCGCGATCACGCGGGGGCCGGCGCCCGCAACGGTCTTGAGATCGGTGCCGAGGCCGAGCGCGGCCATGGCGACGACGGTCAGGACGTTGGCGGCGAGCGCGGCCGGAGCGAGCAGCAAAGACGGGATCAGGCCCAGCGAGCGGAGCGCGGCCAGGGCCAAGAAGCCTGTGATGAACCAGGGCACCAGCTTGTTGAAGTTCAGCTTGGTGGGGACAGCGTTGCTTCCCTGACCTCGGGCGCGCCGCGTCAGCAGCGAGAGGCTGAGCACGACGGGGCCGAGCATGAGCACGCGGACCAGTTTGACCAACGTGCCCATCTGGATGGCGACCGCACCCAGAGGCGCCGCCGCCGCCAGGACCTGGGGAACGGCATAGACGGTCAACCCGGCGAGCACGCCGTATTGCAACTCGCTGAGATGCAGCACCGTCGGAAGCAGCGGCAGCCCGAGGACGACGAGAACCCCCAGCACCGCCGTGAAGGCGATGGAGGCGGCGACGTCCTCGCCGTCCGCCCCGATGATCGGGGCGACTGCCGCGATGGCGGAGTTGCCGCAGATGGAGTTGCCGCAGGCGACGAGCACCGCCATGCGGTGCGGGAGCTGCAGGACACGGCCGATGCCGTAGCTCGCCAGGATGGAGACGACGACGATCCCGGCGATGCCGACGATCAGGACGGGTCCGGCGGCGATGATCATCGAGGCGCTGATGGATGCGCCGAGCAGCAGGACTGCGATTTCGAGCAGCGTCTTGGCGCTGAAACCGATGCCCGCCTTCCAAGCCGCGCCAGGCGTCCACGCGGTTCGGATGGCAGTGCCGACCAGGATGGCCAGCACGAGCGCTTCGAGCCAGGTCGCGCCGAACAGCGCGGCTTCGAGACGCTCGAGCCCGACCGCCGCCGCGGTGACGGCCAGGCAGAGGAGCAGGCCGGGGAGGATGCGGGTGGTCGAGTGAAGCATTGTACTCGGGCTGTGGTGGGTCGCGCTTCGCTGACCCACCCTACGCCGGTGGACCTTACCCGGCCAGGGCGGCCGTGATCCGGCGCGCGAAAGCCGCGGGGTCGAGCGGCATGTCGCCGTCTTGAACACGCGCGAGATCGAGCAGCGTGTGCGCCGCTTCAGCGACGTCCTCCCCGGCATCGGCCCGCTCGGCCAGGCGCCGGATGAGCGGATGCCGCGGGTTCAGTTCCAGGGTCGGCGGCAAGCTAATGCCCGGCTTGCCGCTGCGGCGGAGCAGGCGCTGCATTTGCAGATCGGGCCCGTAGCTTGCCGCGGCGAGGACGACAGCGCTGTCGGTCAGCCGGTCGGTCGTGCGGATGGCGGTGACGGCCTCGGCAAGCGCGGCCTTGAGCGCATCGATCAGCTTGGTCGTATCGGCAGGCTCCCCCTCCGGCGCCGTCTCGGGGGCGAGCTTGGCGACATCCTCGGCGCCCTGGGTGACGCTGCGGATCTTCTTGCCATCCCACTCGCCGAGACGGTCGGGCCAGAAGGAATCGACCGGGTCGGTGAGGAATAGAACCTCGACGCCCCGTGCTCGGAACCCCTCGAGCTGGGGCGATTTGGCCAGCGTCGCGGCATCGTCGCCAGAGAGGGTGTAGATTGCCTCCTGGCCGTCCTTCATGCGGGTCACGTAGTCGGCCAGGCTGGTCCAGCCCTCCACCGAAGAACTGCGGAACCGCATCAGCGCGGCGACCTCCTTCCGGTGCTCGGAATCCTCCCAGACACCCTCCTTGAGCACGCCGCCGAACTCGGTCCAGAATTTGTCGTAGCCCTCGGCGTCGGCGGAGCGGGTCTTCAGTTCGGTGAGCACCCGGTTGGTCACCGCCTTGCGGATGCGGGCGAGCACCGGCGTGGTCTGTAGCATTTCGCGGCTGACGTTGAGCGGCAGGTCCTCGGTATCCACCACGCCCTGAACGAAGCGGGCCCAGGGCGGCAACAGCCCGGCCTCGTCGGTGATGAACATGCGGCGGACGTGCAGCCGAACCCGGCTCTCGCGCGGCCCGTCGACGGCGTCGAACGGGCGGCTGCCAGGAACGAACAGCAGGGCGCTGTATTCGATCGCGCCTTCGGCCCGCCAGTGCAGCGTCGCCCAGGGTTCGTCCCAGGCATGCGCCACGTGGTGATAAAACTCTTTATACTGCTCTTCGGTGACGTCGGATTTCGACTTGCGCCAGAGCGCGGTCCCCTCGTTGGCCGGCTTGTCCTGCCCATCGGCGGCGATGACGATCGGAATCGTGATGTGGTCGGCCCATTTGCGGACGATGGTCTCGAGGCGGATCGGCTCGAGGAACTCGGCCGCGTCCTCCTTCATGTGGAGAAGGATCGAGGTGCCGGGTTCGGCGCGCTCGCCTGGCGCAAGGGTGAAGCTGCCGCCGCCTTCGCTCGCCCAGACCCACGCCGCGTCCGCGCCCGCGCGGCGGCTGGTGACCTCGACGCGGTCGGCGACCATGAAGGCGGCGTAGAAGCCGACACCAAATTGGCCGATGAGGTTGACCTTCTCGGTCTCGGCATCGCCGTTCTTTGGAAGCGACTCGCCGAAGGCCCGGGTGCCGGAGCGGGCAATGGTGCCGAGGTTGGCAGCGAGCTCGGCCTTGTCCATGCCGATCCCGCTATCCTCGATCAGAAGCGTGCGCGCGTCCTTGTCGGGCACGATGCGGAGCTTGGCGTCCGGCGGCAGGGCGAGGGCTGGGGTGGTGAGCGCCTCGAACCGGCGGCGGTCGGTGGCGTCGGCGGCGTTGGCGACGAGTTCGCGCAAGAAAATCTCGCGCTCGGAATAAAGCGAGTGTACGACGAGGTCGAGCAACCGCCCCACCTCCGCGCTGAATTCATGCCGTTCCGCCGTCGCCGTTTCGCTCATCGTCATCTCCCCATCCATGACGAGGCATATGCGATAGGACAGGCTCGATTTTCAACCGGGGGTATCCCCGATGTTTATAGACCTTGGCCGTCGGCGCCGCTGCCGGGACCGGTGATGCCCGAGCGCGAAGGAGCGGCGCTGCCGGGCACCACGGTCTCGCTCATGGTGGACAACTCGGTATCGTCGTCAACCGCAACCGCGCCGGCGCCCGTCTCTTCGACAGTTTCCACGACCGCGCTCGGGTCTGCCTTTTGCGCCTGATCCAGCAACGCGGCCGCTTGCTCCACGTCACCCGCGGCCTCGGCCCGCAAGGCAGCTTCAGCCATGTTCCGGGCCGCTTCGTGTTTGTCGTCGGCGCCGGAGCCTTGGTTCAGTTTGTCGCTCATGGCAGGCAAACGCCCAGCCGAGCAGATGAGTTGCAGGAACGCGGGCCGCGCCGGACCGTTGTAGCAGACCAGCAAGAGGCCGGGAGGAGTTCCATGACCGACGTCGTCCGCTTGGCGCCGCACGATCCGATACCGACTGGGCCGGGCAAGCACGTGATCGTGCTGCATCGGTTCGATGAGGAAGAGCCGACGAAGACCGTCGTATCCATCACACTGACCGGACATCCGGACCAGACGACGCGTCCGATGCGTCCCGACGGCCGGGCTATGGCGATCGATGAGGCAATCGACGCCGCGATCAAGGTCGCCGAAAGCGAGAAGCTGACCCGAGTGCTGGTCGCCGACCGGACTGCGGGTGAACGCGAGCAAGACATCCTGCAGCATGGCGGCGACCATTCAGTCCATATGGATGGGTTGGTCGACTCTGATCTCGACGACGGTGAGCGAGGTGCAGACATGCGCGACCGGATGGGCTAGCGACGCCCCAATATTGCCATGAGCGGCCTGCAGACAGTGTTTGGCAATTCAATTTGGGGACGACGATACGTTTTCCTCACGGTGGAGTGATGGATGTGGAGAGCGGGACGAGGCGGAGGCGTGGAATTTTATGCGCTTCTCATTGCCTGGCACGCTCCCATGTTTGACGCTCTGAAAACGCGGTCGCGATCGTGCGACCCCAAACGGATGAAACATGATGCCTGATAGCGGGCTTGATGCGGCAAGTACGGGTCGACGAGTTGGTGTTCTGGTGGTGGGTCTCGGCGGTGCCGTAGCCAGCACCGCTGCGGCCGGCATCGAGATGCTTCGGGCCGGTTCGAACGACATGGCAGGGCTGCCGCTGGCGGCGGTGGGTGCTGCAGGGATTGCGCAATACCGCAATCTGCATTTTGCCGGCTGGGATCTGCACGGCGAGAGCCTCAACGACGCGATCCGCGAGCACCGGGTGCTCGACCGGGAACAGGCGGACGTCGTGGCGCCGGCCCTGTCGGTCATGAAGCCCTGGCCAGCGGTGGGCAGCGTCGATTTCTGCAAGAACGTCGACGGCGCCAACAAGGTCGCCGCATCGTCGCATCGCGAGGCGGTCAATCGCATCCGCGAGGACATCCGGAGCCATCGCGAAAAGACCGGCATCGACAATATGGTGATGATTAACCTCGCTTCGGTGGAGCGGTGGCCGGATCAGTCATCCCCCGCGTTGCGGACGGCCGATGGGTTCGAGCGCGGGCTCGACAACAGCGACCCAGTGATCAGCCCGGCCATGCTGTATGCCTACGCCGCGATCGCGGAAGGCGTGCCTTATGGCAACTTCACGCCGAGCCTGGCCGCCGATATCCCGGCGCTGACCGCGATGGCCGAACGCGAGAACGTGCCCGTGGCGGGCAAGGACGGCAAGACCGGCCAGACGTTCATCAAGACGGTGCTAGCGCCGGCGTTCAAAAGCCGTTCGCTCTACGTTGAGGGCTGGTTCAGCACCAACATCTTGGGCAACCGGGACGGACTGGCACTGGACAACCCGGACAGCCTCAAGAGCAAACTGAACACCAAGGGCTCCGTGCTCGACGATATCCTCGGCTACAAGGTCGAGGACCATATCGTCGACATCCGCTACTACAAGCCGCGCGGCGACAACAAGGAAGCCTGGGACAACATCGACCTCGTTGGGTTCCTGGGGCAGAAGATGCAGATGAAGGTGAACTTCCTCTGCCGCGACAGCATTCTGGCGGCGCCGCTGGTGATCGAGATCGCGCGGGTGCTCGATCTTGCGCGGCAACGGGGCCAGGGCGGCATCCAGGAGCAGTTGGGCCTGTTCTTCAAGGCACCGATGACGCGCGCCGGCAAGCGGGAGGAGCATAGCTTCCCGGTGCAGGAGCGGGTCTTGATGGACTGGCTCGCCGCGAGCTGATCCATGCCGGATGCACTGCCGGGCCCGGCCTCGCTCGCCAGCCTGGCGGGGCTCGCGGCCGAACTCGGAGATCTGAAGCGGCTCAGGGACGCGTCGAGCGCCGATAGCCTGGCATCGCGGATGTTTCGCCGGAGCTGGAGCGCTCTCGTCGCAGGCCAGCCGGTGCGAGACGTGGCACTGGTGAGCACCGCTGCTGCGGTCGCGGCATGCCGGCTTGGCGGCATCGATCAGGCCGTCCTCGAGGCGGCCGGGGTTTCCGCTGGTGACGCGGCCGACGTCATGCGCCGTGGCTTGGACGAGATGGCAACGGCGATCGACTTGGACCTCGTTTCGTCGCTGCGGGCAGAACTCGGCACGACGTTGGCCGCGAGCGCGGTGCCGGCGTTCGTAGAGGCGCTCATCCGGCAGCCGCGAGCAGGGGCGACCTGTCCGGGCAAGCCGCGGATCGTGTTGGAGCCGCCGGAGGGTCATGGCGATCACTGCATGATCGTGGCCGTGCTCGCCTGCATCCTGGCGCCGCGCTACGGGGCGTCGCCGGAAACGGCGTTTCTGGCGGGAATGGCGCATCACCTGCACAACGCGCACCTGCCGGATAGCGGCTTCGCCGGAGAAGTCCTGCTGGGCGAGCATCTGGGGCCGCTGATGCGGACTTTGTTCGCGCGAGAGTTGGCGACGCTGCCCCCGGCGTTGGCCCGCGAAGCACGGGCGGCGCTGGATTTGATTGCTGATGCCGACAACCCGGTCGGTCGCGCGTTCAACGCCGCCGACGTGATCGACCGGGTGCTGCAGATGCGGCACTACGACCAGGTCGCACAGTTCCGGACGGCGCAGGCGCTGGAGGATCTGGACCTTGTGCACGTGGGGCCGGTGCAGGCGTTCCATTTTGCCGTGCTGCGGGATGCGGGGCTGGTTTGAGAGGGCTTATCAGTCCCGTGTCGCGGCAGGTGCTGGCTGAAGAGACGCCGCATTCGCTGGCGGCGGCGGGGGAGCGGTGGCCGGTGGTCGAGGGCATCCCCTATCTGCGGACAGGGCGGGAGGCGCTGGTCGCCGATACGCTGCATCTGCTCGACGAGGGACGGGAGGACGAGGCGCTCGCGCTGCTGCTGGGGGACCAGGACGACTGGGCGCGCACGCCGCCCGCGTCGATGGACGAGCGGATGGGCGTCGTTCGCGATGCCGGCCGGATCAGCTTTCGGGAGGCGATGGAACGGCTCGCCTTCGGGGGTGTCGGCACGTATTTCGCGCATCGGTGGTCGGACCCGACGTTCCTGTCGGGGCTGGCGCTGGCGGAGGCGCATTGGAGCAATCCGGCGAGCGTGTTCGAATTGGCGTGCGGCGCCGGGCATTTCCTGCGGGAGTTCGGGCGGTTCTGCCCGGACGTGGCGGGCGGCGACGTGGTGTTTGCCAAGTTATGGCTGGCGCGGCGGTTCGTGGCGCCGGCGGCCCGGCTGGTCTGCTTCGACGCGGCGCAGCCATGGCCGCTCGGAGACGCGGTGGCGGACCTGCTGTTCTGTCACGACGCGTTTTATTTCCTGCCGGAAAAGCCGCACGTGGCGGCCGAGATGCGCCGGGTCACGTCGGGGCCGGTGCTGGTGGGACATGCGCATAATGCGCTGGTCGACAATTTGTCGGCCGGGGCGCCGCTGGCCCCAGGCGCCTATGCGGCGCTGTTCGAGCAGCCGGTTTTGTATAACGACGCGGTGCTGACCGCCGCGCTGCTAGGCGGGATCGTCCCGCACGCGGCATCGGCGGAGGGGCTGGCGGGGGCGGCGGCGGTGTCGCTCGCGTCGCGCGCGCCAGCGGCGCGGGCGGTCGTGGGCGGATTGGCGATGCCGGCGGCGGGGGCGGCGCTGCGGCGCAACCCACTCTATGAGGATGGGCTGATCGCATGGCCCTCGCCGCGGTATCAGACGGAGTATGGCCCCCTCGCCTCCTATCCGGACCGCGCGGAAGGCCCGGCGCAAGCGACCGCCGGCGACCCGGCCGTCGACCGGCTCGCACGCCGGCGTATTCTGGTGGACCTGCCGGCCCGATGGTGAAGCTCGGCTGGGGTATCGCGGGCTGCGGCTGGGTCGCGCGCGACTATGTCGGGCCGGCGATCGAGGCGTCGGCAAACGGCAGGCTCGTCGCCTGCTACGATCCCGACCCACGGTCGCGGAAGATGGCGGCCGACCTGTTCCGGGTCGAGTGCTTCGAGACGATCGACACCTTCCTGGCCTGCCCTGGATTGCAGGCGGTGTATGTAGCCGCGCCGAACGATGCGCATCGTGGACTGGTCGAGGCAGTGGCGCAGGCCGGGTTGCCGGTGCTGTGCGAGAAGCCGATGGCAACGACCCTGGCCGATGCAGAGGCGATGGTCACGGCGTGCGTGCAAGCCGGGGTGCGGTATGCGACGGCGTTCGACCAGCGCTTCCATGCGGCCCATCGCGCGTTGGCCGGCCTCATCGCCAAGGGCCGGCTCGGGACGGTGACGGCGATCCGCATCGTCTATGCGTGCTGGCTGCCGGCGAACTGGGCAGGCGACAACTGGCGGATCGACCGCAAGCGCGCGGGCGGCGGGGCGTTGATGGACTTGGCGCCGCACGGCCTCGACCTGTCGGCGACCCTGCTGGGCGAGCCGCTCGTCGAGGTCTCGGCGTTCGGGCAGGCCCGGGTGCACCACTATGATGTCGAGGACGGTGCCCTCCTGATGGCGCGCTCACGCTCGGGCGTGCTGGTTCAGATGCATGTGGCCTACAACTGCCCCGAGACGCTGCCGCGTCGCCGGCTCGAGGTGACGGGCACGGCCGGGCAGGCGGTGGCGACGGACACGATGGGGCAGACGGCTGGTGGAACGCTCGAGCTGATCGACGCGGCGACCGGGGTCGCGCAGGCGGTCGACGTGCCGGGAGCGGCACGCTCGCCGTTCTTGAACCAAGTCGAAGCCTTCGCGTCGGCAGTCTTGGGAACGGGATCGTTCCCGTTTACGGCGGAGGCGGACCTGCACACGATGGGATTGGTGCTGCGAGCGCAAGAAATGGCGGGAGCCTCGTTGTGAGTTCACATGTATTGCCGCCCGACATGCCCGCGGCGGGTGCGGCGTATGTCGCCTCGATGCCGGAGGGCAAGGTCGAGCTGTTCGCGCTGTCGCCGCTCGACCGCACGGGCGTGGCGTGCTGGAACGCCATCTTCCTGAACGCGGACGGGACGCGGTGGCACGGGGTCGTGCCGCATGGCGTCGGCTATGGCGTCGACGACGCGAGCGCCATCATCGGAACGACGGGCGAGTTGGCCGAGGCGGTGCATTCGGCGGTGCAGATCTGGCGCATGGAGCGGCGGCCGGCGAGCTATGCCGCGCTGACGGCCGAGTTCGGGCTACGCGGGGTGGCCGATCCGGTCAGTCTCGTGCTGCCGGCGGGCAGCCCGGTCGATGCGGAGACGGTGCTCGAGTGGGTGCCAGCGCATCGCTGGCCGGGGGGCGAGCGCGTTTGGGTGCCGATCGACATCGCGGCCTGCTCCGTGGGCGATCTGAGCGAGGGCTACGAGCCGTTCACGACGCCGATCACCAACGGACTCGGCGCCGGACCCACGCTGGATTTCGCGGTCGGGCACGGGATTTGCGAGCTATTGCAGCGGGACGGCAACGGGACCGGGTTCCGGGCGATGGATCGCGGGATCGCGCTCGAGTTCGGCCCGGACGAGCCGCGCGACCCGCGCACGCGGGCCCTGCTGGCCAAGCTGGACGAGCTCGGGATCGAAGTCATCCCGAAGTTCGCCACCGACGAGTTCGGGACGGCGAACGTGTATTGCGTGGGTGCCGAGCGCCCGGGGGTCGCGGCGGCCTACCCGATCATGGTAACGGCCGCGGGCGAGGCCGCGTCGCTCGACCGGGAGCATGCGCTGCGCAAGGCGTTGTTCGAGTTCGCGGCGGCGCGGGTGCGCAAGGTGTTCAGCCACGCGCGGCTCGCCGACATCGCCGGGATCGCACCGCCGGATTACCTGGAGCGGTTCCGCGCGCATCACACGCTGGGCGGCGAAGAGGGCCGCAGCCTGACGGCGATGGTCGAGTGGCTGCGGCTGGATCAGGCCGCCATGCGGTCGATGCTGGGCGACACGGTGCTGAGCCGGCGGGCGACCAAGGCGTTCGCCGAGCTGCCGACCTGGTCCGGGCCGTTGTCGGGCACCGAACTCGTCTCGGAGTTAGCGCGGCGGTTCGCGGCCGAGGGCATGGAGATCCTGTATGTGGATTTCTCGCCGCCGGGACATCCGGAGGTGCGGGTGGTCAAGGCCATCGTGCCCGGGCTCGAGGTCGAGACGATGAGCTATCACCGGATCGGGGCGCGCGGCGTGCGCAAGCTGCTGGCGCGCGGGTCGCCGCTGGTGGGCATGGGGCCGCCGCCACCGGGGGCCAAACCGGTGCGCCTGACGGTCGAGGCCGAAGCCGGGCTGGGCGGTCCAGCGTGGCTGGACGCCGCAGCGGTCGACCGGATCGTCGGCCGGCTCTACCCGCTCTATCGCGAGCCGGAGGTGCACAGCGCGCCGATCAGCATGGAGATGGGCAGCAGGGCTGCGGCATGAGCCTGCGGTTCGCCTACAACACCAATGGGGCGGCAAACCACCGGCTGGACGACGCGCTGGGCCTGATCGCTGACGCGGGCTACGACGGCGTGGCGCTGACGCTGGACATCCATCACCTCGACCCGTTCGCGCCCGATTTCGCCGAGCAGCGCCGGCGCGTGGCCCGGCGGCTGCGCGAACTCGGGCTGGGCTGCGTGGTCGAGACCGGGGCGCGGTTCCTGCTCGACCCACGCGCCAAGCACGAACCGACGTTGGTGACGGCCGATGCCGCCGGGCGCGCGCGCCGGGTCGAGTTCCTGGGTCGGGCGCTGGAAGTGGCGGCCGAGACCGGGGCCGATGCCATGTCGTTCTGGGCCGGTGTCCCGAGGGCCGGGGTGGCGCGGGAGGACGCGCTGGCCTGGCTGCGCGACGGCGTCGAGCAGGTGGTGCAGCGGGCCGAGGCTCTGGGTGCGACCGCGGCATTAGAGCCGGAGCCGGGCATGCTGGTCGAGACAGCCGACGACTGGGCGGCGCTCGGGATCGGTGGGCTGCGACTGGCGCTGGACACCGGGCACTGCCTCGTCACCGGCGAGCGTGACCCGGCCGACGCAGTTCGGCATTTCGCTGCCCATCTCGGGACGGTGTCGATCGAGGACATGAAGCGCGGCGTGCATATTCATCTGCCGTTCGGCGAGGGCGACATGGATATTCCGGGCATTCTTGCCGCACTGGACGGGATCGGCTTCGACCGGCTCGTCTGCGTGGAACTGAGCCGCGAAAGCCACCGGGCGGATTGGGCGGTGCCGGCAAGCTTGGTCTACCTCCGGGCCCGCCTGGCGCAATGAGAGTTTGCTTCGTCAGCCGGCAATTCTTTCCGGCGATTTCGGGAATGAGCGTCTATGCGGTCAACCTGCTGCGCGAATTGGTCGCGGCGGGGCACGATGTGACGATGGTCAGCCAATACCGCGGCGACGAGTTCGGCAAGCGCGTCTACGGCGGCGGGCCGCCGCCGGAGGTGCAGGGGGTGCGCGTGCTCGGGCTGGAACAGGTCGGCGAGCAGAGCACCGGCGACTTCGAGCTGGACATCTCGACCATGCGGGACACGATCGTCGCCGAGCACCGGCGTCAGCCGTTCGACGTGCTGCACGCGCAATATGGCTACCCGACCGGCTGGGCGACGATGCTGGCCTCGCGCGAGACCGGAGTGCCGACCGTGGTGTCGATCCAGGGCGGCGACGGGCACTGGGTCGGCAGTTGCTGCGAGACGCATCGTCTGGCAATGACCGGGGTGCTCGATCATGCCGGCGCGGTGCTGATCGGATGCAACTCGTTCCGCGACGAGGTGGTGCAGCGGCTGGGCACGGCGCCGGACCGGTTCACCATCGTGCCGGGTGCGGTCGAGACGGAGCGGTTCACCCCTGGGAACGGCCAGACCGAGGAGCCGCCGGTCATGCTGTATCACGGCCGGGTCGACGCCCGGAAAGGGGTGCTGGACCTGCTCGAGGCCGCCCGCCGATTACGTGCGGATGGCGAACCGTTCCGGCTGCTCGTCTCCGGGATCGGGCCCACCTATGACGAGACGGAGGCGGCGATCTCGCACCTCGGATTGCAGGGGTGCGTCGAGATGACCGGCTACGTCGACTACGCCGATGTGCCTGACGTGTACCGTCGGGCGAGCATTTTCGTGTCGCCGACCTATGCCGAGGGCTTCAGCAACACGATCCTTGAAGCGATGGCGAGCGGGATGGCGGTCGTGTCCTGCCGATCGGTCGGCGTGGTCGATTGCATCCGTGATGGCGAGAACGGCTTGCTCACGGAACCCGGCGATGTCGCGGGGCTGACCGAGGCGCTGCGGCGGGTCCTGCGGGACAGGGCGTTGCGGGAGCGGCTTGCCGCAGCCGCGCTCGAGGAGTGCCGGGCCGTGTATTCGTGGCCCAACGTGGCCGGGCAGATCATGGGTGTGTATGCGCGGCTCCGCGGGACGGCGCCGGACCTCGCCTGGACCCCCGCCCTGCCGATGAGCCCTTGCCGGTTTCGGGCGGAGCCGCATCTGCTGTGAGGACCGCGCTGTTCGTCTCGCCGCATTTGGATGACGTCGTATTCTCGTGCGGCGGAACAGTGGCGAGGTTGGTGGATCGGGGTTGGCATACGATCATGGCGACATGCTTCACCGCGACCGTGCCCGAACCCGCCGGGTTTGCACTCGCGTGCCAACTCGACAAGGGGCTGGGGCCGGAGGTCGACTACATGGCGCTGCGACGGGACGAAGATCGGCAGGCCGCTGAGATCCTAGGGGTCGGCAGCGTGCGATGGCTGGATCTGCCGGAGGCGCCGCATCGTGGGTATGACAGCGCCCCCGAACTGTTCGCCGCGGTCCGTGACGACGATGAGGTCTGGCGCGTGCTGGCTGACCGGCTCGGGGCGCTGATCGATGAAACCGGGCCGGACCAAATCTTCGGGCCGCAAGGCCTGGGCGGCCACGTCGATCACCGGCAAACCATCCGGGCCGTGCAGGCCGTCGCCGGCGCGTTGCCGGTGGCGTGGTATCGAGATACGCCCTATGCGATCCGCGACCCGGCAGCCACGCCCGTCGTCGACGCGCTCGAGGCAGCGACCATGCCCATCGAGGCGGCGCTCGGCCGTAAGATCCGGTCGGCCTGCGCCTATGCGAGCCAGATCGGCTTCCAGTTCGGGGGGGCGGACGGGGTTGCGGCGGCCCTGACGGCGTTCGCTGCGCGTGAGGGGGGCGAGAGGTTTTCTGGAAAGTTCGTCCATGTCTAAGTCCAGCCATAGCCAGGCCACATTGTCCCGCTTTAAGGGGCGGGTATATTCCTCGCTGGAACTCAACACACGATGACCATGCACTCCTCCTTCGCCCCGGTTCCCATGACCGCTGCCGGCTCGTTCGAGGTCACAGCTTTGCGGGACGGCCGTTCGGTGTGGTTGCGGCGCGCGGCGTTCGCGCTGCCGATCGCGGTGTGCACGGTGGCGGGGACCGCGCTGGCCACCGTCGCCACGGCCGGCTCGGATGGCGTGTTGCGGCCGGTGCTGCTGGTCCTGGTCGCGATCAACCTCCTCTACACCGCGCTGACCGGTTGGCCGATGTTGCTGGGCTTCCTGCTGCACCTGTTCGGGCGGCGCACGCGGGTCGACGCGGTGCCGACGGGGCAGAGCCGGACCGCGCTGCTCATGCCGATCTATAACGAGAACCCCTCGGACGTGTTTGCGGCCGTCGAGGCGATGGGCCGGGCGGTGGCCGAGGCCGGGCTCGAACGGATCGACTTCTTCGTGCTCTCGGACACGCAGGACCCGGCGATCGCGCTGGCCGAGCAGGCCGAGTTCGACCGGCTGCAAGCACGGTTGCCGGCCGGACCAGGACTGTTCTACCGGCGCCGGCTCAATAACTCGGGCCGCAAGGTCGGCAACCTTTTGGATTTCTGCACGCGCTGGGGCGCGAGCTACGACTACATGCTGGTGCTCGACGCGGACAGCCTGATGGGCGCGCAGACGATCGTCACGCTGATCGGGCTGATGGACGGCAACCCGCGCGCCGGCATCATCCAGACGGTGCCGTATGCGGTCGGCCGGGAGACGGCATTCGCCCGGTTCCAGCAATTCTCTGCACGGCTGTACACTCCGCTGCTGGTTGAGGGACTCAACTTCTGGCAGGGCGGCGAGGGCAATTACTGGGGCCACAACGCGATCGTGCGGATTGCGCCGTTCGTCGAGCACTGCGGATTGCCGGTGCTGCCCGGCCGCGAGCCGTTCGGGGGCGAGATCCTGTGCCACGACGTGGTCGAAGCCGGGCTGATGCGGGCGGCGGGGTGGCATGTCTGGGTGCTGCCGCAGACGGTCGAGAGCTTCGAGGCGGTGCCGGCCAACCTGGTGGACTTCACCGGCCGCGAGCGGCGGTGGTGCCAGGGCAATTTGCAGCATATCGGCGTGCTGCCGGATCAGCGGCTGCGGCCGGTCGGGCGCTTCCATCTCGCCTACGGCGTATTCCACTACCTGGCAGCGCCAGCATCATTGCTGATGTTCGCGCTGGCCACGATCGACAGCCTTCTGGGCGGCGGGTTCGCGCGCGCGCTGCTGGGCGAGGGAGCGGCGCAAGCGTGGCTCATCGGGCTCGGCGCGGTGCTGTTGTATGGGGGCAAAGTCACCGCGCTGGCGAGCGTCATGGTCAGCGCTACCGAGTTACGCCGGTTCGGCGGTCGGCTGCGGCTGCTGGCCGGCGCCCTGGCCGAGCAAGTCGGCGCGCTGGTGATCTCGGCCGTGCTGATCACGTTCTACACGCGGTTCGTGGGCGCCTTGCTCGCAGGGTCGAGCGTGCGGTGGGATGCCCAGCCGCGGGATGACCGCGGGCTGTCCTGGCGCGAAGCGACCAGCAAGCTCATGCTCCCGACGCTGGTGGGTGCGGTATGGCTGACGCTGCTGGCTGAAGCCGACCGCGCCTTGCTTCTGTGGTCGCTGCCGCTGCTGGCCGGCCTGCTGCTCTCGATCCCGGCCGCTTACCTGTCGAGCCGCATCGGTCTGGGCCGAGACTTGCGCCGGCTCGGCCTGTTCCTGACGCCGGAGGAGGTGGCGCCAGCGCCGGTGCTGCGGGCCTATCAGCATTTCGTGCGCCCGTCGGAGCGGCTGTCGCGGGCCATCGACGCCAGCGCTGTCTATCCCCAGCAAAGTCAGCCATCTTCGACGGCGCTGCGCGGGATCCTGGGCTCCGTCAGCCAGCTCGATACGCGGGAAATTGCGAAATCGTGATCGCTGGCGGGCCTATCGCGAACGATCAGCTGCAGGCATTGCTTGCTGTTCGCGTGTTCAAAGCCTAGGGATGCCTTCGTGGTCGGCTGTTCGGCCGGAGACAAGTTCCGTTCCCTCCCCGTTGGGGCTCAACCTTCCGCTCAATCACGAAAGCGTCGCGCACTGTCGCACGACGCCGATCCGGAGACTGCACTATGCCGACAGGCACCGTTAAATGGTTCAACGCCCAGAAGGGCTACGGCTTCATCCAGCCCCAGGATGGCTCCAAGGACGTGTTCGTCCACATCTCCGCCGTCGAGCGTGCGGGCCTCGGTTCGCTCAATGAAGGCCAGACCCTGACCTACGAGCTTCAGCCCGGCCAACAGGGCAAGACCTCCGCCGTCAACCTCCAAGAGTCCTGACGTCGGCCGGGCGGCGCCTCGGCGCCGCCCCTTCCGCCGGCACCTTCTCCTCAGACCGCAACCGTTCCAAGATTCCTCGCGCTGCGGCCAACTCCGTAGCGACATGATCGGCTGGCACGAGCCGCCGAGGCCCGACCGTTTCCCCATGGATCCGCCTTAGAAAGTCCAGCGCCGGCTCGAGCGCGTCGTCCAGGTATGGATCCGACCGCCGCATCCGCCGATGGATCGTGTCGGCCATCCCGCCTTCCGCCCGCCCGATCAGCCGCCCCGAGACGACCACCTCGATCTCCGGTGCGTGTCGGACCCGCGCGCCGACCGCCTGCAATGCGGCGAAGAAGCGCCTGTCCTCGGCCAGCGCAGCAGCCGGCATGCCCCCGGCCCGGTGATACGCCGCCCGCGTGACGGCGATGCTCGCGCCGGAATGCTCCGTATGCCGCGGCCACGGATCCCAGGGTTGCGGAACGATGATGGAGGCGATCTCGTCCAGCGCGGCCGCATAGGCGCACTCCAGCGCATCATCGTCATGCAGACGCGCCGGGATCGCTGCCGCTTCGACCGGGTCGAGCACCGCCCGCCCGGCGACGGCGTCGATCCCCCGCCGAAGGTGGAAGAGATTGGCCGCGAGCCAATCCGGCGGAACGCGCCCGTCCGCGTCGGTGGTCAGCAGCACCCCGCCCTCGCCCGCCACCGTCGCCGCCCGCTCCATCGCCATCCGCCGCGCGGCACCCGCGCTGGCCTGCTCCGGCGGAAAGAAATGTTCGATCACTGCGATCGGAACCGGCAGCGAGTATCCCAGATCGCGGACGATGGTGGCCGTCGCGTCCGTCGTGTTGTTGACCACCAGGATGATCGCGTCCGGCGCGACGTCGCGCTGCCGCGCCAGCGCCGAAACGCAAGCCGCGATCCGCGCCGCCTCATCCTTGACCGGCACCGCTACCACGGCCTTCACGTCGTCCATCGGCTGCTCATCCTTGATGTCAGGGCGCGCTTAAGAAGGTCTCGAACTCGCCGCTGAACAGGTCCAGGAAGCCGGATTCCAGTTGGAAGCCGCCGGGGTCGTCGTCCACCAGCCCCGCGTACTGCGACCGGTGCGCCGCGATGGCTCGCTGCTTGGCCGAACGCTGCTGCGAGACGTCGAGCCGCCATCCCGTCACGGCAGGCCCTGCCAAGGCAGCCTCGGGCCCGAGCGTCCACCCCCATACTGGATAGGCCAGATGCCGAAGCCGGCCACGCCGTGCCGCCTCTGCCGCCATCAGATGGGCGGCCTCGTGGTCGCAGTGGGGATCGTGCCGCCACGGCGCCAGCAGCACGCCGCACTCCCACTCGAGCGCAAGCGCCACGATGGCGTCCACCGCCATTTCGAACGGCTCGCCCGCGGCCGGCGCCGCCGTATCCCGCAAGCCCAAGAAGGCGACCCGCCGGGCGTCGACGCCCAAGGTGGCGACGGCCTCGCGCGCCTCCGCCTCCCGCACCGTCCGCAAGCGCGCCGGCGGGAAGGCCCGGGAGCCGGGATGCGACCCGGTCCCATCGGTCAACACCAGGACACCGGGCCATAGACCCGCCTGCGCCGCCTGCGCCAGCAATCCGCCGCAGCCCAAGCTCTCGTCGTCGGCATGGGGCGCGAGCACCAACGGACGGCGTCCGCCGAGGATGTCGTCCAGCCCGCCGATCGGCAGCGCGCGCATCGCCGCATGGGCGTCCCCCGCCCTCACGCTTGCGCCAGGTACCAAGCCGCCGTTTCCAACAGCACCGCATCGGGTGCCGGCTGGCGCAGATACGTCGCGAGATCGCGCAGCATGCGCTCGACCGGATTGGGCGCGACGAAGGCGGCCAGCCCCATCGATCGCTGCACCAGGCGGATCACGTCCAGACACGCCCGCTCCACGGCCAGCCGGCCCAGGTTCACCGTTGCCACCCGGGCGGCGGCGTCTCCCGGGTGCTCGGCGGCCATCGCCACACGCTCGGCCCATAGCCGCGCCGTATCCCGCGCCATCAATGCCTCGCCGAAACGGGCCACCTGCATCGGCGCCTCCGCCTGATGCCGTCGGCGCAGCCCGTCGCCGAGCGCTGACACCAACGCCTCGAGCGCGCCTGCCGCCGCGGCCGAGGCCCGCCAGGCGCCGCACGAGAAGTCGGGCTCGGCCAAGTAGGCGCCCACCGACCCGACCCAATCCCGCACGCGCACACGGTCGAGCGCCACGACGCCGTTTGCCGCCGCCCGCATGCCCTGCAGGCCGCTGACCGGCTCCACGGCCTCGGCGCCGGTCAGCGCGATCACCGCCATGCGGGTGCCGCCGCAGGCGGCGGCCGTCACGAGAGCGCGTGTGCAGTGGCCTGCGCCGCTGCACGGCCCCTTCTCGCCGGCGAGCCGATCCCCCTCGGCGACTAGCGGCCGCCGGCTGTCGGTCACCCACAAGCCGAACAGATGCCCGGCCGCAGCATCCGCCGCGGCCGCCTCCCGCGCCCGCTCGTCCCCGAACCGCATGACCAGCCGCAAGGCGTTCACGTGTGCCTCGACCAGGCGCGCCACCGCCAGGTTGCCGCGCCCCAGCGCCAGCATGAGCGCCAGGATCAGTCCAGCCCCGTCGGACTCCGTCCCAGCTCCCTCTCCTCCAAGCGCGACCGGAACCGGCGCCAGCAGCGCCCCGCACGCCCGGAGCGCGGCGATGTCCTCCGTGGGGAACGCGCCGGTCCTGTCGAGATCGGTCGCCCGCGCCGTCATGGCCGGCACAAGGCCCTCGACTGCTTCAATGACGTTCACGCGATACGAACGTTCTCCGACGATGCCAAGTTGCTGCCCGATTGACCCGCCGCGCCGCCCTGGCCAACACTCGCGACGGTAGGGGTACGTCAATGAGCCAATCGATCGCGCCGTCATCGAAGATCGCCACCGTGCTTCGGGTAACGAGCGGCAATTTCCTCGAGATGTTCGACTTCTTCCTGTTCGGCTTCTACGCCACCTCCATCTCGGCGGCGTTCTTCCCGGCCAACAACGAGATCACCTCCCTGTTGCTGACGTTCATGACGTTCGGCGCCGGGTTCCTGATGCGGCCGCTCGGCGCTGTCGTCCTCGGCGCCTACGTCGACCAAGTCGGCCGCCGCAAGGGGCTCATCGTCACGCTCGGCATCATGGCGCTCGGGACGCTGCTGATCGCCGCGGTGCCGGGTTACGCCAGCATCGGCCTGCTGGCCCCCGGCCTCGTGCTCATCGGCCGCCTGCTGCAGGGCTTCTCCGCGGGCGTCGAACTGGGGGGAGTGTCGGTGTATTTGGCCGAGATGGCGCCGCCGGGTCGCAAGGGCTTCTACGTCGCCTGGCAGTCCGGCAGCCAGCAGGTCGCCATCATGGTGGCCGCCATTATCGGTTATGTGCTCAATCAGGCGATGTCCCCGGCCGAGATCGGCGCCTGGGGCTGGCGCATCCCGTTCGCCATCGGCTGCCTCATCGTCCCCTTCCTGTTCTACATCAGGCGCTCGTTGCAGGAGACCGCCGAGTTCGCAGCCCGGGAGCACAGGCCCAGCACCGGCGAGGTGTTCGCCACGCTCGGACAAAACTGGGGGATCGTCGTCCTCGGCATGCTGATGGTCGCGATGACGACCGTGTCGTTCTACACCATCACGGTCTATACGCCGACGTTCGGGCGGGCCGTCCTCCATTTGTCGACGATCGACAGTCTCATCGTGACGTTCTGCGTGGCCGTATCGAACCTGTTCTGGCTGCCGGTGATGGGGGCCATCTCCGACCGCGTCGGCCGCAAGCCGCTTTTGCTAATCTTCTCCGGCCTGACGGTGCTGACGGCCTACCCGGTGATGACCTGGCTCGTCGGCCATATCTCGTTTCCGAACATGCTGGTGGCGCTGCTGTGGCTCTCGTTCCTTTACGGCAGCTACAACGGCGCGATGGTCGTCGCGCTGACCGAGGTGGTGCCGGCGGCAGTGCGAACGGCCGGCTTCTCGCTGGCCTATTCGCTGGCGACCGCGCTGTTCGGCGGCTTCACCCCGTCCATCTCGACGTGGCTGATCGAGCGGACCGGGGACAAGGCCGCACCAGGCATCTGGCTCAGCGTCGGCGGCCTCTGCGGGCTCGTGGCGACCTTCTTCACCTATCGAGAGCGTCGAATGGCCATCCGCACCCGCGAGACCGTGGCGTGAGACTCGCCGTCGCGCTCCTCGTCGGCCTGCTCGGCGCTTGGCCGCCGCTTCATGCGGCCGAGATCCATGTCGTCAGTTCAGGCGGCTTCGCCGCCGCCTACAAGGCACTCGCGCCGGAATGGGAGAAGGAAACCGGCAACACCCAGGTGGCCGACTGGGGGCCCTCGATGGGCGCCACGCCGGGCGCCGTTCCGCAGCGGCTCGCCCGGGGCGAGACCATCGACGTGCTCATCATGGTCGGGTCGGCGCTGGACAAACTGGTCGAAGAAGGCAAGGTCGGCAGCACCGTCGCGCTGGCCCGATCGGGCATCGGGGTGGCGGTCAGGGCGGGCGCGCCCGTTCCGGACATCAGCACCGCCGAGGGCCTCAAGCAGGCGCTGCTGGCGGCCAAGTCGATCGCCTACTCGGACAGTGCCAGCGGCGTCTACATCGAGCGCGAGATGTTCAAGAAAATGGGGATCGAGGAGCAGGTGAAGGACAAGGCCCGCATGATCCCGGCCGAGCCGGTCGGCGAGGTCGTGGCCCGCGGCGACGCGGAGATCGGGTTCCAGCAAATCAGCGAACTCAAGCCGATCAAAGGCATCGTCTTCTTGGGCCCGGTGCCCGAACCGTTGCAGCTCAACACGATCTTCTCGGCCGGAGTGCTGGACGCGAGCCATGAAAAGGAGGCGGCGCGCTCGCTGGTGCAGTTCTTGGCCTCGCCTGCCGCGGCAACTGCGATCGTCAACAGCGGCATGGAGCCTACCGGCCCGCCGAAGTAGCCCGGGCCGCCCTTTTACCGGGCCAGCCTGCCGCCTACATCGAGGCCATGCTTCGACGCTCGATCCTGCTCGCCTCGCTCACGCTTCCCGTGACCGCTTGGGCCCAATCGGCCGGCCTGTCCTCGTCGGATCGGGCCGACGTCGCCCGGGTCGAGACCTATCTCAACTCGATCCGGACGTTGCACGCGCGTTTCCTGCAGATCGCTCCGAACGGCGCGACCAGCGAAGGCCAGGCTTGGCTGGAGCGGCCCGGCCGGATGCGCTTCCAATACGATCCGCCCTCGCCCTTCCTGCTCGTGGGCGGTCACGGTCTGCTGGTCTTCAACGACAGCCAGCTCAAGCAGACCAGCAACATACCCCTGGGTCAAACTCCGCTCGGTATCCTGCTGCAGGACAATCTCCGCCTCAGCGGCGCAGTGACCGTCTCCAACGTCGTCCGGCTGCCTGGTCAGGTGCAGGTCACGCTCTACCGGACGGCGTCGCCCCAGGATGGTTCCTTGACCTTGATCTTTGCCGACAATCCGCTGGCTCTGCGCTCCTGGATCACCACCGACGCGCAACGGCACGAGACGCGGGTCACCCTCTACAACGCGCAGCTCGGCGGCAGCTTCGACCAAAAGCTGTTCGAGTTCATCGATCCCCGCTTCTTCCAGAACAACGGCGGCGGCAACGGCGCGGGCTGATTAATCTTTTCTTTGCCATGATCGAGTAGCATCTTGGAGTCATGAAGCCACTCATCGGCATCTCCTGCTGCACGAAGGCGTTCGGCGCCTACAACACGCCGAACCATGCCGCGTCCGACACGTATGTCCGCGCGGTCGATCAGGTGATCGGTGGGGTGTCCGTCCTTATCCCCGCGAACGGCAGCGCCGCCGATGTGGAAACGCTCGTCGCCCGGCTGGACGGCATCATCCTGACCGGCAG
The DNA here is from genome assembly GCA_963835135.1 of uncultured Alphaproteobacteria bacterium. Classification (GTDB taxonomy): domain Bacteria; phylum Pseudomonadota; class Alphaproteobacteria; order Acetobacterales; family Acetobacteraceae; genus JAVVHH01. The sequence continues at coordinate 1,443,506 of CAWIEF010000003.1, forward strand.
CCGGTCGAACGTTCAACCCGCCCTGTATGAAGGTCCGCCGCACCCCGATGGCACGCCGGAGGACGCGGCGCGCGACGCCACCACCATGCGGCTGATCCGGGCCGCGATCGACGCGGCCATCCCCGTATTCGCGATCTGCCGCGGCCTGCAGGAGTTGAACGTCGCCCTCGGCGGCAGCCTGCACCAGCGATTGCAGGATCTGCCTGGACGTATGGATCATTCGACCCCGCTCCATCCCAACGCCCGCATCCGCATCGGCAAGGCGCACGGCGTGCGAGTTGTGCCCGGGAGCTGGCTGCATCGGATCGCCGGGACCACGGTCATCCCGGTCAATTCGCTGCACAATCAAGGGATCGATCGCCTGGCGCCGGGTCTCGTCGTCGAGGGAACGGCTCCCGATGGCACGATCGAGGCCGTTCGGCTTCCGGCGGCGCCCGCTCTGACCATCGGCGTGCAGTGGCATCCCGAATACGATTTTGCGACCGACTCGGTGTCGCGCAACTTGTTCGCCGCCTTCGGTGCCGCGATCCGCGGTCACTCGCGCGAGGCTTTGGCGGCCGACTGATGGGGGCGTATCCCCGACCACACACCTTGCGGCAATCTCGCGTCGCCAAGTAGGAATCGGTTCCAGACAGTCGGCTAGGCCTCTAAGCTCCAGCTCGACATGAGCACGACATTCGCATCACCGCAGATCCGCGAAGCCGTTCGCCTGCGACTCGGTCAACTCGGCGGCGTGGCGCTCGCCATCGCCGCCCTGCTGCTCTTGCTGTCGCTGGTCAGCTACAATCCGCGTGATCCGTCGTTCAACACCGCCACCGCCGGGACCGCGACCAACTGGGTGGGCGTGGCCGGGGCGACAACGGCCGACCTGCTGCTCCAAACGTTCGGTTTGGCGGCGCTGCTGCCAGTCCTGGCGCTGATCGCCTGGGCGTGGCGCTTGTTCAATAGCCCTCGGGCACAGATCGCGTTGCGCACGGCCGCGACGGTGCTGGCCCTGCCCGCTTTGGCCGGAAATCTTGCGATGTTGCCGCGGGCGTCGGTGCACTGGCCGACCGAGGCCGGGCTTGGCGGCGCAGCCGGGACGATGCTGGCGGATCGTTTGCTCGCCATGGGCAACGGCCTGCTCGGCGCCACAGGCGGCCCGGCCGTCGCGGCCACGCTCGGCGCGATGACGCTCATCCTCGTCTTCCTCTCGCTGGGCCTGACCGGATCGGAGTGGCGCAAGGCGGGCCGCGGCGCACGCACGGCGGCCGGCGTCTCCCTCGTGGGCGGCCGCGCGGCGGTCCGCGGCAGCAGCCGCGTCGCGGCAAGCCTCGTCGCACGCGGTCATCGCATGAGCCGCCGGGCGGAGCCGGAGCTCAATTGGTTCGAGCCCGAAGCCGCGGAGCCGACCCCGCCCATCCCGTCGCCGGAGCCGGCAGTGCCTAAAGCGGCGACGGCTCCGCTGTCCTATGGGGAGGACGTGCCGTCCATCCCGACGCTGAGCAAGCCCAAGGTCAACCTTCGCAAGCCCGAACCGCCCGTGCAGACCAGCCTGCCGCTGATCGAGAGCGGATGGCAGTTCCCGCCCATGTCCCTCCTCCGCCCCGCCCCCGCCAAGCACGCCACCGGCCCCTCCGAAGACGCGCTGCAGGCCAACGCCCGGCTGCTCGAGAGCGTGCTGAGCGATTACGGCGTCCAGGGCACGATCCGCGAGATCCGGCCCGGCCCGGTCGTCACCCTCTACGAATTGGAGCCTGCTCCCGGCATCCGATCCGCCCGCGTCATCGGCCTGGCCGACGACGTGGCCCGCTCGCTCTCCGTCACCGCGGTCCGCATTGCCACGGTGTCCGGCCGCAACGTCATCGGCATCGAGGTGCCGAACGAGAAGCGCGAGACCGTCTACCTCTCCGAGTTGCTCGGCAGCGCCGACTGGACCGGCAACACGGCCAAGCTGCCACTGGCGCTCGGCAAAGACATCAGCGGCGCCCCGATCATCGCCGACCTCGCCCGCATGCCGCATCTGCTGATCGCGGGCACCACCGGCTCCGGCAAGTCGGTCGGCATCAACGCCATGATCCTGTCGATCCTCTACCGCATGAGCCCGGATCAATGCCGCCTCATCATGATCGACCCGAAGATGCTCGAGCTGTCGGTCTATGAAGGCATCCCGCATCTGCTCGCCCCCGTGGTCACCGAGCCCGCCAAGGCCGTCGCCGCCCTGAAATGGACCACGCGCGAGATGGAGCGCCGCTATCGTGCCATGAGCCAGCTCGGCGTGCGCAACGTCGGCGGCTACAACGAGAAGGTGGCCGAGGCGCTGGCCACCGGCAAGGTGCCGACCCGGCAAGTCCAGGTCGGCTTCGACAGCGAGACCGGCAAGGCGATCTACGAGAGCCAACCGTTGGCGCTCAACCTGCTGCCTTACATCGTCGTCGTGATCGACGAGATGGCCGACCTCATGATGGTCGCCGGTAAGGAGGTCGAGGCCGCGGTTCAGCGCCTCGCCCAGATGGCGCGCGCCGCCGGCATTCATGTCATCATGGCCACGCAGCGACCTTCTGTGGACGTGATCACGGGAACCATCAAGGCCAACTTCCCCACCCGCATCTCCTTCCAGGTCATCAGCAAGTTCGACAGCCGCACCATCCTCGGCGAGCAGGGCGCCGAGCAGCTCCTCGGCATGGGCGACCTGCTGCACATGGCCGGGGGCGGCCGCATCTCCCGCGTCCACGGCCCCTTCGTCGCTGACAACGAGGTCGAGCAAATCGTCGAGTTCCTCCGCGGCCAGGCCGACCCGGCCTACGACGACGAGATCACCGACGGCCCCGACGAATCCACCCCGAGCGACGGCAGCAACGCCGCCCTGTCCGGCATCGCCGGCGCCGGCGACAGCGACAAGAGCCTGTTCGACCAAGCCGTCGCCTTCGTCTCCCGCGAGGGCAAGGCCAGCACGAGCCTGATCCAGCGGCACCTCCGCATCGGCTACAACCGCGCGGCCACTCTCATCGAGCAGATGGAGAAGGAGGGCATCGTCAGTCCGGCCAACCACGTCGGCCGGCGCGACGTGCTCTGCCGCGTCACTCGCGACGACGACGATTGAGTTTACAGCCGTCGGTCGTCAGTTCACAGAACGTCCCACCCCTGCGAACTGACGATTGATGACTGTGAACTACCCCCGCTGGTTGCCGGTTCTTCTCGGCTTCCTCACCGCTGTCGGTCCGATCTCGACCGACATGTATCTCCCCGCGTTCCCGTCCATCGAAGCCTCCCTCCGCACTCCGGAAGGATCCGCGCAGATCACGCTGGCGACCTGGTTCGTGGGCCTCGCGGTCGGTCAGTTGACGCAGGGGTCGCTGTCCGATCGCTTCGGCCGCCGCTTGCCGCTCATCGTCGGCACCGCCATCTACAGTCTGGCCAGCATCGGCTGCGCGCTGTCGCCGAACCTGGTCAGCCTGTCTCTGATGCGCTTCGTCGCTGGCTTCAGCGGGTCGGCCAGCATGGTGATCCCTCGGGCCGTGGTGCGCGACCTCGCCGATGGTCACGACGCCGCGCGCCTGATGTCGCGCCTCATCCTCGTCATGGGCGCGGCGCCGATCCTCGCCCCCACGCTTGGCGGCCTCGTGCTGACAACCGGGTCGTGGCGCGCGATCTTCTGGTTTGCCGCGGTCTACGGCGCGGTCTGCACCGCACTCGTCATTTTCAAGCTTCCCGACACCATGGCCAAGCAGCACCGCGTGCGGCTCGGCTTGGCAGGGTTGCTGCACCGCTACGCCGACGTGGTGCAGGACCGGACGTTCCTGTCCTATGCCACGCTGGGCGGGTTCGCGATGTTCGGCATGTTCGCCTATATCGGCGGCTCGTCCGAGGTGCTCATTAACCGGTTCAACCTCTCGCCCACGCAATACGGCATGCTGTTCGGGATCAGCGCCGGCATGTTCATCGCGAGCAGCCAGGCCGGCCCGGCGCTGGTTCGCCGGTTCGGCACCGCCAGATTGCTGCGCGTGGCCACCTCGACCTATCTCGCCGCAGCACTGGTCGTGCTGACCTGCGCGGTGTTCGATGTGGGTGGAATCTACGGGATCGTTCCGCCCATCATGATCGTCATGGGCTGCATGGGACTGATCATGCCGAGCGCGGCGGTGGGCGCGCTCTCCAGCCACGCGGCCCGGGCAGGCACGGCCTCGGCCGTGATGGGGACGCTGCAATTCAGCCTAGCCGCCGTCTCCGGCGCGCTGGTCGGGCTGTTTTCCGACGGGACGGCGCGGCCGTTGGCGATCCTGCTCGTGACGGGGGCGCTGGCCGCCATCACGGCCGATCGCGTCCGCCCGAAACCCAACAAGCGGCTTTTGATACCCGCAGATTGAAAAGGACTGGCATGGACCTGCATCTCACCGGCAAGCGCGCCCTCATCACGGGCGGATCGAAAGGCATCGGCCGGGCCGCCGCCGAACTGCTGGCCGAGGAAGGGTGCGACCTCCTCCTCGTTGCGCGCGACCCGGCCGTTTTGGACGAGACCGCGACCGCGATCCGAAGCCGCAATCAAAGCAAGGTCGAGGTCGTCGCTGCCGACCTGTCGCGGACGGCCGAGGTCGAGCGCGTTGCGGCCTTGGCCGGCCCGATCGACGTGCTGGTCAACAACGCCGGGGCAATTCCGCCCGGCACCCTGCTCACCGTCGATGACGCCACACTCCGGGCCGCGTGGGACCTCAAGGTGTTCGGCTTCATCGCGCTGACGCGAGCCCTCTACCCGACCTTGCGGGAGCGACGGGGCGTCGTCGTCAACGTCATCGGCGCGGCCGGGGAGACGTTCGATCCGGGCTATATCGCCGGCGTCGCCGGCAATGCGGCGCTGATGGCGTTCAGCCGCGCGCTGGGGCGGGGTGCGGCCAAGGACGGCATGCGGGTGGTGGCGATCAACCCGGGTCCGGTCGCCACGCAACGGATGGAGCGGCTGCTGCGCCACCGGGCCGACACCGAGTTGGGCGACGGCGCGCGGTGGCGCGAGCTTTGCGCCTCGATGCCGTATGGCCGCCCGGCCGACCCGGCCGAAATCGCCGCCGCCATCGCCTTCCTAGCCAGCCGGCGCTCGGCCTATACCAACGGCACCGTCCTGACGATCAACGGTGGTCCATAGAATGCGTCAGGGCCTTTGAACCTCACGACGGCGCGAGCGTTGTGAGCCACACCCTGGTGGAGTTGCTCTCATGTTGAGATGGGCCCTCTTCTTCTTCGTCATCTCGGTGATCGCCGGCTTGTTCGGTTTCACCGGGATCTCCGCCGCCGCCGGCGGCATTGCCAAGATCCTGTTCTTCATCTTCGTCGCGCTGTTTGTGATCTTCCTCGTGCTCGCCCTCTTGGCTGGCAAAGCGATACTTTAGGCGAGGAGCCTCGCCCGGCGTGACATCACGCGGGGCGAGTTCCGCGCCGCCGCTCACCTGTGGCGTTGCCCCAGTTCCCACATCGGGCGCTGGGCTTCATGTTGCGCGTCGCCACGGCCGACGCCGATATCGGCGAGAAGCCGGTCATCCATGTCGGCAAGCAAACGCCGGGTCGCGCGCGCGCGCACCATGGCCTGCCAGACGAGCATGGCATCGGCGATCGCGCGACGCAGCGACGGACGGTTTGAGGTGCGACGTGCGCCGAGAGTGAAATCAGACATGTCAAACTCCTGGGCTGAAACAACGCTGGCGGTATGCGCTTGTTGGCTGCTATAAGGGAAACGAATAGGCGTGATCCCTGTGATCAGGAAATTTGATCCATGACCCTCCCGGCCAGCCTCGACCCCGATCTCCTGCGGACGTTCGTCTACATCGCCGAAGAGGGCAGCTTCACGCGCGCCGGGCAGCGGGTCGGACGAACGCAGTCGGCGGTTTCGATGCAGTTGCAGCGCCTCGAGACGCTGCTCGGGCAGACGCTGGTGTCGCGCGGGCGGGGCGGGGCGATCCACCTGACGCCGCATGGGGAGTTCCTGGTCGAGCGCTCCCGCGAGTTGCTGGCGATGAACGACCAGATCTGGGCCAGCTTTCGGAGCCCGGCCGTGCATGGAACCGTGCGGCTCGGCACGCCGGACGACTACGCGCTCCGCTACCTGCCCACGATCCTCAAGCGTTTCGCCGAAACGCATCCGTCGGTGCAGGTCGACGTCATGTGCCTGCCCTCGCATGATTTGGTCGAGCGGCTGCGCGACGGCGAGTTGGACTTGACGTTGTGCTCGGAAGGCACGGAGCCGCCGGGCTGGCCGGCGGCGCCGCTCTGGCGGGCGCCGCTGAGTTGGATCACCTCGATCCGGCACGCGCCGCATCGGCAGGATCCGTTGCCGCTGGCGCTGGCGGCAGACCATTGCAACTGGCGGCTGGCCGCAGTGCGCGCGCTCGAGGCAGCGGGGCGGCGCTATCGGGTCGCCTACCGGTCGGGCACGCAGATCGGAACACAGGCCCCGGTGATCGCGGGCCTTGCGGTCACTGTGGCGACCACGTCGTGGCTGCCGGACGGGCTGCGGGCGGTTCGCCCCGACGAGGGTCTGCCGCCGCTCCCGGAGTTCGGCATCATGCTGCTCAAAGGGGCGGATGCGCGCCAGCCCGTGACGGACACGCTGGCGCGCTACATCACGGACACGTTCCGCACCGAAATCGACTCCGCCCTGGTGGCGGCCTAAGCTACAGGGCTTCGAGCACGGCTTCGGCGCTGCTCACGTCGAAGCCGCCGGGTTCCTCGACGTTCAGCAGGGTGACGACTCCGTCTTCAACGACCATCGCATAGCGGGAGCTGCGGACCCCGAGCCCGCGGGCGCTCAGATCGAGCTCGAGGCCGAGCGATTTGGTGAACTTGGCCATCCCGTCGGACAGCATCAGCACGCGGTCGCCAACGTGCTGGTCCTTGGCCCAGGCATTCATGACGAAGGGGTCGTTGACGGCGATGCAGGCGATCTGGTCGACGCCCTTGGCCTTCAACGCCTCGGCGTTGTTCAGGAAGCCAGGCATGTGCTTGGCGCTGCAGGTTGGCGTGAAAGCGCCGGGCACGGCGAACAGCACCACCTTGTGACCGCCGAACAGCTCTGCCGTCGTCATTTCCTTGGGACCGTCCGGCGTGGCGGCGACCAGCGTGGCCTCGGGGATGGGATCACCGACTTTGATCATCTCTGGTCCTCGTTCAATCTCCTGAGACACCTATCCTCAAGTAGGGTTGGCAGCAAACGCGGGTTGCTCTCGCGCGCGGCCGTGCCAACATCCGCGGGATGACTGAGAACGATGACCCCTATCTCACGGGCCAGCTCCTGATCGCGATGCCGGGCATGGAAGACGAGCGCTTCCTGCAGAGCGTCATTCTGCTCTGTGCCCATACCGACGAGGGCGCGATGGGGATCGTGCTCAACCGTCCGCTGGCCAAACCGAGTTTCGAGTCGCTGCTCTCGCAACTTGATGTCGAGCCGACCCCGCCAGCGCGCGAGATCAGGCTTTGCCAGGGCGGTCCGGTCGATCATGGGCGGGGGTTCGTGCTGCACACCAACGATTGGACGGGCGACGGCAGTCTGCGCGTCGACGACAAGCTCGCGCTGACGGCCAGCCTGGACGTGCTGCAGGAGATCGCGAGCGGGCGCGGACCGAAGGAGGGCCTGCTGGCGCTGGGCTACGCGAGTTGGGGCCCGGGGCAGCTTGACCAGGAAATGCAGGACAACGTCTGGCTATCGACCCCGGCGCCGGTCGAGCTGCTGTTCGACGCGGATTACGACACCAAGTGGCGGCGCGCGCTGGGCATCCTGCACATCGACCCCTTGCTGCTCTCAGCCGCGGCCGGTCACGCCTGATCGCGGCGTAACAGCTCGAGCACGGCGTCCAACTGATCCAGGTTGCGGTAGCTGATCCTGACGCTGCCGCCGCGGCCCTCCTGGGCGATCTGGACCTTGAGGCCCAGCCGCGTGGAGAGGTCGCGCTCGAGCGCTGCGACCTCCGGATCGGGTGACTTGGGCGTGCCGGGTTTGTGCTCGCCGCGCTGGACCAGGGCTTCGGTCTGACGGACGTTGAGCCCGCGGGCGATGACGACTTTGGCGGCAGCGGCCGGGTCGGGATGGGCGAGCAAGGCGCGGGCATGGCCGGCAGAGAGCGTTCCGGCCCGCAGCCCGTCCCGCACCGGGCCGGGGAGTTGGAGCAGCCGCATGGTGTTGGCGACGTGGGAGCGGGATTTGCCGACGAGGTCGCCGAGGCCGTCCTGGGTCAGCCCGAACTCGCCGATCAGGCGCTTGTAGCCCTCCGCCTCTTCGATCGCGTCGAGGTCTTGGCGCTGGAGGTTCTCCACCAGGCTGGCCGCCATCGCCTCGGTGTCGGACAGCGGGCGGATGAGCACGGGCACCTCGTGCAGCCCGGCCGCTTGCGAGGCACGCCAGCGACGTTCGCCGGCGATGATCTGGAAGTAACCGGGCTTGTCCGGATGCGGACGGGCGAGCAGCGGCTGGAGTACGCCCTGCGCCTTGATCAACTCGGTCAGATCGGCCAGCTGGTCCGGGTCCATTGCGGTGCGCGGCTGAAAGGGGCCGGGCTCGAGCACGGTGACGGCCAGACTGGTACGCGGTTGAGCGGGGCTCGCCGTTTCACCAAGCAGCGCGGCCAGGCCGCGTCCGAGTCGGGGCGCGCTGCCGCTCATGCGGCCAGCGCCCGCTCGCGCTTGAGCAGCTCGGCGGCCAGCCGCACGTATGCCTGCGCGCCGGGTGATTTGAGATCGTAGATGAGGACCGGCTTGCCGTGGCTGGGCGCCTCCGAGATCCGCACGTTGCGCGGTATGACGGTGTCGTAGACCGCGCGGCCGAACACGCTGCGGACGTCGGATGCGACGAGGTCGGAGAGGTTGTTGCGCCGGTCGAACATGGTGAGCACGATGCCTTGCAGCCCGAGGTGGGGGTTGAGGTTGGCACGGATCCGCTCGATCGTGCGGGTGATCTGGCTCATGCCTTCGAGGGCGAAGAACTCGCACTGCAGCGGAATGAGGACCGACCCGGCCGCCACCAAGCCATTCAAGGTCAGCAAGCCCAGGCTGGGCGGGCAATCGATGAATACGTAGCCGCCGCGGTGGTGGTCCAGCGCGCCGCGCAAGCGGAACTCCCGGCTGTCGAGTGCCGCGAGGTCCAGTTCGGCGCCGGCCAAGTCGGGCTCGGCGGGGACCAGCATCAGTCCGGGCACGAGCGTCGGCACGGCGACCTCGGCGAGCGTGGCCTCACCCAGTAGCGCGGCGTAGGTGCCCCGCGCGCGGGCGGCCAGCCCGATCCCGAGCCCGGTCGACGCATTCCCCTGCGGATCCAGGTCGATCAGCAGCACTTGCTCTCCGCAGGCCGCCATTGCGGTGGCGAGATTTATGGCCGTGGTGGTCTTGCCCACCCCACCCTTCTGGTTCGCGATCGCGATGACCTTACTCAAGGGCGACCACCTCGGTCAGGCACAGGATCGGCGATTCGAGGCTGCCGACCACCCGTTGCGCGAAGCGCCACGTCTTGCGCGCGGCGACGATTTCGGCCCAGACCTGGGCACCCTTGGGGAACAGCATCGTCCCGCCGGGGGCGAGCAGCGGCGCGGCAAGGCCGAGCAGGACCGGGAGCGGCGCCAACGCCCGGGCGGTCACGACCGGGGCGGGGGCGAGTGTCAGGCTCTCGATCCGCGCGCAGTGGATGCTGACAGGGGCCTGGGTCACCGAGGCCGCCTCGGTGAGGAAAGCGGCCTTGCGGCGATCGGACTCCACGAGGTCGAAGCGGATGCCGGTGGCGATCGCCAGCACCAGGCCCGGCAGCCCGGCGCCGGAGCCCAGATCGATCGCGCGCTCGGTGCCGGACGGCAGGAAGGGGATGAGGCGCAGGCTGTCGAGCACGTGGCGCTCCCAGACATGGGCCTGGTCGTTGCGCGAGATGAGGTTGATGCGCTGGGTCCAGCGCAGCAGCAGCGTCGCGAACGTGCGCAGCCGGGTCTCGGCTTCGGCCGGGAGGGCCGTCGGGTTCGGGAGCGCCGCTTGCATCCGCAGGCCGTAGCATGGGCTCGTCGTGCAGGCCATCGCCGGCCGCCGCCTGAACGCCGAATGGGCCGCGGCTTGACAGATGCGCGCCGGAGGAATGGCATCGCTTCCGTCACGTGTTGGAGACCCACCGGATTGCCGCAACTCTCGCTGCACTCGCCCCTCGGAGATCTCACCATCTCCGCAGAGGATGGCGCGATCGTGGCCGTCGATTGGGGTTGGGGACGCGATCAGGAGGCCACGCCGTTGCTGGTGGAAGCGCGCCGGCAACTACAGGCTTATTTCGACCGCCGGCTGAGCCGGTTCGACTTGCCGTTGACGCCGATGGGCAGCGCCTATCGCCGCCGGGTGTGGGCGGCGCTGTGCGAGATCCCGCCCGGTCAGACGCGGACCTACGCGGAGATCGCGCGGATCGCCGGAGGGGCGGCGCGGTCGGTGGGACAAGCCAACGGGGCCAATCCGATCCCGGTCGTGATCCCATGCCACCGGGTGGTCGGCACGAGCGGAATCGGCGGCTATTCCGGCGCAGACGGACTGACCACCAAGCGTTTCTTGCTGCACCTCGAAGCCCGCGCTGCGTGACGTACTTTCCGAAATAGGCTTTCTGGAGACCGAGATGTCCAAAGCGATCCGCATCCACCGCCATGGTGGTCCCGAGGTCATGCAGTGGGAAAGCGTGCCGACGCCCGAACCCGGGCCGACCGAGGCGCTCATCCACCACACGGCCGTCGGGCTGAACTACATCGACGTCTATTTCCGGACCGGGCTCTACAAGATTCCGTCGATGCCCGCGATCATCGGCATGGAGGGCGCGGGAGTCGTCCGTGCGGTGGGTGCGGACGTCAAGGACGTGGCGGTCGGGGATCGGGTGGCGTATGCGACCGGGCCGATCGGGGCGTATGCGACGGACCGGGTCATCGCCGCGGACCGAGTCGTTAAGCTGCCGGACGGGATCGACGACCAGACCGCGGCGGCGATGATGTTGCAGGGGATGACGGCGCAATACCTCATCCGGCGCACCCACCGGGTGCAGGCGGGCGAGACGGTCGTGGTGCATGCGGCGGCCGGCGGGGTCGGGTTGATCCTGTGTCAATGGATCAAGCATTTGGGTGCGACGGTGATCGGCGTGGTCTCGACCGCCGCGAAGGCCGACCTCGCGCGGGAGCATGGGGCGGCGCATGTCGTGGTCGGTCACGAGAACCTGCCGGCCGAGGTCAAGCGGATCACCGGGGGCGCGATGGTGCCGGTGGTCTATGACAGCGTCGGCAAGGACACGTTCGCGACGAGCCTCGACAGCCTGGCGCCACTCGGGTTGATGGTGAGCTACGGCAACGCATCCGGCCCGGTGCCGCCGATCGAAATCGGCACCCTCGGCGCCAAGGGCAGCCTGTTCCTGACCCGGCCAAGCCTGGCGACCTACACCGCCAAGGCCGCTGACCTGCAGGCCTCGGCCAAGGACCTGTTCGACGCGGTGCTGTCAGGGGCGGTGAAGATCCGGGTCAATCAGACATTCCCGCTCGCCGACGCCAAGGACGCGCACGAGGCGCTCGAGGGACGCCGGACGACGGGCAGCACGGTACTGATCCCGTGAGTTGAGCGACGTCTTCGTCCAGCCAGCGCCCAATCCGGGCCGCACCCGTCTGACCGCCTCGATCGTCGCGTTCGCGCTGCTGATGCAAAACCTGGACGGGACGGTGGTGTCCACCGCGCTGCCGGCGATGGCGGAGAGCTTCGGGGCCAAGCCGCTGGAGATGAACCTGGCGCTGACCAGCTACCTGCTGTCGCTGGCGGTGTTCATTCCGGTCAGCGGGTGGATGGCGGACCGGTTCGGGTCGCGGACGGTGTTCCGAGCGGCGATCGCGGTGTTCACGCTGGGGTCGATCCTGTGCGGCTATTCCAACAGCCTGACGATGCTGGTGGCGGCGCGGATCGTCCAAGGGCTGGGCGGGGCGATGATGGTCCCGGTGGGGCGGCTGGTGCTGCTGCGCAGCGTGGCCAAGTCGGAACTGGTGGCGGCGATGGCCTGGCTGACGGTGCCGGCGCTGATCGGGCCGGTGATCGGGCCGCCGCTGGGGGGCTTCCTGGTCACGTATGCGGATTGGCGCTGGATCTTCACCATCAACGTGCCGGTCGGGATCGTCGGGATCGTGCTGGTCAGCCTGTATGTCGACGAGTTGAAGGCTGACGTGCCAGGTCGGCTCGATGCGGTGGGGCTGGTGCTGGCGGGGATCGCCCTGTCGGGCATCACGTTCGGGTCGGAGATGCTCGGTCGCGGCGTCGATGAGGCGTGGCTGGTCGCGGCCTGCATCGGCGCCGGGGTCGCGGCGGCCGTCGCCTATTTTTGGCATGCGCGGCGGCGGCCCGATCCGCTGCTCGACCTGTCGTTGCTGAAGATCCCGACCTTTGCGGTGTCGGTATTGGCCGGGACGCTGTTCCGGGTCGGCGTCGGGGCGATCCCGTTCCTGCTGCCGCTGATGTTCCAGATCGGGTTCGGCGACAGCGCGGCGCAGAGCGGGTTGGTGACGTTCGCCAGCGCGATCGGGGCGATCATCATGAAACCGGCCGCGCAGCGGGCGCTGCGGGCGTTCGGTTTCCGGGCGACCCTGTTCTGGAACGCGATCATGTCGGCGATTGGGGTGGCGCTGTGCGCGGCGTTCCGAAGCTGGTGGCCGCTGGCGGGGATCTACGGGGCACTGATCCTCGGTGGCTTCCTGCGATCGCTGCAGTTCACGGCCTACAACACGATCGCCTACGCCGACATTCCGCGATCGCGCATGAGCGCGGCAACGAGCCTGTATGCGACGATACAGCAGCTCTCGCTGACGTTCGGGGTGACGATCGGGACGAGTGCGCTGGCGGTGTCGACGCATTATCGTGGGCACGCGACGCTGCAAGTGGGGGATTTCGCCTTCGCGTTCCTGGTCGTAGCGTTGCTCATGTTGCTTGCGGCGCCGGCGTCGCTGCTGATGCCGGCCGATGCCGGGGAGGAAGTGAGCGGGCACCACCATCGCTGACGGAGGATGATCGTGCAGACACCGCGAATGCTGGCCCGGACCGATGGGCCCGTGGGATGGATGGTGTTCAACAACGAGGCGCGGCGGAACGCGGTCAGCTTGGACATGTGGGCGGCCATCCCGGACATCCTAGCGGCGTTCGAGGCGGACCCTTCGATCCGCGTCATCGCGTTGACCGGAGCCGGGGAGCGGGCGTTCGTGTCCGGTGCGGATATCTCGCAGTTCGCCGAGCAGCGCTCCACCGAGGAGCAGACCGCGGCCTATGACCGGGTGTCAGCGGCGGCGAGCCAGGCGATCAAGACGGTGCGCAAACCGACGGTGGCGGTGATCCGCGGCTACTGCATCGGGGGCGGGCTCGGCATCGCGGCGACGTGCGATCTGCGCTGGGCGACCGCCGGGTCCAGGTTCGGGGTGCCGGCCGGGCGGCTCGGGCTTGGCTACGGCCATGCGGGGGTCAAGACGCTGATGGATGTCGTGGGGCCCGCGTATACGAAGGAAATCTTCTTCACCGCCAAGCACTTCACCGCGGCGGAGGCGGAGCGGATGGGGTTCGTCAACCGCGTGATCCCGGAGGATAGTTTCGACGCCTGGGTCGCCGCCGAGCTGGCCACGATCGCGGCGAACGCGCCGATGACGCTGGCGGCGCTGAAGCTGACGGTGGGCGAGCTGCTGCGTGGGCACGAGGCCGAGTTGGCGCGGTCCGAAGCGGCGGTGACGGCGTGCTTCTCGAGCGCGGACTACAAGGAGGGCCGCACCGCCTTCATGGAGAAGCGCAAGCCGGTGTTCGTGGGACGCTGAATGTACCGGTCGGCGGCTGGGGGCGAAAGCTACGTGTTCGAGCACCTCGCGGCGCTGCTGGCGGCGGCGACGCCGTTGCGCTCGGGCGACCAGCTTGCCGGGATTGCGGCGACGAGTGCGGCGCACCGGGTCGCGGCGCAGTTCGCGCTGGCCGACCTGCCCCTGGCGGCGTTCACCACCGAGGTGGTGATCGACTACGACGCCGACGACGTCACCCGTCTCATCCAAGATGGCCACGACGCGGCGGCGTTCGCGCCGATCCGCCATCTGACGGTTGGCGGGTTGCGGGACTTCCTGCTGGCCGACAGCACCGGCCCGGCCGCGCTGGCGGCGCTGCGGCCCGGGTTGATGCCCGAGATGGTCGCTGCGGTCGCCAAGCTGTGCCGGGTGCAGGACCTGATCCTGATCGCCCGCAAGGCGCAGGTCGTAACCGCGTTCCGCACCACCATCGGCCTGCCGGGCCGCCTGTCCACCCGCTTGCAGCCCAACCACCCGAGCGACGACCCGGCCGGCATCGCGGCCTCCGTGCTCGACGGGCTTCTGCTCGGGTCCGGCGACGCATGCATCGGCATCAACCCGGCTTCCGACTCGCCGGAGCGCACACACGATCTATTAAGCTTGCTGGACGATATTCGGCTGCGGCTCGAGATCCCGATGCAGAGTTGCGTCCTAGCCCACGTGACGACGACGCTCGAGCTGATGCGCCGGGGTTCACCGGTCGACCTCGTGTTCCAGTCGATCGCGGGGACGCAGGCGGCCAATGCCAGCTTCGGGGTGACGCTCGGCCTGCTGGACGAGGCCGCGGACGCGGTGGCTGGGCTCGCGCGCGGGACGGTCGGGCGCAACGCGATGTATTTCGAGACCGGGCAAGGCAGCGCGCTGTCGGCGAACGCGCATCACGGGGTCGACCAGCAGACGCTCGAGGCGCGGGCTTACGCCGTGGCGCGGCGCTATCAGCCGCTGTTGGTCAATACGGTCGTGGGCTTCATCGGGCCGGAATACCTGTTCGACGGCAAGCAGATCACGCGCGCCGGGTTGGAGGACCATTTCTGCGGCAAGCTGCTCGGGCTGCCGATGGGATGCGACGTTTGTTACACCAATCATGCCGAAGCCGACGAGGACGACTCCGACGCGCTGCTGACGATGCTTTCGGCGGCCGGAATCAACTTCATCATGGGCGTGCCGGGGGCGGACGACGTGATGCTGGGCTACCAGAGCACGAGCTTCCACGACGCGCTGGCGATGCGCGAGGTGTTCGGCCGGCGGCCGGCGCCGGAGTTCGAGGCGTGGCTGGACAAGCAGGGATTGCTGGACGCGACGGGGCGTGTGCGGCCCCCGGTGCGGCCAGGCTTGCTGCGGCTGATGGGGCCGGCATCGGAGTCGGTGCCGGCGCTGCGAGAGGTCACGCCGGCGCGGATCTTCCTGGAGCGGACGGGGCCGTCGGTCAGCACCCCGCCGCTCGTGAGCTTCCGGCTGGCGCAGGGGCGGGCGCGCGATGCGGTCCATGCCGGCTTCGACGTGGGCGCCCTTCCCTCCCCCGCGCTGACGGTCGCCAGCGCGGCGGCGGACCGGCGGACCTATCTGATGCGTCCCGATTTGGGGCGCCGGCTGGACGACGCCGCCGCGGCGGCGCTCGCGCCGCATCGGGGCGCGTTCGACCTGGCGATCGTGCTGGCTGACGGGCTGTCGCCGGGGGCGGCGGGGACGCATGGGGCCGGGCTGCTGGCGGCGCTGCTGCCGGGCTTGCAGGACTGGGCCTTGCCGCCGCTGGTGGTGGCGGAGAATGCGCGGGTGGCATTGGGCGACCAAGTCGCCGCGGCGCTGGGCGCGCGGGCGGTGCTGGTGCTGATCGGCGAGCGCCCGGGCTTGTCGACGCCGGCCAGCCTCGGCGCCTACCTCACCTGGGCGCCGGGGCCGCGGACGACCGATGCGGACCGAAACTGCGTGAGCAACATCCATCCCGCCGGGCTGGGCTATGCCGCGGCGGCGCGGACGCTGCTGTTCCTGCTCGGCGAGATGCGGGCGATGCAGGGATCGGGCGTGCGGCTGAAGGATTTGTCGGAGGCGGTGCGGATCGCAGCGCCCGGATAAACTTGTATGCTGCCGCAAAGGGTGGGAGGACCTGGGGTGCAGATCACGCGGCGGAGTGTGGCGCTGGGGGCGCTGGCGGGGAGCGCGGTCGGGGTGCGGGCTCAGCCGCAGGCGACGGTGACGCTGGGCGTGATCACGGCGCTGAGCGGGGAGTATATCGACGCGGTGGGACCCGGGTCGGTGGTGGCGGCCAAGATGGCAGCGGAGGATTTCGTCCACACTCATGCCCCGCCATTCAAGGTCGAGGTGATCGCGGGTGACATGCTCGACAAGCCGGACGTGGGCGCGGGGATCGCGCGGGCCTGGTTCGACAAGGGCGAGGCCGACGTGGTGCTGGATGTGCCGAATTCGGCGGTGGCGTTCGCGATCGCGACGGTAGTCAAGGAGCGCAACAAGGTGGCGCTGTTCTCGGCCAGTGGATCGACGGCGCTGACCAACGCGCAATGCAGCCCGAACCACCTGCAATGGACCTACGATACATTCGCGCTGGCCAACGGCACGGGGCGGGCGCTGGTCCAAGCGGGCGGCAAGAGCTGGTTTTTTATCACCGCGGATTACGCGTTCGGGCACAGCCTGGAGGCGGAGACGACGCGCATCGTCAAGGCCAATGGCGGCAGCGTCGCAGGCAGCGCGGCGTTTCCGTTCCCGCAAACGACGGATTACGCGAGCTTTCTGCTGCAGGCGCAGTCCTCGGGGGCCGACGTCATCGGGCTCGCCTGTTCGGGCAACAACTTCTCCAACGTGGTCAAGCAAGCCGCCGAGTTTCAGATCACCCAGCCCGGCCCGAGCGGCAAGACACAGCGCTTGGCGGCGCTGATCTGCCTGCTGACGAACATCCAGGCGATCGGGCTGAAGGATGCGCAGGGCCTGGTGGTGACGGCGCCGTTCTACTGGGACCAGGACGACGCCACGCGGGCGTTCACGAAACGGTTCGCGCCGCAGTATCGCGGGATTCATCCCACGTTCCTGCATGCCGGAGCCTACTCGGCGGCGACGCACTATCTCAAGGCGGTGTTGTCGCTGGGCGTGGACAAGGCCAAGGCGGACGGGCGGGCGGTGGTGGCCGAGATGAAGCGGCTGCCGGCGGAGGATGCGCTTTTCGGGAAATCCGAGGTGCGATCAAATGGCAGCGTAACGCACCCGATGACGCTGTATCAGGTCAAATCGCCAGAACAGAGCAAGTATCCGTGGGACTTCTACAAGAAGCTTGCGACGACGCCGGGCGACGAGGCCTTCATGAAGTTGGCGGACACGACATGCCGGGCCTCTTAGTCTCGGTATCGGCCAGGTTGGAGGCAAACGCCCAGCCTCTTTGTCATTGCGAGGCGCGTCGCGCCGCAGCAATCCATCGGCAAGGGTGATCCATGCCGGTGAAGCACTGCGCCGCCATCGACATACGGTGATACGCCATGGAAAAAGTTCCAGATCGGGCCGCCATCGTCCGGCGCTGGCTGGCGCTCGCGTATGGCGGCGATGTGACCGGGACCGTGCAAGCGGCGCGACCCGCCGTCGCCGCCCGCATGCTGCGCGACACGCCCGATCTCGAGGAGGACCAATGGGCCGCGTGCGCGGCAGGGAAGGTCGAGCGCGTCGCCGGCGCGGTCGAACAGGACCCGGGCTGGGTTCACGGCGTCGGAGGGCCGTTCAGCCTGCCACCCCTCATCGCGGTCACGCATTCGCGCCTGGGCGATGTGCCGGGTTTGCGAGAGGGCCTGCGCCGGTGCGCGGATTTGCTGCTCCGGGCCGGTGCGGACCCGAACGCACGCATCTTCAATCGTTTTCCCCCCGCCTCCCTCGAGCAACCTGACCAGCACGGGCCGCTCTCCGCGCTCTACGGCGCGGCGGGCGTCATGCGCGACCCGGCGCTCACCGCCCTGTTGCTGGAGGCGGGCGCCGATCCGAATGATGGCGAGTCGCTGTATCACTCGCTGGAGAACCCGGACTGCACGCGCCTGTTGCTGCACCATGGCTGCCGCATCCGAGGCACCAACGCGATGGCGCGGGCGCTCGATATGCCGAGCTCGACCGCGCTGAACATATTGCTCGCCGCCGGGGGCGACCCGAACGAGCCCTCGGTGGGCCCGATCGGACGCTCGTGGGGCAGCTTGCTGCTGCGCGCGATCGGGGTTCGATGCTCGCCGGGTCACGTGGCCGCGCTGCTGGCGGCGGGCGCCGACCCTCGAGCGCGCACGCCGGGCGGCGTCGGCGCCTACCGGCTCGCGATGCAGGCCGGATTGACGGAGGTGGCCGAGATGCTGCGGGCCGCCGGGGCGGCAGAGGAGTTGACGCAAGAGGAAGCGTTCGTCGCGGCCTGCGCGCGGGCCGACGGGGCCGACGCGCGGCGCCTCCAGACACTGCGCCCGGACCTGCCCGCTTCGCTGCCGCCAGACCGGCTCCGACTTCTGCCCGACACGGTTGCGTGGGGCGAGCCTGCGGCGGCGCGGGTCATGGTCGAGCTCGGCTGGCCCCTCGGCGCGCGCGGGGGCGACTGGGACGCGACGGCGCTGAACTTGGCCGTCTTCCGCGGCGACGAGGGCTTGACCGACTTCCTACTCGCCCATGGCGCCAGTTGGCACGAGGGGCATGGCTACGGCGGTAATGTACTCGGCACGCTGGGTTGGGCTTCCGTGAACGAGCCGGGCGGGGTGGTCGATCCTGACTGGCCCGGATGCGCTCGCGCGCTGCGGGCGCATGGGCTGCCAAGGGCGGATCGTGACCCGGCCCATCCAGGCGCCTTACTGATTGAAGGGCGGTCCATGACGTTCTCCGACCACGTCATGGACGTCCTGCTCACCTAACCGATGGGCGGAAGTGGGATCGCGGCGGCGCGGGCGAGCGCACCGCTGCGGACGAGGTTCGTCGCGTGCACGATGTCGGGGTGCAGGTAGCGGTCTTCCTCGAGGGTCGGGACCGCCGCGCGCAGTTCGGCGCGGACGGCCTCGAGCGGCAGGCTCGACGGGAGCGCGGCTCCCTGGAGGTCAATCCCCTGTGCCGCCGCGAGCAGCTCGATGCCGATGATCCCCGCAAGGTTCTCGAGCATCGGCTGCAGGCGCCGGGCGGCGTGGGCTGCCATGGAGACGTGGTCCTCTTGATTGGCCGAGGTCGGGATGGAGTCGATGCTGGCCGGGGCGGCGCGCTGTTTGTTTTCCGAGACGAGGGCGGCGGCGGTGACCTGCGGGATCATGAAGCCGGAGTTCAGGCCGGGCTTGGGGGTGAGGAAGGCGGGCAGGCCGGACAAGGCCGGGTCGACGAGCATGGCGATGCGGCGCTCGGCGATGGCGCCGATCTCGCAGAGGGCGAGTGCGATCATGTCGGCCGCGAAGGCGACGGGCTGGGCGTGGAAGTTGCCGCCAGACAGCGCTTCGCCGGTTTCGGGAAAGATCAGGGGGTTGTCGGAGACGCCGTTGGCTTCGGTGGCCAGCGTGGCGGCAGCTTGGCGGAGCACGTCGAGGGCGGCGCCCATGACTTGGGGTTGGCAGCGCAGGCAGTAGGGGTCTTGCACCCGATCGTCGCCGAGGCGGTGCGCTTCGCGGATGGCGCTGCCGGCCATCAAGGCGCGCAAGGCGGCAGCGGTATCGATCTGGCCGCGATGGCGGCGCAGCAGGTGGATGCGTGGATCGAACGGCGCATCGGAGCCGCGGGCGGCGTCTGTGGACAAGGCGCCGGTGATCAGGGCGGCATGGAACAGGGTTTCAGCGTCCGCGAGAGCGGCGATGGCGTATGCCGTGGAGAATTGGGTGCCGTTGAGCAGGGCAAGGCCCTCCTTGGGGCCGAGGGTGACGGCGCCGAGGCCGGCTTCGGCGAGGGCCGCAGCGGCCGGCAGGCGGCGTCCGTCGATCGTCGCTTCACCGACCCCGATCATGACCGCGGTCAGGTGCGCCAACGGCGCCAGGTCGCCGGAGGCGCCCACTGAGCCTTGCGCGGGAATGACGGGGTGGACGCCGCGGGCGAGCATGGCGTCGAGGAGCGCGACCGTGGCGGGGCGGATGCCGGACGCGCCTTGGGCGAGGCTGGCGAGCTTGAGGGCGAGCATGAGGCGGACGACCGGCACCGGCATGGGGTCGCCGATACCGGCCGCATGGGACAGGACGATGTTGCGCTGGAGAGCCTCGAGTTCATGGGCGCCGATGCGGACGCTGGCCAGTTTTCCAAAACCGGTGTTGATCCCGTAGACGGGCTCGCCTGATGCAACGATGACGGCGACGGCCTCGGCGCTGCGGGCGATGGCCGGCGCGCAGGCCGGGTCGAGGCTGGCGGCGCCGCCGCGATAGATGTCGCGCCAAGTGGTGAGGGAAACGTTGCCGGGAGCAAGGATCAAAGACACGGTCGGACTCCGGGGTCGGTGCGTTGTGCGAGCCTGAGGCAGGCAGACAGAAGCCCAATGTAGAGCGACGGAGTGCGCCTCGGCCGTCGCCCCAACACATAGAGGGCCGGTTAAGCAAATCGTAATCTTAGCCTGTCACCATTGCCGATGAACCGTGGATTTCGGCGGTTTGTAACGACTTGCCTCTCGAAAGGACGGCGGTGGCCAGGCTGATCAGTCAGGGAGGCTGCACATCTTCGCAGCTTTCGGAGCATTGGATGTGCTTGACGACGTCAGCGGGAGCGGCCGGGACGCCGGCGGCGCTATCGGGCCCGAATGCGTGGATACCTGCCATGGTGCCGGGCACGGTAGCGGCCGCGCTGGAGCAGGCCGGGTCTGCGCAGCCCTCGGCCGATCTGCATGCGCAGGACCACTGGTACCGCTTCGAGGGCGATCTGCCGGGGCAGGGCTGGATCGAGTTTGGCGGCCTCGCGACGTTGGCCGAGGTCTGGCTCGACGACGTGCTCGTGGCCACGAGCGACACGATGTTCGTTCCGCTGAATGTGCCCATTCCGGCACAGGGCGGCCGGCGGCTGGAATTGTGCTTTCGCGCGTTACGGCCGGCACTGCGTGCGCGGGCGCCGGGGCGGCGGGCGCGATGGCGCGGTCGGCTGGCCGAGCATGAAAGTCTCCGGTCGTTTCGGACGACCCTGCTGGGGCACATGCCGGGATGGTCCGGCCACGCACCGGTCATCGGCCCGTTCCGTCCGGTCACGCTGCACGCTCCCGTTCCCGCCGCGCCGATCGTGGGCCGGGTGGACCTCAGGGCAGGGTTGCGGGACGACGGGACTGGCGTGATCGAAGTGCGAATGGCTGGTGCAGGCCTGGACGGCCGCGCCGGCACCCTGAGTGCCGCGGGCCACACTGCGCCGTTGTCGCAAGACGGAGACGGGCTGTGCGGAAGGCTGATCATTCCGCAGCCTGAGCTCTGGTGGCCGCACACGCATGGCGACCCGGCGACGACGGCCGTCATGGCCGACATCGACGGCTACCCCATAGACCTGGGACGCATCGGCTTTCGCAACGTCGCACGCCGCGATGCGGCCGCAGGCTTCGGACTGATCGTCAACGGTGTGCCGGTGTTCTGCCGCGGCGCCGTCTGGGCCGGAACCGACGCCACGGGAGTGCCTCCCACCGAGACGGCACTGCATGCGGCCCTGGGGCGCGCGCGTGACGCTGGGTTCAATATGCTCCGGGTGACCGGCATGACGCTGTACGAGACGCCCGCATTCTTCGCGATGTGCGACGCACTCGGCATCATGGTTTGGCACGATTTCATGTTCGCCCGGTTCGACTATCCTGATGACGAGCACTTCCTCGCCACGGCGAGCGCAGAGGCGCGGGCGTTTATAGACGCGGTGCAAGGGCACCCTTGCCTGGCCGTCCTATGCGGCGGGACGGAGATCGCGCAAGCCGCCGTGATGGCAGGTTGTGCCGCCCAGGCCTGGCATATGCCCTTGTTCGAAGAGGTGCTGGCCCGGGAGGCCGAGGCATTGCAGCCCGGGGTCCATTTCATCGCGCATGCACCGATGGGCGGCGCAGCAGGCCTGCCGTTCGCGCCGGCGGCAGCTGTCGCCCACTACTTCGGCGTGGGCGCTTACTTGCGCCCGCTTGAAGACTCGGCCGGCGCGGGAGTGCGGTTTGCGGCCGAATGCCTCGCCTTCTCCAACCCGCCGGACGCGGGATGCTGCCTGGCACCCCCGGGTTCGGCCGCATGGCAGGAGGGCGTTCCGCGCGACCTGAACGCGAGTTGGGATTTCGAAGATGTGCGTGACCACTACCTGGAGAGCCTGTTCGGCATCTCCGCGGGCTCGCTGCGCCGGCAGGATCCGCTCGGCTGGCTGGCGCTCGGGCGCGCGGCGGTTGCGCTCGTGATGCAGCAGGTCATATCCGGCTGGCGGACCGATGGGCAGTGCGGCGGCGCGCTGATCCTGATGCTGCAGGACGTCGTTCCCGGCGCGGGATGGGGGATCGTGGGGCATGACGGCCGGCCGAAATCGGCCTGGCATGCGCTGCGCAGCGTGTGTCGGCCCGTGCAGGTTTTGCTCCGCGACCTCGGGCAGAACGGCGTCATGCTCCACGCCATCAATGAGACCGCGACGCCGCGATCCGTTCGCCTCGGGCTACGGGGTCTGACGGCGGATGGCGTCGTCGAGGCATTGGGCGGCACCGTCCTGGATCTAGCGCCGCGTGAGAGCCGTGCAGTCTCGAGCACGGCGCTGATGGGCCGTTGGCGCGATCTGGCTCATGCGTGGCGGTTTGGGCCTCCCGCCTTCGTCGCGATCGGCGCGACGCTGGATGATGCCGGAAGCGGCGTGCGACTGTCCGAGGCGACGCACTTCCCGACCGGTCCGGCGCTGCCGCCGAGCCAACCTGGCTTGGCCGCCACGCTCCGGGAGGAAGGCGGACGCTGGACGGTGGTCATCTCGGCGCGCGGGTTCGCGCAGTTCGTGGCGTTCGATGACGGCGATTTCGCGGCGGGCGACAGCCATTTTCACCTCTGGCCCGGAGAGTCGCGGCTCGTGCAGATGCATCCAACCGGGTCGCGTTCGGGTCCGCCGGCCGGGTCGATCAGCGCGCTGAATACGGCCACGGCCGTGCATTATGGGCTGGCCGCATGACCCCGGTGGTGATCCCCTCGGCAGGCGGCGACTGCTTCGGCATATATCAGGAGGCAACCGGACCAGCGCTGCTGATCGTGCCGCCGTTCGGGGACGAAGCGCTGAAAACGGCTCGCGTCTGGCGAGACCTGGCCCTGGAACTCGCCCAGCATGGCGTGGCGACGCTTCGGTTCGATTTGCCGGGAACGGGCAACTCGGCCGGAGAGGCGGCCGGAACCGGGCGCGTCGAAGCATGGCGGGCTGCAGTACAGGCCTGCGCCGAGTGGCTCGCGGACCGTCACCATGGACGCGTGATGCTGTTCGGCCACCGTTGCGGTGCGCTGCTGGCGCTCGACGCTGCCTCATCTTATGTCTCCGCCGAACGGTTGGTGCTGCTGGACCCCATGTCCGGCGCGGCTTTGGCCCGGCATCTTCGCGCGCGCGCGCGGATGGAGCGCTCTGGTCCGCCACCGGAAGGGCCCGATCATGCACAAGTCGGTGGCGTACCCCTTTCGCCCGCGACGTTGCGCGATATCGCGGCCCTGCCCGCGCCGGCTAAACGGCCGCTTCCGCCTGCACTGCTCGTCCTGAACGATGGCGCTGCGGCACTTAGCCCGTGGCCGGAGCAGCTGCGGGCAAGCGGGAGCGTCGTCGAGACGGTGCCGTTCGAAGGATACGACGCGTTCGTGCGTCGGGACGCGTTCCGGGCCGAGGCGCCGGCCGCGGTATTGGCGCGGGTCGTCGACTTCATCGTGCAAGCCGCCGGAACGGTCGAACGGACGGAGCGCGCCCCACTGCCGCCGCACGCCGAACTCCGCCTTGGCGGACTGACCGAGACGCCAATCGCGTTCGGTCCCGACGACGGCATGTTCGGCATCCTCTGCTGCCCGGAGGCCGCCGCAGATGCGCCGGCGATGCTGTTGCCGACGACGGGGATCGACCCCTGCTCCGGGATGTCGCGGATGTGGACCGACCTCGCCCGGCAGTTGGCGCGGCAGGGTATCACGTCGCTTCGCTTCGACATGGCCGGGGTTGGCGAAAGTCAGGGGCGGCTCGGGATCGATCCGATGATGGCATCCTATCATCCGGACCGCATCGCCGATCTCAGTTGCGCGGTCGACGCGTTGGCAGCGCGAGGCTTCGGCCAAGTGATCGTCGTAGGCTACTGCTCCGGCGCCTACGCCGCGTGGCATGCGGCACTCAGGGACAAGCGGATCTCGGGCCTTCTCGCGGGCAACCTGGTCTATTTCACGCTGCAAACGATGTTGGCCGACGATCTACTGCGCCTGCAGCCCGGCAGCAGCCGGCTGGGTTGTCGGCGGGGCCGGATCACTCGCCTCGTTTCTACATCAAGCTTGGCAGCGCTGCGCCGCCTGGATGATCGGGTGCGGAGCGCAATCCCGCGCCCTGTTCGGCACCTCCTGCGCGGATGGGAAGCGGAGATGCGGCAGACACGCCGCCATGTGAGGGCGCTGACCGAGCGAGGCTGCGCCGTGCGCATGGTGATGGCGGAGGACGATCATGGGCACGTGCGGCTCCGCCGCGCCTATGGCGAACGGCCGCGCCTGCCCGATGGTGTCGAATTGACGGTCATTCCGGACACCGACCATCAGTTCAGTGACAGGCGGCATCGCGCCCTCTTCCTCGGGCTGGCAACAGATTTCGTGCTTCGGCGATCCAAGCCCGGTTTGGCTCGCCCTGGTTCAATCGCCGCGGCATCGCCCGCGCTCATGCCTGCCCTGGAGAGTGTTTGATGAGTGACTTGGCCCAATCCATGACCGTCGAGGACGCCATTCGCGAGTTGCTGGGCGGGGTGTTGTCCCCTCGTTCCCAAGCGGGAGCGCTGGCGGCGACGGACGACCTCTACAACGCCGGCCTGTCGTCGCTGGCAACAGTGGATCTGATGCTCGCGGTCGAGGACCGGTTCGGTATCGAGTTCACGAACGACTGGCTAACCCGGCGGACGTTCGCGTCCATCGCGGCCCTCAGCCATGCGGTTCGGCAGTTGCTGGAGGACGCGCCATAGCTCCCGACGGCATCGCGTGCGCGGCGGCCGTGTCGCTCGAGGCGGACGCGCAGCGGATCGCTCGGCATGTGGCGCTGCGCCACGCCGACATAGTCGACCGCGAGGGGCGTTTCCCGGCCGAGGCGGTGTCGGCATTGCGTGAGGCCGGGTTGCTGGGGGCTGCAGTGCCGCTGGAACTGGGCGGTCAGGGCGCACCCTTCGAAACCATCGTCGCGGTGTGTCACGAACTCGGCAAGGCGTGCGGCAGCACCGCGATGGTGTTCGCGATGCATCAAATCCAGGTCGCCTGCCTAGTTCGGCACGGGATGTCTTCGCCGTGGCATCGAGCGTTTCTGTCCCGCGTGGCGGGCCAACAACTGCTCCTCGCCTCCGCGACGACCGAAGCAGGCAGCGGCGGCGATGTGCGCCGGAGCCAATGCACAGTCATCCGGCACGGTGACCAGATTGCACTCGGAAAGGCGGGATGCGTCATATCCTATGCTCAGTTTGCAGACGCGATCCTCATGACGGCGCGGCGCACTCCGGAAAGCGCGGAGTCTGACCAGGTATTGCTGGTGGCGGAGCGCGGCCAATGCCGCCTGGAGCAAACGTCCCGCTGGGACGCGCTCGGGATGCGGGGAACGTGCAGCGACGGCTATGCGCTGGAGATTGCCGCAGACGCGGCCCAGGTGCTGCACGCGCCTTATGCGGAGGTTGCCGCCCAGACGATGTTGCCGGTCTCGCACATTACCTGGGCCGCGCTGTGGCTGGGCATAGCCACGGCGGCATGCAGCCGTGCCCGGGCAGTGTTGCGCCGGCGGTCCGTGCCTGGCGCGTCGACCCCGCCGGCCGGGGCAGCGCGCTTGGTCGAGGCGTTGGCGCAGCTGCAATCGTTGCGCTCTCAGGTTGCGGACGCGGTCCGCCGCTTTGACCGTTGCGCGGATAACCCTGACTCGCTCGGCGCGATCCCGTTCGCGTTGACGATGAACCAGCTCAAATTGGCAGTCAGCGGCGGCGCCATCACCATCGTTGGGCAAGCGATGCTGGTGGCCGGCTTGGCAGGGTACCGGAATGACTCCCCGGACAGCCTCGGCCGCCATCTGCGAGACATCCACTCGGCGGCACTGATGATCGGAAACGATCGGATCATCGGCAATTGCGCCGCGCTGCTGGCCGCATATCGCGGAGAGGAGACGCTGTATCCATGATGAGCGACGTCGCGACCGGAACCTCGTTTGCCGAAGCGCTGCACGCAGCCGGGCTGCTCTTGTCCACCGGCGTCCCCGGCCTGCCGGGCCGCAGCGCAACCTTCGAAGCCGTGATCGCCGGGCTGGACGGACTGGTGACCCGGCTGGGGCAAGGCCTTGGCGCAGAGGTGATGCGCTTTCCACCGGCAATGAATCGATCCGTATTCGAAAAGAGCGGCTACATGCGGGGCTTCCCGCAGCTCGCGGGCTCGATCCATTGCTTCTGCGGCGACGAACGGGCGCATCGGGCGCTGCTGACCTGTATCGAGGAGGAGAAGGATTGGTCGGCTGACCTGGCACCGGTGGCAAGCGTGCTGACGCCAGCGGCTTGCTACCCGCTCTACCCCATCATCGCCGCACGTGGCGGGCTAACGGCAAACGGCGCAACGGTCGACGTCGCGTCATGGTGCTTCCGCCACGAGCCGTCCGACGATCCGGCCCGCATGCAGATGTTTCGTATGCGTGAATATGTCCGCATCGGCTCGCCGTCGCAGGTGCTCGCCTTCCGGCAGCAATGGCTGGACCGAGTGCCGGAGATTGCGGCCACGCTCGACCTCCCGGCGGACGTGGATCTGGCCAACGATCCGTTCTTTGGCCGCACCGGGCGGCTGAAAGCGGATAGCCAGCGCGAGCAGGGGCTGAAGTTCGAGATGCTGGCGCAGGCGGGAGACTTGCCCAAGCCGACGGCGTGCATGAGCTTCAACTACCACCAGGATCTCTTCGGCTCGCTGTGCGGCCTGCGGCAGGACGACGGCGCGGTGGCGCATACCGGATGCGTCGGCTTCGGCCTGGAGCGGCTGACCCTGGCGCTGCTCTACCGCCATGGCTTGCGCGTCCATGCCTGGCCCATGCGGGTGCGGGCGGCGCTGGACCTGTAACGAAGCGATGCTGACCGAGCTGCGAGCCATCGCGCTCCGAGCCGACGATCACGTTCCGCACCGGCTGCACGGGGTCGACCGGCCGTGGCCGGAGACGAATTGTTACTTGGATGTCTGGATCGAGTTGCTGCACGCGATCGGGCGAGACCCGCTGCCGTTGATGGGCGCGGCCGTGGCGCTCGACTGGGAGGCGGACCATTTCACGTTCCTCAAGCCGTCGGCCGCTGACCTGTTCGCCGCGGCGGGGGTGACGATGCACGAGCTGGCGCTGTGGGACGACATCGAGGCGCATGTGACCGCGCAGCTCGCCCATGGCGCGATCCCGTTGATCGAGGTGGACGCATTTTTCCTGCCGGACACAGGCGGCAACGCGTACCAGGCTCGGCACACCAAGACGACGATCGCGATCACGGCCCTGGATCCGGCCGCCGCGTGGCTCGAGTATCTCCACAATGCTGGAATGTATCGCCTCGAGGGCGAGGATTATGCGGGGGTGCTGGGGTGTGGCCGGCAGCGGCCCATGCTATTCCCGTATGCCGAGTTGGTCCGGGTGGCGGCAGACGCGCCATCGCTCGAAGCGATGCATCGTTTGGGCCGGCGGCTTCTCGCGCGGCATGCGGAGAGCCGGGCTCCGGGCAATCCGGTCGCGCAATTCGCGGCGGCGTTGCCAGGTTTGCTGATGCGGGCCGGTGGCGACCCAGCGCGGATCCACGCCCTGTGCTTCAATACGACGCGCCAGCTTGGGAGCAGCTTCGGTTTGCTGGCCGACCATTTGGAGTGGCTGGGGCAAGACGGTTCGGATGCCGCGTGGCTCGCCGAGCGCGCCAAAACCGTGCAATTCCAGATTTCGAGAGCGGCGCGACGGGGCCGGCCGGACCCGGCGATCGCAGCAGCGCTCCAGCAGATGTCGGCCGTGTGGGAGCGGTGCATGGCGGACGTGGCCGCATTCACGGTGCCGATCAGAGCGCTGCCGATGCAAACGGGACATTAGACGTGTCACCCGCTACTCGCGAAGAAGGTCCTCGCGGCGGGGCAGTTCGCGCAGGTCTCTCAGGCCGAATTGCGTGAGGAACGCCGGCGTCGTGCCCCAGAGGGTGGGCCGCCCGGGCACTTCCTTGCGGCCCAGAGGGGTGATCAGACCGGTTTCGAGCAAACTCTCGAACACAGTCTGGGCAAGGCTCGCGCCGCGAATGTCCTCGATCTCGGTACGGGTGACAGGCTGGTGGTAGGCGATCACGGCCAGCGTTTCCATCGCGGCGCGGGGCAGACGCCGTTTCTGCTGGATCGTACGGGTCAGGGCCGGCGCGAGGTCGGCGGCGGTGCGGAACTGCCAGCCGCCGCCGGCCTCCACCAGCTCCACGCCGCGGCCCGCGTATCGCGCTTGCAACACGGCGAGCACGGGTTCGACGTCGACGTCATCCGGCAGGCTCCGGGCGAGAGCCGCGGCGGGGACGGGCTCGGCGCTTGCAAAGACGAGCGCCTCGGCAAGGCGGACTGCCTGGTCGAGGTCGCTCACCCCACGGCCCGCAGCATGATGGGCCCGAAACTCGTGTCTTGCCGCAGGTCGATGTGGCCGGTGCGGGCGAGTTCAAGGCCGGCCAGCAACGTGCTCGAGATCGCGGCGCGGCGCTCGACGGTGTCTTTGAGCAGCGGCGGCAAGAAGAGGTCGAGCGCGGTCCAGTGGGGCGATTGGCCTAGCATTCGGCCGAGGCGGTCCAGCGCGTCCTGCATCGAGTAGAGCGGGCCGCGGCGAGGGTGGTAGGCCATCTGGGCGGTGGCGCGACGCCGGGCTCCGGCATACGCGCGCACGAGACCGTTCAGATCGGCCGACAGGCCGGATCGGTCGATGGCGACCAGCACCTCGGGCATACCGCGCGGGAAGGCGTCACGGCCGAGCTGGGTGCGAGCGCTGAGCCAGAGCGCCAGAGCGCGAATCGATTGGAGCGCTTCCAGCCTCTCTGCAAGGATTTCGGCCGCCTCCTCGCCCTCTTCGGCCGCATCGCTTCCGGACGGGAGAAGGAGGCGCGACTTGAGCCAGGTCAACCATGCGGCCATGACCAGCCAATCTGCGGCCAGGTCCAGGCGCACGCGGGCGGTTTCCACGATCGCCAAATACTGCTCGACGAGTGCCAGGATCGAGATCCGGGCAAGATCCACCTTCTGCGCTCGGGCGAGATCGAGCAGCAGATCCATCGGACCATCGAAGCCGTCGAGATGCAGCTCGAGGATCGGGTCGTCAAGCATCCCAGCCGGCCGCGCGATAGACGAGGGTCGTCGCCCAGGGGAGGACGTCGCCCAAGAGCCGGCCGACCGGATCCCATGCGATGCCCATGCTGGCCAGCGCGCGTGGCACGAGGAACACCGCGAGCAGCACGATGACGATGCCGGCCCGCTCCAGCCGCGCCCACTGCATGGCGAGCCGCTCGGGAAGGATGCCGACGACGATGCGGCCGCCGTCGAGCGGCGGGATGGGCAGTAGGTTGAACAGGCCGAGCACCAGGTTGGCGAGCATGAACAGAGTGAGGGCGTCGTCTGCCATGGCGCCGGTGCGGCCCGACAATTCGGAGGTGCCGTGCAGCGCGAGGGCGGCCAGCCAGGCGAGCAAAAAGTTCATCGCCGGCCCCGCGGCAGCCACCAGCGCCATTCCCTGCCGCGGATGCTTGAAGCGCCAGGCCGAGACCGGAACCGGCTTGGCCCAGCCGAACATGAAGACGACGCGGCCGATGGTCAGAACTTGGCCGATGATGAGGAGCCCGGGCAGGATCAGCGTTCCGAAGCGATCGACATGCCGGATCGGATTGAGCGAAAGACGTCCTTCCCGCTTGGCGGTGTCGTCGCCAAGCGCCCAGGCGGCGTAGCCGTGCGCAGCCTCGTGCAGCGTGATGGCCACGATGACGGGTATGGCCGCCAAAAGCAGCAGCCCGAGCACATTCATGCCTCTATCGCGCTCCGTCCGGCCACTCGTATCGTCTTCCGCTCCGCCGCCAGGCGCTCCAACTCCAGCGTCATGCGCCGCGCTGCTACCATGGCACGGCCGGCCGCCATCCGCGATGCCGCCTGGCCTGCGACGGGCGGCACAGCGTATAGCACGTCCCGACTGTCGGACAGCAGTCCGCTGCAGTGCAGCGCCACGTCGCATCCGGCGTCGATGCATGCACCGGCAAGCTGGCCGGGCTTGCCAACGAGGGCGCGCATAGCGAGATCGTCTGAGACCAGCACTCCCTCGAAGCCTATTCGCCGTCTGATCACGTCTCCGATCACCGCCGCGGACAGGGTCGCGGCCCGCTCCTGATCGAACCGCTCGTAAACCAGATGTGCGGTCATCATCCACGGCAAAGATGAGCAAAGGGTAAATGCCTCGATGTCATCGTCGAGGCAGATGTCGGGCGTGACGATCGGGAGGGCGTGATGGCTGTCGACCAGGGCGCGGCCGTGACCCGGCGCGTGCTTGCCGACGGGAAGGACGCCCGCGGCCATCAGCCCGTCCGCCATGGCGCCGGCCAAGGCGGCGACGCAGGCCGGATCGGCGCCATAGGAGCGGTCTGCAATGACGTCGCTCGCGCCGGCAACCCGAAGATCGAGCACGGGGGCGCAGGCCATGTCGAGGCCGGCGTCGGCGCAGTCGAGGCCGATGAGCGCACCGGTCAGGAACGCAGCGCGGGTAGCCGCGGCGGGGTCGCGCGCGTGAAGCGCGCCGATGGCGCCGGCCGGCGGGTGCGCGCGCCAAGCGGGAGGGCGCAGGCGGGCGACGCGGCCGCCTTCCTGATCGACCGCGAGAACGGCGCCCTCGGGCAGGACGCGGCGCAACTGGGCGCTGAGGTCGCGCAGTTGTGCCGGATCGCGGACGTTGCGGCCGAACAGGATCACGCCCGCTGGGGGACGCTCACGCAACAGGTTGCTTTCGTCGGAGGAGAGCGTGAGCCCTTCGATGCCGACAATGGCGGCGAACATCAGCTTGCGATCGAGCAGCCCAGTCCTTTGGCGCGGATCTTGCGGCAGAACTCGGCCGCGGCGGCGATGTCGCTGAAGCCGCCCGTACGCAAGCGCCAGACCGTCTTGCCGTCGCGGTCGGCGCGGACGATGTTCGGCTTGCGATCGCCCAGCAGGTCCGGGACTTTGTGCGCCAGGCGCTGCCACTCGATGGTGGCGCCGGCCTCGCTGTCGAGGGCGGCGATCTGGACCAGGGCGGCACCCGTCGCGGGCGGTTGAGCGCCCGTCGTCGCCGCCCGGACGACCGCTTGGGTGGGGGCGATGACGCCGGCGCTCGGGACGGCAACGTTGGGGACGGTCACGCTCGCCACGGCGGCGGAGGGGATCTCGGGCGCGGGCGCCGCGGGGCCGCTCGCGACGGCCCGCTGGGCGCGGAGAGCCTGAGGGTCCGGGCGTTCGGCCTCGGGCGCGAGATCGCCGGTCAATTCAGCGCCGTCTCCCTTGCCGCCCATGATCTGCTCGTTGGCGCCGGCCACGATCATGCCGCCGGCGTTCTCCGGCTTGACGCGGAGAGGGCGCGTATCGGCCTCGATGACGGGGACACCCGCGGCGTGGTGGCTGCCAAACGTCCAAACACCCATACCGGCCAGCAGCACGAGGCCGAGGGCGGATGCTGCCATGAAGAGGCGGCGAGTGGAGGTGTCCATGCCGGTCCGGCGAGCGCGATAGGAATGAGTGAACGGGGTGCGGGCCGGGCTCGAGCCTGCTGCACCGCGCGGGATGCTGATGTCGTCGGCCGTTTGACCAGCAGCTAGGGGATTAGCGGGCATGGCTCAGCGCATCTCCTCGACTGGCGCGACCCCCAGGACCGCCAGCCCGGAGCGTATCGTCGTCGCCGTTGCCTCGACCAACGCAAGCCTGGCTCGCGTCTCCGCGGGGCGATCGGACTGCAGGAAACGCAGTGTCGAACTCGTCTCGTCCGCGGTTCCACAGCATATGAAAGTCGCCTGCTAAATCATAGAGGTAAAACGCAATTCGGTGCGGCTCCTGCGCCAGGGCGGCGCCTTCGACGGTGCGCGGCCAGCTGGCCAGGCGACGGATCAGAGCGAGCTCGGCATCGGCCGCGAGGCTGTCGAGCACGGCATCGGCAAGGGCGGCAGGGGCAGTGTCGTGGCCGGCTTCGGCCGCGGCGCGCAACACGGAGCGGCAGCGGGCATGGGCGTATTGGACGTAGAAGACCGGGTTCTCGCGGGTCTGGGCGACGACGGCGTCGAGGTCGAACTCCATCTGCGCGTCGGATTTGCGCATCAGCATGGTGAAGCGGACGGCGTCGCGGCCGACCCACTCGAGCAGGTCGGCGAGCGTGACGTAGGTGCCGGCGCGCTTGCTCATGCGGACCGGCACGCCGCCGCGCAGCACGTGAACGATCTGGCAGAGGACGATCTCGAGCCGGCGGCCGGTGTTGCCGGCCAGCGCCTTGACGGCGGATTTCATGCGGCTGACGTAGCCGCCGTGGTCGGCACCCCAGACGTCGATCATCAGGTCGGCGCCGCGGGCCATCTTGTCGGCGTGATTAGCGATATCGTTGGCGAAGTAGGTGTTGGAGCCGTCCGATTTCTGCAGCGGCCGGTCGACGTCGTCGCCGAACTGGGTGGCGCGGAACAGCGTCTGCTCGCGCGGCTCCCAGTCCTCGGGCGTCTTGCCCTTGGGCGGTTCGAGGATGCCCTCATAGACGAGGCCGTCGGCTTTCAGGCGTTCGATCACCCGGTCCGCTTCCCCTCGTTCGAGCAGGGCGCGCTCGCTGGTGAACACGTCGAAGTGGACGCCGAGCGCATCGAGGTCGGCGCGGATGGAGTCCATCATGGCGGCGATGGCGGCGTCGCGGACGGTCTCGAACCAGAGCGCCGGGTCGGCGATGCCGAGGCCGGGCGCGGCCAGGCTGGGGCCGTGGGCAGCGGCGAGCGCCTCGCCGACGGGCACGAGGTAGTCGCCCTTGTATTGCAGCCCGGTCGGGGTGGCGGCGGCGAACTCGTCCTCCCCGAGCGGGGTGCCGAGGGCTTGCAGGTAGCGCCAATAGGTCGCCCAGCCGAGGGCCGCGACCTGCGCGCCGGCGTCGTTGATGTAGTATTCCTTGGTGACCGCGAACCCGGCCTTGTCGAGCAGGTTGGCCAGCGCATCGCCCACCACGGCGCCGCGGCAATGGCCGATATGCATCGGCCCCGTCGGGTTGGCCGAGACGTATTCGACGTTGACCGACACCCCCTGCCCCGCCTGGCTCGCGCCATAGCCTTCCCCGGCGCGGAGCACGTCGCCCACGGTGGCGAGCAGGGCCTCGGTGCGCAGGGTGAGGTTGACGAAGCCCGGTCCGGCCGCCGCGGCGCTCGCCACGTCGGCCCCGCCGCTCAGCCCGGCGGCGATCGCCTCGGCCAGCACCTTGGGTGATTGGCGGGCGGGTTTGGCGACGACCATGGCCGCGTTGGTGGCCATGTCGCCATGGCCGGGCTCCTTGGCCGGGCTGACCTCGATGCGGGCCAGCGCGGCGTCCGGAAGCCCCGGGACGACGCCGCGGACGACGTCCACCACGGCTTGGCGCACGCGGGCATAGATGTTCTCGCTCATGCCGGAGGCTTTAGCGCCGTTTGGGCCGGCGCGGAACTCGGGGCATGGTTCGCCCATCGTCATCGCGAGCCGTGTCCGGCCTGTCGATCCATGAGCTTCACTGACATGAGGGATTTCGAGTGGCGCAGGCAGGCAGGATACGGATCGGGATCGACATCGGCGGCACCTTCACCGACCTGCAGGTGCTCGACGAGGCGACCGGACGCATCGACAGCCTGAAAACGCCGACGACGCCGGAGGACCCGTCGATCGGGCTGATGGCCGGCATCGACGAGGCGGCGTCCCGGTTCGGGTTCGCGCTGGGCGACGTGCGGCTGCTGCTGCATGGGACGACAATCGCGACCAACGCGGTGCTGGAGCGCAAGCTGGCGCGCGGCATGCTGCTGACGACGGCCGGGTTCCGCGACGTGCTGGAGATCGGGCGGCACGTGCGGCGGGACGTGTATGGGCTGAAGCAGACGCGCGAGGAGCCGCTGATCCCGCGCGACCGCCGGGTCGAGGTGGCGGAGCGGATGCGGGCCGATGGCAGCGTGGAGCGGGCGCCGGACCTCACCGGGCTCGAGGACGCGGTGCGGCGGATCGGGCCGGAGACGGTGGCGGTCTGTCTGCTGAACGCCAACGTCAACGCGGCGCACGAGCGGGCGCTGGGGGATCGGCTGGCGAGCGCGTTTCCGGGGTTGCCGGTGTCGTTGTCGTCGGAGGTCAGTCCGGAGATCCGCGAGTTCGAACGGACGTCGACGACGGTGCTGAACGCGCTGCTGGTGCCGGTGGTGCGCTCGTATCTCAACCGGCTGCAGCGTCGGATGGCCGAACGCGGGCTGGGCGCGCGGCTGCTGCTGGTGCAATCCAATGGCGGCGTGTGCAGCGCGGCGGTGGCATCAGAGCAGCCGGTGCGGCTGCTGCTGTCGGGGCCGAGCGGCGGGGCGCTGGCGGCGCAGCTGGCGTCGGCCCGGCTTGGGCTGCCGAACCTGGTCGGCGTCGACATGGGCGGCACGAGCTTCGACGTCTGTGTGGTCGGCGCGGGCCGGGTCACGGCGATGACGCAGGGCGAGATCGACGGCCTGCCGGTGCGGCTGCCGATGGTCGAGATCCGCACGATCGGCGCGGGCGGCGGGTCGATCGCGTCGGTGCTGCCGGGCGAGCGGCTGGTGGTGGGGCCACGCAGCGCGGGCGCCCGGCCGGGGCCGGTCTGTTACGGGCATGGCGGGACGCTGCCGACGGTAACGGACGCCAATCTGGTGGTGGGGCGGCTCGACGAGGCGTTCTTCCTGGGCGGAAAAATGGCGCTGGATGGGGCCGGGGCGCGGGCGAGCTTGAGCAAGGAGGTCGGCGAGAAGCTCGGGCTTGGGATCGAGGCCGCGGCGGCGGGCATGCTGACGCTGACGAATGCCAGCCTGGCCTCGGCGATCCGGCTGAGCCTGTTCGAGAAGGGGCTGGACCCCCGCGCGTTCAGCCTGCTGTCGTTCGGCGGCGCCGGCGGGCTGCACGCGATCGAAGTGGCCGAGGAGCTGGGGATCGAGCGCGTCGTGTTCCCGGCCGACGCCAGCACGTTCTCGGCCAGCGGGATCCTGCAATCGGACATCGTGCACGATTTGGCGGCGAGCCGGGTCATGGCGGCGGACGCGGCGGCGGTGCCGGCGCTGGTGCGGATGGCCGCCGGACTGCGGGCACAGGGCGCGGCGCTGCTGGAGCAAGACGGAGTGCCGGCGGCGCGGCGGGTGCTCGCACTGGCGGCCGACATGCGATACCGCGGGCAGGCGTTCGAGCTTGTGGTGGAGTGGGGGGATGTGACGCCGGAGGCCGGGTCGCTGGCCCGGCTGGTCGACGATTTCCACGCGCTGCACCAGCGCCGCTTCTCCTATGCCAACCCGGACGATGCGGTCGAGATCGTCACGCTGCGCCTGACCGCGACGGGGCGGCTGCCGGCGGTGACGTTGACCCGGCCCGAGCCGACCGCGGGCGACGCGGTGGCGCGGTCCCGCCGCGTGTTCCTCGAGGGCGCATGGCGGGACGTGGCGGTGCATCGGCGGGAGGCGCTGACCGGCGCCGTGACGGGGCCGGCGCTGATCGAGGAAGCGTATACGACGGCGTTCATCGGCGCGGGATGGCGATGTGCGCCCGGGCCGGGCGGCGACCTGATCGCCGAGCGGGTGCAGGCGGCGGCGGCGGCCAGCACGGCGTTGGGGGCAATCGAGCTGGAGGTGATGCGCAACGCGCTGACGGCGGCGGCGGCGGAGATGGACGTGACGGTCTGGCGCACCAGCCGCTCGACCATCGTGCGCGAGCTGCTCGACTACTCGACGGCGGTGTTCACGGCCGAGGGCGACATCGTGGCGCAGTCGGCGCGGATCCCGCAGCACCTGAACTCGATGGGCGCCGGGCTGCGGACGATCGTGCGCGATTTCATCCCGGTGGCGGCGTGGGACGAGGGCGACGTCGTCATCACCAACGACCCGTATTGCGGCGGGCAGCACATCCCCGACATCCTGGCGTTCCGGGCGGTGTTCCACGAGGGCACTCGGGTCGCAATCGTGGGGACGTTGTGCCACCACCTCGACATGGGCGGGATCGCGGCCGGCAGCTACGGCGCGACGGCGACGGAGGTGTTCCAGGAGGGGCTGCGCATTCCGCCGATCAAGCTGGTGCGGGCGGGGGCGATGAACGCCGAGGTGCTGGCGATGATGCGGCAGAACGTGCGGCGGCCGGACATGCTGTGGGGCGACCTGCAGGCGCAATTGGCGTCGCTGGCGGTGGGCGAGGCGAATCTGCGCAAACTGGCAGCCCGGTATGGCGGGGCGGCGCTGATGGCGGGCTGCCAGCGCATGCTGGACAGTTCCGAGGCGGCGATGCGGGCGATGATCGGGCGGATGCCGGACGGGCGCTACGCGTTCGAGGACTGGATCGACGATGACGGGCTGAGCGACCAGCCGATCCTCATCCATGCCGCCGTCGAGATTTCCGGCGAGACGATGGTCGTGGACCTGACCGGCTCCGGCGCGCAGGCGCTGGGCCCGATCAACGCCACATTGGCATCGGCCGGGTCGGCGGTGTCCTACGCGGTGATGGCGTGCGCGGACGAGCCCATCCCGGCCAACGCGGGGTGTTACCGGCCGGTGCGGGTGCTGGCGACGGAGGGCTCGATCGTGCACGCGCGGCATCCGGCGCCGGTGGCCAACCGGATCACGGCCACGCACCGGCTGGCGACGACGCTGCTGGGCGCGCTGCACCAGGCGGTGCCGGACCGGGTGCCGGCGGCGTATTACGGCGTGAGCTACGTTTGCACGTTCCAGACCATCGCCGACGACGACCGCCGCAGCGTGCTGGTCGAGATCGAGGTCGGCGGCGCCGGCGGACACCCGGCGCAGGACGGGCTGAACGCCTTTTCGGCCGGGATGCACAACAACGCCAACATCCCAGTCGAGATGATCGAGAGCGAGCTGCCGCTGACGATCGTCTCGTACGGATTGCTGCCGGGCAGCGCGGGCGACGGCCGCTTCCGCGGCGGGTTGGGGCTGGTGCGGGAATGGCGGGTGGAGTGCGCGGAGGCGGTGTTCACGGCAAACCTGGACCGCTTTAAGTTCCGCCCCTACGGCCTGGCCGGCGGCCAGCCCGGCGCCCCCGGCCGCCTCTCGGTCATCCGCGACGGCGTCGTTGAGGCGCTCGGGTCGAAAGTGGGCAACCTCCGCCTGCGCCGCGGCGACGTGGTCCGATTGGAGACGTCGGGCGGCGGCGGCTTCGGCAACCCGGCCGCCCGTCCGGCCGGAGCGCGCGAAGCGGATCGCGTGCGGGGGTATGTGCAGTAGCGCGCGGATGAGCCGGCGAAGGCAAGCGAGCGGATTTGCCCGTAAGATTGCGGAATACGCTGTGATGCCCGTTCCCGCCTTGCGCTGAATGTCGGCTTCGCGGTAGGCGACGGAGGCACGGTTGCCCGACTTGAGGTCGAAAGCTGCCTTTCGTAGCCGCATTCACCATGCCCCCTCCCGCCGCCGGAAGAGGGGTCAGACAGTCAGACTGCGATACGGAACGTTAGCCGCGCTCGACACCGCCGCCCCACTCACATGCCCAAATACGCCCGCCGCACCTCCGCATCCGCCCCGATCGTCGCCGCCGATCCGGACATCACGATCCGCCCCGTCTGCAGCACGTAGGCCCGGTCCGCGATGGCCAGGGTCTCGGCCAGGCGCTGCTCCACGATCAGGATCGTGACGCCGCGGGCGCGGATGGTTTGGACGGCGGTGAAGATGTCGTCGACCAGGCGGGGCATGATGCCTTGGCTCGGCTCGTCGAGCATCAGGAAGCGGGGGTCCGTCATCAGGGCGCGGCCGATGGCGAGCATCTGTTGTTCGCCGCCGGAGAGGGTTTCGGCGCGTTGGGACAGGCGCTCCTGCAGGCGGGGAAAGAGCTGGAAGACGAGGTCGAGCGGCTTGAAGCGGTCGGGGCCGCGTCGGGCGTAGGCACCCAGGCGGAGGTTGTCTTCGACGGAGAGGCGGGCGAACAGGCGGCGGCCCTCCGGGACCAGCACGGCGCCGCGGCGGTTGACCACGTGGGCCGGCACGCGGGCCAGGCTCTGGCCGTCGAAGGTGATGCTGCCGCCGATGCCGATCTGGCCGGCGATGGCGCGCAGCAGCGTCGATTTGCCGGCCCCGTTGGCGCCGACCACGGCGACGATCTCGCCGGGCGCGACGTCGAGGTCGAGGCCGTGCAGCGCCTGCAGGCCGCGGTAGCCGGCGGTGAGCGCGCGGACCTCGAGAAGGTTAGGCAACGAACTTGTCCCCCAGATAGGCGCGGATCACGTCCGGGTTGCGCACGATCTCGGCAGGCAGTCCCTCGGTCAGCTTGCGGCCGAGATGCAGCACCACGGCGCGATCGATCAGCGGCAGCAGCACCTCCATCACGTGCTCGACCATCACGACCGTAACCCCGCTGTCGCGCACGTCGCGGATGAGCTGCACGCCGGCGCGGGCTTCGGTGGGGGTCAGGCCGGTCAGCACCTCGTCGAGCAGCAGGATGCGCGGCTGGGTGGCCAGCGCGCGGGCGACCTCCAGCCGCCGCTTCTCCGGTGGCGTGAGGCTGTGCGCATGGCGGTCGACCCGGCCGCCGAGGCCGCAGAACGCCAGCACCTCCTGCGCGCGGGTCATGGCGGCGGCGCTGGCCGGGTTGCGCAGGAAGCCGCCCACCATGACGTTCTCGAGCACCGTCATGGAATCGAAGCTGCGGACGACCTGGAAGGTGCGGGCGATGCCGGCCTGCGCGGTCGCGACCGGGCCGAGGCCGGAGATGCGCTTGCCCTCGAGCAGGACCTCGCCGCGGTCGGGGGTGACGGCGCCGGAGATCGAGTTGAACAGGCTGCTCTTGCCGGCGCCGTTGGGGCCGATGAGGCCGAGGATCTCGCCCGGCCTGACGTCGAAGCTGATGTCGACATTGGCGGCCACGCCGCCGAACGATTTGCTGACGTTGCGGATCTGCAGGATCGGGTCAGGCATCGGCTTCATCTCTTGGCGCCACCTCGCCGCCGGCTTGGCTGCGGATGCCGAACAAGCTGACCAGCCCCTGCGGCCGGGCCAAGGCCAGCACCACGATCAGCGCGCCGTAGATCATCAGCTGGACGCCGCCGCCCGCCGCGCCGAACCAGGCGATCGAGAGCTGCTGCACCGGGATCAGCACGGCGGCGCCCAGCAGCGGGCCCCACAGCGTGCCGACCCCACCCGCCACGGCCGGCAGCGCGATCAGGACCGAGAGCGACAGGCCGAACGTGCTCTCCGGGTCGATGAAGCCGATATACTGGGCGTAGAGCGAGCCGCCGACCGCGGTGATGGCGCCGGAGATGGCGGCGGCGGCCATCTTGCTGGGGAAGATGCGGACGCCGAGGCTGCGCGCGGCCTCCGGGTCGTCCTTCACGGCGCGCCAGTAATAGCCCCAGCGCGAGCCCTCCACGAGGTAGGCGACCAGCCACGCGACCGCCGCATAGGCGAGCATGGCGTAGTGGAACGGCAGGATCGAGGTGCGGAACTCGAGATTGATCCAGCTTTCCTGGCGAAACGGAATGGTGATGCCCATCGCGGCGTTGACGAATTCCCAGTTCTGCATCAGCAGCGCCGCGATCAGGCCGAAGACGAGCGTGGCGATGGCGTAGTAATGGCCCGAGAGCCGGAAGCAGGGCCAGCCGACCAGAAGCGCCGCACCGGCCGCCAGGCCGGCGCCGGGGATCAGGCCGAGCGTGGGTGGGACGCCGTAGCGGGTGAACAGGATCGACGAGGTGTAGGCGCCGATGCCGAAATACAGCGCGTGCCCGAGCGAGATCTGCCCGCAATAGCCGCCCAGCACGTTCCAGCCCTGCGACAGCCCGGCATACAGCAACACCAACACGATCAGCCCGCGCGAATACTGCCCCGTCACCACCAGCGGCAGCAGCGCGGCCAGGACCAGCAGGAGCAGGCCGAGCAGCCGCTCGGTCCGGCGCCGCCGCGTGATCGCGTTCATCACAGCCGCCCGAACAACCCGCGCGGGCGCACCGTGAGCACCAGCAGATAGATGACGAACACCCCCACCTGCTTGAGCGACGGGTCGATCACCAGCGCCGTCAACGCCTCGACCACGCCCACCAGCAGCCCGGCGATCAACGCTCCGACCAGCGAGCCGAACCCGCCGAGGGCCACGGTGACGTAGGCGATCAGCGCGAAGCCGCCGCCGACCGTGGGCGAGATGTAATAGAACGTCGCCAGCATGGTGCCCGCGATGCCGACGGTGGCGGCACCGATGCCCCAGCCGATGGAGAAGATGCGGTCACGGTCGATGCCGATCAGGGCCACCGCGTCGCGATCCTCCCGCGTCGCCTCCAGCGCGCGGCCGAATTCGGTGCGCGAGATCAGGGCGAGCGCGGCGAAGGCGAGCAGGCAGACGACCCCGGCGGCGAGTTGCGGCAGCGGCAACACGATGTCACCGACCTTGACGACGTGGTTGGCGAGGATGCCGGTGGTGACGGAGCGGAAGTCGCTGCCGAACGCCGTCTGCGCCGCGCCGACGAGGAAGATGGAAAGCCCGAAGGTGACGAAGATCTGCACCATGCCGGAGTTGAACCGCACGGCGAGCGCGCGGGCGATGAGCAGCCGGTAGATCGCCACGCCAACGAGGAACAGCAGGGCTGCCACCAGCGGCAGTTGCAGCAGCGGGTCGAGGCCGAGCCCGGCGCTGAGGAAGAAGGTCGCATACATGGCGAGCATCAGCAGCTCGCCATGGGCGAAGTTGACGACGTCCATCAGGCCGAAGATGAGCGACAGCCCGGCGGCGACGAGCGCGTAGACGAGACCCATGAGGAGGCCGCCGAGGGCGACCTGGAGAACTAACGAGGCCGTCATGTCCCGTCACTGCGAGGAGCGCAGCGACGCGGCAGTCCAGGGCGGCAAGCGGTGTCCACACCGCTCTGGATCGCCACGACACCGAGCGGCGTCCCGCGATGACGGATCACGCTGTTACTTGCCGACGGACCAGACCGGTTGGGCGGTGGCGACGTCGGTCGGGAAGATGGTGTGCCACACGCCGGCGGTCCATTGCTGGATCACCGGATTACCCTCGGTGTTCTGGCCGGTCTCGTCGAACTTGATGCCCTTCCAGGGCATGACCGTCATGTTGCCGGGGATGTCGGTGGCCTTCAGCGCGGCTTGTAGGTCGGTGTTGGTGGTGGACTTGGCGCGGTTGATGGCGTCGGCCAGCACCTCGAGCGCGGTGACCTCGCGCGCGGTCAGGTCGTTGAGGTCCTTGCCGTCGTTGCGGGCGGCGTAGAGCTTGTTGACCGGGGCGATCGCGGGCCGGGTCGGGGTGGCGTCGAGGGCGAAGCTGGAGCGGCTCATGACGCCTTCGGCGAGCGCGCCGGAGGATTTCAGGAAGGCCGGGTCGATGAACCCGGCGTCCTGCGCGAGGATGGCCTTGGGCGTGTAGCCGGCGTCGTGCATGGAGCGCATCAGCAGGATGGCGTCGCTGGTGTAGGAGGACGGCAGCACGATGTCGGCGTCGGCCGCCTTGAGCCGCTGCGCCTCGACCGAGAGGGAGGGCGTGCTGGCCTGGTAGGCGAGGTCGGCGGCGACCTTGATGCCGGCTTTCTCGGCCAGGCCCGCCTGCAGCTTGCCGCTGTCGGTGCCGAAGACGGAGTTCTCGTGGATTATGGCGGCGGTCTTGATCGGGTGGCCGTTCTTGCCGGCCCAGTCGATGAAGTCGAACATCGCCTGGGTAAAGCCGACATCGGTGGGGGACGAGCGGAAGAACCAGGTCAGACCCTGCTTGTTCAGGCTCGGCGACGAATTGTCGGCGGAGATGTAGGGGATCTGATAGCGGTCGCAGATCTGGCTGATGGTGACCGCGGTGGCGCTGGTGTAGCTGCCGATGATGGCGACGACCTTACCCTGGGTGATGAGGCGTTCGGCCTCGGTGCGGGCGATCTGCGGGTTGTTCTGGCTGTCGGCCCAGACCAGCTTGACGTGCGCGCCGCCGACGCCGGGCAGGCCGCCGCCGGCGCCGAACAGGATGCCGGGGACGTTCTCGCTGCCGTTAATGATGGCGGCCATGGTTTCCATGGCGGCCTGCGCGTCGTGCCCGATGGCGGCCGCATTGCCGGAGAGCGGATAGACGGCGCCGATCAGGATGTCGTCGGCCGCGCGGGCGCCGCTCGCAAGCCCGATCAGGGCGGAGACGGCGAGGAGGGTACGTCGAACCATCGGTGTTCCTTCATGCGATGCGCTGGGCTGCAGTGGAGCTTTGGCGAGCAAACGATGTGCCATGGGTGAGGTACGAGGGATAGCGCAAGATGGGCTATTGTGCGTGCGTTTGGATGACGGAGCCGATACGATGACGACACCGCTGATATATCTCGCCTGCACGCTCGTGCTGGCGCTGGTGCAGATCTTGGTGGCCGCCGGGTTCAAGCGGCGGCAGGACGGGCTGGCATGGGCGGCGGGCAACCGGGATGTGGCGCCGGTCCAGTATGAGGGCGCGGCCGCACGGCTGGCGCGGGCGCAGGCCAATCTGTGGGAGTCGCTGCCGATCTTCATCGGGGCGGTGCTGCTCGCGCACGTGTCGATGCGGGAATCGGCGCTGACCGCTTGGGGAGCCGGACTCTTCTTTTGGGGCAGGCTGGTCTATGTGCCCGTCTACGGGCTCGGGCTGGCGCCAATCCGAAGCGTCGTGTGGGGGGTAGCGCTGGTGGGGCTGATCCTGACGCTGGCCAGCCTGTTCTGACGCGACCGAGGCTGCCTGGATTCTGGGCAGTCGTCCGCTGAGCTGCGCCGTCTGTTGTGTACTACGCGCCGTTCCTGCGGGACCGACTTCGTTTGGCTTTGGCACGAAGTTTGCTCCGTCATCAACGGATGGCGAAGCACTTTCCGAGGACGATCGCGGGCTATCGTGAGCTCTACGCGGCGGGCGAGAGCCCGGCCGGAGCGCTGACGGCGTTGCGCGACCGCATCGAAAGGTGGACCGATCCCGGCATTTTTCTGCACGTGATCTCGGCGGAAGCGCTGAAGGGCTTCGTGGCCGGGCTGGACGCGGCGGATCGGGGGCGGCTGCCGCTCTGGGGCATTCCGTTCGCGGTAAAGGACAACATCGACGTGGCCGGAATGCCGACGACGGCAGCATGTCCGGAGTTCGCCTATCGGCCGGAGCGGCACGCCGAGGCGGTGAGCCGGCTGGTAGCGGCCGGGGCTGTGCCGATGGGCAAGACCAACCTGGACCAGTTCGCGACCGGGTTGAACGGCACGCGGACGCCGCATCCGGTGCCGCGCAATCCGCGGGCGCCGGGCCGGGTGCCGGGCGGGTCGTCGTCTGGCTCGGCGGTGGCGGTAGCGGCCGGGCTGGTGCCGGTGGCGCTGGGGACGGACACGGCGGGATCGGGCCGGGTGCCGGCCGGGCTGTGCGGGCTGGTGGGGCTGAAGCCGACGCCGGGTCTGGTCTCGACGCGGGGCGTCGTGCCGGCATGCCGGTCGCTGGATTGCGTGTCGGTGTTCGCACACGACGTCGCGGAGGCGTGGGAGGTCTGCCAGGCGATGGCCGGGTTCGACCCGGAGGATGCGTATTCGCGCGAGGTGGCGCAGCTTAGTGGCGTGGCGCGGGTGATCGGGGTGCCGGCGGACGCGGATCGGCCGCGGTTCGATCCGGTGGCCGAGGCGGCGTGGGATGCGGCG
Source organism: uncultured Alphaproteobacteria bacterium (assembly GCA_963835135.1). Classification (GTDB taxonomy): domain Bacteria; phylum Pseudomonadota; class Alphaproteobacteria; order Acetobacterales; family Acetobacteraceae; genus JAVVHH01. The sequence goes on from CAWIEF010000003.1 coordinate 1,487,192, forward strand.
GTCGAGCGAATGGCGGCGTTGGGCCTCGAGCTCGCGGCGATCGAGATGAAGGCGTTCAACGCGGCCGCGGCGCTGCTGTACGAGGGCGCGTGGGTGGCGGAGCGGCTGGCGACGCTCGAGACGTTTTTGGCCAGCGCTGCGCCGGACGCGGTGTGGCCAGTGACGCGGGAGATTATCGAGGGCGGCGGGCGGCGGCACAGCGCGGCCGATGCGTTCCGGGCGATGCACGGTTTGGCCGGGCTGCGGCGGGAGACGGCGCCGGTGTGGGGCCGGATTGACGCGCTGGCGGTGCCTACGGCGCCGTTGTTTCCGACCCTGGAAGAAATGGCGGCGGATCCGGTTGGGCCGAACTCGCGCCTCGGCGTGTTCACTAATTTCGTCAATCTGTTGGGACTGGCGGCGCTGGCGGTGCCGGGGCCGGACCGGACGGACGGGCTGCCGGCGGGGGTCACGTTCATCGGACCCGGCGGATCGGAGCCGCGGCTCGTGGCGCTCGGACTACGGATGGAGGCGGCCTGCCGGCCGTCGCTGGAGGCCACCACGGCGGTTGGCCGATCGATGATGATGACAGGAGCGTCTCAATGAAGCGCAGAACTTTCCTGGCGACCTCGTCGGCCACGCTGGCCGCTCCGATGCTGGCGCCGAGACGGGCGGAGGCGCAGTCGGCGAGCCGGGCGGAGACGCTGCTGCTGGTGCAGGAATACGGGCCGAACAGCATGGACATGCAGGGGCTCGGGTCGTCGCAGCCGGTCAACGGCGTGGCGTTGAACTGCTACGACCGGCTGGTGCGGTTCAAGACGGTGCCGCTGCCGGACGGGCGGGGCAAGACGTTCACGCTCAACGAACTCGAGCCGGAGCTGGCGGAGAGCTGGCAGGAGGCGAGCGACGGCATGAGCGTCACGTTCAAGCTGCGCGACGCCAAATTCCATTCCGGTCGGGCGGTGACGGCCAAGGACGTGAAATGGTCGCTGGACCGCGCCGTCAGCATCGGCGGCTTCGCAACCACGCAGATGAATGCCGGCAGCATGGAGAAGCCGGAGCAGTTCGTCGCCGTGGACGAGAAAACGTTCCGGATCGACTTCCTGCGCCGCGACAAGCTGCTGATGCCGGATCTCGGTGTCACGATCCCATTCGTGTTCGACAGCGAGCTGGCGCAGAAGAACGCGGGCGGCGACCCGTGGGCCAAGGAGTGGCTGAAGAACAACGTGGCCGGGTCGGGCGGCTTCAAGGTGGAGAGCTGGAAGCCCGGCACGGAGACGGTCTACGTCCGCAACGAGGATTGGGCGTGCGGGCCGAAGCCGGCCATGCGGCGGATCATCACGCGTGACATTCCCTCGGCTGCGACGAGGCGCGCGCTGCTCGAACGGGGGGACGCGGACGTGTCGTTCGGGTTGCCGCCGAAGGACTTCAAGGATCTGGCCGATGCCGGCCGCGTGCAGGTGGTCGGCGTGCCGGTGCCGAACGGGATCTGGTATGTGGCGATGAACACGGCCACCGGGCCGTTCACCGATCCGCGCGTGCGCCAGGCGGTGGCGTGGGCGATGCCGTACGACAAGATGATGCAGGTGGCGCTCTATGGCCGCGGGGTGAAGATGTGGGGCGCATCGGGCGGCCCGAGCGTGGCGTGGCCGCAGCCGTTTCCATACGACACGAACGTTGAGAAGGCGCGCGCGCTGGTGCAGCAGGTGGCTCCCGGCGGGTTCGCGACGTCGGTGCTGTTCGATGCGGGGCAGTCGACGATCGCCGAGCCGATGGCGGTGTTGCTGAAGGAGTCGCTGGCGCCGCTCGGAATCACCGTGGAGCTGAACAAGGTGCCGGGCGCGAATTTCCGCGGCGAGTTGAACAAGAAGACGGCGCCGATTGTGATCAACCGGTTCGCGGGGTGGCTGGATTGGCCGGACTACTTCTTCTTCTGGAACTATCACGGCAATAATTCGGTGTTCAACGTCGCCTCGTATCAGAACAAGGCGATGGACAAGGACATCGACGCAGCGCGGTTCGCACCGGATGCGGCGGCATACGATGCCGCCGTGCGCGGGTTCGTGACGCTGGCGGAGCAGGATGTTCCGTTCGTGCCGGTGGCGCAGCCGCTGCACGACGTGGCGATGCAGAAATCGATTGGCGGATACCAGTTCTGGCCGTGCCGGGAGCCGGATTTCCGCGCGTTCACCAAGAGCTGACATGACCCTTCATCGCGAGCCGCGCAGCGTCGCGGCAATCCAGGGCCACAAGCGCGGTCCGTGCCGATGGATCGCCACGCCGCCAAGAGGCAACTCGCGATGACGAGATCATCATGCTGAAATTGACGCTTTCCAGGTTTGGGACGGCGGTCCCGAGCGTGATCGGGGTCGTCATCGTCACGTTCCTGCTGACCCGCGTGTTGCCCGGTGATCCCGCGACGTATTTCGCCGGGCCGGTCGCGTCGAAAGAGGCCATCGCGGCGATCCAGCATCAATTGGGCCTGGATCAGCCGCTCTGGGTGCAGTTCGCGCGCTACGTGGGCGACCTCGCCCATGGCGATCTCGGCACCTCGCTGACGACGGGGCAGCCGGTGTTGACCGAGATCGCCACCCGGTTGCCGGCCTCGGCCGAACTGACGCTGATCAGCCTCATCCTGGCGGTGTTGGTCGCGGTGCCGCTCGGCGTATTGGCGGCGTTGCGGCAAGGGTCGTGGATCGACCATCTGTGCCGGATCGTGACGACCGCGGGAGTGTCGCTGCCGGTGTTCTTCACCGGGCTGCTGACCGTCTACGTTTTCTATTTTCTGCTGGGCTGGGCGCCGGCGCCGCTGGGGCGGCTCGATAGCTTCATGTCGGAGCCGCCGCGGGTCACGGGCTTCCTGCTGGTCGACAGCCTGGTCGCCGGCGATTGGGAGGTGTTCCGGGCGGCGGCGTCACAGTTGATCCTGCCGGCGGTGACGCTGGCGGTATTCGCGCTGGCGCCGCTGGCGCGGATGACCCGGGCCTCGATGCTGGCCGCCCTGGCCTCCGACTTCGTGCGCACGGCGCGGGCGAGCGGGCTGACGGGGCGCACGGTGGTGCTGACCTACGCGTTCCGCAACGCGGTGCTGCCGGTACTGACGACGCTGGGCATGGTGTTCTCGTTCCTGCTTGGGGCGAACGTACTGGTGGAGAAGGTGTTTGCCTGGCCGGGGATCGGATCGTACGCGGTCGAGGCGCTGATCGCCTCGGATTTCGCGCCGGTGCAGGGCTTCGTGCTGACGATGGCGATCCTCTACATCCTGCTGAATCTCGGGATCGATCTGCTCTACGGCCTGGTCGATCCGCGCATGAAAGCGGCGTGATGGCCGAGATCGAGGCTCCCGTGCTGGTGCTCGGCGGACCCGCCGCGGCGCCCGCGCCGGCCCGGCGCTCGCCGCTGATCGCACTGCTCGGGCACACGCGCTACGTGCTGACGCAGGACCCGGTGACGGCCGGCAGCTTCGCGCTGTTCTTGCTGTTGGTGCTGTGCGCGATCGTCGGGCCCAGCCTGGTGCCCTACGACCCGTTGGCCAGCGACACGGCGCAGGCGCTGGGGCCGCCGAACGCGGCGCACTGGTTCGGCACGGATCAGCTCGGGCGCGACATCCTCTCTCGCGTCGTCGTGGCGGCGCGGATCGACATGGCGATCGCGGTGTTCTCGGTGGCGCTGGTGTTCGTGCTGGGCGGCGTCGCGGGCGTGGCGGCCGGATTCTTTGGCGGCTGGACCGACCGGATCGTCGGACGCCTCGCCGACACGATCATGGCGTTCCCGCTGTTCGTGCTGGCGATGGGGATCGTGGCGGCGCTCGGCAACACGGTGACCAACATCGTGCTGGCGACCGCCATCGTGAACTTCCCGCTCTACGCCCGCGTGGCCCGGGCCGAGGCGCTGGTGCGGCGGAACGCCGGCTACGTGCAGGCGGCGCGGCTGACCGGGAATGGCGAGGTGAGGGTGGTGCTGACGACGATCCTGCCGAACATCCTGCCGATCATGGCGGTGCAGATGTCGCTGACGATGGGCTACGCGATCCTGAATGCGGCCGGGCTGAGCTTCATCGGGCTGGGCGTGCGGCCGCCGACGCCGGAATGGGGGATCATGGTGGCCGAAGGAGCGACAACGATCATGTCGGGCGAGTGGTGGGTCGCGCTGTTCCCCGGGCTGGCGCTGATGCTGGCGGTGTTCTGCTTCAACCTCTTGGGCGACGGCTTACGGGACATCGTCGATCCCCAGAGGCGCACATGAGCGACGCCCCTCCCCTGCTCGACGTCCACGACCTCTCGGTCGAGTTCACGACAAGACGCGGCCTGGTCCAAGCGGTTCAGCATGTGGACTTGTCGATCGCGCGCGGCGAGACGCTCGCGGTGGTCGGCGAGTCCGGGTCGGGTAAGTCGGTCACGTCGTACGCCGTCATGCGCATCCTCGACCGGGCGGGGCGGATCGCGGAGGGCACCGTGTCGTTCTCCGGCGTGGCGCTGCAGACGCTGGACGAGCCGGCGATGCAGGATCTGCGCGGGCGGGAGATCTCGATGATCTTCCAGAACCCGCGCGCGGCGCTGAACCCGATCCGCTCGGTGGGCCGGCAGATCGGCGACGTGCTGCTGCGGCATGGGCAGGCGGAACGGGGGACCGCGCGGGCAAAGGCGATCGAGGCGCTCGAGCAGGTGCGGATCGCCAAGCCCGAGGAGCGCTACGACGCATACCCGTTCGAGCTCTCGGGCGGGATGTGCCAACGCGTGGTGATCGCGCTGGCATTGGCGTGCCGGCCCCGCTTGCTGATCGCCGACGAGCCGACGACCGGGCTCGACGTGACGACGCAGAAGGCGGTGATGGACCTCGTCACCGAGCTGACCCGGGCGCGCGGGATGTCGACGCTGCTGATCACGCACGATCTCGGGCTGGCGGCGGCGTATTGCGACCGGGTCGTGGTGATGCAGAAGGGCCGCGTGGTCGAGACGGCGGCGTCGGGAACGATCTTCCGGGCGCCGGAGCACGCGTACACCCGGCGGCTGATGCGGGCGACACCACGACCCGGCGCGACGCTGGTCGACCTGTTGCCGGAGCCGCCGGCGCACATGCAAGCCGCGTCGCCGCCGCCCGGTGAGGTGTTGCTCGAAGTCAAGGGGCTGGTGAAGGAGTATCCGCGTGCCGGCGGCGTGGCCCGCTGGTTCGGACGGGGCGAGGCCGCAGCGCCGTTCCGGGCGGTCGACGGCATTGGCTTCACGGTGCGGCGCGGCGAGAGCGTCGGGCTCGTCGGTGAGTCCGGCTGCGGCAAGTCGACGACGTCGATGATGGTGATGCGCCTGCTGGACCCGACGTCGGGTTCGATCCGGTTCGACGGGCGGGATATCGGCGCGGTTCCGGCGCGGAGTTTCGCCCATGACGAGATGCGGCAACGCATCCAGATGGTGTTCCAGGACCCGACCGACAGCCTCAACCCGCGGCTGCCGGCAGCGCGGGCCATCGCCGACCCGATCCTGCGGATGGGGACCGAGCGGGGAGCGGCGCTGCGGGCGCGCGTGGAGGAGTTGGCCGGCTTGGTCGGGCTGCCGACGGCGCTGCTGGACCGGTTCCCGCACCAATTGTCCGGCGGACAGAAGGCCCGGGTCGGCATCGCGCGCGCGATCGCATTGAACCCGAAGCTGGTGGTCCTGGACGAGCCGACGGCGGCGCTCGACGTGTCCGTGCAGGCCGTGGTGCTGAACTTGCTGCAGGATCTGAAGGTGAAGCTCGGGATGAGCTACCTGTTCGTCAGCCACGACCTGCATGTGGTTCGGCTGCTGTGCGACCGGGTGATCGTGATGCGGTCTGGCCGGATCGTCGAGCAGGGCGACACCGAAGACGTTCTCGGCGCGCCTGCGGCGGCGTATACGCGCGAGTTGCTGGCGTCGATCCCACACCCGCCGGTCTAGGGGAAGCGAACAGCGATGGACGATCCAAACGATGCCGACACCGGAGTGCAAGCGGTCGATACGGCGGCGGCGCTGTTCGGCGTTGCGATGGAGCCGGAGTGGCGGGACGCGGCGGTGATGAATTTCGCCACGCTCGCCGCCGCGGCCGGGCTGGTCATGGGCTTTCCGCTCGATGACGAGGCGGAGTACGGGCCGGTGTTCCGCGCGTGAGGACGGCGGCTTCCATCGCCACCGAAGTGCGCAGTGGCCGAACGACGGCGCGGGCGGAGGTGCAAGCCGCGCTGGCGCGGATCGCGGCGGCGAACCCGTCCATCAATGCCTTCACCGACATCGTGACAGAGCGCGCCCTGGGCACGGCCGAGCGGCTGGACGCAGCGATTGCGGCCGGGCGCGATCCGGGGCCGCTGGCCGGGGTGCCGTTCGCCGTGAAGAACCTGTTCGACGTGGCGGGACTGGCGACGCGGGCCGGGTCGCGGATCAATCGCGAGCATCCGCCGGCGCGGCGGGATGCGGCACTGGTGCGGCGGATGGAAGCGGCCGGCGCCGTACTGGTGGGCGCCCTGAACATGGGCGAGTATGCCTACGACTTCACGGGCGAGAACGCGCATGATGGCCCGTCGCGCAACCCGCACGACACCGGGCGAATGTCGGGCGGGTCGTCCGGAGGCTCGGGGGCGGCGGTGGCGGCGGGGATGGTGCCGCTCGCGCTGGGATCGGACACGAACGGGTCGATCCGGGTGCCGGCATCGCTGTGCGGCCTGTTTGGGCTGAAGCCGACGTTTGGGCGGTTGAGCCGGGCTGGCAGTTTCCCGTTCGTGTCGTCGTTCGACCATCTGGGGCCGCTCGGGGTGAGCGCGGCGGACCTGGCGCTGGCCTATGATGCGATGCAGGGAGCCGATCCGGACGACCCGATGCAAGGTGAGCGGGCGGTCGAAGAGGTGAGTTCCAGCATCATGGACTGGGGTGGGCTGCGGGTGGCGGTCGCCGGCGGCTATTTCGCCCGGGGCGGCGCGCCGGAAGCGTTCGCGGCGGTCCGGCTGGCGGCTGACGCGCTCGGCGCGACGCAGGTGGTGGAGATCCCGGAGGCAGCGCGGGCGCGGGCGGCGGCTTATGTGATCACGGCGGCGGAGGGGGCAGCGCTGCACGCCGAACGGCTGCAGGCCAGGGCGGCCGACTTCGATCCGGAGGTGCGGGACCGGCTGATCGCCGGGCTGGCGATCCCGGCCGCCTGGGTCGCGCGGGCGCAGCGGTTCCGGCGCTGGTATCGCGAGCACATGCGGGCGCTGTTCGAGACCGTCGACCTCGTACTCGCGCCGGCGACTCCGGTGCGGGCGCCGCTCCTCGGACAGAAGACGATCGAGCTGGACGGGGTGGCGATGCCGTTGCGGGCCAATCTCGGGGTGTTCACCCAGCCTATCTCGTTCATCGGGCTGCCAGTCGCGGCGGTGCCGACGTGGCCGGATGCAGGTCTGCCGATCGGGGTGCAACTCATCGCGGCGCCATGGCGGGAGGACATCGTGCTCCGGGCGGCGCATCGCCTCGAGTTGCTTGGGGTCGCCCGCACGCAGCGGTAGCGGTCATCACATGACAGTGCTCGGCACTTCCGGGCTGCGCCGCCAGGGGCAACATCGCGGTCAGCGTTGTGACTGGAGCCCAGGATGAGTGAGACGACCGAGACCGAGGTCACGAGGCGAGGCGTTTTGGCCGCAAGCACGGCGGCGATCGCCGTGACGGCCCTGCCGATCGGCGGCACACAGGCGGTGGCCGCGCCCGGTGCCGACCCGGCCATGGTGCCAGTCCTGATGCCGGTATCGTTCGAGGTGAACGGCAAGACGGTGCACCTTTCGCTCGATACGCGAACCAGCCTGCTGGACGCGCTGCGGGAGCATCTGCAGCTCACCGGGTCGAAGAAGGGGTGCGATCACGGGCAGTGCGGCGCATGCACCGTCATCCTCGACGGCCACCGGATCAACGCGTGCCTGACACTCGCCGTCATGCATCCCGGGAGCAAGATCACGACGATCGAGGGGCTCGGGACGCCGGACAACCTGCATCCGATGCAGGCGGCGTTCGTCAAGCATGACGGATACCAGTGCGGGTATTGCACACCCGGCCAGATCTGTTCGGCCGTCAGCGTGCTGGCCGAGATCAAGGCCGGGGTGCCGAGCCATGTGACAGGCGACCTGATGGCGCCGATGCAGGCGACGAACGACGAGATGCGCGAGCGGATGAGCGGCAACATCTGCCGCTGCGGCGCCTACTCCAACATCCTGGACGCGATGGCCGAAGCGAAGGGAGAACTGGCGTGAAGCCCTTCACCTACGAGCGGGCTTCGACGCCCGCCGAAGCGGCGGCAGCGGCGGCGCGGACGCCGAACGCCAAGTTCATCGCGGGCGGCACCAACCTACTCGACCTGATGAAGCTGCAGATCGAGACGCCGACACATCTGGTCGACGTCAACGGGCTGGCGCTCGACACGATCGAAGCGACCCCGCAGGGTGGCCTGCGGATCGGCGCGCTCGTGCGCAACACGGCGCTGGCGTCCGACCAGAGAGTGCGCAAGGACTACGGCGTGCTGTCGCGTGCCATCGTGGCCGGCGCCTCGGGGCAATTGCGCAACAAGGCGACGACGGCCGGCAACCTGCTGCAGCGGACGCGCTGCCCGTATTTCTACGATACCGCGCAGCCGTGCAACAAACGCTCGCCCGGCAGCGGCTGTTCGGCGCTGGACGGCATCAGCCGGCAACTCGCTGTCATCGGCGGCAGCGACCACTGCATCGCGACCTATCCCGGCGACATGGCGGTGGCGATGCGCGTGCTGGGCGCGACCGTGGAGACGGTGAAGGGCGATGGGACCACGCGTCAGATCGCGCTGGGCGACTTCCATCGGCTGCCCGGCGACGCGCCGCAGCAGGACACCGTGCTGGAGAAAGGCGAGCTGATCACGGCGGTGACGCTGCCGCCGCCGGTCGGCGGCAAGCAGATCTACCGCAAGGTGCGGGACCGCGCGTCCTATGCGTATGCGCTGGTGTCGGTGGCCGCGATCGTGCAGCCGGATGGGTCCGGCCAGGTGGCGGTCGGCGGCGTGGCGCACCGGCCGTGGCGGGTGGAAGCGGCCGATGCCGAGATGCCGAAGGGCGCCGCAGCGGTAGCGGCCAAGCTGATGGAGGGTGCGCGCCCCACCCGCGACAACGCCTACAAAGTGCCGCTGGTCGAGCGTACGCTCGCCGCCGCGCTCGACGAAGCGAGGGCTTGAGCATGAAGTTCGACACACCGGCCACCAGCAACCCGATCGACCAGCTCAAGGTGGTCGGCAAGGCCCATGACCGCATCGACGGGCCGAAGAAGACCACCGGCACCGCCCCCTATGCCTACGAGCGGCACGACGTGGTGCCGAACCAGGCCTATGGTTACGTGGTCGGCTCGGCGATCCCCAAGGGCCGGATCGACGCGATGCACGTCGACGAGGCCAAGGCCGCGCCGGGCGTGCTGGCCGTGGTCACCACCCTCGCCGTCCCGCAACTGCCGATCAGCAAGATGAACGTCGCCCGCCTGTTCGGCGGCGCGGACATCGAGCACTACCACCAGGCGATCGCCGTGGTCGTGGCGGAAAGCTTCGAACAGGCCCGGGCGGCTGCGATGCTGATCCGCACCGAGTACACGCAGCAGCCCGGCCGCTACGATCTCGCCACACTCGCGCCCGACGCCAAGCTCGTCAGCGCCGATAGCGGCGAGGGCAGCGGCGGCAACGGCATCGACCGCGTCGGCGACTTCGAAGCTGCCTTCGCTGCCGCCCCGGTCACGCTCGATGCGGCTTACACTACGCCCGACGAGAGCCACGCCATGATGGAGCCGCACGCGACGGTCGCGGCCTGGGATGGCGACAAGCTGACGGTGTGGACCTCGAACCAGATGGTCGCCTGGGGCAAGCGGGACGTGGCCTCGAGCCTGGATATTCCGGCCGATAACGTCCATCTGTTGTCGCCCTACGTCGGTGGCGGCTTCGGCGGCAAGCTATTCGTTCGCTCGGACGTCGTGCTCGCCGCCATCGGCGCGCGCGCGGCCAAGCGGCCCGTAAAGCTCGCCCTGACCCGGCCGATGATCTTCAACAACACCACCCACCGGCCGGCCACGATCCAACGCATCCGCATCGGCGCGGAGCGCGACGGCACCATCACCGCGATCGGGCATGAGAGCACGTCCGGCAACCTGCCGAAGGGCAAGCCGGAGACGGCGGTGTCGCAGACCAAGCTGCTGTACGCCGGCGCCAACCGGCTGACGGCGATGCGGCTGGCCGAGATGGACTTGCCGGAGGGCAACTCGATGCGGGCGCCGGGCGAGGCGCCGGGGCTGATGGCGCTCGAGATCGCCATGGACGAGATGGCGGAGAAGCTCGGGATGGACCCGGTCGAGTTCCGTATCAAGAACGATACGCAGACGGATCCGGAGAAACCCGGCCGCCCGTTCTCGCAGCGCCAGCTCGTCACCTGCCTGCAGCGCGGCGCCGAAACGTTCGGCTGGGACCGGCGCAAGGCGAAACCCGCATCGGTGCGGGATGGCAAGTGGCTGCTCGGCATGGGCATGGCGGCCGGGTTTCGCAACAACTTGCTGGTGAAGTCAGGCGCGCGCGTTCGGCTCGACCAGAGCGGGACCGTGACGGTCGAGACCGATATGACCGACATCGGCACCGGCAGCTACACCATCATCGCCCAGACGGCGGCGGAGATGATGGGCGTGGACATGGACCGGGTCGTGGTGAAGCTCGGCGACTCGGCCTATCCGGTGTCGGCCGGGTCCGGCGGTCAGTTCGGCGCCAACAACTCGACCGCGGGCGTCTATGCCGCGTGCGTCCAACTCCGCGACGCGGTCGCGTCCAAGCTCGGCTTCAATGCGGCCGACGCGGCGTTCGCCAATGGCCGGGTCAGTTCTGGAAACCGAGACGCGGCACTCGAGGCGGCCGCGCGGGACGGCGCTTTGGTGGGCGAGGACTCGATCGAGTACGGCGATCTGAGCAAGCAGTATCAGCAGTCGACGTTTGCCGGGCACTTCGTCGAGGTGGGCGTCGACCGGTTCACCGGCGAGATCCGGGTGCGGCGCATGTTGGCGGTCTGTGCGGCCGGACGGATCCTCAATCCGAAGTCGGCCCGCAGCCAGGTGATCGGCGCGATGACGATGGGCGTCGGCGGGGCGCTGATGGAGGCGCTCGAAGTCGATACCAAGCGGGGCTTCTTCGTCAATCACGACCTCGCCCTCTACGAGGTGCCGGTCCATGCCGACATCCCACACCAGGAGGTGGTGTTCCTCGAGGAGGCCGACCCGATCTCGTCGCCGATGAAGGCAAAGGGCGTCGGCGAGTTGGGGATCTGCGGTGTCGCCGCGGCGGTCGCCAACGCGATCTACAATGCGACGGGCGTCCGGGTGCGGGACTACCCGATCACGCTCGACAAGCTGATCGCGCACCTGCCCGCGGTGGCGTAGCTCAGCTCGCGTCGCGTTCCGGCGGTTCGGCCGCCGCCGCGCGCGCTTGGCGCGGGCGGTGGCGGTTCGGCCGCGGGCCGCCCTCGTCCCAGGCGAAAAGCTGGGGGTGGGCCGCCATACTCAGCTCGATGGAGACGAACACGCCGCGGAGGTGCTCGCGCATGGCGTCGGCAGCGCCCGACGCGTCGCGGGCGATCACGCGGTCGACGATCCGGTGGTGCTCGACAAGGATCGATTGCCGCTTGGTGAGCCGCTGCAGCGACAGGTAGCGGACGCGATCGATGACGGCCTTGGCGGAGTGGACCACGCCCCAGGCGGCGCTCTGGCCGGCCATGTCGATCAATGTGCGATGAAGCCTGTCGTCGGCCGTGAAGAAGCTGTCTTCGTCGGTGGCACGGTGCTGTTCGGCGAGGACGGCTTTCAACTCGTCTCCTTGCGCCGGCGTGCATCGTCGTGCGGCGTCGAGGATGGCGGTGCACTCCAAGGCCTCGCGTACGAACTGGCTGCTCATCACCGAGGCGGGAAGGATCGGTGAGACGAAGGTGCCGAACCGGGGCCTGATCTCGACCAGGCTCTCCTCTTCAAGCTTGCCGAGCGCCTCCCGGATGGGCGTCCGGCTGACGCCGAGCGAGACCGCCAGCTCGTTCTCCGACAGGCACTGCAAGGGGCGGAGCGCGCCGGTGACGATACGGTGGCGAAGGTCGTCGTAGATCTGCATCGAGGTGGTCGTTCGCCGGGGCCGCTCTCCCTTCGGGTCCATTGCAGGCATGCGTTGCCTCGTCTTATCTGGACATAGCAGGCGGGCTGGACCGGTGCTGTGTCAACGATCGCGTTGACTTGTATGCAAGAAGTTCCGCGTGCTTAGATCGAGCTTTCGTCGCCCGGGCCGGTCGCGCGCTGCCTCCGGCGATCACCAAGGAACGACGCCATGCCTGATACCCCAATGACCCCTCCCGCACTCGAGCCCGGCGACATTCCGGATCGGCCGCTCTCCCGGCGCGACCCGTCCTCGCTGCGGTCCGCGCGCTGGTTTGGGCCGGCGGACCTGCGATCGTTCGGGCATCGGAGCCGGGCGATGCAGATGGGCTACGCGCCGGAGGAGTGGGCCGGCAAGCCGGTGATCGGGATCCTGAACACCTGGTCGGACCTGCAGCCCTGCCACATGCATTTCAAGACGCGGGTCGACGACGTCAAGCGGGGCATCCTCATGGCGGGCGGCTTCCCGGTCGAGTTGCCGGCGCAGTCGATGAGCGAGAGCTACCTGAAGCCGACGTCGATGCTATACCGCAACATGCTGGCCATGGAAGCCGAGGAGCTGCTGCGGGCGCACCCGATCGACGGCGCGGTGCTGATGGGCGGCTGCGACAAGTCGACGCCCGGGCTGATGCTGGGGGCGATCAGTATGAACATCCCGGCGATCTTCATGCCGGCGGGGCCCATGCTCCGCGGCAACTGGCAAGGCAAGGTGCTCGGGTCCGGCTCCGATAGCTGGAAGTATTGGGACGAGCTGCGGGCGGGCAAAATCACCGACCAGGATTGGCTTGGCGTCGAGGGCGGCATCGCGCGGTCGTATGGGACCTGCATGACCATGGGCACCGCAAGCACGATGACGGCGATCGCCGAGGCGTGCGGCATGGTCCTGCCGGGCGGCAGCTCGATCCCTGCGGCCGATGCCGGGCACATCCGGCTCGCCTCGGAGAGCGGGCGGCGGATCGTGGACATGGTGTGGGAGGATCTCACGCCGCAGATGATCTTGACCCGGCCCGCCTTCGAGAACGCCATCGCGGTCGCCATGGCGATGGGCTGCTCGACCAATGCGATCATCCACCTGATCGCGATGGCGCGCCGGGCCGGGCAGGATATCGGGCTGGAGGATTTCGAACGGTATAGCCGCAAGGTGCCGGTGATCGGCAACGTGAGGCCGAGCGGCGACCAATACCTGATGGAAGATTTCTTCTACGCCGGCGGCATCCGCGGGCTGATGCAGAACATCCGCGAGCATCTGCAGCTGGATTGCCTGACGGTCACGGGTCGCACCCTGGGCGAGAACATCGAAGGCGCGCGGGTGTACAACCCAGACGTCATCCGGCCGGTGGACAAGCCGATCTACGGCGAGGGGTCGCTGGCGGTGCTGCACGGCAATCTCGCGCCCGATGGTTGCGTGATCAAGCCGGCGGCGATGGACCAGCGCTTCCTGAGGCATTCCGGCCCCGCCGTCGTGTTCGACGACTATCCGTCCATGAAGAAGGCAGTCGACGACGAGACCTGGGACATCACCGCCGACCACGTGCTGGTGCTGCGCAACGCGGGCCCGCAGGGCGGGCCGGGGATGCCCGAATGGGGCATGCTGCCGATGCCGAAGACACTGCTCAAGCAGGGCCACCGCGACATGCTGCGCATGAGCGACGCGCGGATGAGCGGCACGAGCTATGGCGCCTGCGTGCTGCACGTCAGCCCCGAGAGCTTCGTCGGCGGGCCGCTGGCGCTGCTGCAGACCGGCGATATCGTGACGCTCGACGTCGATGCGCGGACGATCCGGATGGAGGTGTCAGACGAGGAGTTGGCGCGCCGCCGGGCCGCGTGGGTGCCGCCGGCGCCGCGCTACGAACGCGGCTACGGCTATATGTTCAGCAAGCACATCCAGCAGGCCAGCGAGGGCTGCGATTTCGATTTCTTGCGGACCGAGTTCGGCGCGCCGGTGCCCGAGCCTGTGATCTACTGATGCACGCCAGCCTGCGCGACAAGCTCCGCGGCGTCAGCACGGCGACATTGGCCAGCGCGCTGTTCAAGCGCGGCCTGCGCCACCAGATGGTGCAGGGCGTGGTGCCGTTGAGCGCGCCCCGCGGCGGCAGCATGGTCGGCCCGGCCTACACGCTGCGCTACATCCCTGCTCGCGAAGACCTCAACACGATGGACGTCTTCCGCAACCACGCGCATCCGCAGCGCAAGGCGGTCGAGGAGTGCCCTGAGGGCGCGGTGTTCATGATCGACAGCCGCAAGGACCCGCGCGCGGCCTCGGCGGGCGGCATCCTGGCCACGCGCTTGATGGTCCGGGGGTGCGCCGGCATGGTGACCGATGGCGGTTTCCGCGACTCAGTCGAGATCGGCGCGCTCGCCATGCCGTCCTATCACGCGCGGCCGTCAGCGCCGACCAACCTGACGATCCATCAGGCGATCGACATCAACGTACCGATCGGGTGCGGCGACGCGCCGGTCTTCCCGGGCGACATCGTCGTGGGCGACGGCGACGGAGTGATTGTCATCCCGGCCGGGATCGCCGAAGAGATCGCCCGCGAGGCGGTCGAGATGACGGCGTTCGAGGATTTCGTGATCGAGCAGGTGCGGGGCGGGCAGAGAACGTTCGGCCTCTATCCGCCGACGGACGAGAGCAACCTCGAGCGGTTCGCGGCGTGGCGGAAGGAGCACGGGCGGTAGGTGCCGCCAAATCCGCGTCATCGCGAGACGCCTCTTCGCGTCGTGGTGATCCATCGGCAAAGAGCGCGCATGCCGCGCTGGATCGCCGCGTCGCTGCGCTCCTCGCGATGACCGAGTACGAGATGCTCTCCGTCCGGGAGATACGGCGAAGCTTCTACGGCGTGCCGGTGCTGCACGACTTGTCGCTCACGGTCGAGGCCGGCACGATCACCGGGCTGATCGGGCCGAACGGCGCCGGCAAGTCCACGCTGTTCAACGTGATCTCCGGGCTACTGCGCCCGGAGGGCGGGAGCGTCTCGCTGGGGGGGCGCGACGTGACGGGGGCGGCGCCGGAGCGGCTGGTGCGGGCCGGGCTGGTACGGACGTTCCAGTTGGCGCGCGGGTTCCCGAAGCTCTCGGTCTTCCAGCACCTGATGCTCTACGCGCCGCTACAGCCCGGCGAGCACATGCTGCCTGCCATCTTCGGCAGCCGCGCGGCCCGTGCCCGGGAGCGGGCGAATGCGGAGCAAGCCTGGGCGGTCGCACGGCGGCTCCGCCTCGAGCACATGCTGGATTATCCCATCACCTCGCTGTCCGGCGGACAGAAGAAGCTGGTCGAGATCGGGCGCGCGCTCATGGCGTCGCCGTCGCTGATCCTGCTCGACGAGCCGATGGCGGGCGTGAACCCGACGCTGGGCGGGCAGATCGCCGACCATCTCCTGGCGCTGCAGGCCGACGGCATGACGATCTGCCTGATCGAGCACGACATGTCGTTGATCCGCCGCCTGTGCGACCCGGTCGTCGTGTTGGCCGAGGGGCGGACGCTCATGACGGGCCGCTTTGAGGAAGTCGTAGCCGATCCACGCGTGCAGGACGCCTATCTAGGCCTGCGGCATTGAGCATCCTGGCCGTCGAGGGGGTGGTCGGCGGGTATTCGGCGGCGGAACAGATCCTCAAGGGCGCATCGCTGCGGGTTGAGGCGGGCGAGATCGTGACGGTCATCGGGCCGAACGGGGCGGGCAAGTCGACGCTGCTGAAGGCGATCGCCGGACTTCTCGCCGTGACCGCCGGCACCGTCAGGCTGGCCGGGCGGGATGTCACGCAGGAGGATGCGCTCGGGCGGGCGCGGCGCGGCCTGTCGTTCGTCCCACAGGAGCGCAACGTGTTCGGCAGGCTGACGGTGGCGGAGAACCTGTCGATCAGCGCCTTCCTGCACCCAGCGCGGGCGAAGCGTCAGGTCGAGGCGATGTATGCGCGCTACCCGCTGCTGGGGTCGCGGCGGCGGGCGTTGGCGCGGACGTTGTCGGGCGGGCAGAGGCAGATCCTGGCGGTGGCGATGGGGCTGATGACGGAGCCGTCGCTGCTGCTGCTGGACGAGCCGACGGCCGGGCTGTCGCCGAAGGCAGCCGACGAGTTGTTCGAGGCGGTGCTCGCGCTGAACGAGGCGGGGATGCCGATCCTGATGGTGGAGCAGCACGCGATCGAGGCGTTGCAGATCTCGACGCGGGGATATGTGCTTGTGGCCGGGCGCGAGAGCGCGGAAGGCGCTGGCCCTGCGCTTGCAATCGATCCCGAAATCAGGCGGTTGTTCCTCGGCGGTTGAAACGTGTTGGAGAAGCTCATGGTATCGCGGCGGGCAATTCTTGGGGCGGGCGCTCTGATGGCGATACCGGGCGCGCTCAGGGCGCAGGCTGGCCCGATCCGGCTCGGTGCGCTGGTTCCGTTGAGCGGCGCTGGCGGCTCGTATGGTCCAAGCATGGCGCGGGCGGCCAAGCTGGTGATCGACCAGGTCAACCAGGCGGGCGGCATCCTCGGGCGGCAGATCGAGCTGAGCGTGGTCGACGACCAGACCAATCCGGATGCGGGCGTGCGCGCTGCCCGGCAATTGATCGAGGTGACGAAGGTCGCCGCGATCATCGGGACGTGGGCGTCGTCCGTCACCACGGCGGTGGCGCCGCTTTGCTGGGAGAGCAAAACGTTTCTCACGACAGTGTCGGGGGCGGACTCCATCACGCAACTGCCAACCGACGGCTTCCTTATCCGCACGCAGCCAAACTCCGCGCTGCAGGGCACGAAGTTTGGCGAGTTCGCGCTCGAGCTGGGAGCGAAGAAGGTGTTCTTCATCTCGCCGCAGACGCCGTTCTACACGAGCGAGCTCGAGACGGTCACGGCGGTGGTCAAAGCGGCGGGGGGCGAGATCGGCACGCTGGTGTACGACGACCAGAAACCGTCCTACCGCAGCGAAGTCGACACGATGCTGCGGTTCGCGCCCGACATGCTGATCCTGGGCGGCTACACGCCGGACACGATCGTCTTGATGAAGGATCTGTTCCGGGCGGGATACAAGGGCAACAAACTCGCTTTCGCCTACTCGGTAAACCAGAAGCTGCTCGACGGCGTGCCGGCGAACGTGGCCGAGGGCTGCTACACGTTGGCCCCCTCCCCGGCCGAAGGCAGCCCGGCCTATGCGGAGCTGGTCAAGCTGGTCGGGACCGAACATCCGGACCCTTACACCGCTCAGGTGTACGATCAGGTGAACCTCGTGATCATGGCGATGGCGCTGTCCGGCAACCCGACTGGCGAGGGCATCAAGACGGCGGTCCGTGGCGTGAGCCAGGCGCCGAACGGCAAAGTGGTGAGCAACGCGCTGGACGGGCTGAAGGCGATCGCGGCGAAAGAGCCGGTCGCGTACGAGGGCGCGTCGGGTCCATGCAAGTTCACGCCCAAGGGTGACATCCAGGACTCCAAGTTCCGATACGAGCAGGTGCAGTCCGGGGCGTTCAAGTTGCTGAAGATCGCGTAGCACTCGATGATCGCTCGAGGTCGTTATCGCGAGCCGCTCTGGATTGCCGCGTCGCTACGCTCCTCGCGATGACGGTGCATTGAGTGGGCGCTGAACTGGCGCAGGCGCTCGTCAATGGGCTGCTCTCCGGCGCGCTGATCGCAGTGCCGGCGATCGGGTTCACGACCATCTTCGCCGTGCTCCGATTTCCCGATTTCGCCGTGGCGTCCTATGCCACCATCGGCGCGTTCGCCGGCTGGTGGGTGAACGCGCGGCTCGGGTGGGGCGTGCTGCCGGTGCTGGTCTCGAGCTTCGCGGTGGCCGGGGTGGTTGGGGTGGTCGGCGAACGCCTCGCGCTGACGCCGCTGCGGCGAACGGGCCCGCTCACGGTGGCGATCGGATCGATCGCGCTCAACCTCGTGCTCGAGAACGTCGTCCGCTTCATCTTCGGCAGCGATCTGCGCGGGTTCGACCTGCCGCTCGAGCAGGACGTCGCGTTGGGGCCGGTCCGGATCGGGCCGCAGCAGGCAGAGAACCTCCTGCTGGCGGCCGTGGTTCTGGCGCTTGTGTTCGCGTTCCTCCGGTTCAGCCGGTTCGGGCGGGCGATGCGGGCGGTGGCGGACAACGCCGATCTGGCGCGATTGAAGGGAATCGATCCCGGGCGGGTGGCAGCGCTGGCCGTGCTGCTCGGGGCCGGCCTGTCGGGAGTGGGCGGCGTCCTGCTGGGGTTCGACACGTCGATTGATCCGCTGACGGGGTATCGCGTCGTGCTGTCGGTGTTTGCGGCGGCCGTCTTGGGTGGGCTCGGGTCGGTGGGCGGCGCGGTGGTCGGCGCGCTCGTGCTGGGGGTCGCGGAGGAAGTGGCGTTGCTCGCCGTGCCAGCCACGTATCGGAGCGCGATCGGGTTCGCGGCGATCCTGCTGATGCTGACGTTCCGGCCGCGCGGGCTGTTGGGCGAGCGCGCGGCCTGATGCTCGCCTACGCGATCGCGACGCTGGTTTCGGGCGGCATCTTCGCGGTGCTGGCGTTGAGCCTCAATCTGGCTTGGGGCGGGGCCGGGATGGTCAATTTGGGCCTGGCCGGGTTCTTTGCGGTGGGCGCGTACGCGTCGGCGTTGACGACCGGGGCGGGCGCGCCGTTCGGGGTGGGGTTGGCGGCGGCGTTGTGCGCCGGGGTGCTGGCCGGCGTCGTGGTGACGTTCGCCACGCTGCGGCTGCGCGACGACTACCTGGCCATCGTGACGCTCGGCTTCGGCGAGGTGATCCGGCTGGTGGCCGTCAACGAACGCTGGCTGACCCACGGGGCCGACGGGCTGTCGGGGATCGCGGCGCCGCTGAAGGGACCGCTGGGGCTGGCGGGGTTCAACCTGTTCTATCTGGCCATGACGAGCGCGATCGTCCTCCTGCTGCTGTGGGGACTGCGGCGGCTGGACCGTTCGCCCTATGGGCGCGCGCTGCGGGCGGTGCGCGAGGACCCGGAACTGGCGCGGTTCGCGGGCAAGACGGTGCTGCGGTTCAAGTTCGAGGCGTTCGCGCTGTCGGCCGCGATCGCCGGGTTGGCGGGCGCGCTCTACGCGCATTTCCAGTCCTACGTCTCGCCCGACTTGTTCGCGCCGCTGATCACGATCTACATTTTCCTCGCCGTGACGGCCGGCGGCGTCGGCCGGCCGCTCGGCGCGGTCGTGGGCGGCTACGCGGTGATGCTGTTCCTGGAGGCGGCGCGGTTCTTCGTATCCGCCCTGCCCGGCTTGCAGCCGGTTCAGTTGGCCTCGGTGCAGGGCATGTTGGTCGGCGTGGCGCTGCTGCTCATCCTGCGATGGCGGCCACAAGGGGTGCTGCCGGAGCGGATCAGTCCGGCGCCTATTTTGGGAGAGTAGTGGCGATGGCGAAGACGCTGGTGGACGAGGCCGCGCAGGCCGGTGTGGACAATTTCGTGGCGACGGTCGGCAAGTTTCCGGAGCGCTTCAAGACGCTGCTGACGCATGCGCCCGGCGCCTTCGCCGGTTATGGCCTGATCCGCGCGACCTTGATGCAGGACCCGCCGCTCGGCGCGCTCGACCTCAAGACCAAGGAGCTGACGTTCACCGTGCTCTCGACGTTGTACGGCGACAAATACGGCGCCATCGTCCACGCCATCGCGGGCATGAAGCTCGGGCTGACGCTGCCGCAGATCGCGGAGGGCATGGTACAGGTGATCATGGTCGGCGGCATCACGGCGTGGAACCTGGTCGGCTACGACGTGATGAAGGCCTGCGAGGATTTCGCCAACGGGATCGAGCCGTCGCTGCCGTGAGGGTCGCGGTCGTCGGCGCCGGGATCGTCGGCTTGTCGGTGGCCTATCATCTCGTGCTGGACGGTGCGGCCGTGGACATCGTCGATCGTGACCCGGCGGGCGACAAGGCGTCGTTCGGCAATGCCGGCGGGATCGCGGTCACGGAGATGGTGCCGGCGTCGCTGCCGGGGCTGGCGTGGAAGGTGCCGGGCTGGCTGCTCGATCCGTTGGGGCCGCTGGCGGTACGGCCGGGTCACGCGGTCCGGCTGCTGCCGTGGTTGTGGCGGTTCGCGCAAGCGGGGCGGCCGGCGGAGATGGAGCGGATCGCGACCGCCTTGGCCGCGCTGAACGGGCGCATCTACGACGATCTGCAGCCGATGCTGGCGCGAACCGCGCTGGCCGGCGAGCTGACCCGGCCGGGGGCGCTGACCGTGTACGAGAGCCGGGCGGCCCATGATCGGGATGCCGGCGAATGGGCGCTGAAGCGGCGGCACGGGGTGGAGACGACGTTCCTCGAGCGGCCGGAGATCGAGGCGATGGAGCCGGCGCTCGGGGCGCGCGCGGCGTGCGGCGTGTTCACCCCGCAATGGGGCCACGTGGCCGACCCGAAACGCCTGGTCGACGGGCTGCGGGACTGGCTGGTGCGGCAGGGCGTGACGATCACGGCGCAAGAGGTCGCCCGGGTCGAGGATGTGCGGGCCGACCGCGTGGTGGTGGCGGCCGGCGCTTGGTCGGGCCGGCTGGCGCGGCAAATGGGCGACCGCGTGCTGATCGAGAGCGAGCGCGGCTACAACACCACCATCCCGAACCCGGGCGTGACGTTGGGCCGGGAGATCATCTTCGCCGAGCGCAAATTCGTCGCGACGCCGCTGGCCTGCGGACTGCGGATCGGCGGGGCGGCGGAATTCGGCGGCTTGGCGGCGGCGGCGAACTACAAGCGGTCGCGGGCGCTGGCCCGGTTGGCCGGGCTATATCTGCCGGGGCTTATGGTCGAGGGCGGGACCGAATGGGCCGGGCATCGCCCGACCACGCCCGACAGCCTGCCGGTGATCGGCCCCTCGATGCGCGATCCCTCCGTGATCTACGCCTTCGGGCACGGCCATCTCGGCCTGACGCAGGCAGCCACGACCGGACGGCTCGTGGCCGACCTGATCGCCGGCCGCACGCCACCGATCGACCTTGCGCCATACGGCATCGGCCGGTTCAATTAGGACCATGGCCCGCCACACCTTCTTCTGCGTCGATGCCCATACCTGCGGCAACCCGGTCCGCATGGTCGCCGGCGGCGCGCCGCTGCTGCCGAACGTGCCGATGGGGGAGAAGCGGCAGATCTTCATGCGCGAGCATGATTGGGTGCGCCGGGCGCTGATGTTCGAGCCGCGCGGGCACGACGTCATGTCGGGCAGCATCTTATATCCCTCGACCAGGGACGATTGCGACGTGGGCGTCCTATACATCGAAGTGAGCGGCTGCCTGCCGATGTGCGGGCACGGCACGATCGGCACGGTGACCGCGGCGATCGAGGAGGGACTGGTCGTACCGCGCGAGCCCGGCCGGATGGCGATCGAAGCGCCGGCGGGGCGGATCGCGATCGAGTATGCGCAATCCGGCCCGTATGTCGAGCAGGTGCGCCTGTTCAACGTGGCGAGTTATCTGCACGCGAGGGACGTCGAGATCGACGTGCCGGGGCTGGGGGCGCTTACCATCGACGTCGCGTATGGCGGCAATTTCTATGCGATCATCGAGCGGCAGGCGAACTGGCCGGGGCTCGACGGCATGCCGGCCGAGGCGATCGTGCGGCTCAGCCCGGCGGTGCGGCGGGCGGCGCAGGAGAGGGTGGCGCCGGTGCATCCGGAGGACGAGCGCATCGCCGGGGTGAGCCACATCATGTGGTGCGACGCGCCGCGGAGCCCGCGGGCCCATGCGCGGAACGCCGTGTTCTACGGCGAAAAGGCGGTGGATCGCTCTCCCTGCGGCACCGGATCGTCGGCGCGGATGGCGCAGCTGGTGGCCAAGGGGCGGCTGCAGCCCGGGCAGGAGTTCATCCATGAGAGCGTGATCGGCACGATGTTCGATTGCCGGGTCGAGCGGGCCACGCGGATCGGCAACGTGGACGCCATCCTGCCGAGCGTGGCGGGCTGGGCGCGGGTAACCGGTCACAACACGATCTATGTCGACGACCGTGATCCGCTGGCGCACGGCTTCCAACTGACCTGAAAGCGAACGGCTCGATGCAGACCTTGTTCCTCAATGCGGCGATCGTCGACGGCCGCAGCGCCGAGCCCAGGCACGGCCACGTGCTGGTCGAAGACGGGCTGATCCGCGACGTCGATGCCAAGGAGGGTGCGGCGGAGAACCGGGAGGTGATCGACCTCGCGGGCAAGACGCTGATGCCCGGGCTGATCGACTGCCACGTGCACGTGGTCGCGAGCATGATGGACCTGACGATGAACGCGCAACTGCCCGACGCGATGGCGGTGCTGCGGTCGGTGCCGATCATGCGGGGCATGCTCGACCGCGGCTTCACGACGGTGCGCGACGTGGGCGGGGCGCCCTTCGCGCTGGCCGAAGCGGTCGAGCAGGGCTACGCGCCGGGGCCGCGGCTGGTGGTGTGTGGCAAGGCGCTGTCCAAGACGGGCGGGCATACGGACGGGCGGCCACGCTACGACACGCATGATGCGATGCGGTGGAGCCGGAATTTCGGCGCGTTGGGCCGGGTGGCGGACGGGGTGGACGAGGTGCGGCGGGCCTGCCGGCAGGAGTTGCGGCAGGGCGCGCAGTTCATCAAGATCATGGCCAATGGCGGGGTGGCGAGCCCGACCGACCCGATTGCCTGGCATGGTTATTCGGTGTCGGAGATGACGGCCGCGGTCGAGGAGGCGGCGGATGCGCAGACTTATGTCTCGGCACATCTGTATACGCCGGAGGCGATCGAGCGGGCGCTGCAATGCGGGGTGCACTCGCTCGAGCACTGCAACCGGATCGACGAGAAGCGGGCGCGGATGGCGGCCGCTGCCGGCGCGGTAGCGGTGCCGACGCTGGTGACATACGAGGCGCTGGCGGAGGACGGGCCTTCGTTCGGCTTTCCGGCGGCGTCGCTCGCCAAGATCGAGGATGTCCGGGCGGCAGGGCTGAACAGCCTTTCGATCCTGCAGGCGGCAGGGGTAACGATCGCGTTCGGGACCGACCTGCTCGGCCCGACCCATGTGCGGCAGAGCGAGGAGTTCACCATCCGGGCGCGGGTGCTGCCGTCGCCGGACATCGTCGCCAGCGTGACGACCATCGCGGCCCGGCTGATCGGGATGGAGGGCAAGCTCGGCGTTGTGGCGGCTGGCGCGATCGCCGACCTGCTGGTGGTCGATGGAGCGCCGTTACGCGATGCATCGGTGCTGACGGACCATCAGGGGCGGATCAAGCTGGTCATGCAGGGCGGTGCGGTGCGGCGGCGCAGCGGCATCTAGACAGCAGGGTTCCGACGCCGGAAATCCGCTGTTATTTCGGTGTCGATTCGTGCATGGTCGGCCTGCACGTCAGGAAAACCATGACGAACCGGTCTCCCGCTCCGCCTCGCTCGCAAGCAGGCTTCACGCTGATCGAGCCTGCGGGTGCCGGCGGCGTTCCCGGCCGGCGCATGACCAGGCGGCGCGCAGTCCTGGCCGGGCTGGCGATGAGCGCCACCGCCCTGTGTTCTGCCGCACGGGCCGGGCCGATGCCGATCGAGATGATCAAGGTGCAGCCGATCGTCGTGTGCGACGCGGTCGGCACCAATTGCGCCAGCCTGAACCTCGACGAAGCCGCGGTCCAGAAGATCTACAATCAAGCCGGCATCGCCGTCGCGTTCGCGCCGACGGTCAAATACGATGCGCCACAGTATCTGACGACGCAGGTGTTTGTCGGGCCGTCCGGCGCCAACGATCCGACCGATCAGGCGCACGAACTCCTGCGCGGCTACCAGCAGGCCAATCCGGCTGCCGACCCGCAGATGCTGAACATGTTCTTCGTCGATCAACTGACGCGGTCCGATGGCGGGCCCATCAACGGCTACGGGCTGACCGGCAGCAACGGCTCGATCATCGGCAGCAGCGCGCCGATCGACACCGCGGCCCATGAGCTCGGGCATAATCTCGGTCTCGCCCATTCGGACGGAAACGGCTCGCAGGACATCTACAACCTCGGCCCGGCGCTCGCCCTAAACCTGATGAACAGCGCGTCCAGGACGGTTGCGACGTCGCTGGGCAGCATCACGCCCGACGGGATCGCGACCGACCAGCTGATCCCCGCGCAGATCGCCACGGCACGGCAGCCACTTTTCACGGTCCAGGGCGCCGGCGCGACGGCACAGGCGTTTGCGGGCGGAGCGCCGGTGGCCTGCATGCCGGGCAATGCCGAGTGCGAGTTCGACGTGCAGATCCAAGCTGCCCCAGCCCAGTTCGCCGACAGCTTGAACCGGCTGAAGATCCGGTTCAGCGGCAACGATCCCGTCCAGATCGATCCCACGCTCACGCCCTTCGTGACCGGCTTTGGAAGCGCGACGTGCAGCTATGGCGGGACCAAGACGACGACGGCGGGTGGTTTCGGCACGGAACTCGACTTCACGATCCCCACCGGCTGCTTCAACGAGTATAGCTTCTCGTTGCTCAGCCTGATCTGGCCGGCTGGCTCCACCTACGCTGCGCCGCTCTCCTTCGAATTCGATTTCGCCGACGGCACGACGTCGACGGCGCTGTTCGACCAATCGACCGGGATCGCCAACACGGCCAACCCTAGCACGGTCTATGGCATCGATGGCCCAACGCAGCCGTCAGCCGGGTTTGTCGCACCGCCACTCGGCGCGGCCGACATCGACTATAATCTCGATCCGCGACAGCAGGCGACGGCCGTGCCCGAGCCCGCCTCGTCGGCGCTGTTGCTCAGCGGCGCGGGCCTGTTGGTCATGCTGCGCCGGTCCACACGGCGGCACTCCGTGTAATCTGGCGGGGACCGATCGGGCCAGAAAACTCGCTGCATCAAAAGCGGGCCGGCGCTATCGTGGCAGTGCATGGATACGCCCGCCGGTCAGCCGCGCATCGCTCCGTTCGCGGAGTTCCTCGGGTCCGTACCGCCGAACTCGGCGCTGCGGGCGGCCATCACGGCGCAATATCGGGCGCCGGAGCCGGGCTGCGTGAGCGCGCTGGTGGAGATGGCCCGGGTGCCGGCGGCGGTGGCGGCGCAGGCGGACGCGACGGCGCGGCGCCTGGTCGAGGCGCTGCGGGCGAAGGGGACCAAAGGTGCCGTGCAGGGGCTCGTGCGGGAGTACGACCTCTCGAGCCAGGAGGGCGTGGCGCTGATGTGCCTGGCCGAGGCGTTGCTGCGCATTCCGGACCGCGACACGCGCGACGCCCTGATCCGCGACAAGATCGCGCGCGGCGACTGGCGGGCGCATGTGGGCCATAGCCCTTCGCTGTTCGTCAACGCGACGACGTGGGGGCTGGTCGTGACGGGCCGGTTAGTCGGTTCGGTCGATGAAAGCGGGCTGTCGGCCGCGCTCAACCGGCTGGTCGCGCGGGGCGGCGAGCCGGTGATCCGCCGCGGGGTCGACCTGGCGATGCGCATGATGGGCGAGCAGTTCGTCACCGGGCAGACCATCGAGGAGGCGCTTCGGCGCAGCGTGCGGCTCGAAGCCAAGGGCTTCCGCTACTCCTACGACATGCTCGGCGAGGCGGCGACCACTGCGGCCGACGCGGCGCGCTACTACCGCGACTATGAGACGGCGATCCACGCCATCGGGCGCGCATCGGGCGGCCGTGGCGTGGTGGACGGACCCGGCATCTCGGTCAAACTCTCGGCGCTGCACCCGCGCTACGCCCGCTCGCAGCGGGACCGGGTCATGACGGAATTGCTGCCGCGGCTGCGCGCGTTGACGGTGCTGGCGCGTGGCTACGACATCGGGCTGAACATCGATGCCGAGGAGGCCGACCGGCTGGAGCTGTCGCTGGACCTGCTCGAAGCGCTCTGCGCCGACCCGGCGCTCGCCGGCTGGAACGGGATCGGCTTCGTGGTGCAGGCCTACCAGAAGCGGGCGCCGCTCGTGCTGGACTGGCTCATCGACCTGGCCCGACGGAGCGGCCACCGGATCATGGTGCGCCTGGTCAAAGGGGCGTACTGGGACAGCGAGATTAAGCGGGCGCAGGTGGATGGGCTCGAAGGCTTCCCGGTGTTCACCCGCAAGCTGCACACCGACGTCTCCTACCTTGCCTGCGCCCGCAAGCTCCTGGCCGCGCCGGACGCGGTGTTCCCGCAATTTGCCACCCACAACGCCCATACCGTCGCCAGCATCCACGCCATGGCGGGAGAAGCGTTCGAGCCTGGCGACTACGAGTTCCAATGCCTGCACGGCATGGGCGAGCCGCTGTATGACGAGGTGGTCGGGCACAACCGGCTGAACCGCCCGGCAAGGATCTACGCGCCGGTGGGCACCCACGAGACGCTGCTGGCCTATCTGGTGCGGCGGTTGCTCGAGAACGGCGCCAACTCGTCGTTCGTCAACCGCATCCAGGACGAGGCCGTGTCCATCGACGAGTTGGTGGCCGACCCGGTAAGCGAGGCGGCCCGGTCGGGCGGCGCGCCGCATGACGCGATCCGCCTGCCACGCGACCTGTTCCGGCCGTCGCGGACCAACTCGGCCGGACTGGATCTGAGCAACGAGGACCGGCTGCGGGACGTGGCGGAAGCGCTTCGAGTAAGCGGACACCAGGCTTGGACGGCGGGAGCCGGGGCGGGCCCGGCGTCCGACGTGCGCAATCCCGCAGATCTGCGCGACGTGGTGGGCCGGGTCGTGGAGGCGACGCCGGACGACGTGGATGCAGCGATCTCGAGTGCGGCCGCCTCCGGCTGGCGCGACGTGCCGGCCCAGGAGCGCGCGGCGATCCTGCTGCGGGCGGCCGACGCGATGGAGTCGGCGATGCCCGACCTGCTCGGGCTCATCATGCGCGAAGCCGGCAAGTCGGTCGCCAACGCGATCGGCGAGGTGCGGGAGGCGGTCGACTTCCTGCGCTACTACGCCGCCCAGGTGCGGGACGGGTTCGACAACGCCACCCACGTTCCGTTGGGGCCGGTCGTGTCCATCAGCCCGTGGAATTTTCCGCTGGCGATCTTCACCGGGCAGGTGTCGGCCGCGTTGGCGGCCGGCAACGTCGTGCTGGCCAAGCCGGCCGAGCAGACGCCGCTGATCGCCGCGCAGGCGGTCGCGATCCTGCATGCGGCGGGCGTGCCGGCGGACGCGCTGCATCTTCTGCCGGGGGCGGGCGAGGTCGGGGCCACGCTGGTGGGGGACGCGCGGGTGCGCGGAGTGATGTTCACCGGGTCCACCGACGTGGCGCGGTTGATCGCCCGGCAGTTGGCGGCGCGGCTTAACCCGGATGGGTCGCCGGTGCCGCTGATCGCGGAGACCGGCGGGCAGAATGCGCTGGTGGTCGATAGCTCGGCGTTGGCCGAGCAGGTGGTGGCGGACGTGCTGGTGTCGGCGTTCGACAGCGCCGGGCAGCGCTGCAGCGCGCTGCGGGTGTTGTGCCTGCAGGATGATGTGGCCGAGCGGACGCTGACGATGCTGAAGGGCGCGCTGGCCGAGTTGGTGGTCGGCAACCCGGATCGGCTGGCGACCGATATCGGGCCGGTGATTTCCGTGGAAGCGCAGAAGAGCATCCTCGACCATATCGCGGCCATGCGGGCGGCGGGCCGGCCGGTGCATCAGGCGGCACTGCTGGCCGAGTGCGCGCACGGGATCTTCGTGCCGCCGACGATCATCGAGCTGGACGCGATGGCGGAATTGCATCGGGAGGTGTTCGGGCCGGTGCTGCACGTGGTGCGGTTCCGGCGGCACGAGATTGACGCGATGATCGACGCCGTGAATGCGACGGGCTACGGGCTGACGTTCGGCGTCCACACGCGCATCGACGACACGGTGGCGCGGGCGACGGCGCAGACGCGGGCGGGCAACGTCTACGTGAACCGTAATCTCGTGGGCGCCGTGGTGGGGGTGCAGCCGTTCGGCGGGCACGGGCTGTCGGGCACGGGGCCGAAGGCGGGCGGGCCACTTTATGTATTGCGCCTGCTGTCGCAGCGGCCGGCGCCCGCGATGGCGGGCCGAGTGGTGCTGCCCGGGCCGGTCGGCGAGGAGAACGTGTATCGGACGGGACCGCGGGGCACCGTGCTGTGCGTGGCGGACTCGGCGGCCGAGTTGGCGCGGCAGCGCGAGGCCGCGGAGGCGGCGGGGAACCGGGCTGTGGAGGAAGGGGCGTGCGATGCGGTGCTGTTCGCCGGCGCGGCGGAGGCGCTGATCCGATTGGCGGGGGAGCTCAGCCAGCGTCCGGGTCCGCTCGTGCCGATCTATGTCGCCGGGCGGGACGGGCGCTATCCGTCCGAGTGGCTGGTGCTGGAACAGTCGCTCAGCACCAACACCACGGCCGCGGGCGGCAATGCGAGTTTGATGACGATCAGTTAAGGTCGAACCCACACGGTCGATCAGCCCGACAGCCTTCGATTACATGTCGGCCGTTTGCCGCCGATTTGGTGGTCCCTGGGCTATTAGCCGGGTTACCCCGGCATACCGGTGATCTCACAGCAATGATGAAAGAGCCGCCCTTAGACATCCGTCCGGCGATAACGGACCACGCCGAGACCGGCCAAGAAGGTGCCGAGGATTAGCAGAGTCGCCGGTTCCGGAACTGAGGATCCACCGCCGGTTTCTGCGCTACCCGCAAAAGTGCCGCCGCCGATGTTCTCGCCTGCATTTGGGTCTATGCCGTAGTTGAACCCACCGGCGAATTTGAACGACGTTATCGGGCTGGGCAGGAAAATGCCCCCTGAAAGGAACCCAGCGGTCGCACGCGCAGTCGAAATGACTACGAAGTTGCTAAGTGTAGCCAAGCTTCCGCCTGCTGCGAAAGTCGCCGTCGGCACCAAGCCGAAGATCCCCTCGGACTGAGTAATGACTGTCCCCAGGTACATTTAGAGTCAGGTTCGAGACATTTCCTTGCCCCGAGGCGACTGAGGCTGAATCTACGATGAAGGTTCCCGCAAAGATGTCGCCGGCCAGAGGACCAGCTTTGATTTTCACCGTGTAATCGTAAGTAAGCGGGGCCGCCATCGCCGATGCGATTGGAAACGTTAAGTCAATGACGACGAGAGCACACACTAACGACCCAATCTTAGCGGCCGATTTCAACTTATAAAACTTGTTCATTTCCTCTCCTGCTCCTTAGTAGATCAACGATCCCTTACGCGGCATGAGCTAGTTTACGCGGACATGACAGAAGGGACTTGAAAGCAGAACCGTGCTAACCAAGATATTTTGTTTTCGGAAAGATGTTTAGTCGTATCAATTCCGCGATGCAAATAATTTTTGCACTCGCGATCGCATCAGTGGCTACGAAGCAGCACGCCATGCTCTAGTGACGATACGCTCAAACTTTTCAGGCGCGGTGCCAGGCGGTTCGCCACACCGCCAAGCGGCGGCTCGCGATAACGGCGGGATGCCGAGGCGGCGAAGCCGGTGATTCCAAAGATGGCGCTCTACGAGCCGCCGTCCGCGTGTCGCTTTGGCGGCGTTGGGCGGCTCGCGAGGGGGTTTATTGGGCGATGGCGGCGGACCAGGGGGACATGACGTCGCTGATGCCGGTGCGGAGGCCATCCTTGATCTGGATCAGGTTGGGGCAGGCGAAGTTGACCGGCAGGACGCCGTGTTCGACCACGTCGAGCGGGCCGTCCGCCAAGCCGGCCAGCGTGTCGGGGGTGAGGCGCTGGTCGGCATCGGCGCCGACCGGGTCGGAGACGTCGATCCGGGGGTGGTGGGCGGCGGTGGCCGGGTCCATGCCGAAGCCGGCGGTGAAGGCGAGCATCTGGGTCACGGCGGCCATGATGCGTCGGCCGCCGGAGGCGCCGGCCGCGAGCACCGGGCGGTCGCCGTCCCGCAGGATGACGGGGAGCATGTTGGTGAGCGGGCGCTTGCCGGGGGCAATCGAGTTCGGCTGTCCGGGTCGCGGATCGAACCACATGATGCCGTTGTTCATCAGCACGCCGGAGCCCGGCAGGACGACGCGGCTGCCCATCGAGGAGAGCAGCGTCGTGGTCATGGCGACCATGGTGCCGTCGGCATCGCAGGTGGTCAGGTGCGTGGTGCAGCTCTCGGCGGCGATCGGCTCGGCGTCGCCGAGACCCTGCAAGCGTTCGGCGTAGGCGGTCTTGAGCGCGGCGGACAGGCCGGCGAACCAGGCGGCGTCGGGAGTGGCGCCGATGCAGGCGGGCAACAGGCCGAGAACGCGGGCCATGGTCGGCGCGGCGGTGAGGCCGCCGGGAAGTTGCAGCATGCCCCCGCAGAACGGCGACTCCTGCGGTGCGGTGATGCGAGCCTGGCAGGTGCGGAGGTCGTCCCGGTCGAGAAAGCCGCCCATTGCGGCGACATCGGCGGCGATGCTGGCGGCGATGTCGCCCTCATAGAAGTCGCGCAACCCGGCCGACGCCAGCCGGTCCAGCGTGTCGGGCAGGGCGCCGAGCCGGAACGCGCCGGGATTGCCCTGATAGGGCGGCACCGGCGGCAGGCCGTTGGGCAAGTAGATGCGTGCGCTCTCGGGATACAGCCGCAGCATGGCGGCATTGACCGCGATCTTGAGCGTCGTGAACCAGTCTTGCGGCAGGCCCCGCTGCGCGAGCGCCTGCGCTGGGGCGATGATGTCGGCAACCGGCAGGCGGCCCCAGCGCTCGAGCAGGAGCGCGTAGCCGGCGGGCGCGGACGGTATCGCGAAGGAGAGCGGGCCGTGAACGTTCACGTCCCCTTCGACGGCGGGCCAACCGAACAGGTCGGCGGCTTGGGCGCCGGTGAGGCGATAGCGCGCCGGGTCGAGACGACCAGGGGCGCGAGGGCCGAAATCGACGACGTCGGCACGGGACTGGCCGGCGCGATGGACCATCGCGAAACCGATCCCGCCGAGGCCGCTGTTCCAGGGCTCCATTGCCGCGAGCGCCAACGCGGTTGCGACGGCCGCATCGACGGCGTTGCCGCCCGCATCGAGAATCGCCACTCCGGCCAGGGCAGCGTCGCGGGATTGCGAGACGACCATGCCGCGGCGGCCGGTCGCTCCTGGCTTGCTCACATGCCAGTTCTGCGTCAGATGCGGCGGAGGGGCATATGGCATGGTCATCCTTTCAGGCGTTTTGGTCACACGATAGCGGCTGAATTACAACAATGGCACCCCACCGCGGAACTCGGCTGGCCCGGGTTGCTTGTCTCCCTTGTAGATACGGGCCAAAGAGGGGCGGGTTAGGAGTGCGGAATGACGGATCCGGTCCGTTTCAGTTTTGTTGTGCCGGCGTTCAACGAGGAGCGTCTGCTGCCATCGTGCCTCAAGGCGATCCAGGCTGAAGTCGAGCGATCCGGCGTTCGTGCCGAGATCATCGTCGTGGACAATGCGAGCACCGACCGGACCGGGGTCGTCGCCAGGGCGGTCCCAGGGGTGATCGTGGTCGACGAGCCGCGCAAGGGTCTCGTCCAGGCGCGCAAGGCAGGGTTCGAGGCGTCGTCGGGCGTGCTGGTGGCCAACATCGATGCCGACACGTTGCTGCCGCCGGGTTGGATCGATCGAGTGGAAGCGGAATTCGCGCGCGACCCGGCGCTCGTGACCGTCAGCGGCCCCTATGACTACTACGACGTGCCATTCCACATCCGCGCCGCCGCACGGCTGTTCTATGTCGTCGGCTTCGGCACATACAGCTTCAATCGCTACGTGCTTCGCGTCGGGAGCATGGTCCAGGGGGGCAATTTTGTGCTCAAGCGCGAGGCGCTGATCTGCGCAGGGGGGTTCGACCCCAGCTTCACGTTTTACGGCGAAGATACCGACATTGCCCGTCGCATGGCCAAGGTTGGGGCCGTCAAGTTCACCTGGGCGTTGATGGCGAAGTCGTCGGGCCGCCGGCTGAAGGGCGACGGCTTGTTGATGACCGGGTTCCGCTACAGTTCGAATTATCTCTGGGCGACGTTTTTCAAGAAGCCGTTCACGTCGGCATGGCAGGATTACCGGTAGCGAATTTGACGGTCGCGCCCACGCTATTGGACGCTGAGCGCGAGCATGCTTGCGGTCGCGATGACGACGATGCCGGCAGTCACGAACCCGACCATGCCGAGGTATCGAGAGACCAACAGCCGGAGCCGAGCCGACGGTAGGCCGAAGGCTCCGTCACTCTCTTGCAAGACCACAGACGTCGGCAATGTTACACGAGATGCGCGATGGACTTCATTTAGGCGGTCCATAATCGGCAGCCCCCAACTAAGGTTAAATTCGGACATCGATCGCTCTCGACTGATTGGAAACCATTTTAGTTACGGCTTCGACTGTTATTGCGCTACAATCAGGCGGCTGTTCGGTG
This sequence comes from uncultured Alphaproteobacteria bacterium, assembly GCA_963835135.1. Classification (GTDB taxonomy): domain Bacteria; phylum Pseudomonadota; class Alphaproteobacteria; order Acetobacterales; family Acetobacteraceae; genus JAVVHH01. Next base: position 1,519,424 of record CAWIEF010000003.1, read on the forward strand.
CGCCGGCCTTATAACACGAATCCAAGCTTCAAACAAGCACTCGTTAGCCAGGCGTTAAACTTATCGTAAGCGGGAAGCCGCCGTAGGACGTACTCATCTCGGAACAATACACCTTGCAAACGGTCTTGCCAAGCGCACTCCTGCGCGGGCCGCTGCGATTGCTCATCGGCTCATAGCGCCCGACATCGCCGCGATCGCATCGCGGAGCGCTCGGCGGCTCGCTTCGTATCCGTCCCACGCCTTGGAGCGCTGCAGCAGTCTCGGCACGGTGCGGATCGTGTAGGCCGCCGGGTCCAGCTTCGGGGTCACCGCCTGCCACGTCACGGGCATCGATACGGTCGCACCGGGACGCGCGCGCGGCGAGAGCGGCGCGACAGCGGTCGCCAGCCTGTCGTTGCGCAAATAATCCAAGTAAATCCGTCCCGCGCGAAGCTTCTTGGACATATTCACAAGGTATCGAGCGGGATCGGCCGCGGCCATGGCAGCACAAACCTCACGCGCGAAGTTCTTTGCTTCTGGCCAGCCAACCGCGCCCGCTTCGTCGAGCGTCAGCGGTGTCACCAGGTGCAGCCCCTTCCCGCCGGTCGTTTTGCAGAACGGTACCAGCCCGAGCGCCTCAAGCCGGCGGCGAAGGTCAAGTGCGGCGGCGATGACGGCGGTGAACGGCACGTCCGGGGCCGGGTCGAGATCGAAGACGAGGCGGCCGGGACGGTCGTGCCGCCCGGGGTAGTTGTTCCAGGGGTGCAGCTCGAGCCCGCCAATCTGCGCGACCGCGGCCAGCCCTTCGACGCGGTCGACCTGCAGATAGGGTTTTCGGTCTTCGCCGACCGTCACTAGGTTCAGCAAGTTGGACTGGCCAGCCATGGCATGCCGCTGGAAGAAGCTCTGGCTGCCGCCGATCCCATCGGGATAGCGGAGCAGCGAGCACGGGCGCCCTTGGATGTGCTGCATCATCCAGGGCCCGACGGCCTCCAAGTATCGTGCGAGGTCCAGCTTGGTCACGGGCACCCCATCGGTTCCGGCCTCGGGCCAGAGCGCCTTGTCCGGGCGGGTGATCACGACGCCCATGACGGTGCTGCCATCATTGGGGGGGGCCTTCGGTTTGGCAGGCGCCTCCCGCGGCTCCTCGTGGGCCACGTCGCCGGCCGGCTTGTCCTCGCGCAGGCCCTTGAACGCGGCTTGGCGCACCAACCCCTCCGCGCCCCATCCAGCGAACTCGATCTCGGCCACCAAGACGGGCTTGGTCCAGTGCATCCCGGTCTGCGCGCGGGGCGCGGTCGTGCCGGTGAACGGGTTGGCGTCCTGCTCGGCGGCCCTGAGAGCCGGCAGCAGCTTGCCCAGCTTCGCGGCCCCGAAGCCGGTCCCGACCCGGCCCAGGTATACGAAATCCCCGTCGCGATGAGCGCCGACCAGGAGCGAACGGAAATTGGCGCCGGTGGTCGACCAGCCGCCGATGACGACCTCGTGGCCGGCGCGGCACTTGGACTTGAGCCAGCCATCGCCCCGGCCGGAGACATAGGGCGCATCGAGACGCTTGGAGACGATGCCTTCCAGTGACATCTGGCAGGCCGAGCGGAGGACCGCGTCGCCGCCGCTCTCGAAATGGTCGACGAAGCGGAAGGCGGCCGGCGCGCCCTTGAGCAGCGTGGCCAGCACCGCTTTGCGGTCCCTGAGCGGCTTCGGGCGGAGGTCAGCCGCGTCGGCGTGGAGCACATCGAAGGCGAAGAACACCATGCGGTCGGAGCGCTCGGCGGAGAGGGCTTGCTGGAGCGCGGCGAAATCCGGGTTGCCGGACTCGTCGAGCACGGTCGCCTCGCCGTCGATGATGCAGTCGGGAAGGCGTTCGGCGGCCTTGGCGAGGGCGGCGAAGCGGGCGGTCCAGTCGAGGCCGGTGCGGGTCTTCATCGTCGCCCGGCCCGCCTCGACGCGGAGCTGCATGCGGTAGCCGTCGAACTTGATCTCATGCACCCAGCCCTCGGCGGCCGGCGGCCGATCCACCAGCGTGGCGAGCTGCGGCGCGATGAAGTCGGGCATGGCGGCCGGAGCCGGTGTCTTCGCCCTCCGCTTTGGTGTCGCTTTGGGCGCCCGCCGCTCGGCCGCCAAGCCCTCGCTGCTGTTCCATACGGCGTCCGCGGCCGGCGCCGGCGCGAGCGCCATGAACGGCTTGGGAGCGGTGCCGGTGCCGGCGGCGATCTCTTCCAGCCCGCGTCCGGAGGCGATCGAGCGGTCTTGCGCAATCGCCGACTCGCCCTCCCCGTCTTTGGCGAAGGCATCGCGATGCTTGATCAGCAGCCAGTTGGTCCGCTTGCTGCCCCAGCGGTCGTTCTTGATGCGGACGAGGACCCAACTGCCATGCAGCCGAGTGCCGTCCAGCGTGAATTTGAGATCGCCTTTCGCCAACCCCTCCTCCGCCGTCATGCCCTCAGGCGCCCAGTAGCCGCGATCCCAGAGCATCACCGTCCCGCCGCCGTACTCGCCCTTCGGGATCGTGCCCTCGAAGTCGCCGTAATCCAGCGGATGGTCCTCGACCTCGACGGCCAGCCGCTTGTCGTGGGGATCGACTGACGGCCCGCGGGTGACAGCCCACGACTTGAAGACGCCGTCGAGCTCGAGGCGCAGGTCGTAGTGCAGGCGGGTGGCGTCGTGCTTTTGGATGACGAAGCGCAGGCGCTGGGCTGGCGCAGTCGCGGCCTCGCCGGACGGCTCGCTCGTCTTGCCGAAATTCCGCTTGGCCCGGTAGCTCTGTAGTTTCTCCTGGGCCACGGCGGCGTCCGACGACTGATTGCAGGTAGCTAACGCGACGGCGCTCAGCTCGTTGCCAAGAAGACCAGGGCCCCCATGCCGAGCGTGACGAAGGGGGACACTTTCGTCGTGCTCAGCAACAGGGTGGCGGCCAGTGCGACCGCCCAGGCGCGCCAGCCGCCGTCCGTCGCCCGCAGGACCGTCAGCGACGCCGCCAGGATGAGCCCGGCGGCCACAGGGGCCAACCCGCGCTCGACCGCGGTCTGCCACGGCCGGCCGCGGTAGAGCGCCCAGAGCCGGGCGATGCCATAGAGCAGCAACGAGGACGGCAGGAAGATCGCCAGCGACGCCACGAGCGCGCCCTGCCATCCCGCAGCCTGGAAGCCGATCAGCGTGACCAGCAGCGAGCCCGGACCCGGCGCCAGGCGCGACAGGGCGTAGTCGGTGACGAACATCTGCTCGGGGATCCAGCCCTGCACGGTGACCGCCTGGCGATGAATCTCCGTGACGATGCCTTGGCCGCCGCCGATGGTGGCGAACGAGAGCGGGGCGAAGATGGCTGCGAGCGCCCAGAGCACGCTGCCGCGCATTACCCGTGCCGCCAGGCCAGCGCGATGCCGATGGCGCCGAGGCCGAACACGACCGGGACCAACGGCCACTGCAGCAGGGCGATGGCGGCAAACGTGGCCACGATCAACACGACCGGGACGACCCCGGTCGCGGACCGGCGGGCGGCGCGCAGGCCCATGGCGCCGGTCAGCCCGACCGCTGCGGCTGCAACACCGGTGAGTGCGGCATGGACCGCCGGGATGCCGGCCAGGTGCGAGAAGCCGATCCCGAGCCCGATCAGCAGCAACCCCGGCGGCACCAGCATCGCCACCGCACCCACCACCGCGCCCGCCCCGCCATGCAGCTTGTAGCCGAGCCAGATCGAGAGGTTGAGCACGTTGACGCCGGGGAACACCTGGCAGAGCGCCAGCCCGGTCAGAAACTCCGGCTCGGTCATCCAGCCCCGCTCGTGCACGACCCGGCGCATCATCCAGCCGCTCACCCCGCCGCCGAAGCTGGTCAGGCCGATCGTGACGATGAGGTGCGCATAGTCGGCGAGCGTGCAAGGCGGTTCATGGGGGCTTGGCAGCCCGGGGCTGTTGACGGTCACGCTTTCGAGAGCTTACAACTACTGGTACATGGTCGGTGGAATCTTTCTACCGGCATCGTTCGGCGGAAAACCCGCATGGAACAGGCCCAACCCAAAGCCGTCGACAAACCTTTTAGCAGCACTGGCCCGTATGGCCATCGGTCCCGCATGCGCGGGCGCCTGCTCTCGGGCGAGTCGGCGCTGGCCGATTACGAGATCCTCGAGATGCTGTTGTTCCTCGGCATCCCGCGCAAGGACACCAAGCCCCTGGCGAAAGGATTGATCAACGAGTTCGGCAGCTTGGCCGGCGTGATCGGGGCGGAGCGAGACGCGCTGGCGACGGCCGGGCTACCGGCGCCGGCAGTCGAGGCGCTCGACTTGGTCGTCGAAGCGGCGACGTACCTGGCCCGGCCGGAGCTGATCAAACGCAAGGTGCTGGCGGACCTGCCTTCGCTCGAGCGGCATCTCGAGATCGACGAGCGCACCACGCGGCCGCCGGGCTTCAGCGCCCTGCTGCTCAACAATCGCAACCAGCTCCTGGGCGAGCCCGATTGGCCGGCCGACATCGCGCCGGCCGATCTGGCGCGTGAGCTGATGCGGCAGGCGCTGGACCAGCACGCCACGGCGACGATCCTGCTGCGCAATGCCGGCGACGTATCGCCCAAGATCGGCGCGGCTGACCGGGCGCTGCATACCGAGGTGCAGCGGGCTGGCGGCCCGCTGAGCGTCGTTGTGCACGACCTTATCGTGATGGGGCGCGGCGATTGGCTGAGCCTGCGGCAGCGCGGGCATTGAAGTCGCTCTGGCCCTGGAAGCGGGCGGCCAAGCCCATCCTGCCTGAGAGCGGGCCGGTGTTCGATGCGTCGATCGACTTGGATCCGGCCAGCATGGGGCCTGGCGTGACGGCCGAGGGGGTGCGGGCCGCGGTCGCCGGTCTGCCCGGCGCGGGGTGGGTGAGCGTGGAGCCGCACGCGGGCGCGGCGCTGGAGGTTCGCGTGTTCCAGGCCGGCTCGGGCTTCGAGGCGATCGGAGCAGCGTGGGACCAGGTGCGGCAGGAGATCGAGGGCGCGATCCGGTCGGTCAGCGCCATAGGCGGCTGGAGCACCGCAGCCCCGGTCCGTACCGGGTTCGCCGAATCGGCGACGCAGTTCGACGCGCTGGAGCAGCTCACGGCTTTGGCCGCCACGCGTCGGGAGCCGGCATCACGGGCCAAGCGGAAGCGCCCCGAACTGCCACCCCCTCTGTCGACCCCAACGCCGGCCCCCATCCCCGCTCCGGCACCGGACGACGACGTCTTCCGCCTCTCGCGGCTTCTGGCGCTCGTGTTGCCGGTGGATGGGCGGGAGCCGGCCGCCGCGGCGGTGCGGCGGTTCGGCAGCTTTGCCGCGGTGTTGGCCGCCCCCGAGGCGGAACTGCGACGCGTTCCGGGACTCGGGGTGCACAGCATCGCGGCCATAAAGCTGGTCCATGCTGCGGCCATCCGGCATGCGCGCGCCGGGCTGACTGGCCGGCCGGTGCTCGATGATCCCAAGCGGCTGGCCGACTATCTGTCCGCCGCTCTGGCGCGCGAACGGATCGAGCAGTTTCGCATCCTGTTCCTCGATGCGGACGGCCTGTTGAAGGCCGACGAGGTGCAGGCGCAAGGGACCGTGAACCACACGCCGGTCTATCCGCGCGAGGTCGTCCGCCGCGCGCTGGCGCTGGAAGCGACCTCGCTGATACTGGTCCACAACCACCCGAGCGGCGACCCGGCCCCTTCGCGGGACGACATCGACATGACGCGCCAAGTCAAGCAAGCGGCCGCCGTGCTGCAGATCGGCTTGCGCGACCACGTCATCATCGGAAACGGGCGATGGCTGAGCTTCAAGGATGAAGGATTGCTGGACTGACATCCTTCTGACCCAAAAGCTTCACCGTTCCGGCATCGGCAGCGCCACCTCGGCTTTCCTAGACCGGGTCGCCGATAAGGAGGCTCGATTGAGCGGTGAGACGGTACGATGGGGTGCAACACAGAGCGCAGGGGTCGCGCTCTTCCTAAAACGCTGGCTGGCCAATCCGCTGCAAATGGGCTCGGTGGTGCCGTCGTCGCCGGCGCTGTGCCGCCGGGTCGCGGCGCAGATACGGTTGGGGCCGGGGGAGCGGGTGCTGGAGCTCGGGGCCGGCACCGGCGTTGTGTCGCGGGCGCTGCTGGACAGCGGGCTGGCGGCGAGCCGGCTGACCGTGGTCGAGATCGTGCCGTCGATGGCCGAGCATCTGCGGGCCATGTTGCCGGGCGTCGATGTGATCGAAGGCGACGCCCGCGCGCTCGCCACCCTGATTCCACCGGCCCAGCATGGCCGGATCGGCACCGTGATCTGTGGGGTTCCGCTCGTGCTGCTTCGGCTGCAGGAGCAGCGCCGTTTCATCGACGCGATCGAGGCGGTCGCTCCAGGACGAGGCTTCCTGCATTACAGTTATTGCGCGACGTCGCCGCTGCCGTGGCGCAAGCACGGGCTGTCGGCCAAGCGGGAGGCCTGGACACCGCTCAACATTCCACCGGCGAGCGTATGGCGCTATAACCTCGAGTGAACCCGTCTTCTCTGCCGGCCGAGGTCCCATGAACGTCACGATGCCCGTCGAGCGGCCCGAGATCAGCATCGATACCGGCATGATCGTGCCGGTGATCCTATCCGGCGGTTCTGGCTCGCGTCTGTGGCCGGTGTCGCGCGAGAGCTTTCCCAAGCAGCTGTGGCCGTTGGTCAGCGAATACACCATGCTGCAGGAGACGGCGCGCCGCGGGGTGGGGCCCTCGTTCAGCGCGCCCGTCGTCGTCTGCAATCAGGAGCACCGGTTCCTGGTCGCCGAGCAGATGCGGGCGTGCGGCATCGAGAATGCCACCATCATGCTCGAGCCAGTCGGGCGGAACTCGGCCCCGGCGATCACCGCGGCGGCGATCATGGTCGCCGAAAGCGATCCGGACGCGGTGTTGTGGATGATGGCGGCCGACGCGGTGATCGAACGGACCGACGCGCTGATGGCGGCCCTCGACAAGGCGGTCGTCGCCGCACGGGCCGGCCGCATCGTGACGTTCGGCATGCAGCCGCACCGGGCCGAAACCGCCTATGGCTACATCGAGGTCGGCGAGGAGCTGCACGACGCCCCGGGCGTGCACGCAGTCGGGCGCTTCCTCGAGAAGCCGAACGCGACGCTCGCGGCCGAGCTGGCAGCGTCGGGCAAGCACCTTTGGAACTCCGGCATGTTCGTCTTCACCGCCAGTACGCTGCTGAGCGAGATGGAGCGGTACGCGCCGGAGGTGGTGAGCGCCGCGGGCCAGGCCGTGGCCGCCCGCACCCAAGATCTCGACTTCTGCAGGCTCGACCCGGTGCGCTTCGCCGCCTCCCCGGACATCAGCCTCGACTACGCCGTCGCCGAGCGGACCTCGCGGGCCGCCGTCATCCCGGCCGATCTCGGATGGTCGGACGTCGGCAGTTGGGACGCGCTGTGGGAGCGGCTGCCGAAGGACGACCGGGGCAACGCCGCAGTGGGCGACGTCGTGCTGGAGGGAGCGACCAACTGCCTGGCGCGGAGCGACGGCGTGCTGACCGCCGTGGTGGGCCTGGACGACGCGATCGTGGTCGTGACGAAGGACGCCGTGCTGGCGATGCACAAGGACCGGGCGCAGGACGTCAAGAAGATCGTCGAGCGGCTCCGCCGCGCCAAGCGGCACGAGGCCGTCGCGCATAACCGCATGTATCGGCCGTGGGGCTTCTACGAGAGCCTCATCATGGGCGACCGCTTCCAGGTGAAGCGGATCGTAGTCTCGCCGGGACAGAAATTGTCGCTGCAGAAGCACTATCACCGCGCCGAGCACTGGGTGGTCGTCAGCGGCGTGGCGCTGGTCACGCGAGACGAGGACGAGGTGTTCGTGCGGGAGAACGAGAGCATCTACCTGCCGCTCGGGTGCACGCACCGGATGGCCAACCCGGGCAAGATCCCGCTGACGCTGATCGAGGTCCAATCCGGCAGCTACCTCGGCGAGGACGACATCGTCCGCCTCGAGGACACGTATGGCCGCGCCTGAGGCGAGACGGCGGGGCGGCCGCCCCTGACCCTGTCGTTCTGGTCGACGCGCGCGCGCTACAGGGCGAGGCCGCGCCGGAGTTCTGGCCGTTGCTCGAGGCGGGCCGCGCGGCGCTGCCAGGGGTTCGCTGGGCCGGCCTAGTCGATCCCGCCGGGCCGGCGCTCGCGACCGGCCACTTCGACGCGGTGTATGCCAATGCATATGCGGCGGGAACCCCGTCCTGCTTCGTCCGCATCCAGCCCGGGCGCGGCGACCACCTCTTTGCCGCCAGGCTCCTGCTCCGCGACGATGTGCCGAGCGTGGCGATCGATCCGGTCGTCCCGCAGGACTGCCTCGAGCGGGAACTGGCCGCATATTGGCTGCGACGGTCGGTGCTGACGACGCGGGACCGGCTCTGGGCCGACGTGGCCGGCCTGGTTGGCGGTTGCTCGCCCCGCGGGCCCAGGCCGACCGTGGCGTTCGCCGCCGGCGCCGATCACGCACTCGCCCAGGCGATGGGATGCCGCGTGTTCGGGGCCGAGACCGTGCCGCTGCTGTCGCCGCGGTTCGGCCGGGCGCTGTTCATCATCGGCAACACGGCGGCGGATGGACCACTGATCGCGCTGCTCACGCGGTTCGGTGGCGACGTGGTGCTGACGACCTCGTGCCTGCTGGCTGCCTATGGCAGCGCTGAGGCCACGGCGCTGGCGGAAGGGGAGTTGGGACGGGCGGTGCCCGCGGGCGAGGTGGCGCAATGGCGCGAGGGAATCGCGCGCCCGCCGGCGCTACTGCTCGGCGAGGTGGCCGCGGCGGCCCGCGACCTGTTCGTGCCCTCGGCGTGGCTCGCCGCGGAGATAACGACCCGCTACGGCCGGGCTGCGACGGTGCTGCCGATCGCCGTTGCCGGTGCGGCGCCCGCGAGGGGCGTCGTCGCCGTGGCGGCCGGATTGCAGGCGGAGGCATGCGTCTGGGCGGTCGAGTTGCTGCGGTTCTGGGGGCGGGACGTCCGCCTGGTCCTCGATGGCCCGGTGGCAGAACGCGGGCGGCTGGCTGCGCTGGCGCAGCAGCTGCGGATCGGCGGGCTGATCGCGTTCGGAGCCGGCATGGGTGACGTCTCGATCGTGCTCGCCATGCGGGGTGGTCAAGCACGGGAGGCGGCGCTGGCGGCAGCAGCGACGCGGAACTGCGTGGCGAGCCAAAGCCTCGCCGAGACGGTCGGCGCGCCGCCCTGGGTGCGGACCGTGCCGGACCAGCCCAGCCCGCCCTTGCTGGCGGCCGCCATCCGCGACGCGCTCGACGCGCCGCCGCCCGATGCGGCTGCGTGGGTCGCGCGGCATGACCCGGCGGCGGTCGCCGCATTGCTGGCGTGATCCGCTTCGACATCTCCAAGCTGGTCGACGAGCCCCGCCGCTCGGGAATCCAGCGGGTCGAGCGCGAGTTGATCCGCCACTGGCCCGACCGCGGCACCCTCCTGCCGTGCCGGTTCGAGGCGGGCGAGCTCCGCGCCCTGCCCTTGCAGATCCTCGACACGCTCTGCCTCGATGCCCCGCCCGGCGGCATCGCCGCCGAGCGGGCCCGGCTGGCGCCGTTCCTGGCTGAACCGGGCCCGGTGGTGGAGCGCGGCGCAGGACCTCTGTTCTGCGCGGAGCTCTTCGACGACCCGGCGCGCGCGGCGTACCACGCCGCCGAAGCCGCGAGCGCCGCGTGGCTGGTTTACGACTTCCTGCCGTGGCTGCGGCCCGAGTGGTTTCCAGCGGGGCCGGCGAACCGGCTGATGCCCTACCTGCACGCCATGCGCAGCGTTGCGCGTCGCGGCTTCATCAGCGCGGCCACGCGGCGGGATTGCGCGGCCATCCTGTGCCGGGCGGAGCCCGGGCCGGTGCTGACGCTCGGGGCGGACGGGCTCGGGCTGGACCGGCAGGCGTTCCGCCCCGAACGGCGGGACATCGTGCTGCTCGGGACGATCGAGGCGCGGAAAAATGCCGCGGCGGCGCTGGGCGCGGCGGAGCGCCTGTGGCGGGAGGGGCTTGAGTTCCGGCTCGTGCTGATCGGGGCGGTCGAGCAGGACGCGCTGGCGGAGCAGGCGCTGCTGCGGCGCATGGCGGGTGAGGCGCGGCTGGTGTGCCTCGGTGCAGCGCCGGACTCGGTCGTGCGGGCGACTCTGGGCCAAGCGCGGGCGCTGCTCTTCCCCAGCGAGGGCGAAGGGTTTGGGTTGCCGCCGATCGAGGCGCTCTACTGCGGCATCCCGGTGATCGTGGCGGCCGGGTTGCCGGCGCTGGAAACAGTGCCGGCGCTGGGACAGATCCGCTTGTCGCCGCCGGATATGGACGGCGTGGCGGCGGCGCTCCGGACAGTGTTCGACGAACGGCACGCCGCCCGCCTCTGGGCCGAAGCCGCGCGCGTGCGGCTCGGGACCTGGCGGGAGTTCGCCGAGGCGGTCGCGGCGTGGCTCGGTTAGGCGGGATCGACCGGGCTGGGCGGCGTACCGCCGGCCTCGATCGCCTCGCCGGCCTGTAGGCAGAGGTCTTCGCGGTAGCGGGCGGCAATGACCTGGACGCCAACGGTGGTCTGGCCGGCCATGCCCGTCGAGACGGTCAGGCCCGGGAGGCCCATCGCCGGCAAGCCGGTCTGGACGAGTTGGGCCGCCAGCACGCGGTCGAACTCGGTCAGGTCGAGGTCGGAGGGGAACGGCAACTCGCCGGAAACGGGCAGCACGAGGACGGCGTAGCGGTCGAGCAGCAGCGACCAAGCGCGGCAGATCGGCATGCGGGCCTGCAACGCCCGTGCCACCACGTCGGGCGGCATCTCCGGAGCGTGGCGCTTGAAGCCGGCCAGGACGGCGACTGCACCGGGATCGCCCTCGCGGTCGACCATGGCGCTGAAGGCGTCCAACCCGTCGCCGAGCCAGAGCTTGGCGTTGAGTTCGGTCGACTCCCGCATCGAGGGCACGTCGTCGATCAGTTCGACCTCCCACCCAGCGGCCTCGAGGCGGCGGCCGGCATCAGTCAGCGCGGCCTCGACCTCGGGGACAATGGCCATGCCGCCGGGGCGAAGGCACAGCGCGGCCAGGCGGGGCCGGGGCGGACCCTCGAGCGGGACCGGCGCAAACCAGGGGTCACGGGGGTCGGGCGCGGACATCGCCTCGAGCCCGAGCCGCACATCGTCGATCGTGCGGCCGATGGGGCCGGAGACGGCCATCAGTTGCGGGCCGATGGTGCGGTCGGGGCCGGAGGAGTTCCACGCGGGGACGCGTCCGAGGCTGGGGCGCAGCCCGTGCACGCCGCAGGCATAGGCCGGATAGCGGATGGACCCGGCGATGTCGGTGCCGTGGGCGAGCGCGCCGATGCCGGCCGCCACGGCGGAGGCGGCGCCGCCGGACGAGCCGCCCGGCGTGCGGCTGGGGTCGCGCGGGTTAAGGGTGCGGCCATGCAGTTGATTGTCGGTGAACCAGCGCAGCGAGAAGGCCGGCGCATTGGTGCGCCCGAGCAGGACGGCGCCGGCCCGGCGGAGATTGGCGACGACCGGGCTGTCGGCCGTGGCGATCAGGTCACGCTGCATCCTGAGGCCGTTGGTGGTGGCGTAGCCGATCTGGTCCACGTTCACTTTGACCGTCACGGGAACACCGCCCAGCGCACCGACGTCCTCCCCGCGGGCGATCCGGGCATCGATCGCGTCGGCGGCCGCGAGAACCTCGTCGGGCCGATGCTCGATGACGGCGTTGATAGCGGGATTGACCGCATCGAGACGGTCCAGCGCCGACTGCGCAGCCTCCCGGGCCGAAACCGCCTTCCAGCGGATGCGGTCGGCAAGTTGGGTGGCGCTCAGGCGCCAGAGGTCGGCAGGGTTGTTGTCCGTCATGCGGTCACCCTCGCGCGCAGGCTGCGCCAGAGCAAGGCCGCGGCGGCGAGGTTCAAGGCGCCGGTGATATCTAGGATGAGCCATGGCCGCCACCCGGCCGCGGCCAACGCAGCGATGGCGAGGGCGCTGCCGACGATGAACAGGGCGTTGACGACATTGCTGGCAGCCACCATGCGGGCCCGGGCGCCCGCGTCCGCCGCTTGCTGCAGCATGGCATAGAGCGGGACGGAGTAGAGGCCGCCGCACGCGGACGCGCCGAGCAGGCACACGAAGGCTGCGATGCCGGACGGGCTGGTCAACATCGCCGACGGGCTGGTCCAGAGCGCGGCGGCGTCGCCCTGGCTGAGGGCGGCGAACCCCCACGTGAACAGCGTGAGCGACACGGCGGCGATCGGCACGGTGCCGCCGCGCGCCGGCAGCCGTCCAGCGGCGAGCGAGCCGAGCCCGACCCCGAGCGCAAAGGCCGTCAGCAAGAGAGTGACCACCCGGTTGTCGGCGTGGAACTCGGCCTGCGCCAGAACCGGGAACTGGGCGAGGAACGTGGCCCCGAGCGCCCAGAACCAGGATAGGCCGAGCACGCTGGTCCAAACGACCCGGTTGGCCCGCGCGGTGCGGATCAGGCCCCAAGTCTCCGCGGCGACGTTGCCGCGGACTCTCACCAGGGGTTCGGCGGCAGGCAGGGCCGGGATCGCGGCCGCGGCGGCCAGCCCGGCGAGCGCGACCAGCAGCCCGGCGCCCGCCACGATCGCCGCGCCCTCGCCCCGGCCGATCAGCACGCCGCCGGCGATTGTGCCGAGCAGGATGGCGGCAAACGTTCCTGCCTCGACGAGCGCGTTGCCACGCAGCAGCTCGGCAGGCGCCAGCAACTCGGGCAACACTGCATATTTGAGCGGGCCGAAGAACGCGGCATGCACGCCCAGGCCGAACAGAACGGTCAGCAGCGCCGGGATGCTGCCGGAGAGCAGAGCGCCGGCCGCAGCGGCCATCAGTGCCACCGCGCCAAGCTGCGACAGCCGGATCAGCCGCGCCTTGTCGATCTTGTCGGCAAGTTGGCCCGCGGTCGACGACACGAGCAGGTAGGGCAGCAGGAAGATGCCGCCGGACAAGGCGACCAGCACCGCGCCGCCCTCGGCGCTGCGAAAGACGACCAGGACGACCAGGGCGTTCTTGAACAGGTTGTCGTTCAGGGCATTGAGCGCCTGGACGGTGAACAGCGGCAGGAAACGGCGGGACAGCACGAGCATCTGCCCGCACCCTACGTCACCCGCGCGACGGCCGTCCCGCTCGTTCGTGCCTTGCCGTCCCGCGGCTTGGGATGGGATTGGGCCGGCGGGGATGGCGCCGCGATGCGCTGTGGCGGCGGACGATCGGGCGCCGTGGCCGGACGCGGCGCGACGAGCGGCGCCTGATGGTCCGATCGACGCTGGGATCGGGCCGGGCCGGAGCGCGGCAGCCACGGGAGCGCTGATCGTCAGCACCTGCGTCGCCACCCGTAGCCGCATGCGATGCCGGCTGTGCGGTTTGTCACGACCGGGCGGTCCTACTGTGGCAATATCGCGGCTCTCTCCTAAATTCTTGATGCGACCGGCGTCAGGCTTTGACTAAGCTGGATCGACTTGTCTGGAGGCGCTGCGGATGAACGGAACGGCGTTCGTGATGCTCAGTGGAATGTTGACCTTCGGTATTCCTCTGCTGCTGGCGGTCCGGGAGCTCTACGAATTGAAACGCCGCGGCAAGGGCGGCTGGGAGGGCGATGGCCCGGCCCCGATTGTCCCGCCGCCGCCGCCCAGCTTCGGCAACAAGCCCCTGCCCGATTGCCTCATTCCGAGGCTTCCGCAGAAACCGGTCCGGATCCGCGAACTCGAGAAGGTCTGACGCTCACTTCGCCGTGACCTTTTGAACCAGGGTTCGGCCCGCCCGCTCTGACCTGGGAGGCGCGCGTGATTCGCTGCGCCTGGGGAGAGATCGATGAGCGACAGCTACACGAACACGAGCGGCGGGTCGGACACCTACAACGCGGGCGCCGCGCACGACAGCGCCCTCTATGATCCGAACATCCACGACAACCAGATCGTGGCCATCTTCCAGGACGAGGCCGCGGCGCGCGCCGCACGCGACGCGCTGGTCCAGGCCGGTGTTCCGGCGGACCAGGTCCAAGTCGTCGACCACGTCGCCGGCGACGCCGCCAAGAACGCGAGCCAAGTCGAGGACAGGGCGGTCGGCGACCAGATCCTCACCGCGGTCATGGGCTTGTTCACGCATGACGACCACAAGGATTTCACCCACGCGGTCGACCAAGGCCACGCGATGGTCGTGGTGACCCCGGTGGGCGACACCGACCGGCATCAAGTCGTTTTGTTGCTGGAACAGAGCCACCCGATCGACTTCGATGCCAAGCTCGCCGAGTGGAGGCAGGCCGGGTACGACCAGTCCGGCGCCGCCCGGTCACCCCAGCACGAGGAACGCCGGGTTGCCCAGCGCGAGACCCAAGGTCCGGCGGGCGAGTCCCGCGTCCGAAGCTATGTCGCCAACCGCGAGGAGGGCATGGGTACCGGCGGAACGGTGACCAACGCCACGCCGGGTGCGACGTCGAGCGGCATGAACTCGCCCGCACGCTGAGGCCCTCGTGAGCCACTCGCTCCCACCGCTCCGCCACTACGACCCGGCGCGGCACCAGAGCCACGTCATCGCGCTGTTCGCCGACGAGGCCACCGCGGAACGGGCGCGAGCGGCCGTGCTGCACGCAGGCATTCCGGACGAACTGGTCGAGGTCATGGCCGATGGCCAGACGCTGCACGGGGGCCTCCGGCATCCGGTGCAGGACCTGTTTGTGCCGGAAGACGACTACCACGACTTCCATCACGCGCTCGGACGCGGCAACGCGCTGATCATCGTGCGGCCCCCCTCGGCCGCAGCGCGAGATGCGGTCGTCGTGGCGCTGGAGAGTTTCGGCCCGCTCGATCTGGAGCAGCACGGACGGCGCTGGCGCGGGGCGCCTGTACCGTCCGCGCGCGCCGCGATCAACCATGCCAACGTCTCGCGCGCCGACATGCGGGGCCGCGACGTTGGCGGTGCCGACGAGGTCATGCTCGACATGACCGGCCAGAAGATGACGGTGCGAACCATGTCGCAGGCCGATATGGCCGAGGCGCCGTTCCAGCCGATGTCGGCGCCCGGCCAGCGCCCCGCGCCTCTCGCGCCGCCCCCGCCGGCACGGGACGAACCCGTCCAAGGGACCAGCTACACCTATGGCGTGCCGCTCGACGTCGTGCAGCGCATGAGCCCGCAGGAGCAAGTTCTGGCGCAGCCGCACTCGGTCCAGGTACCAGGCGACCAATCCACCCACGGCACGTTCCTGCGCGTCGTGAACGGGCAGACCCGCGTCGGTTGGCGCGAGCGCCATCCCGGCGCAGGGCGGGTCCGCAGCTATGTCACGGAACCGTCGACTGATCCGGCTTCGTGAAGAGGTCGGTTGCGGCGCTCTGCGTGGCGGCGTTCCTGGCCGGCTGCTCCGATCCGCTGCCGGTCGCGGCCTTCCAGGGCCCGCCCGATTTCGATCCGGTCCGCTTCTTCAACGGCACGATCAGCTCGTGGGGCGTGCTCGAGAACCGCTCCGGCGAGCCCACCGAGATCGTCACCACCGATGGCGTGGGCGAGCCGGAAGGTTCGGACGGGGTACACTTCCTGCAGCACCTGCACGTAGGGACCGACGCGCCGACCACGCGCGACTGGCATATGCGCCGGGTTGCGGACGGCCAGTTCGAGGCGACGGCGAACGACATGGTCGGCACCGTGCATGGGGCTGGATCGGGCCGGGCGTTCCACTGGACGTGGACGCTGGCGCTGCATCCAGGCAATCCCCTGACCAACGTCGCGATGGATCAGTGGTGGTACCTGCAGGCCGATGGCTCGATGCTGAACCGGACGATCATCCGCAAGCTGGGCGTCGTCGTCGCCGAGGTCACCGAGCATTTTGTCAGCACGCCGAGGAGATGACGATAGCATGAACTGGATTGGCCGCCTGCTCAGCCCGTTGCGTCCGGGCGTCGACAAGCTGACCAGCAGCAAGTTGGGCCGCCACGTCGCAGGCGGCATCCACGTGACGAGCCCGGTGTTCAAGGAGAGCGATCCGATCCCGCGGCTCTGCACGGTCGACGGCGACGGCCGGTTTCCCGGTATCGAGTGGAGCGGTGTGCCGGCCGAGTCCAAGCAGCTCGTTCTGCTCGTCGAGGATGCCGACATCCCGCTCCCGGTTCCCGTGACGCATCTGATCGTCCACTCCATCGACCCGGCGCTGCCCGGGTTGGAAACGGGATCGATCAAGCCGTACATGCCGCGGCCGGCGGTGGCGGGCTGGGCCTGCGGGCGCAACTTCCTGGGCGCGGCCGGATGGACGCCGCCAGCCCCGCCACCGGGCCATGGTCCGCACCGTTATGCGTTCCAGGTTTTCGCGCTCGATGCGGTCCTGAGCTTCCACTCGCCGCCGCGGCGTGGCCGGCTGATGCGGCGCATCCGGCCACATATCATCGCGCAAGGCCGCATGATCGGCACGTATCAGAAGGTTTGACTTGACTTTGCTGCGCTGCAACAGCAAGTTGCTGATGCGCAGTTTTGATCGTTCGCGTGCGTCTTTAGCGGCTCACTTAGTCAATCGTTGCGCCGGTTTGCGGTCCCGTCGACGGCAGGCGCTGTCCCGTGTCGATGTCGGACGGCTTGCGAAAGAGCACGATCAAATGACAAGTTTTGCTGAACTCGGCCTTGCTGCGCCGATTTTGAAGGCCCTTGAGACAGAGGGCTACATCACGCCCACGCCGATCCAAGAACAAGCCATTCCCTACGTCTTGCAAGGCAAGGATCTCCAGGGCATCGCCCAGACCGGAACGGGCAAGACCGCCGCGTTCGCACTGCCGATCATCCATCGCCTGCTGGAGGCCAAGCAGCCGCCGCTGCGCAAGGGGTGCCGGGTGCTGGTGCTGTCTCCGACCCGCGAACTGGCCAGCCAGATCGCGGACAATTTCCGCGCCTATTCCCGCAATACCAGCCTGCGGACGACGCTCATGTTCGGCGGGGTGCCGAAGATGCGGCAGTCGCGCGCGGTCATGAACGGCGTCGACATCCTCGTCGCCACGCCGGGCCGCCTGCTCGATCACATGCAGGACGGCGCAGTCACGGTGTCCGGCACCGAGATCCTGGTGTTGGACGAGGCCGACCACATGCTGGACCTCGGCTTCATCGTGCCGATCCGCAAGATCGTCAGCAACATCTCGGCCCGCCGGCAGACGCTGTTCTTCTCGGCGACCATGCCGAAGGAGATCGACTCCCTCGCCCGCGCCATGCTGAAGGACCCGATCCATGTGGCCGTGACGCCGGTCGCCACCACAGCTGAGCGAGTCGAACAGAAGGTCATCTTCGTCGAGGCCGCGCGCAAGCGGCACATGCTGGCGCAAATTCTGCGCGACACGAGCATGGAGCGCACGCTGGTGTTCACCCGCACCAAGCACGGCGCCGACAAGGTCACCCAACATCTCGAGGCGGTCGGTCAATCGGCGGCGGCGATCCACGGCAACAAGAGCCAGCCGCAGCGCGAGCGCGCGCTCGCGGCGTTCCGCGACGGCCGGATCAAGGTGCTGGTGGCGACCGACATCGCGGCCCGCGGCATCGACGTCGACAACGTGACGCACGTGGTCAACTTCGACCTGCCGAACGTGCCGGAAGCCTACGTCCACCGCATCGGCCGGACCGCCCGGGCTGGGCACGCCGGCATCGCGATCAGCTTCTGCGACAGCAGCGAGCGGGCGCATCTGCGCGGCATCGAAAAACTCATCCGGTCGCGCATCGCCGTTGAAGAGCCAAGGGCGCTGGCCGCCTAGAGCCGCCTGCCCGTTTCCCGGTCGAACACGTGCAGTTCGGCCGGATTCAATGCCACATGAACGGCGTCGCCCACCGGGGCGGCGCCGTTTAGTTTGGCGAGCATCGGCGTGCCGTCGGCCATGCGCCCGTGCACCAACGTTTCGGATCCGAGCGGCTCCACCAACTCGACCGTAAGCGGGATTCCATTCGGGACGAGGTCGACGTGCTCCGGGCGGATGCCGAGCGTGGCCGGGCCGGCGGGAAGCCGGGCGGCTAACGCGTAGCCAGCGCCCGCCGCCAACCGGATCGTATGGCCATCGTTGGCGATCTCCGCCGGCAGGAAGTTCATCGCCGGCGCCCCGATGAAGCCGGCCACATAGGTGTCGGCCGGGCGCGCCCAGACCTCCATCGGCGTCGCGAACTGCACCGGGCGACCTTGGTGCAGGATCAGCAGCCGGTCCCCCAGCGTCATCGCCTCGACCTGGTCATGGGTGACATAGAGGCTGGTCACCCCGAGCCGCCGCTGCAGCCGGCGGATCTCGGCCCGCATCTGCACGCGCAGCTTGGCATCCAGATTGGACAGCGGCTCGTCGAACAGGAACAGCTTTGGCTGCCGCACGATCGCGCGCCCCATCGCGACCCGCTGCCGCTGCCCGCCGGACAGCTGGCGCGGGCGCCGCTTCAGCAACGGCTCGATCCCGAGCAGGGCAGCGGCCTCGCCGACCAGCTCCGCAATGCGCGCCTTGCCGGTGCCGCGGATGCGCAGGCCGTACGCCATGTTGTCGAACACCGTCATGTGCGGATACAGCGCGTAGTTCTGGAACACCATCGCGATGTCGCGTTCGGACGGGTCCATCCGCGTCACATCTCGGCCGTCGATCAGGATCCGGCCCGAACTCGCCGTATCGAGTCCGGCGACCAGCCGAAGCAGCGTGCTCTTGCCACACCCGCTCGCGCCGACGATCACCAGCATCTCGCCGTCCCGCAACGAAAGATCGATCCCGCGCAAGATCTCGGTGTCGCCGAACTGCTTGCGCAGGTTCTCGAGCAGCAGCGTCGCCATCTACTTGTCCGCCTCGGCCAGGCCCTTGACGAACCAGCGCTGCAGGAGGACCACGACGACCACCGGCGGCAACAGCGCCAGCACCGCCGTCGCCATCACCTTCTGCCATTCCACCGCCGCCTCGCTGCCGATCATCTTGACGATGCCGATCACGACCGTGTCGAGCGACGGGTCGGTGGCGACCAGCAGCGGCCAGAGATACTGGTTCCAGCCATAGACGAACAGGATCACGAACAGCGCCGCCACGTTGGCCGCCGAGACCGGCAGCAGGATGTCCCTCAAAAACCGCCACGGCCCGGCTCCATCCATGCGCGCGGCCTCCACCAATTCGTCCGGGATGGCCGTGAACACCTGGCGGAACAGCAGCGTGGCCGTCGCCGACGCGATCAGCGGCATCGTCAGCCCGGTGAACGTGTTGATCAGCCCCAGCCCGGCCATCACCGAATAGGTCGGGATGATCCGCACCTCGACCGGCAGCATCAGCGTGATGAAGATGGTCCAGAACGCGAGGGTGCGGAACGGAAAGCGGAAGAACACGACGGCGTAGGCCGACAGCACCGAGATGGCGATTTTGCCCAGCGCGATCGCCATCGCCATGCCGAACGAGACCAGCAGCATCTGCGCCACCGGGCTCGAGCCGGACGCGCCGGCCCGCCAGATGTCGGCATAGACGCCGAGCCCGGCCGGGTCGGGCAGCAGCGACACCCCGCCGCGCGCGATGACGTCCGACGGCTGGGTCGAGGCCGCGAGCAGGAGCCAGACCGGCAGCGCGAACAGCACCACCCCTAGCCCGAGGACGACGTGCGCCAGCCAGTCAGTCCGCACTGCGGCGCCCCATGAAGCGGAACTGCACCGCGGTGAGCAGGATGACGGCGCCCATCAGGATCACCGATTGCGCCGACGAGGACCCGAGGTCGAGGTTGACTACGCCGTCGCGGTACACCTTGACGATCAGCGTCTCGGTCGATTTGCCCGGCCCGCCGCCGGTCAGTGCCAGGATGGTCGAGAACGTTTCGAAGGCGGCATAGACCAGGTTCACCACCAGCAGAAAGAAGATCGTCGGCGCCAGCAGCGGCACGGTGATGGTGCGGAACCGCCGCCACGACCGCGCCCCGTCGATCCGCGCCGCCTCGACGATCGCGCGCGGGATCGACTGCAGTCCGGCCAGAAAGAAGATGAAGTTGTAGCTCACCTGCTTCCACGCCGACGCCAACACCACCACCAGCATCGCCTGCGTGTCGTCGAGCTTATAGTCCCAGTGCAACCCGGCCCGGTTCAACATCCGCCCGAACAGCCCGATCTGCGGATGCAGTAGCAGGATCCACAGCACCGCCGCCACGGCCGGCGCGACCGCATAGGGCCAGATCAGCAGAGTGCGGTAGATCGCGCGCCCTCGGATCTCGCGATCGGCGAACACTGCCAGGAACAACGCGGCCGCCATCGAGAGCGCGGCCACGGCGAGGCAGAAGAACAGCGTTCGCGCCATGCTCTGGACGTAGAGCGAATCGGCGAACAGCTCGGAGAAGTTCTCGAGCCCGACGAACACGGTCCGGATCCCGAACGCATCCTGCCGCTGGGTGCTGAACCAGATGGCCTGACCGGCCGGCCAGAGGAAGAACACCGCCGTCAACGCCAGTTGCGGCGCGACCAGGACCAACGGCAGCACCTGGCCCGGGAAGATCGTGCGGCGGTCCACCTAATGCGCTGTCATCGCGAGCGCAGCGCGGCGATCCAGGGCAGCAAGCACTGTCCGTGCCGATGGATGCCGCGGCGCTTCGCGCCTCGCAGTGACGAAGCCACTAAGCCTTGTTCGCCTTCTCGAACTCGCGCAGCACCTTGTTGCCGCGGCTCACCGAGCTATCCAACGCCTGCTGCGCCGTCTGCTGCCCCTGGAACGCACGCTCGACTTCCTCGTATTGGATGTTGCGCAGCTCGGCCATGCGGCCAAGGCGGAACCCCTTGCTGTTCGGCGTCACGGTGCCGCGGCGAAGCTGCTCGACCGGGAGATCGGCGCCCGGGTTGTTGGCGTAGAAATCCTCTTGCTTGAGCAGGTCGTAGCCGCTGGCCGTCACCGGCACGTAGCCGGTCGCCTGGCTCCACTGCGCCGCCTGCTTCGGCTCGGAGAGGAACTTCAGGAACTGCGCCACGCCCTTGTACTCGGTCGCGGTACGCGTGGGCGAGGTCATGGCCCAGAGGCTCGCGCCGCCGATGACGGAGTTGATCGGCGTCTTGATCAGCGCCGGGTCGTAGGGCAGCGGCGCCTCGCGCCACTTGAACTTGGCGTTCTTCGCGATCTCGCTGCGCGAGCCGGAGGAGTTGAAGCTCATCGCCGCCTGCCCGGAGGAAAAGATCGGGTCCGGCGCGTTGTCCCGGCCGGTGTATTTGAACAGCCCCTCCTTCGACATCTCGAGCAGCCGGTTGAGGTGATCGACGAACGGTGGCTTGTTGATCAGCAGCTCGGTGTTCAGGCCCTTGAAGCCGTTCTCCTCCGTCGCGTACGGAAGGTCGTGGATCGCGGCGAACTGCTCGAATTGGATCCAGGAGAACCACGACGTCGTCAACGGCATGGTAGCGCCAGCCTTCGCCTTGAGCGCGCGCGCCGCGTTCGTGACCTCGTCCCACGTGGCCGGCGGATGCGCCGGGTCGAGCCCGGCCTTCTCGAACGCGTCGGCGTCGATCCAGAACATCGCCGTGCTCGAGTTGAACGGCGCCGAGGCCAGGCGGCCGTCCGGCAGGCTGTAGTAGCCGCGCACCGCGCCGATATATTGCTCGGGATCGAGGCTGATGCCGGTCTCCTTGGTCAACTCCCACACCTGCTTGACCGCCGGTCCCGCCGCCAGCATCGACCCGGTCCCGACCTCGAACATCTGCACCAGGTTCGGCGCTTGTCCGGCCCGCCAGGCGGCGATCGCCGCCGTCAACGTCTCCGGATACGTGCCCTTGAACACCGGCACGACCTCGAACTCGGACTGGCTGGCATTGAACGCGGCCACCAGCTTGTTCACCTCGTCCCCGAGCGGCGCGTTCATGGCGTGCCAGAACACCACGCGGGTGCGGCCGGTTTGCGCGAAGGCCGGCGTGACGGCGAGCGCGGCGGCGCCGGTCAGCAGTGTGCGGCGGAACATGACGGTTCTCCCAGACGATCGCGGCGCCTTACCGGCGGCCCGTTACCGCCATGTTGCACATTTATGGCTGGCCGATGAACCCCTAACGCTTATGCACAGACCACAGCATCAGCCAACGTACCGGAAGCACCCAGATCAGCCCGGCGACGCACCAGTACAGCGCCTCCAGCGGCCACGGCATCGCCGGCAGGAAATCCGGCACCACCACCACGGCGACGACATAGGCGAATACGAACAGCAGGGCTGCCACGGTGGCGAGTGGGATTCTGGACATCGAACACAATGCGCCTTGGTTGCCGCCCCGGCTCCGGCGCGATAGAGCGGCGGTTCGCTGAAGGCGGTAGTGATGAACATTAAGGACCATATCCGGGGAATTCCGGATTTCCCCAAGCCGGGCATCCTCTTCTACGATATCTCGACCCTGCTGCGGCATCCGCAAGCCTGGCAGGACGCCGTGGAGCGGATGGCCGGCATGGTCGCCCGCCACCAGCCGACCCTGCTCGCCGGCATTGAATCGCGCGGCTTCCTGCTGGCCGCCCCGCTCGCGCTTCGGCTCGGTTGCGGGTTCGTCATGCTGCGCAAGCGCGGCAAACTGCCGGGCGAGGTCACCGGCCTCGACTACGCGCTCGAATACGGGCAGGACCGCATCGAGATCCAGGCCGATGCCATCAGCGGCGCCCAACGCGTCGTCCTGCTCGACGACCTGCTGGCGACCGGCGGCACCATGCGCGCGGGGGTCGATCTGTTGCGCCAGGTCGGCGCCGACGTAGCGGCAGCCGCGGTCCTGATCGAGCTGTCCTTCCTCGGGGGCCGCGGCCGGCTGGGCTTGCCGCTCGACGCCCTCGTCACCTACGACTCTTGACCGGCACGGTGATATGGAAGCGGCAACAATAACGGAGGACAGCGATGAGGCGATCGATCACGCGCCGCCAGGCGCTCATCGGCAGCGCCGGCTCGGCAGCGCTGCCGCCCTGGCCACGGGCGCATGCGGCGCCCTCGAGCCTGCCCGCCCAACCGACGTTGCTGGTCGCAGGCCCGGTCGGCAGCCAGGTTGACCGTTGGGCCGACGTGATCGCCCCGCCGCTCGGCCACCAGTTGCTCGGGAGCGGCGCGCTGGCGTGGGAGAATGTGGGCGGCGCCGACGGCGTGACCGGCATCAACCAGTTCCAGGCCCGCACCAATCCCGACGGCGCCACCGCGCTGCTGCTGCCCGGCGCGGCGTTGCTGGCCTGGCTGGCGGGCGACCGGCGGGCGCGGTTCGATGCCGGAAGCTGGGCGCCGCTCTGGGGCGGCTTGACCGGGGCGGTCGTTGCGACCCGGGCGCCGCTGGCGCCGGGTCGCCCGGTGCGGCTTGCGCTGCAGAGCGTGTCCGGCCCTGAGTTGGAGGCGCTGCTCGCGTTCGAACTGATGGGGATCGAGGTGATCGCGGTGCCGCTCCCCGCGCTGGACGCCATGCGCCGCGCCGACGTCGATGCCGTCTACCTCCGTGGCGCCACCATGCGCCAGTTGGAGGGTGCGGCCGCCGGACAGGGGTGGCGGCCGGTTTTCGCCTTGCCCCGCGCCTATGCCGGCGCCCTCCCGGACGTCCCGCCGGCGCAGGAGTCGTTCTTGCCGGCCCGGCTCGCCGACAAGAACTTGGTGGCAGCGTTCCACGCCGTGACCGCGGCCGCCGCGCTCGACGTGGCGCTGGTGCTGCCGGCCGTGGCGCCCGCGACGGTCCTGGCCTGGTGGCGGCGTGGCTGCGATCAGCTCGACGACGAAGACGCGGTGCGCCGGGCGGCAGCCGCCGCCCGGTTGCGTCAGGCGGATGCGGGGCAGCTCGCAGCGCAGTTGGCCAGCGTCACGCTCGACATGGGCGCGATGCTGTCGTTGCGGACCTACCTCGTCGACCGATACCACTTCCAGCCCAGCTAGCGCGCCGTCCCGAGCGCGGCGATCGCCGCGCGCAACGGCGAAGGTCCGAGCCGTTCCATCGCCGCGGACCGTGCTGCGGCCCCGATCCGCGCCCGCAGCCCGGCGTCGTCGGCCAGGCGGCGCAGATGCCGGGCCGCCGCATCGACGTCCGCATCGGCCCACACCGCTGCCGGCGCCTCGAACACCCCGCGTGGATCGCGTGCCGGTATCAGCCGCGCTGCGACCGGCGCGCCGCAATCCTCGTCGAGGAACTCGGCCGTCGCCGACCAGTCCGTCGCGATCACCGGCTTGCCCAGCAGCATCGCCTCGGCCGGCACCAGGCCGAAGCCCTCGCTCCGGTGCAGCGACAGCACGATGTCGGCGCAAGCCATCAGCGCATGGCTATCGGCCCGCGACAGCTCAAGCGTCTGCAGCCGCACATTGCCGCCGGCGTGCGCCTGCAAGCGGGCAAAATCCGCCGGAAAGTGATGCGGGTTGATGACGTGCAGCAGCAGGACGCGGTCCGGCCGGCCTCCGAACGCGGCCCGGTGCGCGGCGATGGCCGCCAACGGGTTCTTGCGCTCGAAGCTCGACGCCAGGTTGAACATCACCAGCGTGACGACTGCGTCCAGCGGCAGGCCGAACGCGTGCCGCCCCAGCGCCGACGGGCTCGGCAGGCGAACCGCGAGCGGCAGCGGAACGACGTCGACCTCCGGGGCCAAGCTCGCGAGCGCCGAAGCCGTGAAGCGCGACGGCGCCCACACCCGATGCACGAAGGCCAGCCCGGTCCGCCACGATCGCGGCACCACCGGCAGTTCCCAAAACCATTGACCGACAACCAGCCGGCCTCGCACGTGATGCCGCCCCAGCCGAAGCAGCAGCGCGGGCATCATGGGCGCGGTGCCGACCAGCAGCAGCGGCACGCCCGGCGGCGCCACGTCGCTGCCCGGTCGGATCGGATAGACCGGCAGGCCGAGCGCGGCGACCCCCTCGATCATCAGCCGCGCCGCCTCGCCGAGCCCCGACGCCCGGTCGAGTTCGCCCGCGATCGCCAGACCAGGCCGAGCGGCGGCAGGCCAGCGGCCGGGCCGTGGCGCGAGCAGCGCGGCAGCCTGCAGGAACGCGGCGCGCCGACGATCGCGCGGCAACCAACGCCAGGCGCGGTGGAGAGGATGCAACCGCCTCTCCTGCTCCGTGTCACCCCTCACGTCGGCATAGTGGCCGTCCCCGCCGCATCGCGCCAGCCGCGGACCACCCATGGATTTGCCGCTGCGAGACAGACCTGTAGAGTGCCCGCTCACATGGGCTCCGCTCCCACCTTCTCCGGCGTCGTGCCGCAATTCCCTGTGGAGTTGGGCCCCCCCGACCTCAGCCCATGGCTTGCCGGCAACACCGGCGTGCCGGGCGTGACGGCGCTGCACGGACCGCGGCCGGGGCCAGAGGTGGTGCTGCTCGCGCTGCTGCACGGCAACGAGATCGCCGGCGCGATCGTGCTGGATCAGCTGATGCGCGAGGGGTTCTGCCCCGCCTGCGGCACGCTGACGATCATCTTCGCCAACCTGTCCGCCTACGCACGGTTCGACCCGGAGCAACCGACCGCATCGCGCTTCCTCGACGAGGACCTCAACCGCGTCTGGGACCCGGCCGTGCTCGACGGCCCGCGCGGCAGCAGCGAGCTCGCCCGCGCCCGCGCGCTGCGGCCGATGATCGACCGCGCCGATCTGCTGCTCGACCTGCACTCCATGCTGTGGCCCAGCGATCCGCTGCTTCTTTGCGGGCCCGGCCGATCGGGCCGCGCGCTCGCGATGGCGCTGGGCGTACCCGAGCTGGTCGTGGCGGACCATGGTCATGCCACGGGGCCCCGCCTCATCGACTACCCACGGTTCACCGGCTCCGGCACGGCGGCGGCCTGCCTCGTCGAGGCCGGGCAGCACTGGCGGCGGGAAACGGTCGCGGTGATGCAGAGCTGCGTCGCCGCGATGCTCGGCCACGCCGGTATGGCCCCGGTCCCGGACAAGCGGCCCGCACCGCGTTGCGCCGAGGTGACCCTGGCCGTGACCGCGTCCACCAGCGGCTTCACGTTCCTGCAACCTTATCGCGGCGGGGATGTCATTGCCGAGCGCAATACCCTCATCGCGCTCGACGGCGGCATCGAGATCCGCACGCCGCATGACGACACCTTGCTGATCATGCCGAGCCTACGCGCCAGCCGCGGCCACACCGCCGTCCGCATGGCGCGCTTCCTGGACACGCCGCCATGCCCCTGAGCCCCGCCACGCCCCGCCGCAAGCTGCACACCCGCGCCATCGAGCTCTGCGGCTACGAGCGGGAGGACGGTCTGTTCGATGTCGAGGCGAGCCTGACCGACACCAAGACCTATGTGTTCAGCAATACCGACCGCGGCGAGATCACCCCCGGCATCCCGCTACACGGCATGCTTTCGCGCATGACCTACGACAGCGCGATGCTGATCCACGCCTTCGAGGCGGTCACCGAGTTCGGCCCTTATTTCGCCTGCCCGGCCGCGGCGGCCAACTTCGCCGATCTCGCCGGGCTGACGATCGGGCGCGGCTTCATCCGCGCCGCCAACGAACGGATCGGCGGCATCAAGGGCTGCACGCACCTCCGTGAGCTGTTGGGCCAGATGGGCACGGTGGCATTGCAGACCGTCGTGCGGATGCGCATGGGTGCTGCCAGTTCCGCCCCAACCCGGCCCGCCCAGCTCAACACATGCATGGCGTATGCCGACGGCGGCGAAATCGCCCGCCGCACCTGGCCGGAATACTATGCCCAGCAGCGCGATGCCGAACCGAGCGCGGCGCGACCAGACTAGGCGATCTCGCCCGGCGCCTTCAGCGTCAGCGCCAAAGCGTGCAGTCCGCTGTCGAATTCGGCGCCGAGCGCCTCGTTGACCAAGCGATGCCGCGCGACACGGTTGAGCCCGGCGAACCGGTCGGACACCACGAGCACGCTGTAATGCGTCTCGCCCCCGGCGCGGGCGCCGGAATGGCCCGCGTGCTTGGCGCTATCGTCTGCGATCTGCAGGATCGTGGGCGCGAGATGGTCGCGCAGCGCGATCTCGATACGGGCAACTCGGTTCGGCATACGCATCATCTAACCGCGGCCCTTGCCCCGCGCTAGCCTGAACGCACATAACTTGACGATGACCCGCCGCCCCTCCACGCGTCCCCGGGCCTACGCGCCCGACCCGGACGCGCCTGGCCGGGCCTGTGACGCTCCAGACTGCCCAGAACCCGGCGCATATCGTGCCCCCAAGTCGCGCGACACGCTGAACGACTACCATTGGTTCTGCCTCGAGCACGTCCGCGCCTACAATGCCAGCTGGGACTTTTACAAAGGCATGACGCCCGGCCAGATCGAGCAGCAGACACGCTACGACACCGCCTGGCAGCGCCCCACCTGGCCGCTCGGCACCAACGGCAAGCGCAGCTTCGATGAAACCGATCTGCGCGACCCGCTCGAACTGCTGCAGGCCGGCAAGATCAAGCGGGCCCAGAAAGGCTTCGAGCAAGCCCAGGCGCGCATGCCGCAGGAAATGCGCGAGCCGGTCCAGACGCTGGGGCTGGAATGGCCGGTGTCGATGGACGTGTTGAAGGCTCGCTACAAGGAACTCGCCAAGCGGCATCACCCCGACGCCAATGGCGGCGACCGCGCGTCCGAAGAACGGCTGAAGACGATCAACCTCGCATACGCCGCAGTTCGGCACTATTTGACAACGGAACCCAGGATGGCGGCGGCGGGCTGAGCTTTCGCCCGGACAACGAGGGGCGTAGTCTGCCCCGATCGTGGTCGGCCTCCTTCTTGGATTTGGTATGGGACACCCTTGTTGATGAATAATATCGCTGCCCTCGCTGACGCTCGTTCCACGCCGACCTCGGCCATCAACGCGCCGGACAAGGCGGTATCGGCGCGCGAGGTGTTCGGGATCGACACCGACATGGAGGTACCGGCCTTCTCGGTCCCGACCGAGCACGTGCCGGAGGTCGACACCGGCTATAAGTTCGACCGGGAGACCACGCTCGCGATCCTGGCCGGGTTCGCCTTCAACCGCCGCGTGCTGATCCAGGGCTACCATGGCACCGGCAAGTCCACCCATGTGGAGCAGATCGCCGCCCGGCTGAACTGGCCCTGCATCCGCGTCAACCTCGACAGCCACATCAGCCGGATCGACCTGATCGGCAAAGACGCGATCGTCCTGAAGGACGGCAAGCAGATCACCGAGTTCCGCGAAGGCATCCTGCCCTGGGCGTTGCAGCACGCCTGCGCCCTGGTGTTCGACGAATACGATGCCGGCCGGCCCGACGTCATGTTCGTCATCCAGCGCGTGCTCGAGGTCGAGGGGCGGCTGACGCTGCTCGACCAGAACAAGGTCATCCGTCCGCACCCCAGCTTCCGGCTGTTCGCGACGGCCAACACGGTCGGCCTCGGCGACACCACGGGCCTCTATCACGGCACCCAGCAGATCAACCAAGGGCAGATGGACCGCTGGAACATCGTCGCCACGCTGAACTACCTGCCGCACGCGCAGGAGACGGCGATCGTGATGGCCAAGGCGGGCTATGCGACGGACGACAAGGCCAAGAAGAAGCAGGTCGAGAGCATGGTTGCGCTGGCCGATCTGACGCGGGCCGGGTTCATCAACGGCGACATCTCGACGGTCATGTCGCCGCGCACCGTGATGACCTGGGCCGAGAACGCGCGCATCTTCGGCGATATCGGCTTCGCCTTCCGGCTGACCTTCCTGAACAAATGCGACGAAGCGGAACGCAGCACGGTGGCCGAGTACTATCAGCGCTGTTTCAACGAGGAACTGCCGA
This sequence comes from uncultured Alphaproteobacteria bacterium, assembly GCA_963835135.1. Taxonomy (GTDB): domain Bacteria; phylum Pseudomonadota; class Alphaproteobacteria; order Acetobacterales; family Acetobacteraceae; genus JAVVHH01. The sequence continues at coordinate 1,547,970 of CAWIEF010000003.1, forward strand.
CCGGGCTGCTGGGGACGCGTAAAGGGATCTGATGTCTGGGTCGAACAACAAGGACAACGCACGCACCGAGGATTTCAAGCGGGCCACTGCCGGCGCGTTGAGGGCGATCGCCAAGACGCCCGAGGTGCAGGTCGCCTTCCAGCCGGGGCCGTCCGGCCTCGTCGGCAAGCGGGCCCGCTTGCCGCTGCCAACCCGGGCGCTGCCGCCCAACGAGATGGCCAAGCTGCGCGGCGCCGCCGACAGCGTCGCCCTGCGGCTACGTCACCACGACGACGCCGTGCATGCCGCCCGCAGCCCGGCCCGGCGCGAGGCGAAGGACGTGTACGACGCGCTGGAGCAGGCACGCTGCGAGGTGGTCGGCGCGCGGCACATGGCCGGCGTGTCGGAGAACCTCCGGGCACGGCTGCAAGAGGAGTGCGAGGCCGAGGGCTTCGACCGCATGACCCGCAAGGACCAGCTGCCGCTGCCCGCCGCGCTGGGACTGCTGGCGCGCGAACTCATGTCGGGGCAGGATTCGCCGGACGCGGCCAAGCGCATCCTGGAGAGTTGGCGCAATACGCTGGGTCCGGCCGCCGACAAGGCGCTGGCCGAGATGGCGACCAACCAGCTCGACCAGACCCAATTCACCCGCTCGGCCCGCAAGCTGCTGGCCGCGCTTGACCTGGCCGAAGCCGAGATCGAGAGCGACCCGGAGCCGAACGAGGACGAGCAGGACCAGGGCGGCGAGGAGAGTGGCGCCCAGGACAACCAGGAACAGCAGCAGGGCGACCAGCAGAGCGACGCGGAGTCGATGCTGGGTGCGCAGCCCGAGGAAATGGAGGCCGACACCGCCGAGGAGGAAGGCCAGGACGAAGCCGACGACGACGCCGCGACGGCCGAGGGCGAAGACCGGCCCGGCGGACCGCAGCAGCGGCGCGAAAAGCCCGTCCCCGACGACCACCAGGCCTACCGCGCCTACAGCCGGGCCAACGACGAGGAGATCGACGCCGAGGATCTATGCGATCCGGAGGAGCTGACCCGGCTGCGCCAGCAGCTTGATCAGCAGCTCCAGCATCTTCAGGGCGTGGTCAGCAAGCTTGCCAACCGGCTGCAACGCCGGCTGATGGCGCAACAGACCCGCGCCTGGGAGTTCGACCTCGAAGAGGGCATGCTCGATGCCGGCCGCCTCGCCCGCGTGATCGTCAATCCGCTGATCTCGCTCTCCTACAAGCGCGAGCGCGAGACCGACTTCCGCGACACCGTCGTCACCCTGCTGATCGACAACTCCGGCTCCATGCGTGGCCGCCCGATCACGGTCGCCGCCATGTGCGGCGACATCCTGGCCCGCACGCTCGAGCGCTGCGCCGTCAAGGTCGAGATCCTCGGCTTCACCACCCGCGCCTGGAAGGGTGGGCAGAGCCGCGAACGCTGGGTGCAGGACAGCAAGCCGCGCAACCCGGGCCGCCTGAACGACCTGCGGCACATCATCTACAAGAGCGCCGACGCGCCCTGGCGCCGCGCCCGCAAGAATCTCGGGCTGATGCTGCGCGAGGGACTGCTTAAGGAGAATATCGACGGCGAGGCGCTGCTCTGGGCCTACCGCCGCCTCGTCAACCGCCCCGAGCATCGGCGCATCCTGATGGTCATCAGCGACGGCGCGCCCGTCGACGACAGCACGCTGTCGGTCAACCCGGGCAACTACCTCGAGAAACACCTCCGCCAGGTCATCCACGAGATCGAAAGCCGCAATCAGGTCGAACTGATCGCCATCGGCATCGGTCACGACGTGACGCGCTACTACCGCCGGGCCGTGACGATCGTCGACGCCGAGGAGTTGGGCGGGACCGTGATGAAGAAGCTGGCCGAGCTGTTCGAGGAGGATGTCGGCATGGCCTGGGCCCGCGCCGCCGCGGAGCGCGCCCCCGCTATCGCCTGACGCCTTGGTTACGGGCGGCGGATCATTGCCGCGATGTCGTCGGACGCTCGCGCCAGCGCCTGGCTCATCGCCGCCACATAGGCGGCCGTCGTCGAATCCGTCGGCGTCACGTTGACGCGGACCGATCGGGTGGCGGGCTCGCCCCGGTTTCCGTTCCGCGTGACCGCGACCTGTCCGGCGAGCACGATCTGCCCGCCCGCATCCGCATCGAAGCGCTGGATGTCGATTTCGATCCGCGCCCCGGCGTCAGCCGAAATCGCTCCCGCCGAGGTGAACACGCTGCTGCCGACAAGCCGGCCGTTGAGGTCTTCGGCCAGGACGCGGCCGACCATGTCGCCGAACGGCTCGCCCCAGCGCTCCCCGCTGGCGACCTTGAGCTGATAGGGCGTGTTCGACCGTGTGATCTCGGACCGATCCAAGTAGCCGGCGATGCCTGGCCGCCGCAGCTCCACCAGCGACGGCCCGCCCGGCGCGGACGCGCCGCGGATGGGAGCGAGCGTGAAGTAGCTCGGGTCCGGCGACGAACACGACGCCACCACCAGCGCGGACAGCGCGGTCAGGAGTGGACGGCGCCTCATTGCGCGCCCGCCCGGCCGCGGATCAACGCCTCTGGATGGCGGTCCAAGAAGTCCGCCAATTGCCGGATCGACCGCGCCGTATCACCCACCTGCACCATCGCGCGAGACAATTCCCTTTGTGTGTCCGAGTCTTTGCCATACCCGCGGTCGAGCGAGTTCAGCACCCGGTCAGCCCGGCTCACCGCCTGCTCGAGGGATGCGGTGATGGACGGAAGCCGGGCGAACGCCGGGCTCAGGCCGCTGTTGGCGTGGGTTGCGAGGTCGCCGACGCTCGCCATCGCCGTCGAGGCGGAGCGGAGCGTGCGGTTCAGGTTGGCGCCGATCTCGTCGAGCGGCAGCCGGTCGAGCTTGCTAGCGATGTTGCTGGCCGAACTCATGATGTTGTCGAGCCCGCCGCCCTCGCTGGGAATGATCCACTGTCCGTTCTGCTGGGTCAGCTCGGCCGGCGGCGCGTTCCGGTCGAGGTTCAACGCGAGCAACATACTGCCCGTCAGGAAGCTTGCTGTCTGAAGCTGCGCCCGCATGCCTCGCGCGACCAGTCGGCGGGCGACCTCGACCGGGTCCTCCTTGTCATCCCCGGCGTGGCTCGACGCGATCCGCTCCGGCTGGATTTGGAAGCTCACCTTGACGCGCGTCTGACCGGTCATGGTGTCGAGGTCGAGTTCCACGTTCTCGACGGTCCCGACCTGGATGCCGAAGAAATCGACCGACGCACCCTTGGACAAGCCACGCGCCGACGATTCGAAATAGGAGACGAAGTCGATCCTGCTCTTATAGCCGGCGGACTGCGCCTCCTCGTAGTTGCGGTACAACCTGAACTCCGCGCCGACCGGCGCCGGCTTGGCAGCCGGGTCGTGCGGCGCGTCGTATGCAACGCCGCCGTTCAAGACCGCCTGCAGGCTCGCCAGTTCAAGATGCAGCCCATCTGCACCGATCTGCACCGAAAGCCCCGACGCATTCCAGAACTTGGACCCCTCCCGAACCAGCTTGTCATAGGGCGCGCGCACGAACACCGTCAGGCTCACCGGCCCGAGCCCGTTGCCGATATCGTAGTCGAGCACCTCGCCGACGGCGAGGTCGCGATAGAACACGGGAGCGCCCGACGAGAGCGAGCCCAGTCGCTCCGCGCTGAGCCGGTAGGTCGTTCCGGGTTCGCCGCTACGAATGGCCGGCGGCGTCTCCAGCCCGGTGAAATCGTATTTGCCGTTGGCGCCCCGCTCGCCAGGGTCCATCTCGATATAGGCCCCCGAGACCAGCGTCTCGATGCCGGCCAAGCTGCCAGAACTGAGCCTGGGCCGGACGACCCAGAAGCGGGCATTGTCGGTCAGGAACGGATCGGCCTCCGCGCGCATGCGCACCGTGACGATCACCGTCTTGATGTCGCTCGACAGGCGGACGGATTCGACCTGGCCCAACTCGACGGCTTTGTAGCGCACCCTGGTCTGTCCGGCGACGAGCCCGTCCCCGCCGTGGAAGGAGATCGTGATGAGCGACCCCTGCTGGCTCAACGTGCGCCACGCGAGGAACCCGGCGACCACCGCAGCCACAATCGGAATGAGCCACACCCAGGAGATGCGGCTCTTGCGGACGCCCGCCTCCGGCGCCGTGCTCACAGGGTGGCTCCGGCCAGCTTGCCCGCTGGCATCGGGTCGGCCTCCTCCGCGACATCCCACATCACCCGAGGATCGAAGCTCGCCGCGCCGAGCATCGTCAGGATCACGACGCCGGCGAAGCACACGACGCCTGGTTCGGGAATGACGGACGCGATCGATCCCATGCGCACCAAAGCCGTCAGGATCGTGATCATGAACACGTCGATCATCGACCACCGCCCGATCACGTCCACCACGCGATACATCACCGCCCGTCGCCTGAGGCCGATGCCGGACCGCCGCTGCGTCGCGATCAGCATGTAGGCCAGCAGCACCAACTTCAGCACGGGCACGACGATGCTGGCGATGAAGACGATGAGCGCAAGCGGCCACATCTTGTAGGCGATCAACTCCTGCACCCCGCCCATGATCGTGTTCTTGTACTCGTGCTGAACTTGGATGACGGTCATGACCGGCAGGATGTTGGCCGGCACATATAAGGCCGCAGCCGCGCCAACCAAAGCCCAGCAGCGCGCAACCGGCTCCTTCTTGCGCACGCGCAGCCGGCTCTCGCAGGTGGGGCACAGGTCGCCTGGCTTGCCCGCCGACACGTGCCCGCACGTATCGCAGCCGATCAGGTCACCGGCCCGCGGCGGCTGACGCCGCTGCCGCCGGCCGATCGCGTCCCACAGAGCATGCTCGTCCAGCCAGGCGTCCGCCGCGACCATGATCAGCATCAGCCCGGCCATCGCATAGAGAGCCGGACCGATCTGGACAGCCGCGTAGGAGGTCAGCCGCGTGTAGGCGACGAACAGTCCCAGCAGGAAAACCTCCGTCATCGCCCAGGGTGTCAGCCACGCGCGAACCCGGGCCAGCGTCGCCAGCGACGTCGGCGTGACGCCCGGCATGCGCAACCCAACCAGCACGCCGGCCGTCGTGCCGAGCTTCATCAACGGCGCGATCACCGTGAACGTCAGGACGAGGATCGAAAGCTCGCCCATGTTGAACTGTTCTAGCGAGAATGGCAGCACCGGCAGGGTCGTCTGAGTCTGCCGGCCGAACAGCCTGATCCCGAGCAAGGGCTGGTAGACCACGATGGTGAACAGGGCCAACCCCGCCACCATCAGCGCGCCGACCGTGCTGAAGCTATTGCGCCGGCGGGCCCGCAACACCTTGCCGCAGCGGGGACATTCCGCCACGAACCCTGGCCGCAACGTCGGCAGACGCTGGAACAGACCGCAATCCGGACACTCGCGCAACTCGTGCAGCGGGACGTCGTCTTCGTCGTCGATCGGCGCGGACGGAGAAGGCCCGAGTGCGGGCGCGGTTGAAGACATTCGAAGCACAACGCTGCAGTGGGTGACCTGTTCCGCAGTTGCGGTCGGGCATGCCGGTCTGTATATCCCAGCATGCCCAATCCCAGTAACCCGGGCCAACGGCCGACGTAGCTCAGTGGTAGAGCAACTGATTCGTAATCAGTAGGTCCTCAGTTCAATCCTGAGCGTCGGCACC